>CAWIBA010000011.1:0-15467 GCA_963834275.1 uncultured Actinomycetota bacterium | reverse complement strand
GGCGACACCGGCGGCACCGGCGGCACGAGCGGCACGAGCGGCACGAGCGGCACCAGCACCGGCGGGCCCGGACCTCGTGGCCCTGTGGGACCGAGCCTGCGGGCTCGGCCCGGTCGACCGCGCGCTCGTCCTCGCCCAGGCCGCCGGTGGCGACGTGGAGCGCCTGCTCGACCAGCCGGTCGGCGTCACGCACGGTCTGCTCCTCGACCTGCGCGAGCGGCTGGCCGGTCGCCGCATGGAGGCGACGGCCGGCTGCCCCCGGTGCGACCAGGTGGTGCTGGTGCTGGACGCCCACGAGCTGCGCGCGCTCGGCGCCTCTGGCGACCCCGCACCGACCGATGCCGTCACGACCCACGAGGGCTTGCCGTCGTACGCCGTCCGTGGTCGCCCTCCGACGCCCGGCGACCTGCTCGCGGTGGCCGGGGCCGCGGACGCGGTGACCGCCCTGCGCGGCCGCTGCCTGAGCGTCACCTCGGAGGCAGGGGAGGCCCTCGGGCTCGACGTGCTCGACGAGGAGCAGCTGGCGACGAGCGAGCAGCGACTGGCCGCTGCCGATCCGCTGTCGGAGATCCTGCTGGGTACGACGTGCCCCGCCTGCGGGACCGCCTTCGAGGCGGAGGTCGACGTGGCCGCCTTCGTCTGGGCCGAGGTCGAGGCGGCCGCACACCGGTTGCTGCAGGAGGTCGACCTGCTGGCCCGCGCCTACGGCTGGACCGAGGCCGAGGTGCTCGACCTGTCGGCCAACCGCCGTGCTGCCTACCTCCGGCTCGTCCTCGACGGTGCGCCGTGAGCAGCCATCTGGCCCGGCTGGCGGTCCGCGCCGGTGGGTCCTCCCGCACCGCCGGCCCCGGCACGCCCGGCGCGCCCGGCAGCGGCCCCCAGGGTGGTGCCCCGACGGTGGTGGCCGGTCCTCGGGTCGCGTCGCGGTTCGAGCGGATCGGCCAGGAGGACCGTCGCTCCGGCTCCGGCTCCGGTCTGGCTCCGTCGCCCGGGACGCCGACCCGAGCGCAGCCCGGGTCCCTGCCCCCGGAGACCCCGGGGACGCAGGGTTCCCCGGGAGACCCCGGAGACCTCGGAACTCCCGGAGACGCCGGAGACCGCGGAGCCGACCTCGAGGGCCGCGACCGATCTGCAACGCGAGTGGCGCGGGGCACCGGCCCCGACGTGGGGCGACGCACGGCCGGCTCGGCCACCCCGTCGACGCGGTCGGCTCGCCCGACGCCGAGGTCCCCGGCCGCGACCCCGCCGCCCGAGGGGGGTCACGACCCGTGGGATGGCCTCGTCCCCGACCTGACGACTTCCCTCCGCCCGTCGACCCGTGCCTCGCCCCCCGATGCGGCAGGAACCTCTCGCAGTGCGGCTCGTCCGGCGACGGCCGTGGTGGCGGCGTCGCCGGTCGTCAGCGGCGAGGCGACCCGCGGGCCGGCTGGCCGGGCCCCCTCCGAGCGCCCGGGTGCCGGTGCCGCCGGCACGACGGACGGCGAGCGGGTGGTGCACGTCTCGATCGGGCGCATCGACGTGCGCGCCGCCAGCTCGGCGCCGAGCCCGGCACCGCTCGCCCCACCCGCGTCGCCCCGACGCGAGCCGGCCGGGCTCTCGCTCGGGGACTACCTGCGCGGCCAGCGGGACGCCCGATGAGCAGCGCGCTCGCGATCGGAGCCGTCTCCGCGGTGCTGCGGAACCTGCTCGACAACGGCCTGGTCGACGTCGGTCCCGCGGTCGGTTCGGTCAAGGTCTCGGCGGTCGCTCCCGACACCGTCAAGCTCGACGACCCCGACGCCGGTCCGAGCCTCAACCTGTTCCTCCACCGTGTCAGCCCCAACCCCGGGTGGCAGAACGTCGGCCTCCCGGCGTACGACGGGAACGGCAGCCGGCTGACCAACCCGCCGCTGGCGCTGGACCTGCACTTCCTGGTCACGGCCTACGGCTCCAGCGACTTCCAGGCCGAGATCCTGCTCGGCTACGCGATGTCGATCCTGCACGAGCGACCGGTGCTCGACCGGGCGGCGATCCGGCGCGCCCTCGACCCCAGCCCGCTGGGGCCCTCGATCCTGCCGCCGGCCTTCCAGGCCCTCGCCGCCTCCGACCTCGCCGACCAGGTCGAGGCCGTGACGGTGACCCTGGAACCGGTCGACAGCGAGGAGATGTCACGGCTGTGGTCGGCCATCCAGGCGCACTACCGACCGTCCGCGGCGTACGTCGTCTCCGTGGTGCTGATCCAGGCCACCAAGCCGACGCGAGCGGCTCTGCCCGTGCTGTCCCGAGGCGCCGTCGACCCGGTCAGCGGCCGCGAGGCCGGGGTCCTCGTCGAGCCGAACCTCGGCCCGCCGGTGCCGGCGCTGACCGCCGTGCGGCCTCCCCGGCGACCAGGTGGCTGCCCGGCTGGGCGAGGTCGTGCGCCTCACCGGCGCGCACCTGGACGGAACCGGGGTCGAGGTCGACTTCGTCCACCGCCTGCTGCCCGAGCCGCGGACGGTCGCGGTCGGCGCGCACGACGAGCCCGGTCGCCTCGACGTGACGCTGCCGAGCGGGGCGGGCGCCGACCAGCAGTGGCCGGCCGGCGTGTGGTCGGTGGCGGTCCGGCTCGTCCGGCCCGGTGACGTCGTGGAGCGGACCACGAACGTCGCGGCGCTGGTCCTCGCGCCGCTCCCGGTGCTCACCCCGCCACCCAGCGTCGTCCGCGACGTCGCGAACGGCACGGTCAGCGTGACCCTGGACCTGCACCCCCTCGTGCGACCCGGCCAGCGCGCGACCCTCGCGCTCGGCGACGCCGTCGCCGAGGCCGACCCGCACCCGACGGCGACCGGTTCCCTGACGTTCCGCTTCGGTGTGCTCCCGGACGGACCGACCCCGGTCAGGCTGACCGTCGACGGCGCCGAGAGCCTGCTCGTCGACCGGTCGGTGGTGCCCCCGCAGCTCGACCCGTCGCAGACCGTGACGGTGCCGGCGTGAGCGCGACCGCGCTGCGCCCAGCCACGCCCGCCGAGCACGGGCGGGCCGGGCTGCTGGCGGAGATCGAGCGGGTGCGCGGCCTGCTGAGCGGTGAGCGGCCGAGCGAGAAGGCCGCGACCCCGTGCCCGGCCCTGGACGACCTGGCGGCGCGCCTCGACCTGTCCGGCTTCGAGCGCGACGTGGTGATGCTGCTCGTCGCGACCCAGCTCGACGGCGGAGTGGCCGAGCTCGTCGACGCACGCGGCGGGCTCAGCTTCGCCCTGGCCCAGGCCGTGCTGCCGGACCCGCACTGGGACGCGCTCCTGCCGGACCGGCCGCTGCGGAGGTGGCGGCTGCTCGAGCTCGGCCCGGGGACGACCCTGGCGGCGCGACCGCTCCAGCTCGACGAGCACGTGCTGCACGTCGTGACGGGACTGTCCGGCGGCGCCCGGCTCGGAGGGCTGGTCACCCGACCGGCTGCCGGCGGGACGACCGTCCTCACGCCTCGCCAGGTCGAGGCCGCGGGCGAGGCGGTGGCAGCGGTGTCGGCGCTCTCCGGCCCGGTGCTGCTCCAGGTGCGTGGCACCGACGTGACCGTCCGGGCGGCGTACGCCGAACGCGTCGCCTCCGGCCTGGGACTGCGGCTGCTGCTGGTCGACGACGCGGTCGTCGCCGACGTCGGGCTCCCCCTGGCCGCCACGGTCCTCGACCGCGAAGCACTCCTGGGCGATCGGGTCCTGGCTACCGGCGACCCCGAGCTCCTGCACCGTCTGGAGGCACGCGTCGTCGTCTCCTGGGGCGAGCCGCCCGCCACGACGCGGACGCTGGTGACCACCACCGTGGACCTGCCCGCCCCTGACGAGCAGCTCGCGCTGTGGCGCGCCGCGGCGGCCCCGAGGCCCGGTGGCAGCAAGGACCCCGGGGGCGAGGACGCCGTGCTGCGTGACCTGGCCCAGCACTACCGGCTCTCGGCGCGCACCATCGGCGGTGTGGCCGGGGAGTGGCGGGCGCTCGGCGGCGACGCTGCCCTGCTGCGGCGGCTGACCCGCGAGCGGGTGCGGACCGGGCTCGGCGCGCTGGCCGAGCGCGTGGACGTCCGCGCCACGTGGAGCGACCTCGTCCTGCCGGACGGGCAGCGCGCCCTGCTCGGCGAGCTCGTCCGGCAGGTGCGTCACCGTGCCCAGGTGTACGACGCGTGGGGCTTCGGTCGGCAGTCCACCCGCGGTCAGGGCATCACCGCGCTGTTCGCCGGCGAGAGCGGCACCGGCAAGACGATGGCCGCCGAGGTGCTCGCCGCCGAGCTGGGGCTCGACCTCTACCGGATCGACCTGTCCGCCGTGGTCAGCAAGTACATCGGCGAGACCGAGAAGAACCTCCGCCGGTCTTCGACGCCGCCGAGGCCGGCGGGGCGATCCTGCTCTTCGACGAGGCCGACGCCCTGTTCGGCAAGCGCAGCGAGGTCAAGGACAGCCACGACCGCTACGCCAACATCGAGGTCAACTACCTGCTCCAGCGGATGGAGTCGCTACCGCGGCCTCGCCATCCTCACCACCAACCTGCCGCCGAACTCGACCGCGCCTTCCTGCGCCGGCTGCGCATCGTGGTGCAGTTCCCCTTCCCCGACGTGGCGGCCCGCGAGCAGATCTGGCGCACCGTCTTCCCCGCCGATGCGCCTCTCGACGGCGTGGACCCGGCGGCCCTGGCCCGCATGCAGATCAGCGGCGGCTCGATCCGCGCCATCGCGGTCTCGGCCGCGTTCGCCGCGGCCGCCGACAACAGCCCCATCCGGCCCGAGCACCTGCTGCGCGCCGCGCAGGTCGACTACGCCAAGGCCGAGCGTGTGCTGAGCACAGCCGATATCGCGTCGCTCACCTGTCACGCCGGGAGCGAACCGTGACGCGCTACGTGGTCGACATCGACGAGATCGTGCTGCGCGGCGTCGCCGCGGAGGAGGCACGCGATCTCGGGGCACGGGTGGAGCAGCGGCTGCACGAGCTTCTCAGCGCGCCCGGCGACGACGGACGGCGGGCTGCCCAGGGTGAGGCAGCCCCAGATGAGGCAGCGCAGCGTGAGACAGCCCTGCGTGGCCAGGAGGGCGATCTCGCCGACCGTGTCGCGCGGTCGATCTGGGCCCAGGTGCACGACGACCGGACCGGTGCCCCGACCGCCGCCCCAGCGGTCCCGACAGCGGGGGCGGACCGATGAGCAACTCCGCCCGTAGCAGCCGGCAGCGGCCGACCGGCCGGCAGCAGCGCGCCGTCTCCCACCCTCACGACGTCGCCGAGCGCCAGGCGGACCGGGCGGCCGACACGGTGGCGCGCGGTGGCAGCGTCAGCGGGTGGTCGTTCGGCTCCGTGGCTGCCACAGCCGGAGTGCACCGGGAGGAGAAGGCCGCGCCGAAGAGCAACGAGGAGAAGCTCGAGGAGGCCGCGACCAAGGCGGGCGAGGCTGCCCTGGAGACCCCTGCGGGCAAGAAGCTCCAGGAGGAGGTCAAGGAGCTGCCGGTCGTCAAGAGGGCCACTGACTTCCTCGGCACCACAGCCGGCAAGGCGGTCGCCGGAGGCGGCATCGCACTCGGTGTCGGGGCGTTGGCGGCGACGAAGCAGCCGCTGCCGTTCCAGGCCCCCGCGATCCCGCTCGACGTGCTCACGCCGGGGCTGTCGGCCAAGGTGACCGTGGAGGGGCCGCTGAACGCGCCCACCTTCGCCGGGCTCTCGCTGACCTACCAGGAGCAGGGACCGACGGGGAAGGTCGGCCCGACCGACAAGGAGCGGATCGCCGCCGACATCGCGCGGCTGCGCGCGCAGCAGGAGATGTTCAAGCCGAAGGCCCAGAAGGACCAGGAGAAGGCCGAGGAGCGCGCGGCCGTGGCCCGCCTGCTCGGCGCCCAGCTCGCGGCCGGGAAGAGCACCCTGGTCCCGCTCACCGGCGTCGCGCCCAAGACCGTCGACGTGCCGGCGCAGGAGCCGGCTGCGGTCGAGAAGAACGAGGACGAGCCTCCCGTCCGGCGCGAGCCGGCGAGCCGGTCCGCCGAGTCGGCGGAGAGCGAAGCGGCGCTGGACACCTCACGCGTGGACGACGCGGTCCGCGGTGGCGGCCGGCCACTCGAGCCGACCGTCCGACGCTCGATGGAGTCCCGGTTCGGCCACGACTTCTCCGCGGTGCGGATCCACGACCACGCGGCGGCGCAGGCGGCCAGCGCCGGACTGCGCGCCCGCGCCTTCACCGTCGGCGAGGACATCGCCTTCTCCTCGGACGGCTACGACTCCCGGACGCCCGAGGGGCGCCACCTGCTGGCCCACGAGCTCGCCCACGTCGTGCAGCAGCGAGGCAGCGGGCCCGACGGGGCACCACGGGTGCACCGCCGCGGCTTCTTCGAGTCGGTCGGCATCCTGCTGGGCCTCAGCGAGGGCACCTGGAGCGACAAGGAGCTGCGGGCCTACCTCGACACCCTGACGACCGCGAACCGCATCGACGGCTCCTACGACGCCGACAACAAGGCCCGGGCCGTCGTACGGCTGTGGAAGGCGGGCGCCGCCGGGTGGGACCTGCTGGGGCCGCAGAAGGCGCTGCTGCTCGACGAGATGCTGGACGGGCCCACCACCGGCGACGACGAGACCGTGATCCTCGACCTGCTGGAAGGCTCGGACGCCGGCGACCTGCGGGTGGTCTTCGCCGACGCGCCCGCCCGACTCGAACGCCTCGAGCGCGACCTCGACGGGGACAACCGCGACCGGCTGGACGCGTTCGTCGCGGCGCGGTTCGCGGGTGGCCGGTCCGAGCTCCAGGCCGGTCGGGTGGTCGTCCAGGCGCCGACGGTGCCGCCCGGCGCGCCGACGCACAGTTTCGACGCGGGCAGCTTCGAGGCACGTCTCGACTCCGACCGGACCTGGAGCGAGCTGGTCGCGCTGATCGATCGGTTCTCGCCGGCCGACCGCACCGCGGCGCTGGACCACCTCCTGCACCGGGTCTGGCCCGCGGCCAAGAGCGCGCTGGGTCGGGCTCGCGCCGAGATCTTCAAGGACGGCGTCACCGACGAGCAGAAGAAGGCGATCTACGAAGGCACCCAAGGAGTGCGGGACCGGGTTGCCACGACCGAGCGCATCCTCATGCACTACTTCGCGACCGCGGTGCCACAGTCCCAGGAGGCCCTGCTGAAGGGCACGAAGGCCGCCGATCCCGCGCAGGCCGCTGCGCTCGCCGACGTGCTGCGGCCCTACCAGTACGCCGCTGAGGCCGCGGCGGAGGACGCCCTCATCGAGCTCGACGAGGAGCCCGCCCCACCCGACGCCGCGGCGGAGGTCGACGCCCCGGCGAAGCCGTCTGAGAAGAAGCCGGCGGAGAAGTCGGAGAAGAAGCCGGCCGACGTCACGAGTCAGGCTGACAAGAAAGGGCCACCGGTGCGTGCCGGCTTCCACGACCCGGAGAAGTACCGCGCCGAGGTGGCGAAGGCGCTGCCCGACATCATCGACGCGAAGTACCGCAGCCACGTCACCGACGCCGGACCTCGGGGGCAGATGGCCGAGATCGAGGCGATGGCGGTGATCGCCAAGAACGAGACCGACGCCGTCTTCGGGCAGTTCTACAAGAAGGCCGAGCACCCGGAGATGAAGGCCGACCGGCCGGGAAAGCCCGGGAACCTGCACTTCTGGTACGACACCGCGGACCGCGAGCAGAAGGCTCTGGGCCCCAGCGGGCGACGCGAGCTGGCCATCAGCTGGCTGCGCTACTACTTCCAGTCCGACTCCACGATCCGGCTGATCAACGACAAGTACAGCGCCTCGCCGTCCTTCCACGCCGAGACCGGGAGGCCACGCAACGACGAGGCGAAGATCCTCGCCCAGCTGGCCACCGACATCACCAAGGCGCCCGCGAAGGCCAAGGGCGCCAAGGGCGCCAAGGGCGCCCCCCCAGGAGCCGTCGACGGTCGACAAGCTCATCGAGACCTGGCGCTCGTGGGGCGGGATGGCTCGCGGGCGCGAGGTGTTCGTCGACCTCTTCCACTCCGCGGACGTGCAAGCGGACCGCGAGGCCTGCTGGGACATGTTCCAGACCCTCGTGCACGAGTACATCCACACGCTCGTGCACCCCGACTACGAGAAGTTCGCCAAGCGCTTCGGCACCGACGGCGACCAGTGGAACACCCTCATCGAGGGCGTGGACAGTGTCCTCGACGAGGTGGTGTGGGCCCGCGTGCTGCCCAAGACCAGGGACCTTGCGATGCGCCGGGTCGTGGAGGGTGAGGCCCACGCCAAGCTGCCTCCCATCGACCCGCCCTACCCGGGCCGCTACCCGTCGTTCGAGGAGGCCTTCCGCCTCGTCGGCCTCGTCGGCATCGACAACGTCTACGCCGCCTACTTCCTCGGCAAGGTCGACCGGATCACCGTCCCGAAGGGCAAGGCGAAGAAGAAGGGGGGCACGCCATGAGCGCCACGCCCCTCCAGGACGCGGTCCGAGCCTTCGTCGCCGCCGACCTCGGCGCCTGGACGGGCCTGCCCGGGGGAGTCCGTCTCACCGACCTGCGCGGGCTGATCGACCTCGACGAGGGCGACGTGCGTCCCGGTGAGCTCGGTGAGCCCGGCGAGAACGGGATCGGCGAGCCCGGGGCCGGTCGCGGCTACGTCGCAGCCGCCACGGACGTGTACGCCGGCGGGCTGCGCGTCTGGGTGGACGACGGCGACGTGGTGGCGCTCGAGGGCATCGACCCGCGCGACGCCGCGGGTGAGCCCGTCCCGGCGCCACCCCTGGGCCGCCCCGACCTGTCGCTCGACACCCACGTCGGCCCGGTCCGCATCCCGGGAGGGGAGCAGGTGCACGCGGCCGCCGGTCTCGCCGTACGCCTCAACCCGGAGACCGGCCTGCTGCTCGGCCTGGTCGGGTTCACACCCACCGACGCCGAGAACTACCGCACCCGGGTCCGGCCCCGCCCGCAGCCGACCCGGACGCTGCTCGGGAGGCGGTCGTCGTGACCTCACCGCGACTGGTCAAGGGCGGGATCGTCCAGGTCGACCCGGCCAGCGGCCACACCCTCACCGTGATCGCGCTGCAGTACAACCCCGACTCCCTGACCCGCACCTTGCAGCTGCAGTCCAGCGGCGGGGACGGTGGGGACCGGAGCCAGGCGCTCCGGCTGCGGGGAGCAGCGGTGGAGACGCTCAAGGTGGAGGCCGAGCTCGACGCCACCGACCGGCTCGAGCACCCCGACCAGAACGCCACCACCGTGAGCCTCGGTCTGCACCCGCAGATCGCGGCGCTGGAGCTGCTGGTGCAGCCGACGTCTGCGTCGCTGCAGGCCAACGACGTCCTGGCGCGCTCCGGGACGCTCGAGGTGCTGCCGATCCAGGCGCCGCTGACGCTGTTCGTCTGGGGCCGCAGCCGGGTCGTGCCGGTGCGGGTCACCGACCTCTCCGTGACCGAGGAGGCCTTCGACGCCGCGCTGAACCCGATCCGGGCGAAGGTGTCGCTGGGCCTCCGGGTGCTGTCGGTCGACGACCTCGGCTTCGACCACCGGGGCGGCGCACTGTTCCTGGGCCACCTCCGCTCCCGCGAGGCGCTCGCGGCCACCGCCAGCACGACAGCCCTGTCGGCGCTGGGGATCGAGGTGCTGTGATGCCCGACCCGATCCAGGCCCTGCTCGCCGCCGGCGCCGTCCCGAGCGTGTCCTTCCCGCCCACCAGCAGGTACGCCGCGGTCGGCGTCAGCACCTACGTCCCGCCACCGCCGCCGGGGGAGGAGCCCGTGCCGGTGGCGTTCCTGCGCCGACGGCTGGTGCCCCGGCCGGAGCGGTTCGCGCTGCAGCACGAGTACTCCTGCGTCGAGGGCGACCGGCGCGACCTCGTCGCGGCGTCCCAGCTCGGCGACCCCGAGCTGTGGTGGCGGCTCGCCGACGCCAACGGCGTCATCGACCCGGCGGCGATGACCGAGCCCCCCGGACGCGTGCTCCGCGTGACCTTGCCGGAGGGGGTGCCCGATGGTCGCTGACCTGCCCCCCGCCCCGGTGCGGCTGCAGCTGTTCGTCGGCCCGGCCGTGCCGGTCCCGGCCCCGAGGGTCGTGATCGACGCGCTGCGCGAGGTCACCGTCGAGAGCGGTTCGGGCGGCACGCAGAGCGGCTTCGAGCTGGTCTTCGACGTGCCCAAGAAGTCGCCGCTGACGACCCTGTTCCTGCTCAGCGGCGGCGCCGGCATCCCGATCCTGCGGGTCGTCGTGGCCGTCACCGTCGGCGGGTCCACGTCGGTGCTCATGGACGGCGTGATGACCCACCACGAGCTGCAGACCGGCGGGCCCGGCGGAGTCTCGGGGACCCTGCGGGTCAAGGGCAAGGACCTCACCGCGGTCATGGACCTCGTCCCGCTCGACGGTCTGCCCTACCCGGCCATGCCACCGGCCGTGCGGGTGCTGGCCGCGGTCGGGAAGTACGCCGCCCTCGGCTGCGTCCCGCTGGTGATCCCCGGGATCGTCGAGGACATCCCGATCCCGGTCGAGCGGATCCCGCGGCACCAGGGCACCGACTACGCCTACGTCAAAGCGCTGGCCGAGGAGGCCGGCTACGTCTTCTACGTCGACCCGGGCCCGGTGCCCGGCGTCAGCACCGCCTACTGGGGACCGGAGATCCGCGTCGGCGCGGCCCAGCCCGCCCTCAACGCCGGCCTGGACGGCCCCCACGACAACGTCACCTCGCTGACCTTCACCTTCGACAAGGAGCGCAAGGAGCTCCCGGTCGTGTTCGTGCAGGAGCCCTACAGCAAGGTGCCGGTCCCGGTCCCGATCCCCGATCTCACCCCGCTGAACCCGCCGCTCGGGGTGGTCCCGCCGCTGCCGCCCAAGGTCACCTACCTCACCGACACCGCCAAGCTGAACCCGCTGACCGCGGTGATGAAGGGGATCGCCTACGCCGGCACGCACTCCGACTCGGTCTTCGGCACCGGCCAGCTCGACGTCGCGCGCTACGGACACGTGCTGCGGTCGCGGCAGCTGGTCGGCGTGCGTGGTGCCGGGGAGGCGTTCAACGGCCTCTACTACGTCACCAAGGTGACCCACTCCCTCAAGCGCGGCTCCTTCACGCAGTCGTTCGCCCTGGCCCGCAACGCCCTCCTCTCGACCCTCCCGGTGGTGCCCACATGACCGAGCTCGACACCCGCGCGACGCTGCAGCGCTTCTACGGCAAGTACCGCGCGACCTGCGTCAACAACGTCGACCCGATGCAGATCGGTCGCATCCAGGTGGTGGTCCCCGACGTCTCGCAGGTGGTGCCCACCTCGTGGGCGATGCCGTGCTTCCCGGTCACCGGCATCCAGAACGGCGTGTTCACCGTGCCCCCGATCGGCGCGGGCGTCTGGGTGGAGTTCGAGCAGGGCGACCCCGACCACCCGATCTGGGTGGGCGGCTTCTACTCCGCCGCCGACGTGCCGGCGATGGCGCGCGCGGTGCCGCCCGGGCTGTCGGGTCTCACCTTCCAGACCACGCTGCAGAACGGCATCACCATCAGCGACACCCCCGGGCCGACCGGCGGCGTGCTCATCAAGACGACCACCGGCGCGATGATCTCGGTCAGTGACGTCGGCATCGTCATCAGCAACGGCAAGGGCGCGAGCATCTCGATGGTCGGACCCGTCGTCGACGTCAACACCGGCGCCCTGACGGTGGTGTGAGCCCGTGCCCGGTCCCGTCCTCCACCTCGGCGCCACGGTGATGTGCGCCCACGGCGGTCAGGCAGCCCCGACCGCGCCGTTCCCGCGCGTGCTGGTCTCCGGACAGCCGGTGGTCACCCTGACGACGCCGTACGTCGTGGCGGGGTGCGCGCTGACCGGCACGCCGACGCCGCCGTGCGTCACCGGGCAGTGGCTCGTCGGTGCCGTCCGGGTGCTCGCCGGGGGCACGCCGCTGGCGTTGCAGTCGGGTGCGTCGATCACCACGCCGACCGGGTCGCCGATGCTGCCGCTCGTCGTCCAGCCCCGGGTGGTGGCGACGTGACCGGCTCGCCGCTGGCGTTCCCCTGGTCGGTGGACGGCCGGGGGCGCACGACCGCCACCGACCACGACGGCCACGTCCGCGACCTGATCCAGCAGGTGCTGTTCACCTCGCCGGGCGAGCGGGTGATGCGGCCGGACTTCGGCAGCGGGGTGCTGGCCATGGTCTTCGAGCCGGGCGGGCCGGAGGTGGCGGCCACGGCGCAGTTCCTGGTGCAGGCGTCGCTGGAGCGCGAGCTGTCCGACGTCATCGCCGTCCACGGCGTCGAGGTGGAAGCGGGTCGTCCGGGGGACGCCGCCCTCCTCGTCACCGTCGCCTACGTCGTGCACCGCACGGGCGCGCACGAGGTGGCGGGCTTCCGGGTCCCGGGCTCGGGCGGTGGTGCGCCGTGACCGTCTTCGTCTGCGGCAACCGGCGCCGTCTGCTCGCGGTGAAGCTGGCCGGGACCCTCAACGGGATCGAGCACCTCGAGGTCCGCGACCGCGACGAGACCGACCCGTCCCGCAGACCGCTGCGGCAGCGCACCCTGCTGGTCCGCCTGCTGGACCCGGTGCCGGCCACGCTGACGGGCAGCAACGTGGTGATCGACGGCGGCGAGCGGATCGGCGTCGTCCCGGTGGAGTGGGCGGCTGCCGCCTCTGCCCTGCCCCCCGAGGTGGGCGCCGCCGAGAAGGCCTCGATCCTCGACGGGCTCGCCGAGCCCGACCACGTGCTCGTCGTACGCACCACGACGCGGGGGGACTTCTCGCGCTACCGCTTCGCCCTGGTGGCCGCGGCCGGCAGCGCGGACGCCCCGGGCGGCTTCGACCCGCTGCTGGCCGAGGTGACGTTCTCGTTCAAGGTCGAGTGCCCCAGCGAGTTCGACTGCGAGGCGGCGTGCACCTGCCCCGACGGTGTCGTCCACGCGCCGCCCATCGACTACCTGGCCAAGGACTACCAGGGGTTCCGGAGGCTGATGCTCGACCGCATGGGGCTGCTGGCGCCGGGGTGGACCGAGCGCGCACCGGCCGACGCCGGCGTCGCGGTGGTCGAGATGCTCGCCTCCGTCGCCGACGAGCTCTCCTACCGCCAGGACGCGGTGGCGACCGAGGCCTACCTGCAGACCGCCCGCAGCCGGATCTCGCTGCGTCGGCACGCCCGCCTGGTCGACTACCGCGTCCACGACGGCTGCAACGCCCGGGCCTGGGTGCAGGTGCGCGTCAGTGGCCCGACCGTGGTGCTGCCGGCCGGGACCACCCTGCTCTCGGCGGTGGCCGGCCTGCCGGCGGCGATCACGCCGTTCAGCACCGACCACCGGACGGCGCTGGCCGCGAGCCCGGTCGTCTTCGAGACGGTCGAGGAGGCGGTGCTCCACGCCGGGCTCGACGAGCTGCGGTTCTGGACCTGGGGGGAGCAGGACTGCTGCCTCCCGACGGGAGCGACCTCGGCCACGCTCCGCGGTCGTCACCCGCGCCTGCGGGCGGGTGAGGTGGTCGTGCTCGCCGAGACGGTGTCGCCCGCGACGCTGCAGGAGGCCGACGCCGACCCGACCCGGCGGGTCGCCGTCCGGCTCGTCGACGTGCGGTCGGCGACCGACCCGACAGCGGGGCGCTGTTCCCCGGCGGCACCACCGAGGTCACCGAGATCCGCTGGCACCGCGACGACGCCCTGACCACCCCGCTCCGGTTGAGCGTCGGCGACACCGAGACCGCCCGGATCTGGGGCAACCTCGTCCTCGCCGACCACGGCGAGACCGTCCCCGACGAATCTGTCGGCGTGGTGCCCGGGTCACGCCTGACGCGGGTCCGCGGCGGCGACTGCGACGGGTCGGGGGTGACGGTGCCGCCGCGCTTCCGGCCGACCCTGGCCCGTCGTCCCCTCACCCGCGCCGCCGCCGGGCCCGACGTCGTGCTGACCGCGACGCCGCTGACGCCGGCGCTGTCGGCCGAGCTCGCGACCGGGGCCAGCGGCAACCGGCTCCAGGAGCTCTTCGCCGCCCGGGGCCTCGTGCTGCCCGACGGCAGCACGGTGCGCGGCAGCGCCCCGCGCTGGTCGATCAGCAGCGGCGGCCGGGCCTGGCTGCTGCGCGAGAGGGCGGGGAACCTCCAGGTGGTGGCCGAGGCCGGCGCTGCAGCTCCCGGCCCCGGTCTGGACCTGGCCCGCCCCGCCCTGTCCCTGGTCGGCACCCTCGACTCCCTCGACCACTCGTGGACCGTGCAGCCCGACCTCCTCGGGTCGTCGCGGACGGCCCGGGAGCTCACGGTGGAGACCGAGCACGACGGCACGGCGTACCTCCGGTTCGGCGACGGCGAGCACGGCCAGCAGCCGCCGGAGGACACCGACTTCGCGGCGACGTACCGCGTCGGGAACGGCAGTGCCGGCAACGTCGGTCGCGGCGCGATCGCCCACGCCGTCACGACCGTCTCGGGGATCACCGGGGTGGAGAACCCGCTGCCGGCCTCCGGCGGGCAGGACCCCGAGACCGGCGACGAGGTACGTCGCAACGCACCGGCCGCGCTGCTGGTGCAGGAGCGGGCCGTGACCGAGGACGACTACGCGGAGGTGGCGATGCGCAGCGGTGAGGTCGAGCGGGCGGCTGCGACGTTCCGGTGGACCGGCTCGTGGCACACCGTCTTCGTCACCGCGGACCGGTTCGGCAACGCCCCCGTCGACGAGCCCTTCGAGCGCGACCTGCGCGCCCACCTGGAGCGGTTCCGGATGGCCGGCTACGACCTCGAGGTCGACGCGCCGGTCTTCGTGCCCCTAGAGATCGGGCTGCACGTCTGCGTGCTCCCCGGGTTCCACCGCTCCGACGTGGCCGCCGAGGTGCGTGACGTGCTCTCCGACGCCGTGCTGCCCGACGGCCGGTCCGGCCTCTTCCACCCCGACCGGCTCACCTTCGGCCAACCCGTCCACCTCTCCTCCGTGCTGGCGCAGGTGCACGCGGTGCCGGGGGTCCAGTCGGTCGATGGCGCCGCTTCCAGCGGCAGCGGCAGCCGGCCAGCAGCGGCATCGACGCCGGCGTGCTCCGCATGGGACGCCTGGAGATCGCCCGCCTCGACGACGACCCAGCTTCCCCGAGCACGGGGTCCTCGACCTGACGCTGGGAGGCGGATCGTGACCGACACCTGTGGCTGCGGCGACCCGGCAGCGGTGCGCACCCCGGCCGTGATCGAGAACCGGCCCGGCCTGAGCACGATCGGCTACCGGTCGGGCCGCCACGGTGACTTCCTGGCGGCCCTGCGGGCGGGGCTGTCCCGCGCCGACCGGCCCGCCCTGGCGCGGCTGCGGACGCGGGAGTCCGACGATCCGGCAATCGCACTGCTCGACGCCTGGGCCGTCACCTGCGACGTGCTGAGCTTCTACTCCGAGCGGCTGGCCAACGAGTCCTACCTGCGGACGGCGACCGAGCGGGTCTCGCTGCAGGGAGGAGCTCGGGGTGCTGGTGTCCTACCGGCTCAACCCCGGGGTGGCCGCCGAGACGCTCCTCGCCTTCTCGCTGGAACGCCCGCCCGCCCCGCTGCCGCTGGACCCCCCGGACCCCGGCGTCGTCCCGCCCGCGGTGCCGACCGCAGTGGAGCTGCCCGTC
>CAWIBA010000010.1:0-262747 GCA_963834275.1 uncultured Actinomycetota bacterium | reverse complement strand
TCGCGACCGTCCCCCGCAACGGCATCTCCCGCGTGCGCTGGCACGAGATCACCGGCCAGGACACCGACCGGCTGCTGCGCGTGAGCCGGTTCTTCGTCCGGCGCCGCGCCCGCGGCCGGGGCATCGCCACCGCCCTCCTCGACGTCGCCCTGACCGACATCCGCAGCCAGGGCCGGCTGCCGGTGCTCGACGTGGTCAGCACCAGCGCCGACGGCATCGCCTTCATCGAGAAGCGCGGGTGGCGGCTGCTCGCCGTCGACCCGTGGGGCTCCAAGACCGAGCACCTGCGGATCCACTACTACGCCGCACCGCCCGAGCGCCCGGGGGGCTCCCGGGGTTGAATGGGGCGCGGGCCAATTCACTGGGTACCCAGAGGATTGGCCGCTTCCCACGGTGAACTCCCCGTGGGAACGGGTGGATTACCACGGGACCGTGGTAATTGGCCGCCACCCTCACGTCCCCGTCAGGTGCTCCGGCCGCACCGGCACCCGGTCCAGCGCCAGCCCGGTCGCGTCCCGGATCGCGGCCACGATGGCCGGCGTCGACGAGATCGTCGGCGGCTCGCCCACCCCGCGCAGGCCGTAGGGCGCGTGCGGGTCGGCCAGCTCCAGCACGTCCACCCGCATCGGCGGCATGTCGAGGATGGTGGGCAGCAGGTAGTCGGTGAACGACGGGTTGCGCACCAGCCCTCGTGCACCTGGATCTCCTCCATCACCGCCAGCCCGAGGCCCTGGGCGGTGCCGCCGTGGATCTGGCCCAGCACCGCCGCGGGTTCATCGCCTTGCCGACGTCCTGCGCGGTGCGATCTCCACCACCTTGACCAGCCCGAGCTCGATGTCGACGTCGACCACCGCCCGGTGCGCGGCGAAGGCGAACTGCACGTGGGCGTTGCCCTGCCCGGTCACGCGGGTCGATCGCGGTGGTCGGCCGGTGCCGCCACTGCACGGTCCGCTCGATCGGCTCGTCGCCCAGCAGGTCGGCGACAGCCGCGACCCTCGCGCCGGCGGGCCCCAGCACCAGGCCGTCCTCGAGCAGCAGGTGCGCGGGCGGTACGCCGGCCGCGCCGACGCGCTCGAGCAGCTTGGCCAGCGACCGCCTGGCAGGCCGCCCGCACCGCGCCGCCGGTGACGTAGGACTGCCGCGACGCCGACGTCGAGCCGGCCGAGCCGATGCTGGTGTCGGCCGGCAGCACCGTCACCTGCGCGACCCCGAGCTCGGTGCGCACGATCTGCTGCTGCAGCGTCACCAGGCCCTGGCCGACCTCGGCGGCGGCGGTGTGCACCGAGGCACCAGGGTGCGCCCCCGGCCAGCTCCAACCGCACCCGGGCGGTCGAGTAGTCGTCGAACCCCTCGGAGAAGCCGACGTTCTTGATGCCGACGGCGTAGCCGACGCCGCGCACCACGCCCTCGCCGTGGGTGGTGTTGGAGACCCCGCCGGGCAGCTCGCGCACGTCCCGTCGCCCGGCCGGCGGCTCGGCGGGCATCGGCGCGTCGCGGACCAGGCGCAGCAGCTCGGCGACCGGCGCGGCCGAGTCGACCAGCTGGCCGGTCGGCATCACCGATGCCCTCGCTCATCGCGTTGCGGAGCCGCAGCTCGACCGGGTCGACAGCCCGCAGGCCTCGGCCAGCTTGTCCATCTGGGACTCGTAGGCGAAGCAGGCCTGCACCGCGCCGAAGCCGCGCATCGCCCCGCACGGCGGGTTGTTGGTGTAGGCGCCGTAGCAGTCCATCGTCACGTTCGGGACCTCGTACGGTCCGACAGCCGAGCGTCGCCGCGTTGCCGACGACCGCCGTCGAGGTCGAGGCGTAGGCGCCGCCGTCGAGCACGATCTCGCGCCCGGACGTAGACCAGCCGGCCGTCGCGAGTCGGCGCCGTGCTCGTAGCGCAGCAGCGCCGGATGCCGGTGCACGTGGCCGAAGAAGGACTCCTCGCGGCTGTAGACCATCTTGATCGGCCGGCCGGTGCGCAGCGCCAGCAGGCAGGCGTGGACCTGCATCGAGAGGTCCTCGCGGCGCGCCGAAGGCGCCGCCGACGCCGGCCAGCGTGAAGCGGACCTTGCGCCGCGGGCAAGCCCGAGCGCGGCGGCGACCTGGCGCTGGTCGACGTGCAGCCACTGGGTGGCGATGTAGAGGTCGACGCCGCCGTCCTCGGCCGGCACCGCCAGCCCGGACTCCGGGCCGAGGAAGGCCTGGTCCTGCATGCCGACCTGGTACTCGCCGGTCACCACCACGTCGGCGCCGTCCGCGGCCGAGTCGCCGCGTGCACGAGCGCGCACGTTGCCGCACGATGTTGCCCGGCGACGTGGCGCGTGCACCAGCGGCGAGCCGGGACGCGCGGCCACCGGGTCGGTGATCGGCGTCAGCACCTCGTAGTCGACCACGATCTGCTTGCGACGGCCTGCCGGGCGATCTCCGGATGGTCGGCGGCCACGATCGCGACCGGCTCGCCCTGGTAGCGCACCTCGCGTCGGCGAGCACCGGCTGGTCGGCGATCTCCAGGCCGTAGCGCGTTGTGCGCCGGGCACGTCCTCGGCGGTGAGCACCGCGTGCACGCCGCACGGTCTGCGCCGCCTCGGTGAGGTCGATCGAGATGATCCGGGCCCGCGGGTGCGGGCTGCGCAGGGTGGCGCCCCAGAGCATGTCGTCGAGCCACAGGTCGGAGGAGTAGGCGAACTCGCCCCGCACCTTGAGGTTGGCGTCGGGGCGCACCGGGCTGGCGCCGATGCCGCCGGCACCGCCGTGCCGGCAGCGGTCTCGCGGTCGGTGGTCGACCGCGGTGCGGGCTCGGTGCTCATCGCCGCGCCGACCCGCCGGGCGCTGCGCGGCCGCGTGCGCTCGCGCGCGCCAGCCGCCCGCTCGTCGGCGGTCAGCAGGGTCGTCCTCGGCCACCACCGGCCGGCCGTCGACCAGCAGCAGCTCCAGCGGCGCGGCGGAGGCCAGAACGCCCAGCGCGGCCACCGGGTCGTCGCCGCCGGCGTGGCCCAGGCCGTCGAGCGCGCCAGACCGCCACGTCGGCGAGCTTGCCCGGCTCCAGCGAGCCGAGCTCGTCGGCGCGGCCGAGGCAGCGGGCGCCGCCGATGGTGGCCAGCCGCAGCGCCTCGCGGGCGGTCAGCGCGGACGGGCCGCCGCGCAGCCGGGCCACCAGTCATCGCCGAGCGCAGCTCGTCCACGAGCCGGCCGGCCTCGTTGGAGGCCGAGCCGTCCACCCCGAGGCCGACCGGCACGCCGGCCTCGAGCAGGTCCCGCGACCCGGGCGCTGCCGGCCCCGAGCCGGCGCGTTGGACGTCGGGCAGTGCGCCACCGCGGTGCCGGTCCCGGCGAAGCCGGCGATCGCCGAGTCGCGTCGAGGTGCACGCAGTGCGCCAGCCAGACGTCCGTCGCCGAGCCAGCCCAGCTCGGCTCAGCGTACTCGGCCGGGGTGCAGCCGTAGGTGCTGCTGGCAGAACTCGCTCCTCGTCGGCGGTCTCGGCGAGGTGGGTGTGCAGCCGGACGCCCTTGCCGCGGGCCAGCTCGGCGGCCTCGCGCATCAGCTCGGCGGTGACCGAGAACGGCGAGCAGGGCGCCACCGCGATCCGGGTCATCGACGCCGGCGACGGGTCGTGCCACCGGTCGATCGCCGCCTCGGTGGCGATCAGGATCGCCTCCGCGGTCCTCCACCACGTCGAGTCCGGCGGCAGCCCGCCGGCGGACTGGCCGAGGTCCATCGAGCCCGCGGCACGGGTGGAACCGCAGCCCCGACCTCCCGGGCGGCGCTGACGGTCGGCCTCGAGCAGGTCGCCGCCGGCTCGCGCTGGGGAAGACGTAATGGTGGTCGGTGCTGGTGCTGCAGCCCGACAGCGCCAGCCAGCCGAGGTTCGGCCGCGGCGGCGCGCGTGCACGACGTCGGCGTCGATCCGCGCCCAGATCGGGTACAGCTCGGTGAGCCAGCCGAACAGCGTGCTGTCCTGCTGCGCCGAGGCCGCGGGTCAGCCCACTGGTACAGGTGGTGGTGGGTGTTCACCAGCCCCGGGGTGACCAGGCAGCCGGTGGTGTCGACGCAGCTGGGCGCCGGCCCGCAGCGTACGCCGGTCCGCCGGCCCGGGCCGACCGCGACGATCCGGCGCGCCGTCGATCACCACGTGGCCGTGCGGGTGCTCGGTGCCGGCCGGCGTCGACGGTGGCGACGTGCGCCGCCCTGGATCACGACCATGGTGGTCCACGGTCGGTCGCCCCGCGCTCGGCGTCGCGGCCAGCCGGACCGCCTCGATGATCTGCTCGTAGCCGGTGCACCGGCACAGGTTGCCGGCCAGCGCCTCGCGGATCTCGGCGTCCTCCGGGTGGGGTCGGCGGGCCAGCAGGTCGTGGGCGGCGACGATCAGGCCGGGCGTGCAGAAGCCGCACTGCACCGCGCCGGCGTCGACGAACGCCTGCTGCACCGGGTCGCAGCTCCGCGCCCCGGCGGCCAGGCCCTCGACGGTCCGGACGGCGCGGCCCTCGGCCTGGCCGGCCGCGACCAGGCAGGCGCACACCGTCACGCCGTCCAGGTAGACCGTGCACGAGCCGCACTCGCCCTGCTCGCAGGCGTTCTTGCTGCCGGGCAGGCCGATGCCGCTCGCGCAGCACGTAGAGCAGGCTCTCGCCCTCCCAGACGTCGTCGACCTGCGCGGGCCTCGCCGTTCACCGTCCGCGTCCTCAGGCGCATCCCGCGCGGTACTCCTGCCAGGCCCAGGTCAGGGTGCGGCGGGCCAGCACGCCGAGCGCGTGCCGGCGGTAGCGCGGCGGTGCCGCGGACGTCGTCGATCGGCGAGGCGGCCGCGCCACCAGCTCGCCGAACCGGCGGGCCACCGCGGCGCAGTTCGGCCGGGACGCCCCGCCGTCCCGAGTCCAGCTCGCCGGCGAGGAACGCCTCGGCGGCCGGGCGCGGACCGCGGGGTGGGCGCGGCCGAGCCGATGCCGGTGCGCCGACCCGGCGCGCCGCCGGGTGCAGGGCGAGCGCGAACGAGCAGACCGCGATCACCATCGCGTTGCGGGTGCCGACCTTGGCGAACTGGCTCGGGCCGGCGGCGACCGGCATCCGGCACGGCGCGGATCAGCTCGTCCGGGCTCGAGCGCCGATGCGCTTCGGGCCCGAGGATAGAACTCGTCGACCCGATCAGCCGGCTGCCGCGGACCGAGGCCACCTCGACGCGGCGTCCAGCGGCGAGCAGCGGCGGGTGGCGCGTCGCCGGCGGGGGAGGCCGAGCCGAGGTTGCCGCCGACGGTGCCGCGGTTGCGGATCTGCGGCGAGCCGACGGTGCGCGAGGCCATCGCCAGGCCGGGCAGCGGGCTCGCCGAGCTCGGTGATCGACCCGGGCGTAGGTGCACGCCGGCGCCCAGCCGCACCAGCTGGTCGCCGTCGACCGCCCAGTCGGCCAGCTCGCTCGACCGGGTTGAGGTCGAGCAGCGCCTCGGGGCGGCGGCGGTCGAAGTTGATGCTCGACCATCAGGTCGGTGCCGCCGGCGAGCGGCAGCGGTCGCGGGCTGCTCGGCCTTGGCCGCCAGGGCGTCGGCCCAGGTGCGCCGGTCGCAGGAAATCCATCGGACCCGCTCTCCGCGACGACGCCGCGTCAGTGCCGCGCGCTGACCCGGCCTCCGCGCGTCGGCCGACGGCCGCCGGCGCGTCCTCGGCCAGCACGCTGGCCCTCGATCAGGCCGTAGGGCCGGTCGGCGGCCAGGAACACCTCGTCGGGGTTGTCCAGCCCGAACGGGCTCAGGTCGACCAGGAAGTGGTGCTTGTTCGGCAGCGCCAGCCGGACCTCGCGCGACGCTCGGGCGCCTCGGCGAGCACCCGCGCGCCCATCGCGTAGAGGCGTCTGCTGCAGCGAGTGGCTGTAGGTGTCGACGAAGGCCGCGATCAGCGCCTGCCGGGCCGCGCTCGTGCGACCGCCGCCCAGTCGCAGTCTGCGGCCCGGTGAGCCGCCACCGCGCCTCGACGCGGTGGCCAGCATCCGGTCGGTGGTCTCGGCCAGCGTGGTGTAGTCGTCGCGGGCGAAGCCCCGGAACTCCGAGTCGGTGGTGTTGAGCAGCGTCAGGTCGCGCAGCCCGCCGAGCACCCGGCTGCCCGACTGCTCGTCGTGGGTCACCGTGACGGTGCGGATCTCGCCGCCGGCGCGGGCGAAGCGAGTGCGGCCCGATCGGGTCCCAGGCGTAGCTCGTCGACGCTGCACCCGGGCGCGGCGTGATGCCTCGGCTGGGTCTCGACGAAGTGCCGGGCCAGCGCGGGCGGCGAAGTACCTCGAGCTGGTCGACCGCCGTGCCGCTGGGCGAAGGCGTAGACGGTGTTCTTCTGCGTGTCGGTCGGCAGCACCTGGCGTTGTCGCCGCGACAGGTGCGGCTGGCGCAGTCGCCGGCCAGGGTGACGAGACGTTCAGGTCGCGGATGGCGTGCCGCGGCCGGTCCGCGGTCGACGTGCACCACCCGGACCTCGGCCTTGCCGTAGCGGTTCTCGCCCAGTCGACGCCTCGCCGCCACGCCTCAGCTCCCCCGGTAGGTCGAGTAGCCGAACGGGCTCAGCAGCAGCGGCACGTGGTGGTGCGCCCCGGGGTCGGTCACCTCGAACACGACCACGACCTCGGGGTAGAAGGTGGGCACGCCCCGCGCCGCGAAGTAGTCACCGCTGCCGAACACCAGCCGGTGCACGCCCGCGGACGTCTCCGCGTCCCAGTGGCCGACCCGGCCGTCGTCGTCGGTGACGGCGTCCTCGATCGGCCGCCAGCCGTCGCCGGTCCGGCGCTCCCACCGGATGCCGACGCCGGTCGCCGGCGCTCCGCGGACGGCGTCGAGCACGTGGCTGGACAGGCTCATCGGCGCCTCCGGGTGGTCGAGCCCCTCCGGGGCGTCAAGCCGGTCCGGGTGGTCGAGCCTGTCCGGGTGGTCGAGCCCGCCCGGGTGGTCGAGCCCGCCCGGGTGGTCGAGCCCGCCCGGGTGGTCGAGCCTGTCGAGACCACTACTCCCCCACCACCTTCAGCAGCCGGAGCCGGACGATGTCGGCGAGCTCGCGGCGTACGACGGCCGACTCGGTCTGGTCGTCGTGGCCGAGCCGCTCCTCGAGGGCGGCCAGCATCTCGTCGGCCGTTCGGCCCGCTGCCCGGATCAGGAAGACGCGTCCGAACCGCTCCTCGTAGCGCCGGTTGCCCTCGACCAGCCGCTGCTGCACGTCGGTGTCGACGGCGAGCGCGCCGGCCTGCTCCGATCGGGACCAGCGGTCCTCCACGGTGCTGCCCAGGCGCCGCTCGCCGATGCGCGCGTGCGCGGAGAGCGCCTGCGCCAGGCCGTCGTCGTCGAGCCCGAGCACGATCTCGTCGGAGAGGTCCAGCGCGGACTTGGCTGAAGGGAACGGGCGGGCCAGCGACATCCGGCTCAGCCAGGCGTCGGCGGCGCAGCACGCCCGCAGCTGCTCGTCGCTCGGGCTCGCGGTTCCCTGCATCAGCGTCCTCCCGTCGCTGCCTGTCTACACCACAACCACGGGTTGGGTCAGGCATTGACGCGGCCCCTCCCTGCGAGGATCGCCCCGCGGGAACGGGGGGTGGATTACCACGGGACCGTGGTAATTGGCCCTCTCCCCACGGGGAGTTCGTCCGTGGGAACGGGTGGATTACCACGGGACCGTGGTAATTGGCCGCCGCTCAACTCAGCCCAGCTCCCCCAGCACCCGGAACCGCGCCAGCCCTCCGTCCGGGTAGACGTCCAGACGCACGTGGTCGACGGGGGTCCGGGCCGCGTCGCCCTCCACCGGGAGCAGGTGCCGGGTGTCGGGCTGCACCGCGGTGCGGGGCAGGAGCGTCACCCACCCGTCGGTGCGGTCCCGGTCGGGTTCGCCGACGCAGCCGCGCACCAGCACCTCGGCCGGCGCGTTGCCCAGGAAGCACGAGGTGTCGACGACCAGCCGGCGCACGGTGCCGCGGCCGGCGAGCCGGACCGTCACGTGGTCGTTGCCGGCGTCCCGCCGCCGCGCGTTCTCCCAGCCCTCGCCGGTGGTGCGGGCGCGGCCGGGCATCAGCAGGTTGCGCGCCGAGGCGTAGAACGCGTCGGAGCAGTCGACCACGTCGCCGCCGTTCTCCAGCGCCGCGAGGTCGACGGTGCCTGTCAGCACGGCCGGGTCCGGCACCGGGCGGCCGTGCACGCGGAGCCGGGCGACGCCGCCGTCGGGGTGCAGCGTGAGCATCACGTGCGTAGCCGGCGGCTCGCCCTCGACCGGGAAGGGGTTGTGGCCGTCGCCGCGCACCTCCGAGACCGGCACGAGCGGCCGCCACGGGGCGGCGAGCAGCTGCTCGACGGAGGGGTGGCCGGGCAGGTCGACCGCCTCCACGCCCACCCGCGGTGGGTAGTTGCCGGCGAAGTAGGAGGTGTCGACCACGACGCCGGCCACCTCCGAGCGGACGCCGAGCCGGACGATCGCGAGGTCGTGCCCCGGGGCGCGCCGCCGCCGGGTCTCCCAGCCGTCGTACACCTTGCCGCGCGGGCCGAACGCGCGCGGGTCGTGCACCGGCGGCGCGGGGGTCACGAGGTTCTCCCCGGCCGCGAAGAGCTCGTCGTTCACGTGCACGACCCCTCCACCGAGCGCGCGCGAGGCGACGTCGGGCAGGGCGGTGAAGTCCCCGCTCATCGGGCCCCTCCCCGGGCGAGCAGTCGGCCGCGGGCCGGTGCGTCCGGGTCGACCGGTCGGCCGGCCAGCCAGGTCTGCCGCACCACGCCGGTGAGCGTGCGGCCGGCGTACGGCGTGACCGGGTGCCGGTGCTGCAGCCGGGCCGGGGTCGACGACGTACGACTCGTCGGGTGCGAACACGCACAGGTCGGCGTCCGCGCCCTCGGCGATCCGGCCCTTGTGCCGCAGCCCGGCCCGGTCGGCGGGGCCGGTGGCCATCCAGCGCGCGACGTCGCCGAGCGTGTGACCGCGCGGCCGCGCCGCGGTCCAGGTGACGGCGAGCCCGAGCTGCAGCGAGCTGATTCCGCCCCAGGCGTCGGCCAGCCCGGCGGCACCGCCGGCCTTCAGCTCGACCGGGCACGGGGAGTGGTCGGTGACGACCATGCCGAGGGTGCCGTCGCGGAGGCCGGCCCACAGCCCGTCGCGGTTGGCCGCGTCGCGCAGCGGCGGGCAGCACTTGTACGACGCGTCGCCCGCCGGCGCGTCCGCCGCGGTCAGCGTCAGGTAGTGCGGGCAGGTCTCGGCCGTGACCGGCACTCCCGCGTCGTGGGCGGCGCGGAGCACCGGCAGCGCCTCGGCCGCGGCCAGGTGCACCACGTGCACCCGGCACCCGGTCGCCCGGGAGGCCGCCACGACGGTGGTGACCGCCTCCACCTCGGCGACCGCCGGGCGGCTGGCCGCGAAGCCCTCGTAGTCGGGCGAGGCGGGCGCGTCGCGCACCGCGTCGGGGTCCTCGGCGTGCACCAGCAGCAGCCCGCCGAAGGCCGCCACGGACGCGGCGGCGTCCCGCAGGCCCGCCTCGTCGAGCGCGGGGAACTCCTCCACCCCCGAGTCGACGAGGAAGCACTTGAAGCCCAGCACGCCCGCGTCCCAGAGGGCGTGCAGCTCCTGGGTGTTGCCCGGGACGGCCCCGCCCCAGAACGCCACGTCCACGAAGCAGCGCCCGCGGGCGGCGGCGCGTTTCGTCTCCAGGGCGGCGAGGTCGACGGTGGCCGGCACGCTGTTGAGCGGCATGTCGACGAGCGTGGTGACCCCGCCGGCGGCCGCGGCCCGGGTGGCGTGCTCGAAGCCCTCCCAGTGGGCGCGGCCCGGGTCGTTGCAGTGCACGTGGGTGTCGACCAGCCCGGGCAGCAGCACCACGTCCTCGTCGAGCCGCACCCGCTGGTCGGCGTCCGGGTCGCGCGCCGGGGCCCTCGACGCCGGTGACGCGTCCGTCGTGCACGAGCACGGTGCAGGCCTGCTCGGTGCCGTCGACGACCGCGCGGGGTGCCTCGATGACGAGGTCGACGGTGGCCACGGCGACCTCAGCCCAGCGACCCGCGGTAGGCCCGCCAGCCGCCGTGCTCGGTGATCTCCCGGTGCCGGTCGCGCTCCTCGGGGCGGAGCACCATGCAGAGCACGGCCCGGCCGTCCGCGAGCTCGATCGCACTCAGCTCGAGCTCGGCCGGTTCGTGCGGGGAGGAAGGCGTCCCGGATCACCTCGAGGGGCACGTCGTACAGCTCTCCGCGCACCACGGCGCCGCCGTCGCCCACCGGCACGAGGCCGGGGAACTCGTCGCGCACCGAGAAGAAGCGGTAGCGCGGCGCGGTCTCGACCTCACCGAGGAACGGGTGGTCCGCGATCGTGTGGTGCACCGCTCCCCCGCGCATGCCCTCGCCGTTGGTCATCAGCAGCACCATCGCGCCAGCGTAGCGATCCCGGGACGTCGCAGGTGCCGGTTGGGGAACGCGGTGGTGCTGCGCCGCAAGGACAGCGGCCGGGCCGCCGCGAGGCGTGCGGCTCCGGATAGCCTCGCCGGATGGATGCCCTCGACGTCCTCGACTGGCGGCGCCGCGTCTTCGCGCTGTACGCCGAGGTGCGGGCGGCCGGCGACCCCGCCTCCGGCCACCGGGTCTGGCGAGCCGGCCGCGACGCGCTGCTGGCCACGCATGCCGCGTCGCCGCTGACCCCCGGCGGCCCGCGCCACGTTCACCGGGCTGCCGGTGCCCGACTACGACCCGGCCTGGCGGTTCGAGGTCGCGGTGCTCCCGGCCGACGTCGCCCGCATCGAGGTGCCGGGCGGTGCCGACGGGGTGGTGCCCTTCGACCGTGTCGGGCGGGTGGAACTGCCGGGCGTCGGGTCCCTCGACGTGTGGTGGCTGGCGTCCTACGGCGGCGGTCTGTTCCTCCCGGTCAAGGACGCCTCGGCCGGTCGGCCGGGCGGCACCTACGGGGGCGGCCGTTATCTGCTCGACACCGTCAAGGGCGCCGACCTCGGCGGCGACGGCGCGCTCGTGGTGGACCTCAACTTCGCCTACAACCCGTCGTGCGCCTACGACCCGGCCTGGTCGTGCCCGCTGGCGCAGCCGGGCAACGTCGTCGGGAGCGAGATCCCCGTCGGCGAGCGAGGGTAGCCAGGGACTCACCTTGCCCGGTTGCTCGTGACCCAGCTGACGCACTGCCCCTGGTTGCGGAAGTGGAACCCCTGCCAGCCGCCGCTCTTGCACTGCGCGGCATCGGTGGGCATGGCGTGCACCTCGACCACCCCGGCGACCGTGGTGACCTCCGCCCCGGCGGCGTCCCGGAC
Source organism: uncultured Actinomycetota bacterium (assembly GCA_963834275.1). Classification (GTDB taxonomy): domain Bacteria; phylum Actinomycetota; class Actinomycetes; order Propionibacteriales; family Nocardioidaceae; genus Nocardioides_B. The sequence continues at coordinate 251,518 of CAWIBA010000010.1, read as the reverse complement.
CGTCACGCTCACGGTGTAGGTGCCGGCGACGGTGAAGGCGTGCGTGGCCGAGGTGGAACCGCCGCCCGGGGCAGGCGACAGCGCGCACCCGGTGTCCTGGCCGGTCACGCAGGTGCTGCCGTCCCCCCAGGACCAGGTCGCCCGGTGGCTGTCGCCGGGGTCGCCGTCGAGGAAGGTGGCGGAGGCCGTCACGGACGACCGCACCGGCACGAGGGTGGCGCCGACGCCGGCCGAGTCCAGGGTCGGTGCGAGGTTGGCGGGCGCGGTGCGCACCGCGACGTTCCACAGGCTGGCGTGCGAGGTGCGGACGACGAGGCGCACGTTGCCGGTGGCCAGCGTGGTCCGTTCGGAGACGCACGGGTCCGGTACGGCGCGAGTCGCGTCGGTGCAGTCGGCGGCGGCCACCGAGTTGCGTAGCACCTGCAGACTCGCGGCGCTCTCGCCGGCCGGCACGATCGACGCGTCGATGTCGAACGCGACGACCAGCGGCTGGTCGACGGTGCCGGGCGGCGCCGTGATGTCGACCTGCTTTCCCAGGAGTGCGAAGCCAGAAGGTGGTGTGGGCGAGTCCTGCTCCGTGATGACGACCGAGCCGCCGGTGGGCGTCGTGACCGACGTCTGGATCGGGTCGGAGCGGGTGGCGCCGTAGCCGTCCGGGTCCGTCGTGACGGTGCCTCCGGGGTCGGCGGTCGTCTCGGTCGCGCGTTCGGGTCCGGCGATGGCCAGGCCGAACGCTCCGCCGGCGGCGATCGCGACCGCGCCGGCCACGGCCTGCACCTGACGGGGCACGAACGACCCGGTGGTGCTGCCGTCGCCGAGCTGGCCTTGCGAGTTCATGCCCCAGGACCGGACCGACCCGGACGCGAGGAGCGCCAGTGAGTGGCCGCCACCGGCCGCGACCGCGGTGGCCCCGGTCAGGCCGGACACAGGTGCCGGCCCCTGGCCGCCGACGCCGGGGTCCCGGCCCAGCTGGCCGTCGTTGTTGTCCCCCCACGCCCAGACCGTGCCGTCCGTCGCCAGTCCGAGGCTGAACCGCATGCCGGCCGAGACGCTCGTCATGGCCGGCAGGCCGGACACCTGCTGGGGGCTCCGGCCGAAGTCGAGGCCCCAGGCCCAGACGGTGCCGTCGGTCTTGAGCGCCAGGGTGTGGTCGTATCCCGAGGAGAGCGCGGCGACGGAGCCCAGACCAGGGACGGGCGCGGGAACCGACCGGGCGACCGTGGTGCCGTCGCCGAGCTGCCCGACCGTGTTGTCCCCCCACGCCCAGACGGTGCCGTCGTCCAGCAGCGCGGTGCTGTAGCGGTCGCCCGCCGAGACGGCGCGGACCGGGTTCCCGGCCGGGAGCCCGAGGACGGGGGTCGGGGACTGTCGCGACGTGGTGGTGCCGTCGCCGAGCTGACCGTCCCGGTTGTCACCCCAGGCGAGCACCTGGCCCCCGGTGACGGCCAGGCTGTGCCAGCCGCCGCCGGCCACGGCCGACGCCCCCGTCACGCCCGGCACCGGCTGCGGGGTGCCGCGGCTGACCAGGGTGCCGTCACCGAGCTGGCCGAATGCGTTCCACCCCCAGGCCCACACCTCGCCGTCGTCGGTGAGGGCGAGGACGTGCTCCGGACCCGCCGACAGCGCTTCGGCCGCCGGCATGGTGCGGGTGCGCGTGGCCGCGCGCCGCTGCCGGACGCTGCGGTCGCCGAGCTGGCCTTGGTTGTTGCGGCCCCAGGCCCAGACCGCGCCCTCGGCGTCCAGTGCGAGCGCGTGTCCGTGCCCGGCGTCGAGCGCGGTGACAGCGGGCAAACCCTGCACCGGGCCCGGGGTGCTGCGGGACGTGGTGGTGCCGTCCCCCAGGTAGCCCAGGTTGTTGAGGCCCCAGGCCCAGACCCCGCCGGCGCTGTCGCGGGCGTAGGTCATGGCCCCGCCCGCGCTCAGTGACTCGAGCGGGGGAGCCTCCACCGGCAGGTCGACGGCAACGGGAGTGGTCCGCTGCACGGTGGTGCCGTCGCCCAGCTGCCCGGCGTTGTTATTGCCCCAGGCGAAGATCCTGCCACTGGCCCCGAGCGCGACCGTGAAGCTGCCACCCGCGGACACGTCGGTGACGGGCTCGGGCAGGGTGACCAGATCCGGCGAGCTGCGGTGGGTGAGCGTGCCGTCGCCGAGCTCGCCGGCGAAGTTCGACCCCCAGGTCCAGACCCGGCCGTCCACGTCGAGGGCCGCGTTGAACGAGTCGTCGACGCCCGCCGCGATCTTCACGACCTCGGGGAGTCCGGGCACCTGCGCGGCCTCCGTTCGGTGGCTGACCCCGTCGACCCCGAGCTGACCCAGACCGTTGGCGCCCCACGCCCACACGCGACCGTCCGCGTCGAGAGCGAGGTTGTGGTCGCCGCCGGCCGACACGGCCCGGACGGAGGTCGGAACCCCGGTCGTCTCGACCGGCAGGTAGCTGTCGTCGGTGGTGCCGGAGCCCAGCTGGCCCTGGTTGTTGCGGCCCACGCCGAACACGCGCCCGTCCTCGGTCAGAAGGATCGAGTGGTCGGTGCCACCGTCGACGTCGGCGATCGCCCCGGCACCGCCCAGGCCGGACATCTGCTCGGGCACACCCCTCCGGTTCGACGTGCCGTCCCCCAGCTGTCCGTCGCCGTTGGACCCCCAGGACCAGGCGCGCCCGTCGCCGTCCACCGCGAGGCTGTGCTGGTCACCGGCGCCGAGGACGGCCATCCCGGTGACTACGCGCTCCGGCAGCACCCGGAATCCCGCGCTCCCGTCGCCGAGCTGGCCGTTCAGGTTCCTGCCCCAGCCCCAGACCGTGTCCGACGGCGGAGCCTCGGCCCTGGCGGGCCCGGCGGGCAGGGTCAGGGAGACGAGCACGAAGGTGGCCGCCAGGGCCCCGACCGCGTACCTGCCTCGAACCACACGAAGTCGCTCGGACATGGCTGCTCCCCTCGAACCCGGCGTCCCGGCCAGGTCTAACCAGGTTTCGTGAAAGATCCGTCAACCGGCGACATGTGGGGAGAAACCGGTCAAGCAACCGAGACGACCGAGGACCGGTGCGAGCACCGCCACCGTCCGGTCAGAGCCGGCAGGTGTTCACCAGGTCCCCGCCGTCGGGGCGCGGGTAGAGCCCGCTGCGCGGCGGTCGGCGGTCGCGCTCCACCCACCGGGTCAGCGCCGTGAAGGCGGCGCGGGCGCACGGCAACAGCGGTCGCAACCGGTCCGGGTGGGCTGCGTAGAGGCTGTCGACGTGCGTGCCGCCCTCGATCTCGAAGTAGCGGTGCCGCCGGTCGCGGTCCCGCCGCTCGACGAGGTCGGTGTAGACGTCGGAGGAGGTGGCCGGTGGCAGCAGGGCGTCGAGGGTGCCGTGCACGGTGAGCAGCTTCCGCCCGATCCTCCCCGTGAGCTGCACGGACCGGACGGCGTCCTTCACCGACTCGGGCCGGGCGTCGTAGTCGTAGTCCGCGTCGCAGCTCGGGGTGCCACTCGGGCAGAACGGCACCCCCGCGTCGAGCCCGCCGTCGTAGCCGGGGTCGAACTCCTCGCGGTAGATGCGCTGGGTCAGGTCCCAGTAGTAGGCGTGGTGGAACGGCCACAGGAACTCCGAGCCGGGGGCGAAGCCGGCGTCGATCATCGCGTCGTGCGCGGCTTGGTCACCAGTGGCGGCGTACGCCGGGTAGTGATTGCAGCGCCGCCGGCAGGTAGGTCATCAGGTTGGGGCCGGCCGCGCGCAGCAGCGTGCCCTCCCAGTCGAGCCCGCCGTCGTAGAGCCGCGGCCGGTTCTCGATCTGCCAGCGCGTGAGGTAGCCGCCGTTGGAGATGCCGAACATGTACGTCCGCCGCGGGGCGCGCCCGTAGCGCTGCTCCACCACCCGCTTGGTCGCCCTGGTCAGCTGGGTCACGCGGCGGTGCCACTCGCGGACCGAGCCTCCCGGCGCGGAGCCGTCCCGGTAGAACCCCGTGCCGGTGTTGCCCTTGTCGGTGGAGGCGAACGCGTAGCCCCGGGCGAGGACCCAGTCGCCGATGATGAAGTCGTTGGCGTACTGGCGGCGGACCCCGGGAGCGCCCGAGACGACCAGCTTGCCGTTCCAGTCGTCGGGGAGCCGCACCACGAACTGGCTGTCGTGCTGCCAGCCGTTGTTGGCGTTGGTGGTCGAGTCGTCCGGGAAGTAGCCGTCGACCTGGATCCCCGGCACCCCGGTCGGGTTCCGGGTGCCGGCGGCGTGCAGGCCGGACCAGTCGTCGACGTTGGTGTGCCCGCTGACCACGGTCCCGGCGGTGGTGAGGTCCTCCAGGCAGGCGGTCTTCTGCCGCTCCGCGCGCGGGACGTCGATCGCCTCCAGCCCGTGACACCGGTCGGCGGCGGCCGGGCCCGCGTCGGCGGGTACGACGCCGAGGGCGACCGTGACTCCGGTCGCGACGGTCAGGGCGGCGAGCTTCCGAGGCGATCGCATGCCGCTCATCCTGCGCACCGGTCCCCCGGGCGTCGATGTGGAGCGGCCACACATCCCGCGGATCGCCCGTGGTCCGCGGGGACCGCTAACCGAGGCGGGCGTGCAGGAAGCCGACCGTGCGCTGCATCATCGCCGACCAGGCCCGGCCGCGGAAGCGGTGACCCTGGCCCGCGTACTCGTGCAGGACCGCGTCGCCGCCGGCGGCGCGGAGCGCGGCCGCGGTGCCCCGGCTCCACCGGGGCGGGCACACGGCGTCGGCGCGCCCGTGGTGGATCCGCACCGGGACCTCGAGCCGGCCGAGGTAGCCGCGTGCACTCGCGCGTGCCCAGACCCGCGGCCGGGTCGCCGGGGTTCCGTAGGCCCACTCGACGCGCTCCCGGAGCGTCGGGCCGGTCGGTGACCCAGCGGCGGTAGCCGTCGGCGGCCCGGGAGCTGACCGGCGCGTAGAGGACGACCGCGTCGGCGAGGCGGGGCCGCGCGGCGAGCGCGTTCAGCACCACCCCGCCGCCCATCGACCGGCCGAAGAGACCGACGCGCGAGGCGTCCACGAAGGGCAGGCCGGCACGGCGGACCGCCCGGACGGCGTTGACCAGGTCCTCGGGATAGCCGAGCGGGCGTGGCACGGTCGCGTCGGACTCGCGGGTCGAGCCGGCATGGTTGCGGTAGTCGACCTGCAGGGCGACGAAGCCGTGCCGGGCGAGCAGCTCCCGCTCCCGGGCGAGCATGTCGCCGCTGCGGTAGCGCCGCGGGTCGGTCCAGCCGTGCGCGAGCACCACGAGGGGGGACCGGCCGGCCCGGCGGGGCACGTCCATCATCCCGGTGATCCGCAGACTGCCGCTGCGGTAGCTCACCGCGTAACGGGTGGAGGTGAGACCGCGGCCGAGCGGTCGCAGCAGCAGGTCGCGACCGTCGTACCGGTGCCGGGTCAGCGCCGGGATCGAGACCAGGTTGAACGGGGTGCTGGTGTCGTTGTGCGCCGCCAGCGCGGTGCCGCCGTCACCGGCGGCGGCCGGCGGCGTGGTGACACCAGGGGCACAGGAGCTGAGCAGGACCGTCGTCGTGAGCACGGCGAGGATCCCCGAGATCCGAGAGTTCACGCGCTCATCGTCGCCGGTCCGCGGGGTGCGCGCAGCCGAACGCCCCAGCCCGGCCGCAGGGCTCGTCCGGTCCGGTCAGACCACCTGGTGCAGCCAGCGGACCGGCGCCCCGTCGCCCGCGTGCCGGAAGGTCTCCAGCTCGTCGTCCCACGGCTTGCCGAGCAGCTTGTCGATCTCGAGGAGCAGCGTCGTGTCGCCGAGCGCGGCCTTGACGACGGCCGCCTTGAGCCGGTCCTCGGGGATCATGATGTCGCCGTGCAGCCCGGTGACGGCGTGGTAGACGCCCAGGTCCGGGGTGTAGGAGTAGCGCGACCCCTCGGTGCCGGAGGTGGGCTCCTCGGTGATCTCGAAGCGGAGGTGGTTCCAACCGCGCAGCGCCGAGGCGATGGAGGCGGCGGCGCCGGCCTCGCCGGTCCAGGAGTACTCGGCACGATAGGTGCCGGACTGGGCGCCCTGCGGCGTCCAGTCCAGGCTGACGGCAGAACCGAGCACGCCGCCCACGGCCCACTCGATGTGCGGGCACAGTGCAGACGGCGCGGAGTGGACGTAGAGAACGCCCATGGTCCCACGTGGGGTCGTTGTGCGTGCGGTCACCGTGGCCTCCTGTTGATCCGGCGTCGAGGTACGCCTTCCCCAGCGATCTCGCGGACCCGGGAGCACCCGGTGGTGTGCAGCACGGATGTGCAGTTGTGAGGCCATTGTGACGTACGGGACGGTCGGAAGCCACCGCGACACCAGGTTTTTGTCCGGCGCCTCCGCGGGGACGGGTCGGGAGCCGGCCGCCGGGGCCCCGGGTCAGGCCCCGCGCCCGCGGGAGCGGAGCCGGACGTTCGGCATCGGCGGAGCCAGCAGCCGGTCCCCGGTGAAGCCCTTGACCTCCCCGTAGCGGGGCGGGACCCAGCCGAGCCCGTCGCCGTTCCAGTCGTCGCGCTGGGCGACGATCTCCTCGTGGCTGCGGCCGATGAAGTTCCACCACATCACGATCTCCTCCTCGAACGGCTCGCCGCCGAGCAGCATCACCTTCGACTCGGCACCCGAGTCCGGCACGGAGAGCGAGAGTCCCTCGCGACGACCGCCGAGATACACCATCTGGTCGGCCGGGAGGCGCTCGCCGTCGACCACGACCTCGCCCTGGACGGTGAGCACGCCGTGCTCGAACGCCGGGTCGAGCGGCAGCACCGCCTCGGCGCCCGGCCGCAGCCCGATCTCGGCCCCCATGAGGGGTGAGAACGCGGGCGCCGGAGACTGCTCCCCTGCCAGCTCGCCGACCAGGACCGTCAGGGTGACCCCGCCCTCGGTGTAGCTGGGCGGAGCGGCCAGGTGCGTGAAGTCGGGGGTCGTGCTCTCCCGCACCGCGTCGGGCAGGCAGACCCACAGCTGCACCCCGTGGAGACGCGGCGGGGCGTCCTGCGGCGACACCTCCGCGTGACAGATGCCGTGGCCGGCGGTCATCACGTTGAGCTGCCCGGGCCGGATCAGCTGCTCCGAACCCAGGCTGTCGGTGTGCAGCCCGAGTCCCTCGAACAGCCAGGTGACGGTCTGCAGGCCCGTGTGCGGGTGCGGAGGCACCCACATGCCTCCGGTCGTCTTGATGTCGTCGGGCCCGTAGTGGTCGAGGAAGCACCAGGCGCCGATCATGCGGCGGGTCTTGTTGGGGAGCACCCGGCGCACGTGGGTGGTCCGGCCGAGCAGCACGTCACGTGCCGGGAGTGACTCCCTCACCGCCGTGGGGCCGATCATTGGCCCAGTCTCGCACCGCGGGTCAAGACCCGCCCGCGGTCCGCGCGGGACCCCAGGTCGCCTAGACTGCAGCCTGGTGCGCCGGGAAGTCTGGTCGGCAGCAGTACGACGAGCCCGAGGAGCGTCCGCGTGAGCCAAACCCCCACCCCCGACCGCCTCTTCCGGCGCGGAAGCTGGGCCGAGGACACCCGGATCGCCGAGTTCCTGCGCCAGGAGACGGTCGGCGGCGCCCTGCTGCTGGTGGGCACGGTCGTCGCCCTCGTCTGGGCCAACAGCCCGATCTCCGACTCCTACGCGGCCCTGCGTGACTTCAAGATCGGCCCGTCGTCGCTGCACCTCGACCTCAGCCTCGGGACGTGGGCGGCCGACGGCCTGCTGGCGGTCTTCTTCTTCGTCGTCGGGCTCGAGCTCAAGCGTGAGTTCGTCGCCGGCGACCTGCGCGACCCGCGCCGCGCGGCGCTCCCGATCCTGGCCGCCGTGGGCGGGATGGTCGTGCCGGCGGGCATCTACGTCGCGGTGAACCTGGGCGCCGGCGGTGATGCGCTCGGGGGCTGGGCGATCCCGACGGCGACCGACATCGCGTTCGCGCTCGCGGTGCTCGCGGTGATCAGCACGCACCTGCCCACCGGGCTGCGCACGTTCCTGCTCACCCTCGCCGTGGTCGACGACCTGCTGGCGGTGACGATCATCGCGATCTTCTACACCAGCGAGCTGCACCTGCTGGCGCTGGCCGGCGCGATGGTCCCGCTGGCGCTCTTCGGGTTCGCCGTGCAGCGCCGCGTGCAGTCCTGGTGGGTGCTCGTGCCGCTGGCGGCCGTCACCTGGGTGCTGATGCACGAGTCCGGCGTGCACGCGACCGTGGCCGGCGTGCTGCTCGGCTTCACGGTGCCGGTGCTCACCCGGCGGACGCGCGACGGCCGTGAGCAGGACGGCGTCGCCGAGCGCTTCGAGCACCTGCTCACGCCCCTGTCGGCCGGCTTCTGCGTGCCCGTCTTCGCCTTCTTCGCCGCCGGCGTCACGGTCGGAGGGCTCTCCGGGCTGGCCGACTCCTTCACCGACACGGTCGCGCTCGGGATCACCCTGGGCCTGGTGCTCGGCAAGCTCGTCGGGGTGCTCGGGACGACGTTCCTGGTCTCCAAGTTCACCCGTGCCGACCTCGACGACGACCTCAGCTGGGTCGACGTGGCCGGGCTCGCGCTGCTCGCCGGGATCGGTTTCACGGTCTCCCTGCTCATCGGGGACCTGTCCTTCGCCGACGGCAGCCCGCGGGAGGACCACGTCAAGGTGGGCGTGCTCGCCGGCTCCCTGGTGGCGGCCCTGCTGGCTGCCGCGGTGCTCCGGAGCCGCAACCGGGTCTACCGCAGGATCCACCGGCAGGAGTCCGCCGACACCGACGCCGACGGCGTCCCGGACGTCTACCAGCGCGAGTCCTAGGCGGGTCCGCGCGAGAGCCGGAGCGGCGCGAGCCGGTGTCCTGCCCTGCGTCAGAGCGGCTGCGGAGCCCGCAGTCGCCCGAGCACCCAGACGGCTGCGTCCCGGCTGCCGCTGCGCACCGACGGCGTCAGCACGAGGCAGAGCGCCACGAGCAGCACGCCCGCCTCGTCGGCGACGGTGACCACCGCCCCCGCGGCAGTGAGGTACGACGCCACCCGGACCGCCAGCCGGACCGACCAGGCGATCCGCCAGTCGGGCCGGAAGAGTCTCCCCACCAGGGCGGCGTAGACGGTCCCGAGCAGGACCGACGCCGCGAACGTGAGTGCCTGCGCCGTCCCCCAGAGCAGGAACGAGCAGGCCAGCCCGGCCAGCACGCCACAGCGCAGGATCACGCGCCAGAAGATGGCGCCGACGGACTCGTGCTGCTCGGCCCAGAACGGATGCGAGAGAGTCTGCTGCACGGGCGTGCTCCTCACGATGCGGGACCCCCTTGCGTAGGTACCCCGCCCGGCGTGCTCCTACGCAGCCGCGTCCCGGTCCGCGTGCCGGACTCGCTCAGCCGCCGTCGGCCGCCTCGTCCTCCAGCTGCGCGCGCAGTGCGGCGTTCTCGTCCTCCAGCTGCAGGACCATGGCGATCCCGGCCAGGTTGAGGCCCGCCTCCAGCAGCTCGAGCACCCGGCGCACCCGGTCGAGGTCGTCCTCGCTGTAGCGGCGGGTGCCGCCGTCGGTGCGTCCCGGGTCCACCAGCCCACGCCGCTCGTAGACGCGGAGGTTCTGCACGCCCGCGCCGGTGAGCTCCGCGGCCACGGAGATGGCGTACACCCCTCGCGAGCGGGCCCTGGTCCGTGCCGGCACTTCCCGACCTCCGAAATCTCGACGACCTGTCCTTGAATGGTCCCATGCTCGCGGGCAACATAAAACCTGCACCGGAGTGCTCAGATAACCGACCCGAACGACCACACCCAGCCATGACCGACGTGAGACTCGACCAGCTGCCGACCCCCGTGGCTCCCGGCCCCCACGCACCGGCCGGCCGGTTCGTCCACCGTGTCCCGGACGACACCTGGTGGTGGTCGGACGACCTCTACCGCATCTACGGCTTCGCCCCCGGCGAGGTCGTCCCGAGCACGGAGCTGATCAAGCGGCACCGCCACCCGGACGACCCGGCACCGGCGGACGCTCCCGCGAACGGGGAGCCGTTCTGCTCCCAGCACCGGATCGTGGACAGGCGGGCGGCGGGAGCGCACCGTGCTCACCGTGGGCCGGGCGGTCACGGGCCCCGACGGTGAGGTCCTGGAGGTCCGCGGCTACGTCATCGACGTGACCGGCGCCAACCGCACCGCGGCACAGGACGAGGTCGACGCAGCCGTGGCGGGAGTGACCGCGCACCGGGCCGCCATCGAGCAGGCCAAGGGCATGCTCATGGTGCTGCGGGGGCTGTCCGGTGACGCCGCGTTCGGCGTCCTCCGCGACTACTCGCAGGCGCACAACGTCAAGCTCCGGGATCTCGCCGAGCTGTTGGTGGAGGCGCTGGGGAGCGCGGAGAGGCCGCCGAGCGTGGCGGACCTGGACGCGCTGGTGGCCCGGCTCGGCACCGCGGACCACAACGGAGGCAACGGGGGCAACGGCGCCCACCCGTGACGGGGCGAGGTTTGCGGTTCCGCCTCCGTGGTTACGAAGGGGCCAAGCCCAACCCCGGGAGGACGGCATGGCCGAGGACCAGTCCGAGCAGGTGCGCGCGCGGTTGCTCAAGTCCCTGATGCGCAAGGTCGCGGACGACACCTACCCGTCCGTCACGATGATGGACACCATCGAGGAGCTGCTGCGCCCCGACGAGGTGGCCGACTACGCGGACGTGCTCCTGTCCCGCGTGGAGAACGACACCTACCCGAGCACCGCGATGATTCACCGGCTGCGCGAGCTGACCTCGTAGCGCGCGGTCGGGACGGAGTCAGGTGGCCGAGCGGGCCCGAGAACCGCGGTGTCAGTCCGACAGCAGCCGCCCGAGCGGCCCCAGGTCGATGTCGAGGTCGGCGGTGGTCAGGTCGTAGCGGCTCTTCAGCTCCTCCATCGCCGCCTCCAGGTGCATCAGACCCTGACCGAGCCCCTCCACCTGCTCGTCGGTGAGGTCGCCCTCCTCGACGCGGCGCAGCGCCTGCTTCTCCATCAGCTGACGGACCAGCTCGATGATGGTCAGCACCAGCTTGAACAGGTCCCGCTCCACCGACTCGGCGTCCGTCTCCAGCCGTCGGGGCAGCAGCCGTCGCGGCTCCTCGGGCCGGCTCACGGGTGCCCCTCCCCGGCGGCGACCCCGGACCGCATCTCCGCCCGCACGGACGTGATGAGCGCGTGCAGCCGCACCTCCACGAGATCCACCCCGGCCAGCGAGATGACCACGTCGCCCGCCAGCACCACCCCGGTCCCGAGCAACCGGTCCAGCAGGTCCACCAACGCGACCGACGGCTGCGCACCCGACCCGGACGGCGCGGCGCCACCGGTTTGCTCGGAGGGAGCCACGGTCACGGGGCCTCCAGGGCCGCGAACGAGTAGGGCGGCCACGGTCCGGCGACGCGCAGGGCCCCGTCGGGCAGGTCGGCGGAGACCGTCTCCGCCGCCTCGGTGAAGGAGTCCGTCGTGTCGTCGGCGACCAGGAACGCCGCGTTGAGCGTCATGATCCCCTCGTGGCCGGAGAGCCGGGGGTCCTGCGGCTGCAGCCGTCGGCCGGCGACCGCCGCGCGGCTCAGGAGGTCGTAGACCCGGTCCGCCTGCGCGGCCGCGTCCTCGTGGGCGGAGGCGCGCAGCTCGGTCTCGCGCTTCTTGCGCCGGAGGTACTCCGCACCCGCCCCGGGCACCGGGTCCCCCACCGGCGGCGCCGCGGCCGGGGAGCCCTCCCCTGCGGGTCGGTCGGGCAGCACGACCTTCACGCTCCACTCGCTGCGACCGTCGACCCGGTCCAGCACCGCGCTCATCGCGTCGTGCCACTCCTCGAGGCGGCGCCGTACCGCCTCGTCACCCAGGCAGATCGTGGCCAGGCGCAGGGGCGCCGCCGGCCCGCGGCGAGCGACGGCCTGGACGACGTCGTCGTGGCGCCGGGCGACCCGTTCGAGCCAGGCGAGGTCCTCGAGGTTCCGGTGCAGCGCCTCCTCGCCGAACTCGGCGAGGTCCACGGTGCTGACGACGCCGTCGAGGCCGCGGTGCGTCACCACCTCGACGCGGGACTCCCCGATGCCCGTCCCGAGGTCGGCGCTCCCCAGGCCGCGGCTGACCGCGTAGAGGTAGCGGGCCGGATCAGCCATCGGACTTCCGGCTCGACGCCCTGCCGGTGGAGTTGGACGAGCCGCCGTTCCCGGCCTCGAGCTCGTCGATGCGGTCCCGCAAGCGGCGGTTCTCGTCGGCCAGACCCTGCTCGCTGGTCGTGAGCATGGGGTCGTTGCGCCACCAGTCGATGCCCATCTCCTGGGCCTTGTCGACCGACACCACCAGCAACCGGATCTTGATCGTGAGCAGCTCGATGTCGAGCAGGTTCACCCGGATGTCCCCCGCGATGATGATGCCCTTGTCGAGCACCCGCTCGAGCACGTCGGCCAGGCTCGCCGGGCCCGCTTGCTGCCCGGCCGCCATGGACGAGCGGTACCCGCTCGACGCCGGCACCGCAGTCGGCTGGTCGGTCATCGGCCCGACTCCCCCGGCGTGCCGCGCACGTAGCGACGCAGCCGCCGGTAGCCGAGCAGGTCCCCGTCGTCGTCTACGGTGACCTCGTAGCCGGCCAGCACGTCGGTCGTCTCCGGGATGCGCCGCATCTCCAGCACCTCCACCTCGACCGTCCAGCCGTCCTCGGTGCGGGACAGGCCGGTGACGCCCTCGACCGCGCGGCCGGTCAGCTCGGCGAGCTGTCGCGCGGCCTCACCCGCGACGGCCGACCCCGTGGGTCGCCGCTGCGCGGCCGCCCGGGGGGCGGACGAACGGCGCCGCGACCCATCGCCGCTCTCGGCTGACGAGTCCGGCGAGCTGCCGTCAGTCCCGGAGTCAGACCGGCCCTCCGACTCTTCTGCGACCTTCTTGGTGCCGGCCTTCCGCGTGGTGGTCTTCCGCGACGTGCTCTTCTTGGGGGCGGCCTTCTTGGCCGTGGTCTTCTTCGCTGCCATCGTCATCCCTCCCGCGGCCGCGACCGCGCGACCATCAGCCGGTCCACCAGCTCGTCCTCGAGCGCGGTGGCCTCCTCGTCGGTCAGCTCGCCGGAGCTCCGCGCCCGGTCGACCGCCTCCAGCTGCGACCTGATCACGGCCGGGTCGTAGAGCTCGTCCTCCGCCTGCCGGCGGACCTGCTCGGCGACCCAGACCGTGCCTCGCAGGGGCGCCAGCGGGAGACCGAGGAGCCCTGTGATCAGACCCACCAGTCCCCCTCCACGAAGTCGTACGGCGGCACCGGACCCACCAGCTGCAGGCGAACCCGCTCGTGCCAGGCCTCGGCGAGAGCCTCGAGCTCGTCCTCGAAGCCGCTCCGCCGGTCGTCGTCGACCAGGAACGCCACGTCGAGCAGGTGGTCGACCCCCTGGCCGCCCCGGTCGGACCAGGACACCACGTGCGGGAGCACCGCCTCCATCAGCACCGCCGCGTCGTCCTCCCGCTTGGCCTCCACGGCGCGCGCCACGAGCTCGCCGAGCCGGACCCGGTCCGCGTGGCCCACCTCCTCGGGGAGACCGCGGGTGCGCTCGCTCAGCGCGGCGACCTCGCGACTCTCCGCGACCACCTCCTGCAGGACCGCGGCCTCGTTGTAGGACGCTCGGAGGTTGAGCTGGCGGCGACCCGACAGCGCCTCGAGGAGGGCGGTCCAGCGTGACGCGTCGGCCGCGAGGACCTCGTCCACCACCGCCTGCCCGTCCGGCAGCACGGTGCCGAACTGCACCGGCACGACGGGGCCGCTCGCGTCGAGCGCGTCGAGCACGGCACTGTGCGCCATCAGGTCCGCGCGCCGGCCGGGAGGCCGGTCCAGGGAGATCGCCGCGACCACGGCCGCGACCGGCCCGTGTGCGACGGTCTCGACCGTCGCGCCGTCGACCCCGGTGAGGGACCCCGGCACCGGGTCCGCGTCCGCGGCCACGATGGCGTAGACGTAGAGCCCGGTCAGCTCCGCCGTCTCGGCATCCGTGTCCAGGGTGCCGGTCCGCGCGTTCACGCCTCCTGGCTCCGCCGGCTGCGGGACGACCGCTTGGCGGGTCGTCGGCGCGACCCGCCGTCGTCGTCATCGTCGTCGTCGCCGCCGGTGATCGCCTTCTTCACGCCTCGCACGGCCCCACTGGTCTTCTTCGACGCGCCGTCCTCCTGGAGGTCTCCGACCACCTCGGTGAGGTCCTTGCCGCCCTTCTCGTAGAGGTCGAGCCGGTTGGTGGCCTCGGCGAAGCGCAGGTAGGTGTCGACGCTGGCGATGACGATGCGGGCGTCGATGGTGAGCAGCTCGATGCCCACCAGCGAGACCCGGACATAGGCGTCGATGACGATGCCCTTGTCGAGGATCACCTCGACGACGTCGGCCAGGCCGCTGGGGGCCGGCCGCTCGAGGTACCCGCCACCGCGGCGCTGGGATGTTGCGACTGTCATGTCTGGTTCCCTTCCGATCCTGGTGGGTCAGCTGGCGCGGCGCCTGCGCGGCCGCTCCTCCTCGAGCTCCTCCTCAGGCTCTTCCTCGTCCTCGGCGTACTCGTCCTCGGGCTCGTCGTCCTCCGGCTCTTCGTCCTCGGGCTCGTCCTCGTCCTCGGGCTCCTCGTCGTCCTCGGCGTACTCGTCCTCGGGCTCGTCGTCCTCCGGCTCCTCGTCGTCCTCGGGCTCCTCGTCGTCCTCGGCGTACTCGTCCTCGGGCTCTTCGTCGTCCTCGGCTCTTCGTCGTCCTCGGGCTCTTCGTCGTCCTCGGGCTCTTCGTCGTCCTCGGCGTACTCGTCCTCGGGCTCGTCGTACTCCTCGTCCTCCTCGGGCTCCTCCCCCTCCTCGGAGTACTCGTCCTCGGGCTCCTCGTCTCCCGACTCGTCGTCGGAGCGCTCCTCTTCCTCGACCACCTCGTCGTGGTCGCGCTGGACGTCGCCGTCGGAGATCTCACCTCGCCAGCCCTCGACCTTGTCGGGGTCGCGGAGGATCTCGGTCATCACGTGCCGCCGGAAGTGCTTGAGCTCGAGCCGGGCCCGCCGGCCCTGGGCGCGCCACAGGTTGCCCGTGCGCTCGAACAGACCCTGCGGGTAGTACTCCAGCACCACGAGGATCCGGGTCAGGTTCGGACCGAGCTCGTGGAACGTGACGGCTCCGTCGACGTGCCCCTTCTCGCCCTGAGAGCGCCAGACGATCTTCTCGTCGGGCACCTGCTCCAGGATGTGCGCCTGCCACCGCCGGTGTCAACCAGAACACCTGCGCCTTGAAGCTACTTGGCGTCGTCCTCCTGCTCGACGCTGTGCACCTTCTTCATGAAGCCGGACCACTCCTGGAACTCCGTCCAGGCGTTGTAGGCCACGCTCACCGGCACACCCACGTCGATCTCCTCGACGATGTTGGTGGACTTGGTGCCCTTGCCACCGCTGCCTCCGCCGCCGCCGACCTTCTCCTTGACCTTGTCCTTCACGCCGGAGAGGCCGCCCTTGAGGGCGCCCATCGCAGGCGAGCCACCCTCTGCGGCACCCTCGGCACCCTTCTTGGCCGCCTTGCCGAGCACGCCACCGCCGTCGGCGACGTCGTTGAGGCGGTCTGTCAGGTCGCTGATCCGCTGTCCGGCGGACTCGACCGCCTTCTCACCGAGCGTGGAGAGACCCGAGCGCAGCTCGTCCTTCAGCCGGTCGACCGGGAGCTCGTCCATCAGGCCCTTCAGGCCGCCGGAGTCCTTCTCCTCTGCCATGTCCGATCACCTCTTCCGGGTGGAGCTGCTGCGTGAGGACGTGCGCTTCTGGGCACCGGTCGACTTCTTGGCCGGCGACTTCTTTGCGGGGCTGGACTTCTTGGCCGCGGACTTCTTCGCCGGGCTCGACTTCCTCGCCGCAGCCGTCTTCTTCGCCGGGCTCGACTTCTTCGCCGCAGCCGTCTTCTTGGCCGGGGCCGACTTCTTCGCCGGGCTCGACTTCTTCGCCGCAGCCGTCTTCTTGGCCGGGGCCGACTTCTTCGCCGGGCTCGACTTCTTCGCCGGGCCGACTTCTTCGCCGGGGCCGACTTCTTCGCCGCCGACTTCTTCGCCGGGCTCGACTTCTTGGCCGGGCTCGACTTCGTCGTCGTGCTCGACTTCTGCGCCGGGCTCGACTTCCGCGCCGCAGCCGTCTTCTTGGCCGGGCTCGACCTCCTCGCCGGGCGTCGGGCACCTTCCGAGCTCCGGCGGCGGCGCCGCCGTCGACGCGGCTTGAGCTCGTCCTCGGGCTCGTCGTCGGCCTCGTCCTCGGGCTCGTCGTCGGCCTCGTCCTCAGGCTCGTCGTCGGCCTCGTCGTCGGCCTCGTCCTCAGGCTCGTCGTCGGCCTCGTCCTCAGGCTCGTCGTCGGCCTCGTCCTCAGGCTCCTCGTCGGCCTCGTCCTCAGGCTCCTCGTCGAACTCGTCCTCGCCGGCCTCGTCCTCGGGCTCGTCGTAGTCCTCGTCGTCGTAGTCGTCGTCGTCGCCCTCGTCCGACTCACCCGGACCCAGGGCAAGGCGCTCGGAGCGGTCCCGGATGGCGTCGCTGATCCCGTCCATCCGCGAGCCCGCACTCGCCACGGCCGCCGAACGAGCCGCCTCGAAGAGCTGGCTGCGCACCTGGTCGGACAGCCGAGACAGCTCTTCGTTGCTCTCGATCAGCTTCTGCCCCTGTTGCAGGAGTGCGCGGGGGTTGGTGGCGATCTTCTTCCCGGCCAGCATGCTGCCCACCGTGATCGCGAGACGAAGCTTCTTGCGACGGCCCAAGAGGTAACCGCTGGCCACGCCGAGCGCGACCTTGCTTGCAGCACTCATCGAATCTCCCTCCGTTAAGGATTCGTGTGCTCCGCAGGGGCCGTACCCGTGGTGCCCGGCGACAAACGTGCAGGCTTCGCGACCGCTCGTCAGGCGTCGCGGCGGAGCGTGAGCAGGGCCCCGTGACCGTCGACCTCGGTGACCTCGGGAGAGACGAGCCGGAGCCCGGCCGCCTCCTCGCCGAGCTCGCGCGCCTGGTCCCCGTCGCGGAGCTGCACCACGAGGGCGCCGCCGGTGCTCAAGTGCCGCCCCGCCACACGCATGCACGCCCGCGCCAGATCCAGACCGTCGGGTCCGCCGTCGATCGCGGTCAGGGGGTCGGCGGGAAACCGAGCCGTCTGCGGTGTCGGGATGTAGGGCGGGTCGGCCAGCACCAGCGGGAACCGCTCACCCTCGTCGAGCACGGTGTCCATCGCCCCACACCGCACCGTCACGGCCATCCCGCGCTCGCGCACCGCCGCGGCGTTCAGCTCAGCGAACCGGCAGGCCGGCTCGCTGAGGTCCACCAGCACCGCGTCGCGGCGCGCGAGCAGCGCGGTCAGCAGGCCGATGTGGCCGGTGCCGCTGCACAGCTCCAGGAGCGGGCCGGGCGGGAGGCCCTCGGCCAGCTCGGCCGCGAGGGCGGCCTGGGCCTCGGTCCAGGGGCGCGGCTCGAGCACGCTCTCGTCGTACCCGATGTCGAGGGAGCCGACCCGCTTGGTGAGTGCCATCGGACCGGTATAGCAAACGGGTGCACGGACCCCGCGCGCATGAGCATCCGCGCCGATGGGCACCGGGTCCGGGACCCCAACTGCCGCCACGGAGGAGACACGATGAGGCTCGGCTACTTCCTCTCCTGCGAGGAGCACACCCCACGCTCACTGGTCGACCAGGCAAGGGCGGCCGAGCAGGCCGGCTTCGACGCGTTGTGGATCTCGGACCACTTCCACCCGTGGAACGACCAGCAAGGACACAGCCCCTTCGTCTGGAGCGTCATCGGCGCAGTCGGCGAGGCCACCGGGCTCCAGGTCACCACCGCCGTCACCTGCCCCACGGTCCGGATCCACCCGGCCGTGATCGCCCAGGCGACGGCCACGTCCGCGCTGACCTGCCGCGGCGGGTTCCGGCTGGGCGTCGGGTCGGGCGAGGCGCTCAACGAGCACGTCACCGGCAGCCGCTGGCCCACGGCCGACGTCCGCCTGGAGATGCTGGAGGAGGCGGTCGAGGTGATCCGGCGCCTGCTCACCGGCGATCGCGTCGACCACCACGGGCGGCACTACACGGTGGAGGACGCGCGCCTGTACACGTGCCCGGACGAGCCGGTCGAGATCCAGATGTCCGGCTTCGGGCCCAAGGCCATCGAGCTGGCCGCCCGCGTCGCCGACGGTTTCGTCACGACGATGCCGAGCGAGGACGCGATCGAGCAGTACCGCGCGGCGGGCGGGCGCGGCCCGGTCACGGCGGGCGCCAAGGCGTGCTACGGAGCGTCGTACGACGACAGCGTGGCGCTCGCGCACCGGCTCTGGTCCAACGCGGGCGTGCCCGGGCGAGCTCGCGCAGGTGCTGCCGAGCCCGAAGCACTTCGAGCAGGCGGCCGAGCTGGTCACGCCCGACCAGATCGCGGAGACGATGCCGTGCGGGCCGGACCTGGACCTGCACGTGGAGCGGCTCAGCGCCTACGTCGACGCGGGCTACGACGAGGTGTACGTCTCGCAGGTCGGGCCGTTCAGCCAGGACTTCTTCGACGCCTACGAGCGGACGGTGCTGCCGGCCCTGCGGGAGCGGGCCGCCGCCAAGGCGTCGTGAGGCTCACCGCGGAATGACCTTGTGGGTGCCGTCGCACCAGGGCTGACGCTGGCTCTTGCCGCAGGCGCAGACCGCGACCACGGGCCGGCGGACCTCGTGCTCGCGGCCGTCGTCGTCCAGCACCACCTCGGCGCCGCGCACCAGTAGCGGACCCCGGGGACAGACCGTGACCTGCACCGCTCCGCGCTCGCTCATGCCGGCACCCGCTCGGTGCACGGCTGCCGGTCGGCCGGGCGCCACGCGTCCATCGTCGCCTCGGCCGCGATCGCGTCGAGCGCCACGCAGGCGGCCGCCCCGAACAGGACGTCGCCCCGCAGGGACGGGTCCTCGGCCACGAGGGTGCCGCAGATGGAGCGCAGCGCCACCTCCTCGTGCACGGCGTCGGCCTCCACGTGCTCGTCGAAGTAGTCCCACACGGCCTCCCCGAGGCCCAGCCGCTGGATGCCGCTAGCGATCTTGCGGCACGGCAGCGTGCTGGTCGCCTCGAACGCCGCGAGATGACCCAGACGCGGCGCCACGAAGGCGGCGGTGCAGGCACAGCAGGCTGGCGGTGTTGTTCACCGCGAGCGTCGTGGCCGTGGCCCGGTCGACGTAGAAGCCGTACTCCGACTCCAGTCCGCAGGCCTCCATGGCCCGGGCGAAGAGCGTCGCGTGCAGGCGCTCGGGCCGGCCGCCGCCGTACTCGTCGTACTGCAGCTCCGCCAGCGCCACCTTGGCCGCGCCATCGAGGCGGGGCAGGACGAACGAGCTCGGGTCGGACTCCTTGAGGGTGTAGATGCTCCGCTGCACCATCAGCTCCAGGAACTGCTCCCTGCTCGCCTCGCGCTGGACGAAGCGGGACACGTCGGGTCCGGTCACCTCGTCGATGAGCCGGCGGATCTCGTCGACGACGTCTCCGTCCGGGTCGACCTGATGGAGCAGGCCGTCGGTCGTGGCCCGCAGGTCCGCCTCGAACACGTCCTCCAGCACGGCGCGGGCCCGCAGCATCTCGGGGTCCCACTCGCACGCGTCGTCGACGTCGTCGAAGCCGCGGTAGTGCAGCTCGTAGAGCACCCACAGGGCCAGCTGGAGATCGTCGTCCCGCAGCGAGTCCCTCGACGGCAGGTTCGCCACCACCTCGAGGTGGACGTCATGGGAGCCGGGTGCGCTCTCCCGCAACGCGGTCACGATCCGCTCGCTGATGGGTCCGCGGGGGTCCGGCAGCAGCAAGTAGGCCTCCTGGAACGAGATCGGCGGGGACGCAGGGGTACCCCGCTCCGACCTCTCTCATGCCTGTGTGACCGCGGGGACGTCCCGCTCAGACGGTCGCACGCTGCGGGCGCAGCGCAGGGGCCTCCTCGAGCAGGGTCCGCAGGTTGGTGAGGGCGCGGGCCAGCAGGCGCGACACGTGCATCTGGGTGACCCCGATCTCGTCGGCGATCTCCTGCTGCGTGCATCCGTGGAAGAACCGCAGCTGGAGGATGCGGCGGTCACGCTCGTCGAGGCGGCGCAGGACCGGCGCCAGCATCAGCCGCGCCTCGGCGGCGGCCGTATCGGCGTCGTCCCCGGGAAGCCAGTCACCGAGCGTCTGGGCGTTGTCCTCCGAGGCCGGGGCGTCGAGGGAGATGGGGGCGTAGCAGCCGTCGGCGGACAGCGCGTCCACCACGTCGTCCAGGTCGGCCTGCAGGTGAGCCGCCACCTCGTTGACGCGCGGCGACCTGCCCAGGCTCTGCTCGAGCTCGGCGCGGGCGCCGGAGATCCTCGCCTGCAGCTCCTGCACGCGACGCGGCGGTCGGACGCTCCAGGCCTGGTCGCGGAAGTACTTCTTCACCGACCCGCGGATGCACGGGACGGCGTAGGAGTGGAACGGTCGCCCGTAGGCCGGGTCGAAGTCGCGGGCGGCCCGGGTCAGCGCCAGGAACGCCACCTGCTCCAGGTCGTCACGGGAGACACCGCGGTGCTGGTAGCGAGCGGCGATGGCTCGCGCCAGCGGAATGTTGAGGACGACGACCTGCTCGAGCAGGTCGTCGCGGGCGCCGGGGTCACGCGTGGCGGCGGCCCGCAGCAGCAGCCCGGCGCTCTGGTCGGCGACGGTGGCGTCCGGCGCGTCGGTCAGGTCAGCGATTGCTGTGTTCGACGAATGCGGTGAATCCGGGTGTCCGGTCATCGTGCATCGCCCCTCATCCGATGTCGAGGTCCGCCCGCCGTCTGCTCCAGCGGAGTTCACTCACCCGCACGCCTCATACCCCCGCGACGGACCGGTCCAAACCACCTCGATCGCCGGAGCGTCCCGTCACGCCCGTCGCGTCCAGCGACGGGCGCGGTCGTGCGCCAGCGCGGCGCGTGCGGCGTTCGAGCCGGAAGCCCCGTGCACTCCCCCGCCCGGGTGGGCGGACGACGACGCCAGGAACAGGCCGCCGATCGGGGTGTCCGCCCGACCGTTGCCGGGGACGGGACGGAACACGAGCTGCTGGTGCAGCTGGGCGGTCCCGCCGCCGATGGCGCCGCCGATCAGGTTCTCGTTGCGGGACTCGAGCTCGCGCGGACCGAGCACGCGCCGCGCGACGACCGCGCTGCCGAACCCGGGCGCCAGGCGCTCGATGCGCTCCTGCATCCGGTCGGCGAACCGCTCCAGGTCGTCGGCGTCCCACACGCCCCGGATCCCGCCCTCCCCCGCGTCGGTGCGGGTGTTCTGGGGCACGTGGGCGTAGGCCCACATCGACTCGGTGCCCGCCGGGGAGCGGGTCGGGTCGGCGGTGGTCATCTGGCCGGCGAGTAGGAAGGGCCGGGCGGGCACGCTGCCCGCGGTGACCTGGCCGAGCGACTCGACCATGTCGGCGAGCGAGTCGGCGACATGGAGGGTGCCGGGCGCGTGCTCGGGCGTGGACGCCCAGGGCACCGGTCCGTCGAGGGCCCAGTCGACCTTCACCGTGGACGGGTCGAGCTCGAAGGCCTGCATCCGTCGGGTCACCCGGGCGGGCACGTCGTGGTCCTCGAGCAGCCGCCCGTAGAGCAGCGGTGCGACCACGTCGGCGAGCACCGCGCGGGTGGCGCCGTAGCGCTCACCGTCCTCGGTGCGCACCCCCACGGCCCGCCCGTGCCGTACGTCGATGCGGGCGACGCGGGACGAGCACCGGACCTCGCCGCCGAGCGACTCCGCCCGCCGGACCAGGGCCGCGGAGAGGCTCCCCGCGCCGCCCTCGGGCACCGGGAAGCCGACCGTCTGTCCGAGCATCGCCAGCAGCATCCCCATCAGCCCCGAGCCGGGCGCGTCCAGGGGGATGTCGCTGTGCCCGGCGTTGCCCGCCACCAGCACGCGGGCCGCCTCACCCGCGAAGCGCTGCTCCACCAGCTGTCGCGCCGGAGTGAGCAGCGTCCGGACGAACTCGAGGCCACCCACCGACGGCAGCCGACCGAGCATCCCGAGGCCGGCCCGGACGGGCGGGAACGGCGTCGTCAGCGCGCCGACCAGCGAGTCGCCGACCCGGTCCCACTGCTCGCACAGCTCCAGCCAGGCATCGCCGTCGCCGCGGGTCCGGGCCTCCAGCAGCCGCGCGGTCACCGACCGGTCCCGGTGCAGCAGCGCCCACTCCCCTCCCGGCAGCGGGTGGCCGAGCACCGCCGGGGCATGCCGCCAGCGCAGCCCGTGCTCCTCCAGACCCAGCCCGGTCAGCACCCGCGAGGCCGCGGCGAGCGGGTAGAACGAGCTGAACGTGTCGTGGACGAACCCCGGCGCGACGTCCTCGGCGCTGCGCACGGCGCCTCCGGGGGTCGGCTGGGCCTCGAGCACCAGCACCGACCACCCCGCGTCGAGGAGCAGGTTGGCCGCGACCAGCCCGTTGGGGCCCGAGCCGACCACCACCGCGTCGTACGTCGCGCCGGTCATGTCGCGCCAGCGGGCATCGGGGTCATCGTCCTTCGATCAGCAGCGCCAGCCGCTGCAGGGCCTCGCCGTTGCGCCACCCGACCAGGGCGTTCTCCAGCGGCGCGGGCACCAGCCGGCCCGGGCCGCCCGCGGCCTTCTCCTCCATGCGGATCTCGGTGCGACGACCACCCGCCAGCTCCTTCAGTCGGATGTCGACGTGCGCCTCGCCCGCCGGCCAGGCCCGCGCCCGCAGCACCAGCCGCCGGGGCGGCTCGCTCGCCATCACCTCCGTGTCGTCGTCGAGCACGAACGGCCAGGCCCCGACCGAGTGGTGCAGCTTGGCGCCCACGCCTGGCCAGCTCTCCTCGACATCACGCATCCGGGTGGCGCCGACCACCCACAGCGGGTAGAGCCACCCGTCGGCGAGCACGCTCCAGCACTTGTCCGGTGACGCCTCGACCTCTCTCGTCCTCACGCTCATGGCCCCTGCGTACCCCCATTCGTGCCGGCCACGCCAGCCCCGTCGTGGCCACCGGCCATCATGGGCGGGTGCAGCTCCACCACGGACCGCTCGCCGGGGACGACCCGGCGCTCGAGCTGGCCACGGCCCACGCGCTGGTCAGGCGCGCCAGCGACGGCGAGCTCGACGAGGTGGTGCGGATCTACCGCCCCACCGCACCCGTGGCGGCGTTCGGGCGTCGCGAGGTGCGGCTCGACGGCTTCCCGGCCGCCGTGCGCAGGGCGCGTTCGGCCGGCTTCGAGCCGGTGGTCCGGGCAGTGGGCGGACGAGCCGTGGCCTACACCGACCGGGCGGTGGTCGTCGACCACGTCGCCCGGGACCCGGACGCGGCCGGCCGTCTCGACCATCGGTTCGAGACCTTCGGGGCGCGGCTGGCCACGCTCTTCCGCGGGCTGGGCGTGGACGCGCGGATGGGCGCGGTGCCGGGTGAGTACTGCCCGGGCGCGCACAGCGTCAACGCCCGCGGCGTGGTCAAGCTGGTGGGGACCGCCCAGCGCGTCGTCCGGCAGGCCTGGCTGTTCAGCTCCCTGGTCGTGGTCGGGGACGAGAGCCGGATCCGTCCGGTGCTGACAGACGTCTACGGCCATCTGGAGCAGGACTTCGACGCGTCGTCCGTCGGCTCGCTCGGCGCGGAGTCACCAGGGCTCAACGCCGCCACCGTCGAGACCCTCGTGCTCGCGGCGTACGCCGGACCGGGGGCGCCCCCACCGGTGCCGGTCGACGAACGGACGCTCGAGCGGGCCCACGACCTGGTGTCGGAGCACCGCGTACTGCTCTGACCCGGCTCAGACCGGGCGGGCCGGATGCAACCTCCGGGCCCGCTGCCGCGTCCTGTCAGCGTGCCCGCATCCGGGCACCGGCCGCGCGGCCCACCGCGCACCAGACACGAAGGACGAGAGACATGAGCAAGACCGCCGCCCTGGCCGCACTGGCCACCGCCGCCCTGACCCTGGGGGTCGCCGCCCCCGCGACGGCCGCTTCGCTCCGCGTGCAGGACCCGCAGGACACCTCCCACGGCTCGGACCTGCGCAGCGTGAAGGTGAGGCACGGTGACCGGAACGTCGTCGTCACCACCCGCCACACCGACCTCCGGCCGGCCCCG
The DNA here is from genome assembly GCA_963834275.1 of uncultured Actinomycetota bacterium. GTDB lineage: Bacteria > Actinomycetota > Actinomycetes > Propionibacteriales > Nocardioidaceae > Nocardioides_B. The sequence continues at coordinate 227,617 of CAWIBA010000010.1, read as the reverse complement.
AGCACGGGCTCCGGCGGCGCGGTGTACCTCGACACCGACCCGACCACCTCCGGGCCGGACTTCGTGCTCGTCGGTGGGTTCTTCCGGGGAACCGACTACCAGCTCCTCCACGCCGACGGTTTCGGTTCGAAGCGCTGGGGCGCGCCGGCGCGGGGGTCCTACGAGATGAGCGTCGACTACACCCGGGAGCGGGTCCGCATCCGCGCCGCACGCCGCACGATCGGCGACCCCGAGCGCGTCCGCGTCGCGGTCCGCGCCTCCGGGACCCGGTCGGACGGCACCAGCGCCGGTCTCGTCGACTGGCTCGGTGAGCCGCGCACCTTCACCGACTGGGTGCCGCGCGGCTGACGGCGCCAGAACGGGCGTGCTCGGGACAGGCGCCAGCGGGAAGCCTCGTAACGTCGCGCACCGCTCGGTCGTTGCACCTCGAACGGGCCGAGAGGCGGCCCCACGAAGGGCCGTTCATGTGGGTTTGACTGCGATGCGCGACGATGACGCCGTGGACCAGAGCTTGGGACCAGCGCTGCGGTACGGCCGCGCGCTGCTCCTCGCCCTGGTCGCGCTGGTCTTCGGGATCGTCGCCCACGTGACCGCGGGCGGCCTGATGCCCGCTGTCGCCTCGGTCGTGGTCCTGGTCGTGCCGCTGCTCGCCGTCAACGCCTGGTTGCTGGGCCGCCAGGCGACCGCGCTCCGCCTCTGCGTGCTCCTGGTGCTCGAGCAGACCGTCGTGCACGGCGGCCTGACCGCGCTGGCCGGCCACGCAAGCACCGGGCCGGGCGGTGCGGCCCACGCCGAGTCGGCCCCGACCGGCCTCGGCCAGGCGGCGGCCCTCCCGGGCGGGGGCTCGCGCAGCGGCAGCTACCAGGACCTCGTCCACGCTGTCCACGGCTCCGAGGTCGCGACGCTGACGCTCCCGACCCCCGTGCAGCACGTCCTCGCGGACCTGAGCGGTCCCAACGCGCTCATGGCCGTCGGTCACCTGGTGGCCGCCGTCGGCGTGGCGCTCTGGCTGGCCTGGGGTGAGCGTGCCCTGTGGACGGTCATCGGCCTCACGGTGCGCGGCGTCCGCGAGACCGTCCTGGCTCGTCTCCCCGGCCACCGTCTCGCGGTCCTGGCCAGGACCGCCGCCGCGAACGCCACCACGCCCCGATGCCCGGCAAAACCCGAGCACGACCTCCCACCGCGTCTCGTCCTGGTCCACCGCGTCGTCCGGCACCGCGGACCCCCGGCGCTCCTCCCGGTCTGACCCGTCCCCGTCGACGCGGGGCGGGCCCGACCACACGTGCCCGAAACCCGACCAGTCCTGGTCTCGGCGCCGCTCGCGCGCCCCCGCTGGTCGAACTCCGACTCGTGCTCGAGGAGCTCTCATGTCCACCGACTCACGCACCTCCACCGCGCCTCTCTCCCGGACACCGTCCGACGGTGACGCGCCACCACTGTCAGACCCTCCCGACGGCGCCTCGTCGGCCGCCGCTCTCCCCCGCTCGCAACAGGGCTGGTTCCGCGCCTTCTGGCGCTGGCACTTCTACGCCAGCTTCCTGGTCATCCCGGTGCTGCTCCTGCTGTCCGTCACCGGGCTGATCTACCTGTTCCGCTTCCAGATCGAACCCCTTCTGAACGCCGACGTCATGAAGGTCGACGCGCCCGACGACGTCGTCGCCCAGCCCTACGCCGCGCAGCAGACGGCGGTCGAGCGCGCCTACCCGGACGCGACCGTGGTCTCCATGACCGAACCGGGCGCGAGCTGATCGCGTCGACGGTGTTCTCGGTGACCCTCGCCGACGGGCAGCCCGGGACGTCTACGTCAACCCCTACGGCGCCGAGGTGCTCGGTGACATCAACCCCGACCGGACCGTCAGCGGCATCGCCGTCCTGCTCCACGGGGAGCTGATGGCCGGCCCGCGGGGTGACCTCGTCATCGAGCTCGGTGCTTGCTGGGCGATCGTCATGGCGCTGACCGGCTACTACCTGTTCTTCAAGGGCCGGGTCGAGCCCGCGCTCGACGCCGCGCGTCCGGGTACCCGGCTCCGCCCTGAGAAGTCGGCACGCGATGGTCGGTTCGGTGGTCGGGCTGGGGCTGCTGTTCCTGCTCGTCTCCGGCCTGCCCTGGACAGGCGTGTGGGGTGCCAAGGCGCAACAGCTGGCCACTGCCGGGGGCACGTCGTTCTGGAGCACGGACCCCGGTGGGATCTCCGACCCGACCTCCCGACTCGACGAGTCGCTGCCGCACACGCACGCTGCGGAAGTGCCGTGGGCCCTGGGCGGCAGCGAGGTGCCCCAAGGGAGTGAACAGGGGAGTGAACAGGGAGTGGCCAGGGTGGCGACGCGGAGGGTCGTTCGGTGGCCAACGTGGACACGGCGATCGAGGTCGCCGACGGCGACGGCCTGCGGCACCCGATGACCGTCGCCCTCCCCGGGGGACGGCGCTGAGGACCGGGGCGTCTACTCCGCGATCGGCTACGCCTTCGACGACCCCACCGACGAGCGCACCGTCCACGTCGACCGCTTCGGCGGTGAGCGTGGTCTCGACCTACGGCTACGACGACTACCCGATGCTGGCCAAGGTCGTGTCCCAGGGCATCGGGCTGCACGAGGGACGCAGCCTCGGACTGGTGAACTTCTGGGCGTCCGCCCTGTTCTGTGTCGCGGTGATGTTCATGTGCGTCACCGGCCCGCTCATGTGGTGGCGTCGACGTCCCGCCAGGCGCGCAGGAGCGCCGAGCAGGAGCGTGGCGCCCCGCGGCAAGATGCCGCTGCGGGCGACGCCGCTCCTGGTGGTTGCCCTGGTCGCCCTGGGACTCTTCCTGCCGCTGTTCGGCATCAGCCTGCTGGTCGGTGCTGCTCCTCGACCAGCTCGTCGTGCGGCGGGTCCCGACCTGGCGCCTGGTTCAACAGCACCGCCTGACCAGTACGACGACGGTCTGCACGACCCCGCCCCCGGCGGCGCGACCCGGCCTCAGGACGGGTCGCGCACCGGGTGGCGTGGTCGGCCGGCCGACGCCGGGGACGCCGAGTCCCGCCGGAGGCGCTTCTCCAGCCCGACCACCAGGCTGGCGACCAGGGCCACGGCCAGGATGCGCAGCCACGACCGGCCGTCGATGGGGGCGGTGTGGAAGACCGCGTTCATCGCCGGGCAGGTAGGTGATGGCGAGCTGGCGCGACGGCCTGCACGCTCACGCCGACGACGAGCCACCGGTTGGAGAAGCAGCCCGATCCGCCACGCCGGGCGGGTCAGCGATGCGGCAGCTGAACAGGTAGAACGCCTCGACCGCGACGAAGACGTTCATGCGCCGCGGTCCGCGCCTCGGCCAGGTCGGCGCCGTGCGTCAGCTCCCAGTCGAACACCCACCAGGATCCCGCGACCAGCAGGGCGGAGACGAGCAGCACCCGCGTCATCGAGCGCCCGGGTGAGCAGCGGCTGGTCGGGGTCCCTCGGGGGCCGGGTCATGATCCCGGCCTCCTTCGGCTCGAAGGCGAGCATCAGCCCGAGCGCGACCGCGGTGGTCATGTTGATCCACAGGATCTGCGTGGGCAGGATCGGCAGCGCCGCGCCGACCATGATCGCGACGAGGATCACCAGGCCCTCGCCGATGTTCGTCGGCAGCGTCCAGGTGATGAACTTGGTGAGGTTGTCGAAGACGCCGCGGCCCTCCTCGACGGCGGCCTCGATGGTGGCGAAGTCGTCGTCGGTGCAGCACCATGTCGGCGGCGTCCTTGGCGACCTCGGTGCCTCCCACTCCCATGGCCACGCCGATGTCGGCCTGGCGCAGCGCCGGGGCGTCGTTGACGCCGTCCCCGGTCATGGCCACCACGTGGCCACGCGCCTGGAGTGCCTCGACGAGCCGCAGCTTCTGCTCCGGCGAGACCCGGGCGAACACGCTCGGCGTGCTCGACCGCGTCGGGAAGGTCGTCGGGCGCGACGGCGGCCAGGTCGGCTCCGGTCAGGACCGCCCGGTGGTCGCGGGTGTCACGGTCCAGCGAGTCCGATCCGCCCGGCGATCGCGGTCGCGGTCGCGGCGTGGTCCCCGGTGATCATCTTGACCGCGATGCCGGCGTCGCGGCAGGCGGCGACCGCCGCCGCGGCCGCGTCCCGGGGCGGGTCGAGCATGGCCTGCAGCCCGGTCAGCACCAGCCGGGACTCGAGGTCCTCCTCGGCCAGGACGGCGCGCGTGTCGGGGACGGCGACCTACCGCGGTGGCCAGGACCCGCAGCCCCTGCCGAGGCGAGGTCGTGCCGCCGCCGCCAGCACCGCGGTCGCGTTCGAGGGGACCGGCGCCGCCGCTCTCGTCCATCTGGGCGCTGCAGAGGTCGAGGATGCGTTCGACCGACCCCTTGACGAGCACGACCGCGCCGTCGCCGTCGACCCGGCGGTGCAGGGTGGCCATGTACTGGCGCTCGGAGTCGAACGGCAGGGTCGCGACCCGGGGCAGGTCCCCCGCCACCTCGGCGGCGTGGACCGCCGGCCTTGGCGGCGACCACGAGCATGGCCGCCTCGGTGGGGTCGCCGACGACCTGCCACCCGTCCTCGCCGTGGTCGAGGGCGGCGTCGTTGCAGGCCGTGCCGGCGACCACGCGACCAGCGCAGCGCCTCGTCGTCCAGCACCCCCTCGAGGTCGCGGTCCCGGCCGTCGCGCACCGACCCCTCCGGGCTGGCGCCGGGTCCGGTCACCTCGTAGCTGTCGCTCGGGGTCCAGAGCGTGCGCACGGTCATCTGGTTCTCGGTCAGCGTGCCGGTCTTGTCGGAGCAGATGACCGTCGTGCTGCCCAGCGTCTCCACCGCCGGCAGGCGGCGGATCACGGCCCGCCGCCGGGCCATCCGCGCCACCCCGATGGCCAGGGTGATGGTGACCGCGGCCGGGAGCCCCTCCGGGATCGCCCCGACGGCCAGCGCGACGGCCGCGGTGAAGGTCTCGGCGGCACCCTGCCCCCGGGCGACGCCCACCGCGAAGGTCACGCCGGCGAGCGCGAGGATGCCCACCGTGAGCAGCCGGCTGAACTCGGCGAGCTTCCGGGTCAGCGGCGTCGCCAGGGACTCGGCCGCACCCACCAGCCGGTGGATCTCCCCCAGCTCGGTCCCGGCGCCGGTGGCGATCGCGACCCCAGCCCCGGTGCCGGTCGTGACCAGGGTGCCGGAGTAGGCCATGTTCCGCCGGTCGGCCACCGGGGTCGCCTCCGGCAGCACCACCTCGTCCTTGAGCACCGGCAGCGACTCGCCGGTCAGCGCCGACTCGTCGACCGCTCAGCTCCACCGACCGCACCAGGCGCAGGTCGGCGGGCACCTTGTCGCCCGCCTCCAGGAGCACCAGGTCCCCGGGCACGAGGCTCTCGGAGGGCACGAGCTGCTCGCGTCCACCGCGCGCCACCCGGGCCGTCGTACGCACCATCGACCGCAGCCCCTCCAGCGCCGCCTCGGCCCGGGACTCCTGGACGAAGCCGACGGCGGCGTTGATCACCACCACCCCGAAGATGACCGAGGAGTCCACGTACTCCCCCAGGGCGACCGTGACCGCGCCCGCGACGAGCAGCACGTAGATCAGCGGGTTGTGCAACTGTCGGACCAGGCGCCGCAGCGGGCCCGCACCTGACGCGCTCGGCAGCTCGTTGGGCCCGTACCGGTCGAGCCGCGCACGCGCCTCCTCCGGCTGGAGCCCTCGATGGGGGTCGGTCTCCAGCAGCAGCACCACCTCGTGTGCGGGGAGACCGTGGTGCGCGGTGGAGCGGGTCGACAACGTGGGCACGGGCATCAGGCGGTCCCTCCGTCCTCGGCACGTGCGGGGTGGCCGGCTTCCAGTCTCGGACGTGTACGACGCGCGCGACGAGGGACCGAGGTCCCGTCCCGCCGGGCCGTCCGGCTGTCCCGGTCCCGGCCCCCGAGCGATGCGCCGGAACGACGACCGGCGCCGGCATGAGCGCGGCCGGGCTGGGTACTCGGCACCCGTCAACGCTGCCACCGACACGCACAGGAGGAGAGATGGTCACCGCACGCGACATCATGACCGGACCGGCGGAGTGCGCCTCGGTCAACGACACGCTGGCCGACGCCGCCCGCAGGATGCGAGACCTCGGCGTGGGGGCCCTGCCCATCTGCGGCGACGACAACCGCCTGAAGGGCGTCGTCACCGACCGCGACATCGTCGTGCGCTGCGTCGCCGACGGCGACGACCCCTCATCGGTCAACGTCGAGGCCTTCGCGGGCGGCAAGCCGGTCACGATCGGCGCCGACGACCCGGTGGACGAGGTGCTGCGGACCATGTCCGAGCACGGCGTCCGGCGGCTCCCGGTGATCGACGGTCACGACCTCGTCGGGATGGTCAGCCAGGCCGACGTCGCCAAGAACCTGCCGGAGGAGAAGGTCGGCGACCTCGTCGAGGCGATCTCGTCCGGAGCCGCGAACAACTGATCCCCGGGGGCCGGTCGGCCGACCGGTCGGGGGCCCCGGGTGGTCGAGCGCCCCGGGTGGTCGAGCCTGTCGAGACCACTCCCCGGTCATCTCGACAGGCTCGATGACCCGCCCGCCCGGGTGGTCGAGCCTGTCGAGACCACTCCCCGGTCGTCTCGACAGGCTCTACGACCCGCCCGCCCGGACGATCCGGTCGAGGGTGCGCCGGCCCCAGCGGCTCATGCCGGGGTTGGAGTCGACGTAGTACCAGACCAGCCCCATCGCCTGCTGGAAGGCCCAGGCCATCCCCCTGCGCCACTGCACGTCGCTGCACCCGAGCGCTCGACGGAAGACGTGGCGCTGCTCGTCGTCGAGAAGGTGCCACGCAGCGACGAGGTCCAACGCCGGGTCGGCCGGGCCGAACGTGCCGCCGTCCAGGACGCCGGTCAGGCGACCGTCGCGCACCAGGATGTTCGGTGGGGTGAGGTCGCGGTGACACATGGCGTCCTCGTCGACCTCGGGGAGCTCTCGCAGGCGTGCCCAGATGGTGCGCAGCCGCGGCACGTCGAGCAGGTCCTCGCTCTCGCGGAAGCAGTCGTCCAGCCACTCGTCGTGGTCGGGGAGGTGTCCCCCTCGGCCCTCCCCGTCGAAGCGCCGTCCCCGCGTGTCGGCGCCGCGGAGGCCGGCGACCAGGGCGGCGAGGTCGCGCGCGAACTCGGTCGAACCGGCGGGGTCCTGCACCGTCGCGTCGTGCCCGGCCAGCCACGTCTGCAGGCTCCACGGCAGCGGGTAGCCCTCGCCGGGCTCCCCGAGCGCCAGCGAGGCCGGGGTCGGCACGGTGGCCGCCTCGGCCAACTCCGTCGCCGCCTCGGCCTCGGCCACCAGCCTCAGGCGTGCGAGCTCCGGCTCCTCGGCCTCCAGGGGGAAGCGCGCGGCGACGTCGGGCCCCACCCGGAAGATGGCGTTGACCGTCCCCGTGGTGTGCACCTCCTCGACGGGCAGGCCGCTCCACTGCGGGAACTGGGTGTCGAGCAGCCCGCGGACAATGTCGATATCCACGTGGAGCTGGTCGGGGTGCATCACCATCGCGTCACTGACCGGTGCGGCCGTCGATGCACTCGCGCAACAGGTCGGCGTGGCCGCAGTGACGGGCGTACTCCTCGATCAGGTGCACGATGACTCCGCGCACCGTCCACGGCTCGCCCGGGACGAAGTTCTCGCCGAGGTCGTCGTAGCGCGCGTAGACCTCGCGCGCGTGCGCCACCTCGCGTCGCCACGACTCCCAGGCGTCCGCCACGCACTCGTCGGTGCCGACCGCACCGTCGAAGTCGAGGTCGGGCTCGTCCGCAGCCGGGTAGGGGTCGGGAAGGTCCGTCTGCCCCTCGAGCGTGCGCCGGAACCAGTGGTGCTCGACGTTGGCCAGGTGCCGCACCAGTCCGAGCAGGCTCATCGTGCTCGGAGGGACCGACCGGGTGGCGAGCTGCTCCGGGGTGAGGCCCTCACACTTCATCTCGAAGGTCATCCGGTAGTGGTCGAGGTACTGCCGCAGAGTCGTCACCTCGTCCCCCGGCGGCTCGTCGGTCTGGCGTGGGTCCTCCGCCGGGTCGACCCAGAAGTCGCGGCGGACGGGTGCTGTCTGCTCGGTCATGGGCGCAGCCCATCAGGTGGCGAGCCTCGCGGCAAGCCGATGCCGGACGAAGAAGCGCCGACACGCGTCGATGGATTTGATGCACACCCCTGGGATGTGGTCTCGTTCATCGTTCTGCCCAAGGCGGCCCGCCGAGACCGACTGTCGACGGATCGCCCCCACGCGATCGGTACGGACTCGGGTTGAAGGCCATCCTGCTGAGCGGCACGTGCGCGCTCGTGGTGTCGTTGTTCCTCACGCGCTGGGCGATCTCGCAGTTCGCCACCTGGGGACTCGGACAGCTGATCCGCGAGGACGGCCCCCGGACGCACCACACGAAGCGGGGCACCCCCACGATGGGCGGCGCCGCCATCGTGGCCTCGGTGCTGATCGCCTACGCCTTCGCCAAGCTGGTGACGTGGGACCTGCCCTCGCGGCCCGCCCTGCTGGTGCTCTTCCTGCTGGTGGGCATGGCCGGGGTGGGGTTCCTCGACGACTACATCAAGGTCAGGAAGCAGCGCAGCCTCGGCCTGCGGAGCAAGGCCAAGCTGTTGGGGCAGACCGTCGTCAGCCTCACGTTCGGGCTCCTGGCGCTGCATCCCCTCCTGCAGGGCGACGCGGGGCCCGCCGTCTCTCACCGGCTGTCCTTCGTCCGCGACTTCGGTCCGGCGTTGCCGTGGTTGATCGTCGTGGCGCTCATCTGGCTCATGGTGAACGGGACCAGCAACGCCACGAACCTCATCGACGGGCTCGACGGTCTGCTCACCGGCAGCGCGACGATGGTCTTCGCCGCGTTCACCGTCATCGGCATCTGGCAGAACAACCACGCGTGCGGGTCCGCCGGCGCCGCGAACGGCTTGTGCTACGAGGCGGCGTCCCCGCTGGACCTGGCGACCGTGGCAGCCGCCCTGACCGGGGCCTGCTTCGGGTTCCTGTGGTGGAACGCGTCTCCGGCCAGGATCATCATGGGCGACACCGGCTCCCTGGCGCTGGGGGCAGCCATGGCCGGGCTCGCCCTGCTGACCCGGACCGAGCTGCTCCTGATCGTCCTGGGGGGCCTGTACGTGATCGTCACCGGGTCGGTGATGCTCCAGGTGTCCTGGTTCAAGCTGACCAGGCGCACCACGGGCGTGGGCAGGCGGATCTTCCGCATGGCACCGCTCCAGCACCACTTCGAGCTCCTCGGCTGGGAGCAGGTGACGGTGGTGACCCGCTTCTGGATCATCTCGGGGGTCAGCGTCGCGGCAGCGCTCGGGATCTTCTACAGCGACTGGGCTGACGAGCCTCACGCTGAGTCGTGGCTGGTCGCGGCGGGTCGCGTCCCGACCTTCGGCCCGGTCGCTCCCTGCACCTCGGCCGGTTTCCCTACTCCCCGGGACCGAACTTGCGGTAGTACCGGCTCATGATCAGGGCGTGCTGATGATCGGCATCGGACCACCGGAACGGCGGTGCGGGGGTTGGGTGCAGTCGCTCGTAGATCACGCCGACCATGCCGACCATCCCGGTCACGGCAAGAAGACCCAACACCGCGATCGTGCCATCGGACATGGGAACCGCCTCCAGCCGGAGTCTATCTCCGTAGACGTCGGCCCGGGGTTTGGCTGCCGTTCGAGCTCGGCTGCGGACAGGCGTCCTGATGTGCGGCTACACGTGGTGGGGCGGGCGGGACTTGAACCCGCGCCTGGACGATTATGAGTCGTCTGCTCTAACCAACTGAGCTACCGCCCCGTGCCGGTCGATCCTAGGTGCTGCCGCCACCTGCGACCTCCCCGGTGTGCCAGGGTGCAGGGCATGGCATTCCTCGTGTTCGACAGCGCGGACGGCGCCGCGACGGAGTACGGCGACCGCGCGTCGTACAGCTTCAACCAGGCCGGCTACCTCGTGGTGGTCCTGGAGGACGGCACCCGGGTGACCTTCTCCCCGCACGCGTGGCACCACATCGAGGACCGGCCGCGCGGCGGCGCCTTCTGACGCCACCCCCCACCTGGCGGATGGACTCGACCGCCCGCGCGGGACGAGGATGGCGTGCATGACCGAGACCCCGCCGCCCCCGCTGACCCCTCTGTCCGAGGACTGGGAGCGCGCGCTCTGCGTCGTGGCCCACCCCGACGACCTCGAGTTCGGCGCCGCCGCCGCGGTCGCCCGCTGGACCGCGCAGGGCAAGCACGTCGTCTACTGCATGGTGACCAGCGGCGAGGCGGGCATCGACGGCATGGAGCCGGAGCGCAGCCGCGAGGTCCGCGAGGCCGAGCAGATCGAGTCCGCCCGGATCGTGGGCGTGGACGCCGTCGATTTCCTCCGGCTGCCGGACGGGGTCCTCGAGTACGGCGTGGGGCTGCGCCGCGCCATTGCCGCGGCGGTGCGACGGCATCGCCCCGAGATCGTGATCACCAACAACTTCCGCGACACCTGGGGCGGCAAGAACCTCAACCAGGCCGACCACATCGCGACCGGGAAGGCCACGCTCGACGCCGTCCGCGACGCCGGCAACCGGTGGGTGTTCCGCGAGCAGCTCGACGGCGGCCACCTCGAGCCCTGGGGCGGCGTCAGGCAGGTCTGGGCGGCCAGCTCGCCCCAGTCCGAGCACGCGGTGGAGATCACCGACACCTTCGACGCGGGCGTGGAGTCGCTTCGGGCGCACTCCGCCTACATCGAGGGGCTGGGGTGGGAGGACTTCGACCCGGCCGAGTTCCTCGAGGGGATGTCGCGCGCCACGGGAGCCCGGCTCGGCGTTGCCCATGCCGCCGGGTTCGAGGTCTTCCCGATGGGCTGGGGCGAGTAGCACGACCTCAGGACGTGTCGGCGTCCCGGTCCCGGCCGCCACCTGACGACTCGTCGTCCTCGTCGTTCTCGGCGGCGTCGCGGCGGATCTCCCGGCCCCGCTCGATGTCCTCGCGCTCCTGCTTCTCCTGCTTCTCGATGTTGCGGGTGTCGCGCGGCGGCAGCTGGATCTCCTCCTCCGCGGGCAGCCCGGCCTGCAGCTCCCTCCCCCGCTCGAGCTCGGCGTCGAGCTCGGCTCCGAACAGCAGCGCCAGGTTGGTGATCCAGAGCCACAGCAGGAACACCACGACACCGGCCAGCGACCCGTAGGTCTTGTTGTAGGAGCCGAAGTTGGACACGTAGAAGCCGAACGCCACCGAGGCGACGATCCACGTCACGATCGCCAGCACGGCGCCCACGCTCACCCAGCGGAACCGCGGCTGCTCCACGTTGGGCGTGGCGTAGTACAGGATCGCCACCACCAGCACGACGGCACCCAGGATCACCGGCCACTTCGCGATGTTCCACACGGTCACCGCGACCGAGCCGAGGCCCACCGCTTCACCGACCGCCTCGGCGGCGGGCCCGGTCAGCACGATGGCCACCGCCACCGCCGCCGCCAGGAGCAGCGCGACCAGGGTGACCAGCATCATCCACGGGCGCAGCTTCCAGAACGGGCGACCCTCGCGGATCTCGTAGACCCGGTTCATCGCGCGGCCGAAGGACCCGACGTACCCCGAGGCCGTCCACAGCGCACCCAGGAGACCGACCGCGAAGGCGAAGCCCGCGGTCTGCTCGGCCGCGGCCAGGGACTCCAGCGTCGGCCCGAGCAGGTCGGCGGCGGCGCCCCCTCCCACCGTCCGCAGCACGTCCAGCACGGTGTCGACCGTCTGGGGCCCCTGCCCCACCAGGCCGAGCAGCGACAGCAGCGCGATGGCGGCGGGGAAGACTGCCAGCACCGCGAAGTAGGTGAGGGCTGCGGCCAGGTCGGTGCACTGGTCCTTGGTGAACTCCCGTGCGGTCTTGCGGGCGACGTACTTCCACGACGGCTTCGTCAGGTCGGTGGGCGAGTCGGGTGCGCGCTCCTCGAGATCGTCCCGGTCGTTCGAGGCGCGGTCGTCTGCATCAACGGCGGGGGCGTCAGGGTGCTTCGAGCTGGCGTCCATGGGACGGGAGTGCCCGACGAGAACCAGAGCAAACGGCCGGTCCAGACGAATGCCGGCTGTCGCACAAGTGGAGGCCGATGGTTTGGTGAGGACGCGCTCCGAACGCCTGTCGTGCTGGCTCCGCCACGAGGAGCTCGTGTCGCAGCTGCAGCGCGTCGGACTGACGGTCGAGACCACCACCTTCGACCCGGTCGCCGAGGGGTACGGGGTCGTCGCCGTCAGGGAGGGGTCCAGGGAGGGCACGCCGCATAGACGAGCAGGTCTACTCGGATGCACGGTTGTACGACCGGTTGTTCCCACACGTCCTCATCCACGACCGACCGCTTCGCGGCAGACGAGTGCATTCTGCGAGGGCCGGCCGAGTGGCCGGTTCCACGAGTCACTCGCCCAGCGATGGATCATGGTGTCGGTGTCGACAGTTAGCGTCGCGGCATGGATGGCGATTGGACGAGGACGTTGGCGGCGGTGGCCGAGCAGCTCAACCGTCGCGATGGGCTCGAGTGGATGCTCGTCGGAAGTGCCGCAACAGCGCTCCGCGTCGGGGCGATCACTCCGATCGACATTGACATCGCCGTCCTTCATCCCGACGACGTCGCTCGCGCCGCGACCGTTCTGCCAACGCCGCTGTCCATGGGACCGGGCAAGGTTGATGACTCACGTGCGTGGATCAGCACGGTGTCCGAACCCACGCTTCACTTCGGTGGCGAGCGAGAGCGATGGAGCTTCGGCGTCTGGTTCATCAAGGGTGTCAAGGTCGAGCTGGCGCACATTGAGGCACCGGCCGTGGCGGAGTTGATGATCGAGACACGCTCATCAGCGGTGTGGCGCGAACGAGACACCCTGACGTGCCAGGGCGAGCCCGTCCCGACCGTCCCGATCGAGACGCAACTCGCGACGATGGCCGCCCGGAAACAGACGTGCCGTCTCGATGCCGTCCTCGCCGCCATCGAGAACAACCAGCCTCAACCTGCCGCTGCTGCGCCGCGCGTTCGCGGACAGGCAGTCAGAATCTCCCGACATGGTTGTCCCCGGACCGCTACGAGTCCTTCTCCGGCGCGACATCCCCGCGGGTGACTCAACGAATGGGGACGGCCGCGCGGCGGCCACGTGAGCGGAAGGGCAGGCCACCTCGGTGGTGTGTCACACGTCGTGCCAGGACACTTATGGTGTCAACCATGGGGGCGAACGTCCGGAAGGCCGAGCTTGGCGATCTTGATGCGATCGTCGCCTTCGGGTCGGCCGTGATCCCGCCGTACTACACCCCGATCCTCGGGGAGCATGCCGCGCAGGCGCAGTTGTCCTGGTGGTCGCTCGATCGCATGGCACCCGCTGTCGAGGCAGGCCGCGTCCACGTAGTCGCGACGGATCGCGACGTCGTCGGCGTGTGCCAGACCGGCGAACTGGCCGGCGAGCGAGTCGTCGGAAGATGTACCTCGGCCGAGCATCGGCCGATCACGGCGTGGAGTTGCTCGTCGAGGCGATCGCATCGCTTCCGCGGGAGTGGGTCGTGTCGACGTGGAGCACTTCGCCGGACACCCGAGCCGGCAGGTTCTACGAACGCGAGGGTTCATGGTGATTCGGACGATCCGGCCCCGACGGGCGAGTCGCCGAACAGCGTCATCGTCTGGCGACGGCGGGAGCGGGAACGTCGCTCATCCCGCGACCGCGCCGCTGCTGCCGAGCGATGGCGGGTCTGTCCACCCTCCACCGCAGGAGACGCGGACGAGGGTCCGTTCGCACCGACCGGCTCGGACGTGGCAGCCGTGGTGCCACAACCAGCAAACCGCCCCCCAGGTCGCGATTTCGCGAGTGAGAGGCGGCTCCGCTGGCTCCCCCGGTTGGACTCGAACCAACAACCCTCCGGTTAACAGCCGAATGCTCTGCCAATTGAGCTACAGGGGATCGTGCGCGCATACGGTAGCAAGCCGTCTCGCCGTTCGTTAAATCGGTCGACCCCCTCGTGACCGGCGCGACCGACCGTCACACGGCCCGCGATTTCTGTCGGTGCCGCCTGGCATCATCGAACACATGTTCGACCGCACGACACTCGACGAGCTCGACACCACCACGGTGCTCGAGGCGGCGGTGGCGTGCCGCGCGTCGGCCGACCGTGCCGAGGCCGACCTGCTGGCGGTGGCCGCCCATTTCGCCGACCTCCACCCGGCTCCCCAAGGCTCTCCTCGCGCCGGGTACGGCGACCCGACGCTGCGCGTCGCCGACGCGTCGGGGGCCGACCTGGGCACCGAGCGCTTCGCGCCGCTGGCCGGCGACGGCACGCCCGCCGTCGCCGAGTTCGCCCCGGAGGAGCTGGCGGTGGCCCTGGGCATCAGCGGCTTCGCGGCGGCGCGGCTGATCGGGGACGCTCTCGAGCTGCGCCACCGACTGCCGCGGCTGTGGGCCCTGGTCCACGAGGGCAGGCTCCAGGCCTGGAAGGCCCGTCAGGTGGCGTCCGAGACGACGCGGTTGTCCCGGTCGGCCGTCGACTTCGTCGACCGGCACGTGGCCGTCGTCGCGAGGCGCAACCGGATCCCCCAGGTGCGGGCACTGGTGCACGAAGCGTTGCTGCGCTGCGATCCGGACGTCGCGGCCGGCCGCGAGCAGGCCGCCCTCGACCGGCGGGGGGTGTGGGCCGACCATCGCGAGTCGACCGCGACCACGCGGCTGACGATCATCGCGGACACCCCGGACGCCTTGGCGTTCGAGGACACCGTGGCCGACGTCGCGGCCGGTCTCGGGCGTCTCGGGGACAGGGACCCGCTCGACGTCCGCCGGGCCCGGGCCGTCGGTGTGCTGGCCGACCCGCAGCGCTCGCTGGACCTGTTGTCGGGTGGCGTCGACGGTGACGGCGCCGACGGCCCTGGCCGCCGGCGTCGGTCGGCCCTTCTCTACCTGCACGTCGACACCGCGGGCGGGGGCGTCGAGGCGGAGGGGCTGGGAGCGTTGACTCCCGAGCTGCTGGCCCGCTGGCTGGCAGGTGTCGACCACGTGTCCGTGCGTCCGGTCCTGCACATGGCCGAGATCGCGGCCGCGCCGGCCGACGGCTACGCACCATCGCCGCGCATGCGGGAGCAGGTGCGACTGCGTGACCGCACCTGTGTGTTCCCCGGCTGCCAGGTGCCCTCCCGCCGCTGCGACCTCGACCACGTCGTCCCCTACGACCCCGCCGCGGCCCGCCCCTCGGTGGGTGCCACCCACCCCGACAACCTGGCTCCGCTCTGCCGGCGCCACCACCGCCTCAAGACGCACGGGCGCTGGCGCTACGAGCGGCTGGCCGGGGGCGGCTATCACTGGACGTCGCCCCGCGGAATCGGCTACCCGGTGGACGCGGTCGGCGTGCGACCACGCGCGCCGGATCCTCCGCGTGAGCCCACCGCCCCCGACTCCCCCGCGGCCTGACCGGCGCCGCACACCTCCCCCATCCAGCGCGGCCCGACCCGCCCTCCGACCCCCGAGCCCGGCCGGAACCCCACCGGCCGGGCCACGGGCACGCCCTCGGGCAACGGGTCATCGAGCCCGAGCCCGGGTCATCGAGCCTGTCGAGATGACTGCCGTGCTCAGCCCAGGCCGAGCTCCTCGGCGGCCGCCCGGACGCCCTGCTCGGCCAGCCGCCGCACCTCCGGGTCGTCGGGGTCGAGACCGGGGTCGAGCTCGTAGGACCAGGTGAGGTCGCCGGTGCCGCGGGGCGCGCGCCGGGCCACGACGGTGAGGCCCCGGCCGTCGCGCACCGTCACCCGGCGCTGCAGCACGACCGAGGCGGTGACCCGCTCGCGGACCAGGGTCAGCAGCTGCCCCGGCTCGTCGATCAGGAAGTCGTGCACCGGCCGGGGGCGGCCGAAGGTCCCCACCTCCGAGACCCGGAGCCGGTCGTCGTCGCGGTGCCACTCGGCCGACTCGACCTGCTCCCACGGGAGCCGGGTCGGCTCGCCCTCCGTGGGCACCACCACCAGGTGGTCGCGGGTGCCGAGCAGCCAGGTGCCGGCACGGTCACCGGCAGCGGCGAGCACCTTCGTGCCCCGCGCCAGCCCGGCCCGTGCGACGACGTCGTCCGGGGCCGAGTGCGCCCGGGAGAACAGTCGCCTCATCCCACGTCGCCGCCGATGGCCTTCTCGCGCAGGGTCCGGCGGTGCTGCTCGAGGGCGACGAGCTCGCCGAACATGCGGTTGTAGTCGGTGGCGTGCTCGACCGGGTTGGTGCGCTGCAGCCGCGACTTCAGGTCGGCGATGCGGCGCATCGCGGTCAGCTCCTGCAGCCGGAAGACGTGGGCGTTGACATAGCCGCGGTCGGGCTCCTTGGCCGACAGCACCGGCTCGACGGCCAGCGCGCCGAGTGCGTGCGCCACCGGCCCCTCGTCGAGGGTGTCGCGCAGCTTGGAGACCCACACCTCCGTGGCCGGGGCCGCCGTCGGTCCGCCGCACGCCGCCACCGCGTCCCACACCGCGCGGTAGACGGGGTGGGTGAAGTCGTCGCCGTCCACGTCGCGAGTGGCCGCGCCGACCACCCCGGGGTGCTGCACGACGAGCTTGAGCGTCTCGCGCTCCAGGGAGAACCGCGGGTCGCGCAGGTCGGGCATCGGGGGCGCCGCGGGCCGTTGCGGCGCCGCGTCCCCGGCCGGTGCGCTGGGGCCGCCGGGTCCCGTGGCACGACCCCGCTGGCCCTGCTGCGGCCGGGCGGCCCGGCCCGCAGCCCGGCGCACCTCGCCGCGCGCGTCCTCCACGTCGACGCCGACCATGCCGGCGAGCTCACGGGCGAACGCCTCGACCTTGGAGCGGTCGCGGATCGCGGAGACCAGCTTGGCGGCCTCGCGCAGCGCGTCGACCCGGCCGTCGGCGCGGTCGAGGTCGTAGCGGGTGACGACATTGCCGAGCACGAAGCGGTAGAGCGGCACCCGGCGGGCGACCAGCTCGCGCACGGCGGCGTCGCCCTTCTGCAGCCGCAGGTCGCAGGGGTCCAGGCCGTCGGGCTCGACCGCGACGTAGGTCTGGCCGGCGAAGTTCTGGTCGCCCTCGAAGGCGCGGAGCGCGGCCTTCTGGCCGGCGGCGTCACCGTCGAAGGTGAAGATCACCTCGCCGCGGAACTCGTCGTGGTCGTGCAGCAGCCGTCGCAGCACCCGGCCGTGGTCGTCGCCGAAGGCCGTGCCGCAGGTGGCGACCGCGGTCGGCACCCCGGACAGGTGGCAGGCCATCACGTCGGTGTAGCCCTCGACCACGACTGCCTGCGACGCGCGGGCGATGTCGCGGCGGGCCAGGTCGATGCCGTAGAGGACGTGGCTCTTCTTGTAGATCGGGGTCTCGGGGGTGTTGAGGTACTTCGCGTCGATCCGGTCGTCGTCGAACAGCCGCCGCGCCCCGAAGCCGATCACGTCACCGTTGGTCTCGCGGATCGGCCAGAGCAGCCTCCCGCGGAACCGGTCGTAGTGGCCGCGCTGTCCCTGCGCGACCAGGCCCCCGACGACGAGCTCCTGGTCGTTGAAACCCTTCTGGCGCAGGTGCCGGTAGAGCGCACCGCCGTCACGGGGGGCGAACCCGATGCCGAACCGGTCGGCCGCCTCCTTGTCGAACCCCCGGTCGGAGAGGAACTGCCGGCCGGCCATCGCGTCCGGCGTCTCCAGGGCGTCGACGTAGAACTCCGCGGCGGCCCTGTGCGCCTCGAGCAGCCGCGGACGCAGGTGGCCGTCGCGGCGCTGCGGCCGGGCCTCGCCGGGGGCCGCCTCCTGGTAGCGCAGCTGCACACCGAACTTGTCCGCGAGCCGCTCCACGGCCTCGGCGAAGCCGAGACCGTCGACCTCCTGCAGGAACTTGATCACGTCGCCGCCCGCCTGGCAGCCGAAGCAGTGGTAGAAGCCACGGGAGGGGGTGACGTGGAACGACGGGGACTTCTCGTCGTGGAACGGGCACAGCCCCTTCATGGACCCGCCGCCGGCGTTCTTCAGGGTGACGTAGTCCGAGACGACCTCGTCGATCCGGGCGCGCTCGCGCACCAGCGCGATGTCCTCGTCCCTGATCAGCCCGGCCGCCACGGCGGGAAGTCTACGTGCCGGGACCGTGCGCCGGTCCGGGCTTCCCCGCTTCGGTGGACGGCGGCAGTGCCCGCCGCGCCAGCAGCGCCACGACGGCCAGCGGTACGCCGAGCGCGGCCACCTGGACGGGCACCGGCAGCCACGTGCTGGTGACCGCGAAGCCGACGTAGACCGCGATCGCCACCACCTCGGTCGCCAGCCCGGCCACCGACGTGACGGTGGCCCGCGCCGGACCGGTGATCGTGTCCTGGAGCCGGGCGTCGGTCACCACCATCGCGTTGTTCAGCAGCCCGTAGCCGACCGCGATGGCGGCGAAGCCGACCAGCGGGGTGACCAGCGCGCCCGCCGAGATGGCGACGGCGGCCGCCAGCAGCACCACGCGCATGGTGCGTCCCGACATCCGGGCGGTCCGGCCGGCCAGCGCGGTGCCCACCACCTGCCCCGTGACCACCATTCCGATCAGCCACGGCACCGCCGCGGTGGCCACCCCGTTGTCGCGGGCGACGAGCGGGAAGTACTCGTCGTACGCGCTGGCGCCGATCACGGCGGCGGACAGGAGCACCGCCCGCCGGACCCGCGGGGTGTGCGCCGTCTCGGCGATCCCGGCCCGCAGCATCGCCACGTAGCGCACCGCCACCCGCTCGGTGGCCACGACCACGTCGTGGGCGTGCGGGGCCGGTCCGGCCGTCACGCGGGCGCTGACCGGCAGCGTGGCGGCGAGCACCGCGTGCACCCCGGCGAGCGCGACGCTCGTCCAGCCCACCAGGGCGTAGCCTCCCCAGGCCATCAGCGGCGCCGCGGCCACCGAGCCGACCAGGTTGGCGCTCATCGCGGCGGACTCGGCCCAGCCGACCAGGCCCGGGTAGCGGGCGGTGGCACCGTGCACCGCCAGCTCGTCGTACAGCCAGGCCTCGAAGGTGCCCGACATCAGCGAGCCGCTGACCCCCCAGACCACGAACCCGACCGCGAAGCCGGCGTACGACGGCCAGAGCAGCCAGGTGGCGAAGCCGGCCGCCTGCAGCAGGGCGCTGGCCACCAGGAGCAGCCGGCGGTCGACGGTGTCGGCCCAGGCGCCCGAGGGCACCTCGAGCACGAAGCCGGTGAGCGACCAGAGCACGAACAGCGTGGAGACCTGTCCGACGGACAGCCCGCTGTCTCGGAACAGCAGCGCGTAGACGCTGTAGAGCGGGACCAGCTCCCGCGAGGCGTAGTAGCCGAGGACGCGGGGCGCGAAGCCCCGCGGCAGGACCTAGGTGTGACCCGGTGGGTAACGCATCTCCCCAGGGTACGCCCGGCGCCGGCCGGCACGGGTACCGTCGAGCGCAACCCGACCGAGGAGCCGCCTTGAGACGACTGGTCGCCGTCACACCGGTCCCGGCCCTGGTCCTGCTGGCCGGGCTGCTCGGGGGCTGCACCGCCTCCGTCCCGTCCCCGGGCGCCGAGCCGGACCGGGCGCCCACGAGCAGTGCCCGGGAGACCGCGCAGCCCCCGGAGTCTGCGGAGTCCACGGAGCCCACGGACTCGACGGAGCCCACGGACGCTCGGGACGGCGCGGCCGGAGCCGACGCGGAGACGGACGACTCCCCCGGCGAGCTGCCGGTGCGCTACGCCGTCTCGGTCCCCGGTCTCGCGGCCCAGGAGCACCGGGGTGACCGGCTGCGGCTCGGCAGGCTGCGTGAGCGGACAAGCTCCTATTCGTCGTACGACGTCTCCTACCGCAGCCGCTCCACGTTCCCGGACGGCCACACCGAGTCCTACCGGATCACCGGCGTGCTGAACGTGCCGGACGGGCGAGGGCCCCTTCCCGGCGCTGGTGCTGGCTCACGGCTACATCGACCCCGCGGTCTACGTCCGCGGCCAGGGGATGACCCGCGAGCGCGGCTTCCTGGCGCAGCGCGGCTACGTCGCCCTGCACGTCGACTACCGCAACCACGCCGGGTCCGACGACGACCCGCGCTACCAGTCCCGGATGCGGCTGGGGTACGTCGTCGACGTCGTCAACGCCGTGAAGGCGCTGCGCCGGACCCGCGCCGTCCCGGTGGCCGACGACCGGATCGGACTGTTCGGCCGCTCGATGGGCGGCGGGGTGATCCTCAAGGCCCTCGTCGCCGAGCCCGGGCTGGTGCGGGCCGCCGCACCGTGGGCGTCGGTCTCCTCGCTGGAGGCGCACAACTACGACCAGTTCATCCGCCCCGACCCCGAGGACGCCGGGCTCCGCGACGAGCTGGCCGCCCGGCACGGCCTGCCCGAGCAGAACCCGCGGTTCTGGCGGGCGAACTCCTCCCGTCCCTACTTCGGCCGGATCACGGAGCCGGTGCTGCTCGTGCACGGACGGTTCGACGACACGTGCCCGCCGAGGTGGGCGACCGCGACGCAGCGGACGCTGAGGCGGGCCGGGGTCGACTCCGAGGCTCGCGTGGTACGACGACGGGCACGCCTTCGGGCCGGCGTTCCTCGCCGCGATGCGGCGCACCGTCGCGTTCTTCGACAGCCGCATGGCCTGAGCCGCGCGGACGACCGGCGGCCTCCGGGCTAGCGGGCGAGCCGCTCGTGCCAGGCTTCGGCGGACGCGTCGGTCAGGGAGGCGACCTGGTCCACCACCACCCGCAGCCGCTCCGCGTCGGAGCCGGCCGCGTGGAAGTCGGCCCGGAACGCCGGCTGCAGGGCCTCGGCGCTCGCCGCCACAGCTGGGTGACGAGCTCGGCGACCACGGTGCGCTGCCGCTCGAGGAGGCCGACCCGCTCGTCGGCGCGCATCACGTAGTGCGCTGCGACCCCCTTGAGGACCGCGACGGCGAGCTCGGTGCCCCGGGGCACGACGAGGTCGGCGGAGTAGCGCACCAGCGGGCCGTCGCCGTAGCGCTCGCGGGTGGCCTCCCGGACGTCGGTGCAGAAGACGCCGATCAGGTCGCTGGTCAGGTTCTTCAGCGCGGCCAGCGCGGCGCGGCTGCCGTCGTAGCCACTGGTGGGCCACGAGCGCAGCCGCCGCAGACCGGCCAGCGCCTCCGCGAGCTCCTCGTCGGTGGCGGCCGGGTCGTACCAGTCGCGGACCGTTGCGAACACCGCCGCGCGCTCCCCCGCCGCCGCGAGCCGGTCCAGGTCGATGCCGCCGGCGACGATGCCGTCCTCGAGGTCGTGCACGGAGTAGGCGACGTCGTCGGCGAGGTCCATGACCTGGGCCTCGATGCACCGGCGGGAGCCGGCCGCGTCCTTGCGCAGCCAGGTGAACACCTCGCGGTCGTCGTCGTAGACGCCGAACTTGCGGCCCGAGCGCGGCGTGCCGTCGGCGTGCGAGCCGTGCGGCTCACCGGCCTCGTCGCGGGTCCAGGGGTACTTCGTGGCGGCGTCGAGGGTGGCCCGGGTGAGGTTCAGGCCGACCGACCGGCCCTCGGTGTCGAAGGCTTTGGCCTCCAGCCTGGTCAGGATCCGCAGCGTCTGCGCGTTGCCCTCGAACCCGCCGCAGTCGGCGCTGAGGTCGTCGAGCGCGCGCTCGCCGTTGTGGCCGAACGGCGGGTGCCCCAGGTCGTGGGCCAGCGCGGCCGTCTCGACGATGTCGGGGTCGCAGCCGATGCTGCGCGCGAGGTCGCGGGCGACCTGCGCGACCTCGAGGGTGTGGGTCAGCCGGTTGCGGACGAAGTCGTCGGTCTGCGGCCCCACGACCTGGGTCTTGGCGGCCAGCCGGCGCAGGGCCGCGGAGTGGACCACGCGGGCGCGGTCGCGCTCGAACGAGGTGCGGCCCGCCGGACCACTCGGCTTGGGCTCGCTCGTCCACCCAGCGCGCGCGGGCGTGCGCGTCGTACTGCTCCGTCGACCCCATCGGGGCCGACCCTACTGCCCGGCACCGACACCCGGACGGGTCGAACCTGTCGGTGCGGTTTGGCTAGGGTCGTCCGGGTGAGCCTCACGGTGCAGGACCGGACGGTCGCGCTGCGCGACCGGGACGCGGTCCACGGCTATGTCGAGAAGGTGTGCTTCAAGACCGGTCCACCCGGACTGGTCGGCACCGAGCTGGAATGGATCCTGGCCGCCCGCGGCCGCCCCGGCGAGACGATCCCCCTCGAGCGCCTGCAGTCCCTTCTCGGCACCGCCCCCCTCGCGCGCGGCACCCTGATCACCTTCGAGCCCGGCGGCCAGGTCGAGCTCAGCTCGGCCCCTCTCCGCGGACCCAGCGCCTGCTGGGACGCGCTCGCCGAGGACGCAGCGCACGTCCGCGCCGTCCTCGATGCGGCCGACATCGTCGTCCTTCCGACGGCGCTCGACCCGTGGCGTCCGCCTCACCGCCAGCTGCGGCTCCCCCGCTACGACGCGATGGCCCGCTACTTCGACGACGGCGGGCACGAGCAGGGCGCGGCGATGATGAACAGCACCGCGGCGACGCAGGTCAACCTCGACATCGGCCGCGACCGGGCCGAGGCGGCGCGACGCTGGCACCTGCTGCACGCCGTCGGCCCGGCCCTGGTGGCGGCGTTCGCCAACTCGCCGATGCACGACGGCCGCCCCACCGGCTGGAGGTGCGGCCGGCAGCGGGTCTGGCAGGGGCTCGACCCGGAGCGGACCGTTGCACCGGCGGGTGCCGACCCGGTGGCCGCCTACACCGACTTCCTGCTCGACGCGACCGTCATGCTGCGGCCCTCGGACGGACCCGACTGGTGCGCCCCGCCCGGTCTGCGCTTCGCCGACCGGGTCGGCTCCGCCGAGGGCGCGACCGGCGAGGAGCTCGACCTCCACCTCAGCACCCTGTTCCCGCCGGTCCGGCCGCGCGGCTGGTTCGAGGTGCGCTACGTCGACGCGCTCCCGAACGCCTGGTGGCCGGTGCCGATGGCGGTGCTGTGGGCGCTCGTCGAGGACGCCGAGGCCACCGAGGAGGCCCTCATCGTCAGCCGCGACCTCACCGACTGGGCCGGCGCGGCCCGCGACGGGCTCGCCTCCCCCGGGCTGCACGACGCCGCCCGGGCGCTCTTCGACCTCGCCCTCGCTGCCCTGGCTCGTTCCGACGAGGACGCGGGGCTCGTGGGGCTCGTCGCCGACTACGCCGACCGCTACGTCCGCCCCGGCCGCTGCCCGGCCGACGACCCGATCCCGGAGGACCTGTGAACGCCCCCCTCCCCGGCACCTCGCCGGCGGCCCTCGACGAGTCCGCGCTCAAGCAGTACGTCGCCGACGAGCTGGAGCGGGCCCGGGGCCGCAGCGTCGGCCTCACCACCGACGTCCTCGACGAGCAGGAGCTGCTGGCCCAGCACTCCCGGCTGATGTCGCCCCTGGTCTGGGACCTCGCCCACGTCGGCAACTACGAGGAGCTGTGGCTGCTCCGCTCGGCGGCCGGCATCGAGGCGATGCGGCCCGAGCTCGACGACATCTACGACGCCTTCGAGCACCCCCGCGCCTCCCGGCCGACCCTGCCCCTGCTGCGCCCCGACGAGGCCGGCGACTACATCGGGCTGGTCCGCCGCAAGGTCCTCGACTCCCTCGAGTCGCTCCAGCTGACCGGGGGCGACCCCCTGCTCGAGCACGGCTACGTCTACGGCATGGTGCTCCAGCACGAGCACCAGCACGACGAGACGATGCTGGCCACCCACCAGCTGCGTCGCGGCGAGGCGGTGCTCCCCACCGAGGCCGAGACGCCCGCCCCGGCCGCGCTGCTCACCGCCACCGAGGTCGTCGTGCCCGCCGGCCGGTTCACGATGGGGACCTCCTCCGACCCCTGGGCCTACGACAACGAGCAGCCGGGGCACGAGGTCGACCTGCCCGCCTTCGCCATCGACACCGTCCCGGTCTCCAACGCGGCCTACCGCGCGTTCGTGGAGGCCGGGGGCTACGACGACGAACGGCTGTGGGGGGCGGCCGGCTGGCGCTGGCGGTGTGAGTCCGGCAAACGGGCCCCGGCGTTCTGGCTCCGCGAGGGCGGCAGCTGGCTGCGTCGCCGGTTCGGCCGCGTGGAGCCGCTGCCCGACGAGCAGCCGGTCCAGCACGTCTGCTGGCACGAGGCCGACGCCTACGCCCGCTGGGCCGGTCGCCGGCTGCCGACCGAGGCCGAGTGGGAGAAGGCGGCCTCCTGGGACCCGGCCACCGGTCGCAGCGCGCGCTACCCGTGGGGCGACGGTCCGCCCACCGCCGAGCGCGCCAACCTCGGCCAGGCCCGGCACCAGCCGGCCCCCGCCGGCTCCTTCCCGGAAGGCGCCTCCCCGACCGGGGTGCTGCAGATGGTGGGCGACGTGTGGGAGTGGACCTCGACCGAGTTCGACGGCTACCCGGGCTTCACGCCGTTCCCCTACAAGGAGTACTCCGAGGTCTTCTTCCGCGACGGCTACCGCGTGCTGCGCGGCGGCTCGTGGGCCACCGACCCGCTCGCCTGCCGCACCACCTTCCGCAACTGGGACCACCCGATCCGTCGGCAGATCTTCGCCGGCTTCCGCACCGCCCGGGACCTCTGAGCATGTGCCGCCACCTGGCCTGGCTGGGCGCTCCCCGGGCGCTCGACGACCTGCTGGTCGCCCCGCCGCACTCGCTCTACGAACAGTCGTGGGCACCCCGGCAGCAGCAACACGGCACCATCAACGTCGACGGCTTCGGTGCCGGCTGGTACGTCGCGGGGCGCGCGACCCCGGTCCGCTACCGGCGGGCCCAGCCGATCTGGACCGACGCGTCCTTCGCCAGCCTCGCCCCGACCGTGACCTCCCGCTGCGTGCTCGGCGCCGTCCGGTCGGCGACGCCCGGGACCGCCGCCGACGAGTCCGCCGCAGCGCCGTTCACCCACGAACGCTGGCTGTTCAGCCACAACGGCCGGCTGCACGACTGGTCGACGGCCCGCAAGGCACTGGCACCGGAGGCCGCCGACATCGCCGACGCTCGCGCGGCGGTCGACTCGGCACTGCTGTTCGGGCTGGCGGTGGCGGCCTGGCAGGGCGGCGCCGGCCTGGCCGAGGGGCTGGTGGCGGCCGCCGAGATGGCACAGCGCCACGGCGGCGGCCGGCTGACGATGCTGGCCGCCGACGGAGACCGGGTCGCGGGCGTCGTCCTGGGCGAGCCACTGCACCTGTGCGAGTCCGGCGGCGGGATCACGATCGCCTCCGAACCCCACGACGACCACCCGTGGCGGCGGCTCGACGGCGGGTCCGTCGTCGAGGCGGGGCCCGACGGGCTGACCGAGACCCGGATCCGACAAGGGGACGCATGACGACCATCGACCGCTACCTCACCCCCGACGACCTCGTCCGCGCGCTGCGTGCCGACGTCGCCGCGGGCCTCACCGCGACCCCGAAAGAGCTGCCGCCGAAGTACTTCTACGACGCACGCGGGAGCGCCCTGTTCGAGGACATCACCGCGCTCCCGGAGTACTACCCCACCCGGGCCGAGCGCAGCATCCTCCGGAAGCGGGCCGCGGAGATCGCCGACCTGTGCAAGCCGCACACGCTCGTGGAGCTCGGGTCGGGCTCGTCGGAGAAGACCCGGCTGCTGCTGGACGCCGCCACCGAGGTCGGGGCGCTGCGCACCTACGTGCCGTTCGACGTCAGCGCGGCCGCCATCGAGGAGGCGGTCCCGGCCCTGGTGGCCGGGCATCCCGAGGTGGACGTGCACGGTGTCGTCGGCGACTTCGAGCACCACCTGGAGAAGATCCCCGGCGCCGCGCCCCGGCTGGTGGTGTTCCTCGGCGGCACGATCGGCAACTTCGAGCCCGGGGCCCGGGCCGACTTCCTGGCCCGGGTGGCTGCCTCGCTGGCGCCGGGCGACACCTTCCTGCTCGGCACCGACCTGGTGAAGGCCCCGGACCGCCTCGTGGCCGCCTACGACGACGCCGCCGGCGTGACCGCCGAGTTCAACCTCAACGTCCTGCGGGTCGTCAACCGTGACCTGGGCGCCGACTTCGACCTCGAGGCGTTCGAGCACGTCGCGGTCTGGGACGCCGAGCAGGAGTGGATCGAGATGCGGCTCCGCTCGCTGGCCGACCAGCGGGTCACGGTGCGCGACCTCGACCTGAGCGTGCAGTTCGCGCGCGGCGAGGAGATGCGCACCGAGATCTCCGCGAAGTTCCGCCGCGAGCGGGTGCAGCGCGAGCTGGCCGATGCGGGGTTGCGGATGACCCAGTGGTGGACCGACGACGACGGCGACTTCGCGCTGTCGCTGTCGACCCGCTGAGGCACGGGCCGGACACGACGGAGGGTGGCCGTCGCGGCCGACGTACGATCGAGCCAGGTCGAGGGAACACCGGCGCGTCCCGCGCCGGACCGCCGGCCGCCAAGAGAGGCGGCGCCATGGGTGCCCCGCAGTTCCCCTACCCCCACCGCTACGCCCAGCGCCACGGACCGCTGCGGCTGCACCTGGCGCCGGACTTCGACTCCGCGGCGGTGGCCGGGGTGTGGTGGCCCCACGGCCGGGACCTCACCCGCGAGGGACCGCACCTCGTCGACGAGTTCCCGACCGGGCGCGGGCGGATCGACCGGCTGGTCTACGCACAGGACGACTGGGACGTGGTGGCCGACGAGGTGTTCACCAGCCACGGCCGGATCAAGGTCGGCTTCCTGCCGGCCGGACAGCCCGGCGGCCTGGTCCTCCTGCGGGTGGTCGGCTCGGGGATCATCCGGCTCCGCGTCGTGTGGGGTGCGCCGCATGCGGCCCCGAGACCACCCGCCACGGCCGAGCCGGACCCGGCCTCGGCGGGAACGCTTCGCGAGGGAACCCCCGCCTAGAGCCGCGCGCCTCGATGCCTGCCGGCGGAGTCGGTCTCACGGTGGCGGTGTCTCGAGGGCCCGCTTGACGAGAGCGTCGACCATCCATCGCTGGAGGGCGCTGACGGCGCCGGTCGGGCCTACAGTTGTGGTCGTGCCCGGCGCCGATGAGGAGGCCACGAACCGCCCTTGTGAGGACTGCGGTGGATTGGTGGTTTCCGGACTTGAACCCTTGGCGCCGGGTGACGATCCGGAGTTGGAGGCGGAAGGTCTGACGGCGACGGGGAGTGAGTGGTGCACGAGTCTCGCCTGCCCGTCCAACCACGTCCAGAGGGGCCTGACACGCGTCGGGGTGAACGACTACATCTGCACGGTCTGCGGTGAGGCGTTGCGCACCCCGATGAGCGCGGTCCGAGCCCACCGAGCATCGCACTGATCCGCTGCTGATAGCGCACACCCGCTGAGGTCCGACACGACCGAGATTGCTCCGCAGGCAGATGGCTCCGAGCAGGACGGGAACTGCTCTCGGGTTCACGCTTGCTGCTGGGCGCGAACGGTGTCACGGTCCGGGCTGGTCGCCGTGGTCGCCGACGGTGCGGTGCGGGGCCAGGTCCAGGCCTACCGCACGATGAGGGCGAGAAGGACCAGTTCCAGCGCGACGCCGAGGCCGTAGAAGTACAGCCAGGACTCGCCCACCACGTTGAACGCCGTGACGGGGACGTAGAGCGCGGCCACGACGAGGTTCGCGATGCGGTTCGCCCGGGCGGGCAGCGTCATCGACAGCACGACCATGAGGATCGGGACGGCCACGAGGGTCAGCGCCGAGGTCGAGAAGGTCTGGGAGAGGTCGAACTCGAAGACCTTGCCGTCGAGGATGTCCTCGACGACGCCGGGCGTGAAGAAGTTGAGGATGTCCACGTAGACGTAGAGGAACATGAAGCTCGTCCACGCTGCGGCGAGCTTGACTCTCACCGGGATCGGCTGGTCTTCCAGGGTGGTGGTGGTGGGTTGACGTGTGCTCATCATGGGCTCCGTTGTCGTGGTGAGGATCGATAGGTCCACGATCGCCGAGCCCGGCGGCGGGCGCATCGGCCCGGAGGCCGGAGTTCGCCCGGCCGATGGCATGGTCTCTCTCCTCGTTCTTTCGGCGGGTACGCCGAGGCGCGCCGATCCCTAGGCTGGAGCCGTGGTCACCGTCCGGCGCTCCATCTGGCATGAGCCGCGGCCTGCTGACGCCCCACCCATCGGTCGTCTCGACTGGCTGCTGGTGGGCGTGTTCGCGGCCGCCGCCCTGGTCGAGGGCATCGTTCGGCCGGGCTTGGCCTGGCGACCCCTTGTGACGGTGCTCGCCCTGGCGCTGATGCCTGCCCTGCTCTGGCGGCGGGGCCGCCCCCTGATGGCCGCCCTGGTCGGGTGGGGCGTCGCCGGGCTGCTCTCGGTCCTCCAGCTGACTGCGCACGCCGGGGACCTCGGCCTCTACTCCATGATGGCCGTCCTGATCCTGCTCTACTCCCTGGTGCGGTGGGGCTCGGGACGGGAGATGGTCCTGGGGACGGCGTTCGTGGCAGTCGTCGTCGCGCTGGGGATGTACGCCTCCTCCGCGGGCTGGGCCGACATCTTCGGCGGGAGCGTCCTCTTGCTGTTGTTCGTCGCCCTCGCGGCGGTGTTCCGCTACCGCGCGGACCTCTGGCATCGCCAACAGCGCGAGATCCGCAATCAGGAGCGGGTGGCGCTGGCGCGCGAGCTGCACGACACCGTGGCCCACCACGTCTCGGCCATCGCGGTGCAGGCGCAGGCCGGTGGCGTGGTCGCCGGCATCCAGCCTGAGAAGGCCGCCGAGGTCCTGGCCGCGATCGAGTCCGAAGCGTCGCGAACCCTGGCGGAGATGAGATCCATGGTGCGGGTGCTGCGCGAGGACGAAGCCGTCGCCTACTCACCGCAGCTGGGTGTCGCGGACCTGCCTGCTCTGGCGCGCGCCGACGCGACGCCCACCGTCGAGGTCTCGCTGGACGGTTCGTTGGCCCGGCTGGCACGACCCGTGGACGCCGCGCTCTACCGGCTCGCGCAGGAGTCGCTGACCAACGCCGTACGGCACGCCCGGAGCGCGACCCGCGTCGGGATCGACGTACGCCGGGAGGGCGACGCCGTCAGGCTGCGTGTCAGCGACGACGGACAGACCGAGCCGGGGCCGGCCCCGGAGCCTGGGTTCGGCCTGCTGGGCATGGCCGAACGCGCCCAGCTCCTCGGCGGATCGCTCTCCGCGGGACCGGGGCCCGAGGGTGGCTGGGTGGTCGAGGCCGTGCTGCCGGTGGAGGCGCTGGCATGAGCATCCGTGTGGTCGTGGCCGACGACCAGGACCTGGTCCGGACCGGGCTGGTGATGATCCTCGGCGCGCAACCCGACCTCGAGGTCGTGGGAGAGGCGGCAGACGGGCTCGCAGCGCTCGACCTGGCGACCCGGCTGCGTCCCGATGTCCTCCTCGTCGACATCCGGATGCCCGGGCTCGACGGAGTCGAGGTGACGCGGCGCCTGGCCGGGCCAGACGTGACGGACCCGATGGCGGTCGTCGTGATCACCACCTTCGACCTCGATGAGTACGTCCTCGGCGCCCTACGCGCCGGCGCCCGCGGCTTCCTGCTCAAGGACGCCGGGCCGGAGCTCCTCGTGCAGGCCATCCACGCGGCGGCCAACGGGGACGCGCTGATCGCCCCCAACGTCACCCGCCGGCTGCTGGCGACCTTCGCCGACCAGGCGCCGGTGGTACCGGTCCAGCCCATCGACCCGCTCACCGAGCGCGAGGAGGAGGTGCTCGCGCTGGTGGCACGGGGCCGGACCAACGCCGAGATCGCCACCGAGCTCTTCGTCGGCCTGAGCACGGTCAAGACCCACGTCGCATCGTTGATGACCAAGCTCGGCGCCCGCAACCGCGTCGAGATCGCGATGTGGGCCTACGACACCAGACGCGTGAGAGCCGATTAGTGGCCCAGGTCGCAGATTGCCGACGTGGTCAGAAGACCTTCACGTGCACGTGGTCGTAGTGGTTGGCCGTGGACGAGCCGCGGTCCGACATGGGACGCCAGCCCTCCCCGGCCCGCTGGGCGGTCCAGATCCGCTGGGAGTAGATGATGTCGTAGAGGTTGAACGCCCCGCTGTTGGCGCGGAGGTAGTCGGCGACCTGCCAGCCGAGCTCGCCGGAGACCATGATGTCGATGGCGCGACCGTCGGAGTGCTCGCCGTCGCCTCGGTAGCCGCCGTACGACGTGATCGTCGGGAACTCCGCGCACACCGCGCGGAGCACCCGCACCGCGTTGGCGGTGATGCCGCCCTCGATGGACGAGCCGTTGGCGCAGGGGGCCGAGCTGAACCCGCCGACCGAGACCGCGTCCTCCTCCTCGGGCTTCTTCTTCGCCAGGTAGTCCGCGCTGACCCAGTAGGGCCGCTTCTTCCACAGCACCTGGGCGAAGCCGTCGTCGACCTCGCCGGTGACCACGAGCTTGGTCGCGGTGTCCACCGTGGTCACGACCTCGGCGTTCTCGGCCGGGGTCTCGCGGATGTTGAGGTCGGTGGTGCTGAACCGGTGCCCCTCGGGCTCGGGCATCTTCTCGATGGTGACCCGCCGGGCGGAGCGGCTGACGCTCGGCTCGCGGTCGCGGAGGCGCTCCTGGCTCTGGGCCCGCAGCCGCGTGCCGGACCGGGCGGCCTCGCGGGCAGCGCCCAGGTCCGCCCCGGCCATCGTCGTCGACGCGGGGGCCTCGGTGTCACCGGCGACGGAGAACCCGACGACGGAACCCGTCACGAGGGTCGCGACGAGCGCCGGCAGGGCGACGCGGAACAGGCGTCGACGTCCGGTGTGCTCGACGACCGCCTTGTGGCGTGCGGAGGTCACGGTCAGGTTCACCCATCAGTGGCTTGACGACAAAGCACCGAGTGAAGCACACGCCCTTTCCGCGCGTCACATCCGGTTCAGACAGGAATAGCACGTTTCCAGCGGGAATTCGGTGAGATCGCGTGGGCAGGATCACCCGCGTCGGCCGCCGTCCGCGCACGCCGCGTGGCGTCCTCAGGCCGGAGTCAGCCGCCGGAGTGCAGGTCCTCCGCGACGCTGCAGCCGGCCCCGTCGGTGTCGTCGAGCCAGCCCTCGGGGAGCACCACCCGGCGGGGACTGCCCTGGCGGCCCCGCGGGGTGCCGAGCGTGGACACCGGGAACGGTTCGGCCGGGTCGAGGTCCGCGAGCAGCGCGTCGAGGGCGGCCAGCGAGGTGACCAGGCCGAGGTCGCGGCGCAGCTCACCGCCGGCAGCGAAGCCCTTGAGGTACCACGAGACGTGCTTGCGGAACTCCTTGCAGCCCCGCTCCTCCCCCATGAGCCCGCTCAGAAGCTCCGCGTGCCGCCGCATCATCGCGGCCACCTCGCCGAGGGTCGGCAGCGTGGCGACCTGGTCGCCGGCGAACGCGGCGGCCAGGTCCCGGAAGAGCCAGGGACGACCGAGGCAGCCCCGGCCCACCACCACGCCGGCGGCGCCGGTCTCCCGCACCATCCGCAGCGCGTCGGCCGCCTCCCAGATGTCGCCGTTGCCGAGGACCGGGATGTCGACGTGGGCGACCAGCTCGCCGATCGCGTCCCAGTCGGCGGCGCCGGAGTAGGACTGGGCCACTGTGCGCCCGTGCAGCGCGATCGCGGCGCAGCCGGCCTCCTGGGCGATGCGACCCGCGTCGAGGTAGGTGAGGTGGTCGTCGTCGATGCCCTTGCGGGTCTTCATCGTGACCGGCACGCCGTACGGCTCGGTCGCCCGGACCGCAGCCTCCAGGATGTCGCCGAGGAGCCCGCGCTTCCACGGCAGCGCTCCCCCGCCCCCCTTGCGGGTGACCTTCGGCACCGGGCACCCGAAGTTCAGGTCCACGTGGGCGACGCCGTACTCGGCGCACAGGATCTCGGCGGCCTTGCCGACGTAGACCGGGTCGGTGCCGTAGAGCTGCACCGACCGCACGTCCTCCGAGTCGTCGAACACGAGCATCGACTCGGTCACCGCGTCTCGCTCGACCAGGCCGCGGCTGGTGATCATCTCGCAGACGTAGAGTCCCGAGGTTCCTGAGGAGCGAGCGGAGCGAACGTCTCGATGGGCCCCTTGCTCGCGGCAGAGCCGGCGGTACGCCGCGTTGGTGATCCCGGCCATCGGGGCGAGCACCACCGGGGTGTCGACGCGCAGCGACCCGAGCACGAGCTCGCGCGGCGGCGCGCTCGGCGTGGGGGTCTCCGGCGTCAGGGTCACCGCACCATTGTGCGGGCGCGGCGCAGGGCCGCCCAAATCCGGGGATCCGTGCGGTCAGCCGTTGCCGCGGCCGCCGCGGCGCTTCTTCTTGTTCTTCTTCTTGTCCTTCTTCGGCGGCTGGACCTCGCCCGACCACTCGATCGGGTCGAACGCCTGGTCGGGCCGGAAGCTCAGCGACTCCAGCGAGCCCTTGTCGGGGGCGAGGTACACCAGGCAGGTGTCCACGCTGTCGCCGGACTTGAACTTCTTGGGCAGCGGCGTGGACGCGCACGGGCCGAACTTCGTGGTGAAGTTCACCGCCGGCAGCAGGGTGTTTTTCTCGTTGACGCCCCACAGCGGCACCGGGCTGCCGCCGACGTTGTCCTCGCCGACGTTCTCGACGGCGACCTTCACGTAGTAGTAGCTGGCCTTGCGCTTGTAGCTGTCGTCGAGGATGAACCCCTCGAAGTCGCCGAGCCGGCCCTTGCGAGCCTTCTTCACCGTCAGGTTGAGCAGCGTGCTCTTCTTCTGGTTGGGCTCGAAGACGACGGTCGCCGTGTCGCCGAACTCGAGGTCGGCGCCCTGGGCGGTCACCTCGACGCCCTCCGGCACCTCGACGTCGGCCGTAGGCGACTCGGTCGGCCCGTCCTGCTCCACGGGCTCCTCCGGCGTCCCGTCCTCCGCGCCGCTCTCGGCCGCGGAGGGCTCCTCCGGCGTCTCCTCGGCCGAGCTGCACCCGGAGAGCACGAGGCCCAGCACCGCGGCCGCAGCCACCAGGTGGGTCAGTGGCGATCGGCGGGCGGGCAGGCGACGACGCGGCGAGGAGGACACGCAGACATTGTGCAGGAGCGCTCCTCACCGCCGCGGCGCATCCGCCACATCCGGCGCGCCCGGGCGGTCAGCAGCCGAGCAGCCGCTCGCCGAACCAGGAGCGGACCTGGTCCAGGCCGACGCGCTGCTGCGCCATCGAGTCGCGCTCGCGGACCGTGACCGCGTTGTCCTCGAGCGTGTCGAAGTCGACCGTCACGCAGAACGGCGTCCCGATCTCGTCCTGGCGGCGGTAGCGCCGGCCGATCGCGCCCGAGTCGTCGAACTCGACGTTCCACAGGGTGCGCAGCTCGGTGGCGAGGTCGCGCGCCTTCGGCGACAGGTCCGCGTTGCGCGACAGCGGCAGCACCGCGACCTTGACCGGCGCGAGCCGGGGGTCGAGCCGCAGCACGGTGCGCTTGTCCACGCCGCCCTTGGTGTTGGGGGCCTCGTCCTCGGTGTAGGCGTCGACCAGGAACGTCATCAGGCTGCGGGACAGGCCGGCGGCCGGCTCGATGACGTAGGGGGTGTAGCGCTCGTTGGCCGCCTGGTCGTAGTAGCTCAGGTCGGCACCGGAGTGCTTCGCGTGCGTGGACAGGTCGAAGTCGGTGCGGTTGGCGATGCCCTCGAGCTCGCCCCACTCGGAGCCGGCGAACCGGAAGCGGTACTCGATGTCCACGGTGCGCTTGGAGTAGTGGCTGAGCTTCTCCTCCGGGTGCTCGAAGTGACGCAGGTTGTCCGGGTCGATGCCGAGGTTGACGTACCAGCGGGTGCGCTCGTCGATCCAGTACTGGTGCCACTCCTCGTCCTCGCCGGGGCGGACGAAGTACTCCATCTCCATCTGCTCGAACTCACGCGTGCGGAAGATGAAGTTGCCCGGCGTGATCTCGTTGCGGAAGCTCTTGCCGATCTGCGCGATGCCGAACGGCGGCTTGCGGCGGCTCGAGGTCACGACGTTGGCGAAGTTGAGGAAGATGCCCTGCGCGGTCTCGGGGCGCAGGTAGTGCAGACCGGACTCGTCCTCGACGACGCCGAGGTAGGTCTTGAGCAGCCCGGAGAACTGCCGGGGCTCGGTCCAGGCGCCGCGGGTGCCGCAGTTGGGGCAGGCGATCTGGCTCATCTCGACGTCGTCGGGAGCCAGATCCTTGCCCTTCTTGGCCGCCTTCTCGGCGAACTCCTCCTGCAGGTGGTCGGCGCGGAACCGCTTGTGGCACGACTGGCACTCGGTGAGCGGGTCGGTGAACGTGTCGACGTGGCCGCTGGCCTCCCACGTCTGGCGCGGCAGGATCACGCTGGAGTCGAGGCCGACCACGTCCTCGCGGGCCTGCACCGTCGACTTCCACCACTGGCGCTTGATGTTGTCCTTGAGCTCGACGCCGAGCGGCCCGTAGTCCCAGGCGGAGCGGGTGCCGCCGTAGATCTCGCCACACGGGTAGACGAAACCCCGGCGCTTGGCGAGGGAGACGACGGCGTCGACGGCGGTAACGGACTTGCTGGACACGGGCTGCTCCATCTGGTCGGCGCGCGGCCGGCTGGCTGCCGACGCAAGGGACCAGCCTATCCGCGGGCGTCAATCGGGTTCGGGCGCCCTGGTGGTCAGCCGAGGTCGCGCGGGACCGCCTCGTTGAGCGCGGCCTCGCCCGGCTCGACGACCTCGTAGGCCGACGGCTCGTCGATCGCACGCGACAGCAGCGGCACGGCGCTCACCTTCACGTCGTACGACGAGAGGGCGCGACGGTAGCTGCCGACGTTCTCCCACCGGGTGGTCAGCAGCCACAGCCCGGGCTCGTCGACGTTGCGGCCGATCGTGCCTCCGACGAAGCCGGGCCTCCGGCCCAGCGCCTCCAGCGCCTGCTCCAGCTCACGCCGCAGGGCGTCACCGGCCACCGGCTCCGGGCCGGCGCGGAAGCGGTTGACGACGATCACGGCCGCGAGCCTACGCACCCCCCGGGTGGTCGAGCCTGTCGAGACCACGCCGGTCATCTCGACAAGCTCGATGAGCCGCCCCAGCTCGATGACCCGGACCGCGGCTACCGTCGGAGCGTGCTCCCCGACGACGACCCCGTGGTGGGACGGCTGCGGGCGGCGGGCTGCGTGTTCGCGGAGCAGGAGGCCGCGGTCCTGCGGGCCGAGGCCGGCGACGCGGCCCACCTCGAGGCGATGCTGGCGGAGCGTTTGTCGGGCCGACCGCTGGAGCACGTCGTCGGGTGGGCGGAGTTCCGCGGGCTGCGGGTGCTGCTGGAGCCGGGGGTCTTCGTGCCCCGCCGGCGGACCGAGCACCTCGCGGACCTGGCGGTGGGACTGGCCAGGCGCGACGACGGCGGGGACCGTCCGGTGGTGGTCGAGCTGTGCTGCGGCGCCGCCGCGGTCGGCGCGGTCGTGCTGCACGAGCTGGCGGAGGTCGACCTGGTGGTGGCCGACATCGACGCCGCTGCCGTGCGGTCGGCCCGGCGCAACGTCGGGGCCCGGGCGCTGGTCCTGCGCGGCGACCTCGACGAGCCGCTGCCGGCCGGGCTGCGCGGACGCGTCGACGTGCTGGTCGCCAACGCGCCGTACGTCCCCTCGGACGCGGTCGGCTCGATGCCGTCCGAGGCGCGCGACCACGAGCCGCCGGCCGCGCTGGACGGCGGCCCCGACGGGCTCGCGGTCGCCCGCCGGGTGGTCGCGCTGGCGCCCCGGTGGCTGCGACCGGGCGGTCACCTCGTGGTCGAGACGAGCCTCGACCAGGCCCCGGTCCTGGGTGCGGCGTACACGGCCGCCGGGCTCTCCGCCCGCGTGTCCCGCGACGAGGAGCGCGACGCAACCGCGGTCGTCGGCCGACTTGTCAGAGCGTGAGCGCGCCCGGGCGCGGTGACGCTCTGACAACTCGGCGGTGATTTGACAACGGTTCTCAGTTGAGTTGACAATCATTTTCATGAGCCGCCTCCCCCGTTCCGTCCGTAGCCTGACGGCCCTGGTCGTGGCCGCGCCGCTGCTGGCCGGCTGCGGCGCGACGGACGCGGGCGGCTCCGACGGCACCCGGGTGATCGCGTCGTTCTACCCCCTGGAGTACGTCGCGCAGCGCGTCGCCGGCGAGCACGCGGAGGTCGAGGCGCTGACCTCCCCCGGGCAGGAGCCGCACGACCTCGAGCTGACGTTCAAGCAGACCGCCGACGTGGTGGAGGCCGACCTCGTGGTCTACGCGGGGGGCTTTCAGCCGTCGGTCGACGACGCCGTCGCCCAGGCCGGGGAGGAGACCGCGGTCGACGCTGCCGGGCTCGCGGACGAAGCCGCCGTGGCGGCGGCCGGAGACGGCGCGTTCCACAGCGACGACGACCCGCACTTCTGGCTCGACCCCACCCGGCTGGTCGCCGGTGCCGTCGCGGTCCAGGGGCGGCTCGCCGAGGTGGACCCCGAGCACGCCGAGGACTACGCCGCCAACCTCGAGGCCTTGAGGGCGGACCTGGAGGACCTCGACGCCGAGATCTCCGAGGGACTGGCCTCCTGCGCGCGGGACACGATCGTGGTGAGTCACGACGCGTTCGGCTACTTCTCCGACCGCTACGGCATCGGGGTCGAGCCGATCAACGGGCTCAGCCCCGACGCCGAGCCGTCCCCCGCCCACCTCGCCGAGCTGGCCGAGCTGATCGAGAGCAAGGGCATCACCACGGTGTTCTCGGAGACGCTCGCCTCCCCGGAGCTCGCCGACAGGCTCGCCGAGGACCTCGGCCTGCGCACGGCGGTCCTCGACCCGATCGAGGGTCTCGCCGACTCCACGGCGGACGAGGACTACCTGTCGCTGATGCGAGCCAACCTGGACGCGATCCGGGAGGCGAACGACTGCTCGTGACCGACCCCCTGATCCGGACCCACGACGTCGCCGTCGAGCTCGGCGGCCGCCCGGTGCTGCGCGGCATCGACCTCGACGTCCGGCCCGGTGAGGTCGTCGCGGTCCTGGGCGCCAACGGCTCCGGAAAGTCGACGCTGGTGCGGACCGTGCTGGGGCTGGTCCCGACGGTGCGCGGCGAGGTGCGGCTGTTCGACACCCCGCTCGGGCAGTTCTCCTCCTGGGAACGGATCGGCTTCGTGCCGCAGCGCTCCACGGCCGCCTCCGGCGTCCCCGCGACCGTCCGCGAGGTCGTGGCGGCCGGCCGGCTCTCCCGGCGCACCCCGTTCCTGCCGCTGCAGCCGGGCGGACCGCCGCGCGATCGCCGAGGCGCGTGGAGGCGGTCGGGCTCGAAGGCCGGCTCGGCGACGGCGTCTCCACCCTCTCCGGCGGCCAGCAGCAGCGGGTGCTGATCGCCCGGGCACTGGCCGGCGCACCCGACCTGCTCGTCCTCGACGAGCCGACCGCGGGCGTGGACGTGCAGTCGCAGCAGGCGTTCGCGGCCGCTCTCGGCGGCCTGGTGGCGCGCGGCGCGACCATCGTGCTGGTCGCCCACGAGCTCGGGCCGTTGGCCGGCCTCGTCGGCCGCACGGTCGTGATGCGCGACGGCCGGCTGGTGTACGACGGTCCACCGCTCGCGGCGTTCACCGAGGCCGACCACGCCCACCACCACGAGGTGACCGCCGGCGGCACCGACCACCTGCCGACCGTCATCGCTCCCCTGGACCCGCCCCGCCGGGAGGTGGACCGATGAGCCTCCTCGCCTACGACTTCGTGATCCGGGCGCTGCTCGGCGCGCTCTTCACCGGGCTCGCCGCTCCGGCGGTCGGCACCTACCTCGTGCAGCGCCGGCTGGCCCTGATGGGCGACGGCCTCGGGCACGTCGCGGTCACCGGCGTCGCTCTCGGCCTGCTGACCGGCACCGCTCCCCTGCTCACCGCGGTGGCCGTGGCGATCCTCGGGGCGGTCGCCATCGAGGTGATCCGCAGCCGCGGACGGACCAGCGGCGACGTCGCCCTGGCGCTGCTGTTCTACGGCGGCATCGCCGGCGGCGTGCTCCTCACCGGCCTGGCCGGCACCGGCGCCGGCGTGCTGCACCGCTACCTGTTCGGCTCCATCAGCACGATCTCCTCCGCCGAGGTGTGGCTCACCGTCGGGCTCGCCGCCGTGGTGCTGGTGGTGGCGGTCGGGCTGTCGCCGCAGCTGTTCGGGGTGGCACAGGACGAGGAGTTCGCGCGCGTCGCGGGCCTGCGGGTGGGGGCCTACAACCTGCTGGTCGCGGCGATGGCCGCGGTGACGGTGACCGTCGCGATGCGCACGGTCGGCCTGCTCCTGGTGAGCGCCCTGATGGTGATCCCGGTGGCGACGGCCCAGCAGGTCACCCGCGGCTTCCGCACCACCCTGTGGGCGGCGATGGCGCTGGGCACGCTCGCGTCCCTGGCCGGGGTGCTGGTCTCGGCGTACGTCTCGGTGGCGCCCGGTGCCACGATCGTGCTGCTCGCGCTCGGCGGCTTCGTCGCGGCGTACCCCCTCGGCGTCTGGCTGCGGCACCGCCGGCACGCCCGGATGCCCTTCGACGAGCCGGTCGGGCCGCCGGGGACCGAGGCGGAGCACACCGCCGTGCCCGAGGACCACGAGCACCGGCACGGGCCCGACTGCGGCCACCGCGCCGTGCCGCACGGGGACCACGTCGACTATGTCCACGACGGGCACCGGCACGCCCCGCACGGGAGCCACTATGACGAGCACTGACCCGAAGCTGCCCGCGGGCACCCGTCCCACACGGCAGCGCCGCGCGGTCGCCGCGGCGATGCAGTCCTTCGACGACTTCCGCTCCGCCCAGGACATCCACGACCTGCTCCGGCGGGGCGGCGACAACGTGGGCCTGTCCACCGTCTACCGCACCCTGCAGGCGCTCTCCGACGGCGGCGAGGTGGACGTGCTGCGCACCGAGGACGGCGAGGCGCTGTACCGCCGGTGCAGCGAGCGGCACCACCACCACCTGGTCTGCCGGGCCTGCGGCCGCACCGTCGAGGTCGACGGCCCCACGGTCGAGGCGTGGGCCGACGCGGTCGCCGCCGAGCACGGCTTCGCCGACGTCAGCCACACGCTGGAGATCTTCGGCACCTGCCCCACCTGCCGCTGAGCGGACGAGCGGTCACTCGCCGGCGACCGACATCGGCCGCTGCTGATCGCTCACCCGCGGGAACGGCGTGGTCGAGAAGATCACCTCGACCGGCACGCCGAAGAAGTCGGCGATCCGCAGCGCGAGGTGCAGACGACGGGTTGTACTCGCCGCGCTCGAGGTAGCCCACCGTCTGGTAGTGCACACCCGAGTGCGTCGGCCAGCTCGCGCCGGCTCACGCCCTGCTCGACGCGCAGCATCGCGATCCGGTTGTGCACCGCCTCGCTGCTCTGCGGGCTCACTTGACCCACTGCATGCGTCGCCTCGCGGGCCGCCTCCACCTGCGATCCGGTCTGCCGACGCGCCATCCGACGCAGCACCGATCGGGGTCACCGACCGCGCCCACCAGCGCCCAGGCGCCGAGCACCACCACCGTCTCCGACCGTCCGCCAGCTGACTCGCCGATCTCCAGCGGCGGCGGCCGCGTCGGGCAGGAACGCCGAGCGCATGCCCAGCCCCATCCAGTACATCGGGAACACCTGCGCGACCACCTGCACCCAGCCCCACAGCTGCTGGATCGGGTAGAAGATCCCCGAGATCCCGGCCAGCACCATGACCGGCAGCATCCCCCACTGCCGACCTTCTGGACCCCCGGCACCAGCGAGCCGATCACCATGCCGATCGGCAGCGCCGCGAGCAGGCCCGAGGGCGATCACCCAGGCGACGGTGAACCAGCCGCTCGGGTGCGCCATCAGGCCGTCGAAGAGCAGGAAGCTCGGCACCAGGATCACCACCAGCTGCGGCAGCAGGCTCAGGGTCTGGAGCAGCATCTGCCCACTGAAGTAGCCGACCATCCCGTCCGGGACCGCCCGGTGCCGCAGCAGGGTGCCGTCCTCCTTCTCCATCGCGAGGGAGTACGCCGGACCGATGACGACGCCGAAGGCGATCAGCGCCCCGAGCAGGCTCGGGCAGCGCCACCGACGGCGAACGTCCAGACCCGGCGACGCCGGTGTCCGCGTCGCGGCGGATCCACAGGTAGCCGAGCGCGAGCGACCGCGGTGAAGAGGTAGAACCACTGGTCCTGCGGTCTGAGCCGCACGACTCTGCATCGAGACTCGCGCAGCCCGAGCCGCGGCTGCAGCCCGGTCGACGCGAGCCGCGTGCGACGGGTGGCGCGTTCATCGGGTCACCTCCGCGAAGGATCGCGGCGGCATCGGCACTGCCGGACTCGTGCTGCTGCACCAGGGTCAGGTAGGCGTCCTCGAGGCTGGCGCGGCGTACCTCGAGGTCGTGCACCGTCGTCGCCGTACTGCGCGATGAGCTCGCGCACGAACGCGGTCGCGTCGGCGGCGGCGTGCACGAAGCGCTCGCCGTCGCGGGTCCACTTCACCTCGGCCTCGCCGGCGACCCGCGCGCGCCAGCCCCTCGGCGCTGTCGTCGGCGACGATGCGCCCACCGGCGAGGATCACCACCCGGTCGGCGAGCTTCTCGCCTCGTCGAGGTCGTGGGTGGTGAGCAGGATCGTGGTGCTCTCGAGGTCGGAGAGTCGGTGCACGAGGTGGTGGAAGTCGCGACGCGCCTGCGGGTCGAAGCCGGCCGTCGGCTCGTCGAGGAACAGCAGCTCCGGTCGGCCGATGATGCCCATCGCGACGTCGAGCCGACGCCGTTGCCCACCCGAGAGCGTGCTGATCGGACTACCCGGGTGGCACGTACGGGTGGATTCGTCCGATTCCGCCCCACGACGGCCGATTTCGGCCCTAGCGTCGTTCGTGGGGATGGACCTGCCGGAGCCCCGGCACGGACCGGGACTTCGCTTGGATGCCGAGGGGAAAGCTCGATGCTCTACGTACTGCTGGCCGCGCTCGCCGTGACCGTCTCGCTGCTGGGCGCCTGGGGCGCCCACCGGCGGATCGCCGTCGCGGCCTGGGACCGTGAGCTCGCGGTGGCGTTCGCCGTCAAGGAGCGTCGCGAGATGCCGATGCGCCCGGTGCTCTGACCGCCGGTCTCACAGCCTCGCCAGGAACGCGAGGACCCGCTCGGTCACGAGCCGGGCCGCGCCCCCGTCATAGGTGGGGAGGCTGGCGTCGGTGAACAGGTGCTGCTCGCCCGGGTAGAGGTGCAGCTCGGCGCCGTCGCGGCCGTCGACCAGCTCGCGCGCGGCGTCGATGTCTCCGCCCTCCTCGGCGAAGAACGGATCCGCGTCCATGCCGTGCACCTGCACCGGCAGCCCCTCCGGCCAGGCGCCGAACTCGTCCGGCGGCAGGCACGACTCCAGGAACACCGCCCCGCGCGCCCCCGGCCGGGTCTGGGCCAGGCGCTGCGCCGGCACCACCCCGAGCGAGACCCCGGCGTACACCAGCTCCGGCGGCAGCGCGTCCACGGCGCGGACGCCACGCTCCTGCACCGTGGCGAAGCCGACCTCGCGGGCGTAGCCGAGACCCGAGTCGAGATCGTCGAAGGTGCGGCCCTCGTAGAGGTCCGGCGTGTGCACGGTGTGGCCCGCGGCGGAGAGCGCGGCGGCGAGGTCGCGCACCCCCGACGTCAACCCCTGCGCGTGGTGGAACAGGACGACCTCGACCATGCTGACTCCCCCTCCACTCGTGGTTACCGGGCGCCACCGTAACGACGATCGCGGGCCGCGTACAGGTCGATCGCGCGCCACAGGTCGCGCCGGTCGACGTCGGGCCACAGCACGTCGGTGAACACCAGCTCGGAGTAGGCGGCCTGCCAGAGCATGAAGTTGCTGAGCCGCTGCTCCCCGGAGGTGCGCCAGACCAGGTCGGCGTCGGCGAGCTCGGGCACGTAGAGGTGGCGCGCGAAGGTGCGCTCGTCGACCTTGTCGGGGTCGAGGCGTCCCTCCGCGACCGCACGGGCGATCGACTGCGCGGCGTCCGCGACCTCGGCCCGGCCGCCGTAGTTGACGCACATCGTCAGGGTGAGCACGTCGTTGTCCCGGGTCAGCTCCTCCGCCTTCTCGAGCTCCCGGATCACCGACTTCCACAGCTTGGGGCGGCGACCCGCCCAGCGCACCCGGACCCCGAGCTCGTGCATCTCGTCGCGCCGCCGCCGGATGACGTCGCGGTTGAAGCCCATCAGGAAGCGCACCTCGTCGGGACTGCGTGACCAGTTCTCGGTGGAGAAGGCGTACGCCGAGATCGCCTTGACGCCGATCTCGATGGCGCCCTCCACCACGTCGAACAGTGAGTGCTCGCCCTGCTCGTGACCGGCGGTGCGGGGCAGGCCACGCTGCTTGGCCCACCGGCCGTTGCCGTCCATGACCACGGCGATGTGGCGGGGCACGAGGGCGGGCGGCACCGGGGGCGGCGTCGCACCCGAGGGGTGCGGGCGCGGGGCGGCGTATGTCGCGACGCGCCCGTGACCTGGCCACTTCCCTTACCTCCGTTCATCGGACATGCTCAAGGCCATCCACCGCGGGGGCGAGAGGGCCGGGACCACATGGAAGCTGCAGCGATGCAGATCGAGCAGCAGATGACCGTCCTGCTACGCCGGGTGCAGCGTATCCACCTGGTCACCAGCCACCGGCGACGTCCATCTGGACCGTTCCGCCTACGGCATCATGTGCCACCTCGCCGACGAGGGGCCACAACGGCTGGGCGCGATCGCCCACGCGTTCGGCCTCGACCCGTCGACGATCACGCGGCAGGTCCAGGCGCTCGAGGAGGCGCGGCTCGCCGTCCGGCACACCGACCCGTCCGACCGGCGTGCCTCGGTGCTCGAGCTCACCGAGGAGGGCCAGCAGGCACTGGAGGAGACGCGGGCCTTCCGACGCGAGCGCCTCAGGGCGGTGCCTGGCGGACTGGAGCGCCGAGGACCGCACCGACTTCGGCCGGCTGCTCCAGCAGTTCAACGAGTCCGTCGAGCGAGCTGATCGCGGCCAGCCGAGGGGCTTGAGCCCTCCGGTCACCGCTCGACGTGCGAGAGCGACTTGAGCCCGCGCTCGAGGTGCCAGGACAGGTACGCCGCGACCAGGCCGGTCGCCTCCTTGCGGTGCCTCGGCTCGCTGGCCTCGACGACGGGCCAGTCCCCGGCCAGCAGGGCACCGAGGAGCACGACCGTCTC
Organism: uncultured Actinomycetota bacterium; assembly: GCA_963834275.1. GTDB lineage: Bacteria > Actinomycetota > Actinomycetes > Propionibacteriales > Nocardioidaceae > Nocardioides_B. The sequence continues at coordinate 184,883 of CAWIBA010000010.1, read as the reverse complement.
CCGGGCGGGGCTGGCCGAGCCCGGGACCCGGCAGGTGGCGCACAGCATGCCGCCGGCGGCCGGGTTGAACGACCGGTGCGGCCCCTCGAGCCCGCAGCGGGCACACCCCGCGAACGTCGGCGCGTAGCCGGAGACCGCGAGCGAGCGGAGCAGGAACGAGTCGAGCACCTGGCTGGCCGACCGCCCCTGGTCGCACATGGCGCGCAGCGCCCCGACCAGCAGCAGGAACTGCTGCAGTGCCGGCTCCCGGTCCTCCACGACCAGCCGCTCGGAGGTCTCGAGCATCACGGTGCCGGCGGTGTAGCGCTCGTAGTCGCCACCGACGCGTGCCCCGAACGGGCTGAGCGTCTCGGCCTGCGTCACCACGTCGAGCGACCGGCCCTCGGCGAGCTGGAGGTCGACGTGGGTGAACGGCTCCAGCCGCGACCCGAAGCGTGAGGTGGTGCGGCGTACCCCCTTGGCGACGGCGCGGACCCGGCCGTGGCCGCGGGTGAGCAGCGTGACGATCCGGTCGGCCTCACCCAGCTTCTGGGTGCGCAGCACGATCGCCTCGTCACGGTAGAGCCCCACGGCGCCATTCTCCCCCCTCGCCGGGTACGACGCCGTCAGACCCGCCCCGGGAGACCGAGCCCGGGGTCGAGCCCGGTGGTCGAGCCCCGGTGGTCGAGCCCGGTGGTCGAGCCCGGTGGTCGAGCCCGGGTGGTCGAGCCTGTCGAGACCACTCGGTCATCTCGACAGGCTCGATGACCCGGAGGGCCGCTCGATGACCCGGCCGAGCCACCCATGTGGCTCGGCCCCATGCACCCGACCGCGAGTGTGGGGATCCGGGACCTGGGTGACCGTGGCGGGCGCTGGGTACCTTCACCGCATGGCAGCACCCCCCGCACCCTCCCCCGCCCCCCTCGACCTGTCCGGCCGGCGGGCCCTCGTCACCGGCGCCGCGAGCGGCATCGGCCGCGCCTGCGCGCTCCGCCTGGCCGGTGCCGGCGCGCACGTGCTCGCCGTCGACCTGGACGCCGAGGGCGCCAAGACCGTCGCCGAGGAGGCCGGGGGTGAGCCGGTCGTGGCCGACCTCTCCGACCCGGCCTTCCTCGACACGCTCCCGGCCGACCTCGACGTGGTGGTCAACAACGCCGGCTTCCAGCAGGTCGCGCCGATCGAGGAGTTCCCGACCGGGACACGTTCGCGGCGATCCTGCAAGGTGATGCTGGAGGCGCCGTTCCGGCTGACCGCGCACGCGCTGCCGCACATGTACGCAGCAGGGCTGGGGCCGGGTCGTGAACATCTCCTCGGTGCACGGCCTGGTCGCCTCGCCCGTTCAAGGCCGCCTACGTCTCGGCCAAGCACGGCCTGCGAGGGCCTGTCCAAGGTGACCGCGCTCGAGGGGGCCGCGCACGGCGTGACCTCCAACTGCATCAACCCCGGCTACGTCCGGACGCCGCTGGTCGAGAACCAGATCGCCGACCAGGCGCAGGTGCGCGGCATCTCCGAGAACGAGGTGCTCGAGACGGTGATGCTCGAGCGCGCGGCCCTCAAGCGGCTGCTCGAGCCGGAGGAGGTGGCCGAGATGGCGGCCTACCTCTGCTCGCCCGCGGCCTCGGCCATCACCGGGACGTCGATGGTGATGGACGGCGGGTGGACGGCGCACTGAGCCGGAGCGCGGCGCCGGGGTGCGGTCGGTGGGGCGCCCCTCGGGGAGAGAATCGGCGACATGTGGACCGACTACCTCGAGCTGCTCGCTCGCGACGCCCCCGCCGTCGAGTACGAGGCGCCGGTGCTCACCGCCCGCGCCAACGGCGAGCCGCGCCGAGGTCCTCGACCAGCTCGAGCAGGGCAAGCGGCTGGCGCTGCAGGTCCGCGAGAGCCTGCTCACCCAGCGCCGCCGCGAGGACGAGCTGACCGCGCTCTACGACACGGCGTACGACCTGGCGCGGCTCTCCGACCTCGACTCGGTGCTGGCCGCGATCGTGCACCGCGCCCGGCAGCTGCTGCGCACCGACGTCGCCTACCTGTCGATGAACGACCCCGAGCGCGGCGACACCTACATGCGGGTCACCGACGGCTCCATCTCCGCGCGCTTCCAGCAGGTGCGGCTCGGCATGGGCGAGGGGCTCGGCGGCCTGGTCGCCGAGAGCGCGATGCCCTACTCGACGGCCAGCTACTTCGACGACCCGCGGTTCCACCACACCGGCAGCATCGACGGCGCCGTCGGCCGACGAGGGCCTGGTCGCGATCCTCGGTGTCCCGCTGCAGCTCGGCGCCACGGTGATCGGGGTGCTGTACGCCGCCAACCGCAACGAGCGGCCGTTCTCGCGCTCCGAGGTGGCGCTGCTCAGCTCGCTGGCGGCGCACGCGGCCGCCGCCATCGACAAGGCGCGGCTGCTCGACGAGACCCGGGTCGCGCTCGAGGAGCTGCGGTCCGTGCACGTCCTGCTGCAGGCACGGACCCGCAGCGTCGAGCGCGCCGCCGACGCGCACGACCGGATGGCGCGGGCGGTGCTGCACGGCGGCGGGGTCGAGCAGATCGGCTCGGCGCTCGTCGAGGTGCTCGGCGGTCGGCTGCTGGTGCTCGACGGGGAGGGTCGCGAGCTCGAGTCGAGTCGGCGGTCCGCGGTGGCCCGACCCGCCGGACCTTGAGCAGGCGGTGGCGGCGTCGGTCACCACCGGCCGCGTCACCTTCTGCCCCGGCCGAGGGCACCTCGTGGTGCGGTCGCCGCGCGTCACCGTCGAGCACGAGGTCACTTCGGCGCGCTCGTGCTGCAGCGCGACGAGCCGCTCGACGACGCCGACCAGCGGATCATCGAGCGGGCCGCCGTCGTCACCGCTCTGCTCATGCTGAGCCTACGCTCGGGCGTCGAGGCCGAGAACCGGGTGCGCGGCGAGCTCGCTCGACGACCTGCTGCGCTCCGGCTCCGGCCACGACCCGGAGGCCCTGGTGGAGCGGGCCCGACGGCTCGGCACCGACCTGACCCGGCCACACGGCGTCTACGTCGGTCGTCCTCGACGGTGCCGACCGGCGGCGCGGCGCCAGCGCCGTCGACCACGTGGCGTCGGTCCGCAGCGGCCTGGCCGGCGCGTTCGAGGGCCGGCTGGCGCTGGTGCTGCCCGCCTCCCGGAGGACGGCGCCCTGCCGACCGTCGGGGCCGACCCGTCCGACGTGGCCGCCGTGGCCCGGCAGCTCGCCGAGGAGATCGGCAACGCCCTGGCCCACCCGGTGACGGTCGGGGGTGCCGGCCCGGTGCCGCGGGTCACCGACCTCGCCGGAGCCCACGACGAGGCGGTGCGCTGCGTCACCGCGCTGCGCTCGCTGGGCCGCTCCGGTCAGGGCGCGTCGCTGGCCGAGCTGGGCTTCGTCGGGCTCGTGCTCGGCGACGAGCCGGACGTGCCGGGCTTCGTGTCGTCGGCCCTCGGCCCGCTGCTGGAGTACGACGAGCGCCGCGGCACCGACCTGGTCGGCACCCTGCACGCCTACTTCGCCGCCGGCGGCAACCTGGCCCGCACCCGCGAGGCCCTGCACGTGCACGTCAACACCGTCGCCCAGCGCCTGGACCGGGTCGAGCAAGCTGATCGGCGAGGACTGGCAGGACCCCGACCGGCAGCTCGAGCTGCAGGTGGCGCTGCGGCTGCACCGGATCTCGCACGGGTGACGGGTTGCCTCGGGTCATCGAGCCTGTCGCACGGGTGATCGAGCTTGTCGCACGATGACGTAGTGGCTCGAGAGGTCGCCCGCCCGTGGTCTCGACAGGCTCGACCACCCGGCTCGACCACCCGGGCGCGTCAGCCGACGCGCTCGCGCAGCAGCGTCTCGACGGCGGCGGGGCTGAGCACCTGCTCGATCGCGAGCGCGGCGCAGCCGACCAGCCCGGCGTGGTCGCCGTGCACCGCCGCCCGGAACTGCAGGTCGCGGGTGCTCAGCGCGGTCGCCTGGGCGTAGACGCTCTCGCGCACGCCCGCGGCGTACAGGTCGAACGCCCCGGCCATGTCGCCGCCGACCACGACGACCTCGGGGTTGAGCAGGTTGATCGCGACGGCGAGCACCTCGCCGAGGAGCCGGCCGCTGTCGCGCAGCAGCGAGCGGGCCGCGGGGTCGCCGCGCAGGGCCAGCTCGACCAGGTCCCGCACGTGCTCGGCGCGACCACCCTGCTCCTGCAGCCGGGCGACCAGCGCCCAGCCCCCGGCCACCGCTTCCAGGCACCCGGTCGCGCCGCACCGGCAGGGCAGCCCCTCCGCCGCCGGCACCTTGCAGTGCCCGAGCTCGCCGGTGACCCCGGCGTGCCCGGTCAGCACCTGCCCCCGGGACACCATGCCGAGCCCCAGCCCGGTGGACGCCTTGACGACGAGCGCCTCGCGCGGCGGCTCGGGCCGGCCGAACAGCTCCGACCCGGCCAGCACCACCGCGTCGTTGGCCAGGAACAGCGGCGCGGGGCAGGCGCCCTCGAGGTACGGCGCCAGCGGCACCCCGTCCCATCCGCGCATCACCGGCGAGTCGACGCTGACGCCGCGCACGGTGTCGACCGTGCCGGGCAGGCTCATCCCGATGCCGGCCACCCGGGCGGGCACGTCGCGGAGCAGGCCCCCGATCTCCTCGGCGACCTGCGGCATCAGCTCGTCGGGGCCGGTGCCGACCGGGTGGTCCCGGGAGACGCCGGCCAGCTCGCGCCCGTCGAGGTCGAACACGCCGACCTGGCTCCGGGAGCGACCGACGGCCACGCCGAGCACCACGGCGGCGTCCTGGTTGAACACCAGGGACCCCGGCGGACGTCCGCCGGTGGAGGCGAGCTCCTCGCCGAGGGTGAGCAGGCCGGCCTCGACCAGGGCGCTGACCCGGCTGAGCACGGCGGTCCGGGACAGCCCGGTGAGCCGGGACAGGTCCGCGCGGGTGTGGGCACGGCCGGTCCGGACCAGCTCCAGCAGGTCGCCGGCGGACGCGGGGACCGTGCCCTCGCGCAGGTCGAACACCGACATCCCGGCCTCCTTCGGCTCGCGTTCCGCTCGTCTCCCCGGCAAGGACGGACGGTACCGGACGTTAGTCCCTCGACTTATATCTTCCGAATACCGAAGATACGCTTGCATCAGACCTATGTGGTCTCTACCGTCGTTGCGTGATCTCTTCGGACCCGCAGACACCCCTGCACCTCCCCGCGTCGTGCGACTTCGTCGTGTTCGGCGGCACCGGGGACCTCGCGCTGCGCAAGCTGCTGCCGGCGCTGTACCTGCGCGACCTCGAGGACCAGCTCCCCGAGGACACCCGGATCGTCGGGGTCTCGCGCAGCGAGCTCGACGACAACGGCTACCGCGCCGAGGTGCGCGCCGCCCTCCAGGCCCACCTGCCCGCCGAGAGCCTGGACGCGACCGTGGTGGACCGGCTGCTCGGCCGGCTGCGGCACGTCGCCCTCGACTTCGAGGACCCCACCGACTGGCACCTGCTGCACGGCCTGCTCAAGCAGCGCCCCCAGGGCCCCGAGCACCCGGCGCCGGTGCGGGTCTTCTACCTCGCGGTCGCGCCCGCGCTCTTCGGCACCATCTGTCGCCGTCTCGAGGAGGTCGGCGCCGTCGACGACCAGGCCCGCGTGGTGATGGAGAAGCCGGTCGGGCACGACCTCGCCTCCGCCCGCGAGATCAACGACGCCGTCGGCGCCGTCTTCGACGAGTCGCAGATCTTCCGCATCGACCACTACCTGGGCAAGGAGAGCGTCCAGAACCTGTTGGTCACCCGCTTCGCCAACACCTTCCTCGAGCCGGTGTGGAACGCGCACTGGATCGACCACGTGCAGATCACCGTCGCGGAGTCGCTCGGCGTCGGTGACCGGGGCGGCTACTACGACGCCGCCGGCGCGATGCGGGACATGGTGCAGAACCACCTGCTCCAGCTGCTCTGCCTCGTGGCCATGGAGCCGCCGACGGTCGCCTCCCGCGAGGACGTCCGCGACGAGAAGCTCAAGGTGCTCAAGGCCCTCAAGCCGATGACGCCCGAGGAGGTCGACCGCGACACCGTCCGCGGCGTCTACGCCCAGGGCCTCGTCGACGGGCGGCGCGCGCCGTCGTACGTCGACGACGTGGGAGCGACCGACCGGCGCACCGAGTCCTTCGTGGCGCTCAAGGCGCACGTGAACAACTGGCGCTGGGCCGGGGTGCCGTTCTACCTGCGCACCGGCAAGCGCATGGACCGCCGGGTCTCGGAGATCGTGGTGGTGTTCAAGGAGCCGCCGCACACGATGTTCCCGCACAGCGAGGGGGCGACCGAGCCCAACCGGCTGCACATCCACCTGCAGCCCGACGAGGGCATGCGGATGCACATGACCGCCAAGGAGCCCGGCCCCGGCGGCATCCGGCTGCGGCCGGTCTCGCTCGACCTCAGCTACGCCACCACGTTCGACCAGCGGCTGCCCGACGCCTACGAGCGGCTGCTGATGGACGTGATCCGCGGCAACCCGACCCTGTTCATGCGCCGCGACGAGGTCGAGGCCGCCTGGACCTGGGTCGAGCCGATCCTCAGCCGATGGGCCGCCTCCCCCAACCGACCCCGGAAGTACCCCGCGGGGACCCCCGGACCGACCGCCGCCGCCACCCTCCTCGAGCGTGACGGCCGAGCCTGGCAGGAGTCAGACCAGTGACCATCCCCCACCGCCCCCACCGCCCCGACCGCCCCGCCGCGACGCCGCACCCCGTCCTGGCGGAGGTCACCGAGCGGATCGTCGAGCGCTCCCGTCCGCACCGCACGGAGTACCTCGCGCGCATCGGGGCCGCGGCGGACCGCGGCCCGGCCCGCACCAAGCTCGCGTGCGCCAACCTCGCGCACGGCTTCGCGGCCTCCGACCCCGAGGCGAAGACCGCGCTGCGCGGGCGCACCAAGCCCAACGTCGCGATCGTGACGGCCTACAACGACATGCTCTCGGCGCACCAGCCCTATGCGACCTACCCGGAGCAGCTCAAGAAGGCGGTGCTGCGCGCCGGTGGCATCGCCCAGGTCGCCGGCGGCGTGCCCGCGATGTGCGACGGGATCACCCAGGGCCGCGACGGCATGCAGCTCTCGCTGTTCAGCCGCGACCTGATCGCGATGTCCGCGGCGGTCGCGCTCTCGCACGACATGTTCGACGGCGCGCTGATGCTCGGCGTCTGCGACAAGATCGTGCCCGGCCTGCTGATCGGGGCACTGTCGTTCGGTCACCTGCCCACCGTGTTCGTGCCCGCCGGGCCGATGCCGTCGGGCCTGCCGAACGGCGAGAAGGCGCGGGTGCGCCAGCTGTACGCCGAGGGGAAGGTCGGCCGCGACGAGCTGCTCGAGGCCGAGGCCGCGTCGTACCACTCCGCCGGCACCTGCACCTTCTACGGCACCGCGAACTCCAACCAGCTGCTCATGGAGGTGCTCGGGCTGCACCTGCCCGGCGCGTCGTTCGCGAACCCCGACACGCCGGTGCGCGGGGCGCTGACCCGCGCCGCCGCGGCCCGCGCCACCGAGCTCACCCCGCAGGGCGGGGAGCCGCTGCCGATCGGCACGGTCGTCGACGAGAAGGCGATCGCCAACGCGTGCGTGGCCCTGCTCGCCAGCGGCGGGTCCACCAACCACACGCTGCACCTTGTCGCCATCGCCCGGGCCGCCGGCATCGTGCTCACCTGGCAGGACCTGTCCGACCTGTCCGCCGTCGTGCCGCTGCTGGCGCGGGTCTACCCCAACGGCAAGGCCGACGTGAACCACTTCCACGCCGCCGGCGGCATCGCGTTCCTGGTGCACACGCTGCTGCGCGCGGGCCTGCTGCACGACGACGTGAACACCGTCGCCGGGCGGGGGCTGTGGCGCTACACCACCGAGCCGCGGCTGGCCGCGGACGGCCTCGGCGCGACCCCCGACGCCCCCGGCATCAGCTGGGAGGAGGGCCCGAAGGCGTCGCTGGACACCGACGTCCTGCGCGGCGCTGACGAGCCGTTCGCCGTCGACGGCGGGCTCCGGGTGCTCACCGGACCGCTCGGCACCGCGGTGATCAAGACCTCCGCCGTCGCCGACGAGCACCGGGTCGTGACCGCCCCGGCGGTCGTGTACGACGACCAGGCCGACTTCCTGTCCGCGTTCGCGTCCGGCGAGCTCGACGGGCGCGACCTGGTCGCGGTGATCCGCTACCAGGGCCCGGCGGCCAACGGCATGCCCGAGCTGCACAAGCTGACCCCCGCCCTCGGGCGTGCTGCAGGACCGCGGCCACCGCGTCGCGATCGTCACCGACGGGCGCATGTCCGGCGCGAGCGGCAAGGTGCCGGCCGCCATCCACGTCACCCCCGAGGCCGCGCTCGGCGGCCCGCTGGCCCGGGTCCGGGACGGCGACGTGGTGACCGTCGACGCGGTCACCGGCAGCCTGCACCTCGACGTGAGTGCCGAGGAGCTGGCCGCCCGCGCCTCGACCGGGCGGGCCCCCTCCGGCGCGGAGTGGACCGGCACCGGCCGCGAGCTCTTCGCCGGCTTCCGGGCCACGGTCGGCGCCGCCGACACCGGCGCCAGCGTCTTCCCGGCCCTGCACCCGCACGTCCCCACCAGCGAGGAGATCCCCGTTGCGCAGCACGCCTGAGTCGTCCCTGCTCGACCTGGTCCCGGTGATCCCGGTGGTGGTGGTCGACACGGTCGACACCGCCGTCCCCCTGGCCCGGGCCCTGGTCGCCGGCGGCCTGCCGGTCATCGAGCTGACCCTGCGCACCCCGGCCGCCCTGGACGCGATCCGGGCGATCGCCGAGGAGGTCCCGGAAATCACCGTTGGCGCGGGCACCGTGGTCGCCCCCGGGCAAGCCAAGGAGGCCGCCGCCGCCGGCGCGTCGTTCCTGGTCTCCCCCGGCGCCACCCCCGCGCTGCTCGACGGCATGCGCGAGACGGGGCTGCCGTTCCTGCCCGGGACCGCCACCGTCTCGGAGGTGCTCGCCGCGGTCGAGGCCGGCTGCACCGACCTGAAGTTCTTCCCCGCGGAGGTCTCCGGCGGCACGGCGTTCCTCAAGGCGATCTCGACCGTCGTACCCGCGGCCCGGTTCTGCCCCACCGGTGGGATCACCCCCGCCGGCGCCCCGGACTACCTGGCGCTGCCCAACGTCGGCTGTGTCGGCGGCTCGTGGCTGGCACCGGGCGACGCGGTCGCCGGCCGGGACTGGGAGCGGGTCACCACCCTGGCCCGTGCGGCGGCCGCGCTGCGCTGAGGCCCGGGGGCGGGCGGTGGCCAATTACCACGGTCCCCTGGGAAACTACCGCTTCCCACGGGGAGTTCACCGTGGGAAGGGGACGATTACCACGGGACCGTGGTAATTGGCCCCCCGCCCTCAGGACCCGGTACGACGACGGGCGTGCTCGCGCCAGCACTGGCTCACGAACTCGCCGGCCTCCCGGTCGAGGCGCTCGGGCCGGAACCGCCACTCGAGGATGCCGCGGGCCTCGACGAACCGGGCGTTCGGCATCTCCTCGGCGAGCATCGCGGCGTCGGCCGCGGGGTGGATCGGGTCCCGGGGGTGGCCGACGACGAGGGCCGGCGCCTCGATCAGCTTGCGCTGCCGGCTCGGTGGCGCGATCCGGCCGAAGAACAGCCCGTGCACCACCGCCGCCATCGGCTCCGGCTGCTGGTTGAGCGTGTCGAGCACGATCCCGGCCCAGAACGGCACCAGGCCGCGCGGCACCGCCCGGCTCGCGGCGCGGACCGTCGTCACGGTCCACGGCAGGAAGCGGGACAGGAACATCAGCGGGCCGAAGGCGATCAGGCCCGCCTCCAGGGCGTTGTCGAGCACGGGCATCTCGAGCAGCAGGCCGCGGACCCGGTCGGGGGCGAGGTCGGCCACCTCGAGGGCGACGTTCGCCCCGAGCGACGTACCCCCGACGACGGCCTCGTCGGCGCCGAGGTGGTCCAGCAGCAGCACCACCTGCTCCCCGAAGGCGGTCATCGAGTACTCCTTCGGGTCCGTCGGCCGGTCGGAGCGGCCGTGCCCGAGGAGGTCGAGGGTGACCACGTGGAAGCCCTCGGCGGCGATCGCGCGCGCCAGCGGCTGGTGCATGCGGCGCGGCATCAGCTGGCCGTGCACGAGCACGACCCAGCGGTCCCCCGCGCCGTACTCGGTGTACTCCAGCCGGTCGTGCCCGACGAAGAACTGCCCGATCCGCTCCGACACCAGCACCGCCATGGGACTCCCTCACCTCGACACCAGGGACGGTATGTTACCCGCCGGTCATCAAGCCCGCGCGGCGCCGGAAAACCCCGTGCGCCCCAGGCGTCCCGGCTGCGATGCTCGGCTCCGTGATGAGGAACAGCACCGCCGTGCACGTGCGGGTCGCCGGTCCCGAGGACTGGTCGACCTGGCGGGACCTGCGCCTGCGCGCGCTCCGGGACGCCCCGAGCGCGTTCGGGTCGACCCACGAGCGGGAGTCCGGCCTCGACGACTCACGGTGGGTCGGCCGGCTGCGGGACCCCGCAGGGGTGAGCGTGCTGGCGTGGGTCGGCGGCTCCCCGGCGGGCATGGGCGGCGGCTACCAGGACCTGCCCGGCTTCCTGCACCTGGTGGCGATGTGGACCGACCCGGCGCACCGGGGCCTCGGCGTCGGCTCCGCCGTGCTCGGCGCCCTCCACGACTGGGCGGGCTCGCGCGGGCTGCGGGTGCACCTCGACGTCAACACGACGAACGCCGGCGCCAGGAGACTCTACGAGCGGTGCGGGTACGTCGCGACCGGCGAGGTCCGACCGCTGCGCGACGGCTCGAGCGAGCTGGTGGAGCGGATGGTCCACACGCGGGCCTGAGCACCCCACGAGCCGACCCTTGACGGCGCCACGGGGGCGGACGATCGTCGAGGCATGGGCTCGCCGCTGCTCCTGCGGGAGGTCGACCGGCGCTGGCTCCTCGTGACCGCCGGCCGAGGGATGCTGGGCGTCGCGGTCCTCGGGCTGGCCTCGGCCTGCACGGGCGCCGGGGACGGCGACACGACCGCCTCCGACCCGACGAGCGAGACGCCGCAGAGCCAGACCCCCGAGGCCGACAGCCCCTCGGCGGCCGGGGACGCGCCGGACGAGCTCGCCTGGTCGCGCGTGGACCTCGGCTTCGTCTCGGCGTACGTCCTGGTCCGGGGCCGCGACGCCGCGGTCGTGGACACCGGCGTCGGGGGCAGCGCCGAGGCGATCGGCTCGGTCCTCGCCGACGCGGGCCGCGGCTGGGGCGACGTGCGGCACGTGGTGCTCACCCACAAGCACCCCGACCACGTGGGCAGTGTCGGGGGCGGTGCTCGCGCAGGCAGCGAACGCCACCGGGTACGTCGGCCGCGCCGACCTGCCGGACGTCGACGCACCACGTCCGCTGAGGCGCTCGCGGACGGCGACGACGTGCTCGGGCTGCGGATCGTCGCCACGCCCGGGCACACCGCGGGCCACCTGGCCGTGTTCGACGAGGGCACCGGGGTGCTGGTGGCCGGGGACGCGCTCAACAACGACGGCCGGCTCAGCGGCTCGAACCCGCAGTTCACCGAGGACGAGGCCGCGGCGGCCGACTCGGTCCGCGCCCTGGCCCGGCTGGCGCCCCGGGCGATCCTGGTCGGCCACGGCGCCCCGGTGCTCGACGGTGCGGCCGACGCCCTGCGCGAGCTCGCCGACTCGCTCGGCTGAGCCGCTCTGGCCGCCGGCCGGCGCCGGGCGCAGAATGAGGGCATGGCCGAGCCGATCCGGGTGATCACCCCGGCGGGCCTGGTGGCCGCGGACCCGACACCGGGTATGTTCCGGCAGCGCGCCTTCGAGATGCCGCTGCTCTGGGCCGGCCGCGTGGAGACGGCCCCCGGGGCCGTGTCCGGCTGGCACCACCACGACATCAACGAGACCAGCCTCTACGTGGTGTCGGGGATCCTGCGGCTGGAGTTCGAGGGTTTCGAGGGCTACCTGGACGCCCAGCCCGGCGACTTCGTGCACGTCCCGGCGTTCACGGTGCACCGGGAGAGCAACCCCACCGACCGGCCCTCGGTCGCGGTGATCGCCCGGGCCGGCGGCGGCATCCCGACCGTGAACGTGAGCGTCGAGCCGGGGCGGTAGGCCGACCCAGGGTTGCAAAGGTATGACCTTTCATGCACCATGGCGCGAACCTCGTGACCGTCCTCACCCTGGAGTCCCCGTGGACGCCATCGAACCGGTCTACGGCACCGCCACCCTGCTGCTCATCGCCGCGGCCGCCGTCGCCCTGCTGCTCTTCCTGATCATGAAGGTCCGCCTGCACGCCTTCATCTCGCTCGTGCTGGTCAGCCTGCTCACCGCCGTCGCGGCCGGGATCCCGGTGGCCGACGTGCCCACGGCACTGCTGACCGGGTTCAGCGCCACCCTCGGCTCGGTGGCGCTGCTCGTCGGCTTCGGCGTGATGCTCGGGCGGCTGCTCGAGGTGACCGGCGGCGCGCAGGTGCTCGCCGACACGCTGGTGAACCGGTTCGGTGAGCACCGGGCACCGCTCGCGCTCGGCGTGGCGGCGCTGATCTTCGGCTTCCCGATCTTCTTCGACGCCGGCCTGGTCGTGTTCCTGCCGATCATCCTCACCGTCGCCCGGCGCTTCGGCGGCTCGGTGCTCTACTACGCGCTCCCCGCCGCCGGCGCCTTCGCCGCGATGCACGCGATCGTGCCGCCGCACCCCGGCCCGGTCGCCGCCGGCACCGTCCTCGGCGGCGACATCGGCGTCGTGCTGCTCGTCGGGCGTCCCGGTCGCCGCTGGTCTCCTGGTACGTCGGCGTCTACCTCGTCTCCCGCTTCATCGGGGCGCCGCGTCTTCGTACCGCTGCCCGACCTGCTGTTCGGCGAGATCGAACGGCGGCCGCGACGCCCGAGCGGCTCGCCCCCGGCAGCGGGCCCCGGCGCCGGCCGCCGACGACGGCGCGACGCCCGGCGGGCCGCGGACTGCCACGCGCGACCGCGCCTGCGCCCCCGCGCCACCGCACCCGCCTTCGGCACCGTGCTCGGCCTGCTGCTCGTCCCGCTCGTGCTGATCTCCGGCAACACCGTCCTGACCACGCTGGTCGCCAGCCGGCGCGCTCGACGAGGGCCGCGACCTGGGTCGAGGCGCTCCAGCTGCCGGCAACACGCCCGTCGCGCTGCTCGTCACCCTGCTCGTGGCGATCGTGCGTGCTCGGCCGGCCGAGCGGCGTCGATGTCGGACACCATGGCGGTCCTGGACCAGGCGCTCGGCCCGATCTGCTCGATCATCCTGATCACCGGCGCCGGCGGGATGTTCGGCGGCGTGCTCCGCACCAGCGGGATCGGCACGGCGCTGACCTCCTCACTGTCCGACCTCGGGCTGCCGCTGCTGCTGCAGGCCTTCCTGATCGCCACCGCGCTGCGCGTCGCGCAGGGGTCGGCGACGGTGGCGCTGACCACGACGGCGGGCCTGATCGCCAGCCAGGCCGCCGGCCTGGGCAACCTGCACATCGCGCTGCTCGTCGTCGCCGATCGCCGCCGGCGCGACGGTGCTCTCGCACGTCAACGACTCGGGCTTCTGGCTGGTCAGCCGGTTCTTCGGGATGGACGAGAAGACCACGCTGAAGACGTGGACGGTGATGGAGACGACGCTCGGGCGTCTCCGCCTTCGCGCTGGCGGCCGTCCTGTGGCCGGTCGCCGCGCTGCTGTGAGGTCAGCGCGGCCGGTCGAGGTCCGCGACGACCTCGGCGCAGATGGCGGTCATCGCGGCACGGGCCACGTCCGGCTCGCCGGACGGCCACCGCGTCGGCCACCACCTGGTGCAGGCGCGCGCGCCTCGGGCTTGGGGGTCGGCGGCATCAGGTCGTGGTCGGTGCGACCGCGCAGCACCTCCTCGACCACGTCGCCGAGCGCGGCGAACATCGCGTTCCCCGAGGCCCGCAGCAGCAGCCGGTGGAAGGCGACGTCGTGCTCGAGGAACGTCGCCAGGTCGCCGGCCGCGCCGGTGGTCTCCAGCAGCCCGGCGAGCCGGACCACCTCGGTGCGCTGGTGCGTCGTCGGCGAGCCCGGGCGGCCAGCGCGGCCGACGTCGGCTCGACCGCGGCCCGCAGCTGGGAGAGCTCGCGGAGGTGGTCGCGGCGTCCGTCGCCGTCGAGCCGCCACCGGATCAGCGCGGGGTCGTAGGCGTCCCACTCGCTCACGGCGGCAGGATCCGGATGCCGGTGCGGCGCTCGGCTCTCCACGAGGTGCATCGAGGCCAGCACCTGGACCACCTCGCGGGCGATGGTGCGGGAGACGCCGTACGTCTCGCCCAGCCACTCCAGGGTGATGCACCGTGCCCTCGGCGAGGTCGCCGCGCACGATCCGCGGGCCGAGGTCGGCGAGCACGGAGCGGTAGACGGTCGACATGTCGGGTCAGCGTAGTCAGGCCGGCGCGCCCGCGGTCGGAGCGAGCACCATGAGCGCCCCCGCCACCTGGTCGTGATGGGCGTCTCGGGGACCGGCAAGACCACTGTCGGCCGAGGCTGCTCGCCGAGCGGCTCGGGCTGCGCGTTCATCGAGGGCGACAGCCTGCACCCGCCGGCGAACATCGCCAAGATGTCGGCCGGCACTGCCCCTCGACGACGACGACCGCGGCCGTGGCTGGAGACGCTCGGCCGCCCTGCTCGGCCGAGCCACCACGCCGACGGGGAGCCGACCGTGCTGACCTGCTCGGCCCTCAAGCGCTCCTACCGGGACCTGCTGCGGGCGGGCGTACCGGCGGGAGCCGCTCGTACTTCGTGCACCTCGCGGCGCCGTTCGACGTGCTCCAGGACCGGATGGAGGCGCGCGAGCACTTCATGCCGCCCTCGCTGCTCCAGTCGCAGCTCGACACCCTCGAGCCGCTCGCCGACGAGGGGCGCGTTCGACGTGAGCCGCCGTGGACAGGTCGTGCGGGGTGCTGACGCGCTGCGCTGACCCGACGCGGTTCGCGCCGCGCCTGGACACTCGCGAGTGCCGCGACGGCAGGGGCGTCGCACCCGGACAGCGACAAGACGACGCCGAGGAGTGACGATGGCCTGGCTCGTGCTGGTGATCTCCGGGGTGCAGGCGTCGGCGGTCTCCCGGCCGGTCCGACGGATTCTCCCGGCCGCTCCCTCGCTCGCCGTCGCCCTGCGCGAGCATGGCCGGCTGGCCTACGCGATGCGCTCGCTCCCGATCGGCACGTCGTACGCGGTCTGGGTCGCATCGGCGCGACCCTCACCGTGCCTACGGATGCTGACCGGCTCAGGCGTGACCAGGGTGCTGCTGCTCGGCGGCATCGTCGGCTGCGTGGTCGGCTCAAGCTCTGCACTGACCCGGGCCGGTCGGACGCGCACCTGCGTCGCCGAGGGCGTCGGCGGGCCGCCCCAGGTGCGGCCTGCCGTGACGGCGGAGGCACGGCCTTGAGCGAGGCGGTGACGATGTTGGCGTCGAGGCCGACGCCCCACACGATCTGGTCCCCGATGGCGCACTCGACGTACGCCGCGGCGATCGCGTCGCCGCCCGAGGACAGCGCGTGCTCGTGGTAGTCGAGCACCCGGAGGTCGGTGCGGTGCTCGAACATCGGGTTGCCCTTGGCCCGCTCGTCGTCGGTCAGCGAGTTCAGCGCGTCGACGAAGGCCGCGATCGGGCCGTTGCCGCTGCCGTCCAGGGTGCGCGCCTCACCGTCGACGTACACGCGGACGCTGAGCACGTCCTTCTCCCCCGCGGCCGAGGAGGTGTGCACCGAGTCGAGCCGCAGCGGCGACTCCCGGTCGAGGTACTCCGCCTTGAACGACTTCCAGATCGCCTCCGGCGACATCTCGCCGCCCTCGTCGTCGGTGTGCCGCTGCACGGCCCGGCTGAACTCGATCTGCAGCCGGCGCGGCAGGTCGAGCTTGTGGTCGGCCTTGAGGATGTAGGCGACCCCGCCCTTGCCGGACTGGCTGTTGACGCGGATCACCGCCTCGTAGGTGCGGCCCACGTCCTTGGGGTCGATCGGCAGGTACGGCGCCTCCCAGGGCAGCTCCTCGACGGGACGCCCGGCCTCGGCGGCGATCTGGTCCAGCGCCTCGAGGCCCTTCTTGATCGCGTCCTGGTGGGAGCCGGAGAACGCCGTGTAGACCAGGTCGCCCGCGTAGGGGTGGCGCGGGTGCACCGGCAGCTGGGTGCAGTACTCCACCGTCCGGCGGATCTCGTCGATGTCGGAGAAGTCGATCTGCGGGTCGATGCCCTGGCTGAACAGGTTCATGCCCAGGGTCACCAGGCACACGTTGCCGGTGCGCTCGCCGTGGCCGAACAGGCAGCCCTCGACCCGGTCGGCGCCGGCCATCATCGCCAGCTCGGTCGCGGCCACCGCCGTGCCCCGGTCGTTGTGCGGGTGCAGCGAGATCACCGTGTGCTCGCGGCGGGTCAGCTGCCGCGAGAACCACTCGATCTGGTCGGCGTACACGTTCGGCGTGGACATCTCCACGGTGGCCGGCAGGTTCAGGATGATCTCGCGGTCGTCGTCGGGCTGCCACACGTCGGAGACGGCCTCGCACACGTCCACGGAGAACGGCAGCTCGGTGCCGGTGAAGATCTCCGGGGAGTACTCGTAGCCGATCACGGTCTTGTCGAGATAGGAGTCGCTGTACTTCATCACCATCTCGGTGCCGCGCACGGCGATGTTGCGGATCTCGTCCTTGCCGGCGTGGAACACGACCCGGCGGAACAGCGGCGCCAGGGCGTTGTACAGGTGGATGTTGGCGCGCGGGACGCCGATCAGCGACTGCACGCTGCGCTCGATCAGGTCCTCGCGCGCCTGGGTCAGCACCGAGATCGTCACGTCGTCGGGGATCTTGCCCTGCTCGATCAGCTGACGGACGAAGTTGAAGTCGGTGTCGGACGCGGACGGGAAGCCGACCTCGATCTCCTTGTAGCCCATCGCCACCAGGAGCTCGAACATCTTCATCTTGCGCGCCGGCGACATCGGGTCGATGAGCGCCTGGTTGCCGTCACGCAGGTCCGTGGACAGCCAGCGCGGCGCCTGCGTGACGGTCTTGCCGGGCCAGGTGCGGTCGGGCAGGTCCACCGGCGGGAAGGCGCGGTAGCGGTGGATCGGCATCCCGCTCGGCTGCTGCCGGTTGCGCGGGTCCGGTGTTGTGCTGGTCATGAAGTCCTCGCTGGGGGGGTGTGCGGCGGGCGCCGGGTGCTTGCTGCCAACAGGCCGACTCCGCAACGAGGGGTCCGGCTGCTCAGACCTCGTTGCGGCACCCAAGGAGGAGGTTGCGCGCGCTCATGACCGGTCCAGCATAGGCGGCACGCGGCCCGCCCGCGACCCGACTCCCACGACCCGGACGCGGGCCGGGAAGGATGGGGGCATGCGCATCGAAGCGGTCGACCCGCGAGACCTCGACCTCGACGCCGCCGACGAGATGGCCGGGCTGCGTCGCGCCGCGCTCTCCGAGGTCGACGTGCAGCACGAGACCGGCCCAGCGCTGCTGCTGTCCATGACCGTGGGCTCCGGCGAGCCTCAGCGGCAGCAGGTCCTCCTCGCCCGCGAGGGCGACCTCCTGACCGGCTGGGCGTGGGCGAGCGAGCCGGAGCGGGAGTACACCGACACCGTGTTCCTGGCCGGCTGCGTCGCACCGGAGCACCGGCGGCGGGGCGTGGGACGTGCCCTGCTCGAAGCGGTCTGCGACGGCACCGAGCGGACCCGGCTGCGCACCCGCGCCTGGGAGGGCACCCCGGGCACGGAGGTCCTCCCCGCGTGGGGCTTCCGGTCCAGCCTCACCCACGCCGTACGGCGGCTGCGACTCGACGAGCCCGATCCGGCCTGGCCGGGACTGCGCCGGGAGGCCGAGGCCGCGGCGGCCGACTACGAGCTGGTCCGCCGGGTCGGTCCGACGCCGGAGCCGGACCTCGAGGAGATGGTGGTGCTGCGCGAGGCGATCAACGACGCCCCGGACGCGCTCGAGTACGAGGCCTACCCCGCGGACCGGATCGCCGCCTACGAGCGGGCGCTGGAGCAGCGGCGGCAGACCCAGTACGCCGTCGTGGCCCGACACCGCGCCACCGGCGAGCCGGCCGCGATCACGCTGTGCGACGTCGACGAGTTCGACCCGTCGGTGGCGCACCAGGAGGACACCTCGGTGGTGCGCGCGCACCGCGGTCACCGGCTCGGTCTGCTGCTCAAGCTGGACATGGTCGAGTGGCTGCGCGAGGAGCGGCCGGAGGTGACCGCCGCCGAGACCTGGAACGACGTCACCAACCACCACATGATCGCGGTCAACGAGCGGCTGGGCATGCGCGTCGTCGCGCGCAACACCGTCTACACCCGGACGGTCAGGCCGTGACGCCGGAGCGGGACGGTGACCCGCCAACCCGCCGGCTGCTCGTCGTGCACCACTCCCCCACTCGCGGCGTGCGGGCGCTGACCGACGCCGTCCTCGACGGCGCGCACGACGACGCCATCGAGGGCGTCGAGGTGGTGGTCCGGCCGGCACTGGAGGCCACCGCCGACGACGTGCTCGCCGCGGACGGCTACCTGCTCGGCACCCCGGCCAACTTCGGGTACATGTCCGGTGCGCTCAAGCACTTCTTCGACAGCACCTTCCTGCAGGTCGGCGGCGCGCTCTCCGCGGACGGCTCGGCCGGCGCCGGCGACGAGAGCGGGCGCACGCACGGCCGGCCGTTCGGGCTGTACGTCCACGGCCGCTACGACACCGAGGGCGCGGTCCGCTCGGTGACCACCATCGTCGGTGCCCTCGGGTGGCGGCAGTCGGCCGAGGTGCTCGCCGTGCTCGGCGACCTCGGTGACGAACACCTCGCCGCGGCGTACGAGCTGGGCGGGACGCTGGCCGCGCTGCTGTCGCCCTGACGTCAGGGCGTGACGTCGAGGCACTTCCCGTGCAACGTGTAGGTCGTCGAGAAGCCACCGGGTGAGGTGTGCCGCACCGCCACGGTCCAGCCGTACTGGGCCTGGTTGAGGCCGGGCTGGACGATCTGCACCTCTGCCACGTTGGGGTTGGAGATGTTGTAGCCGGCCGCCGTCATGATGTCGCCCAGGTCGTTGCACGTGACGAACGAGGACCTGGTCTGACCCGACTCGATGGTCAGGGCCGTCGTGGACACGTTGTAGGCGCGCAGGAAGCCCGGGCTCCCGTCCTGGCCGGCAGGTCCCTGCGGCCCCGTCTCTCCCCGTGGACCGGCCGGACCCTCGGGACCCCTGGCACCGTCAGCGCCCTTCTCGCCCGGGGCGCCGTCGGCACCGTTCTCGCCCGCCGGACCCCGCGGACCCTCGGGACCCTGGGGACGCCCGGCGAACCGTCGGCACCCTTCTCGCCCGGGGCGCCGTCCACGCCGTTCTCACCCGGGGCACCGTCCGCGCCGTTCTCACCCGCCGGACCCCGCGGCCCCACCGGTGGCCCTCGACACCCGGCAAACCGTCCGCACCCTTCTCGCCCGGGGCGCCGTCCGCGCCGTTCTCACCAGCCGGACCCTCGGGTCCCTGCGGACCCTCCGGCCCCTGTGGACCCTCCGCGCCCGGCGCCCCGTCGGCACCCTTCTCGCCCGGGGCACCGTCCGCGCCGCTGTCACCCGCCGGACCCGTCTGGTTCCAGCTGATCTGCCGGTCCTTCTTGCCGCACGGCTCGCTCGGCCGGGAGCCGATGTCCACCCCGACCAGGTGACCGTTGGGACGCAGGCACCCGGTGTACGTCGCTCCCGCGTCGCTCTGCGCGCCGATCGCGGCTGTCGCCAGCCCCGTCGCGAGCACGAGCACCGCTCCGCTCGCAGCCAGAGATCGCTTCATGATCGAGACCCCCCTCGAAGTTGTCCTCACTCGAGGAGGGCCCCACCATCCCCCTCCCCCTGCGCTGAAGGTAGGGGGCCGGTGGATGCGTCCACCAGCCCACGACACCCAAGATCACCCGTTGGGACCACCGGCGGGTACCGGACAGAAGAGCGCGACACGGGAGCAATGGCCCGAAGACGCCCCCGCGAGCACCCCCACACCCTTCCCGTCACCCGGGCGGAAGTCCGGGCAGGGTCGACCCGGCGGTACCCTGGTCGGCGCCGCTCATCCTGCTAGATCTCGAGGTCCCGCTTGCTCCGCCGCCTTCCCCTGGCCGCCCTGATGCTCACCCTGGGCGCGTGCACCGCGGTCGGCGGTGGCAGTGACGAGCCGGTGTCGACCGAGCCGCCGGAGGTCGGCGCCTGCCGGATGCTGGCCCCCGAGGACATCCAGCGCACGAGCAACGACACCGAGCCGGTCGACTGCGCGGAGAAGCACACCGCGGAGACGTTCGCGGTCGGCGAGTTCCCGGCCGCGGTGGCCGGGGACGACCTCGACGACCCTGCCCTGGGTGCGTACGTGTTCCCCCGGTGCGAGAAGAAGTTCCGCCGGTTCCTCGGCGGCGACGAGAGCCTCGTGATGCGGACGACGGTGACCTGGGCGTGGTTCCGGCCGAGCCAGGAGGCGTGGGACGCCGGTGCCCGCTGGTGGCGCTGCGACGTCGTGGGTGGCGGCGAGGAGTCCACCTCGCTGGTCACCCTGCCGGAGAGCGCGAAGGGCATCCTGCTCGGCGAGCCCGACGACCGCTGGCTGGTGTGCGTCAAAGGCCCGACCGTCGCCGACTCGGTGAAGATCCCCTGCAGCCAGCCGCACGACTGGCGGGCGGTCACCACGATCGTGCTCGGTGACGAGGGTGACAACTACCCCGGCGACCGGGTCGTCGCGGTCCGCACCCGGGACTTCTGCTCGGACTCCGTGGGTGCCTGGATGAACTACCCCGTCGACTACGACTACGGCTTCACCTGGTTCCACCGCGCCGAGTGGAAGGCCGGCAACCGGCGCTCGATCTGCTGGGCCAAGACCGACGAGTAGTCACCCCGGGGTGACACCCGACCACGCGTCGGCACGCGTGCGTGTCGGCGCGATGCGGCAGGATCGGCCGCATGGGAGTCATGGACGAGGCGGAGCGGTTCGAGCCGGCGACGCTTACGGACTGGTCGGCCTGGCTGGCGGCCCATCACGCCGACACCCGCGGCGTCTGGCTGGTGACGCCCCGCCGGTCCGCCGGCGCCCCCTTCGGGTACGACGACGCGGTGTGCGAGGCGCTGCGCTACGGCTGGATCGACGCGGTGGTCAAGACCCTCGACCAGCACCGGAGCATGCAGTGGTTCACGCCCCGCCGCAAGGGCAGCGGCTGGTCGCGACCCAACAAGCTCCGCATCGAGCGACTCGAGCGTGAGGGCCGGATGGAGGCGCCCGGCCGCGCGGTGATCGACGCCGCGAAGACCGACGGCACCTGGACCCTCCTCGACGACGTCGAGGACCTCGTCGTGCCCGACGACCTCGCCGCGGCGTTCGCGGCCCGCCCCGGGTCCCGCGAGCACTGGGACGGCTTCTCCGCGTCCGCCCGCAAGGCGATGCTCACCTGGGTCGTGACCGCCAAGCAGGACGCCACCCGCGCCCGCCGGGTCGATCAGGTGGCGACCGCCGCCGGCCGGGGCGAGAAGGCCTACGGCTAGGGGCACGCCCTCACGCGACGCACAGCTCGTTGCCCTCCGGGTCGGCCATCACCACGCCGTCCAGGTGGCCGTCGAAGCGGTTCTCGCGCAGCACGCTGGCGCCGGCCGCGACCAGGCGCTCGACGGTCGCGGTGATCCGGGCGCGCCGCACGTCCTGGTCGACGTGCCGGCCGCCGCTGACCCGGAGGTCGAGGTGCAGCCGGTTCTTGGCGGTCTTGCCCTCCGGCACCTTGAGGACCGAGATGCCCGGCAACCGTCCGTCCGGGTCGACGATCGCGCCGCCGTCGTCCCACTCGTCCTCGGGAACCTCGAAGTGCCGCAGCCACTCCTCCCAGGTGTCCCAGCCCTCCGGCACCGGCGCGTCGACGTAGCCCAGCGCCTCCTTCCAGAAGGCCAGCATCACGTGGGCGTCGTGGCAGTCGAAGGTGATGGACCAGTCCGTCGTCATGGGACCGACCCAACCAGACGCCGCCGACCACGACGCTCCGTCCGCGGCGGCGGCGGCGGCGAATATCCGTTCTGCTTCTGTACGTGACGATATGTCTGGCCTACCGTGGCCGGATGCCTCGTAGCTCCCGCGGGCCCGGCCGCCGGTGGACCGTCGCGCTGGCCGCCGCGCTGCCGCTCAGCGTGCTCCCGGCCGCCGTACCGACCGCGACCGCCGACCACGCCGACCCGCCTGGCCCGGTCAACGCGCAGTCCACCTTCAAGTGGGGGCGTCCGCTGTGGCAGGACGACTACGAGACCGGCCGGCGGGCACGCCGCTACGCCGTGGAGGGTCCCGGGCTGGTGCAGCACCAGTTCGGCATGCTCACGCTGAACACCTCGACGGAGGGGACGGTCACCGCCACGAGCACCCGCGCGGGTCACGAGACCGGCCGGTGGGAGATCCGGCTGCGCTCGCGCCGCTACTCGACCGATGCCGCCAACTACCAGGTGCGCACCGAGCTCGTGCCCGCCGGCGACCTCGACGAGCACTGCGGCGCGCAGAACGTCGCGCTGGAGGGCTACCGGTTCGGCGACGACCGGGCGAACCTCTGGATCCGCAACCTGCCGGACCGCGAGTTCACCGCGTCCGAGCAGCTCGACCTCTCCGACGACCGGTGGCACACCTTCGCCGTGGAGGTCCGCAAGCGGCGGATCGCGTGGTTCGTCGACGCCCACGTGGTCCGACGGGAGCGTCGGCCCGAGGCGCTGTCGGGCGTCCCGTTCACCGTCCGCTACAGCATGGTGGCCGAGCCGGGCGCGCGGATGAACCGGAGCCGGATGCAGATGGACTGGCTGCGCTACTTCACGCTGGAGCGCAAGAACGCCCAGCCGACCCGGGCACCGCGGACGACCGCAGGGACCTACGCCGGGGGCTGCTGAGCCACAGGGGTCGCCCCCGTGGTCCGGCCGGCAGGTGTCCGGGTCGGGTCAGACGGTGACCAGCGAGCCGCCACGCGGCACGTCCGCGAAGGACGAGAGCGCGAACCAGCTCGGCACGTCGCGCCGCAGCCGCTCCGGACCGGTCACCTCGAGGCGTCCCGAGCCGACGGCCTCGGCCCAGGTCAGGTCGCCGCGCCACACCTGCGTCAGGTCCCGCAGGCTCGACGTGAGCGTGAGCGTGACCTCGTGCCCCGGGTCCTCGTCGCACACGTCGACCTCCTGCGGGGTGATCACCAGCCACCAGCGCCCCTGAGCGCCCCGGACCTCGGGGAAGCGGAAGTGCAGCACCGCGCGCGGCGTCGGCACCGCCGCCCGGTCGACGTTGCGGTGCATGTCCCACAGCAGCAGCTTGGGGTCCAGGTCCTCGTCGCCCAGCACACCGATCCACCGGGCCCCCCAGGTCCCGACCGCCTCCACCACGGGCCGGAGCTCCTCCCCCGCGGGGGTCGAGCACGTAGCGCACGTCGCGACCGTCGACCAGCTTCTCCACGACGCCGGCCCGGGCCAGCTGGTGGAGCCGCTTGGACAGCAGGCTCGGCGACATCCGCGGCAGCCCGCGCCGCAGGTCGTTGAAGTGCTCGCTGCCGAGCACCAGCTCGCGCACGAGCAGCATGGTCCACCGCTCGTCGAGCAGCTCCATCGCCTTGGCGACGGGACAGAACTGGTGGTAGCTGGTTCCCATCTCCGCAGGCTATGCGCCGCCTCCGGCGGCCACCAGGGACAAAGCAGGCAGGGGGCCCTCCGGTACAGAAGTCGTACTGGAGCCGCCGACCACGCCTCCCTAGCCTCGGTGCAACAGTCGACGTGGAGGGAGAAGGACATGACCGTGCAAGCGACGCCGGGGGGCGAGCTCAAGGCCAAGCACCGGGCGATGTGGGCGTTCGGGGACTACCCGACGGTGGCGGACGAGGTGATCCCGTCCCTGGGGGCGGTGCTCGTCGAGGCCGCCGGGATCGGGCCGGGCCAGCGGGTGCTCGACGTGGGGGCCGGGTCGGGCAACGCCGCCATCCCGGCCGCCCGCCTGGGGGCGCGGGTCGTCGCGAGCGACCTGACCCCCGAGCTGCTCGAGCGGGGACGGGCGGAGGCAGCGGCCGACGGGGTGACGCTGGAGTGGCGTGAGGCGGACGCGGAGGCGCTGCCGTTCGAGGACGCGTCGTTCGACGCGACGATCTCCTGCGTCGGGGTGATGTTCGCCCCGCACCACCAGGAGAGTGCCGACGAGCTGGTCCGGGTCACTCGCAGCGGCGGCACCATCGGGCTGCTGAGCTGGACGCCGGAGGGCTTCATCGGGCAGATGTTCGCGACCATGAGGCCGTACGTCGCGCCGCCGCCGGCCGGCGTACAGGCTCCGCCGCTGTGGGGCAGCGAGGAGCACGTCCGCACGCTGCTCGGCGACCGGGTCACCGACGTCGTCGCGCGGCGGCAGCTGCTGCGGGTGGACCGGTTCGCGTCCGGTGAGGAGTTCCGGGACTTCTTCAAGGCCTGCTACGGCCCGACGATCGCGGCCTACAAGGGGCTCGCGGACCAGCCCGAGCGGGCCGCCGCGCTCGACGAGGAGCTCGCCGCGCTCGGCCACCGCTACGACCAGGGCGGCGGGGTCATGGAGTGGGAGTACCTGCTGCTGACCGCGACGGTGCGCTGAGGCGACGCCGGACGACGATTCGTCTGCGGTCCTCGGGGTGAGCCCCGGACCGCAGGCGGATCGTCGCTCAGAAGCCGAGGCGGCGCAGCTGCTTGGGGTCGCGCTGCCAGTCCTTGGCGATCTTCACGTGCAGGTCGAGGTAGACCGGGGTGCCGAGCATCGCCTCGATGCTGCTTGCGGGCGTCGGTGCCGACCTGCGCGCAGCCGGCTGCCCTTGTGGCCGATCACGATGCCCTTCTGCGAGGACCGCTCGACGAACACGTTCGCGTGGATGTCGAGCAGCGGCTTGTCCTCGGGCCGGCCCTCGCGCAGGCCCATCTCCTCGACCACGACGGCGATCGAGTGCGGCAGCTCGTCGCGGACGCCCTCCAGCGCCGCCTCGCGGATCAGCTCGGCGACGATCGCCTCCTCCGGGGAGTCGGACGAGGTCGACCGTCCGGGTACAGCGGCGGCCCCTCGGGCAGCCGCGCCACCAGCAGGTCGGCCAGCAGTCCGACCTGGTCGCCCGACTTGGCCGACACCGGGCACGATCTCCGCCCAGTCGGTGCCGGTCTCCTGGCCCGAGCCGGTCGATCGCGAGGAGGTGCTCCCCCAGCTGCTCGGGGGTGGCCAGGTCGGTCTTCGTGGCGATCGCCAGCTTCGTCGTACGGCGCACCTTGGCGAGCTCGTTGACGATGAACCGGTGTCGCCGGGCCGATCTTCTCGTTGGCCGGGAAGCACACCGCGACCACGTCGACCTCCGCCCAGGTCGCTGGTCACCAGGTCGTTGAGCCGCTCCCCGAGCAGGGTCCGCGGCCGGTGCAGGCCGGGGGTGTCGACCAGGATCAGCTGCGCGTCCGGCCGGTGCACGATGCCGCGCACGACGGTGCGGGTCGTCTGCGGCTTCGAGGACGTGATCGACGACCTTGGTGCCGACGAGCGCGTTGGTCAGCGTGGACTTGCCGGCGTTGGGCCGGCCGACGAAGCAGGCGAAGCCGCTCCGGAACGCGGGCGGGGCGGGGGTCTCGGGCACCCGCCGATTCTGTCACCCGGCCCGGCGGCCCCGGTGACTGGTCACTTCGCGCCCGACACGCCGGTCGAGGAGCCTGATGAGCTGACCGCCTCGCCGGTCAGGACAGCCAGGTGGGGCGCAGCGGGAAGCTGGACCGGCCGTCCGCGTCGGGCAGCACGCCGAGCACCTGGTGCAGCTGGATCTCGTTGCGCTCGAAGCCGAGCCGCGAGCCGGCCATGTAGAGCCCCCACACCTTGGCGGTGCCCTCGCCGACCTCGTCGACGCACTCGTCCCAGTGCTCGACGAGGTTCTCGCACCAGCCCCGCAGGGTCAGCGCGTAGTGCTCGCGGAGGTTCTCCTCGTGCCGCACCTCCAGCCCGACGTCCTGCATGGCGGTGATGATCCGCCCGGACCCGGTCAGCTCCCCGTCGGGGAAGACGTAGCGGTCGATGAAGGCGCCGGTGGTCGCCTGGGCGGTGTTGTCGGCCCGGGTGATGCAGTGGTTGAGCAGCCGGCCGCCGGGCACGAGGCGTGTCGCGCAGGAAGCCGAAGTACGCCGGGTAGTTCCGCACGCCGATGTGCTCGGTGAGCCCGATCGAGCTGACCGCGTCGAAGCCGGTCTCCGGCGACCTCCCGGTAGTCGCCGAAGCGGACCTCGGCCAGGTCGGCCAGGCCCTCGCGCTCGACGGCGGCCTGGCCCCACGCGGCCTGCTCGCGCGACAGCGTCACGCCGAGCACCTCGACGCCGTACTCCCGGGCGGCGTGCCGGACCATGCCGCCCCAGCCGCAGCCGACGTCGAGCAGCCGCATGCCCGGCTGGAGGTCGAGCTTGCGCGCGACCAGGTCGTACTTGAAGGCCTGCGCCTCCTCCAGGCCGGCGTGCTCGGTGCGGGAAGCACGCGCACGTGTAGGTCATCGAGGGCCCGAGGACCATCTCGTAGAAGCGGTTGGACACGTCGTAGTGGTGGTGGATCGCCCCGGCGTCGCGGGTGCGCGAGTGCCGGAAGCCCTCGAGCAGCCGGCGCCAGCGCGGCAGCGCCTCCTGCGGCGGCGGCTCGGGCGGCAGCAGCTGGCTCGAGCCCGATGCCGCGCGCGAGCTGGAACGCCTCGGCGGGCGAGGGGACCCGGAACCGCAGGTTGCTCTGCAGGTCGCACCATCGCGTCGTACGGGTCGCCCGGGTGCACGCCCTCGAGCTCGAGGTCGCCGGCGCACGTAGGCCCGGGCCATGCCGAGGTCGCCGGGTGCGGAGAGCAGGTAGGACAGGCCGCGCTGGTTGAGCAGCCGCACGTGGATCGGCGAGTCGGCGGGACCGGCCGTGCTGCCGTCGTAGGCCGTGAACCGGAACGGCACCCCGCGCGCCATCAGCCGCGTCGAGCGCCTCGCCGATGGTGACCTGCGGTGCGCCCGGTTGCGTCCTTGACGTGCTGGTCATCGTCGTCCCACCACTTTCGTCGTAGAGGTCGGTCAGCCGCCCGTCGGGGTCGGTCTGCTTGCGGACGGTCCGGGCGAAGGCCTGGTCGTAGAGCCGGTCGAAGGTGTCCGCGTCGTAGTAGGCGTCGGAGTAGAGCGACTTGTGCCCGCCGAGCTCGGTCACCTTCGCTCGATCGCCCGGTTGTGGTCACCGTCGCGCGGTGCCGGGCTCGATCGGGACGGTGCCCCAGAAGCCCGACGTTGACGTAGGTCGCGCCGGGGCGCAGCGGGTACGACGGCCACTCCCGGGTGCTGCGCAGCGGGCACAGCCAGACCGGCCGCATCCCCACCTCGGCGTCGAACCAGGTCAGGAACTCCGCGAGCCGCTCGACCGGGACCTCGACGTCCTGGATCACCCGCTCCCGCTCGGGCAGACCGCGCCGCCGGTCGAGCCGGGCCTTGACGCCGAAGCGGTTCTCCAGCCCGACGATGCGGTGGTAGACGTCGCTGCGCCGCCACCGGCGCGGCCACAGCCGGCGGACCCGTGGGTCGTGCAGCCCGAAGGCGCCCGAGCACCAGAACCAGTCGGTGTCCCAGCGCCACAGGTAGTCGTGCATCGTCAGCCGGTCGGTGCGCAGCCGCTGCAGCGAGCGGAAGAACGGCTCCGTCGCCGGTGTAGTCCGAGGTCGGCGCCGGCGCCCGCGGGTCGGTGCCGTCGCCGCCCGGCTCGGGTCGTCGGTGAACCGGGCCAGGGTCAGGTAGGCCTCCCCCGGCGCGAACACCACCCCGTCGACGGCGTCGACCCGCTCGCCGTCGTACGCCGCGTCCGCGACGACCCGGGCGACCGTCGCGGGACAGCAGGTCGAGGTCGTCGAACCGGACGTGCCGGAGCGCGACGTACCGCGGGCACCCGCTCGAGCCGGATCCGCAGCCGGGTGGCGTAGCCGAGCGAGCCGTAGGAGTTCGGGAAGGCGTCGAACAGGTCGTCGCCGGGTCGAACCGTGCGGACCTCGCCGTCGCCGGTGAGCACGTCCATCTCGAGCACCGACTCGTGCGGCAGCCCGCTGCGGAACGAGGTGGACTCGATGCCGAGGCCGGTCACGGCACCGCCGAGGGTGATCGTGCGCAGCTGCGGGCACGACGAGCGGGATCAGGCCGCGCGCGCAGCGTGACGTCGACGAGGTCCTCGTAGGTGCACATGCCCTGCACGTCGGCGGTGCCGGCGCCCGGGTCGACGTCGATCACGCCGCGCAGCCCGGACACGTCGAGGCCGGGCGCCTCGGTGCCGGAGCGGGTCCGGAACAGGTTCGAGGTCCGCTTGGCCAGCCGCACCGGCGCACCCGTGCGGGATCGCCGCGATACGACGCCCGCAGCCGGCGGACCGCCTCGTCGTGCCGGTCCCGCCCCACCAGGTCACTCACACCGCGACCTACACCGGCGCGGTGCCTTGACAGTGAGCCGCTCGACCCACCAGGTCGCTCACGGCGACAGCCTAGCCAGCGCAGGGCTCCAGCGTCGTCCGTCGTCGGGGTGAGTCGGGTCTCAGGATGCGACGGAGGCGACCACGGTGCCGTCGGGCGCGGCGAGGTGCACCGGCACGTCCGGAGCCGGCGAAGTCGCGCACCACGGACAGGTCGGCCTCGGCGGACGGTCACCGCGCCGCCGAGCACGACCACGGCCTCGAGCCCGCGGGACCCCGAGGAGACCGCCATCGCCACCGCGACCTGCACCGCGCTCAGCCGCAGCGAGGGCAGGTCGACGGTGGCGCCGGCGTAGGTCCGGCCGTCGAGGTCGCGCACGCAGGCGCCCTCGGCGGCGCCGGTCCGGGCCCGGGTGGACCGGGCCAGCGTGACCAGCTTGCGCGTCCTCGGGGTCAGTGAGTCCGGTGGGCGCGTTCGGGGTGGTCGACATGGGTGTCAGCGTAGGACTCGGGCGTGCGCGTCCTCGAGCGCCGGGCTCCAGCCGGCGTGATCAGCACCGTGCCGATCCGGTTGCGCCGTCCGGACGGCGCCTCGGCCTCGAGCCGCAGGCCGTGCACCTCCACCACCGAGCCGGCGATCGGCACCCGCCCGAGGTGCTTGGCCATCAGACCGCCGACGGTGTCGACGTCGTCGTCCTCGATCGCCACGCCGCACACCTCCTCGAGGTCGTCGACCGGGTAGCGCGAGCTGACGCCGGATGCTGCCGTTGGCGAGGTGCTCGACGTCGACGTGCTCGACGTCGTACTCGTCGGTGATCTCGCCGACGATCTCCTCGAGCACGTCCTCGATGGTGACCAGCCCGGCGGTGCCGCCGTACTCGTCGACGACGACCGCGACGTGCTTGCGCTCGGCCTGCATCTCGCGCAGCAGCCCGTCGATCGGCTTGGAGTCGGGCACGTAGAGCACCGGCCGCATCACCGACTCGACCCGCTCGGTCTGCTCGGCCTCGTGCCGGTCGAAGACGCGGCGGGTGAGGTCCTTGAGGTAGGCGAAGCCGACGATGTCGTCGAGGTTCTCGCCCACCACCGGGATCCGGGAGTAGCCGCTGCGCAGCGCCAGCGACATCGCCTGGCGCAGCGT
Source organism: uncultured Actinomycetota bacterium (assembly GCA_963834275.1). Classification (GTDB taxonomy): domain Bacteria; phylum Actinomycetota; class Actinomycetes; order Propionibacteriales; family Nocardioidaceae; genus Nocardioides_B. The sequence goes on along the minus strand of CAWIBA010000010.1, from coordinate 155,451 downwards.
CTTGTGTGCGCTCGATGAACACCACGTCGGTGCGCGGCACCATCACCTCGCGGACGATGGTGTCGCCGAGCTCGAAGACCGAGTGGATCATCGCCCGCTCGCCGGACTCGATGACGCTGGAGGCCTCGGCGAGGTCGACCAGCTCGCGCAGCTCGGCCTCGGAGGAGAACGGTCCCTCGCTGAAGCCGCGGCCCGGCGTGATCGCGTTGCCGACCAGGATCAGCAGCTGCGGCAGCGGACCGAGCACCTTGGTGAACACGATCAGCGGCCCGGCGGAGAGCAGCGCCACCCGTTCGGCGTGCTGGCGGCCGACGGTGCGCGGCGCGACCCCGATCACGACGAAGGAGACCACCAGGGAGATGCCGATCGCGGCGAGCATCGCCAGCCAGCGGCCGCTCGTCGTCGTCCGGCCCGGCCTCGGCGCCGCCGCGCCGGACGATCAGGTCGAGCATGACGACGGTGACCATCACGATCGCCGCGATCTCGGAGAGCATCCGCAGCAGCAGCGCGGTGTTGAGGTAGCGGGGCGGGTCCTCGACGATCACCAGCAGCCGCGTGGCGCCGGACCTGCCGTGCTCGGCGATCTCCTCCGCGCGGGCCTTGGAGAACGACGACAGCGCGGCGTCGGCGCTGCTGAACAGCCCGGCGAGCGACGACCAGCACGCCGGCCAGGACCAGCAGCCAGATGTCGACGGTGCTCACGGGCCGGTCCTCGGCCGGTCCGGCGTGGACCTCGTCGCCGGGCAGCACCTCGCCCTCGCGGGCGCCCTGCCACTCGGCGAGCAGCCGGGCCTGGAGGCCGAACATCTCGCGGTGCTCCTCGGGCTCGGCGTGGTCGTAGCCGAGCAGGTGCAGGATCCCGTGCACGGTCAGCAGGTCGACCTCGTCGGCGGCGGTGTAGTCGGTCTGGCCGGCCTCGCGGGCCTCCTCGGCCTGCCGCTCGGCGACCGCGTGGCACAGCACCAGGTCGCCGAGCACGCCCTCCTCGGGCTCCTCGCTGACCAGGCCGGGGCGCAGCTCGTCCATCGGGAAGGCCAGCACGTCGGTCGGGCCCGTCCTTGTCCATCCACTGGTCGTTGAGCGTGGCGATGGTGTCCTCGTCGACGAGCTTGATGCACAGCTCGGCCTGCGGGTGCACCCGCATCCGGTCCATCACGAAGCGGGAGAGCCGGGACAGCGTCGTGACGTCGACGCTCGGCGCCCGACTCGTTGAGGATCTCGATGCTCACGCGCGGTCCCGCTCGGCGGGGACGGCGCCTGCGTCGCCGTTGCCGCGGTCGGACCGGTCGGCGCCGCGGCTGCTCGGCTGCGCCTCGAACGCGTCGTAGGCCTCGACGATGTGCCCGACCAGGCGGTGGCGTACGACGTCGTGGGCGGTGAGCCGGTTGAACGACGACGTCCTCGATGCCGTCGAGGATGCCCTCGACGATCCGCAGCCCGCTGCTTGATGCCGGAGGGCAGGTCGACCTGGGTGACGTCGCCGGTGACCACCATCTTGGAGCCGAAGCCGAGCCGGGTGAGGAACATCTTCATCTGCTCGGGCGAGGTGTTCTGCGCCTCGTCGAGGATGATGAACGCGTCGTTGAGGGTGCGGCCGCGCATGTAGGCCAGCGGCGCCACCTCGATCGTGCCGGCGGCCAGCAGCTTGGGGATCGTCTCCGGGTCGAGCATGTCGTGCAGCGCGTCGTACAGCGGGCGCAGGTAGGGGTCGATCTTCTCGCTGAGCGTGCCGGGCAGGAAGCCGAGCCGCTCGCCCGCCTCGACGGCCGGCCGGGTCAGGATGATCCGGTTGACGTTCTTCGACTGCAGCGCCTGCACGGCCTTGGCCATCGCCAGGTAGGTCTTGCCGGTGCCGGCCGGGCCGATGCCGAAGACGATCGTGTGCTTGTCGATCGCGTCGACGTAGCGCTTCTGGTTGAGCGTCTTGGGCCGGATCGTGCGCCCGCGGTTGGACAGGATGTTCATGCTGAGCACGTCGGCGGGGCGCTCGTGGGTCTCCGTGCGCAGGATGCCGATGGCGCGCTCGACGGTCTCGGTGGTGATGCCCTGGCCGGTGCGGATGATCGTCGACCAGCTCGTCGAGGAGCCGCTCGACGAGGGCCACCTCGGCGGACTCGCCGCGCAGGGTGACCTGGTTGCCGCGGACGTGGATGTCGGCGGCGAAGGCCTTCTCGATCAGGGCGAGGTGCTCGTCCCGGGGCCCGAGCAGGGACACCATGGAGACGCTCGCGGGCACGGTGATGGAGTGCTGAGGGGTGTCGATCTCTGTCATAGGTGGCCGGTGCGGCCGCCCTCCCTGTTCTCGGCGATGTCCTTGCTGGTCTGAGCCTCCACGCCACCGGTCCGCCCGCCGACTGTCGGCGTCGGAGCGTCCCGGCGCCGCCACGCTCGACCAGTCGGCGGGTCAGGGCCGGGTGACCAGCAGCATGCCCAGGCACATCTCGTCGGTGGTGCCCTCGCCCCACACCACGTAGCGCTCCGGCTGCCCCTCGAACGCCGGCAGCGAGTCGCGCAGCGACTGGTCGTGCTCGCAGGTCACCCGGACGGTGTCGCCGCGGCGCAGCCGCAGCGGCTCGACCGGGCTTGGCCGACTGGTCGTCGAAGTCCCAGACCGGGATGTCCAGCACCGTCGGCGCCCGCGCGGCGTGCCCGGGTTCACCTCGATCGGTGATGCTGCGGCCGAGCAGGTGCATGTGCCCGGCCACGGCGCGCAGCATCGTGGGCCGGCTCCCGACGGTGCGGTCGCAGCGCTGCACCGGCCCCGCCTCCTGCGGCGCCGCAGAGCAGGTGCAGGCACGTTCGCGGTGCTGCCCGAGGCGCCGAAGCGCGCCTGGACGTCGGCGACCGCGGCCGCGCGGTCGCAGAGCGGGCTCGTCGGCGTGCGCCGGGCGGCAGGGCAGCTCGACCGGGCGCGGGCAGCAGCATCGTCTCGCAGCGGCGCGAGGTCCCGGCGTCGCCGGCGAGCCAGCCGCAGCCGCGCGGTGGTCACGTCCGGCTCGGCGCCGGCGAGCAGGTTGTAGTGCACCTGCATGATCACCCGGGACCCCGCCTCCAGCGGGATGCCGACGTCGGCGGCCATCACGGCTCGCCGCCGCCGGGAGCCCAGGCGCCCAGCCAGGGCGCGTCGTCGAGCGCCACGCCCTGCCGGCGATGCCGGCGCCGCCGAAGCAGGTCCAGCCCTCGCCGGGCCTCGCGCCGCGTCGGCCGCCTCGGCGTGCGGGACCGAGGCACGGCGGCACCCGGAACAGGATCACGTGGTGCACCGTGTCCTCGGAGTGCCGGGCCGCACGTCGAAGCCGGTGATGAACGCGTCGTCGGTCGAGCCTCGGGTCGAGGAGGAAGCAGCGGTAGTCGTCGGTGCCGGTGCCGAGCGGCGGCCGACGGGGTGTACGCCGCCGGCATGGCCAGGTCGGCGAAGCGCTCCCCGTCGCGCAGCGGGGTCGCCGGACGGCGAGTCCGCCTCCCCGTCGCGGCCCTGCTCGGCCAGCCGCCGCTCCACGTCGTCGGCGAAGTCGTCCGCGGTCGCCCGCCGGGGCGCGCTCGCCGAGGCCGTCGCCGGAGCCGTCCGAGCCTCCGGCACCCCGCCGCAGCCGGTCAGCACCAGCAGGCCAGCAGCCAGGGCCAGGGCCGCGAGCCGGCTCATCCCGGCGGCCAGCCCATCGATGCGTCCGCCGAGCACGTGCAGGTGGGCGTGGAACACGGTCTGGTGCGCGGCCGGCCCGGTGTTGAACACCAGCCGGTAGCCCTCGTCGAGCCCTCCCGCTCCGCCGACCACGGCGGCGGCCGCCGCGACCAGGTCGACCAGCACGTCGGGCGCCTGCGGCGGCCAGCGCGGCGGCGTCGGGCTCGGTGCGCTGCGGGGGATCACCAGCACGTGGGTGGGCGCCTGCGGCTCGATGTCGCGGAAGGCCAGCGGTCGTGGCGGTCTCGTGCACGACGTCGGCGGGGATCTCGCCCGCGACGATCTTGCAGAACAGGCAGTCGCGGCGTGGCTCGTTCGTCGGGCATGCGGCCAGCGTAGCCGGTCGCCGGTCCGGCGTACCCGGCAGCGTCGGCCGGCGGTAAACCGGCGCGGCACCCGCGCGTGGAACTACCGTGAGGACCGACCTGCTCGCAGCGACCCCGGGCTGGGGGCGATGTCCGATGCGCGGACCGGCTCGGCTCCGACCGCCCGCCAGTGGGACGCCGACGACGCCGTCGAGGAGCTGTACGCCAGCGCACTACCGGCGGCTGGTCCGGCTCTCGGTGCTGCTGGTCCGCGACGTCGGAGACCGCCGAGGAGGTCGTGCAGGACTCGTTCGTGGCGATGCACGGCCGCTGGCGGTCGCTGCGCGACCCGGACAAGGCGCTGGCCTACCTCCGGCAGACGGTGGTGAACCGGTCCCGGTCGGTGCTCCGGCACCGGGTCGGTGGTCGCCCGGCACGCCCCCGAGCCCGCTGCCCGACGTACCCGGCGCCGACGACGACGACGCTGGTCACCGAGCGCCGTGCCCAGCGTGCTCGACGCGCTCGCGCGCGCTCCCGCGACCGTCAGCGCGAGGTGCTCGCGCTGCGCTACTACCTCGACCTCTCCGAGGCCCAGATCGCCGAGACGCTCGGCATCAGCCGCGGCGCGGTCAAGAGCCACGCCTCCCGCGGCGCCGGCCCTCGCACCTCGCTCGGCCCCTGCTGCTGGAGGACCTCTGATGGCAACCCCTACGAGCCCCACGACCTCGGTCCCGACGACGAGCAGCGGCTCCGCGACCTGCTCGACGACGCCGTCGTCCGACGTCGAGCCCGCGCGACGGGCTCGACGCCGATCCAGGCCCGAACGAAGGTGAGCCCCGATGTCCGGACGTCCCTGGTTGATCGCGCGCGGCCGCTGCGGCGGTGACGCGTCGCGGCCACCGTGGCCGCGGTCGCCGTGCTCGGCGACACCGGCGGCCGAGCCGCCGATCGCCGGGACCCGGCCGCCAGCACCGACGGCGGCCGTCGAGCCCACCGGCCGCGACGAGCCCTCGACGGACCCCGACCCGTCCGCCTCCGCGGAGCCGGTCCCGGTCGAGGCGCGCGGTCCCGGTCTACTACGTCGGCGACACCGGCCAGGGCCCGCGGCTCTACCGCGAGTTCCACCCCGGCATCGGGGCCGACGCCGCTGGCGCAGGCGCTCTCCGACGCGGTCGGCCGGACCCCGGACGACCCGGACTACCGCACCCCGTGGCCGGGCGGGACGAGGCGGCGGCCGTCCTTCGAGGGCGGCCCGACGGCAGTCGAGGAGCATCACGGTCGACGATCACCAGCCCGGACGGACGGCGCTGCGCGACCGGCCGGCGGGCATGAGCGCCGACGCGCGGGGATCGCCGTCCAGCAGCTGGTCTACACGGCGCAGGCGGCCGTCCAGGCCACCGCGCCGGTCGCAGCTCCTGCTCGACGGCGGCCGCACCGACCAGCTGCTCGGCGTGCCCGTCTCGGAGCCGCTCGCACGCGGCGACGAGTCCGCGACGCTGGCCCAGGTCTGGATCATCAGCCCCGGCGGAGGGAGCCGAGGTGCGCGAGCGGCTTCACGGTCGAGGGGCTCGGCGCCTTCTTCGAGGCCAACGTCGCGTGGGAGCTGCGCGCGGGCGGCGAGGTCGTCCGCGTCGTCGGCTTCACCGCGACGACCCGGTGATGGCGGAGGAGTGCTGCACGGATGGCGCCGTACTCGTTCACCGTGGACGTGCCCGCGACGCGGCACCCGGCGACTACACGCTGGTCGTGCACGACGAGGACATCTCCGGCGGCGAGGGCTTCGCGCCGTTCCAGGACACCAAGAGCGTCACGCGTCGTCCGCTGACCCCCTGCGACCGAGGGGTCACGGATGCAGCGGCACGCCGCCGAGGGGCCTGCAGGGAGTGACTCCGGGTCAGCGCCAGCGGGGGGTGCGGGAGAGCAGGGCGGCGGTCGCGGCGACGCCCGGCGGTGGAGGTGCGCAGCACCGAGCGGCCCGAGCCGCACCGGCTCGGCGCCGACCGCGGCGAAGGCGGCCAGCTCCTCGTCGGTGATCCCGCCCTCGGGACCGACCACGATCACGATCTCGGCCCGGCCGGGCACGGGCAGGTCCGCCAGCGGGCCCGGAGGCCGCCTCGTGCAGCACCACCGGCACCGAGGCGCCTGCGCAGCAGCTCGACCACGTCGGCGGTGGTGGCCGGCTCGGCGCACCTCGGGGAACCATGCCCGCCGGGCCTGCTTGGCGGCCTCCCGGGCGGTGCCGCGCCACTTGGCCAGCGACTTCGCGGCCCGCTCGCCCTTGCCACACCGCGACCGAGCGGGCGGCCGCCCACGGGACGATCACGTCGACGCCGACCTCGGTGAGCATCTCGACGGCGAGCTCCCCCCGGTCGCCCTTCGGGATCGCCTGCACGACGATCACCCGCGGGTTCTCGCCCTCGAGGTGGCCGAGCCCTCCGCCTCGAGGGTCAGGCTCGACCTGGAGGTGGCCGTCACGGTGCCCCCGCACCGTCGGTGCCGGCGCCGTCGGTCAGGGCGACCTGCTCGCCGACCTGGATCCGCTTCACCACGACCGCGTGCCGGCCCTCGTCGCCGTCGAGGGTCACGGTGGCCCCGGCCGGCAGTCCCCGCCAGGTCGGGGTGGACGAAGAACGGGAGGCTCATCGCGTGGCCGAAGGCGTCGCGGAGCCGGCCGAAGACCGACTTCGGCGTCGGCACGCACCTGGCCGTCGGGGGTCTCCTCCTGCCGCAGTGCCGCCAGCTCGCGCAGCAGCTCCTCCTGGCGCTCGTCGAGCCGCGTCGGCGTCTCCACGATCACGCGCACGACGATGTCGCCGCGCCCGCTGCCCGCGCAGCGACGGTACGCCCGAGTCCGCCGATCACGATCTCGGTGCCGGACTGGGTGCCCGGCCGGATGTCGAGCTCGGTCGCTGGTCTCCAGGTCGCCGGCGTCAGCGTCCTCGGGGACGAGGTCGGCCTCGAGCAGCGGCAGCTCGATCGTGGTGCCCAGCGCCGCGGCCGTCATCGGCATCGTCACCGTGCAGTGCAGGTCGTGGCCGTGCCGGACGAAGACCGGGTGCTCCTCGACGTGGATCTCGACGTACAGGTCGCCGGCCGGTCCGCCGCCGGGACCGACCTCGCCCTGGCCGGAGAGCTGCACCCGGGTGCCGGTGTCGACCCCGGCCGGGATCTTCACGCGTGAGCGTGCGGCGGGAGCGGACCCGGCCGTCACCGGAGCACTCGCGGCACGGCTCGGGGATGATCGTCCCGAAGCCGCGGCAGGCGGCGCAGGGACGCATCGTGCGGATCTCGCCGAGGAACGACCGCTGCTGGTGCACGGTCTCGCCGCGGCCGCCGGCAGGTCTCGCAGGTCTGCGGCGACGAGCCCGGGGCGGCACCGCCGCCCTGGCAGACCGTGCACAGCACCGCGGTGTCGACCTTGAGCTCGCGGGTGGTGCCGAACGCCGCCTCGGCGAGGTCGACGTCGAGCCGGATCAGGGCGTCCTGGCCGCGGCGGACCCGGGGCCGCGGCCCGCGGCCCGCGCCGGCCGCGCCCCCGCCGGCGCCGCCGAAGAAGGCGTCCATGATGTCGGTGAAGGAGAACCCCGCCCCCGCTCCCGCGAAGCCGCCGGCGGCGCCGTTGAACGGGTCGCCGCCGAGGTCGTACATCCGGCGCTTCTCCGGGTCGGAGAGCACCTCGTAGGCGCGGGTCACGTCCTTGAACCGCTCCTGGGTCTCCGGGTCGGGGTTGACGTCCGGGTGCAGCTGGCGGGCCAGCTTGCGGTAGGCCTTCTTGATCGTGTCGCCGTCGGCGTCCCGGGATACCCCGAGGGTCTCGTAGAGGTCCTGGCTCACGTGTGTTCTCAGATCGGTTGCATCGGTCGGTCCGCCCGCTCGCGGGGTCATCCTTCGTCGAGGATCCGGCTGACGTAGCGCGCCACCGCGCGCACCGCCGCCATCGTCCCGGGGTAGTCCATGCGCGTCGGGCCGACGATGCCGAGCGTGGCCAGCGCCTCGTCGCCGGGGCCGTAGCCGGTCGCGACCACCGACGTGGTCGCCGAGCTCCTCGTAGGGTCCCTCGTGACCGATCCGCACCGTCACGGTCGAGGGCGAGGTCGCCTCGCCGAGCAGCCGCAGCAGCACCACGTGCTCCTCCAGCGCCTCGAGCATCGGCCTGATGCTGGTGTCGAAGCCGTCGCCGAACGCGGGCCAGGTTGGCGGTGCCGCCGACCACGACCCGCTCGTCGGAGCGGTGGTCGCGACATCGCCTCCACCAGCGAGGCCACGAGCGCGGCGATCGGGGTGCGGCCGCCCGGCTCGAACTCGTCGGGCAGCTGCACCAGCCGGTCGGCCGCGTCGGCCAGCCGCTCGCCGAGACCGCCCGGTTGAGCCGGGTGCGGAGGTCGGCGACGGCGTCCTCGGAGAGCGGCTCGGGCAGCTCGACGACCCGCTGCTCCACGCGGCCGGTGGAGAGGATCAGCACCAGCAGCAGCCGGGCGCCGCCGAGCGTCACCACCTCGACGTGCCGCACGGTCGAGCGCGACAGCGTCGGGTACTGCACCACCGCGACCTGGCGGGTCAGCTGGGCGAGCAGCCGGACGCTGCGCTGGACGACGTCGTCGAGGTCGACGGCCCCCTCGAGCAGCGTGGTGATCGCCCGCTTCTCGGCGGCCGAGAGCGGCTTGACCGTGCTCAGCCGGTCGACGAACAGCCGGTAGCCCTTGTCGGTGGGGATCCGGCCCGCGCTGGTGTGCGGCTGGGTGATGAACCCCTCCTCCTCCAGCGCGGCCATGTCGTTGCGCACGGTGGCCGGGGCTCACGCCGAGCTGGTGCCGGTCGACGAGGGCCTTGGAGCCGACCGGCTCCTGGGTGGAGACGTAGTCCTCGACGATGGCGCGGAGCACGGCGAGCTTGCGGTCCTCGACCATGACGCCACCTCCTCCCTCGCTCTGGCACTCACCGACTTCCGAGTGCCAAGCGTACCCGCCCCCCGGGGGTGTCGCCGAGCCGCGACCGGCCCGCTCCCCGGACCCGGGCCGCCGTACCGTGACCCCATGCCCGTAGATCCCCGCTCCGTCCCCCACGACACCGGCTTCGTCGAGATCGCCGACCGCTGCTGGGTGGCCCGCTCCGAGTTCCTCGACGTCAACGTCGGCCTGGTCGGCGGCGACCGCGGCCTGCTGCGTGGTCGACACGCACGCCTCGGAGCCGGCGGCCCGCCGGGTCGTCGAGCACGTGCGCGCCGGCTCGGCGTCGGCGAGGTCGTCGCCGTGGTCAACACCCACCAGCACTTCGACCACGTCTTCGGCAACGTCGTGCTGGTCGAGGAGTACGACGGGCCGAGCCGCCGCTGCTACGCCCACGAGATCGTGCCCGACGACCTGGCCCGCTCGGCCCCCGCCCGTGCAGCAGCGAGGCCGGCGACGACGACAGCCGCCCCGAGCACGCGGACGTGGCCGCCGCCCGGGTCGTGGCGCCGACGCACACCTTCTCGCTCGGCCCGGTGGTCGACCTCGGCGACCGGCTCGTCGAGCTGCTGCACCCGGGTCGCGGGCACACCGCCGGCGACGTCGTGGTGCGCGTGCGCGGACGCCGACGTGCTCTTCGCCGGCGACCTGGTCGAGCAGTCGCGAGCACGCCGGGAGCGGGCCGTCCCGGGTTCGGCGACGACTGCTACCCGATGGAGTGGCCGGCCACGCTGGACCTGGTGGTCAGCATGCTCGGCGAGGACGCCCGTCGTGGTGCCCGGGCACGGGCTGCCGGTCGACCGGGACTTCGTGGGCGAGCAGCGCGACGAGATCGGCGTGGTCGCCGAGACGATCCGCGACCTCGCCTGCGCGCGGGATCCCGTCGACGGACGCGCTCGACGCCGCCGAGTGGCCCTACCCCGGCGAGGAGCTCGGCGGCGCCGTACGTGCGCGGCTATCGACCAGCTGCCCCGCTCGGCCCGGTCCGCTGCCGCTGCTCTGACCCGGCGGCGGGGTCAGCGCCATGCCCGGCGCCCGCGACCCGGAGCCGCACACGGATCCGCGCCGGTGCGACCGCGCCAGCCACAGGGCCCCGAGGCCGATGAACACCAGCCACGCCGGCGCCGAGCAGGATGGCCAGCCCGACCAGCACGAGCAGCAGCGGCACGAACGGGAGCCAGGAAACCGCGAGCCCGTCCCGGAGCGAGCCGCCCCGGCCGGACGGGTGACGCGCCGGTCGGTCCGGACCGGGGCGGAGCGGAGAGCGCGCCCGCCCGGGTCGTCGCGGCGAACGGGTGCGGGCCGGGCAGGTCGACGAACAGCGGCCGCAGCGCCGCGACGGTGCGCGCCGAGAAGGCGAGCGCCGCGCGCTCGTCGAACTCCTCCTTGGTCGAGCCGGCCGGCGGCGCAGTGCTCGCCGAGCGACGGCGACCGCGGCCTCGCGCTCGGGTCGCCGATCCGGAGCTCGGGGCGCTCCGTCGGTGCTCATTCGGATCCCCCTCCGCGAGCAGCCCGTAGAGGCGGCGCCGGGTCGTCGGCGAGGATCTCCGCGGCCTCGGCCTGCTGCTGCCGGGTGCCCGGGGTGACCACCTGCCACACGGCGCTCATCACCTGGCCGATCACCGGCTTGAGGTCGTGGGCGCCCCGTCGGAGTGCTCGGCCTCCGCGGCGTCGTCGAAGGCGCGCCAGGTGGCGGCCAGCTCGTCGGGGTGCTCCTCGACGTAGCCGCGGCCCGCTCGGTGAGCGTGAGCAGCCGCCGCCCCTCGCCGGCCGTGCCCTCGACCAGCCCCTCGTCCTCGAGCTGCTGGACGGTCGGGTAGACCGAGCCGGGGCTGGGCTTCCACGCGCCGCCGCTGCGCTCGGCGATCTGCTGGATGATCTGGTAGCCGTTCATCGGCTCGACCGCGAGCACGTCCAGGATCGCGGCGCGGACGTCGCCGCGGCGTCACCCGGGGACCGCGGGTCGCGGCCCCGCCCGACTGCGCCAGGCCGATCAGCCCCTGCAGCCAGGGCGGCGGGCCGGAGCCCCACGGTGCGCCCACGGCCGTGGCCGGCGCCGGGCCCGCGGCTCGGGCGCCCGTCCCGCGGGTCGTCCCACGGCGTGTCCCACGGACTGCGTCCCATGACGGCCTCCTCAGCCCTCGATCGGTGCGACGGGCCGCTCCCGAGCGTCTCGGCGACGAACCAGTCGCGATAGGTCGACGATATATCGCGACTGTGTCGCCGGCAAGGCCTCGGGGGTCGCACCGGCGACCACGGCGGTCCAGAGCCTCCGGCGCGTGCGGCCCCGGCGCTGTGCGGACCGCCGCCCTACGGTGGCGGCGATGCCCGCCCACGACCGCTACGGCGCCGACGTCCTCAGCACCGACTGGCGCGCCCCGCGACGCGGCCGCGCCGTCGAGATCGACGCCGACAAGGGACTGGTCGTCGAGGAGGTCACCACCGACTGGTGCGGCGAGATCGTCGCCGTCGAGCGTGACCTGATGACCGTCACCCTGGAGGACCGCCGCGGCCGGCGCCGCACCTTCCCGCTCGGCCCCGGCTTCCTGCTCGAGGGGGTGCCCGGTGGTCCTCACCCCGCCGGCCCGGACGGGGCCCGGCGGCGCCGCACCCGCACCGCCTCGGGATCGGTGGCGGTGCCCGGCACCAAGGCCCGGGTGGCCCGGGCCAGCCGGATCTTCGTCGAGGGCCGGCACGACGCGGAGCTGGTCGAGAAGGTGTGGGGCGACGACCTGCGCGTCGAGGGCGTCGTCGTGGAGTACCTCGACGGCGTCGACGACCTCGCCGAGCAGCTGCGCGACTTCCGTCCCGGTCCCGAGCGCCGCGTCGGCGTCCTCGTGGACCACCTGGTGCCCGGGTCCAAGGAGAGCCGGATCGCGCGGCGCGGTCGCGCAGCAGCCCGGTCGGCCGGCACGTGCTGATCGTCGGCCACCCGTTCGTCGACATCTGGCAGTCGGTGCAAGCCGGACCGGCTCGGGCATGACGCCGTGGCCGACGATCCCGCGCAACGTCGAGTGGAAGAAGGGCGTCTGCCAGCGCGCTCGGCTGGCCGCACCGCGACCAGGCCGACATCGCCCGGGCCTGGAAGCACATCCTCGGCAAGGTCACGTCGTACGCCGACCTCGAGCCGGCCCTGCTCGGTAGAGTCGAGGAGCTGATCGACTTCGTCACGGCACCCCAGGAGGCGTCATGAGCTACCCACCCGGCCCGCCCAGTCGCCGCCTCCGGCCGGCGCCCCCCAGCCCGGGCACGGCGGCATGCCGACCTCCGAGGAGCGCAACTGGGCGCTCGCCTCGCACATCGGCACCTTCGTCGCGGCCTGGTTCGCGATGGGCTTCATCGCCCCGCTGGTGATCATGCTGGTCAAGGGCAACGACTCGGCGTTCGTGCGCCGGCACGCGGTGGAGTCGCTCAACTTCCAGATCTCGCTGCTGATCTACATCGTCGTCGGCGTTCCTGCTCACCCTGCTCACGCTGGGGTTCGGCGCCATCGTTCTGGTGCCGGTCGCCGTGGTCATCGGCATCTTCGCGCTGGTGGTGATCGTGCTCGCCACCGTCAAGGCCGCCAACGGCGAGGACTACCGCTACCCGCTCTGCATCCGCCTGGTGCGCTGAGCCTCACGGCAGCAGGTCACGCACCACCGCGTCGGCGAGCAGCCGTCCGCTCGTGGTGAGCACCACCCGGCCCTCCGCCGCCGGGTCCCGCTCGACGAGGCCGCGCTCGACCAGGCGCGGCAGCGCGGTCCGGCCGGCGTCGTCGAGGACGGCCGTCGCCAGCCCGTCGCGCAGCCGCGTCTCCAGCAGCACCCGCTCCACCCGGCGGGTCGCCCCGTCGAGGGTCTCGCGGGCCTGCGCCGGGCTCACCCCGGCCGCGATCCGCCCGGCGTACGCCGCCGGGTGCTTGACGTTCCACCAGCGCACACCCCCCGACGTGGGAGTGCGCGCCCGGTCCGACGCCCCACCAGTCGGCCCCGGTCCAGTAGCCGAGGTTGTGCCGGCAGGCGCTCGCGGGCCGCCGCGCCCAGTTGGAGACCTCGTACCACGCCAGCCCGCTCCGGCTCAGAGCCTCGTCGGCGGCGAGGTACTTGTCGGCCAGGTCGTCGTCGTCGGGCATCGGCACCTCGCCGCGGCGCACCTGCCGGGCCAGCGCGGTGCCCTCCTCGACGATCAGCGCGTAGGCCGAGACGTGGTCGGGCTCGCAGGCCAGCGCGGCGTCGAGCGAGGCGCGCCAGTCGGCCATCGACTCCCCCGGTGTGCCGTAGATCAGGTCCAGGCTCACCTCCTCGAAGCCCGGCCTCCCGGGCCCACGCGACCACCTGCGGCACCCGCACCGGGTCGTGCGTGCGGTCCAGCACCGACAGGACGTGCGGGACCGCGGACTGCATGCCGAACGAGATCCGGTTGAAGCCGCCCTCGCGCAGGGCGTCCAGGTCGGCCGCGGTCGACGGAGTCCGGGTTGGACTCGGTGGTCACCTCGGCGTCGGCGGCGAGCCCGAGCTCGGTCCCGACCGCCGCAAGGATCCGCACCGAGGTCGCCCCGGTGGCAGCAGCGTCGGGGTGCCGCCGCCGAAGAAGACCGTCGACGCGGGCACGTCGGCCGCGCCCAGCACCGCGCGGGCGAGCCGGAGCTCGGCGACCGCCGCGTCGGCGTAGGTCGTCCGGGAGGCGCCGGGCGCGTCGCCCGCCCGACCGAGCTCGGTGGCGGTGTAGGTGTTGAAGTCGCAGTAGCCGCAGCGCACCGAGCAGAACGGCACGTGCACGTAGACGCCCAGCGGTCGTCGGCCCAGCGACGCCAGAGCCTCCTCCGGCAGCGACCCGTCGGCGGGCGCGGGGTCACCCTCGGGCAGCGCGGACGGCATGCGTCGATCGTGTCACGCCGGCGGGGGGCCGGCCGCCGGCGCCCCGGTGATCGGCGACCCGTCCGGCACCCCCTCCGGCAGGAGCTCGGCCAGCCAGCCGGTCGCCCCGAGCTCGACGAGGGTGCACCGGCCGCGGTCGCGCAGCGCGTCGGCCTCCTCGAGTCGGCCCCGTCCGGCCAGCCAGGCAGCCCACGCCAGCTCGGCCCGGGCCCGGAGCGGCACCGCACCCCAGCGGTCCAGCTCCTCGACGGCGGACCGGAACAGCTCGTCCACCCGGGCGTCCGGGAGCCCGTTGCGGGCACCGAGCCGGGCTTCGAGGTGGAGCCGGTGGGCGTGCAGGCTGACCGGCACCCGTTCGGCCCCCTCCTGTCCGGCTATCCGACCCAGGACACCCAGGCCCTCGGCGTCGTGGTGCCGGTAGGCCAGGTCCGCGGCCACCCACCACACACCCGGGAGGTCGTCCCAGACGCCGTAGACCTCGTGGAAGATCCGCAACGACCTCATCAGGTGCTCGAGTGCAGCGCGGTCGTCGCCCGCCTCCAGCGCCGCGAGCCCGGCGGCGAACGCCGCCCAGCCTCGGCTGACCGGGTCGTCGACGGTCTCGTCGGCGTCCGGCGTCGCGCCGCCGAGCGGCGCGCCCGTCGCCTGTCGCAGCAGCAGACCCAGAGCCACCCAGGACGACCGGTTCACCGTATCGATCTCGGGGTCCGCCACCTCGGCCAGGTCGGCCAGCTCCGACCAGTCCCCCCGTGCCCAGAGCGCCAGAGCGAGGTTCAGGCGGCAGTACAGCAACGCGTGCTGCTCCCCGGCGGCGGTCGCCGCGGCCACGCCTTCGGATCCGTAGGCCACGGCCCGGTCGAGGTCCTCGTTGACGTACTCCGACGTCAGGTCGGACAGTGCACGCGCCAGCGCCCCGGGCGCGTGAGTTCGCCGACCGAGGTCAGCGGCAGCCTCCAGCAGGACCCTCGTCAACGACGTGGCACCGACCGCCGTGTAGTGGCGGCTGAGCTCGATGTAGCAGCCGGCGAGGTCGGCCCTGTCGTCGACCTGCTCGTCGAGGCGCATCCGCTCCTCGAGGACGTCGGCGTTGTCGACGCCGAGGCGCTGTCGGGCGGTCGCGACGACGCGGGCCAGCAGGATCCGGGCCCGGACCGCGTCCGCGCGCCCGGCCAGGGCCGCCCAGCGCGGTTCCGCCACGTCGCGTGCCCCCTGGTTGTCCCCGAGGCCGGCGGCCAGGGCGGTCGCCTGCGCCGCCGCGGCCGCCCCCGCACCGGGCGCGTCCCCCAGGTCGTCGAAGAGCTGCACTGCCTCCGCGGCCGCATCGACCCCCTCGTCGTAGGCACCGGCGTCGACGAGGGCCCAGGCGAGCTCCCCGAGGGTGCCGGCGCGCACCTCCGGGTCCGTCGCCCGCGCCAGCACGACCCGCAGGTGCGCGGCCGCGACCGCGGGGGCACCCAGTGAGCGCGCCCGCCCCGCCGCCTCGCGCAGGTGGTGCACCGCGGCGGTCAGCACCTCCGCCTCGTCGGGCTCCCCCGGGACGGCGTCGATCGCGTCGAGGTAGTGCTGGGCGATGATCGGCGCGATCTCACCGGCGCCGTCCGGGCCGGACTCGATCAGGCGGGCGACCCGCAGATGGTTGGCCCTGCGGTCCCGTCGCGACATGGTGCCGTAGGCCACCTGCCGCACCACGTCCTGGACGAACCTGTACTGCCCGAACTCCGAGCTCAGCCGGCTGGACTCCAGGCTCAGCACCTGGGCCCGGACCAGGTCGGAGAGCGCGTGGTCGAGCTCGGCGCCGCCGTCGCAGAGGATCTCGATCTCGTCGCGCCGGAACGACGCCCCCAGCACACTTGCCTGCACCACGACCCTCCTCAGGGGGGCGGCGAGCGCGTCCAGACGGGCCGCCACCAGCGCCTGCAGCGTGGCCGGCGCACCCACCGCGTCCACGTCGAAGTGGTCCGGGTCGGCGAGCACGTAGCGACCGCCACGCGGCACCACCTCGTCGCGGTCGATCAGCGAGCGAACGGTCTCCACGGCGAAGAGGGGCACGCCCTCGGCGCGTTGGACCAGACGGTCGCGCACGGTCTCGGGCAACCCCTCGACCAGGCCGTCGAGCATCGTGCCGAGCTCACGCTGGGCGAGGGGCCCCAGGTGGAGGACGGTGGAGCGCCGGTTCGTTGCCAGCGTCGGGCGCCGCTCGAGGAGGCCGGGCCGGGTCAGCAGGATCACGATGCAGGCGAAGTCGTCGAGTCCGACGAGGTGCTCGAGGAACTGGAGCAGGCCCTCGTCGGCGAACTGTCCGTCGTCGATGACCAGGCTGAGCGGGAACGACGACCCGACCCGACGCAGGAACGTGGACCAGGCGGAGAACAGGTCGTCGCGCTCGAAGGCGCCGGGCATGCCCAGGTCGAGCAGCACGCCGAGCCTGGGTCGGAGCCAGCCGCGCTCGTCGTCGTCCGGGACGTACAGGTCGTCCAGGCCCGCGGTGAGCTGGGCGGCCCAGTCGTCGCTTCCGCACCAGGTCCGGGTCGGCCACGCCGAGCCGTCCCCGGACCGCCTCCGCGAGCGCGTAGAAGGCGACGCCCTCGCCGTAGGCCAGGCACCGGCCCCGGTGCCATCCCACATCTGGTGCTGAGCCCGTCGATGTACTTCTCGAACTCCCACGCGAGGCGGGACTTGCCGGTCCCCGGGTCGCCGTCGACCACGACCATCGGCCGGGACGGACGTCTCCTCGGTGCCGTGGAAGAGCGCCTTGAGCATGCCGGAGCTCTCGGTCGCGGCCGACCAGCGGCGCCTCGAGGCCGTCGGCCCGCTGCGCGCCACCGACCGCGGCGACGACCGCGCGGGCCGCCCACAGCGGCACCGGTTCCGCCTTCCCCTTGAGGACGTGGCTCCCCGCGTCCGCGTAGGTGATCGCGGCCCCGGTCAGCAGCCGGGTCGTCTCGTCGACCCAGACCTCGCCGGGCGCCGCCACGGCCTGGATCCGGGCGGCGGTGTTGACGGCGTCGCCGGCGACGATGCCCTCCTGCCGGGCGCCGACCGCGACGGCCACCTCGCCGGTCACGATGCCGACGCGCAAGGCGAGCTCCGCCCCGACCAGCTCGCCCAGGGCGTCGACGGCCTCGACCAGCTCCAGTCCGGCGCGGACGGCGCGCTCGGCGTCGTCCTCGTGGGCGGTCGGCACTCCCCACACCGCCATCACCGCGTCGCCGATGAACTTCTCGACGGTGCCGCCGTAGCGGTCGATCACGGTGCGGCAGCCGCGAAGTACCGGGAGAGCAGGTCGCCGACGTCCTCGTGGTCGAGCGTCTCCGACATCGGAGTGAACCCGACCAGGTCGGCGAACAGCACGCTGGTGACCCGACGCTCGGTCGGAGCGGGGGCGACCGTCGTCGAGGCGGAGGCCACCCGTGCGCCGCACCGGCTGCAGAAGGCCGCGCCCGGCACCAGGTCGGCGCCGCAGCTCTCGCACCCGGGGCTGGGTGCCGGTGATCCGCAGCGGTGGCAGAAGCGGGCGTCGGGCGCCTGCTCGGCAGCGCAGCTCACGCACGAGAGCGACATCTCAGGCCGCCAGCCGTCGGCTCGCGACCTGGTCCGCCTCGCGGATCGCCGCGACGTCCGAGGTCACCGCGCGCAGGAAGTCGGAGCGGCCCAGGACCAGCAGGACGGTGTCCTCCGCGGCGGTCACCGTGGCGGTCCGGGGTACGTCGCGCAGCAGGCCGATCTCGCCGAAGAACTCGCCGGGTCCCTGGTGCCGGAGCAGCCGCCCGCCCTGCGTCACCTCGACCCTCCCCTGCTCGATGAGGAAGAACCGGTCGGCGGCCTCGCCCTCCGCCACGACGACCGTGCCGGCCGGTGCGGTCACCGGATCGAGACGGCGGGCCAGCGCCTCCCGGGTCGGGAGGTGCGAGCGGACGGAAGATCGAGGCACCCGTCAGCAGGGCCAGACCGCGCGGTGCCCGCAGGGTGTCGTCCAGCCGTCGGATCCGCCGTGCCCACGGGATCACGAGCACGATGCGGGACCAGGCCGACCACGATCAGCGCACCACGGAGGCCGAGCTGGTCGAGCAGGAGCGGCATCAGGAGCGCCCCTGCCGCCATCGCCGAGCACGCTCGCGCTCTCCGCCACCCCGAACACCCGGCCGAGGACCCCGGCCGGCGCCACGCGCTGCAGCAGGGTCGCGTAGTTGACGTCCACGAGAGGGTTGGCAAAGCCGATCACCGCCATGGCGAGGAAGGCGACCACCGGCAGGGCGAGGCACCCGACGGCGGCGACGGGGCGGACCACAGCACGACCCCGAGCGCGAGGCCGCGGGCCGAGTCGGGCCCGGAGAGCACGGGCGATCGACGAACACGCCGCCCACCAGGGCGCCGACACCCAGGACCGCCTCCAGGTAGCCGAGCGCCTCGGGTCCGCCCCCGAGCACCTCCACGGCGATCGTCACGGCGAAGACGTACTCGGCACCGGCGACCAGTGTCTGGGTGCAGAGCAGCGCGACGACCATCCGTTGGTCGCGGTCCGCCGGATCACACGGAACCCCTCCCACGGGCTCGACGCCGGTGAGCCCGATGCCACCTCGTCCTCCGTGACGACCGCCCGTTCGCGCCCCGGACGGATCCGCCCAGACCAGCGTCGCGGACCACAGGAAGGTCGCCACGTTGACCCAGAAGACGGACGAGACGTCGGCGAAGCCGCAGCAGCAGGGCCGCGATGGCCGGCCCGACGAAGAAGGCCAGGCTGTCGAAGGTGCTGGCGACACTGTTGGCCGCGGTGAGCTCCTCCGGCCGCTCCACCAGGTCGGGCGTCCACGCCAGCTGTGCGGGCCGGAAGGCCGTCCCCGCCACGATGCCGCGATCGCCAGCGCGAAGACGGTCAACGCGGGGGCGTCCACCATGACGCACCCGGCCGCGGCCGCGACGAGCACCGCACGGACGAGGTCCGCCCCGATCATCACGCGCTTGCGGGGGTAACGGTCGGACAGCGCCCCCAGCGAGGGACCGGCCACCGCCATCAGCAGGTAGCGGACCGCCACCCAGACCCCGACGACGCCCGGGCCACCTTCCTCGTAGGCCCACGCGACGACGGCGGTCATGTAGGCCCAGTCGCCGATCGCCGACCCGGCCAGCGCGAACTGGAGGCGCCGGAGCGCGGGGTTCGTGAAGACCGTCCTCAGGGACGCGCCGAACCCGCGGGTGGCTCCCCCGCCGGAGTCCGTCGTCCCGGCACCGGACCCCACGTCACCTCCAGGGCTCGTAATGAGGCGGATGAGCCTCAGGGTGCTCCATTCCTCGCGCTTCGCCAATGGCCCGATGAGGCCACCACTGTCATGCCAAGCACTCCATGCGCAACGGGCGGGTCTTTCCGCCCCGGGACCCGGGCGCCAGGCTCCGGACGCAGCGATGTCGGTAGCCCGGGCGGACCCGGGGACTACCGACATCGGTGGTGGAACGTCAGCGTGTCAGGCGTAGAGCGCGTCCAGCCGGTCCTTGTGGTTCTCCTCGACGACGTTGCGCTTGACCTTCATCGACGGGGTGAGCTCGCCGGACTCGACGGTGAGGTCGTGGTCGAGCAGCTCCCACTTCTTGATGGTCTCCCACCGGTTGAGGTGCGAGTTGAGCTCGTCGACGTAGCTCCCGACCATCGTCCGCACCTGGTCGGAGGACACGATCTCCGAGTACGACGAGCCCTTCATGCCGTTCTCGGCCGCCCAGGACTCCATCGCGTCGGGGTCGAGCGTGATGAGCGCGACGCAGTAGTTGCGCTCGTTGCCGAACACCAGGAACTGGCTGGCGTAGGGGCAGACCGCCTTGAACTTCGACTCGATCGCCGAGGGCGCGATGTACTTGCCGCCCGAGGTCTTGAACAGGTCCTTGATCCGACCGGTGATGACGAGGAAGCCCGTCGGCGTCGACCGCGCCCTTGTCGCCGGTGTGCAGCCAGCCGTCGTCGGTCAGCGCCTTGGCGGTCTCCTCGGGCATGTTGTGGTAGCCGTCCATGATGCCCGGGCCCTTGATCAGCACCTCGTCGTTCTCGGCGATCTTGACCTCGCTGCCGGGGAAGACCGGGCCGACGCTGCCGAACTTGTACTGCTGGGGGTGGTTCACGAACGACCCGGCCGACGACTCGGTCAGCCCGTAGCCCTCGAGGATCAGCACCCCGGCCGCGTGGAACCACTCGGCGATGTCGCGGTTGAGGGCCGCGGCGCCGGAGATGAAGAACCTCACACGACCGCCGAACCGCTCGCGGATCTTGGTGAACACGAGCTTGTCGAACAGTGCGTGCTGCTTGGCCAGCAGGAACGGGACGGGCTTGCCCTCGCGCTTGAGCCGGTCGACCTCCAGGCCCACCTTGAAGGCCTGCTTGAAGATCTTCTCCTTCAGGCCGCCCTCGGCCTCCTGCATCGTCACGATCCGGCCGTGGGCCTTCTCGAAGATGCGCGGAGCGGCCCCCATGAACGTCGGCCGCACGACCGCGAGGTTGTCGATGATCTTCTCGACGCGGCCGTCGACGGCGGTGGCGAAGCCGCAGGCGAGCTGGGTGGACAGCAGCACCTTGCCGAACGAGTGCGCCATCGGCAGCCAGAGGAACTGCAGGTCGTCCTCGTGGAGGATGTTCTGCGCCTGGATGGCCGCGCCCTCGTAGGTCCACGAGCTGTGCCGCAGCCGCACGCCCTTGGGGCGCCCGGTCGTGCCGGAGGTGTAGATCAGCGTGGCCAGCGCGTCGGGCTGGATCTTCGCGATCGCCTCGTCGACGGCCCCCGGGTTGGCGTCGAGCAGCTCCTGCCCGGCCTTCTCGAGGTCGTCGACCGAGATCACCCAGTCGCCGTCGGTCTGGCCCACGAAGGTGACCACCTTGGCCAGGTGCGGGAGCTCGGACTTGTGCTCACGGATCTTGGCGACCTGCTCGTCGTCCTCGGCGAAGACGACCCGGCACTCGGAGTCGGCGAGGATGTAGGAGACGTCCTCGGAGATCGTGCTGGGGTAGACCGTGGTGGTGGCGCCGCCCGCGCACATGATCGCGAGGTCGGCGAGGATCCACTCGACCCGCGTGCCGGAGGCGATCCCGACCCGCTGCTCCGGCTCCAGGCCGAGCGACAGCAGGCCGGCGGCCAGCCGGGTGACGCGGTCTCCGGTCTCCCCCAGGTCATGGACTCCCACCCGTCCCCCTGGGGGTACCGGAAGGCCTCGCGGTGCGAGCTGGCCTTGACCCGCTCCTGGAACTGCACGGCGACGTTGGGCGGTCGGTTCTCGATGAACGACACGTCATGGCTCAAGGACACGCTCGATCGACTCCCTGCTCTTTGCGGGGTCGCGCTTGACCGGGACCCGCGGCGGACTTGGTTGGCCAACAACCTAGAACACCGGACTTACTGCTGGGTAGGTATCCGGCGCAAATGCCACGCATCTGGCACGCAATCGAGACCTGCGGGCCCGCGATTCGTGGTCGGCCCGGCGGACCGGCCCGGTTCAGGGCAGCTCTGAGTACCCGTGGCGCATCTTCCACAGGAAGTACTTCTCGAAGCCGAGCTTCATCAGGTGCGCCTGCGGGCCCGGGATCAGCACGCCGTGCTTGCGGGGCGGCAGCATCTTGTCGGCCAGGATGATGACGCCGTTGTTGCCCGCGTCCATGACGCAGATCGCCTTGATGTCCCCGAAGCCCTTGCCCTGGTGGGCACCTCACCGCGCACCTGCGCCGCGATGTTGGCGGCGGCGGTGTGCGCCATCACCTCGGTGGGGAAGCCGGTCTTGGGGATGCCGACCGGGGTGGGTGTCTGCCAGGGCACGTCGACGGCCGCGGCGACGCCGACCGCGTACACGTCGTCGTACTTCTCCGACTGGTAGGTGTCGCGCACCCGGACGTAGCCCTTGTCGTCGGCGAGACCGTCGGCGCCGAGCAGGAACTCCTGCCCGAGGAACGGCGGCACGACCATGCCGAAGGAGAACGGCGAGCGTCTCGCCGTCGGCGAGCACCAGCGCCCCGTCGTCGACGTGGTCGATCGCGGTGGCGATCCGGGCCTCGATGCCCTCCTTCTTGAGGAACATGCCGAGCAGCTGCTCGCCGTGCGGCAGCCCGCCGATCCCGAAGTGGCCGAGGAACGGCTCGGCCGTCACGTAGGTCAGCTTGACCTGCTTGTGCAGGCCGGCCTTCCGGAGCTGGTGGGAGGTGTTGAACAGGAACTCGTAGGCCGCCCCGAAGCAGCCGGCGCCCTGGGTGGCGGCGATCACCACGTCCCCGGGCGACTCCAGGAACCTCGTCCAGGCCCCGCCGGCCCGTTCGGCCTCGGACAGCGTCGTGATGGTGACCGCGTTGTCGGCGAACCCGGGGACCACGTCGGTCTTGTTGCGGTAGCCGGTCGCCACGACCACGTAGTCGTAGCCGAGCTGCCGCCCGTCGGCGAGGGTCACCCGGTGGGCGGTGGGGTCGAGAGCGGTGGCGGCGGTCGTGCTCGAACCCGATGCCGTGCGCGTCCAGCGTCGGCTCGACCGGGAAGGTGATGTCGGCCCGCTCGCGCTTGCCGAACGGCAGCCAGATCAGGCTGGGGGTGAACAGGAACTGGTCGTCGGGCGCGACGACGGTGACGTCGACGTCGCCCCCCAGCTCGTGCTTCACCGCCAGGGCGGCGGTCAGCCCCCCGAAGTTCGACCCCAGCACCAGCACCTTCTTGCGCATCGCGCACCTCCACCTCGTCGGTTTCCGACCTCCACGGAACCGCGGAGCGCGGAGTCCGGGTCAGGGGCGAAGGTCCCGGCGGGCCCGGCACAGGTCCCGCTCAGTCCTGGACCGCCTTCGCGACCGCGAGGCACATCGAGATCCAGTCGCGCTCCGGTCCGGCCGGGCCGCGACCGGCCAGGGCGGCGTCCTGGACGGTCCAGTGCGCGTTGACCACCGAACGGACCACCACCCAGTCACGGGCGCGTGCCTCGTCGAGGCCGGCGTCGTCGACGAGGGTGTGGAAGCGGCGGCGGACGGCTGTGCGCGTGTCGGGCGCCGCCCGCACCTCGTCCCAGCGGTTCCACAGCATCGGCGCCGGCTCGTAGTGCGGGTCCCCCGACATCGGCTTCGGGTCGGTCACCACCCAGGAGCCGTCGTCGTCGGCCAGCACGTTCTCGTAGTGCAGGTCGCCGTGCACCACCACGCCGGTCGAGGCGGGGTCGGCGACCAGGTCGCGGCCCAGCGCAAGGGCCTGCGTGACCATCCGCCGCGGCAGCGGGACGTCCGTCCCGGCGGCGGCCAGCTCGTCCAGCCAGCCTCCGACGTACGACGTGACCGGGCGCAGCTGCGGCAGGGCCGGCACGTGCACCTCCCTGTAGAGGCCGGCCACCACCGAGCACGCGTCGAGGTCCGGCACGGAGGTCAGGTCCCTGCGGTTCAGCCGCTCGAGGAGCAGGGCACGACGGGCCGGGTCCGCGCGCAGCAGCCGCACCGTGCGCCGGCCGGGCCAGTGCTGCAGGGCGAGGCCCTCGTGCAGGCTCTCGTCGTCCCCGTCGAAGGTCACCTTCAGGACCGCCCTGGTCCCCGACGAGGTCAGGACCGGGAGCACCGCCGAGCAGGACCCGTGCCAGACGTCGTCACCGTCGCGGCGCAGCTCCCACTCGTCGAGCAGGTCGCGGAGCGTCCGCGGCAGCCGGTCGAGCCACTCGGCCCAGGCGGGGCCGAGGGCTGCCTGGCCGGTGAGTCCGGGCGGGAGCCGAAGGGGCGGCGTGTGCACCGGGCCATCCTGGCAAGAGTGCTCAGAACGGCACGCGGTGGGCGAGCAGCCCGGCGCCCTCCACGCGTCCCGCCACGGCACGCACGAACTCCACGGCGTCCAGCTCCAGCCTCGGTCCGCCGGGCACGTGCCAGCGGCCCCCCGCGGGCCCGGCCAGCACCAGGTCGTACGCCGCGCCGTGGGCCGCGGCCCACTCGGCCACCACGTCCGCGACCAGGCGGCCGTCGTGCTCCGGGGTCAGGACGAGCCCACGGCCGGTGGCGACGGCGATGTCGATGCGGTGCATCCACTCGTCACGCGTGTAGATCCGCCCCATCAGGTAGCCGAGGGGCCGGACGCCGAGCGGCGGACCGAACGGCAGCGGCACGGCCGCCAGCAGTCGGGGCAGCCGGCTCCGCGCCGCCACCCCCCGGCGGCCCGCGTCGACCAGGTCGGCCAGCAGCTCGGCCGGCGCCCGCCCCTCCCGCTCCCGGACCTGCACGTCGTTCACGCCGTCGATGAAGTCGCGGCCCGCCCGGGCCCGCGCCCCCAGCGCACCCTGGCGTGCCATCTCGCGCACCGAGGCCGTGGACTCGGCGGCACCCACGAGATGCGCCACCATCCGGCGCACGTCCCAGGCGTCGCAATCGGTCTGCCGGGTCCAGTCCTGCGGGTCGAGGTCGCGCAGCAGGTCCTCGAGCCGGCGGTACTCCTCGGCTGCCAGCCGCATCCACTCGTCGTAGGTCGGCGTGGCCTCGGCGGCGGTCACGGTCATTCCCTCACCCCATCCGTCCGGAACCTAACGTTGTTAGGATCTTGCGACCGACAGCCGGACCCCGTCAAGAGTTTTCCTTATATAGTTAGGTGAACTGTCGCCGTCGAGCCAGGAGGAGCGGTGCCGCGGACCCGACCCGTCGAGCCCCACGCCGCCCGGACGGTCACCACCGGGCCGCGCGCCGAACGCCGCGCGGCCACCCGGCAGCGCATCCTCGGGGCCGCCTGGCAGCTCTCCCGCGAGCGTGGCCTGGTGGGCTGGGCGCTGCGGGACCTCGCCGCGGCCGTGGGGATGCGGGCCCCGTCCCTGTACGTCTACTTCGACGGCAAGCACGCGCTCTACGACGCCCTCTTCGCCGACGGCTACTCCGCGCTGCTGGCGCGGGTGGACGCGCTGCAGCGGTCCGCGGACCCGGTGCGGACGCTCCGGGTCGTCGGCGCGGCGTTCCTGGAGTTCTGCGTCGCCGACGAGGCCCGGTTCCAGCTGCTGTTCCTGCGCACGGTGCCCGGGTTCGTCCCGTCGGAGGAGTCCTACGCGCTGGCCGTGCGCGCGCTGGACGGGTTGCGGGAGGCGCTCGCGGACGTCGGCATCACCGACGAGCAGGACGTCGACCTGTGGACCGCGACGATGACCGGCCTGGCCTCGCAGCAGGTCAGCAACGACCCGGGCGGTGACCGGTGGATGCGGCTCGTCGACGTCGCGCTGGACCGCGTCGTGCTGGGGTCCCGCCGCTGAGGGCTACTTCTTGCCCTTGTCGGCGGGGGCCGAGTCGGAGGAGAGCGCGGCGATGAAGGCCTCCTGGGGGACCTCCACGCGGCCGACCATCTTCATCCGCTTCTTGCCCTCCTTCTGCTTCTCCAGCAGCTTGCGCTTGCGGGTGATGTCACCGCCGTAGCACTTGGCCAGCACGTCCTTGCGGATCGCCCTGATGGTCTCGCGGGCGATCACGCGGGCGCCGATCGCGGCCTGGATCGGCACCTCGAACTGCTGGCGCGGGATCAGCTCCCGGAGCTTGCTCGCCAGCGACACCCCGTAGGCGTACGCCGAGTCGCGGTGCACGATCGAGCTGAGCGCGTCGACGGTCTCCCCCTGCAGCAGGATGTCCACCTTCACCAGGTCGGCCACCTGCTCCCCGACCGGTTCGTAGTCGAGCGAGGCGTAGCCCTTGGTCTTCGACTTCAGCTGGTCGAAGAAGTCGAACACGATCTCGGCCAGCGGCAGGGTGTAGCGCATCTCGACGCGGTCCTCGGAGAGGTAGTCCATCCCCTCGAGCTGGCCGCGCTTGGTCTGGCAGAGCTCCATGATCACGCCGATGAAGTCGCTCGGCGCCAGCAGTGTGGCCTTCACCACCGGCTCGCGCACCTCGGCGATCTTGCCGCTCGGGTACTCGCTCGGGTTGGTCACCACGTGCTCGGTGCCGTCCTCCATCAGGACGGTGTAGACGACGCTGGGCGCGGTCGAGATCAGGTCGATGCTGAACTCGCGCTCGAGCCGCTCGCGCACGATCTCCATGTGCAGCAGGCCGAGGAAGCCGATCCGGAAACCGAAGCCCAGCGCGCCGGACGTCTCCGGCTCGTACACCAGTGCGGCGTCGTTGAGCTGCAGCTTGTCCAGGGCGTCGCGCAGGTTCGGGTAGTCGTCGCCGTCGATCGGGAACAGGCCCGCGAACACCATCGGCTTGGGGTGCCGGTAGCCGCCCAGCGCCTCGGTCGCGCCGTTGTGCTGCGACGTCACGGTGTCACCGACGCGGGACTGGCGGACCTCCTTGACGCCGGTGATCAGGTACCCGACCTCGCCGACCCCGATCTCCCCGGCCTTGATCGGCTCCGGCGAGATCACCCCGACCTCGAGCATCTCGTGCACGGCACCGGTCGACATCATCTTGATCCGGTCCCGGTGGGTGAGCTTGCCGTCGAAGACCCGGACGTAGGTGATGACGCCCCGGTAGGTGTCGTAGACCGAGTCGAAGATCAGCGCCCGCGGCGGGGCGTCCGCCACACCGGTGGGCGGCGGGGTCTGCGCCACGATCTCGTTCAGGAGCTCCGCGACCCCCACGCCGGTCTTCGCCGACACCCGCAGGACGTCCGACTCGTCGCAGCCGATGATGCCGGCGAGCTCCGCGGCGTACTTCTCGGGCTGCGCGTTGGGCAGGTCGATCTTGTTCAGCACCGGGATGATGTGCAGGTCGGCGCCGATGGCCAGGTAGAGGTTGGCCAGCGTCTGCGCCTCGATCCCCTGCGCGGCGTCCACGAGCAGGACCGCCGCCTCGCACGCCTCGAGCGACCGGGACACCTCGTAGGTGAAGTCCACGTGCCCCGGGGTGTCGATCATGTTGAGCACGTAGGTGCCGGGCTCCGCGGCGGCCTCGTTGTCGGCGGGGACCGTCCAGGGCATCCGCACGGCCTGGCTCTTGATCGTGATGCCGCGCTCGCGCTCGATGTCCATCCGGTCGAGGTACTGGGCCCGGGCGCTGCGCTCGTCGACGACCCCCGTCAGCTGCAGCATCCGGTCGGCCAGCGTGGACTTGCCGTGGTCGATGTGAGCGATGATGCAGAAGTTTCGGATGATCGCGGGGTCGGTCTTGCCCGGCTGGGGGGCGTGCGACAGGGACACGGGCAGCTTTCTGGATCGTCGGACTTCGGTGCGCGGACCACGCGCAGGCGTGGACGGCCATTCTCCCCCACCGCGGGACCCGCCGCGAATCGACGGCCCGCGGCGGGGCGTGGATCAGCGGCCGAGCCGGGCGTACGTCGCCTCGGCACGCTCCTTGGCCCCGCGCCAGAACTCCTCGTGCTCGCGGTACCACGCGATCGTGGCCTCCAGCCCGGCCTCGACGTCGCGGTACTGCGGCCGCCAGCCTGTCTCCTGCTGCAGCTTGCGGGCGTCGATCGCGTAGCGCAGGTCGTGGCCGGGCCGGTCGCTGACCAGGTCGTACCAGTCGGCCGGCTTGCCCATCAGCCGCAGCAGGGTCTCGACGACCTCGCGGTTGTTGCGCTCCCCCTCGGCGCCGATGAGGTAGGTCTCCCCGGTCCGGCCCTGCTCGATGATCGTCACCACCGCGTCGTTGTGGTCGTCGACGTGGATCCAGTCCCGGACGTTGGTGCCCTGGCCGTAGAGCTTCGGCTTCACACCGTCGAGGATGTTGGTGATCTGGCGCGGGATGAACTTCTCCACGTGCTGGAACGGGCCGTAGTTGTTCGAGCAGTTGGACAGCGTCGCCTGCACCCCGAACGAGCGCACCCACGCCCGCACGAGCAGGTCGGCGGAGGCCTTGGTGGCGGAGTAGGGGCTCGACGGGTTGTACGGCGTCTGCTCGGTGAACTTGGCGGGGTCGTCGAGCTCGAGGTCGCCGTACACCTCGTCGGTGGAGACGTGGTGCAGCCGCACGCCGTGCCGGCGGACCGCCTCCAGCAGCTGGAAGGTGCCGACCACGTTGGTCTCCACGAACGGCCACGGGTCGTCGAGGGAGTTGTCGTTGTGGGACTCGGCGGCGAAGTGCACGACCACGTCGCTGTCCTTGACGAGCCGGTCGACGAGGTCCGCGTCGGCGACGCTGCCCCGGACCAGCTCCACCCGGTCCGAGACCGAGTCGAGGCTGGCCGCGTTGCCGGCGTAGGTCAGGGCGTCCAGCACCCGGACCTGCCACTGCGGTCGCGTCTGTGCGGTCCGCAGCACGAAGTTCGCGCCGATGAAACCGGCTCCTCCGGTGACGAGCACCTTCATGGTCTTCTCCTCGGTCGTTCTCATGGATGGGCTGGCAGAGGGGTCTGGTGGTCCGGCGACGGTCGTCGGGGTCAGGCGGGGACGACGGAGGTGCGCAGTCCCGGCGGGTCGTCGGTGGCACCCCCGGACCAGCCGCGGAACTCGACCTCGAGGCTGAACCGGTGCGCCAGGTAGCGGTGCTCGCTGAGCGCGAGCGGGGTGTCGCGGGCGTCGAGGGCGATGCGCCGGACCAGCAGCAGGGCCGCGCCCTCGGCGGTGTCCAGCGCCGGGGCGTCGGCCTCCGAGGCGACCGTCGCGGTGACGGTCTGTCGCACGGTCTCGACGGTGTGGCCGAGGCGCTGCAGCGTCGCCCAGATGCCGGTCTCCTCCGCGTCGCGGCGGCTGACCGCTCCGCCGAGGTGTCCGGGCACCCACTCGCGCACCAGGTCGAGCGGGGCTGCCGTCGACGGTCCGGACCGAGGTGGCCCTGAGCACGCCGTCCCGCTGCCCGTCGGCGTCGAGTGCCAGGGCGTCGGAGACGGCCGGCGGGGCCGGGGCGAAGCCGAACTCCACGACCCGGCGAACCACGGACTTGCCGGCCGACTCCACCGCCGACTCGGCGTGCCGGAACGTGCCGACGGCCAGGGACTGGTGGAACGACCCGCCGGTGACGAACCAGCCCGCCCCGGGCCGGCTCTCGACGAGGCGCTGCTCGCGGAGCTCCTGCAGCGCCCGGCGCACGGTGACGCGGCTGACGCCGAAGCGCACGCCGAGGGCGGCCTCGCTCTCCAGCGCACCGCCGGCGCCGACGTCGCCGAGGGCGATGCGCTCGCGCAGCTGCTGCGCGACGGTGGCGGCCCGACCTGTCATACCCGGAGGATACAGGTTTGATACAGGTGCGCAACGCGGTTGAATCCGTGCATGACCGGACCCCAGGACCTGGCCACCGTCGAGAGCGTCCCGCACGGCCGGACCGCCCGGCGGCTGGAGTGGGCGCACCTGCCGCCCCCGGTCCGCCGCCTGGTCGAGGGCCGGCTCGGCTCCCCCGTCGTGAAGGCGGAGTCGCAGGGCAGCGGCTTCACCCCGGGGTTCGCGTCCCGCCTCACCGGCGAGGACGGGTCGCGGCTCTTCGTCAAGGCGGCGTCGCGCAAGGCCCAGCGGCCGTTCGCCGAGTCGTACGCCGAGGAGGTCCGCATGCTCGGGCAGCTCCCGGACGGGCTCCCGGTGCCGCGGCTGCTCTGGGCCCACGAGGACGACCTGTGGGTCGTCCTCGGCTTCGAGTGCGTCGAGGGCCGGCCGCCCCGGCGCCCCTGGGACCCCCAGGAGCTGACCGCGTGCCTGGACGCGCTCGCCGTGGTCGTCGAGGCGATGGACCCGGTCCCGGCCGGGCTCTCGCTGAGCCCGATGACCGCGGACCTGCCCGGGCTGGTGACCGGCTGGGACCACGTGCGCGAGCACCACCCGTCCTGGCCCCATCTGGAGGACGCGGCCGCCCTGGTCGCGACCTACGACTCGTTCCCCGGCAATGACGCGTTCGCGCACGCAGACGCCCGCGACGACAACTTCCTGATCGTGCCCGGCGGTCCGGCCCTGCTGTGCGACTGGAACTGGCCCGCCCTCGGCCCGGTGTGGGGCGACGCGGTCCACCTGCTCGTCTCGGCGTACGGCGACGGACTGGATGCCGACGCGTTGCTCGCCTCCCACCCGCTGACCCGCGACGCCGACCCCGACCACGTCGACGCCTGGCTGGCGATGATGGCCGGGTTCATGCTGATGTGCCGGGACCGGCCGGTCCCGCCGAGCTCGCCCTACCTGCGGGTGCACAACAGCTGGTACGGCGAGGCCGCCTGGGCCTGGCTGTCCGCCCGCCGCGGCTGGGGCTGAGGTTGAGGCGCGAGCGTCGTCCGGGCCCGGTCGATTTGGGCGCCCACCGGCCCCGCTGGTAACGTTGCCGCTTGCGTGTCCGCGGTGCTTCGTGCCCGCGCCGGACCGCAGGCAGACCACCCACCCCGGTATCACTCGAGACACAGCAGAGGCTTGCCCCGTGGCGAACATC
This sequence comes from uncultured Actinomycetota bacterium, assembly GCA_963834275.1. Classification (GTDB taxonomy): domain Bacteria; phylum Actinomycetota; class Actinomycetes; order Propionibacteriales; family Nocardioidaceae; genus Nocardioides_B. Next base: position 125,437 of record CAWIBA010000010.1, on the reverse strand, counting down.
AAGTCCCAGATCAAGCGCAACCGACAGAACGACGCTGCGCACGAGCGCAACAAGTCCGTGAAGTCGGCGCTGAAGTCCGCCGTGCGCAAGTTCCGCGAGGCCGCCGAGGCCGGGGACAAGGACAAGGCCCAGCAGCTCGCCGCCGTCGCGTCGAAGAAGCTCGACAAGGCCGCCTCCGCCGGCGTGATCCACAAGAACCAGGCCGCGAACAAGAAGTCGGCCATCGGCAAGAAGGCCGCCTCGCTCTGAGCCGAGCCCGGCCCCCCACCACGAACGAGGCGCCGCTCCCCCGAGGGGAGCCGGCGCCTTTTCGTTTGCCCGCCGACTTGTCAGAGCGTCAGGTCGCCCTGGCGACATGAGCCTCTGACAACTCGGCGGCGTCAGCGGCCGGCGCGGGCCGTGGCCACCTTGAGCACCATCCGCTCGAGGGCGTAGGCGGCGTCGCTCGCCGCGCCCTTGACGTCGGCGTCGGCCTGCGCGACGGCGTTGATCGCGTGGGCGAGCCCCAGGTCGTCCCAGCCGCGGGCCTGCTCGCGCAGCACCCGCACCTTCCACGGCGGCACCCCCGCCTCCCGCGCGAGGTCACCCTCGCGGAGGCCTCGAGGCGCCGAGCGGAACCTCGCCAGCCCGCGTAGTCCTCCGGCGAACGCGCTGGTGACCAGCACCGGCGCCGTCCCGCTGTCCAGGGCCCACCGCAGCTCCTCCAGGGCCACGGCGGTGCGGCCGTAGAGGGCGGCGTCGGCCACCGCGAACGACTTCACCTCGGCGCGACCGCCGAAGTAGCTCTTGACCACCCCTTCGGTGATCGGCTGGTCCGGGAAGTCGCTGGTCAGCTGGTGGGCGGCGCCCGCGAGCGCCCGAAGGTCCTGGCCGACGGCCTGAACGAGCATCGCCGCCGCGTCCTCCTCGATGCGTCCGCCGTGGGACCGCACCTCCGACACCACGAACCGGCCGACCTCGGACGGCTTGAGGCTGGCCGACTTCGACCTCGGTCACCGCGGGCAGCTTGCGCAGCTTGGTGAGCAGGCCGCTGCCCTTCTGGCCCCCTGAGTGGACGAGGACCAGCCCCACCTCGTCGGCGGGCGCGGACGCGTAGTCGAGCAGCCCCTCGTGGGACTCGTCGGGGAGGTCCTCCAGCCCGCGCACCACCACGCAGCGGATCGACGAGAACAGCGACGGTGCGGCGAGGTCACGCCAACGCGGCCATGGTCAGGGACGCGGCAGCGGTCTCGCTGACCTCCGACTCCGGGTCGGCCGCCCGGACCGCCGCAAGGGCCGAGCTGACGGTGCGCTGGTTGAGGAGCTCCTCGGGGCCCGTCACGAGCGTGACGTGGCCGAGGATGTCGGAGGCCTTCGGGTTCGCCATGGTGCGGTCAGCCTGCCACACCGCGCCGACGCGGCCGCGTCCCGGACGCGTAGCCCCGCGCCCGGATGGGTAACCGTCAAGAGGAACAACGACGTCGATCCTGAGGAGCTGGATGCAGCCCGAGATCATCGGGGACCGGTACCGCGTGCTCGAGGCGGTCGGCAAGGGTGGCATGGGCACCGTGTGGCTCTGCCGCGACGAGAAGCTCGCCCGCGAGGTGGCGGTCAAGCAGGTCGGTCTGCTGCCCGGTCACTCCGACACCGACACCGCACGGGCGATGCGGGAGGCCCGCGCCACCGCCGCGCTCAGCCACCGCAACGTGGTGACGGTGTACGACGTCATCGAGGAGGACGGCCAGATCTGGCTGGTGATGGAGTACGTCCCCTCCCGCACGCTCGCACGGGTCATCCGCGACGAGGGGTCCCTCTCGCCGGAGCGGACGGCGTGGATCGGCGCGCAGGTCGCCGACGGACTGCTCGCGGCCCACCGGGTCGGCATCACCCACCGGGACGTCAAGCCCGGCAACATCTTCGTCGGCGACGGACTGGCCAAGGTGGGCGACTTCGGGATCTCGCGCACCGAGGGCGACCCGGCCCTGACCGGCACCGACCTGGTCACCGGGACGCCGACCTACTTCGCGCCCGAGCTCGCCACCGGCGGCGACCCCTCCTCCGCCTCCGACGTGTGGGCGCTGGGCGTGACGCTCTACTACGCCGTCGAGGGCCGCCCTCCCTACGAGCAGCGCGACAACCCGGTGGCGGTGCTGCACGACATCGCCAACCAGGCGCCGCCGCGGCCCGCCGCGGCCGGCCCCCTCGAGCCCGTGCTCACCCGCATGCTGGACCGCGATCCCGCGACGCGTTGGTCGATGGAGGACGTCGCGCACGCGCTGCACCGGATCGGCGACCACGACCGGGACCGCACCACGACGTTCAGCGACGGGCTCCCCGGCGCAGCGGCGGGAGCCGGGGCGGCGGCAGCCGCCGGGACCGCCGAGGAGACGCGCTCGGCCCCGACCGCACCCGTGGCGACCCGTCGCACCGTCACCACCGGGGCTCCCCCGCCCGACCGGGGCGGCCGCGACGACAGGCCCGGGGCCGACCCGCGACGCAGGAAGGTCGGGCCGGTCCTCCTCGGCGTGCTGGCGCTGGCCGCGGCCCTGCTCGCGGTGCTGCTGCTCGACCCCGGGGGCGACGACACGGGCGGGGAGGCGTCGCCGGGCAACGACGCGACCGGGCAGCCGTCTCCCTCCGACGAGGCCCAGGACGAGCAGCAGCCTGAGCAGTCGGCGGAACCGACCGACGAGCCGGGCGGCGAGACGCAGTCACCCGACCCCGACGGCGGTCAGCAGGCAGCCGACCCGGTCACCTTCGTCGACGGCTACTACGACACCGTCCCCGAGGACCTGGACGGCGGCTGGGCGATGCTGACGCCGGACTACCAGGCGGAGGTCGGGCGCGGCTCCTACGACGGGTTCTGGTCGACCATCGAGTCGGTGGACGCGCGGGACCTGCGCGCCGTCTCGGGCGGCGATGCCGTCGAGGCGACCCTCGTCTTCGTCAACAGTGACGGCGAGACGCTCACCGAGCGGCATCGGGTCGACGTCGTCGACCAGGACGGCCGCCCGCTGATCGCCGGCGACCAGGCGATCTAACCGGGTCGGTCCGACCCGCGCATCCTCAGCTCCCCACCGGGTCGGACCACGACCGCGACGTCGCCGGCGACGTCGGTGCGCCGCACCAGGGTGCCGGCGCGCACCAGGGCGCCGAGGAGCTCGGGCGCCGGGTGGCCGTAGTCGTTGTCGGCGCCCACGGACACGACCGCGGCGCGGGCGCCGAGCCCGAGCAGCCACCCGGTGTCCTGGAACCGGCTGCCGTGGTGCGGCACCTTCACCACGTCGACGCGCAGACCCGGCGCGGTCCGCGGCCAGGGCCGCCTGGGCTTCGGGCTCCACGTCGCCGGTGAGCAGGATCCGCACCCCCGCCACCTCGACCAGAAGGACCACGCTGGCGTTGTTGGCCGCCGAACCGGTGTCGCCGGGGCCGGGCGGCCGCGCGGGCGGTCCCAGGACGTGCCAGGCGACGTCACCGACCCGGCCCGCCTCACCGGCTCCGGACGCGCGGACCGGGATCCCGCGGCCCGCCGCCAGGGTCTCCACGGCGCTCGCGCCGGTCGGAGGGTCCCGCAGTGAGGTGGTGAGGATCCCGCCGACCGGGCGGCCGTCGAGCACCCCGGCCAGGCCGGCGACGTGGTCGGCGTGGAAGTGGGTGAGGATCACCGCCGGCACCTCCCGGACCTCGAGGCGCCGCAGGCACCGGTCGATCACCTCGGGGTCGGGGCCCGCGTCCACGACGACGCCACGGCCGTGACCGGCGTTGAGCACGAGACCGTCTCCCTGGCCGACGTCGCACGCCACGAACACCCAGCCGGCCGGGGGCCAGCCCGGCTCCGGCAGCGGACGCAGGACCACGAGGACGAGTGCGAGGGTCGCCACCGCCGTGCGACGCCGACGGGCGAGGACCCAGCCGGCGCCCCACGCGCCGCCGACGCAGAGGACGGTGAGGACGACCAGCGCCCAGGGGCCGGTCGACCACCCCACCGCCGCCGCGGGGAGCCGGGCCCCGTGCGTCGCCACCAGCACGATCCACGCGCCGCAGGCTCCGGCGGCCGCCCCGACCGCCGTGCCCAACGGCGGCGCGACCAGCACCACCAGCCCCGCGACCAGGCCGAGCACCGTGGCGGGGGCGACGGCGGGTGCCACCACCATGTTGGCGGCCACCGCGACCAGGCTGACCTCGCCCGAGAGGCCCGCCACGACCGGCGTGCAGGCCAGCTGGGCCGCGAAGGGCACGGCGACGGCCTCGGCGGCCCACCGCGGCAGCCAGCGCCGCAGCCGGTCCCGGAACGTCGGCGCGAGGAACAGGATGCCCGCCGTCGCCAGCACCGACAGCGCGAAACCGGGTGACAGCACCAGCCACGGGTCGACCAGCAGCAGGCTGACCGTCGCCACTCCGAGGGAGCGGGCGCCGCGGGTGCGGCCCTGCCTGCCGAGCGAGAGAAGGGCCACGGTGCCCATGGCCGCGGCGCGCACCACGCTGGGCTCGGGTCGCGCCAGCAGCACGAAGCCCGCGACGCCGACGGCGCCGAGGGCGGTGAGGGTGCGGCCACGCGCCCCGAGGCCGCGCGCCACGACGAGCAGGAACCCCACCACGAGCGTGAGGTTGGTGCCCGACACCGCGGCCAGGTGGGTCAGCCCGCAGGTGCGGAAGTCCGCCACCACCTCCGGCGACATCCGGCGGTCGTCGCCGACCACGAGCGCGGGCACCAGGGCCGCCGCCTCGGGAGCCGCCCCCGCGACGGCCCGCCGGATGCCGGCCCGCACCGCCTCGGCGGCACCGAACGCACGCCCCGCCGGCGTCAGCAGCTCGGGTTTCGACGACACCGCCAGCACGCCGGCGACGCCGCGGTCGTCGGGGGTCTCCAGCCGGCCCCGGCCCCGGACCAGCGACCCGAGCTCGGGCCCTGCCCACTCGGTGCCGCCGACCACGACGACCGGCACCCGGGTGACGAAGGAGCGCCCCCGCCCGGTGACCCGGCGTACGTCCAGGCGGAGCACCACGAAGTCGCCGTAGCGGCCCGTCCGCGTCACCGGGTCCGAGGCGACCCTGCCCTCGACGGTGACCACGGCCCCCTGCTCGGCGAGCCGGGCCACCGGTCCGGTGCCGTGGGCCTCGGCGCGCACCAGCGCGCAGACGGCCACCGCGGTGCCCACGAGCACGCACGCGACGCCCAGGCTGGTGCGGTGCCCGCGCCGCGCGCGCATGCCGAGGGCCGCGAGCGCCGCGGTCAGCAGGGCGGCCGGGACCCACCCCGGGGTGAGCAGGGCGACCAGCCCGCCGCCCCACGCGGCCGCGCCCACCACGACCATCCGCAGGTCGGTCGGGGTTCCGGCCTCCGGGTCGTCGCCCGCGCGGGTCACAGGGTCACGAACGGTGCCAGCTCGGCCAGGGTGACCTCGCCGATCCCGGAGACCTCGAGCAGCTCCTCGACGGCGCTGAACGCGCCGTGGTCGGCCCGCCACTGCAGGATCGCCGCCGCGGTCACCGGGCCGACGCCGGGCAGGGTGTCGAGCTGGTCGGCGTCGGCCGTGTTGAGGTTCACCAGCGGGGCTCCCGGTGACGCGACCGTCCCCGCGGCGGCCTCGGGCGCGACGCCGGGGACGGCCCGGACACCGACCAGGACCTGCTCGCCGTCCACCAGCAGGCGAGCCAGGTTGAGCGCGGTCAGGTCGGCTCCCCGGCGGGCTCCCCCGGCGGCGTCGAGCGCGTCGACGACGCGTGAGCCGGCGGGCAGCCGGACGATGCCCGGCCGGCGGACCTTGCCCGCGACGTCCACCACCAGCTCGGCGGCGCCCGCGGCCGCCGCCGGCACGGCCGTCGCGTCCGGGCCGACGGCCGCGCCGGTGGGAGGGAGCACCGACGCCGTGGGCGCCGGGTCGACCACGGCGGAGGGGGCGGGTGCGGCGAGCGTGCGGGCCGGGACCAGGTCGCCCGGGTCGGCAGCGCGCACGGACCACCACGCGAGCGCGCCGAGCGCCGCGGCCACCATGACCGCGACGACGGTCAGCTGGGAGGCGCCCATCCGCACCCGGCCCTGCAGGGCGGGTGGGAGGCGGTCGCCCAGCCAGCCACCCACGAGACCGGGCCGACGACGGGCGTGCCGACCCGGTCCGCCCGGACGGGCGGACCGAGCGGGTGCGCACGCCGGTGCCGGCGCGTCCGGGCCGACCTGCCCCGCCGGTAGGAGGGTGGGCTCGCCGGACCCGTCGCCGACGGCGGACGCCGGGGGCGCGTCCGGGTCGGGACGGATCGCGGCGAGCTCCGCGCCCAGCAGCTCCAGCCGTCGCCGTGCCACCTCGGCGACGTGATCGTTGACGGATCTGCGTGAGCGCATGCCGGGACGCTAGGCGGCCCGCCGTCGCGCCGGCGGGGGTGCGCCCGCAGCTGTGGACGGGCGCCGGGCCCGACGGGCTGGGGACCGGACCCGGTCAGCGCGGGGCGACGACCACCGCGACCATGCCGGGCCCGACGTGCGCACCGATCACCGCGCCGACCTCTCCGACGCTGACCTCGCGCCCGTCGAGGTTGGCCGCGAGCCGGTGCGCGAGCCGGCCGGCCAGCGTCTGCGCGACGTCCTCCCCCGCGAGGTGCGCCACGGCGGCGTCGACCTGCCGTTCGCCGGCCGCCGCGACCGCGAGCTCCTCGAGCCGGCCGAGCGCCCGGCCGGTGGTGCGCACCTTCTCCAGCGGGGCGATCCGGCCCTCCCGCAGCGTCAGCAGCGGCTTCACCGACAGTGCCGAGCCCAGCACCGCCGCCGCCGCGCCGATGCGGCCGCCGCGACGCAGGTACTCCAGGGTGTCCACGTAGAACAGCGACGTCGTCGCACCGGCCCGGGCCAGGGCGGCACCCTTGGCCTCCTCGACCGGCTTGCCGGCGTCCAGCACGTCGGCCGCGGTCAGCACGGCGAAGCCGGTCGCGACGCCGAGCTGGAGCGTGTCGACCGTCAGCACCGGCAGCGGTGCCTCGCGCGCGGCGAGCTGGGCCGACTCGAAGGTGCCGCTGACCTGGCTCGACAGGTGCACCGAGAGGACGGCCTCGGCGCCGGCGTCGTGGGCGCGGCGGTAGGCGTCGAGGAAGACCGACGGCGCCGGCCGCGACGTACTGACGGGGGTCCACTCGCGCAGGGCGGCGGCGATCGTCGCCGGCGTCGCCTCGGGGTCCACACCCTCGTCGTACGACGCGGCGCCCACGATCACCTGCAGCGGGACGACCGTGATGTCCCGCTCGGCCACCACCTCCGGGGACAGCATCGCGGTGCTGTCGGTGACGAGCGCGACCCGGCGAGGCATGCGGGGAAGGCTACCGGCCGCTCCCCGGGAATGGCGTCCACGCGGGAGGTGTTCGCCCGAGGTGGGGCCCGGAGGGACGCCCCGACCATCCCCCATCGACGAAAGGTCCAGCATGCGAGTCGTCATCGCCGGAGGACACGGCCAGATCGCCCTGCTGCTCGAGCGGGAGCTGACCGAGCACGGCGACCGGGCCGTGGGCCTGGTCCGCAACCCCGATCACGTCCCCGACGTGGAGGCCACCGGTGCCGAGGCGGTAGTGCTGGACCTCGAGGACACCGACGTCGACGGCGTGGCGCAGGCCCTTGAGGGCGCGGACGCCGTCGTGTTCGCGGCCGGCGGCGGGCCGAACAGCGGCGTGGCCCGCAAGGAGACGGTCGACAAGGGCGCCGCGATCCTGCTGGCCGATGCCGCCGAGAGGGCCGGCGTGCGCCGCTACGTGATGATCTCGTCGATGGGAACCGACCGGGCCGACCCGACCAGCGACGACGTGTTCCAGGTGTACCTGAGGGCCAAGCGGGCCGCCGACGACGACCTCCGCGCCCGCGACCTCGACTGGACCGTGGTGCGCCCCGGGCGGCTCACCGACGACCCGGGCACCGGCCGGGTCACCGTCGGCTCGCTGCCCCGCGGCTCGGTTCCCCGGGCCGACGTGGCGGCCACCCTGCGCGCCGTGCTGCACACCCCCTCGACGATCGGCGCCACCTTCGACCTGGTCGCTGGCGACACCCCCGTGGAGGACGCTCTCGCGGCGCTCTGAGGCCCGGCCAATTCACTGGGTACCCAGTGAATTGGCTCCTTCCCACGGTGAACTCCCCGTGGGGAGCGGCCGTTTACCACGGGACCGTGGTAATTGGCCGCCCGCCCGACCGGCACCGTCACCCCGCGACGATGTTCACCAGCTTGGGAGCGCGGACGATCACCTTGCGCACGGTCCGACCGTCCAGGGCCCGCTGAACTGCCGGGTCGGCCATCGCGGCGGCCTCCAGGTCCGCGTCCGTGACGTCGGGCGCCACCTCCAGCCGGGCACGCACCTTGCCCTGCACCTGCACGACGGCGGTGACCGTGTCCTCCACCAGCAGGGCCTCGTCGACGGCGGGCCAGCCGGCGCGCGCGACGGTCGGCTGGTGGCCCAGCCGCATCCACATCTCCTCGGCGGTGAACGGCGCGACCAGGCTCAGCAGGATCGCGACCGTCTCGGTCGCCTCCCGGACCGCGGGGTCCGCCGGGCCACAGCCGGAGTCGACCGCCTTGCGGGTGGCGTTCACCAGCTCCATGATCCGGGCCACCATGACGTTGAACCGGTGCCCCTCGACCAGCTGGGTCACGTCGTGGACGGTGCGGTGGGTGACCTTCCGCAGCGACGGGTCGCCGTCGGCGGCGGGAGCGCCGACGGGGGCGGTGACGTCCCCGGCCAGGCGCCAGGCGCGCTGCAGGAACTTCAGCGACCCCGCCGGCGACATGTCCGCCCAGTCGATGTCGTCCTCCGGAGGGCCGGCGAAGACCAGGGTCAGGCGCACCGCGTCCACCCCGTAGGCGTCGATCATCTCGCCCAGGTTCACGCCGTTGCCCAGCGACTTGCTCATCGCCTTGCCCTGGTTGATGACCTGGCCCTGGTTCAGCAGCGCCTGGAACGGCTCCTCGAAGTCCAGCATCCCCATGTCGTGCAGGACCTTGGTGAAGAACCGCGCGTACAGCAGGTGCAGGATGGCGTGCTCGACGCCGCCGACGTATTGATGCGCCGGCATCCACCTCCGCACCGCCTCGGGGTCGAACGGACCGTCGGTGTAGTCCGGTGAGCAGTAGCGCAGGAAGTACCAGGACGAGTCCACGAACGTGTCCATCGTGTCGCTGTCCCGCTTGGCGGGTCCGCCGCACTGCGGACACTCGACGTTGACCCACTCCTCGGCCGCGGCCAGCGGCGAGGTGCCCTTCGGCTTCAGGTCCGCGCCGCGCAGGTCGGGCAGCCTCACGGGCAGCTGCTCGTCGGGTACGGCGACCTCGCCGCACGCGTCGCAGTGCACGATCGGGATGGGGCAGCCCCAGAACCGCTGGCGCGACAGCAGCCAGTCGCGCAGCCGGAAGTTGACCGCGCCCTTGCCCCGGCCTGCCGCCTCCAGGTGCTCGATGATCCCCCGGATGCCGGCCGTCTTGTCGGTCAGCCCGTCCAGGCTCACGCCGTCGCCGGCGCTGTTCACGTAGACGCCGTCACCGGTGGTCGCGACGCGTGTCTCCTCCGGGTTGTCCTCCCCGGTGTCGACGACCCGGCGCACCGGCAGCCCGAACGCGGTGGCGAAGTCCAGGTCGCGCTGGTCGTGCGCGGGCACCGCCATCACGGCGCCGGTGCCGTAGTCGGCCAGCACGTAGTCGGCGGCCCACACCGGGATCCGCTCCCCGTTGACCGGGTTGACCGCGTGACGGCCCAGGAACACGCCGGTCTTGGGCCGGTCGGTCGCCAGCCGCTCGATGTCGCTCTCGCGGCGCACCCCCTCCAGGTAGACGTCGAACGCCTCCCGGTGCTCGGGGGTGCACAGCTCGGCGGCCAGCTTGGCGTCGGCCGCGACCACGAAGAAGGTCGCGCCGAACAGGGTGTCGGGGCGGGTGGTGAACACGGTCACCGAGCGCGCCTCGTGCTCCCCGGCGGCCTCGATCTCGAAGTCGACGTACGCGCCCTCGGACCGGCCGATCCAGTTGCGCTGCATGGCCAGCACCCGCTCCGGCCAGGTGTCGGACAGCCCCTCCATGTCGTCCAGCAGCCGCTGGGCGTAGTCGGTGACCTTGAAGTACCACTGGGACAGCTCGCGCTTGGTGACCACCGCCCCGCAGCGGTCGCACAGGCCGCCGACCACCTGCTCGTTGGCCAGCACGGTCTGGTCGTTGGGGCACCAGTTGACCGGGGAGAACTTCCGGTAGGCCAGGCCCCGCTCCCGGAACCGCAGGAACAGCCACTGGGTCCAGCGGTAGTACTCCGGGTCCGAGGTGTGCAGCCGTCGCGACCAGTCGAAGGAGATCCCGTAGCGGCGGAACGACTCGGCCTGGGTCTCGATGTTGGCGTAGGTGTAGGTCGCCGGGTGCTCGTCGTTCTTGATCGCGGCGTTCTCGGCGGGCAGCCCGAACGAGTCCCAGCCGATGGGGTTCAGCACGTCGTACCCCTGCTGCCACCAGGCGCGGGCGATCACGTCGTGCAGCGCCATCACCTCCGCGTGCCCCATGTGCAGGTCACCGCTCGGGTAGGGGAACATCGTCAGGGCGTACCGGCGCCGGTCGTTGCCGTCCGCGGGCCGGTCGGCGGCGCGGAACGGGTCCAGGTCCTCCCAGACCTTGCGCCACTTCTCCTGGGCCGCGACGACGTCGTAGGTGTCGCGTCCGGTGTCTGCGTGGTCGGTCATGTCGTCCCGTCGTCTTCCTCTGCGGTCTGCTGGTGGCTGCTTCCTGCCGGCGAGGGTTCCCGCGCCCCGCACCGGGCACAAAAAAACCCCTCAGGCATGAGGGGTAGCCGCGTGGACGTCGATCCGGTCAGTCCCGGAGCGTCAACGCGGCCCGCTAAGCAGGAGGCTCTTCCGCACAGGCGTAGGTTACCGCACCCTCCGCGGTGCGGCCCACCGGATTGCGCGCGCTGCCGGTACGCCGGAGGCGCCGCCCTCCCGGCTGGGGCCGGTCGGGTCGACGCCACCCGGAGACGTCAGCTCCTCGGTCGGTCCAGCAGCTCCTCGAGTCGGGCGAGGCCGGACCGCAGGTCGTGGTAGGTCCCCTCCCCGAGGGCCTCGGACCACCGCTTCTCCACGTCCTGCTCGGCCTGCCGGATCACCGCGAGCACGTCCCACCCGCGGTCGGTCAGCCTGACCACCCGGGTGCGCCGGTCCCCCGTCGCCTGCCGTCGCACCAGGTAGCCCCCCGCCTCGAGCTGGTGCAGCAGGTGGTTCATCGCCTGCTTGGACGCCAGCGTGCGGGCGGCGAGCACGCCGGGCCGCATCCCGTCCGGCCCCGGGTGCTGGAGCACCCCGAGGTGCGCCGGCAGGATGTCCTCGTAGCCGGCCGTGGCCAGCGCCTTCATGACTTCGTGACGGACCACGACCGCCGGCCGACGCAGCAGTGCTGCGGCCGGAGGCATGCCGTCGACATGCTTCTCCCCCACCCTTGAGCCCCCCTCAGAGCTGGTGTGTGTCCAACAGGTCGGCAAGTTCCCCCCTGCCGTACGACGATTGTGCCTCCGCGCGCCCCGAGACGGTGAAGATTCTTGCAGTTTTAACGATTCGCCCGGATTTGAGTCAGTTGGTCCCGGTATTCCCGCCCTCGTGGTGGTCGGGTACGACGACCGGGCGCAGCCGGGCCCAGAGCACGAACAGCGCCGCCGCCACGACCATGCCGAGCCCCGCCCAGAGGTTGATGTTCAGTCCGTCCGCGCGGGCGAGCTGCTCCTCGGGGGTGCCGACCAGGCCCAGGACGAGCAGCACCACGCCGTAGACCCCGATGAGCATCGCGATGAACACCCGGATGTCGAAGGTGCCGGCCTGGTGGCGGCCCGTGCGAGGCTCGTCGGGGGCCGGGGAGCCGGTGTCGGACGCGGTCATGATGAGGACTCCTTCGGGGTCACCAGAACAGGGCGTTGAGCAGGATCACGATGACCAGCGCGACCCCGGCGAGGCGGGTCGGCTGCTGGAACCAGGGCAGTCGCGAGACCTCCGCGTGGGTCTTCCTGCGGGCGTCGCGCGAGTAGACCAGCCCCTCGAGCTCGCTCTCCGGCTTCGGCCGCGTGCGGAGGCTGACGAGCACGGACACGAGGATGTCCACGACGAACGCGACCCCGGCGGCGACGAAGGCACCGCCCTGCTCGCCGATGCCGATCACCCCGAGCACGTCCTCGCTGAGTATCCAGACCGTGACCGCGGCGGCGGTGCCCGCCACCAGGCCGGTCCACCCGGCGGTCGCGGTCATCCGCTTCCAGAACATGCCGAGGATGAAGGTGGCGAACAGCGGCGCGTTGAAGAAGCCGAACAGCGTCTGCAGGTAGGTCATGATGTTGGAGTAGCTGGCCGCGAACGTCGCCGTCCCGATGGCGGCCACGGTGGCCGCGACGGTGGCGAGCCGCCCGACCCGGGTGTAGTAGGAGTCGTCGCGCTCCTTGACCAGGTAGGTCTGCCACAGGTCGTAGGAGAACACCGTGTTGAACGCCGAGATGTTGGCGGCCATCCCGGCCATGAAGGAGGCGAGCAGCCCGGCGATCGCGACGCCGAGCATGCCGTTGGGCAGCAGGTCACGCATCAGGTACAGGATCGAGTCGTTGTACGTCGCCCCGCCGGTGCCGTCCTCCTTGAACTGCACGAGCTCGTTCACCGTGACCGCGGCGATCATGCCGGGGATCACGACGATGAACGGCACGAACATCTTCGGGAACGCACCGATGATCGGGGAGCGCTGGGCCGCCGACATCGAGCTCGAGGCCATGGCCCGCTGCACCTCGACGAAGTTCGTCGTCCAGTAGCCGAACGAGAGCACGAAGCCGAGCCCGAACACGATGCCGATCACGGACAGCACCGGGCTGTCGAAGCCGCTCAGGGCGGTTGCCCGGCCACGACGAGAGCTGCTCCGCTCCGCCCGAGGAGGCCGAGACCTCCTCCTTCAGGCCGTCCCACCCACCGACCTTGTGAAGGCCGACCAGCGTCAGCGGCAGCAGCGCCGCGACGATGACGAAGAACTGGAGGACCTCGTTGTAGATGGCCGCGGACAGGCCGCCGAGGGCGGTGTAGGTCAGCACGATCGCCGCCGCCACCACCAGCGACACCCACAGCGGCCAGCCGAGCAGCACCTCGACGACGCTGGCGAGCAGGAACAGGTTGATGCCGGCGATCAGCAGCTGGGCGACGGCGAAGCTGATCGCGTTGACCAGGTGTGCCGCCGGTCCGAACCGGCGGTTCATGAACTCGGGGACCGACCGCACCTGGGAGCCGTAGTAGAACGGCATCATCACCACGCCGAGGAACAGCATCGCCGGCACGGCGCCGACCCAGAAGTAGTGCATGGTCGCGATGCCGTAGTTGGCGCCGTTGGCCGACATCCCGATGATCTCGACCGCGCCGAGGTTGGCGGAGACGAACGCGAGGCCGGTGACCCAGGCGGGCAGCGACCGCCCGGACAGGAAGAAGTCGATGCTGCTCGAGACCGAGCGTCGGGCGAGGATCCCGATGCCGAGGACGAACGCGAAGTAGAGCCCGATCAGCAGGTAGTCCACCCAGTTGGCGTCCAGCCGGAGCTGGGCCTCGGCGGCCAGGATCATCACGTCCTCCTCGAGAAGGTGACCGGGCCGGCGGGGCTCGGTGCCCCAAGTCCTTCCCCGATCCGGTACGTCGCATGCATCGCCGCTCCCCTAGGGTCGTGCCCATGAAGGTTCTCGTCACCGGCGGCGCCGGCTACATCGGATCGACCACGGCCAAAGCCCTCGAGGCGGCCGGGCACACGCCCGTCATCCTGGACTCGCTGCTGACCGGCCCGCGGGTGTTCGTGAAGGACCGGATCTTCTACGAGGGCGACATCGCCGACCGCGACCTGCTGGCCCGTGTCGTCGAGGAGCACCCGGACATCGACGCCACCATCCACATGGCGGCCCGCATCGTCGTGCCGGAGTCGGTGGAGAAGCCCTACGAGTACTACCGCGACAACGTCGCGAAGTCCCTGGAGCTTTTCGACCAGCTGCTCCGGCTGGGCAAGCCGCGGGTGCTGTTCTCCTCCAGCGCGTCGCTGTACGCCACGAAGCCCGGCTTCGAGGTGACCGAGGACGACGCGCTCGACCCGCCCTCCCCCTACGCCCGCACCAAGCGGATGATGGAGAGCGTCCTCGAGGACATGGCCGCGGCGACCGACCTCCGGGCGATCATCCTGCGCTACTTCAACCCGATCGGGTCCGACCCGGACCTCGAGTCGGGCATCTACGCGCGCGAGCCCTCCCACGTCCTCGGCCAGCTGGTGATGGCGGCGCAGGGCCAGAAGGACTCCTTCACGATCACCGGCACCGAGCACCCGACCCGCGACGGCACCGGCATCCGCGACTACATCCACGTGTGGGACCTCGCGCAGGCCCACGTGCGGGCCGTGGAGGCGTTCGACGACGTCCTCACCAAGCTCGACGCCCCCAGCGCGGTCATCAACATCGGCACCGGCGAGGGGGTCACCGTGCGCGAGCTGGTCGCCGCCTTCGAGCGCGTCTTCGGCCAGCAGGTCCCGATCTCCGAGGCGCCGCCGCGGCCCGGGGACGCCGTCGGCGCGTTCGCCAACGTGGACCGGGCCCGGGACGTGCTCGGCTGGACCGCGTCGCTGTCCATCGACGACGCGATCGCCTCCGCGCTGGCCTGGGGACGCAACCGCAAGGAGATCCTCGGGTATGAGTGAGGGCTCCGTCCTCGACCTGTTCCGCCTCGACGGGAAGGTGGCCGTCGTGACCGGCGCCTCCTCGGGCCTGGGGGTGGCGTTCGCCCGCGCGCTCGCGGAGGCCGGCGCCGACGTGGCCCTGGGGGCCCGCCGGGTCGAGCGTCTCGAGGACACCAGAGCCCTGGTCGAGACGGCCGGTCGCCGCGCGGTCACCGTCGCCACGGACGTCGCCGAGCCGGAGGACTGCCAGGCGCTCGTGGACGCGACCCTCGAGGCGTTCGGCCGCGTGGACGTGCTCGTCAACAACGCGGGGGTCGGCACGGCGGTCCCGGCCACCCGCGAGACGCCCGAGCAGTTCCGCTCCGTCATCGACGTGAACCTCAACGGCTGCTACTGGATGGCCCAGGCGTGCGGCCGGGTGATGCAGCCCGGCAGCAGCATCGTCAACATCAGCAGTGTCCTCGGGCTCACCACGGCCGGGCTGCCGCAGGCGGCGTACTCGGCGAGCAAGGCCGCGCTGATCGGGCTCACCCGCGACCTCGCCCAGCAGTGGTCCGGGCGCAAGGGCATCCGGGTGAACGCCCTGGCTCCGGGCTTCTTCGCCTCCGAGATGACCGACCAGTACCCCGAGGGCTACCTCGACTCGATGACGCCCCGGCTCCCGCTCGGCCGCAAGGGCGAGGCGCACGAGCTGGCGGCGGCCCTGCTGTTCCTGGCCTCGGACGCCGGTGGCTACGTCACGGGGCAGACGCTGGCCGTCGACGGCGGGATGACGATCACCTAGGCGTCCGCCCGGACGGACGGGCCGGCGACACCGGGTCGATAGGATCGGGGCATGAGCAGCCCCCCGAACCCCCGCAGCCCGAGGGCCGCCCTCACCCTGGACTTCCCGCAGTCGCTGGGCGTGTACGACGACTACGCGCACGCGCAGCAGGCGGTCGACTACCTCTCCGACCAGGAGTTCCCCGTCGAGAACTGCATGATCGTCGGCACCGACCTCAAGCAGGTCGAGCGGGTCACCGGCCGGTTGACCACGGGACGGGTGGCGCTCGGCGGTCTGCTGTCCGGCGTGTGGCTGGGGCTGTTCGTCGGGCTGATCTTCTCGCTGTTCGGCGAGGAGAACGCCCTGGGCGTGATCGCGTCCACGGCGCTGTTCGGTGCCCTGTTCGGGGTCATCTGGGCCCTCGTGGGGTACGCCGCGACCCGCGGCAGCCGCGACTTCCGGTCGGTCAGCCAGATCGTCGCCACCCGCTACGAGGTCCTCGTCGAGCACAAGCACGCCGGCCGCGGCCGCGAGCTCCTCGCGCAGATGCCGGGCAACCCGCACTCCCCCTTCTGACGACGACTCGTCCAGGGTCAGCCCTGCGCGAGCAGCTCGTCGAGGGCGGCGTACCCCTCGACGACCCCGGTCTCCATGCCGCTGGCGATCATCATGTCCCGCGCCTCCATCGTGTCGACGACCGAGAGCGCCCGCACGCGCGTGCGGCCGTCGCCGAGGTCCTCGAACGTCATCGTCTCCAGCGAGACCCCGTCGGGCTCACCGTCGTAGGTGAACGTCTGCACGAGCCGCTCGTTGGTCCGCACCTCGTGGAACGACCCGTAGAACGACGCGAGCACCTCACCCTCGCGCGACGCCTGGTAGCGGTAGCTGCCGCCGGTGCGGGCGTCCCACTCCTGGATCGTCATGGCGATGTCGCGGGGGCCGAGCCAGCGCTCGACCAGCTCCTTCTCGGTCCAGGCGCGGAACACCCTCTCGGGCGGGGCGTCGAAGTCGCGGACGATCAGGACGGTTGGCAGCCGGGGGTCCGCCTCGATCGTGGTCCGGTGGGTGGTGCGCTGTGTCTCGGTCATGATGCCGCTCCTCGCTGTCGGTCCGGGCGATCCCGGTCGGTCTGCTCCTCGTCGAGCTCCGCCAGCACGGCGTCGAGGCGGGTGAACCTCTCCTCGGCCTGCCGCCGGTACCTCTCGACCCACTTGGTCGTCAGGTCGAGCACCTCGGCCTCGAGGTGGCACGGCCGCCGCTGGGCGTCGCGGGAACGACTGACCAGCCCGGCGTCCTCGAGCACCTTGAGGTGCTTGGACACCGCCTGGACCGAGACGTCGTACGGCGCGGCCAGCTCCCCCACCGTGGCGTCCCCGCCGGCCAGCCGGCTGACGATGTCGCGCCTGGTCGGGTCGGCCAGCGCCGCGAACACGCGGGACAGACGGTCCTCGCTCACCGTGGGCCACCTCCGGGTATTCAACCTTCTGGTTGAAAAGGACGCTAGCCCTCGCCGCAGTCGTTGTCAACCAATTGGTTGATCACGAGCACGAGCCAGGGATGCCGCGCCCAGCTGCGCCTCCGCCATGGCCCGGACGGACGTCGCCGCTACCAGCTGCGCCCGCGCAGCCGGTAGACGAGAAAGGGCCGGCCCTCACGGACCGGCCCTTCACGATGTTGTGGAGCTGAGGGGACTCGAACCCCTGACCCCCTCCATGCCATGGAGGTGCGCTACCAGCTGCGCCACAGCCCCGCCACCCGCGTGCGGGCAACTCGGGAATATTAGCCAACCACCCGCACGGATGCGAAATCGGGGTCGGCCCGCTCAGCCCTCGTCCGGGAGCCGCTGGGGGGCGTCGTGGCCGGGCCGCACGGACTCGTTGTAGCCCGACATCCGCAGCCGGCCGCCGAAGGTCAGCTCCTCGAGCGTCACCCAGGCGCAGTTGTCGAGGCCCCGCAGCGTCCGCGACACCTCCGCGGGCCAGCCGAGGATCCCCACCACGCCCACCTTGAGGCAGGCCCCGTGGGTGACCACCACGCCCGTCTCCCCGCCGGCCAGCCCGGCGAGGCAGTCCCCCAGCGCGGGCACCAGGCGCGCGGCGACGTCGGCGTCGTTCTCGGCGCCGGGCAGCCGGATGGCGCTGTCGCCACGCAGCCAGGAGGCGTACTCCTCGGGGTACGCGTCGGCGAACTCGGACATCGTCAGGCCCTGCCGGGCACCGACGTCGAACTCACGCAGCCGAGGGTCCTGCGTCGCCACCAGCCCGGTCTCCTGCTCGACGTACTCGCAGGTCTGGCGGGCGCGGGCCAGGTCTGAGGTCCACAGGGCCGCCGGCGTCAGGGAGGCGAGGTACGGCGCGACCGCCGCCGCCTGCGCGTGCCCGCGTCCGTCGAGCTCGACGTCGGCATGGCCCTGGGCCCGGTTGACGGCGTTCCACGCGGTC
The DNA here is from genome assembly GCA_963834275.1 of uncultured Actinomycetota bacterium. GTDB lineage: Bacteria > Actinomycetota > Actinomycetes > Propionibacteriales > Nocardioidaceae > Nocardioides_B. The sequence goes on along the minus strand of CAWIBA010000010.1, from coordinate 107,600 downwards.
CGCCCGTGGCGCAGCACGATCAGCCGGCGACCCGGCTCCTCCCCGTCGGCGACGGCCGCTGTGCCGTCGAGGTCGCGGCTCGAGGCGGCCGGCGGCGTCACTCGCCGCGGCCGGACGTGACCGTCGCGGGCAGCGAGATCAGCGGGCAGTCCCGCCACAGCCGTTCGAGCGCGTAGAAGGAGCGCTCCTCCTCGTGCTGCACGTGCACGACGATGTCGGCGTAGTCGATGAGGACCCAGCGACCGTCGCGCTCCCCCTCCCGGCGGACCGGCTTGGCGCCGATCTCCCGGAGCCGGTCCTCGACCTCGTCGACGATGGCCTTGACCTGCCGGTCGCTGGGCGCCGAGCAGAGCACGAAGGCGTCGGTGATCACCAGCTGGTCGGAGACGTCGAAGGCGACGATGTTGTCGGCGAGCTTGTCGGAGGCGGCCTGGGCCGCGGAGCGGACGAGCTCGAGGGCGCGTTCGGTGGCAGTCACGTGCGTTCCTGGATTCCTAGCTGATGGTGCTCGGGCTGGCGGGCGTAGAGGGAGTGCTTGTTGATGTACTGCACCACGCCGTCGGGGACGAGGTACCAGACGGGGTCCCCCGCCGCCTGACGCTCGCGGCAGTCGGTGGACGAGATCGCCAGGGCCGGGATCTCCACGATCGTGACCCGGTCCTCGGGGATCCCCTTCAGGGTCGAGGGGTCCATCTCGTAGCCGGGGCGCGTGCAGCCGACGAAGTGGGCGAGGTCGAACAGGCCGTCGGCGTCGCGCCAGGTGAAGATGTCGCTGAGCGCGTCCGCGCCGGTGATGAAGTAGAGGTCCGCGTCGGGCATCTGCTGCGACAGGTCGCGCAGGGTGTCCGCGGTGTAGGTCGGGCCGTCGCGGTCGACGTCGACCCGGCTGACCCAGAACCGCGGGTTGGACGCGGTCGCGATCACGGTCATCAGGTAGCGGTGCTCGGCCGGCGAGACCTGCCGGTCGGACTTCTGCCAGGGCTGGCCGGTGGGCACGAACACGACCTCCTGCAGCCCGAACCAGGCCTGCACCTCGCTGGCGGCGACGAGGTGGCCGTGGTGGATGGGGTCGAACGTCCCGCCCATCACCCCGACCCGGCGGCGGGGGGCGTCGGCCCCCTCTGCGTGCTCAGCCACGCGGCGCCCGGACCGTCATCGCACCGTCACGAGTGGTCGCGGCCCGCGCCGAACATCAGCAGGCCGACCAGGAGAGCGACCAGGAGGGCGAACGTGCCGACGCCGACGAACAAGGGGTTGACGGCCGATTCCGAGTGCACCTCGGAGAGGGTGGGAACCACCGTCGTGATCAGGGGCGTGAGCGACATGGCGACACCTTATCGTGCCGGGGTCGGCAGCCCGATCCGAGCCAGCCGGGCCAGCGAGACGGTCTTCAGGACCAGCAGGGCCGAGGCGATGGCGAGCGCCAGCCAGGTCCATCCCGTCGCCAGCAGGAGCACGGCGAAGATCGCCGAGTTCGCGGCCTTGGCGGGCTTGGACCAGTTCCAGACCCAGATCGTCCGGTCCACCGCGTAGAAGTAGTTGGGGCTGCGCAGCGGCCAGGCCAGGAAGGCCAGGGACAGGAAGCAGTCGAGGACCATGAACTCCGCGAGGTACACCAGCACCGGCCAGGTGTGCTCGGGCTGCAGCCAGATGAGCCCGAAGTAGAAGGCGGCCGCGCAGAACCGGTCGCAGAGGATGTCCATGACCGCGCCGATGCGGGTCTCGTGGCGCATCGTGCGGGCGACGTACCCGTCGAGGATGTCACCCACCCAGTAGACGGCGAGGGCGGCGACCAGCAGGCTCAGGTCGCGCTCGGTGACGGCCCAGCCGGCGAGGGCGACGGCGACGACGGTGCGCACGCCCGTGATGACGGTGGCGGGGGTTCCGATCCGCTCGGCGGCCGGGTCCACCCAGACATCGGCCCTCGCGTCCAGGGCTAGCGTCATGCGCTCAGCCTAGTCGCGTCGGCGGGTCCGGACGGGGACTTCGGCCGATCGGCCCGGCGCGCTCAGCGCCAGCCGAGCGACGGCGCGACGTGCCGGAGCACGCTCTCCAGCACGTGGGCGTTGTAGTCGACGCCGAGCTGGTTGGGGACGGTGAGCAGCAGCGTGTCCGCGGCGGCGACCGCCTCGTCCTCGGCCAGCGACCTGACCAGGGCGTCCGGCTCGCCGGCATAGGTCTTGCCGAAGCGCGCGAGGCCGCCGTCGAGGTAGCCCACCTGGTCCTGGCTCCCCGCGTCGTGCCCGAAGTAGGCACGGTCCTGGTCGCTGACGACCGGGAAGATGCTGCGGCTCACCGATACCCGGGGCTCCCGCTCGTGCCCGGACTCCTTCCACGCGTCGCGGAAGCGCTGGATCTGCTCGGCCTGGAGCTGGTGGAAGGGCACCCCGGTGTCCTCGGTGAGCAGCGTCGAGCTCATCAGGTTGAGCCCCTGCTGGGCCGTCCACTCGGCGGTCGCCCGGGTGCCGGCGCCCCACCAGATCCGGTCCCGGAGCCCCGGCGAGTGCGGCTCCAGGCGCAGCAGCCCCGGCGGGTTGGGGAACATCGGTCGCGGGTTCGGCTCGGCGAAACCGGCGCCGCTGACCACCTCGAGGAACACGCGGGCGTGCTCCCGCGCCATCGCGGCGTGGTCGGACCCCTCGGGCGGGACGTGGCCGAAGTAGCGGAAGCCGTCGACCACCTGCTCGGGTGACCCACGGCTGATCCCGAGCTGCAGCCGGCCACCCGCGATCAGGTCGGCCGCGCCGGCGTCCTCGGCCATGTACAGGGGGTTCTCGTAGCGCATGTCGATCACCCCGGTGCCGATCTCGATGCGGCTGGTGCGGGCGCCGACGGCGGCGAGGAGCGGGAACGGGGAGGCCAGCTGCCGGGCGAAGTGGTGCACCCGGAAGTAGGCGCCGTCCGCCCCCAGCTCCTCGGCCGCGACCGCGAGGTCGATGGACTGGAGCAGCGCGTCCGAGGCGGACCGCGTCTGTGAGTGGGGGGAGGGCGTCCAGTGCCCGAAGGACAGGAACCCGATGTGTTTCATGCCGGTGCAACACCCGGGCCGTCCCGAGGCTTCCGACCCGAGGCCGTCGCCCGTCGTGCTGTGACCCGTCTCACGTGGCGAGGCCGGCGTCGAGCAGCACCTTGTGGACCGGGCTCGGGAAGCGCACCGAGAAGCGGGTCGTCCCCGCCAATGCGCGGAGGCGGCCGGCCTCGGCGTCGACCCTGCGACGGACCCGGGCGGGGACGTCGAGGAAGTAGTGGGTGCGGATCCCGCCGTCGGCATCCTGCGCCCAGGCGCCGACGATCCGCCCGTCCGCCCAGATCGTCGGGCCGCCGTTGCCCGCCCGGTCGAACGCGTCGGCGCACGCGGGGTCGAGGTACCACCCGCGCTGCTTCCAGCCCATCGTGGTCGGGTCCAGGCCGGGCAGCAGCGCCACCCACGGGTCGACCGGCTCCTCCACGGCGGTGTCCCCCTCCGCGACGTAGCCGGGCTCACCGTCGAGGTCGACCACCTCGGCGCGGCAGCCGGCCAGCGCGTGCCGGGTGAGGGCCACCGTCCAGCCCGTCCACCACTGCAGGTCCTGGCGCGTGGCCGGTCCGAACCTGCGCAGCCACGCGTCGGCGAGCGCGACCGCCGACTCCTTCTCGTCGAGGTCTCCCACTCCCCCGGGGAGCCAGGAGTCCATGAGGTCCCAGACGTACTCGCTGCTGACCCAGCTGCCCGTCGGCCGGGTGCGCACCAGCACCCCCTCGAAGCCGAGCATCAGCGGGATCCGGGTGTGCGCGGAGATCGTCGTGGCGTAGCGCTTGCCGACGGCCAGGTCGATCGGCACCCGGAGCGAGGGCACCAGCTCGCCGAGCCGGCGGGTGCTCATCGGGCCGTGCGCCGCGAAGGCGGCGAGCACCTGCTCACGGGCCTCCTTGACCCACGTGTCGGGGTCGGCCATCCCCCCGTCGGTGAGGTACTTCGCGGTCCGGCGCCGCTCCGTGGCCGCGATCTTGCGGGTGGCGGCCGCGTGCATGAGCCGGACCGTGGCCGGCGTCGCCACCCACAGGGTGCGCCGCATCGCGTGGTGCCGCACCAGGGTGCGCCGTTCGTAGAGCGCGTCCTCGACGGCCGCGACGGACGGGTGCCGCATCCGCGCCGCCGCCGAGAGGTGGACCGTGACGGGGTCGGTGGAGTGCAGCGCGAGGACCGCCTCGGCGATCGCGGCCACGTCGTCGGTGCGGGTCTCCGGCAGCAGGAGGTGGCGGCGGGCGAGCCGGGCCCGCCGCTCCTCGACGGTGAAGGACCGGGTCACGCCGCCATCCTGCCAGCGGGCACCGACCGACCGGCGCCGGTCGGTGGGCTCAGCGCACGTGCCCCGCGCCGGTGACGACGTACTTCGTGGAGGTCATCTCGGCCAGTCCCATCGGACCGCGGGCGTGCAGCTTCTGGGTGGAGATGCCGATCTCCGCCCCGAAGCCGAACTCCCCACCGTCGGTGAACCGGGTGGAGGCGTTGACCAGCACGGCGGCGGAGTCGACCGCGGCGGTGAAGCGACGGGCGGCCTCCTGCGAGCGCGTCACGATCGCCTCGCTGTGGCCGGAGGAGTGAGCGCGGATGTGCGCCACCGCGGCGTCGAGGTCGGGTACGACGGCGGCAGCGATGTCGAGGGAGAGGTACTCGCGGTCGAAGTCGTCGTCGGTCGCGGGCACCACGCCGTCGAGCGCCGCGAACCGCTCGTCCCCGTGCACCGTCACGCCGGCGTCGTGCAGTGCCGCGACCACGCGGGGCAGGAAGGTGTCGGCCACGTCGGCGTGCACGAGCAGCGACTCGGCGGCGTTGCACACCGAGGGTCGCTGGGTCTTGGCGTTCAGCACGATCTCGAGCGCCTGGTCGAGGTCGGCGTCGCGGTCGACGTAGACGTGGCAGTTGCCGACCCCGGTCTCGATGACGGGAACCGTCGACTCCTCGACGACCGACCGGATCAGCCCGGCCCCACCGCGCGGGATCAGCACGTCCACCAGCCCGCGGGCCCGCATCAGCGCCTTGGCGGGCTCGTGCCCCTCCCCCGGCGACGAGCTGGACCACGTCCGCGGGCAGGCCGGCGGCGGCCGCCGCCTCGCGCAGCACCCGGACGATCTCCGTGTTCGACCGCCGCGCGCTCGACGACCCCCGCAGCAGCACCGCGTTGCCGCTCTTGAGGCAGATGCCGGCCGCGTCGGCGGTGACGTTGGGCCGGGCCTCGTAGATGATCCCGACGACCCCGAACGGCACCCTGACCTGACGCAGCTCGAGCCCGTTGGCCAGCGTGGACCCCCGGACCACCTCGCCCACGGGGTCGGCGAGCCCGGCCACCTGCCGCAGCCCGTCGGCCATCGACCGCACCCGTCCCTCGTCGAGCCGGAGCCGGTCGAGGAGCGCCTCCGGCGTCCCCGCCGCCGCGGCGGAGTCGACGTCGGCGGCGTTCGCCGCGAGGATCGAGCCGGTGCCGGCCTCCAGCGCGTCCGCCATCGCGTGCAGGGCGGCGTCCTTGGTGGCGCGGGTGGCGAGCGCGAGGTCCACGGCCGCGGTCCGGGCGCGCCCGGCGCAGGCCTCGACGGAGTCGTGGCGGTCGCTCATGTGCCCCAGCGTAGGCGGGCCGCGGTGAGTGCGGCCGCCGACGGCCGCAGAGCGAACGCGAGGGCGCCCCGCTCAGAACGGCAGCGGGGTGACTTCCTGCAGGTCGACCATCACGGCGTACTCCATGCCGCGGCTCAGGTAGACGCCGCGCTCGAGCACCTCGAGGCCGACCACCTCCCAGCGCGGGAGGCCCGCGGAGTCGCGGTGCTCGTTCCACACCCGCAGCGCCAGCGACGAGGCGTCGAGCAGGCTCTCGGCCTCCTCCCAGTACTGGATCTCGGCGCGACCGCCGGCGTACTTGAGGGAGTGCAGGAAGGGGCGCTGGTCGCTGAGGCGTCGCAGACCGTTGCGCACGATCTTCGGCTCGAGGGACTCGCCGGCCACCGTGATCGTGACGTGCCAGAGCCGGATCGCCTCGGTCACGCGGTCACCTCTCCCCGGTGCTGTCGGAACACCATCAGGCCTAGTCTTGCCGCCTTTCCGGGGCCGCGTGGCCGGAACGGGGAAATCCGGGGACCCCGGCCACGGCCGGTCCGAACAGCCCTCACCCGACGGGTCGAGACCGGCTCAGCGGAGCACGACCAGGTCGTCGCGGTGCACGACCTCACGCTCGTACGACGCCCCGAGCTCCCGGGCCAGGTCGCGGGTGGACTTGCCGATCAGGCCGGGCAGCTCCGCGGAGTCGTAGTTGACCAGCCCGCGCGCCACCACGTGGCCGCGGAGGTCGACGAGGTCGACGGGGTCTCCCCCCACGAACGAGCCGGTCACGCCGGTGATCCCGGCCGGCAGCAGGGACGCGCGACGCTCCACGAGCGCCCGGACGGCGCCGTCGTCGAGCTGGATCGTGCCCTTGCCCTCGGTGGCGTGCGCGAGCCACAGCAGCCGGGTGGGCCGGCGGCGCCCCGTGGGGTGGAAGACGGTGCCGACGTCCTCGCCGGCCAGCGCCGCCCCGGCCCGGTCGGCCGAGGTCAGCACCACCGGGATCCCGGCGCCGGTGGCGATCCGGGCCGCCTCGACCTTGGTCTGCATGCCACCGGTGCCGAGACCGGCCGCGCCGGTGCGGCCGATGCTGACGTCGGCGAGGTCGTCCTCGGACGTGACCTCGCTCAGCAGAGACGTGCCGTCGTGCGCGGGGTTGCCGTCGTAGAGCCCGTCGACGTCGCTGAGCAGCACCAGCAGGTCGGCGTGCACGAGGTGCGCGACGAGCGCGGCCAGCCGGTCGTTGTCACCGAACCGGATCTCGGTGGTGGCGACGGTGTCGTTCTCGTTGACGATGGGCAGCACGCCCATCTCCAGCAGCTTGGCGAAGGTGCGGTAGGCGTTGCGGTAGTGGCTGCGGCGGGTGACGTCGTCGACGGTGAGCAGCACCTGACCGACCCGCAGGTCGTGACGGTCGAACTCCTCGGTGTAGCGGTGCACCAGCAGCCCCTGGCCGACCGACGCGGCCGCCTGCTGCGTGGCCAGCTCCCGGGGGCGCCGCGCCAGGGAGAGCGGGGCCAGTCCGGCGGCGATGGCCCCGGACGAAACCAGCACCACCTCGCGGCCGCGCCCCCGGAGCGCGGCGAGCACGTCCACGAGGGCGCGCACCCGGGCGGGGTCGATGCCGCCGGCGGCGGTGGTCAGCGAGGAGGACCCGACCTTCACCACCACGCGGGAGGCACCCGCCACGTCCGGGCGGACGACGCTCACGGGCGTTCCTCGGCCTCGCGGCCGCTCGCGTCGGGGTCGTCGTCGCCCCAGCCCCAGTCGTCGCCGGTCTCCGCGGCGACCGCGTCGACGTCCTCGACGCTGACCCCCAGCCGGCGGGCGACGTCCGCGCGGGTCTCCCCCTCCGCCCGGCTCGCCATCGCCTCGTCGATCGCGCGCCGGCGCCGGGCCGCGGGACGGCTCTCCTCGAACCGGCTGTCCTCACCGCGGCGACCGAGGATCTCGGCCCCCGCGTCCACCATCGGCTTGAAGTCGAAGACCACGGCGTTGTCGGCCTCGCCGATGAGCACGGTGTCGCCCTCCCGGGCGCCGAGCTCGAGCAGCTTCTCCTCGACCCCGAGCCGGTTGAGCCGGTCGGCGAGGAAGCCCACCGCCTCGTCGTTGCTGAAGTCGGTCTGACGGACCCAGCGCTCGGGCTTCTCGCCGCGCACGCGCCAGCCCTCGCCGGTCTCCTTGATCGTGAACTCCGGCCCGCCGGCGGCCTCCGTCGGGCGGATCACGATGCGCGTCGGCTCGGCGGCGGGACGGTCCCGGCGCGCGGCCGCGACGATCTCGGCCATCGCGAACGACAGCTCGCGCAGCCCCTCGTGGCTGGCCGCGGAGACCGGCAGGACCTCGAGCCCGCGCGCCTCGAGGTCGGGCAGCACGATCTCGGCCAGGTCGCGCCCGTCGGGCACGTCGACCTTGTTGAGCACGACCAGCCGGGGGCGGTCCTCGAGGCCGCCGTACCGGGAGAGCTCGTTCTCGATCACGTCGAGGTCGGCGAGCGGGTCCCGGTCCGGCTCCATGGTGGCGGTGTCGATGACGTGCACCAGCGCGGCGCAGCGCTCCACGTGCCGCAGGAAGTCGTGGCCGAGGCCACGACCCTCGCTGGCCCCCTCGATCAGCCCGGGCACGTCGGCGACGGTGAACGTGATGTCACCGGCGGTGACGACGCCGAGGTTCGGCACCAGCGTCGTGAACGGGTAGTCGGCGATCTTGGGCCGGGCCCGCGACAGCGCCGCGATCAGGCTGGACTTGCCGGCGCTGGGGAAGCCGACCAGCCCGATGTCGGCGACGACCTTGAGCTCGAGCACGATGTTGCGGTCGTCGCCCGGCTCGCCGAGCAGCGCGAACCCGGGCGCCTTGCGCTTGGACGAGGCCAGCGCGGCGTTGCCGAGCCCACCGCGTCCGCCCTCGGCGACCACCATCTCGGTGCCGGGACCGACCAGGTCGGCCAGCACGGTGCCGTGCTCGTCGGAGACCACCGTGCCGTCCGGCACCGCCAGCACCAGGTCCTCGCCGTGCCCGCCGTTGCGGTGGCCGCCGGCGCCGTGGCCGCCGTGCTCGGCGCGCCGGTGCGGGCTGTGGTGGTAGTCGATCAGGGTGGTGACGTCCGGGTCGACGCGCAGGATGACGCTGCCGCCGGGACCGCCGTTGCCTCCGTCCGGGCCGCCGAGGGGCTTGAACTTCTCCCGGTGCACCGAGGCGACGCCGTTGCCGCCGCGGCCGGCCGTCACCTGCAGCACCACCCGGTCGACGAAGGTCGGGACTGCCATGACGGTTGCCTCCTGCGATCTGTTCGGAATGCGGCGAGGGGCGCCCTGCCGTACAGCAGGGCGCCCCTCGCGGAAGTGACTAGGTGGCCGAGCTCACTCGGCGGCCGGGACGATGTTCACGACCTTGCGGCCGCGCCTCGTGCCGAACTCGACGTTGCCGCCGACGAGCGCGAACAGGGTGTCGTCACCGCCGCGGCCCACGTTGGTGCCGGGGTGGAAGTGGGTGCCCCGCTGCCGGACGATGATCTCGCCGGCGTTGACGAGCTGGCCGCCGTAGCGCTTCACGCCGAGACGCTGCGAGTTGGAGTCGCGACCGTTCTTGGTCGAGGCCGCGCCCTTCTTGTGTGCCATGAGTTCAGTCCTTGGATGCTCGGGAGGAGGGGCCGGCGGTCAGCCGTTGATCTCGGTGACCTTCACCTGGGTGTACTTCTGACGGTGACCCTGGCGCTTGCGGTAGCCGGTCTTGTTCTTGTACTTGAGGATGGTGATCTTCGGGCCCTTGGTGGCGCCGAGGACCTCGGCGGTCACGGAGGCCTTCGCCAGCTCGTCGGCACCGGCCGTGACCTTCTCGCCGTCGACGAGCATGACCACGGGCAGCGTCACCGAGTCGCCCACCTGCTGGGCAACCTTGTCGATCTCGATGACGTCACCGACAGCAACCTTCTGCTGCTGGCCGCCACTGCGCACGATCGCGTACACCGCGGACTCACTCTCTTCGTCGGACTACAAGTTCGGTCTGCGTGACCCGCGTCCGGCCCCGGAGGGCGGAGCGGTGCTGGGCGCACGCAAAGGGGCGCGGGAAGCGCGCCGAAGGAACAGTTTACGAGGCAGCACCGGGCCCGGTCAAAACGACCCGGGCCGTCCGCCCTCCCGGCCCCCGGGTCAGTGCTTGCGCGAGCCCTTCCGCTTCACCGGCACGTGCGCCGGCGCGGTCGGCGCTCCGTCGGGGCCCGCGCCGTCGGCTCCCCGACGCGGACGGCTCCGTGCCGGCGTCGACCGCGACACCTGCCGCACCGCCGTTCCCCGTCGCGGACGCCGGGTCCGTGGGCGGGGCGCCCGCGGGCGGCCCCGCGGGACGCCGGGCGACCCCGCGCCGCGAGGAGGTGACCACCTTGGGGGGCGCCGGGGGTGCCGGGGGTGTTGCCGGCTGCTCGTCCCGAGCCTGCGCACCCTCGTCGCCCGCCCCGGGGCCCGCGTCGGCCGCGGGCTCGGAGTCGGCTCGGGAGTCGGCTCGGGAGTCGGCTCGGGTCGGCTCGGGCCGGCGGCCACGGGCCCCGCGGCCCGCTGCCGGGTCGGGAGTCCTGGCCTCGACCGCGTCGGCAGCCTGCTCGTCGGCGGTCGTCGGCTGTGTCGGGCTGTGTCGGCTGTGTCGGCGCCGTCGGAGCCGGCGAGGTCCCCGCTGGGGCGACCCGCCATGGCGGCGAACTCCTTGGGCGACGGTCCGTGCCCGTTGCCGCCCTGCTCCTTCTTGCCGTCGCCGCCGCGCGTGTCGGCGCCGTCCTCGTCGGACTTGCCGCGGCCCCGGTTCCGGCGGTTGCGGCGCGGCTCGTCGTCGGCCTTCTTCTTCGGCTCGACCGGCTCGTGGTGCACGATCAGGCCGCGCCCCTGGCAGTGCTCGCAGGACTCGCTGAAGGCCTCGAGCAGGCCGGTGCCGATCCGCTTGCGGGTCATCTGCACCAGACCGAGCGAGGTGACCTCGGCGACCTGGTGCCGGGTGCGGTCGCGGCCCAGGCACTCGACCATCCGGCGCAGCACCAGGTCGCGGTTGCTCTCGAGGACCATGTCGATGAAGTCGACGACGATGATGCCGCCGATGTCGCGCAGCCGGAGCTGGCGGACGATCTCCTCGGCGGCCTCGAGGTTGTTCTTGGTGACGGTCTCCTCGAGGTTGCCGCCCGAGCCGGTGAACTTGCCGGTGTTCACGTCGACGACCGTCATCGCCTCGGTGCGGTCGATGATCAGCGACCCCCCGGACGGCAGCCAGACCTTGCGGTCGAGCGCCTTGGCGATCTGCTCGTCGATCCGGTACGTCGCGAACACGTCCGCGTCACCGTCGTAGCGCTCCAGCCGTTCGGAGAGGTCGGGCGCGACGTGGTCGACGTAGTTGTCGACCATCTCCCAGGCGTCGTCGCCGGAGACGACGAGCTTGCCGAAGTCCTCGGTGAACAGGTCGCGGACCACCTTGAGCGTGAGGTCCGGCTCGCCGTAGAGCAGCTGCGGGGCGTTCCCCTTCGCGACCTTGGCCGAGATGTCCTCCCAGCGGGCGGTGAGCCGCTCGACGTCGTGGGTGAGCTCCTCCTCGCTGGCCCCCTCGGCCGCGGTCCGGACGATGACGCCCGCCGAACCGGGGACGATCTCCTTGAGCAGGCTCTTGAGCCGGTTGCGCTCGGTGTCGGGCAGCTTGCGGGAGATCCCGCTGGTGGTGCCGTCGGGCACGTAGACCAGGAACCGGCCGGGGAGGCTGATCTGGCTGGTCAGCCGGGCGCCCTTGTGGCCCGCCGGGTCCTTGGTGACCTGCACCAGCACCGACTGGCCGGACTTGAGCACCTGCTCGATCTTGCGGGGGCCGTTGCCGGCGCCGAGCGCGTCCCAGTTGACCTCGCCGGCGTAGAGCACCGCGTTGCGGCCCTTGCCGATGTCGATGAAGGCGGCCTCCATCGAGGGCAGCACGTTCTGCACCCGGCCGAGGTAGACGTTGCCGATCAGCGACGTCTGAGACTCCCGGGCGACGTAGTGCTCGACGAGCACCTTGTCCTCGAGCACCGCGATCTGGGTCAGGTCCTTGCGCTGGCGGATCACCATCACCCGGTCGACGGCCTCGCGGCGGGCGAGGAACTCGGCCTCGCTGACGATGGGCGCGCGACGGCGGCCGGCCTCACGGCCCTCGCGCCGGCGCTGCTTCTTGGCCTCGAGCCGGGTCGAGCCGGACAGCGCGGTGATCTCGTCCTCGGGGCTGCGCGGCTTGCGGACCCGGGTGACGGTGTTCTCGGGGTCGTCCTGCCCGCCGTCCCCGTCCTCACCGCGCGCCGGCGACGGCGACGCCGGCGCCGTGACGTAGCCGGAGCCCGACTCGTCCTCGGCGTCACCCGAGGGCTGGTCGACCTTCTCGGCCGGCTGCGGCCGACCTCGGAGTCGTCCTGACCCTGGTCCTCGCCGTTCCTCGCCTCCGCCGCTCTTGCGGCGGCGACGGCCGCCGCGCGCGGCGACGGCGGTCGCTGCACCGCCCTGCTCGTCGGTCTCGGAGTCGTCGTCCTCGCCGGTCCCGGTCGCGGTCGGCCCTCTCGTCGGCCGACGGGCGCGGGCCCGCCTCGACGGGCGGCCGGCCGTCCGCGGTCTCGGTCTCGGGCGTGTCGGTCGTCCTCGCCGGCGGCCTTGGCGGCAGCCGTCTTGGTGCCGTCTTCCGGCGCCGGCGGCGTCGCCTTGCTGACGTCCGGCGGCTGGAACAGGGCACCGCGGCCACCGGACCGGCCCCGGCGGCCGGCGTCCGTCGGCCGTCCTGGGCGGACTCGCGGCTGCTCCGGCGCGCCGTCCCGACCCGTCCCGGCGGGCTCGGGGCGGCTCGGGCCGTCTTCTTGGCTGGTGCTTCTTGGCGGTCGCCTTCTTGGCCGCGGCCTTCTTGGCGGCGGCCTTCTTGGCGGCCGCCTTCTTCGCCGCCGGCGCCTCGGCAGGGGCGGCGTCCTCGGCCGGTCCGTCCGCTCGGCGCCTCGGCGTCCGTGTCGACCTCGGTCGGCTGGTCGGGGTCTGTCGCCGCGGCCTTCTTGGTGGCCTTCTTCGCCGTCGTCTTCCTGGCGGCGGCCTTCTTGGCGGTCGCCTTCTTCGCCGCCGCCTTCTTCGCCGGGGCCTTCTTGGCCGCCTTCTTCGCCGGCGCGGCGCCGCGGCCTGGTCGTCCGCGGAGGTGGCCGCCTCGGGGGTGGCCGGGCTGTCCGGCCGAGTGGTCGGCCGGTGTTGTCGGTGTCGTCGAGCATCTGCTCTCCTCGACCTCCCGGGCAGGTGCGACGGGCTCGAGGCCTCGTCCACGCCGGAGGCGTGTCATTCGTCCGGCCGGCGAACCGGTCGGACGCAAGCCTGCGGATGGCGCCTCGGGCGTCCGGTGGTGGTCACCGGAGCGGCGAACGCACGACCTCCACCGTCTCTGCAGCACGTCGGCGGAGTGTCTCGCCGGCGCATTCCGCGGTCATCGGCATCCGCGACCGTCGCTGTCACCGACGGTCACGCCGTGTCGCGGTCGAGCGCCAAGGATCACCGACCGTGCCGGTCTCCGCGTCCAGCGGACCCTGGGCCAGCCGCTCGTGCAACGGAGCGGCTGCCACCTCGAGTCCGGCGAGATCGCGCAGGCCGGCGAGGACATCGTCGGGTCTCACGGACGGGGTTCCGTGCCGTAGGACCACGTCGAGTATCGCACACTCCCGCCGGGCGGTCCGGGTAACCGTCGGGAGTCGAGCGACACGACGGCCGCCCGGCAGTCGAAGCTGCGCAGCCCCTTCTTGGTCATCCGCTCCACCTCGACCACGCTCCTCGCCGCGAGGAACCCGCACGAGCGCCTCGGCCGCCTCCGGCGGACGCGTCCGTCGAGCGTGATGCGCCAGTGGCTCGCCTCCAGCCGGTCGGCGAGCGACCCTCCGGCGGAGATCACCGCCTCCACCACGTCGAGCCCGCTCGGCAGCGCCTCGTCGAGCGCGGCGCCCAGCTCGGCCGGGTCGACCTGCGGGCGCCAGCCCGAGCTCGAGGTACTCCGCCTCGCTGGCGGCGCCGGTCGGAGCGGCTCCGGCGTAGGAGATGCGCGGGTGCGGGTTGAACCCCGACGAGTAGGCGACCGGCACCCGGGCTCGGACCAGGGCCCGCTCGAACGCGCGGGAGAAGTCGCGGTGGCTGGTGAACCGCAGCCGTCCCCGCTTGGCGTAGCGGAGCCGGACCCGCTGGACCGGCGGGGCCTGCTGCTCGGGTTGCTCGCGCACGGGCACCAGCGCTAGCAGGGTGCCCGCGAGATTTGGCCGACCGGGTCGGCGCGGAGGATGTGCGGTGACCCCCTGCACGCAGCTCAGGAGACGCGGGCCCAGCGCCTGCTGGTGCTGGTCGGCATCGTCGTGCTCGCCTTCAACCTGCGACCCGCCGCGATCAGCGTCGGCCCGGTGCTCGACGAGATCACTGCGCGGGCTCGGCATGTCGGCCACCACCGCCGGCGTGCTCACCACACTCCCGGTGCTCGCCTTCGCCGGCTTCGGGGCGCTCGCCCGCCCTGGCTGCCCGGCCTCGGCCTGCACCGGGTCACGGCACTGTCGCTCGTCGCGCTCGTGCGTCGGGCTCGCCGTCGCGGTCCGGACCGACTCGGTCCCGTGTCCTTCCTGCTGCTCTCCCTGCTCGCGCTGGCCGGCATGGCCACGGCCAACGTGCTGCTCCCCTCGCTGGTGCGAGCTGCACTTCCCGCAGCCGGGTGGGGCTGCTCACCGTCGATCTACACCACCGTCGCTGGCGCTCGGCCTGACGATCGGCGTCGGTGGCGACCGTGCCGGTGGCCGAGGCCGCCGGGACCTGGCGGTGGGGCCTCGGCGTCTGGGCGCTGACCGCCCTGGTGGCCGCGCGTCCCGTGGCTGGGCTGCTGGTCCGCCACGACACGAGGCCCCGACCGAGGCACCCGCCGCGATCACGCTCCGGCAGCGTGGCCCGCACCCGGCTCGGCTGGGCGATGGCCGGCGTTCTTCGGGCTCCAGTCGATGCAGGCCTACGCGATCTTCGGCTGGTTCGCGCAGGTCTACCGCGACGCCGGCTTCGCCGCGACCACGGCGGGCCTGCTGCTCGGCGTGGTCACCGCGGTCAGCATCCCGCTGTCGTTCGTGCTGCCCGCCATGATCGCCCGGCTGCGCAACCCGGCCCCGGCTGATCGTCGGCCTGGTCGCCTGCTTACCCCGTCGGGTACGTCGGGCTGATCGTCGCGCCGGTGGCCGGGGCCTGGCTGTGGGCCGTCGTTCGTGGGCGTCGCGCGCCGCGGTGTTCCCGGTGGCGCTCACCTTGATCGGGCTGCGGGCGCGCACCAGCGAGCCGGCACCGCGGCCCTGTCCGGGTTCACGCAGTGCGTGGGCTACCTGATCTCCGCCGTCGGCCCGCTCGGTGTGGGCGTGCTCACGACCTCACCGACGGCTGGACCGTGCCGCTGGTCGGCCTCACCGTGCTCGCCGTCCCGTCAGCTCGTCATCGGACTGCTCGTCGCCCGCCGGCCGATTCATCGAGGACCAGCCACGGCGCTGATGCCGCCGGAACACCGGCGCCGCCGTGCTTCAATTCGCGGCTGCCGGTCGACGTGTCTCTCACTTCCCCAGGGGTTCCCGATGAGCCGCAAGCTCCTCCGTGCTCGCCTCCGCGCTGGTCGCGGTGCTGAGCGTGGTCGCGCTGCCGGCCCCGCGCGGCGGCGTACACCCCGGCTCCGGCCCGATCTTCAACAACCCGCGGGGGAACCTCGCGGCGAAGGACCGGATCCTCACCCACCTCGTTCGGACCATCGAGAGCACCCCGCGAGGCAGTGACGATCCGGATCGCGGCGTACTGCCAAGACCGGCCGGACGTCGTCGACGCCCTCATCGCCGCGCACCAGCGCGGCGTCCGGACGTGCAGATGGTGCTCAACGACAACTGGACGTCCGGCTCCACCCGGCGGCTGATCCAGGTGCTCGGCCGGACACCAACCGGCGCAGCTTCGTGGCGATCTGCGTGGGCTCCTGCCGCGGTGGCTTCGGCAACCAGCACATGAAGTTCTACCTGTTCTCCAAGGCCGGTCGGGCACGTGACGTGGTGATGGTCGGCTCGTCGAACCTGACCGGCTACGGCGCGCAGGTGCAGTGGAACGACATGTACACGACCATCGGCCAGCCCGCCCTGCGCGAGCTCTACACGAAGGTCTTCGAGCAGCTCGTCCGCGACCGGCGCATCGCCGAGCCCTACATCCACCGGACGGTCGGCGACTACGAGAACGAGTTCTTCCCCATGCCCAGCATGGACGCCGGCCACGACCCGGTCCTCCAGCGGCTCGACGCGGTGCGCTGCGCGACCTCGGGCGGCCTGGGCACCAACGGGCGGACGTCGATCCGGGTCGTGATGTACGGGTGGGTGACAGCCGCGGCCTCTACCTCGCCAAGCGCGTCGCCGACCTGGCCCGGGCCGGCTGCGACGTCCGCGTCATCCTCAGCGCCCCCGGCGGCCGCGTCGTACGCAACCTCATCGCGGGCGGCGTCCTGGTGAAGAGCGCGGACCTCGACCTCGACGGCAACCCCGACACCGGCTTCGACGAGACGGCCTACGAGGTCTTCACCCACCAGAAGTACATGATGCTCAGCGGCACCTACCGCGGCACGGCCGGGCACCAGGTCTGGACGGGCTCCGAGAACTGGTCGAACCTCGGCCTGCACAACGACGAGGTGACCATCCGGATCCCGGGCCGCTCGACGTACGCGCAGTACGTCGCCAACTTCGACTACCTGTGGTCGAACCACACCCGCTGGCTCGACCCCCGTTGACCACGTCGGGCGGGGGTGGCCACCCGGCCCCTGCCCGCAATGTCCTAGCCTGTCCGGGCACCTTCGCGCGTGCCAGGGCAACGCCCGGCCGGGGGACTCCGCCCCGCGCGCATGGCCACTCGGACCAACGAAACGGGGGAATCCTCGCGTGTTCCACAAGCTCGGCGTCGCCTGGCTGTCCAGCCTCGTCGCGGCGGCTCTGCTCGTCACCCTGAACCCGGCGCCCGCCTCGGCGTACTACCCCGAGGACGGCGCGATCTTCAACAATCCGTGGGGCAGGTTCCCCGCCAAGGAACGGTTGCTGACCAAGATCGCGAGCACCGTCGACGCCGCGGTGCCCGGCTCCACGATCCGGATCGCGGCGTACTCCAACGACCGCAAGGACATCACCGACGCGCTGATCGCGGCGCACCGCCGCGGCGTCAACGTCCAGGTGCTCCTCAACGGCAACTGGACGTCCCGGCAGACGACACGCATGCAGCGCGTGCTCGGCAAGGACGTCGACAAGAAGCACTTCCTGCGGATCTGCCGCCGGTCGTGCCGCGGCAAGACCGGCAACCTGCACTCGAAGTTCTTCCTGTTCACCAACATCGGCACCGCGCGCCACGTGGTGATGTTCGGCTCGGTCAACCTCACCGGCTTCGGCGCGAAGACGCAGTGGAACGACCTCTACACGAGCACGAACCGGCGCGTGCTCCACAACCGGTTGCGCGGCGTCTTCAACTCGATGAAGCACGACAAGGCGCGTCGCCGGCCCTACGTCAACACCGCGGTCGGGGACTACGACATCACCGTGTACCCGCGCTACAGGAACACCCAGGAGAACGACCCCGTCCTCAAGCGGCTCAGGCGCGTGCGGTGCAAGGGCGACGTCGGGGCGGCCGGGGCCGGTGGCCGGACCATGATCCGGATCAACATGTACGGCTGGAACGGCAAGCGTGGCGTCTACCTGGCCCGCAAGGTCGCCGACCTGAGCCGGCACGGCTGCAACATCAAGGTGCTGGAGAGTGACGCCGGCGGCCGGGTCGTGCAGATCATGGCCCGCAACGGGGTGCTCATCAAGAGCCCCGACTACGACCGCAACAACAACGGCACGGTCGACATGTTCACCCATGCGAAGTACTGGATGGTGGGCGGCCGCTACGGCAAGGGCGACCCCGGCTGGCACGTGTGGACCGGCTCGCAGAACTGGTCCGACCGCGCCCTCAACGGCGACGAGCTCACCGTGCACATCCCCCGCCGCGGCGTGTTCTGGGACTACCGGCGGAACTTCCGGAAGATCTGGCGCAAGCACTCCCGCTGGGTCGCGGACACCCGCCCGGAGAAGACGTCCACGCCGACGTCGACCACCCGCACCCGCGGCACCTCGCTCAACACCTACTGACCTGCTGGGTGCGGGGCTGCGGGCCCCGCACCCGTGGGACGTGATGAGCGTCAGACGACGCTGAGCGGGAGGAGCTTCTGGCCGGTGGGGCCGATCTGGATGTCGGTGTCCATCTGCGGGCAGACGCCACAGTCGTAGCAGGGCGTCCACCGGCAGTCCTCGACCTCGGGCACGTCGGCGTCCGGGTCGGCGCCGAGCAGCGCGTCCTCCCAGTCCTCCCACAGCCAGTCCTTGTCGAGACCCGAGTCGAGGTGGTCCCAGGGCAGCACCTCGGCGTGCTCGCGCTCGCGGACCGTGTACCAGTCCAGGTCGACGGGCGTGTCGGCCAACGCCCGGCCGGCCGCCTCCGCCCACCGGTCGTAGGAGAAGTGCTCGCTCCACCCGTCGAAACGACCGCCGTCGCGCCACACCTGCTCGATCACGCGACCCACGCGACGGTCGCCCCGGGAGAGCAGTCCCTCGATGATGCCGGGTCGGCCGTCGTGGTAGCGGAAGCCGATCGCCCGTCCGTAGCGCCGGTCGGAGCGCACGTCGTCGCGCAGCTTCTGCAGCCGCGCATCGGTGGTCTCCCAGTCGAGCTGGGCCGCCCACTGGAAGGGCGTGTGCGGCTTGGGCACGAAACCACCGATCGAGACGGTGCAGCGGATGTCGTTGCGGCCGGACACCTCGCGCCCCTTGGCGATGACCTTCTTGGCCAGGTCGCCGATCTCGAGCACGTCCTCGTCGGTCTCGGTGGGCAGGCCGCACATGAAGTAGAGCTTCACCTGCCGCCACCCGTGCGAGTACGCCGTGGCGACGGTGCGGATCAGGTCCTCCTCGGTGACCATCTTGTTGATCACCCTGCGCATCCGCTCCGACCCGCCCTCGGGGGCGAACGTCAGGCCCGACCGGCGGCCGTTGCGCGAGAACTCGTTGGCCAGCGTGATGTTGAAGGCGTCGACCCGCGTCGACGGCAGCGAGAGCGACACGTTGGTGCCGTCGTAGCGGTCGGCGAGACCCTTCGCGACGTCGCCGATCTCGGTGTGGTCGGCGCTCGACAGCGAGAGCAGCCCGACCTCCTCGAAGCCGGACTTGCGGATGCCGTTCTCGACCATGGCGCCGATGGTGGTGATGGACCGCTCGCGCACCGGCCGGGTGATCATCCCGGCCTGGCAGAACCGGCAGCCGCGGGTGCAGCCGCGGAAGATCTCGACCGAGTAGCGCTCGTGCACCGTCTCCGCCAGCGGGACCAGCGGATTCTTCGGGTAGGGCCACTGGTCGAGGTCCATGAGCGTGTGCTTGTGCACCCGCCACGGCACGCCCGACGTGTTGGGGGCGACCCGCTTGATGCGCCCGTCGGGGAGGTAGTCGACGTCGTAGAAGCGCGGCACGTAGACGGACCCGGAGACGGCGAGCCGGTAGAGCAGCTCGTCCCGCGCAGAGCGTCCGGACTCGAAGGAGCCGCCCGTCCGGGCCACCTCCGCCTTCCACTCGCGCACGACGTCGGAGATCTTCAGCACGATCTCCTCACCGTCGCCGAGGACCGCGGCGTCGACGAAGTCGGCGACCGGCTCGGGGTTGAACGCCGCGTGCCCGCCGGCGATCACGATCGGGTCGCCGGCGCCCCGGTCGCGCGCGTGCAGCGGCATCCCGGCGAGGTCGAGGGCGGTGAGCAGGTTGGTGTAGCCGAGCTCGGTGGCGAACGAGACGCCGAAGACGTCGAAGGCGCGCACCGGCCGGTGGTTGTCCACGGTGAACTGCGGGATCGGCCCGTGGCGGTCACCGGTGCGCATCACCTGCTCCATGTCGGGCCAGACCGAGTAGGTGCGCTCCGCGACGATCCAGTCGCGCTCGTTGAGCACCTCGTAGAGGATCTGCACGCCCTGGTTGGGCAGCCCCACCTCGTAGGCGTCGGGGTACATCAGCGCCCAGCGCACCGTGGCGTCGTCGTCGCCCCACGGCTTCTGCGTGGAGTTCAGCTCGCCCCCGACGTACTGGATGGGCTTCTGCACCGACGGCAGCAGCGGCTCGAGGCGCGGGAAGACCGACTCGTGGCCACCGGGAGCCGGGGCCACGGTCGCGGAGGCGGCGGTGTCGGGGTCGGTCGTACCGGTGGGCACGCGGGAACCTCGCAGGTCTGCTCGGGGAGGGGTCGACCATCCAGGGTACGCCGCGGCGCACACGGTCCGGAAACCGGCGACTGCCCCCCGGGCCCACCCCGCCGGGTACTAGCACCATCAGCCGACTGTCGAAAACACACGGCGAACGAGACGCTGACAGCAGGTAGCCCCCAAGCGGAAGAACGCACATGACCTCCTTCGTTCCCCGGCCTCGGAGGCCCTCCCTCGAGGTGATCCGGGCCCTCGGACGGAGCCCCGGTCGCCGGATCGCGCTCTACTCCCACGACTCGCAGGGACTCGGGCACGTGCGCCGCAACAGCCTGCTGGCGGCCGCGATGGTCGACGCCCGCCCCGACGTGGACGTGATGCTGCTCAGCGGCGCCCCCGAGGTCTCCGCGCTGCCGCTGCCGCCCCGGACCGAGGTCGTCAAGATCCCGTCGCTGTCGAAGAACAGCGACGGTCAGTACGGCGCCCGCTCCCTGCGCTGCTCCCTGGACGAGCTGGTGGCGATGCGGCGCGCGATCCTCGCCGGGGCACTGACGTCGTTCGCCCCCGACCTGCTCATCGTGGACAAGACCCCGCGCGGGGCGTTCGGGGAGCTCGACGAGGTGCTCGCGCTGCTGCGGACCCGTCACGGCACCCGCACCGTGCTCGGGCTGCGCGACGTCCTCGACGACGTGCGCTCCACCGAGAAGGAGTGGGAGGCCGCCCGCACCACCGAGGCGATCCGCACCCTGTACGACCAGGTGTGGGTGTACGGCGACCCGATGCTCTTCGACACTGCCCAGGAGTACGGCTGGTCGGCCGAGATCCGGAGCAAGGTCGTCTACACCGGCTACCTCGCGCTCGACCGGGACCGGCTGCTTCCCGAGAAGCCGGCCGAGAGCACCCGCGCGCTGGCCTGCGAACCCCACCACACGCCGTTCGTGCTCGGCCTCGTCGGCGGCGGACAGGACGGCGCCCAGGTCGCACAGGCGTTCGCGGAGGCGCGCTACCCCGAGGGTCACGAGGGCGTGCTGGTCACCGGGCCCTATGCGCCGCCGGACCTGCTCGACGGCCTGAACCGGATCGCGGACGAGCGACCGGAGCTGCAGGTGGCCCGGATCGCCTCCAACGTGCCCACGCTGGTCAGCCGGTCCTCGGCGACGGTGTCGATGGGTGGCTACAACTCCACCTGCGAGCTGATGGCCGGCGGACGGCCGGCCCTGCTGGTGCCCCGCACGCACCCCCGCCAGGAGCAGGCGATGCGCGCCGCCCGGCTGGCTGCGCACGGGCTCGCCGATGTCCAGCAGGCCGACGAGCTCACGGCGGACGCGCTGAGCCGCTGGTTCGCCGGCGCGGTCTCCCGGGGCGACGTCACCCACTCGATCGACCTGGCCGGGCTGCGCCGGCTCCCCCGGCTCGTGGACCGGCTGCTCGGCGCCGAGCCGAACGCGGACGAGGTCGTCGAGGAGGCCGACGTCGTCGGCTAGGGGGTCTCGGCCTCGGCGCGGTCAGCCGTCGAGGCGGCCGAGCTCGTCCAGCGCGGCCTCGGCGCGAGCCAGCTCCTCACGGGCGAGCGCGATCAGGTCGGCGAGGCCCTGGACCCCGAAGCGGTTGCTGACGTTGTGCACGGCGTCGCTGATGACGGGATCGACGGTCTCCATCGTTGGTTCCTCCGCAGGGGTCGGCATGCGTCCATCCAAGCAAACTCGCCGCACACTGCGACGGCCCGACCGCGGTCGGGCGGTCGGGCCGTCGTCGTGCCGTCTCGTCGGTGCGAGGGTCAGCCGGTGGTGAGCGAGGTGTCGTCGACGACGAAGCTCGTCGCCAGGCTCGAGTCCTCGCTCGCGGTGAACCGCAGAGTCACCGACTTGCCGGTGAACGCGTTCATGTTGAGCGTGCGCTGGACGTACGACGAGCCCTTGTTCAGGTTCGAGTAGGTGGCCAGCGTGGTGGTGCTGCCACCCGAGACGGCCTCGACCGTCAGCCGGTCGTACGCCGTGCTCGACGTGGTCTCCTGGCTCGAGATGTACAGGTGGAACGAGAGCGTCGCCGAGGAGGCCGCCGGGAGCGTGACGGTCTGCGACAGCGTGTCGGTGTGCGTGGTGCCGTAACCGGTCATCCACGCCTTCCACGAACCGGTGCGGGCGGGCACGCCGGAGCTGCTGGTGATGACGCCCGACGTCGCCGACCAGCCGGTCGCTCCCGACTCGAAGCCCGGGTTCACCAGCAGGTTCCCGGCCGGCGGCGGCGGCGGGGTGCCGCCCGAGAGCAGCGAGTAGAGCAGCCGGTTGGGCGATCCCGAGCCGGCCCCGGTGACGACGCCGGAGGTGGCGCCGTTGACGATCGCGGAGCTCACCGTCGCCGCGGACGCCGACGGGTTGCCCTGCAGGTACAGCGCCGCGACGCCGGCGACGTGCGGGGTGGCCATCGACGTGCCGCTGATGGTGTTGGTCGCAGAGTCGCTGGTGTGCCAGGCCGAGGTGATGCTGGACCCGGGGGCGAACAGGTCGAGGCAGGTGCCGTAGTTGGAGAAGCTGGACCGTGCGTCGGTGCTGGTGGTCGATCCCACGGTGAGGGCGGCACCAACCCGCGACGGCGAGCCGTTGCAGGCGTTGGTGTTCTCGTTGCCGGCGGCGACGGCGTAGGTGACGCCGTCGTTGATCGAGTTGGTCACCGCGGTGTCGAGCGCGGACGAGACGCCCCCGCCGAGGCTCATGTTGGCCACGGCCGGCGTGCCGGCCGCGTGGTTGGAGGTGACCCAGTCGACCCCGGCGATGACGCCGCTCGTGGATCCGCTGCCGGCGCAGTCGAGCACGCGCACCGGACGCAGGGTGACCTGCTTGGCGACGCCGTACGTCGAGCCACCGACCGTGCCCGCGACGTGCGTGCCGTGGCCGTGGCAGTCGTTGGTGCCGTTGCCGTCGCTGATCGCGGTGTAGCCGCTGCCGACCCGGCCGCCGAGCTCCGAGTGCGAGGCGCGGATGCCGGTGTCGATGATGTAGGCCGTGACGCCGGAGCCGGTCGCGTCGTAGGTGTAGCTGTTGCTCAGCGGCAGGTTGCGCTGGTCGATCCGGTCCAGGCCCCAGGTCGCGGGCGACTGGGTGGCGTCGATGGAGACCCGCTGGTCGGCCTCGATGAACGCCACGTCGGGGTTGCCGCGCAGCCGCTCGAGCGCGGCGTCGGGCAGCTTGGCGGAGAAGCCGTTGAGCACCGCACCGAAGTTCTTGATGACCTTGCCGCCGTTGGCCTTCGCCTGGGACCGGGCATCGGCCTCGGCCGGGCTCTTCACCCGGTCGTTCATGACCACGATGTAGCGCCCGTCGATGGCCGTGGCCCGGGCGGTGCCGAGCAGCGGGGCCTTCTCCTTCTCGCCGGCGACCGCTGGGGCGGCCGCGGCTCCGGTGACCAGTGCGGTGGCCGTGAGCGCGGCCGCTGCGAGGGCGGCGCCGCGTCGCGGCGCGCCGGGGTGACTGTGATTCGTCACGTGTTCTCCCGAGGATGGGGGGAGCGGCCGGTTGCCGCGCCCTGACCAGTGCTGTCGCCGAGGCGGAGGGATGACCCCGGCTCGGCGAGTGCTCGGAAACTAGTGGCGCGTGCGGACCCGGGTCACGCAGAGCGGACGTTCATGTTCGTGCAGCGCACGAACCTGCAGGGCTCCCGACCCTTGAGGTAGTGGTCTAGACAGTGGTACTCCTGCGGAGGCCGCCGCCATGGCCGGGAGTGGCTCCCAGAGGGGTCCTCCTCCGCCGGCGGCGGCGTCGTGAGGGCGTGCATCGGGTGCGCCCTCTCCCGAAGGGAGACCCCCATGAGAACCATCCACCCCCGCCGCCGACCGGCGGCACTCGTCGCCGCCGCGGCCCTGGCGACCGCCGTCTCGACCCTGGTCGCGGCCCCGGCACCCGCGGCCGTGCAGGACGGCCCGAGCGCCGCCGCCGACCGGCACCGCGCCGACGTGGCCCGTGCCGAGGCCGGCATGGACCAGGCTCGTTCCGCCCGTGCGACCGCCCGCGAGCTCGGCGGGGACGCCGCCGGCGTCTGGTTCGACCGCGAGCGCGGCACCATGGTCGTCAACGCGACCGGTCGGGCCGTGGCCGCCGAGGCCCGCCGCAGCGCGCCCGAGGGCGTCGACGTGCGCGTGGTGAAGCACTCCCGGGCGGACCTCGCCGCCGCGACCTCGCGGCTGGAGCAGGAGGTCACCACCCCCGGCACCGGCTGGGCGGTCGACCACGCGGCCAACCAGGTGGTCGTCTCCCTCGACAGCACCGTCTCCGAGGCGGACGCCGCCCGCGTCGAGGAGATCGCCGCGGAGCTCGGCGACGCGGTCCGCGTCGAGCGCGTCGCCGGCGCGTTCCGCACCACCGTGTCCGGTGGCCAGGCGATCTACGGAGGCGGCAGCCGCTGCTCCCTCGGGTTCAACGTGCGCAGCGGCTCCACCTACTACTTCCTGACTGCCGGCCACTGCACCAACCTCGGCACCAACTGGTACTCCAACTCCAGCCAGACCTCGCTGCTCGGCACCCGGGCCGGCACCAGCTTCCCGGGCAACGACTACGGCATCGTCCGCTACTCGACCTCCCCCGGCTCCGGCAACGTCTACCTCTGGAACGGCAGCTACCGCGACATCACCGGCGCCGGCAACGCCTACGTGGGCCAGTACGTCACCCGCAGCGGCAGCACCACCGGCTGGTACGGCGGCTACGTCCAGGCCCTCAACGCCACCGTCAACTACCCGGAGGGCCAGGTGCACGGCATGATCCAGACCGATGTCTGCGCGGAGGGCGGCGACAGCGGGGGCTCGCTGTTCGCCGGCAACACCGCCCTCGGCCTCACCTCCGGCGGCAGCGGCAACTGCACCTGGGGCGGTACGACGTTCTTCCAGCCCGTCACCGAGGCGCTCAGCGTGTACGGCGTGAGCGTGTACTGAGCGAACACCTCGCGCTCGAGTTCGCGACGCCCGGTCGTCCTCAGGGACGGCCGGGCGTCGCGTTCTCCGCAAGTCGGGCGAAAGCGGCCCGACAACGGGACGACCCTGCCCCGAAGTCCACTGCCGGATGGCTAGGTCGGGTCATGTCCCGGGCTCCTCCCCGTGCTTCGGTGGCACGAAGACGACCGGGGACCCGGCCGGCCGACGCCTGGGCGGGGGGCCGGTTCAGCGACCCGGAGGGGATCCACCATGCACTTCCGCACACACATCGGCGCGACCGCGGTGGGAGCCGTCGCGCTCGCCGTCAGCCTCGCCGGCCTGGTGCCGGCCGCGGGCGCGCCACCCGGCGACACCGCCAAGGCCGCGGAGGCCCAGGCCAAGGCGCCGCGGGCGCTCCGGCTCGCGGTGCGGGCCGTCGGCGGGCCGTCCGCCCTCGCCGGGCTGCGGACCTTCGAGTACACCGCGAGCGGTCGGACCTGGATCCACGACGAGGGCGCCGAGCCCGGGGACCCGGCCTCCCCCGCCAACACTTTCGAGCAGCGGGTCCGCTACCGGCTCGGCAGTGCGCGCACCAACCGGGTGCGCGTGGACGCCGTACGGACGTCGCTCGGCACGGACCGCGAGGTGCACGAGGTGATCAAGGGCCGGCGCGGCTTCATCCGCGGCAGCGACGCGAACTTCTCGGGCCCGTCGACCAAGCCGATGACCGGCGACCGGGCGGCCGCCATCCGCGAGCAGCTGGCGCTGCTCAACCCGCACGTGCTCCTGCGCAAGGCGATGCGCAAGCCGCACCTGGCCCGGGACGCCGGCGTCCGCAGGATCGGCGGCCGGGCACACCGGGTGCTGGTGCTCCGGCACGACGTGGCCCCGGTCCGGCTCTTCGTCGACGTCCGGAGCCGCAAGATCACCCGGCTGCGCACCAAGCAGCACGACTACCTGCGCCGCGACGTCCCGGTGCACGTCCGCTACCGCGGCTGGGAGTCCGCCGGCGACGGGCTGCGCTTCCCCCAGCGCGCCGTGGTCCGCTCCGACGGCGAGCGTGTGCACCGCGAGAGGCGTTCGGACGTCGAGGCCAACCCGCGCCTGCGCGGGCGGGTCTTCCGGGTTCCCGGCGCCGTGGGCGCGCAGCGGTTCGACGCCGAGCTCTCCCGGATCGGCCGGCGGACCAGCCAGTGGCTGATGGCGTTCGTCCACCTCGGGTTCATCAAGGACGGCGGCCAGACGGCGATCAACCCGCAGGAGGTCACGCCCGGCGTGACGCTGCTGGGCGGCGTGGCCAACAACTCGGTCGTGGTACGCCGCACCACCGGGGTCGTGGTGCTCGAGGGCGCCCTGCACGACCACCGGGCCGACGCCGTGATCGACTACGTCCGCAGCCGGTACCCAGGGGTGCCGATCACCCACGTGATCACCACGCACTTCCACTCCGACCACGCCGGCGGTCAGCGGCCGTACGTCGCGCTCGGTGCCGTCGCGGTGGTCCACGAGGCGGCGGAGGACTTCTTCCGCCGCGTGTTCGCCGACCGGGACTCGACGATCCTGCCGGACAGCCTCGACGGCACGTCCGCCCCCGCTCAGATCGCGACCGTCCCGGCAACCACCAGCCTGGTGCTCGACGACGCGACGCAACGGGTGGAGGTCATCCCGTTCGACGTGCCGCACTCCACGGACATGACGGTGACGTTCCTGCACGCCGGCGGTGTGCTGTTCGTCAGCGACGTGTACACCCCGGGCACCCCGCCCGGCGCCGGCGGTCAGGCCCTCGACGACCTGATCCGCGCCCGCGGCCTGCCCGTGCAGTGGATCGCCGGTGGGCACGGCGGCGTGATCTCCTACGCCGACTTCCAGGCGGACCTGGCGGCCGGCTGAGCACCCTCCGTCGCGGCTGGTCGGCTCAGAAGCGTGAGCGGACCAGCCGCGACGGGGCGACCCCGATGCCGGCGCCGGTGCGCAGGTGGATGTTCTGCAGCAGCCCGACCGCCATCAGCGTGGCGAACATGGACGACCCGCCGTACGACACCAACGGCAGCGGGACGCCGGTGACCGGCATGATCCCCAGGCACATGCCGATGTTCTGGAAGGCCTGGAAGCCGAACCAGCAGGCGATGCCGCCGGCGGCGAGCCGGCCGAACAGGTCGTCGGCGTGAGCGGCGATCGACAGCGCCCGCCACAGCACGACGCCGAGCAGCAGGATCAGCACCGCGGCGCCGACCAGCCCGAGCTCCTCCCCCACGACGGTGAAGATGAAGTCCGTGTGCTGCTCGGGCACGAACCCGGAGCGGGTCTGGGACCCCCCGAACAGCCCCTGCCCGAGCACGCCGCCGTTGCCGATCGCGATCCGCGCCTGGGTGGTGTTGTAGCCGGCGCCCCGCGGGTCGAGCTCGGGGTCGGTGAACGCCAGGAACCGGTCGAGCTGGTAGTCGGCGAGGAGGCCCACCTGGACCGCCACGACGGCCGCCACGAGCCCACCGCCGGCCAGGCCGGCGAGCCAGCCGCGGGGGGCTCCGGAGACGGCCACCACGCCGAACACCGTCGCGGTGAGCACCAGCATCGTCCCCAGGTCGGGCTGGGCGAGGATCAGCGCGGCCGGCAGCCCCGCGATCAGCAGCATCCCGATCACGTCGAGGGTGCGGACGTCGCGCGAGCGGAGCGACCCCTCGGTGCGCTCGGCGATGAGCAGGGCCATCCCGATCACGACGGCCAGCTTGGCGAACTCCGCCGGCTGGATCGACAGGCCGCCGACCACGATCCACGAGCGCGACCCGTTGATGGTGCTGCCCATCAGCAGCACCAGGCCGAGCCCGACCACCGAGGCGAGGTACACCAGCGGCGCGAGGATGCGCACCCAGCGGTGGTCGGTGGCGGTCACCATCACGGCGAGCACCACCCCGATCGCGATGTTGACCAGCTGCTTCTTGAGGTAGGCCTGCGGGTCGTCGCCCACCAGGAGCTCGCGGCTCGACGTCGCCGACCAGACCAGCAGCGCGCCGACCGCCAGCAACGCGGCCACCGCGAGAAGGAGCACCCAGTCGAGCCGCACGCGGCGCACCCGCGAGGTCGTCTCGACGCGGATCCGCGGACGGGTCACGGTGCCGGTGCTCATCTGCGGTCTCGCTTCGGTTTGCGGGCCCTCTCGGGCGTCCGGGCCATCGGCGGCAGGATCGCGCCGTCGTCGGCGAAGACCGGCAGCCGCGCAGGCGGCTTCGCGCCGGGCAGGGCGGCCGCGCGGGTGTCGACGCGCATCCCCTTGACGCCGTAGAGCGTCTCCCAGATCTTGCGGATCGCCGGCCCGGACGTGCCGGAGCCGGTGCCGCCCTGGGACACCATCATCACGACGACGTAGCGCTTGTCGTACGACGCGACCCACGAGGTGCTCTGCTTGCCGTACACCTCGGCCGACCCGGTCTTGGAGCGGATCCGCACCCGGTCGAGCGGGAAGTCCACCAGGCGCCACGACATGGTGCCCGTGCGGGACGTGCCCTGGAGCGCCGTGTCGATGTAGCGCAGGTCGCGCTTGGTGACCTTGACCCGGGACGACCGCTTGGGCTTGATCTTCTTCACGACGTTGCCGTCGGGGTCGACGATCGCCTTGGCCACCCGCGGCTCCCACAGGGTGCCGCCGTTGGACAGCGCCGCGTAGGCGCGCGCGAGCTGAAGCGGCGTGACGATCGTGTCGCCCTGCCCGATCGCGAAGTTGACGGCGTCGCCCGCCCGGTAGGCGAAGCCCTCGACGCAGAACTCACGGGCGAAGCGGTGCAGGAAGTCGTTGCCGGGCTTGCGGCCGAGCTTGCAGTAGTAGTCCTTGTTGGACTTCCAGTAGGCGAGCTTCCACCTGCGGTCCGCGATCCGGCCGGGTGCCTCGCCCGGGATGTCGATCCCGGTCTCCTTGCCGAAGCCGAACATCTTGGCGGCGCTCACCAGCGGGTCGCGGGCCGTGACGTCGTCGACGTCGCTGCCGAGCCGGGCCCAGTAGCCGTAGCCCAGCCGGTAGAAGAACGTGTTGCAGGAGACCTGCAACGCCTTGTCGAAGCCGATGTAGCCGTAGGCGCCGGACTCGTAGTTCTTGAAGGCCCGGTTGCCGACCTGCAGGGCCGACGAGCAGTTGAGCCGGGTGTCGAAGCCGTAGCCGTGGGACAGCGCACCGGCGGTCATGAACGGCTTCCAGGTCGAGCCCGGTGCGAACTGTCCCTGGGTGGCCCGGAACAGCAGCGGGGTGCCGGCCTTCTCGGAGTAGAGCCGGGACAGCGCCTTCGACGAGATCCCGCCGACCCAGACGCCGGGGTCGTAGGTGGGGTGTCCCGCCATCGCGACGACCCGCCCGTTGGTGGCGTCGAGCACCACCGCGGCGCCGGAGTCGGCGACGTAGTTGCGCCCGGTGACGGTGTCGCGCGTCTTTCGCGCGGTCCTGATCGTCTGCTCCAGCTGCTGCTCGACGACGGCCTGCACCCGGGCGTCGAGGGAGGTGACGAGCGTGTCCCCCACCTGCCCCTCGGTCTCTCCGGTGGTGCCGAGCACCCGGCCCACCGAGTCGACGGCCACGGACCGGTAACCCGGGTGGCCGCGCAGGTAGCGGTCGTACTGCTTCTCCACGCCGGCCCGGCCCACCACGGAGGCACCGTGCACCGACGTGTCCTCGCGCTCCTCCGCGCGGTCCAGCTCGTCCTCGGTGATCGGGCTCAGGTAGCCCAGCAGGTGGGCGGCGTTGATGCCGTACGGCGCCGGGTAGGCCCGCACGTTCTGCTGCTCCACCAGCACCGACGGGAAGTCCTCGCCCTGCTCCATGATCGAGACCGCGACCTGCTGCCGGACGTCCTCGGCGACCGGCACGGGCTGGTACGGCGAGCCGTTCCAGCAAGTGCCCTGGACCGAGCCCTCCTCGCCGCACAGCAGGGTGCGCGCGTGCACCTTCTTGTAGGTGCTGCCCACCGCGCGGGCCACGCGGCGCAGCAGCTCCTCCTGGGCGGTCTCGTCGAGCTTGTGCAGCAACGTGCGGTCGACGGTCACCACCCACGAGGTGCGGCTGGCCACGAGGGGCCGGCCCATGTCGTCGACGATCAGCCCGCGCGCGGGCTGCACGACGAGCTCGCGCACCGACTGCTCGGCCGCCTTGGCCTGGTAGGCCTCGCCACCGAGCACCTGCACGTACCACAGCCGCGCGAAGAGCGTGACGAACAGCGAGAGCACCAGGGCCTGCACCACCACGAGCCGCAGCGCGCCCCTGGTGGCACTGCTCGCCCGGACGCGGCCCGCCATCAGTAGGCGACCCGGTGCGGCTCGATCCTGCGGAACAGGCGCATCGCCAACGGGAGCACGAGCGGGGTGATCAGCACGTCGTAGACCACGGAGACCGGGATCACCGCGAGCGCCTCCACCGCGGGCAGCGCAGGGTCGCGCAGCAGCATCCCGCTGAGCGCGAACAGAGACGTCCCGATGAACGACGACGCGGCGACCGTGACCACGGCCGCCCCGGCCGAGGTGCCGGCGTCCTGACGGACCCGGCCGGCGACGTAGCCGACCACCACGAGCGCCAGGGCCCACCGGCCGGCGACGTGGTCGGCGGGCGGGGCGAGGTCGATGGCCAGGCCGGCGAAGAACCCCAGCGTCGCGGCGAAGTCGGGTCCGCGCACGAGGGCGGCCGCGACCACCAGCAGCAGCGCCAGGTTGGGCACCACGCCGTCGAAGGACAGGTGCGAGAACGCCGCGACCTGCAGGCACACCGCGGCGGTGACGAGTGCGGCCAGGATCCCGGCCCGGACGAGGGTCATCGCTGCGCCTCCTGCCCGCGGGCGGTGAGCACGGGGCGGTCGCCCCGGGTGTCGGGGTCGACCACGACGCCGACCAGGTCGAGCGAGGTGAAGTCGACGAAGGGCTCGATCGCGGCCTGCGCGGACAGCTGCGACGGGCTGCTGCGCACGCTGGTGACCGTGCCGATCGGGATGCCGGCGACGTACGGCGCACCGTTGCGGCTGCCCCAGGTGACCAGCACGTCCTTGCGGGCCGGCGTGACCGACTGGTCCACGAGGTCGAGGTCGAGCTGGGCGGCGTCGTCGTTGCGGCCGCGGCCGCGCAGGTAGCCGATCTCCATCGTGGAGCCGAGCCGCCCGCCGACCACGGACTCCTGGTCGACGATGAGCAGGACCGTCGCGGTGGTGCGGTCGGCGCGGATCACCCGGCCCACGAGGCCCTCGTTGTTCATCACCGTCATGTCCGGCCCCACGCCCGAGGAGGTGCCGGCGTCGATGGTCACCGCGTGCGTGAACGACTGGGCCGGCCCGATCGCGACGACCCGGGCGGGGACGAGTGCGTAGCCGGTGCTGCGGGCGCCTGCCAGCAGCCCGTCGAGCTCGGCGGCCCGGTTGCGGACCACGTCGGTGGTCGCCAGGCTGCCCCGCAGCCGGGCGTTCTCGGCCTCGAGCGCGGCGACCTCGTCGCGCAGGCCCTTGGTGGTGCGGAACAGCTCGGGCACCGCGACCACGGGCCGCAGCGCCG
Organism: uncultured Actinomycetota bacterium; assembly: GCA_963834275.1. GTDB lineage: Bacteria > Actinomycetota > Actinomycetes > Propionibacteriales > Nocardioidaceae > Nocardioides_B. The sequence goes on along the minus strand of CAWIBA010000010.1, from coordinate 76,377 downwards.
CCGCCGTACCACGCTCGACCGGGCCCAGCACCGATCCGACTCCGGCGCGCAGCGGGTCCACCGGCGAGTCGTCGCCGCCACGCACGTCGAGGGTGATGACCGTGAGGCAGGCCAGCAGCAGCAGCACGACCACGGCGCGCGAGGGGCGAGGCTGGAGGGACGGGGAGGGCATCTCGGCGCTACCTCCGCCGGGGTTCGGAGACGAGGACCTGCTGCAGCGCCTCGAACTCCTCCACGCACTTGCCGGCCCCCATCGCCACGGAGTGGAGCGGGTCCTCGGCGACGTGCACCGGCATGCCGGTCTCGTGCCGGATCCGCTCGTCGAGGCCGCGCAGCAGCGCTCCCCCGCCGGTCAGGACGAGGCCGCGGTCCATGATGTCGCCGGCCAGCTCGGGCGGCGTCTGGTCGAGGGTGGTGCGGACGGCGTCGACGATCGCGTGCAGCGGCTCCTCGAGCGCCATCCGGACCTCGGCGGAGGAGACGACCACGGTCTTCGGCAGCCCGGAGACCATGTCCCGGCCGCGCACCTCGGCCTCGGGCTCGCTGGGCAGCGGGAAGGCGGAGCCGAGGGTCATCTTGATCTCCTCGGCGGTGCGCTCCCCGAGCATCAGGGAGTACTCCTTCTTCATCCACGCGATGATCGACTGGTCGAGGTCGTCGCCCGCCGTCCGGATCGACAGGCTGGTCACGATCCCGCCGAGCGAGATGACGGCGACCTCGGTGGTGCCTCCTCCGACGTCGACCACCATGTTGCCGGTGGCCTCGTGCACCGGGAGCCCGGCGCCGATCGCGGCGGCCATCGGCTCCTCGATGATGTAGACCCGCCGGGCGCCCGCCTGGTAGCCCGCCTCCTTGACCGCCCGCTGCTCGACCGCGGTGATCCCGCTCGGCACGCAGATCACCAGGCGCGGCTTGGTGAAGTAGCGGCGGCGGTGCACCTGCTGGATGAAGAACCGGAGCATCTGCTCGGTCGAGTCGAAGTCCGCGATGACGCCGTCCTTGAGCGGACGGATCGCGGTGATGTTGTCGGGCGTCCGGCCGATCATGCGCTTAGCCTCGTGGCCGACGGCCAGGATCTCGCCCGTCGAGGAGTTCAGGGCGACCACCGACGGCTCGTCGAGGAGCACGCCCTTGCCGCGGACGTAGACCAGTGTGTTGGCGGTGCCGAGGTCAACGGCCATGTCCCGGCCGATGATGCTGTTCGCCATAGCGTCCCGTGCCCCTCGCCTCGCGCCGTGCCGTCGAACGGCACGGACCGGGGACGTGAACCACACACGCCCCACCCTTCACAAAGGCTAAGCGGGGAGAGGCTCCGGACCCGGCAGGACACACCCGCCGGAGAGGGGACGTTCTCGGCTCGGGCCGGTCAGGACAGCCGGATCTCGAAGACGTCGTCGAGACCGGTGATCTGCACGAGGCCGATGACCATCCGGCTGGGGTGCCGCAGCTCGAGGGTGCCGCCGCGCTCGGCCAGCGCCTTGTGGGCGCCGAGCAGGGCCGCGAGCCCGGTGGAGTCCATGAACTCGAGGTCGGCCAGGTCGACGACCACCCGCCGGGACTCACGGGTCAGAGGGGCCAGCGCCTCCTGCAGGTCCGGTGAGGTGCTCAGGTCCAGCTCACCGGCCAGGTGGACGACCGGCTCGTCGCCCTCGCGCTGCACGTCGATCGACAGCTCCACCTGTCTCCCCTTCGTTCCGTCCGTCGCCGGGCGGTCCAGCGCCCGGTTGGCGGCACACAATCTAGCCCAGCGACGCCGCCGACCGAGGGCGACGGTGGGCAGGGTGGTCAGAGACCGGGGAACCACATCGTGATCTCGCGCTCCGCCGACTCCGGCGAGTCGGAGCCGTGCACGAGGTTCTCCCGGTTCGAGAGCGACAGGTCCCCGCGGATCGTGCCCGGCGCGGCCTTCCGACCGTCGGTGGCGCCGTTGAGCGCCGGACCACCTCGACGGCCTCGTCACCCTCGAGCACCGCGGCCAGCATCGGGCCGCTGGTGACGAAGTCGCGCAGCGGGGGGTAGAAGTCCCGGTCCACGTGCTCGGCGTAGTGCTCGTCGGCCTGCGCGGCGTCGATGGTGCGCAGCTCCAGCGCCACGAGGGACAGCCCCTTCGCCTCGAAACGGGACAGGATCTCTCCGACCAGTCCACGGCGGACGGCGTCGGGCTTGAGCAGGACCAGGGTGCGCTGGGACGTGGACATGCCGGGCAGCCTACCCAGCGGTCGCCGGCGGTCCCTCCGCGGCGTCACCTGGTCGGCCCGCCACTCCGCCTCCTCGTCCGCCCGCTCGGCCTTCTCGCGGTCGATCCGGGCGCCGAGGAAGTACGCCGTCGCCCAGAGGCCGCCGAAGACGGCTCCCAGGACGAACATCAGCGTCACCACGAAGCCCAGTGCGACCGACACCACCTGCACGCCCCAGCCGACCTCGTAGCCACCCCGGCGGCCGAGTCGTCCCGCGGCGACCAGGCACAGGGCAGCGAGCCCGAGCCCGATCCCGACCGCCGCGCCGAAGCCCAGGTCGGTGGTACCGGTCATCACCAGCCCGGTCAGGAACAGCACGACCGCCTGCGGGCGACAGCATGGCGGCGCACAGGGACCGCTGGACCGACCTCAACTCGCGCTCCCCCGTCGCCCGGGCGCCGGTCGCCGCGGCTCCCCCGCGGCTTGAGCAGGGTGCGGGCCTCGCCGACCGTGACCACCGAGCCGGTCACCAGCACGCCGCCGGAGCCGATGCCTCGCCGTAGACGCCGCCCGGCTCGGCGATGCCCGCCGCCCGGTCGATGGCGTCGTCGCAGCCGGGGCTCCACGTGCACCCGGTCCACGCCGAAGATGCCGTGGCCACCTCGGCCGAGCTCCTCGGCCGGCAGCGCCCGCGGCGTGGAGTTCTGGGTGCAGACGATGTGCGCGAGCACCGGCTCGCAGCGCGGCGAGCAGGCCGTCGTAGTCCTTGTCCGTCATGACGCCCACCACCCCGACCAGCGGGCTGAACGTGAACGACTCCTGCAGCGCCTCCGCGATGGCGGCGGCCCCGTGCGGGTTGTGCGCGGCGTCGAGCACGATCGTCGGGCTGCGCCGGACGACCTCGAGCCGGCCCGGCGACGTGACCTCGGCGAACGCCTCGCGGACCAGGTCGGCGTCGAGCGGCTCGGTCCCCGGCGAACGCCTCCACCGCCGCGAGCGCGAGCGCGGCGTTGTGGGCCTGGTGGGCGCCGTACACCGGCAGGAACACCTCGTCGTACTCGCCGCGGAGCCCGCGCAGCCGAGACATCTGGCCGCCCACCGCCGGGACCTGGTGCTCGACACCGAAGTCGACGCCCTCCCACAGCACGGTCGCGCCCGACCTCCTGCGGCCCGGTCGGCGATCACCTGGGCGACCTCGGGGGCCTGCACGGCGCTGACCACGGTGCGCGCCCGGCTTGATGATCCCGGCCTTCTCCAGGGCGATGTCCTGGGGACGGTCGCCGAGGTACTTGCGCAGTGGTCGACGCTGATCGGGCGTGATCACCGCGACCGTGCCGTCGGCGACGTTGGTGGCGTCCCAGGAGCCGCCCATGCCGACCTCGACGACCGCCACGTCGACGGGGGCGTCGGTGAACGCCGAGAAGGCCATCGCCACCACGGTCTCGAAGAACGACACCGGGTGCTCGCTGTCCCGCTCGACCAGCGTGGAGGTAGGGCGCGATCTCGATGTACGCCGCGCGCGAACTCCTCCTCGCTACAGCGGGTCGCCGTCGACGCTGATCCGCTCGGTCATCGACTCCACGTGCGGGCTGGTGAAGCGGCCGGTGCGCAGGCCGGCGGCGCGCAACAGGGTGTCGATCATCCGCGAGGTGCTGGTCTTGCCGTTGGTGCCGGTCAGGTGGACGACCGGGTAGGCGTGCTGAGGGTCGCCGAGCAGCTCGGTGAGCGCCTCGATCCGGTCCAGGCTGGGTCGAGCCGGGTCTCCGGCCAGCGGGACAGGAGTGCCCGCTCGCGCCTCGGCGTAGGACGCGACCCGGCTGGTCGGGCGCAGGGTGTCGGACATCGCGCCGAGTCTACGGCCGCCCGCGCGACGGCCCCGCCGAGAGCCCGGGCGGGCACGGTCGCCGGCCCGCACGGCGCCGCCGCGACTGCTTCGCCCGGCCCGGGAGCGGCGCCGTAGGATTTCCCGCCATGACCGACCAGCCCATCCGCCCGCCCCGTCCGCGACGAGCGACCAGCGCGCCGTCGTCGTACCGGAGAAGCCGGCGCTCGAGGGGCTCGAGGCCCGCTGGTCCGAGCAGTGGAAGGCCGACGACACCTACACCTTCGACCGCACCAGGACCCGCGAGCAGGTCTACTCCATCGACACTCCCCCGCCCACGGTCTCCGGGTCCCTGCACGTCGGGCACGTCTTCTCCTACACGCACACCGACCTCATCGCCCGCTTCCAGCGGATGAGCGGCAAGGAGGTCTTCTACCCGATGGGCTGGGACGACAACGGCCTGCCCACCGAGCGCCGGGTGCAGAACTACTACGGCGTGCGCTGCGACCCGTCGCTGCCCTACGACCCCGACTTCACCCCGCCGGACCAAGCCGGACGCCAAGCGGCAGGTGCCGGTGAGCCGGCCCAACTTCGTCGACCTCTGCGAGCAGCTGGTCGAGCAGGACGAGGAGCGCTTCGAGTCGCTGTGGCGGACCCTCGGGCCTCTCCGTCGACTGGTCGCAGCACTACACGACGATCGGCCGGGACACCCAGGCGGTCTCGCAGCGGGCGTTCCTGCGCAACCTGGCCCGCGGCGAGGCCTACCTGCAGGAGTCGCCGACCCTGTGGGACGTCACCTTCCAGACCGCGGTGGCCCAGGCCGAGCTCGAGGCCCGCGACTACGCCGGCGCCTACCACCGGGTCGCCTTCCATGCCGACCGGGTGGCCCCGGGTCCGCCGTCTACATCGAGACCACCCGCCCCGAGCTGATCCCCGCGGTGGTCGCGCTGATCGCCCACCCCGACGACGAGCGCTACCAGCCGCTGTTCGGCGGCACCGTCACCTCGCCGGTGTTCGGCGTCGAGATCCCGGTGCTGCCGCACCCGGCCGCCGAGCCGGACAAGGGCGCCGGCATCGCGATGTGCTGCACCTTCGGCGACCTCACCGACGTCATGTGGTGGCGCGAGCTGCAGCTCCCCGTGCGCACCGTGATCGGCCGCGACGGTCGGCTGCACCGGGAGACCCCGGAGTGGCTCGCGCACGAGCCGGCCGCGGCGGCGTACGCCGACCTCGCCGGGAAGACCACCTTCAGCGCCCGCGAGGCGATGGTCGCCAGGCTCCGCGAGAGCGGCGACCTCGACGGCGACCCGAAGCCCACGCAGCGGATGACGAACTTCTACGAGAAGGGCGACAAGCCGCTGGAGATCGTCTCCACCCGGCAGTGGTACATCCGCAACGGCGGCCGCGACGCCGACCTGCGGCAGGAGCTGGTCGAGCGCGGCGGCGAGATCACCTGGATCCCCGACCACATGCGGCACCGCTACACCAACTGGGTGGACGGCCTCAACGGCGACTGGCTGATCAGCCGCCAGCGGTTCTTCGGCATCCCGTTCCCGGTCTGGTACCTCCTCGACGACGACGGCGAGCCCGACTACGAGCACCCGCTGCTGCCGAGCGAGGACGAGCTGCCGGTCGACCCGTCGACGGACGTGCCGCGCGGCTACGACGAGGACCAGCGCGGCAAGCCGGGCGGCTTCATCGGCGACCCCGACGTCATGGACACCTGGGCGACCTCGTCGCTGACCCCGCAGATCGCCGGCGGCTGGGAGAACCGACGACGACCTGTTCGAGCGGGTCTTCCCCTACGACCTGTGCACGCACGCGCACGACATCATCCGGACCTGGCTGTTCTCACGCGTCGTGCGCGCCCACCACGAGAACCACGTGGTGCCCTGGTCGCACGCGCTGATCTCCGGCTTCATCGTCGACCCCGACCGGAAGAAGATGTCGAAGTCCAAGGGCAACGCGGTCGTGCCGACCGAGATCCTCGACAAGTTCGGCGCGGACGCGGTGCGCTGGCGGGCGGCCATGGCCCGGCCGGGGCTGGACTCCCCCTTCGACGAGACCCAGATGAAGGTCGGCCGTCGGCTGGCGATGAAGGTGCTCAACGCCTCCAAGTTCGTGCTCGGCAGCGTCGGCGCCACCGTCGCTGAGCCCGGCGGCCGGTCAGCGAGCCCGGTCGACTGCGCGATGCTCGGCGGCCTGGCCACACGATCGTGCGCGCGACCGAGGCGTTCGAGGCCTACGACTACACCACCGCCCTCGAGGTGACGGAGCGGTTCTTCTGGGAGTTCTGCGACGACTACCTCGAGCTGGTCAAGGAGCGGGCCTACGGCGCCCGCGGTGACGACGCCGCCGCCTCGGCGAAGGCCGCCCTGGCGATCGCGCTGCACGCCCAGCTCCGGCTGCTCGCGCCGTTCCTGCCCTACGTGACCGAGGAGGTCTGGTCGTGGTGGCAGGAGGGCTCGATCCACCGCCAGCCCTGGCCGACCGCCGGCGACCTCGGCTCGGCGGCCTCGGCCGACCCGGCCATGCTGCCGGCCGTGGCCGCGGTGCTGACCGGGATCCGCGGCGCGAAGTCGCAGGCCAAGGTGAAGATGCGCACCGCGCTGTCCGCGGTGACCGTCTCCGGCCCCGCCGAGCAGCTCCGAGCCGCCGAGCGAGCCGCGGACGACCTCCGCGCGGCGGGCGTCATCACCGGCGACCTGGTCTTCACCCCCACCGAGGACCCCGAGATCGCCGTACGAGCGGAGATCGTCCCCGAGGGCTGAGCAGCAGCGACGTTCAGCGGTTGAGCCAGGCCTCGAACGAGTCGAAGTCGTAGGGACGGCCGAGGAAGTCGGCGACCAGGTCGGCGGCGTCCTTGCTGCCGCCCGCGGCCAGGATCCGGTCGCGGTAGCGGTGCGCGACCTCGGTGTCGAACAGGTCGTCGGGGTCGAAGGCGGAGAACAGGTCCTTGGCGATGACCAGGCTCCACATGTAGGTGTAGTAGCCCGACCCGTAGCCCTCGAGGTGGCCGAACGAGGCGTGGAAGTGGGTGTCCGGCACGTAGCCGAACAGGTCGTACCTCGCCTGCAGCTCCCGCATCGCGGCGGTCAGGTCGTCGGGCACCTGCTGGTGCAGCTGGTACGACGTCGCCGCGTAGAACATCTGCGTGCGGGCGTAGTAGCCCCTTGCCGAAGTCCTTGGCGGCCCGCATCTTCTCCACCAGCTCGCGCGGGATCGGCGTGCCGGCAGCGTCGGTGGCGAAGGTGCGCAGCACGTCGGCGTCCCAGGCCCACTCCTCGAGCATCTGCGACGGCGCCTCGACGAAGTCCCACTCGGTGGCGACCCCGGAGAACCGAGCCCACTCGTGCCGGCCGGCGAGCACGTGGTGCACCAGGTGGCCGAACTCGTGGAACAGCGTCACCACGTGGTCGTGCTCCATCAGGCCGCGCGAGAAGTTGCACACCAGCACCCCCTCGGCGAGCTGGCGGTCCGCGGATGCCGGGGACCAGGTCGAACTGCGCGGCGTGGCCGTACTTCCCCTTGCCGCGGGTGCAGGTCCAGGTGGATCCGGCCCAGCCGCTCGCCGTCCCGCACCACGTCGTAGGACGCCACGTCCTCGTGCCAGGTCGAGGTGTCCGACCTCGACGTACTCGATGCCGAAGAGCCGTCCGGTGACGTCGAGCAGGCCCTTGCGCACCTTCGGGAAGTCGAAGTAGGTGCGCACCTCCTGCGCGTCCACGTCGAAGCGCTCCCGCCGGATCACCTCGGCGTAGTACGTCGCGTCGCGCCCGTCGACCGTCTCGGCGCTCCGGGTGGTCCTGCCGGAGCCGCTCCAGCAGCACCGCCATGTCGCGCCGGCCGGGAGCGTCCGCGGCCTCGGCGATGCGGTCGATGAACTCCGGGATCGCCGAGCCCTTGCCGATCATCTTGACCTCGGCGTCGTACGACGGCCAGCCGTCGTAGCCGAGCAGCCGGGCCTGCTCGCGGCGCAGCTCGAGCAGCTCCTTGAGCACCGCGTCGTTCTCGGGCCAGGCCCGGTTGCGGAACTCGTGCAGCAGCGCCGCCCGCGCGTCGCGGTCGTGGCCGAAGGTCATGAACGGCACGTAGTCGGGGTACTCGGTGGTGACCGTCGACCCGGCCGTCCTCGCCCGGCGGGTGCGCCTCGACGTAGTCGGCGGGCAGCCCGTCGAGCTGCTCGGGCGCGAGCGTGATGCTGCGGACGTCCTCGCGGATGATCTTGCCGAACTCGCTGGCCGACCTCGGTCTGCCGCTCCGACAGCACCCGGATCCGGGCCCGGACGTCGTCGTCCTGGTCGACCCCGGCGCGCCGGAAGTCGCGCAGGGCGAGCGTCAGCACGCGCCGGCCGCCGTCGTCGAGGGCCGTCGCATCGACCGCGTCGAGCACCTCGAACAGCTCCCGGTCGAGACCGATCTCGGTCAGCAGCTTCTGCGCGTCCTGCTCGGCCCGCTCGCCGCGGTACCGCACCGCCTCGTCGGGGTGCACGTTGGAGAGCAGCGACGCCGCCGCGAAGGCGTTGGAGAGGGCGAGGTTGACGTCGTTCCAGAGCGCCATCGTCGGCGCGGCCCGGCGGCCGCCCTCCTTGAGCTCTTCGACGATCGCGGCCGCCCGGCCCAGCTCGGTGTCGCACCGCCGCGCCAGCCACCCCTCCCAGTCCGAGTCGGGCAGGGTCAGGGGCGCGAGATCGTGGGTCACGCGGCGAGCCTAGTCACGCCGGCGGGCCGGGCAAACGCCGCCCGCGTTCGTCGGGCGTGAGTCGGAGTGGTCGTCGTTCGGTGCGTGCGATGCCCAGGGGCGACGCGGCTTCCGGTGGGATGCCTCGCAAGGCGGAGGAGCGACGGCGTGGTTGGGCGGAGCCCACGCCGAGCGACGAGAACGCCGCCGAGGCGCCCGCCGGGGGTCGCGTCAGGCGGACTTCTTCTTCTTTGCTTCCGGCTCGCGGGGAACCAACGTCGGGATTCACGTTGTCGCTGACCACCTCGCCGGTCACGACCACCTTCGCGACGTCCTCGCGGGAGGGCACGTCGTACATCACGTGGAGGAGGACCTCCTCGATGATGGCGCGCAGCCCGCGGGCGCCGGTGCCGCGCATCATCGCCAGGTCGGCGACCGCGTCGATGGCGTCGTCGGTGAACTCGAGCTCGACGCCGTCGAGCTCGAACAGCTTCTGGTACTGCTTGACCAGCGCGTTGCGCGGCTCGGTGAGGATCTGGACGAGCGCCTCGCGGTTGAGCTTGTCGACGGTCGCGATCACGGGGAGGCGGCCGATGAACTCGGGGATCAGGCCGAACTTGAGCAGGTCCTCGGGCATGACCTCGGAGAAGATCCGGTCGACGTCACGCTCGGCCTTCGTCGGCAGGTCGGCGCCGAACCCGAGGGTCTTCTTGCCGATCCGCTGCTCGACGATGTGCTCGAGGCCGGAGAACGCCCCACCCACGATGAACAGGATGTTGGTCGTGTCGATCTGGATGAACTCCTGGTGCGGGTGCTTGCGCCCGCCCTGCGGCGGCACCGAGGCGGTGGTGCCCTCGAGGATCTTCAGCAGCGCCTGCTGCACGCCCTCACCGGAGACGTCGCGGGTGATCGAGGGGTTCTCCGCCTTGCGGGCCACCTTGTCGATCTCGTCGATGTAGATGATCCCGGTCTCGGCCTTCTTGACGTCGTAGTCGGCGGCCTGGATCAGCTTGAGCAGGATGTTCTCGACGTCCTCGCCGACGTAGCCGGCCTCGGTGAGCGCGGTGGCGTCGGCGATCGCGAAGGGGACGTTGAGCATCCGCGCGAGCGTCTGGGCGAGGTAGGTCTTGCCGCAGCCGGTCGGGCCGATGACCAGGATGTTGGACTTGGCCAGCTCGACGAGCTCGTCCTTGCCGTGCCGCTGGGCGCCCGCGGAGACGCCCGCCTGCACGCGCTTGTAGTGGTTGTAGACGGCAACGGCGAGCGCCTTCTTGGCGGTCTCCTGGCCGATGACGTAGGAGTTGAGGAAGTCGAAGATCTCGCGCGGCTTGGGCAGCTCCTCGAGGCCGACCTCGGTCCCCTCGCTGAGCTCCTCCTCGATGATCTCGTTGCAGAGGTCGATGCACTCGTCGCAGATGTAGACGCCCGGTCCGGCGATGAGCTTCTTGACCTGCTTCTGGCTCTTCCCGCAGAAGGAACACTTCAGCAGGTCTCCGCCGTCACCGATGCGTGCCACAGGCACGACTCCTCACGACTCGGGCCGGGGGTCCCGGGAGGGACGGGGCGGGCGGACCCACCTCCGGCTGGTTGCTTCTGACTCGAACTCGAAGGTACCCCGTCGCGCCCCCGAATGGGACCGGGACACGACGATCACTCTCGGTCGGTGCCTCACCGGGCAGCGTGCCCCGGTGAGGTACCGACGTGCTCCGCGGGGAGCGTGGGCATGGCAGCTCACGCGACCGGGAGCGAGGCCTTCCGCGACTCCAGGATGGAGTCGATCAGGCCGTACTCCACCGCGGCCTCCGCGGTGAGGATCTTGTCGCGCTCGATGTCGCGGCTGACGTCCTCCTGCGCCTTGCCCGTGTGCTCGGCGATCATCCGCTCGAGCAGCTCGCGCATCCGGAGGATCTCGTTGGCCTGGATCTCGATGTCGGAGGTCTGGCCGTAGGAGCCCTCGGTGTAGGGCTGGTGGATCAGGATCCGGCTGTTGGGCAGCGCCAGCCGCTTCCCGGGCGCGCCCGCGGCGAGCAGGATCGCCGCCGCGGAGGCGGCCTGACCCAGGCAGACGGTCTGGATGTCCGGCTTGACGAACCGCATCGTGTCGTAGATGGCGGTCAGCGCGGTGAAGGAGCCGCCGGGCGAGTTGATGTAGATCTGGATGTCGCGGTCGGGGTCCATCGACTCCAGGCACAGCAGCTGGGCCATCACCGCGTTGGCGATGTCGTCGCTGATCGGCGTGCCGAGGAAGATGATCCGGTCCTCGAACAGCTTGGCGTAGGGGTCGATCCGGCGGAAGCCGTACGACGTGCGCTCCTCCCACTGCGGGATGTAGTAGTTCATGCTCGGCGAGGCGTGCTCGGGGGCCCTGCCCGTGGCGCCGCCGGACAGGCCGGGGATGTTCATGCTGGTCATCTCAGCCCTCACTTCTTCGCGGCCGGGCGGCCCTGGTCGGCGACCTGGCCGGCGTTGGCGACGACCTTGTCGATGAAGCCGTACTCGAGCGCCTGGTCGGCGGTGAACCACCGGTCCCGGTCGGCGTCGGTCTCGACCTGCTCGAGCGGCTGGCCGGTGTGCTCGCTGATGAGCTTGAACAGCACCTGCTTGATGTGCAGCGACTGCTGCGCCTGGATCTTGATGTCGGAGGCCGAGCCGCCCATGCCGCCCGACGGCTGGTGCATCATGATCCGCGCGTGCGGCAGGGCGTAGCGCTTGCCGTTGGCACCGGCGCAGAGCAGGAACTGGCCCATCGACGCGGCGAGGCCCATGCCGACCGTGGCCACGTCGTTGGAGATGTAGTTCATGGTGTCGTAGATCGCCATGCCGGCGTCCACCGAGCCGCCGGGGCTGTTGATGTAGAGGAAGATGTCGGCCTCGGGGTCCTCGGCGTTGAGGAGCAGCATCTGGGCGCAGATCGCGTTGGCGTTCTGGTCGCGCACCTCGGAGCCGAGGAACACGATCCGCTCCTTGAGCAGCCGTTGGTAGATGTGGTCGTCGAGCCCGTAGGACTGTCCGGCCCCATTCATCTTCGGGGTCATCTCGATGTCGGTCACGCCCCGACCCTAGCCGCATCCCCCGGCGCATCCACGGGCAATCCCCGCTTGTTCGCCAACAGCGGACTGTGCGCGTGTCGGGGTGCGTGTCCGGCCGCGTGTCGGGGTGTCCCGGCGGCCGGACGCGCGGCGGCGCCGAGGGCCTCGACCCTCGGCGCCGCCGCGCTCGTCCGTTGCTCAGGGGCAGCCGCTCACCGCTCCCAGACGCGGATGTCCATCGTCGACCCCTTCTGCTTCAGGATCCCGATGTTGACGCCGTTGTCGGGCACCTTCACGCTCGCCGCGGGCTGCGCCTCGTCCCAGTAGGACTGGTTGTCCCGGAACACCGGCTGGGCGCCCTGACCCCGGAGGTAGTTCGGCTGGCCGTTCACGTGCAGCGTGAACGAGTCGGACTTCTCCAGGGAGAACGGTGCGTCGTACCCGGCGACGCGGGGCCGCCACAGCGCGCCGTCGAGGCGGACCCGGGGTGTCGGGTTGGCGTCGACTGGCAGGATCAGCCCGGAGCCCGGGTGGGTGCGGGTGCTGTTGTCGCTCTCCGAGGTGTCCCAGTAGCTGATCAGCAGACCGTCCTGGTAGGGGAACCGCTCCACCCGGTCGGGCCTGGAGTCGAGGAACCCGAAGTTGTACGGGCCGGACCGCAGGTACTTGTCGAACGACACATAGTCACGGTGCGAGGCGACGTAGTAGTTGTCGTACTCGCTGGTCACCGTGGACCCGACGGCCTGGAAGCCGGAGAGGTCCCAGCCGTTGGGGCCGTCCTCGGCGCCGTCCGCGAAGAGGGTCTCCGAGCCCGACGTGATGGCGAGCTCGTCGACGAACACCCCGGCGGGTCCGGCGATGCCGTTGCCCTCGACGCCACCGTCGGTGACGTAGCGGATCCGGAGGTCGACGGTCTTCCCGGCGAACGCCGAGAGGTCGTACGTCGCCGGCACCCACTGGCCGCCGGTGTCCCCGTCGACGCCGTTGTTCGCCGCGGGGTCGGTGCCGGTCCCGGGCACGCTGACCCAGCCGGTCCCGTCGTTGACCTCGACGTAGTAGTAGTCGTAGTCCTCCTCGATGTTGTAGTTCGCCTGGAAGGCGAGCTGCGCGGGAGCGTCCGCCTTCAGCTCCACCGACCGCGCCATCGAGGCGGTCAGGTCGTCGGCCGAACCGCTCCACCAGGACCTGCTGCCCGCGGCGGGCGCCACCAGGTCGGTGGTCACCGCCTTCTTCGGCAGCACCACCACGGCGGCCTGCGCGTTGTTGCTCTGGTACTCGTGCGGGCCGAGCGTGAGCCGGCGGTTCTGCGAGGGCAGCACGGTCTCGTAGTCGAGCCACCCGAGCTGCAGCTTCTCCCAGGCGCCGAGGTCGGCGCCGCGGGTGCCGAGGGCCTCGTCCTCCGGGCCGTCGACGCGGCTCTGGGCCATCATCGACCAGTAGTTGACGCTGTTCTCGCCGCCGGCGGTGTCGTAGAGGTCCGGCAGGCCGAGGTCGTGGCCGTACTCGTGGGCGAAGACGCTCATCCCGCCGTTCTCGGGCTGGGTCGTGTAGTCGCCGACCCAGATGCCGGTGTCCCCGACCGGGGTGCCACCCAGCGGCGCGCCCTCGGGGCCGCCGGTGCCGATCCGCGTGGTCTGGACGTACCAGCGGTGCGACCAGATGGCGTCCTCGCCCTGGATCGGGTCGCCGTCCGCCTGGTCGCCGCCGGCGTGCACGATCTGGAAGTGGTCGATGTAGCCGTCGGGCTCGTTGAAGTCGCCGTCGCCGTCGACGTCGTAGCGGTCCCACCGGTCGAAGGTGGCGAGCTCGGCCTTGACCTCCGCCGCGGTGCGGCCCGCGGCGAGCTGGTCGGCGTACCACTGGTCAACGGCGTCCTTGACGAGGTTCCAGACGTTGCTGCAGACGTTGCCGCCGCACGGGTAGCCGTTGCTGCGGCCGTAGCGGGCCTCGTTGTAGCGGACCTTGACCCAGTCGGTCACGGTGCCGTCGATGCTGTAGCGACCCGAGGACTGCCGCTCGTAGTACTGCCGGACGGTCTCGTGCTCGTCCCCGGAGCCCTCGGCGCCGCCCTCACCGAAGTAGAGGTCCTGGAAGTAGTCGCGGCTGTAGTCGGGCGCCCAGCCGGTGGTGTTGTCCTGGCTGCGGTCCGGCTGCGGGATCTTGTTGTGCATCGGGCCCTCGAACGTCTGCGGGCCCGGCGTGGCGGCGTGGGTGTCCTGGTCGGGGTACGACGGGTGCCGTTCGTCGCCGAACTCGGCGAGCACCACGAACACCCGGTCGGTCTTCTCCCGGCCGAGCTCGACGTACTGCGCCTCCGTCGCGGCCTTCGCGGTGGTCTTCCCGCTGGCGCTGACGGCCTTCGGCGCCTTCGGCGCGCTGACCTTGACGACCTTGCTGCCGCCCCGGTTCTGGACGGTGGCGCGCCCGGCCAGCACCTCCGTCAGCGCCTGCTCGCGCAGCTCGCGCCGCTTCTCCTCCAACGGGTTCGGCAGCTCGTGACCGGACGCCTCGTCGGGGTGGTCGTGGGTGGTGGACTTGGGGTCGGCAGGGGCGGGCGACGGCGCGGCCGAGACGGCCGGTGCCGTCAGGGTCACCCCCAGGCCCGCCGCCAGGGCCAGGCTGAGCAGCCCGGCAGACTTCTTACGCACAGTTCCTCCGTCGAGACAGCGATCGGTGTCGCATCGACGCAACGGCGCGTGGGCACAGGAGGACCGCGCCGTGAGGCCACGGAAGTTCAGGGAGGGACCGGACCCACGCCGAGAGGCGCGCAGCGTCCCGAGCTCACGCGTTGCGTTGCGCGGCCGCGGTTTTGCAGCCGCTCGGAGACAAACACGGACGTACGGGCCGATCAACACCGATCACGGCACGAACCGCCTCATGTTTGTGCGACTGCACAAACATGAGGGCGGATGTGTCCGGTCAGCGGACGTCGTTCGGACCGGCCGCGGCGGCACGCCCCGCCTCGACGACCTCCTTGATCCGGTGCAGGGTGGCGCGGATCCCCTCGGCGAGCTCCCGGTCGTGGCCGGCCGCGCCCCCGATGACCGGCGCCAGCAGGGTGGTGCCGAGGCGGAACGCGGACAGGTCGCGTCGGCCGGTCAGCCGGGTGCCGGACGCGGTCGGCTCGAGCTCGTAGGTCCAGGTGGCCCCGCTCTCCCGGGTGTGCCACGCGACGGCGCGCCCCGGCTCGAGCCGGGTGACCGTCGAGGTGGTGGGCCACACGGCGAGCCCGCGCCGGTTGACCCCGACGAGGCGCAGCCCCACCCGGGTGGGCCCGCCACCCACGGCGTACAGGCGCCGCAGCTCGGGGCTGAACTCCGGCATCCGGGTGACGTCGGAGACGACCGGCCACACGGCGTCGGGGGTGGCGTCGATCTCGACGGAGGCGGTGATGGGCATTGGCGCGGGGCGGTTCGGCACGGTTCTCCTCGGGTGGCGCGGGGTCAGGACAGCCAGCCCCGGAGGGCCGCGTCGACCTCCGGGTGGTTGAGCAGGTCGAAGTGGTCGCCCTTGACGTGCAGGACGTCGGCGTCGGGGAACAGCGGGCGCCCGCGCCGGGGGCGGCCGACCGCCGACGGGTACCGCACCAGCAGGTCCCCCAGCGCCTCGCCGACCGGGTGCCGGGCCGACCGGGTGAGGGTCGCCGCGACGAGGCGGTAGCGGGCGTGCGGCAGGTGCTGCAGGTCCGGCGCGAGGCCTCCGCGCAGGTCGAGGATGCCGACCGACCGGTACTCCAGGATCCGGCCGAACGGCGCCGACTCGGGCACCAGCCCGAGCACGCGGGCGCCCGCGTGCACGGTGCGCTCGAGCGGCGCACCGAGGTGCGGGGTGCCCAGCGTGACGACGTCGGTGACCAGCCGGTTCCAGGGGCGGCGCCGCGTCTCGACGTGCACCGCGCAGGCGGCCCGGATGATGAGCCCGCCCATCGAGTGACCGACCAGGGCCAGCCGTCGGACCCGCACCGGCCAGGCGGCGACCAGGTCGTCGAGCAGCGAGGCCAGCGCCACCCCGTTGGCGGCGACCGGGAGCCCCGTGTTGGCGCGCAGCAGCACCGGTGTCCAGCGGCCGTCGGCGGCGATCCGGTCGGCGTAGCCGCCCCCGCGTGTCTCGGCGTGCCGCCGCCACGAGTCGTCGCTCTCCCCCAGCCCGTGCAGGAACACCACGACCTGGTCGGTCGGATCGGGGTACGCCGCCGCCAGGGACGCCCGGTCGCAGGGCACGTCGCGCCCGTCGACGCGCGCGGCCATCGTGATCGCCAGCTCCGGGGCGTCGTCGACGAGCCGGTCGCCCATCAACCCGTTGACCGCCGAGAGCACGAGGCGGCCGCGCGGGGAGTCGTCGAGCCCACCACCGAGCCCACGCCGCTCCGCGGCGCGCAGGGCCCGGGAGGTGAGGGTGAGCCCGGCGCCGATCCCCCCGTAGACGGTCCAGGAGATCCGGCCGGGGCCGGTCCCGGCCGCCCGCCCGCTGAGCCGGCGGATCCGCCCGGAGACGGCGCCGTGCACGTCACGTGCGGTGCCGACGACGAGCTCGTCGGCGACCTCGACGGCCAGCGCGGCCGCGCCCAGCACTCCGGGGCGCGCCGCACCCCGGCTCGGTCGGGCGCTGCGGGTCATCGGACGAGTGTCCGGGGCATACCCGGAGTAGGTCAACGACGACCGCGTCACATGAGACGACGCCGCCCCCGGCGGGTCACGGACCCGGGCCGGGGGCGGCGTTCGACGCGGTGCGGGTCAGGCGTCGGCCTTCTCCTCGTCGCGCTCCTCGCCGGCGTCCGCGACGTCTGCGGCAGGCTCCGCCTCGGGCTCACCGATGGTGCCGTCGGGCCGGAGCAGCTTGAGCTCGACGTGGTTGCCGGAGGCGTCGGTGACGGTGGCGGCCTCGACGATCTGGGCCAGCGCCTTGCCGCGCACGACCTCGGCGACCATCTCGGGGATGTGGTTGTGCTCGAGCATGTGCTGGATGAACTCCTGCGGGTTCTGCCCGGACTGCTGGGCCCGCCGCATCAGGTGCTCCTGGAGCTCGCCCTCGTTGACGGCGATCTCCTCCTTCTTGGCGACCTGGTCGAGCACGAACTGCGCCGCGACGGCGTCCCGGACCCGCTTCTCGAGGTCGGCCTCGAACTCGTCGACGGTCTGCTCCTCGGAGTCGAGGTACTGCTCCATCGTCATGCCGGCGAAGGTCAGCTGCTGCTGGACGTTCTCGCGGCGGGCCTGGAGCTCCTGGTCGACCACGGCGTCGGGCAGCGGCACCTCGACCATGTCGAGGATCTTCTCCAGCACCGCGTCGCGGGCCGCGGCGGCCTGCTCGAGCCGCTTGCCGTTGTGCAGCCGGTTGCGCACGTCCTCGGTGAGCTCCTCGACGGTGTCGAACTCGGAGGCGGTCTGGGCGAAGTCGTCGTCGAGCTCGGGGAGCTCCTGCTCCTTGACGGCGGTGACGGTGACCTCGACCTCGACGTCCTCGCCCTTGAGGTCGCCGCCGACCAGCTGCGAGGTGAACGTCTTGGTGTCCCCGGCGGACATGCCGGTCAGCGCCTCGTCGAGACCGTCGAGCATGCCGCCCCTGCCGACCTGGTAGCTCATGCCGCTGACCTCGGCGCCCTCGACGACCTCGCCGTCCTTGGTGGCCCTGAGGTCGAGCGTGACGAAGTCGCCGTCGGCGGCCGCCCGGTCGACGTCGCCGAGCGTGCCGAACCGCTCGCGGAGGTTCTGCAGCTGCGCCTCGACGTCCTCGTCGGTGACGACGAGGTCCTCGACGCTCACCTCGAGCCCTTCGTAGTCGGGCAGGTCGACCTCGGGCCGGATGTCGACCTCGGCGGTGAACTCGAGGGTCTCGTTGTCCTCGAGCTTGGTGATGTCGATCTCCGGCTGGGCGAGCGGCTCGAGGTCGTTGTCCTGCAGCGCGTCGACGTACAGCTTGCGGCAGCGCGTCGTTGATCGCCTCGTCGAGCACGGCGCCGCGTCCGACCTGGCGGTCGATGACCATCGGGGGCACCTTGCCGCGGCGGAAGCCGGGCACGTTGATCTGCTGGGCGATCTTCTTGTACGCCGCGTCGAGGCTCGGCTTGAGCTCCTCGAAGGGCACCTCGACGGTGAGCTTGGCCCGGGTGGGGCTCAGAGTCTCGACGGCGCTCTTCACAGGTGTTTCTCCTCTAATCCACGTGCGTGGGTTGCGATGCTGACTACTGGGCTGACTGCTGGGCTGACACTGGGGCTGACTGCTGGGACACGGGCCGTCACGCGTCTGGTGCGGGCGCGGTTCGTGTGGTCGGGGCGACAGGACTCGAACCTGCGATCTCCTGCTCCCAAAGCAGGCGCGCTAGCCACTACGCTACGCCCCGAGTGCCCGACTCCTCGTGGGGAGCCCCGGGGAGTCTAGTCGACCGACCGCCTCGCCCCCAATCGTGGTCGGCCCCGCTCGCGGCGCGGCTCGTCGGGCGGCCGGCGATTGGAACGGGAGTTCGCTCCTG
This sequence comes from uncultured Actinomycetota bacterium, assembly GCA_963834275.1. Lineage (GTDB taxonomy): Bacteria > Actinomycetota > Actinomycetes > Propionibacteriales > Nocardioidaceae > Nocardioides_B. The sequence goes on along the minus strand of CAWIBA010000010.1, from coordinate 58,199 downwards.
TGGCACGATTGACCCGCGTCGTGAGGGCCCTGCGGGCTCGCGGAGGCCCTTCGACAGCGCGCGGATGTAGCTCAATGGTAGAGCCCTAGTCTTCCAAACTAGCTACGCGGGTTCGATTCCCGTCATCCGCTCCGACGAGCCCCGGCGGTCATCCGACCCCGGGGCTCCGCCGTGTCAGCGCCGGTGCAGCAGGAACAGCGCCCGGTCGTCGTTGACCGACGTGCTCTGGTCGATCAGCCGCACCGCGCCCTGCTCGAACCCGTTGCGCAGCAGCCGCTCCCCCTGGCCGAGCAGCTTGTCGATGCCCAGCGAGATGTCGCGCGTCGAGGTCTCGACGAGGCCGTCGGTGAACATCAGCAGCGCGTCGCCGCGGCTGAGCATGCCCGACACGACGGTGAAGTCCGCGTCGTGCATGAGCCCCAGCATCGGCCCCTCGGCCTCGTGCACCGCCCAGCGTCCGGAGCCGGCTCGCAGCTGCACCGCCGGCGGGTGCCCGGCCGAGCGGATCTCGATCTCCCCGGAGTCCAGCCAGACGGCGAGGTGCACCGCGGTCGCGAACCCCTCGGGCCAGTCCTGCCGCAGCAGGTACTCGTTGGCCGCCGGCAGGAAGTCGGCCGGCCGCATCGCGCCGAGCAGGCCGCCGAAGGCACCGGAGAGCAGCAGCGAGCGGGTGCCGGCCTGCTCGCCCTTGCCGGACACGTCGACGACCACCACCTGGAAGAGGTTCCCGTCACGGGACAGCGAGGAGACCATGAAGTCCCCCGCGAACGAGGACGCCCCGGCGGACCGGGTCACCGACTCGGCGTACCAGTTGGCGGGCAGCGCCGGGATCTGGCCCTGCTTGCTGATCCGGTCGCGCAGGTCGACCAGCATCGACTCGCCGCGCATGCCGGCGACGCCGAGCCGCGACCGGCGGAACGACGAGACCAGGATGATCAGCCCGACGAAGAAGGAGACGACGATGGCCCCGACCCGGCGGTCGTCGAGCTCGTCCTTCGCGCTGGCCGCCACCACGACGACCATGACGCCGAGCACGTAGACCACGAACCACGGCAACGTCCGCGGGCCGAGCAAGCTGTTGGCGAGCACCATCGGGACGACGAGGCTCGTGACCGGGACGATCTCGGGGACCTCGAACATCAAGACCCCGAGCACCAGCGACACCAGACCGAGGAACAGGATCCAGGTGATCTCCGGGCTGCGGTAGCGCCGCAGCGTCCCCCTCCAACGACGCGTGAGCGCCTGGCGTACGGGCACGGACGTGAGGCGGTCGGAGGAGGATGCGGCGACCACGGGTAGACCCTAGTGCCGCGTCGCCGACACGCCCGCGATTGGGATGCCGGTCACCGTGCCGCCGCCGGCGCGCGGGACCGGAACCTCGGCTGGCACCGTGGGCACCAGAACAGGTTGCGGCCGTCGAGCGGCTCGGTGCGCACGGTGGCCCCGCACACCAGGCAGGGCTGTCCGTGGCGCCGGTAGACGTACACCTCGCCGCCGTGGTCGTCCACGCCGGGGTGGCCGCCCCATCGCCTCGGGGTTGTGCTCGGCGTGGACGGTGTCGATCCGGCCGGTGCGCACCCCGTCGTGCATCAGCGCCACCAGGTCGTGCCAGATCGCCTCGAACTGGCCGCGCCGCAGCGTGTTGCCGGGCCGGTGCGGGTCCATCCGGTGGCGGTAGAGCACCTCGGCGCGGTAGACGTTGCCGACCCCGGCCAGCACCCCCTGGTCCATCAGCAGGGCGCCGATCGGCTTGCGGCTGCGCGCCACCCGGGCCCAGGCGACGGTCCAGTCGGCGTCCTCGCGCAGCGGGTCGGGGCCGAGCCGGTCGACCACGGCCTCGCGCTGCTCGCCGGTCAGCAGCGCGCAGACGGTCGCGCCGCGCAGGTCGCCGTACGCCGCCCGGGCCGGCCCGCCGTACCGGTGGAGATCCGCAGCCGCACGGCGCCCCGCGGCGGCGGCGCCGGACCGTCGGCGAGGTCGAACGAGCCGATCAGGCCCAGGTGGACGTGCACGAACCGGTCGTCCTCGAACTCGACGAACAGCTGCTTGCCCCAGGCCTGCGCGTCGAGGAGCCGGGTCCCGTCGAGCAGCCCGGCCGCGTCCTGCGAACCGTCCCTGCGGCGAGGACACCCGGACGACCCGCCCGGCGAACCGCTCGCGGATCCCGCCCGCGAGCCGGTGGAGCGTGTGCCCCTCGGGCACGTCAGCCGTGCGCCCGCCCGTGGCCCAGCGCGGAGGCCGGGAGCGGGGGCAGGTTGCCGGTCTTCTCGTAGTCGCCGAGCATCGCGATGCGCCGCGCGTGCCGCTCGTCGCCGGAGTACGGCGTGTCGAGGAAGACCTCGACGAAGCGCGTCATGTCGTCCACCGCGTGCATCCGGCCGCCCACCGAGATGACGTTGGCGTCGTTGTGCTCGCGGGCGAGCACGGCCGTCTCCTCGCTCCACACCAGCGCGGCGCGGACGCCCGTGACCTTGTTGGCCGCCATCTGCTCGCCGTTCCCGGAGCCGCCGATGACCACCCCGAGAGCCTCCACCCCGTCCTCGCGGTCGGCCACCACGCCCGCGGCGGCCCGCAGGCAGAACACCGGGTAGTCGTCGAGGGCGTCGTAGACGAAGGGGCCGTGGTCGACGGCCTCGTGACCCTGGTCGGCGAGCCAGTTGAGCAGGTGCTCCTTGAGCTCGAGGCCGGCGTGGTCGGAGCCGAGGTGGACGCGCATGGCGCGCAGTCTCTCAGACCACCCGGCGGAGGAAGTCGGCACTCTCGGCGAGCGCCTCCTCCGCCGCGTCGAACAGCTGCGGCTGCCGCCAGAACCCGTGCACCATGCCGGCGTACGTCGTGACTCCGACGGTGCCCCCGGCGGCCTCGATGCGCCGAACCAGCTCGAGGTCCTCGCCGAGGAGCACGTCGTGCTCGGCCGCCTGGACGAGGGTGGGCGGCAGCGAGCCGAGCCGGTCCGACCGCAACGGCGCCAGGTCCGGGTCCGGGTCGTGCAGCTGCTCCGGCCGTGCGGCGTACTGGTGCCAGTACCACGCGGCGTCCGCCGCGGTCAGGCCCGCGTTGGACTCGGTGTAGGTCGCCGAGCCGCACCCGGGGTCGAGGAACGGGTAGACGAGCACGGCGGCCGCGAAGGTCCCCGGGTTGCGCAGGGCGGCCACGAGCGCCAGGTTCGCGCCGGCGCTGTCGCCGACGACCGCGAGGCGCGCCGGGTCGACGCCCCACGTGCCGGCGTGCCGCACCAGCCAACGGGTCGCGGTGTCGGCGTCGTCGGGCGCGGCGGGGAACGGGTGCTCGGGCGGCCGGCGGTAGTCGACGGTGAGCACCGCCAGCCCGGTGCGGTTGGCGAGCCGGCGCGACTGCCCGTCGTGGGTGTCGAGGTCACCGAAGACGAAACCGCCGCCGTGCAGGAACACCAGCCCGCCCAGCGGTGCGGCCGGTCCCTCCGGCAGGTACAGCCGGCAGGGCACCCCGTCGGCGTCGACGTCGACGACCCGCCGCACCGGCTCCTTGGCCTCCTCGGCCGCGGCAGCGGCGGCCTCGCGGCGCCGGCGCGCGATCCCGTCGGCGTCCAGCCCGGGGTCGCCGACGCCCGGCTCGGCCGACCAGAGGGCCAGCGCGGCCACGGCCTGCGGGTGCAGCACGGCTAGCCGTCCAGCCGGGCGAGCTCCTCGTCGACCACCGACGGGTCGAGCTTGGTGAACACCGGGGACGGCTTGTCGACCTTGGCGCCCACGGTCACCGGGCGCCGCTCCCACGCCGGGGTGCCGGAGTACTCGCCGGTGATGACCGGGTAGGTGCCGATCCCCGCCCCGTCGCCGGGGTCGAGGTCCTCGACGCGCTCGATGTGCGGCATCGGCATGAACTGCCCCTCGCCGCCGAACGTCTCCCAGACCCGGTTGGACGAGTGCGGCAGGAACGGCGCGAGCAGCACGTTGCAGTCGAGCACGCACTGCGCGGCGACGTGCAGCACCGTGGCGAGCCGCTCGCGCTGGTCGTCGCCCTTCATCTTGTAGGGCTCGGTGAGGGTCAGGTAGCGGTTCACCTCGCCGACCACGCGCATCGCCTCGGCGATGGCGGCGCGCTGCCGGTGCCGCTCGATCAGCGACCCCACCGACGCGAACCCCGCCTCGACGGCCGCCAGCACCTCGCTGGTCGACCGGCTCCAGCGCGGCCGCCGCGGGAACCTCACCGAAGCTCTTCGCGATCATGCTGGCCGTGCGGTTGACCAGGTTGCCCCAGCCCGCGACCAGCTCGGAGTTGGTGCGCTGGACGAACTCCGACCAGGTGAAGTCGGAGTCGGACGTCTCCGGACCGGCGGCACAGATGAAGTAGCGCAGCGCGTCGGGCTGGTAGCGCGACAGCATGTCGCCGACCAGGATGACGTGGCCCCGGCTGGTGGAGAACTGCTTGCTCTCCATCGTCATGAACTCGCTCGACACGACCTCGGTGGGCAGGTTGAGCGCCCCGTAGGGACCCGGGGCGCCGCCCCGCTCGCCGCGGCCGTCGTACGCCAGCAGCTCGGCGGGCCAGATCTGGGAGTGGAAGACGATGTTGTCCTTGCCCATGAAGTAGTAGGACCGCGCCTCGGGGTCGTTCCACCAGTCCCGCCAGCGGTCCGGCTCGCCGAGACGGCGGGCCCACTCGATGGACGCGGACAGGTAGCCGATCACCGCGTCGAACCAGACGTAGAGCCGCTTGGTGGGCTGGCCCTCCCAGCCCGGCACGGGGATGCCCCAGTCGATGTCGCGGGTCATCGCGCGCTCGCGGATCTCACCGAGGATGTTCTTGGAGAACCGGATCACGTTGGGGCGCCAGGTCCCCGACGCCTCGCGCTCGTCGAGCCACTCCCCCAGCGCCGCGGCCAGCGCCGGCAGGTCGAGGAAGAAGTGCTGGGTCTCGACGAAGTCGGGGGTCTCGCCGTTGATCTTCGACCGCGGGTCCAGCAGGTCGGTCGGGTCGAGCTGGTTGCCGCAGTTGTCGCACTGGTCCCCGCGCGCCTCGGTGTAGCCGCAGATCGGGCAGGTGCCCTCGATGTAGCGGTCGGGCAGCGTCCGGCCGGTCGACGGGCTGATCGCCGACAGCGTGGTCTTCTCGACCATGTAGCCGTTGCGGTGGACGGTCTCGAACATCTCCTGCACGACCCGGTAGTGGTTGCCGGTGGTCGTGCGGGTGAAGAGGTCGTAGGAGAGCCCGAGGTCGACGAGGTCCTGCACGATGACCGCGTTGTTCCGGTCGGCCAGCTCGCGCGCGGACACGCCCTCCTTGTCCGCCGCGACGAGGATCGGGGTGCCGTGCTCGTCGGTGCCGGAGACCATGAGGACGTCGTGCCCGGCCATCCGCATGTAGCGGCTGAAGACGTCGGAGGGCACGCCGAAACCGGCGACGTGGCCGATGTGGCGCGGGCCGTTGGCGTACGGCCAGGCGACGGCGGACAGGACTCGGGTCATACGGCGATCTTATGGACGGGTGCCACCGGGCTGATGGGCCGGTGCGCTCCACGGGACGGCTCCCCCGCGCGCCGGGGCACTCCCCGGGACTGCTCAGACCCCCGCGGGCACCGTCCGGCCGGCGAACGCCGCGATCCGGTCGTACGGCGTGGCGCCCTCGACCGGCTCCTGCGGCGGGCCGAACGCCGGGCCGCGGTTCTCGGCGGTCAGGTTGGCCTCCATGAACGCCAGACCCCGCTCGGCGACCTCGGCGTCGAGGTCCGCGGTGCTCCGACCGATGGACTGCGCGAGGTCCCAGGTGTGCACGGCGAGCTCGGCCGTGTGCCAGTCCGCGCTGGCCGGCGCCTCCCCGTCGCCCACCTGGTGCCAGGCGTGCAGCAGGTCGTCGCCGTGCGAGCGGAACAGCCCCGCCCAGTCCTCCTCGACCCGGGGCGGGGCCGCCGACCAGTCCACCTGCTCGCCACGCATCATGGCGAGGAAGCGTGCGGGGGTGGCGACCACATGGTCGACGAGGTCCTGCACGGTCCACTCCGGGCACGGCGTGGACCGGTCCAGGTGGTCGCGGTGCACCTGGACCAGGACGTCCCCGGTCTGGTCGAGCGCGTGCGACAGGACCCTGACAGCGTCACTCGTAGTGCTCATGGGGCCACGGTAATCCCGCCGGACGGCGCCTCCCAGGGGTCGGACGTCCGGCCGCCCGACCGTCGTGGAATGTCCCGTTTCGGGGTTGTCCATACCTGTATCGCCGGTTCTGACGCCGATTCGGTCCTTCCACGATGCGGGTGACAAGATGCCCCCCATGCCTGGTACCAACCTCACCCGGGACGAGGCGCGCGCTCGCGCAGCCCTCCTGGACGTGCAGTCCTACGTCGTCGACCTCGACCTCACGACCGGGAGCACCAAGACCTTCCGGTCCACCACGACGCTCAGGTTCACGTGCTCCCAGCCGGGCGCCGAGACCTTCGTGGACCTGGTCGGCGCGGACATCTCCGAGCTGGTGCTCAACGGCCGCGAGCTGGACTGGAGCGAGCTCTACGCGCACGGCCGGATCCGGCTGACCGACCTGGCCGCCGACAACGAGCTGCGGGTCACCGCCGACATGCTCTACAGCCACACCGGCGAGGGGCTGCACCGGTTCGTCGACCCCGCCGACGACCGGGTCTACCTCTACTCCCAGTGCGAGGTGCCCGACGCGCGGCGCATCTACGCCACCTTCGAGCAGCCCGACCTCAAGTCGGTGTTCACGTTCACCGTGACGGCGCCCTCCCACTGGAAGGTCGTCTCCAACGCACCCACCCCGGAGCCGGTGGAGTCCCCCGACGGCACCGCCGTCTGGAGCTTCCCGCAGACCGAGCGGATGTCGACCTACGTCACCGCGGTCGTGGCCGGCGAGTACCACGAGGTGCTGGACACCTACGAGGGCAAGCACGGCACCATCCCGCTGGGTCACTACTGCCGCCAGTCGATCGTCCCCTACCTCGACACCGCCGAGCTGGTGGAGATCACCAAGCAGGGCTTCGAGTTCTTCGAGGACGCCTTCGGCTACCCGTACCCGTTCCACAAGTACGACCAGCTCTACGTCCCCGAGTTCAACAACGGTGCGATGGAGAACGCCGGCTGCGTCACGCTCCGCGACGAGTACCTCCCCCGCAGCCAGCAGGCTCGCTGGTTCTACGAGCAGCGTGCCAACACGATCCTCCACGAGATGGCGCACATGTGGTTCGGCGACCTCGTCACCATGCGCTGGTGGGACGACCTGTGGCTCAACGAGTCGTTCGCCGAGTGGGCAGCCCACCACGCGGCCGTGCACTCCACGCAGTACGACGAGGCGTGGACCGGGTTCACCAACCACCGCAAGAACTGGGCCTACCGGCAGGACCAGCTGCCCACCACCCACCCGATCGCCGCGGACAACCACGACCTCGAGGCGGTGGAGGTCAACTTCGACGGCATCACCTACGCCAAGGGCGCCTCGGCGCTCAAGCAGCTCGTCGCCTACGTCGGCGAGGAGGAGTTCCTCGCCGGCCTGCGCGCCTACTTCCAGAAGCACGCCTTCGGCAACAGCGAGTTCTCCGACCTCCTCGAGGCGCTCGAGGAGACGTCCGGACGCGACCTGGACACCTGGGCGAAGGCCTGGCTGCAGACCTCCGGGGTGAACACCCTCGCCGCCGACTTCACGCTGGACGACGCGGGGCGCTACACGAGCTTCGCGGTGCGGCAGAGCGCCACCGACGAGTTCCCCACCCTGCGCCCGCACCGCATCGGCGTCGGCCTCTACGACGCGGTGGACGGCCGCCTGGTGCGGCGTACCTCCCTCGAGACCGACGTCGACGGGGAGTCCACCGACCTCCCCGAGCTCGTGGGCGTCGAGCAACCGGACCTGCTGCTGCTCAACGAGGGCGACCTCACCTACGCCGAAGATCCGCCTCGACGAGCGCTCGCTGGCGACCGTGGTCGGCGGGATCCACACCCTCGACGACTCGCTGGCCCGGGCCCTGTGCTGGTCGGCCGCCTGGGACATGACCCGGGACGCCGAGATGCCGGCGGGCGACTTCATCACGCTGGTGCTCGACGGCCTCGGCTCCGAGACCGACGACACGGCGGTCAAGCAGCTGCCGGTCTACGCCCAGGTGGCGGTCGAGCAGTTCGCGCACCCCGCCGGGCGGGACGCGCTGCGGGAGCGGTGGGAGCGGGGCTTCTGGGACCTGCTCCGGTCGGCCCGCCCGGGCAGCGACAACCAGCTCACGTTCCTCAAGACCTTCGCCGGCACGCACGGCAAGCGGATCCCGCCCTCGTCGTACACCGGGGCGGGGCGCAGCACCGAGGCGATGCGCTACCTGGCCGGCCTGCTCGACGGCAGCGAGACCCTCGAGGGCCTCACCATCGACACCGACCTGCGCTGGATCCTGCTGACCGCGCTCGCGGCCGGCGGGCACGCCGACCGGGCCCGGATCGAGAAGGAGCTCGCCTCCGACAACACGATCACCGGCCACGAGAAGGCCGCCGCCGCCCTGGCCGTGCTCCCCGACCCTGCCACCAAGGAGCAGGCGTGGAGCGACGGAGCGGTCCGCGACGGCGTCCCCAACGAGACGCAGCGGGCGATCGCCTACGTGTTCGACACCGCCGGCCAGGACGAGGTGCTCGCGCCCTACCTGGAGCGGTACCTCGAGGTGGCCGACACCATCTGGGAGGACAAGGGCGTGCAGATCGCCTCGACCGCCCTCGAGTACATGTTCCCCCGCGCGCTGACCAGCCAGGAGACCCTCGACCGGGTCGACCGCTGGCTGGCCGACTCGGACGCCAACCCGGCCGCCAAGCGCTACGTCTCCGAGGCCCGCGCCGACATCGCCCGCGCCCTGAAGGCGCAGGAGGCCGACGGGCAGTAGCCGGGGGGCCAATTCACTGGGTACCCAGTGAATTGGCCGCTTCCCACGGTGAACTCCCCGTGGGAAGCGGCAGTTCGCCTAGGGGAGCGGGCCGCCCCGGCGCCGGGTCAGTCGTTGTGGAGCAGGGTGGGGCGCCGCGCGTGCTCGGCCAGCTGGAGCACGCCACCGATGATGCCGCCCACCAGGTCACCGGCCGCGAACGCGGTCTGCATCGACAGCGCGGCCAGCTTGACCTCGGCGTCGTCGAGGTCGCGTCGCGCCTCGGCGCCCGTCACGATCTCGACGATCCGAGCGGCGGGGTCGACGAGCACCAGCACCGACCGGCTCGGGGCGACCAGGGTGGAGTGCAGCCGCTCCGCGAAGGGACGCGTCTCCCCGTCCGAGGCCCCGACGTACACCGAGAACTCGTAGCGGCACATCGTCTCGGCGTCGCGGATCGCCTTGTCGATCTCGTGGCGCTGAGCCGCGCTGAAGGCGTCACCAGCGGGCACTGGCTCCCCCTCGCTCCGGGGCCTCGCCGGCCTCGATCTGGGCCTGCTCGTCGGCCTTGCCCAGGCCCCCGCGGGGTCCGCCGAACCACTCGGGCTCGTTGCGCCACGCGAGACCCGGGTGGTACGTCGAGTCGCCGCGGGCCATGCCGGGGAGCGCCGACAGCAGCGCGATCAGGAGGAACAGGCCACCTGGGACCAGCACCAGCACCAGCAGGAAGCTCAGCGGCGACACCGGGTCGACGGGCGCCCACTGGTCTGGACGGGCGGCGAGCGCCGGGGAGACGCCGGTCACGACGAGGACGGCAGGCACGAGCGCGAGGGCTCGCAGGGCCGCGCGTGAGCGGGAGGAACGGGGAGAGGTCACGAGTCAGAGGGTATCGAAAGCGGGTTTGAGACCGGCTATCCCCTCTGGCTATGGTCCGGCGCATGAGCCTGCTCCAGACGACCCCGACCTGCGACCCCGACGACCAGTGGTGCGTCTGGGTGGCCGAGGTGACCGGGAACGAGTGGCTGGCCCAGGCGGCGGACTGGCTGATCGCCAAGCCGGTGGCCCTTCTGCTGCTGGTGCTCATCGCGCTGGCCGCCCGCTGGTTCCTGCACCGGATGATCGACCGCGTCACCCGACGGGCCGCCGAGGGGCTGCCCACGCCGGTGCTCAAGTCCAAGAAGGCGCACAAGGACCTGCCCAGCGCCACGGTGTCCAGCCGTCGCGTGCAGCGCGCGGAGACGATGGGCTCGCTGCTGAAGAGCATCGCCTCGATCGTCATCTTCACCATCACCGGCATCACCGCCCTCGCCGAGGTCGGGTTCTCCGTCGGCCCGCTCATCGCCAGCGCCGGCATCGTCGGGGTGGCGCTCGGCTTCGGTGCGCAGAGTCTGGTCAGCGACTTCCTCTCGGGCATCTTCATGATCGTCGAGGACCAGTACGGCGTCGGCGACGTGGTGGACCTGGGCGAGGCCATCGGGTCGGTGGAGGCCGTCGGCCTGCGCGTGACCCGGCTGCGCGACGTCAACGGGACCGTCTGGTACGTCCGCAACGGGGAGATCCTGCGGGTCGGCAACCAGAGCCAGAACTGGTCGCGCACCGTCCTCGACATCCCCGTCGCCTACGACGAGGACCTGCACCACGTCAAGCACGTGCTCCAGGACGTGGCCGACGACATGTGGGAGGACGAGGACTACCGCGGCGTCATCATCGAGAAGCCGGAGGTCTGGGGCGTCCAGGACCTCGGCCCCGACGCCTGCCTCGTCCGGGTGACCCTCAAGACCGCGCCCCTCGAGCAGTGGGCGGTGGCCCGCGAGATGCGCGAGCGGATCAAGGCACGCTTCGACGTCGAGCGCATCGAGATCCCGCTCCCGCAGCGGGTGGTGTGGCACCGCAACGACGGCGGGGCGCCCGACCGCGAGCCCGGGGCCGAGGGCGCGGCAGCCGAGTCCTCGACCCCCGCGCCCTCGTGAGCCGGCGCCTCAGGCGAGCGACGCCTCGAGCGTGATCGTGGTGCCCGTCAGCGCCTGAGAGACGGGGCAGCCGGTCTTGGCCTCCTCCGCATGCCTGGCGAACGCGTCGGCGTCCATGCCCTCGACGCTGCCGACCACGGTGAGGTGGACGCCGGTGATGCCCTTGCCGGGCTGGAAGCTGACGTCGGCCCGCGTGTCGAGCGCCTGCGGGGGCATGCCGGCCTTCGCCAGGATGTTGGAGAGGGCCATCGAGTAGCACGACGAGTGGGCGGCCGCGATCAGCTCCTCGGGGGAGGTCTTGCCGTTGGCCTCCTCGGTGCGGGCGGGCCAGGACACGTCGTAGGTGCCGAGCCCCGACGACTCCAGGCTCACCCGGCCGGAGCCGCCGTCGAGCAGCGGGCCTTCCCAGTGGGTCTTCGCGGTGCGGGTGGTGGCCATGGGCGGCTCCTTCGGTTCGGGTTCACGGGGGGGTTCGTCCACGAGCCTTGCCGGGATGGGGACAATAGACAAGTGAGTGCACCGACGAGCGAACGTGACGGCGCGACCTTCTACGACGAGATCGGCGGCTACCCGACGATCGCGAAGATCGTCGACCGGTTCTACGAGGGGGTCGCCGGCGACGAGGTGCTCCGCCCGCTGTACCCCGAGGCGGACCTCGCGCCGGCCGCGGAGCGCTTCACGCTCTTCCTGGTGCAGTACTGGGGCGGGCCGACGACCTACTCCGACCGGCGGGGGCACCCCCGGCTCCGGATGCGGCACGCGCCGTTCAAGGTCACCCCGAAGGCCCGGGACCACTGGTTGCTGCACTTCCGGGCCGGGCTCGACGAGGCGGCCCTGACCCCGGAGCAGGACGCCCAGTTCTGGGACTACGTCACCCACGCCGCCCAGTTCATGGTGAACAGCTTCGATGAGGACTGAGCAGCCTCAGGTCTCGAGCGCGTTCTCGAGCACCCGTCGCTCGGCGTCGTTGAGCGGCCGGGACCGCTGCGCCTGCGTGTCGAAGGCGACGAGCACCGCCTCGGCCCGGGACAGCAGGTTGCCGTCGTCGCTGATGTCGCTGGCCAGCGAGTACGACGACGAGCCGACCCGGGTCACCCAGGTCCGGACGACGTACGGCTCGGGCCGGAACAGGATCGGTCGCCGGTAGTCGACGTCGATCTTCGCGATGACCGTCGCGAGGTGCGGCTCGGCCTCGCTCCACATCGACCGGAGGAAGTCGATCCGGGCTTCTTGGTAGTACTCGAAGTACTTGACGTTGTTCACGTGTCCGTAGACGTCGACGTCGGAGAACCGGACGTGGCAGACGTACTCGTGCGCCATCAGGCTCCCTCCCCCGCCGGCTCCAGGAACCGTCCGAGCACCTCGCGCTCCTCGGCGGTGATCCGCCGCGGACGCTCCTCGGTGAAGACGTACGGCGTGAGCACCGTGCTCGCGCGCAGGTAGACCCTGCGCTCGCCGTCGGGCAGCTCGTCGAGCACCTCGTAGGCCATCGTGAAGGTGGCCGCCCGCAGCCGCGTCACCCACGACTCCACCCGGACCGGCTCGGGCCGGAAGACCAGCGGCCGCACGAACTCGACCTCGTGGCGCACCACCACGACCCCCTCGGCCAGCTCCTCGCCGCCCTTCGCCGGGGCGTGGACGCGGAGCATGTCGACGCGGGCCTCCTGGAGGTAGTCGACGTACACGACGTTGTTCACGTGCCCCAGGGAGTCCATGTCCGCCCACCGCAGCGGGCAGTCGTAGATGTGTCGAGCCACACAGCCATCAAAACAGGTCTTCGGCCTAAGGTGAGAGACGCCCTGTCCTCGTGAGATCGGATTCCGCCATGCCCGAAGCAGTGATCGTCTCGACGGCACGATCCCCGATCGGTCGCGCCAACAAGGGCTCGCTCAAGGACCTGCGGCCCGACGACCTCACCGCCACGATCATCCGGGCGGCACTGGACAAGATCCCGGAGCTCGACCCGGCGCAGATCGACGACCTGTACCTCGGCTGCGGCCTGCCGGGCGGCGAGTCGGGCTTCAACATGGCCCGCATCGTCTCGGTGCTGATGGGCTTCGACCACCTGCCCGGTGCGACGATCACCCGCTACTGCTCGTCTTCGGTGCAGACCACCCGGATGGCCTTCCACGCGATCAAGGCCGGTGAGGGCGACGTGTTCGTCTCCGCCGGGGTGGAGACGGTGTCCCGGTTCGCGAACGGCACCTCCGACGTGCCCGGCGCGCAGAACCCGGCCTTCCAGGACGCGATGGCCCGCACCACCGAGACCGCCCAGGGCGGCGTGGACTGGCGGGACCCGCGCGAGGCGGGGAACGTGCCCGACGCCTACATCGCGATGGGGCAGACCGCCGAGAACGTCGCACGCCTCCGCGGGCTGAGCCGCCAGGAGCTCGACGAGTTCGGCGTGCGCAGCCAGAACCTCGCCGAGAGGGCGATCGAGGCCGGCTTCTGGGCGCGCGAGATCACGCCGGTCACGACCCCGGACGGCACCGAGGTCACCGGCGACGACGGACCGCGCGCGGGCGTCACGCTGGAGGCCGTGGCGGACCTCAAGCCGGTGTTCCGTCCCGACGGCGTGGTCACGGCCGGCAACTGCTGCGCGCTGAACGACGGCGCCGCGGCCGTCGTGGTCATGTCGGACACCAAGGCGAGAGAGCTCGGTCTGACCCCGCTGGCCCGGATCGTGTCGACCGGCGTCACGGCGCTGTCGCCGGAGATCATGGGGCTCGGCCCCGTCGAGGCGTCGAAGCAGGCCCTGGCCCGGGCCGGGATGACCATCGACGACATCGACCTGGTGGAGATCAACGAGGCCTTCGCCGCCCAGGTCGTCCCGTCCTACCAGGACCTCGGCATCGACCTCGACCGGCTCAACGTCAACGGCGGCGCGATCGCCGTCGGCCACCCGTTCGGCATGACCGGCGCCCGCCTGCAGAACACGATGCTCAACTCGCTCGACTGGCACGACAAGTCCACCGGCCTGATCACCATGTGCGTCGGCGGCGGCCAGGGCATGGCGCTCATCCTCGAGCGCGTGAGCTGACCCCCGGTCACGGCGAACGGGACCCTGCACCGCGCGAAGGCCCCCGGCTCACTGGAGCCGGGGGCCTGTCGCATGACGTGCCGTGGACACGGGCGCGCCGTCGAGGCGCGAGGGTGTCGCCACCCTCGGGCGCTCAGGCGGACTGGTCGAGGATCGCCTGGACGGACAGCTGCACGGTCACCTTGTCCCCGACGAGGACCTTGCCGCCGTCGAGCGGGACGTTGAAGTCGACGCCCCACCGCTTGCGGGAGATCTCGGTGGTGGCCTCGTAGCCGATCCGGGTGTTGCCGTAGGCGTCGACGTCCACACCGAGGAGCTCGACCTCGAGCTCGACCGGGTGCGTGACGCCCTTGATGGTCAGCTCACCGGTGGCGGTGGTGCCGTCGAAGCCGGTGGTGGTGAACGTCATCGGGCCGTTCTTCTCCACGTCGAAGAAGTCGCTCGACCGGAGGTGGTTGTCGCGGTTCTCGTCGCGGGTGTTGACCGAGTTGAGGTCGATGGACGCCGAGGCGCGGAACCCGGTCACCTCGTCGGTCGTGGTCACGGTGCCGTCGAACTTCTCGAACTGGCCCCGCACCTTGGTCATCAGGTGGCGGACGGTGAAGCCGACCTCGGAGTGGCTGGGGTCGATGGTCCAGGTGCCGGTGGGGACCTGGGTGGACTGGGCGACGTCGATGCTCATGCGGTGCTCCTATAAGTTGTCGTTTCAACTGTGAACCCCACGCTACCACCTTTCATTGAAACTTCAACTACGCGGTCGTAGGATTCTCGTATGACGACGGACACACACGACGCGCTCTGGCTGAACGCCACGCAGCAGCGGGCCTGGCGCGCCTACCTGGTCGGCACCACCCTGCTCATGGACCGGCTCGACCGGGAGCTGCGCGAACAGCACCAGCTGTCCCTGCCCGAGTACGAGATCCTGGTCCGGCTCTCCGAGGCCAACGACCGGCGCCTGCGGATGGCGGCGCTCGCGGACTCCCTGAGCCACTCGCGCAGCCGCCTCACCCACACCGTGACCCGGATGGAGCGGGCAGGCCTGGTCAGCCGGGTCGCCTGCGTCTCCGACGGCCGCGGGGTCGAGGCCCGGCTCACCGACGAGGGCATGCGGGTGCTCGAACGGGCCGCGCACACCCACGTCGCCGGTGTGCGCGAGCACCTCGTCGAGCTGGCCAGCGACGACGACTTCGCCGCCCTGGGCCGGGTCTTCGACGCCGTGACCGACCACCTCGTCTCGGCGAACCCCGGACTCGACATCCGCTGAGCCCGGCGGCGGGTGCCAGACTCCGTGCATGACCGCCTGGCACCGGCACGTCCTCACTCCCCTGCACACCGTGGCCCCGGTGGCCAGCCCGTTCGACACCCCCGAGCGCGTCGCGCTCGTGGAGCGGGTGCGCGCGTTCGCGATGGACGAGGTGCTCCCGGTCGCCAACCGGCTGGACCCCCTGCACGAGGACATCCCCGACGAGCTGCTCGACCGGATGGGTGAGCTGGGGCTCTTCGGCATCCTCATCCCCGAGGACGAAGGCGGCTTGGGGCTCGGCGTGCTCGACTACTGCCTCGTGTCGGAGGAGCTCGCGCGCGCCTGGCTGAGCGTCGGCAGCATCATCGCCCGGGGCAACGGCACCGGCTGCGACAGCCCGGACCCCGACACCCGCGCCCGGCTGCGCCGCCTCTCCGCCCGGGGACGGAGGATCGGAGCCATCGCGTTCTCCGAGCCGGAGGCCGGCTCCGACCTCGCGAACGTGTCCTGCCGGGCCGAGCGCGACCCGGACGGGTGGGTGGTCAACGGGACCAAGCGCTGGGTGGGGCACGCGCTCTCCGCGGACTTCCTCCACCTGCTGGCCCGGACCCGGCCGCCCCGGGCAGGCCGCAGCCCCTCCGACGGCCTCGAGCTGTTCCTCGTCGAGAAGGAGCGCGGCACCTTCCCGGCCGGCGTCGAGGGCCGCCCGATCGAGAAGATCGGCTACTTCGGGCTGACGACCTGGCAGCTCGAGCTCACCGACCTCCGGCTGCCGCCCGACGCCCTGCAGCAGACCGGCGAGGAGGAGGGGCAGGGCTTCAAGCACAGCCTGGGCTGGCTCAACGTGGCCCGGGCGCAGACCGCCGCCCGCGCGGTCGGCCTCGCACGCGGCGCGCTCGAGGACGCACTCGTCTACTGCCAGCAGCGGGTCCAGTTCGGCGAGCCGATCGCCGAGCAGCAGGCGATCCGTCACCTGCTCGCGGACATGGCCAGTGACGTCGCAGCCGCGCGGCAGCTCTACCAGCACGCCGCGTGGCTCGTGGACGGCGGCGTACCGGCCAACACCGAGACCTCGCAGGCGAAGCTGTTCGCCTCCGAGATGGCCGAGCGCGTCACCAGCCAGGCGCTGCAGGTCTTCGGCGGCAACGGCTACACGACCGAGTACGCGGTGGAGCGCTACTGGCGCGACGCCCGGCTCACGAAGATCTTCGAGGGCACCTCGGAGATCCAGCGCCGGATCATCGCGGACGGGCTGCTCCAGGCCGCCCCCCTGTCGTGACGGGGTCCCCGACGCCTGCCGGCGATGCCCGTGCCGCTCTCGAGAGCGACCGCGTCCGCACCCGGCAGCGGCTGGCGGCGCTGACCGGCGACTACGCCGGCATCGTCGAGGCCACCCGGGACGCCAACGTCGACGACGAGCACGACCCCGAGGGCGCCACCATCGCCTTCGAGCGCTCGCAGGTCGGCGCACTCGCCGAGCAGGCACGGCTGCACCTCATCGAGATCGACGCCGCGCTGACGCGGCTCGAGGCGGGCACGTACGGCGTGTGCGAGGGCTGCCGTGCCCCGATCGCGCCCGGCCGGCTCGAGGCGCGCCCTACCGCTCGCACCTGCATCAGCTGCGCGGCCCGGGGTTGAGGCGGCCGGTCAGCGAGCGGGCTCGCTCGTGGGTGGGTCGGTTCAGGACCGGCCAATTCACTGGGTACCCAGTGAATTGGCCCCACCCGGGCAGGCTCAGTCGCGGGTGAGCCGGCGGTGCGTGACCCGGTGCGGGCGTGCCGCCTCGGCGCCGAGACGCTCGACCTTGTTCTCCTCGTAGGCGGCGAAGTTGCCCTCGAACCAGAACCACCTGCCCTCGTCGTCCTCGTCGCCCTCCCAGGCCAGGATGTGCGTGGCCGTGCGGTCGAGGAACCAGCGGTCGTGGGAGGTGATGACCGCGCAGCCGGGGAACTCCAGCAGCGCGTCCTCCAGCGACTGCAGCGTCTCCACGTCGAGGTCGTTGGTGGGCTCGTCGAGGAGCAGCAGGTTGCCGCCCATCTTCAGGGTGAGCGCGAGGTTGAGCCGGTTGCGCTCACCGCCGGACAGCACGCCGGCCTTCTTCTGCTGGTCCGGCCCCTTGAAGCCGAACGACGCGATGTAGGCGCGGCTCGGCATCTCGAAGTTGGCGACCTTGATGAAGTCCAGCCCGTCGGACACGACCTCCCAGACGTTCTTGTTGGGTTCGATGCCGCCCCGGCTCTGGTCGACGTAGGAGATCTTGACGGTCTGCCCGACCTTGAGCTCGCCCTTGTCGGGCTGCTCCTGGCCGACGATCATCCGGAACAGCGTGGTCTTGCCGACGCCGTTGGGCCCGATGACGCCGACGATGCCCGCGCGGGGCAGCTTGAAGTCGAGGTCGTTGATGAGCACCCGGTCGTCGAACCCCTTGACGAGGTCGTCCGCCTCGAGCACCACGTCGCCGAGCCGCGGACCGGCCGGGATGTTGATCTCGGACGCGTCGACCTTGCGGGCACGCTCCGCCTCGACCGCCATCTCCTCGTAGCGGGCCAGACGGGACTTGCTCTTCGCCTGGCGCGCCTTCGGGTTCGAGCGCACCCACTCCAGCTCGCGCTCGAGCATCTTGGCGCGCTTGGCGTCCTTGGCGCCCTCGACCTTGAGCCGGTCCTTCTTGGTCTCCAGGTAGGTCGAGTAGTTGCCCTCGTAGGGGTGGGTCTTGCCGCGGTCGAGCTCCAGGATCCAGCTCGCCACGTTGTCGAGGAAGTACCGGTCGTGGGTCACGGCCAGCACCGCGCCCGGGTAGCTCGCGAGGTGACCCTCGAGCCACTGCACGCTCTCGGCGTCGAGGTGGTTGGTCGGCTCGTCGAGGAGCAGCAGGTCGGGCTGCTGCAGGAGCAGCTTGCACAGCGCCACCCGGCGGCGCTCGCCACCGGACAGGTTGTCGACCAGCACCTCCGGCGGCGGGCAGCGCAGCGCGTCCATCGCCTGGTCGAGCCGGCTGTCGAGGTCCCAGGCCCCCGCGTGGTCGAGGTCGGTCTGCAGCTCGCCCATCTCGGCGAGCAGCTTGTCGTAGTCGGCGTCCGGGTCGGCCAGCTCCTCGGAGATCTGGTTGAACCGGTCGAGCTTGGCCTTGATCTCGCCGACGGCCTCCTCGACGTTCTCGAGGACGGTCCTGCCCTCGGTCAGCGGCGGCTCCTGCTGCAGCATCCCGACCGTCGCGTCGGGGTCGAGCATCGCGTCGCCGTTCGACGGGTGCTCCAGGCCGGCCATGATCTTCAGCAGGGTCGACTTGCCGGTGCCGTTGGGACCGACGACGCCGATCTTCGCCCCGTGCAGGAACGAGAGCGTGACGTTGTCGAGGACCACCTTGTCGCCGTGCGCCTTGCGGACGTTGCGCAGCGTGAACACATACTCAGCCATAGTCCGGCCAGCCTACGGCCGGTGCCCGGCCGCCCCGAAATCGGGCGGCGCCCCTCGGCCGCGCTGTCGTCGCGCTCCCCCGCCGGCACCGGCTGCCCGCCCGGCACCGGGTTGCCCCAGCTGTCCAGCCCTCGAGGTCGTCCGGCTCCTCGCGGTTCATCGCGTCGACCTCGGCGTCGACGTCGCTCTCGGCCCGCTCGACGCGCACGGCGCGGCTGAAGGTGCTGGTGCCGCGGGCCAGGTCGTGGCCGACCATCGACGCCTCGATGCGCAGCGTGGTGGAGGTCTGCCCGTCGGCCCGCTCCCACGTGTCGGTGCGCAGCCGACCGTGCACGATCACCGCGTCGCCCTTGCGGACCGAGTCGCGGACGTTGTCCGCCAGCTGCCGCCAGGCGGTCACGGAGTACCACGTGGTCTCCCCGTCGACCCAGCGGCCGTCGCGCTTGAGCCGGGGGGTCGAGGCCACCCTCAGGTTGGCGACGCTGACGCCGTGGGGGTCGCGGTAGGTGACCTCGCTGCCGACCCAGCCGTGCAGGGTCACGAAGGTGTCGTTCATGGGTGCCCTTCTCCTCGTCGGTGTGTGTGCGAGGGAATCTGCCCGGCCGCTCCGACGCGGCGCCCCGCCGCGCGGGGGACCTGTGCACGAGCGGCGAGGGAGTGACGGCTGGGGACGCTGGCCGGCCCGGGCCGCGACCGCCACGGAGTCGCGGGTCGGTCGCGGTAGGCGGCCAGCTCGGTGTCGATCGGATCGAGCACCAGCCGGTCGGCGACCTCGCGCGATCGCCGCGCGCAGCCGGCGGTCGACCGAGCGGGCCCTGGCCCGGGCGGTCCACCGGACGAGGCCGCGGGACGACCAGGGCCAGGACGACACCCGCGAGCACCCCGCCGACCAGCATCAGGGTCGGCACCGGCAGCCCGCGGTACGGACGGGGTGGACCGGCTCCGGCAGCTGCAGGTAGCCGATCACCGCCAGCGCCACCGAGCCACACCGCGCCGGCCAGGGCTGTCAGCACGCAGCACCCACTGCAGGACCCGGACCAGCCGCCACCAGATCGGGGTCCGGCTCACCCCGAGGTCGGTGCCGGGTGACCGCCGCGGTCGAGCGCGTCGTTGAGGTCGTCGAAGCGCGAGACCGACGCGCGGCGCACGGCCGCCGCCCAGGGGCGGGGCAGCGTCGCCGGTCACGTCCTCGACCACGCCCCGGACCGCGGTGTCCACCCGGGCCCGCTGCACCGCCGTGGCCTCGGGGATCGAGGCCCGGGCCCGGCCGGTGAGCTCCCTGCCGCTCCTGCCGAGGTCGAGATGGAGCCGCTTGAGCGGGTCGGGGCGGAGCCGGCCGAGCCACTGCGGTCACCGGCCAGCCGGTGGCCTGCGCGGCCCGGCGCGGGTGGCCTTCTCGACGGCGTCCACGACGACGTGGGCACCCCGGCGGCGTCGGCGAACGCGTCCACCAGGTCGGCGCGGCGCTGCCGGGTCACGTCGCCGGGGTCGTGCCGGACGCCGTTGACCTCCTGCAGCCGCTGCGCCGGCCGCGGTCACGTCGGCCATCAGCCGGGTCCGGGTGGCCTTCTTGGCCGCCACCCGCTCGGCCGACCAGCTTCTCGGAGCTCCGGGACGCCGTCGCCGTGCCGGGCGGAGGTGGCCGAGCACCGGGACCCCACCGAGACCGTCGGCGGCCAGCAGCCGCTCGACGTCGGCGACCATCCGCGGGCGCTGCGGCCTCGGGCACCGTCGTCGATGTGGTTGAGGTGACCAGCATGATCTCGCGGTGCCCGGCCAGCGGCTTGAGGTAGCGGTCGTGCAGGGCCGCGTCGGCGTACTTCTGCGGGTCCAGCACCCACACCAGCAGGTCGGCCAGCGTCGACGACGCCGGTCCACCTCGACGTGGTGGGCGACCTCGGTGGAGTCGTGGTCGGGCAGGTCGAGCAGCACCAGGCCCTCGAGCTCGCGGTCCTCGCGCTTCGTCGTCGAGCATGCTGTCGCGGGAGACCTGGTGCCGGCGCGGGCACCCCGAGCCAGTCCAGCAGCTCGCCGCCGCGTCCGTCGAGCCCCAGGCGCACGACATCGTCCACGACGTGGTCGGCCGGCGTACGCCGACCGCGGCGAGGTCGAGCCCGGCGAGCGCGTTGAACGTGGAGGACTTGCCGGAGCCCGTCGCCCCCGCCAGCGCCACCACCGTGTGGTCGGCACCGAGACGAAGTCCGCGCGGTGGCCCGCTCGGCGACCTCGAGCGTCTCGTCGACGAGCGCGTCGTCGAGCCGGCCGCGGGCCGCCTCCGCCGCCCGCCGGAGCGCCTCGATCCGCTCGTTGACGTCCGCGCCCCCGGCCGACGAGTCGCTTGGCGCCCTCCACCAGCGCGGTCATCGCGTCCGTCCCCGTCCACGATGTCGCGGACTCGGCGAACCGCGAGGTCGTCGACGGCCGGGCGGCGTCTCGCGCAGCGGCTCGGCCGCGCCCGTCGTCGATCCCGAGACCGTCGAGCACGAGCGGCGAACCGGGCCCGCTTCGCCGTCGAGGAGCTCGCTCGACCCGGGTCTGCAGGTCCTCACGGGCGCGGGCGGCCAGCCGGCGGACGGCCTGGTCGCCGAAGACCGCCTCCAGCAGCTTCTGGCCGAGGACCGCGCTGCCGCCGGCGATGCCCGCCTCGGCGCCGCTGACGCCCGGCCTGTGCGGCGAAGACCACGACCATCAGCGCGACGGCGAGCCCGTTGACGCCGAAGGCCAGGAACCGGGCGGTCGTCCGCTTGTCGGCGCCCTCGGTCGCGGACCAGGTCGAACACGTCCCGCTGCCAGTCCCGGACGGCCCGCTCGGCCGGCGCCCGGAAGTCGCGGGAGGCCCGGCCCAGGTCGGCGCCGGCGTCCTCGACCAGCCGTCGGCCCGCCTCGCACGAACGCCAGGCCGCCGCGGCCCGCTCGGCGGCCGTCTCGGCGTGCTCCAGGATCAGCGTCTCGAGCCCGGACTCGACCGCGACCGTGACCCGCTCGGCCTGCTGCGGCTTGCCGCGCACCCAGCCGACGAGCCGGTCGCGCACCCAGCCGACCCGGGTCTCCAGGGAGCGCAGCAGCTCGCCGGTGCCGACGAACTCCTGCCACCGGGCCAGCACCTCGCCGCGCAGCAGGGTGCCGTCGGCGGACGGCCCGGTCGACCGGCTCGACCGCCTCGTCGTAGGCCCGGTCGACGTCGGCGCGCAGCCGCGCGACCATCTCCGCCTGCTCGGCGCCGCGTCGGCGAGGTCGTAGCGAGCGGCGCGAGAGGTTGCGCACGGCGCCGTCGAGAGTCTGCTTCACCACCCCGGTCGCGCGCGTCGGCGTCGGCGGCCAGCACGTCGAGCCAGCCGCGGACCTCGCGACGGCATCGGGCGGCAGCAACCCGTGCTCGTCGACGGCGCCCCTCGGTCACGACGAACAGCGGCGAGTCCCGCAGGCCCCGCGAGGTGAGCATGCGGGCCAGGTGGGCGGCTCACCTCCCCGACGGCGTCCGGCGGCGGTGCGGTCCAGGACGACCGCGACCGCGGTGCTCCGCTCGGCGGCGGCCTTGAGGAAGTCCCAGGGCACCTGGTCGGCGTAGCGCGCGGCCGAGGTGACGAAGAGCCACAGGTCGGCTGCTGCCAGCAGCTCGGCGGCGAGCGTGCGGTTGCGCCTGCTCGACGGAGTCGATGTCGGGCGCGTCGAGGATCGCCAGCCCGGGCGGGACGGACGTCGGCGGCGACCAGCTGGAGGGTGCCGGTGTCGCTGCCCGCCCCGGTGGTGCGGGCCAGGTGCGGCAGGATCCGGGCCCGGTCGAACCAGTCGGCGTCGGCGGGGTGGTGCACGAGCACCGGGGAGCGCGTCGTCGGCCGGAGCACGCCGGGCTCGGTGACCCGGCGCGCCGACCAGCGAGTTGACCAGGGTGGACTTGCCGGCGCCGGTGGATCCGCCGACCACGGCGAGCAGCGGGGCGTCGATCTGGATCAGCCGCGGCAGCACGTAGTCCTCGAGCTGGTCGACCATCTCGCCGCGCATCGTCCCGGTGCTGCTCGGCCCCCGGTACGCTCGAGGGGCAGCGCGACGGCCTCGCAGGGCCTCGCGCAGCCGCACCAGCGAGGTCACCATCGACGTCGAGGTCATCGGCCCTCCCCCGGTCGGCCGGCACAGGCCGGGGGCCGGGGGTAGAGCACGTAGGGCCGCAGCGCCTGCCAGCCGGTGCACCATGTGCGTGCCGCGCGCGGCGAAGTCCGCCGGTGCGGTGCCGCGCAGGTAGCGGTCGTGCAGGAAGCCGAGCTCGACCGCCTGCTGCTGGTACTCCTTCATCACCTGCTCGGCGACCGGGCCGCCGACCGCCCGGGCGTTGCGACGGGCGGCGCGGCGTGCCGGGCAGGCGCACCAGCCACGGCACCTCTGCCTGGCCGAGGAAGCCGCGGGTGGCGGCGTCGGCCGAGCGCCCGGGTGAGCATCGTCGCCTCACGGCGGCGGGCCCACACCGCGAAGCCCACGACCAGCAGGAAGGCGGGGACCATCGCGAAGAAGTAGGTCAGCACGAAGTAGCTGCCGCCGGCCGAGGAACGCCGAGCCGTTCCAGCGCCGCGTGCGCGCGAACGGCGAGGACGTAGCCGGCCACCGGTGCGAGCGCAGCGGGCCGGCGTCCGCGCGGGAGACGGCGTACCCGACCCCGATCCCGACGAAGACGGTGAACAGCGGGTGCGCGAACGGGCTGAAGATGCCGCGGACGACGAACACGCCGATCGCCGACCCGAGCCCGCCGGGGCCGAGGCCGTCGCCGCCCATGTAGGCGGCGCCGAGGTAGAGGATGTTCTCGGTGAACGCGAAGCCCGACCCCGACGAGGCCGGCGTAGACGATCCCGTCGAGGACGCCGTCGATCTCGTGCCGACGCCCCACAGCAGGAGCAGCACGAACAGCCCCTTGGCCGCCTCCTCGGTGACCGGCGCGACGATCGCCGCCGACCACGGCTCGGTGCGTCCGCACCACGACGGCGTCCAGCGCCTGCAGCACCAGGGCGGCTCGCGGTGGCCACGACGGCGCCCCACCCGAAGGCGGCGGCGAGCAGCCGCAGCGGCTCCGGCTCGTAGCGGTCCAGCCACAGGAACGCCGCGACGACGGGCCCGACCGGCAGCGCCGCGAGGACGACCCCGATGACGAGGGCGCCGGGCGCGCTGCTGGCGAGCAGCACCAGCGCCATCACCCCCGCTCCGAGCAGCATCGCGACGCGTGACGCACGCACCGTGAAGACGACGCTGCCGCGCGATGCGGCGGGACCGCAGCAGGTCGGCCGGCAGCCGGCGGGACGACGCACCGGCTGCGTGTGCCCGAATCCGCCTGCCCCACTCATGGCGCAAGCCTATCCGGACGGCTGGGCTTGCTCACTGACGTGAGGGGCGTGCGGGGGCTTGGCATCGCACTCCGCGCGGACGTACAGTGACCGCGTGAGCGACGACATCTCGACTCCCGCGCGACCAGCCCCTCCCTCCCGAGGGCACCGACACCGGCCGGCTCCGGCACCCAGGGACACGACCAGCCCGTGCCCGACGCCTACGCCTCCTTCATGCGGCAGGGGCTGGGGCGACCGCGAGCTCGACCTGCCGGCAGCACCCCGTGGCCGACTGGGCCGCCCGCCGTCGTGCCCGGCTGGCCGAGACCTTCCCCGGCGAGCGGCTGGTCGTCCCGGCCGGTGCCTTCAAGGTGCGCTCCAACGACACCGACTACCGCTTCCGCCCGCACACCGCGCACACCTACCTGACCGGCAACCAGACCACCGACGCGGTGCTCGTGGTCGAGGACGGCGACTCCGTGCTCTACGCGCGGCCGCGGTCCTCGCGGGACACCGACGAGTTCTTCCGCGACCGGCAGTACGGCGAGCTGTGGGTCGGCCGCCGTCCGTCCCTCGGTGAGATCAGCGACTCGCTCGGCCTCCCGGTGCGGCACCTCGACGAGCTGCCCGACCGGCTGCGCACCTCGGCCAAGACCCGGGTGCTGCGCGGCGTCGACCGCCGGGTCGACGCCGGCGTTGCCGCCGACGAGGGCCGCGACCAGGAGCTCGCGCGGGTGCTCTCCGAGATGCGCCTGGTCAAGGACGAGTGGGAGCTCGGGGAGCTCGCCGAGGCCTGCGACATCACCACGCTCGGCTTCTCCGACAGCGTCCGCGAGTGGGACCGCGTGCTCGAGTACGGCGAGCGCTGGGTCGAGGGCACCTTCTTCCGCCGGGCCCGGGCGATGGGCAACGACATCGGCTACGACTCGATCGTCGGCGGCGGCAAGCACGCGACGACGCTGCACTGGATCGACAACTCCGGCCCCGTCACGCCCGGCGAGCTGGTGCTGCTGGACATGGGCGTCGAGGGCCGCAACCTCTACACCGCCGACGTCACCCGCACCCTCCCGGTCGACGGCACGTTCACGCCGCTGCAGCGCGACCTCTACGCGCTCGTGCTCGCCGCGCAGCAGGCCGGCATCGACGCCGTACGCCCCGGCGCGAGCTTCCAGGCCCCGCACGACGCCGCCATGACGGTGCTCGCCCACGGGCTCGGCGACCTGGGGCTGCTGCCCGGCACGGTCGAGGAGGCGCTCTCCCCCGACAACGGCGTCTACCGCCGGTGGACGCTGCACTCGACCAGCCACATGCTCGGCATGGACGTCCACGACTGCGCCCAGGCCCGGCGGGAGAGCTACCACGCCGGCGACCTGCAGGCCGGCATGGTGCTCACGGTCGAGCCGGGCCTGTACTTCCAGGAGGACGACCTGCTCGTCCCCGAGGAGCTGCGCGGCATCGGCATCCGCATCGAGGACGACATCGTGGTCACCGCCGACGGGTCGACCAACCTGTCCGCGGCGCTCCCGCGTGAGCCGGACGCCCTCGAGGAGTGGATGGGCGCGCTGCGCGCCTGACCCGCCGACCCGACCGGCCGCGGGGCTGTTCGGGCCATTCCCCTCCCGCCCGGTCGGGGGCACAGTAGGGGCATGGCCCAGGCGACGGCTGCCCGGAGCCCGGCCGTCCCGCTGGTGGCGTTCGCCGGCGGCGCGGTCGTGGCGCTGCTGATCGGGGTGTACGGCTCGGTGCACGAGCCGACCCTCGAGCCGCTCGTGCTGCTGGGGTTCGGCTCGATGATCTCGATGAAGGTCTACCTGGCGTTCGCGGCCGCGGTGCTCGCCGTCGGCCAGGTCGTCGGCGGGCTGTGGATCTACGGCAAGCTCGGCATCGCGGTCCCGTCGTGGCTGGGCGCCGCCCACCGGGCCTCGGGCGCGCTGGCCCTGCTGCTCGCGACCCCGGTCGCGCTCAACTGCCTGTGGGCACTGGGGTTCCAGGCCGGCAGCGACGTCTCGACCAGGACGGCGGTCCACTCGATCGTCGGGTGCGCGGTGTACGGCGCGCTGGTCGTCAAGGTCGTGGCGGTGCACAGCCGGCGGGGGCCGGGCTGGCTGCTCCCCGTCGCCGGAGGGCTGCTCTTCGCGACCCTGATCGTGGCGGTGTGGACCTCGGCGGTCTGGTACGTCGGGGACAGCGGCTGGCCCTCGCCGACGGCGGCCGGCTGAGCCTGCGGGCACGCGCGTGCCACGTCCCCCTGGACGGCGCCGGGGCCCCTAGGGTTGGCTGGGACCCGTCACTCGGGACGACGAACGGGGGATCGACGCGCGTGCTCCTGCCTGACCCTGCGGCCATCGACGCGCTCGCGCGCACCCTGGACGACCGTGCCGCGCTCGTGCGCGACCAGTGCCGGCTCTTCGAGCGGCGGGTGAGCGACGTCCGCTGGCAGTCGGCCGGCGCCGACCACTACCGGGGTCGGTGCGCCGCCGTCGCTCGCGACCTGCGCCGCAACGCCGAGGAGCTCGGGGAGGCCGCGGACGCCCTGCGCCGGCACGCCGACGAGGTCCGCGAGACGATCGCCTGGATGCAGGCCATGGTCGCCTCGCTCGAGCAGCAGGCCCGCGAGGCCTGGGAGGCCGCGGGCGACGGGGTCGAGGGTGCCTTCGAGTGGGGCCGCGACCAGGCCGAGGGCGCGTGGAACAAGGTGAAGTCATGGCTGTGATCAACCTCGGGGAACCCACCCCGGTGCTGGCGGCTCGCCGGGTGGTGCTCGACGCCGCCTCGGTGCTGGCCCTGCGCCGCGTCCTCGAGCGGGACGGCCTGTCCCTGCCCGACGACCTCCTGGTGGAGGTCAACCCGGCCGAGGCGGCCCTGGCCGGCGTCGATCTGGACGCGCTTCAGGCGACGGCCGAGCGCGCCCTGGGCGACGCCGGCCTGGTCGAGGACGAGGGGCTGGTCCAGGTGGTGCGGGAGAACGTCCGCGGCGTCGGCGCGGCGCCCCGCCGGGTGCGCTCGACGTACGCCGGGGGGGCGACCCGTCGGGTCGCCCACCACTGGGTGGGTCCGGCGCTCGGCGGCGGCGCGGTCCGCGACGGGGAGCGGTTGGAGCTGTCCCTGTTCGACGTGCGCGGCCTCGGGGACGAGCTGCGGCGGGTGCTGCCGCAGGACGCGGTCGACGACGAGTCCGGGCGGGCCGAGATCACCGTGCCGCTCGAGGACCTGGTCGCCCTGGCGGCACTCGAGGAGCAGGCCGTGGGTGACCCGCAGGGCGGGCTCGGCGACCTGGTCGCGGAGTTCCTGGGGGTCGACGCCGGGCTCGCCGGGACGGTGCGCGCCTGGGTCGCGGCCGCCCGGGGTGTCCTGCACGTCGCCGCGACCGTTCCCGACGGGGCCCGGGACGCAGCGGACGCGACCGACGCCGTTCCGGCGACCCGCGACCTGCTGTGGGTCGCCTCGGACGACGGCTGGTGGAACCTCGCCCCGCTGACCCGGCCCGACGGCTCCCGCGTGGCGGTCCTGACCCCCCGCGCCGGCGGCGACCTCGCCGCCGACCTCGGCCTGCTGCTCGCCGGGGCGTGGACGTGAGCGGCCCCGACTTCGAGGTGCGCGGCGGCGCCCACGACATCGAGGCCAACGTCGACGACATGCGCGCCACGGGCGCGGAGCTCGGCCGCCTGGGCGTCGACGTGGGCGAGGTGGCGGTGCGGGCGCACGGCGTGCTCGTCGACGGCGACCTGCTGCGCAGCGCGCCGTTCTCGCCGGGCTCGTTCGCGTCGGCCGAGGGCGCCGTCCTCGGCGCCCTCGACGGGCCGGGGGGCCTGACGTCGACGGCCCTGCGGGTCTCGGCGGCCGGGGTCACCATGCAGGCCAGGGCCCATGCGTGGGCGGCCTTCGACGCCTCGCGGGAGTTCGGCGAGGAGCTGCGGCACTGGGCGCAGGGCCGGCTCGCCCTGCCCCTGCTGCTCAGCCCGGCCGGGGCCGGTGCGACCGCGCTGTACCTCTGGCACGAGGGTGCCTTCGACGACCCGCAGCGGTTCCTGCTCGAGCACCCGGACCTGGTCGAGGAGATCGTGGCCTCCTCGCCGTACGCGCTCAGCTTCTACACGCTCGGCGTCTACCCCTACGACGTCGCCTCCGCGTCCGGCCTGCTGGCGATGCTCTACGACAACGGCACCGCGCACACCCGGAGGGTCGCGGACCCGCACGGGTTCCCGCCGCCGCGGAGCCTCCAGGAGTCGCTGGAGAACCTCGACGAGTTCGACGACCCCGGCACCTTCCAGATCCAGCTCACCTACGACGCCCAGGGGCGGCCGCTCTACAACGTCTACCTGCCGGGCACCAAGGTGTTCGACACCCCCGTGGTCCACGAGTCCGAGCTGATCCAGAACATGGGCACCAACCTGGCCGCCGTCGCCGGCGTGGACAACACCTACGAGGACGCCGTGCTCGACGCGATGCGCGACGCCGGCATCCCCGACGACGCGCGCGTGCTGTTCACCGGGCACTCGCAGGGCGGGATCGTGGCGGCCCGGATGGCGCAGAAGCTCACCGATCCTCAGAGCGGCTACCCGCAGTACAACGTCACCGATGTCGTCACCGCCGGTTCCCCCGTCGACCACATCGAGGTCGACGAGCGGGTGCGGGTGCTGTCACTGGTCAACGAGTACGACGTGGTGGCGCGCCTGGACGGCGAGAAGTACCGCGACTCCTCCAACCACACGACGATCGTGACCCACCGGCAGAGCGGCTCGGTGACCGGCAACCACCTGCTCGCCGACACCTACGCCCCGATGGCCGGACAGCTCGCGGCCTCCGACGACCCGGCCGTCCGGGACGCCCTCAGCGCGGTCGAGGACTTCTACCCCGACGGTGACCGCGCCCAGCGCTACACCACCTACTCCTACCGGATGGAGCGCGACCGATGACCCTCCCCGGCACGCTGGCCGTCCTCGCCGCCGTGCTCGTGCTCGGCAGCGGCTGCCAGGTCACCGGCCAGGACCAGAGCGACGCGTCGCTCGCCGCCAACCGGGACCGGGCCGCCGAGCTCGGGGACCGCTGGCGCGGCCTCCCCGGCGTGACCGACGTGGACGTCCGCTATGTCGACGACCTGGACAACTCCCCCGGCCTGACCACGTCGATCCGGTGCAGCGGCTGCGACGTCGAGGCGCTCGCCGACGACGTCACCGGTGACGTGTGGGCCTCCGCGCTCGACCCGTTGGTCACCTTCCGGGTCCGGGTGTACGACGAGGAGGACACCGCACGTCGCGTCGTCGACTCCTACGTGCTGCCCGACGACGAGGACCGGCTCACGCGACGCTACGGCGCCCGCTGAGACCGCCGGCCCGGACAGGGTCCCCGGGCCGGCGGTCAGCCGCTCAGCCGGTCAGCAGGGCTTGACCGCGTCGACCCGGAAGCCCTGGTCGACCACCGCCATGTCGGTCACCAGCCGGACCGAGCCGACGTTGGTGCCGATGCAGGGCGTCGTCTGCCCCAGCGGATGCGGACCGTCGTACCGCGCCAGCTCGTTGCCGTTGGCGTCGTAGATGTAGACGTAGTCGTAGCCCGCCTCCGTCTCGAGCAGGTCGAAGTGGAAGGCGAAGCCGGGCGAGCCGTTGTCGAAGGTCCAGGTGCAGTCACCGTTGTTGCCGTAGGGGTGCGGCGACTCGAACGGGATCTGCGCGTTGGCGTCCCCGACGCACGGCGGCGGCGGCGGCACCGCCGGGGTGCACCCGGCCTT
The DNA here is from genome assembly GCA_963834275.1 of uncultured Actinomycetota bacterium. Classification (GTDB taxonomy): domain Bacteria; phylum Actinomycetota; class Actinomycetes; order Propionibacteriales; family Nocardioidaceae; genus Nocardioides_B. The sequence goes on along the minus strand of CAWIBA010000010.1, from coordinate 28,686 downwards.
GACGCCGACCGCGTCCCAGGCGGCGCGGATGCTCTTCTTGCTGCCGCCGGCGACCGCGACGGTGGCGGCCCGCGCGTCGCAGAAGTTCGCGAAGTCGGTCAGGCTGGTGAAGCCCTTGTAGAAGATCGACCGGGTCTTCGCGAGCCCGATGCCGGCCACCTGCACGTCGCAGTCGGCGGCGTGGGTGTGGCCGCTGGCGCTGCCGCCGCAGCCGGCGTTGCGGCCGCCCTGCACGGCCAGGACGTAGGCGTGGTTGGGGATCCCGCTGTTGGTGTGCACGCCGCCGTTGTCGCTGGTGCCGGTGTAGCGCTCCGAGTAGTGGTCGGGGTCGCCGTCGTCGCGCGGGTCGGCCATGTTGCGGAAGCCGGCGTTGGCCCCGCCGTAGACACCGGCCGGGATCACGTCCTCACCGATGAGCCAGTCCGGCTCCGCGGCCGGGTCGAGACCGTTCTGGTCCGCGTAGAACTCGGAGGTGTTGCCCATCATGTCGCTGAACGCCTCGTTGAGGGCGCCCGACTCGTTCTCGTAGATCAGGCCGGAGGTGAACTCGGTGACCCCGTGGGTGAGCTCGTGGCCGACCACGTCCAGCCCGCCGGAGAGGGCCTTGCAGTTGGTGCCGTCGCCGTCGCCGTACGTCATCTGCTCGCCATTCCAGAAGGCGTTGCAGTAGCCGGCGTCGTAGTGGACCGTCGAGATGATCGGCATGCCGGCGTCGTCGATGCTGTCGCGGGAGAACAGGTCGGCGTAGAAGTCGTCGACCAGGTTGGCGTAGTAGTGCGCGTCGACGCCCGGCGGCTGGCTGGGGCTGGGGTTGAGCGGGATGGTGAGGTCCCAGACGTCGTCCTCGTCGGTCATCATCACGCCCGGGTGGCTGGTCTGGTTCTGCGCGTCGTAGGTGAGCTGGCGACCGTCCGCGGAGGTGAGCTGCCAGCCGTCGGCGGCCGGGGTGGTGTCGATCGACTTCTGGTCGCCCTTGACCCCCTCGCCCGTGCCCTCGGCGAGCGCGTCGAACCGGTTCACGACCTTCCCGCTCGACGCGTCGACCCACAGCACCCAGCGGTGCCTGGGGAGCAGCGTCTCCACGGTGTAGAAGAGGCGTCCGTCGCGCGGGTCGATCCGCAGCTCCACCGGGCGGGAGTCCACCGGGCCGAACAGGTCGGCCGCGATCGCGCGCACGTCGGCGGCACTCAGCTTCACCGTGTTGGTGGGGGTCAGCGTGGCGAAGTGGGCGCCGATCACCGAGGTGGCGGTGCCCGCGCGGTCGCGCAGCACGGTCACCTGCCCTCCGAGCACGTCGGCCCCCGCGACCACCTGCTGGTAACGGGTCTGGGTGGTGCCGTCGTCGTAGCTCGCCTGCCACTCCTGGCGGACGTCGTCGGGCAGCCGGTAGTCGGCGGCCGCGGCACCGGACAGGGCGAGCGGCCCGTCCGGGCTGACCGCGTCGGCGGCCGGCGCCGGCTGAGCCGGGACGGGCGTCGCCGAGGAGGGCGCGATGACCGACAGGGTTGGTATGGACATGGCCAGGGCGATCGCCACGGCCGTGGACAGGCGGACAGAGGTCTTCCGTCGCATAAGGACTCCCGAGAGGTGCCACGGTTGATTCCGAGACGTAACGCGCGGTTGCGCATCACAAGGGCCCCACTATTCCTCAGGAATCCGTGGGGTGGAACCCCCGGCGGGAGTCAGTTCCGAGGTGGTCAAGTCGCGGCTACCGTCGCTCCCACCACTGCGGTCGCTGCGATCACCTGGGGTCACACGGGTCACGTGCGGGCGGGCCGAGCCCCCGTTGGTAGGTTCCTCCGCGTCACACTCACGAGGTCTCGACGGGGGAGTTCATGCGGTCCGTACCCAGGCGCGCAGTGGTCGGCTCGATGGTGGTCCTCGTGGTCGGGTGGCTGCTGCCGCTGGCGGGGCTCCAGTCCGGCGCGGCGGCCGACGACGAGTCCGTCCCCACCGTCGACGACGGGCGGCTGCTGATGGTGCTGGACTCGTCCGGCTCGATGCGGGAGCGGGCGTCCGGGGTCGCCAAGATCGCCTCCGCCAAGAGGGCGCTGCACGCGGTCGTCGACGGGCTCGACCCGGCCGCCGAGGTGGGGCTGCGGGTGTACGGCGCCAAGGTGTTCTCGCGCGACGACGCGGGCGCCTGCACCGACTCCCAGCTCGCCGTGCCGGTCGCGAGCGGGAACGCCGGGGACCTGCACGCCGCCATCGACCGTTACCGCCCCTACGGCGAGACCCCCATCGGCTACGCGCTGCGGCAGGCCGCCGACGACCTCGGGGACGACGGTCAGCGCAGCATCCTGCTGGTCTCCGACGGCGAGGCGACCTGCCCGCCGGACCCGTGCCGGGTCGCCACCGACCTGGCCCGGCGCGGCATCGACGTCCGCATCGACGTGGTCGGCCTGGCCGTGTCGGGCGCGGCCCGCAGCCAGCTGCAGTGCATTGCCGCCGAGGGCAAGGGCAGCTACTACGACGCCGACTCCGCCGACGAGCTCGTCGCGACCCTGGACCGGCTGTCCACGCGGGCGTTCCGCCCGTTCGGCATCGCCGGCACGCCGGTCACCGGCACGCCCACCCCGGCTGAGGCCCCGGGGCTCGCGCCGGGCGCGGCGTACTCCGACGTGCTCCCGGGGGCCGACGAGACCCGGCACTACCTGGTGCAGCGCACCATCCCCGGCTCCACGCTCCGGGTCCGGCTGGCCGCCCGCCCCGACGTGGACACGGGGCAGATGCGACTGGAGCTGCTCGACAGCGGCGAGAACACCTGCGCGGTCGGCGTGCAGACCGCCTTCGGGATCGGGTTCGGGGTCCAGCTGCTGACCGGCAGCGTCACCTCGGACGACGACTGTCCCGCGGACGGCCCGGTGGTGGCGCGGCTGCAGAAGTCGGTGTTCGGCGAGGACCTCGACGGTGAGCCGGTGCAGCTGGTGGTCAGCGAGGAGCCGCCCGTCGACCGCGTCGATTCGCTTCCCGCCCCGGCGGAGGCCGCGGAGGCGATCGACCCGTGGCGAGAGGGACCGGCGGCCGACGGCCCCACTCCCGGTGTGTCCTTCAACGACGCTCCCCTGCTCGAAGCCGGCAGCCATCGGCAGTCCCTGGTGCCGGGCGAGGTGCAGTTCTACCGGGTGCCCGTCGACTGGGGCCAGCGCCTGCACGCGCAGATCCGGATGGCCCGGCCGGGGCCGGCTCTCGCCGACGCGATCGGGCTGGTGCGGCCGGTCGACGTGCTCGTCTACGGTCCGTCGTACGACCAGGTCGCGACCGGCGGCCGCACCATCGTCAACACGTCGGGCCCCACGTCCCGGGCCGTCTCGACCCCCGAGGTGCGTTACCGCAACCGGGAGGCGCTCACCATCGCGCGCGGCGCGTCGGAGGCCGGCGACTACTACGTGGGTGTCTCGCTGTCGGGCGACTCCTCGGGCCGGGAGGGTGAGGCCTTCCTGGTGCCCTACACCCTGACCGTGCGGACCGTCGGGGAGCCGTCCGGAGCCCCGACCTACCTCGCCGACGGGGTCTCCGGCTCCGGGTCGGCCGCGCCGTCGCCGGCACCGTCCGCCGCGGCGACACCGACCGAGGACGCACGGGCCGTCGACCCGCCGGCGGACGAGGGGTCGGGGGTGCTGCTGTGGGTCGTGGTCGGCGCGATCGTGCTGACCGGCGGTGGGCTGCTGGCCGGGCGGCTGCTCCGGCGTTAGCCGTGGAGCGGCACACCGGGTGGCGCCGGCGCGCGCGCCGCGCTCACCAGGCACAGGAGGCCCGCCAGCAGGATCGGCAGGCCGATCGTGAGGAGGGCCAGCACGCCGAGCGCCACGAGCAGGACGCCCGCCGCCACGAGGGTCGCCCGCCGGTGGGGCGAGGAGCGCACCGACCCGTACGCCGCGGCGGCGGCGTCCGCGACGAGGACGACCACCGCCCAGACCGCGACCTCACCCCCCTGCTCCCGGATCACCGACACGTAGACGACCAGCATCGCGAGTGCCAGCACCGCAGCGTCGGCTGCCAGGAGGTCGAACCGGAGTCGGCCCATGCCCTCGAGTATCGCGCGGCCCTAGGCTGACCGCGTGCGCGTGCTCGTCGTCGACGGTGCCAACGTGGTCGGCAGCCGGCCGGACGGATGGTGGCGCGACCGCGCGGGAGCGGCCGAGCGCCTGCACCGGGCCATCGCGTCGGCCGATCTGGCGTACGACGCCGTCGTGCTGGTCCTCGAGGGGGCCGCGCGGGGCGGCCGTCCCGCCGGGGAGCACGGCACGGTCACCACGGTGCACGCTCCGGGCTCTGGCGATGACGAGATCGTCGACCAGGTCAGGTCCCACGTGGCCCGCGGCGCCACGGTGCTGGTGGTCACCGCCGACCGGGGGCTGCGGGAGCGGGTGACCGCCGCCGGCGGCTCCTGCGTCGGCCCGTCCTGGCTCCTGGACCGGACCTCGTGAACGACTGGTCGAGACGCGGCCGGGTCAGCGCCGACCGTCGTACCAGTCGAGGACGCGCAGCGCCCGCAGCGTGATCCACCGGCTGGGACGCCCGTCGCCGTCCTCGAGCTCGAAATGGGTCTCGCCGGGGTGGGTGTTCTCCAGCAGCCAGGTGCCGTCGTCCTGGCGCTTGTCGCGGACCAGCCGCACCGCCTCGTCCAGCCGCGGGTCCGGCACGTCGGAGGTGCGGCGGAAGTGTTCCAGACCGCGCAGCACGTCGTAGTGCCAGCGCGGCGGCCAGGAGAGCTGCAGCCAGCGCTCGGCCGGCACCTCGCCGGTGCTCAGGCGCCGGAACAGGCGACGCTCGAGCAGGTACTCCTCGCCGCGCCGGCGCGCGTCGGCCACCTGCACCTCGCCTCCGGCGAGCTCGTACTCGCGGCAGCCCCTCGAGCACGCAGATCGTCGAGTCGAACGACGAGACGGTGGCGCCGTCCTCGGTCCAGCAGTTCCATCCGCCGTCGTCGAGCTGGTCGGCGAGCAGACCGTTGACGAGTCCGTCGACGTCGGCACCGAAGTAGGCGCCGATGGACAGTGCGCGGCCGTTGATGCAGGCCTCGACCTCGCCGTCGAAGAACGCCTGACCGTCGTGCTCCCACCGACAGTTCGCGGCGACCAGCGGGATCGTCTCGCGTGCGCTCTTGCTCTGCGGATCCAGACCGAGGTCGCGCAGCAGCATCAGGGTGGGCAGCGTCGCGGTCCACGGCTGCCCGTCGCCGAAGTCGGGCTCGATGCCGGCTCGCCAGTCGTCGACGACCTTGCGCGGGAAGCACGCGCCCCCGTCCCACTGGCCGTCGGCGTCGCGCAGCGCGAGCAGCCGGGCCCCCCAGCCCTCGGTCTCGACGCGGGCGCGCTCGGCCGCGACCTCCTCGGGTGGAGCCCCCGTCAGGTCCCGCAGCACCTGCCACCGGATCGCCGGGTCACCGTCGAGCAGCCAGTCCGTGACCTGCATGGGCGGCAGGGTAAGCACCCCCGCCCACGGTTTGTCCAGGGCTGAGGCTGACCCCGCTGGGCAACACGGGTGATCCGGCCCGGACCGGTCGACGCTGGTACGCGGGTGTCCGGCGGGCTCAGCGCATCTCGTCGAGCCTCCACAACCGCGGCTCGCCGGAGACGGGTTCCACCACGACGCCGGCCAGGTCGTCGTACGGCGCCAGCACGTACCAGGTGCCGTCGACCAGCTGGGCGTCGTGCCGGGCACCGGCCCGGTCCCGCCAGCCGACCGTCCCACCGGGCTCGTGCACCACGACGAAGGCGTACGGCGGACGGATCCCGACCATGTCGTCCGCCGGGAGGAACATCGAGGTGGCGTCGGTCGGCGGAACGCCGCGGGCGACCTCGTCCGCTACGAAGGCGTCGCGGGCACCGGCGCGGAGGCAGACCTGCCGGCCGCAGGGTGCGGCCCACAGCTCCCGGTCGTGGAGAAGCCCGGCCACGTCGTAGTACCCACGCCGATCCAGCAGTCGGGCCCCGCGGCCGACGTCCCGGGCCCGGAGCCGACGCTCGTCGACTGCGCCAGGGGTGGCCGGCCGGGCGGCCAGCCGGTCCACCGCGCCGGAGGGCGACTCGACGAGAGGGCCGTCGTCGCCGCGGCAGGTCACGGCCCCAGTCGGCACCCAGCCGTCTTCACCGCGGACGAAGTCGGACCGGCTGGCGAGCGAGCCGTCGCTGTTACCGAGTCGCAGCGTCGCGCGGTCACCGCGCACCTCCAACGCGTGGGTGGGGGCGCCGACCATGCGTGCCATCGCAGCCGGACCGTCGGACAGGTCCGGCACGAAACCGTCGTCGCCCATCACCCGCCCCTTCTCGAACCGCCAGGTCCGTTGCTGCGGGCAGGTGAAAGACGCGTCCACCTGCACGCGGTCGCGGTCGCCGGTCGCGACGCCGCCTCCACGACCCGGTCCGAGCCCGGCCAACCACCCGCCGGTGACGGCCGTACCGGCGACGAGCAGGACGCAGGCGGCGAGGAGCAGGGTGGGTCCCCGACGTCGCGTGGGCGCGGCGGTGCGGCGGGCGAGGGTCTCGGCGTACAGCCGGTGCAGGTCGACGTCCACGGTGTCGGCCTCGTCGGCGAGCGCGGCGCGCAGCCGTTCCTCGACACTCATGGCTGCATCTCCTCCTCGGCGAGGACGGCGTGGAGGGCGTCGAGGCCCCGCGAGATCTGGGACTTCACCGTGCCGGTGCGCACCCCCATCGTCACGGCGATCTCTGCGAGCGGCAGGTCGAGCCAGAACCGGAGCACGAGCGCCTCCCGCTGACGGGCGGGGAGGTTCGCGAGCTCCGCCAGCACGGCGACCCGATCACCCGCGTCGTACCCGGCGGCTCTCGCCTCTGGCTGCACGAGCAGGTGTGCGCCGCGGCGGGCGACGACGCTGCGTCGGTGCCGGTCACGCACCTCGTTGACGACGGACCGCGTGAGATAGCCGGCCGCACTGCTGGTCAGCCGCGTCCGCCCGGCATACACGCGGGCGAAGACCTCCTGGACCACGTCCTCGGGATCGGCGGCGCCGAGCAACGCCGCCAGCCGGACCAGCCGCCCCGCGTGCGCGAAGAACAGCTGGTCGAACCCCGCACCGGAGTCCACCTCCTCGTCCACGTGCCTCCTCGGAAGCGTCGTCGCCTCGCCCTCCACGACCACTCCTACGCTCACCGGGGCCGAAAGGTTGAGAGCGCGCAGCCAAGTCTCTCTTGGCGTCACGTCGCCGACGGCGGGGACACGGTTGCGGCGCCAGACAATGGTGGATCGTGGGCGTCGAGGAAGTGACGTCTGAGGGGGGCGACCACGACCTCGCGGCGGTGCCGACGCCCACTGGCACTACACCCTCGTCTCCGCGGCTTCCGGACCCGTCCTGTCTGCTGGTTCGTCGGACAAGCCGAAGGGTTGTGCACAGCCGAAGCCATGAGCCGGGCCCGGCCACGAAGTGGCGTCGGAGCCCTCGGTGCTGTCGACCGGGAACAGCGCGGCGCGCGGTCCGAGGAGGCCCGCGACGATGGCGGCCATGTCGGCGAACTGGATCCGCTCGGCGAGGACAGCAGTGGCGGCCATTGAGGCGAGCCCACCCCCGACGCGCGCATCCACGGGAGGCAGGAAGGACCAGCTGGCATGACCCGTCCCTACCTCGTGGGGAGGCACCCCGTCGTCCTACTGTCCACCCCGTCCAAGAGCAGGATCAGCCTGACCACACGGCCCGCTCATCGGGGAGGGGCCGCGAGTCGCCGCTCCGCTGTGGCCCATGCTTCGGCTAGGAGCGGGACGCCATGATCGACACGCTGACCGCGGTCGTCTCAGGGCAGCCGGGCAGCGGTGCGTCGACGACGCGGCCGGACTCGAGCTGGGCACGGTGCGCGGCCAGCACCACGAGCGCCTCCCACAGCACCCGCGATGCGGTCACGTCGTCGCCGAGGTCCGCCAGGGAGAAGGTCAGCCCGTCGCAATGGTCACGGACCGCGAGCACGTCCACGGTGCAGGCATAACGGTCCACCGCCGCCGCGGTGAGACGGTCCCGGACCTGAGCCCGCGACGGGGGCACGGGTGCCGGACGAGCCAAGGGATAGTCCGCGGTGACGGTGTCGGGCAGGTCGGTGACGAACGGAGGCACGACCGCCTCGGCCAGCGGCCGGGGCTCAGGCGGAATCTCGGCCAGCGCCGGGTTGCCCAGAGCCAGCGCGGCCTCCTCGGCCAGGGCGCGGGCGGCGCCGCTCAGCGGCGGCCGGTCGACTGCGGAGGCGCGTGCTCGCTGCCAGGTCCGGGCCAGCCCGCCGAGCGCGGTCTCAAGCTCCTCATCGACCGCCCGGGCGCCTGCAGGGGTGCCGGTCGCGGGGTCGGTGCCGAGCTGCAGCAGCGCCTCGACCCGTCCTGCCGGAGAGCGGTCCTCGAGCAGCCCGTCGACACCCAGGCGGACCAGGTTGCGCACCGTGGCCGGTGCCGCGTAACCCACCGGAGGCTCCTTTCCCGAGAAGGTCCTCCCCGCCCTTCTTCTTCCCCGCGGGTTGGTGAGCAAACCCGCGCACGCAGACTCTGCCGGCCGCCCGGCGCGGAGTCACAGCATCAGCGCCGGAAGATTCGTCTGGTGCCCACGTTGGCGTACGCCTGCCGGTTGTGGGGGTTGTCGGCGAAGTGACGCCGGTGCTGCCTGTCGCCCAGCACGAGGATGTTGCCGGTGTTCACCGTGACCCAACGTGGATGACCCAGGCAGGTGCGCGACACCCGGACCGTGACGGTGTCGGTCACGTAGTCGATGCGGTGGGAGACCCCCGCGCACTGGATCCTCTTGCCCGCCACCCCGTCGTACAGCGCGTGCCGTCCAGTCCTCGAGCGCGGACGCGAGATCACCTCGGCGAAGAAGTCGCCACTCGGGGTGGTGAGGCCCGCCCAGTAGTTCTGGATGCCGACCCTCCTCAGGTCGTCGAACCTGGCCCGGATCACCACGGACCGGGCACGGTGCCGGACGACCGCAAGCCGGACGTCTGCGGCGGGGAGGTCACCGGCCGGAGTCCAGCGGGAGGTCCGGAGGTTGACCCTCCAGACGTCCCCGCCACCGTCCCGGAGCACGACGCCCGAACGGCTCTGCCTGTCTGCGGCGGCACCCGGCACTGCTCCTGCCACCAGTGCGGCAGCGGCCACCCCGCACATGACGACGGCGATCGACTTGCGCAACATCGTCGGCCTCCTCGAAGACCCGGCCCCCCGGTTCGTTCGCTCGCAGTCTTCACCTTCCTGCGGCCGTACGCATGAGCCGTTGGGGCTACGCGGTGGGCAAGACGCGCTCAGCCCACGGCAGGGAGCTGGGGGCCTGGACCCGGGAGGAGAACACCACCGCCGCCACCGGCACCGCCACCGGCACCGCTACCACCGCCGCTACCACCGCCGCCGCCACTGCCGCCCTTGCGGCTCGACTTCGCGAACTTCCAGGTACCGCGCTTGGCGAGCTTCAGCACCGACTCCGGGACCAGCTCGCCCTCGGACCCGCGGACCTTCACGGCAACCACGGGGAACGCCCGCAGCGCGGCACCGGTCGGACTCGGGTACTTGTAGCTCTTGCCGTACTCCTGGTCCATCTCCAAGTAGTGGGGACCGAACCCCGGGCAACCGGACCATTCCAGGGTGAACAGCGACCCCTTCGTGAACGAGCCGCGACCGACCACCCTGCTGTCGAGGACCTTGGCCTTGGAGCCCTTCCGCCACCCCTGAACAAGTGTGACGCGCGAGCAGGACACCGTGCCGTCTGCCTCGGTCGTATGCTCCACACAGCCGCGCGCCACCAACGTCACCGCGACCTTCCGAGCTCCGCCCTTGGTCACGTACCAGGTCTTCGTGTCGGTGTCGCACACATTGACCGTGGACCGTGCCGCGGCCCGCGACTCGGCTCGGGACTCCGTCGGCACCGGCACCGCGTTCGCCGGCATGCTCACCCCTACCAACCCGGTCAACGCCAGCGCAGCCAGCACACCCTCGACAGCCCTCATCGCCCTCACCCGCACTCCCCTGGATGCCGACACCATGCGGCATACCCCGACCCGTCAGCGTAGGAGCGCCGCAATGGTCGCGGACACTCCCAAACGGAGGGGTACACGAAGGTTGTGGCCGGTCGTCCTGGTAGTCCCTCCGCAGGTTCAGGTGCGCGACGCGGTCACCGAGCGGCCGGATGAGCGCGCACGCGGACCCCAAAGCGGGAGGTTCGGCTGTGACGGATGGCGCGTCAGACTTCCCATCACCCCGGCCAGGCCCCACCTTCACGGCCCGGCATAGATGATGCCGCCACCGCCGCCGGCACCACCGCCGCCGGCACCACCCCCGCCGCCACCGGCACCACCGGCACCACCGGCGCCGCCACCGGCACCACCGCCGCTACCACCGCCGCCGCCACTGCCGCCCTTGCGGCTCGACTTCGCGAACTTCCAGGTACCACCCTTGGTGAGCTTCAGCACCGACTCCGGGACCAGCCCGCCCTCGGACCCGCGGACCTTCACCTCGACCACGGGGAACGCCCGTAGCGCCGCACCGGTCGGGCTCGGGTACTTGTAGCTCTTGCCGTACTCCTGGTCCATCTCCAAGTAGTGGGGACCGAACCCCGGGCAACCGAACCACTCCAGGGTGAACGGCGACCCCTTCGTGAACGAGCCGCGACCGACCACCCTGCTGTCGAGGACCTTGGCCTTGGAGCCCTTCCGCCACCCCTGAACAAGTGTGACGCGCGAGCAGGACACCGTGCCGTCTGCCTCGGTCGTATGCTCCACACAGCCGCGCGCCACCAACGTCACCGCGACCTTCCGAGCTCCGCCCTTGGTCACGTACCAGGTCTTCGTGTCGGTGTCGCACACATTGACCGTGGACCGTGCCGCGGCCCGCGACTCGGCTCGGGACTCCGTCGGCACCGGCACCGCGTTCGCCGGCATGCTCACCCCTACCAACCCGGTCAACGCCAGCGCAGCCAGCACACCCTCGACAGCCCTCATCGCCCTCACCCGCACTCCCCTGGATGCCGACACCATGCGGCATACCCCGACCCGTCAGCGTAGGAGCGCCGCAATGGTCGCGGACACTCCCAAACGGAGGGGTACACGAAGGTTGTGGCCGGTCGTCCTGGTAGTCCCTGCCGCCACGGTGAGCAGGCTGACGGGCCGGCTCGACTAGGGTGTTGGCCGGATCAGAGAATCGCGTGGCACCGCAGCGGAGCTGTCCCGACGGGGCGACGTGGATCCCTGTCCCCCGCCCTCGTGGCGGATAGGGACTCGAGTTCTGAAGTGGGGCAGGTTGGTCAGCGGGGCGATCGATGCCGTGTCGCGGGTGCGGGTGCTTTCAGCACGGTCGCCAAGCTCTACGTCTTGGCCATCGCCCGTGCCGCAGCACGGGGGCGGTGATCGCCAGCCAGGCCGAAGGGCGTGGCCGGGGATGCCGCCAGTTCGCCCGCGGAACGCATGACTGCCCCGCGGGTGGGTCGGCAGGCGGCCCGGTCAGCCTTGGCGTGCGTCGACCTGGTTGCGGCTCGGCCCGGGTGACGCGGGGTCAGGACAGCTTGCCGGTGAAGTCGAAGGTGGCGCCGGCCCCGACGCAGGTGCCCTTGTCCTGCTTGAAGCTGTACTCGTCCAGCTCCGCGACCATCTCGACCTGCCCGGCGTCGTCGACGGAGAGGGTGCCGTCGACGAAGTCGCGCATGTCACCGCCGGCCACGTCGTCGCAGCTCTTGGGCGTGGCGCCTTCGGCCGTCCAGCGTCCCTCACCGCCTTCCCAGTCGAGGGCGAGGTAGTCGTGGAAGAACGACTCGCTGGCCTGGGCGAAGTCGCCGGTTGCGGACCAGTTCTTCGTCGTGCAGGCATCGGGTTTCGCGCAGTCGAGCGCGAAGGTCAACCGGCCCGACCTCTTCTCAGTCCGCCCTCCCTGGCTCAAGGTGAGTGTGAGGTCCCCGTCCACCTTTCCCTCGACGGGCGCACCTTCGGCCTCGGCTTCCTCGGTCGTGGCCTCCGTGGCAGCGCTGTCCGAGGTCTGGGCCGGTGCCGGGTCGTCGGCCGGCGCCGGTCCCGTCGAGCCGGTTCCTCCACAGCCGGTCAGCGACGTAGCCGCGACCAGGGTTACCAGCAGCCCGCGCACGGTGAGCAGTCCGGTGACCGACCGACCGGCACGCTTGAGCACAGACATGGTTCCCCCTTGGCAAACGCCATCGCGTGAGCGCAGGTCGGCGCCCTCTCGCGAAGTGTGACCCCATCACAGGGACCTGTCAGCCCTCGAGCGAGATCTGTGCCCGACCGATCTGTCGCCCCGTCGTGCCCAGCTTCCCGCTGCGCGGCTGGACCGACGGGTTCGGCGGGATACTCCGGCCGCTACACGGACGAGCCGCACGTGACGATGGCCCTCGAGGTTTCGTCAGGTGGCCCGTGAAGGACACGGACCCGAAAGTCCGGCGGAAGCCTGAACACCGAGAGCCGGGCCACGTCCTACCCTGACCGAAACATCGCGCGGCAACGGGGGACGGCATGGACGAGACGGACGCCAAGGTGATGCGCCGGATGGGGCTCGCCTCGATCGTTGCGGGGATCGGCTTCTTCCTGGGCAGGGTGGCGAGCTGGTCTTCGGTGACGACTCCCGCCCGGTCTACGCCGTGCTCGTGGCCTGCCTGGTCGTCGCCATCGTCAGCTTCGGCGTCGCGTTCTGGAGCATGAGCCGGCTGCTGCGGTCCAGGGGCGGCCGTCTCGGCGCGCGCCTCGGACTGGTCGGCGACGTCTTCCTGGTCGCCTTCGGCGTCCAGCTGGCCGTCTCGGTCGTGGGCACCGGGGAGGTGCCGCAGAACTTCATCCTGTTCGCGGTCGGCTTCCTGCTGATCTTCGCGGCCCACCTCGTCGTCGCCCGCCCGCTCGGGCGTCTGCTGGGGGCACCGTGGTGGATCTCGGTCGTCGCCGGCCTCGCGCTGCTGGCCGCCCTCGTGGTCAACGAGGTGTTCATCTGGCACGACCTTGCTCTCTTCGTCTTCGAGGGCTGCTGGGTCGTGCTCGGGCTGACAGCTGTGCGTCGCGCCTCCGCTCCGGCAGCCCGGCCTGGCGTGACCGCCTAGGACCGGCTACCGACGCGGCGGGTTGTGGTGGCCCTTGTCGAGGAAGAGCACCACGAAGGGCCCAGATAGTCACCGCCGGGACCGACACCTCCAACGCAGCAACAAGCGGATGCCGATCTGGAGGTCCGCGGGAGGACGACAGCTCGCGCGGAATGGCTCGGGCCTCTACTAGGCTGAGATCCGGATTAGAGATTCGCGACGAACTACAGCGGAGATGTCCCGAGGGGAACTCCCGATGTGAATCCCTGTCCCCTGCCCTCGTAGCTCAGCTGGATAGAGCGTCGGACTTCTAATCCGGTGGTCGCAGGTTCGAATCCTGCCGGGGGCGCTTTCGTTCACCGACGAAGGGAGAGCCATGCGCGCCGTGGTCGTCGAGCAGACCGGAGGACCCGACGTCCTGCAGGTGAGGGAGCGCGAGACCGGAGCACCGCCGACGGGGCACGTCCGGGTGGACGTGGCGGCCTGCGGCGTCAACTTCATCGACGTCTACCAGCGGGTCGGCGCCTACCCGAAGCCGCTGCCGTTCGTGGCCGGCTCCGAGGGAGCCGGCACGGTGGTCGAGGTGGGCCAAGACGTCACCGACGTGGCGGTCGGCGACCGCGTCGCCTGGGCGATGGTGGACGGCGGCGGGTACGCCGAGGAGGCCGTCGTCCCTGCGGACCGGCTGGTGCCGGTGCCCGACGGGGTCGACCTCGACGTCGCGGCCGCGGTGATGCTGCAGGGCATGACGGCGCACTTCCTGAGCGAGTCCACCTTCCCGGCCGGTCCCGAGCACACGGCCCTAGTCCACGCGGCGGCCGGCGGCGTCGGGCTGCTGCTCACGCAGATGCTCGCGGCCAAGGGCGCCCGGGTCGTCGCGACCACCTCGACCCGGGAGAAGGCCGACCTCGCCCGCGGCGCGGGGGCGGCCGAGGTGGTGCTCTACACCGAGGTCGACCTGGTCGAGGAGGTCAAGCGGCTCACCGACGGTGCCGGCGTCCACGTCGTGTACGACGGGGTCGGCAAGACCACCTTCGACGCCGGGCTGGAGCTGCTCCGCCCCCGCGGCACGATGGTGCTCTACGGGGCGTCCTCCGGGCCGGTGCCGCCGCTGGACCCGCAGGTGCTGAACCGTCAGGGGTCGCTGTTCCTCACCCGGCCGACGCTGGCGCACCACATCGCCACGCGCGAGGAGCTCCTCGGCCGCGCGAGTGACGTGCTCGGCAAGGTGGCCTCGGGCACGCTCGACGTGCGCATCGGCGGCCGGTACCCCCTCGAGGACGCCGGCCGCGCCCACGAGGACCTCCAGGGCCGGCGGACCACCGGCAAGCTGCTGGTCGTTCCGTAGTCTCGACAGGCTCGACCACCCGGCAGACCGCTCGACCACCCGGCAGACCGCCCGACCAGCCGGGCGACCGCTCGACCACCGCCGGTCAGCCGTCGCGCTGCTCCCAGGCGGCGAGGTAGCCCGCGATCTCGCCCGCGAGCACGGCCTTGTCCTCCTCCGGGAGGAAGGACGCGGTCACCGCGTTGGTCGCGATCCCGGCCACCCCGGCGGCGTCGAGGTCGAGCAGCTCCGCGGCGATCTCGTACTCCCGGGTGAGGGTGGTGCCGAACATCGGCGGGTCGTCGGAGTTGACCGTCACGTGCACCCCCGCGTCGTACATCGCCTTGATCGGGTGCTCCTCCAGCGCCTCCACGGCCCGGGTGGCGATGTTGGAGGTGGGGCACACCTCCAGCGGGATCTGCCGCTCGACGAGGTGCTCGACGAGCCTCGGGTCCTGGACGGCGGAGGTGCCGTGCCCGATCCGCTCGGCGCCGAGCCGTTCGAGGGCGTCCCAGATCGTCTGCGGGCCGGTGGTCTCGCCCGGCGTGCGGGACGCTGTGCAGCCCGGCCGCCCGCGCCCGGGAGAACACCGGCTCGAACTGCGGACGCTCGACGCCGATCTCCGGGCCGCCGAGGCCGAACCCGACCAGCGTCTCGGGGGCGTGGTCCAGCGCGTACCCGACCGTCGCCTCCGCCGCGGGCAGGCCGAACTCGCCGGGGATGTCGTAGACCCAGCGCAGCCGGATCCCGTGGTCGCGCTCGGCGGCGACGCGCGCGTCCTCGACGGCCTCCACGAAGGCCTCGATCGGGACTCCGGCCATCACCGAGGTGTACGGCGTCAGCGTCATCTCGGCGTACCGGACGTTCTGCGCCGCCATCTCCACGGCCACCTCGTAGGTGAGCAGCCGGACGTCCTCGGGCTCCCGGATCAGGTCGACGACGGCGAGGTAGACCTCGATGAAGTGCGCGAAGTCCCGGAACCGGTAGAACTCCCGCAGCGCATCCGGATCGGCGGGCACGGTGCCCGGGTGGCGTTCCGCCAGCTCGGAGACGATGCGCGGCGAGGCCGACCCGACGTGGTGCACGTGGATCTCGGCCTTCGGGAGGCCGGCGATGAACTCCCCGAGGGGACCGGAGCCAGTGGCGGGGGGCGGCGTGATCGGCTGGGACATGGGCCCATCCTGCCGGGCCGTGCCGGACGCCGCATCGCCCCCACCGGGCTCAGTCCTCGAGCGCGGCCTGCACCGCCTCGTCGAGCTCGGTCACCAGCCCGTCGATCGTGGTGCCCTCGAGCGGCTCGCCCTCCACCAGGACCGTCGGGGTCCGCGAGACCTCGGCCCTGGTTGGCCGCGTCGGTGGCGTTGCGCACCCACTGCTCGAACGCCCGCTCCTCGATCGGCGTCGTGACGTCTCCCCGGTTCGCGCCGGCGTCCACCGCCAGGTCGACGAGCTCGGCGTCGGACAGCCCGTCGCTGCCCTCCTCGGGCTGGTTCTCGAAGAGCGCGTCGTGGAAGGCCAGCGCCACCTCGGGGCCGGCGGTGTCCAGCACCACCCCGAGCGCGCTCATCGAACGGGTCGAGTAGTCCGTGCCGTTGGAGGTCCGGTCCAGGAACGACAGCACCCGGTACTCCACCCGGGCGTCCCCGGCATCGACGTACGACGACAGCACCGACCGGCTCGCGGCCTCGAACTGCCCACAGAACGGGCACATGAAGTCCTCGTAGATCGTCACGGTGACCGGTGCGTCCTGGGAGCCTCGCGGCAGGGCGTAGTCGTCCACGGCCCCGGCGGGCGGCTCCGTCGTCTGCCCGGTCGTGTCGCGCGAGGACTGCACCGCATAGCCGATGCCGACCACCAGGGCCAGCACCGCCACGATGCCGCCGACGACCAGGGCGTTGCGGCGGCGTCGCTCCTTGCGCTGCTGGGCGCGCCGGACCTCGGCCGCGCGCTCCTGGGCGGCACGCTGCTCCGCCCGCCGGGTCGCGTTGGACTTCTTCTTCGACATGCTGGTCTCTGATGCCTCTCTTCCGTCGTCTGGTCTCGGGGTCTCACTCGTCGGGCGGGAAGAGCCGGTTGTCCAGCGCGGCGGGGCTGCGCGGCCTGAGCACGAGCCAGCCGGACGCGAGGAGCAGGCCGACGTCGCGGGCGATCTCCCCGGGGTACTTCGCCGCGTAGTCCTCCAGCGTGCCACCGCCGCCGCCGAAGCAGCCGCACTCGATGGAGAGGCCCCGGGCCCAGGCGGACGCGATGCCGGCGACGAACGCCACCAGCAGGACGGCGGAGACCACTGCACTGGTCCGCACCAGCAGGCCGACCAGCAGGCACAGGCCGACCACGACCTCCAGCAGCGGCAGCGCATGGCCCACCAGCGGCACCACCGCCTCCGGGAGGATCCGGTAGTTGCGGACCGCGCGCACGCTCTCGGCGGGGTCGGGGATCTTCAGCAGCCCGGCGGCCAGCCAGACGCCGCCGACCACGAGCCGCGCAAGGAGTCCCAGCCACCGCATGCGCGCCAGGCTAGTGAGGCAGGCTGAGCGTTCCCTGAGGCTTTCGGCCCGGTTTGCCCGGCCCGACGGCCCGGACCGGCGTACGACGCCCTCCGGCCCCCGTCCGCGCCGTCGAGTAGCCTCCTGAACGTGAACGACCGTCTGGTGTGGATCGACTGCGAGATGACCGGGCTCGACCTCGACAACGACGCCCTGATCGAGGTGGCGGCCCTGGTCACCGACTTCGACCTCAACGTGCTCGGCGGCGGCGTCGACATCGTCGTCAAGCCGCCGCCGGAGGCGCTGGACCAGATGGACGAGTTCGTGCGCAACATGCACACGGTCTCCGGGCTGCTCGAGGAGCTCGATGCGCGGGTCACGCTCGAGGAGGCCGAGCAGCAGGTGCTCGCCTACATCCGCGAGTTCTGCCCCGAGGGCAGCCGGCCGCCGCTGGCGGGCAACACCGTCGCGACCGACCGCGCCTTCCTGGCACGCGACATGCCCGACCTCGAGTCCTACCTGCACTATCGGATCGTGGACGTGTCCTCGATCAAGGAGCTCGCGCGCCGCTGGTACCCGCGTGCCTACTTCAACTCCCCCGCCAAGACCGGCAACCACCGCGCGCTCGCCGACATCCAGGAGAGCATCGAGGAGCTGCGCTACTACCGCTCCGCCGTGTTCGTCCCCGCACCCGGCCCGGACGCAGAGACCGCCAAGACGCTCGCCGGGGAGCACGGCGGCTCGCTCACCGGAGCCCCCGCGAACGCGCCGGCCGAGGGCGACGCCCCCGGTTCGGCCACCCCCTGACAGCGGGTACACTGATCGCTGCTTCGGCTCACCCGTGACCCCACGGAGGGGCCGTCGCGACTGTTGACCGGCTTGCGCCGGTCACATGGTGGGCGTAGCTCAGTTGGTAGAGCGCCGCGTTGTGGTCGCGGATGTCGCGGGTTCAAGTCCCGTCGTTCACCCCAAGAACCGCAGGTCCCACGGGCCCGCAGCCCGGTTGAGGCCGGGGTGGGGCACCTCCCCCTGTCGGGCACCCCCCCACGCGCCCCCACACGGTCGCGCGGATCAGATCCGGATCGGTGCCGCCCAGTCGCCGGAGCCGGGACCAGAGCTGGAGCTGTCCTTGCCGCAACGGCGGCAGCGCCGGAACCGGGTGCCGTCCTCGGCGGACTCGGTGTGCCACTGGTGACGGACGTTGAGGCGGCACATCAGCGGTGTGCGAGGCAAGGCGTCCTGGTGCATGGGGTTCTCCTCCGTGAGGGCACGACGCAGGGCCCAGGCACGCGACAGGATCCCTGCCGAGAAGCGGGCCTGGACGGCGGACGTGTCGAGGAAGTGGAGCTCGGCGAGGAGCTCCTGGCGGTAGCGGGCGCGGGTCGCGCCGCGCGGGAGGGCCAGCGTGGCGGTGACCACCGCGCACCGCGCCGTGATGGCGGGCCGGTGGGCCGCGTCTGGACTCGTGACGCCGCGGGCGGCGTTCATGACTGACCCGGCAGCGGTTGTGGCGCGAGGCCCGCTCGGCGTGGCCGCTGGGCTCGCAGCAGTGCGGCGGGTGCGTGGTTCGCCCCGACCCCGGTGAGGCGGTAGTAGCGCCGGGCCGGCCGGCCGGCCTGGCGCGGGTCGACCTCCTCCCAGCGGGACTCCACCCAACCCATGCCCTCGAGCCGGGCGAGGATCGGGTGCACGGTGCCGCTGGGCAGTCCGGCAGCGGAACCGATCTCGCCGCCGTACTGCTCGGCCTGGGCGTCCGCGAGCAGCACCTGGAGCACGAGCTGCGTCGGGATCGTCATGCGTGGGCCCCGCTCGCTGCCGACCATGCAAGTACTCTACCTAGGGGCTAGGTAGAGTACAACCATGATGCGCGGGCGAGATCACCCGCAAGAACTCAGCCCAGCCGCAGGAGCGCGATGAGCCGTCGCGCGGCCTCGCCGCCCTCCTCCTCGGCCAGGGTGAGGGCGCGGGGCACGTCCAGGTCGTCGCGCAGGGGGGCGACCACCGCGGCCGGGTCCGTGTCGGCGGGCCGGGCGGCGGCGGCGTACAGGCGCTGCAGCCGCTCCTCGGCGTCGGCGAGCTGGGCGTTCTCGAAGTCCCAGGCCTCCCCGTACGGGCGGTCGAGCAGGAGCAGCCGCAGCGCGGCGGGCGTCGTAGCGGAGAGCACGTCGTCCACGAGCACCAGGTTGCCCGTCGACTTGGCCATCTTCTCCCCGGCGATGCGCACCTCCCCCACGTGCAGCACGGCCCGGGCGAACGGCGACACGTCGGTCACGGAGGACGCCATCGCCGCCTGGTAGGCGTGGTGGGGGAAGGTGAGGTCCTCTCCCCCGACCAGCACGTCGACC
Organism: uncultured Actinomycetota bacterium; assembly: GCA_963834275.1. Lineage (GTDB taxonomy): Bacteria > Actinomycetota > Actinomycetes > Propionibacteriales > Nocardioidaceae > Nocardioides_B. The sequence continues at coordinate 9,537 of CAWIBA010000010.1, read as the reverse complement.
GAGGTGCCGAGCACGGCCAGTGACATCGCGGCGCACTCGGCGTGCCAACCGGGCCGTCCCCAGCCCCACGGGCTGGGCCAGGCCGGCGCGTCGTCCGGGGAGGACTGCCACACCGGCACGTCGAACGGGTCGTCCTTGGCGCCGTTGTCGGGGTCGTCCCCGTAGGCCGCGGACAGCCGCAGCGCCTCGTCCCGCGCCAGCGACGTCGTGTCCAGGACCCCGTGCCCGCGGAACCAGACCGTCCCGTCGCGCTCGTAGGCCGCGTCCCGGTCCAGGAGCGCCTGGGCCAGCTGCTGGACGGCGTCGATGTAGTGCCGGGCCCGCGGCTGCGTCGCCGGGGTGGCGACCCGGAGCGCGGTCATGCTCCGGTCGAACAGCGCCTCCTGGGTCAGCGCGAACTCGTCGTAGTAGCGACCCCGCGCCCGTGCGGCGTCGATGAGCACGTCGTCCACGTCGGTCACGTTGCGACAGACGGTCGGCTGCACGCCGGTCGAGCCGAGCACCGAGGCGAGCACGTCCGCCCAGACGAAGGTGGCGGCGTGGCCGAGATGCGTCACGTCGTACGGCGTGATCCCGCACACGTAGATGCGCGCGGCGCCGACGACCGGCAACCGCACGCCACCGAGGCCGACGAACTCAGGCCGAGGCGGAGCCGCACCGACCCGCTGGCTGGCGTCCACGATCCCTGAGCTCATCCGGTTAGCGGCCATGGCCTCATCCTCGCAGCCCGGACCGCGGGGTTGAAGCGGCCGGTCGCCGCCCGGCGGGGCTCGCCGCGGAGGCGCGGGAGAGGAACGCCACGTCCACTGCTTTGAACGGGGCGCGTCGGGGGTGTTACGGTCGTCGTGTACGGACATATACCCCCCTAGGTATCCGTTCTCAGGAGGAGACCCAGCGATGGACAGCACCACCCAGACCGACCGCACCCCCGAGGTCACCACCGCCGACCTGGCGCAGCTCCTCGGCGGCCGGGACGCCGACGCGGCGGGTGTGAACGTCGTCGACGTGCGCGAGCCGGGCGAGTACGTCGCCGGGCACGTGCCGGGCGCCCGGCTGGTCCCGATGGGTCAGCTGCCGTCCCGCGTCGACGAGCTGCGGGCCGACGGCCCGGTCTACGTCGTGTGCGCCTCCGGGGGCCGCAGCGCGGCGATGACGGACTTCCTGGTCACCGACCGGCTTCGACGCCTACTCGGTTGCCGGCGGCACGTCGGCCTGGCAGCGGTCCGGCCAGCCGGTCGTCGAGGGCACACAGCCGTCCTGACCGCCTCCGTCCCGCTCAGCGGGGCGCGCGACAGGCTCCGATGGTGGTCAGGTCGCGGCCGAGCTGGCCATGGTCGGCGAGCCGCACGACGTGGCGCCACCTGACCCGGCGCACCTCACCTGAGCGATCCCGGAGCAGGAACGCGACCGGCCGTTCGTTGGCCGGCCACAGCACGGCGGACACGCAGCCGGGGAAGCGCCGCGAGTAGGACGCCGACCACGCCGGCTCGGCCGGTACGACGGAGCCCGCCTCGCGGGTGTCGGTGTTCGCGGTGACGATGCGGGTGCCGAGCAGCGAGGCGGCGACTGCCGCGAGCAGCAGCACCGGCACGACCACGGCGCGCAGCAGCACCCGGGAGAGCCCCCGTGAGGGGCCCGGCGCTCGAGTCGACATTGCCCCACCCTTTCGTCAAACGTTTCAACGACGGGGCGGCGGCGGGGTTACTGGTGCGCGCCGGTGGCCGGCCTCACCCCGGGGGCTGCGCGCGCGACTCCTGGGCCGTCGCGAGCAGCTCCTCGGCGTGCGCGATCGCCGTCTCGGACTCCTCCATCCCGGCGAGCATCCGGGACAGCTCCCGGACCCGTCCGCCGTCGTCGAGGGTGGTGAGCCCGGAGGTGGTGACCGTGCCGTCGTTGCTCTTGACCACCACGACGTGCTGGTCGGCGAACGCGGCCACCTGCGGCAGGTGCGTGACCACGAGCACCTGGGCGTGCCGGGCCAGCAGCGCCAGCCGCCGGCCCACCTCGACGGCCGCCTTGCCGCCCACCCCGGCGTCGACCTCGTCGAAGACGAAGGTGGGCACGGGGTTGGTGGCCGCCAGGGCCACCTCCACGGCCAGCATCACGCGGCTCAGCTCGCCCCCCGAGGCGCCCTTGCCGAGCGGACGGGGGTCGGCGCCGCGGTTGGCGGCGAGCAGCAGCTCGACGTCGTCGAGGCCGGACGGGCCGAAGCGCAGGGTCCGGTCCCCCACGCGCAACCCGTCGGGGGACTCCTGCTGCGTGACGGCGACGGTGACCCGGGCGTGCGGCATCGCGAGCGCGGTGAGCTCGTCTGTGACCACCTTCGCGAGCCGGTGGGCCGCCTTGCTGCGCAGCTCGGTGAGCGCGGCGCCCTGGGTCGCGAGCGTCGTGCGGAGCTCGGTCACCCGGCCGCGGAGCTCCTCGATCCGCTCGTCGGTGCCGTCGAGGTCGAGCAGCCGCCGCGCAGCCTCCTCGGCCCAGGCGAGCACGTCGGCGACCGTCTCGCCGTACTTGCGGGTCAGCGCGGTGAGCGCCGCCCGCCGCTCGGAGACGGCGGCCAGCCGGATCGGGTCGGTGTCGAGGGAGGCGACGTAGGAGGAGACGTCGGCGGCGACGTCGGAGAGCAGGTAGCTCACCTCGGCCAGCCGGTCGGCCAGCGCGGCGGCCTCGGCGTCGTGCTCGCGCACCCCGTCGAGCAGCTTGCGCGCCGCGGACACCGCGCCGAGGGCGTCGGGACCCGCCTCCTCCGCGGACAGCGCCTCCCGCGCCTGCGAGGCGGCGGAGCGCAGCGTCGTCGGCGAACCCGAGACGCGCCTCCTCCGCTGCCAGCGTCTCCTCCTCGCCCGGCTGCGGGGCCACCTGCTCGACCTCGCCGAGGCCGAACCGGAGCAGGTCGGCCTCCTGGGCGCGGGCCCGCGCCGACTCCACGACGTCGGCCAGCTCGGCCTCGGTCGCGCGCAGCTCGTGGTAGGTGGCGGCGTAGGCGCCACGGGCCTTCTCGGCCTTGGCGCCGGCGAACCGGTCGAGCGCCTCCCGCTGCGCCGCCGGCTGGAGCAGCCGGTGCTGGTCGGACTGGCCGTGCACCGCGACCAGCGGGTCGATCAGGCCGGACAGAGCGTCGACGGGCACGGAGGCGCCGCCGGCGAACGCGCGGGACCTGCCCTCGGCGGAGATCTGCCGGGCCACCACCAGGACGTCGTCGTCGATCTCACCGCCCAGGTCGTCGACCTTGGCGGCGAGCGGCTGCGACCACGCGGACGTGCCGGCGGCGAGCCGGACCAGGCCCTCCACGCGGGCGGCCCGGGCCCCGGTGCGCACCGCACCGGAGTCGGCCCGGCCGCCGAGCAGCAGCCCCAGGGCGGTGACCACCATCGTCTTGCCCGCGCCGGTCTCGCCGGTGATCGCGGTGAAGCCGGGACCCAGCTCCAGCACGGACTCCTCGATCACGCCCAGCGACGCGATCCGGATCTCCTCAAGCATCGGCGCCCCCGTTGCGACGGCGGCGTTCCGCGGCGCCCCGCCAGCCGGTGACCGGCAGGTCGAACTTCGCCACCAGCCGGTCCGTGAACGGCGCCTGGTGGAGCCGGGCCAGCCGCACCGGCGAGCGGCCGCGGCGCACCTCGATGCGCGCCCCCGGCGGCAGGTCGACCGTGCGCCGGCCGTCGCACCACAGCACCCCGGCCCCCTCGGTGCGGGCCAGCACCTCGACGGCGAGGACGGAGGTGGGGGCGACGACCAGCGGCCGCGCGAAGAGCGCGTGCGCGCTGATCGGCACCAGCAGCAGGGCCTCGACGGTCGGCCAGACGACCGGCCCGCCGGCGCTGAAGTTGTAGGCGGTCGAGCCCGTGGGGGTGGCGCACACGACGCCGTCGCACCCCCAGCGCGACAGCGGCCGCCCGTCGACCTCGACGACCACCTCCAGCATCCGCTCGCGGGCCGCCTTCTCGACCGACGCCTCGTTGAGCGCCCACGTCGAGGTGACCAGCTCCTTGTCGCGGTAGACCAGGACGTCGAGGGTGAGCCGCTCGTCGGTGGCGTAGCGGCGGTGCACGATCGCGTCGATCGTGAAGTCGATGTCGTCGTGCTCCGCCTCGGCCAGGAACCCGACGTGTCCCAGGTTGACGCCGAGCAGCGGGGTGCCGCTCTCGCGGGTCAGCTCGGCGGCCCGCAGGATCGTGCCGTCGCCGCCGAGCACCACCATGATCTCGCAGCCGGCGGAGGCGGCCGCACCCGGCGCGACCACGTCGAGGTCGGGCAGGTCGAGCGCGAGGTCGGCCGCCTCGTCCTCGAGCAGCCGCACGGCGAGGCCGTGGCCGGCGAGGGCATGGCAGAACTGCGAGGCCACCTTGCGGGCGTCCTCGCGGCCGGTGTGGGCGACGACGAAGACGCGCCGGTCTGCTTCCGTGCCAGTCACGGCTCCACCTTCTCAGAGGGATCCCCCAGGGACGCGGTACGCCGTACCTCGTCCTCGATCTCTGCCTCGCCGACCGTCGCGGTGCCGCGCCGGCACCACAGGAAGTACTCCACGTTGCCCGACGGGCCCGGGAGCGGGCTCGTGGTCACCGCGACCGCCCCCCAGCCGCGCCCCGCGGCCGCGCCGGCCACCGCGGCGACCGCACCGGCGCGCAGCTCGAGGTCGCGCACCACCCCGCCCTTGCCCACCTTGCCCTTGCCCACCTCGAACTGGGGCTTGACCATCAGCACCAGGTCGCCGCCGGGGTCGGTGACCCCGATCAGCGCGTCCAGCACCAGCTCGAGGGAGATGAAGGACAGGTCGCCGACGACCACGTCGACGGGGCCGCCGACGAGCTCCGGGGTCAGGTCGCGGATGTTGGTGCGGTCGTGCACCTCGACCCGCGGGTCCTGGACCATCGACCAGGCCAGCAGTCCGTAGCCGACGTCCACCGCCACCACCTGCGCGGCGTCGTTGCGCAGCAGGACGTCGGTGAACCCGCCGGTGGAGGCACCCGCGTCCAGGCAGCGCCGTCCCGCCACGCTCAGGCCCCGCGGGGCGAAGTCGGCGAGCGCCCCGGCGAGCTTGTGCCCGCCGCGGGAGACGTAGTCGGGCCGGCCCGGGTCGTCGACGACCACCAGGGCGACGTCGGTCGTGACGCCGGTGGCCGGCTTGGTGGCGACGGCGCCCGCCACCTTGACCCGGCGCTCGGCGATCAGCTGGCTGGCGTGCTCGCGGGAGCGGGCCAGTCCGCGTCGGACCAGCTCCGCGTCCAGGCGCAGTCGGCGCGGCGGCACGGGCCGGCGGTCAGGACTGCGGGGGCGTGTCGCCCGCGCCGGCGAGGGTCCCGCGGAGCCGGTCGTGGGCCTCCTCGAACACCGTCACATGGTCGGCGACGGGCGTGCCGGCCAGCGCGTCGAGGGAGTCCAGCACCCGGTCGACGGCTTCGTGGCCGGTGCGCACGACCGGCTCGTCCGTCACCGCCTCGGCGGCGGGGCCGGGCTCGTCGGCCGGCGCCTCGTCGGGCACGAACGGCTCGCTGTGGTTCTCGGTCACGGCTGCTCCTGCTCGTCGGTCCCCCGGTTCACGGGGCCACGCTACTCGGCGGGGACGCGCCCGCGACGGCACAGGGGGTGCCCGTCGTGTCGAGGTGTCGCCAGGCCGCGGTGACCGCGGCCCGCCACCAGTCGTCCGGCTGGTCCGCTCCCCCGTCGACCTCGAGCCGCCCGTCCCGCACCCGTGCAGTCGCCCCGCCGCAACGCACCGCGTCGTCCTCCTCGACCGGCACCGGGTGCGGCCTGCCGAGCCCGGCGAGGTCGGCGGCGAGGTACGTCGGCCGCAGCTCCGGCGTCGCCTCGACCAGCTCCTCGAGGCCGGTGACGCCGGTGAGCACCAGCAGGCTGTCGTGACCGGTGTTGGTCGCGCCCTCGATGTCGGTGTCGAGCCGGTCACCGACCACCAGCGGACGGTCGCCGCCGACGCGCAGCACGGTCTCCTCGAAGAGCGGGGCGAGCGGTTTCCCGGCCACCTCGGGGTGCCGGCCGGTGAACTGCTCGACGGCGTGCACGAGCAGCCCGTTGCCGGGCCCCAGTCCGTGCGCGGTGGGCACGCTCCAGTCGGTGTTGGAGGCAAACCAGGGCAGGCCCCGCGCGACCAGGATCGCGCCGTCGCTCACGGTGCCCCAGCTGAGGTCGCGGTGGTAGCCGGAGACGACGGCGACCGGCTCCTCGTCGATCGACTGGACCGGGCGCAGTCCCTGCTCCTCCAGCGCCACGACGAGCCCCTCACCGCCGATCACGAACACCGGGGCCCCCTCGGGGACGCCGCGCGAGACCAGCCGGGCGGCGGCCTGGGCGCTGGTCACCACGTCGGCCGGCTCGGCCGGGACACCCAGGCTGCGCAGGTGCTCGGCGACCGTGGCCGGCGGGCGGCCGGCGTTGTTGGTGACGTAGGCGAGCCGCAGTCCGGCCGCGCGGGCCGCGGAGAGGTGTTCCGCGGCACCGGGCACGGCGTCGGGCCCGATGTAGACGACCCCGTCGAGGTCGAGCATGGCGAGGTCGTAGGCGGTCCACAGCGGGGTCTCGCACGCCTTCAGCACTGGATCTCCTGTCCTCCCCGTCCCGCGCGACCGGCGGCGGGGCCCGTGGGCCGGGCTCATAGGATGCCCCGGTGTCCCCGCACCGCGTACCCGGCCGACGTCCCTTCACGCTGGCGCCGTTCCGCGGTCTCCGGTTCGACCCGGAGACCGTCGGCGACCTGTCCACGGTGATCTCGCCGCCGTACGACGTGCTGGACGCCGAGACCGTCCGCACGCTCGAGAGCGCCAACCGGCGCAACATCGTCCGGCTGATCCTGTCACGACGCTTCGAGCGGCCCTACCTCGCCGTGCGCGACCGCCTCGAGGAGTGGCGCGACAAGGCCTACCTGCGGGCCGACGCCGAGCCGGCGCTGTACGTCTACGAGTACACAGCCGAGCAGATCACCGTGCGCGGGCTGATCGGTCTCGTCGGTCTCCGCGACGAGGCCGAGAAGGTGATCCTGCCGCACGAGGACGTGATGCCGGCCCCGGTCGCCGACCGCGCCGTGCTGATGCGCACCACCGAGACCAACCTCGAGCCGATCCTGCTGGTCCACGAGGGAACCGCCCGGCTGCGCGAGCTGGTCGCGGACGCCGTGCTCGGCCGGCCGCTGGCCGACGTCGTGTCGCTCGACGGCAGCGCACACCGGCTGTGGGCGGTGACCGACCCCGCGACCCAGGCCGGCGTCGGCACCGAGCTGGCGCGACACCGAGGCGCTCATCGCCGACGGCCACCACCGGTATGCGGCCTACCTCCGGCTCCAGCGGGAGCTTCGCGGGGACGCCACGCCCGACGGCACCTCGCCGTGGGACCACGGGCTCGCGATGCTGGTGGACCAGCACGACCAGGCGCTCCGCGTCGGCCCGATCCACCGCTCGGTCGCCGGCCTCACCATGCGCGACCTCCAGGACCTCGCCGAGACCCGCCGCGACGAGCTGACGATGCAACCGGACCGGGAGGCGGCGTTCGCCGCGGCCGCCCAGCCCGGTGCCGAACGGGCCGCGTTCGTGGTCAGCGACGGCCAGTCGTGGGCGGTGCTCGGCGTCGCCCGCACCCACGACGTGGACGCGGCGGTGCTGCACGAGACGCTGCTGCCGGCCTGGGGGGTCGCCGAGGAGCAGCTGGGCTACCACCACAGCCTCGACCAGGCCCTGCACGCGACGACGCGGGCGGCGGGTCTGGTCGTCGCGGTGCGTCCACCGACCGTCGAGGAGGTGCGGGCAAGCGCCGCCCGCGGTGTCCGGATGCCCCGCAAGTCCACGTCGTTCGGGCCCAAGCCCCGGATGGGCGTGGTGATGCGGGACCTGCGCGACGCCTGACCGGGTCAGGCACGCGCGACCCGCGTTGCCCGGAGCACCTCGACCTCGACCCGGGTCGCCGACCCCTCACCGGAGCGGTAGAACCGGCGGCGCAGCTCACCCTCGACGCTGACCACGTCGCCGGGCGACCAGGCCGACGCCGAGCGTCGGACCCGTGCGCCGAAGGCCACGCAGTCCAGCCAGTCGCTGCGCTGTCGCGACCCGCGGGTCATCGGCGTCGGTCCGCGAGCCACCGACAGCCGGAAGGTGACGATCGGGTCGCCGCTGGGCAGCGTGCGCTGCTCGGGACCCGAGGTCACGCGGCCGGTCAACCGCACCTCGTTGGCGGCCGGCTGCTCCGCGCCGGACGGGTCGGCCCTCTCCGTGGCCATCGGCATCACCTCCACGACCACCCTCGTGGACGCAGCCGACGCGGGACGGTTCGGCGGGACCGCCTGTTGACGACGACCCGCGACCGGCTCCTGGGGAGGAGATCCGGCTCAGCCTTCGGCGGACTCCAGCTCGGCGGCGCGCTCGCTGGCGTCGGTGATCTCGTTGCCGTCGACCGCCACGGTGCGGTGGAACCACTCGACGGCCTCCTCGCGACGACCGGCAGCGGCCAGGGTGTCCGCGTAGGCGTAGCGCAGCCGCACCACCCAGTCGGCCCGGCTCTGCGAGCGCAACGGCGCGTTCTCGAGCGTGCGCAGCGCGGCGTCGAGCTGGCCGAGGTCACGCCGGGCCCCGGCCTCCACGATGGTCATCTCCGCCTTGAGCGGGTCCGCCAGGTTCGCCACGGCGGGGGTGCGCGCGAGGTCCAGCGCCTTCTCGGGACGGCCGAGCGCGCGCTCGCAGTCGGCCATCACGTGCAGGAAGTCGGTGCTGCCGTTCATCCGCTTCGCGGCCCGCAGCTCCGACAGCGCCTCGGCGTACTCGCCGGCGTGGTAGGCGGCCTCCCCGCAGGCCTCACGGACCACGGCGATGCGGGCCGCCCGCGCCCGCGCGGCCAGCGTGTGCTGGTAGGCGGTCTTCGGGTCCTCGTCGATGAGCATCCCGGCGGCCACCAGGTGCCGCGCGATCCGCGCGGCCAGCTTCTCGGGCAGCCCCTTGAGCTGCTGCGCGATGGAGCGGTCGAGCTCGCGGCCGGTGATCTCCGGGTCCAGCGGCGGGCCGTCGTAGCGAGCCTGCTCGGCGCTCCGGTCGCCCTCGGGGCGAGGTCGCCGGTCGGACCGGTCGTCCCCGCGGCCGCGGGCACCTCCGCGACCCTGGCCCCCGCGGTCGTCCCGGCGCGGCCCCTGGCCCCCGCGGTCGTCCCGGCGTGGCCCCCGCTCCCCCTGGGGACGGCGTGAGCCCTGCGAACGCCTCTCGGTCACTGTGCACTCCTCCTGGGGCGCGCACGCCCCACCTGCTCGCTGCCGGCGGTCTACCGCCGACCCTCATCATCCTCGCCCCGCCGTCCCCCTCGACACGGGGGCCGCCGAGCGGATGTCCGGAAACCACAAGGAGGCCACCCTGACGGGTGGCCTCCTTGGAAAGAATTGTCCGGCGACGTCCTACTCTCCCACAACCTCCCGGTTGCAGTACCATCGGCGCTGAAAGGCTTAACTTCCGGGTTCGGAATGGAGCCGGGTGTTTCCCTTTCGCTATGGCCGCCGAAACTCTATGGAGTTAGATCAACCAGATCTCCGAGTCGTGTGACTCGTAGAAACGG
>CAWIBA010000009.1:0-4818 GCA_963834275.1 uncultured Actinomycetota bacterium | reverse complement strand
CCCTGCTCTCGAGACACCGTCCGCCGCGGGCCAGCTGACCGAACCCCGCGGAGCGGCCTCACAGGAGCCGCGGAGCCAGCGTTCCCGCTCGGCTCAGGAGGATGCGCTTGCGGTCGATCCCGCCGCCGTAGCGGTCATCGCACCCGAGGTGCCGACCGACATCCGGTGGCAGGGCACGATCACCGGATCGGATTGCGACCGTTGGCCGCGTACCGACCGCTCGGGCGCGGTCGCCGTGCACCGAGGCGCCCCGCGATCTCGCCGTACGACGCGGTCTCGCCGTAGAGGAATCTCTCGCAGCGCCGCCGGACACTCTTGCTGGAACGCCGTCCCGCTCGGCGCCAGCGGCAGGTCGAAGTCGGTCCGCCCGCCCGCGAAGTACGACGCAAGCTGCTCGGCGGCTGCGTTCAGCACGGGGTCGTCGTCGGCCCGATCACCCTCGACCGCGGCGTCCGTCGCAGCGGTGATCCCTTCCTGCGTCGGCCCCCGGGGTCGCTGCCACCCGCGCTGCCGCCCGAGCCGCGTGCAGCCGGACGCTCGCGGCCTCGCCCGGACCGTCGGGCATCTCCCCGAGGAACTGCACCGCGGTCAGGGCGCCGTCGACGGCGACCAGTCGCAGCGGGCCCACCGGACTGTCGACCTGGGTCCAGGCGGGGGCGATCTGAGGTCCGGGGAGTGTCATCGTGCGTCCTCTCGAAGTGCCGGGCGGGCCCGGCGGGTGGTCGGTGGGCCGGTCGGTGAGCCGGCCGGTGGGGTGTGCGGGCCCGTGGCCGACCGGGCGCCGTCGGCGGCCGCCAGCGCGTCGAGGCGTTCCGCCCACAGGTGCAGCACGGCGTAGGAGCGCCAGGGCCGGGTGCGCGCGGCGAAGGTCGCGGTGGCCTCGGCGCCGCTCACGCCGTGGTCGGCGAGCACCGCCCGCACGGCCACGTCGCCGGGGAGGAAGACGTCCGGGTCGCCCAGCGCGCGCATGAGCACGTAGTCGGCGGTCCAGGGCCCGATCCCCTTCAGCGCCAGCAGCCGCGTGCGGGTCTCGATCCGACTCACGCTGCGGTCGAGCGCCACCTCGCCGTCGGCCAGAGCCGCCGCCAGCACCGCGAGCGAGGCCTGTCGGCTGCGCGGCATCGGCATGGCGTCACCGGGCAGGGCCGCGACGGCGGCCGCGGTCGGGAACACGCGAGTCACCCCGTCGCGGTGCAGGGCCTCGGCCAGGTCGTCGCCGGCGAGCTCGACGAGCACGCCCCCGAGCCGGTTCGCCGCTTTGAGCGACACCTGCTGCCCCAGCACGGTCCGCAGCGCGATCTCGTCACCGTCCACGTGCCCGGGCACCCGGAGCCCGGGACGAATCCGCAACGAGTCCCCGAGCACGGGGTCGTCGTCCAGCGCCGCTGCCACGGCGGCAGGATCGCAGCCGGCATCGAGCAGCCGTCGGCAGCGCTCGGTCGCCGAGCCGACGTCGCGGAGGTCGCTCACCGTCAGGCGCCCGTGGACGAGCCCGGTCTCGGCCGCGTCGCTCAGGTCGAGGCGCACCACTCCGTGCCCGTGGGGCAGCCGGAGGCTCCGGGCGTACCAGTCGTCACCGGCGGACTCGATCCCGGGCACGAGGTGGAAGGCGAGGAACTGCGCCATCCGGGCGGCGTCGAAGGGCAGCCGCACCGGGATGCGGACGTCGAGGCCGACCACCGCCTGCCCCGCCCGTACGACGTTCGCCCCCGCCGGGTGCGCCGGCTGGCCTCGGGTGCCGGCGGCCCTCCCCGCCCGCTGTGCCCTCAGCCGGGTGGGCGTGGCGGCGTACACCTCCTGGAGGGTGTCGTTGAACTGCCGGACGCTGGCGAACCCGGCAGCGAAGGCGACGTCGACCGTGCGCCAGTCGGTCGTCTCGAGCAGCACCCGGGCGGTGTGGGCGCGACGGGCCCTGGCCAGCGCCAGAGGGCCGGCGCCGAGCTCGGCGACCAGCAACCGGTTGAGGTGGCGCGGGCTGTATCCCAGACGGCACGCCAGGCCCTCGACGCCCTCCCGGTCCACGACCCCGTCGGCGATGAGGCGCATGGCACGACCGGCGGTGTCGGCCGCGACGTCCCACCGGGGGGAGTCGGGGGTGGCGTCGGGGAGGCAGCGTCGGCAGGCCCGGAACCCGGCCGCCTGCGCCGAGGCCGCCGTCGGGTGGAACGAGACGTTCCTGCGCAGCGGGGTCCGGGCCGGACAGGAGGGTCGGCAGTAGATCCCGGTGGTGCGCACCGCGGTGTAGAAGACCCCGTCGAAGCGCCGGTCGCGGCTCGAGACGGCGCGGTAGCACGCGTCCGCTTCGGGGAGCACGAGATCGGTGGGCGGGGTCATGCCACCCATCCTGCGTCGCGCCCGGCTGCATCGCTAGCGGGAATCGGACGCAGCCCGCCTCGGTGTCATGACCTCGCGGGGGGCGGCTGCAACCGGACCGGGTGGCGGTCCGTGGCGTACTGTCCCCACTCGTACCACTGGCCGTACCTGGAGTCCACGAACGCCTGCCGCGGCCGGAACGACTCGCCGTCGCGCGCCGGGACGGTGTAGCGCAGGCGCTGGGTCTCCGGGTGGCAGTCGAGTCCGCCCGGTCCGCTGTGGTCGAACGCTCCCCAGCCCCACACGAGGGCTCCGCGCTGCACCTGCCACACGTCGGTCTGGATGGTGGTCGGCATGCCCAGGAGGAAGTCGCAGGAGACGTCGTAGACGAGACGGACCTCACCGGCGGACGTCACCCGCGCTGTCCTGAGGGTCAGCTCAGCCCCGTAGTCGTCGTCGTACGGTGTCACGAACCGCCGCCTCTCCAGGTCACGGACGCGACTCCCGGTGACCGTGTCGCACTCGGCCCGCTCGAAGCAGTTGGTGAGGCTGTAGCGGACGACCCAGCTACCGGGTCTGATCCTGCTCCCGCTCAGCCTGGTCAGCGGCACCACGACGCGGGTGGGCGCACCGGTGCATTCCACGCCGTAGACCCTCCCTCGCACTCGGGGGTCCGTGGCCCCGTCCTTCGCGAGCTCCGCGCTGAGCACCACGGGCTCGTCATCAGGTCGGCAGGTCACGGTGAAGGCGGCTTCCGCCGCGGCGCCATCGACCACGATCCAGGCCCCCTTCACGTCGACCACCGGGCTGGGGGCGCGGGCCTCGGCGACCACGGCGTTCCCCGCCACCAGCATCATCATGAGCACCAACGGAACCAGAGCGATGCTGGGTCGACGCATCGGAATCATCTCCACGACAGAACGGGGGCAGTCCGCCCTGCCTACCAGCGATGGCCCCCCCGCCCGAGAGGCGAACGTCCCCATCCCCCGCGAGTCGGGCCGAGACAGCACCAAGGCCCGGTCCACAGGACCGGGCCTTCGATGTCGTACCCCCGACCGGATTCGAACCGGCGCTACCGCCTTGAGAGGGCGGCGTGCTAGGCCGCTACACAACGGGGGCGTGAACCGCGAGAGAGCCTAGCGGAGGGCGGAGACCCCGACCAAATCCAGGTTCTCCGGCCCGCGCGGAACGGTACTCTCGTCGTTCGCTGGGGTACTAGGACTCGAACCTAGACTAACTGGACCAGAACCAGTCGGGCTGCCAATTACCCCATACCCCATGGGATCCGGGCTCTCGCGAGACCCGTCGGCTTCCTGCGAAGCCCGGTTGAGAATACACGTCCGGCTGGGTCTGACCGAAAGCGCGTGGGCGACGAGAGGTCCCTCACACCGAAGCCGGGGAGGCCGCCTCCGAGGCCGCCCCGACCGGCTCGTTCGGCTCCGGTGGCAGGGTCGTCCGCTGCACGTTCATGCGCTTCGCCAGCCACAGCACGAGCACGGCGTACACCAGCGACTGGGCGAGCGTCACCGGGATGTTCCACCAGCTGACCTCGCCCGGGTCGAGCGCGGAGTCGGGGTCGGCGAATACGATCGCGAAACCGAAGGCGAGGTAGTTGTTCAGCACGTGCAGCGCGATGCCCGCCTCCAGGCCGCCGGTCCTGATGACCAGCCACGCCGCGATCAGTCCGAACATGAAGCGGTCGAAGAACAGCGGCGGGTCGAACTGCAGGTGAGCCACCGCGAAGAGCAACGCGGTGAGGACGATGCTGATCCACCGGTGCCGGGCGAGCGCCCCGATGGCCTGGAGCAGGTAGCCCCGGAAGGCGTACTCCTCCCCCGCGGCCTGGAACGGCGTCGTCAGCAGCACCACGACCGCCAGCGCGATCGTCGTGCCCGTGACGGCGTTGGCCTGCCCGGCCACGTCGGCGTTGGCGCTCTGCGGCACCAGGACGCTCACGACGACCTGGGCGATCAGGGCGACGACGGCCATGCCCGCGCACCCCGCCATGAAGCCCCACCGCAGCTTGGGCACCACCGAGGAGGACCAGCGCAGCCGCAGGTGGTGCAGCACCCGCATGACGAGACCGACCCACAAGATCATGGAGCCGAGCGCCACGTTGAGGTAGAGCAGCCCCGACGGCGTCAGCCTCTCCATCGTCGCGGCCTCGAAGATGCGCTCGCCGTAGCTCATGTCGCCGGCCTCGAAGAGCACCCCGACGAGCAGCACCGGGAAGGTCAGCACCGGCAGCACGACGACCAGCCCGAGCACGACCATGAGGATGCCGACCAGCGGCCTCCAGGTCCGATAGGTCCAGGTGCGCAGCATCTTGGTGGTAGGCCGCGGCTCGGGGTGCGGAAAGGACCAGCGCGGGTCCGGCGGGGGCGGCGGGGCGGGGGGCTGCCAGGCCGGCGGCGGCGCCCCCCAGCCGTAGGCCGGCTGCGCGCACGCGGCCTGGCCGTAGACCGGTTCACCGTACGGCGGTTGCCCGTAGGGCACCTGCCCGGC
>CAWIBA010000008.1:0-13640 GCA_963834275.1 uncultured Actinomycetota bacterium | reverse complement strand
CCACCCGGGTCGGCGTCGTCGGACGGCGCGCCCACGAGCAGGACGTCGGCGTCCAGCGCGTTGGCCAGCGCGATGTTGGTCCGTCCGGCGTAGACCAGGCCGGAGCCGGGCACGAGCCCCTCGACCACGACGACGTCGTGCTCGGACAGCAGCGGCTCGGCGGCGGCGACCACGTCCTCCAGCAGCGCGTCGAGCTGGTTGCGACTCAGGGCCTGCTCGACCCGGCCGGCCGGGATGGGGTCGGGCGGTCGCAGCGAGGTCGAGAGCCGGACCAGCGCGGTGGAGTGGTCGGCCCGGCTGCCGTGCGCGCCGGGCTGGGCGAGCGGGTGGGAGAGCGGACCTTGACGCCCTGCTGCTCCAGGCCCTGGAGCAGGCCGAGGCACACCGCGGTCAGACCCACGCCGTGTCCGGTGGGGGCGACGAGCAGGGTGCGGGTCACGGGCGGTCCTCCCGGTGGGCGAGGCGGCGGTGTCCCGTGCGATCACCAGCTCCTCGTCGGTGGGGACGACGAGTGCCGCCGGCCCGCCGCTGCCGGGGCCGGCCCCGCCGCCGTCGATGCGGCCGCCCGTGGCGTGGCCGTGCGCAGCGTTGGCGTCCGCGTCCAGCCGCAGGCCCAGGACACCGAGCCGCTCCAGCACGCCCCGCCGCACGACGGCGGAGTGCTCGCCGATGCCGCCGGTGAAGACCACCGCGTCGAGACCTCCGAGCGCGACCGCGAGGGCGCCCACCGCCTTGGCCGCGCGGTAGCAGAAGACTGCGACGGCAAGAGCGGCCGGCTCCGCCCCCTCGTCGGCGGCGTCGCACAGCTCCCGCATGTCGTTGCTCAACCCGGACAGGCCGAGCAGCCCCGCTGCGTGACGACAGCGCCTCGAGGACCGCGGTGGCCTCCACGCCCTCCTGCTTCGCGACGTAGCCGATCACGCCGGGGTCGACGTCCCCGCTGCGGGTGCCCATCACGAGCCCCTCGAGGGGAGTCAGACCCATGGTGGTGTCGACCGAGCGCCCCCCGTCGACCGCGGCCGCGCTGCAGCCGTTGCCGAGGTGCAGCGTCACGAGCTTCGACCTCGGTGAGGGGACGGCCCAGCAGCTCGGCCGCCCGTGCGCTGACGAAGCGGTGGCTGGTGCCGTGGAAGCCGTAGCGACGGACGTGGTGATCGGTGTACCACGCCTCCGGGACGGCGTAGCGGTAGGCGACCGGCGGCATCGTCTGGTGGAAGGCCGTGTCGAAGACCGCGACGTGAGGGAGGTCGGGGAGGGCGTCGCGGGCCAGCTCGAGGCCGCGGACGTTGGCCGGCATGTGCAGCGGCGCCAGCGGGACGAGCCGGCAGAGCTCGCCGAGCACCGCGTCGTCGACCACGACCGCGTCGGAGAAGCGGCTGCCGCCGTGCACGACCCGGTGACCGACCCCGGTGAGACCGTCGCGCTCGGGGCCGGTCAGGCCGTCGAGCAGCCGGGTGAGCGCCTCCTCGGCGGACAGCGCCCCGGTCGAGGTGTGCTCGTCGGACCCGCGACGCAGGTGGAGCACGGCCTCGGAGGAGTCGAGCCTCTCGGCGAGGGCGGTGACCCGCCGCTCGCCGGTCGCGGGATCGACCACGGCGAGCTTCACCGAGGAGCTGCCCGCGTTGACGACCAGGACGGAGTCGGTCACGGCACCACGGGGCCGGCAGCGACGTCCGCGGGAACGTCCGCGGGAAGGTCCGCGATGAGGTCCGCGGCGGGGTCCGGCATGCGTCGCCTCCTGGTGGCTGCTGCTCCTGCGCCGATCCTCGCACGCAGGCCCCACCACCCGCCTTGGAGGCGGTGCCGGCTCTCACCTAGACTCCCGGGCAACCCCCCGTGCGGCGGTACCTCACTGAACTCCCCCAGGGCCGGAAGGCAGCAAGGGCAGGTGGGCTCTTCCGGGTGCGCGGGGGGCCTTTTCATGTCCGGTCCAGCTGCCGGTTTCCCATGGTATGTCGGCAAACTGGCACTCCCCATGGCGTCCGGACCATGGGGAGTGCCCGTTTGCCGTGGGGAGTACGCCGACGCCTGGTCGATCTGCTCGACGAGCTCGCCCACCAGAGCGGCCACCTGCTCCCAGCACCCCCCGCCTCGAGACGGTCGCGAAGCCAGTCGACGTACGCCGCACCGGGGTCCTGCCGGGACCGGACGGCCGGTGCGAGGTCGGCGTACTCCCCACGGCAACCTGGCACTGCCCATGCTCCGGACGCCATGGGGAGTGCCAGTTTGCCGACATACCTTGAGATACCGGCAGCAGGCCCGGACAGGGTGTCGAGATGTCGGGGCCCGCGGTTAGGGTCGGGGGCGTGGACCAACCCCTCGCGCTCTACCGCCGCTACCGGCCGGACACGTTCGCGCAGGTGATCGGCCAGGACCACGTCACCGACCCGCTCCGGGCGGCATTGCGGCACAACCGCGTCAACCACGCCTACCTGTTCTCCGGCCCGCGCGGCTGCGGCAAGACGACGAGCGCTCGCATCCTCGCGCGCACCCTGAACTGCGCCGAGGCACCGACCGACGAGCCCTGCGGCCGCTGCGACTCCTGCACCGAGCTGGCCACCGGCGGCCCGGGCTCGGTCGACGTCATCGAGATCGACGCGGCCTCGCACGGCGGAGTCGACGACGCTCGTGAGCTGCGCGAGCAGGCGACGTTCCAGCCGATGCGCGACCGCTACAAGATCTACATCATCGACGAGGCCCACATGGTCACCACGCAGGGCTTCAACGCCCTGCTGAAGATCGTCGAGGAGCCGCCGGAGCACGTCCGGTTCATCTTCGCCACCACCGAGCCGGAGAAGGTCATCGGCACGGTCCGCTCCCGGACCCACCACTACCCGTTCCGGCTGATCCCCCCGCGCGTGCTCTCGGCGTACCTCAGCCAGCTCTGCGAGCGCGAGGGCGTCAGCATCGATGCGGCCGCCCTGCCGCTGGTGGTGCGCGCCGGCGGTGGCTCAGCGCGCGACACCCTGTCCGTCCTCGACCAGCTGATCGGCGGGGCCGGCGAGGACGGCGTCACCTACGCCCTCACCGCCGCGCTGCTCGGCTTCACGCCCGACACGCTGCTCGACGAGGTGGTCGACGCCCTCGCCGGGCAGGACGCCGGCTCGGTCTTCCACGCCGTCGACAAGGTCGTGGAGGCCGGCCAGGACCCTCGACGCTTCACCGAGGACCTGCTCCAACGGTTCCGCGACCTCGTCATCATCACCGCCGTGCCGGATGCCTCCGCCTCCGGTCTCATCGACGTCGGTGAGGACCAGGCCGAGCGTCTGGTGGCTCAGGCCGCCCGATTCGGCAGCCACGACCTCGCCCGGTACGCCGAGCTCGTCGCAGCCGGGCTGGCGGACCTGAAGAGCACCACGGCCCCGCGGCTGCTGCTCGAGCTGCTCTGCGCCCGGCTGCTGCTGCCCGGGGTCGACGACGGCACCCACGGGCTGGCCGCACGACTGGACCGGATGGAGAAGCGGCTCTCCATCACCGGAGCCGTCTCCGAGAACGGAGGGGTCCCGGCGGCCACCGCCGCCCCGCCCGCCCCGCCCGCCCCGCCCGCCCCGCCCGCTCCGACCGCCCCGGCCGACCTCGCGCCGGAGTCATCGCCGTCGCAGCCCGCTCCCGCCGAGGCCGGCGAGCCTACCGCCACACGGTCGCACGAGCACGCACCCTCGAACGCCGGCGACGCCGCCGACCCGGTGACCTCCGCGGACCCGGCAGCGACAGGGCTCGGCGCTCCCGCGGGAGTCAGCCCAGCGGGCACCGGGGGGTTGACCCTGACCGACCTGCGGCGGCTCTGGCCCGAGGTCGTGGAGTCGGTGAAGTCCCAGCGCCGCGTGACGTGGATCCAGCTCAGCCAGCACGCCCAGGTCATCGGGCTCGACGGAGGAACCCTGACGATCGGCTTCAACAACGCCGGGGCTCGCGAGTCGTTCATGAAGGGTCGCAGCGACGTCCTCGTCCAGCAGGTCCTCATCGACCTCGTCGGCCAGGAATGGGTGGTGGAGGCCATCAACGACCCCTCGGCGCAGCCCGGTCAGACCCCGGACCGCGTGAACAAGCCCGCCGTGCCCGCCGTCCCCCCGCCCGCCGTGCCCGCCGTCCCCGAGCGCCCCGAGCGCCCCGACGCAGCAGCGAGCGGCGACGCTCCCCGTCCGGCCCCGAACCGATCCGGGTCCACCCGACCGGGCGCCGCGGGCCAGGCCGGGCAGGGGGGTGCGGCCGGTGACGCGCCCCCGTGGTCCGACGACGAGCCGCCGCCGCCCGAGGACGACGCTCCTCCGCCGCGCCGGGGCCGACCGCGGCCGGAGGACTTCACGGCGACCGCTGCGGAGCCGAAGACCGATCCGGCGACGACGGACGCCGCGGCCGACCGCGACGACCCGACCCTGGACGCCCAGGACACGGCCGCCCTCCTCAGCGAGCGGCTGGGCGCCCGGGTCATCGAGGAGATCCCGCACCGGTGACCCACCGCCCCCTGCACCTCACGGCACGACCGTCGAGCCGCATGCTCATCCCCGACCCCGAGAGGCACCCATGACTGAGACCAACCCCTTCGGAGGCGGCTTCGACGTGAACGCCCTCCTCGAGCAGGCCCAGGCGATGCAGCAGCAGATGGTCTCGGCCCAGGAGCGGCTGGCCGAGGCCGAGATCGAGGGCACCGTGGCCGACGGCCTCGTCACGGTCACCGTCGACGGCACCGGGGAGCTGCGTGGGGTGAAGATCCGTGCCAACTCCTTCGACCCCTCCGACACCGAGGACCTCGAGGACCTGATCGTCGCGGCCTACCGGGACGCCCGTTCCCGGGCCGACGCCGCCGCCGCGGAGGCCTTCGGGCCGCTGGCCGGTGGCCTGGGCGCCCTCGGTGGCGACGTGGGCCTGCCGGGCCCGAGCGGCGCCCCGGGTGGCACGAGCGCCACGGACGACCTCGGCGGCGGTGAGCCCGGGGGCAGTCGCTCCCTCGGCTTCTGATGTACGAAGGCATCGTCCAGGACCTCATCGACGAGCTGGGCCGGCTCCCCGGCGTGGGGCCCAAGAGCGCCCAGCGCATCGCCTTCCACCTGCTCCAGGCCGACCCGGTCGACGTGCGACGGCTCGCCGAGATCCTCGTGGAGGTGAAGGAGAAGGTTCGCTTCTGTGCGATCTGCGGCAACGTCGCCGAAGAGGAGACGTGCCGCATCTGCCGTGATCCCCGCCGCGACGTGAGCCTGCTGTGCGTCGTCGAGGAGCCGAAGGACGTCGTGGCGATCGAGCGCACCCGCGAATTCCGCGGTCGCTACCACGTCCTGGGCGGCGCCATCTCGCCGATGGACGGCATCGGGCCCGAGCAGCTGCGGACCCGTGAGCTGATGACGCGTCTGGCCGACGGCACGGTCGTCGAGGTCATCCTCGCCACCGATCCGAACCTCGAGGGTGAGGCGACCGCGACGTACCTCACGCGTCTGCTTCGCGATCTGGGGTTGCGCGTGACGCGTCTGGCGAGTGGACTGCCGGTAGGAGGAGACCTGGAGTACGCCGACGAGGTGACTCTCGGCCGTGCGTTCGAGGGAAGGAGAGCCGTCCATGGGTGACACCACCGACACCACGTTGCTCGTTCCGCGCGACGCGGAGGGGCAGCCGCTCGACGCGCAGACGCAGGCACTGGCCCACGACGTCGCCGACCAGGTCGAGTCCTACCTGGTGGCGCTCCGCGCGCTGGCCCGCGGCGACGCCCCCGACAGCGAGGCGGTGTCGCTGCTGCTGCTCGTGGTCAGCCAGGTGCTGCTCGCGGGGGCCCGGCTCGGCGTGCAGCAGGACTTCCAGCCGCAGGAAGAGTACGAGCCCGACTCCGGTCCCGACCCCGACCTGGACGAGCTGCGGCTCCGTCTCGGTGTCCTGCTCGAGGGCGTCGACGCCTACACCGAGCTCTTCGACCCCTACGCCGACCCGCCGGAGACGGTGTCGAGCCTCATCTCCGACGACTTGACCTCGATCGCGGCGGCGCTGGCCCACGGGTTGCGCCACTACCGCGACGGCCGGGTGGCCGAGGCGCTGTGGTGGTGGCAGTTCTCCTACGTCGCCACCTGGGGCACCGAGGCCAGCGCCGTGCTGCGGGCGGTGCAGTCGGTGATCGCCCACGACCGGCTCGACAACGACTTCGAGAGCGAGCAGGACGACGTGGCCCTGGCCGCACAGATACTGGACACGGTCGACCCGGCCCGCTGACCCTCGCCGGTAGGATTCGCGGCGTCCTGTCCGTCCCGAGATCCTCTAGGAGTGCCGGTGGGCGTGGTCGTGCAGAAGTACGGCGGTTCCTCGGTCGCCGACGCCGAGGGCGTGAAGCGTGTCGCGCAACGGATCGTCGACGCCAAGCGTGCCGGCCACCAGGTCGTGGTCGTGGTCTCGGCCATGGGTGACACCACCGACGAGCTGCTGGACCTCGCCGAGCAGGTCTCGCCGATCCCGTCGCCTCGCGAGCTCGACATGCTCCTGACCGCCGGGGAGCGCATCTCGATGGCGCTGCTGGCGATGGCGGTGGGCAACCTCGGGCACGAGGCACGCTCCTTCACCGGCAGCCAGGCCGGCGTCATCACCGACGGACGCCACGGCAGGGCCAAGATCATCGACGTCACGCCTGGTCGCATCGAGGCGGCTCTCGGCGAGGGCGCCATCGCGATCGTGGCCGGCTTCCAGGGTGTCAGCCAGGACAGCAAGGACATCACGACCCTGGGTCGCGGCGGCTCCGACACCACGGCGGTGGCCCTCGCCGCCGCACTGCGGGCCGACGTCTGCGAGATCTACACCGACGTCGACGGGGTCTTCACCGCCGACCCGCGGATCGTGCCGACCGCACAGCGTCGTGACCGCATCTCCTACGAGGAGATGCTGGAGATGGCGGCCTGTGGCGCGAAGATCCTGCACCTGCGCTGCGTGGAGTACGCCCGCCGCTACTCCATCCCCGTCCACGTCCGCTCGTCCTTCAGCAAGCTCAACGGCACCTGGATCTCCGACATCGAAGAGAGCGCCACCATGGAACAAGCCATCATCGCCGGCGTCGCGCACGACCGCAGCGAGGCCAAGATCACCGTCGTCGGGGTGCCCGACAAGGTGGGCGAGGCCGCCCGCATCTTCGAGACGCTGGCCGACGCCCAGATCAACCTGGACATGATCGTGCAGAACGTCTCGGCGGCCGCGACCAACCTGACCGACATCTCCTTCACGCTTCCGCGCACCGACGGCACGACCGCCATGTCGGCGCTCGCGCGGATCAAGGAGGCGGTGGGCTACGACTCCCTGCTCTACGACGACCAGATCGGCAAGGTCTCGCTGATCGGCGCGGGCATGCGCTCCCACCCGGGCATCACGGCGAAATTCTTCTCGGCCCTGGCTTCGGCCGGCGTCAACATCGGGATGATCTCCACCTCCGAGATCCGCATCTCGGTGGTCGTCGACGAGATGCAGGTCAACGACGCGGTCCAGGCCACGCACGCCGCCTTCGACCTCGACTCCGACCAGGTCGAGGCCGTCGTCTACGGCGGGTCGGGCCGATGAGCGGGTCGCAGCGGTCGGTGAACATCGGCATCGTCGGCGCGACCGGCCAGGTGGGCGTCGCGATGCGCGACATCCTGCTCGAGCGCGGCTTCGACGTCGGCGACCTCCGGTTCTTCGCCTCCGCCCGCTCCGCCGGCCGCACCCTGACCTGGGGTGAGCGCGAGGTCGTGGTGGAGGACGCCGGGACCGCGGACCCGACGGGGCTCGACATCGCGCTGTTCTCGGCAGGGGCGACGACGTCTCGCGCGCAGGCCCCCCGTTTCGCCGCCGCGGGCGTGGTGGTGATCGACAACTCGTCGGCCTTCCGGCGCGACCCCGAGGTGCCGCTCGTGGTGAGCGAGGTGAACCCCGGGGCGATCGCCGACCTGCCGAAGGGCATCATCGCGAACCCCAACTGCACGACGATGGCCGCGATGCCGGTGCTCAAGCCGCTGCACGACGAGGCGGGGCTGGTGCGGCTCGTGGCCAGCACCTACCAGGCCGTCTCCGGCAGCGGAGTCGCCGGTGTCGAGGAGCTCGCCGGCCAGCTCGGAGCCGTTGCCGACCCGCGCCCGTTGGCCTACGACGGGTCGGCCGTGACGCTGCCCGCCCCGCACACCTACGTCGCCCCGATCGCCTTCAACGTGCTGCCGATGGCCGGCTCGGTGGTCGACGACGGCTCGAACGAGACCGACGAGGAGCAGAAGCTCCGCAACGAGTCGCGCAAGATCCTCGGGATCCCCGACCTCCGCGTCTCCGGGACGTGCGTGCGGGTGCCGGTGTTCACCGGTCACTCGCTGTCGATCAACGCCGAGTTCGCCTCCGCCCTGCCGGCCAAGCGGGCGCTCGAGCTGCTTGCGGACGCCCCCGGGGTCGAGCTGAGCGACGTGCCGACGCCTCTGACGGCCGCGGGACGCGACCCGTCGTACGTCGGGCGCGTGCGGCAGGACCAGAGCGTCGAGGGTGAGCGCGGGTTGGTGCTGTTCGTCAGCAACGACAACCTGCGCAAGGGTGCGGCGCTGAACACCGTGCAGATCGCCGAGCTGGTCGCCGCGTCGCTCCGCTGATTCGGCGCAGCAGATCGGGTCGACCGCCGAGCCCGAGCGGTCAGCGGTCGGCCATCACCTCGTCGCTGAGCTGGGTGGTGACCCATCGGGCCAGCGCGAAGCAGCCGGCGGTCAGGGCGGGGATGACGATCAGCATGACGGGGCTGGCGAGCGAGTCGATCAGCAGCACGAGGACGACGACCGTCAGCAGTCCGACGCCGAGGAAGCTGACGCTGCCGGGGTCCGGGACGCCGAGCAGCCGCAGGATCGCCGCACCGGCCAGCACCATCGCAACCAGGATCGCCACCAGCACCAGCAGGCCCGGTCCGCCACAGGAGTCGGTGCCGGTGACCAGCTCGCAGCCCTTGAGGCCGAGAAAGGTCAGCGCCACGCCCAGCAGGCCGACGAGGGCTCCGACGACGAGGGCGGCGAGGACGGCCCCCATCTCGGGCACGGGCAGCCTGCGCCCGGCCGGCTCCTGCTCGGCTGCTCGCGTCGCCGGTGCCGGTGCCGGTGCCGCAGCAGCAGGCTCAGCCGGCGCCGTAGATGTTGTCGCCGTAGATGCCGTCGCAGGAGGCGCCGACGCGGCCGACGATGAGGGGGTCGGTGCCGGGCCGGGCCGGGGCCGGGGCCGGAGCCGGGGCGGAGGCCGGTACGGGGGCCGGTGCCGGGCCGGTGCGGCGGACGGGGACGAGGCGGACGCAGCGCTCGGCTCGTCGCCGGTGGAGCGGCGCTTCTTCTTGCGGTCGAAGAGCGAGGGGAGCTCCAGCGACGGCCCCGGGTTGTCCTTCTCAGCCATGACCCGCAGTCTGCCACGCAGCGGCTCCCCGGACAGCCAGGTTGGGCTCGCCCGCACGGACCGCCCCGGGACCCGCCGAGGAGTCACCGCTCCAGGAACTCCAGGAGCGCGGTGTTGAACTCGGCGGCGTGGCTGACGTTGAATCCGTGCGGTGCGCCGGCGACCACCACGGTGGTGGCGTCGGACAGCGCCTCCGCGGTGCGCTGGCCCGAGACCTCGAAGGGCACGGTGGCGTCGGAGTCGCCGTGGAGGACGAGGGCCGGGACGGTGATGCGGTCCAGGTCGGCACGGAAGTCGGTCCGGGCGAAGGCGTCGATGCACCCCACGACGGCCTCGTCGCGGGCGGGGACGGCGAGCTGAAGCGCTTCCTGGCGCTGCACCTCGGTGACCTTCACCTCCCCGTCGACGGCGAAGAAGCCCTTCATGAACTCGTCGAGGAAGTCGAAGCGGTTCGTCCGCGCGCCCTCAACCATCTGCTTCACCGCGTCGTCCTCGAGCCCGCCGTCGTCGTTGTCGGGGGTCTTGAGCAGGTAGGGCGGCACGGCACCGGCGAACACGACCGAGCGCAGGCGTTCCTCGCCGTGAGCGCCGACGTAGCGAGCGACCTCGCCGCCGCCCATCGAGAAGCCGACGAGCGTGACATCGGTGAGGTCGAGCTCGTCGAGGACGGCCGCGGTGTCCCCGGCGAACGTGTCGTAGTCGTAGCCCTCCTCCGGTTTGTCGGACTCACCGAAACCGCGCCGGTCATAGGTGACGACGCGGTAGCCGGCGTCGGTCAGCGCAGGCACCTGCTCGGACCACGAGGCGCCGCTGAGCGGCCAGCCGTGGATCAGGACCACCGGGCGGCCGTCGCCGCCGCTGTCGGTGTAGCTGAGGCTCACGTCGCCGGACTCGATGGAGGGCACGGGCCGAGGTCCTTTCGTCGGGGTCGTCGCTCGGAGAGGTACCCGGCGTCAGAGGTCCGCAACCGCCCGGGGCGCAACCGACGGGAACGACGAAACCCCTGGGTCCGCTGCGAAGCGGACCCAGGGGTTCACGATCTCGGGAAGGAGATCTCCGGTCGGGCTGACAGGATTTGAACCTGCGGCCTCCTCGTCCCGAACGAGGCGCGCTACCAAGCTGCGCCACAGCCCGTGGAGCGTGTCGGAGTCTATCGGAGCACCCCGCCCGCGCCGAAATCGCCCCGGGTCAGTGACGTGCGGTGAGCGTCAGCAGGGTCGCCTCGGGGCGGCAGGCGATCCGCGCCACGGCGTACGGCGAGGTGCCGGCTCCGGCGGAGACGTGCAACCAGGCGCTGCCCGGGTCCCCGGGCGAGGAGTCGGCCGGGTGGCGGTGCAGTCCCCGGGCGCGCCGTCGGTCGAGGTCGCAGTTGGTCACCAGGGCGCCGAAGCCGGGCAGGCGGAGCTGCCCGCCGTGCGTGTGACCGGCCAGGATCGCGTCGTAGCCGTCGCGGGCGAGCTGGTCGAGCACCCGCAGGTACGGCGCGTGCGCCACACCCAGACGGACGTCTGCGTCCTGCTCGGCCGGTCCGGCGATCGCCGGGAGGTCGTCGTACCCGAGGTGGGGGTCGTCCACGCCGGCGAACGCGAGACGCACCCCGTTCACCGTGAGGCTGTCGCGTCGGTTCGTGAGCGAGACCCAGCCGCGCTGCTCCATCGCGTCGGTCATCGCTCGCCAGGGGAGCTGGCGCGAGCTGATGTGCCGCTTCCCGTTGTCGGGAAGCAGGTAGCCCACGGGGTTGCGCAAGGTCGGCTCGTAGTAGTCGTTGGAGCCGAGGACGAACACCCCGGGCAGGTCGAGCAGCGGGCCCCAGGCCTCGACCAGGGGCCCGACGGCGTCGCGGTGGGCGAGGCTGTCGCCGGTGTTCACGACCAGGTCGGGGCCCCACGACGCGAGCGAGGCGATCCAGTCGCGCTTGCGCTGCTGGCGCGGGGCCAGGTGGAGGTCGCTGAAGTGGAGGACCTTCAGCGGAGGCGACCCTGCCGGCAGGACCGGGAGCGCGGCAGTCCGCTGCACGAACCACCGCGCCTCGCACCAGCCGTACGCCGCTGCCGTGGCGCCGAGCGTCAGGCCGGCGGCCGCGCCACCGGCGGCCACGGCGCCCCAACGGACCGCGGCGCGTCCGGTGGCCCCGAGGTCGGGAGCGGAGCCGGAGAGGTGCGAGAGCGCGGGTGTGCCCGAGGGGACTGCCCGGGGGCCGACCGAGATCATGGCGCCAGCCTGACACACCGCGTCCCGGCGAGGGGTCCCCGGACGGCCTCCCGGCACGGACCCGCGGGGGCCGGCGACGTGCGGCGCCCTGACGTTGCGGGGCACGCGACAATGGGCTCATGAGCGAACTCAAGGACCGACTGCGCAGCGACCTGACCACGGCCATCAAGGCCCGTGACGAGGTCGCCTCCTCGACCCTTCGGATGGTCCTGACCGCGATCACCAACGCCGAGGTCGCCGGCAAGGAGGCGCGCGAGCTCTCCGACGACGACGTCGTGGGTGTTCTCGGCAGCGAGGGCAAGAAGCGACGGGAGGCCGCGGAGGCGTTCGCCGAGGCCGGGCGGACCGACAGCGCGGTCAAGGAGCGTGCCGAGGCCGAGGTGATCGCCCGCTACCTGCCCACTCCGCTCGACGACGCAGAGATCGCGGCGCTGGTGTCGCAGGCGATCGCGCAGGTTGGCGCGGCGGGAGAGGGCATGCGCGCCATGGGCAAGGTCATGGGCCTGGTGCAACCGCGGGTGCGCGGGCGGGCCGACGGTGGCGCGGTCGCCGCGGAGGTACGGCGCCAGCTGGCCTGACCCCCGACGTCCGGGGCGGAGCGCGTCAGCCCCGGCCGTTGCCCCGGCCGTTGCCGCCGCCGCCCCCGTTGCCGCCCCCGTTGCCGTTGCCGGCCGTTGCCGCCGTTGCCGCCGCCACCACCGCCGCCACCACCGCCGCCGCCGTTGTCGGCGGGGGGCACGGGGGCGGGAGCCGCTCCGGCCGAGGGGTAGATCGTCACCGTCGAACCGCTGGGGAACGAGGTGCCGCCCGACGGGCTGGTGTAGGCCGTGGTCCCGTAGCTGTAGCCGGAGTAGACCGAGGAGCCGATGACCGACTGGAAGCCGGCGGCGCGCAGCTGCTCGGACGCCGCCGAGGTGGACAGGCCGCCGACGCTCGGGATGGTGACGCTCTGTCCCTGCACCTCGGTCGGGTCCGGGGCGACGAAGTCCCCGTTGGGCAGGATGTCGTCGACGACCTGCATGGCCTGGGCCCAGATCGGACCGGCGTAGGTCGAACCGAAGGCCTCGGAGATGTAGCTGCCGCCGACCGTCTGGCCGTTGAGGGTGATCCAGTGCCCGAGGGAGTTCGCACCGGCGAGCATGGCGACGGCCGCGAGGTTGGGGGTGTAGCCGGCGAACCAGACGGCCTTGTTGCCGTCGATGGTGCCGGTCTTGCCCGCCGAGACCTGGCTCAGGCCGAGACCGTTGTCGTAGCCGAAGCCGCCGGGCTCCTGCACGCCGCGCAGCACGTCGTTGACGGCGTCCGCGGTCGAGGAGGGCATGACCTGCTTGCACCGGTCGGGGTAGTCGGCGAGCACCTTGCCGCTGGAGGCCAGGATGCGGCTGACCGGCCGGGGCTCGCAGAAGACACCGCGAGCGGCGAAGGTCGCGTAGGCGCCGGCCAGGGACAGCGGGTCGGTGTTGGTCACGCCGAGCGTGAAGGGGCCGACCTCGTCGGTCTCCGGCACGGTGATGCCCATCTCGCGGGCCAGGGTGACCGGCTCGCACAGACCGGTGCGGGCCTCGAGCTCGGCGAAGAACGTGTTCACCGACTGCTGGGTGCCCTCGTAGAGGTCGAAGGTGCCGGAGCTCGTGGAGTTGCCGACCTTCCACGCGTCGCCGCCGGCCAGCGTGGCGCCGTCGCAGAGGCGCAGGCGCTCCCCGGGGATGGTGACGGTGGGGGGCGAGGAGATCTGCGTCGACAGCGGGATGCCCTGGTTGACGGCGGCGGCGAGCGTGAAGGCCTTGAAGGTGGACCCGGCCTGGAACCCGTTCGCGTCGCCGTACTTCGCCGGCACGACGTAGTTGAGGTAGGTCTGGCCCTTGGCCCTGTTCGCGCCCATCGGGCGGGACTGCGACAGCGCGCGCACGGCGCCGGTGCGCGGCTCGACCATCGCGAGACCGCCGATGGCCTGGTCGGTGGGATTGACCCGGCTGCGGACCGCTGCGTCGGCGGCACGCTGGAACCGCGGGTCCACGGTGGTCTCGATCGTCAGGCCACCACCCTTGAGAAGGTCTCGGCGCTGGTCGACGTTGCGGCCGAGCGCC
>CAWIBA010000007.1:0-5871 GCA_963834275.1 uncultured Actinomycetota bacterium | reverse complement strand
CAAGACTACCGGCTGCCCCGAGGAGGGTCAAAACGCCTGCCACACACCGCTCCAGCTGCCCGCCAGGTGCTGGTTTCCCATGGTATGCGGGTGGGTTCCACCGTTCTGTGGTGGATCGGAGTCATCTGGTGACACCGATCCACCACAGAGGCCCAGCGCGCGGCCCGGACCAGCGGGCACGGGGCAGCTCGGCCGGCACGGATAGGACGCACCGCGCCAACCGGCGGCCCGCAGCAGTGACACAAGGTGCCCGCCGGTCTCGCACGACCGCTCCACCACGAGGCCGTAGGACAGCCGCACCGTTCGACGTCCCTCGACCGCCGTCACGAGGTCCCGGTGCATGTCCCGGTCGCGAGCCCGAGCGGTGTCGTGGTGCAACCGGCCGTCGAGCTCGACGACGAGCAACGCTCCGAGGTCCTCCTCGCGGTACTCGACGTCGCGGTAGACGACGCCGGCGCCGACCCGGTCACGGACCTGCCGCACCGCTCCCGCCAGACCGTGCGGCAGCGCGACGCGCACGTGGAACTCCTGCTCCAGCACCGAGCTCCTCCCCTCGGCCACGTCCCCGAGCACCCGTTCGAGCCACTCGCGCTGCGGCGTCCGCCCTCGGGCGGCGAGGGCGTGCGCCAACCGGGCGGCCGTCGTACGTCGACCCTGAGTCGCCCGAGCGATCTCGGCCAGCGCGTCCAGCTCGGTTCCGGCTGCGGCGGCGACGTCGATCGCGGCCTCCTCGTAGCGGTAGCGCGGCGGTCCCAGGTGCCACTGCACCCGCTCCTCGAGGTGGTCGCGACGCCGCACCAGGACGCCTGGGGGCCCGGCGACGTGACGCTCCCGGGCGACCGCGACCTGGAGCGTCGGTACCTCGCGGCGGCTGCCCGGACCCTCGTGGGCCCGCAGGGCCGACTCGTGGGTGAGCGCCGCTGGCCACACCGACAGGACGGCCGCCCAGGACCGCTGCTGCCAGGTGGGCTCGCCGGTGTGGTCGGCGTAGACGCCGGGGTGGAGGGGCGCCAGCTCGCGTCGGCGTACGAGACGGCGGATGTCGTGCGGCGCGAGACCGGCGACGCGCAGCTGGTGGCGGGCGACGACGCCGTCCTGCTCGGCGAGCAGGTCGGCGACGACAGCGAGGGAGGACATGGCGACAGCCTGGGCCGGGACGCCCGTGAGGAGGAGACCCCGAGGCGGATCTGTGGAGAGTGCGGTGGATCGGAGCCACCTGGTGACTCCGATCCACCGCAGACCCGCGGTTTCACCAGGGACCCGGTGAAACCGCGGGGGGGCTCGTCACAACCGGGACGCGAGCAGCTCCGCCAGGTGCATCGAGCGCACGTCGGTCAGGTCGGCCAGCTGGGTGCGGCAGGAGAACCCGTCGGTCAGCACGACGGCGTCCGAGCCGGCGGACCGGACGGCAGGGCCGAGGTCGTGCTCGAAGACCGCGACCGAGACGTCGTAGTGGCCCTTCTCCATCCCGAAGTTGCCCGCCAGCCCGCAGCATCCACCGACCCGGGTGAGCCGGGCGCCGGCCCCGGTGAGCAGGGCGGCGTCGGTCGACCAGTCGAGCACCGAGGCGTGGTGGCAGTGGGGCTGGGCCACCACCTCGACACCGTCCAGCGACGGCGGCGTCCAGGTCAGCGAGGCGAGGTGCTCGGCCAGCGTCACCACCCCGGTCACCGGCTGCCCGAGCAGCTCGGCGGCGTCGTGGCGCAGCACGGCCAGGCACGACGGCTCGAGCACCACCACCGGCACACCGGCGTCGAGGTGCGGCCGCAGCCGCTCGACCAGCGCGGCCAGCGACCGGCGGGCGGCGTCGAGCTGGCCGGTGCTGACCAGCGTCAGCCCGCAGCACTCGTCGCCCTGGGCGTGGATCTCCACCCGCTGCCCGGCGGACTCGAGCACCCGCACGGCCGCGTGCGCGACCTGGGGGGTGAAGCGGTTGGTGAAGGTGTCGGCCCAGATCACCACGTCGGGCGATCCCACGACCGGAGCCGTCCGGCGGCTCAGCGGCCGACGCGCGAGCACCGGCAGCGAGCGGCGCGTGTCCACCCCCGACATGCGCGCAGCCAGGCGTGGGGTCCGCCGTAGCCCCAGGTTCGCCAGCGACGGCGGCACCTTCGCCAGCAGCTGGGGCAACCGGCCCAGCGTGTAGTGCGTCAGCGGCCGGAGCTTGCCGGCGTACTTCTGGTGCAGCGCCTCCACCTTGTAGGTCGCCATGTCGACGCCGGTCGGGCAGTCACGGGCGCACCCCTTGCACGCCAGGCAGAGGTCGAGCGCCTCCTCGACGGACGGGTCGGCGAGGCCGCCGGGCAGGCGGCCGGTGACGGCGTCCTGGAGGACCCGGGCCCGGCCGCGGGTGGAGTCCTTCTCGTCGCGGGTGGCCTGGAACGACGGGCACATCACGCCGGCGCTCCCGGTGGTGTCGGCCAGGCACTTGCCGACGCCGGTGCAGCGGTGGACCGCGGTGGCCAGGTCGCCCCCGTCGTGCAGCAGCGTCAACGACGACCGCGGCCGCGTCGCCGGCATCCCCGCGAGCCGGACGTCGGCGTCGAGGGGTGCCGGGTCGACGAGCACGCCGGGGTTCAGCAGGTTCTCGGGGTCGAGCAGACGCTTGACCTCCGCGAAGAGGGCGAGCGCCGGCTCGTCGTACATCAGGGGCAACAGCTCCGAGCGCGCCCGCCCGTCGCCGTGCTCCCCCGACAGGCTGCCGCCGTACGACGACGCGAGGCGCGCCGCGTCCTCGACGAACGCACGGTAGGCACCCCGCCCGGGTCCGCTCGTGAGGGTGAAGTCGATGCGGATGTGCACGCAGCCGTCACCGAAGTGGCCGTACGGCGCGCCGTGGAAGCCGTGCTGCTCCAGCAGCGCGTCGAAGGCGCGCAGGTAGGACCCGAGACGCTCCGGGGGGACCGCGGAGTCCTCCCAACCGGCCTGTCCCGGCGGGTCGGTGGCGCGCGAGGCGAGACCGGCGCCGTCCTCGCGGATCCGCCACAGCGCCAGCTGCTCGACCACGTCGGTGACGACGCGAGCCTCGAGCGCCCCGGCCTCGGCCACCACGGCGTCGGCACGGGAACGGGCCTCGGCAGCGGTCGCGCCGGTCAGCTCGACGAACAGCCAACCGCCGCCGCGCGGCAGCCGCGGTGCGGTCGGCACCAGCCGGGTGATGCGCTCGTCGATGCCCTCGCAGGCGACGGGCCCGTGCGCGAGCACGGCTGGTACGGCGTCCGCCGCGTCGGCCATCGAGGGATAGCCCAGCACCGCCAGCACCCGCGCCGGCGCGTCCTCGACCAGGCGCACGGTGGCGCCGGTCACCACGGCGAGCGTGCCCTCGGAGCCGACGAGGAAGCGCTCCAGCGAGCGACCGTTCTCCGGCAGCAGGTGCTCCAGGGAGTAGCCGGAGACCTGCCGGGTGAACCGGCCGAAGCGCGGCCGGATGGTGCCGAGGTGGGCGTCGGTCAGCGCCGCGAGGTCCTCGGCCCGCTCCGCCACCGGTCGGCCGTCGACGCCCAGAGCGTCGAGCGCCAGCACGTTGTCGGCCGTGCGGCCGTAGCCGAGCGCGCGGGACCCGCAGGCGTTGTTGCCGATCATGCCGCCCACGGTGCACCGGGTGTGGGTCGAGGGGTCCGGCCCGAAGCGCAGCCCCACCTCGGTCGCGGCCTTCTGCAACGTGGCGTGCACGGTGCCCGGCTGCACCTTCGCCGAGCGGGCCTCGGCGTCGACCGAGAGGACCCGGTTCAGGTGGCGTGAGGTGTCGACCACGATGCCCGTGCCGACGGCGTTGCCGGCGATCGAGGTGCCGGCCCCGCGCATCGTCAGCGGGACCCCGGTGGCCCGCACCACGTCGAGGACGGCCGCGAGCTCGTCGGTGTGCCGGGGCCGCACGACCACCAGCGGCTCCAGCCGGTAGATCGAGGCGTCGGAGGAGTAGAGAGACCGGGTCAGCGTCGAGGAGGAGGCGTCGTGCACGCCCCGCCGGACCAGCTCGGAGAGCACCTCGGCCGACCGGTCGGACGCCGTGACGCCCCGTGTCCCGGAGGTCTCGGGGTGCGTGGTCACCACAGCTCGAGCGACCGGGTCAGGATGCTCTCGAGGTCGTCCTCGGTGACGTCGAGGGGCGCGGTCGCCAGCAACCGCTGCTGCTGCAGAGCGCCCTCCACGAGATGGGGCACGTCGGACTCGCCGTACCCCACCGCCCCGATGCCGTTGGGCAGGTCGATGTCGCGCATGAGGGTGGTCAGCACCTCCGGGAGGACGTCGGCACCGCTCGCCGGGCCAGCGCTCCCGCCCAGCAGGTCCGCGGCCCGCAGGTGCCGCTCGGGCGAGGCGTCGAAGGTGAACCGGAACGCCTCGGGAGCCGTCAACGACACCGCCATGCCGTGCGGCACCATCGGCTCCTGCGCGGGGTAGCCGGCGGGGTGGAAGTCCTTGACGCGCCCCGCGATCGGGTAGGCGTTCGCGTGGGGGATGTGCACGCCAGCGTTGCCGAAGCCCAACCCGGCGAAGGTGGCGGCGAGGGCCATCTGCTCGCGCGCCTCGACGTCGTCACCGTGGCGCACGGCGCGGCGGAACGCGCCGGCCAGCAGGGACAGGGACTTCTCGGCCCACATGTCGGCGACCGGGTTCGCCCCGCAGTAGGGCACCCGCTGCTCGGGCCGCTTGCGCTCGTACGCCGAGAAGGGCCGGGCCGTCCACGACTCCAGGGCGTGGCACAGGATGTCCATCCCGGCCGCCGCCGTGACCCCCGCGGGCTGGGAGAGGGTGAGCAGCGGGTCGACGACCGCCAGCGTCGGCCGCAGTCGCGGGTGGCTGATGCCGGTCTTGACGTGGAGCGACAGCACGTCGAGGACGCAGATGGTGGTGCTCTCGCTGCCGGTGCCGGTGGTGGTCGGCACCGCGACGAGGGGCTTGAGGGGGTGCTGCGGCGCCCGGGCCTGGCCGACCGGCGCGTTGATGTAGTCCATCAGCCCGCCCTCGTTGGTCGTGAGGAGGTTGACCGCCTTGGCCGTGTCGATGGCCGACCCGCCCCCGACCGCGACGAAGGCGTCCCAGGGCCCCTCGGCGCGCGCCCAGGCCACCGCCTCGTCGAGGCTCACGTCGGTCGGCTCGACGTGGGCGCGGTCGAAGACGGCCACCTCGATCCCGCGGCCGGCGATCTGCTCGGCGATCCGCTGCGGGTGGCCGGTGGCGGCGACGCCGGGGTCGGTGACGACGAGCACGCGGCGGGCGCCGTACGTCGTGAGGTCGTGGCCGATCTCGTCGGAGGCGCCGGCGCCGAACTTGAGAGCCGGGGCGGCGTAGGTGAAGACGGTCTCGTTCATCGGTTCTCCTCCGGGGTCCGCCCGAGGGCGTCGACGAGCTCGAGGGCGTGGCGGGCGGTGCCGGACAGCGGCAGGGCGCGGGCGCGCTCCAGGGGCACCCAGGCGATGGCCCGGGTGGTGCCGTCCACCTCGACGACGTGGGGCTGCACACCGTCGGACTCCGGCAGCACGTCACCGTCGAAGATCAGCCCGACACCGTGGAAGTCCTCCACCCGCCCGTCGGGCCGGGCGCCGGTGAAGTGGCGGGAGTGCACGTCCAGGACGTCGCCGACGTGGACCCGGAGTCCGCTCTCCTCGTGCACCTCGCGCGCGGCCGCGTCGCGCGGGTCCTCGCCGTGGTCGACGCCACCGCCGGGCAGGGTCCACAGGTCGTCGTGGATGTGCGTGGCGATCCGGGCGAGGAGCACCTCGCTGTCGGTCCGCCCGCCGCGCCGCAGCACGACGTACGCCGCGAGCCGCTGGCGTCGGGGCGGAGCATCGGGCATGGGTCCGAACCTACCTTCGCCCCGGACGCGGCGAGGGCCGGACCCCTGTCGGGACCCGGCCCTCGCCGGCGGTG
>CAWIBA010000006.1:0-134648 GCA_963834275.1 uncultured Actinomycetota bacterium | reverse complement strand
CGTTCTACCTGAGCCGGTTCTTGCTGGCATCACCGCCTCCAGCCCGGAGGAGAAGGACGCCTTCTTCGACCCGGCGGGCGACAAGATCTACCGGCACCCGACCTTCTACGACATCCCCGAGGGGGTCGAGCACCTGTGACGGCCGACCCGCTCGCCACGGTCGGCGCCACCGACCTCTCCGACTACGTCACCGCCCTGGGTGACGACGTCCTCGTCGCCGCCCAGCGGATGGGGGAGTGGATCGCGGCCGCCCCGCAGATCGAGGAGGACATCGCGCTCGGCAACATCGGGCTCGACCTGCTCGGCCAGGCCCGGTCGCTGCTGACCTACGCAGGTTCGCTCCAGGACCCCGTCCGCACCGAGGACGACCTCGCCTACTTCCGGGACGAGAGGGAGTTCCGCAACGTCCAGCTCGTCGAGCGCTCCTGGGGACGGGAGCGACGCGACTTCGGCGTCGCGGTGGCGCGGCTGCTGATCCTGTCCACCTACCTGCACGCGCTCTACACCGCGCTGCTCGACAGCACCGACGAGACGCTCGCCGCTGTCGCGGCGAAGGCCGTCAAGGAGGTCCACTACCACCGCGACCACGCCTCGATGTGGGTGGTCAGGCTCGGTGACGGCACCGACGAGTCGCACGACCGGATCCAGGCCGCGCTCGAGGAGGAGGAGTGGCGCTACGTCGAGGAGCTGTACGACGGGTCGTTCGTGACCCCCGCGCTGCTTCGTCGGGCGTCGCGGCCGACCCGGCGGCCCTCCGCCCGGCGTTCGACGCGTGGGTCGCCGCAGTGCTCGGCGACGCGACGCTGGACCTGCCGCAGGTGACGCCCGCCGTGACCGGCGGGCGACGGGGCGTGCACACCCAGCAGATGGGCTACCTGCTCGCCGAGATGCAGCACCTGGCGCGCTCCCACCCGGGGGTGACCTGGTGACGGTCTCGACAAGCTCGACCGCCCGGGACGGCTCGACCGCCCGGGCGGCTCGCCGCCCGCGAGGCGTGGGACGTCGCGGCGGCCGTGCCCGACCCGGAGGTCCCGGTGGTCACGATCGCCGACCTCGGCATCCTCCGGTCGGTCGAGGTCGACCACGACGGCGGGGTGCGGGTGGAGATCACGCCGACCTACTCCGGCTGCCCGGCCATGGACACGATCCGCGACGACCTGATGACCGCGTTCGCCGAGGCCGGCTACGCCGACGTGCGGGTGGACTTCGTCCTGGCACCGGCGTGGACGACCGACTGGATGACCGCGGAGGGGCACCGCAAGCTGGAGGAGTTCGGGATCGCCCCACCGACCACGCGCGCGCACGGCGGCAGACGGGCGCACCGGTGCCGCTGGCCCTGTCGGTGCGCTGCCCTCAGTGCGGCTCGCCGGACACCCGGGAGCTGAGCCGCTTCGGGTCCACGGCGTGCAAGTCGCTCTGGGTCTGCAACGCGTGCCGTGAGCCTTTCGACCACTTCAAGGCGCACTGAGCGCCGAGCGACCCCGAGGACTCCAGCAGCGTGAGCACCAGCCACTCCGTCTTCCATCCGCTGACCATCGCGTCGATCGAGCCCGTCACCGACGACTCAGTGGCGATCACGTTCGACGTCCCCGAGCACCTGAAGGACGACTACGCCTTCTCGCACGGGCAGCACCTGACCATCCGCACCGAGCTCGCGGGCGACGACGTGCGCCGCAACTACTCCATCTGCTCCCCGGTGTCGTCCGGGACGCTGCCGGGTCGCGGTGAAGCGGCTGCCGGGCGGGGCCTTCTCCGAGCACGCGCTCGACGTGCTGAAGCCGGGTGACGTGCTCGACGTGATGACCCCCAGCGGGCGGTTCTTCACCGAGCTCGACCCGGGGCACAGCAAGCACTACGCGTGCATCGCCGCCGGGTCCGGGATCACGCCCGTCCTCTCCATCGTCGCCACCACGCTGGAGACGGAGCCGAGGTCGCGGGTGACGTTGCTCTATGGCAACCGCACGCACTCCTCGGTGATGTTCCTCGAGGAGCTCGAGGACCTCAAGGACCGCTACCCCAGCGCTTCCACCTCGTGCACGTCCTGTCCCGGGAGCCGCTGGAGGTGGAGCTGTTCTCCGGCCGGCTCGACGCGGACCGGCTCAAGCGGATCACCGACACCGTGCTGCCGGTCGAGACGGTGGACGAGTGGTTCCTGTGCGGTCCCTTCGAGATGGTCTCCTCCCTGCGCTCGATGCTGGTCGCCGAGGGGGTCTCCAAGCGCTCCGTCCACGCCGAGGTCTTCCACGTCGAGTCGACCCCACCGGTGCGCCGGACACCGTCCGCCGGGTCGGCGGACACGGGTCCCTCGGGTGGGGCCGCGGTCACGATCACGCTCGACGGCCGCACCTCGTCCTTCACGCTGCCCACCGACGGGCCGTCGGTCCTCGAGGCCGCCCTCACCGTGCGGGCGGACGCACCGTTCGCCTGCAAGGGCGGGGTCTGCGGCACCTGCCGCGCCAAGGTGGTCGAGGGCACCGTCGAGATGGACACCAACTGGGCGCTGGAGCCCGACGAGGTGGAGAAGGGGTACGTGCTCACCTGCCAGTCGCACCCGACCAGTGACCGAGTCGTCGTCGACTACGACGCCTGACGTAACGCCGACAGCGCCCGCTCGTTGAGGTGGGTGTGCGGGCCCCCTGCCCGCGCATCTCGGCGAAGGGAACTTCATGCGACGCAGTCACGTCCTCGGCGCGGTCCTCGCGTCCGTCACCCTGATCGGTGCGGGCACACTCACGCCGGCCTCGGCGATCGTCGGTGGGTCCACCGTGCCCGACGACCGCTACGCCTTCATGGCGTCGGTGCAGACGAAGGGCTCGAGCGGCAGTGACGGTCACTTCTGCGGCGGCTCGGTCATCTCGTCGCGGTGGGTGCTCACGGCCGCCCACTGCCTGGTCGGCGAGAAGCCGGGCGACCTCCAGGTGGCGGTCGGTCGCACCGACCTGGAGAGCACGGGCGGGCAGACCCTCGCCGTCGACCGGATCGAGATCCACCCCGACTACGAGCGCACGGACACCTTCGACGCGGCCCTGGTGCACACCACCGCCGCCATCTCGGCGCCCTCGATCGCGCTCGCTCCCGTAGGCAACGACGAGCTCGAGCAGAGCGGGGCCGCCATGACGGTGGCCGGCTGGGGCACCGAGTTCTTCGGCTCGCCGTTCATCCCGTCCCGACTGAAGTCGGTGGACGTCGAGGCGGTCGCCGACGAGGAGTGCACGACCAACGGGATGATGGGCTTCGCCCCCGACTCCGAGGTCTGCGCGGAGACCCTGGGCGGCGACTCCTGCCAGGGTGACTCCGGCGGG
Organism: uncultured Actinomycetota bacterium; assembly: GCA_963834275.1. Taxonomy (GTDB): domain Bacteria; phylum Actinomycetota; class Actinomycetes; order Propionibacteriales; family Nocardioidaceae; genus Nocardioides_B. The sequence continues at coordinate 131,346 of CAWIBA010000006.1, read as the reverse complement.
CCGCTGTTCGGCAACCTGGCCGACGGCCGCCGCGTCCAGGTGGGCATCGTCTCCTACGGTCTCGGCTGCGCGGTCCCCGAGTTCCCGGGCGTCTACGGCGAGGTCAACAACCCCTCGATCCACGACTTCATCACCTCGACCGCCGGCCTGAGCGCCACCGCGGCCAAGAAGGGCAAGGGCCGCACCGCACGCTGACCGACCGGCGCCGCGACCCGCCCGGACCTTGCCGGGCGAGTCGCGGCGCCGCGGTTACGCTGGCCCCGTGCAGCAGTACCTCGACCTCGTGCAGAGGGTCCTCGACGACGGCGTCGCCAAGGGCGACCGCACCGGCACCGGCACGCTGAGCGTGTTCGGGCACCAGATGCGCTTCGACCTGCGTGAGGGCTTCCCGCTGGTGACCACGAAGAAAATCCACACGCGCTCGGTGTTCGCCGAGCTGCTGTGGTTCCTGCGCGGCGACACCAACGTCAAGTGGCTGCAGGACCGGGGCGTCTCGATCTGGGACGAGTGGGCCGACGCCGACGGCGACCTGGGCCCGGTCTACGGCTACCAGTGGAGGTCCTGGCCGACCCCGTCGGGGGAGCACGTCGACCAGATCGCCCAGGTGGTGGAGGCGCTTCGCCGCGACCCCGACAGCAGGCGGCACATCGTCTCGGCCTGGAACGTCGCCGACATCCCGCAGATGGCGCTGGCGCCCTGCCACGCGCTGTTCCAGTTCTACGTCGCCCCGTCGGAGACCGGACCGGGTCGGCTGTCGTGCCAGCTCTACCAGCGCTCCGCCGACGTCTTCCTCGGCGTGCCGTTCAACATCGCCTCCTACGCGCTCCTCACGCACATGGTGGCGCAGGTGACCGGACTCGAGGTCGGGGACTTCGTGCACACCCTCGGTGACGCGCACCTCTACTCCAACCACCTCGAGCAGGCCCGGCTGCAGCTGACCCGCGAGCCCGCGGTCGCTGCCGACGCTGTGGCTGGACGACTCGGTGACCGAGCTCGACGCCTTCGACCTCGAGCACATCCGCGTCGAGGGCTACGACCCGCACCCGGGGATCAAGGCGCCGATCGCCGTATGACCGATCGGCTCCGACCCCGCGCAAGCGGGTCGTGCTGGTCGCCGCGGTCGCCGACAACGGCGTGATCGGCAACGGTCCGGACATCCCGTGGCGGGTGCCGGGCGAGCAGGCGGACTTCAAGCAGCTCACCCTGGGCCACGTGCTGGTCATGGGCCGCACGACCTACGAGTCGATCGGCCGGCCCCTCCCGGGTCGCACCACGGTCGTGCTGACCCGCGACCCCGGCTGGTCGGCCGACGGGGTGCTCGTCGCGCACTCGCTCGACGAGGCGCTCGCGCTCGCCGGCGACCTCGACGGGGACGTCATGGTCGCCGGCGGGGCGCAGGTGTACGCCGCCGCGCTGCCCGTCGCCGACGCCCAGGTGCTGTCGCGGGTGCACCAGAGCCCCGCGGGCGACGTGCACTACCCGGAGTTCGACTCCCGGGAGTGGCGGGAGACCCGGCGGGAGCCGCGGGAGGGCTACGACCGGGTGTGGCTGGAGCGGACGGCGGTTAGCGGGCGTTCCGTCTGATCTCGTCCTCCACCGCGTTGGCCAGGTTGGCGACCAGCCTCGAGTGCCAGCTCGTGTGCGCGGCCAGGTCGTCGACCAGGGCGTGGCAGTCCGGGCAGGCCTGCCCGGCGGGATTCGTCGCTTGCTGCTCCACGGCTCTCCACCTCCGTCCGGGGTCGACTCCCACCGTGCCACTCGCCGGGCCGGGAGTCCATGGTCGGGCGGTCCGGCCGCCGGATGACCCGATAGCCTGACGCGCATGACGCTCGCCCCCGCTCCGTTCGGTCGCGTGCTGACGGCGATGGTCACCCCGTTCCACGAGGACGGGTCGCTGGACCTCGACGCCGCCGCCAGGGTCGCCGAGCACCTCGTCGACGCACGGGCACGACGGCCTGGTGATCTCGGGCACGACGGGGGAGTCGCCGACGACGACCACCGAGGAGGACGGCCGCCTGCTGCGCGCCGTCGTCGAGGCCGTCGGCGACCGGGCCACGGTGATCGCCGGCGTCGGCACCAACAACACCGCTCACTCGGTCGAGCTGGCCGTGCAGGCGGAGAAGCTGGGCGCAGACGGCACGCTCGTCGTCACGCCCTACTACAACAAGCCGACCCAGGAGGGGCTCGCCGCGCACTTCACCGCCGTGGCCGACGCCGCCGGCCTGCCGGTCATGCTCTACGACATCCCGGGCCGCTCGTCGATCGCGATCGCCGAGGACACCTACCGGCGGGTGGCCGCCCACGAGCGCGTGGTGGCCGTCAAGGACGCCGTGGGCGACCTCTACCGCGGCGTGCGGATCATGGCCGAGACCGGTCTCGCGTTCTACTCCGGCGACGACGTGCTCAACCTCGGCTGGCTCACCCACGGCGCCGCCGGGTTGGTGTCCGTCGTCGGGCACGTCGCCGGGCGGCGCTACGCGGCGATGGTCGACGCGGTCGACCGGGGCGACCTCGACACCGCGCTGGACCTCTACCGGTCGCTGGTGCCGGTCGTGGAGGTCATCATGCAGCGGGCGCAGGGCGCGATGACCGCCAAGGCGGCGCTGGAGATCCTCGGCGTCCTCGACGGGCGACACGTGCGCCTGCCCCTCGTTCCCGTCGGCGACGAGCTCGTCGCCGAGATCCGCTCGGTGCTCGAGAGCGCCGGCCTCGTGGAGGAGAACTCCTAGAAATGAGCTGCGCATGAGCCGCCCGCATCCCGAGCTGTCCGCCGCCGGGCCCCTGCAGAAGAACGGTCTCCGGGTCACCCCCCTCGGCGGCCTCGGCGACGTCGGCCGCAACATGACGGTGTTCGAGTACGACGGCCGGCTGCTGATCGTGGACTGCGGGGTGCTGTTCCCGGAGGACCACCACCCGGGTGTCGACCTGATCCTCCCCGACTTCGAGTCGATCCGTGACCGTCTCGACGCGGTCGAGGCGCTGGTGCTCACGCACGGCCACGAGGACCACATCGGCGCGACGCCGTACCTGCTGCGCGAGCGTCAGGACATCCCGCTGGTCGGCTCCCGCCTGACGCTGGCCCTGCTGATGTCCAAGCTGCGCGAGCACCGCCTCAAGGAGACCGCGCAGCACGTCGTGGCCGAGGGCGACCGCATCACGTTCGGGCCGTTCGAGCTCGAGTTCGTCGCGGTCAACCACTCGATCCCCGACGCCCTGGCCGTGGTGATCCGCACCGGCGCCGGCGTGGTGCTGCACACCGGCGACTTCAAGATGGACCAGCTGCCGCTCGACCGACGGATCACCGACCTGCGCGCGTTCGCCCGGATCGGCGACGAGGGCGTGGACCTCTTCATGGTGGACTCCACCAACGCGGAGATGCCCGGCTTCACGACCTCGGAGAAGGACATCACCCCGGTGCTCGACCGGGTGTTCCACCAGAGCCGGGAGTCCAGCGGATCATCGTCGCCTGCTTCGCCTCGCACGTGCACCGCGTCCAGCAGGTCCTGGACACCGCGGTGGCGCACGGGCGCAAGGTGGCCTACGTCGGCCGGTCGATGGTGCGCAACATGGGGGTGGCGCGCGACCTCGGCTACCTCAACGTGCCGCCGAACACCCTGGTCGACGCCAAGGAGCTCGCGGACTTCGCGCCGGAGAGGACCGTGCTGATCTCGACCGGGTCGCAGGGCGAGCCGCTGTCGGCGCTGTCGCGGATCGCGCAGCGCAACCACAACTTCGTGCACATCGAGGAGGGCGACACCGTCGTCCTCGCCTCGTCGCTGATCCCGGGCAACGAGAACGCCGTCTACCGCGTCATCAACGGGCTGTCGCGCTGGGGCGCCAACGTGGTGCACAAGGGCAACGCCCTCGTGCACGTCTCCGGGCACGCGTCGGCCGGCGAGCTGCTCTACTGCTACAACATCGTCACGCCCTCGCAACGTGATGCCGATCCACGGGGAGATCCGGCACCTGCGCGCCAACGCCGACCTGGCGCGGGCGACCGGGGTGCACGAGAAGGGCGTCGTGATCGCCGAGGACGGCGTCGTGGTGGACCTGGTCGACGGCAAGGCGACGATCGCCGGCAAGGTCGACTGCGGCTACGTCTTCGTCGACGGGTCGTCGGTGGGCGACATCAGCGAGACGCTGCTCAAGGACCGCCGGATCCTCGGCGAGGAGGGCTTCATCTCGGTGATCGTCGTGGTCGACTCGGTCAGCGGCAAGGTCGCCGGCGGACCGGAGATCCACGCCCGCGGGTTCGCCGAGGACGACTCGGTCTTCGACGACATCAAGCAGCCCATCATCGACGCGATCGACGCCACGCTGCAGGAGGGTGTCGACGACACCTACCAGCTGCAGCAGACGATCCGCCGGGTCACCGGCCGGTGGGTGTCCAACCGGCACCGCCGCCGGCCGATGATCATCCCGGTCGTCGTCGAGGCGTAGCCCGGACCGCTCAGACGACCTGGGGGCGCAGGCCCTTGTCGCCGTACATCGTCGGGTCGGCGGCCTCCAGCAGGTCGCGTGGTGGTGACCCGGTCGCTGGTCGTCCCACGCCGACGGTGGCGGTCAGCCGCACGGTTCCGCCCGGCGACGGGCACCGCACCGCGGTGATCGCCTCGCGCACCCGCTCGGCGAGAACCGCGCCGCCGTGCGCGTCGGTGCCCGTCGCGAGCACGACGAACTCGTCGCCGCCGAGGCGGGCGACGAGGTCGCCCGCCGCGGGCCACGTCCTGGATGGCGTCTGCCACCGCGCACAGCACCTCGTCGCCCGAGGACGTGCCCGTAGCGGTCGTTGACGGTCTTGAAGTCGTCCAGGTCCACGACCAGCAGGCTCCACGGACCGTCCTCGTGACGGCTGCGGCCCAGGGCGTCGTCGAGGGCCCGGCGGTTGCCGACGCCGGTCAGCGGGTCCTCGAGGGCCGGCGCTCGGCGACCGCCGTGTCGTGGCGCAGGCTCTCCACGTCGAGGGCCGCGCGGGCGCCCTGCAGCGTGCTCAGCCGCTGCTGCCACAGCACCCGGGACAGCAGCCGCGCGTAGTCGTGCCCGGCGGCGGACCCGGGGAGCCCGGCCTCGTGCTCCATCTCGACGAGCAGCCAGCGGGCGTTGGCCGCCGACGTGCCAGTCGCTGGCCGCGGACGACAGCTCCGCCGCCTCACGCGCCACCGCCAGTGCCTCCTCCCGCTCGCCGGTGCGCCACAGCGCGCGCGCCAGCGCGGTGCCGACGGTGGCGCGGCCGCCCGTGGTGGTCGGTGTGGTCCGGGCTCTCGCAGGCCGCCCGGAGCTCCGCGAGCGAGGCCGCCGCCCGGGCCCGGGGCGTGGGAGCACAGGGCGACCGCGCGGGCGGCCGCCGCGATGCCGGCCGCCCCGACCCGTCCGCCTCCGCGAACGCGGCGGAGGCGAGGTCGTGCCCGGTGGAGCGCAGCTCGTCGGCCTCGTCGGCCGCGAACCGTCGTGCGGCAGGGCCCGCTCGAGCTCGTCGGCCCACCGCACGTGCAGCTCGGCCAGGTTGAGCAGGTCGATGGCCCGGGCCTCGGCGAGGGGCACCGGGCTGGCGTCGAGGTCGACGGCCGCCTCGAAGTGCGGCTTGGCCAGCTCGTAGAGCCGCAGCTCGAGGTAGCCGTAACCGAGGCCGGTGTGGGCCCAGCTCGCCAGGGCGTCGTCCTCGACACCCAGCAGCACGGCCTCGGCCTGGGCGAGGTCCAGCAGCGCCGGCTCGACCCGGTCCCCGCGCAGGTGGGCCATCGCCCGCATCGACAGGGCGTTGGACTGCCAGCCGCGGTCGTCGGCCTTCCGGGCCAGGTCGAGGCAGCGGTCGGTCGGCCCGGCCCTGGGCGTCGTACTCGCCCTCGGAGTGGTGCGCGACCGCGAGCGCGTACCAGAGCGCGGCCCGCTGCGGGGCTGGTGCGCCGTCCGCCTCCCGGAGGGTGGCCTGGGCGAGCTCGCGGGCCGCGACGGCGTCGCCGCCCTGGGCGAGGCTCATGACCTGGGCGGCCGCACGGGAGATCACCGGTCGATTCTCCTGGCTGGGGGTGCCCGGTACCGGCGTTCCGCGAAGTTGTGCCCGTTTCATCCAGTTTTTACCCGGGCGGCGGGGTCCGTGCGTAGTCCACCCCGGGCGGCGGCTCAGCCGACAGGCCGCTGCGGCGGGATCTCGTGGGCCAGGTCGTAGGAGTAGTCCCCGTCCGGGTCGACCGCCGCGGTCGCGGCCGCGGCGGGGCCGCCGGCCCGGACGGGCGGCCGCCGCGGCGGTGCCGACCCCGTCGGGACCTCGTGCGCGAGGTCGTAGGAGTAGTCCTCGGCACCCGGGGCGGGGTCGAGGCGGGCTGGGGACGGCTGCTCCTGGTCCATGCGATCACGATGGGGCCATCCGGGGCCCCCGGCAAGGGGACGCTGCGGCGGGAAGGAGAGGGCGCCACCCCGGCGTGGGAAGCATGTGACGGGAGTGACGATCTACCTAGATTCGTCACCATGGCGACCCGTACGTCTTCCCCGCCGGCGTCGTCGAGGAGCGGCACGACCGCGTGCTGCCTCCTCGAAGACCCGGTCGTCCGGTAGCCGGTCCCGAAGCAGAAGTCCGCGTCGAAGGGGCGGTCGAAGCCGAACCGCCCAGCGCCGCGGGCCGTGCGCAACGGGACCGGACCCATCGCGCGTGTTCTCTCCCGGCGCCCTCGGCCGTGGGGTCGCCACGGCCTGGCTGGGCACGGCCCACGTGCTCGGGGCCGGCGTCCGCAAGGTCGGACACACCGCCAGCGAGCTCGAGCCCGAGCACCGCCGCGACGGGGCCGGGCTGTTCCTCATCGGGCTCGCCGTGGTCGTCGCCGCCGCCGTCTGGTGGCAGCTGCCCGGCGAGCGTCGGCGACTTCACCCGCACGGTCGTCAACGGCTCGGTCGGGCCTGGTCGGCTGGTTCGTCCCGCTGCTGCTCTGCTTCGTGGCCTGGCGCAACCTGCGCGACCCCGAGGCGAACGGGCCGATCGGGCGGCAGGTGATCGGCTGGGCGACGCTGCTCTTCGGCGTGCTCGGCCTGGTGCACATCGGCAACGGCATGCCGGAGCCGGCGGCCGGGCGACATCGAGGCCCTCCAGCACGCCGGCGGCGCGGTCGGGTTCGTGATCGCCTCGCTCTTCGTCGACCTGCTGCGCAGCACGCTCGTCGTCGTCCCGCTGCTCATCCTGATGGCGATGTTCGGCGTGCTGGTCATCACCGCCACCCCGCTCTACCAGGTGCCGGCCCGGCTCGCCGAGCTGCGCGACCGGGTGCTGGGCCGTACGGCCGGAGCGCGGAGGACGAGGTCTCCGCGTCCGAGGAGACCTGCACCGCTCAAGCGCAGCCGCCCGCGGCGCCGGGTCGGCGTGATGGCCGACGACGAGGTCGACCCGGACCTCGGCGACGAGCCCTACGACACCCCGGTCCTCGAGGAGCGGGCGATCCTGGGGCGGCGGAAGAAGAAGGACGAGCCGGAGACGGCCGACCGCAGCCGGCGGCGGAGGCGAACGGTCCGAGGCGCCGCCGCACACCCCGCTGCCGGCCCGGGTCGAGCAGCTCGCCCTGTCCGGCGACATCACCTACACCCTGCCGGGCAACGAGGTCCTCAAGCCCGGGTCAGCCCGCACAAGGCCCGCTCCAAGGCCTCCGACGACGTGGTCGGCCGGCTCACCGAGGTGCTCGAGCAGTTCGACATCGACGCCCAGGTCACCGGCTACATGCGCGGACCCACGGTCACCCGCTACGAGGTCGAGCTCGGCCCCGCGGTCAAGGTGGAGAAGGTCACCGCGCTCGGCAAGAACATCGCCTACGCCGTCGCCTCCGCCGACGTGCGGATCCTGTCGCCGATCCCCGGCAAGTCCGCGATCGGCATCGAGATCCCCAACACCGACAAGGAGATCGTCACCCTCGGCGACGTGCTCCGCTCGCCGATCGCGCGCAACGACCACCACCCGATGATCGTCGGGCTCGGCAAGGACGTCGAGGGCGGCTTCGTCGTCGCCAACCTGGCGAAGATGCCGCACCTGCTCGTCGCCGGTGCCACCGGCTCCGGCAAGTCGAGCTTCGTGAACTCGATGATCACCTCGCTGCTGATGCGGTCGACCCCCGACGAGGTGCGGATGATCCTCGTCGACCCGAAGCGCGTCGAGCTCAACGTCTACGAGGGCGTCCCGCACCTCATCACCCCGATCATCACCAGCCCGAAGAAGGCAGCCGAGGCCCTGCAGTGGGTCGTGCGCGAGATGGACATGCGCTACGACGACCTCGCCGCGTTCGGCTTCCGGCACGTCGACGACTTCAACAAGGCGGTGCGGGCCGGCAAGGTGACGGTGCCCCCGGGGAGCGAGCGCGTGCTCGCGCCGTACCCCTACCTCCTCGTCGTCGTCGACGAGCTCGCCGACCTGATGATGGTCGCCCCGCGCGACGTCGAGGACGCCGTCGTCCGGATCACCCAGCTCGCCCGCGCGGCCGGGATCCACCTGGTGCTGGCCACGCAGCGGCCGTCGGTCGACGTCGTCACCGGCCTGATCAAGGCCAACGTGCCGTCTCGGCTCGCGTTCGCGACGTCGTCGCTGGCCGACAGCCGGGTCATCCTCGACCAGCCGGGCGCGGAGAAGCTGGTCGGCCAGGGCGACGGGCTGTTCCTGCCCATGGGCGCCGGCAAGGCCGTCCGGGTGCAGGGGTCCTGGGTCACCGAGGCGGAGATCCACCAGGTGGTCAAGCACTGCAAGACACAGCTGCAGCCCACCTACCGCGACGACGTCACCGCCCCGGCCCAGTCCAAGCGCGACCTGGACGACGACATCGGCGACGACCTGGAGCTCGTGGTCCAGGCGGTCGAGCTCGTCGTCTCCACCCAGTTCGGCTCCACGTCGATGCTGCAGCGCAAGCTCCGCGTCGGCTTCGCGAAGGCCGGGCGCCTGATGGACATCCTGGAGAGCCGCGGCGTCGTGGGTCCCAGCGAGGGCTCCAAGGCCCGCGACGTGCTGATCAAGCCCGACGACCTCGACGACGTGATCGCCACCCTGCAGGGTGAGCAGTGAGGGGCAACCTGTGAGCGCCATGCACCACGAGGGCCGGGAGCCGGCCGACGAGACCCCGGACCCGACCGACGACCCGGCGCGGACGGCGACCGCCGAGCTGGCCGGCACGCCCGTGGTGCTGCGCCGCAACGCGGGCCTCGCGGCCGCGATCGGGGCGGCCGCCTCGGCGACGGCGATCGCCTACCTGTGGCGGGCGGTCCAGGGCGGCGCCGCCCTGGACTGGGTGCTCTGCGCCGTCATCGCGCTCCTGGCCGGCTTCCACCTCAAGGGCCTGTTCGACGCGCGCACCCCGCTCGCCGTCGCGGACGAGCTCGGCGTCCGGATCCGGCTCGGCGCCCAGTGGCGCGGGCTGCCGTGGGACGCCGTTGCCGCCGTCGAGGTGCTGCCGCGCCGCGGGCTCCTGCGCGACGGCCGGCTGGTGTTCCGCCCGCACAGCCCGGAGCGCGCGCTCGACGGGCTGGAGGCGCCGGGTCGCCGCGCCGCCGCTCTCAACCGCCGCCTGTACGGCGCACCGCTGGCCGTCCCGATGGGTCTCACCACCCGCACGGCCGGCCCGTCCGGGACGCTGGCCGACGACCTGACCGTCCTGGTCCGCGGGCGCACGACCGTCGAGGTCGTCTCCGCCCGGCCGGAGCGGGCCGCGGAGCCGGCCGCCCCGGAGGACCTGGGCGACGGGGACCGGCTGGACCTGGCCGGGCTCCTGGGCGAGCAGGCCGCGCCTGCCCCCGCCGCCGCGGAGCCGGTGCGCCGGGCCGAGCGTCCGGACGCGCTGGGTGCCGCGGCGACGACGGACGGCGCCGGACCCGACGAGCAGAGCGGCTCCCTGCCGCCCGGCGAGCGGGGTCCGCGTCGCAGCCTCCTCGGCGGCCTCGGCACCATCGTGTCCCGGGTGGCGAAGGGGCGCGGGCACGACATCGACGCTGCGCCGGTGCCGAGTGCGTCGCTCGCAGCCGGAACCGGCGCGACCGGCCCGAACGCCGAGGATGCGGACGCCGATCGGGCGGACGAGCCCGCGGCCCCAGCGTTCGCGGTGCCGCTGCGCGACGCCCGTCGCGGCCTGCGGGCCGAGGTCACCCGCGACGTCCCGGCCACCGTCCTGGGGGCGACCGCGCTGCACCAGGACGCCGTCGACCGGCTCGAAGACCAGGGCGCCCTTCCCGAGGGCCGCGAGCTGCGCCGGCCCGGCAGCGTCGACCTGGTCTTCGAGCCGGTCGACACCGGCACGGTCCGGCCGCTCGCGCAGCTCGCCGACCCCGTGGAGCCGCTGGTCATCGACGACTTCGTCACCGAGCCGGCCACGGACCCGGTGATCGGCCCGCAGCTGGCCGCCGCCCGGACCCGCACCGGACTCAGCGTCGACGAGCTGGCCGAGCGCACCCGGATCCGGCCGCACGTCATCGAGTCCATCGAGGTCGACGACTTCGCCCCCTGTGGCGGGGACTTCTACGCCCGGGGCCACCTGCGCACGCTCGCCCGCGTGCTCGGCCAGGACCCGGCGCCGCTTCTGGAGAAGTTCGACAACCGCTACGCCACCGCGCCGATCAACGCGCGGCGGGTGTTCGAGGCCGAGCTGGCCACCGGCACGCACGGCAGCATCCGCGGCACCGTCGGCGGGCCCAACTGGGCGCTGCTGGTGGGGCTGGTGCTCAGCCTGATCCTCGTGTGGGGCGTGGTCCGGCTCTTCGCCACCGAGACCCCGGCCCCCGACGGGGCCGCTGCTCCCGTCGCCGGTCCTGAACGGGTCGGCGGGGGTCGACCAGGGGTTCCCGCGGGCGGGCGGAGCGGCCCCGGCCACCGGGCGGCGGCTGCCCATCACGCTGGTGGCCACCCAGGCCGGGTCGCGGGTCGTCGTGCGTGACGGCGACGGCCGGGTGGCCTTCGCTGGCCCCCTGGTGATCGGCGAGCGCAAGAGCCTCAAGGTGTCGCCCCCGGTGCGGGTCCAGGCGCGCAACGCCGGCGCCATCGAGGTCCAGGTGCGAGGCAAGGACCGGGGACCCGTCGGCGAGCTCGGCAGCCCGGGACGGCGTACGTTCCAGCGCGCCGCCCGCTGACCGCGCGGCGCCGGTTCGCCCCGGACGAGGGTGGGCGGTCATACTCGAACACGGACATGACTACCTCACCCGCCCCCGCACCCCTCCCGGCTCCCACCCCGGCCGCCACGCCTGTCGCCAGCCCGGGTTCCGCCGCCCCCGTCTCCGTCGCGATGGTGACGCTCGGCTGCGCCCGCAACGAGGTCGACTCCGAGGAGCTCGCCGGGCGGCTCGAGCTCGGTGGCTTCCGCCTCGTCGCGGACCCGGCCGAGGCGGACACGGTGGTGGTCAACACCTGCGGCTTCGTCGAGGCCGCCAAGAAGGACTCGGTGGACACCCTGCTCGAGGCGTCCGACCTCAAGGCGGACGGCACCACCAAGGCCGTCGTGGCCGTGGGCTGCCTCGCCGAGCGCTACGGCAAGGACCTCGCCGAGTCGCTGCCCGAGGCCGACGCCGTGCTGGGCTTCGACGACTACCCCGACATCGCCGACCGGCTCCGGTCGATCCTCGCCGGGGAGCAGCACCACCCGCACACCCCGCAGGACCGCCGCAGGCTGCTCCCGATCTCCCCGGCGGCGCGCGACGCGAGCACGGTCGTCGTGCCCGGCCACACCGTCGCCGCACCCGACCTGCCCCTGGGCGCGGCCCCCGACTCCGGCCCGCGGGCCGTGCGCCGGCGTCTCGACGGCGGCCCGATGGCGCCGCTCAAGCTGGCCAGCGGCTGTGACCGGCGGTGCTCGTTCTGCGCCATCCCCTCGTTCCGCGGCTCGTTCGTGTCGCGGCGCCCCAGCGACGTCCTGGGCGAGGCCCGCTGGCTGGGCGAGCAGGGGGTGCGCGAGCTCTTCCTGGTCAGCGAGAACTCCACCTCCTACGGCAAGGACCTCGGCGACCTCCGGCTGCTCGAGACGCTGCTCCCCGAGCTCGCCGCCCTCGACGGCGTCGAGCGGGTGCGCGTGTCCTACCTGCAGCCCGCCGAGACCCGGCCCGGCCTGGTCACGGCGATCGCGGGCACCCCCGGTGTCGCCCCCTACTTCGACCTGTCGTTTCAGCACGCGTCGGCGGGGGTACTCCGAAGGATGCGCCGGTTCGGCGACCCCGACAGCTTCTTGGGACTGTTGGAGCAGATCCGCGGCCAGGCGCCCCGCGCCGGCATCCGGTCCAACGTGATCGTCGGCTTCCCCGGTGAGACGGAGGACGACCTGCAGACGCTGTGTGACTTCCTCGAGGCCGGCCGGCTCGACGTCGTCGGCGTCTTCGGCTACTCCGACGAGGACGGCACGGAGGCGGCGTCGTACGACGGCAAGCTGGACGACGACGAGATCCGTGAGCGCACCGAGCACGTCACCCGGCTCGTCGAGGAGCTCACCGCCCAGCGCGCCGAGGAGCGGATCGGCGAGGAGGTCGTGGTGCTGGTCGAGAGCGTCGACGGCGACACCGCCGAGGGTCGGGCCGCCCACCAGGGGCCGGAGGTCGACGGCACGACCACGCTCACCGGGCTCGCGGGCCTGGCGGCGCTCGGACGCGGTCCGCGCGTCGGCGACCTGGTCACGGCGGTCGTCACCGGCTCCGACGGGGTGGACCTCGTCGCCCGGGCGGACGGGGGCGCCGCATGAGCCAGACCGCCGAGCAGGCCCGGGTGAACAACTGGAACGTCCCCAACGCCCTGACCACGCTGCGCATCGCGATGGTGCCGTTCTTCGCGTGGGCGCTCCTGCACGACGGTGGCGACTCGGTCGGCTGGCGGCTGGTCGCGTTCGGGATCTTCCTGGCCGCCATGATCACCGACAAGGTCGACGGCGACATCGCCCGCAAGCACAACCTGATCACGAACTTCGGCAAGATCGCGGACCCGATCGCCGACAAGGCGCTCACCGGGATGGCCTTCGTCGGGCTCTCGCTGGTCGGGGACCTGTGGTGGTGGGTCACGGTCGTGGTGCTGCTGCGCGAGTGGAGCGTCACCCTGCTGCGGCTCTCGATCATGAAGCACGTGGTGCTCGCCGCCAACCGCAGCGGCAAGGTCAAGACCGTCCTGCAGACGGTGGCGCTGTGCGGGTTCATCCTGCCCCTGCTGCTCCTCGACGGTGCCCTGGAGGTCCCCGGCCTGGTGCTCTGGTACGCCGCCGCCGTCACCATGGCCGCCGCCGTCGCGATGACGGTCTGGTCCGGCTGGGAGTTCGTCCGCGACGCCCGGCACCAGCACCGCGAGGCCACCCGCCCCGCGGCCTGAGTCGCAGGCCGTTCGCCAAGTCGTTACCTCCGCTGCCTCCCGGGGACGGCCGCGCCCGCATAGGGTGAGCCGGTCACCTATCTCGGGAGGATCCCCGTGGCGTCTTCGCGCCGCGCGCCGCAGCGCGCAGTCATCGCCCTCACCCTGGGCGCCGTCATCACCGCCCCGCTCACGCTGACGTCCTCGGCGTCGGCAGTCCCCACCAACGACTCGACGGTCTTCGTCAACGAGATCCACTACGACAACGCCGGCACCGACGCCGCCGAGTCGGTCGAGGTCGCGGGCCCGTCCGGGACCGACCTCACCGGCTGGAGCCTGGTGCTCTACAACGGCAACGGCGGGGCGCCGTACGGCACGCGTGCCCTTTCCGGCGCGATCCCCGACCAGCAGGGCGGCCACGGCACGGTCGCGGTGAGCCACAGCGGGCTCCAGAACGGCGCCCCCGACGGCGTCGCGCTCGTCGAGCCGGACGGCAGCGTCCGGCAGTTCCTGAGCTACGAGGGTGCGTTCACCGGTGTCGGTGGGCCCGCCGACGGGCTGGTGAGCACGGACATCGGTGTGTCCGAGTCCGACGCGACGCCGGCCGGCCACTCCCTGCAGCTGGGCGGGACCGGCACGAGCTACGGCGACTTCGCCTGGTCGGCGGCCGGCCCCGCCACCTCCGGGCAGCCCAACACCGGCCAGACGTTCGGGAACGGCGGGGGAGACCCCGACCCGGAGCCCACACCGGTCTGCGGGGACCCCGCCACCGCCATCCACGACATCCAGGGCGCCGACGCCTCGTTCGACCCCGCCTACGGCGGCACCCGCACCATCGAGGGCGTCGCGACCGCCGCGATGCTCGGCGGGGTCTGGGTCCAGGAGGAGGCCGCCGACGCCGACGCCGACACCGAGACGTCGGAGGGCATCTTCGTCTTCCTGGCCGGGGCGACACCCCCCGCCGAGGGCTCGGTCGTGCGGGTCGCGGGGACCGTCGCCGAGTTCCGCGGCAAGACCCAGCTGACCGACGTGACCGCGCTCGAGGACTGCGGGGCCGCGCAGGCCCCCGTCGCGGCGACGGACGTGCGCTTCCCGCTGGACGCTCCCGGCGACCTCGAGCGCTACGAGGGCATGAAGGTCGCGCTGGGCGACGAGCTGGTGATCAGCGAGTACTTCAACTACGACCGCTTCGGCGAGGTCGTCGTGGGCAAGCCCGTCGAGGGTGACCGGCTCTGGACCCCGACCGCGGTCGCCGAGCCCGGCGCCCCGGCCCGGGCGCTCGACGAGGAGTACGACCGGCGGGTGCTCACCATCGACGACGCGTCGAGCGCGCAGAACCCCTCGTCGGTCCCGCACCCGGGCAACGGCCGCCCGTTCAGCCTCGACAACCGCTTCCGTGGCGGGGACACCGTCACCGGGATCACCGGGATCCTCGACGAGGCCTTCGGCTCCTACCGGCTGCAGCCGACGCAGTACGGCGACTTCACCGTGCGGAACCCTCGCCCGCAGGACGCGCCGGCCGTGGGCGGTGACGTCCAGGTGGCCAGCTTCAACGTGCTCAACTACTTCCTCACCCTCGACCGCGACGGCAACCGCTGCGGCCCGAGCCGTGACCAGGACTGCCGCGGCGCCGACGACGCGACCGAGCTCGCGCGCCAGCGCGCCAAGCTCGTGGCCGCGCTCGCCGAGCTCGACGCGGACGTGGTCGGGCTGATGGAGATGGAGAACACCACGGGGGTCGAGCCGGCCGCCGACCTGGTCGCGGGGCTCAACGACCGGCTGGGCGCCGGCACCTACGACTACGTCGACACCGGCGTCGTGGGCACCGACGCGATCCGGCTCGGCTTCCTCTACAAGCCCGCGACGGTCAGCCCGGTGGGTGAGACCGCGGTGCTGGACGCGAGCGTCGACCCGCGCTTCGACGACACCAGGAACCGGCCGATGCTGACCCAGACCTTCGACACGGCAACCGGCGCGGCGGAGCGGTTCACCGTCTCGGTCAACCACCTCAAGTCCAAGGGCTCGGCCTGCTCCGGCGACCCCGACACCGGCGACGGCCAGGGCAACTGCAACGGCACCCGGACCGCCGCCGCCGAGGCGATCGTCGACTACCTCGCCGGCGACCCCACCGGCAGCGGCGACCTGGACCACCTGGTCATCGGCGACCTCAACGCCTACGACCACGAGGACCCGGTGCGGGCGCTCGAGGCAGGCGGGTTCGCCGACCAGGTGAAGCGCTTCGGCGGGGAGCGGGCCTACGGCTACGTCTTCGACGGCCGGGCCGGCTACCTGGACCACGCCCTGGCCAACGCCTCCCTGGCCGGCCAGGTCACCGGGACGGCGGAGTGGCACATCAACGCCGACGAGCCCGACATCCTCGACTACGACACGTCGTTCAAGCCGGACGCCGTCGACGCGATCCACGCGCCGGACGCCTACCGGTCCTCGGACCACGACCCGGTCCTGGTGGGCCTGGACCTGGCCGGCTCGGAGCTCACGGT
The DNA here is from genome assembly GCA_963834275.1 of uncultured Actinomycetota bacterium. Lineage (GTDB taxonomy): Bacteria > Actinomycetota > Actinomycetes > Propionibacteriales > Nocardioidaceae > Nocardioides_B. The sequence continues at coordinate 115,584 of CAWIBA010000006.1, read as the reverse complement.
CAAGGTGACCCCGCACACCGTCCGGGCCGGGCACACGCGCCCGGTCGTGGACGCCCGGGTGCTGACGACCGACGGCGAGCGCGTCGACGACGGCCTGGTGAGCGTCTACGACGGGGATCGGCTGCTGGGCGCCCTCGCGCCGGACGACGGGCGGGTCCGGATCCCGCTCGCCCCGTTCACGGAGCCCGGGAACGTCACGCTCGCCGTGCGCTACTCGGGCCCCTCGACCGGGCACGCCGTCGAGCGGGTGACGATCGAGGTGCTGTCCGGACGGTAGCCCGGGTGGCTCGAGGGGGCAGGAGCGGCCGTCAGCCGGCGGCCGCCGCCTGCTCCAGGTGGATCGCGGCGCCGACCAGGGTCAGGTGGGAGAACGCCTGCGGGAAGTTGCCCGCGAAGCGACCCACCACCGGGTCGTACTCCTCGGGCAGCAGGCCGACGCCGTTGGGCAGGGCGAGCAGCCGGTCCATCAGGGCCCGTGCGTCGTCCAGCCGCCCGGCCTGGGCGTAGGCCGACACGAGCCAGAACGAGCAGGCCAGGAAGGGGTGCTCGTCGCCGGAGAGCCCGTCGACGCCGGTCTCGGTCCGGTAGCGCAGCAGCAGACCGTTCTCCATCAGGTCGGACTCCACCGCCTCGATCGTGCCCAGCATCCGCGGGTCGTCCCCGGCGATGAACCCGACGGTCGGCAGCACCAGCAGCGAGGCGTCGACCTCCACCGTGTCGTAGTGCTGGGTGAAGGTGTTGCGCGCCTCGTCGAAGCCGTTCTCCAGCACCTCGGCGCGGACCTCGTCGCGCAGCGCCCGCCAGCGCTCCACCGGCCCGGGCAGCCCGTGCTCCTCGACCGCGCGCACCGCCCGGTCGAAGGCCACCCAGACCATCACCCGGGAGTGCGTGAACCGCTGCTGCGGGCCGCGGATCTCCCACAGCCCGTGGTCCGGCTTCTCCCACGTGTCGCCCAGCTCGTCGACGAGCGCGCACTGCAGCGCCCAGGAGTCGCGGGTGTCCTCGAGGCCCAGCCCGCGGGCGACGTGCAGTGCCGCCATCACCTCGCCCAGGACGTCGGTCTGCCGCTGCGACACCGCTCCGTTGCCGATGCGCACGGGCCGCGACTCGGCGTAACCGGGCAGATGGTCGAGCTCCCGCTCCGGCAGATCGCGGCCGCCGTCGACGGCGTACATGATCTGCAGGTCGCAAGGATCGCCCGCGACCGCGCGGAGCAGCCAGTCACGCCACAGCCGCGCCTCGACGGAGTAGCCGCAGGCGAGGAACGCCTCCAGGGTGAGGGCGGCGTCTCGCAGCCAGCAGAAGCGGTAGTCCCAGTTGCGCACGCCACCGAAGTCCTCGGGCAGGGAGGTCGTGGGGGCAGCCACGATGCCGCCGGTGCCGCTGTGGGTGAGCAGCCGGAGGGTGAGCAGCGAGCGGATCACGGCCTCCCGGTCCGGACCGGCATAGCTGCACCGGGCCGCCCAGTTCTCGTGGGCCTCGAGCGTGTCCGACAGCCGGTCGGCGATGTCGAGCGGCCGGGGGAGCGGGTGGTGCGAGGCCACCCAGGTGGTGGCGAAGGCCAGCTCGTCCCCGGCCGACACGTCGAACTCGTCGGCGTGCACGTGGTCGACGGCGCGGGGGAGCCGGTCACCGCGCAGGTTGAGCCGGTCCGGCCCCGCGATGGCACTGAGCACCGGCGTGCCGTGTGCCTCGGTCCTGCGCACCCAGGGGCGGATCCGGCCGTAGCCGAACCGGACGACCCACTCGTGCCGCATCCGCACCGTGCCCTCGACGCCCACCACCCGGCGCACCAGGTCGGCGCGCCCGTCGTTGACCGGCATCGCGTCGACGACCCGCACCGTCCCGGTGGGCGTGCGGTGCGTCGTCTCCAGCACCGCCGAGTGCCCGACGTAGCGGAAGGTGGACTCGGCCTCACCGGCCGGCCCGAGCAGCCAGCGGCCGTGCGACTCGTCGCCGAGGAGGGCGGCGAAGCAGGCCGGCGAGTCGAAGCGGGGCAGGCACAGCCAGTCCACCGAGCCGTCGCGTCCGATCAGTGCCGCGGTCTCCGTGTCGCCGACGATCGCGTAGTCCTCGATGGGCAGCGCCATGCCTGCCAACCTACCGGGAGCCACGGGAACCCCGGGGGACCCCGGCCCCGCTGCTCTACGCTGCCGGCATGGATCTCGGAGCCCAGCTGCACGCGGAGCTCGTGCTCCGCCGCCAGACGGTCTCGTGCGCCGAGTCCGTGACCGGCGGGGCTGTGGCGCAGGAGCTCAGCGCGGCACCGGGCGCGAGCGAGTCGTTCGTCGGCGGGGTGGTGAGCTACGCCACCGCGGTCAAGCTGGAGGTCCTCGGGGTGCCGGCCGACCTGGTCGAGGCACACGGGGTCGTGTCGGCCGAGTGCGCGGAGGCGATGGCCGACGGCGTGCGGCGGCTGCTGGGCACGGACTGGGCGGTGAGCACCACCGGCGTCGCCGGACCGGACGCCCAGGAGGGCAAGCCCGTCGGCCTCGTCTACGTCGGGCTGGCCGGACCGGGGGGCACGACCTCCTCCGAGCTGCACCTCGCGGGGCAGCGCGCCGAGGTCCGCGCGGCGGCCGTCGCGGCCGCGGTCATCGCGGTGCTGGCGGCCGTGCGGGACGACCCGGCGGCGACCGTCCCGGCCGGTGATCCCCGGCCGCCCGGCGTGTTTGGGGGATAGCCCCGCGGGAAGTTTTCCGAGACAGGTAGCGTTGGCCCCTACGACGTGCCACCCGGCGACCGGGCGGCGGTCGAGACGGACGGTTCACCGGCGACAGCGGAAGGAGCAGCGGATGGTCCTCTTCCGGCGCCTGCTGGGCGAGGTGCTCCGCTCGCAGCGGATGCGCCAGGGTCGCACCCTGCGCCAGGTCTCCGCCGACGCCCGGGTCAGCCTGGGCTACATCTCCGAGATCGAGCGCGGCCAGAAGGAGGCCTCCTCCGAGCTGCTCGCCGCGATCTGCTCCGCCCTCGACGTGCCCGCTGTCGGCGATCCTCTCCGAGGTCAGCGACGCGGTCGCCCTCGAGGAGGCCGCGCTCGCCATCCAGCTCGAGGACGTCGGCAGCGGCTTCGCTGCGCGACGGCATCGACGCGCGCCGCACGGGCTCCGGGTCCCGGCCCGGTGACGTGGTCGCCTCCGCTGCCTGAGGAACCCCGGCCCGGCGGCACCACTCTCCGCTAGGCCTCCGGCTGGCAGGTCGGGCACCAGTACGTCGCGCGCTCCTGACTCGGGCGGCCCCTGCTCGGCGACCCGCACCGTGGTCCCGCACCGGCGGCACGGCTGCCGGTCGCGGCGGTAGACCCAGGTCCGGTGGCCCCGACGGGTGTCGCCGGTGGTGGTCTGCTCGACCCGCTCCTTGTTGGCGTCGAGCACCAGCCGGGCCCGCCGGACCAGCCGGTCGCAGGGCGACGACCGTCGCCGACCGGCCGCCACGGGTGCACGCCGGCGAGGAAGCACAGCTCGGTCTTGTACATGTTGCCGATCCCGGCCAGGTTGCGCTGGTCGAGCAGCGCCTCGCCGACCGCCCGGTCGGGGTCGCCCAGGATCCGGCGTACCGCCTCCTCGTCGTCCCAGTCGGGCCCGAGCAGGTCGGGGCCGAGGTGCCCGACCACCGTGTCCTCGGCGTCGCGGGCGATCACCTCGACGACGCCGAGCGCGAAGCCGACGGCCGCCACGGCTCGGTGCGCAGCACGACCCGCGCCTCGTGGGCCGGGTCGCCGCCAGCGGCTGCCCGGGCTTGTAGAGGTGCCAGGAGCCCTCCATCTTCAGGTGGGTGTGCAGGGTGTGCTCGGCGCCGATCCGGGTGAGCAGGTGCTTGCCGCGGGCGATCGTCGACTCCACGACCAGGCCGGAGAGGTCGAGCGTCGCGTGCGCGGGCACCCGGAAGTCGGTCCCGGTCAGGGCGTGCCCGGTGAGCGCCTGGTCGAGGTGACGGGCGGTGCGCCACACGGTGTCGCCCTCGGGCACCGCTCAGCTCCCGGAGCGCAGCCGCAGGCCGCGCGGTGTCGCGACGAAGCCGGCGTCCTCGAGCGCGCGGCGCAGGGCGCCCGGGCCGCTCGCCGGCGGCCAGGATGCTGCCGCCGTCGGCCCGCTCGACGGTCAGCCGGCCGAGAGCCCCCTGCCGGACGGCGGTGGCGAGGGCGCCCAGCGCGGAGCCGAGCGCGGTCGGGGTCGTCGGTGAAGGTCAGCAGGGTGCTGCCGCCGCGCTCGACGTAGACCGCGAGCTCACCGTCGACCAGCACCACGAGGGCGCCGGCCTTGCGCCCGGGCCGGTGCCCGGACCGGCGGCGGTCTCGTCGGCGCGGCCACCCGCTCCGGCCACGGCAGCGCGGCGCCGTAGGGGTTGGCCGGGTCGGTGGCGGCGAGCGAAGACGGCGGACGCGCTTCTCCTGGCCGGGGTCGCCGGCGGCCAGGTCGCTGGAGAGCTCACGCGCTGAACGAGCGCAGCCGGTCGACCGCCCCGGGGACGCCGAACTGCGCGGCGCCCAGCCCGGCCGACGAAGTAGCCGCGCCGGCACCGCCCGGAGTCCTCGAACGCGGAGAGCACCTTGTAGACCCCGGCGAACCCGCCGGGCACGCGTTCGCTGATCACCGCTCCGCGGGTGACCACGCCGTGCCGCTCGAGCAGTCCCTCGGCGGCGGCGTGCGCGCGGCGGGTGGCGTCGGGCTCGAGGTCGGGCAGCAGCGACCAGCGCCCGGCCAGCCGTCGCCGGGCCCGGTGCGGGAGGGCAGGTCGGGGCGCACGCCGACGGGGCGTCGGCCCGTGCCGCGCACGCGGGGTGGCGGGCGGCGGCTGCGGTGGGCGGTGCGCCCGCCCGCGGTCAGCGCGCGGACCGGGGCCAGGGTGTCGTTGGTGAGGCGTCCCGACCAGACCAGGTCCCACAGCGCGGCCTCGAGGGCGCGGTCGTCGATCGTGCCCGGTCCCCGGCGCCACGGCGGTGGACAGCTGCCGGAAGAAGTAGGCCCCGCCGCCGGCGAGGGCCTCGAGGACCGCGTCGTGCAGCGGCGTGGTCTCGAGCTCGCCGGACAGCTCCGGGTCGGGCAGCGTGAGGTGGGCGGTGTCGGCCAGGTGCAGCGAGACCCAGCCGTCGGTGCCGGGCAGGGTGCCGTGACCGGCCCAGAGCACCTCCCCGGTCGTGGTGAGCTCGTCGAGCAGGGCGGGGTGGTAGTCGGCGACCCGGCTGCCGAGCACGAGCGGCTCCAGCGCCGAGGCGGGCACGGCGCAGCCCGCGAGCTGCTCGACGACGGTCAGCACCCCGTCGACCCCGCGCAGGCCGGAGCGGCGGGGCCCCCGGCTCGTCGAGACCACGTTCTGCCAGGCCGGCAGGAACCGGCCCAGGGTGGCCGGCTCGACCGGCTCGACCTCCTTGCGCAGCGCGGCCAGCGACCGGCGGCGGAGCCGGCGCAGCACGTCGGCGTCGCACCACTCCGAGCCCGAGCCGGCCGGTCGGAACTCGCCCTCCAGCACCCGGCCCTGCGCGGCCAGCCGGTGGAGGGTCTGCTGGGCGACCGCGACCCCGAGCCCGAGCCGGGCGGCGACGTCGGCCGACGGTGAACGGGCCGTGGGTGCGGGCGTAGCGGCCGACCAGGTCGGCGAGCGGGTCCTCCACCGGCTCGGTGAAGACCTCGGGGGTGCCCGGCGGGACCGGGACGCCGAGCCCGTCGCGCAGCCGGGCCGACGTCCTCGACGACGGCCCAGCGCTCGTCGCCGGCGACCCGGACCCGGACGACCCGGCGGGCGTCGCGCAGCAGGTCGAGCCACGGTGCCGGGTCGTCGCGGTGCTGCGGGCGGCGACCTCCGTCGTCGGACGAGCGGACCGAGCAGCCGGAGCAGGTCGGCGACCCCCTCGGCGTCGCGGGCCGCCGGTCCTCGGTCGAGCCGCTGCAGCTCGCGCTCGAGCTCGTGCCAGCGCGTCGGGGTCGAGCAGCTCGCGCAGCTCGGCGCGGCCGAGCAGCTCGGCGAGCAGGCCCTGGTCGAGGCGAGAGCGCGGCGGCCCGGCGCTCGGCGATCGGGTTGTCGCCCTCGTACATGAAGGCCGCGACGTAGCCGAACAGCAGGCTCCGCGCGAACGGCGAGGGCTGCGTGCGTGCTCGACCTCGACGACCCGGATCCGCCGGGCGGCGAGGTCTGCGCATCAGCCCGACCAGGGCGGGCACGTCGTAGACGTCCTGGAGGCACTCGCGGACCGCCTCGAGCACGATCGGGAAGGACGGGTACTTCGACGCCACGGTGAGCAGCTGCGCGCTGCGCTGCCGCTGCTGCCACAGCGGGGAGCGCCGGCCGGGGTCGCGGCGGGGGAGCAGCAGCGCGCGCGCCGCGCACTCGCGGAAGCGGGACGCGAACAGCGCCGACCCGCCGACCTCGGTGGTGACCATGTCCTCGATCTCGTCGGGCTCGAACACGACCACCTCGGCGCCCGGCGGCTCCTGGTCGGTCTCGGGGATCCGCAGCACGATGCCGTCGTCGCCGGGCAGCGCCTGCGCGTCGATGCCGTAGCGCTCGCGCAGCCGCACGCCGATCGCCAGCGCCCACGGGCGCGTGCACCTGGGCGCCGTAGGGCGAGTGCACGACCAGCCGCCAGTCGCCCGAGCTCGTCGCGGAACCGCTCGACGAGCACGGTGCGGTCGGTGGGCAGCGTGCCGGTGGCCTCGCGCTGCTCGGCGAGGAAGGCCACCAGGTTGTCGGCCGCCCACTCGTCGAGCCCGGCCGTCGCGGCAGCGCGCGGTCGCCTCGGGCGCGGGCAGCGCGGACAGCTCACGGGTGAACGCGCCGATCGCCGCGCCGAGCTCGGCGGGGCGGCCGATCTGGTCGCCCTTCCAGAACGGGAGCCGGCCGGGCTGGCCGGGAGCGGGGGAGACGAGCACCCGGTCGTGGGTGATGTCCTCGATGCGCCACGAGGTCGCCCCGAGCGCGAAGACGTCGCCGACCCGGGACTCGTAGACCATCTCCTCGTCGAGCTCGCCGACCCGGCTGGCCTTCTCGCCGACCAGGAAGACCCCGAACAGGCCGCGGTCGGGGATGGTGCCGCCGCTGGTGACGGCCAGGCGCTGGGCGCCCGGGCGGCCGCTCAGCTCGCCGGAGACCCGGTCCCACACGATGCGGGGGCGGAGCTCGGCGAACTCGTCGGAGGGGTAGCGGCCGCTGAGCAGGTCCAGCGTCGCGTCGTACGCCGACCGGGGCAGCGATGGCGAACGGCGCCGCCCGGCGGACCAGGTGAAGAGCGTCGTCGGCCTCCCAGGTGTCGACGGCGGTCGCGGCCACGACCTGCTGGGCCAGCACGTCGAGCGGGTTGGCCGGGACGCGCAGCGCCTCGATCGCGCCCACGCGCATCCGCTCGACGGCGACGGCGGTGTGCACCAGGTCGCTGCGGTGCTTGGGCAGCAGCACCCCACGGGAGACCTCGCCGACCTGGTGGCCGGCCCGGCCGACCCGCTGCAGGGCGCTGGCCACCGAGGGCGGCGACTCGATCTGGACGACCAGGTCGACCGCGCCCATGTCGATGCCGAGCTCGAGGCTCGAGGTGGCCACGACGCACGGGAGCGCCCCGCGCTTGAGGTCGTCCTCGATCAGCGCGCGCTGCTCCTTGGACACCGAGCCGTGGTGGGCGCGGGCGATCACCACGGCGGCGCCGTCGGTCTGGCCGCGACTGGGCCATGACCGCCGGCGGGGCGGCCCCGTCGGCCGTCGTCGTCGAGTCGGCGGGTCGCCGGCGAGCCGCGCGGTCGGTGGCGATCTCGTTGAGGCGCGCGGTGAGCCGCTCCGCGAGCCGGCGGGAGTTGGCGAAGACGATCGTCGAGCGGTGCTGCTCGACCAGGTCGACGACCCGCTCCTCGACGTGCGGCCAGATCGAGCCGCGCCGCTCGCCGCCCGCGGCCGACCCCTCGGCGGGCTCGTCGCCGGCGACGCCGAGCTCGGTCATGTCCTCGACGGGGACGACCACCTGGAGGTCCCACTCCTTGGTGGACGTCGGCGCGACGACCTCGACGGGTGCGCTGCCGCCGAGGAAGCGCGCGACCTCCTCGACCGGCCGAACCGTCGCGGACAGGCCGATGCGCTGGGCGGGCGTCCGGTCGCCCGCCGGAGCAGCTCGTCGAGCCGCTCCAGGGACAGGGCGAGGTGGGCGCCACGCTTGGTGCCGGCCACCGCGTGCACCTCGTCGACGATCACGGTCTCGACCCCGCGCAGCGACTCCCGGGCCTGGGAGGTCAGCATCAGGAACAGCGACTCGGGAGTGGTGATCAGGATGTCGGGCGGGGTGGTGGCCGAGCCGGCGCCGGTCCTGCGGCGGGGTGTCGCCCGACCGGACGCCCACGGTGATGTCGGGAACCGCGCTCGCCGAGCCGCTCGGCGGTGTGCCGGATGCCGGTCAGCGGGGCGCGCAGGTTGCGCTCGACGTCGACGGCGAGCGCCTTGAGCGGCGAGACGTAGAGCACGCGGCAGCGCTGCAGCTTGTCGGCTCGGGTCGGGGCTCGGTGGCGATCCGGTCCAGCGACCACAGGAACGCCGAGAGCGTCTTGCCCGACCCGGTGGGCGCGACGACCAGCGCGTTGCGGCCCGACGAGATCGGCCTGCCAGGCGCCCGGCCTGGGCCGGGGTGGGTGCGGCGAAGGCGGCCTCGAACCAGGTGCGGGTCGGCGCGCTGAACATGCCCAGCGGCTGCGCCTGCCCCCGCGTCGTACCTGCCTCGTCTGCCACCGCTCCATCCTGCCGTACGCCTCCGACCGTCCGCGGGCGTCCGTCGGGCGTGCGTCGGGCTCGCCCGGAGGGGCCCGGCGCCCTAGCGTGTCCTCGCGTGAGGAGTGAACGGGTGCCGGGCCCCGTCGGTGGCGTCGACGGGGCGGGAGCGAGGGTGCGCCGTTACTACGACGCCAACACGTGGAAGTTCCTGCTCACCGGCGGACAGCGGGCCCTGCACCGGGAGCTGTGGGGTCCCGGCGTCACCGGCCGCGCTGCGGCCCTGCACCACACGCACGAGCTGGTCCTCGCCGAGCTGGGGGCCGACGACCGGCGGGTGCTCGACCTCGGCTGCGGGGTCGGCACCGCCGCGCTGTACCTCGCCCGGCGACGGCCGGTGGAGGTCGTCGGGGTCACCATCAGCCCCGCCCAGGTCCGGCTCGCCGAGCGGTACGCCGCACGCGGGGGACCGGGGCACGGCGGCGTGACGTTCCGGGTCGCCGACTACACCGACCTGCCGCGCGACCTCGGCGGCTTCGACGTGGCCTTCGCGGTCGAGTCGTTCGTGCACGCCGACCCGGCTCCCGCCTTCTTCCGCGAGGCGGCCCGGGTGCTGCGCCCGGGAGGGACCCTGGTCGTCGTCGACGACGTCCGCACCACGGAGGCGGACGACCCGAGGGTGGACGACTTCCGGGCCGGCTGGCACGTCTCCTCGCTGCTCACGGTCGAGCACGCGGCGGCCCTCGCCGCCGACGTGGGCCTCGAGCTGGTCGCCTCCCGCGACCTGTCGGCCCTGCAGCGGCTCGGCCGGCCCCGCGACCGGCTGGTCCGGGCGCTCCAGCCCGCCCTCCGCCCGCTGCGGGGACGCTCGGCCTGGGCCGACTCCATGGTCGGCGGCGACGCGCTCCAGCGCTGTCACCGGGCCGGCCTGCTGGAGTACCGGCTGCTCCGCTTCGTGCGCACCGGCGACTGACCCGTCCGCGAAGGGGACGGTGGCGAACCCCCTACGCACGTCGCCCCACTCCGCCGACCGCTCGGGAGGTCACAGGTGCGCAGGCTCGTCGTCCTCGCCGCCGCGGCCCTGTCGCTCGTGGGGCTGCTGCTGCCCGGCAGCGAACTTGCCGTACACGGTGCCGTGCGGACTTCCGGCCCCGCCGGGACGGGGGACCCGGCGGGGCCGGGAGCGCCCGCGACCTACTCCGTGCTCCAGATGAACCTGTGCCTCTCGGGGACGGCCGGCTGCTACGAGCGGACCGCCTACCCGTCGGTGGTGGACGAGGCCGAGGCGCAGGTCCGCGCGCACGACGCGGACGCGGTCACGGTCAACGAGGCCTGCAGCGGCGACGTGGCCTCGCTGGCTCGTCGCACGGGCTACCGGGCCCGCTTCTCCGCGGTCCTGGCCGGCGCCCGGTGGCTGCCGTGCACGGACCCCGGTGGACGCGGCGTGTTCGGGATCGCCGTCCTCACCAAGCGCGACGTCGAGTCCTGGCGCGGGCGGGCGTTCGAGGTGCACCCGGGCCTCGAGGAGCGGCGCTGGCTGTGCGTCACGACCGACCGGCCGACGACCGTGTGCAGCGCCCACCTCGGCACCCGGGACTCGGCGGTCGCCCGGGTCTTCAACGACGCCGAGTGCCGTGAGCTGACCAGGGTCCTGGCCCGGTACGCCGCGTCCGGCGCCACCGTGTTCGGCGGGGACGTCAACCGGCGCAGGCCGTGCGCACCCGCGACGATGTGGACCCGGGGCGACGCCGGCGCGTCCCAGGCGCCGGGCGTCCAGCACCTCTACGGCAGCGCGTCGCTCGGTCGGCCCGTGGCGGAGACGGTGCCCGCGACCTACACCGACCACGACTTCCTGGCCGTCCGGCTGCCGGAGCCGGACGGCAGCAGCTGAGGCCGGGACCGTCAGCGGCGCACCCGCGCCCGCACCAGCAGCACGTCGTGGTCGCTGTGACGGGCGGGCAGCAGACGCGCCCGGGGGGCCCGGAAGCCGTCCCGGCTGCCGTAGACGTGCTGCACGCCGGGTGCCTGCTCGGCGTCGCGGTCGGTGCGGCTCCAGAAGCCGTCCGGGGCGCACGACCTGCCCCGGTTGACGTCCCCGCCGAAGACCACGGGGCGAGACCGGGCCCGTTCCGCGAGCAGCGCGCGGAGCTCGTCGCACTGGCCGTCGTTGGCCTCGGCGTAGGCCCCGCTCCGGATCTCCAGGTGGGCCGTGCACACGTCTCGGCCGCCGCGGCCGCTGCGGATGGTGACGCACAGCCACCGCCGCTCCTCCGGACCGAACTGGGACCCGAACACGCGGCTCTCGGACGTCCGCACCGGGGCCCGGGTCAGAACCGCGTCCCCGAACAGCCCGCGGCCTCCCGGATCCACGCAGGCCAACCGCTGCTCGGCGTAGATGATCCGCACGAACCGCACGTGGTAGCCGGTGCGCCGGGCCAGGGTGCGTGCGTCGGCGCGGCAGGCCTCGTTGACGGTGACCGCGTCGGGACGGACCCGCCGGACCAGGGTCACGGCATCCCGCAGCCCCGCCGGGTAGTCGACCTTGTCGTAGCAGCCCGACATCCCCGAGAGGCACAGGTTCGTCTGCACCAGCACGAAGTGGGACGGCGAGGGGGACGGCACCGCGAAACGGGCCGGCTCCGAGCCCGCGTCCCGCTCCGGCGCTCCGGGCGCCGGGGTCAGCCGGCTCCACCCCAGGGAGGCGAGCAGCAGGGTCCCGCCCAGCGTCACGACGAGCAGGGCCACGGAGATCCGGGAGAGGCCGTCGGGGGGACGGCGTCCGGCACGGTCGATGATGCTCCGAAGGTACCCGCCCGGGTCCCGCCCCAGGCACCGGTCCGGCGCCTCGGGTCGGAACGGAAAGTCGGATGATCCGTGTCGGTCCCCGGGGATAGGGTCGAACCCGTGCCTCACGCCATCCCCGACCCCGTCGACACCGCGGCGCCGCGGCGCGCCGAGCCGCTGATCCGGGCGATCGGACTGCGCAAGTCGTTCGGCGACTTCGAGGCGGTCCGGGGCATCGACCTCGCGGTGTCCCCGGGCGAGGCGTTCGGCTTCCTCGGCCCCAACGGTGCGGGCAAGTCCTCCACGATGCGGATGGTCGCGGCGGTGTCTCCGCCCACCTCGGGCGAGCTCAGCATCCTCGGCATGGACCCGGCCACCCAGGGTCCGCAGATCCGGGCCCGGCTCGGTGTCTGCCCCCAGGAGGACACCCTCGACACCGAGCTCAGCGTGCGCGACAACCTCGTCGTCTACGGCCGCTACTTCGGCATGCCGCGCAGCGAGTGCGCCGCTCGGGCCGACGAGCTGCTCCGGTTCTTCCAGCTCACCGACAAGGCCGGCCAGAAGGTCGACAAGCTGTCCGGCGGGATGAAGCGGCGGCTGACGATCGCCCGCTCGCTGATCAACCAGCCCGACCTGCTGCTGCTCGACGAGCCGACCACCGGGCTCGACCCGCAGGCACGGCACGTGCTGTGGGACAAGCTGTTCCGGCTCAAGCAGCAGGGCGTCACCCTGGTGCTGACCACCCACTACATGGACGAGGCCGAGCAGCTCTGCGACCGGCTCGTGGTGATGGACAAGGGCCGGATCGTCGCCGAGGGGTCGCCGCTGTCGCTCATCCGTGAGCACTCGACGCGCGAGGTCACCGAGCTGCGCTTCGGGGTGGGCGAGCACGAGGCGCTCGCCGCCCGGCTGGCCGACCTGGCCGAACGGATCGAGGTGCTCCCCGACCGGCTGCTGCTCTACACCGACGACGGCGAGGCGACCCTCGCCCAGGTCCACGAGCGCGGCCTCGACCCGGTCGCGGTGCTGGTCCGCCGCTCCACGCTGGAGGACGTGTTCCTGCACCTGACCGGCCGGACGCTGGTGGACTGATGGGCTCGACAGCCGGCGACGGCTCGACCACCGCCGTCGCCCCCGGCCGCGGCGAGCGCATCCTGCGCCAGCTCGACTACTGGCGTCACGGTCTACAAGCGCACCTGGCGCGCGTCGGTGGCGAGCTCGTTCCTCACCCCGGTGTTCTACGTGCTGGCGATGGGCGTGCTGCTCGGCGGCTTCATCGACGACGGGGGAGAGGCGCTGGAGGGCGCCCCGTCGTACCTCGCCTTCATCGCCCCGGGCCTCGTGGCCGCGCACGCGATGCAGACCGCCGCGGGCGAGACGATGTACCCCGTCCTCGGGGCCATCAAGTGGAACCGGTCCTACCTCGGCATGGTGGCCACGCCGCTGACGCCGGCCGACGTCGTCGCCGCGCACCTGGGCTTCGTGCTCTTCCGCGTCGGCACCGCTTGCGGTGCCTTCCTGCTGGTGCTCTCGCTGTTCGGGCTCTTCGCCTCGGTCGCCGGCGTGCTCGTCGCCTTCCTGGTGCAGCTGCTGATCGGGCTGGCCTTCGGCACGCCGCTCTACGCCTACAGCGCGGGGCTGGCCGACCCGACGCCTTTCGCGGTGATCTTCCGGGTGCTGATCATGCCGCTGTTCCTGTTCTCGGGGGCGTTCTTCCCGGTGTCCAACCTGCCCGACGGGATCGAGTGGCTGGCCCGCGTGTCACCGCTGTGGCACGGGGTCAGCCTGACCCGGATGCTGACCCTCGACACCGTGGACGTCCCGCTGGCCCTGCTGCACGTCGGCGTCCTCGGTGTGCTGGCCGCGGCGGGCTGGTGGTGGGCCGTGCGCCGGCTGACGCGGAGGCTGACCAGCTGATGTCCGTCGTCACCACGACCCTCGCCAGGACCCCGCAGGCGACCCGCTGGTCGCCCTCGTGGCGGCTCGTCGCGCGCAACTACCTCGCCCACCGGCGCAGCAAGGTCTTCTTCCTCACCGGGTTCCTCGAGCCGCTGCTGTTCCTGTTCTCCATCGGCATCGGTGTCGGGCAGCTCATCGACTCGTTCGAGTTCAACGGCCGCGCCGTCGAGTACGCCGCGTTCGTCGCACCCGGCATGCTCGCCGCGTCGGCGATGAACGGCGCCGTCCTCGACTCGACGTTCATCGATCTTCTTCAAGCTCAAGTTCGAGAAGCTCTACGACGCCGTGCTGGCCACGCCGCTGCGCCCGTTCGACGTGGCGCGCGGCGAGATCACCTGGGCGCTGCTGCGCGGCGGCGTCTACGCGGTCGGGTTCCTCGGCGTGATGCTGCTGATGGGTCTCGTCGCACTCCTGGTGGGCCCTGCTGGCGGTGCCGGCCACCCTTCTCATCGGCTTCGGCTTCTCCGGCGTCTGCATGGCGCTCACCACCTACATGCGCTCCTGGCAGGACTTCGACCTGGTCACGCTGGCGGTGATGCCGTTGTTCCTGTTCTCGGCCACCTTCTTCCCGGTGACCGCCTTCGACGGGGCGCTGCGGTGGGTCGTCGAGGTCAGCCCCCTCTACCGCGGCGTCGTGCTCTGCCGCGAGCTCACCACCGGCGCGCTGTCGTGGGACTCGGCGATCTCCGTGGTCTACCTGCTCGTCATGGGCGTGGCAGGTCTCTACGTCGTCTCACGTCGGCTCGGCACCCTGCTGCTGCGCTGATCCGACGAAACCGCCGCCACAGCCGCTACGGTCGGGCGGTGACGACCGGGAGCGCGCGGATGCTGCACGCCGCCACCTTCACGCTGGCCGCCGGCGCGGTGCTGCTGCAGCTGACCCTGGTGGTCAACGGCTCAGCCACCCTGCTCCCCGAGGAGGACCCGGGTCTCGCGGTGCGGCTGCTCCGTTTCGTCAGCTACTTCACGATCCTCAGCAACGTCCTGGTCGCGGTCGTGACACTGCCCCTCGTCCGGGACCCGACGCACGACGGCCGGCTGTGGCGGGTGCTCCGCCTGGACGCGGTCGTGTGCATCGCGGTGACGGCCGTCGTGCACTGGCTGCTGCTGCGACCGATCCTCGACCTCGAGGGCGCCCCGCTCGTTGCCGACCTGCTGCTGCACGTCGTCGTGCCGCTGCTGGCTCTCGTCGGGTGGCTGGTCGCTGGGCCGCGCCGCCGGGTCGACCGGGCCGACGTGCTGCCGGCCCTGGTGCTGCCGGTCGCCTGGCTGGTGCTCACGCTGGGCCGCGGCGCCGTGACGGGGTGGTACCCCTACCCGTTCCTCGACGTCGGTGAGCTCGGCTACCCGGGGGTGGTGCTCAACTGCCTCGGCGTGGCCGCCCTGCTGCTGGCGCTGTGCTGGGCGACGACCCGGCTCGACCCGGTCCTGGTCCGGCGCGGGTGAGGCCGGAGGTCCTACGGCTCCTGGCGGGCGGTCTCGGTGGCCCGACGTGACGACGCCAGCCGCACGCCGAGGAACACCCCCGCGGCCACCAACGCGATGACGACGAGGACCCCCACGAGGAGCACCGCGACGACCGCCACCGGTGAGGGGATCAGCGGGTTGAGCTCCGTCGTCTCCCAGGGCGCGACGGCCAGGGCACTCAGTTCCAGCATGCCCGCAGGCTAGCGAGGAGGAGCGTGGCCTATCGCTCCGACCTGCCGGCTCGCACGGAGACGTACGCCGCGCCGAGTCAGCCGGGGCCGAGCAGCTTCTGGTACCACTCCACGTCGATCCACTGGTCGAACTTGAACCCGACCTCGCGCATCGTGCCGACGTGCTCGAACCCGACGGCCTTGTGCAGGGCCACGCTGCCCGGGTTGGGCAGCGCGACCAGGGCGACCGCGGTGTGCACCCCCGAGCGCGCCATGGCGTCGAGCAGGGCGGGGTAGAGCACCCGCCCGATGCCCCGGCCGCGCACCGAGGGGTCGAGGTAGATCGAGGTCTCCCGGGTGAGCGCGTACGCCGGGCGGGGCCGGTAGGACCACGAGTAGGCGTAGCCGACCACGTCGTTGTCATCGTCCACCGCGACGAGCAGGTGGTCGCCCTCGTGGTTGCCCTCGAGCTTCTCGCGCCAGTAGGCCAGCGTCGGGGCCTCCAGGTCGAACGTGGCGGTGCTGTTGGCCACTTCGTGGTTGTAGATGGTCGCGATGTCGGAGAGGTCGGACTCGACGGCGGGACGGATCGATACCTCGGTTCCCATGCGGGCATTCTCCCAGGCGCGCCGGAGTCGCCGGCGGCGCATCCGGTCCGCGTACGGCGACCCCTACCCGGGACCCTCGCGTGCGTCAGAATCGGGTCATGACCATCGAGCCCGACCGCAAGGACTGGACGTGGGTCCTGGAGCGTCCGTGCCCCGAGTGCGGGTTCGACGCCGGCAGCGTCGAGCCCACGGATCTGCCCGGCCGCCTGCGCGCCACGGGGACGTCGTGGCGGGACGTGCTGGCCCGCGACGACGCCTCGGTGCGGCCGGCGGCCGACGTCTGGTCGCCGCTGGAGTACGCCTGCCACGTCCGCGACCTGCACCGGGTCTTCGACGGCCGGACCGCGCTGATGCTCGACGAGGACGACCCCACGTTCCCCGACTGGGACCAGGACGCCGCCGCCGTGCGGGGCCGCTACGACGAGCAGGACCCCGCGACCGTGGCCGGGGAGCTGGTCGCCGCCGGGCAGGAGGTCGCCGAGCGGTACGCCGCGGTGGCCGACCATGCAGTGGGAGCGCAGCGGCCGGCGCAGCAACGGGTCGGTGTTCACGGTGGCCTCCCTCGGGCGGTACCACCTGCACGACGTGGTCCACCACCTGTACGACGTCGGCGTTCCCGGGACCCCGACGTAGGGTCTGCCCTGTGCGGCACACGGAGTTCTGGCAACGGATGGAGCGGGCGCTCGGGTCGTCGGCCTACGCCCGGCACTGGTCCGACCAGCAGGTGATGGCGGCCCTGGGCGGCCGCACCGTCGCCGAGGCGCTGGCCGCGGGGGAGACGCCGAAGACCGTGTGGCGGGCCGTCTGGGAGACGCTCGGGCTCCCCGCGAGCGAGAGATGAGCGGTCCCGGCGACCCGGCCGCCCGCGCGGGACGGCGGCTGGCGGGCTGGGCCGGGGCGGGGGCCCGGGACGTGGCGACGGGCCTGGCCCGCGGCGTCGCCGGCGGGATGCGCTGGCCCGACGACGAGATCCGCCGGGTGCAGCGCCGCACCCTCGGCACGCTCGTGGTCGCGCAGTCGCTCGGCGGGGTCGGCATCACCATCGGCCTGGCGGTGGCGGCCATCCTGGCCGAGGACCTGTCCGGCTCGCAGAGCCTGGCCGGTCTGGCGCAGACGTCGCAGGTGCTCGGCACGGCGCTCGCGTCGTTCCTGATCGCACACCTGATGGGCCGCCGGGGCCGCCGTCCCGGGCTGGTGGCCGGCTACCTGGTGGGGGCCGTCGGGGCCGCGCTCTGCGTCGTCGCCGGCGTCGCCGGGGTCTTCCTGCTGCTGCTGCTCGGCACCACCCTGCTCGGCGCCACGACGGCGGCGAACAACCAGTCCCGCTACACCGCCACCGACCTCGCCCCGCCGGACCGGCGGGCCCGGTCGCTGTCGCTGGTGGTCTGGGCGACCACCATCGGGGCTGTCCTCGGGCCGAACCTCACCGGCTTCGCCGGGCGCACCGCCCGGTCGATGGGCCTGCCCGGCCTCACCGGTCCCTTCCTCTTCGGCCTCGTCGGGATCCTCGCGGCCGCCCTGGTGGTGGCGGTGCTGCTCCGTCCCGACCCGCTGCTGGTGGCCCGGCAGGCAGCCCTGGATCGGGGTGTCTCCACCGGGCGCACGTCGACGTCCTGGCGTCGCGTCCGCGAGGTGGCCCGGACCCGGCCGGGGGTGCGCGCCGGCGTGGCCGCGCTCGCGCTCGCGCACGCCGTGATGATCGCGGTGATGGTGATGACGCCGCTGCACATGCACCACGGCGGCGCCGGGCTCGAGGTGATCGGGATCGTCATCTCGGCGCACGTGCTCGGCATGTTCGCGCTCGCCCCGGTCGTGGGGTGGGCCGCGGACCGGTTCGGCCGGGCGCCGGTGCTGACCGCCGGGGCGCTGGTGCTGCTGGTCTCGCTGCTGCTGTCCGGCTCGTCGCCCGCGGGTGCGTCGACGCGGATCGGGCTGGGCCTCTTCCTGCTCGGCCTGGGCTGGTCGCTGTGCACCGTCACCGCCTCGACGCTGCTCTCGGAGTCCGCGCCCCTGGACGCGCGCACCGACGTGCAGGGGGCCGCCGACCTGGTGATGGGGCTGGTCGCGGCCGCGGCCGGCGTGGTGGCCGGGGTGGTCATGGACGTGTTCGGCTACGTCGCGCTCAACGCGTTCGCGGCGCTGCTCGTGACCGGGGTGGCGACGGCGGCCGAGGTCGCCCGGCGTACGGCGCGTCGGGGCGCGGGCGACGCCGGCGACACGGACGCGCCGGCGCTCTAGCTGCACTCGGCGGGGACGCTGGTGACGGAAGCGGCCGCGACACTCGGGACACGTTCACGCCGCGAGGCCGGTGCGGGAGCCCACCTGGCGAGCACAATGTGCGGTATGCAGATGTCGCCCGTTCCGCCGCGAGACGACGCCCGGGTGCGGGTGCCGCACTGGCTCCGCACGGCGCTGTACGCGGCCGGCGCGGCGGCAGGCGGCTTCGGGGGCCTGCTGTCGCTGACCCTCGGCGGGTGCGACCCGCGCTTCGAGGGAGCCTGGTGCGGCGGCGACCTCGGCCGGGTCGCCGAGGGCTACGTGGCCGGAACGGTCATGCTCACGCTCGCGTTCGCCCTCGCGGTCCGCATCGGTACCCGCCGCTGGGGCCCCACGCTCCTGGCCGCAGCCCTCGGACTCATCCTGTCCGCGTGGTTCGTCGGCCACGTCGAAGGTTTACTTTGATTTACTAGACGCGCCCTTTGTCCGGGTTCTACCTTTTGTCCACTTCTCACACACAGGTGCGAGGTGTCTGACAGGGGGAATCTGTGCTGCGTCTGAGCCCGGCCACACTGGCGAGGCGGTTCGCCCGCTCTCGGCGGCCCATCGTCCACACCGTCATCGCCGCCCTGATCGCGAGCACCGTGACGATCCTGGCCGCCCCGCCGGCCGCCGCGAGTCATTTCCGGTTCCGCGACCTGACCTGGCGGTTCGACCACGCCTCCGAGCAGGGCAACGTCGTCGAGCTCACACTCCGGTTCGCAGACCGGCTCAGCTTCCACGGGCACCTGCATCCCGGTGACACCTTCACCGACACCGTGGACACCGGCGACGGCGACTACGCGGTGCTCGAGGGCGAGGTGGTCGCGGTCAACGAGGTGGACGACTGGTTCATCGCCGAGGTTCGCGGCTTCCACACCTACCCGCTCGCCGGCCCGTACATCGTCTCGTGGGAGTCGTGCTGCACCCTCTCCACGCTGCGCAACAGCCCCGACTCGTACCTGCGCACCACCACCGTGGTGAACCTCGACGGCGCGAACCGGGCCTCCCCGACCAGCCTGGTCAGTCCCATCGTGAACGTGCCCGCCGACGGCGGCCTCCAGTCGTTCAGGGTGTCCGCCACCGACCCGGACGGTGACAACGTGTCCTTCCGGCTCGCGACCGAGGCCGAGTCGTACGTGACCCAGCCACCCGGCCTGCAGATCAACGACCGGACTGGCGTCGTCACCTGGGACACCACCGGGCTGCCGACCGGCCTGTGGCTGACCACGGTGGTGATGAGTGACCCGACCGGGGCGTCGACGATGAACAGCTTCCTCGTCAACCTCGGCGGGAACGCGTCGGCTGCGCCGTCTTGGGTTGCGCCCACCCCGGCCGACCGGACCAACGTCTCGGCCAAGCCCGGAGACACTCTGCCCCTGGTGCTGGCCGCGAACGACCCAGACGGCGAGCCGGTCACGATCACGCCGCTGAATGCGCCTCCGGGACTGTCCTGCACCGACGAGACATCTCTCGTCGAGGGCAACTACGAGCTGTACTGCGCCTGGCGGCCCCAGGCGACGGGCACGCACCTGATTGCGTTCGACGCCCAAGATCCCTCTGGGGCGTCGGCCGGGATGCGCGTGTACCGGCTCACCGCACCACGGTACGTCGCGTTCGGCGACTCCTACTCCTCTGGCGAGGGCGCGCTGGACGCGGCCAACTACGAGGACGGCACGAACCACGACGCCGGCGGGAACGGCTGCCGGCGCGCGTCGACCGCGTACCCGGGCCTGCTGGCCGCCGACCCGGACTCGCCGTGGACGTTGAACTTCGTGGCCTGCTCGGGTGCTCGCACCTGGCACTTCTACGACGCTCAGCACCCCGATGGCCCCGGGAAGGTGCAGGAACCGCAGCTCGAGCGCGCCCGTCTCGGGCAGGACGTCGAGCTGGTGACGTTGACCATCGGCGGGAACGACGCGAAGTTCAGCGAGATCATCAAGGAGTGCATCCTCGGGTTCGAGCTGCTGCCGCTCAACGACTGCTCCTCGGACGCGCACAAGAGCGAAGACGTCGTGCAGGACGCGTTCGCGCGGCTCCGGGGCGAACAGCCGAAGCACGGTGAGGGCTACGCGGAGACCCGGCCGCTGGCCGACATCTACGCGGACATCCTTCGGCAGGCGCCGCGCGCCCGCGTCATCGTGCTCGGCTACCCGCAGTTCTTCCGCGACGGCGGCACCTTCCTGACCCGTTGCTCCCAGGTGCACCGATCGGACCAGCAGTGGGTCAACGAGAAGGTGGCGGAGATGAACGCGATGCTCAAGGAACAGGCCGAGAGCCTGGGCCTGGAGTTCCTGCCCACCTCGGACGCGTTCGAGGGGCACCGCCTGTGCGAGATCGGCGGCGGTGAGGACCGTGAGTGGTTCCGTGACATCACCTTTGACGAGATCGGGGGCCCGGACAACGCGTCGTTCCACCCCGACGACGACGGACACTTCGCCGAGTACCAGCTGCTGCTGAACAAGATCGCCAACCCGCCGGCCACGGTCACCATGACCACCGGCGAGATCCGCGACTACTACGTCACCATCACCGACGGGCTGCAGGAGTGGCTCGACGTGTTCACCCGGTGGCCGGGCAGCGACGTGGAGATGACCGTCACCTCCCCGTCCGGGGTGGTCTACGACCGGGCCAACGTCAACAACGCCAAGCACCTGCTCGGCCCCACCTTCGAGTCGTTCCGCATCCCGGACCCGGAGCAGGGCCGCTGGCACGTGCAGCTCTACGGTGCCGACCTCGGGGCCGACGGGGAACCGGTGCAGTTCAACGCGAACACCCGAGCCGCGTGGAACTATCCGCCGGAGGCGAGGTTCACCCACACCCTCGACGGCAAGACGCTCGCCTTGGATGCGGCGGGCTCGACCGACCCGGACGGGGACGCATTGACCGGGTACCGCTGGTTCATCCGCGACGAGTTCGGCACCATCGCCGAGCTCGCCGGGAAGACCGCGTCGTACACGTTCGAGCAGAATGGCGACTTCGCCATCGGGCTGCGCGTCGACGACGAGCGCGGCAAGGCCGGGTTCACCGGGTCACGGGAGCCGGTTCACGTCGGCGGCAAGTACACCGTCGCCGGCCCACAGGCGCCGTTGGAACCCAGCGCCGACTGGTCGCTGGTCACCGCCGGACGGACCCTGCCGGTGAAGTGGCACCTCAGCAAGGACGGCGCGCCCGTGAGCAACCCCGCCAGCTTCGCCGGGCTGTCCTCCCGTGCTGCTGACTGTGACACCGCCTCCCAGCTCGCGGACCCGGTTGCCGGCGACACCGCCGGAGCCTCGGGACTCTCGTACAGCAGCGACGGGAACTGGAAGTTCAACTGGCAGACGAAGAAGGACTGGTCCGGGTCGTGCCGGTTGATGACGGTCTCCTTCGACGACGGCACCACGATGAAGACGCAGCTGCGATTCCGATGAGCGGCCACGTGACCCCGTGCGGGGGCGGCCCGATGGCCGCCCCCCACGGGCGAGCCCAGCTGGTCCCTGCGGACGAGCGGCCGGGCTTCGTGGTACTCCCGGCCGCGCGCTGGCGACGGCGCGTGCTCGCGGCCGGGAGCGCCGCCCTGGTCCTGCTCGGCGGCGGATGTTCCGCCCCCGGGGAGGGGATCGGTGCACCCGACGCGAACCCGCCGGCGGCAACCCCGTCCGGGCGCGACCACTCGACGGCCCCGATCGACGCCATCGACGAGCCCAGCTCCGGATCCACTGGTGACGCCACGCCCAGCGCGGGTGCGGACCTGGTCGCGGCGACGGACGAGGGGCCACTGCCGGTGCCACGCAGCGGTGACGAGGCGGTGGGCGTGCTCGCAAACCTCCCTAGGACCCTGCGTGACGGTGAGGACCGCCGGCAGCGACTTCCGGGCGATGCCGGGACGGCGTTCTACGCGCACCCGGGCGGCCAGCTGGGGGTCGAGGTCATCGAGATCGCAGACATGTTCGGCCGACCGGTGGCACCCGACCGCGCTGTCGACCTGATCAGCCGCGATCTGGACCGGGGCACCGTCCGTCCGTGCGGCCTGCCACCCGGCGTTGCAGACGATACGGGGCAGGCGCTGTGCGTGACGGGCCGCGGCTCCGGCCTGCACGCGATGGTGTGGACCCGCTCGGGCAGTGAGCTCGTCCTGATCGCGGTCTGGCCCGACGCCCGAGCCGGCGCCGCGTTGGTCGCCGCGCTGCGGGCACAAGCAGCGACCCGGTAACCCGTCCGCGGTGCCCGCGACCCGGGCCTGTGGTTGCCGCATTGCTCGCGCCCGCCGGCCTTCCCGCGAGCCCGGGGTGAACGTGACGGCGAGGTCCCGCGAGCAGCGACACGTCCGCGTGTCGCCCGGGATCGAACACCTGTTCGGGCTAGGGTGGCGGTGACGCCAGGCGCGGGGACGCTCTCCACAGGTCCGCGCACCCGGGTCGAAAGTGTCGGAGGCCCTGCCTAGGGTCGCTGCCGATGAAGAAGACGACACGCTCCGCGGACAAGCGGACAGACGGACGGAAGACTTCCATGGCTGGTGGAGACCGCGACAAGGCGCTCGACGCAGCGCTCGCCAACATCGAGCGGCAGTTCGGCAAGGGGTCGGTGATGCGGCTCGGCGACGAGACCCGCGCACCGCTCGAGGTGATCCCGACCGGGGCCATCGCCCTCGACGTCGCCCTCGGCCTCGGCGGCCTGCCGCGCGGCCGGGTCGTCGAGATCTACGGGCCGGAGTCCTCCGGCAAGACGACGGTCGCCCTGCACGCGGTGGCCAGCGCCCAGGCCGCCGGCGGCATCGTGGCGTTCATCGACGCCGAGCACGCGCTCGACCCCGACTACGCGCGCGCCCTGGGCGTCGACACCGACGCACTGCTGGTCTCGCAGCCCGACTCCGGTGAGCAGGCGCTCGAGATCGCCGACATGCTGATCCGGTCCGGCGCCCTCGACCTGATCGTCATCGACTCGGTCGCGGCCCTCGTGCCCCGCGCCGAGATCGAGGGCGAGATGGGCGACAGCCATGTCGGCCTGCAGGCCCGCCTCATGAGCCAGGCGCTGCGCAAGATGACCGGTGCGCTCAACGGCGCCGGCACCACCGCCATCTTCATCAACCAGCTCCGCGAGAAGATCGGCGTCATGTTCGGGTCGCCCGAGACGACGACCGGTGGTCGGGCGCTGAAGTTCTACTCCTCCATCCGGCTCGACGTCCGCCGGATCGAGACCCTCAAGGACGGCCAGGAGATGGTCGGCAACCGCACCCGCGTCAAGGTCGTGAAGAACAAGGTCGCCCCGCCGTTCAAGCAGGCCGAGTTCGACATCATGTACGGGCAGGGCATCAGCCGCGAGGGCGGCCTGATCGACGTCGGCGTCGAGGCCGGCCTCGTCCGCAAGGCGGGCGCCTGGTACACCTACGAGGGCGACCAGCTCGGTCAGGGCAAGGAGAACGCCCGCAGCTTCCTGCGCGACAACCCCGACCTCGCCAACGAGCTCGAGAAGCGCATCCTGGAGAAGCTCGGCGTCGGTCCGCGGGTCGACGCGGAGGCGGCGGCGCCGGCCGAGCCCACCGACATCGACTTCTGACCCGATCCGGCAGATGAGCACCGCGCCTCGCCCGTCCGACCGCGACCTCCCAGGCGGCCGGACGGGCGACGTGCGTCTCGGCGTGGAGGCCTGGCTGGCGGCCTCGGGCGTCGACCACGACGCCCCCGGCGCCCCGCCGCCGGAGGACACGGTCGCGCTCGGCCCCGACGCCGACCAGGAGGCGGTGGCGCGCAAGATCCTGCTCGACCAGCTCACCGGGCAGGCCCGCAGCCGGTCCCAGCTCGCCGACAAGCTCGCCGCCAAGGGCGTGGCCGACGACGTCGCCGAGCGGCTGCTGACCCGCTTCGAGGAGGTCGGGCTGGTCGACGACGGCGCGTTCGCGCGCTCCTGGGTGCAGTCCCGGCAGTCCGGCAAGGGCCTGGCCCGGCGGGCCCTCGCCCAGGAGCTGCGTCGCAAGGGGATCGACGACGAGGTGGCCCGCCAGGCACTCGACGAGGTCGACCCCGACGCGGAGATCGAGGCGGCGCGGGCGCTGGTGCGCCGCAAGCTGCGGTCGGTCGCCCGGGTCGACCACGCGACGGCCGTGCGGCGGCTCGGCGGGATGCTGGCGCGCAAGGGCTACCCGCCCGGCACCGCGTTCCGGGTGGTCCGCGAGGAGCTCGACGCCGCGGGCGCCGGCGGCGACGAGGTGTTCGGCGACGAGCCCGACGACCCGGCGGCTCCCGACCTTCCTTGACCGGGTCACCGCCGCGACCTAGCCTCGAAACGCAACACTGAACTCCGGGGGACCGGAGGCTGAACGGACAACGAACCCGGCGTCAGCCGGGCCGCGCTCGAAGTCCCGCTGACGACCCGTCTGCCCGCGAGGCCGACGGGCACTGCGTCGTCCGGCGGGACCGTCCGAGGGGTCGGCTCGCCGGCGAGGAACAGGAGCGCCCCATGAACGCCACCCTCGCCCAGCTGCTCATCGGGGTCATCGGAGTGATGCTCCTGCTCGCGGTGGTCTCGGTCGGGGTGCTGCTCTACCACCGGCACCGATCCGCCGCCCGCGAGCACCGGCTCCACGAGGACCTCCACGAGCAGCGCCAGGACATCGAGCGCCGCGAGCACCGGATCTCCGAGCGCGAGGAGCGCCTCGACCTCGAGCAGCGGCACCTCGACGAGCGGACGCACCAGGTGGCCGACGCCGAGACCGCGCTCGAGGCCCGCCGGGCCGAGCTGCTCGACCTGGAGGCGGACCGACGCGCGGTCCTCGAGCAGGTCGCCGGGCTGACCGTCGAGGACGCCCGCGCCGAGCTGATGGCCGCCGTCGAGTCCGAGGCCCGCCGCTCCGCCGCCCTGCTCGCCCGCGACATCGAGAAGACGGCGACGGAGGAGGCGGAGAAGAACGCCCGCAAGGTGCTCGCCACCACGATCCAGCGCCTCGCGGCCGAGCAGACCAGCGAGTCGGTGGTCGCGGCCGTGCATCTGCCCTCCGACGACATGAAGGGCCGCGTCATCGGCCGCGAGGGTCGCAACATCCGCTCCTTCGAGCAGATCACCGGGGTCAACCTGGTCATCGACGACACCCCCGAGACGGTGCTGCTGAGCTGCTTCGACCCGGTCCGGCGCGAGGTCGCCCGGGTCACGCTCGAGCAGCTGGTCGCCGACGGCCGGATCCACCCCACCCGGATCGAGGAGGTGCACGCCCGCTCCCTGCAGGAGGTCGAGCAGATGTGCCTGCGGGCGGGGGAGGAGGCCGCCTTCGAGATGGGCATCACCGACCTGCATCCCGAGCTGGTCCTGACGATGGGCCGGCTGCGCTACCGCACGTCGTACGGGCAGAACGTGCTCAAGCACCTGGTCGAGTCGGGCCACGCCGCCGGGCTGCTGGCCGACGAGATCGGCCTGAACCGCGCCACCTGCGTCCGGGGGGCCTTCCTGCACGACATCGGCAAGGCCCTCACCCACGAGGCGGAGGGGTCGCACGCCCTCGTCGGCGCGGACCTGGCCCGCCGGTACGGCGAGTCCGACGACGTCGTGCATGCGATCGAGGCGCACCACAACGAGGTGGAGCCGCGCACGGTGGAGGCCGTGATCACGCAGGCGGCGGACGCGATCTCGGGCGGACGCCCCGGCGCCCGGCGGGAGTCGCTGGAGGCCTACGTGCAGCGGCTGCACAAGCTCGAGGAGCTGGCCGCGGCCCGGGAAGGGGTGGACCGGGTGTTCGCCATGCAGGCCGGCCGCGACGTACGGGTGATGGTCAAGCCCGACGCCGTCGACGACATCGCCGCGCAGGTGCTGGCCCGCGACCTCGCCAAGCAGTTCGAGGAGGAGCTGACCTATCCCGGTCAGATCAAGGTCACGGTGATCCGGGAGTCGCGGGCCACGGAGATCGCCCGGTGACCCCACGCGGGCTGGTTACTGCCGAGTAATATATGGTCGTCGGCATGGCGACCGTGCTGCACCTCTACGAGCGGGCCACCCGGCTGCCCCAGGGGCACCGGATCTTCTCCCGGCTGTTCAGCCTCAAGGCCCCCTACTTCGCCACCGTGCGACCGCACTTCGTCGCGCTCCGCCCCAACTACGCCGAGCTGATCATCCGCAAGCGGCGACGCGTGCACAACCACATCGGGACCGTGCACGTCGATCGCGATCTGCAACGGCCTCGAGGCCGCGATGGGGGCGCTGGCCGAGGCGAGCGTCCCGGCCGGCAAGCGCTGGATCCCGAAGGGCATGGAGGTCGCCTACACGGCCAAGGCGACCAGCGACATCACCTGCATCGCCGAGACCGACCCGCGAGCAGTGGACCGGCCGCTGACCCCGACCTGCCCGTGCGGGTCCGCGGTGTCGACGAGGACGGCACCGTCGTGGTCGAGGGCGTGATCCGGCTCTGGGTCACCGACGTCCGGAACCTGGCCGGCTCGAGCTCGACCGGTCCCGGCGTCGGTCGGTCACCATCGACAGCTCGAGCGATCTTGCGCTCGCCCGACGAACTGCCGCTGCGCCCAGGTGGCGACCCAGGTGAGCACCAGGTTGGCCAGGATGTAGAGCGCCGGCGACCGACGATGACGGTCTGGAACTGGTTGCCGAACTGCGTCCAGATCGCCTCGCCGACGACGGTCAGGCCGGGGGCCAGGATCGCGTAGCCCGAGGCTGGTGTCCTTCAGCGCCACCACGCACTGGCTGATGATCGCGGGCAGCATGATCTTGACCGCCTGCGGCAGCAGCACCAGGGTCATCACCTGGGTCTTGCGCATGCCGATGGCGTACGCCGCCTCGCTCTGTCCGCGCGGGACCGCCGTTGACGCCGGCCCGGAAGACCTCCGCCAGCACCGAGCCGTTGTAGAGCGTCAGCCCGATCACGACCGACCAGAACGAGCCGATCCCGCCGCCCGACTCCGAAGGCGAAGAACAGGAAGATGATCAGCAGCAGCAGCGGCACGGCGCGGAAGAACTCCACGACGGCCCAGCACGGCCACCGCACGCCGGCGTGGTCGGAGAGCTTGCCGACGCCGAACAGGAGCGCCGAAGACGACCGCGAAGATGATCGAGAAGAGCGCCATCTGCAGCGTCTTCACCAGGCCGTCGACGAGCAGCGCCTCGCATGAACGTCGGGCGTGACGAGCGGCTCCCACTGGTCGTAGTCGAACTGGCCCGGTCGGCAGCGCGCATCTGCCAGAACGCCGCGGCGACCAGGGCGAGCAGGGCCAGCGACGCGATGATCGAGTAGATCCGGTGCCGGGCGACGCGTCCGCGGACCGGGGGCGTCGAAGAGGATGCTGGTGCTCATCGGGCCACCCTCCAGCGCCGTCTCGAGCAGCTGGGCGCCGGCCGACATCGAGCTCGACGATGATGATGTAGCCGAGCGCGAACAGCATGAAGATCCGAGCCGGTCGTCGGCGTTGTCGTTGGTGAAGTACGTGCATCCGGGCGGTCGGCCTCGAGCGAGCCCGAAGGCCGCGGCCACCGAGGTGTTCTTCAGCCAGCGCGATGCAGCACGCTGGCCAGCGGCGGCACCGAGGCGCGGAACGCCTGCGGCAGCACGACCTGCGTCATCGTCTGGCCGAAGGTCAGCCCGATGGCGCGGGCGGCCTCGGCCTGTCCGAGCGGGACCGAGTTGATGCCCGGAGCGGATCGCCTCGCAGACGAACGTCGAGGTGTAGAGCGTCAGCGCGACGCACGCCCTTGAAGAAGGAACGGGCGATGTCTGACGGAACGGAGATCCAGCGTGGGCAGCGCGATGAAGACGAAGACGAAGACGACCAGCAGCGGCGTGTTGCGGACGACGGCGACGTAGGTCGACGCCGACCGGCGCCAGCACCGCACCGGGCCGACCCGCATGGCGGCGAGCAGGGTGCCGAGGACGAGCGAGCCCGAGCCCCGAGACGAGGAAGAGCTCCAGCGTGAGCCGAAGGCCCGCAGAACGAGGTCGAAGTTCGAGAACACGGCATCCACGGCGTCGATGCTCCTCCGTCAGGTCGTCCGGGCGCCCGCCCCGCCCGCGCCGTCGGACGGCGCCGGCGGAGCCGCGCCGCACGCGGCGGATCGGAGCGGCGTCGCTGCTCAGGCGCAGGCGTCCATCGCCGGCGGCTCCGGCGTGTCGACGCCGGACTGGCCGAGCGTGGCCTCGAACGCCGTCGTCCCAGGCGCCGTCGTCCTGGGCCGCGGTGAGCGTGTCGACGATCCACTGGCACATCTCCGGGTGGTCCAGGCGAGTAGCCGACGCCGTAGCGCTCCTCGGAGAACGGCTCGACGACGACCTTGAGCTCGTCGGGGTTCTCCGCGGCGTAGCCCAGCAGGATCGCGCCGTCGGTGGTCATCGCGTCGACGGCACCGCTGAGCGACCTGGTCGACGCACTCGGAGTAGGTGTCGAAGCCGCGCGGCGTGGCGCCCTCGGCCTCGATGTTCTCCAGCGACGTCGAGCCGGTCACCGAGCAGACCTCGGTGCCCTTCGACGTCGTCGAGGCTGTCGATGTCGCTGTCGGACTTCACCAGCAGCTGCTGGCCGGTGACGTAGTACGGGCCGGCCTGGCCGACCACCGCGCGACGCTCGTCGGTGATCGAGTACGACGCGATCACCAGGTCGACCTCGCCGCCGACTGGAGGAACGGCTCCCGGTTGTCGGAGATCGTCTCCTTCCAGGTGATGTCCTCGGGCGCGATGCCGAGCGAGGCCGGCGAGGATCTTGCCGATCTCGGGGTCGAAGCCCGTCGGGCATGTCGTCGGTCGGCGCCCTTGAAGCCGATGCCCGGCTGGTCGTACTTGACGCCGATGGTGATCGTCGCCGCTGTCGGCGAGCTCCTTCATGCGGGTGCCGTCGTCGAAGCTCGTCGGCGGCGTTCTCGGCGACCTCGACGTCGCCGCGCTCGCTGTCGTCGTCGCCCGCATCACCGCAGGCGGCCAGGCTGAGGGCGAGGCCGAGACCCGTGGCGACGGCCGCCTTGGTCCTGGTGAATCGCATCCTTCTCTCCCTTCTTCCGTGCTGGTCTGGGAAGACTGGGTCAGTGCTTGAGGATCTTGCCGAGGAAGTCCTTGGCGCGGTCCGACGTGCGGGTTGGTGAAGAACTCCTCCGGGCGTGTTCTCCTCGACGATCTGGCCGTCGGCCATGAAGACCACGCGGTCGGCGGCGGTGCGCGCGAAGCCCATCTCGTGGGTGACCACCACCATCGTCATGCCGCCCTTGGCGAGGTCGACCATGACGTCGAGGACCTCCTTGATCATCTCCGGGTCCAGCGCGGAGGTCGGCTCGTCGAAGAGCATCACCTTCGGCTCCATGGCCAGCGCCCGGGCGATCGCGACGCGCTGCTGCTGGCCGCCGGAGAGCTGGGCGGGGTACTTGTCGGCCTGGTTGGCCGACGCCCACCCGGTCGAGAAGCTGCGCATGCCGCGCTCCTCGGCCTCGGCTTCTTGGCGATGCTTCGCGGACCTTCATCGGGCCGAGCGTGACGTTCTCGAGGATCGTCTTGTGGGCGAACAGGTTGAACGTCTGGAACACCATGCCGACCTCGGCGCGGTGCGCCGCGAGGGCCTTGCCCTCCGCCGGCAGCGGCTCCCCGTCGAGCGTGATCGTGCCCTTGTCGATCGTCTCGAGCCGGTTGATGGCGCGGCACAGCGTGGACTTCCCGGAGCCCGACGGTCCGATCACCACGACCACCTCGCCCCGTGGCGATCGGACATGTTGATGTCCTGCAGCACGTGGAGGTCGCCGAACCACTTGTCGACGTGGTCGAGGACGACCAGTGGGGTGCTCATGCCACGAAACCTAGCGGTGGTGGCACCGTCTGGCCATTACGAACATGCCGTGACGCCGCAGCGTTGCCGGACCGTGACCCCTCCGCGACCGCTCGGGAGTGACTCAGGAGGGCTGTGCTTGAATCCCCCTTCAGGACCGCAGTTCACGAGAGGTTGGTGCCCGAAGTGCCGCGAAAGCTCCCCATTCCAGGCCCGCTGAACAAGCTCAAGGACACCGCCGTCGACGCGGTCAAGGACCCCAAGGGCACCTCGGAGCGCCTGGTCGGACAGGTCAAGGGCGCCGCCAGCGTCGGACGCCACCTGGCGGAGGGACTGGCCAGCCAGGTCACCGAGCAGGTCGGCACCCGGCGCCGGCGCCGGGCCGGCGACGCGCCGCGTGCCGCGTCGACGACCGAGGCACACAGCGGCCCGCAGGCGCAGCCGGCGGCTGCCCCGCGCAAGACGCAGGGCGACCCGGTGGCACCCCACCCCGCCACCGACGCGCCCTCCGCGGAGCCCGCCCCCTCGCGGGCGCCGGCCGCCACGACCCCCGAGAAGACCCCGACCCCGGCCGACGTCGCCAAGAAGGCCACCCCCCGGAAGACCCCGGCGGCCAAGAAGTCGCCGACGCCGAAGGCCGCGAAGAAGGCCCCCGCGAAGAAGACCGCGACCAAGAAGGCCGCCGCCACGAAGACCCCCGCGAAGAAGACCGCCGCGAAGAAGGCGGCGACCGGGACGGCGAGCGCACCCGGCGACAAGCTCCCGCCGCGCTCGGCCCCGCGGAGCACCCCGCCGCCGCCCCCGCAGCAGGTCGAGCCCAACCCGGAGGCGAACCCGCCGCGGTGACCCCGCCGCCGTACCCTGGTGCGGTCATGTCCCGCACTTACGAGGTGCGCACCTACGGGTGCCAGATGAACGTCCACGACTCCGAGCGGCTCACCGGGCTGCTCGAGGATGCCGGCTACGTCGCCGCGCCCGGCGGACGAGCAGGCCGACGTCGTCGTGTTCAACACCTGCGCCGTGCGCGAGAACGCCGACAACAAGCTCTACGGCAACCTCGGCCACCTCGCCCCGGTCAAGGCGACCCGTCCGGGCATGCAGATCGCCGTCGGCGGCTGCCTCGCGCAGAAGGACCGCGGCGAGATCACCCGCAAGGCGCCGTGGGTCGACGTCGTGTTCGGCACCCACAACATCGGCTCGCTGCCGGTGCTGCTGGAGCGGGCGCGGGTGCAGCGAGGAGGCGCAGGTCGAGATCCTCGAGTCGCTCGAGGTGTTCCCGTCCACGCTGCCGACCAAGCGCGAGTCGGCGTACGCCGCCTGGGTGTCGATCTCCGTCGGCTGCAACAACACCTGCACGTTCTGCATCGTCCCGTCGCTGCGCGGCAAGGAGAAGGACCGGCGGCCCGGCGACGTGCTCGCCGAGGTCCGGGCGCTGGTCGACGAGGGCGTCAGCGAGGTCACGCTGCTCGGCCAGAACGTCAACTCCTACGGCGTCGAGTTCGGCGACCGGCTCGCGTTCGGCAAGCTGCTGCGCGCGTGCGGCGAGATCGAGGGGCTGGAGCGGGTCCGGTTCACCAGCCCGCACCCCGCGGACGTTCACCGACGACGTGATCGCCGCGATGGCCGAGACCCCGAACGTGATGCCGCAGCTGCACATGCCGCTGCAGTCGGGCTCGGACAAGGTGCTCAAGGACGATGCGCCGGTCCTACCGCCGCGAGCAGTTCCTCGGCATCATCGACCGGGTCCGCGCGGCGATGCCCGACGCCGCGATCACCACCGACATCATCGTCGGCTTCCCCGGCGAGACCGAGGAGGACTTCCTCGCAGACGCTGCGACGTCGTGCGGCGAGGCGCGGTTCTCGGGTGCGTTCACCTTCCAGTACTCCAAGCGGCCCGGCACGCCGGCCGCGGTGCTCGACGAGCAGGTGCCCCGCGAGGTCGTGCAGGAGCGCTACGAGCGGCTGGTCGCGCTGGTCAACGACGATCGCCTGGGAGGAGAACAAGCCGCCTGGTCGGGACGCGTCGTCGAGCTCCTGGTCGCCGAGGGCGAGGGCCGCAAGGACGAGCAGACCCACCGGCTCTCGGGCCGCGCCCGGGACAACCGGCTGGTGCACTTCACGCCCCTCGACGCGGCGGGTGTCCCGGTCGCCGTACGCCCGGGCGACGTGGTCGAGGTCGAGGTGACCTACGGCGCGCCGCACCACCTGGTCTCGGACGCGCCGGTGCGCGCGGTGCGACGGACCCGCTCCGGCGACGCGTGGGAGGCCCGCACCGGCACCAGCCGCCACCGGCGGCTCGGTGTCGCTGGGCCTCCCGACCGTGGGGGTGCCGGCCCCACTGCCGGACGCGCCGGCCTGTCGCTGAGACGGCCCGCCCGCGGTCAGAAGCCGTGGGTCACGATCGGCGGCACCGCACCCGTCCCGAGCGCGGTGCAGCACCCGCAGCTCGTGGGGTACGACGGGGTCCGGGAGCCGGTCGAGCGGGAACCAGCGCAGGTCGGCGCACTTGTCGGGCTCGACGATGCGCGGCTCGCCCGTCCACGACGTGCAGGCGAAGAAGTAGTCGACCCGCTCGTCGACGGCCCGGCCGGTGTTGTTGCTGCGCTGCATCGCGGTGAGCGGCGTGAGCGCCACGTCGGTCACGCCGACCTCCTCCGCGGCCTCCCGGGTCGCGGCGTCGAAGACCGACTCGCCGCGCTCGACGTGCCCGGCCGCGGCGCACGCCCAGTGCCCGTCCATGAAGCCGGTGCCGCGGCGCAGCTGGAGCAGCACCTGGCGCTCGTCGGACGGCCCGCGCAGGAAGACGACGTAGGCGGCCGGCACCACGGTGAACCGCCCGTGCAGGTCGTCGGGGGCCTCCGGGACGGCGGTGCTGTCGGGCATGCCCGGGAATGCTAGTCGCGGTCGCCGGCCTCGTCGCGGTGCGGGTGCGGGTTGGCCGCCCGGACGTGGTCGTGGGAGGGCAGCTCCGCGGTGTTCTCCTCCACCTCCTGCACCTGCCGGTGCTCCTCGGTGCTCGGCTCCACCTGGCCCGGATGTGTCGCCGAGGCGCCGTCGGTGCGGCCCTGGGCCGACCCGACGGTGCCGGTGCCCTCGACGCCCCCGAACGGGCCGTCCCGCTCGCTGCTGACGCCCGAGGTCGCCCGCGAGGCCCTCCTCGCTCTCGGCGCTGGGGTTGCCGGCCGCGCCGGCGCTCTCGTGCTCGCTGGAGCTGCCGGACGGCGTCATGACTCCTCGTCCTCATCCTCGGCGAGCAGCTCCTCGTCGTGCGGCGTCGACTCCGGCTCGCCACCCTGGTCATAGGTGGTGCCGGTCTCCTCGGACACGCGCCCGCGCTGGTCGTTGGACATGAAGTCACCGGGGTTGGCGTCACCTGCCGGCGGCTCGCCGACGAACGCGTCGTCCTGGTCCGGCATCGGTGCCGGCTCGTGTTGATCGGTCATGGTCTGCTCCTCTCGGTCTCGGTCACTCCGCCCCCGAGCCGTCGGACGGCTGGTCCAGTGACGTCTCGGCGTTCTCCAGCCGCCCCGCGCCGGCCCTCGGCGCCGACCCGGGGTCCGGCTCGGGATCCGGGCCCGGCTCACCCGGTGGCGTGCCGGGCGACGGGACCGGGGGCGGTCCGTCCGGGCGTGCCGCTCGGCTGCACGTCCGGGTCGGGACCCCGGGACCCGGGTCGACCGGTCCGGTCGGGGTGCACGTCGGCGTCCGGACGGTCCTGGCGCAGCGGACCGCCCGGGGGAGTCGGCGCGTCCAGGTCGGTGTGGGCGGCGTGGTTGGCCGGCCCGCCCTTCACGTTCTGGTCGTCGTCTCGGTCTGCCATGATCTCGCCGTACCCGCCGGTCCCGCCGGGAAACCCGCTCAGCGGATGTCGTCGTTCTTGCCGTCGAGCTTGTCCAGGGCGTCCTTCGCCTGGGTCCGGCCCTTGGCGATCTTGTCGGTGTGCTTCCCACCGGTCTTCTCGTCGATCGGTCTGGCGGCCTTGTCCACGCCCTTGGCGATCTTGTCGCCGTGCTGGTCGACCGCCTTGGTCAGATGTGACTTCGCCTTGTCCAGGAATCCCATCGGACCCGTCCCCTTTCGTCGGACGACTGCCCCTTTGCCAGACTCTGCCCATGAACGGTGCACGAGACAAGGCGCCCGCCCCGCCGGGCCGGCCGCCGGTCGTCGCCGTCGTCGGTCCGACCGCCGCCGGCAAGACCAGCCTCTCCCTCGACCTGGCCGAGGCGCTCGGCGGCGAGGTCGTCAACACCGACTCGATGCAGGTCTACCGCGGCATGGACATCGGCACCGCGAAGCTGCCCGTCGCCGAGCGTCGCGGCATCCCGCACCACCTGCTCGACGTGCTCGACGTGACCGAGCCGGCGACCGTCGCGGAGTTCCAGCAGCTGGGCGCGGCCGTCATCGACGACTGCCGCGACCGGGGCGTCACCCCGGTGCTGGTCGGCGGGTCCGCGCTCTACACGCGGGCCGTGCTCGACCGGTTCGAGTTCCCCGGCACCGACCCGGCGGTGCGCGCCGCGGCTGGAGGCGCGAGCTGGAGGCCGAGGGGCCGCAGGCGCTGCACGCCCGGCTCGCCGAGGTGGACCCGGCGGCGGCGACGCGCGATCATCCCCGACCAACGGGCGCCGGGTGGTCCGCGCGCTGGAGGTCGTCGAGATCACCGGTCGCCCGTTCAGCGCCACGCTGCCGCGCGCAGGAGTACTTCTACGACGACGCCGTGCAGGTCGGCGTCGCACATCCCGCGCCCGGTCCTCGACGAGCGGATCGAGCTGCGGGTCCGCCGGATGTGGGAGGCCGGCCTCGTCGAGGAGGTCCGGCGGCTCGGCGCGGCCGGCCTGCGCGAGGGCCGGACGGCCTCGCGGGCGCTGGGCTACCAGCAGGTGCTGGCGTTCCTCGACGGCGACGCTCACCGAGGAGGAGGCGCTCGAGCAGACCGTCGTGGGCACGCGGCGGTTCGCCCGCACGGCAGGACGCGTGGTTCCGCAAGGACCCCCGGATCACCTGGGTCGGCTGGGACGACCCCGGGCGGGCGGAGCGCGCGCTGGCGGCTGTCCGGGCCGCCGTACCGGCCGGTGCCGGCGGCGGCGATTGACCTCCGGGCGTCTGGGTAGTACAGCCGGAGGCTCTGACTCGCTCGGGAGGAACCCCATGACCGCACGCCCGCACCGTCGTTCCCGCACCTCCGCCGCCCTGGCCGGCACTCACCGCGCTGCTGCGTCACCGGCGCGGGCCTCGCGACCGTGGGCGGCCCAGGCCGCCGCGGCCGGCCGCCCGGCGCCCGACGAAGGTGCCCACCAGCCGGGGATTCGGCGGGGCGGTGAGCTCGGTCGACCCGGAGGCCTCCCGGATCGGGTTGCGCGTGCTCAAGCGCGGCGGCAACGCCGTCGACGCGGCGGTCGCCACGGCGGCGGCCCTGGGCGTGACCGAGCCCTACAGCGCGGGCATCGGCGGCGGCGGGTTCTTCGTCTACTACGACGCCGACTCCCGCAAGGTGCGCACCATCGACGGCCGCGAGACCGCCCCCCGGGCCATGCCGCGCGACGCCTTCATCGACCCGAGCACCGGCGAGCCCTACCCGTTCACCCCCGACCTGGTGACCAGCGGCGTCTCCGTCGGCGTCCCCGGCACGCCCGCGACCTGGGCCAAGGCCCTGCAGCGCTGGGGCAGCTACGACCTGCGCAAGGCGCTGCGGCCCGCCGCCCGGCTCGCGAAGCGCGGCTTCGTCGTCGACCAGACCTTCCACGACCAGACCGAGGACAACCAGGAGCGGTTCGAGGCCTACACCACCACCCCGAAGCTGTTCCTGCCCGGCGGCGGCCCCCGCGGGTCGGCTCGGTGTTCAAGAACCCCGACCTCGCCGCGACCTACCGGCTGCTGGGCCGGCGCGGCATGGACGGCGTTCTACCGCGGCCCGCTCGCCAAGCGAGATCGTCCGCGCCACCCGCAAGCCCCCGAAGAGCCCCGACACCGACCTCCCGGTGCCGCGGGGCTTCATGCGGGTCTCCGACCTGAAGCGCTACAAGGCGCGCAACCAGAAGCCGACCCGCAGCGACTACCGCGGGCTCGACGTCTTCGGCATGGCGCCCGTGTCGTCCGGCGGCACCACCGTCGGCGAGGCGCTGAACATCCTCGAGCGCTTCGACCTGGCGTCCATGACACCGCAGGACGCCCTGCACCACTACCTCGAGGCGACCGCACTCGCCTTCGCCGACCGCGGCAAGTACGTCGGTGACCCGAAGAAGGTCGACGTGCCGACCAAGGCCCTGCTCTCCGACCGGTTCGCCGCCGAGCGCGCCTGCAGACCTCAGCCCCACCCGGGCGGCGTCCAAGCCGGTCGCCGCCGGCGACGCGTCGAGCTTCGACGGCTCCTGCGCCACCACCGCGCGCGCGGTCGACGGCACCTCGCCCGACACCGAGAACGTCGAGACGACGAACCTGACCGTCACCGACAAGGAGGGCAACGTCGTCGAGTACACGCTCACCATCGAGCAGACCGGCGGCTCCGGCCTGCTGGTCAAGAACCGCGGCTTCCTGCTCAACAACGAGCTCACCGACTTCTCCACCCGCTTCGATGAGGAGCGACCCCAACCGGATCCAGCCCGGCAAGCGTCCGCGCTCCTCGATGTCCCCGACGATCGTGCTGCGCAACGGCAAGCCGGTGCTGGCGCTCGGCTCGCCGGGCGGCTCGACCATCATCACCACGGTCACGCAGATGCTGTTCAACTACGTGGACCGTGGCATGTCGATCGAGGACGCGATCGCGGCGCCGCGTGCCACCCAGCGCAACACCGCCTCGGTGCTCGCGGAGCCGGAGTTCATCGCCACCTACGGCGCCCTGCTCACGCCGTACGGGCACACCTTCACGCCCTCGGGCGACCAGTTCACCAGCGCGGCCGAGATCGGCGCGGCCACGGCGATCGAGTTCCGGCGGAAGGGCCGGCTGACCGCAGTGGCCGAGCCCACCCGGCGGGGCGGCGGATCCGCCCTGGTGGTGTCGCGCCGACGCTGAGCCAGGCGGGCCGGGCCGGGGCTCAGCCGGCCAGCCGGTCCACGGTGCTCGTGCCCGCGGTGACGCCCGGCACCGCCTGCGGGACGAACACGGCGGCGTCGCACGCGGTGCAGCAGAAGTCGCCGA
This sequence comes from uncultured Actinomycetota bacterium, assembly GCA_963834275.1. Taxonomy (GTDB): domain Bacteria; phylum Actinomycetota; class Actinomycetes; order Propionibacteriales; family Nocardioidaceae; genus Nocardioides_B. Next base: position 78,815 of record CAWIBA010000006.1, on the reverse strand, counting down.
GGACCTCGGTGGGGACCAGCACGCACTCGTCGGCACAGTCGGGGCACCAGGCCACCGTCCCGTGCAGCATCAGCACCTGTGAGCTCTCCATGCCCCCACGGTGACATTCCGGACCGACAGATCCGGGAGACACGCGGGCGCTCCTAGACTGGGGGGATGACCGGCACCTTCCGCTTCCTCAAGGGCCACGGCACGGAGAACGACTTCGTGCTGCTGCCCGACCCCGACGGCACCGTCCACGGCGACCTGTCGCCCGACCTGGTGGCGCGGCTGTGCGACCGGCGCGCCGGCCTGGGCGGCGACGGGGTGCTCCGCGCGGTCCGGACCGCGTCGTACGACGACCCGGCCAGCGTCGCCGCGCGCGGCCGAGGCCGAGTGGTTCATGGACTACCGCAACTCCGACGGGTCCACCTCGGAGATGTGCGGCAACGGCATCCGGGTGTTCGCGCGCTACCTCGTCGAGCACCAGGGGGCCGACCCGGACCGGCCGCTGCCGATCGGCACCCGGACCGGGGTGCTCACCGTCACGTTCGGCCACGACGGCGTCGTGACGGTCGACATGGGCCGCCCGGAGGTGCTCGGCGAGACCAAGGTGACGGTCGGTCCGGGCCGCCTGGCCGGCGCTGCACGTGTCGATGGGCAACCCGCACGCCGTGGCCTTCGTGGACTCCCTCGACGACGCCGGTGCGCTGGCGGAGCCGCCCGGTCACGACCCGAGTCGGTCTACCCGCGCGGGGTCAACGTCGAGTTCGTCGTCCGCCGCGGTGAGCGGCACGTGGCGATGCGGGTGCACGAGCGCGGCTCGGGGGAGACCCGCTCCTGCGGCACCGGGGCGTGCGCGGTGATGGTCGCCTCCGCGCTCGCCGACGGCGGCGAGCGGAATACGTCCGTACCGGGTGGACGTTCCAGGAGGGACGCTCCACGTGACCTGGACCGACGAGGACCATCGTCCTGCTCACCGGACCGGCCGTGCTGGTCGCGGACGGTAACTGGCTGGAATGGCTCGCCGCCGACCGGCCGTGCGACCCTGAACGGACATGACGAACGCACTTCCGAACGAGCAGCCCCGTCCCGGTCGTCGAGGACTTCGACCTCGACGCCGAGCTCGCCGACACCGAGTCGTGGGACGACCCCGACGACCTGGACTCCGGCGAGGCCGGACCTCGACCTCGAGTCCGGCTACGCCGACGAGGACCCCGAGGGCTCCGACGAACCACCGGCGACGTCGACCTGGCCGCACGGCACGCGCTGCGCCGGGTCGCGGGCCTGTCCACCGAGCTCGAGGACATCTCCGAGGTCGAGTACCGCCAGCTCCGCCTGGAGCGGGTCGTGCTGGTCGGGGTCTGGACCGAGGGGTCGGTCGAGGACGCCGAGAACTCGATGGCCGAGCTCGCGCTGCTCGCCGAGACCGCGGGCTCCCAGGTGCTCGACGCGCTCTACCAGCGGCGGCAGAAGCCCGACCCGGCGACCTACATCGGTCGTGGCAAGGTCGACGGGCTGCGCGAGATCGTCCAGGCGACCGGCGCCGACACCGTGATCTGCGACGGCGAGCTCGCTCCCTCCCAGCTGAGGAACCTCGAGGACCGGGTCAAGGTCAAGGTCGTCGACCGCACCGCGCTGATCCTCGACATCTTCGCCCAGCACGCCAAGTCCCGCGAGGGTCAGGCCCAGGTCGAGCTCGCCCAGCTCAGCTACATGAAGCAGCGGCTGCGCGGCTGGGGTGGCAACCTGTCCCGCCAGGCCGGTGGTCGGGTCGGCTCGCAGGGCGGCGGCATCGGTGGCCGCGGTCCCGGTGAGACCAAGATCGAGACCGACCGGCGCCGGATCAACACCAAGATCGCCAAGCTCCGCCGCGAGCTGGCGCACATGCGCACCACCCGCGACACCAAGCGCGCCGAGCGCCGCCGTCACCAGGTGCCGTCGGTGGCGATCGCCGGCTACACCAACGCCGGCAAGTCCTCGCTGCTCAACCGGCTCACCGACGCCGGCGTGCTCGTCGAGGACTCCCTGTTCGCGACGCTGGACCCGACCACCCGGAGCACCCAGACCACCGACGGGCGCATCTACACGATGTCCGACACCGTCGGGTTCGTCCGGCACCTGCCGCACCAGCTGGTCGAGGCCTTCCGCTCCACGCTCGAGGAGGTCGCCGACTCCGACCTGATCCTGCACGTGGTCGACGGGTCGCACGCCGACCCCGAGGGGCAGCTGGCCGCCGTGCGGGAGGTGTTCGCCGAGATCGGTGCCGACAAGGTGCCCGAGCTGGTCGTGATCAACAAGGCCGACGCGGCCGACCCGATGGTGCTCGCGCGGCTCCGGCAGCGCGAGCCGCACTCGGTCGTGGTGTCGGCCAAGACCGGGGAGGGCATCGTCGAGGCGCTGGCCCGGGTCGAGGACGAGCTGCCGCAGCCCGGGGTCGACTTCGAGGCGCTGCTGCCCTACGAGCGCGGTGACCTGCTGAACCGGATCCACGTCTCCGGTGAGGTCGAGCACGTCGAGCACACCGGGGACGGCACCGTCGTGCGCGGTCGCGTCCACGAGGAGCTGGCCGGAGACCTCGCGCCGTACCTGACCTCGCCCGCCTGACCGGTGCCGTACGTCGACGGCAACGCGCGCGACCTGGCCGTGCCGGCCGAGGCGGCGTGGCACGGAGCTGACCGGTCTCGGCGGCGACCCGCGGCGCTGGACGCCGCACCTGCTGTGGCGGGTCCGGGGGTTCGCCGACCGCGCCACGGGCGGCTCCGGACTTCCGGCTCGGCCGGCCGGCGCGACCCCTGGAGACCGGGGACACCGTCGACTTCTGGGTGGTCGAGTCGACGGGTTCCCCGCTGCTCCGGCTGCGCGCGCTGACGCGGCTGCCCGGCGCGGCCTACCTCGGCGTGACGGTCGAGCCGCGGGCGACGGGGGCACGCGGCTGGTGCTGCGCTCGGAGCTTCGACCCGGCGGGGCCGCCCGGGCACGCCTACTGGTGGGCCAACCTCGCCACGCACCGGCTGGTGTTCGCGCGGATGGCCGACCGGTGGGCCGGGCTGCTCAGCGGCGGGTGAGGTAGCCGCGGACCGTCGCCCAGGCGTGGTCCGGGGACGACGCGTCGGTCAGGTGCGGGCGGAACAGGTCCGAGGCGAGGTCGAGCAGTCCCAGCGCGGTGCGCTCGAGGTTGCCGGTCGCGAGCAGGGCCGACAGCGCCAGCCCGACCGCCGGCCACGCCTGCTCGACCCGGCGGGAGGGGTTGAGGTCGTCGCGGGCCTCCGGGCGGTCCGCGGGCACGTGCCGCCCCAGCAGCACCAGGAAGTGCTGCAACGCGTGGTGGTGCACGAAGTCGACCGCCGAGACCTTCTCGCCCCGTCGGTGCCGCTGCACGCCGACGAGCAGCGCGGTCAGCAGCTGGCCGACGAGCCACGCGTCCGAGCGGTCGGGCGACCCGGCCCTCTGCGCCGAGCCGTGCGCGGCCGCGGCCATCCGCTCGCGCAGGTTGCCGCCGTCGATCAGCACCTCGTAGCGGTTCACCCCGGCCAGCGCGATCTGGTCGGGGGTGAACACCGCCAGCTCCACCACGTGCCCGTCGTCGTACACGGCCTTGACGCCGTGCTCGGTCTCGCGGAACACCAGCACCAGGCGGTCACTGTCGGGGAGCCAGGTGACGTCGCGGCGCAGCCCCTCGGCGTCGGCCGGTGCGGCGATCACGAACAGGTCGTGGTCGGAGTAGGCGTCCGGCTCGCCGGCGGCCGACCCCACCGCGACCAGTCCCAGCACGTCGCCACGGGCGGTGAGCGAGGTGACCACCGCCTGGGTGAAGGCGTGGTACGACGTCAGGTCCATGGGTCCTCCGGACGGTGCGGCGGTCGACTCGTCTGCGGTCGTCCTCCGGGAGTCGCGCCGACGACCGCAGACGAATCGTCGCCCATCACATGCCGAGGGTGTGCCACGGCCCCCAGATCGCGAAGGTCATGCCGCGGCTGGACTGGATGTTGACGAACAGGGTCTTCCCGTCCGGGCTGAACGTCGAGCCGGCGAACTCGTCGTCGGTGCGGTCGACCGGGGGAGTGTCCGGGTCACTGTCGCGGTCGACGAAGAGCTGGTTCCAGGCGATGTTGACCAGCTCGCCGTCGGGACGCAGCGCCCGCACGTAGTTGTCCTCGGAGCCGTCCTCGCAGACCACGATCGTGCCGTTGCGGGTGGTGACGTTGTCGGGGAAGTCGAGGGTGTCCGGACCGGGGGACTCGAAGACCAGGGTGAGCGTCTCCTTGCGGGTGTCGTAGGCCCAGACCTGGCCGTGGCCGTTGCCGAAGCCGGCCGGGTCGTGCGTGCCGGTCTCGGGGGCGCCGCCACCCTGGGTCGAGGTGAAGAACACCACCCCGTCCTCGTAGACCTGCCCCTCGAGCCGGGAGAAGAGGGCCGCACCCCTCTTCCAGCCCTGCGAGCTGACGAAGGTGAGGGCCTCGTCGTTGGTGGTCCGCGCCGGCTTGCCGGGGGTGTAGCGGAAGGTCGGGTCGGGCGTCCTGATCGGCACCCACTCCACCTCGAAGGTGGTGCCGCGCGGGTGGCTGCCCTCGAGGTGCACGTTGTCGCGGCCTCTGACCTTGAGCATCTCGAGGTCGCCGTCGTTGTCGAGCCGGCCGGTGCGCACCGGGTCGCTTCCGGGCGTGTAGCGGTAGAAGCCCGACGCGAACGCGAAGTTGTCCTCGGTGAGGTAGAGCCGGCCCTGCTCGGGGTCGAACGAGACCGCCTCGTGCGCGAACCGGCCGGCCGCGGTGATCGGCCCGCCGGGTTCGCGGTCGCGGTCGACCGGCACCTCGTAGACGTAGCCGTGGGGCTTCTGCAGCCCGACGTTGGGCGTGCCGGTGAAGTCCGGACCCACGTCCGGGCCGTTGACGGTCTCCTCGCAGGTGACCCACGAGCCCCAGGGCATGATGCCGCCGGAGCAGTTGCTCATCGTGCCGTTGAGGCTGGTCCAGGCGTCCAGCACCCGCCCGTCGAGCGTCGCGTGGATGGTCGTCGTGCCGCCGCCGGCAGCCGCGTCATAGGGGGTGCGCGGCCCGAACGCGCCCGGGGCGCCGCCCACCTCGTGGTTGCGGACCAGGTAGACGGTGTCGCCGGGTCCCGGGAAGGCACCCATGCCGTCGTGGCGGCCGGGGAGGCGGGTGCCGTCCGGCAGCTCCACCGGCTTCTCGGTGTCGTGGAACGAGCGGTAGTGGAAACCGCTCGGGAGGTGCAGGCGCACCTGTCCGTCGCGCCTGTCGCGGACCGGCACCAGCCCGGCGCGTGCCGCGCCGGCGGGCACGACGGCGCCCGCGGCCGAGCTGACGAAGCCGGCGAACGGTCCGCCGACCGCGGCGGCGGCGAGCCCGGTCTTGAGCAGGGTGCGGCGTTCGATGGTGCTCATGTGACCTCCCGAGAGTGTGTGACCGGAGTCACCCTACGACGGCGACCGGAGCGCCGGGACGGAGGGTGACCTCGGGGAACCCTCACGGTGCCGGCGCCGACGGCGGCCCCCGGCAGCCCCGGTCGCGGACGGGGGGTTGACAGCGCGTTGTGACGACGGGCACGGTTGTGTAACCGCTTACAGAAACCGGTTACATTCCGGAACGATGCGGTTCCACACCACTCGGGAGGTGAAGCTGTGCGGCCCACGATCCGCGACGTCGCCCTGGAGGCCGGAGTCTCCATCGCCACCGTCTCCCGGGCGCTGCGGGACTCCGGCAGCGTCCGCAAGGACACCCGGGCGCGGGTGCTGGAGGCGGCCGAGGCGCTGCAGTTCACCCCCAGCCGGCTCGGCCGGCAGCTCGCCGAGCGCCGGCACGCGGCCAACGGCATCGTCTTCCCGGACCTGTCCGGCCCCTACTACGCCGAGGTGCTCCTCGGCTACGAGGCCGTCGCCGCCGAGCGCGAGCGCTCGGTGCTGATCCTGTCCACCAACGGCCGCGACGCGGCCCCCGCCATGGTCGAGGACCTGGCCACCCGCTGCGACGGCATGGTCGTGATGGGCCGCACCGTCTCCGACACGGTCGTCGAGCGCCTCGTCGGGCGGGGCATGCCCGTCGTGCTGCTGGCCCGCCCGCCGATCGGCGAGGTGGACTCGGTCAACGCCGACAACCGCGGCACCGCGGTGACGCTCGGCCGGCACGTGCTCGAGCGCGGCGCCCGCCGGGTCACCTTCGTGGGCGCACCGGAGGCCTCGCCCGACGTCGCGGCCCGATGGTCCGGCGTCCAGGAGGCGTTCGCCGGCGCCCCGGACGCCGAGCTGGTCGTCGAGCACGTGGACGGCTACGGCGAGGAGACGGGCGTCGAGGTGGCGCGCGCGGCCCTCGAGCGGGGCCGGGACGGCCTTCCCGACGCGTTCCTCTGCGCCAACGACGAGCTGGCGCTCGGCCTGATGGCCACCCTGACCGGCGAAGGCGTCGACGTGCCCGGCCGGGTGATGGTCACCGGCTGGGACGACGTGATGGCGGCGCGGTACGCCGGCCTCACCACCGTCCGGCAACCCATGCGTGCGCTGGGCGGCACCGCCGCGCGGCTGCTCGACGAGCTGGTCACGGGCGCTCGCAGCGAGCCGCGCCACGAGCTGCTCCCCACCGAGCTGGTCATCCGGACCAGCACAGCACCGAAGTGAGAAGTGAGAGGAATCCGATGAGTCGAATTCGTCGACCTGCGCAGGCTGCGGGCCGGACCCTGGCGGTGCTCGCCGTGGCGAGCCTGGCGCTGAGCGGCTGCGGCCGGGACAGCACCGCCGAGGGCGACGGCCCCGGTCAGAGCGAGGCCGTCTCGGAGGGCGAGGCCACCGGCACCATCGACATCTGGGCGATGGGCACCGAGGGCGAGATGCTCGGGGACTTCGTCGCGGACTTCGAGAAGGACAACCCCGACGCCGACGTCAAGGTGACGGCGGTCCCGTGGGAGGCGGCCCACGACAAGCTGTCGAACGCGATCGCCGCCGGGGAGACCCCCGACGTGAGCCTGATCGGCACCACCTGGATGGGTGAGTTCGCCGAGGCCGGCGGGCTGGAGCCCACCCCCGAGGGCCTGGTCGACGAGGCCGACTTCTTCGAGGGCGCCTGGGGCTCGACCGTGGTCGGGGACACGTCGTACGGCGTCCCCTGGTACGTCGAGACGCGCGTCCTCTACTACCGCAAGGACCTGGCCGAGAAGGCCGGCTGGTCCGAGGCTCCGACCAGCTGGGACGAGCTGAAGCAGTTCGCGAAGGACATGGAGGCCAAGGGCGGCGCCGAGTACGGCATGCACCTCCAGCCCGGCCAGACCGGCTCCTGGCAGAGCGTGCTGCCCTTCGCCTGGTCCAACGGCGCGTCCGTCACGAACGAGGACGGCACCGAGTACACCCTCGACTCCCCGGAGATGACCGAGGCGCTCGACTACTACAAGTCGTTCTTCGACGAGGGCCTCGCCAACGACGGCACCCTCGACGCCGGCGAGCTGGAGAGCGGCTTCGCCGACGGCAAGTACGGCGCCTTCGTCTCGGGCCCCTGGCACACCGGCCTCGTCGAGGACGCGGGAGTGAGCCAGGACGAGTACGCCGTGGCCCCGCTGCCCGGCAAGGACGAGGCCCCGGGCACCTCCTTCGTCGGCGGCGGCGACCTCGCGGTCTTCGCCGACTCCGACAACAAGGAGTCGGCCTGGAAGCTGGTGCAGTGGCTCGCGGACCCCGAGGTCCAGTCGAAGTGGTACGACACCCTCGGTGACCTGCCGGCCGTCAAGGCCGCCTGGGAGTCCGGCGAGCTGGCCTCCGACGAGCAGCTGGGCGTCTTCGGCGAGCAGCTCGACAACACGCTGGCGCCGCCGGCCGTCCCGAGCTGGGAGCAGGTCGCCGCGGTCGTCGACAGCAACGTCGAGAAGGCCGTGAAGGGCGCCATGCCCGTCGACGAGGCCGTCGCCGACATGCAGAAGCAGGCCGGCTCGATCGGCACCGGCCTGTAACGATGGCGACCACCACGGCGTCTCCGGGCACCACCAGCGGCGCGGCCGCCGGTGCGCCGAAGCGCGGCACGGACCCCATGCGGCGGCAGCAGGCTGTCGCCGCATGGGTCCTGGCCCTCCCGTTCCTGGCGCTGTTCCTGGTCTTCACGGCCGGGCCGGTGCTGGCGAGCCTCGGGATGAGCTTCACCGACATCAAGCGCACCGACATCCGCACGCCGTTCGCGGTCTCCTTCGTCGGCCTGGAGAACTACACCCAGCTGCTCGGCGACCCGCTGTTCCGCAAGGTGATGGTCAACACCGGGCTGTACGTCGTGCTCGGGGTGCCGCTCACGATGACGCTGGCGCTCGCCGTCGCCGTCGCCCTCAACCGCGTCCAGCGGCTCAAGGGCCTGTTCCGCATCGGCTACTACCTGCCCGTGGTCACCAGCATCGTGGCCGTCTCGGTGGTGTGGAAGTTCCTCTACCGGCCCGAGGGCGGCCTGATCAACGCCGCACTCGGGGCGGTCGGGCTCCCGCAGCCGCAGTGGCTGGACAACCCGTCGCTGGCGCTGCCCGCGCTGGTGGTGATGGCGGCGTGGCGCAACCTGGGCACCCTGATGATCATCTTCCTCGCCGGTCTCCAGACCATCCCCGACGAGGTCAAGGAGGCGGCGCAGGTCGACGGCGCGACCGGGTGGGCGGTGTTCCGCCGGATCACGCTCCCGATGCTCAAGCCGACGCTGCTCTTCGGTGCCGTGATCACGTCGCTGGGCTACCTGCAGTTCTTCGAGGAGGCCTTCGTGATGACCAAGGGCGGCCCCCTCGACGCGACCCGCTCGGTCACGTTCTTCACCTACGACCAGTTCGGTTTCGGCAACTACGGGCTGGCCGCGTCGGCCAGCTACCTGCTGTTCCTCGCGGTCGTGGTGCTGACCTTCGTGCAGTTCAAGATCCTCGGTGAGAAGGACTGACGCCGTGAGCACCGACCTCAACGAGCCCCTCGCCACGGGCACGGCCACGCGCACCGGGCCGGCCGTCACCGTGCCGCGCGGCACCGGCCCCTCCAAGCGGGGGTCCCACCCCGACCAGGGCGGGGCCGGCACCTACGTCGCGCTCGGCGTCGGGCTGATCCTGATGGTGATCCCGTTCCTCTGGATGGCCGTCTCGGCCATCAAGCCCGAGTCGGAGATCCGCCGGGTGCCGCCGACCTGGTTGCCGGAGACGGTCACCTGGGCCAACTTCGACGAGCTGTTCACCCGCCTCGACTTCACGACGTACTTCACCAACTCGATCCTGGTCGCGACCGCCGTGACGGTCGGCAACATGCTGTTCTGCTCGATGCTCGGCTACGCGCTCGCCAAGCTCGACTTCCCCGGCAAGCGGGCGCTGTTCGCGGTGGTGCTCGGCACGCTGATGATCCCCGGCGTGGTGACGTTCGTGCCGCTGTTCGTGCTCACCGTGAACCTCGGGCTCGCCAACACCCTCACCGGCATGGCGCTGCCGTTCCTGGCCGGTCCGTTCGGCGTGTTCCTCATGCGGCAGTACATCCAGAGCCTGCCCGACGAGCTGATCCAGGCCGCCCGCGTCGACGGTGCGGGTGAGCTGCGGATCTTCTTCTCGGTCGTCATGCCGCTGTGCTGGCCGGCGCTGGCCACGCTCGGGATCCTCACGTTCCTGTCCTCGTGGAACAACTTCCTGTGGCCGCTCGTGGTCGCCACCAGCGAGGACAAGTACACGCTGCCGGTCGCGCTCGCGCTCTACGCGGTCGGCCAGAACTCCACCCAGTACGGCCTGCTGCTCGCCGGCTCGGTCGTCGTGGTCATCCCGGTCATCGTGGTGTTCCTCTTCCTGCAGCGGCACATCATGCAGGGCATCTCCATGACCGGCATCAAGTAACGCCTGCAACGCACACGTCCGCCCATCCATCTCGGAAGGTAAAGACATGCACCCCCACCCCCACGCCGAACCCGGCGTCCCGAACGGACGACGGCCCCGCCGCGTCCTCGCCGCCGCTACTTCGCTCGCGGTCGCCGCCGGCCTGGTCGCCGCCACCGCCGCGACCACCACCGGCCCGGCCGCCGCGGCCGGCGAGGCCGGCGACGACACCGTGCTGAAGAGGTACGCCGCCGCGACCTGGAAGTCGTTCGAGGCCATGACCGACGAGCGCACCGGCCTGCCGGACGACAACATCGGGGGCGACCTGAGCCCCGCGAGCCGCGGTGGCTACACCTCGCCCACCAACATCGGGGCGTACCTGTGGAGCACCACCGCCGCGCGCGACATCGGGCTGATCTCCAAGCGCGAGGCCCGCACCCGGATGGCGCAGACCCTCGACAGCGTCGCCGGGCTCGAGCGGCACGACGCGAGCGGCATGTTCTACAACTGGTACGACCCGGCCACGGGGGAGAAGCTGCGGGCGTTCCCCGGCAGCGGCGACCCGATCAAGCCCTTCCTCTCCAGCGTCGACAACGGCTGGCTGGCCACCGGGCTGCTGCTGACCGCCCGTGCCGTCCCGGCCCTGGCCGACGAGGCCGACGCGATCCGCAAGGACATGGACTTCGCCTGCTACTACAACCCGGCCGAGAACCAGATCCGGGGCGGCTTCTGGGACGAGGACCCGGGCAACTCGTCCGCTGCCGCAGGGCGACTACTGCGGCATGGGGCAGCGACGTCTGGTACACCGGGCACCACTACGGCGCGTTCAACACCGAGCCGCGCATGGCGTCGTACCTCGGCATCGCCGACGGCCAGATCCCCGCGCAAGCACTACTTCGGCACCTTCCGCACCTTCCCCGACACCAACTGCGACTGGGCCTGGACCGAGACGCAGGCCGGTCGGCGAGTGGCGCGAGTACCTCGGCCAGCGGGTGTTCGAGGGCGCCCTGCCCTACCGCGGCATGAACGTCGTGCCGACCTGGGGCGGCAGCATGTTCGAGGCGCTGATGGTGCCGCTGTTCGTGCCGGAGGAGAAGTGGGGCCCGCGCTCCTGGGGCGTCAACCACCCGCTCTACGTGCAGGGCCAGATCGAGCACGGCATGGACGAGGCCGGCTACGGCTACTGGGGCTTCTCACCGTCCAACAACCCCGCCGGCGGCTACCGCGAGTACGGCGTGGACATGCTGGGCTCGACGGGCCGGGCTACACCTCCGACCAGGAGCGCACCGACTGGGAGCAGCCCTACGAGGGCTGCCGCGAGGGCGAGCCCGCCCCGACGCAGTACGGCGACGGCGTGGTGACGCCGCACGCGTCCTTCCTGGCGCTGCGCTACGCCCCCGAGGCCTCGCTGGACAACCTGGCGAAGATGCGGGACGAACTTCGACGCCTACGGCCCCGGCGGCTTCTACGACGCCATCGCGGTCCGCAGCGGCCAGGTCTCCAAGCGCTACCTCTCCCTGGACCAGGGCATGATCATGGCCGCGCTCGGCAACGAGCTGGCCGGGGACGCGATGCGCGACTACGTCGCGCCGGGCCGGCTGGCCAAGCAGGTGCGCCCGCTCATGCAGATGGAGGAGTTCAGCGCGGGGCGGCGTGGCTGAGTCGTGACCCGCCCCAACATCCTGCTGGTCGTCGCCGACGACCACGCCGCGAACGCGGTCGGCTGCTACCCGGGCGCCCACCGGGTGACCCCGCAGATCGACCGCGTCGCGGCGCAGGGCATCCGGTTCGACGCGTGCGGCTGCACCAACTCGCTGTGCGCGCCGAGCCGGGCCACGATCCTCACCGGCACCTACAACCACCGCAACGGCGTGACCACGCTGTCGACGGAGTTCGACAACCGGCAGCCGACCTTCCCGGCGCTGCTGCGGGACGCCGGCTACCGGACCGCGCTGTTCGGCAAGTGGCACCTCGGGCACGGTGAGGCGCACGACCCGCGGGGCTTCGACACGTGGGAGGTGCTTCCGGACCAGGGCGACTACGTCGACCCGGAGTTCCTGCTCCCCGACGGCACCTCCCACGTGCGGCCCGGCTACGCCACCGACGTGATCACCGACCTCGCCCTGGACTGGCTCGGGCAGGTGCAGGACGGCCCGGACCCGTGGTGCCTGCTGGTCCAGCACAAGGCGCCGCACCGCCCCTGGGTGCCCGCCGAGCGGCACCGGGACCTGTTCGACGACGGCTTCGAGCCGCCTCGCACCTTCTTCGACGACCACTCCGGGCACGCGAGCGCGGCCCGGGAGGCGCGGATGCGGGTGGGCCGCGACCTGCACCTGGAGGACCTCAAGGAGGAGCCTCCGGCCGGGCTGGACCGAGACCGCGCACGCGCGCTGGGCTCTCGACCGCTACCTGGCTGACTACCTGCGCTGCGTCGTCGCCGTCGACGAGAACGTCGGCCGGCTGCTCGACCACCTCGACGCCACCGGCCTGGCCGACGACACCGTCGTCGTCTACACCAGCGACCAGGGCTTCTTCCTCGGCGAGCACGGCTGGTACGACAAGCGCTTCATGTACCGCGAGTCGCTGGAGTCGCCGCTGGTGGTGCGCTACCCGCGGTTGGTCCCGCCGGGGTCGACCAGCGACGCGCTGGTGCTCAACGTGGACTTCGCGCAGACCTTCCTCGAGCTCGCCGGGGTGTCCCCGCACCCGCGCATGCAGGGCCGTTCGATGGTCCCGCTGCTCGCCGGGGAGGACCCGGCCGACGTGGGCTGGCGCACCGAGACCTACTACCGCTACTGGGAGCACCTCGACGGGTGCCACCACGTCGCGGCGCACCGTGGCATCCGCACGCTCGACCGCAAGCTCGTGCACTACTACGGCTCCGGCTGCGGCCAGCCCGGCGCGTCCGACGAGACGACCCCGGTCGAGTGGGAGCTGTTCGACCTCGCCGAGGACCCCGACGAGACCCGGTCGGTCTACGACGACCCGGCGTACGCCGACGACGTCAAGCACCTGACCGACGCCCTGGACCGGCTCGCCACCGAGCTCGGGGACGACCTGCCGCCCGACCGGCTGGTCGGCACCACCGAACAGGTGGTCGAGCCTGTCGAGACCACCGACCGGGTGGTCACCGACCGGGTGGTCGAGCCCACCGACCGGGTGGTCGAGCCTGTCGAGACCACACACCCCCACCACCCCGACGACGAAAGCAGGACATCGTGACGACTGACGCCCGCACCGACTGGGAGGAGCGGATCGGCCTCCGCTCCGGCGAGGCCACCACGGGCCCCTCCTCCGACGGAGCCCCCCGGCTCGCCCCGCCGACCGGGCTGACCGCCACCGCCGGCGGTGCCCAGGTGACCCTCGACTGGGAGCCGGTCGCGGGGGCGGTGGGCTACCAGGTGCACGTCGCCGACACCGCCGACGGGCCGCTGGAGCCCGTCGACCACCACGGCATGGACGTGAAGGCGGTGCCGCACCCGCCCTACGTCGACACCACCGGCACACCCGGGACCGAGCGCTGGTATGCCGTCACGACGCTGTCCGACGTGGCGGTCGAGGGCGACCCGACCCCGCGGGTGGCGGCGACCCCGGCCCACGAGCCCGGCCCGGTGCGGCTGAGCGTCGACGCGGTCGGCCAGGCCGGGGCGCTGGCCCGGCCGTGGCGGCCGATGATCGGCAGCGAGCACCTCTCGCACGCCGTCTCCACCGACATCACCGGCGGCCGCGTGATCGGGGACGAGCTGACCTCCGCGCTGCGCGCCGCGGTCGACGAGCTCGGCGTCCGCACGGTGCGCGCCCACGGGATCCTCTGCGACGACCTCTCGGTCTACCGCGAGGTGGACGGCGACCCGGTCCACGACTTCTCGGGCGTGGACCGGGTCTACGACCACATCCGGGGCCTCGGGCTCTACCCGGTCGTGGAGATCTCGTTCATGCCGCACGACCTGGCCAGCGACCCGTCGAAGACGGTCTTCGAGTACGGCGCGATCGTGTCGCCCCCGAAGGACTGGCGGCGGTGGTACGACCTGGTCCGCGACCTGACCGCGCACCTCGTGGAGCGCTACGGCCGCGAGGAGGTCGTCGAGCACTGGTCGTTCGAGGTGTGGAACGAGGCCAACCTGGAGGTCTTCTGGTCCGGCACCCCCGACGAGTGGATGAAGATGTACGACGTCACCGCGGCAGCCGTGCGGGAGGTCGACGACCGGCTCGTCGTCGGCGGCCCGTCGTCCGCGGCGGCCGGCTGGGTGGAGGAGCTCCTCGCCCACGTCGAGCAGTCGGGGGCACCGCTCGACTTCGTCTCCACGCACACCTACGGCAGCCCGCCGCTGGACTTCCGGCCCTCCGCTGGAGCGCTACGGCCGGGCCGGCACGCCGATCTGGTGGACCGAGTGGGGCGTCACGCCGACCCACTTCAACGAGGTCAGCGACGCGGTGTTCTCCGGGGTGTTCCTGCTGCGCGGGATGGCCTCGGCGATGGACCGGATCGAGGCGCTCTCCTACTGGGTGGTCTCCGACCACTTCGAGGAGCTGGGCCGGCCGCCGGCGCTGCTGCACGGCGGCTTCGGGCTGCGGACCGTGGGGGAGCTGCGCAAGCCGCGCTGGTGGGCGCTGCGGCTCCTCGAGCGGCTCGACGACGGCCGGCTCCCGGTCGCCCTGACCGGTGACGGCGGCGGCTCCCTCGTGGAGGCGCTGGCGACCCGTGACGACGCCGGTGCGGTGTCCGTGCTCGCCTGGAACATGACGCTCGACCAGTCCAAGGCGGCCGGTGCGGCCCCGCTCGACCGTGACGTGACCGTGCGGGTGGACGGGCTCGCCCCGGGTGCGACGTACCGGCTCACCCAGGAGGGCGTCGACGCCGACCACTCCAACGTCGCCGGCACCTGGGGCGCCCTCAAGGACGCCGACCAGGCCTGGCCGACCGACGCGCAGTGGGAGACGCTGCGCGCCGCCGACCGGCTCGAGGAGCTGGCGCCGGAGACCACGGTGACCGCCGACGAGCGCGGCACCGTGAGCACGGAGCTGACGCTGCGGATGCCGTCGATGGCCTTCCTGCGGCTCCAGCCCGTCGGCTGACCCCGACCGTCGGGGCGACCGGGGGTCAGACCCCGGTCGCCCGGGCCGCCGGCTCGTCGGGGTCGATGAGCGACGGCGGCCCGACCGCCACGGCCTCCTCCGCGTCCGGGGCGGAGGCGCGGGCATGGGCGAGCTCGTCGGCCGGCACGTTTTTCTCGAGGAACCGGCGCGCGAGGCGGGTGGACGGGTGCACCCCGATCGTGGCCACCACGATGATGCCGGCGATGACCAGCCAGCCGCCCTCGCCCCAGCTGAGCGCGAGGAAGGTGTAGAGCGCCGGTGCCCACACCCGGCCCAGGGTGCCGCTCAGCTCGGCGGCGCCCTGGTAGGCGCCGCGTCGGCGCGGGTCCATCAGCTCGGCCTCGAACGACCAGCTCGCGGCGGACAGGTAGAGCTCGGCCCCGGTGACCGTGACGTGCCCGAGCCAGACCAGCGCGATGGTGACCCAGCCGACGGTCTCGTGGGTGGCCATGGTGATCAGGCAGGAGACCACGAAGAACGCCGAGGAGATCCGGACCGCCCTCAGCGCGGTGGACACGTCCCTGACGCCGCGAGCGGCCGCCATGGGCAGGAAGATGCACATGACGGTGTTGGTGCCGAACAGGAAGGCCAGCAGCACCCGCGGGGCGTCGGTCTCCTGCACCAGCCACAGCGGGATGACGATGTTCAGCAGCACCTGGTTGGTCCAGAAGACGCCGGTGAAGAAGGTGCTGAGCAGCCACCCGACGTTGCGCAACGGACCCGGCCCGTCGATCTTGACCTTCCGCTCCGCCGGCGAGCGGTTGTCGTGGGACGCGTTCGGCAGCCGCGTGATGGCGACGCCGTTGACCAGGAAGACCAGGGCGCTGAACCAGGGCAGGGCGTGCAGGACGTCGTTGGAGTCGAACGCGAGCGCCAGGCCGCCGACGAGGGACCCGAGGGTGAAGCCCACGTTGAGCGCGGAGTAGATGTAGGCGCGCGACTTCACCCGCTCGGCGGGAGGCAGGACGTCGATCGAGTAGGCGCCGTACGCGGCGCCGCCCAGGGCGCCGATCATCTCCATGCCCACCGCCATCGTCAGGTAGCCCTGGAAGTCGCCGATGAACGGCCACACCGAGAACATCGCCGCCTGGCCGGTGGCGGCCAGCGCCCACATCCGCTTCGGTCCGAAGCGGTCGACCAGCTTGCCCATCGGCACCGCCACGAGGAACGAGGCGACCCCGGCGCAGGTCAGTCCGAGGCCGACCTGGGCGGCCGTGAGCCCCACGATCTGGGTGAAGAAGACCGCGGAGCCGGTCATGAAGGAGCCCTCGCCCAGGGCGAACAGGACGGACTGGACCGAGAGTCTCCCGGCCAGCGGTGACGGGGGCCGGGCGTAGCGGAGGAGGGCGGCGATCATCGCCGGACATTCTCCGCAACCGTCGCGTGGTTGTCGCGCGATTATCGGTGTGATCTGCCCCCGGCAGGCCGACGCACCCGCCGCGCGCCGCGGGGGGCCTGCGGGGCCGGTCGGCTAGAGGTCGAGGGCCGCCGGGACGTGCGTGCGCGACTCGATGTCCGAGGCGGCCACGGCCAGCAGCTGGTGCGCGAGGTCGGAGAGCGCCCGCGCGGCGGCCAGCTCGTCGCCGATGCGCACGTCGGCGTCGTCGGCGGGATTGCGGCGGCTGCGGCCGTGACCCCGCACCTCGGTCTTGTTGTCGAGCCCGATCACGGCGTCGGCCGTGGTGTCGTCGCCCATCTCGTCCAGCTTGACCTGCACGGTCCAGGTCCGCGTCGTCATCGCTCCACCTCCTGGGGGTCGGGCGGGTGCGACGGAGGGGACGTGGTCGAGTCTAGGACGGTGGCGCCCACCCGGCGGGCCGCTGTGGACCAGTCGCGACCCCCGGTGGGGCCCGGCGGTTAGGGTGCTCCGGTGCCCGACCCCGCCAGCGCGCCGACCCCCTCCGTGACCGAGGTGCTGGCGGACGCGGTCGCCGAGCTGGGCGGCGAGGAGCGGCCCGGCCAGATCCAGATGGCCGAGGCGGTGGCCCGGGCGATGCGCACCCGCGAGCACCTGCTCGTGCAGGCCGGCACCGGCACCGGCAAGTCGCTGGGCTACCTGGTGCCGGCGCTGCTCCACGAGCACCGGGTGGTCGTCGCCACCGCGACCCTGGCCCTGCAGCACCAGCTCGTCGAGCGCGACATCCCGGCGCTGCTGGGGGCGGCCGAGCACCTGCTGCCGGGCGGCGCCCCGTCGTACGCCGTGCTCAAGGGCCGGTCCAACTACGCCTGCCTGCACCGGATCCGCGAGGGCGTCCCCGACGACCAGGGGGTGCTCGTCGACGTGCCCGAGGGCACGACGGGCTCCGAGGTGCTCAAGCTGCGGGCCTGGGGAGAGCAGCAGGCCGAGACCGGCGGTCCCGGCGACCGCGACTCCGCGCCCAAGCACACCGACCGGGTCTGGCGGCAGGTCTCGGTCTCCCACCGCGAGTGCCTGGGCGCGACACGGTGCCCGTTCGCGACCGAGTGCTTCGCCGAGCGCGCCAAGGAGCGGGCGGCGCGGGCGTCGCTCGTGGTCACGAACCACTCGCTGCTCGCGATCGACGCGATCGAGGGCGTCCCGATGATCCCCGAGTACGACGTGGTGGTCGTCGACGAGGCGCACGAGCTGACCGCGCGGGTCACCCAGGCCGCCACCGACGAGCTCAGCGTGTCCGAGATCGAGCGGGCCGCCCGGCGCATCGCAGAAGCACGTCGCGTCCGGGTCGGGCTCCGGCAGCGAGGCCGACGACCTGGCCGACGCGGGCGACGCGCTGCGGGAGGCGATGACGGCCTGCGACGAGGGCCGGATCGATGCCGTGCCCACCGACCTCGCCGACGCCCTCGCGCTGGTGCGCGACGCCGCCCGCGCGCTGGTGTCCGCGTTCCCCAAGGAGCAGCCCGGTGCCGGGTCGGGGGACGCCGACCCGGGACGCACGCAGGCCCGCGGCTGGGTGCAGGAGATCTTCAAGACCGCCGAACGGATGGCCGCGCACGCGGAGTCCGACGTGCTCTGGCTCTCGCGGCGGACCTCCGGCCCCTCGAGCGGTCCGGGCCGGGACGTCCTGTGCGTGGCACCGCTCCAGGTGTGGGGGCAGCTGCGCTCCCGGCTGCTGGCCGAGAAGACCGCGGTCTTCACCAGCGCGACGCTGATGCTCGGCGGTGACTTCGCGTCCGTCGCGACGAGCATCGGGCTCAAGCCGTCCGAGCGTGTCGAGGAGACCGAGGTGCCGGCCCTCGTCGAGGCCGCCGAGGTGCCCGAGGTGGAGGACGAGCAGGACCCGAGCGAGCCGTGGCGCGGGATCGACGTCGGCTCGCCGTTCGACTACGCCAAGCAGGGGATCGTCTACGTCGCCCGGCACCTGCCCCCGCCGGGTCGCGACGGCCTGGGCCCCGCCCAGCTCGACGAGATCGTCGACCTCGTCGACGCAGCGGACGGCCGCACTCTCGGGCTGTTCTCGTCGCGTCGCGCCGCCGAGACCGCGGCCGAAGCGGCCCGCGAGCGGCTGCCGCACCTCACCGTGCTGGCCCAGGGCGAGGCGCAGCTGCCCGAGCTGGCCCGGCTGTTCGTCGAGGACCCGCACGCCTGCCTGTTCGGCACGCTGTCGCTGTGGCAGGGCCTCGACGTGCCCGGCGACACCTGCCAGCTGGTGATCATCGACCGGATCCCGTTCCCGCGTCCCGACGACCCGCTGATGTCCGCGCGCCAGCGGGCGGCCGACCGGGCCGGCGGCAACGGCTTCATGTCGGTCGCCGCCACCCACGCCGCGCTGCTGCTCGCGCAGGGCTCGGGCCGGCTGATCCGGACCACCTCCGACAAGGGCGTCGTCGCGATCCTCGACCCCCGGCTGGTCACCGCCCGCTACGGCCGGTTCCTCGCCGACTCGCTGCCGCCGATGTGGCGCACCACCGACCGCGACGTCGTGCTCACCGCCCTCAAGCGCCTGGCCGGCTGACGACGACTCGCCCGCGGTCCTCGGGGTGATTCCCGCGGGCGACCTTGGCAGCGTCCTGCTAGAGCCGGGACCGGCCGTCGTACCCGTCCGCGGGCGCGGGCAGCCCGAACACCGCCCCCACGGTCGGGGCCACGTCGACGGTCCGGGCCGGTGCCGTCGAGGTGCGGCCCGGAACGACGACCGGGGCACCGCCGCTGACGAAGAACGGGATCGGCTCGGTGGTGGGGTGGCCGTGGTTGCCCGGGATCGGGTTGGAGTACGCCTCGGGGTCGCTGAACCGCCAGCCCGCCTCGCAGTAGGCGACCAGGTCTCCGGCCTCCGGCCCGAGCCGGAGCGCCGCGGGGTCGTTGACCGAGAGCACACCGGGGACCGGGGCGGCGAGCTCGCGCATCCGGGCCACGGCCGCGGCCCGCTGCTCGGCGGGCCCGGTCCAGTACAGGAGGTCGGCGCCGCCGTTGTCGGCGATCGTCACGTTGCCGGCGAGCATCGGGTCGGCGGCGAAGACCGGCTCGAGGGACACCAGCCGGTCCGGCCGGGACCAGTCCATCGAGTGGTCCGCGAGCACGACGACCACCGAGCGCTCCCACCGGCCCGTCGACTCCAGCATGTCGACGAAGCGGCCCACCTGGTGGTCCACGGTGGCCAGCGCGGCCGTGCGGGCGGCCTTCAGCGTGGTCCCGGTCAGGTCCGAGTGCCCCATCCGGTCGCAGTCACCGAGGTTGACGAACACCAGGTGCGGGTCGAGGTCGCGCACCATGGCGATCGCCGCGTCCATCGTGAACTGGTCGGGGGAGTGGCCGCTCACCGGGACGACCGGGGCCGGCTCCCAGCGGTGGGTGGCGCGGGTGCCGAAGATCCCGTAGAGGTACTCCTTCGACAGCACGGTGCCGGTCGTGAGGCCGCTCTCGTTGAGCCGCTCGATCACGGTCGGGTAGCGCAGGTCGCCGGGACGGTCCAGGTCGCGCACCGTCTGCTCGGCGCGGTCGTAGACCGAGTTCGCGGGCACGCCGCTGCGGTCGGGCCGCACCCCGGTCATCATCATCACGTGGTTGGGGATGGTCTCCATCACCGGCAGCGAGCGGGCGCGCGGGAAGTTCGTGCCCGCGGCGCGCAGCGCCGCCAGCCGCGGGGTCAGGCCGGCGTCGATCTCCCCGGGGCGGCAGCCGTCGACCACCAGCACGTAGACCCGGTCGGCGGTCGCCGCGGAGGCCGCCGGCGCCCCGACGGCGCTCGAGAACAGGTACGTCGCACCGCCGGCCGCGCCGAGCTTGAGCAGCGTCCGCCGGTCGACCCTCGGGGTGTTCATGCGACCGGCCTGTCCACGGGGCGCACCTTCTGCGTGGTGGCGTCGGTGGCCCACGACGCGGTCCACGACGAGCCCGCCGCCCGGTCGGCCCGGTCGCCGATCTTGTAGTAGTCCATCTGCGTCCGGGCGCTGGTGACGTCGAGGACGGCGTACCCGTGGTCGTCGAAGTTGAGGTACCTGACGTGCCGGTTGTTCGCCATGATCGCGGCCTCGACGGCGATGCTGGACGTGCGCGGCGGGCTGCCGGTGATGTCGTCGAGGTTGTTGCTCGTCACGCTCGTGCCGACGAACTCGGTGGCGACCGACGGGCTGGCGGGGTAGGTGCCCGCGTCCAGCGGCAGGTCGCAGGCCCAGCCGGAGTGGATGTCGCCGGTGAGGAACACCGTGTCGGTGATGCCGTGGTCGGCCAGGAACTGGAACACCTCGCGCCGGTCGGCGGTGTAGCCGTCCCACTGGTCGGTGTTGTAGGGCAGGCCGTCCTCGGGGAGCAGCCCGGTCACGTCGTTGACCGAGCGGGCCAGGTCAGCGGGCAGCGGCGGGAACACGACGGGCGCGATCATCACCGGGTTGCCGACCAGCTTCCACTGCGCCCGGTCGCCGGCGAGCGACTCCTTGAGCCACGCCATCTGGGCGTCGCCGGTGATGGTGCGGTCCGGGTCGCTCACCCCGCCGTCGGTGGAGGGGACCGGCGGCGCCGGCTGGGACACCTGCTGGTCCCGGTAGGTGCGCAGGTCGAGCATGCTCAGCTCGGCGAGGGCCCCGAACTGCAGCCGCCGGTAGAGCCCGGTGCCGTCGCCGAGGGCGGCCGTGGCCCCCATCCGCACCGGCATCCACTCGTCGAACGCGCGGTGCGCGCGCTCGCGGCGCACGAGGTAGTCGCCCTCGTCGGGCTGGTGGTTCTCGGCGCCCTCCCGCCAGGCGTCGTTGGTGACCTCGTGGTCGTCCCAGGTCACGATGAACGGCGCCTTCGCGTGCAGTGCCTGCAGGTCGGCGTCGCGCTTGTACTGCGCGTGCCGCTGCCGGTAGTCGGCGAGCTCGACCATCTCCCGGGGCGGCTCGTGGGGCCGGATGTCGACGTTGGAGGGGCCGTAGCCGTAGTGACCGGGCTCGTACTCGTAGAGGTAGTCGCCGAGGTGGATGACAGCGTCCAGGTCGTCGCGGGCGGCCAGGTGCCGGTAGGCCGAGAACCAGCCGGCCTGCAGGTTGGCGCAGGAGGCGATCCCGAAGCGGAGGTTGGCCGGGGAGTCCGTCGGCGCCGGCGCGGTCCGGGTGCGGCCGACGGTGCTGGCGGTCCCCTTGTAGAGGAAGCGGTAGTAGTACGTCGTGCCGGCGGCCAGGCCGCCGGCCTCCAGCTTGACGGTGTGGTCGCGTCCCGGATCGGTGCCGAAGCGGCCGCTGCGCACCACCCGCCGGAACGCCCGGTCCTCGGCGACCTCCCAGCGGACGGCGACGGCCGGGCCGAGCCCCGACCCGGGGGTCGCCTCCGGTGTCGGCGTCAGCCGGGTCCACAGGACCACGCTGTCGGGGTGCGGGTCGCCGGAGGCGACGCCGTGCTGGAAGTAGCCGGGCTGGGCGGCGGCCCCGGCGCTGCCGGCGGTCGCCCAGGACAGGGCTCCGGCCCCCGCGGTCGCGGCTCCGGCCACGAGCAGCGTGCGTCGGTCGACGGTCGTGGGGTCACTCCGGGTCTCGGTCACACATTGGTTAATGACCGAACCCGCCGAAAGTAACGGCGCCCGGGCGAAGTTCACCGCCGGTTCACCGGGCCGCACGGTCGCGACGGCACGGACCACGCCTGACTAGGCTCGACGCGTGACCAACACCACACCCGCGCGCACGGTCGTCGCGGGCGTGGTCGGGTGGCTGGTCGTGCTGGCCGCGTGCACGTCGCAGCCGCAGGCGCGTCCGGACCCGCGCCAGTCCCCGCCTGCGGCGTCCCCGTCCGCGCGGGATGCGGCCCCCTCCGGCTCGGCGAGGCCGACCTCGCGTCCGGGGTCTGCCGAGGGCGGGGCCGGCTGCACCGAGCCGCTGGTGCTGGCCCGCCACCACGCCCGCGGTCCGTGGCGGCTCACCGAGCGCCGGGCCCGGGCCGTCACGGAGGGGGACACCAGGGCCCGGCTGGTGCGCCGCACGGGTGCGGTCGTGCGGGACCGCGACGCGGTGGCCGTGCTGCCGGCGAGCGCGGTGGACGCCCGGGTCCGGGTGGCCGTCGTCGGCGGCGTGCACCCGTTGAAGCGGCCCTCGGCGTACCCGCTGCGCGTGGGCGCCGAGGAGTGCCCGCCGTCGCCCACCACCCTCACCGTGGTCGGCGACGTGATGCTCGGCCGGGGCGTGGCCGGCCGCCGCGGGAGGCGACCACGGCCTCCAGCTGCGGCCGACGGCCCCCCGGCTGGCGGCCGCCGACGTGACCGTGGGCAACCTGGAGAGCACGCTGTCGCGGGCCGGAGCCCCGCGCCAGGGCGGGGACTCGTTCGCGGCCGACCCGGAGGTGGCCCGGGCGCTCGACCGACGCGGGCTTCGACGTGCTGAGCCTGGCCAACAACCACGCCGGGGACTTCGGGCCGGTGGCGCTGCGCCAGACGGTGGAGCGGCTGCGCGCCGCCGGCCTGGCGACGTTCGGCGCCGGGCCGGGACCTCGCGGCGGCGCGGCGGCCGGCCGTCGTCGAGGGGCGGGGCACGCGGTTCGGGTTCGTCGGCTTCAACGCGATCGGCGAGACGCCGGAGGCGGGGCCCGGCCGCCCCGGGGCGGTGTCGGTGAGCATGCCGCCGCGCACCGGCCCGCTGGACCGGGCCGAGCTCGACCGGTTCCTCCGCGACGTCCGCCGCCTGGACCGCCGGGTCGACGTGGTCGTGGCGCTGCCGCACTGGGGGACGCAGTACACCAACCGTCCCGAGCCGGTCCAGCGGCGCGTCGCCCGCGAGCTGGTCGCCGCCGGCGCCGACCTGGTGGTGGGCGGTCACCCGCACTGGGTGCAGGGCGTCTCGACCGTCGGTGACGCGCTGGTCGTCCACTCGCTGGGCAACTTCGTGTTCGACATGGACTTCATGGCCGAGACGATGCGCGGGGTCGTGCTGGAGACGACCTGGTGGGGCGACCGGCTGGTGGCCGCCGAGCTGGTGCCCTACCGGATGGCCCCGGACTTCACGCCCCGGTTCGTGCGCTGGGCGGAGGGCCGCGACACGCTGCGGCTGCTGGGCGCGACGAGCGGCCCGGCGTTCGGGTTCTAGGAGAGCAGCCAGGCCCACGCGACCCGGCCGACCCGCCGGAGCTGGCCGGGGGACACCACCGACGGCACGTCGGCCGCGGAGTGGTAGCCGGCGTAGGGCGTGCTGCCGAGCCGGACGACCGGGTAGCCCGCCTTCTCGAAGGACCAGTGGTCGCTGGAGGTGTTGTCCCGGCACCGCCGCGCCGGCACGCCGAGCGTCCGGGCCGTGCGCAGCACCGAGCGCAGCACGACCGGCGGCGAGAGCGGGCCCGTGCAGACGGGCACCACCGCGCCGACGCCGACCCGGTCGAGGGAGGCCATCGCGCGCAGCGCCCGCCGCTGCGGCCGGGTCATCGTGGCGACGTAGTGCCTGGAGCCGAAGTGGTGAAGCGCGTCACCGGGTCCCACCGGCTCCTCGGCCCCGAAGGCGACGAAGACGGTCGGTAGCGCCGGCTCCCGGGTCCGGGCGAGGCGGGCGAGCTCGAGCAGGACGGCGACGCCGCTGGCGTTGTCCTCGGCCCCGGGGGCGACCGCCACCGTGTCCAGGTGCGCGCCCACCAGCCGGTGCGGCCGGGCCGGGTCGAACCCGGGCGGCGTCGCGACCACGTTGGCGGACCGGCCCGCGTCGACCGGCACCCCCCACGAGTCTCCCGCCGGCACCCGGAACCGCTGCCGGCGCACGTCGTACCCGAGACCGCGGAGCTCCCGAGCCACCCAGCCGGCGGCCCGCCGGAACCCCGGCCCGGTCGCCGGCCGCGGGCCGATCCGCCCGGCCAGGTGCCGGACGGTCGCCTGGGCCCGGGCGGCCGAGAACCGGGCCGGCCGGGCGCTCGCGGTGGGTGACGGGGACGACGTCGCCTCGGCCGGGGAGGACGCCGCGGCGGGCGCGGACGACGCGGGCGAGGCGGGTGCGCCGGCCGACTCGGCGGGGCCCTCGGGAGCGGGGCTCCCGGTGCAGCCGAGGGTCACGGCCAGGGCGGCCGCGACTGCTCCGGCCCGCAGCCGGCGGGCCGTACCGGTGTCCACGTGGCGAGCCTACGAGGCGGTGCCGGTGCTGCGAGGATGTCGCCATGACGTCCCTCTTCGTGGTCAGCGACGTGCACGGCTACGTCGACGACCTCCGGCAGTCGCTGCGGGGTGCCGACCTGGTGGACGCCGAGGACCGGTGGACCGGGCGGGACGTCGAGCTGTGGGTGCTCGGCGACCTCATCGACCGGGGACCGGACGGCGTGGGCGCGATCGACCTGGTCCGCTCGCTCCAGCAGCAGGCGCCGGACCAGGTGCACATGCTGATGGGCAACCACGAGGCGCTCGCGCTGGGCTACCGGCTCTTCCCCGACTCCCGCTTCGGAGAGGTGTGGGCCCCCAACGGAGGGCACCGGTCCGACCAGGAGCGCCTGACCGACGAGCATCTCGCCTGGATGCGCGGGCTGCCCGTGATGGGCCGGTTCGGCGACTACCTGCTGATGCACTCCGACACCACCGACTACCTCGAGTGGGGC
Source organism: uncultured Actinomycetota bacterium (assembly GCA_963834275.1). GTDB lineage: Bacteria > Actinomycetota > Actinomycetes > Propionibacteriales > Nocardioidaceae > Nocardioides_B. The sequence goes on along the minus strand of CAWIBA010000006.1, from coordinate 53,992 downwards.
GACTCGGTCGAGGACATCAACCAGACGGTCACGTCGCTGCTGGCCGACGACGACGCCGAGGCCCACTGGGAGGTCTTCGCGTCGCTGACCAGCCGCTACGACTTCGCGCAGGGCGACGGCGCGCGGGTGGCGCGCGACGTGCTCGCCCGGCTCGGTGGCGGCTGCGTCGTGCACGGGCACAGCATCATCGGCACGCTCACCGGGCAGCCGTCGGAGACGATCGAGGGTCCGATCGCCTACGCGGACGGGCTGGTGGTGGCGATCGACGGAGGTCGCTACGACGGCGGTCCGCTGCTGCTGGTGGAGCTCACCACCTAGGCCGCAGGTCCCGGGCTCAGACCCGGCGCAGCACCGCGGTGACCTTGCCGAGGATGGACGCGTGGGTGCCGTCGATCGGGTCGTAGGCGTCGTTGTGGGGGAGCAGCCAGACCTGGCCGTCCTTGCGCTGGAACGTCTTGACCGTGGCCTCGCCGTCGAGCAGCGCGGCGACGATCTCGCCGTTCTCGGCCGTCGGCTGCTGCCGCACCACGACGTAGTCGCCGTTGCAGATGGCCGCGTCGATCATGGAGTCGCCGGCCACCTCCAGCAGGAACAGGGTGCCGTCGCCCACCAGGGTCTTGGGCAGCGGGAAGATCTCCTCGACCCGCTCCTCGGCGAGGATCGGGCCACCGGCGGCGATCCGGCCGACGAGGGGGACGTAGTTGGCGGCCGGCATCGCGTCGCCGACCCCGGTCTCGTCGACGGTGCCGTCGAGCGTGCCGCTGGTGTCGGGGTCGAACACGGACAGCGCGCGGGGCCGGTTGGGGTCGCGCTTGAGGTAGCCCTTCTCCTCCAGCACCCGCAGCTGGTGGGCCACCGACGAGGAGCTGGTGAGGCCGACCCGCTCGCCGATCTCGCGCATGCTCGGCGGGTAGCCGCGGCGCTCGATGGAGTCCTTGATGACGGTGAGGACGCGCTGCTGCCGGGGAGTCAGGCCGCTGGCGTCCGGCGGACCGTCGGGGAGCTCGGCGACCCGTCCGGGCGTGCCGGCTGCGGTGGGCTTCTTGCCTGCCATGACGTGTCCTGTTCTCCCGGGCCGAGCCGGGCGTCCTCACTGGAGCGGGTGCGACCACCGTAGTGCGGAAGACGCCGTCGGTTCAAACACATGTTCGAACGGCGTGTCGTGGTTGGCTGCCGCCCATGACGCCGCCGCCCGAGCCCGCCGTCGACCCCGCTCCCGCGCCCGAGCCCACGCCCGGCCCCGGGGTGGCCGTCGTCACCGGCGCGGCCCGCGGCATCGGCCGGGCGGTGGCTCGGCGGCTCGTCGAGCGCGGTCACGCCGTGGTGGTCACCGACCTCGACGCGGACCGGGTCCGGCGTACCGCCGCGGAGGTCGGCGCCGCCAGCTGGGTCGCGCAGGACGTGCGGGACGAGGACTCCCACGCCCGCGTGGTCGAGGAGGCTGCCCGGCACGGCGCGCTGACCGTCTGGGTCAACAACGCCGGGATCGGCGACGACGGCACGCTGGTGCAGCTGTCCTCCGACTCGGTCCGGGCCCTGGTCGAGGTCAACCTGCTCGGGGTGCTGTGGGGGATGCGCGCGGCGCTCGCCGCCTTCGGCCCCGGCGGCGGCGACGTCGTGAACGTGGCCTCGGCCTCCGCCCTGGGCCCGGTGCCGGGGCTGGCTGTGTACGCCGCCACCAAGGCCGCCGTGGTCTCGGTGACGACCTCGGCCGCGCTCGAGGCGCCCCGCGGCGTCCGGGTGCACGCGCTGTGCCCCGACGGCGTCGACACCGAGATGGTCCGGACGATGCGGGCGGACGGGCCCGCGAAGGCGATCGTGCACTCGAGCGGGCGGCTCCTCGACGTCGACGAGGTGGCCGAGGCCGCCGTGGCGCTGGTCGGCGGCCGGCGCGTGGTGCGCACGCTGCCGACCTGGCGCGCGCCGCTGATCCGGGCGGGCTCGCTGCTGCCGTCGCGGACCGGCGCGGGGTTCCGGGTCGCCGAGGTGCTCGGTCGCCGGGTGATGCGCGGGCGCTGACCCGGCCGCGCCCCTCCGGCGCCGGATCCGTTCGAACATCCGTGCGAGTCGTCCTTGCTTTCGTTCGAACACATGCTCTAACGTCGCACACATGTTCGATCGAACAGGCATTCGACCCGCGATCCCCGGCTCCCGGGCGTCGGCGTCGCGTTCCTGTCGGTGCACCCCGATACACCTTCGGACATGCACACCGCCGACTCCTTCCCCCGGAGGTCCGAGATGAGCACCTTCGCCGCCACCCCCGGCCTGGCCGCCCCCCGCAGGCGTCGCGTTTCCCCGGTGACGCACCGGGTCGTCGCCGTGGCGCCCCCGCGCCCGGCGCCGACGGCGGTCCGGCTCACCCGCCGCGGCCGGCTGGTGCTGACGCTGCTGTTCCTCGTCGCCGTCACCGTCGTGCTCACCGTCTTCGGTGCGACCTCCGCCGCGACCGGGGAGGCCGGCCGGCCGGTGCCGACCCGTCAGGTGGTCGTCGAGCCCGGCGACACCCTGTGGGGGATCGCCTCGGAGGCGGCCGAGCCCGGGCAGGTGCGCGCGATGGTGCACCGCATCCAGGAGCTCAACGCGCTCTCCGGCTCCGGCCTGGCAGCCGGTCAGGAGCTCGCCGTCCCGCTCGGCTGAGCGACCATCAGGCGCGGGAGCGCCTCCTGCGAGCGGATGCTCGCCACAGACCTGCCGCCGGCCTCCTCGACCCGGGTCGGCGGCACAGGGGAACGAAGGACGGGGCCGCCCGTGCGGCTCCGTCCTTCGCACGTCGGACGCCTGTGTCGGGCGGCGTCCCTCAGCCCTGGGCGACGCCCCAGGCGATGAGGCCTTGGCCGCCGGTGTAGGTGGCCATCACCGCCCGCTCGAGCGCCGGGTGCGGCTCGTCGAGCACGAACATCCGCAGCCCCAGCAGGGTGTCGGAGACCAGGAACAGCGTGGTGCCGGCGCGCACCGTGGCCCGGGCCCGCCGGGGCAGCGTCGGGTCGAGGGCCATCGAGGCGCCGAACATGGTGGCGAGGACCCCCGAGTACGCCGCGACCGGCCCGGCCAGCCGGGGCGAGCGGCGGCGTGCCATGGCGGCCATCACCGGCCCGGTGGCCAGCCACAGCCCGGCCGCGGCCCGGGCGGGCCCGGCGGGTCGAGGGCTGCGGGCGGCGGAGAAGCCCGCCACGTAGGCGACGTGCGCGGCGAAGAACGAGCCCACGCCGGTGAGGAAGGCGCGCTCGCCGTGCCCGAGCAGCGCCACGTCGCCGCCCCAGGAGAACGCCTGCGCGACCGCGGTGCCGCGCCGCATCCGGTCACCGTCGCGTGGGGTCCCCGACCGGAAGGCGGCGGCCAGCGCCGGCATCAGCAGCGGCTTGACGACGTGCCGCGCCCGGCGGGCTGACGGCCCGGGCCGGCCCGCGAGCACGGAGTCGGTCACGGAGAGGGCGGTGTAGGCCGCGACGGCGGCCAGGGTCCGGGGCGTCGGCATGCGCCTCATCCTGCCCCGTCGGCTCAGTGGACGCGCTGGGTGGCGGCGGCGGTGAGCTCGCGCAGCGCCGCCCGGGCCGGCTCGGCGAACGCGCCGGCCTCGAGGGCGCCGAGGGCCTCGTCGGTCAGCACCCGGATGCGCTCCTCGACCTCGGCCGCGGCCCCGGACTGCTCGATCACGTGCCGCAGCTCGGCCACCTCGTCCTCGCTCAGCCGGCGGCCGAGCCCGGCCTCGAGGCGGGCCGCCCCCTCGGCGGGGGCCGCCCGCAGCGCGAGCGCGACCAGCACCGTGCGCTTGCCCTCGGACAGGTCGTCGCCGGCCGGCTTGCCGGTCAGCTGCGGGTCCCCGAACACGCCGAGCAGGTCGTCCCGCAGCTGGAACGCCTCACCGAGCGGCAGGCCGAACGCCGACAGCTCCGCGCGCACCGACTCGTCCCCACCGGCCAGCGCGGCGCCGACATGGAGGGGTCGCTCGACGGAGTACTTGGCGGACTTGTAGCGCAGCACCCGCATCGCCAGCTCGACGTCGGACTCGCCGCGCGCCTGCACCGAGACGTCGAGGAACTGCCCGGCGATCACCTCGCTGCGGGTGTGGTCGAAGACGCCGAGCGCGTCGCGGACCACGTCGTCGGCGAAGCCGCACCGCCGCAGCAGCTCGTCGGACCAGGACAGCAGCAGGTCGCCGAGCAGGATCGCCGCGGCCGCGCCGTACTGCTCGGCGGCGCCGGACCAGCCCAGCTCCCGGTGCCGCGCCGCGAACATGGCGTGCGTGGCCGGGCGTCCGCGTCGGGTGTCGGAGGCGTCCATGTAGTCGTCGTGCACCAGCGCGCTGGCGTGCAGGAGCTCCAGCGACGCGGCGGCACGGACCAGCGCGCCCGGGTCGGGGACGTCGTCGCGCACGGCCCGGTAGCCCCAGTGGCAGAACGCCGCGCGGAACCGCTTGCCGCCCCGGACCGCCTCGTGGGCCGCCCGGACCAGCGCCTCGGCGTCGGCGCCGAGCGGCGCGAGCCGGCGGGACTGCTCGTCCACGAACTCGTCGAGCTCGGTCTGCACGGCGGCGCGCAGCTCCGCGGGGTCCCAGGTCACCGGCGCAGCCTACTGGGGCCGGGGAAGGTGCCGCCGCGGTGGACGGGGCGCGTCCCGGGCGGCCCCGGCACCTATCCTGGGGCGCATGGCTCTCGGACTGCCCTCACGGATGCCCGGCGGTGCACGCACCGTCCGGGACCTCATCGCTGCCGGGGAGCGGTCCTTCTCGTTCGAGTTCTTTCCCCCGAAGGACCTTGAGGGGGAGAGGCAGCTGTGGCGGGCGCTGCGCGAGCTGGAGGCGCTCAGCCCGACCTTCGTCTCGGTGACGTACGGCGCGGGCGGGTCGACGCGCGACCGCACGGTCGGGATCACCGAGCGGATCGCCCAGGACACGTCGATGACCCCGCTGGCGCACCTCACCTGCGTGGACCACTCGGTGCGCACACTGCGCTCGGTGATCGGCTCGTACGCCGGGGCCGGGGTGCGCAACGTCCTCGCCCTCCGGGGCGACCCCGCCGGGGGCCCCTCGGCGGCCTACGTGCCGCACCCCGAGGGGCTGCGCTACGCCGTGGAGCTGGTCGCCCTGACCAAGGCGCTCGGCGACTTCTGCGTCGGGGTCGCGGCGTTCCCGGAGGTGCACCCCTCGGCGGAGTCGCCGGAGGCCGACGCCCGGGTGCTGGCGGAGAAGGCGCGAGCCGGCGCGGACTTCGCCATCACTCAGCTGTTCTTCCGCCCCGAGGACTACTTCCGGCTCGTCGACCGCGTCTCGGCCTTCGGCGTGGACATCCCGATCATCCCGGGGATCATGCCGATCACGAACCTCGCCCAGATCAAGCGGATGGCCGAGCTCTCCGGCGCCGCCCTGCCCGACGAGACCGTCGCGCGGGTGGCCCGCTTCGACGGCGACCCGGCGGCGGTGCGGGCCGAGGGCATCGCGGTGGCGACGGAGCTGTGCGACACGCTCCTCGCCGGCGGGGCGCCCGGCCTGCACTTCTACACGCTGAACCGGTCCAAGGCGACCCGCGAGATCTACGCCGGGCTGCGCACGGCGGTCGTCTGATGCCGGCACCGGGGGAGGAGGCGGCGGCACCGTCGACGGTCACCACCGTCGGCGAGGGCGCCGCGTCCGGCGTACCGGACACGCTGCGGGTGCACGCCACCGTGCGGCACCGGGCGGCCGCGGTCGGCGACGCGCTGGCCGGCTGCGCCTCGGCGGTCGACGCCGCCACGGCCACCGCCCGTCGGTTCACGGACGGCGACCGGGTCGCCAGCCGCGGCCTGCAGCTGGGTCAGTGGCACACCGACGACGGCCGGCCCGACGGCTTCTACGCGCAGCACTCGCTGGAGGTCGTCTGCCCCGACCTCGACCGGGCCGGGGACCTGGTCACCGCCCTGGGCGAGTCGGTGGGCGAGCGGTTGCGCGTCGACCACGTCGAGCTGTTCGTCGCCGACACCACGCGGCTGCGCGTGTCGGCCCGGTCGACCGCGTTCGCCGACGCCCGGGCCAAGGCCGACGAGCTGGCCGCGCTGGCCGGTCAGCGGGTGGACCACGCGCTCACCGTCGTCGAGGGCGCGGGTGGCGGTCACCGCCCGCTCGAGGGGGCGCCGCGCCTGATGGCCGCGTCGACGTCTTTCGAACCGGGGACGGCCACCATCACCGAGGCGGTCACCGTCACCTGGAGCACGTCGCCGGTGTGACGTCAGGCCGGGCCGACCTGCTCGGCGACGACCGCCGCGGTCACGGTGGCGAACGGCAGGCCCGTCGAGCCGGCCACGTGGGCGCCCGCGCAGTACACGCCCGGCACGGGGGTCTCGGTGCGGAGCTTGTGCCGGAGGGTGCCGCGGCCCTGCCACAGCACGCCGTACGGCGAGCCGCCCCAGGCGAGCACCTGCTCGCGAGGTGACCGGTCCACCCGGACCTGCACCTGCTCGCGGACGTCGATGCCGCGACGGGCCAGGGCGGTGAGCACGTCCTCGGAGAGTCGCCCGCGCCCGAGCACCGTCCAGGCGGCGCAGCCCTCGGGGGCCGAGCCGTGGGTGCGCAGCACCAGGGTCGGGTCCCCGTGCAGCACCACCTCGTGGGGCAGGTCGGGGAGGTCGCCCGTCAGCCCCAGGTGCGACACGACCGGCGGCAGCGCGGGCATGGTGCGGCGCACCAGCGCGGCCAGGGCCGGCAGCCCGCGGGGGTCGACCGCGCAGACGACGAGGTCGGCGTCGACGTCCCCGGCGGAGGTGGCCACCCCGACGGCCCGGCCGTCGCGGACCACGACGTCGCGCACGGTGGTGCCGAGCAGCACCTCCACCCGGCGCTCGCGGAGCCGCTTGGTCATGGTCTCTGCCAGCACGCCCAGCCCGCCGGGGACCGTCCAGGTGCCGAAGTTCTGCTCGACGTAGTGCAGCAGCCCGAGCCAGGCCGGCACGTTGCGCGGGTCGTGCCCGTCGAGGGTGGCGTGGGTCAGAGCCAGCTGCCGCAGCCGGTCGTCCTTGCGGAACGCCCGGCGCGCCACCTGGTGCAGGGTCGAGCGTGAGCGGAGCAGGGCGGCGGCCGACGGGTCCAGCCGGTCGGGGGAGTAGGGCCGCTCGAAGTAGTGCCGGCGGAGCGCGTCCCACGCCTCGGCGAAGGTGTGCACGTGGTCCACCCAGGCCCGGCCTGCTCCGGCGCCCAGCGCCGCGTCGACCGCGTCCAGCTGCGCCGACCGGCTGCCCGACGGCAGCGGCAGCACCGTGCCGTCCTCGAACCGGTGCTCGCGCATCGGGTCGACCGGCACCAGCTCCAGCTCGCGCTCCAGCGGCCGCCCCGACTTGCGGAACAGGTCCCGCAGGACGGCCGGCAGCGCGGTCGCGGTGGGTCCGGTGTCCCAGCGGAACCCGTCCTGCTCGAGGAAGCCGACGGCGCCGCCGAGGCGGTCGAGCCGCTCGACGACGGTCACCGCATGGCCGAGCTTGGCCAGCCGGGCGGCCGACGCGGTGCCCCCGATCCCGCCACCGACGACCACCACGCGTGCCATGGCCGGAGCCTAGGGGCCCCTCGTGCGGGCGCGTACGTCGGGCGCGGTCGCGACCGGCCCTCCGCGCGGGCCGGTTCGAGTGGACCAACGGACTAAATTGTCGGCGGAAACCCTTGACGGCGCCGGGAATGCCGGGGTTGTCTGGGAGTCGCCCGGGTGGCAGCCCGGGCATCCTCTCGGGAAAGGGGTGCGCCGTGGCGCGCACGCGGACTGGTCGGCTGCGGCTCGGAGTGGGTGCGGCGGTCGGCGCCCTCGCGCTCGTCGGTCTCGCTCTCACCACGCCCGCGGCGGCGGCGCGGGACTGGAGCGCCTGCCTCGACGGCCCCACCGACACCCAGGCCGCCTTCGCCCGGGCCGCGGAGGTCAGCGGGGTGCCGCAGGACGTGCTGCTCGCCGTCGGCTACCTCGAGTCCCGCTGGAGCCAGCACGCCGGTGCGCCGAGCACGTCGGGCGGGTACGGCGTCATGCACCTGACCGAGCACGCGGTCGAGGCGTCCGGCAGCGCCGCCAAGGGCGACCCGGCCCGTGGCCTTCCCGCACGTTCCGGCACGCTGCCCCTGGCGGCCGAGCTCACCGGCGCCGACGCCGACCGGCTGCGCCGCGACCACGTCGCCAACATCTGCGGGGGCGCCGCGGTGCTCGCGTCGTACCAGCCGCGCACGACCGCCGCGCGTCCGGCCGCCTGGAGCAAGGCGGTCGCGCTCTACGCCGGCACCGCCGCCGAGGACGAGGCGGTCCGCTTCGCCCGCCAGGTCTTCGACGTGCTGCGCACCGGTGCCACCGTGTCCACCGACACCGGCGACACCGTCACCCTCGCGGCCCGGCCGGGAGCCGATCTCGACGCCGCCGCCCTGGAGTCGGCGGGGCTGCTGGTGCCCGGGGTCCAGGAGGCCGAGTGCCCGGCGACCCTCGACTGCGAGATCATCGAGTCGGAGTACCGCAAGACGGGCCCGAAGGCCACCCAGTACGTCAACTACGACCTCGCCGACCGGCCGCGCGACGGGCTCTCGATCGACTACCTGCTGGTGCACAACACCGAGTGCACCTACGAGACCTGCGTCAACCTGCTCAAGGGGCCGCGGTTCGTCTCCTGGCACTACACGCTGCGCTCCGAGGACGGGCACGTCGCCCAGCACGTCGCGACCCGCAACGTCGCCGCGCACGCCGGCAACTGGTACGTCAACATGCACTCGGTCGGCTTCGAGCACGAGGGCTTCGCGGCTCAGCCGGGCCAGTGGTACACCGAGGCGATGTACCGGTCGTCGGCCGACCTGGTCGGCTACCTCGCCGAGAAGTACGACATCCCGCTCGACCGGGCGCACGTGATCGGCCACGACCAGGTGCCGACCAGCACGCACTGGGACCCGGGCCCCTACTGGGACTGGGAGCACTACATGAAGCTCCTGGACGCCCCGATCCGGCCCGACCGGCGCGGCAAGAGCGACGTCTGGACGGTGCGGCCCGGCTTCACCGACAACCAGCGTGCCCTGACCGGATGCACCGGCGCCGGCTCCACCTGCCCGACGTTCGGGACCAACTTCACCTACCTTCGCACCGAGCCGCGCGAGGACGCCCCGCTCGTCGGCGGCGGCACCACCGGGGTCTCCGACGACCGCGCCCGCGTCAAGGCCGGTCACCAGCTGCTGGTCGTGGACCGCGTCGGCGACTGGTTCAAGGTGTGGTGGAACGGCCAGGCCGGCTGGGTCCACAACCCCGAGGGCGACGAGACGCTGGTGCCCTCGCAGGGCGAGGTGGTCACCCCCCGGGGCGACACCGAGGTCCCGGTCTACGCCCGCGCCTACCCCGAGGCCGATGCCTACGCCGGCACCCAGATCCCCTACCAGGGGCAGCCGGTCACGGGCGTCACCATCAAGCCGGGACAGTCCTACGTGGTCGCCGACAAGTCCGTGCCGACCGACTACTACTACGCCAAGTCCTACGACGACTCGATCCCCGACGACCACACGGTGGTCACCGGCCAGGAGCGCTACTACCAGGTGTGGGTCGGCTCGCGGATGGGCTTCGTGAAGGCCACCGACGTGGACGTGCTCCCGGGCGGCTGACGGTCCGGCCCGCCGCGGGTCAGTCCACCTCGGTCTCCGTCGCGCCGGTCATCGCGACGAGCTCGTCGAAGCTGCTGCTGAAGACGGCGGCCGGGTGGCCCGCGGCGGCCCACACCTCGTCGTACTTGCGCAGCCAGGGGTCGATGTAGGTCGGCACCTGCGCCGGGTGGCCGATGGGGGAGACGCCCCCGATCACCTGGCCGGTGTGCGCGCGGACGAAGTCGGGGGTGGCGCGGCGCAGGGCGGACACGCCGATCCGCTCCGCGACCCGGTCGGTGGCCACCCGGTGCGCGCCGGAGGTGAGGATCAGCACCGGCTGCCCGTCGGCGTCGAAGAGCAGGCTGTTGGCGATCGCCCCGACCTCGCAGCCCAGCGCCTGCGCGGCGAGCGCGGCGGTGTGCACCGAGTCGGGGAGGACGACGATGCGCCCGGTGCCGCCCCGGCGCTCGAGCTCGCTGCGGAAGTGGGCGATCGCGGAGTGCTCGTTGCTCATGCCCACGGACCCTAGTGGCCGCCGGGACCCGGCGATAGCCCGTCCGACCCGGTCTCGGTCGAAGGGTTGACGTCCTGTCGGGACCCCGGTGTACCGTCGGAGGTGTGTTCGAACAAGTGTTCGAACGGCCCGTCTCGGTGGGGTGACCTCGACCCCATCCCACCGAGACGTGGCGGACCAGCGAGGAGGGGTGGATGCGGCGCTACGACGACCCGGTGGAGGTCCGCCGGGGGATGGTGGAGGGCCCGGGCGGGGCCCAGGAGGGGCCCGAGCAGTTCCTGTGGCGGGGCCGGCTGTGGAAGGTGCGCGACGTGGTCGCGCACTGGGTGGAGACCGGGCCGTGGTGGCGGTCCGCCGGCGTGCACGCCGTGCTCGGCTCCGACGACGGCCCGCCGGGGGGAGGGACCCGCACCGTCACCGACCTGCTCGCCGAGCGGGAGGTCTGGCGGGTCGAGGCGGCCCGCGGGATCGGCGCCGCCCGCAGCGGCACCGGCGTCTTCGACCTCGTCTTCGACTGGGCCGACGGCAGCTGGCGGCTCGCCCGCTGCGAGGACTGAGCGTGCGGACCCAGGAGGACACGATGACCCACCAGCCGACCCACCAGCCGACCCACCCTCTCCATGTGCCGGCGGCCAGCCACGCCTACCTCGTCCGGGCCGCGGAGTCCCTGCGGGAGGCGATGACCACCGCCGAGGTGCCGCTGCGCTACGCCCAGGCCCACGTCGCCGCGCTCCGGGCCACCGCCGCGCTGCTGGCCGCCCGCGCCACGCCGCTGACCGGCCGGTCCGGCCGGCGGCCCGCCCAGAAGAACGCCTGGGTGCTGCTGGCCGAGGTGGCCCCCGAGCTCGCCGAGTGGGCCACGTTCTTCTCCGCGGGAGCGGCCAAGCGAGCCGCGGCGGAGGCCGGCTCGGTGCGCGCGGTGACCGAGCGGGAGGCCGACGACCTGGTCCGCGACGCCGACCGGTTCCTCGGCCTGGTCGAGGAGGCGCTCGGCCTGACCCGCCACGTCCCCTTCGAGGAGCGGCTGCCCACCGGCGCCGCGGCCGGCTCCTCCTCGGTCCGGGCGAGCTGAGACCGTGCCCGACCCCTTCGTCCATCTCCACGTGGCGTCCGGCTACTCCCTGCAGCACGGCGCCTCCCACCCGCACGTCCTCGTCGAGCGGGCCGTCGAGCAGGAGATGGACACCCTCGCGCTCACCGACCGGGACGGCACCTACGGCGCGGTCCGGTTCGCCAAGGCCTGCCTCCAGGGCGGGGTGCGCCCCGTCCTCGGGGTGGACCTCGCGATCGCGCCCTCGGGTCTGGTCCCGGCCGGAGCCGGTGGCGCCGGGCGGGCCGGGCAGCCGTCCCGGGCCGCGCGGACCCCGGCCCGGGGCGGGACGTTCCGCGATCCGGGCCCCGCCCGCGGCGGCCTGCCCCGGGTCACCTTCCTGGCGGCCGGCCGGGCGGGCTGGGCCGCGGTGTGCCGGCTGGTCTCGGCCACCCACCTGGCGGGGGAGCGCGGCACCCCCGTCACCAGCCTGGAGATCGTCGCCGAGCACCTCGCCGGCGGCGACGTGCTCGTGCTGCTCGGTCCCGGCTCCGAGCTGGGCCGGGCGGTCACGCTGCGCCGCGACGACCTGGCCCGGGCGGTGCTCGCGGCCTGGCGCGAGGTCGTCGATCCCGCCGACCTGGTGGTGGAGGCGGTCTCCCACCGGCTGCCCGGGTCCGGTCCGGGGTCGTCGCCGCACGCCGCCCGGATGCTGGGGCTGGCCCGGGAGCAGCACCTCCCGGCGGTCCTCACCAACGCGGTCCGCTACGCCGACCGGGCCGACGCCGCCACGGTCGACGTCCTCGACGCGGCCCGGCGGCTGGTGCCGCTCGACCTGCGGCACCTGGACCGCGGCAACGCGGAGGGGTTCTTGAAGTCCGGCAAGCAGATGCACGAGGTCGCCGACGAGATCTGCCGCTTCGCCGGTCTCGGCGACAGCGACCGGGAGGCCCGCCGGCTGCTGGCCCGCACCCGTGCGGTCGCGGACCGGTGCGCGGTCGACCCGCGGGCCGACCTCGGGCTGGGCGAGGTGCACTTCCCCGAGCTGTCCCTCACCAGCGGGGGCCGGGCGGGCGGCTCCGAGCCGGGTGCGGCCCGCACGGCCGACGGCCTGCTGCGGGCCCGGTGCGAGGCCGGCATCGGCCACCGCTACGGCAGCGGCCCCAAGATGCGGGTCTGGAAGCGGCTCGACGACGAGCTCGACGTGATCGCCCGGCTCGGCTACGCCTCCTACTTCCTCACCGTCGGCGACGTCACCGACCTGATCCGTGGGATGGGGGTCCGTTCCGCGGCCCGCGGCTCCGGGGCCGGGAGCCTGGTCAACTACCTGCTCGGGGTCTCCGGGGTCGACCCGCTGCGGCACAACCTGCTGATGGAGCGGTTCCTCTCCCCGCTGCGGCAGGCGCTGCCCGACATCGACATCGACGTCGAGTCGGCCCGCCGCCTCGAGGTCTACGAGGCGATCCTCGACCGCTACGGCGGCGAGCGCTGCGTGTGCGTCTCGATGATGGACACCTACCGGGTCCGGCACGCCGTCCGCGACGTGGGGGCCGCGCTCGGCATGCCGCTCGGCGAGATCGACGCGATCGCCAAGGCGTTCCCGCACATCCGGGCCCGCGACGCCCGGGTGGCGCTGCGCGAGCTGCCCGAGCTCCGGGCCTCGGGGCTCGGCGAGGAGCGGCTCGACCTGCTGTTCCGGCTCGCCGAACGCCTCGACGGGCTCCCCCGGCACATCGCGGTGCACCCGTGCGGCGTCATCCTCTCCGACGCCACCCTGCTCGACCGCACCCCGGTGGAGGCGTCGTACGCCGGGTTCCCGATGAGCCAGTTCGACAAGGACGACGTCGAGGACCTCGGCCTGCTCAAGCTCGACGTGCTCGGGATCCGGATGCAGTCCTCGATGGCGCACGCGCTGGCCGAGATCCGCCGGGTCGACGGGGTCGGGGTCGACCTCGACGACGAGGCGCAGGTGCCCTTCGACGACGAGGCGACCTTCCGGATGATCTCCACCGGCAAGACCCTCGGCTGCTTCCAGATCGAGAGCCCGGGGCAGCGCGAGCTCGTGGGCAAGTCCGGTATCGACACCTTCGAGGAGGTGATCGCCGACATCTCGCTGTTCCGGCCCGGACCGGTCAAGAGCGACATGATCACGCCCTACCTCGACGCCAAGCAGGGCTGGCGGATGCCGCGCTACCTGCACGACGACCTGCGACCGATCCTCGGCGAGACCCACGGCGTGGTGGTCTTCCACGAGCAGGTGATCGAGATGATCGCGCTGTTCACCGGCTGCACCCTGGCCGAGGCCGACGAGGCCCGGCGCGCGCTCGGCGACGTGGAGGGGATGGCGGAGACCCGGCTGTGGTTCCTCCCGCGGGCGGTCGGCCGCGGCTACTCCCGCCGCCTGGTCGAGGAGGTGTGGAAGGTGCTCGAGGCGTTCGCGTCGTTCGGCTTCTGCAAGGCCCACGCGGCCGCGTTCGCGCTGCCCACCTACCAGTCGGCCTGGCTCAAGACGCACTGGCCGGCCCACTTCCTGGCCGGCGTGCTCACCCACGACCCGGGCATGTACCCCAAGCGGCTGATCCTCGACGACGCCCGCCGGCTCGGCATCACCGTCCTCGGCCTCGACGTGAACCGCAGCGAGAAGGACTACGTCGTGGAGCGGTGCGACCCGGGCGACCGGGCGGCCGGGGGGCAGCCGCCCGAGGGGGAGCTGCCCGACGGGCGCGGCTACGGCATCCGGCTCGCGCTCGCCGAGGTCAAGGGGATCTCGGAGGCCGAGGTGCTCCGGATCACGGCCGCCAGGGGCGGCCGGACGGAGGAGGGGCCCGACCACCCGTTCTACTCCCTCACCGACTTCTGGCACCGCGCCCGGCTCTCCCGGCCGGTGCTCGAGCGGCTGGTGCTCGCGGGCGCGTTCGACTCGATCTACGGCATCGGCTCACCGCACGCGGTGCGCCGCCGCGGCCGGGTGACCCGCCGCGACCTGCTGCTCCAGGTGGCCGACCTCGACCGGCACACCCGGGCGGTCGACCGGGCCGGCAAGGGCCGGGGCCGCGGGATCGCCGCCCGCGGGGCGCCGGCCGGTGGCCGGGTCGCCGCGGCCGCCCGTGCCGACGAGGCCGCGCGGGCCAACAGCTCCGACGAGCTGGTCCGTGCCCGGCAGCGTGACGAGATGGCGCCGCGGCCGGCCGGCGCCCGCCCGGGACGCGAGCCGTGGGAGGAGCCCTCCAACCCGGCCCACGGCTCCCACCTGCACCCGAGCCGGCAGAAGGCCGGGGTGTGGGAGCAGGCCGCGCGGCAGTCGCAGGCCACCAGGAAGGCCGCCCCGGTGACCTCGGTCCAGCTCGCCTTCGACCTCGGCGACGCACCCGTCGACAGCCTCTACTCCGGGGAGGTGTCCGGGCTGCCCGAGATGAGCGCCTCCGAGCGCGTCCGGGCCGAGCTGGAGATCCTCGGCCTCGACGTGAGCCGGCACGTCGTCGACTTCTACGCCGGGTTCCTCGACGAGCTCGGGGTGACCCGGTCGGCCGACCTGCTGCACCGCCGCAGCCGCTCCGAGCTGCTGGTGGCCGGGGTCAAGGTGGCCACCCAGACCCCGCCGATCCGGTCCGGGCGCCGGGTCGTCTTCCTCACCCTCGACGACGGCACCGGCCCGGTCGACGCGACCTTCTTCGAGGACGCCCAGGGGCCCTACGCCGCCACCGTGTTCGGGTCCTGGCTGCTGCTGGTGCGCGGCGAGCTGCGCCGCACCGGCCGGCACGGCGTCTCGCTGCGGGCGACCGGGTGCTGGGAGCTGTCCGCGCTGCACGACGTCTGGCGGCGCGCGGGTCTCGCCGGGGTGCACGAGGTGCTGGCCGCGGTGCCGGAGGGCTTCGCCGCCGGGGACGCGGCGGAGGACGCCACCCAGGGCGCGGCGGAGAGCCGGGCGTCCCGGCCGGTGATGGCCAGCCCGGGCAGTGCGGCCGGCGGGATGGGCCGGCGCCGGGTGCTGGTGCACTCGAGCGGGTTCAAGCTGTCGCCGTACGCCGACATCAAGCCCGCCGGCGAGGACGCCAAGTCCGCGCCGCGCAAGCTGTGGCACTCCTCGCCGGGGAGCTCGGGAGCATGAGCGCGCGACGTTCGCCGGGGGGCGCGGGTGGCCTAGGGTTCATCCCATGCCGGGAGACCAGCACAGCACCCACACCACGAGCCTGCAGCGCCGCAGCGCCGCCCGCACCGCCGTGGTCTGGGACGCCCTGCGGGGGGCCCTCGCCGACGCGGCCGCGACCGACGGGGTGGCCCGGGTCGTCGACATCGGCGGCGGCACCGGCGGATTCGCAGTCCGGGCCGCGGAGCTGGGCCACCGGGTCACCGTCGTGGACCCCAGCCCCGACGCGCTCGCGATCCTGGCCCGGCGGGCCGACGAGAGCGGCGTCGCCGACCTGGTCACCGCCCACCAGGGTGACCTCGGCACGCTGGGCGGAGCTCGGCAGCGACCTGGTCCCCGAGGGTGGGGCCGACGTGGTGCTCTGCCACGGGGTGCTCGAGATCGTCGACGACGTCCCCGCCGCGCTGGCCGCGATCGCCGCGGTGCTCCGGCCCGGGGGTGTGCTCAGCCTGCTGGTCAACCAGCGGCACGCCGCGGTCATCACCCGGGCGATGGCCGGCCACTTCGGCCAGGCCCGCACGATCCTCGACCAGCCGGAGCAGCCCGCCGGTCCGGTCGGCGGGAGCGGCCGCCGCTTCGCCGCCGAGGAGGTCGCCGCGGTGCTCGACGCCGCCGGCTTCGACACCCGGGCGATGCACGCGGTGCGGGTCTTCGTCGACCTGGTGCCGAGCTCGCTGGTCGACCTCGAGCCCGGTGCCGCCGAGCGGCTCCTCGAGCTCGAGCAGGCCGTCGCGGAGCGGCCGGAGTACCTTCCCCTCGCCACCCAGATCCACGCCTTGGCCACCCGCCGCGGGGGCTGACCGGCCCCACCGGTGGCGGCGGCCGTGACCGGCCGTGCCGCCGGGGTCCGGGCCGACCGGTCGTGGGGGTGCCCGGTCCTGCACGTCGACATGGACGCCTTCTACGCGTCGGTGATGCTGCGCGACCGGCCCGAGCTCCACGAGGTGCCGGTCGCCGTCGGGGGTGGCCACCGGGGCGTGGTGCTCTCGGCCAACTACCCGGCCCGGAAGTACGGCGTCCGGTCCGCGATGCCGATGACCCGGGCCCGCCGGATCTGCCCCGGGCTGCTCGTCGTACCCCCCGACTACGACGTGTTCACCGCGGTGTCGGCCTCGGTGATGGAGACGTTCCGGCAGGTGACCCCGCTGGTGCAGGTGCTCTCCCTCGACGAGGCGTTCCTCGACGTGTCGGGGGCGCAGCGCCGGCTGGGGTCGCCCTACGCCATCGCCGAGCGACTGCGGGCCCGGATCCACGACGAGCAGCGGGTCACGTGCTCCGTGGGGGTGGCGAGCACCGTCGGCACCGCCAAGCTCGCCTCCCGGCGGGCGAAGCCCGACGGCGTGGTGGTGGTGCCGCCCGAGGAGGTCACCACCTTCCTGCACCCCCTCGGCGTCGAGGAGCTGTGGGGGGTGGGGGAGAAGACCGCCTCGCTGCTGCACCGGCTCGGCCTGATGACCGTCGGCGACCTCGCGCACACGCCCCTGCCGACCCTGCACCGTGCGGTCGGGGTCGCGATGGGCACCCAGCTGCACCAGCTCGCCTGGGGCCACGACAGCCGCACGGTGGTCGCCCGCCGCGGTCTCGACGAGCCCGACAAGAGCATGGGGGCCGACGAGACGTTCGGGCGCGACACCGACGACCCGGAGGTGGTCCTCCGCGAGCTGCTCCGGCTCTCGGCCAAGGTGGCCGGCCGGATGCGCACCGCGCAGGTGGCCGGTCGCACCGTGACGCTCAAGGTGCGCTTCGCCGACTTCACCACCATCACCCGCAGCCGGACGATGGGCGAGGCCACCGACGTGACCCGGGAGATCTACCGGACCGCGGCCGACCTGTTCGGCGCGCTCGGCCTCCAGCGGGCCCGGATCCGGCTGGTCGGGGTGCGGGTCGAGGGGCTGCTGCCGCGGCACCGGGTGCAGCGCCAGCTGGTCCTCGGTGCCCGGGAGCACGGCTGGTCCGAGGCCGACCGGGCGGTCGACCGGGCGGTGCTGAGGTTCGGCGACCGGGCCGTCCGGCCGGCCACGCTGCTCGACGAGCGGTGACCGGCCGGGCGTCCCCGGAAAACGCCGCGGCCCCCGGTCCGTCTCGAGATCGGACTAGGGGCCGCTGTGCCGGTGCACCGGGGGGCTGGAGCATCCGGCTTCCGTGGTCGGCAGGGGGGGTGCCTCCCACGGGTGGGGATCGTGAGCCCGCACCACCGCTCCTCCCAAGAGCGGTGCTGCGAGTCAGTCACAGGAAGCATCGGCGTCCGATTAGCCACCCTTGATAGCCCTAACGAACTATTTGGTAAAAGATGTCCGGGCTGCCGTTTTGCACTTCCGCCCGCGCGCCCGGAATTGGTGGGAAGGTTGACCCGTCCGGCCGTGCTGGCGACGTCAGCGTGGCCCACCGACCCTGACCGCCCACGCTCTCGACGAGGTGTCGACCCCGACCATGAGCCAGCACACGCCGCCCGAGCCGGGACCGGTCCGTGAGTTCGAGGACCCGCCCCGGCACTGGGCGGACCTGTCGCTCGACGGGCTGCGCGGCTACCGGCGGCGGCTGGCCGACGAGGAGGAGCGGGTCTCCTACTGGCGCCGTCTGGTGCACGCCCGCATCGACGTCCTCGAGGCCGAGGCGCATCACGAGCGTCCCCTGCAGATCGACGAGCTGGTCCGGGTGCTCGGCGACACCGGCCAGGGCCGGGGCCGCACCGCGCTGGTGAGCGTGCACACGGCGGAACCGCTCCCCGAGCTGCCGATCCTGCAGGAGATGTGGGTCACCGAGCTCGACCCCAACGACGCCGAGGCCGTCGCCGACGCCGTCCGGCGGCTGCGGGTCGCCGAGAAGCAGCTCACCGACTACCGGCGCGCGCTGCACGACCGCTTGGACCAGGCGACCAAGGAGCTGATCAGCCGCTACCGCGAGGACCCGGCCAGCTCGCTGGTCGCCCTGGCGCGGCCGCACACCCGCACCGGGGGGCTGGCATGACGTCGGTGGACCAGGACTCGGTCCTGCTGTTGTGGAAGGAGTTCCAGCGCACCGGCGACACCATGCTGCGCAACCGGCTCGTGATGCAGTACGCACCGCTGGTCAAGTACGTCGCCGGCCGCATGCGGACCCGGCTTCCCGACAACGTCGACCCCGACGACCTGGTCTCCGACGGCGTGATCGGCCTCATGGACGCGGTGGAGCGGTTCGACCCCGACCGCGGCCTGACCTTCCAGACCTTCGCGGTGCCGCGGATCCGCGGCGCCATCATCGACGGCATGCGCGCGATGGACTT
This sequence comes from uncultured Actinomycetota bacterium, assembly GCA_963834275.1. Classification (GTDB taxonomy): domain Bacteria; phylum Actinomycetota; class Actinomycetes; order Propionibacteriales; family Nocardioidaceae; genus Nocardioides_B. Next base: position 35,489 of record CAWIBA010000006.1, on the reverse strand, counting down.
CGTGCCGCGGTCGGTGCGGGACAAGGTCCGGGTGGTGCAGCGCGCCCGGGTGGTCCTCGAGGAGCGTCTCGGCCGGATCCCCGAGGTGGAGGAGGTCGCCCGCGAGGCCGGGATGCCGGTGAACCAGGTCCGCGACCTGACCAAGCAGGCCACCGGGCAGCACGCCAACCTCGACGACTTCGACCTGGCCGACGAGCTCGCGTCCGCCGCCGACCACGCCGTCGAGCAGGGCGACGACAAGGCGCTGCTGATGCGCGTAGTCCAGGAGCTGGCCGAACGCGACCAGGTGGTGATCGCGCTCTACTACTTCGAGGGGCTCACGCTCGCCGAGATCGGGCAGGTCCTCGGGGTCACCGAGTCACGGGTCAGCCAGCTGCACAGCCGGGCGACCGCGACGCTCCGCAAGAAGATCGTCGCCCTCGAGTCCTCCTGAGCCGCGTGAATTTTCTCGGGTCGGGTACCGCCGTATTGAACTGCTGCCTAGACTGAGACCACAAGGAACCTGGCGGGAGGTAGTGGCCGTGCCGCTCTCTGAAGAAGAGTTGCGACTGCTCGAGCAGATGGAGCGCGCCCTGGTCGCCGAGGACCCCAAGCTGGCCTCGACCATGCGGGGCTCCAAGCTCCGGCACCGTCAGCGTCGCCGCGCCTACATCGCCGCCGGCGCCTTCGTGCTGGGCGTCATCGTCCTGATGACCGGTGCCGTCACCTCGCAGACCATCGTCGGCATCGTCGGCTTCGTGGTGATGCTGGGGTCGGCGTACGTCGCGCTGACCTCCTGGCGCGGTCAGCCGGCCGCCTCGGAGGAGGACTCCCCGGCCGACCCGCACGCGCCGTTCACGCTGATCGACGGTGGGCGCAGCGGCAAGCGCGGTCCCAAGCAGGCGCGGGGTCGCCAGTCGCAGGGCTCGCTGATGGAGCGCTTCGAGGAGCGCTGGCGCCGCCGCCGCGACCAGAACGGGTTCTGAACCCGCCGACTTCGGCTCCTCCCGCGCAGACCCGGCCCCGGCCGGGTCTCGTCGTCTCCGGCCCCGGCCAATTACCACGGTCCCGTGGTAATCGTCCCGTTCCCACGGGGAGTTCACCGTGGGAACGGGCCAATTCACTGGGTACCCAGTGAATTGGCCGCCCCGCCTCAGACCGCCCGGTCCACCCCGGGCTCGTCCAGGCGGACCCCGAGCCGACGACGGCCGTCGCGGGCCGTGCCCCAGCTCGCGAGCAGGGAGGCGGGCAGCCAGGTGGCGCGGGTCCGGCTCCGCCGGCTGGCGCCGGCGCGCAGCGCCGCGACACAGGTGTCGACGTCGGATCGGGCGGAGTCCACCTCGGCCGCGGACGGCGGCACCCGGCGGGCGTAGCGGGCGAGCTCCACCAATCGCACCAGCCGGTCCAGGGCGTGCACCGCCTCCGGGTGGGCGGCAGCACCGCGTTGCGCGGCTCGGGCGAGCGCGTCGTCGGAGGCACCGGGCAGGGCGAAGGAGCCGGCCAGGTCCCGGGCCCGGGACCGGACCGTCACCGTGTCGTCCCAGGCGATCCGGAGGTCCAGCGCGCTGTCCCGCAGCTCGGCCCAGGCGGCCTCCGCGAGCCGCGCCGGCTCCGTGGCGTCGTCCCAGCGGCGCCGGCGCAGCCAGGCCCGCAGCGAGCGGGGGGACAGCACCAGCGCCGTCACGGCGAGCATGCCCCCGAGCCCGGCCAGGACCGCGCGCCCGTCGACGCCGCCCCCACCGCCGGCGTCCGCGGCGGGGACGACGGGCTGGTCGAACCGGTTGAGCTGGCTGGGGCGGGGGGCGGAGCTCGAGGCGGGGGCCGAGGGGTCCACCTGGTCGATGTCCTGGCGGGTGTAGGTGGGCACCGTCGCCGCCCGCACGCCGGGGGTCGGCTCGAAGCGCACCCAGCCGGTGCCCTCGAAGTACATCTCGGGCCAGGCGTGCAGGTCGTGGGCGCTGTAGACGTAGGTGTCGTCGTCGAGCTGGTCGGGCCGCAGGAAGCCGACCGCGACCCGGGACGGGATCGCGAGCGAGCGCCCCATCAGGGCCATCGCGGTCGCGAACTGCTCGCAGTAGCCGCTCCGGCCCTCGGTCAGGAACCGTTCGAGCTCCTCCAGACCGTTGCCCGGGGCCCGGTCGAGCGAGTACTCGAAGCCGCCCTCGACCCGGAACCACTGCTGCAGGGCGACCGCCTTCTCGAACTTGGAGTCCACGTCGGCGGTCAGGTCGCGGGCGAGCGCGGTCACCGACGGCGGCAGCTCCGGGAGCTCGGTCATCGGCCCGAACACGGTCGCCGGTGCCGGGCCCGCGTCGGCCAGCTGCGCGGCGGTCGGGCTCACCCGCAGGGCGTCCAGGTCGTAGCTCAGGCCGCCGGCGTCCTGGCCCCGGTCGGCCGAGATGAAGTCCAGCGTCCCGCGGTCGTAGCGCCAGTCACCGGGGGCATCGATCCGGACCACGGGGTACGGCGCCGGCAGCCACCGGGACTGGAAGTCGGGGTTCACGTCGACCTGCCACTCGACGGTCTCGCGCTCGATGCCGGCGTCGAGCCCTGGGGGCCGGGGCACCACCCCGGCGGCGCGCTGGGACTGGGGGATCGAGCGGTTCGCGGGCCGCCAGGCCTCCCCGTCGAAGCGGTCCAGCACGGTGGTCCGCAAATACCTTCCGTCGTCGGGGTCCGCGGTCGTGACCCGGACCAGGTCGATGTCGGGACCGCGGGACAGGTCGCGCTGCATGTTCGTCATCGGGTTGGACAGGGCCACGGAGTCACCGCCGCCGCCGGGCCCGTCGCCGAAGCCGTCGAACAGGGTGAGCGTGAACGTCGGCAGCAGGAGCGGGACGACGACGGCGAGGCCGGTGGCGGTGACGCCGATCTTGCGGGCCGAGGACCACAGCGCCTGGTTGGTCACCTCGGTGCTCTGGCTGTCGAAGATCCGGCCCGGGCCGAGCTGGCGCCCCCAGTGGCCCAGACGGGACGCCTCCTGCGCGGCGATCAGGGCCAGGAAGCACAGGGCCGCGGCCGCGAACTTCAGCCACGAGACGCCGCCGTCGAGGATGCTGATCGGAGCGGTGTACGCCGCGAGCAGGGGCAGCCCGGCGACGGGCGCATAGCGCAGCCCGCAGGCGATGAGGTCGACGAGCAGCATGGTGGCCGCCCCCGAAACGATCATCAGCGGCGCGAAGCCGACCGCGGCGCCGGGGACCGGTGCCGCGAACGACTGGGCCACCTCGGCCGCGTCGGTCAGGGTCAGGCCGACCAGTCGCAGGGAGTCGCCGGTGGGCAGCCAGCCGCCCCAGGCCTCCGTGGCCGCCCACCGGTGGTGCAGCCATCCGCCGACGACCGTGAGCTGCCCCAGCAGCACGAGCACCGCGGGCAGCCGGGCCGCGCGCAGCAGCGCCCCCGTGCCCGCGACGAGGACGCCCGCCCACGCCAGCGGCACCATGTAGGCGCTCGGCCGCTCCGAGAAGGGCGTCCAGGCGACCAGGGTGACCCACGTCGTCAGCGCCGCGAGGGCCGAGACGAGCGCGGTCGCCGGTAGGCCGAGGTGGCGGCGGCTCACGACATCCCCCGGAGCGCGGCGCCGGTGGCCCGGACGTCGGCCTGCCGCGACTTCCCGAGCAGCCCGAGCTCCTGCCAGGTCCACGGCACGGAGTCCCGGGGCCCGGCCGACACCGCGCGCCAGCCGTGCGCGGTCAGCCACGGCACCACCGGCTCGGCCGGCGCACGCCCGCGACCCCAGGCGGGTACGTCGAGGGTGAAGGCCATCGCGGCCGCGGCCGAGTGCCGCATCCGGGTGAGCACCGGGCGGTCGTGCTCGGCGACGGCGCCGAGGACGGCGATGAGCAGGCCACTGTGGCCCCCGTCCTGCAGCCACCGGACGTCGATGTGCGGGTGCGCGGCGTCGCTGACCACGGCCAGCGACTCGAGCAGCGGACCGGTCTCGGCGGCCTGCGCGCCGTGGTCGTGCCACTGCGGCGCGCTCTCCTCACCGGACGCGGTCACCAGCCGGACGTTGAAGCCGCGCTGGACCAGGTGCACGCCGATCGAGGCCGCCACCACGACGGCGTGCTCGAGCGACGACGCGGCCCCCGAGCCGGCGTGCGCGATCTTGCGGTTGTCGAGGAACAGGGTGGCCCGCGACTGCCACGGCTGCTCCTCCCGGCGCACCATCAGCTCGCCGGCGTGCGCGCTGCTGCGCCAGTGCACCCGGCGCAGGTCGTCGCCCCGGCGGTACTCCCGGACGGTGACGTCCTCGGCGCTGCCGCTGGCGAACGCACGGGGTCGGTTGTCGCCGGAGCCGGTCCACGCCCCCGACAGCGGCACCGGCGGCAGCGGGATCACGCGCGGCGTGACCACGAGCTTGGACGTGGTCTGGAAGGTGCGGTCGAGCTCGACCATGCCGAACGGGTCGCTGAGGCGCACCTTCATCGGCCCCACCGTGAACTTCCCGCGCACGTCCGAGCGAACGACGTACCCGACCTGCCGCCGCCAGCGGGGTCCCATCCGGTCGACGACGAACCGCGGCCGGCTGCCCAGCACGTAGGGCAGCTGGTCCTCGAGCAGCAGCAGCCCGGTCGGCATCCGGCCGTCGTTGGTCAGGTCGACGGTCACCCGGGACTGCTGGCCGGCCGTGACCTGCGAGGGCGTGAGGGTGCGCACCAGACCGAGCCGGTACCGGCTGCGGCCGAGGAACCAGGCTGTCGCGAGGGGCAGGAGCACGAGCAGGGCGCCCACCCGGACCAGCTCGTCGTAGCCGAGCAGCAGCGCGCACGCCGTGGCGGTGATCCCGGCGGCGAGGAACGCTCGACCTCGGGTGGTCAGGGCGGAGAGTGCCTCGCGCATGGTCGTCGGCCCGGCTCTCAGGAGGTGCGTCGGCTCTCGGGCATCGGCACGCCGGCGACGATCTGCCGCAGCGCCGCCTCCGTGGTGCGCCCGCTCATCGAGGCCTCGACGGTGGGCAGCAGCCGGTGGGCGAGCACCTGCCCGGCGAGCTCCTGCACGTCGTCGGGGATCACGTAGTCCCGGCCCGCCATCGCGGCGGACGCCTTGGCCGCCCGCACCAGGTGCAGCGTGGCGCGGGGAGACGCGCCGAGCATCAGCTCGGGGGAGCGGCGGGTGGCCGTCGCGATGGCGACGGCGTAGCGCTGCACGGCGTCGGAGACGTAGACGTCGCCGACGATGCCGATCAGCTTGCGGATCTCGGCGGCGTCGGTGACCGGTTCGAGGTCGTCGAGCGGGTTGGCCCGGGTGTGGCTGTCGAGCATCGCGATCTCGGCCGCCTCCACCGGGTAGCCCATCGACACCCGCGCCATGAAGCGGTCGCGCTGTGCCTCGGGGAGGGCGTAGGTGCCCTCCATCTCGATCGGGTTCTGCGTCGCGATCACCATGAACGGCGACTCGAGGTGGTACGTCGACCCGTCGACCGTGACCTGCCGCTCCTCCATGCACTCGAGCAGCGCCGACTGGGTCTTGGGGCTGGCCCGGTTGATCTCGTCCCCGACCACGATGTTGGCGAAGACGCCGCCGGGCCGGAACTCGAACTCTCGCGTGTCCTGGTTGAACACCGAGACGCCGGTGACGTCGGACGGCAGCAGGTCGGGGGTGAACTGGATCCGCCGGACCGAGCAGTCGATCGAGCGGGCGAGGGTCTTGGCGAGCATCGTCTTGCCGACGCCGGGCACGTCCTCGATGAGCAGGTGACCCTCGGCGAGCAGCACCACCAGGGCCAGGCGCGACACCTCGGGCTTGCCCTCGATGACCTTCTCGATGCCGGTGCGGACCCGGCCGGTGACCCGGGCCAGGGTGTCGAGATCGGCCCCGCCCCCGCTCGACCCGGCGGCCCCGTCGTGCGTCTGCGCTCCTGTTGAGGTCACGCGCTCCTCTTCCCGTCCTCGGTCACCCGCCGGAGGTCCCCCCATTGGTCGTTGGGTCATCCAACCCCATGCACCGAGGCACTGTCACCGTGCCACCGCTGCCGACCGCGACCGACGCACCTCCAGTGTGCCGACCCCGGCCAACGAAGGAAACGGTGACGCCGCCGGGAGGAGTCCTCCACTCCGCACCACGAGCCGCACCACGGCCGCTCCACTTCGCCCCACCGGCGCGTCGGTGCCGCGGGAGCGGCCGGTGCACCGCTCCTCGACGGCGCGGGCAGGGACGCCGAAACACGGCGTGGAAACAGTCGAAATGGTTGACGGTGGAGCGAAGTGGAGTAGAGTGGGGCGCAGTGGAGGAGAGGGAGCCTTCTTCGCATCGGTCCGGATGGGGAGGTGCCAGTGTTCTTCGGCACCTACACACCTCGGCTCGACGACAAGGGGCGACTGTTCCTCCCGGCGAAGTTCCGGGACGAGCTTGCGGAGGGTCTCGTGGTCACTCGAGGGCAGGAGCGCTGTCTCTACGTGTGGTCCATGGAGGAGTTCGGCAAGCTCACCGAGCGGTTGCGCGAGGTGCCGGTCACCAACCGGGCCGCACGGGACTACGTCCGCATGTTCTTCGCCGGCGCCTCCGACGAGACGCCGGACAAGCAGGGCCGCGTGACCATCCCGCCGATGCTGCGGGACTACGCGTCGCTGTCGAAGGACTGCATCGTGATCGGGGCGATGAACCGGGTCGAGATCTGGGACGCCGCCTCGTGGCAGAGCTACTCCGACGAGCAGGAACAGGCCTTCGCGGACCTGTCCGAGGACCTCTTCCCGGGTCTCTGACGGACCGCCCGACACCGGCAGCACGACAACTCAACAGCGGGGCTCACCGAACAGGTCGCCGGGCGAGGTCTTGCGTCCGCCCCTCCGGAGCCGTCTGGCACACCTTCCCCGGTGCCAGAAGGCAACTTCCCTCCGGGACGGGCGGACGCCGGACCTGGCCCGGCGAACCCGCGAACCCGCGGACCCGGTGAGACCCCCGCGCCACCAGCACATCCACCGGCCCCACGGGGCCAACCCGAGGGGTCGAGCCCATGAGCACCACGTCACTGGCACAGCGGCTCACGCCGCCCCGCCCGCAACCCAAGCCGCTGCGCCGGGTGCGGCACGAGGTCCGCGACGGCGTGGTGGTGATCGCCTTCTCGGCGACGGCGTCCACGGTCCTGGCGGGCGCGATGCTCCTGCTGGTCAGCCTCTCGGGGCGGGGCGCCTGAGCATGGCAGCCCCCGCCCACGTCCCGGTGCTCCTCGACCGGGTCGTCGCCCTCGTCGCGCCCGCACTCGCCCGGCCGGGCGCGGTGCTCGTCGACGCCACCCTCGGCCTCGGCGGTCACAGCGAGGCCGTGCTGGAGCGGTTCCCCGAGGCGCGGGTCGTCGGCATCGACCGAGACACGCACGCCCTCGAGCGGAGCCGGGAGCGGCTCGCACCGCACGCCGAGCGGGTGACCCTCGTGCACGCCGTGTACGACGAGATCGCCGAGGTGCTCGCGGACCTGGGCCTCCCGCACGTGGACGGCGTGCTCTTCGACCTGGGCGTCTCGTCGATGCAGCTCGACGTGCGCGAGCGCGGGTTCGCCTACGCCGAGGACGCCCCGCTGGACATGCGGATGAACGACACCGCCGGTCGCACCGCCGCCGACGTGCTCAACGAGTACCCGGTCGAGGAGCTCGCCCGCATCCTGCGGCAGTACGGCGAGGAGAAGTTCGCGCGCCGGATCGCCGAGGCCGTCGTGCGGGAGCGGGCGCGCGAGCCGTTCAGCCGGTCCGCGCGCCTGGTCGAGCTGCTCTACGAGGTGATCCCGGCTCCGGCGCGACGCACCGGCGGGCACCCGGCGAAGCGGACCTTCCAGGCCCTGCGGATCGAGGTCAACGACGAGCTGTCGGTGCTGCGGCGGGCCCTCCCGGCGGCCATCGAGGCGGTCGGCGTCGGCGGCCGGGTGGTGGTCATGTCCTACCACTCGCTGGAGGACCGGCTCACCAAGCAGGCGTTCGTGGAGGTGACCCGCAGCGAGGTCCCGCCCGACATGCCCTTCGTGCCCGAGGGGAGCGAACCGGCCTTCCGGCTGGTGACGCGCGGGTCGGAGAAGGCGTCCGCGCAGGAGATCGAGCAGAACCCGCGAGCCGCGTCGGTGCGGCTGCGGGCCGTGGAGCGGGTCGCGATGACCAGAGGGGGAGCGGCATGAGCCAGCCGATGTCCAACGAGTTCGCGCGCAGCCGGATGCCGCGGATCGCGGAGGCCGCCGTCGAGCGGGCTCGGCTGACCGTCGTGCCCCGCCGCGTCGGCCGCGCCCCCCGGGTGCCGTTCGTGGCCCTCGTCTCCCTCCTGCTCGTCGGCGGTGTCGCCGGGCTGCTGCTGTTCAACACCTCGATGCAGCAGGCGTCGTTCCGGGCGACCGCGCTCGAGCAGCAGGCACAGATCCTCGCCGCCGAGGAGCAGTCGCTGCAGATGGAGCTCGAGACCCTGCGCGACCCCCAGCGGGTGGCCAGCGAGGCCCGTGCGCTCGGCATGGTTCCGCCGGCCAACCCGGCCTTCCTGCGCCTGTCCGACGGGAAGGTGCTGGGCGAGTCGACCCCCGCCGTGCCCGAGGACGGCATCCGGGTCGCGCCGCTGCCCGCGCCGAAGCCCAAGGCGCTGCGCCCCGACGTGGTGGTCGTGCCCGCCGAGACCGTTCGCGACGAGAACGGCGCGGCGAGACGGGACCGGGGTGACCGAGCAGGTACAACTGACCAGCGGGACCGGGAGGGTCGGGCCGCGGGCCAGCAGGGGAGCGATCGTTGACCGACGGCAGGCGACGCCCGGAGCCGGGTCGGCACCAGCCTCGCGGCACGCGCCCACGCCCGAGCAGCCGTCGTCCCCAGCCGCCGCGCCGCCGTCCGTCGCTGCGTGGGGCCACCGTCCTCAGGCTCCGCGTGGGCCTGATCCTGATCGCGATGGTCGTCTCGGTGTTCGCGGCCAGGCTCTTCCAGCTCCAGGGCATCGACGCGGCGGTGTACGTCGCGCGGGCGGAGGCCGAGGGCGGCGTGGTCAGCATCGAGCTGCCGGCCACCCGCGGCTCGATCACCGACCGCAACGGCGTGCCCCTGGCCGAGTCGGTCGACGGGCTGATGCTGGTCGCCGACCCGACGCTCACGAAGCGGGACGCCAGCGAGATCGCGACGATCGTCGCCCGCCGGCTCTCCGTGGACTACTTCGAGCTGCTGGACCGGCTGCGTCGCCCGGACACGCGGTTCCAGTACCTCGCCCGGCGGGTCCCCTCGACCGTGGCGCGTCAGGTGGTCGCCGAGATCGAGGCCCGCGGCTTCTCCGGGGTCAGCACCGCCCGCGACCCGGTGCGCGACTACCCCGCGAAGGACGTGGCCGCCAACCTGGTGGGCTTCATGAACGCCGAGGGCGACGCCGCCGAGGGTGCCGAGCTGATGTTCGACCAGCTGCTCGCCGGCGTCGACGGGTCGGCCACCTACGAGCAGGGTGACGGCAACCGGCTGCCGCTCGGCGACAACGAGGTGATCGCACCGCAGGCCGGCCGGGACGTCGCGCTCACCATCGACCGCGACGTGCAGTGGTACACCCAGCGGGTGCTGCGCACCGCCGTGCAGGGCGCCGGCGGCGACTCCGGCTCGGCCGTGGTCATGGACACCCGCAGCGGCGAGCTGCTCGCGGTCGCGGACTACCCGTCGTACGACGCCAACCAGCCGACCCTGGCGCCGGAGCCCGACCTCGGGGCCCGGGCGCTGCGCGACGCCTACGAGCCCGGGTCGGTCAACAAGGTGGTGACCGCCGCCTCGCTGATCGACGCGGGGAAGGTCACGCCCGACACCGAGATCACGGTGCCGCCGTCCCTGCCGCGTCCCGGTGAGGCGCCGCTGAGGGACTACTTCCAGCACGGCCGGCTCCGGCTGACCATGACCGGCGTGATCGCGAAGTCCTCCAACATCGGCACGGTGCTCGCCGCACGGGAGATGGGCGAGCGGCGCTACTACCAGTACCTGCGCGACTTCGGCCTCGGCGGGCGCACCGGTCTGGGCGTCGACGGCGAGTCCGCCGGCGTGCTTCCGCCGTGGCAGTCGTGGGGCACGCTGACCCGGGACACGATCTCGTTCGGCCAGGGGATCGCCGTCAGTGCCGTGCAGATGGCGGCGGCGGTCAACGTCGTCGCCAACGGCGGCGTCTACGTGCAGCCGAGCCTGGTCAAGGGGCGGGTCCGCACCTCGGCCGGCGTCGAGGTCGGCTCCGGCACGGCGACCCGGCACCGCGTGGTCAGCGACGAGGCGGCCCGGCAGACCACGCTGATGATGGAGGCGGTCACCGACCTCGAGGAGGGCACCGCCCCCGGCGCGGCGATCCCCGGCTACCGGGTGGCCGGCAAGACCGGCACCGCGCAACGCGTCGGCCGCAGGTGCGGCTGCTACGACGGCACCTTCACCGTCTCGTTCGCCGGCTTCGCCCCGGCCGACGACCCGCGCTTCCTGGCCTACATCGTGGTGCAGAACCCCCGCAACGGCGGCGGGGGCGGCTCGGTGGGCGGACCGGCGTTCCGCAAGATCATGACCCACCTGCTGCAGAAGTACGCCGTGCCGCCGACCGGCTCGGCGGCCCCCCGCCCCGTCGTCGAGTGGTGACGGACACAGCGGGTCGCCGCCCCGGTCGGGCCGCGGGTGCCCTGCTTGTAGCCTCTCGGCTGTGGCAGGACCCGCTGGCGTGATCCCGACGCGACCCCGCCGTCCCCGGGAGACCCGGCTCCGGACGGTCGCGGAGTGGCTCGCCGACGCGCTGCTCGAGATCCGTGGCAGCGACCCCGAGGTGACCGTCACCGGGCTCACCATCTCCTCCCAGCGAGTGGTCGAGGGCGACCTCTACGTCGCACCCGCCGGGGCCCGCACGCACGGCGCCGCCTTCGCCGCCCAGGCCGTCGCGGCCGGTGCCCGCGCCGTGCTCACCGACCCGGCGGGCGTGGACCTCTGCGCCGACGTGGCCGTGCCGGTGCTGGTCGTCGAGCACCCGCGTGCCGTCGTCGGCGACCTCGCGGCCCGCCTGCACGGTCATCCCGCCGACCGGCTGACCCTGGTCGCCGTCACGGGCACCCAGGGCAAGACCACGACCACCCGCCTCGCCGAGTCCGCCCTCACCGAGGCCGGGACCAGGGCCGCCGTGGTCGGCACCGTGGGCACCCGCGTGAACGGCACCGACGTGGCGACGTCGCTGACCACACCCGAGGCCCCCGACCTGCACGCCCTGTTCGCGGTGATGGTCGAGGAGGAGGTCGCCGCCTGCGCGATGGAGGTGTCCAGCCACGCGCTCGTGATGGGGCGCGTGGACGGCGTCGTCTTCGACGTCGCCTGCTTCACCAACCTCGGCCGCGACCACCTCGACTTCCACGCCGACGAGGAGGACTACTTCGCCGCGAAGGCCGAGCTCTTCACCCCGCAGCGGGCCCGGCTCGGGCTGGTCAACGTCGACGACGAGTACGGCCGGCGGCTGCGTGACCGCGCGGCGATCCCGACGCGGACCTTCTCGACCGAGGGCCGGGACGCCGACTGGCGCGCCACCGACATCCAGGTCGAGCCCACCGGCTCCACGTTCACGGTGCACACGCCGGCCGGGGACGCACTGCGCGCGCGGGTCCCCCTGACCGGCGACTACAACGTGTCCAACGCCCTGTGCGCGATCGCCGCCCTGGCCGAGGCCGGCTTCGACCCCCGGCAGGTCGCCGACGGGATGGCCGCCTCCGCCGGTGTGCCCGGGCGGCTGGAGCGGATCGACGCCGGGCAGGGCTTCCTCGCCGTCGTCGACTACGCGCACAAGCCGGACGCCGTCGAGGCGGCACTGACCGCCCTGCGTCCGCAGGCACGCCGGCTCATCGTGGTCCTCGGAGCCGGCGGCGACCGTGATCCCGGCAAGCGGCCGCTGATGGGCGAGACCGCCGCCCGCCTCGCGGACGTGCTCGTGGTGACCGACGACAACCCCCGCTCCGAGGACCCGGCCGCCATCCGGGCCGCCATGGTGGCCGGGGCCGAGAAGGTCGCCGAGGGCGAGCGCGCCGAGGTGCACGAGGTGGGGGACCGGCGGGCCGCGGTCCGGCTGGCGGTGTCACTGGCCGACGACGGTGACGTCGTGGTCGTCGCGGGCAAGGGCCACGAGACGGGGCAGGAGGTGCGCGGACTCGTGCACCCGTTCGACGACCGCGACGTGCTGCGCGAGCTCCTGGACGAGCGGCTGCGCCGAGGAGTGGACCGATGATCGAGATGAGCCTGACCGAGATCGCGCAGGTCGTCGGCGGCACCGTCCACGACGACCCCGGTGTGAGCGTCGGTGGCCCCGCGTTCGTGGACAGCCGCGTGGCCGAGCGTGGCGGCCTGTTCGTCGCCCTCGCCGGCGAGCGCGTCGACGGGCACGACTACGCCCGGACCGCCGTCGAGTCCGGCGCCGCCGCCGTGCTCGCCGAGCGTCCGGTCGGCGTGCCGGCGGTGGTGGTGGACGACGGGCGCGCCGCGCTGGCCGCCCTGGCCCGGCACGTGGTCGCGTCGCTGCCCGACCTGCGGGTCGTGGGCCTCACCGGGTCGCAGGGGAAGACGAGCACCAAGGACCTCCTCGCGCAGGTGCTGGCCCGCGCCGGCAGCACGGTGGCCACGCACGGGTCGTTCAACAACGAGCTCGGGATGCCGCTGACAGCGCTGCGGTCCGACCGGTCCACGCGCTACCTGGTCCTGGAGATGGGGGCCCGCGGGGTCGGCCACATCCGCGAGCTGTGCGAGCTCGCGCCGCCCCACGTCGGGCTGGTGCTCAACGTCGGCAAGGCGCACCTGGGCGAGTTCGGCTCCCAGGAGGCCATCGCCCAGGCCAAGGGGGAGCTGGTGGAGGCGGTCCGTCCCCGAGGGGACCGCCGTGCTCAACGCCGACGACCCGCGCGTGGCGGCGATGGCCGCGCGGACCCGGGCGGCCGTGCTGACCTTCGGTGAGGACGCCTCCGCCGACGTACGCATCGAGGGCCTGCGCACCGACACGATGACCCGGCCGTCGTTCGACCTGGTGACCGCGGATGCGCGCGCGTCCGTGTCGCTGCGCGGGCTGGGGGAGCACCAGGCCGGCAACGCGGCGGCCGCCGCGGCCGTCGCCCTGGCCCTGGGACTGCGCCTCGACGACGTGGCCAGCTGGCTCTCGGAGGCCGACAACGTCTCCCGCTGGCGGATGGAGGTGCACGAGCGGGCCGACGGCGTGACCGTGCTCAACGACGCCTACAACGCCAACCCCGACTCGATGCGGGCCGCGCTGAAGTCGCTGGCCGAGATCGGGCGGGCCCGCCCCGACGCCCGCACGGTCGCGGTGCTCGGGGAGATGCGTGAGCTGGGCGCGTCGGCGACCGAGGAGCACGACACCCTTGGCAGACTGGCGGTGCGCCTGGACATCCAGCAGCTCGTGGTGGTGGGTGAACCGGCGCGACCGATCCACCTGGGTGCGTGCCTCGAGGGCTCGTGGGGCGGGGAGTCCGTGTACGTCGACGACAACGACGCGGCTCTCGCCTGGCTGCGGGAGCACCTGACCCCCGGCGACGTCGTGCTGCTCAAGGCGTCCCGGTCCGCCGCGCTCGAGCAGGTGGCCGAGGCGCTGCTGACCGAGACACAAGAGACCGAGACACCAGAGAGGGGAGAGGCCGGCCGATGAGGGCGATCCTGCTCGCCGGGGGCCTGTCCCTGCTGTTCACCCTGCTCGGCACACGGGTCGCGATCCGGGTGCTGGTCGCCAAGGGCTACGGCCAGCTCATCCGGGACGACGGACCCACCACGCACCACACCAAGCGAGGCACGCCCACGATGGGCGGCCTGGTCATCATCCTCTCGGTGGTGTTCGGCTACGGCCTGGCCAAGCTGATCACCCAGGACGTGCCGTCCTGGTCCGGCGTGCTGCTCCTCGGGCTGCTCGTGGGGCTTGGCACCGTCGGGTTCCTCGACGACTACATCAAGATCGCCAAGCAGCGCAGCCTCGGCCTGCGCAGCAAGGCCAAGATGGCCGGCCAGACGATCATCGCGGTCACCTTCGGCTGGCTGGCGCTCACCCTGCCGGACGCCCGGGGGGAGACGCCGGCATCGACCGCGATCTCGTTCACCCGTGACATGGAGCGCTGGACGCTGCCGGCGGCGCTCGTCGTCCTGCTGTTCCTGGTGATGATCTCGGGGGCCAGCAACGCGGTGAACCTCACCGACGGGCTCGACGGGCTCGCCACCGGCGCCTCGACCATGGTCTTCGGGGCCTACACGCTGGTGAACATCTGGCAGAACAACCAGTCGTGCGTGATCAGCCCCGGGCCCAAGTGCTACGAGGTGCGCGACCCGCTCGACCTCGCGGTCATCGCGGCGGCCCTGACGGGCGCGTGCTTCGGCTTCCTGTGGTGGAACGCGTCCCCGGCCAAGATCTTCATGGGGGACACCGGCTCGCTGGCCCTCGGCGGCGCGCTCGCGGGACTCGCCATCCTCACCCGCACCGAGTTCCTGCTGGCCATCCTGGGCGGCCTCTTCGTGATCCAGACCCTGTCGGTGATGACGCAGGTCGGCTACTTCAAGGTCAGCGGGGGCAAGCGGATCTTCCGGATGGCTCCCCTGCACCACCACTTCGAGCTCAAGGGGTGGGACGAGATCACGGTGGTGATCCGGTTCTGGATCATCAACGGGCTCGCGGTCGCCGCCGGGCTCGGCATCTTCTACGCCGAGTGGGTCTCCGGTGCCTGACGTCGAGTCGCTGACCCGCACCGGCCCCTGGAAGGAGCTGCGCGCCGTCGTGATCGGCATCGGCGTCTCCGGGTTCGCCGCCGCGGACAACCTCCTGCACGTGGGCGCCTCGGTGACCGTGCTCGCCGAGTCCGCCACCCCCGAGCAGCAGGAGAAGGCCGAGCTCCTCGAGGTGCTCGGGGCGCGGGTCCGCATCGGCGCGGGGGCGTCCGCGACGCTGCCGGGTGACGTCGACCTGGTCGTCACCTCGCCCGGTGTGCCTCCCACCGCGCCGGCCCTGTCCGCGGCGTACGCCCGCGGCGTCCCGGTCTGGGGCGAGGTCGAGCTGGCCTGGCGGCTGCGCGACCCCGAGCATCCCGGCCGGTGGCTGTGCCTGACCGGCACCAACGGCAAGACCACGACGGTGCAGATGCTCGACGGGATCCTCAAGGCCGCGGGCGTGCGCTCGGTCGCCTGCGGCAACGTCGGCCTGCCCATCGTCGAGGCCGTGATGGACCCCGAGCCCTACGCCGTCTACGCGGCCGAGCTGTCCAGCTTCCAGCTGCACTACACGCACACCATGGCCGCCGAGTCCGCGGCGGTCCTCAACGTCGCCGAGGACCACCTCGACTGGTACCCCGGTCCGCAGGGGATGGCCGACTACGCCGCCGACAAGGGCCGCATCTACGAGCGCGTGCGCACCGCGTGCGTCTACAACGTCGAGGACCAGGTCACCGAGCGGCTGGTGCGCGACGCCGACGTCCAGGAGGGGGCCCGGGCGATCGGCTTCACCCTCGGTACGCCGGGCGTCGGCATGGTCGGGCTGGTGGACGACGTGCTGGCCGACCGGGCGTTCGTGGAGGAGCGGGACACCACCGCCGCCGAGCTCTGCACGGTCGCAGACCTCGCCTCGGACGCGCCGCACTTCGTCGCCAACGCGCTCGCGGCGGCCGCCCTCGCGCGGTCCGTCGGCGTGCCCACCACGGCGGTGCGCGAGGGGTTGCGGGCGTTCACGCCCGACGGCCACCGGATCGCCGAGGTGGCCGTCGTCGGCGACGTCCGGTGGGTCGACGACTCCAAGGCCACCAACCCGCACGCCGCGAAGTCCTCGCTGCAGGCCTACGACCCGGTCGTCTGGGTCGCCGGCGGCCTCGCCAAGGGGGCCTCCTTCGACGACCTGGTCGGCAGCGTCCGGGACCGGCTCCGCGGTGTGGTGCTGCTCGGCCGCGACCGCGCGGTGATCGCCGAGGCCCTGGCGCGACACGCGCCCGATGTCCGGGTGATCGAGGTCGAGGGCGGCGACACTTCTGTCATGGACCGCGTCGTCGGTGCCGCGGCCGACCTGGCCCAGCCAGGCGACACGGTGCTGCTGGCCCCGGGGTGCGCATCCATGGACATGTTCGCGAACTACGGTGCTCGCGGGGATGCCTTCGCCGAGTCGGTGCGCCGCCTCCGCGACCGGTAGCCCGGACGACGCCCCGGGGAGGAGAGGGCGTTGACCACGACGGCAGGGGACCCGCGCAGCGGCCTCCACCCCGGCCCGCGGCCCTCCGTCCGGCCCCCGCACGAGGACGAGCCCCTCGGGTGGCTGGCGTCCGTGCGGCAGGCGCTCGACCGCCCGCTCACGTCGTACTACCTGCTGCTCGGCGCGTCCACGCTGCTGCTCACCATCGGCCTGATGATGGTGCTCAGCGCCTCCAGCGTGCGGTCGTTCAAGATCTACGACGACAGCTACTACATCTTCCTGCGCCAGCTGACCTGGGTGCTGCTGGCGCTGCCGATCGCCTTCGCCGTCTCGCGGCTGCCGCACCGGCTGCTGCGCGCGCTGTCCTGGCCGGCCATCGTGGCGGCCATCGTGCTGCTGGCCCTGACCCGCGTGCCGGGGATGGGCGTCGAGGTCAACGGCAACACCAACTGGCTCGACCTCGGCCCGGTGCAGATCCAGCCGTCCGAGCTGGCCAAGCTCGCGGTGGTGCTGTGGTGCGCCGACATCTACGCCCGCAAGGAGCGGCTGCTCGGCGACTGGCGGCACGCACTGGTGCCGATGGCGCCGGTCACCGGCGTCGTGGTCGGGCTCGTCGTCGCCCAGCGCGACCTCGGCACGGCCCTGGTGCTGCTCGCGATCGTGCTCGGCATGCTCTGGGTGGTCGGCGCTCCCGCCCGGCTGTTCGTGATGGGCCTGAGCGTCGTCGGCGTGCTGGTGCTCTGGTTGGCCACCACGAGCCAGGAGCGGCTGGAGCGGCTGACCAACTTCGCCGACCCGTTCAAGGACTACGAAGGCGCCGGGTGGCAGCCGGCCCACGGCCTGTTCGCGATGTCGAGCGGTGGCATCTTCGGCAAGGGCATCTCGGCGAGCCAGCAGAAGTGGGGCAGCCTCCCGGAGGCGCACACCGACTTCATCTTCGCGGTCCTCGGCGAGGAGCTCGGCCTGGTGGGCACCCTGCTGGTGCTCGCGCTGTTCCTCACCATCGCCTACGCCGGCATCCGGGTCGCGCTGCGCACCGAGGAGCCGTTCGTCCGCTACATGGCCGCCGGCATCACCGTCTGGCTGACCGTGCAGATGATGATCAACATCGGCATGGTGCTCGCGCTGCTGCCGGTCATCGGCATCCCGCTGCCTCTGGTGTCCTACGGTGGCTCCGCGCTGCTCCCGTCCCTGGTGGGCCTCGGGATGCTCGTCTCGTTCGCCCGTTCCGAGCCCGGCGCCCGCGTCGCGCTGCGGGCGAAGCGGAGGCGTCGCACGCCGGCGGGGGTGACCGCCGGGGGCGGCCCCGGACGGCGGGGGCGATGATGGACCCGACGGACCGCCCGAACGACGCGCAGGACAAGGATTCATGAAGGTACTTCTCGCCGGTGGGGGCACCGCGGGGCACACCTCCCCGCTGCTGGCCACCGCCGACGCGCTGCGCCGTCTCGCCCCCGACGTCGAGGTGACCGCGCTGGGCACGCCCCGGGGCCTGGAGACGCGGGTGGTGCCGGAGGCCGGCTACCCGCTCGAGCTGATCCCTCCGGTGCCGATGCCGCGCCGCCCCAACGCCGACCTCGCCCGCCTGCCCGTCCGGCTGCGCGACGCCGTGAAGGGCGCGCTCGCGGTCCTCGACCGGGTCCGGCCCGACGTGGTGGTGGGCTTCGGGGGCTACGTCTCGGTGCCCGCCTACCTCGCGGCCCGCCGCCGGGGGCTGCCGCTGGTCGTCCACGAGGGCAACGCGCTGCCGGGCATCGCCAACAAGCTCGGCGCCCGACTCACCCGGCACGTCGCAACCAGCTTCCCCGACACCCCGCTGCGCAACGCGCGCTACACCGGCCTGCCGATCCGGCGGATGATCTCCACGCTCGACCGCGGGGCGACGCGGGCGGAGGCGCGCGCGACGTTCGGGCTCGACGGCGACCGGCCCACCCTTCTCGTCACCGGCGGTTCCCAGGGTGCCCGGCGGATCAACGAGTCCGTCGCCGCGTCCGCACCCGCGCTCGCCGGGGCCGGCGTCCAGGTGCTGCACGTGGCCGGTCCGACCAACGAGGTCACCCCCGCCGGCCGTGAGCGCGGCCGCGGGGACGCTCACGGGACGCTGCCGGCCTACGTCGTGCTGCCGTACGTCGACCGGATGGACCTCGCCTACGCCGCCGCCGACCTGGTGGTGTGCCGGTCCGGCGCCAACACCGTGACCGAGGTGGCGGCCACCGGGCTGCCCGCGATCTTCGTGCCGCTGCCGATCGGCAACGGCGAGCAGGCACTCAACGCCCGCCCGGTCGTCGACGCGGGCGGCGGTCTGCTGGTGCAGGACGCCGCACTCACCGCCGAGTGGGTGTCCGCGACGGTCCCGGGGCTGGCCACCGACACCGACCGGCTCGGGCAGATGTCGGCCGCCGCGGCCGGCCTGATCCCGCGCGACGCCGACGAACAGCTCGCGCGCATGGTGCTCGACGCCGCCCGGACCCGGGGAGCCGCGCTGTGAAGGTCCCCGTCCCCGAGGTGCTGCTGTCCGCCGACCAGCTCGGCCGGGTGCACTTCGTCGGCATCGGCGGGGCCGGGCTGTCGGGCATAGCCCGGATCATGCTCGCCCGCGGGGTCGGCGTCAGCGGCAGCGACGCGAAGGACTCGCGCGCGCTGGAGGCGCTGCGCGCGCTCGGCGCCCGGTGCCACGTCGGACACGCCGCCGACCAGGTCGGTGACGCCGACACCCTGGTGGTCTCCACCGCCGTGCGGGAGGACAACCCGGAGGTCGTCGAGGCACGCGAGCGGGGCCTGCGGATCCTGCCCCGCTCGGCCGCCCTCGAGTCGGTCATGCAGGGCCGCCGCGTGGTCGCCGTCGCGGGCACGCACGGCAAGACCACGACCACCTCGCTGCTGACCGTCGCGCTGCAGCACTGCGGCGCCGACCCTTCGTTCGCCATCGGCGGCGAGCTCAACGAGTCGGGGGCCAACGCGCACGACGGCAGCGGCGACGTCTTCGTCGCCGAGGCCGACGAGAGCGACGGTGCCTTCCTCGTCTACTCCCCGTACGGCGCCATCGTCACCAACGTCGAGGCCGACCACCTCGACAACTGGGGCACCGAGGAGGCCTACCACGCGGCGTTCGAGACGTTCCTCGACCGCATCGACCCCGCCGGGTTCCTGGTCGCCTGCGCGGACGACGCCGGCGCCGCGGCCCTGCTCGGCACGGCCCGCGAGCGAGGCCTGGCGACTGTCGCCGTGGGCGAGTCGGCCGGCGCCGACCTGCGCGCCGAGGCCCTCGAGTTCGCCGGCTCGACGTCGAGGTTCACCGTCGTCGACCGGGGCCGCCGCCTGGGCGAGGTGTCGCTGCAGATCCCCGGACGCCACTACGTCCTCGACGCCCTGGCCGCGCTCGCCGCCGGGCTGCGACTCGGCTTCTCCTTCGCCGACCTCAAGCGGGGTCTGGAGGCCTTCACCGGCACCCGGCGCCGGATGGAGCTCAAGGGACAGGTGGGCGGCGTCCGCGTCTACGACAGCTACGCGCACCACCCCAACGAGATCGCCGGGGACCTGCAGGCCGCGCGGGCGCTCGCCGGCGACGGCAGGGTCGTCGTGGCCTTCCAGCCGCACCTGGTCTCGCGCACCCGGATCTTCGGGACCGCGATGGGCGAGGCCCTCGGCGCGGCCGACGAGGTGGTGGTGATGGATGTGTACGTCGCCCGGGAGGACCCCGAGCCGGGGATCGACGGCAAGCTCGTGGCCTCGCACGTGCCGCTGCCCGGCGAGCGGGTGGCGTTCGTGCCGTCCTGGTCGGCGACCCCCGCGGCGCTGGTCGAGCGGGCCAGGCCCGGCGACCTGGTGCTCACGCTGGGCGCCGGCGACGTGACCCTGGTCGGCCCGGAGGTCCTCGAGCTGCTCGCCGAGCGCG
Source organism: uncultured Actinomycetota bacterium (assembly GCA_963834275.1). Taxonomy (GTDB): domain Bacteria; phylum Actinomycetota; class Actinomycetes; order Propionibacteriales; family Nocardioidaceae; genus Nocardioides_B. The sequence continues at coordinate 15,530 of CAWIBA010000006.1, read as the reverse complement.
AGGCGGCCGAGCAGGGCCACGGCGAAGGGGGAGCGGGTGCCGACCACGACGCATGACCCCGAGGAGCGGACGATCCAGGTGGCCCGCCGGCGCTTCGCCCGCCGTCAGTGGGCGCGCCGCTGGCTGGCCTGGCGGCTCGTCCTCGCGGTGGTGGCCCTCGCCGGAGTCGTGGCCGGAGTGGTCTGGCTGGTGTTCTTCTCCACCGTGCTCGCCGTGTCCGGTGTCCAGGTCGGCGGCACCGCCGTGCTCGACCCCCGGGAGGTGCGCCGGGTGGCCGCGGTCCCGACGGGCGCCCCGCTGGCGACGGTTGACCTCGACGCGGTGGCGGCGCGGGTGGAGCGGCTGACCCCGGTCCTCGAGGTCGACGTCTCCCGGTCCTGGCCGGACCGGGTGCGGATCGCGGTCTCGGAGCGGAGTGCCGTGGCCGTGGTGATGGACGGTGACACCGTCCGGGGGGTCGACGACCAGGGCGTGATCTTCCGCCGCTACCCCTCCCGACCGCCGAGCCTCCCGATGATCCGGATGGGCGCCAACACCGGCGCCGACGCGCTGGCCGAGGCCGCGCTGGTGATCGCCGCGCTGCCCGACGACCTGCAGCGGCGGGTCAGCTACCTCAGTGCCTACACCGTCGACACCATCTCGCTGCAGCTGCGCAACGGCCGCGTCGTGCGCTGGGGGAGCGCCGAGGACTCCGCCGACAAGGCGCGGGTGCTCGCCGTGCTGCTCGACCAGCCCGCCTCGCTGTACGACGTCAGCGTCCCCGGGCAGCCGGTCATCCGCCGCTGACCCGCAGCCTGCGCAGAAACTTCCGCGACGCGCGGCGTGTTGCCGGTGGCCGCCGTCTCCCCGTCGCCTACGGTCTTCACAAGCACGAGGTTGACATAACTATAACCCTCTACTTCAGGGTTAGGGTTCATGGAGGCCCCGGGTTTCTTCCCCACCGACATACACCGTCTGCCCGTCGGCCGGCCCGCACCAGGCCATCCGCAGGGCAGCCCGAGCAGTGAGAGGCACCTGCCGTGGCAGCACCGCAGAACTACCTGGCCGTGATCAAGGTCGTGGGTATCGGTGGAGGTGGAGTCAACGCCGTCAACCGGATGATCGAGGTCGGCCTCAAGGGCGTCGAGTTCATCGCGATCAACACCGACGCCCAGGCCCTCCTGATGAGCGACGCCGACGTCAAGCTCGACATCGGCCGCGAGCTCACGCGTGGGCTCGGCGCCGGAGCCAACCCGGAGGTCGGCGGCAAGGCCGCCGAGGACCACGCCGAGGAGATCGAAGAGGTCATCAAGGGCGCCGACATGGTGTTCGTGACCGCCGGCGAGGGTGGCGGCACCGGCACCGGCGGCGCTCCCGTCGTGGCGCGCATCGCGCGCTCGCTCGGCGCGCTGACCATCGGCGTCGTGACCCGGCCGTTCTCGTTCGAGGGCCGCCGCCGCGCCAACTCCGCGGAGGAGGGCATCTCCCAGCTGCGCGAGGAGGTCGACACCCTCATCGTGATCCCCAACGACCGGCTGCTGTCGATCAGCGACCGCAACGTGTCGGTGCTCGACGCGTTCAAGCAGGCCGACCAGGTGCTGCTGCAGGGCGTCTCCGGGATCACCGACCTGATCACCACGCCCGGCCTGATCAACCTCGACTTCGCCGACGTCAAGTCGGTGATGGCCAACGCCGGCTCCGCGCTGATGGGCATCGGCTCGGCCCGGGGCGAGGACCGCGCGGTCGCGGCCGCGGAGATGGCGGTCTCGAGCCCGCTGCTCGAGGCCTCGATCGACGGTGCCCACGGCGTGCTGCTGTCCATCGCGGGCGGCTCCGACCTCGGCCTGTTCGAGATCAACGAGGCGGCCGCGCTCGTGTCGCAGTCGGCGCACGCGGAGGCCAACATCATCTTCGGTGCGGTCATCGACGACGCGCTCGGCGACGAGGTCCGGGTGACCGTCATCGCCGCGGGCTTCGACGGTGGGATGCCCAAGCGTCGCGACGCCGGCACGGTGCTGCGCCGCGACCCGGCGCCCCGGCAGAGCCAGGCCGAGACGCGGGCGGCGGCGCAGGGCGCCTCCGGCACGACGCCCGACCGCAAGGCGGTTCCCGCGCAGATCACGTTCGAGCCGTCGCAGCCCGCCCCCGCCGAGCAGGGTGCCCGCCCGCAGCCGACCCGGCAGGCCCCGGCGGCCGGCCGGCCGGCCGAGCGGTCCGCCCCGGCCGAGCCGGTGCAGCCCCAGCGCCAGCCGCGCCCGGTGCAGTTCGACGACGACGAGCTCGACGTACCCGACTTCCTCAAGTAGGGAGTCGACGCCCGTCTTGTTCGCCTACCAGGACACGCGCGCACGCGTCGACGTCGCGTTCACGGACCGCCACGGAGGTGTCAGTGGCGGTCCGTACGCGTCGCTCGACCTGGGCGACGGGTCCGGGGACCTGCGGGCGAACCTGGAGATCCTGGCCGAGGCGTTCACCGGCACCCGCGAGGCGCCGGTGGCGCTGATGCGCCAGGTGCACGGCGCCACCGTCGCGAGCGTCGACGGGGCGCCGGTGCGGCCGGCCCCCGAGGCCGACGGCCTGGTCACCGCCACTCCGGGAGTGGTGCTGGTCGTCCGGGTCGCCGACTGCGTGCCGGTGCTGCTCGCGGACCCCGACCGCGGGGTCGTCGGGGCGGTCCACGCCGGCCGCCCCGGCCTCGTCGCCGGCATCGTCCCGGCGGCGGTCGCCGCGCTCCACGACCTGGGCGCCCGGCGGCTGGTGGCCTGGGTTGGCCCGCACGTGTGCGGCGGCTGCTACGAGGTCCCCGACGACATGCGCGCCCAGGTCGCGGCCGCGGTCCCGGAGAGCTACGCCTCGACATCGTGGGGCACGCCGGCCGTCGACCTGGGCGCGGGCGTCGCCGCTCAGCTGCGAGCCGCGGGGGAGCAGGCCGGCGTGCCGGTCGAGGTGGTCGAGGTGGGCCGCTGCACCCGCGAGGACGACGACCTGTTCTCCTACCGTCGTCAGGGCGTCGAGTCCGGCCGCCTCGCCGGGGTCGTGCGGGTGCGTCCGTGAGCACGACCTACACCGCCGAGCGCCGCCACGAGGTCGCCGGGCGACTGGCCGCGGTCCGCGAGCGGATCGCCGGCGCCTGCGCCGAGGCCGGTCGCGCGGCCGACGAGGTCACGCTGACCGTCGTCACCAAGTTCTTCCCGGTCTCCGACGTCCATCTGCTCGCGGACCTCGGTGTCCACGACGTCGGGGAGAACCGGCACCAGGAGGCCGAGGCCAAGGCGTCGGCGTGTGCCGGTCTGCCGCTGCGCTGGCACTTCGTCGGCAGCCTGCAGAGCAACAAGGCGGCGGCCGTCGCGCACTACGCCGACGTGGTGGAGTCGGTCGACCGTGCCAAGCTCCTGACCGGGCTCTCGCGCGGCGCCCACGAGCGTGACGCCGTGATCGACTGCCTGGTGCAGGTGAACCTCGACACCGACGCGGGTGCCGGCACCGCCCGCGGGGGTGCGGCCCCCGACGAGGTGGTGCCGCTCGCCGAGCGGGTCGCCGGGACCGAGGGCCTGCGGCTGCGCGGCGTGATGGCCGTGGCGCCCCTGGGGGAGGACCCCCGGCCGGCGTTCCAACGACTCGCCCGGCTGGCCGCAGAGGTGCGCCGGGTGGAGCCCTCCGCGACCTGGGTCTCGGCGGGAATGAGCGGCGACCTCGAGGACGCCGTGAAGACAGGTGCGACACACGTGCGGATTGGGTCCGCGGTCCTCGGACCGAGGCCCCCCGGACGGTAGGGTCAGAGCACGCCAGCAGCACCACGACCGACGTGGTCGAGGTGCCGTACCGGAAGGCAAGAAGTCATGGGCAGCGCGATGCGCAAGATGGGTGTCTACCTCGGTCTGCTCGAGGACACCGATCGCTACGACGACGACTACTACGACGAGTACGACGAGCAGCCGGCCCGCCGCGGGGTCCGTGACGACCGGGTCGAGCCCGCCCGTCCCGCGCCGGTGGCCGACATCGCCGAGCGTCGCCGCCCCCAGCCGGGCCCGACCTCTGTCGTGGCCGAGCTGTCGCGCATCACGACGCTGCACCCGCGCACCTACAACGAGGCGCGCACCATCGGCGAGAACTTCCGCGAGGGCGTGCCGGTGATCATGAACCTCTCCGAGATGGACGACTCCGACGCCAAGCGCCTGGTGGACTTCTCGGCCGGGCTGGTGTTCGCGGTGCGGGGCAGCATCGAACGGGTCACCAACAAGGTGTTCCTGCTCTCGCCGCCCAACGTCTCCGTGGCCGCCGAGGACAAGGCGCGCATCGCGGAGGGCGGCTTCTTCAACCAGTCGTGAGGCCCCCGGGCCGGGCGACCGGCTCCGGCTGTGTCCCGCCTGGATAGGATCTCCCCGTGGTTCTGCTCGGATCGATCATCGACACGATCCTTTTCATCTTCCTGGCGCTGATGCTCATCCGCCTGGTCGTGGACTGGGTCCAGATCTTCGCGCGCTCGTGGACCCCCAAGGGCCCGGTGCTCTTCGTGCTCGAGATCGTCTACTCCGTCACCGACCCGCCGATCATGTTCGTGCGCCGGTTCGTGCCACCGCTGCGCATCGGCAGCGTCGCGCTCGACACCAGCTTCCTGATCGTGCTCGTCGTGGTGTACCTGCTGCAGATCCTGAACCGGATGATCTTCCTCAGCTGACGTCCGACACGCCTCGCCACCTGCCCTTCGGTGTGTGACGAACCCGTCCGGCCCCCGGTAGGCTGCCGGGGACTGCACGGGTCGACCCGCCGCGCCTGACTCCGCCGTCTCGGAGTACGGTGGGGCGTGGTGCGGCCGGTGCCGCTACCGAGCAGTACTGACGACAACGAGTAAGGGTGAGGTCATGCCGCTGACGCCTGAGGACGTGAGCAACAAGCGCTTTACTCCGGTTCGCCTCCGTGAGGGTTACGACATGGGCGAGGTGGACCAGTTCCTCGACGAGGTGGAGGCCGAGCTGGCGCGGTTGACGCGCGAGAACGAAGACCTGCGCAGCAAGCTCGCCGCGGCCCAGCAGGGCGGCGCTGCCACCCCCGCTCCGGCGCCGGTGGAGGAGAAGGCCCCCGTCAAGGAGCCCGAGCCGGAGCCCGTCAAGGCGGCTCCCGCCCCGACCCCGGCCGCCGCGCCGGTCGAGACCATCAAGGTGGCCACGGTCGCCGACGCGTCCAGTGCCGCCGCGCGGCTGCTCGAGATCGCCACCCGCAACGCCGACGAGCTCGTGGCCGACGCCAAGAACGAGGCCGACAAGATCGTCGGCGAGGCGCGCACCAAGGCCGAGCGGCTCGAGGCCGAGGCGAAGGTCAAGTCCGACCGCATGGAGTCCGACGCCCGCACGCGTTCCCAGATGCTCGACTCCGAGACCGCCGAGCGCCGTCAGCAGCTCTTCGGCGACCTGGAGAAGGAGAAGGACAAGCTCAACGCGGAGGTCGAGACGCTTCGTGCGTTCGAGCGCGAGTACCGCAGCCGGCTGAAGTCCTACTTCACCCAGCAGCTCGAGGCGCTGGACAGCAGCGGCGAGGGCGGCGGCTCGATCTCCTCGAGCGACCACGCGCCCAAGCGGCTCAAGTCGCTGCTCGGAGACGACTCCGACAACAGCTGACCATCACCTACGACGAAGGCCGGGCCCCCGCTGGGGGCCCGGCCTTCGTCGTGTTCCGGTGGGATCACGTCAGTAGCGGCGCACCAGGTCGGCGAAGGCGCGTTCGAGTGCGGAGTCCGGTTGGCGGTGGGTGCCGGTGTGGTCGACGGTGAACGTGGTGCCCGGTGGGTGTGCGCCAGTGGTGCACGCCGGGCTCGGGTTGTCGGTGTCGCCAGCCCGTGGCGTGGGTCTTGACGCGGTGCTCGTGCCGGGTGAGCCGGCCGAGGTTGCCGACCCGGGTGGTCGGGCCGTCCCGGGTGTCGGGCCGTCCGGGTGGTCGAGCCTGTCGAGACCACCGCGGGCGAGCCCCAGGGGATGGTGTGGTCGAGGTCCATCCGGCGGCCGGTGGCCGGGGACCAGGGGAACGCACTGGCGGGTGCGCGGAGGTGCATCAGCTCGCGGAGCCGGTCGGGGGCCTCGTAGGCGTCGACCGGGTGATCCTGCTCCAGGTCGATCACCGGCTTGAGGGTGACCTGGGAGTGGCGCAGGAACTGGCTGGCTTGGCCGATCGTGATCGGTCCGACGCCCTCCATCCGCGCCACCCCCGCCCCGGTCAGCATCGACTCCCGGGAGAGGTGCACGTAGAGCGTCGCCGGCGGCAGCGGGACCTCCCGGGTGGTCGAGCCGGGATCGCGGGTGGTCGAGCCTGTCGAGACCACGTCGCGGGTGGTCGAGCCTGTCGAGACCACCGCCTCCCGGGTGGTCGAGCCTGTCGAGACCACCGGCTCCTGCCCCTGCTGGAGGAGGGCGAGGGCGCGGGCGGGGTGGGCCAGGATGCCGAGGGCCTTGGCGCGGCGGGGTCCGACCGGGTCGGTGTCGCCGTGCTGGTGGAGGATCTCGGCGATCCGGTCGACCATCGCGACCAGGTAGATGACCTCCCCGGCGGTGGCCTTGGCGATCAGGGTCTTCAGGCCGTGCTCGTTGGACTGGCCGGTGACCACGAACCGGTCCAGCTCCGCGGCCTCCCGGCGGGCCTCGGCGGCGTGCGGGTCGGCGGCGATGATCCGGGCCTCGAGCAGGTCGGTGAACCGGCCCCACGGCAGCGTGGCCAGGTAGGGCGTCGTCGTCGCGTCGACCTCGCGGGCCTGGGCCCGGGTGAGCCCGGTGGCCCGGGTGCGGGCCGCGACGTGCCGGGCCTGCCAGACCCGCACCTGCCCGGCCAGCAGCGCCGTCCACAGCCGCGGGAGCCGGTGCCGCACGTCGAGCGCGTCGGCGATCAGCGTCGCGGCCGCGACATGGGAGCGGCCCAGCAGCACGCCGAGCTCGGCGGCCGCGAACTCCCCCGCGCACGGGGTGCCGTCCCCGCCGTACCGCTTCGCCGTTCGGTGCCCGGCAGCACCACCCCCGACCCGCCGGAGCCGATCGACTCCGCGGGATGGAGGTCGGCCCACTGGGCGGCCAGCACCAGCTCGCGGCACTCCGCCTGCACCAGGGCGGCGTGGTTGGCGACCAGGGCGTCGGCGACCGTGCGCCGCTCCAGGTCGTCCACCACCGGTTCCATACCCCCGAACCTAGAGGCGACCACCGACAATTCCCGAGCGCGTTTCCCCTGTGTGCACAGGGACTTCTACGGGTCATCGACGGCTTGCCGGGTCATCGAGCCTGTCGAGATGACTCACCCGGAAGTGGTCTCGACAAGCTCGACCACCCGGTGGTGGTCTCGACAAGCTCGACCACCCGGGGACCGCTGGACCACCCGGTGGCGCCTTCGGGTCATCGAGCCTGTCGAGATGACTCACCCGCGGGAAGCTGGTTCGGGTGTGCGGCTGATGACTGCGGCATTCCCTGATGAGGTTCCTCCTCCGACACTGCACCTCGGCGCGCGATCAAGGCTGTTACACCGTCGATGAGCCGATCCAGACCGAAACGGTAGGCGTGCTCGGGATCATGGGCGGCTTGGTGCGCCTGGCCAGCGGCTTGGCCGACACGGTCCGCCAGGGGGAACCGGGTGGCGTCGAAGACTTCAGCGAAGATGGGACCGATCTGCTGCCACCACTGCTGGTCGGTGATCCCTGTGCGGTCGATGACCCGATCGGACTCGACCTGGCGTCGGGCGACTCCTTCGACGTGCGTGAGCAGCAGGGTGAGGACCGCGTCCATCTCCACGTCGGTCAGCCCGATGCCGTCGATGACGGTGAGCTCTCGGTCGTACTTGGCGATGGCGTTCGGACCCAGCGCCGGGCGTCCGGTGAAGATCTGTAGGACCCAGGGGTGGCGGAGGTAGAGAGCCCAGTTCACGTCCGCGACCGCGCGAAGACCCTGTTGCCAGTCGGTGGTGGCGCGGTCTTGGAGGTCGCGAACGGCTTCGCCGTAGACGTTGTCGAGCATCATCTCGACCAGTTCGTCGCGGGAGGCCACGTAGGTGTACAGGGACATGGTGCCGACGCGGAGAGAGTCGGCGACCCGACGCATCGACAGGTGGGCGAGGTCCCGGTCGGCATCGGCGACCTGGATGGCTGCGACGACGACCTGCGCGCTGGTGAGTCCGTGCTTGGGGCCACGGCTGGGGACCTCTCGGGTGCCCCACAGCCGGGAGAGCGTGCCGGACGGGTCACCGCGACCGTTTCGCTTCGCCATGCACGACAGCGTAGGGCAGCAACTCAGTACGCCCTACGAAGTAGGTGCTACCATACTCCGTATGGCGTACGAAGAGGGCTTCTCCGGACTCACCTGCCAGCTGAACCGCCTTGTCGAGGCCGGCGTCCCCGAGCTGGCCGGCATCACCCCAACCGAGCTCGCCGCCCACGCTCGACACCTGCCCGACGAGCCCGGCGCAGTCCTGAGCGTCCATCCGATGCTCGTTCCCGCAAGGGCGCTGGCAACCCTGCTTCGTCACCGTGACAAGCCAGGATTCGTCGTCGGCGACATGATCGACCTCGAGCACTTCGTACCGATCGCCGACGTCGTCGTCCCCGACCGGCCGCTCTACCTCGTCCATGACCTCGATCGGGGCGACGACATGCGCGGCTGGAGCCCGGACGAGGCACTGCCCGCCATCTTGCAGCTCGGGCGCACCCCCCTGACCGTCAGCGAGGGCATCAGTTGGCTGCTGCAAGAGCCCAAGCTGCTCGAGCCCAACCACTGCTTCATGACCATCGGATCACGCAAGATCAAGAGCAACGACCTCGACGCCCGGACGCCTGCCATCTGGGTCAGCGGCGGCACCGGCCACGACGGCCCCGCGAACAAGGGTGCACCGAAGGTCGGCTGGTGCTGGGCCGGAAACCGACACACCTGGCTCGGCTTCGCATCCGCACGCCGCCGCAGCGACTGACGAAGCGGGATCATCGCCGCGCACTGATCGCCCCCTGAACGACCATCATCCGGGGCCTGCCGAGCGAAGTTCTTCTTGAACCCGGCGACGACCCGGTGCCACTCCGCTCAACGGTCACTCTCGCCTCGGTCGAGAGCGTCTCCATCGCGATCCTCGTCGAACGCCTGGGACGGGTGGCCGAGGCCCGGATGCGTGAGGTCTGCGCCGCCCAGGCAGTCGCGGTCGACTGTTCAGACTGAGCTGCAGTCCGGAATGCCTGCCACGGCTTCCAGCTGCTGACGTGTGAAGCCCTCAGTGTCGATGATCGGCATCGCTCGGGCGATCCGCTCCCGGACCTGTGTCCAGCTGCAGTGAGGCGGTGTGGGCCTCCTCGGACTCCCACACCTCGGTGCTCCCAACGCCGTCGGGATCCTCGGGTCGACCGCGGCCAGGTACAGGCGGCAACCGGGCATCGGCTCGGTTTGCTCCTCTTCCGCGAGGATCGCCAACAGCTCGTCGCGCTTTTGGGGCTTGGCGCCGATGCCGGCCGTGCAGCATGTACATGCGCGCAGCCTAGGTCACCGTTCCTGGGATCGCTTTCTGCTTTCTCCGGCACGAGGCCGTCGGCGATGATGAGGCGTCGGCTCGGACAGGTGGTGGTGATGAGGCAACCGACGCTGTTCCTGATGGTGGGGCTCCCGTCCACCGGGAAGACCACGGCCGCGCGGCGCATAGAAGGCGAGCAGCGAGCACTTCGTCTCACCAAGGACGAGTGGGTGAAGGCTCTCTACGGGCACGAGAATCCGCCGTCGGCCCAGGACGTGATCGAAGGACGGCTCATCCAGATCGGGCTACGCGCCCTCGAGCTCGGCACCAACGTCGTGATCGACTTCGGCCTCTGGGGCCGAGACGAGCGCTCCGCCCTACGGCAGGCAGCGGCGGACCTCGGCGCGATCGTGGAGATGTGCTACCTCGAACTCGCCCCACCCGAGCAGCGGCGACGGCTCGATCAGCGTCAAGCCGCAGCGCCGCACACCACGTGGCCCATGTCCGACGAGGAACTCGCCGAGTGGGCTGCCACCATCGACATCCCGACGCCGGGCGAGCTCGACGGCAGCGAACCTGTCGATGACCCTCCGGCTGGCTTCGCGACATGGGACGAGTGGCTCAGTCATCGCTGGCCGCTGTCGGTCACCTGACCGACGCAACGACGCCCGCCCGTTCGCCTCATCGGTGCGAGGGCGCACCTGTGAGAAGCCCCGTCAGACCCGGCTCACCGTGAATGCCAGCCGGAGGTCGGCGTCCCGGACCGCGGAGCCGTCGAGGTCCGCGGTCTCCTCCACCTCGGTGGCGAGCACCTCGCCCCGGATGAGCTCCTCGTGCTCGCGCAGGGCGGTCGCGGTGTCACCATCGGCGCTCCAGCGCAGCGCGATGCGGTCGCTCACCTCGAAGCCGCTGGCCTTGCGGGCCTCCTGCACCAGGCGCACCACCTCGCGGGCGAGGCCGGCGCGCTCCAGCTCGGGGGTCAGCTCGAGGTCGAGGGCGACGGTCTCGCCCTGCTCGTTGACCACCGTCCAGCCCTCGCGCGGGCGCTCGGTGACGATCACCTCGTCGGCGAGCACCTCCACGTCCTCACCGTCGACGGGCACGGTGGCGCGACCGTCGGCGTGCAGGGTGGCCGCGAGGGCCGACGCGTCCGCCGCGGCGATGGCGGCGGCCACGACCGGGGTCCGCTTGGCGAAGCGCTTGCCCAGCGCGCGGAAGTCGACCTTCACGCTGAAGTCGACCAGCCCCTCGGCGGAGGACAGCGGCTCCACGGCCCCGACGTTGAGCTCGTCGGCGACCTCGGCGAGCAGCTCGTCGCTGAGCCGGGCGTAGGCCGACGACGCCACCAGGGCGCGCCGCAGCGGCTGCCGCGTGCGGACCTTGGCGTCGGCGCGCGCCGAGCGGCCGAGCTCGACGAGCCGGCGGACCAGGGCCACCTGGCGCGACCAGCTCGTCGTCGCGGCCGCCTCGTCGTACGACGGCCAGGACGCGAGGTGCACCGACGCGGCGGCCGACGCGTCCACCGACCGGAGCGACGTCCGTGCCAGACCCGCTCGGTGACGAACGGGACGAACGGGGCCATCAGCCGGGTCAGGCCGTCGAGCACCTCGTGCAGCGTGGCCAGCGCCGACGGGTCGCCGTCCCAGAACCGGCGGCGCGAGCGCCGCACGTACCAGTTGGACAGGTCGTCGACGAACTGCGCGAGCAGCGAGCCGGCTCGCTGGGTGTCGAAGTCCTCGAGGGCGTCGGTGACCCTGCCGACCAGGCGGGCCGTCTCGGCGTGCGCCCAGCGGTCCAGCAGCGGCCGCTCGGCGACCGGCGGGGCGGCCGTCGGCCGGGGTCCCAGCCCGCCGCTCGCGCGTAGAGCGTGAAGAAGCTGGCGGTGTTCCAGTAGGTGAGCAGGACCTTCCGGACCACCTCCGGACAGCGTCTCGTGCCCGACGCGGCGGGCGGCCCACGGCGAGCCGCCGGCGCGGCCATGAACCAGCGGACGGCGTCGGCGCCGTGCCGGTCCATGAGCGGGATCGGCTCGAGGATGTTGCCCAGGTGCTTGCTCATCTTGCGGCCGTCCTCGGCGAGGATGTGGCCCAGGCACAGCACGTTCTCGTAGGAGCGACTCGTCGAACACCAGCGTGCCGATGGCCATCAGCGTGTAGAACCAGCCGCGGGTCTGGTCGATCGCCTCGCAGATGAACTGCGCGGGGTAGGCGGCCTCGAACCGCTCGACCTTGCCCGCCCGTGCGGGGCGCCCCACTGGGCGAAGGGCATCGAGCCGGAGTCGTACCAGGCGTCGATCACCTGGCGCACCCGCCGCGCCTCGGCCCCGCAGGTGCGGACCCGTCGCCGTCCGACGCCGGGCAGCGCGAAGGTGACCTCGTCGATGAACGGGCGGTGCGGGTCGAGGTCGGACAGGTCGCGGCCGGTCAGCTCGGACAGCTCGGCCAGCGAGCCGACGCAGGTGAGGTGCTTCTCCGGGCTGCGCCAGATCGGCAGCGGCGTGCCCCAGTAGCGGTCGCGCGACAGCGCCCAGTCGACGTTGTTGTGCAGCCAGTCGCCGTAGCGTCCCCACTTGATCGTGTCGGGGTACCAGCTGGTCTGCTCGTTCTCGGCGCAGCAGCGCGTCCTTGATCGCCGTGGTCCGGACGTACCAGGACGGCTGGGCGTAGTAGATGAGCGGCGTGTGGCAGCGCCAGCAGTGCGGATAGGTGTGCTCGTAGCGCCACGTGCCGGTACAGCAGCCCGCGGTCCTCGAGGTCCTCGACCAGCGTCGTGTCGGCGTCCTTGAAGAAGTGGCCGCCGACGAGGTCGAGGGCGTCCTCGAAGTGCCCGTCGGCCCGGACCGGGTTGACCACCGGGAGCCCGTAGGCCCGGCAGACCGCTCAGGTCGTCGGCGCCGAAGGCGGGGGACTGGTGCACCAGGCCGGTGCCGTCCTCGGTGGTCACGTAGTCGGCGAGCACGACGTAGTGGGCGGGCTGGTCGAAGTCGACCAGCTCGAACGGGCGCTGGTAGCCCACCGCTCCCAGTCGCGGCCCGGCGACGGTCAGACCTCGACCGTCCAGCCCTCGCCGAGGACCGCGGCGAACAGCGGCTCGGCCACGACGAGCGTCTCCGCGCCGTCGCTCGCGACCACGTAGTCCACCTCGGGGTTGGCGGCCACGGCGGTGTTCGACACGAGCGTCCACGGGGTGGTCGTCCAGACCAGCAGGTCGGCCCTGCCGGCCCACTCGCCCGTGGTGAGCGGGAGCCGCACGTAGACCGAGGGGTCGGTGACGGTCTCGTAGCCCTGGGCCAGCTCGTGGTCGGAGAGCCCGGTGCCGCAGCGCGGGCAGTACGGCGCCACGCGGTGGTCCTCGACGAGCAGGCCCTTGTCGAAGATCTGCTTCAGCGACCACCACACGCTCTCGACGTAGTCGGGGTTCATCGTCCAGTAGGGGTCGTCGGTGTCGACCCAGTAGCCCATCCGGTCCGACAGCTCGGTGAACGAGTCCACGTGCCGGAGCACCGACTCGCGGCACCGGGCGTTGAACTCGGCGATCCCGTAGCGCCTCGATGTCGGGCTTGCCCGCGAAGCCGAGCTCCTGCTCCACGGCGATCTCGACCGGCAGGCCGTGGCAGTCCCAGCCGGCCCGTCCGCGCGACCTGGTAGCCCTGCATGGTCTTGAAGCGGGGGAAGACGTCCTTGAAGACCCGGGCCTCGACGTGGTGGGTGCCGGGCCTGCCGTTGGCGGTGGGCGGCCCCTCGTAGAAGTTCCACTGGGGCCGGTCGGCGGCGAGCTCGACGACCGGGTGAAGATCTTGTCCTGCTCCCAGAACGCGAGCACCTCGTGCTCCATCGCGGGGAGGTCGACCTGGGGCGGGACCGGGGTGTACTCGCTCACTGCGCGTCCTTCGAGGTCCGGTTGGGCGGGGTCGCCGCCACGGTCACATCGAAGGGACGAACGCGGCTCGTCGAGCCACCTCCGCGGTACCACCCTCCTTGGCGCCCCCGATGCCGCCGGGGCCGCCCTCTCATGGGCACCGCTGCCGGTTCTACCCGCCCACGAAGGGCGCTCTTCCGGCGGCTCGGGGGTGATCTTCGCTCCGGCCAACACCCCCGGGCTCTCACCGTCCCCGGGTCGCTGCCGGCTGTGCTCGGAGCTACTCGTCCCGTCCACGCCTTGCGGTGCTCCCGATTCTGCCAGACGCGGGCACCCGGCTCATCCCGGTTTCGGCCCCGCAGGTCCGGAGGGCGTCAGAAAGTTACCGATTCGTGTGCGTGCTTGGTTGTCTGGTCCGCACCACGGGTCTATTCTCGCCGCACGCGTGTGGCGGCTGCCACACGTGACTTTCGTATCCAGCGCCACCGGTGCGGGTGCGCAGCGGCTTGAGGGGGCCACTTCCATGGCGCGAGCCACAGCACGCAAGATCGCCGGAAAGACGGCCGCGGCCGCGAGGCGGGTCACGTCGCGGCGGTCGGGTGGGGCCACGGGGACCAAGTCCACGGCCGCCAAGACGACCGCCACCAAGAAGGCCTCGACCAAGGCGCCGGCCACCAAGAAGGCTGCCGCCAAGAAGGCTGCGACGAAGGCGCCCGCCACGAAGGCGGCCAAGACCACCGCGAAGAAGGCCCCGGCCACGAAGAAGGCCACCGCGAAGAAGGCCACCGCGAAGAAGGCCACCGCGAAGAAGGCGCCCGCCAAGAAGGCGCCGGCCAAGAAGGCGGCCACGAAGTCCACCGCGAAGAAGGCGCCCGCGAAGAAGGCTCCTGCGAAGAAGGCCACCGCCAAGAAGGCGCCGGTCAAGAAGGCGACCGTCACGAAGGCCACCACCGCCAAGGCGCCGGCCAAGAAGGCTGCCGCCAAGAAGACGGCGACCAAGGCCACCACCGCCAAGGCACCCGCGAAGAAGACGTCCGCTCAGCAGGGGTCGTCGAAGAAGAAGCTCGCGGTCAAGGCCGACGAGAAGCCGTGGACCAAGAAGGAGCTCGACGAGGTCCGTGGCGAGCTGGTCGCCGACCGGGAGCGGCTCGCCGCCGAGCTGAACCTCGCCGAGCACGAGCTGCACGACCTGATGCGCGACGCCGGCGACGGGGCGGGCAACGACCAGGCCGACGTCGGCTCGACCACCTTCGAGCGTGACCACGAGATGACGCTGGCCAACAACGCGCGCCGCATGCTCTCCCAGACCAACCGGGCCCTGGCCCGCATCGAGCACGGCACCTACGGCGTCTGCGAGAGCTGTGGGGAGCCGATCGGCAAGATGCGGTTGATGGCATTCCCGCGTGCGACACTGTGCCTGTCATGCAAGCAGCGCGAGGAGCGTCGCTGACCGGCGACGACACGACCACCGACACCCGTTCCCCCGACCGCCCACCGCGCAAGCGGCTGCTGGGCCTGTTCGGCCTGGTGGCGGTCCTCGGCTACGCCGCGGACCTCGGCACCAAGGAGCTGGCGCTCGCCCGTCTCGACCCGGGGTCGACGGTGCCGCTCCTCGGGGACTGGCTCGGGCTGTACCTGACCTTCAACAGCGGGGCCGCGTTCAGCCTCGGGACCGGCTACACCCTGGTGCTGACCTGGGTGGCCATCGGCGCCGCCGTGGTGGTGCTGTGGACCGTCCGCCGGCTCGGCAGCACCGGCTGGGCTCTCGGGCTCGGCTTCCTGCTCGCCGGCATCCTCGGCAACCTCACCGACCGGCTGTTCCGCGACCCGAGCCCGTTCCGGGGACACGTCGTGGACTTCCTCCAGCTGCCGAACTTCCCGGTCTTCAACGTCGCCGACGTCTGCATCAACATCGCGGCCGGGGTCATCATCCTCCAGGCGCTGCGGGGGATGCGGGTCGACGGACTCCGCGAGGGCCGCGAGCGCGACGGGGCCGCCGACGGCGCCGCCGGGGGACCGGAGCGGTGACGGCGGTCCCCAGCGGTGCGGGCCGCTCGGAGCACCGCACGGTCTCGGTCCCGGAGTCGCTGGCCGGTGAGCGTCTCGACGCCGCCCTGGCCCGCATGTTCGGCTTCTCCCGCACACGTGCGGCGGAGCTGGTCGCGGCCGGCAACGTGATGCTCGACGGGCAGGTCGTCGCCAAGTCCGAGCGGGTGCTGGGCGGGGCCCTCCTCGACGCC
>CAWIBA010000005.1:0-611275 GCA_963834275.1 uncultured Actinomycetota bacterium | reverse complement strand
CTGCTGCTCGCGTACGTATTGCTAGTACGCCGAGGGGCAACTGAGGCCGTCGAGAACATCGACTCCGCGGGGGTCCAGGGGCCGGTGCCCTCGGAACAGCGAGGCCGCGCAGCTGTCGTGCGCCAATCGCCACGTCCGACGACGATCAGCCCGGTCGCGGTCGACGGCTGCGCGCGTGCTCGCCGACGCGCCGAGGGGCTGACCGCCCTGGTCGGCGGGCCCGGAGGGTGCTGAGCGACTTCGTCGAGGCGTCCAGGCGATCGACGGGCTGCTGCTCAGTGTCGCGCTGCTCGTCGTGCTGCTGATCCTCTCGTCGGTCTACCCTACGCCAGTGCTCCGTCGTCGTGCTCATCTCCGCGATCCTGGCGCTGGGGGTCGCCTCGGCGGCCATCTTCGGCCTGGCAAGCGGTGACGTACTCGACCTGAACGGCCAGAGCCAGGGCATCCTGTTCATCCTCGCGTCGGCGCGGAGACTGCGACTACTAGCTGCTGATCGTCGCGCGGTTCCGCGAGGAGCTGCGCGACGGCGGGTCGAAGTACGACGCGATCCGGCGTGCCTACCAGGGAGCTTCGAGCCGATCGTCGCCTCGGGGCTCGACCTGATCCTCAGGCTGCTGTGCCTACTACTCTAGGACCTCTCGAGCCTGCAGACTCGGCCCGTCAGGGCGATCGGCATCGCCAGTGCGATGTTCTCCTCGCTGACCCTGCTGCCCGCGGCGCTGGTGCTGCTGGGCCGCAAGGCCTTCTCGCCCTACCAGGCGCGGTTCGGCTCGGAGCGCCGCCGACGCCCGGGGATCGGGGCCGGGTCGCCGGCTCGTCGGCCGCCGCTCCCGCGCGGTGTGGGTGACCGCCTGCTGCTGGCCGTCGCGGCCGCGATCCGACGCCCTCGACGAGGACCCGGTGCCGCAGACCGACTGTTCCTCACGCAGGTCGACTCCATCGATGCCCAGGACGTCCTGGACGCCGCCCTTCGAGCCGACTCGTCCGGCCCGGTGAGCATCGAGCCCCCGAGGACCGGCTCGACGCGGTGCTCGCGATCGGTCCGCGACCACCAGGGATCGACGCCGCCAGCGTGGCGCGTTGCCGGACGTGCCGCCGACGGCGGTCAGCGACAGGAGCAGGGCCCCGGCCGAAGGTCGTCGACGGCGAGGTGCTGGTCTTCGCCCCGCTGACCGGCCCGCCAGTCCTCGGCGGCCGCCGACGGTTCGCGACCTGCGCCGACCTCGACGAGTGGGCAGGACGTGGTGGTCGGGGCCCAGAGCGCGATCCTGATCGACACCCGGACACCACGTCGCGCAACCGGCGGTCTCATCCCCGCGATATCGACGGTGATCTTCCTGGTGCTCGCGCTGCTGCTGCGCTCCGCTCCTCGCCCCGGCGCTGCTGCTCGTCGCCAACGTGCTCTCTTCGTGCCTCGCTCGCATCACGGCGCTGCTGTTCGAGTACGTCTCAAGTCCCGGCCTCGAACCTCGACCTCCCTCATCGGGTTCGTGCTCCTGGTGGCCCTGGGCATCGACTACTCGATCTTCGTGATGACCCCGCACGTGTCAGAGATAGAGATCAGCGGCACGCACGGCGTCCTCGAGGGCTTCTCGGTGGGCCAGTGACGTCATCACCTCCACCAGTAGTCCTCGCCGCGACGTCGCGGCCCTCGTGGCTCCCGATCCTCTTCCTCGCGCAGATCGCCTTCATCGTCGCGTTCGGCGTACTGCCGACGCCTCGTCGTCCAGCGCTGCTGGTCCCCGCGCTCGGCACGACCTGGCCCACGGTTCTGGTCGCGTCGCCGCTGTGCACACCCCGGACCACCCGGACAGGCGACCGCGGAGCCGTACGTCGGAACCGCAACAGCGTCCGCGTCGACTGACGCCGGCACCACCGCGAGTGCCTGGAACGCGCCCGGCGCCCCCGGTGAGTCTGGGTGCGAGATGGCTCGATGCAGCCCGCCACGCCCGTCGCCCCGACGCCGGTCACGCGCTGACCGTGCCTGCTCGCGTGCCTGCTGGTACTCCGGGCGCCGTCGCACGCGTCCCGAAGATCATCGACTCCACGTCGCGGATGATGACCGCGCCGGTGGTCGACGGGCGCCCCCCCTCGACCCCCCTCCGGGCCGACCGTCCGCGCGGCGGCTGTACTGCGAGGTCGGCTGCGCCCGGGCGGCGGTCGTGCGTCGCGCGGTTCGTCGGTGGCCCTGCGGGACTCTACGTCGACGGGCGGGCGCTGCGACACCGGCTCCTCGAGGCGTACCTGCGTGCAGGGCCTGCGTGTCGACCGGCTCGGTGCAGGTGCTGGCGCTCAAGGTGCTCGTCCGAAGGCCGAGGATCGCGCCTGCGCGTCACCGACCGCTCGCGCGGGCCGGGCCGTGGCCGCGCGGGTGGCCGGCCCTGCCTCGCGACCGACCGCGACCGGACGCTCCGGCTCGTCCGGCCGCAGGGCCTGGCGGTGGCGAGGTGCGCTGACTACTGCCGGTCTGCGAGGGCAGCGCCAGCCACTCCTCCAGCGTCGGTGCTCGAAGGTGAAGCCCTCGTCGACAGCAGCCCTCGACCCCTCCGACCCGCGGCCGACGCGACGTCCTCGAGCGCCGCCCGGATGGCGGTCGCGGGCGCGCAGAAGGCGGGCCGGCGCGGCGTCCGGGCTAGGCGCGGGCGAACTCCGCGTCGTGCTATGGTGGGGCGCGGTGAGGTTGTAGGCGCCGGTGCGCGTCGGACCTTGGCCAGCCAGCTACGCCGCCGCCAGCCAGTCGACCAGCCGAGATCGTGGCGAAGATTCTCGCTGCCATTGCCGATGGGCCCGGCGCCCGCCTTAACTGGTCGACCATCGGCTTCAGCGCGCCACCGCTCCTGTCCAGCGCGACCCCGAGCGCGGCGCGACCACGCGAGCCCCAGCCCATCCCGGCCCGGTTCGTTGCCGCCCCCAGTCCCGGGTCACCCCGGCCATGAAGCTGTCGCGCGTCGGTGGGGGTCTGCTCGGTGATGACCTCGTCGCCGTGGCCGCCGTAGCCGGCAATACCGTCTGCGCCAGGAACACCGGCTTGCTGCCAGAGTCGGCGATCGCGGCGGCCAGCGTGCGCGTCGTCGGCGAGGCGGCTGCCGACGAACGTCTTCTTCTAGGACTCGGTCCAGGAAGTCCGCAGGTTGCCCGGAGAGGCAGACGCAGCGTCGGCCGCCGATCGCACCACGTCGACGTCCCCGGCGTACGGGTCCAACGTGGACTCGTTGCGGGACATCACCTCGCCGCGCACCAGGCGCACGACCTCGTCGCCGTTCCAGGGCCAGGTGGTGTGGCGCGGCGCCGTACCGGAACCGCCGAGGCGCCTGTCGGCGCGTACTCTCATGCCCCGACCCTACAGTCCAGGTAGTAGACCCGCCCGGGTCGTAAGCGGTCCCAGGTAGTCGAGCGGATCCTACAGGTGGTCCAGCGTAGTCGAGACTGTCGGCCGCGGGCTGTAGTCCTCAACGGCTCGATGACCCGCGAGCCTCGATGACCCCCGGTACCCTGCACGCAAGGAAAACGGCGCCAGAACTGTCGATGATGACCTATAGGTTCGCGGGGTATCGAACCGGTGGTGGACGACCTCCGAGCGACGCACGGTCGCCGACGCGCTGATCGCCAACCACACCGCCCTGGTGCAGGCGGAGTGCGGGGAGCCGGTGCTGGCCGCGCAGTCGGCCGACCTGCACCCCGCCGAAGCCATGTCTCTGGGGCACGGCTCCGGTGTGCGTGCTCCCGGGCACCGAACGCGCGAAGCGGTTCGGCGGGACGGTACCCGTGCGCGGGGGAGTTCGCGGCCGCCGAGCTCGGGGTGCTGCTGGGCCGCAGTCATGCTCGCGGCCGCGACCCTGATCGCCGACGCGCTCGACGTCCGGCACCGGCTCCCGCGGTTGTGGGCGGCGCTGCTGGCCGGGCAGGTGCGGGTCTGGCAGGCCCGCACGTCGCGGCCGGCACCCGGGCCGCCGGGCTCACCCTCGCCCAGGCCCGCCAGGTCGACGCGGCGACGACGCCCTACCTGGCCACGCTGCCGTGGGGCCGCTTCACCGACCTGCTCGAGGCCCGGATCATCGCCGCCGACCCGCACGCCGCCGAGGCCCGCCGGGAGGCCGCCGAGCTGGACCGGTTCGTGGTCACCGGCCAGTCCAACGAGCACGGCCTGAAGACCCTGATCGCGAAGGCCACCGCCGGGGAGGTCATCTACCTGGTCGCGATGGTCGACCGGATCGCCGAGATCCTCCACCAGCACGGCGACACCGACCCGGTCGGACCCCGCCGCGCCAAGGCCCTCGGCATCCTGGCCCACCCCGCCCGCGCCCTCGCCCTCCTCCAGCAGGCACAGGCGCCGGTGGTCTCGACAGGCTCGACCACCCGAGACGTGGTCTCGACAGGCTCGACCACCCGAGCGCTCGACCACCCAGTCCCCTGCCGCCGGCCACGCTCTACGTCCACGTCTCCCGAGACGTCCTGGCCTGACCGGACAGGGGGTGGCGCGGATGGAGGGCGTCGGCCCGATCACGATCGGCCAAGCCAGCCAGTTCCTCCAGCACTCCCACGTCACCCTCACACCCGTCATCGACCTCGACAGCGACCACCCGGTCGACGCATACGAGACACCGGACCGGCTCCGCGAGCTGATGCACCTCCGCTGCACCCGCCAGTGCGTTCCCCTGGTCGTCGGCCACCGGCCGCCGGATGGACCTCGACCACACCATCCCCTGGGCCCCGACCGGCGCCGGGCCAGCCCGGACAGACCCGGGTCGGGAACCTCGGCCGGCTCACCCGGTTCGAACACCGCGTCAAGACCCACGCCATGGGCTGGCGACACCGACAACCCGAGCCCCGGCGTGCACCACTGGCGCACACCCACCGGGCACCACTTCACCGTCGACCACACCGGCACCCACCCCGGGGCACGCTCACCACTCGAACGCGCCTTCGCGGACGCTCTTGAGCAGCCAGGGCTGACCCCGGAGCGGCCGGCTGACGTGACGAGGGCCCGCTGCCGAAACGGCAGCGGGCCCTCGTGCGTCGTGCGGGGAGGTCAGACCTCGAACTGGCCGGCCTCCAGGCGCTGCTTGACGTCGGACAGGAAGCGGGCCGCGTCGGCACCGTCGACCAGCCGGTGGTCGTAGGTCAGGGCCAGGTAGACCATGTGCCGGACCGCGATCGTCTCGCCCAGGTTCGGGTCGTCGATCACGACCGGTCGCTTCACCACCGAGCCGGTGCCCAGGATCGCCACCTGCGGCTGGTTGATGATCGGAGTGTCGAACAGCGCACCCCGGCTGCCGGTGTTGGTGAGCGTGAAGGTGCCGCCGGACAGCTCGTCGGGCCCGATCTTGTTGGCCCGGGTCCGGTCCGCCACGTCGGCGATCTTGCGGGCCAGGCCCGCGATCGAGAGGTCACCGGCGTCCTTGATCACCGGCGTGAGCAGACCCTTCTCGGTGTCGACCGCGATCGCGACGTTCTCGTGGTCGAAGTAGGTGACCTCGCCCTTCTCGGTGTCGATCGCGGCGTTCAGCGACGGGTGCTGCTTGAGTGCGTCGATCGCCGCCTTGGCGAAGAACGGCATGTAGGACAGCTTCACGCCCTCGCGGGCCGCGAAGTCGGCCTTCGCGGCGTCGCGGAGCCGGGCGATCGGCGTCACGTCGACCTCGACCACGGTGGTCAGCTGGGCGGACGTCTGCAGGGACTCCACCATCCGCTTGGCGATGACCTTGCGCAGCCGCGACATCGGCTCGGTCTTGCCCCGGAGGGGGCTCGGGGCCGCCGCGGCACCGCCACCGGACGGCGCGGAGGCGGCCGGGGCCGAGGACGCCGCGGGAGCCGGCTGCTCCTTCGTCTTGGCGGCCGCGTCGAGCACGTCCTGCTTGCGGATCCGGCCACCGACCCCGGTGCCGGTGACGGACGCGAGGTCGACGCCCTGCTCGGAGGCCATCTTGCGGACCAGCGGCGTGACGTAGGCGCCCGCGTCACCGTCGCCGGATGCGCGCGGAGCGGCCTGCGCCTCGTGCTTGGGGGCCTCCTGCTTCGGGGCCTCCTTCTTGGGAGCCTCTTCCTTGGGGGCTTCCTGCTTGGCCTCCGGCTCCGGCTCGGGCTCGGGCTCGGGCTCCGGCTCCGGCTCCGGCTGCTTCTCCTCGGCCGGGGCCGGCGACGGCGCGCTGTCCCCGGACGCCGCCGCGTCACCGGACCCGATGACGGCCAGCTCGGCGCCGACCTCGACGGTCTCGTCCTCGTTGACCTTGATCTCGAGCAGCTTGCCCGCCACGGGCGAGGGGATCTCGGTGTCGACCTTGTCGGTCGAGACCTCCAACAGAGGCTCGTCGACCGCGACGTCGTCCCCGACCTGCTTCAGCCAGCGGGTGACGGTGCCCTCGGTGACGGACTCGCCGAGGGCGGGCAGCGTGACCGGCGTACCGCTGCCGCGGCCGTCGGTGCCGGCCTCGGAGGCCTCGGCCTCGGGCTTGGTGTCGGCGGACGACGGAGCGGTCTCCTGCGCCGCGCCCGTCTCCTCCGTCTGGGCTGCGGGCGGGTCGGTCTCGGTCTCGGTCTTCTGCGGTGCCTCGGCCTCGCCGTCGGGCGCCTCGCCCGAGCTGGAGGTCTGCGGGGCATCCTCGGAGGACTCGTCACCCTCGTCCTCGGAGGCCTCGTCCGCCTGGTCGTCGGAGGACTGGTCGTCGGAGGACTGGTCGGCCTGCTCGTCGCCGCCGTCGGAGCCGCCGGACTCGCCCTCGTCGCCGACCGTGCACAGCTCGGCGCCGACCTCGACGGTCTCGTCCTCGTTGACCTTGATCTCCAGCAGCGTGCCGGCGACCGGGGACGGGATCTCGGTGTCGACCTTGTCGGTCGAGACCTCGAGCAGCGGCTCGTCCACGGCGACCTGGTCTCCGGGCTGCTTCAGCCAGCGGGTGACGGTGCCTTCGGTGACGGACTCGCCGAGTGCCGGGAGGGTGACTGAGGTCGCCATTGCGTTCCTTCGCTCCTTGGGGGCTGGTCTGAAGTCTGGGGTGAGTCTATGAGTGCGCGTGCAAGGGCTTGCCCGCCAGCGCGAGGTGCGCCTCGCCGAGCGCCTCGTTCTGGGTCGGGTGGGCGTGCACGAGGGGTGCGACGTCCTCCGGGTGGGCGTCCCAGTTGTAGATCAGCTGCGCCTCGCCGATGAGCTCCCCGGCACGGGCCCCCACGATGTGGACCCCGATGACCGGCCCGTCCTTCTCACGGACGAGCTTGACGAAGCCCTGGGTCTTCAGGATCTGGCTCTTGCCGTTGCCGCCGAGGTCGTAGGTGAGGGCCTCGACCCGGTCCTCACCCAGGCTCTCCCGGGCCGCGGCCTCGTCGAGTCCCACCGAGGCGACCTCGGGGTCGCAGTAGGTCACCCGGGGGATGCCGGACTCGTCGATGGTGGCGGGCTCGAGCCCCGCGATCTCCTCGGCGACGAAGATGCCCTGCTGGAACCCGCGGTGCGCCAGCTGCAGGCCCGGCACGATGTCGCCGACGGCGTACGTCGCCTCGAGGTTGGTGCGCAGCCGCTCGTCGGTGACCACGAACCCGCGGTCGAGGGCGACGCCCTGCTCCTCGTAGCCCAGGCCCTGCGTGGTCGGCCCCCGGCCCACGGCGACCAGCAGCACCTCGGCCTCGATCGCCTCGCCGCCCTGGACCGTGACGCGGACGCCGGCGTCGGTGTGCTCGACCGACTCGAACGGGGCGCCGGTCCTGAGCCCGATCCCGCGCTTGCGGAACGCCCGCTCGAGCACCTTGGAGACGGCCTCGTCCTCGGCGGCGACCAGGCGGGGCAGCGCCTCCACGATCGTCACCTCGGCGCCGAAGGACTTCCACACGCTGGCGAACTCGCAGCCGATGACCCCGCCGCCGAGGACGATCGCCGACTTCGGCACCCGGTCGAGCTGCAGCGCGTGCTCGGAGGTGATGACCCGCTCGCCGTCGACGTCGAGACCGGGGAGGCTCTTGGAGAAGGAGCCGCTGGCCAGCACGACCGCGCCCCCGACGTAGCGCTCGCCGTTGACCTCGACGGTCCGGGGCGCGACCAGGCGACCCTCACCCTCGACCACGGTGATGCCGCGACCCTTGATGAGGCCGGTCAGCCCCTTGAAGAGGCGGGAGACCACGCCGTCCTTGTACTTGTTGACGCCGCCCATGTCGATGCCCTCGAGCGTGGCGTTGACGCCGAACTGCTCGGACTCGCGCGCGGAGTCGGCGACCTCCGCGGCGTGCAGCAGGGCCTTGGTGGGGATGCAGCCGACGTGCAGACAGGTGCCGCCGAGCTTGCCCTTCTCGACCAGGGCCACCGACAGCCCGAGCTCGGCCGCCCGCAGGGCGCACGCGTAGCCGCCACTTCCCGCCCCGAGGATGACCACATCGAAGCTGTTGCCGGCCGCGCTGGTGTCGGACACCGAATCTCCACTCTTCTCGTCGGCTGCCAGGGGATCGCCCCGCAGGCACGTCCGGGCCATCTTTGCACCAAACGCGTGACCGTCGACAGCGGGTGTCCGGGCGCGAAACGGGCTCGCACTTCGGTCCATGCGCCACACTGGGAGCCATGGGCTTGATGGATCGGTTCCGCCGGGGCGGCACGAAGATGAAGCGTCCGCGGGGCAAGGGACCGACGACGGTCCGCTCCTCCGACGGCGCCGACGCGTCGCACCTGACCGACTTCGCGAAGACCCGGCGCGGTGTCGAGGGGTTCGTCGAGCCGCGCACCGCCGTCACCGACGTGACGATCATCCTCGTCGCGCACGACGGCGAGTGGACCCGCCGGCGGGTCCCGTCGGTCGAGTGGGCGCACTCGTTCGCGAACAAGCACGGGATCCCGTCGTACGACGCGGCCGTGGTCGGCTACCCCGCCCGGATGCGCGAGTACAACCGCCGCAAGAAGGAGTCAGGAGGCTGACCGGTCCGCCATCTCCTTGGCGAGCTGGACCAGCGTGGCCACGCCCATCCCGGTGGCCCCCGCGGTCACGTGCCCGTAGGCGCCGCGCTTGTTGAACGCCGGCCCGGCGATGTCGACGTGCGCCCAGGGCAGCTCCGCGGGCACGAACTCGGAGAGGAACGCCGCGGCGTAGAGCGCGCCCCCGTAGAGGTCGACGTTGTGCTGCATCAGGTCGGCCACGGTGCTGTAGGTGCGCACCTTCACCGGCATCTCGTCGCTGATGGGGAGCGGCCACAGCTTCTCCCCGGCCAGGGTCGCCGCGGCCCGCACCCGCTCCACCGCCGAGTCGTCGTTGCCCATCACGCCGCCGACCCGGTCGCCGAGCGCCTGCTCGCAGGCGCCGGTGAGGGTGGCCACGTCGACCACGAGGTCCGGCTCCTCCTCGGCGGCCATGACCAGGGCGTCGGCGAGGACGAGGCGCCCCTCGGCGTCGGTGTTGAGCACCTCGACGGTGCGGCCGCCGTACATGGTCAGCACGTCACCGGGGCGTGTCGACGTACCGGAGACCATGTTCTCCGCCATCGGCACCCAGGTGGTCACCGCCACCGGCAGCCCGAGGTCGGCGATCGCCAGGGTGGCGGCGACGACCGCGGCGGCGCCCGCCATGTCGGACTTCATGGTGGTCATCGCGGGGCCGGTCTTGATCGTCAGGCCGCCGGAGTCGAAGGTGATGCCCTTGCCGACGAGGGCGAGACGGACCTTCGCCCCCCGGGGCCGGTAGGACATCCGCACCAGCCGGGGCGGGCTCGCAGACCCCTGGCCGACGCCCAGGATGCCGCCGCACCCGTCCGCGGCCAGCCGCTGCTCGTCGTGGACGGTGACCGACACCTTGGCGCCCTTGCGGGCCCGGGCGGCGGCCACCACCTCCTCGGCGAACGTGGGGGGTGTCAACGCACCCGGTGGGGTGTTCACCCAGTCCCTGGTGCGCGCGACCGCACCGGCGACGACCTGGGCGACCTCGAACTCCGCCTGCACCTGCTTGGAGCGGGCGGCGTCGCTGAGCACGACCACCTCGCCGGGCCGGTCGTCGTCGGTGGCGGACTTGAACCGCCCGAAGGAGTAGCCGCCGAGCAGGAAGCCCTCGGTCATGGCTCGCACGTGGGCGGCGTCCTCACCTGGCAGGGCGAGGGCGACGGAGGCGGCGTTGGAGAGGGTCCGGGCGGCCACGCCGGCGCCGCGGCGCACGACCGTCGGGTCGACCTGGTCGGCCGGACCGAGGCCGACCACGATCAGGAGCGGGGACTTGATGGTGCCGCCGGTGGGCACCTTGGCGACCTCGCCCCGCTTGCCGGTGATCCCGAGGGTGGCCAGCAGCGGGCCGAACTTGCGGCCGTACGCCGAGGCGACGTCCTCGGCGCCGGAGGCGGCGACCACGCCCTTGCCGGCCGACACCACCCCGACCACCACGGCGTCCGTGCGGGTCTTGGCGGGGGAGCCCTTGCGCAGGGTGTAGGTCGTCATCGGCAGAACTCTAGTCGGCGCGGGCCCCTGGGGACGCTGGGGTAGGTTGCGGCCCATGCACCCTGCGGATGACCGGGAGACGACCACGCCGCCGCCGGCGCTCAAGACCTCGCCGCTGCACGAGCGGCACCTCGCGCTCGGCGCCAAGACGGCCGAGTTCGGCGGCTGGGCGATGCCGCTGGAGTACACCGGCGTCCTCAAGGAGCACACCGCGGTCCGCGAGTCCGTCGGCGTCTTCGACGTGAGCCACCTGGGCAAGGCCGTCGTGCGCGGCCCGGGCGCCGCGGCGTACGTCAACGCCTGCCTGACCAACGACCTCGGCAAGGTCGGGCCCGGCAAGGCGCAGTACACGCTCTGCTGCGACGACGAGTCCGGTGGCATCGTCGACGACCTCATCGCCTACCTGCACGGCGACGACCACGTCTTCCTGATCCCCAACGCCGCCAACACCGCCGAGGTGGTGCGCCGCCTCGAGGCCGGGGCCCCGTCGGGTGTCACGGTCGAGAACCTGCACGACGACTACGCCGTCCTCGCCGTGCAGGGCACCCGCTCCGACGAGGTGCTCGCGAGCCTCGGGCTGCCGACCGGTCACGACTACATGTCGTTCGTCGAGGCGGAGCACGCCGGGGAGACCGTCACCGTCTGCCGCACCGGCTACACCGGCGAGCGCGGCTACGAGCTGGTGGCGCCGAACGCCGTCGCCGTCGACCTGTGGGACGCGCTGCTGCGGGCGGGGGAGCCCTGGGGCATCACGCCCGCCGGTCTCGGTGCCCGGGACACCCTGCGCACCGAGATGGGCTACCCGCTGCACGGACAGGACATCAGCCTCGACGTCACTCCCAACCAGGCCCGACTGGGCTGGGCGGTCGGGCTGGAAGAAGGACGCGTTCTGGGGCCGGGACGCGCTGCTCGCCGAGAAGGAGGCCGGACCCCGGCGCCTGCTCCGCGGCCTGGTGGCGAACGGCCGTGGCATCCCCCGCCCGGGGATGCGGGTGCTGCTCACCGCCGACCTCGCGGTGGGAGCGGTCACCTCGGGCACCTACTCCCCGAGCCTGAAGAAGGGCGTCGGGCTCGCGCTGGTCTCCGCCGACGTCGCCGAGGGGGCCGAGGTCTCCGTCGACGTGCGCGGCCGGCCCGAGGTGTTCACCGTGACCAGGCCGCCGTTCGTCACCCCCGGCGTGCGCGAGGACTGACCTTCACGCCGCGGCGAGCGCCACCAGCGACGCCGTGAACGTCGCCTCGACGACGGCGCCGAGGACGTCGCCGGTGATCCCACCGAGACGCCGTACGGCGCGCCGGCCGAGCGCCGTGCCCGCGACGAGACCCAGCACCGCCCAGCCGACCGTCCCGTCGGTGGCGACGCCCAGCGCGGTGAGGGGGACCGCCGCGAGGACCAGGGCGATCCCGGCCGAGGGTCGCGACACGGACCCCGCCACGGAGGCACCCAGGCCGTCGGCGCGGGCCGGCGGCACCCCGCGCAGGCAGGCCAGCGGCAGCGCCAGCCGGCTCACCACCGTGGCGGCCACCAGGCCGGGAGCGCCGGCCCCGGCCGCCGTCAGGTGGCCCAGTGCCGCCACCTGCACGAGCAGCACCAGCACCAGCGTCGCGACCCCGAACGGTCCGACGTCCCCCTTCCGCATCACCGCGAGGGCCTCGGGCCCCCGTCGCCCGGACCCCAGCCCGTCCGCGGTGTCGGCCAGGCCGTCGAGGTGGAGGCCGCGGGTGAGCAGCGCCAGCGTCCCGACCGCGAGGGCGGCCGCGAGCAGGGGCGTGCCCGCGAGCAGCAGCAGGGGCAGGCACCCGACCAGGCCCAGCCCGAGCCCGACGAGCGGGGCCAGCACCATCGCCCGCCCCGCGGTGCGCCGGTCGACCCTCGGGGCCCGCACCGGGAGCACGGTCAGGGTGCCCAGGGCGAGGCGGACCGCGTTCACAGGCTGGTGACCCGGCCGGCGGTGCACCAGCGGACGTCCTCGGTCGCGGCCGCGAGCCGGGCGTTGAGCCGGCCCATCTCGTCGCGGAAGCGGCGCCCGGCCGCGGTGTCCGGCACCACGCCCTGGCCGACCTCGTTGCTGACCGCCACCACCCGGCGGGAGGTGGACCGCCACGCCTCGAGCAGGGAGTCCACCTCGGCGTGCACCTCCTTGCCGGCGCGCTCGGCCCAGGCCGCGTCGTCCCAGGCGTCGTGCGCGTCCATCACCCGGGTCAGCCACAGGGTCAGGCAGTCGACGAGCAGCGGGCCGCCGTCCGCGCCGAGCTGGCCGGCCAGGTCGAGGGTCTCCACGGTGCGCCAGCGGGCCGGTCGGGAGTCCCGGTGCCGCCGGACCCGCTCCGACCACTCGTCGTCGTGGTCCGCGGGGTAGGCCGTCGCGACGTAGGTGACGTCGTCGCGGTCCAGGAGCAGCCGCTCGGCCTCCCGCGACTTGCCCGAGCGGGCCCCGCCGAGCACCAGCGTGCGGGTCGGCCGTCGAGGCGGAGGACGCGTGCCGTCCAGGGACGTCCCGTCGTCGACGACCCGCGCACCCCAGTCGGCGAGCCGGCGCCCCAGCTCGTGCGTGGGCGGGTTGTGGTGCGACAGGTGCACGGCGACCACGTCCGTGGCCCCGGTGACGGCGCCGACGTCGCGCAGCCGGCGCAGCTGCTCGGGGAACGTCGCCAGGTCCAGGTGGCTCGGTGCCGTGGTCGGCGCGGTCACCGAACGTCTCCTCCATCAGGACGACGTCGAACCGGGCTCCCCGCACCGCCTCCACGGTCGCGTCGGGCAGCGGACCCGTGTCGGTCGCGTAGAGCAGGCGGTCCGGTCCGGCCGGCGACGTCGTACAGGACGGCGCCGTCGCCGTGTCCGCGCCTCGAGGACTCGGACGTCGTACCCGCCGACCGGCAGCCGTTCCCCGGGGGCGACCACCGTGAACCGCACGGGGGAGTCCGGGGCGACCCACATCCGGGCCTGTTCGACCACGCTCGACGGGCCGAGGACGTCGAGCGGCCCGTCGCCCACCCAGGACCGGAAGAGCAGGAACGCCGGTGCGCAGTGGTCGGGGTGCGCGTGCGTGACCAGCACGTGCCGGACGCGGCTCGAGGTCGACGCCCGGCGCGCTGCGCGGCGTGCGGGGTCTCCGGTCCGCAGTCGAGCAGCAGGACGTCGTCGACCAGCGCGGCCGTCTGGCCGCGCAGCCGCCCGGCGGTCCGCTCGCTCGGTGCAGGACGCGCACGTGCAGAACGGGTTCGGCCAGCCGTCGGCGGAGCCGGTGCCGAGCAGCACGGACCTCGCATCAGGCGCTGCCGCGCTCGAAGACCACCGGTGCGTCGAACGCGGCACGCCGGGCGCGCCCGTCGCAGGGCACGCAGCAGCGGCCGGCCGGCGAGCCCGATCACCAGCACGGACAGGACGGAGCGGCCGAGGTCCCACGGCAGCGACGTGGTCACGTAGAACACCAAGTAGCGGCCGAGGTTCTCGCGCGACCGGGTCGCCCGGCGACGTAGGACACCTCGGGGCCGTAGGAGGCGAACGGCCAGAACCACAGGTTCAGCACGAAGCCGTAGGCGAGGCCGACGACGGCGCCGTACGCCGCCACGACGCCCACCTCCACGCGGCCGCGACCGGGGGGCAGGCAGCCGGCGCCGAAGCCGACCCACGCGGCCGCGAGCATCTGGAACGGCAGCCACGGGCCGACGCCACCGGTGAGCAGGGCGCCGACGAACAGCGTGACGGCGCCGAGCACGAAGCCGAAGCCGCGGCCGAGCACCCGGCCGCCGAGGATGATGACCGCGAAGCTCGGCTCGAGCCCGGCGGTGCCGGGGCCCAGCGCGCGGAGCGCCCCGCCGACGGCGGCCAGCACGCCGAGCATCGCCACCGCCTTGGCGTCGAGTGCGCCGGAGGTGAGCTCGGACAGCACGAGCGCCGCGAGCAGCGGCAGCAGCACCACGAAGACGCAACGGCGCGTCACCGGAGTGCGAGGCGTCGAGGGCCGCCCCGGGCTCGATCACGAAGGGCCAGCCGAACGCGACGAGGCCCACCGCGAACACGACGGCCATCACGACCGCGGAGCGCAGCCGCACCGGGACGAGGGTGCTGGCCACCGGACCGCCGCTCATCGCGGGATCCTGCTCCCGGAGGCGAGCGCGACCGCCACCTCGGTGGGGGTCAGCCAGCGCTGCGGGGCGAGCACCTTGGCGACCTGCGGCGCGAACGCGGGCGAGGAGACGACCACGTCGGCCGTGGGCCCGTCGGCGACCACCTCGCCGTCGGCGATGACGACGCACGCGGGTCGCCACCTCGGCGACGAGCTCGACGTCGTGGGTGGCCAGCAGCACGGCGTGCCCGTCCGCGACCAGGTCGCGCAGGATCTCCACGAGCCGGTGCTTGGCCGTGTAGTCGAGGCCCCGGGTCGGCTCGTCGAGCAGGACCAGCGGGGGACGCGCGGCGAGCACGACCGCCAGGGCGAGCGTGAGCCGCTGCCCCTCGGAGAGGTCGCGGGGGTGCTGGTCGTCGGGAACGCCCGGGCGACAGCCGCTCGAACAGGGCGAGGGTGGTGCCGTCGGGGGAGTCGCAGTCCTTGTCGGCCTGACGGCACTCCTCGCCGACGGTCGAGCTGTAGAGCAGGTCGCCGGGCTCCTGCGGCACGAGGCCCACGTGGTGCAGGAGGTCGGCCGGCCTGAGCGTGGCCGGCGCGTCGACCGGCCACGGAGACGGTGCCGCTCGTGCGGCTGCTTCATCCCGACCAGCGCCTTGAGCAGGGTGGACTTGCCGGCCCCGTTGCGGCCCATGAGCGCCACCACCTCGCCCGGGCGCAGCGTGGTCGAGACGCCGCGCAGCGCCGTGATCCGGCCGTAGCGCGCGACCAGGTGCTCGACCCTGGCCACGACCGGGCCGGTCGGCGCCACCCGGTCGCGGGAGCCCGACGCGCGGACAGGGTCTCGCGCAACGGCCCGGCCCGGCGGCGGGCGTCGCGCACGGACAGCGGCAGCGGATCCCATCCGGCGATCCGGCCCGAGCTCGACGACCGGCGGGGCGACCGGAGCCGTCGCGAGCACGTCCGTCGGGTGTCCCCGAGACGAGCCGGCCGGCCCGTCGCCGGGGACGAGGACCACCCGGTCGGCGTACTGCACCACCCGCTCGAGCCGGTGCTCGGCGAGGACCACGGTGATGCCGAGGTCGTGCACCAGGCGCTGCAGGGCCGCGAGGACGTCCTCGGCGGCCAGCGGGTCGAGCGCCGAGGTGGGCTCGTCGAGCACCAGCACGCGCGGGTGCGCGGTGAGCACGGAGCCGATCGCGACCCGCTGCTGCTGTCCGCCGGAGAGCGTCGCGCAGCGGCCGGTCCCTGCAGGTCGGCGAGGCCGAGCAGGTCGAGGGTCTCCTCGACCCGCCGGCGCATCACGTCGGTGCGGCAGGCCGAGCGACTCCATCGCCGTAGGCGAGCTCGTCCTCGACCGTGTCGGTGACGAAGCCGGACAGCGGGTCCTGGCCCGACGATAGCCGACCACGTCGGCGAGGTCGCGCGGCGGGTGGTCGCGGGTGTCGCGGCCGTCGACGACGACGCGGCCGGTGAGGGTGCCGCCGGAGAAGTGCGGCACCAGTCCGTTGACGGCACGCAGCAGCGTGGACTTGCCGGAGCCGGTGCGGCCGA
This sequence comes from uncultured Actinomycetota bacterium, assembly GCA_963834275.1. Lineage (GTDB taxonomy): Bacteria > Actinomycetota > Actinomycetes > Propionibacteriales > Nocardioidaceae > Nocardioides_B. The sequence continues at coordinate 595,261 of CAWIBA010000005.1, read as the reverse complement.
CGACGAGCGCCAGCTCGCCCTCGGGGATGACCAGGTCGACCCCCTCGAGCACCGGGCGGGGGGCGTCCGCGAACCGCACGCCGACCGCCTCGAAGCGGATCATGCGGCGGCCTCCAGGGTCGTCGCCGGCTGGGTCGTGCCGACGGGGGTGGGCGGAAGCGGCGGAGCCAGCACGGCCGGGAGCGCGGCGACGAGGACGCCGGCACAGGCCAGCAGCGGGACCGGCGGCACCATCGTCACGGAGCGCGAGGTAGAGCTGCGCCGGAGCGGTCTCGACGTTGACGAACGTGGCTGCCGCGGCCGCGGCGCCGCAGCCGGCCACCAGCCACTCGGGCAGCACCCACGGGTCGGGCCGGTAGCGCGTCCGACCGGTGCGGCGACCCCCGACGGCGATGCCCACCGCAGCCAGCACCGAGCCCAGGGACAGCATCGGCAGACCGAGCCAGGACGAGGTGGTGCCGTCGAGCAGGCCGTACACCCCGACGCACACGCCGAGCAGGCCCCCGAACACCAGCAGCCCGGTCAGCCGGCGCGACACCCGGGTGTCGTCGGTGGTGCGGCCGTAGCCGCGGGAGTCCATCGCCGCGGCGAGCTCGACCGAGTGCTCCAGGGCACCCTCGAGGACCGGCATCGCCAGCCGCTTGAGGCTCCCGGGTCCGCGGGTGGGACGTCCGCGCAGCCGGTGGGCGGCCCGGACCCGCTGGGCGTCGGTCACCAGCTGGGGCGCGAAGGTCAGCGCGATCACGCAGGCCACCCCGATCTCGTAGAGGGCGCCGGGGACGGAGCGCAGCAGCCGACGCGCGCTGCCGAGGGCGTTGGCCGCACCGACGCAGCAGAGGATCACGGCGAGCTGCAGCCCCTCGTAGAACGCCTGCAGCACCGCCTCGAGGGTGACGTCGCCGCCGAGCTTGAGCCCGCTGCCCTCGGGCATCGGCAGCAGCGGCAGCGAGAACAGCACCGTCGGCCCCTGCGAGCCCGTGGACAGCAGCGCCTGGAACGCGATCCGGATGACGATGATGATGAGCGCCAGCTTCAGGAAGGCGCCGTAGGACCTGGCCCACGGTGCGTCGCTGCGGCGCGCGGAGACCACCAGGCCGCCGACGACGAGGATGAGCAGCAGCGGCACCGGGTTCTGGGTGCGGCTGGCCGCCGCGGCCAGGCCGAGCGCCCACAGCCACCACGCCCCGGGGTGCAGGTTCCGGGGGAACGTGAGGAGCGACTGCGGGCGCATCGGCCGGCTCAGGAGGTGCGGTTGCGGCGGTAGAGCGGGACGGCGACCAGGGCCAGCGCGACGATCAGCACGAGGACCCCGATCAGGGCCGGGCTGACGCCGCCCTCCTCCTCCGCGGCAGCCTCGTCCGCAGCCGCCTGGTCGGGGCCTGCCTGCTCGTCTGCCTGGGCGGAGGAGCCGGACACCGTGAACGCGATCGGGGCCTCGTCGGTCGCGACCTGCGCGTCCCCGACGGGTTCGCCGCAGCCGCGGGCCGGGTAGCCGTCCAGGGCGCAGATCATCCCCTGCTCGCCGCGCACGTCGACGACGGACTCCAGCGTCTGCTGGCCGTTCGCGTCCTCGGGGACCACGGCGCACTCGGCGAGCGGCTCGGGCACCTCGGCGCCCTCGGCGTCCGTCTCCACGCCGTGGTCGACGAGCACCGCGACCCGCTTCTGGTCCGGGGCGGCCTCGGTGTCGCCGCAGACGGTGTCGAAGTTGACGGTCGGCCAGGTCGGCCCGCGGGGCGATGCCGGTCGAGACCGTGGAGGTGCCGTAGCGCCAGCCCTCGACGTCGCCGTCCTTCGGGGTGAAGTCCCCGGGTCCGGTCTGCGCGAACTCGAAGGTGTCGCCCGACAGGTGCGAGTAGTTCCAGTAGCGGTAGCCGTCCTCGGCGTACGACGGGGCGGCCGTCGCCAGCACGGCGACGAGGGGGAGCAGAGCGGAGAGGAGCACGCCGGCTACGCGGCGGGGGAACACGGCCATTCCTGGGGCCCTTTCTTGCGGCGATCCGAAAGACGGGACCGGACCGCGGGCACACCCGGAGGGGAGTGGAGCCGTGTCCGGCTCCGCCCCGTAGACCTCGACGGATGTGGGGAGCCGCTGCCCTCTCACGGTGTTCCGGCTCACCGCCCGGGAGGACGGCCTACGGTTGCGGGTCAGCGCCGGCTTCGGACCGGCTTTCCCGCGAGTGGGCAGGTTGTGCGGCCTCAATCTCCCATGCGGCCGGAAGGAGCGTCAAAGCATCCCGGTCCGTGGGCCGCGTTAGTCTCGCCACATGACGCACTCACTGGAGCCCTCCGCCTTCGGGAGCAGCGAGCCGCCGCCGTCCGCGGTCTGGCGCTGGCGGCTCGAGGACTCCTCGGGCAACGAGGTCACCTCGTCCGAGGGCGCCCCGCGGTTCCCCTCGCAGAGCGACGCCGAGTCGTGGGTGGGGGAGGTGTGGCGCGACCTGGCCGACGACGGGGTCGACCAGGTCACGCTCTTCGAGGGCGACCGCGAGGTCTACGGACCGATGAGCCTGCACGCGGCCCAGTAGCCGACCCGGGTCAGAAGTCCCGCCGGGCCGGCGACTTCGTCATCGCCGGGTCCCGCTGCACCACCGGGTCGAGCACCTCGTCGATCTTCTTGAGCAGGTCGGCGTCGAGCCGCACGCCGGCGGCCTTGACGTTCTCGGTGACCTGCTCGGGCCGCGAGGCACCGATGATCGCGGTCGACACGTTGGGATTCTGCAGGGTCCAGGCGACCGCGAGCTGCGCCATCGACAGGCCGGCCTCCTCGGCCAGCGGCGCCAGCTCCTGCACGCGCTTGAGGACGTCGTCCTCGAGCCAGCGGGCCACCATGTCGGCCCCGCCCTTGTCGTCGGTGGCACGCGAGCCCGCCGGCGGCTGCTCACCGGGCTTGTACTTGCCGGTCAGCACCCCCTGGGCGATCGGCGACCAGACCACCTGGCCGATGCCGAGCTCCTCGCTGGTCGGGACCACCTCCGCCTCGATGATCCGCCACAGCATGTTGTACTGCGGCTGGTTCGAGACGAACGGCACGTGCAGCTCGCGGGCGAGCTCGTGTCCGGCGCGGATCTCCTCCGCGCGCCACTCCGAGACGCCGATGTAGTGCGCCTTGCCCGACCTCACCACGTCGGCGAACGCCTCCATGGTCTCCTCGAGCGGCGTCTCGTAGTCGTAGCGGTGGGCCTGGTAGACGTCGACGTAGTCGGTCTGCAGCCGCCGCAGGGAGGCGTCGATCGACTCCATGATGTGCTTGCGCGACAGCCCGTGGTCGTTGTGCTTCTTCTCGTTGGTGGGCCAGTAGACCTTCGTGAAGATCTCCAGCCCCTCGCGCCGCTCGCCGGCGAGCGCCTTGCCGAGCACGGTCTCCGCCGCGGTGTTGGCGTAGACGTCGGCGGTGTCGAAGGTGGTGATGCCCTCGTCGAGGGCCTGCCGGACGCACGCCAGCGCGGCGTCCTCCTCCACCTGCGATCCGTGGGTGAGCCAGTTGCCGTAGGCGATCTCCGAGATCTTGAGACCGCTCTTGCCGAGGTTTCGGAACTCCATGGCGTCGAACGTACCCAGCGGAGCCCAACGCCAAGCCGCGTCCCAGGGGCGAGGGGATCAGTAGCGCTCGGGGAGCTTCTGCCCGATCCGCACCTGGCGCTTGGGCAGCCGCAGCCAGCGCATCTGCAGCGACCGCAGGATGGCGTACGACGTGACGCCCTTGTGCGACTCGTCGGGGAAGCGCCGGCCCACCTCGCGGCGCAGCCGGAACAGCAGCAGGAACGTGTCCACCAGCACCAGCAGGATGGTGGCCATCCAGAGCCCGTTGGCGAAGGCCGGGTTGATGGCCTGCGACAGCATGATGACGACCAGCAGCGGCAGCAGGAACTCCGCCATCGAGACGCGGACGTCGACGAAGTCACGGACGAACTTCTTCACCCGTCCCTGGTCGCGGGCCGGCAGGTAGCGCTCCTCGCCGGTGCGCAGACCCTCGCGCATCTTGGCGTTCTGCGCCGCCCGCTGCTCCCGCAGCAGCGCCCGGGCGGCCTTCTTGTCCCGCGGCGCACGGGCCCTGGCGCGGGCCGCGGCCTCGGCCTCCTTGCGCGACGGGGTGGGCCGCCCCTTGCCGCCCGTTTTGACCGGTGCGGTGGTGGTCGTGGCGGTCTCGTCGGTCTTGCTGCGTCGGAACAACGGGCTCGGCTCTCTGCGGGACTCGGGGGACGGGTGGGCACGGTCGTGCGTGGCCCCAGACTATCGGGCGCGCCGCCCCAGGAACCTTCTCCCCGGTCCGCCCGTTCTGACCGTAGGGTGGATGGGACGACCGGATCGGCCCGTCACCCCAACCGCCCGAGACCACGAGGGGGCCCTCTCACCATGAGCCTCATGAAGCGCATGAGCCTGATCTTCCGGAGCAAGGCCAGCAAGGCGCTCGACCGCGCCGAGGACCCGCGCGAGACGCTGGACTACAGCTACCAGCGGCAGGTCGAGCTGCTGTCGAAGGTACGCCGGGGCGTGGCCGACGTGGCCACCAGCCGCAAGCGCGTGGAGCTCCAGGTCGCCCAGCTCGAGCAGCAGGAGAACAAGCTGACCGAGCAGGCCAAGAAGGCTCTCTCCCTGGGCCGCGAGGACCTCGCCCGGGAGGCCCTGACGCGCAAGTCCGGGCTGGCCGGCCAGGTCAACGACCTGCGCACCCAGCAGGCCCAGCTGCAGGCCGAGGAGGAGAAGCTCACGATGGCCTCGCAGCGCCTGCAGGCGAAGGTCGAGGCGTTCCGGACCAAGAAGGAGACCATCAAGGCCACCTACACCGCGGCCGAGGCGCAGACCCGGATCAACGAGGCGTTCTCGGGCATCTCGGAGGAGATGGGCGACGTCGGGATGGCCGTGCAGCGGGCCGAGGACAAGACCGCCCAGATGCAGGCGCGGGCCGGTGCGATCGACGAGCTGATCGCCTCCGGCGCCCTCGACGACGCGAGCGCGATCGGGCAGGGCGACGACATCTCCCGTGAGCTCGAGGCGATGTCCTCGGGCTCGGACGTGGAGGCCGAGCTCGCCGCCCTCAAGTCCGGGTCGTCGCCGCAGGCCCTCGAGGGCTCCGACAGCACCCCGGACGCGCAACCGGTCGCCGAGGCGGCGGCCGAGCCGGTCTCCGAGGAGCGGAAGGAGCAGGGCTCGTCATGATCATCCGTATTCTCGGCGAGGGGCAGTACGACGTGGCCGACGGGACGGTCGCCGAGCTCAACAGCCTCGACGACACCCTGGAGCAGGCGGTCGAGTCGGGCGACGAGGCCGCGTTCACCGAGGCGCTCGCCGGGCTGCTCGCGGCGGTCCGCGGGTCCGGGAGCCCGCTCCCCGACGACAGCCTCCAGGACTCCGACCTGATCCTGCCGCCGGCCGACGCCGGCATCGACGAGGTCCGCCGGATGCTCGCCGACGACGGGCTGATCCCCGGCTGACCCCGCACGACCACGAAGGACGAGACGACATGGCGCGCACCCGCTTCATCAAGGACACCGGCCTCACCGCCCGGATGACCCTGGTGATGTTCCTGCTCGGGGGACTGCTCGTCGGCTTCGTCGCCGTGCTGATCGGCATCTTCGGCAACAGCCCCGGCATGATCATGCTCATCGGCCTGATCGGGCTCGGCGTGGTCTGGTTCCAGTGGTACAACTCCGACACGCTGGCGCTGAAGGCGATGCGGGCCCGCCAGGTCTCGGCGGAGGAGGCACCCGAGCTGCACGCGGTCATCGACCGGCTCTGCGTGCTCGCCGACATGCCCAAGCCACGGGTCGCGATCTCCTACAGCGACCTGCCCAACGCCTTCGCCACCGGCCGGTCGCCGGACCGGTCGGCGGTCTGCGTGACCACCGGGCTCCTCGACCGGCTCAGCGCCGACGAGGTCGAGGCGGTCCTCGCCCACGAGCTCTCCCACGTCGCGCACCGGGACGTGCTGGTGATGACGCTGGCCTCCTCGGCCGGGATCATCGCGGGCATGGCCACGCGCGGGGCCCAGTACGGCGCGATCTTCGGGGGCAGGAGCCGCGACAGCGGTGGTGCCCCGGTGTGGCTCGTCGTGCTCCTGGTCAGCCTGGTGACCTACGCGATCAGCTTCTTCCTCACCCGGCTGCTGTCCCGCTACCGCGAGCTGTGTGCCGACCGCTCGGGCGCCTTCCTCACCGGCAAGCCGTCCGCGCTGGCCAGCGCGCTGACCAAGATCACCGGCGAGATCTCGGCCATCCCCAACCGCGACCTGCGCGCCTCGCAGCCGATGAACGCCTTCTTCATCGCCCCGGCGATCAGCGGCGCGACCCTGAAGACGATCACCTCGACCCACCCGTCCCTGGAGCAGCGGCTCGAGCAGCTCGCCAAGATCTCCGCCGAGCTGGGCCGCCCCCTCGACGGCGGGTTCCCGCCCCCGGCGCCGCGGTGAAGATCGTCGACGCGCTGCTGGGCCGGCGCCGGCAGGTGCGCAACAACCTCGACGACCTGTTCGCGGTGCCGACCGCCGCCATCACGCTGCAGACGGCGGCCGCGTTCGAGCCCACCGGCGTGGGTGCGGTGTGCTTCCGGGCGGCGGAGGGGTCGGCGTTCGCCGCGGCCGAGGCCGAGATCGTGGCCGTGCTCGACAACGACGACGACCCCGACCTGGAGCGGCACGTCGACGAGTACGGCTTCACCTGGCTGGTCGCCCGCCAGGACGACGTCTCCGCCCTCGTGACCGACCTGCACGCGGTCAACACCGCGCTGGAGGCCCAGGGGTTCGGCCCGCAGCTGCTGTGCTCGCTGGTGTCGTTCCGCGACGCCGCGGGTCGGTCCCTCGCCCTGGTGTACCTGTACAAGCAGGGCACGTTCTACCCGTTCGTGCCGCAGCCCGGCGAGGACCGTCGACGCGACAACCTGCTCGAGATGCAGGTGCGCGACCTGGTCCGCAACGACCTGCCGGTCGAGCAGGACCTGCAGCGCTGGATGCCGCTGTGGGGTGCTCCCGGCCTCTAGTCCGTCGCGGCGGTGCGGGCGGGCAGGTCGAGCATGCGCTGCAGCGCGACCTGGGCCCACCGCTCGGTCTCCGGGTCCACCTGGATCTGGTTGACGACGTTGCCGGCGACCAGGTTCTCCATCGCCCAGACGAGGTGGGGGAGGTCGATGCGGTTCATCGTCGAGCAGTAGCAGACCGTCCGGTCGAGGAAGACGACGTTCTTGTCGGGGTGCGCGTCGGCGAGCCGCTGCACCAGGTTGAGCTCGGTGCCGATGGCCCACGAGGAGCCGGCGGGCGCGGCCTCGATGGTCTTGATGATGAACTCCGTCGACCCGACGAGGTCGGCCTTGGTCACCACCTCGTGCTTGCACTCGGGGTGCACGAGGATCTGCACGTCGGGGATCGTCGCGCGCAGCTCGTCGACCACGTCGGGGGAGAACCGGCCGTGCACCGAGCAGTGGCCGCGCCACAGGATCATCCGGGCGTCCCGCAGCTGCTCCACGGTCAGGCCGCCGTTGGGCCGGTGCGGGTCCCACACCACGCAGTCGTCGAGCGAGAGCCCCATCTGCAGGACCGCGGTGTTGCGGCCGAGGTGCTGGTCGGGGAGGAACAGCACCTTCGCCTCGCCCTCGGGCTTCTGCTCGAAGGCCCACTCCAGCGCCACCTGGGCGTTGGACGACGTGCACACCGCACCGCCGTTGCGACCGCAGAACGCCTTGATGTCGGCGGAGGAGTTCATGTAGGTGACGGGCACGACGGAGTCGGCGATCCCGGCGTCGACCATCGCGTCCCACGCGTCCTCGACCTGGGCGATGCGCGCCATGTCGGCCATCGAGCAGCCCGCTGCCAGGTCGGGGAGGATCACCTTCTGGTCCGGGCCGGTCAGGATGTCGGCGGACTCGGCCATGAAGTGCACGCCGCAGAAGACGATGTACTCCGCCTCGGGTCGGGCGGCCGCGTCGCGGGCGAGCTTGAACGAGTCACCGGTGACGTCGGCGAACTGGATGACCTCGTCGCGCTGGTAGTGGTGACCGAGGACGAAGACCCGCGACCCGAGGGCTTCCTTCGCGGCCCGTGCGCGGGCGACCAGGTCCGGGTCGGAGGCCGGCGGCAGCCCGCCGGGGCAGTCCACGCCGCGCTCGGAGTCGGGGTCGGTGCCCCGACCCAGGACGAGCAGGGGAAGGTCGGTCGTCGTCACGGGCCCATGGTTTCACACGGAGGCACACGCCCCGCTCCGATCCCGGTCTGCGGGAGTGGCCCCTGGGCACGGTGGGGTCACCGATGCCGGTGGTCAGAGGAAGTGACCGCTGGGCAGGTACGGCATCGGCGGCTTCTGGTGCCGCAGCGCCAGGAAACCCTCGGTGTGAAGCGCCATCCGGGTGGCCATCCCGACGTCGACGGCCCACTCGTTGGCGGCGGTGAGGCGACCCACCGTCACGGTGCGCTCCGGGCTCGACGCGGCGAGCGTCTCCCACAGCAGGTCGGTGGCGGTACGCCGGTTCGTCGCCGCCAGCAGGTACGGGCCACCCCCGGGCTCGACGTACGCGTAGCCGGAGCCGGTCGAGCGGTCCACGACGACCAGCCGGTGCATCGAGGTGAGCAGCTCGTGGTCGACGCCGTGCGCGGCGTCGCGCACCTGGCGGTCGACCGAGTTCATCAGGTCGATGTCTCCGGCGCTCCCGGGCCGGACGCGCTCCACCACCGGCAGGGCCGCGCGCGGGACGGTGCCGGCCAGGAACATCGTCGGGTGCAGGGTGAACCCGGCCAGGCGGTAGCGGCGGACGGCGGCGGCGTCCTCCGACGACGCGATCATCCCGCGCAGGCAGCCCCGGCCGTGGGTCAGGGCCGCCTCGAGCACCTGCCGGCCGACCCCTCGCCCCTGGAGCCCCGGCCGGACGGCGTAGCTGGACAGGATCCAGGTGAGGTCGCGCCGCAGGGACATCGCGACCCCGATGATCCCGGTGCCGTCCTCGGCGACGAAGCAGCCGCCCGGGTCGTGCTGCACCATGTGCGTGGCGCGGATGTGCCAGTTGACCGACCGGTCCGGCGTCCGGGGGGCCGGCTCGGGCCGGCCGGCCCGTTGCGTGCGCACGTCGTAGTCGTGGAAGCTCTCGCTGGTGAGCCGCTCCACGGCGACGACGTCCGCCGCCGTCATCGGGCGCACGTAGTAGTCCGGCACCCGGACAACCTATCCGCGGGTGAACCGGCAGGATGGCGCCATGCGCCTGCTCATCGCCACCGACAAGTTCGCCGGCACGCTGAGCGCGGTCGAGGCTGCCGCCGCCATCGCGGAAGGCTGGCGGCGGCACGCGCCCGGGGACGAGGTGGACCTCGCCCCGATGGCCGACGGCGGTCCCGGTTTCGTCGAGGTCCTGCACGCCACCCTCGGCGGTGACCTGCTCGCCACCACCGTGTCCGGGCCGTACGGCGAGCCGGTGCCCGGCACGGTGCTGATGACCGGCACCACGGCGTACGTCGAGTGCGCCCAGGCGTGCGGGCTGCACCTGACCGAGCCCGACGCACGGGATCCGGAGCGGGCGACCAGCCGTGGGGTGGGCGAGCTCGTCGCCGCCGCGGTGGACGGGGGCGTCACCCGCGTGGTCGTCGGGCTGGGCGGGTCCGCCTCGAACGACGCGGGAGCGGGCCTGCTGGCCGCGCTCGGGGCGACGGCCACGCCCGCCGGGGCCCTCGACGCCGGCCCGAGCACCCTGGTGGACGTCGAGTCGGTCGACCTGGCCGCGGCCCGGGAACGCGTCGCGGGGGTCGAGCTCGTCGTCGCCTCCGACGTCGACAACCCGCTGCTCGGCCTGATCGGGGCCACCAACGTCTACGGCCCCCAGAAGGGCGTCGGCGCGGACCGTCTGCAGGCCGTCGACGCGGTGCTCGAGCGGTTCGCCGGTGTCACCGACAGGCGTCTGGCGCTCGCCCCGGGCGCCGGGGCGGCCGGCGGACTCGGGTTCGCCCTGATGCTGCTCGGCGCCACCCGCAGCCCCGGGATCGCCCTCGTCGCCGACGTGGTGGGCCTGCCGGAGCGGGCCCGTCGCGCAGACCTCGTGATCACCGGTGAGGGCGCCTTCGACTTCTCCTCCCGCTCCGGCAAGGTGCCCTACGGCGTCGCACAGGTCGCCGCGGAGGCGGTCCGGCCGTGCATCGCGCTCGCCGGCCAGGTGCTGATCGGCTCGCGGGAGATGCGCACCGTGGGCATCGAGTCGGCGTACGCCATGGTCGACCTGGTCGGCGAGGAGGCCAGCTTCGCCGACCCGGCGGGCAGCCTGGCCGCCCTGGCCGAGCGCACCGCCCGCACCTGGTCCCGGTGACCCGTGCCGTCACATCCGTCCCAGGCGTGGTCTCCGATGCTTGGGAATAACGCCGGATGTGCGACCATTGAAGACGAGCAAGACCCCCGACCCGACACTTGGGAGCCAGCACATGACCGAGCAGGTCGAGACCCAGTCGGCAGTCCGTGCCGACAGCATCAACCTCAGCGACGCCGCGTCGGCGAAGGTGAAGGCGCTGCTCGAGCAGGAGGGTCGCGACGACCTCCAGCTCCGGATCGCGGTGCAGCCGGGTGGCTGCTCCGGTCTGCGCTACCAGCTCTTCTTCGACGAGCGCAACCTCGACGGTGACGTCGTCACCGACTTCGGCGGGGTGAGCGTCGTCGTGGACCGGATGAGCGTCCCCTACCTCCACGGCGCGGTCATCGACTTCGTCGACACCATCGAGAAGCAGGGCTTCACGATCGACAACCCCAACGCGACCGGGTCCTGCGCCTGCGGCGACTCGTTCCACTGACCCACAGGGCGGGGCCCTCACCGGACGTCCGGTGAGGGCCTCGTCGCGTCCCGGGGGCCTCGGTCAGCGCGCCTGGTCCGGGTTGCCCGGTGACGACCCGGGCTCGACGACGGCGCCTCCGCGGGACCCGTCGCGCACCTCGCGGTCGCCCAGCGGCGCGTCGAGGACCACGTCGACCGTCTTGGACAGCGCGATCTCGATGCAGACCACGTCCTTGCGCTGCTTCGGCGGGATCTTCGGCAGCGTCACCGTCACGGCGGCGGCGGTCTCCTCGACGACCGGTTCGCCGACCTTGCCGTAGCACTCCGGCACCCCGGTGGTGTAGTTCAGCCCCAGCCGCGTCGCGTCGTAGGCGTAGTAGCTGTCGATCGCCTGCTGCCCGGGTCCCGGCGGCCGGTCGGGTCCTGGGGCGGGCGTCAGGTCGCCGTCGGGCAGGTCCGGTCCCGGGGACCCGGGTACGCCGCTGCCGGGCGACCCCGGAGCGACCCCGGCGGGCTCCGACGGTCCGGACGAGCCGGCCGCCCCGGTGTCCCCGCCGCTGCTGCCGGGACGTTGCTGCCAGAACACCGCGAGCAGGGCGAGCACGGCGAGGGCCGCGAGGAGCGGGACGAGCCAACGGCCTGGTCCTGTCTTCATGCCGGTGGGACGCGCTGCGGGCTCGGTTGGTTCCGGCGGGGCACCCTCAGTCGAGGTGCAGGTGCAGGGCGGCCGCCAGCCGCGCCGCCGCCTCGCTGACCTCGATGGAGGGCTTCGCGACCTCGCGCGGGTAGTCCTCGAACATCAGGCTGGGGGCGGGCCGGACGGCGGCGCGGGCCGCTCGCTCGGCCGGCGTGCGGCGACGGGGCAGGTGCAGGGCCTCCTCGACGGCCCGGCAGTCGGACGTCATGCGGTCGGCCGGGGAGACGTCGTCGTAGGCGAGGCGGCGCGGGGGGTGCGAGGAGGTCATGGGACCGACGGTAGGGATTACCGCCGGGTACCCCAAGCGCCGTAGGGTGCGCGTGTCCGGACCGCTCAACGTCGCACCCCCACACCCCGAGGAACCCCGTGTCGCTGCTCGTCACCGGCTCCATCGCCACCGACCACCTGATGTCCTTCCCGGGCCGGTTCGCCGACTCCCTCGTCGTCGAGCAGCTCGACAAGCTCTCGGTGTCGTTCCTCGTCGAGGACCTCGAGGTCCGGCGCGGCGGCTGCGCGGCCAACATCTGCTTCGGCCTGGGCAACCTCGGGCTGCGCCCGGTGCTGGTCGGCGCGGTGGGCGAGGACTTCGTCGACTACCGCGCCTGGCTCGAGCGGCACCACGTCGACTGCTCCTTCGTGCACGTCTCGGACACCCGGCACACCGCCCGCTTCGTGTGCACCACCGACCGTGACATGGCGCAGTTCGCGTCGTTCTACGCCGGCGCCATGAGCGAGGCGCGCGACATCGAGCTGAAGCCGATCGCGGACCGGGTCGGCGGGGCGACGTACGTCCTGGTCGGCCCCAACGACCCCGAGGCGATGCTGCGGCACACCCAGGAGTGCCGGGAGCGCGACATCCCGTTCCTCGCCGACCCCAGCCAGCAGCTGGCGTTCGGTGACGGCGAGCTGATCCGCGACCTGATCGAGGGCGCCGAGATCCTGTTCTCCAACGAGTACGAGTCGGCGCTGATCGAGAAGAAGACCGGCTGGTCGGCCGCCGAGGTGCTCGAGCGGGTCGGCACCTGGGTGGTCACGCTGGGCGCGGAGGGCGTCCGGGTGGAGCGAGCCGGCCAGGAGCCGATCGTGGTCGCCGCGGTCCCCGAGATCGCGAAGGTCGAGCCGACGGGCGTGGGCGACGCGTTCCGCGCCGGCTTCCTCGCCGCCCTCGAGTGGGGCCTGTCCCACGAGCGCGCCGCCCAGCTCGGCTGCCTGCTCGCGGTCTACGTCGTGGAACGCATCGGCACGCAGGAGTACACCCTGCACCAGGCCCAGTTCGTCCAGCGCTTCGCCGACACCTACGGCGACGAGGCCGCGGCCGAGATCGCCGCCCACGTGAAGACCCCCCGCCCGTAACCGCGAGGAGTCAGAAGCTCAGGCCCCTGGTCGGCGCGTCGCAGCGTCCGTGACTCCTCGGCGGGTCACACCAGCCGGCGGACGAGGTAGCGGGCGACCCCGTCGGGCGCCGTGTCCTCGCCGGCGTACTCCTGACCGCGCATCCGGCACCACGCCTGCGTGTCCGGCCGGGCCGCCGGGTCCTCGGCGACCACCGCGATGGTGCCGCCCACCGGGACGTCGCCGATGGCGTTGGCCAGCCGGATGATCGGGAGCGGGCACCGCAGCCCGCGGCAGTCCAGCTCGAGGTCGGCGGCGGGCGTCACGGCCGGAGCCCGTCGACGACGCCGGGCAGCACCTCGAGGAACGCCTCGACGTCGGCCTCGCCGGTGTCCCGGGTGAGGGAGACCCGGATGTTGCCGTGGGTGAGTGCCCCCATCGCCTCCAGCACGTGGGACGGGGTGAGCGTGGACGCGCTGCAGGCCGAGCCGGAGGACACCCCGAAGCCGTGCCGGTCCAGCTCGCGGACCAGCGCGTCGCCCTCCACGTAGAGCACCGAGAACGTCACGACGTGCGGGAGCCGGTCGTCGGGATCGCCCACCACGTCCACGTCGTCCAGGATCTCGGGGACGCGCGCCCGGATCCGGTCCACCAGGGCCCGCTGACGCGCGCCGACCTCGTAGCGCTCGGCGACGGTGGCCTGGAGCGCCGCAGCCGAGGCGAGGACGGCCGGGACGTTCTCGTAGCCCGCGCCGCGCGGGTCGATGCGGTCGTCCACCGGGAACGGGGCCCGCCAGCGCGCCCCGGTGCGCACCAGCAGCACCCCGACGCCGGCCGGGCCGCCCCACTTGTGGGCGGAGGCGGCCCCGACCGTCCAGCCGTCGGGCAGGTCCGCGCGGCCCGCGGACGCCGCGGCGTCCACGAACAGCGGCACCCCGTGCTCGCGGGCCAGGTCGGCCACGGCGCCCAGCGGCTGCACGGTGCCGACCTCCGGGTTGGCCGACTGCACCGCCACAGCGGCCGCGCCCGGGACGTGCTCGGCCAACCGGTCGAGCCGGACCCGGCCCAGCGCGTCCACGTCGGCCACGTCCGCCGTGCCCCCGGCGACCCGGTGCCACCACCGGGCGGCCGCGAAGACCGCCGAGTGCTCGACGGCGGAGTGGACCAGACGGGTGCCGGCCCGTCGCCGCCCCTCGAGCAGGCCGAGGATCCCCTGGTGCACGGCCGCCGTGCCCGACGTCGTGAACGTGACCTCGTCCGGACGGGCGCCGAGCAACGACGCCGTCACCTCGCGCGCGTTGTCCAGCAGGAGGCGCGCGTCCCGCCCCGGGCCGTGCAGCCGCGCCGGGTCGGCGTACCCGCGGTCCAGCGCCGCCAGGAAGGTCTCGCGCGCCGCCGGGTGCAGCGGCTCCGACGATGCGCTGTCCAGGTAGCGCCGGACCGCCGTGCCGGGGGAGCCCGTCGGAAACGTCACACCCGTGAAACTACAGCCCACCTGGACACCATCCGCCTCAGGCTCGGTAGTAGTGTTCGGCCTGACCGTCGTCATGAGAGAGAGGCTCGTTCGTGGGTCTGGAACTCCCCCCGCGCGTGCGCAGGATGGGCCGTTGGACCGTCGTGCCCTCGGCGCTGCTCCTGCTGAGTGCGTGCTCCCAAGCCGACCAGGACCAGATCCGCCGCCTGGCCATGCCCGAAGGGGCCACCGACCGGGCGCCGTACATCTACGACCTCTGGCAGGGCTCGTGGATCGCGGCGATGCTCGTCGGCATCCTGATGTGGGGCCTGATCGCGTGGGCTTCGTTCGCCTACCGCCGCCGCTCGCACGACGAGATCCCGGTGCAGACGCGCTACAACCTGCCGCTGGAGATCCTCTACACGGTCGCGCCCATCGTCATGGTGCTGGTGTTCTTCTACTACACCGTGACCACGCAGAACGACGTCCTCGAGGAGGTCAGCGCCGAGGACGCCGACCACCACATCGAGGTCGTCGGCCAGCAGTGGTCGTGGACGTTCAACTACCTCGAGGACGACGCGCTCGACGGCTCCACCAGCGTCTACGAGGGCGGTACGACGGCGGAGAAGCCCACGCTGGTGCTGCCGGTCGACGAGACGGTCCGTGTCGACCTCACCTCGCCCGACGTCATCCACTCGTTCTGGGTCCCGGCGTTCCTGTTCAAGCTGGACGTGGTGCCCGGCCGCAGCAACAGCTTCTCGTTCACCCCGACCCGCGAGGGCGAGTTCGTGGGCCGCTGCGCCGAGCTCTGCGGCGCCTACCACTCGCGGATGCTCTTCGACGTCGAGGTCGTGAGCGCGGACGAGTACGACGCCCACCTGCAGGACCTCGCCGACCAGGGCAACACCGGCGTGGCCCGCGGTGGCGCCGACGCGGACACCCAGGTCGGCATCGAGGAAGAAGTGCAGGACAACGACACCTCCGGAGGCGAGACACCGTGACCGGCACAGCATTCGAGGCGGGGCGGGTCCGCACCGGCGCCCCGCCGCCGCACGCTCGGCCAGCAGGTCGTCCGCGTCCTGACCACGACCGACCACAAGCTGATCGGCAAGCTCTACCTCGGCACGTCGTTCGCCTGGTTCCTCGTCGGCGGGATCATGGCGCTGATGATCCGCTCGGAGCTCGCGTTCCCGGGCAACCAGGTGGTCAGCGACGAGGTCTACAACCAGCTGTTCACCATGCACGGCACGATCATGCTGCTGCTGTTCGCGACGCCGCTGTTCTTCGGCTTCGCCAACGTGATCATGCCGCTGCAGATCGGCTCGCCCGACGTCGCGTTCCCGCGGCTCAACATGTTCAGCTACTGGCTCTTCCTGTTCGGTGGCCTGATCGTCGCGGCCGGCTTCCTCACCCCCGAGGGCGCCGCCGACTTCGGCTGGTTCGCCTACACCCCGCTGTCCAACGAGGTCCGCTCGCCCGGCGTCGGCGGCGACCTGTGGATCATGGGCCTGTGGATGGCCGGTCTCGGCACCATCCTCGGCGCGGTCAACTTCATCACCACGATCATCTGCATGCGCGCGCCCGGCATGACGATGTTCCGGATGCCGATCTTCGTCTGGAACACGCTGGTCACCAGCCTGCTGGTGCTGATCGCCTTCCCGATCCTGGCCGGCGCGCTGCTCTCGCTCGAGGCCGACCGGCTCCTCGGCGCCCACATCTTCGACGCCGCCAACGGCGGGCCGATCCTCTGGCAGCACCTGTTCTGGTTCTTCGGGCACCCGGAGGTCTACATCATCGCGCTGCCGTTCTTCGGCATCGTCACCGAGATCCTCCCGGTCTTCAGCCGCAAGCCGGTCTTCGGCTACGTCGGCCTGGTCGCTGCGACCATCTCGATCGCCGTCCTGTCGGTCGCGGTCTGGGCGCACCACATGTTCGTCACCGGCGCGGTGGACCTGCCGTTCTTCTCCGGCATGACCTTCCTGATCGCCGTCCCGACGGGCGTGAAGTTCTTCAACTGGGTCGGCACCATGTGGGGCGGGTCCATCTCGTTCGACACCCCGATGCTGTGGTCGGTCGGCTTCCTGACGACGTTCCTCTTCGGCGGCCTCACCGGGGTCATCCTGGCCAGCCCGCCGCTGGACTTCCACGTCTCCGACTCCTACTTCGTGGTGGCGCACTTCCACTACGTGGTCTTCGGCACCGTGGTGTTCGCGATGTTCGCCGGCTTCTACTTCTGGTGGCCGAAGATGACCGGCAAGATGCTCGACGAGCGTCTCGGCAAGATGCACTTCTGGCTGCTGTTCATCGGCTTCCACCTGACCTTCCTGGTCCAGCACTGGCTCGGCGTCGAGGGGATGCCCCGGCGCTACGCCGACTACCTCGCCACCGACGGGTTCACCACCCTCAACCAGGTCTCGACGGTCGGGGCGTTCCTGCTCGGGGCCTCGACGCTGCCGTTCCTGCTCAACGTCTACAAGTCGAGCCGCTCGCCGATGGTCGAGCGCGACGACCCGTGGGGCTGGGGACGGTCGCTGGAGTGGGCCACCTCGTCCCCGCCGCCCCGGCACAACTTCGTGTCGATCCCGCGGATCCGCTCGGAGTCCCCGGCGTTCGACCTGCACCACCCGGAGGTCGCGGCGCTGGAGATGGAGCAGAACGACGCGCTGGGGGAGACCGACGTGGTCGACGCCCCCAGCGTCGAGGGCCGGGCGGGGCTGCTCAAGGAGAATCTCGGCAAGCAGGGCAAGGACGTCCCGCGTGACGGAGGGCACAACTGATGAAGTCTGAAGCCTGGATCTTCGTGATCTGCTCGGTGTTCTTCGTGCTGGTCGCGCCGGCCTACTGGTTCATCACCTACGACCCCACCGGCACCTCGGCCCTCGTGATGACGGCGCTGCTGGCCCTGCTCGTGACGTTCTACCTCGGCTTCCACGCCTCGCGCATGGACCCGCGCCCGGAGGACCGCAAGGACGCGGAGATCGCGGACGGGGCCGGCGAGCTCGGGTTCTTCCCGCCGTACTCCTGGTGGCCGCTGTGGTGCGCCGCCACGCTCGGGGTGATCGTCTTCGGCACCGCCATGGCGGCCTGGTGGCTGGTGATCATCGGCTTCGGGCTCGGCGCCCTGGCCCTCGCCGGCTGGATCTACGAGTACTACGTGGGCGAGCACGCGCACTGACCCTCGAGCGGTCACGTGCCGGCACGTGACGGGCCCCACCACGCTGAGTTGTGGCTGGGGCCGATCCCGTTGTTACTCTGGAAGAGCACCCGCACGCCCACGAGGGGAACCTTCCATGCCCGTCCTCCACGGCTCCCGCCTGCGCTCCGAGCCGGGACGGCGGCGCACAGCCCCCTGGGGCGCCGCCGCGACCGCCCTGGCGCTCTCGGCCGTCCTGGCGGGCTGCACGGGCACCGGCGCCGACGACGCAGCGTCTGCCCTCGGGACGGGGCCGAGCCAGGAGCCGAGCTCCTCGTCCGCCCCCGAGTCGGTCGCCACGATCAGCAGCAACCTGCCCGCCCGTGGCCGCGTCGCCGTCGACCGCACTGTCGAGCTCGCGGTCGCCGACGGGACGTTCGAGTCCGTGAAGGTCACCTTCGGCAAGCGGGACCGCAGGCTGCGCGGCGCGCTCTCGGAGGACCGCACCACCTGGACCGCCGAGCAGCGGCTGGAGCCCGGCCTGCGCTACCGGGTGCGCAGCGTCGCCGAGGACGCCGACGGCCTCCGGACCAAGCACCGGCGCACGTTCCGCACCGACGCCCTGTCCCTCGACCAGCAGACGTTCCCGAGCATCGCGCCGTTGGCCGGGGAGACCGTCGGCGTCGGCATGCCGGTGATCGTGCAGTTCGACGTCGCCGTCACCGACAAGGCCTCCATCGAGAGGCACCTGTCGGTGCGCAGCAGCCCGCAGCAGGCGGGCTCCTGGCACTGGATCAGTGACCACGAGGTGCACTGGCGTCCCCGCAGCTACTGGCAGCCGGGCACCGAGGTCACCGTGGATGCCGACATCAACAGCATTCCCGCCGGCCGCGGCGTGTTCGGGCAGCTCAGCCGGTCCACCAGCTTCACGGTGGGGGACGCGATGGTCAGCAAGGTCGACATCCAGCGACACACGATGAAGGTGTTCCGCAACGGGACCCTGCTGCGCACGCTGCCGATCACCACCGGCAAGGCCGGGTTCACCACCCGCTCCGGCACCAAGGTGGTCATCGAGAAGTTCCGCGAGCGGCGGATGAACGCCGAGACCGTCGGGATCGCCGAGGGCAACCCCGAGTACTACGACATCGACGACGTCGAGTACGCCATGCGGCTGACCTACTCCGGCGAGTTCATCCACGCCGCGCCCTGGTCGGTGGGGTCACAGGGCTCCGCCAACGTCAGCCACGGCTGCACGGGGATGAGCCCCGCCGACGCCGGCTGGTTGTACAACCTGAGCAAGCGCGGCGACGTCGTCGAGTACGTCGGCAGCGACCGGCCCATGACGATGACCAACGGCTACGGCGACTGGAACGCCTCGTTCGCCGACTACAAGGCCGGCTCCGCGCTCAGCTGACCCCCGTCCTCGTCGAGACGCGCCTCCCGCGGCATTGAGCCGCGCCTCCCGGGGCGTTGAGCCGCGCCTCCCGGGGCGTTGAGCCGCGCTTCCGCCGCCCGCGCGTCGTGCTCGTGCTCGAGGATCGGGTCCATCAGTGCGGGTCCCGATTCAGCATCGCCGAGGCACGCTCCCACCGCGGTTCGCTCCGGTCGCGCCATCGACCCGGTCTCGGCTGCACAAGGCGCGTCTCAACTGCCTGCGGGGCGCGTCTCAACTTCTTGCGGGGCGCGTCTCAACTTCTTGCGGGGCGCGTCTCAACCTCCCGCGGGGCGGCAGGGGAGGGGCAAAGGGGGGAGTGGCGAGGAGGGGAGGGGTCGGGGAAGCGGCGAGGCCCCGCAGCGGGTGCTGCGGGGCCTCGTGGTGCCTGCGTGCGCTGAGAGCGCGTAGGAGGACGGGTCAGTGCTGGCGCAGCTCCTCGCCGGAGACGTCGTGGCGACCGTCGAACTGGTGACCGTCGGCCGCCCGACCGTCGAGCTCGTACTGCCCGGTGTAGTCGCCGGCAACGTGCTGGTGCCCGTCGTCCTGCGTGGCCAGCTCGTGCTCGGCGTGGTGCCGGGCCTCCTCCAGCGCCGCAGCGGTCGGCTTCTGCACGTTGTGGGCGAACCATGCGTTCGACAGGCGGGCACGCAGCCGGTTGAGGCGCACCTTGCGTGCCTTGACGCCGTTCTCGTCGGCCTCGGTGGGCGCCGGGAGCAGCGGGTCGCGGTCGCGGGCGGTGAGGGTGTAGGCCTCGTCGCCCGAGATCGGCAGGTGCTTCTCGGCGTAGGCGCCCTCGGGGGACCGCATGATGATGCCGGTCTCGTAACCGTGCAGCAGCCGGGCCTCGTCCTGACGCTGGAGCGAGATGCACCAGCGACGGGCGATGATGAAGGCGATGACCGGGCCGACGAAGACCATCACCCGCATGAAGTACGTGATGTAGTTCAGGTTCAGGTTGAAGATCACGGCCAGGATGTCGTTGCCGCCGGCCAGCCAGAGCAGGCCGTACGACCGTCATCAGCGAGACCAGGAACGCGGTCCGCGTCGGAGCGTTGCGCGGCCGCTGGAGCAGGTGGTGCTCCCGCTTGTCCCCGGTGATCCACGCCTCGATGAAGGGGTAGGCCAGCATCGCGACCAGGAAGAGCACCGGGACGACCTGACCGGGGACGATCACGTTCCAGCTGATCGTGAAGCCGAAGATCTCGGTCTCCCAGCCGGGCATGATCCGCAGCAGCCCCTCGGCGAAGCCCATGTACCAGTCGGGCTGGGACCCAGCAGTCACCTCGGCCGGGTTGTACGGCCCGTAGCGCCACAGCGGGTTGATGCTGAGCAGACCGCCCATCAGCGCGGTGATGCCGAAGACGATGAAGAAGAACCCGCCGGCCTTGGCCGCGTAGACCGGGAGCATCGGGTAGCCGACCACGTTGTCGTTGGTCCGGCCGGGGCCGGGCCACTGCGTGTGCTTTTGGTAGACGAGCAGCAGCATGTGCGCACCGATCAGGGCCAGCAGGATGCCGGGGATCAGCAGCACGTGGACGATGTAGAGCCGCGGGATGATCACGTCACCCGGGAACTCGCCGCCGAAGAGGAAGAACGACATGTAGGTGCCGACCACCGGGGTCGACTTGACCAGGCCGTCGGCGATCCGCAGCCCGGTGCCGGAGAGCAGGTCGTCGGGGAGCGAGTAGCCGGCGAAGCCCTCGATGAGCGCCGAGCAGCAGGAGCAGCAGCCCGATCACCCAGTTGAGCTCGCGCGGCTTGCGGAACGCCCCGGTGAAGAAGACCCGCATCATGTGCACGAACATCGCGGCGATGAACAGCATCGCGGCCCAGTGGTGCATCTGGCGCATCAGCAGCCCGCCGCGGACGTCGAACGAGATGTCGAGCGTCGAGGCGTAGGCCTCCGACATGTGCAGGCCGCGCAGCTGGTCGTAGGACCCGTCGTAGATGACCTCGGCCATGCTCGGCTTGAACCAGAGCGTCAGGAACGTGCCGGTGAGCAGCAGTACGACGAAGCTCCAGAGCGCGATCTCGCCCAGCATGAACGACCAGTGGTCGGGGAACACCTTGCGGATCTGCTTCTTGGAGACCGCCGCCGAGACCGGTGCGGTCGTCGGCCCAGGTGGCGACTCCGGCGAGGGGGCTGCGCTTCTGCGGCTTCGCCGCAGTCTTGCCGTTGGTGGTTGCGTAGCTCATCTGTCACCCACGTTCCCAGTAGCTGGGGCCGACCGGCTCGGTGAAGTCACTCTGAGCCACGAGAAAGCCCTCGTCGTCCAGCATAAGGGGGAGCTGGGGGAGCGCCCTGGCCGCCGGACCGAAGATCACCTTGCCGCTGTCCGCCGAGGTCGAAGGTCGACTGGTGGCACGGGCAGAGCAGGTGGTGCGTCTGCTGCTCCCACAGCGAGATGGGGCAGCCGACGTGCGTGCAGATCTTGGAGTAGCACACGATGCCGTCGACGCCCCAGTTCTCGCGTCCGCGCCCGGGGTGATGTCCTCGGGGCGCATCCGCACCAGGATGACGGCTGCCTTGGACTTGGCCGCCTGGAGCTCCGCGCCCTCGTACAGAGCATGCGCCCTCCTCGTCCGTCCTCGAAGAACACGGCCGGCTCGGCGTTGACGAGCTGGCCGATCTCCATCTGGGACGGCGCGATCGGCGTCGCCGGAGACGTCGTTGACGACGCGCATGCCCCGCTCCCACACGGTCGTCGCCAGCGCGTTGCCCGGCAGCGGGCCGAGGTCGCGCAGACCGACGATCGCCGGGAGGCCCAGCGCGCCGAGCGCGCCGATCAACGTGTTGCGGATCAGGGGCCGGCGAGCGATCCCGGAGTCGGCGACGCCCTGCTCGAACGAGCTGACCGCGACATCCCGGTCCTCGTCGGAGGAGTGGGTGGGGTGCCGGTCCTCGGCGATCTCCTCGTCGCTCATCAGCTTGCGCGCCCACTGGGTCGCGCCGATGCCGATGAACAGCAGCGCCAGGCCGAGCGTGAGCCCGAGCGTGACGTTGGAGGCGCCGTAACCGAGGATCAGGTCGGGGTCCTCGCCGATCTCGAAGGCGAAGTAGGCGACGAAGAACAGCACCGCCATGACCGCGGACAGGCCGAACAGCGTCGCGATCTGTCGCTCGGCGCGCCGGGCGGCCTCCTCGTCGACGTCGGTGGGCCGCGGCTGGTGTCGTGCAGACCGGGGTCGGGGATCGGCTCCTGGTCCTCGCGGGTGGCCACGTCGGTGGGGTGGTCGCTCACGACTGGGCTCCCTTCTTGGCAGCGCGTGGAGTTGGAGGCGATCCAGACGGCGAAGCCGACGCAGGCGCCGATGCCGATCAGCCAGGCGAAGAGGCCCTCGCTCACCGGGCCGAACGAACCCATCGTGCTGCCGCCGTACTTCGGCTGCTCCTCGATGCTCTTCAGGTAGGCGATGACCTCGCGCTTGTCCTCGGGGGTGAGCACCTGGTCCGAGAAGACCGGCATCTGCTGCGGCCCGGTGAGCATCGCCTCGTAGATGTGGACCGGCTCGACGCCCAGGAGCGTCGGCGCGTACTTGCCGTCCGGGAGCGCGCCGCCCGAGGCGGCGAAGTTGTGGCACGCGGTGCAGTTGGTCCGGAAGAACTCGCCGCCGCGGACGACGGCCTCCTCACGCTCGTCCTCGGGGATCGCCTCCGGGTCGTAGGCCTCCGCCTCGGGGATCGCGGGGCCGGGGCCGAGGGAGGCGACGAACGCCGCGAGCGCGGAGATCTCCTCCTCGCTGTAGACCACTTCCTTCTTCGGCGCCTGGACACCCGGACGGGCCATCGGCATCCGGCCGGTGCCGACCTGGAAGTCGACCGCGGCGGCGCCGACCCCGGCGAGGGGCGGGCCGTACTGGTTGCCGTTCTGCAGCGTCACGCCCTCGCCGTTCTTGCCGTGGCAGGAAGCGCACCCGACGAGGAACAGGGCCCGGCCCTGCTCGACGCGTGGACTGGTCAGCGGCCTGGTCGGTGGCCTGGGCGGGGGAGAGCACGGCGTAGGCGCCGCCCGTGACCAGCAGGCCCAGCAGCATCACCACGACGCCGGCGAAGCGGCCGCGACGACCACGCGAGAGCCTCGCTGCGAGTCGATCGGTAAGGAGTCGCACGAAAGTTCCTCGTATCCGTCTTCTTCTGGGCTACTTGATCAGGTAGATGGTCGCGAACAGGCCGATCCAGACGACGTCGACGAAGTGCCAGTAGTAGGACACGACGATGGCGCTGACGGCCTGCTCGTGGGTGAACTTCCTGGCCATGAAGGTGCGGCCCAGGACGAGGAGGAAGGCTATGAGCCCGCCGGTGACGTGGAGGCCGTGGAAGCCGGTGGTCAGGTAGAAGACCGAGCCGTAGGCGGAGGACGGGATGGTCACGCCCTCGTGGATGAGCTCGGCGTACTCCAGCGCCTGGCCGCCGATGAAGAAGGCGCCCATCAGGTAGGTCAGCACGAACCACTCGCGCAGACCCCAGCCCTTGACGTTGAGCACGCCGCCGCTGCGCCCGACCTGGCCCCGCTCCGCGGCGAACACGCCCAGCTGGCAGGTCAGCGACGACAGCACCAGCACGGTGGTGTTGAGCGTGGAGAACGGGACGTTCAGCTTCTCCGTCTCCTGCGCCCACAGCTCGGGGGACACCGCGCGGATCGTGAAGTACGACGCGAACAACGCCGCGAAGAACATCAGCTCGCTGGACAGCCACACGATGGTGCCGACGCTGACCATGCTCGGACGGTCGTGATGGCCATGCAGCCGGGAGGCAGGGATTGCGGTTGCTGTAGTCGCCACGGGCGCCATTATGTCGGTACGGCTCCGGAAAAGCACCCCGACCCCCGGCCGACCCCGCGTCACATTGTTCACACGCTTCTCCGGCCGGCTCCGGTGGTCGAGCCTGTCGCCTCCGGTGGTCGAGCCTGTCGAGACCCCTCGTAGCCTGGGAGCCGTGACCCTCCTCCTCGACGGCGGCGCGTCCGGGCTGTCCGACCTGCCGCCGTTCACGCTCGGCCGCGTGTTCACGGGCTGGGGGCTCGACCCGTTCCTCTTCGTCCTGA
Organism: uncultured Actinomycetota bacterium; assembly: GCA_963834275.1. Classification (GTDB taxonomy): domain Bacteria; phylum Actinomycetota; class Actinomycetes; order Propionibacteriales; family Nocardioidaceae; genus Nocardioides_B. The sequence continues at coordinate 571,438 of CAWIBA010000005.1, read as the reverse complement.
CCGTCTGGGTGACCGGTGCCTACCTGATGGGCCTCTGGGTGCTCCGGCGGCGCGGGGACTCCTGGCCGGTCGGTCGCACCGTCGCCTTCCTGGTGCCCGGTATGGGCGGGTTCGCCTTCGCCACGATGTCCGGTCTCGGCGCCTACGACACGGCCCTGCTCTCCGTGCACATGGTCCAGCACATGCTGCTGTCGATGCTGGTGCCGCTCTTCCTGGCCCTCGGCGCGCCGGTGACGCTGGCGCTGCGGACGCTGCCGGCGCGACCGCGCGGGTGGCTGCTGGCGGTGCTCCACTCACGGGTCGCCACCGTCCTGACGTTCGCGCCCCTGACCCTGCTGCTCTTCGTGGTCAGCCCCTGGGCGCTGTACTTCACCGGGTGGTACGACGCGTCGCTGCGCTCGGAGCTCGTGCACGAGACGATGCACGTCCACCTGGTGCTGGTCGGGTCGCTGTTCTTCTGGCCGCTCGTCGGCGCCGACCCGGTGCCGGGACGGGTCGGCTACCCGTTCCGGCTGCTCCTGGTCTTCCTCACGCTGCCGTTCCACGCCTTCCTCGGGGTCACGATCATGGGGCAGCAGGAGCTGCTCGCGGGGGACTGGTACCGCTCGCTGCCGAGCGAGGCGGGGCTGACCTGGCTCCCCGATCCCGCCGCCGACCAGCACCTGGCGGGCGGCATCCTGTGGGGCTCCGGCGACCTGGTCGGGCTGACGTTCCTGGCCGTGCTGTTCACCCAGTGGGTGCGGTCCTCGATGCGGGAGGCGGCACGCGAGGACCGGCGCCTCGACCGGCTCGAACGGTCCGGCTGACCCGGTTGGTCGCGCCGGTCGAGACCACCGCCGGTACGATCGGCGCGTGAGCGACGCGTCCCAGAGCCAGCAGCCGTTGAAGGTCCTCGTCTACAGCGACGACTCGAGCGTCCGCAGCCAGGTGATCCTGGCCCTCGGCAGGCGGCCCCATCCCGACCTGCCCCCGGTGGAGTACGTCGAGGTGGCCACCGAGCCCGTGGTGATCCAGCAGATGGACACCGGCGAGGTGGCGCTCGCGATCCTCGACGGCGAGGCCGTCCCGGCCGGCGGCATGGGCATCGCCAAGCAGCTCAAGGACGAGATCTTCCGGTGCCCCCCGATCCTGGTGCTCACCGGGCGACCTCAGGACGCCTGGCTGGCGACCTGGTCGCGCGCAGAGGCGGCCGTGCCGCACCCGATCGACCCGGTCCAGCTCGCGGAGGCAGTGATCCGGCTGCTCTCGTCGCGCGTCCCGGCCTGACCCGCCCGCGATCCGACCGGCCCACACCCCGCACCGAGGAGGTCGCGTGACGAAGCACTCCTGGCCCGAGGTGCTCGCGGCCCTGGTGGCGCGCCACGACCTGACGGCCGACCAGTCGGCCTGGGCCATGGGCGAGATCCTCACCGGCGAGGCGACGGCGGCGCAGGTCGCCGGGTTCGCGATCGCGCTGCGCGCCAAGGGCGAGACGATCGACGAGCTCGAGGGCCTCGTCGAGGCGATGTACCGGCACGCCACCCCGCTCGTCGTCACCGGGCGCGTCCTCGACGTGGTCGGCACCGGCGGTGACCGGTCGATGTCGGTGAACATCTCCACCATGGCGGCCATCGTCGCCGCCGGGGCCGGGGCGCCGGTCGTCAAGCACGGGAACCGGTCGGCCTCCAGCAAGGCGGGGTCGGCCGACGTGCTCGAGGCGCTCGGGATCCGCCTCGACCTGCCCGCCACCGAGGTCGTGCGGGTCGGCGAGGAGGCGGGCATCACGTTCTGCTTCGCGGCCGCCTTCCACCCGGCGCTGCGCCACGCGGCCGTGCCGCGACGCGAGCTCGGGGTCGGGACGACGTTCAACTTCCTCGGCCCGCTGGCGCACCCCGCCCGGCCCGAGGCTCAGGCGATCGGCTGCGCCGACCCGCGGATGGCCCCGCTGATGGCCGGGGTGTTCGCGCGGCGCGGCGTCGACGCGTGGGTGTTCCGGGGCGACGACGGCCTCGACGAGCTGACCACGACCACCACCTCCCGGCTCTGGGTGGTGGGCGAGGGGACGGTCACCGAGCACACGGTCGACCCGGCCGCCTTCGGCCTCGGGGGCGGGACGGTCGAGGGGCTGCGCGGCCGGGACGCCGCCTACAACGCCACCGTCGTGCGGCGCCTGGTCGAGGGGGAGCCGGGCCAGGTCCGGGACGCCGTCGTGCTCAACGCCGGAGCCGCGCTGGCCGTGCACGCCGCCGAGACTGGCGCCGTCGAGGACCGGCTCGCCGCCGGGATCGATCGCGCGCAGCACTCGCTCGACTCCGGAGCCGCCCTGGCCACACTCGACCGCTGGGTCGCCGCTAGCCAGGCCGCCCGCACCGGCTGAGTTCCTGCCTCGAGGCGGCTCAGAGGTCGAGCACGAAGGCGTCCTGCTCGCGGCGGAAGCCGATCCTGTCGTAGTACGGGGCCACCATGGCCGGAGGGGACACGACCTTGCGGTAGCCCTGCTCGCGCAAGAGGGAGCTGCGCCTCCAGACGAACTCGCCGGGCGAGAAGTCGCGGAAGCGTGGCGTGACGTAGTCGAGCTCGATCTGCAGCACGCCGTCGGCCTCCTCGCGGGCGAGCACCACGCCGACCGTCTCGTCCCCACGCTCGACCAGGTAGGCGCGCCGGCCGGGGGCCGCGCCGTCCCACAGCAGGTCCGGCTGGTGCTTGAGGATGTCGCCGTGGTGGACGCGCAGGACGTGTCGGAGGTACTCGTCCGTGGGGCCGACCTCCAGCACCTGGAAGGCGTGCTCGTCGTGCCGGTCGGCCAGCAGCTTGCGGATGAACCAGAGGTTGATCACGCAGAGCACGGTGTTCATGGCCACCATCGGCCAGATCTCGAGAATCGCGTTGAAGACCACGAGGATCACGCAGGCCACCAGGTTCAGCACCCGGAGCCTCAGGACGCGCGCCTGGAGCAGTGAGTAGATCAGCAGCGCCGACCCGGCCCACCCCAGCGCGTCCACCCAACCCATGCGCCGCACCCTATCGGTCCACCGATGAGGACCGACTGCCCGGCGGACAGCGTGAGGCGTCGCGCTACCGTGCTCCTCCGCGCCCTTGCGCGGTCCTTCAACGTCGTCCGGAGCGAACGCGCATGAGCATCGAGTCCTACCCGAGCGTCCTGGTCGTGATGCCGACCCTGGGACAGCGGCTGAACACCCTCCGTCAGTCAATCGCCAGCGTCACCAGCCAGTCGGAGGTGCGCGTGAGGCTGGCTGTCGTGGTGCCCGCGGCGGCGACGGAGGCACGGTCGATCGCCCAGGAGGCGGGCGCGACGATCCTCGACGATCCCCGCCGGGGACTTTCCGCGGCGGTCAACGCCGGCATCGATGCCCGGCAGGGTGACGAGTTCTACGCGTGGTTGAACGACGACGACTACTTCCTCCCGAACGGACTCTCCCGACTCGTGTCGATGCTGCGGGCCCGACCGGACGCGGTGGTCGCTTACGGAGGCTGCGTCTATGTCGACGAGGCGGAGCGCCGGATCGGCGTGAGCAGTGCCGGTGACCTGGCCCACCGGATCCAGCCGTGGGGCCCGAACCTGGTGCCCCAGCCCTCCTCCGTGACGAGACTGGACGCGTTGGCTGCTGCCGGCGGATACGACGAGAACCTCCGCTACGCCATGGATCTCGACATGTTCCTGCGGCTGCGAAAGCAGGGTGCCTTCGTCTCGACACGCGACGAGGTGGCCGCGTTCCGCTGGCACGCCGACTCCTTGACCGTCGGGGAGCGCAAGAGCTCTGTCACGGAGGCGCAGCAGGTCAAGCGGCGGTATCTTCCGGCTCCGGCGCGGAGGGTGGCTCCGCTGTGGGACCTGCCCGTGCGGTGGGCCACCTATGCCGCCGGTCGCCAGGTCGGCAGGCGTGCCGTCCGAGTCGCCGACATGGGCTGAGCACCGCAGCTTCAGTGCAGCGACGCGACCTTGCGGTAGACCTCGACGTGGGTGTCGACCGAGCGCTGCCAGGTGAACTGCTCCGCCCGGACGAGACCGCGGGGTACCAGGGCATCGCTGTCCTGGAGGGCCCGGAGCACGCCATCGGCGATCGAGTCCGGGTCTTCGGCATCGAACAGGACGGCGGCGTCGCCGCACACCTCCGGCAGCGCACCCGAGTCGGCGGCCGCCACCGGACAGCCTGACGCCATCGCCTCGAGCGGGGGCAGCCCGAATCCCTCGTACAGGCTCGGGAAGACCAGGCAGGCTGCCTCCCTGTAGAGACGGAGCAGCTCCACGCGGGAGACCAGACCCCGTCGGTCGACCCACTCGGGAAGCGAACCCAGGCCGTCCAGGCCACCTCCGGTCAGCACCAGCCGGAGGTCGGGGTGGGATCGACGAACGGTGGCCATCGCCGCGATCAGGCGACCGTGGTTCTTGTGCGGCCAGCCACGTGCGGGGTACAGAACGAACGACCCCCGGGGACCCCGGTTGGCGGCGAACTCGCCCGTGTCGACGCCGAGGTGTGCGACATGGACCCGCTCCTCGTCGAGGCCCAGATGGTGCACGATCCGCTCCTTGCAGAACTGACTGATCGTGACCACCGCGTCGCAGCGGCGTGCCGGATAGTCATAGCGGAGGCGCCGGTACTCGAGCTCGGCACGAGAGAAGTTCGGCCTGAGGTCGTGGTGCTGAACATCCAGCAGTGTCTGCACGACGGGTCGCCCTCTTGTCGGTCGTGGCGAGGGCACCGTCAGCGGATAGTGGACGACATCCGCATCCCGAAGGCTGCGCCGCACGTTCGTGGCGAACTCGGCCTTCAGCTGCGATGTCAGGCGCGACACCGTCGAACCGCCCCCCTCCACGCCTTGGGCGACGATCGAGACGCGACGAGGCGCGAAATGTGCGGCACCGCGCGGCACTGCGACCCGAACGTCGAGGTCGGCCCGCTCCGACAGTCCACGGGCCAGCTCGGCAACGTAGGTCTCGCTACCCCCCATGCCACCGGGAACCAGGTTGAGCATGGGCACGGCCACCCGCAGCAGGTGAGAAGGCTGGGCTCCGGTCGCGGACGTCACGTTGCTAGGACTCGTCATCGACCGCGACGCGAGGAGGGGACGAGGGGCGCTGGTGGTGCTCGGCATCATGCAAGGCGTTGCGACGGGTCAGCAGGACCAGTCGCTGTTCGAGCTCGTAGATGCGGCGCCACAGGCTCAGGAAGGCCAGCAGCGACACGACCGCCAGGAAGTAGACGAGCAGGTCGGTGCCGCGGCCCACTCCGATCCTCCCCGCAACCATGGTCACCAGGGTCGGGAAGAACACGGCCAGGGCCCCCAGAGCCAGCAGCACGACCGCGAACAGCCGCCGGAGTGCAGCGCTGCGTGTGCTCAGCGGACTGCGGTAGGCGAGTCCGGCGGCGACCAGCAGGCCGGCGAGAAGGAGGATTTTGATGATCATCGGGCTGAACGGATCCTGGCTGTGATGAGGTCGTGGAGGATGTTGACGGCGTTGAGGTTGCTCTGGCCCTTGGCGCGCGAGTACTCCGTGTAGTCGATCTGCACGGGGACCTCCTGGTAGCTGATGCCGTTCCGGGCAATCTCGTGAAGGATCTCGCTGGCGTGCGCCATCCCGGCATGGGTGATCCGGATCGCGGCGGCGGCGTCGCGATGGAGGACCCGGAGACCGTTGTGGGTGTCGGTCACCTTGAGGCCCGTGGTGACGCGCGTGAACATGACCGCCGCCCGCAGCACGAGACGACGGCTCCACGGCACGGTCGGCCCCTCCTCGAGAAAGCGCGACCCGAGGACTGCCTGCACCTTCTCCTCGCGAGCCAGCTGCACCAGGCGCACCGCGTCGGCGACCCGGTGCTGACCGTCCGCATCGAAGGTGACGATGAGCTCGACCGACGGGTCGGTCAGGGCCATCTCGATGCCGGTCTGAAGGGCTGCGCCCTGACCGAGGTTGATCGCGTGCCGAACGACGAGAGCACCGGCGTCGGCGGCCACGTCGGCCGAGTCGTCGCGGCTCCCGTCGTCGACGCAGACGACGTGGGGGAACTGGCGGCGAACGTTGGCGACGACACCGCCGATGACCGAGCCCTCGTTGTACATCGGGATGACCACGCACACCGTGGGGTCCGGCTCGAGCCACGGACCCTCGTCGAGTCCGTGGGGTTGGTGCGCGGGCAGGTCCTGCGTGGGCATCGCCCCAGCATAAGGGAGGTTTGTCCGGTGGCTTGCCATCCGGGGACCCGGTCCGACGGGAACCGTCCGCCGTGCCATGATCGTCCGGCGATCCGATGTTGCGAGTGGAGGAGCGGAGGAGCACCGTCGTGCCAGGCAAGCAGCGTGTCCTGATCACCGGCGTTCTCGGTCAGGACGGGTGGTACCTGGCGCGACGTCTGGCTGAGTCCGGTCACGAGGTCCACGGGACCGACCGGGGAGCCGGTCGCACCGCGGACGGCCTCGAGGGTGTGGAGATCCACCGTGCCGACCTCGCCGACGAGCAGTCGATGGGTCGGCTCGTCGCGGACCTGGAGCCCACCTGGATCTTCAACCTGGCCGGCTCGACGAGCGTCGCGCGGTCCTGGACGCATCCGGCTGAGTCCGCAGAGGTGTTGGGTGTGGGGGCCGTTCGGCTGCTGTCGGCCGCCTGGGACCTGCATGACCAGGGTCGGCCCGTTCGCTTCCTCCAGGCTTCGAGCGCGGAGATCTTCGGCGACCCTCCCGTCTCGCCGCAGTCGGAGGACACCCCCGTCAGTCCCGTCACGCCCTACGGCGCAGCGAAGGCCTTCGCGCACACCATGGTGGGCGTCTACCGGCGGCGTGGCCTGTTCGCGACGTCGGCCATTCTCTACAACCACGAGTCGCCTCGCCGGCCACCCACGTTCGTCGCGGCGAAGATCGCCCGTGGTGTCGCCGAGATAGCCGCTGGGCGCAGCGAGCGCCTCACCCTGGGCAACATCGATGTCAGTCGGGACTGGGGCTATGCCCCCGACTACGTCGAAGCCATGGAAGCCATCGTCGAGGCCCCCGAGCCGAACGACTACGTCGTGGCGACCGGGGAGGCCCGAAGCGTTCGGGAGTTCGTGCAGGCTGCCTTCGCCGTCGTGGGGATCGAGGACTGGCAGGCACACGTCGAGGTGGATCCCCAGCTCTTCCGTCCCGCCGACCCTCGCTCGCTCGTGGGTGACGCGACGAGGCTACGGAGCCTGGGATGGCGACCGACGCTCGACTTCTCGGAACTCGTCCGGACGATGGTCGAACACCAGGTCCGCCGGCTGGACATGGAGACCGAACGAGCCTGAGCTCGGCTGTGAACGAGAGGCCGAGGCAGCGGGGTCGACGGCTTCGCGCCGAGCGTCTTGCTCCGGGCGGTCGGATCGGTCCCCGGCGGCCCACACCGTCCACATGCAGACGAGGACTCCGGTGACGGCGAGCGCTCCGACCACCCAAGCCGGGAGGAGCGGCCACGTGTCGCTGGCTCGGGCGGCGTCATTGCGAAGCTCCTTGTCGTACACGCTGACGGTGCTCGTCGCGTGGGCGATGGAAAGCAGAATCGCGAGCAACGGGAGCCAGCGCGACCACGCTCGCAGGGGTGGCCCTCTGTGGCTCAGCGCCAGGCCGGCCAGCACGAAGAGCCCGACCGAGAACGGAAGGCCGTACCGCCCCTGCCAGGTCTTGCCGAGAGACTCGATCGTCGCGAGCGTCACGGCGAGAGGTACGAGTGCCGAGACCGCGATCGTCAGCAGGAGAGTCAACCGCGTCCTCGTGGATCCCCAGCGCACCGCCATCCCGAGGAGGAGCGTCCCGACGAGAAGGTAGGTGGCGTAGACGACCACGGGTGCGGGATCGTCCCGGATCGGGAACGCCGCAATGGCCTGGAGGAACCAGAGCGGAAGCTGGGACACTGCCGTGCCGACAGGGTCGGGGTATGGCTCGGTCACCGGCGGCAGGGTGGCGCTGCGCGATCCCACGACCCAGACGTAGGCGGCCAACGTGGCTGCACCCACGGTCGTGACGGCGCCGATGATCGCCACGGGCGCGAACCGCGTGAGCCGGACCCACGGTCGGAGACCGCCCAGGATGAGGCACATGGCCACGACCAGCAGCAGCCACACCGGTCCCAGCTGGCGTAGAGAGGTCAGCACCACGGCGGCCCCCGCCGTCACCAAGAGGACTCGAGAACGGTGCGGGAGATCGGGGCCGCGCAGAGACAGGGCGAGGAAGCCCGACCAAGCCGCCGCACCAGCCGTCATCTCGAGACCGTTGGGAGCCACCATGGAGGTGCTGTAGAGGAAGACGGGGGTCGTGCCGACCAGGAGGCCGATGCGCGGCAGGAGGGACCGGTGGACGAGCCCCAACGCCCAGTAGGCGGCTCCGAGCATCAGCGTGCAGAGGAGGGCGCTGACGAGTCGCATGACGAGGAGGGCGGCGTCCCCGTCGACGAACCGGGCCGGGGCGCCGACGAGCCAGTAGTAGACGGGGTGGTAGGCGAACGCCCCGGTGGCGACGCTCACTCGTCCATCTGCAAAGCGTTCGATGGGGAGACAGTTCGCGTCACTCGTGTACTCGTAGGAGAGGCACATGGTGCTGGCCGCGTCCACGAGGTTTTCCCGCACCTGGACGATCCCGCCCCGCCCCTCCGTCGGAGCCACCAGAGCGGGACCCCAGTCCCCGTGCGCGACAGCATCGGCGCGGAACACATGGTCGAACTCGTCGATCCCCCGAAACGGCGGAACCGCCACGATCCAGGCCACCTGGACGAGGAAGGTGCCGAGGAGGATGCCGACGACCGGGGAAACCCGAAGGGCTCTCACCCGGCGCGGCGCAACCACCCTCAGTCCAGACCCAGGCTGAACGCCGACTCGAGGTCGTGCTGGGAGTAGGTGCGGAAGGCGATGTGCGTCTCGGTCGCGGTGACACCGGGCACCTTGTTGAGACGGTCCGCCACCACGGCCGCCACGTCGTCGTGGTCGCGGACCCGGACCAGCGCGATCAGGTCGATCTGGCCGGTCACGGAGTAGACCTCGCTGACGCCGTCGAGCGCGGCGATCTGCTCGGCCACCTCGGGGATGCGCGCGACGTCGGCCTTGACGAACACGATGGCGGTGATCATGGCGCCAACGGTAGGTCATCGGCGGGCCCCGACTCCGGCTAACGCGCGGGTTGGTGCTCGGGTCGCAGACCGCGCCGGTCCTCGAAGGGGACCAGCCGCTCCCTCGACTCCTGCACCGCGTCGTGGATCCGCAGGTGCTTCGTGGCGCCGCCGATCGGGCAGCTCCACTCGCCCTCGACCCGCACCAGGCGGACCCCCTCGGACTCCAGCCAGCGGAGGATCTTCTCGGTCTCCTCGGCGGTCGCCGCCGGCGTCGGGCCCGGCCCGGGGACGACGGTGTCCGCGGATGCGCGCAGCTCCTCGACCCAGCGGCCGGCGTGAACCCCGGCCGGGATGACGCCTGCCGCCACGAGCCGGCCGTGCCGCACGACGTGCACGGCCCAGCCGGTGGGCTCGCGGCGGGCGGCGACGACCTCGGGGCACCGGGTGAGCGCGCGCAGCCGTTGGGTCCGCGCGGCGCCGCGCAGGAAGGCGGCCAACCGGTCCCGCCACGAGCCGGCGTCCTCGTAGCGCTCCGCCTCGGCCAGTGCCGACATCCGGGCCGAGACGCCGACGACGACGGCGTCCGGGCGGCCCAGCAACGAGGCGCGCAGCTCGTCGACCACGGCGGCGTAGCCTTCGGCGTCGACCGAGCCGTTGCAGGGGGAGAGGCAGCGACCCATCTCGGCGAGGGCGCAGGCGCTGAGCGCCGGCCGCTTGGGCATCCGTCCCCCGCACTGGCGGACGGGGAACGCCTCGTGGAGCGCCGCCACCGAGCGTTCGGCGGCTCTCCTGGAGCCGAACGGCCCGATGTAGTCGGCGCCGTCGTCGAGCACCTGCCGGACCAGTGAGAGCCGCGGCCACGGCTCGACCGTCAGCTTGATCCAGTGCACCCGCTCGGGAAACCGGGACCGGCGGTTGTAGCGGGGCTTGTGCTCGGCGATCAGCCGGAGCTCGCGGACCTCCGCCTCGAGCGCTGTGGCGCACTCGATGCCCTGCACCTCGGCGGCGAGGCCCACCATCTCGCCCATCCGGGTGCGGGTCTCCGACGCGGTGAAGTAGGTGCGCACCCGGGTGCGCAGGTCGCGCGAGGTGCCGACGTAGAGGACGCGGTCACGGTCGTCGCGGAAGAGGTAGACGCCCGGTGCGTGCGGCAGCCGCTCCGCGAGGTGGCGCTTGCGACGCTGGGCACCGGTCACCCGGGAGGAGAAGGTCTGCAGCTCCTCGAGGGTGTGCACGCCGAGACCGCCCAGCCGCTCCATCAGCCCGTGCAGGACGTCGACCGTGGCCCGGGCGTCCGAGAGGGCGCGGTGGTTGGGCGTCGTCGAGGAACCGAAGAGGGCCGCCAGCGAGCCGAGCTTGCAGTTGGGGGCGTCGTCGCGGGTGACGACGCGACGGGCCAGCTTGGCGGTGTCGAGCACCTCGAACGCCGGCCACGGACGCTGCTGGCGCTCGGCGAAGTGACGCAGGAAGCCGACGTCGAACGGGGCGTTGTGGGCGACCAGGACGCAACCGCGGGCGAACTCGAGGAACTGCGGCAGCACCTGCTCGACGGGTGGCGCGGCCGCGACCATCGAGTCGGTGATGCCGGTGAGCACCGCGATGAACGGCGGGATCGCCTGGTGCGGGTTGACCAGCGTCTGGAACTCCCCGAGCACCTCGCCGCCGCGCACCTTGACGGCGCCGACCTCGGTGATCATCGAGCCGTCCTTGGCCGATCCGCCCGTGGTCTCCAGGTCCACGACGCAGAACGTGATGTCGCGCAGCGGCCGTCCCAGCTGGTCGAAGCTCCGCTGGGCCTCCCACCGCGACGTCCCGGCGGGGGTCCGGGCGGTCGCGGGGCTGCTCATGGTGACGACGCTAGAGGCGGCCGCCGACGAAACCGCCGCGCCACGCGGCATACCCTGGTGCTGCGCAACGCTCGCACCCACGTCGTCGTACCCGAGGAGCTCCCATGGTCGCCCTGCCCGATGGCCGCAGCCGCTGGCGCTGCGGAGGATGCGGCAACCTGACCCGTTTCGACGTCACCCGCACGCGGCGTACGACCGAGTTCTGGCACTTCGACCTCGCCGGCGAGCACGTCGTGGAGGAGACCGCGACCGACCAGGAGGTCGTCGAGAGCGTGACCTGCCGCTGGTGCGGCCGCTCCGACGCCGTCGAGCTGGTGGCCCGCACGGAAGCGGACGCCAGCACGCCGTGACGAGCGCGGCCGACGGCCCCGGGACCCCGGAGGGCGCCGCCGACGGCGAGCTCGTCACGCCGCTGGCCGAGCCCGTCCGGCAACGGGTCGTCTCGCTCGCCGCCGATGCCCTGGCCCAGCTCCCCCCCGAGCAGGTGCCCGCACCGCTGAAGCGGGTGGCGGCCTTCGCGCCGGGACGCCGGGCCAAGCTGGCCGGCACCCAGATCGCGGGCGCCCTCGAGGCCGACCCCGACTTCCGCGAGCACATCGGTCGCCAGGTGCGCCTGGCCCTGCCGGCCGTCGCAGCCGCTCTCGACGCCGGGAACGTTCCGGCGGCCGGTGACCCCGTCGAGGTGGCCGCCGTCGCCTACCTCCTCCGCCCACCGCGGTGGTCCACCGTGGTCGCGGACGCCGCTGACGCCGCGGAGGTCGAGCGACATCTCCACCGCTCCCGGCAGCAGAGCGAGCACGCCGACCGGCTGCAGCGCCGGCTCGAAGAGGCGACCGAGGAGCTGAGAGCGGCGCGGCAACGCCATCGCGACGAGCTGGCTCGGCTCAAGGCGGACAACGCCGAGCTGAGGCACCGGCTCGGCGACGTGCGGGCCCGGCTCCGGGCGGCCGAGGAGGAGGTCTCGGCCGCACGTGGGTCCGCGGACGAGGCGGAGAGCGCGCGAGCAGCCGCGGGGGCGGCCGCCGAGGCCGAGGCCCGCCGGCTGCGATCCAGGATCGAGGAGCTCGAGGCGGAGGTCGCCGCCGGTCGGCGGGCCGAGCGCTCGGACCGGGGGAGCGGGGCGCTGCGCGCCCGGCTGCTCCTCGACACGCTCCTGGAGACAGCACAGGGGCTGCGGCGGGAGCTTGCGCTGCCGGCCGTCCAGGGGTCGCCGGCCGACCAGGTGGCGGCGCACCTGGCGGAGCAGGGCAGCCGGACGCCCACGTCGCACGGATCGCTGTCCGTCGACGACCCCGCCCTGCTCGAGCAGCTCCTCGTCCTGCCGCGCGCCCACCTGGTCGTCGACGGGTACAACGTGACCAAGTCGGCGTGGTCCGAGCTGTCCCTGGAGCGACAGCGGGACCGGCTCGTGGCGGGGCTGGCCCCCTTGGCGGCTCGTACGGGTGCGGAGACGACGGTCGTCTTCGACGCCGCCGACACGAAGGAGCGCCCGCCCGTCAACAGTCCGCGGCGCGTGCGGGTGCTCTTCAGCCCGGCCGGGGTCATCGCGGACGACGTGATCCGGCAGCTGGTGGACGCGGAGCCGCCCGGGCGGCCGGTCGTCGTGGTCACGAGCGACCAGGCGGTGGTGCGCGACGTGACGCGGGCGGGCGCGCGCACGGCGGGCGCAGCAGCGCTGGTGCGCCTACTCGGCCGCGGCTGAGCGGGTGTCGAGCGGGTAGAACAAGCCGTCCTGCGCGAACCGGCGGCCGACCGACAGGTCGTACTGGACCAGCCGGTAGTCCCGGAGCAGCTGCCGGGCCTCGGGAGAGAGGTCGTCGCGGTCCACCCGCCGGCCCGCGGCGTCGTACAGGATCCCGGCTCGCATCGCGGGCACGGCCGAGTGCAGCTGCCGCAGCAGCTCGTAGTAGGGAGGCAGCGGCGCGCCGAGCTGGTCCATCAGCAGGGGCAGGAAGAAGACCGGGCTGGTGAGCGGCTGCGGGGACTGCAGCGACAGGAAGTTGGTCCACATGAAGAACGGCGTGCGCCGCATCCCGGTCGGGCCGTTGCGCTCCACGACCTCGTCCGGCCAGATCGGCGGCAGGTGGTCTCCGAAGTACAGCACCGCGGTCCTCTCCTCCGACCCCTCCAGGGCGGTGACGAACTTGCGGAGCGCGCGGTCGGAGTAGGTCAGCCCTCGCACGTACGCCGCGGCCTCCTCCTCGGAGGAGCCGGAGACGCCGCGGATGGTCATGGGCGCGTCGTAGCTGTCGCCCATCGGGAAGTGGTTCTGCATCGTCACGAGGTGGGTGAAGACGGGCTCCTCGTGGACGTCGATCTGGTGCAGCACCTCGGCGAAGGCCGAGTTGTCCGAGATGAACGGGCTGTTCTGGATCCGCTTGCGCACGGTCAGCTCGCTCTTCCCGAGGAAGTCGTCGAAGCCGAGCTTGGGGTAGACGGTCTCGCGGCGGTACATGTAGGTGTCGTAGGGGTGCACCGCGACGTCCGTGTAACCCATCGACTTCGTCAGGCCGACGAACGACGGGAACTCCTCGAAGCGGGGCACGAGCATCTGGTACGGCGTCATCAGCCGCGGGTCGAACTGCGAGGTCGACATGCCGGTGAGCGTCTCGAACTCCATGTTCGCGGTGCCGCTGCCGTAGCGCTGCGCGAGCATGTCGCCCGACGTCGTCGACGCCATCAGCCGGCGGGTGAAGGGGATCGGGTCCTCGGCGAGCTCGATGCCCTCGAGGCGGGTCGGGTCGCTGAAGCTCTCGCTGAGCACGACCACGAGGTTGACGCCGCTCAGCGCGTCGGGTGACCGGGCGGCGTTGCGGACGCCCGCCGCCTCCGAGTAGCGCCGCACGATGTCGGCCATGGCCGCCCTGCTGTAGCCGTCCGGACGCCGCATCACCGGCACGTCGAGGTTGTACAGCATCCCGCCGACGAAGCCGTTGTGCGTGTAGTTCTTCTCCTGCGACCACGACGCCCAGTCGGCACCGCCGGCCTCGTAGGCCCAGCGCACCGCGTTGCCCTGCTGGTTGAACTGGGCGGCGCACGCGAGCAGCCCGAGCGACACGGCGGCGACCGTGAGCCGGCCGAGGACCCGCCCCGCCCGCTCCCGGGCGCTCGCTGCTCGGCGCCGGGGACGTCGGCGCCGCCACCACCAGCCGGCGGTGAGCGAGAGCGCGCCCACCAGGAGCGTGACGCCGAGGACTCCGAGGATGGTGCGCCAGCCCACCATCTGCTCCAGGAACCCGGTGTGCTGGGCGACGGCGAGCTCCTCCGGGAACAGCGGCTCGCGCCGCAGCTCCATCTTGATGTGGTTCGCGTAGCCGATCAGCACGGCCGCTGCGCCGACGACCGCGGCGGCCACCCGGAGCCGGCCGGTGAGGCCCCACACCACCAGCATCCCGAGCCACAGGAGGGTGCTGCCCAGCAGGAACAGCGCCGGCTTCAGCGCGAAGGTGAAGCCGCCGCTCGACTGCAGCAGCTCGATGGCGAGATTGCACAGCACCGCCCAGCCGAAGCCGGCGGCCACCGGAGCGAGGGCGCGACGCAGCCGCGGACGTCGTACGACGCTGCGCTGCTCGTGCACGGTTCACCTCCGCCGCTGACCGGATGGGCGGCCCCACGGTAGACCGCCCTACGTCCATGGTCTCCCCGAACCGGTCCTGTCGGTGGCGGATGTCACGGTCTCCTCGTGGGCCCGCTGGGCTCCGACTTCCCTGGAGGCGACATGAGTGTGCACATCGACTGCGACACCTGCGTGGTGCGTGGCCCGGCCTGCCACGACTGCGTGGTCACCGTGCTGCTCGGGCCCCCGCCCGAGCTGGGGTTCGACGACGAGGAGGCGCGCGCGCTCGAGGTGCTGGCCGGGTCCGGGCTGGTGCCGCCGCTGCGGATGGTGTCGCCCGTCGAGGGGCCGGACGTGGCCAGCGCGTGACTCTTGGGGTCAGTGTGATCTCTGTGACAATTGATGCGCTTGGGCAGTGGGTGCCGGCCCGTGGGCATGAGACGCGCCGCACGGCTGTTTGCGGGGCGGGCCCCGCGCACCTAACCTTGTCGCTCGAGTGCCCGCACCAGTCGGCCAAACCGGACGGCTCGGGCACCGCGCTCAATCCGGACCAGACCAGGGGAGTCGAAGTCCGGAGCCGGGGAACCAGTTTCCCGGGGTGAATCGCGCACACGAGGCCGCAGACCGGGGTCGCGTGCGCGCGTAGGGCTCTCTTTGCCGCCCGAACCCGTCAGCTAACCCGGTAGGCGTCACGACAAAGAGGAGACCGACCGCTCGTGCTGAACGGCCGGAAGCGCACCGCTAGCGCTCTCGCGACCCTGTGCATCGCCACCCTCGGTGGCTCGATGCTCGCCGCGTCGCCCACCTTCGCCGAACCCGACGTCGAGACCGTCCAGAAGCGGGTCGACACGCTCTACGCCCAGGCCGAGCAGGCCTCGGAGCGCTTCAACGACGCCCGGCTGGAGCTCGAGGACGCGCAGTCGCGCCTCGAGGCGCTCCGCGCCGACCTGACGCGCCAGCAGGAGAAGTTCGAGAGCGTCCGCTCCGAGGTGGCCGCCTCGGTCGTCTCGGGTTACCAGGGCCAGGCGCTGTCCACCACCGCCCAGGTGCTGCTGGCCGAGGACCCGGACGCCTTCCTCGAGAAGGTCACGACCATCAGCGGCTACACCGACCAGCAGACCGAGATGATGGCGGACTTCGCCGTCCAGGCCCAGCAGCTCGAGATGCGTGAGGCGGCAGCCGAGCGCGAGCTCGACCGCATCGCGGCCACCAAGAAGACGCTGGCCGAGGAGAAGGCCGAGATCGAGGACAAGGCCGCCGAGGCCGAGGAGCTGCTCGGCCGGCTCGAGGCGCGTGCCGCCCCGACGGTCAGCCGCGACGCCGTGCGCACCCCCGACGTGTCGGTGTCGGGCCGGGCCGGGGCCGCCGTGCAGTACGCGCTCGCCCAGGTGGGGGACTCCTACGTCTACGGCGCCGCCGGCCCGGACTCCTTCGACTGCTCGGGGCTGACGATGATGGCCTGGGCCGCCGCGGGCGTCTCGCTCCCGCACTCGTCGGGCGCGCAGATGGGCTCCGGCACCCCGGTGTCGCAGTCGCAGCTGGCGCCGGGCGACCTGGTCTTCTACTACTCGCCGGTGAGCCACGTCGGCATCTACATCGGCAACGGCCAGATCGTGCACGCGGCCAACCCGAGCACCGGCGTGCAGGTCGCCCCGGTCTTCTCGATGCCGTACTCCGGTGCCGTCCGACCTGGCTGACCGCCCTCCAGCGCGCGGTCACAGGGCCGGTCGCTCCACGTGGTGGGCGGCCGGCCTTCTGCTGTGCGTGATCGCCGCGGGGGTCGGCTACTGGCTGCTGAGCAGGCCCGAGACGGCCGTGCTTCCCCGCCCCGGGACGCACGACGGCGTCGAGACCCGCGAGGACAGCGCGGCCGCGCTCCTCGACGACCTCACCGACGCCCTGGTGTCCGGCAGCCGGGCCGACGTCGAGGCGCTCGCCGCCCCGGGAGAGCCTCGAGCCGCCCGGGAGCTGACCGCGCTGCGCTCCAACGTGCGCGAGCTCGGGGTGGTGGACCTGCGGATGCGCTACGTGGACGAGAACGCCGGACGCTCCGCCCCGGGCGTGGCGCCGCCGCTCGCCGACCGGGCCTGGGTCGGCGACGTCCAGCTCGAGTGGCGTCTCGACGGCTACGACGAGGGCCTGAGCCGGATGGAGGTCAGCATGACCTTCGCGGAGAACGTGGACGGTGCGGCCTTCGTCACGGCCCGCGCCGACCACGGCGAGGCGGCGCCGCTCTGGCTGCTCGAGAAGCTCGTGGTCGACCGCGGGCGACGCTCGATGGTGATCGCCGCGCCGAACGTCGACGTGGCCAGGTTCGCGGCGTTGGCGGAGGAGGCGGTCGTCGACGTGCGGCAGGTGCTCCCGCGCTGGCACGGTCGTCTCGTCGTGGAGGTTCCCCGGTCCCAGGCCCAGCTGACCCGGGCGCTGGGATCGGCGGACAGCTCCTACGACGCGATCGCGGCCGTGACCACCCCGGTCGACGGGTCGCCGGCGGCGAACACGCCGATCCACATCTTCGTCAACCCGCCGGTGTTCGACCCGCTGGGCGAGCAGGGCGAGCAGATCGTGATGAGCCACGAGGCGGCCCACGTGGCGACGGAGGCGGCAGCGTCGTCGATGCCCACCTGGCTGCTGGAGGGCTTCGCCGACTACGTCGCGCTGGCGCACGTGGACCTGCCGGTCGAGGTCACCGCGAGCCAGGTCCTCGAGCAGGTCCGCGAGCAGGGTGCGCCGGCGACCCTGCCGGGTCCAGGAGACTTCGAGACCGGGAACGTCACGCTCGGCGCCTCCTACGAGTCGGCCTGGCTGGCCTGCCGCCTGGTCGCCGCCACCTACGGCGAGGAGCGGCTGATCGCCTTCTACGAGCGTGCGGACGAGGACGGCGACACGCGGGCCGCGTTCAGGCGGGTGCTCGGCACGACCGAGGCCGCCTTCACCGAGGCGTGGCGGGGTCACCTGCTCGCCCTCGCCGGAGCGTGACCTTTCCTGGGGTCCCTCGTTTCATCGGGCGTGGGGGGACGTCCCGATCGAAGGAGAACCCGCATGCGGATGCGTCGAGCAGTGCTCTCATCCCTCCTGGCCGTGGTGGTCAGCGTCCCGTTCGCGTCGACGGCCGCCGCCGGACCGGCGGAGCGGAGCGCCTCGGAGGAGCCGACGTACGTCGAGCTGAAGGCGCCGAAGCCCGACTGGTACACGCAGTCGCTGCACGACCGGGTGATGGCCGCGGCCGAGCGCGGCGAGAGCGTCCCGGTCCCCGAGGGCGTCGACTACGACGCCAGCGGCCTGGCGTTCACCGGGATCCGACCCGGCGCCTGGATCATCGCGCCGGCCGGCTGCACCACCAACTTCGTGTTCGGCAGCGCGCGCGACTACTACATCGGCACCGCCGGGCACTGCACGTCCGTTGGTGACGAGGTGACGCTGGTGGCTGCCCCGGGGGTGCTGATGAACATCGGCACCACCGTGAAGAGCGTCGACAGGGGCATCGGCAACGACTTCGCGCTCATCGACGTACGACCGGAGATGGAGCAGTACGTCAACCCCTCGATGGCCTACTTCGGCGGTCCGACGTCCGCCGGGTCGCCCCAGCCCGGACAGGTCGTGGAGCACGCGGGGCACGGCCTCGTGATCGGCACCGGCGGCACACCCCGGGCCGGGGTCGTGGTCTACCGCGGTGCGGGCGAGGGTGGCGACGCGTTCGCGTGGGTCGGGGCGGCCAGCCCGGGCGACTCGGGGTCGGCGGTGCGGCTCGCCAACGGGCAGGCGGCCGGTGACCTCACCCACCTGGTCGTCGGCGGGGAGTACCTCCCCGGTGATGTGGCCGGAACCACGATCGGCCGGATGCTGAAGATCGCCGGCAGGCCGCTCGCCACCGCTCCGGACCTTCCCGACCCGACGTTCTGAGCGCGGGACCGTCCGGCCGGACCGACCACGGTCACACCTGAGCCCTGGCGGGGACCGCCGACGTCGTCGTGCATGGCAGGCTTGCCGACGTGACGACGCCGGCACCCTCCACGGACCAGGCCGCCGGGCCCCGCCTGGACCGGCGGGGAGCCGTCGTCCAGGTCTGTGCCGCGGGGGCCGTGCTCGTGGTCGTCGCGGCGTGGCTGGTGCCGTGGGACTGGGTGCCCGGCGGAGAGCTCGCGCCGATGCCGGTCTCGGACCTGTTCAGCAGCGAGGAGGTGCGACGTGCCGAGGAGTTCGCCCGGCTGCGGCGCCTGCTCGGGTGGTCGTCGTACGCCGTCTCGCTTGCGGTCGCGCTGCTCCTGGGACTGACCCCGCTGGGCGCCCGCCTGGTCCGCCGGGTCGCGGGTGGGCTGCGATGGTTCCTCGCGGTCCCGGTCGGGGTGCTCGCGCTGCTCGTGGTGGGGCGGCTGGTGACGCTGCCCTTCGCGCTGGCGATCCGGGCCCAGAACCTGGACTACGGGCTGACCAGGCAGTCGCTGGCGGGCTGGGTCGCCGACCAGGGGCGCTCACTCCTCGTCGCGGTGGTGACCACCTCCCTGGCCCTGCTCGTCCTGGTCTGGCTGGCACGGCGCCGGCCCCGCCACGTGGTATCTCGGCGGAGCCGGCGCCGTCGTGGTCCTGACGTTCGCCGGGTCGTTCCTCTACCCGCTGCTGGTGGAACCGCTCTTCAACCGGTTCACCCCGATGGGTGAGGGGACGTTCAAGGCGTCGGTGCTGCGGCTCGCGGAGCGCGAGGGAGTGCCGGTGGACGACGTGCTGGTCGCCGACGCGTCGCGGCGGACCACGACCCTCAACGCCTACGTGTCCGGCCTCGGCACCACCCGACGCGTGGTCGTCTACGACACGCTTCTGGACGGGCTGACGCCGGCGCAGGCACGCTCGGTCATCGCGCACGAGCTCGCACACGCGAAGCAGCAGGACGTCCTCCTCGGCACCTCCCTCGGCGCACTCGGCGGCGTCCTCGGGGTGGGGCTCCTCGCCCTGCTCCTCGACAGCGACCGGTTCCGGCGCCGGGCGGGTGCCGGGGGCCCGGCCGACCCAGCGGTGGCGGCGCTCGTGCTGGCGGCCGTCGCGGTCGGCGGACTGGCGTCGAGTCCGGTTTCCAACGCCGTCAGCCGTGCGGTCGAGGCGCGAGCCGACCGGGTCGCCCTGGAGACGACGCGGGACGACGGAGCCTTCGTGGGGATGCAGCGGCGGCTCGCGCTCGCGGCGGTCCGCGACCCCAGCCCGCCGGCATGGAGCCAGCTGTGGTTCGGCAGCCACCCGACCGTGCTGCAGCGGGCCGGTCTCCCGGCCTCGTTGGAACGGGCCGGCCGGTGAGCCGCGTCCTGTTCGTGACCAACGACTTCCCGACGCGGCGCGGCGGGATCGAGTCGTTCGTGCTCGCCCTGTGCGAGCGGCTGCCCCCCGAGGAGGTGGTCGTGTACACCGCGTCGATGCCGGGGGACCGCGAGTACGACGCGACGCTGCCCTTCCCGGTCTACCGCGACCCGGCCGGCACCCTCCTGCCCACCCCGGCGGTCGCGAGGCGCGTGACCCGGGTGCTGCGGACCTCGACTGCGACCGTGTGGTGTTCGGGGCCTCGGCTCCACTCGGGCTGCTGGCGCCCCGGCTCCGGCGAGCGGGGGTGCGGCGAGTGGTCGCGCTCACCCACGGCCACGAGGTGTGGTGGGCCCGCGTGCCGGTCGCCCGACGGCTCCTGCGGCGGATCGGTGACTCGGTCGACGTGATGACCTACGTCAGCGAGTGGTGCCGGGAGCGCATCGCGCCCGCGCTGTCCCCGGCCGCGGCGGCGCGCATGGAGCGGCTCTCGCCGGGCGTGGACACCGAGCGCTTCCACCCGGGCTGCGGGGGAGCCGAGGTGCGGACGCTCCTGGGGATCCCGGCGGACTCCCCGGTGGTGGTCTGCACGGCCCGGATGGTCAGGCGCAAGGGACAGGACACCCTGGTGAAGGCGTGGCCGCGGGTGCTGCGGTCCCACCCGGACGCGCGGCTGCTGCTCGTGGGCGACGGGCCTCACCGGAAGGCAGTCGAACGGCTGGCTCGGCGGCTCCGCGTCACGGACTCGGTGCTCTTCACGGGGAGCGTGCCGTGGCAGGAGGTGCCGGCGTACGTCGATGCGGGTGACGTCTTCGCGATGCCCTGCCGGACCCGGCTCCTCGGCCTGGAGCCGGAGGCGTTCGGCATCGTGTTCCTCGAGGCGCAGGCCTGCGGGCTCCCGGCGCTGATCGGCGACAGCGGTGGCGCCCCGGAAGCCGGCCGCGCCGGAGCGAGGGTCGTGCCGGGTGGGTCCAGCCGGGAGGCGGCCGAGGCACTCGTGGAGCTGCTCTCCGCTCCGCAGACACGGGAACGCCGCGCCAAGGTCGGCTGCGCCGACGACTGGGCGTCGGTGGCCGGGCGGCTGCGAGAGCTGCTGGAGGCCTGACGGCGCCTCGCGGCGGCGAGGCGCCGGCGACGCCGTGGTCAGCAGGTTGCCGACACCGACATCTGGCTGTCCATCTCGTCACAGGTGGTCTTGAAGTTCCCCTCGGTGAGCTTCCCGAGGGAGAACACGAGGGCGATGATCACGGCCGCGATCGCGGCGACGATCAGGCTGTACTCGACCGCCGACGCCCCGCCCTCGGCGCGGGACTTCCGTTCCTGGTTCATCGCTGCCTCCCAAGGCGTTTGCCGGGCGTCTGGACGGACGCCGGAACGGGCGCGGGGGGTGAGCGCTGTCGCGCTCACCCCCCGCTCAAGCGAACCCGGATCAGCAGGTCGCGCTGACAGACGAGTTGCTCTTGAGGCCGTCGCAGGTGGTCTTGAAGCCACCCTGCACGAACTTGCCGATCGCGAAGACGAGCAGGACGATGATCGCGGCGATCGCGGCGACGAGCAGGCCGTACTCCACGGCCGAGGCGCCCTCGTCGTTGCGCTGACGCGTGATGCGCTGCATGTACTGAAGCATGAGATCTCCCAGAGTGTTGATCGATGGGAGACCACCGCGGACTCCCGACATCAACAAGCATCGGCGATGGGGAGGCACCTCGGTATCGGGAGAACGGCTCGCGTCCGATGACCGATGGGACGATCGCGGGCGGGTCCTTGATAGCCCGAGAGGACCATTTTTGCCCGATTTGCGCTCAGACCTGCGATTCGTCTGACAGGAGCCCCGCGCGTATGGCATTCATGATCGCCTGCGCGCGGTTGGCCGCCCCCAGCTTCTCGTAGATCTTCGAGATGTGCGTCTTGGCCGTCGACTCGCTCACGAACAGCTGCCGGGCGATCGCCGCGACGCCCAGCCCCTCGGACAGCAGGCGCAGCACCTCGGCCTCGCGCGGTGACAGCTGGGGTCCCGACGGTGTCATCCGGCGGCGCATCGCGTCGGCCAGGTTGGCGGCGGTGAAGGAGCGGGGGGACACGGTCGCGTGCCGGGCCGCCGCCACGA
This sequence comes from uncultured Actinomycetota bacterium, assembly GCA_963834275.1. Taxonomy (GTDB): domain Bacteria; phylum Actinomycetota; class Actinomycetes; order Propionibacteriales; family Nocardioidaceae; genus Nocardioides_B. The sequence goes on along the minus strand of CAWIBA010000005.1, from coordinate 549,593 downwards.
CGTCGTCGGAGGGGGCGTCCTTGGCCACGAACGCGGAGGCGCCCGCCTCGAGGGCCTCGAAGAGCTGCTCGTCGCCGGCGTACATGGTCAGCACCACGATGCCCACGTCGGGGTCGGTGCTGCGCAGCTCGCGGACCAGGTCGAGCCCGGTCCCGTCGGGCAGCCGCACGTCGGTGACCACGACCGTGGGCTTGAGCGACCCGACGAGCTGGGCTCCCTCGGCGACGGACCCCGCCTCACCCACCACGTGGAAGTCGTCGTGCCGGTCGAAGGCGTGCGCCAACCCCTGCCGGATGAGCTCGTGGTCGTCGACCAGGACGACGGTGTGCGTCGGTGACATGGGTGCGAGGTCCTCCCGTCGCGCCGGCTCAGGCGAAGACCGGCTCGTCGGCGCCCACTGTAACCGTGACACAGGTGCCAGGGGTGGAGCCGGCGTCGTTGTTGCCGGAGATGTCGAGCGAGGCCCCGATGCGCCGGGCGCGCTCGCGCATGATCTTGATCCCGTAGGAGTCGTCGCGGGGGGTGCCCAGCCCGGTGCCGTCGTCGCGGACGATGATCCGCGCGCCGGGGGGCTGGATCCGGCAGTCCACCCAGAGGTTGTTCGCGGCCGAGTGCTTGCGTGCGTTGGTGATCGCCTCCTGAGCGATCCGGAACAGCTCCGTCTCCACCTCGCCGCGCAGCCGGGTCGGCGAGACGTCGAGGGTCAGGTGGACGGTGAGTCCGGAGCGCGCGCCCACCTCCCGCACGTACTCCGAGAGCGCGGAGCCGAGCCCCGCGGAGACCTCGGTCCGCAGGTCGAAGATCGACAGCCGCAGCTCGCTCACCACGCGGGAGAGCTCACCGCGCAGGGTGTGCAGCTTGCGCCGCTGGGCATCGCTGGTGGCGTGGGCGGTGAGGTCGTCGACCACGTATCCGAGGGAGGCGATCTCCTGGGCGACACCGTCGTGGATCTCCCGGGCGAGGCGATGCCGCTCCTCCATCGTGGCGATCGACCTGATCTCGTCGAACGCGAGCGCGGCGTCGAGTCGCAGCGCCTGCTCGTCCACCTCGCGCATCAGCGAGGCCAGCGCCTGAGGGGGTGGGGGGGTGGCCCGGTCGAGCACGACGATGCCGATCATCCGGGAGCCCACCCGCAGGGGCAGCACGACGCGATGGCGGCGGTTCGCCAGGCCGGACGTCTGGATGTCGTGGACCGGTTCCATCTCCGCCCAGCACCGGTCCACGAGCAGTCCCTCGGCGCTCAGCACGTCCCGGGCGGCCACGCCGCGGTACCCGAGCGGCGCGAGCACGCCGCCCTCGGTGCGCACGAAGACCGCGGAGTGGGTGTCGTCCAGGTGCTGGTGCACGGTGGCCAGCAGGTGGCTCGACATCGCGACGGTGTCGAGGCCGGACGACAGCCGCCGCGCCACGGTGCGCAGCTGGGAGAGCAGGCGCCGGGCCGACTCGTACGACGCGTCCGAGTCCGCGTAGGCCGGGCCACGGATGCTGCGCAGCCGCGAGCCCACCAGGCCGACGCCCACCGTTGTCAGCAACCACGGTCCGACGATCGTGGAGAGCTGCTCGATCTGGGACAGCTTGCCGGAGGCCATCACGACGCCCAGGAGGGCGAGCAGCTCGACGCTGACGACCACGAGCATGCGGAACGTGCCCAGGGCGAGACCGGCGAGGATCGCCGGCACCACGAGGTAGGGGAGCAGCAGCACCCCGGCCGGCAGCGCCATGCCCACCACGAGGGCGGCCAGGGCGGCCTCCGCGGCGAGGAGGGGCTGTTCCGGGAGCCTCGACGAGGTCTCGGCCGCGACCGCGATGCCGGCGATGGCGGCGAGGAGCACCGTTCCCTGCAGGGCCACGGAGTCGAACAGCGCGAGGCTCAGCCCGAGGACGGCGGCGACGCAGAAGACCCGCGCGGCCGTGCCGATGCGTAGCTGACGGATCACTGGGTGCCTGAGAACGCTTCCATGATGCCGATTCCGGCCGGCCCGAGAACGGCGATGAACAGACAGGGCAGGATGCAGAAGATCAGGGGGATCAGGATCTTGACCGCCACCTTCTGGGCCTGCTCCTCCGCGCGCTGGCGACGCTTGGTCCGGATCTCCTTCGCCTGCACGCGCAGCACCTGGGCGATCGGGATGCCCAGTGCGTCCGCCTGCACCATGGCGGAGACGAAGCCCTTGATCTCCGGGACATGCGTGCGCTCGCCGAGGGCACGGAGCGCGGCGCCGCGACCCAGGCCGATCTGCATCTCCTGCAGGACGCGTGCGAACTCGCCGGCCAACGGCCCGTCGGTGTTGCGGGCGACCTGGGACAGAGCGGCATCGAAGCCGAGGCCCGACTCCACCGAGATGGTGAGCAGGTCGAGCGCGTCAGGCATGGCCTTCTGCATGCTCTGGGTGCGGTCGTGGCCCTTCTGGTAGAGGTACATGTTCGGCGCAAGGTAGCCGATCACCGCCGCGACCACGCAGAAGCCCAGCATCGGCGCGAAGCCGAAGCCGAACAGCATGGAGACGAAGAGGCTCAGCACCAGGGCCGACGCGAAGCCGAGGAACTTCATGGACGTCACCCGGTCGACGGACCATCCCGGGGGGTTGCCGGCGACCTCGAGCTTGTGCCGGATCCGCTCGCCGTGGTCGGCCGGCGTCAGCTTCTTGCCGAGCGCCAGCATCCGGTCCAGCAGCGGGGTCAGGACCCGGTCGTTGAACGACGGGTCGATCTCCCTGGTGAGCTCGGGAGGCGCCGCCGAGTACGTCTCCAGCACGTTGAGTGACTTCGCCACTCCCCGCGCGTCGTTGTCGAGCACGGCGACCGCCGTCAGCGACAGGATGATCGCCAGGAAGATCCCGGCGATCCCCACGACCAGAAAGACCGAAGCCACGTCCATCAGACGTCCACCTTCACGAGCTTCTTCATCCAGAAAATTCCGACGGTCAGCAGCACGGCCATCACACCGAGCAGAACGTACCCGATGGGGGTGCTGATCAGGGGCTCCAGGTACTCACGGTTGGCCAGCAGCAGGTAGGCCATGAAGCCCGGGGGCAGGCCGCCGAGGATCCAGACCGAGAGGCGTCCCTCGGCGGACAGGGCGAGCACCTGACGCTCGAGGTACTCCCGCTCGCGGATCGTCTCGGCGACGGTGTTGAGCAGCTGGGCCAGGTTGCCGCCGACCTCGCGCTGGATGCGGATCGCCATGACCACCCAGCGGAAGTCGACACTCTCCATGCGTTCGCCGACCTTCTCGAGCGCGTCCTCGATCTCCACGCCGAGCCGTGTCTCGATCAGGGCGCGCCGGAACTCCGAGCCCATCGGGTCGGTGCCCTCCCGCACCACGGTGTCGACCGACTGCATGAGCGAGAGGCCCGCCGACAGCGAGCCCGACATGAGCTGGAGCGTGTCCGCGAGCTGGGACTTGAAGGCCTTGACCCGCCGGCCGCGCTTGAAGCTGAGGAAGGCCCACGGGAGGATCATGCCGAGCACGAGGCCGAGCGTGGCGAACAGGATGCTGCCCGAGCCGAACAGCAGGCCCAGCAGGCCCGAGGCGAACGCAACGCCCACGTGGGTGAGCAGCCACTCCGCCGGCTTCAGCGAGACGCCGGCCGCCTCGAGTCGCTGTTCGAGCTTGGAGGCGAGCTCCTCGTTGCTGTCGACCACCTTGGCCGCCATCCCGACCGCCTGGGCGGCGACTCCCTGGGACGTCTGCTCGGGCTGGGCCGCGAGCTTCCGCGAGCCCTTGCGGGTGTAGGCGGCGACGCGGTTCTGGACCGAGTCCTGGTCACCTCCGCCGAAGACGCCGAGCACGGCGAGGAGGAGGACCAGCATGCCCAGGCCGGTGGCGGCGAGGCCGCCCAGCATGTAGGCCTTCGGGATGTCGAGCCCGGTGGACTCGACCGGCACGAGCTTCGTGGGCTTCGGTGCCGCGGGCCCGGCGGGCGTCGCCGCCTTGGCGACGGCCACGAAGGCGGAGTCTGTGTAGGCCTCGCCCGCGACGTCCACGGTCACACCCAGGGTGCCCTCCGTCGACGTCGCTCCCTCCGGTGGGGTCACGGTGATCAGGATCTGGCTCGCGAGCGCCTCCGCCTCCTCGGCGAAGACCTCGGTGAGGGCCTCCGGGTCGTTCGCGCTGATCACGGTGCCGTTGCCGGCCTCGGCGAGCCGGCGCAGCAGAGCGGTCTCGTCGGCCGACTGGGCGAGCGCGACGACGTCGATCTTGAGGTTGGCGGCCTCGACCGCGGAGATGACGCGGTCGAGCGGGGTGTCGGAGGTGTCGCGGCCGTCGGAGAGCACCAGGACACTGCGCGAGCCCTCCTGGCCGCTGGCCGTGACCGCCTCCAGGATGCCGTCGTACAGCCGGGTCTGGTTGGTCAGCGTCAGGTCGTCGATGACCGCGGCCGACGCCTCACGGTCGAGGGTCGGCGCCTGGGCGACCTCCACGTCGCCGGCGAAGGTGACGATGCCCACCTCGAGATCGGCGGGTGCCGCCTCGAGGAACGCCTTCGCGGCCTGCTGCGCCTCCTCGAACCGGTTGTCGCGCCGCATGCTCGCGCTGACGTCGATGGCGAGGATCGTGGTCCGCTCGACGGCCGCCGCCTCACCCGCGGGCTCCGCCGTGGCCGGCAGCTTGACGCTGTCGAGCGTCACCTCCACCGAGTCGAGGTCGGGCGCGGCCGAGCCGGCGCCCGGCAGCGAGTAGAGCACCTGGAACGAGCCGTCCTGCGGCTCCACGTGGTCGATGCTGCCGTCGGCCGCGTGAGCCGGCGCCGCCACGAGCGCGAGCGGCACCGCCAGCAGCGCGGCGAGCCGGAGGCGGACCCGGGGGGACGAACGGGGGAGAGTGCGCACCGGTCAGATCCCGTCCATCGCGAACAGCATCGGGTCGATCTTGACGTTCTCGTGGGCGAGCTTCTCGATGAACTTGGGGCGGAGCCCGGTGGCCCGCAGGGCGCCGAGGCTCTTGCCGTTCTCGTCGAAGCCCTTCGAGTGGTCGTAGAGGAAGATGTCCTGCAGGGTGATGACGTCACCCTCCATCCGCTCGACCTCGGTGACGTGGGTGATCCGTCGGGAGCCGTCGCGCAGCCGGCTCTGGTGCACGATGAGGTCCACCGCGGACGCCACCTGCTCGCGGATCGCGCGGACCGGCAGGTCCATGCCCGCCATCAGCACCATCGTCTCGACGCGGGCCAGGGTGTCGCGCGGACCGTTGGAGTGCAGGGAGCAGATCGAGCCGTCGTGGCCGGTGTTCATCGCCTGCAGCATGTCGAGGGCCGCCGAGTCGCGGACCTCGCCGACCACGATCCGGTCGGGACGCATGCGCAGCGAGTTCTTGACCAGGTCCCGGATGTGGACGGCGCCCTTGCCCTCGATGTTCGCCGGGCGCGACTCGAGCCGGAGCACGTGGTCCTGGTGCAGCTGGAGCTCCGCGGCGTCCTCGATCGTGACGATGCGCTCGTCGCTCGGGATGAACGAGGAGAGCACGTTGAGGGTCGTGGTCTTGCCGGCGCCCGTGCTGCCCGACACGATGATGTTCAGCCTTCCCTTCACGCACGCCTCGAGGAAGTCGGCGGTGCGCTGCGAGAACGTGCCGAAGGCGACCAGGTCGTCGGCGGTGTAGGGGTCCGCGGAGAACTTCCGGATCGTCAGCAGCGAACCGTCGATGGCCAGCGGCGGGATCACGGCGTTGACACGGCTTCCGTCGGGAAGGCGGGCGTCCACCATCGGGCTGGACTCGTCGACGCGACGACCGATGCGCGACACGATCTTGTCGATGGTGCGGCGCAGGTGTGCCTCGTCGCCGAAGCGGCCGTCCACCTTCTGCAGCTTGCCGGAGCGCTCGATCCAGATGCTGTCGGGTCCGTTGACCATGACCTCGCTGAGGTCCGGGTCGCGCAGGAAGGGCTCGATCGGTCCGTAGCCGAGGATGTCGTCGGCGATCTCCTGGGAGATGCGCGTGCGGTCCGCCGGCGTGAGCAGCACGTCCTCGTCGTGCATGGCGTCCTGCAGGGCGCCGCGCACCATCCGCTCGAGCTCGGACTGGGTCAGCTCCGCGTCGTAGAGCTTGGGGCCGAGCTGCTGGAGCAGCTTGTTGTGCACCGTGGCCTTCAGGTCCTGGAACGCGTCCTCCTTGGCGTCCGTCTGGGCGGGCCGGTCGGCGGTCACCTTGGCGGGGAGCGCACCCCCCGAGGACGAGCCGTTGGGCGTGACGGCTCGGTCGCGGGAGGCCGCGGCGAGGCGGTCGGCAAGACTGCTCATGGCTACCTACTGTTCCGTCGGAGGAGACTCCGCTTGGGAGCGGCGGCACGGGATCCGCCGCGTGGAGTGGGGGCGATCTCTTCGGCCTCGGCCGTGGTGGCGAAGCTCTGTGCCAGACGGTGCACCGCCTGGCTGACCGGGTGCTTCGGAAGCGCCGAGGTGATGGGCTCGCCGGAGTTGGTGGCGTTGGCCACCTGCGAGGAGGTCGGGATCGGCACCGCGATCTTCATCGCGAGCGTCCCCTCGACCTCGTCGGAGGAGAGCCCCACCTTGTCGTCGGCCCGGTTGAGCACCAGGTGCCGGCGCGGCTTCGGGAAGTTCAGGAGGTCGAGCGTCTCGACCGCGATCTTCACGTTCTTCAGCGTCGGTACGTCGAGCGTGGTGACGAGCAGCAGCTGGTCGGTCTCGTCGAACGCCTGGAGCACGAACTCGTCGAACGTGGGTGAGGTGTCCACGACGACGAAGTCGAAGTTGGCCTTGAGCATGCCCAGGATGCGGCCCACGAGCGCCGGCGGGATCGAGTCCTTCGCATCCGGCTGCACCGGGGCGACGAGGGCGGAGATCCCGGACGAGTGGGTGGTCAGCAGCGGCTCGAGGACGCCGAAGTCCAGGCCGCTCTCGAAGTGGACGGCGTCGGCCATCGTGCGCGCGGGGATCAGCTGGAGGGTGATCGCGATGTCCCCGAAGCCGAGGTCGAGGTCGACGACGCAGACGCGCTTCTCGCCCTTCTCGGCCAGCGCGATCGCCAGGTTGACCGCGAGCGTGGTCTTGCCGACACCGCCCTTGGGCGAGAAGACCGTGATCAGCTGGCCCCTGGGTGCCGACGACTGGGCGAGGGCCGGTCCGTTGAGCGCCGCCCACACCTGCTTGGCGCGGGTGACGGCGGACCCGAGACCGGTGAGGTCCCGCTCCTCGACGACCTCGCGCATGCCCGGAGCGCAGCGCCTCGGCGAGCACACTGGTGTCGACGCGGCGGCGGATCAGGATGACGCTCGTGGACGGCCTGGTCACGCGCAGCATGTCGGCGAGCGATGCGGCCGCCTCCAGGTCCACGCCGGGGCCGAGCACGATCGCGTACTCGTCGGGCGTAGTCGCGAGGCTCTGCTTGAGCCCCTCGAGGTTCTCGACGACGAGGCTCGCGCTACCGGTGACGGAGGTGAACAGCTCCGCGTTGGACGGGTTGCTCTCGACGATGATGGGCATCGGCGATCACCGGAACAGGTTTGCGGAGGTGGTGCCGGGACCGGCCTGGACCTTGGACTTGTCGTTGAGGTAGCCGAAGGAAAGCTCTCCGGTGGTCGTGGCGAGCATGATCTTCTCCGCCTGCTTCTGGTCGACCGCGAGGGTGAACAGCGTCTTGGGCAGCTGCTCGGTGGTCTGCGCGCCCTCGGTGCTGGTGGTGGTGGTCGAGATGACGGTGGTCGCGCCGACCGCGATGACCTCCACCTTGGGCTCCAGCAGGCGCACACCGGTCTCGGTGCCCCCGATGTCGCCGTTCATGAAGATCGCGACGTCGTCGCCGGGGACGACGAAGCCGGCCACCCGCCCGGTGTCGGACAGGGTCACCGAGATAGCGATCTTCCCGTCCGGCAGCGTCAGGGTGTCCTGGTCGCCGGGGGAGCCGAACTTGGCGGTGATGATCTGCTCGTTCGGGAAGACCGGCGAGAGCGCGACCTGGGCGCCCAGCGTCTCGATCGAGTTGACGGCGCCGGGAAGCACCTGCTCGCGCGGCACCTCGCCGAGCTCGATCTTGCCGGCCGCCTGGGCCGCGTCGAGCGTCTCGCCGGGGTTGATCTGCGCAACGGCCTTGAGCACCTGCACCGGTGCCTGTGCCTCCTTGGCCCGGTTGTCGGCGCCTCGCACGTAGAGGAACACCATCGTGCTGCCCAGGGCGGCGATCAGCACCGCCACGATCAGGAGAACTGTCCTGCGACCCATGCCTCGACCTGTCTACTCGTGCTGCGGGGCCCCCCAGCTCGCGGAGGGTGCTCCGGGACTGTCCGGCAGCCCCGAGGTCAAGAGTTCTACATTCCTCGCGTCTCGTCTCGGAAATGGACGAAAACCCCAGGCCGTGTCGAATCGGCTGCGCGAACGGCGTCAGCCGCGGTACAAGCGCTCGATGTCCGCCTGGGCCAGCCGCTCCACGTGGGCGCGGCGCAGCTTCAGGCTCGGCGTGAGATGACCGGCCTCCTCGGTCCAGTCGGTCGGGAGGACGGCGAGGCGCCGGACGGACTCGGCCTGGGAGACGAGCGCGTTGGCGGCGTCCACCGCGGACTGCAGCTCGGCGAGGAGGTCCGGGTCCTCCGTGAGCGCCTCCGGGTCGGCGGGCTTGCCGTGCCGCTCGGCCCAGAGCCGCACGGCGTCGGCGTCCAGGGTGACCAGCGCCGCGATGTAGGGACGGTTGTCGCCGACGACCAGGCAATGGCTCACCAGCTCGTGTGCGCGGATCCGGTCCTCGAGAGGGCCGGGCGCGACGTTCTTGCCCCCGGCCGTCACCAGCATCTCCTTCTTGCGGCCGGTGACCTTGACGAAGCCCTCGTCGTCGATCTCGGCCAGGTCGCCGGTCGCCAGCCAGCCGGCTCGGTCCAGCACCTCGGCGGTGCCGACCGGGTCGTCCCAGTAGCCGGTCATCACCTGGCCGCCGCGCACCAGCAGCTCGCCGTCGTCGGCGACCCGGACCGTCGTTCCGCCGAGGGGCTGGCCGACGGTGCCGATGCGTTGTGCCCCGGGACGGTTGACCGTGACCGCGGCCGTCGTCTCGGTGAGGCCGTACCCCTCGAGCACGGGGACGCCGATGCCGCGGTAGAAGTGGCCCAGGCGCTCCCCGAGCGGTGCCCCGCCGGAGATCGCGAAGTCGCAGCGACCCCCGAGGGCTGCCCGCAGACCGGCGTACACGCGGCGGTCGTAGTAGCGGTGCCGGGCGCGAAGAGCCGGGCTCACCCGGCCGGTGTCCAGCGAGCGGCTCCACGAGATGGCGGTCTGCGCCGCCCGGTCGAACATCCCGCCATGGCCGTCGATGACGGCGGCCTGGGACGCGGTGGTGAAGAGCCGTTCGAAGATGCGGGGAACGGCGAGGAGGAAGGTCGGTCGGAAGCCCCCCACGTCGGCGACCAGCCGGTTCACGTCGGACGTGTGCCCGAGGCGGACGCCGGTCCGGACGGAGCCGACCTGGATGATCCGGGCGAACACGTGCGCGAGGGGCAGCACCAGCAGGGTCGACGCCTCCGACCGGCCGAAGAGCTCGGGCAGGGCCTCCGACGCCGCGTCGATCTCGAAGGCGAAGCTGCCGTGCGTCAGCACGCACCCCTTCGGAGCCCCCGTCGCGCCGGAGGTGTAGATGACGGTGGCGGTGGACCCCGGTGTCGCCGCGCTCCGGCGCTCCTCGAGGACCCGGTCCGTGACCGTGCGGCCCGACGTCGTCAGGTCGTCGAGGCCGGCCGCCTCGAGGCTCCAGATCCGAGCCAGCCCGGGTCGCGCCTCGCGGACCCGGGCGGCATCGCCGTCGTGCTCGACCAGCGCCGCGGCGGCACCGCTGTCGCGCAGGATCTCGGCGACGTGCTCGACCGGGGACGTCGCGTAGATCGGCACGGTGACGGCGCCGGCGAACCAGATGGCGTAGTCGAGCACGGTCCACTCGTAGCGGGTGCGCGACATCAGCGCGACGTGGTCCCCGGGCTCGATCCCGGCGGCGACCAGCCCCTTGGCGGCTGCGGTCACCTCTTCGTGGAACGCCCCGATGGTGACGTCCCGCCACCGCCCCTCGGCGGTCCGCACCCCGAAGGCGACCCTGTCGGGCTCCTCGGCCACGCGGCGCACCACGTCGTCGGTCAGGTTGCCGGCCGCAACCGGCGGCACGGCCGACGGCATCGAGTACTCGCGCAAGCAGGCTCCCAGGGCTCCTCGGGACAGGGCCCGCAGGCTACCGGAGCGGGGCGTCGCTCACCCGGACCGGACCGGCACGGTCCATCTGGCCGTTTTGCGCCCTTGGGACGCGCGGGCCTGACAAGATGAAAGCGGACAGAAAGGCGGATAGATGCCCACACCTACTCATCGCGCCCACGCGAGCGGGGAGCGCACCGAGTCGAGGCATCGACGCGACGACAGCGGCGCGTCGGCGGTGGAGTTCGCCATGATCCTGCCGCTCCTGCTCCTGGTGGTCTTCGGCGTGATCAACTTCGGGTTCCTGCTCGCCCAGAACGCCACCCTCTCGAACGCGGTCCGCGAGGGAGCCCGCTACGGCTCCGTCAACGCCTACACGGGCACCCACACCTGCGCCAACGTGGTCAGCGCCGTCCGGGGCGCCTCCAACACCGTCGGGATGTCCGGCAGCAAGGTGAAGGTGGTGGTCTCGCGGGTCGACAGCGCTGGTGTTGCCGTGGCGGGTGGCGGCTGTCAGGCGGCGGCCGGCGGAGCCACCACGGGGGCGGACAAGGACAACGCGCCGTGCCTGGGCAGCCCCACCGCCACCCCCTACCGGCTCAAGGTCGATGCGACCTACGTCTCACCCCTGTTCCTGGCGGCCCCCGGCGTGGCCAGCAGCTGGACGATCGACGGCTCGGGCAGCTACCAGTGCGAGTACGGCTCATGAGCACGCGACCGGACAGGCGGTGCGGGACCGAGCGCGGCGCGACTGCGGTGCTCGCGGCCCTCCTCGCGGTGCTGCTGTTCTCGGTGCTCGGCATCGTGACGGACTTCGGGCTCGCCTACTCCAACGTGCGGAACCTCCAGAACGGCGCGGATGCCGCCGCGCTCGCGGTGGCCCGCAAGGTGGCCCTCGAGGGACTGGACACGGCGAACTGCGCCACGCTCGCCGCCACCTACAACACGTCGGCCATGCGGGCCGAGGCGGACAAGCACTTCACCGCGAACAAGCAGACGGCGGGCGCCCAGCTGTCCAGCGGGTCCGCCGGCTTCAAGGTGGCGTGCGAGTCCGTCGGCGGCGTGGACCGCGTCGTGGTCTCGGTCAACGGGTCGCAGCGGTCGCCCAAGATCTTCGGCGGCGTCATGTCCAGTGCCCAGCTCGACGTCGCACGTGCTGCGAAGGCGATCGTCGGACCGGCCAGCACCGTGATCGGACTGCGGCCGTTCGCGGTCTGCGAGGCGATCGCCAACACGGTCAAGGACTCGCCCGGCATCAGCTTCGTGGTGCCGCTCACCAACGCCAGCAGCGGCTGCGGCAGCGCCCCGGGCAACTTCGGGATGCTCGACTTCAACGGAGGCAGCAACCCCACGGGCGAGATGAAGGACTGGATCCTCAACGGGTACGACGACCCGGTGAGCGTCGCGCCGCCGGTGCTGATCGACGGCGACCCCGGCTTCAACGTCAACGCCGCCGTCGACGAGACCAGCGCGATGATGGCGCTCGACGAGATCGCGCTGCCGGTGTTCGACCAGGTCACCGGCAACGGTGCGAACACGAAGTTCCGGATCGTCGGCTTCGTGACCGTGGTCGGCTGCCGCTACCGGATCAACAACAAGAGCGGACCGGCACCCGCCGACGTGAACCCCGAGTGCTCGGCCCTGCCCGTGTCGCCGCCGCCGGACTACATCCAGCTCGCATACAAGTCGTTCGTCCCGATATCAGAGATCAGCAAGGTCTGCGTGCTCGCGAACACCGCCTGCGACCACGGGACCCGCACGTTCAAGCTGGCCGACTGAAGGTCCCGGCCGCGGGTTCCTGGGAGATCGGCACCGACGACGCCTCGGTAGGGTGCAGGCACCCACGAGGAGAGGCCGACGACCCCATGGCAGAGCAGACCACGTCCAGCATCGTCATCGACGCGGAGCCCGCCGCCGTCATGGCGGTGATCGGCGACTTCGACGCCTACCCGGCCTGGGCGCAGGGTGTGAAGAAGGCCGAGGTCGTCTCCACGGGCGCGGACGGGCGGGCCGAGCAGGTCCACTTCGAGCTCGACGCCAGCCCCATCAAGGACTCCTACACGCTGCGGTACGACTGGGACGGCGACGCGTCGGTGAGCTGGACCCTGGTCGAGGGCCGGATGCTCAAGGCGATGGACGGTTCCTACGAGCTGGCTGACCTCGGCGGGAGCACCGAGGTGACCTACCGGCTGGTGGTGGACGTCTCGATCCCGATGATCGGGATGCTCAAGCGCAAGGCCGAGAAGGTCATCATCGACACCGCTCTCAAGGGCCTGAAGAAGCGCGTCGAGTCGCATCCGTGAGGGTCGTCCTCTTCACCGGCAAGGGCGGCGTCGGCAAGACCACCGCCGCCGCCGGTACGGCGACCCTGGCGGCCGACCGGGGCGCCCGCACGCTGGTGCTCTCCACCGATGCCGCGCACTCGCTGGCGGACGCGTTCGGGACGCCGGTCGGGGCCGAGCCCACCCGGGTCGGTGACCGGTTGTTCGTCCAGCAGGTCGACGCGCAGCGCCGCTTCGAGCGGTCCTGGGCCGAGGTCCAGAGCTACCTTCTGAGCGTGCTCGACGTGGCGGGCGTCGACCCGATCACGGCCGAGGAGCTCACGGTGCTCCCCGGGGCGGAGGAGGTGCTGGCGCTCCTGGAGGTGCGGGCCCAGGTGATGTCGGGAGAGTGGGAGGTGGTCGTCGTCGACTGCGCCCCCACCGCCGAGACGCTCCGGCTGCTCGCGCTGCCGGAGGCCCTCGGCTGGTACATGGACCGGGTGTTCCCCGCCGAGCGCCGGGTGGTCCGCGCGCTTCGGCCGGTGCTGGCGCGGGCCGCGGGGGTTCCGATGCCGCAGGACACGGTCTTCGACGCCGTCGAGCGGCTGCACCGGGACCTCGACGATGTCCGTCGCCTGCTCACCGGGCCGGACGCCAGCGTCCGGCTCGTGCTGACGCCCGAGACGGTCGTCGTGGCCGAGGCCCGGCGCTCGCTGACCAGCCTGTCCCTCTACGGCTACCGGGTGGACGGCGTGGTCGCCAACCGGGTCTTCCCCGAGGACGGGGCCGACCCGTGGCGAGCCCAGTGGGTGCAGGCGCAGAAGCAGGTGCTCGCCGAGGTCGACCAGTCGTTCGCCGGGTTGCCGGTCTGGCGCTCGGCCTACCGGCCCGGGGAGCCGGTCGGCGTCGAGCAGCTCTCCGACCTCGCCCAGGCGATGTACGGCGCGGACGACCCGCTGGCGCCGCCGCCCGCCGAAGGGCCCATGTCCGTCACGCGCACCCCCTCGGGGGCGGTGCTGCGCATCGCACTACCGTTCGTCGACAAGTCCGACATCGACCTGGCACGACATGGAGACGATCTCGTGGTGACCGTGGGCAGCTACCGCCGCCTCCTGACCCTGCCCGCCGCCCTGGCGCGGCAGACGGTGGCCGGCGCCCGCATCGACCGGGGGGCGCTGAGCGTCCGGTTCCGGACCGTGGCGTCGGAGGGGGGTCCCGATGAGTGAGGGGACTGGTGACGACGAGGAGAAGCTCGGCAGCGTGGCGGAGGAGGCCGCCAAGCTGCTCGGCGCCCTCCACGGCTGGGCCCGCGACCACGGCGCCGAGGCCCCGGGGTCGTCCGGTTCGACCGCGGGCGCGGCGGCCGGGATCCTGCACGACCTCGACGAGCACATCGCCACGGGCGGGCGTGACTGTCGCTACTGCCCGGTCTGCCAGGCGATCGCCACCGTCCGGGCGACGAGTCCGGAGGTGCGGCAGCACCTCTCGACGGCCGCGACGTCGCTCCTGCACGCCGCCACCGGTCTTCTCGAGGCCTACGGCCAGCGCGCCACGGCGCCACCCTCGGGCGGTGCGCCGGACCGGCACGACCCGGTCGAGCGGATCGACCTGACCGACGACGCGGGCGACGACGAGTGGGAGGACCGGCCATGGGGCTGACCGTGGGGGTGGACGTGGGCGGCACCAAGATCGCCGCCGGCGTCGTCGACGAGGCGGGGGAGATCCTCGCGACCGTCCGGCGGGAGTCACCGGCGACGGACTCCGACGCCATCGAGACCACCATCGGAGCGCTCGTGAGCGAGCTCCGTGAGGACCACGACATCGAGGCCGTCGGGGTCGGCGCCGCCGGGTTCGTCGACGTACGTCGCTCGACGGTGCTCTTCGCGCCCAACCTGGCCTGGCGCGACGAGCCCCTCAGGGCCGACCTCGAGCGCCGCACCGGCCTGCCGGTGGTGATCGAGAACGACGCCAACGCGGCGGCCTGGGGCGAGTTCGGCTTCGGGGCCGGGGCCGACGTCGACGACCTGCTCCTGGTCACCGTCGGCACCGGCGTCGGGGGCGGGATCGTGCTGGACGGCCAGCTCCACCGCGGCGCCTTCGGGGTGGCCGCGGAGATCGGTCATCTGCGGGTGGTGCCGAACGGCCGGCTCTGCGGCTGCGGCAACCGGGGGTGCTGGGAGCAGTACGCCAGCGGCTCGGCCCTCGTCCGGGACGCCAAGGAGCGCCTGGCCGCGGGCGGTCCCGACGTGGAGCCGCTGCTCGCCCGTGCGGGCGGCGACGCCGACGCGCTGTCCGGCCCGATGGTCACGGAGGCGGCGCAGGCCGGAGACACCGTGGCCGTCGAGCTGCTCGCCAGGCTGGGCCAGTGGCTGGGCGAGGGAATCGCCTCGCTCACCGCGGTGCTGGACCCGGCCGTGGTCGTGATCGGTGGCGGCGTGTCGGAGGCGGGGCCGCTGCTTCTGGAGCCGATCCGCGACCACTTCCGCCTCAACCTGACCGGGCGGGGGCACCGCCCCGAGCTCGCGGTCCGACCGGCGACGCTGGGAAACAAGGCCGGCCTGATCGGTGCTGCCGACCTCGCCCGGCGCCGCTAGCGTCCGAGCCGGACGAGCTGGACGAGCCGCTCAGCGCACGAGGAGGAACGGCCCCAGGTCCGGGATCGGGATCGCGTCCGCGGGCGCCTGCAGGACAGCGTCGCGCCGCCGGTCCACCGCGAACGAGCGGCTGACGAACTGGGCGTTCCGCAGGTCCTGTGCGCCGTTGCCGGTGATGGAGAACGGGTGCGCGTTGAAGGTGGTGAACACCCCCCGCACCTGCAGGTTGCCGCTGGACATCTTGAACGTCGACCCCGACCCGTAGGTCTCGGTCCACAGTGCCAGGTCCTCGCCGGCCCGCCACGCGGCCCGCTGCGCGGACCGGGTCATTCCCAGCGTGACCATGTCGCCGTAGCGGTTGGGGCCGATCCAGTCGGTGGACCCGCTCAGGTCGAGCAGCCGTCGCCGCTGGCACCTCCGGGAGAGCCGGGGCACGGCGTAGAGGTCGGCGGCGTGTCGACCGAATAGCTGAGCGGCAGGCAGCCGCCCGGCTGCGCCGCCGTGCCGTTCCCGACCTGACCACCCTGGAGCAGCACCTGGGTGTTGCACAGCCGCAGCAGCCCGCTACCGCCGGTCGTGAGGGCGCCCTGCCGGACCACCAGTCGTGCCTGCGCGCTGATGCCGGTCGGAGTCGTGCTGCAGGCGCCCACGCCGAGTGAGTCGCACGCGGTGGCGCGGACGCAGAAGCCGTCTTCGGTGCCGAGCGTGATCGCGTCCGAGTTGACCCGGCTGCCGCTGTTGCTGGTGTTGTCGATGTAGACCTGGGTCGCGTTGGGCATCCGCAGCTTGCCGTTCTTGATGAAGCCGTGGAAGAAGATCTTCCCGGCACCGATGGTGCCGTTCAGGGAGATGCCGGAGTTGCCGTTGCAGTCGATGTAGACCGACTGGCCCGCCGTCATCGCCGCCATGGTGACCATGTCGGCGTTGCTGGGGCAGCCGAAGCGCGTGTAGCCGGTCGGGGCGGACGGGTTCTTCTGCCACTCCTGGTAGGCGGCGAGCGACACGTCGGTGACCCCGGCCAGGTAGCGCTCGTCGACGGGACGACGCTTCACCGGCAGCCGTGGCTGCACCGTGGTCTTGGTGCCGCTGGACAGCTCCGTGGAGGAGGAGGTGCCGTAGACGTTGGCGATGCCGTCGGAGACCACGTTGGCGGCGACGCCGTTCTCCGTGGCCACCGAGGACACGACTCCTGGGGTGCCGGTGGCACCCGCGTAGGCGACGATGCCGTCGGCCTGCTTCCCCTGGAACAGCTGCTGGTTGCTCCCCGAGCCACAGCCCGAGCCGGTGGCCGAGGAGTCGGAGTGGATCGTGCCGGGGTTGGGCCCGGCTCCGTAGACCCGGATCCGCGACGGCGAGCCCGCGGAGCCGACGGAGAGCACGGTGCAGTCCGACCGCTCGAGCAGCAGCAGGGCCGGCTCGACGTCGCCGTCACTGACCTCGACCCGTCCGACCGTGCGGAGGCGGGTGACCAGGTCGCTGTCGGTGGCCAGGCTGCCCAGCCCCGGTTTGCGGCTGCGCTGCACGATGACGCCGAGCTGGTCGCAGCCGTTCTCCAGGCTCGTGTCCCCGGAGACCGAGCCCAGGCTCTCCTCGGAGAAGTTCCCCTCGCTGAGCGCGTACGGCATCTTGATCGTCACCGTCGAGGTCACGCCAGCACTGGTGACGGACCCGGAGTAGGTGGCGGCGGACAGCGGGTTGGAGGCGTCGTCGGGGTTGCAGACGCGGTTGTAGTTGGGCGAGGTGGTCGAGCAGTCGGGTCCACCCGGCAGCCCGGCCAGGGTCGGCTCGTTCGCCTTGAGGAAGTCGAGGGCGGCACAGACCGCGCGGAAGGAGAGGATCCGGCCCGTGTCGTTGTCGGCCGCGAGCAGGCCGGCCATCACGGCGTTGTCGGCGCTCCGTCGGATCTGCTGCCGGTCGAGCCGGACCAGGCCGAAGTCGAGCACCATCGCGGTCACGACGAGAAGGGCGCTGAGACCGGCCGCGACGGTCAGCGCGACGGCGCCGTCCTCACCCCGCCTCCCCGTGCGTCGGGCGGCTGGGGTCCTCATGGCAGCTTGCACGCCGGGACCGCGTCCTCGCGCTCGTAGCGGGAGACCGAGTCCGAGCGCGTGACCCGGGTCCAGCTGGCCAGCCCGATGTTGATCGTGAAGTTGCGGCCGGCGATGATCCGGACCACGCACGCGCCGGTGGGCACCGAGGCCGGGACCGCCGGTGCCTGGGTCGCGTTGGTGGGCACGGACAGGCCGGACACCGAGCCCGCGCTGCAGCTGCCGGCGAGCTGTCCGTAGCCCTTGCGCCACAGCTGGGCGCAGACACCGGTCTCCGCACCGGGGTCGTCGAACTGTGTGGCCCGGACCCGGGTGATCACGTCGCTGCTCCAGCTCACGGCCAACCCGTCCGTGGTGGCCCCGAACCGGCCGCCCTCACGCACTGCGTTGGTCACGCCGATCGCCTGGCTGTAGGAGAGACCGGCGGTGGTGATGCCCAGCATCAGCATGATCAGGATCGGGAGCACCATGGCCAGCTCGACCGCCACGGCGCCGCCCTCGGGACGTGCGGAGCCGCGACGCTTCCGTCCACGGCCGCCCCCGGCTGCGTGACTGGACATGAGTTCCCCCTAGGTTGGTTCCGGCGAGGGAACGGGCTCGGGACCCCGCCATGACGCCGTAATGTCCGAAATAGTCTGTTCGGGGCATGGTTCGCTAGTCCGAAGAGGGCAGGAGAGGGTGAGATGGGCCGTTCGCGCGAGGGTTCCGCGCCGCTCACCCTGGGTGTCGACGTGGGCGGTTCGAAGATCCTGGCCGGGGTGGTCGACGCGGCCGGCCGGGTCACCGACGTCGTCGGAGCGGAGACACCCGGGCGTCGCAACCTGCCCCGGGTCGTCGAGGACACCATCGTCGACACCGTCCAGAAGCTCGCCTCGGAGCACGACGTCGCGGCCGTCGGCGTGGGTGCGGCCGGTTTCGTGGCGCTGGACGGCGTGGTCAGGTTCGCCCCGCACGTGTCCTGGCGCGACGAGCCGCTGGAGCAGCGCCTGGCCCACCGCCTCGGCCTGCCGGTCGCCGTGGACAACGACGCCAACGTGACGGCGCTGGCGGAGACCGCCTTCGGGGCGGCCCGCGGCGCGAGCGAGGTGCTGTGCGTCACGCTCGGCACCGGCATCGGCGGCGCGGTGGTGATGGGGGGCCGGGTGCGGCGGGGCAGCTCCGGCCTGGCCGGGGAGTTCGGCCACATGCAGGTCGTCCCCGACGGCATCGGGTGCCCGTGCGGTCTCCGCGGCTGCTGGGAGCAGTACTCCAGCGGCACGGCGCTGCGCCGGCTGGCCGCCGAGTTCGGGGCGCCGGCCGGCATCGACGGGCCCCGCGTCACCGAGGCCGCCGCCGACGGCGTCGACTGGGCGGTGCGCGCCTTCGAGGAGGTCGGCACCTGGCTCGGTGTGGGCGTGGCTGGTCTCTGTGCCGCCCTCGACCCCGACGTCGTGGTCATCGGCGGGGGGCTGTCGGCCTCGGGCGAGCTGCTGCTGGCACCGGCCCGGGTCGCGCTGGGGGAGAAGCTCCCCGGTCGTGGCTACCGGCCGATCCCGCGGCTCGTCGCCGCGGATCTCGGGCCGCGGGCCGGCATGGTCGGTGCCGCCGAGCTGGTCCGCCGCCGGCTGCGGCCGCCGGGGGACCACAGGGCGTGAGCGACCGGGCGTGACAGGATCGCCGGGGTGACCCACCTCCGGCTGGCGACCTACAACATCCTCCTGGGCGGGCGGCGCGGGTCGGCACTGCACGAGGCCGTCCGCCGTCTCGAGACGGACGTGCTCCTGGTCAACGAGAGCCCCAAGCTGCCGCTGCTGTGGAGGCGGCGTTGCGCGCGCCTGCTCGAGCAGTGGGGACTGCGGTACGCCTCCGGGGGCCGGCCCGCGGGCTCCAACCTCGTCGCCGTCGGACCGCGGGTGGCCGTGAAGGCCGCCGGAGCCGAGAGGCTCCGACAGCCCCTGTTCAAGCCGCGGCGCGGCATCGCCTGGGCGCAGCTGCGCGTCGAGGGACGCCTTCTCGGAGTCGTCTGCTGCCACCTCAGCCTGGACCCCGGTGGTCGGCAGCGCGAGGTCCAGAGGGTGCTCGAGGTCGCGTCCGGGCTGCGCGGCCCGGTCGTCGTGGCCGGGGACCTCAACGAGACGCCCCGAGGTCCCTCGTGGCAGCGGCTGCGCGACGCCGGCTTCGTCGACCACGGTAGCGGCGCCTGGCCGACCTTCCCGGTGGACCGCCCAGAGGCGCGCATCGACGCGCTGCTGGTCCGGGGGAGCACGGCCCGGGTGCTCTCCCACGGTGACCCAGGCCTGCCCGACGGGCTGCTACGGGCCGCGAGCGACCATCGACCGGTCCTGGCCGAGCTCGCGCTGGGCTGACGCGGCGCCGCGCGACCCGGCTCACTCGGGCCCCTGGCGTAGCCCGTTCGGGCCATCTTCGGTATCGGCCGTTCAGTCGGGTGTCGCGCCGACCGTTACTTCAGACGCGGGGATTGTCCGTTTTGGGAGGAATGGGTGATGGACCGGTCGCGCTCACGAGGCTGTCGAACCGAGCGGGGTGCCGCGGCGGTCGAGTTCGGCCTCGTGTCCCCGCTGGTCTTCGCGATCATGTTCGGCATCCTGGCCTACGGGCTGTGGTTCAACGACTCGCTCAACCTGCGCCAGGGGCTCCGCGAGGCGTCGCGGCAGGGAGTGGTCGGCAACTACGGGAGCACCGCGAGCTGCGGCGCGACGTACAGCACCCCTCCGTCCGCGAACATCGGCAAGCTGGTCTGCGAGGCCAAGCGCGAGGTCGCCTCCGTCACCGGCAAGACCTACGTGAAGGTGGTGCTGCCGGAGGGCTGGGTGCGCGGCAAGGAGCTCGTGGTGTGCGGGATGACCCACGCCGTGAACATTCCCGGCCTGGTGCCGTTGCCCAGCGACCGGATGATCCGCTTCGCCTCGCGGATGTCCATCGAGGAGGCCGACCCCGGCCAGGTCGAGACCGGCGGTGCCGAAGCCGTGCCCGCGGGGGCGGACTGGGCCTGGTGCGCGTGAGCGCTCCCGCCCCGCGGCGACCGGACGAGGACGGGGCCGTGGTCCTGCTGGTGGTGGTGATGTCGATGCTGATCTTCGGCATCGCGGCGCTGGTGGTCGACCTGGGCCAGGGGCGGGTGCTCAGGCGCGAGGCCCAGGCGGCCTCCGACGCCTCGTCGCTGGCCGGGATGAACGCCCTCTACCTCGCCGGCACCGCGACCGCGGACGTCCCCGCCGCCGTCGCGGCCGCCAAGAGCTACGCCGCCAAGAACTACGGGGTGACCGAGGCCGACTGGGACACCTGCACCGACCCTGCCCCGCTCGTCCACCTGCCGAACCCGGGGCAGACCTGCCTCTCGTTCGACGACGCCGTCCAGCCGACCCAGATGCGGGTGACCGCACCGCTGAGGGGGATCGAGCTCAGCTTCGCGGCGGCGCTCGGCTTCGACCGGGTCGACGTGTCCGCCGTGGCCCAGGCCAAGATGCGGATCGGCGGCCGTGCCGACTGCGGGTTGTGCGTCATCGGGCACGACAACCACGACTTCCAGAACGGGGACGCCTACATCAGCGGCGGTGACGTGTCGATCAACGGCAACGTCAACATCCAGAACAACGGCCTGGTCTCCACCGACGGGATCATCTCGGTCGAGGGCAACGCCACCGGTCCGCTGGACGGGTACTCGCCGCACCCGCTCACCGGGCAGGAGCCCGTGGACGACCCGCTGGAGGACCTGCCGCTGCCCGTCGCGCCCTTCGGTGGTCTCAGCGTCAAGTCGGACCCCTGCGGGGCCGGCGCGACGCGCGGCCCCGGGATCTACGGTGCGATCGGCTTCCCGAACGGCACCTGCGTCCTGCAGCCGGGGCTCTACGTCGTCACCGGCCGCTGGCAGTTCTCCGGCGGCGCGGGTCTGGACGCCACCGCGGGCGTCACGCTCTTCTTCACCTGCGGCACCACCACGGCCCCCACGCCCTGCACCGCCCCCGGGCAGGACGGTGGCTGGCTCGACGGCTCCGGCAACGGCAACGTACGCATCACCGCACCGAGCAGCGGCGACCTGAAGGGGGTCGCGGTGGCCTACGACCGGCTGAACACGGCCCAGTTCGCCTTCAGCGGCAACGGCTCGTCGAAGATCGTGGGCACGGTCTACGGACGGTCCATGCGGATGCGGTACGACGGCAACGGCTGTGCCACGACCAACGAGGCGCTGATCGTCGTGGGACGGCTCGAGTTCAACGGCAACGGCGCGTGCCTGCGGTCGAGCTACGCGCTGAACAGCAACGTGTACGTGCCGCCGGACCAGCTGCGACTGTCCCGGTAGTCGCCCCGCTGCCGGTCAGGCGCGGGAGCGGTACTCCGGGACCAGGTCGGCGGCCAGCTGCTCCAGGAACAGGCCGACGTCCGTGACGATGCCGCGCGCCTGGGACGACCCACGGTCGGCGAGCTTGGTCACCGTGGCCGGGTTGATGTCCACGCACACGAGCGGGATGGAGGCGGGCAGGATGTTCCCGGTCGCGACCGAGTGCAGCATGGTCGCCACCATCAGGCAGAAGCCGACGCCGGGCAGCTTCTCGCGCATCGCCCGCTGGCCCTCGATCACGTCGGTGTGCACGTCCGGCAGCGGCCCGTCGTCGCGGACCGAGCCGACGAGCACGAACTCCTTGCCCTGGGTGACCAGGGCGTGCATGATCCCGCCGGTCAGGACGCCGGAGTCGACGGCGTCCCTGATCGAGCCGGCCTTGCGGATCGTGTTCAGCGCCCGGATGTGGTGCTCGTGACCGTGCTCGACGCCGCGCGCCTGTGCGAGGTCGACGCCGAGCGACGTGCCGTAGAGCGAGGACTCGATGTCGTGCGTGGCCAGCGCGTTGCCGGCGAAGAGCACGTCGACGAAGCCGGCGTTCACCAGGGCGACCATCGCCGGCGCGGCGCCGGTGTGCACGACGCCCGGCCCGCCGACCCAGAGCACCTTCTTGCCGCTCGCCTTCGCCTCGCGCATGCCGTCGGCCACCTGCCGACCAGCACGGCCTGCGGCTTCTCGCTGGACACGTCGGACTCCATGAAGCCGAACGAGCCGCCCGAGGCCTCGACCTCGGGGACGGTCACCTTGATGCCCGACGCCCCGCACACCACCGTTCATCCCGGCCCTCACGTCCGCCATCGGCAGCGTGTAGACGCGGGTGCCGCCGTCGTTCTTCTCGACGACGAGGCCGCAGTCCATCTCGGGGTTGTCCACCGACACCCACCGGCCGTCGAGCCGGACCCGGGTCTCGAGGTTGGTGGTGGAGTAGAAGCCGTCGGGGAACACCCCGTCGACCTCGGCGACCTCGACGGAGGCCTCACCCGGGTCGACCTGGTTGACCCCGCGGGTCTGCAACCGCATGAGCAGCCGCTGCAGGTCGTCCTCGTCGTCGGACCAGACCTTGATCGTGGCCGTCGACATGTCCGCCGCCTCCCGGCCGACGTCGATCTTCTCGATCACCCAGTCGCCGCCGTACTCGCGGATGTCGTCGAGGACCCGCGACAGGACGCCGGTGTCCATCAGGTGGCCGGTGATCTCGACGTGCTCGGTGAACGTCACGGACTCTTCTCCTCGTTCGGTGGTCAGCGGTGGTGAGTGGTGGTGGTCGCGACACGCTCGACCACCCGGGGGTGCGGCCCACCGGCCGAGATCGTTACACAACGGCGCCGTCGTCGCCCGGCCAGCCGCGGTCGCGACCGCGCGGCATCGTGGCGACGAGGTAACCGAACCCGCCCACGAACGTGGAGACGAGCAGGAAGCTCACCCACCCCGGGTAGGTCCAGCCCAGGACGACACCGAGCAGCATCAGCGCGGGACTGCCGAACAGGCCCACCCAGGCGGCCTTGCGGCGCGGGTCGAGCGTGGGCAGCGGCGGCGGCGTCGGGGGCACGAAGTGCTCGCCGTCCTCCCAGCCACCGTCGGGGTCCAGCTCGGGGGTCTCCCTCGACTGCCGGGCCAGCTGAGCGTCGAGGTAGCTGCGGTCGAAGGGGTCGGCGCCCGCCTCCGCGTCGTCCGGCTCCCGGGACTCGGCGTCGGCGTTCGGGTCGAGCCGCGGCCGCTCGCCGTAGTGGGCGACGATCTCCGCCCACACGGCGTCCTCGTCGAGCCGGGGCTGGGCGCCCTCGGACGCGCCCGTGGGCTCGTCGGGCGTCCGGTCGTCGGGGTGGTCGCTCATGGTCCCGTCACTCGTCGTACGAACTCGGCGGACTCCTCGAAGATCATCGGGGCGTCGTTGTCGAGCGTAGCCACGTGGTACGAGTTCTCCAGAATCCGCTCGGTCAGGTCCCGCGACGAGACCCGGGTCATCACGAGCAGCCCCGACGACGGCGGCACCACGTGGTCCTCGGCGGAGCGGAACATCAGCAGTGGCTGGGTCACCTTCGGCAGGTCGGCGATCACGCCCTTCCACGCGTCGATCAGGGACGCCGTCGCCCGCGTGGGGGTGCGCTCGTAGGCCCCCTCGTCCTGGCCCGGCTTCTTGATGTCGTTGCGGATGGCCCCGATCGAGGGCGTCACCAGCTTGACGACGTGCCGCAGGTGCCGGGCCGGGTTGTCGACGGAAAGGCCGGGGTTGACCAGCACCACGCCCGCGACGTCCTTCCCCCGGTCGGCCGCGAGCTGGAGGACCAGCGCGCCGCCCATCGACAGGCCACCGACCACCACCCGGTCGCAGTTGGCGTGCGAGCTTGTCGAAGGCACGCTGGACCTCGCCGTACCAGTCCGCCCAGCGGCACCTGTTCAGCTCCTGCCAGCTGGTGCCGTGGCCGGGCAGCCGGGGTGCCGCCACGGCGTACCCGAGCCCGGCCAGGTGCCGGGCCCACGGCAACATCGACGCGGGGGACCCGGTGAAGCCGTGGCTGAGCAGCACCCCGATGCGCTGCCCGTCGGCACCGGGCGACGCGTCGGCGTAGAACGGCTCGGCGTACGGGGCGATCGACAACGCGGTCTCCTCGGCGGTCAGGGGTCGGGGACGTCCTCCCGGGGGTCTTCGGAACGGGCGACCGCCGGAGCTGAATCGTCGCACGTGACCGGGGGCTGAGCCAGGCCCTTGACGTTCATCCGGACGGGGGTGGCGTGAGTGGCGGGGTGGACCGGGAGGGCCTAGGGTTTCCGGCGACGGAGGGGTACCCCTCGGAGGAGGTGTCGGATGTTCTACTGGCTGCTCAAGTGGGTGTTTGTCGGCCCGCTGCTCAGGCTGGTCTTCCGACCGCGGGCCGAGGGGGCCGACCACGTCCCCGAGGAGGGCGCCGCCATCCTCGCGAGCAACCACCTCTCCTACGCCGACTGGCTCTTCATGCCGCTGACGCTGCCGCGCCGGGTCACCTTCGTGGCGAAGGCGGAGTACTTCACCTCACCGGGGCTCAAGGGCTGGTTCCAGAAGCAGTTCTTCTCCGGGTCCGGTCAGGTGCCGATCGACCGGTCCGGCGCCAGCGCCGCCGAGGGGGCGCTCAAGGCGGCCGAGCGGGTCCTCGGCCAGGGCGAGCTGTTCGGCATCTACCCGGAGGGGACCCGGTCCCACGACGGAAGGCTCTACCGCGGCAAGACCGGCGTCGCCCGGCTGGCGCTGGAGATGAAGGTGCCCGTCGTCCCGGTGGCCGTCGTGGGCACCGACGTGGTGGCTCCGCCCGGCAAGAAGTTCGGCGCGGTCACCCGCCCGCTCGTCCGCTTCGGGAAGCCCCTGGACTTCTCCCGCTACGAGGGCCTGGAGAACGACCGGTTCATCCTGCGGTCCATCACCGACGAGATCATGTACGAGATCATGCGGCTCTCGGGTCAGGAGTACGTCGACATGTACGCCACCCAGGCCAAGGCCCTCGACAAGGAGGCCGCCGCCGCTCGCAAGGCCGGGCAGGTGCCGCCCACCTCCGGCGACACCGAGGCGGCCTGAGCCGTGCCCGTCGCGCCTGCGGTCGCGAGCGCTGCGGACCCGGCTTGAGCGAGGTCGAGCCGGCGCGGCCACCCGGACGCCCCGCCCGCGGAGGGTCCCCCTGGACCTGGGGGACGGTGCCGTCCCCCTCCGACCAGGTCGGCACCCAGCTGCACCGCGCCCTGGCCGGCCTGCGCGTGGTCGTGCTCGTCTACGCGGTGGTCCTGAACGCCGTGCGCTGGCGGGAGTTCGACCACCCGGTCGCCGGCTGGGCCGTCGTGGGCGGGATGGTCGTCTGGACGGCCTTCGCCACCTGGGCGTACGACGAGGCGCGCCGGCGCACCCTCACCCTGCTGGTGGCCGACCTGGCGGTCGCGTGCGCCGCGCTGCTGTCCACGCCCTACGTGCAGAGCGAGGCGATGCTGGAGCGGCACGCGGCCACGATGCCGTCGTTCTGGGTGATGGCCGCCGTGCTGGCCTGGTCGGCCACCCGCGGCTGGGCCGGCGGCGTGGTGGCGGCGCTGGCCGTGGCGGCCAGCGACCTCGCGGTGCGCGTCGAGCCGACCGGCACCACCTGGGGCAACATCTTCCTGCTGGTGCTCGCCGCCGGGGTCGTCGGCTTCACGGCCTCGCTGCTGCGCGAGGCCACCGAGGCCCGGGCCCGCGCCGAGCGGGTGGCCGCGACCATGGAGGAGCGCGCCAGGCTCGCACGGGTGGTGCACGACGGGGTGCTGCAGGTCCTCGCGCTGGTGCAGCGCCGCGGTCTCGAGGTCGGGGGTGACGTCGAGGACCTCGGGCGGCTCGCGGGCGAGCAGGAGGTCGCGCTCCGCGCGCTCGTGCAGGGCGACGCGCATCGGGCGGCGTCCGGCGCGGAGGCGACGGCCGCCGACCAGGACCTGATGACGGCCCTGGGCCCGCTCGCCGGTCGCACCGTGACCGTCTCGGGGCCCGCCGCCCCGGTGGAGCTGCCCGCCCCGGTGGTGGCCGAGCTGACCTCCGTCGTCCGGGCCTGCCTGGACAACGTCGCCAACCACGTCGGCCCCGACGCCCCCGCCTGGGTGCTGGTCGAGGACCTGGGCGACGAGGTGGTGGTGACCGTGCGCGACGAGGGACCGGGGATCCCCGCCGGACGCCTCGAGGCCGCCGAGGCGGAGGGGCGGCTCGGGGTGCGCGAGTCGGTGCGCGGACGGCTGGCGGACCTGGGCGGCCGGGCCGTGCTGCGTGACGGGTCCGGGCCAGGGCACCGAGTGGGAGCTGGCCGTCCCACGGACGGTCGCGGGCCGGTGATCCGGGACGCTCAGTCGACCTCGGGGTCCCACTCGTAGTAGCTGTCGAGGTCGTCCATCGCGACGAGCCGGAAGCCCAGCCCGACGTACAGCCGGGAGGCCCGCAGGTTGCTGCGGGGCACCCGGAGGCTGACCTGCTGGCCGTGCTCGCGGGCCTCGTCGAAGAGGTCGCGGGTCAGCCGGGTGCAGATGCCGAGCGAGCGGAACCGGGGCAGCAGGGCCATGTCGATGACGTGCAGCATGGACGGGGTGCGGTGCACGTAGGCGCGGCCGGCGTCCTCGCCCTTGTGGGTCACCACGTAGCGCTCGTGGCCGGGGAACCGGCGCTGGAAGCGGTCCTCCTGCGCGATGTACTGGATGCGCAGGAAGTGCCGGACCAGTCGTGCGTCGGGCATCGCCTCGACCTCCTGCTCCCACAGGGTGCAGAAGACCTCGAAGAGGAACGCCTCGTCGGCGGGACCCACGGCCCGCAGTCCGTCGAACCGCCTCTTCACTGCCTCGATCGTCACCATTGCCTCCCGATGGTGTTGTCGGCTGTCCGCGAACCGGACTTGACCGTCCGTTCCGGTCATCCGGACCGTCCGAACGGGTGGGTGGGGCCGCTACGCTCGCGGCCGTGAGCATCCACAGCGACCACCCGTTCGCCGACCCCGAGGGCGAGCGGGACCCGGCCCGCCGGCTGCGCGGACGGGTCGGCGGCGTGGTGGCGCTGCTGACCTCGGGACCGGCGGACGCGCGGGCCGGGCTCACCGTCTCGTCGCTGATGGTGGGACACGGTGACCCGGCGCACGTGCTGGCACTGGTCGACCCCGACTCCGACGTCGCCGCCGCTCTCGAGGCGACCGGCCGGGGCGTGGTCCAGCTGCTGTCCTGGCGAGCACCGCGACCTGGCCGACGCCTTCGCCGGGATCGCGCCCGCGCCCGGTCGGGTCTTCCGCCTGGGCAGCTGGCAGCAGACGCCGTGGGGCCCGCTCCTGGAGGGGGTGTCCGCCTGGGCGTCCTTCAGGGTCGACTGGGCGCGCGAGGTGGGCTGGTCGCAGCCTGGTCGACGGGGTGGTCGAGGAGATCCACCTCGGCGAGCCGGGAGAGCCGCTGGTGCACCGGCGTGGGCGGTACCTCCGGCCCGCCGACCCGCCGTAGCCTTCGCTGCACCACTGCCGCTGCCGCTGCGCTGCCGGTGGCGGTGCCGTGACCCATGGGTCACGCTGGGACGACCGATGCCGGTGTGAGGAGACGCGGAGATGACGCTGAAGGTGATGGTCGTCGACGACCACCCGATGTGGCGCGACGGCGTGGCCCGGGACCTCACCGAGGCCGGGCTCGAGGTCGTCGCCACCGCGTCGACCGGGACGCGAGGCGCTGAACCGGGCGAAGGCCACCCGGCCGCAGGTGGTCGTGCTCGACCTGCAGATCCCGGCACCCAACGGCGTCGAGGTGACCGCGGAGCTGGTCCGGGACGACCCGACCGTCCGGGTGCTGATCCTGTCCGCGTCCGGGGAGCAGGACGACGTGCTGCAGGCGGTCAAGGCCGGCGCCACCGGCTACCTCGTGAAGTCCGCCTCCCGCGCCGAGCTGCTCTCCGCCGTACGCCGGGTCGCCGAGGGCGACACCGTCTTCACGCCCGGGCTCGCCGGCCTGGTGCTGGGGGAGTACCGCCGGCTCTCCGACACGCCGGCGGCGGCGACGGGGGACACCGACGCGCCCCGGCTGACCGAGCGGGAGACCGAGGTGCTGCGGCTGGTCGCGAAGGGGCTCTCCTACAAGCAGATCGCCGAGCGGCTCGTACCTCTCGCACCGCACGGTGCAGAACCACGTGCAGAACACCCTGCGCAAGCTGCAGCTGCACAACCGGGTGCAGCTGGTGCGCTACGCGATCCAGCAGGGGCTGGACGAGGAGCTGTGAGGTGGCCGGCGACCCGGAGGAGACGTTCGCTGCGCTCGCGGACGAGCTCTACGGGCTCGCGCCCGGCGAGTTCACCGACGCGCGGAACCGCTACGCCAAGGACCTGACCGGGTCGGGCGACCGGCCCACCGCGGCGCGGGTCAAGGCGCTGCGCAAGCCCGCCGCGGCGGCCTGGGTGGTCAACATGCTCGTCCGGCACCGGGCCGAGGAGATGACGCAGGTGCTCGACCTCGGGGCGTCGCTACGTGCCGCCCAGGCCGACCTCGACGGGGAGGCGCTGCGCGAGCTGGCCCGGCAGCGCCGGCGGCTGGTGTCGGCCGTCGCCGGCAAGGGCCGCGCCCTCGCCCGCGACCTGGGCCTGAAGATCTCCGAGTCGGTGCTGCGTCAGGTCGAGGACACCCTGCACGCGGCGATGGTCGACACCGACGCCGAGGCGGCGGTCCGCACCGGGATGCTGGTCGACCCGCTCGCCCCCGCGGGAGCGGGCTCCCTGAAGGTGGCGACCGCCGTGGCCGACCACACCGCCCTCGGGCGGTCGGCCCGGCCGCTGTCGGAGGTGACGGCGTCGGCCGAGGGCCGGCGGCCGGGGCTCTCCGTCGTACCGGAGCCGGACCCGGCCGAGCGCGAGCGCGAGCAGCGCCGCGAGCGGCGTACGGCGGCCAAGCAGGCGCTCCGATCGGCCCAGGCCGACCTGGCGGTGGCGCAGAAGGAGCTCAAGGCCCGCGAGCGCCGCGTCTCCGACCTCCAGGCGGCCACCCTGCAGGTGAACGGGGAGATCGACGAGCTGCGCCGCCAGATCGACGCGCTCGAGTCGCGCCTGGAGCGGATCGACCAGGACGCCGCGGAGGCCGCCGACGAGCGCGACGAGGCCCGGGAGAGCGTCGAGCTGGCGCAGCAGGCGGTGGCGGGGGTCGAGGCGGAGCTGGAGGGGCTCGCGGAGTGAGGCGGCCAATTACCACGGTCCCGTGGTAATTGGGTCCTTCCCGGGGCGAACTCCCCGTGGGAACGGGCAGAAACCCGTGGGGAGTCGACCCGCCCGCGACGGGTTCAGCGCACCTTGAAGCTGAGCTTGCCCTTGGGCAGGTCGGTGAGCGCGGCCTCGAGGCTGTCGGCCAGCTCCCGGGGCTCGGGACGTGCCGCGGGGTCCGGGGAGAGACAGGACTGCACCAGCGCCGCGACGTCGCGGCGGACCCGAGCGGTGAACGGCGGGGCCGGCTGCTCGATCTGGGGAAAGCGCTCGGCGGTCACCTCCGAGTCGCGCTCGCCGTCGAACGGCGCGACGCCCTCGATGGCGTGGTAGAGCGTGGCCCCCACCCCCCAGACGTCCGCGGCGTAGCCCGGTCGCCCGTGGGCGGGCGGCTCGACCTGCTCCGGCGCCATGTAGTCGTCGGTGCCGACGGTGTGGTCCAGGCTCTCCGTGAGCTCGAGGGTGCGCGCGACGCTCAGGTCGATCAGCCGGGCCGGTGACCCCATGATGATGTTGGACGGCTTGACATCGAGGTGGACGAATCCGACGTACCGCATGAAATGGAGCGCGGAGGCCAGCTCGACGGCCAGCGGAAGGTACTGGTGCTCCTGGAGCGGACCGTGCTTGCGCAGCAGCGACGACAGCCGCGGACCCTCGATGTGCTCCAGCACCAGGTGCGGGCGCTCGCCCTCGGTGTCGGCGCGCAGCAGCCGGACCATCACCGGGTGGTTGAGCCGCTGGAGCGCGTCGATCTCGCGGCGCAGGCCCCGGAGCGCGCTGCGGCTGCCGACGTAGTCCGGCCGTACCACCTTCGCGACCACGCACCCGTAGGTGATGTCGTCGAAGGCGAGGTAGGCCTCGTAGATCTCGCCGCCGCCCAGGAGCCGGAGCGCCGTGAGGTCGTCGATGATCCGGTCGCCTTCGGCGAAGTTCCAGCTGTTCTCTCGCATACGGGGCCTTCGTGGCGGAGTTTCCGATGGGTGCCGCATCGTACCGATCTGCGGGGGTGTGCGTGGACGAACGACCTATGCCGAATGGCAAATATTCGGGATGGTCCGTTAGGTGCCCGCTGCGTAGCGTCGTGGGGGTCACATCCATGGTCGGATGGCCGGCGGCCCGGGGAGCCACGCATCGGTCGACCGACGAACCTATATGGGGGGTTTCCCATGACGATCGATGTGCCGCGCCGTGTTGCATACGCGGTGATCGGCTGTGCAGTCCTCATGCTGCTCGTGGCGTTCGGCGTTTCGCCGGCGGCCGCCGGCGGCGGAGGCAAGTCCGACGACAGCGCAGTTGCCCCGAGCTCGCGCAAGAACGACCAGGGCGACAACGACGAGGGCGACGACGACGATGACTCCGGTGGCTCCGGCGGCTCCGGCGACGGCAAGGCCAAGGGCGACGAGTCCCGCGGTGGTGGCGACCAGGGCAAGGGCGACGAGTCCATGCACGACACCGTGAAGTCCAAGGTGGGCAAGGACGACGACAAGTCCAAGGCGAGCAAGGCCACCCAGGCCAGCCAGTCGAAGGCGTCCAAGGCCACCCAGGCCAGCCAGTCGAAGGCGTCCAAGGTCACCAAGTCCAAGGTCACCAAGTCCAAGGTCACCAAGTCCGAGGTCACCAAGTCCGAGGCAACCAAGGACACGACCAAGGACACGACCAAGGACACGACCAAGGACACGACCAAGGACACGACGGACACCAAGGACACGGCGCCCGGCCACCGGGTCAGCCCGGTCAGCCGGGTCAGCCCGGTCAGCCGGGTCAGCCCGGCCCCGCGGGTCCGCAGGGTCCGGCAGGTCCGCAGGGTCCGGCAGGTCAGCCTGGTCCGGCAGCGGCTCCGCCGGTCGTCCTGGGCACGGAGACTCCGGTGTCCGGTCCGCCGGCCGCAGGGCCCAAGCCCGCGGGCAAGCCGCAGGTCAAGGGCGTCCAGGCCGTGGCCAAGAAGCCCGCTCGGGCGGCAGCTCCGGCGCTGCCCGTCGCGGTGGACGCGGGCATCGGTCCCGACGCGGCCAAGGTGTGGCCGTGGACCGGCGCGCTCGGTCTGGCGCTCCTGGCGCTCTCCGGGAAGCTCCTGCGTCGCCGCGGTCAGCACATGTGGTGACCCCCAGGAGGGCCCGATCACCCCGGACGGTGGTGATCGGGCCCTTCCCACGCGCCCGAGCCTGTGGTGGGCGCGGAACGTCGGGTCGGCGGCTCCGTCGCGGCGGCAGGCCTCAGGCCCACGCCTTCGACCGCTCGACGGCGTCGCGCCACCGGGCGTACGCCGCGTCGGCGCCGGCGCGGTCGCCGGTCGGCTCGAAGCGCTGGTCGAGCTGCCAGGTCGCGCGCAGGTCGTCGGTCGAGGACCACACGCCGGTGCCCAGACCGGCCAGGAACGCCGCCCCGAGGGCGGTGGTCTCCACGATCCGCGGCCGCTCGACGGGTACGCCGATCTGCTCGGCCTGCAGCCGGCACAGCAGGTCGTTGGCGGAAGCCCCACCGTCCACGGTCAGCCCGGTGAGCGGAGCCGAGGACGGCAGCGTCTCCACGACGTCACGGACCTCGAAGGCGATCGCCTCGAGCGTCGCCCGCACGATGTGCCCCCGCGTGGTGCCGCGGGTGATGCCGATGATCAGACCCCGCGCGTGCGGGTCCCAGTGCGGTGCGCCCAGCCCGGTGAGCGCCGGTACGAACACGACGCCCTCGGAGTCGGGCACGGCGGCGGCGATCGCCTCGGTCTCGGCGGCGGAGCCGACGATCTGCAGCCCGTCGCGCAGCCACTGGACGGCGGCGCCGGTCACGAAGATCGCGCCTTCGACGGCGTAGGTGAGCTCGCCGTCGGGCGACTTCCAGGCCGCCGTGGAGAGCAGGCCCGCGTCGGAGCGGACCACCTCGGACCCGGTGTTGGTGAGGATGAACGAGCCGGTGCCGTAGGTGCACTTGGAGTCACCGACGTCGAAGCACGTCTGGCCGAACATCGCGGCCTGCTGGTCGCCGGCGATCCCGGCGATCGGCAGCTCGAGCCCGGCGAAGCTGCGCGGATCGGTCGTGCCCATGGTGCTGCCGTCACCCCAGGACGGCACGACCTCGGGCAGGGCGTCGCGGGGTACGCCGAACAGCGCGCACAGCTCGTCGCTCCACTCGCCCTTCTCCAGGTCGAAGAGCAGCGTCCGTGAGGCGTTCGATACGTCGGTGACGTGCCAGGTCCCGCGCGTCATCCGGGCGATGAGGTAGGAGTCGACGGTCCCGACGGCGTAGCGGCCGTCCTCGACCAGCGCCCAGGTGTTCGGCTCGTTCTCGCGCAGCCACACGAGCTTGGTGCCGGAGAAGTAGGGGTCCAGCCGCAGCCCGGTGAGCTCGGCGACCCGGTCCTCGTGCCCCTCGTCGCGGAGCCGCGCGCAGATGTCCGCGGTACGACGGTCCTGCCAGACGATCGCGCGGCGCGGCGAGCCCAGCGTCTCGCGGTCCCACAGCAGCACGGTCTCCCGCTGGTTGGTGATGCCGACCGCACGCAGCTCGGGCCCTCCGGTCTCGGCGTACGCCGACAGGCAGGAGCGGGTCGCCTCCAGGGTGGCCTGCCAGATCTCCTCGGGGGAGTGCTCGACCCAGCCGGGCCGGGGGAAGTGCTGCGCGAACTCCTGGTAGCCCTTCGCGGCGATGGTGCCCTCGTGGGTGACCACGAGCGCGGTCACACCGGTCGTGCCTGCGTCGATGGCGAGAACGCTCATGCGGGGGATCCTCGCACGGTGTGTGCGGACTGAGCCGGCTCAGCGTCGCGCCGCGACCGCCGCCCGGACCAGGGCCCGGGTCTGCGCGACGATCGCCTCCCGCCGGCGCACGTAGCCACGGTCGGTGATGACGCGACCGTGCGGGACTCCCAGCACCGGCGTGTGCACGTGCCCGCCGACGTTGCGCGCCCGCGCCCCGTCCCGCAGCAGTGTCGCCCGGTAGGCGATCTCGTTGGAGAGGTAGTCGCCCGGGCTGCCGACCAGGGCCTCCCAGCCGGGCGTCGGGCCATCGGTGTGGGTGCGCTCCTCGCCGGTCGCGGGGTCGCGCTCGGTGATCTCGTGGTTGATCCTGACCCGGTAGTCGCCGGTGTGGCGGGCCTTCATGCGGCGCATGGGCAGGTCGCTGCGGGTGAACTCGGGCTGGGGCGTGACGGTCGGGTAGCCGGCGGGCACGGGGATGGTGCCGGTGCGCTCGAGGTTCTCGTTGTCGGCGAAGCCTCCGCGGTGGTCGCCGTTCCACACCTCGAGGTCGAACTGGTCCGGGCGTCCCTGGCTGACGGTGACCAGCGCGTCGAGGCCCCGGGCGCCGCGGCGGACGAACGGAACGAGGGTGCGCTCCACCTCGCCGTCGGCGAAGTCGTCCCAGCGCACCGGGAACACCGCGGTCTCGACCCGGACCCAGCCGTCCCGCGTCCGCAGCCGCCGGCCGTCCAGGGCGAGCGCGGCGGCGCCCGAGGGGTTGCCGATCCGGGAGTCCACGTCGAGGGTGAACGGGTCGAAGCCCGTCACCACCGCGGTCCTCGTGCGGCGGCCGTCGGTGCGGCGATGGGGCCGAAGGGTGTCCTGGCCGCGGGAGGCCGTCTCCAGCCGCTCGACGAGCCGCGCCCGGGCGGCCCGCGACGGGGCCGGTCCGCGCGCCGGGGTCCACTGTCCGAGGAGCCGGGTCATGGCGACCCGGGCCCAGTAGAGCGGCCGGTCGTCGCCGCCGGGCAGGCTGCCGGTGACCGGGATCCGGCCCTGCGCCCGCGCGGTCGCCCAGGTCCACAGGCTGTGGCCGTGCCGGCCGACCGTGCGACGCGCCTGCGCGGGCGAGCCCGCCGTGCACAGGTCGCGGGCGAACCGCTGCACCCGGTGGTCGGCACCGCTGCGCTCGAGAATGAGCCGCGGGGCCCGCCTCCCGGCGCGCGCCTGCTCGACCGTCGGGCGCACCGTCCGGTCGAAGCAGGCGGCAGGCGCTCGCGCGCCGTCGTGTGCGGGCGGAAAGGCGCTCGCGGGTGCGCTCGCCAGGGCGGGCGTCACGGTGAGGGCGATGGCCAAGGACAGCAGGACCCGAGAAATCTGCATGACGACTGACTATCGGTTCCGCACGGGCCGAGGCAACCTCCCGACCGGAAGGCGGACCGGCCTGGATCGATCCAAGGGGCGTCGCTAGGGTCGATGCAGACTTCTCGACCCAGGAGGAAGACATGCGCGTCGGAGTGCTCACCGGTGGCGGCGACTGTCCCGGCCTCAACGCCGTGATCAGGGCCGTCGTGCGCAAGGGCGTGCAGACCTACGGCTACGACTTCGTCGGCTTCCGCGACGGCTGGCGCGGCCCGCTGGAGAACGTGACCGTGCCGCTCGGCGTCGACCAGGTGCGCGGCATCCTGCCCCGCGGGGGGACCATCCTGAAGTCCTCGCGGACGAACCCCTTCAAGATCGACGGCGGAGTCGAGCGGATCAAGGAGAACCTCGCCGACAACGGCATCGACGCGCTGGTCGCGATCGGCGGCGAGGACACCCTGGGCGTGGCCACCAAGCTCGCGGACCTCGGGGTCAACGTGGTCGGCGTCCCCAAGACCATCGACAACGACCTCAGCGGCACCGACTTCACGTTCGGCTTCGACACGGCCGTCAACATCGCCATGGAGGCGATCGACCGGCTGCACACCACGGCCGAGTCGCACCACCGCGTCCTCGTCGTCGAGGTGATGGGGCGGCACGCCGGCTGGATCGCCCTGCACGCGGGGATCGCCGGCGGCGCCAACGTGGTCCTGGTGCCGGAGCAGCCGTTCCACATCGACAAGGTCTGCGACTACGTCAACAAGCGGTTCGAGTCGCACTACTCGCCGATCATCGTCGTCTCCGAGGGCGCGGTGCCGGCCGAGGGTGGCGACATGACGCTGCAGAGCGGTGACCTCGACGCGTTCGGGCACGTCCGCCTCGGCGGCATCGGCGACCGGCTGGCCAAGGAGATCGAGGACCGCACCGGCAAGGAGGCCCGCGCCGTGGTGCTCGGGCACGTGCAGCGGGGTGGCACGCCGACGGCGTTCGACCGCTGGCTGGCCACCCGGTTCGGGCTGCAGGCGATCACCGCCGTCCACGACGGCGACTACGGCACGATGATGGCGCTGCGCGGCACCGAGATCGTCCGGGTCCCGCTCATCGAGGGCACCGGCGAGCTCAAGCTGGTGCAGCCCGAGCAGTACGCCGAGGCCGAGGTCTTCTTCGGCTGACCTTCCGGCCCCGTCAGAGGTCGACGTCGGCGACCAGCGCGCGGTGGTCGGAGACCGGCAGCCGGCGCGCCTGGTGGTCGGTGACGCGCAGGTCATCCCGGGTCAGCACGTGGTCCAGCTGCTCCGTGGGCGCGTCGGCCGGAAAGGTGGGTTGCCGAGCCAGGGGTCGCATCCCGGTGATCCGGTGCGCCCTGGCCGGCCCCATGTTGAGGTCGCCGAGCAGCACCAGCCGCGAGCGGTGGTGCTCGAGCGCGCGCAGGAGCACCCGCAGCTGGCGGGGGTTCCACCAGCGCAGGAACGACAGGTGCGTGTTGACCACGGTCAGCGGACCCGCCGGCGTCTCGACGGCCGCCGCGACCGCCACCCGCGGCTCGTCTCGGACCCAGGTGGGCACGCGGCTGCCGCGCCACCACATCGGCACCCGGACCGGGACGGGCGGCAGCCGGACCACCTCCCACGACGAGACCGGGTGCCGGCTCAGCAGCGCGATGCCGTAGGCCGCCTCGTCCGGCTGTTCGTCACCCGTCGAGGCGATCCACGTCGACCCCGGCGTGCCGGAGAGCGCGGCCACGAAGCGGTGCTCGACCGCGCCCATCGCCTCCGCGGCCACCGCGGTCAGGTCCGCGCGCATCGAGCGCCCCTGGTTGCGGTCCACCTCCTGCAGACCCAAAACGTCGGCCTCGAGTGACCGGATCGCCCCGGCGTACCGGCTCACGTCCACCCGGTCGTCGTGCAGCGAGCGGCCGCTGAGGATGTTGAAGGTCGCGATGCGCACGTCCCGGACCCTGCCCAGGCGCGGCCGGGGCTAACCGGGGCGGGTGCTCTGCCTGCTCCGCCGCCTCGAGGTCGCACCGTCCGTGTGAACCGGGGGGCGGGGTTGCCTACGGTGGCAGCCATGACCGCCTCGACTCTCCCCGACGCCCGCGCCGCCACCGCCCAGCGGGTGATCGCCGCGATGGCCGGTCCGGACGCCCGGCTCCGGGAGGACCAGGTGACCGCGGTGGCGGCGCTGTGCGAGCCGGCCGCCCGGGTGCTGGTCGTGCAGGCCACCGGGTGGGGCAAGTCCGCGGTCTACTGGGCGGCCACGGCGATCCGCCGGTCCGAGGGCGCCGGGCCGACGCTCGTCGTCTCGCCGTTGCTGTCGCTGATGCGTGACCAGGTGGCCGCCGCGGCGAGGGCCGGGCTGCGTGCCGCCACGCTGAACTCCTCCAACGTCGACGACTGGTCCGCGATCGAGCGCGGGCTGCTCGACGGCGACATCGACGTGCTGCTGGTCTCGCCGGAGCGGCTGGCCAACCCCGGGTTCGGCCGCCGCGTGCTCGACGCGCTGGCCGGCCGGCTCGGCCTGCTGGTGATCGACGAGGCCCACGCCGTCTCCGACTGGGGGCACGACTTCCGCCCCGACTACCGCCGCGTGTCCGACGTGCTGCAGCGGCTGAACCCGGACACGCCGGTCCTGGCCACCACCGCGACCGCCAACGAGCGGGTCACCGACGACGTGGCGCACCAGCTCGGCGAGGCGACTCTGGTGCTCCGCGGGCGGCTCGCCCGGGCCAGCCTGGAGCTCTCGGTGGTCGACCGGCTCTCGCCGCTCGAGCGCTACGCCTGGGTAGTCGACCACCTGCCGCGCCTGCCCGGCTCGGGGATCGTCTACACACTGACCGTCGCCGACGCCGAGCGCCTCGCGGCCGCCGTCGCGGAGGTGCACGGGTCCGCCGTTCCGGTCGCCGCCTACACCGGTCAGCTCGACGCCGACCGGCGGCACGAGCTCGAGGACGCGCTCCGCGACAACCGGCTGAAGGCGCTGGTCGCCACCTCCGCGCTGGGCATGGGCTACGACAAGCCCGATCTCGGCTTCGTCCTCCACGTGGGCGCCCCGCCGTCGCCCGTGTCCTACTACCAGCAGGTCGGCCGCGCCGGCCGCGCCATCGACCACGCGCACGCGGTGCTGCTCCCGTCCGACGCCGACGCGGGCGTGTGGGACTACTTCGCGACGGCGACCATCCCGCAGCCGGAGCAGGTCGCCCGCGTCCTGGGCGTCCTCTCGGCCGAGGAGCCGGTGTCCGTGGCGGCGGTGGAGGCCCAGTCCGGGGTGCGCCGCGGGCGGGTCGAGCTGATGCTCAAGCAGCTCGCTGTCGACGAGGTGGTGGACCGCGTCGACGGGGGCTGGCTCGCCACCGGGAAGGACTGGGTCTTCGACGCCGAGCACTACGAGGGCGTGGTGGCGGTACGTCGCCGCGAGGCGGACATCATGCGTGCCTACACGCGCGGCGAACGGTGCCTGATGGAGCTGCTGCAGGCCTCGCTCGACGACCCCCACGCCGAGCCGTGCGGCCGCTGCTCGGTGTGCCGCGGCGCGCTGCCCGAGGCGCTCGACGGCGCGCCGACCGCCGCCACCGCGGAGGCGGTGACCCGGCTGCTGCGCGGGCAGGTGCACCTGCTCGAACCACGCAAGATGTGGCCCGGTGGCGCCTTCGGCGCTCGCGGCCGGATCGCGCCCGACGACGGCCACGAGGTCGGCCGCACGCTGGTGTTCGCCGACGCCCCCGAGTGGCGCGAGACCGTGGCCGGGCTGTTCGGCCGCGACGCGCCCGCGCCCGACGACGTGCTCGACGCGAGCGTGCGGCTGCTCGCCGGCTGGAAGGACACGTGGTCGCAGCGTCCCGAGGTCGTCGTCGACCTGCCGGCCGCCGGGTTCCCCGAGGTCACCGGCTCGGTGGCCGACCACGTCGCCGAGCGCGGCCGGCTGGAGCGCGCCTCGATGCCGGCGCCGCCGAGGGTGCCGGACCTGCGTGAGATGTCGTCGGCGGAGGAGGCGGCGTTCTGGAGGGACGCGTTCACCCCCGACACCGTCCCCGAAGCCGTCGCCGGACGCGCCGTGCTGCTGGTCGTCGACGCAACGTCGTCGCTGTGGCCGATCACGGTCGCGTCCGCCGCCCTGCGCCGCGCGGGTGCGGCCACCGTGCTGCCGCTGCTGCTGCACCGACGTCCCTGACCCGGCCACGGCGGCCACGCCGCCCGGCCGGTCGAACGGGGATGGGCGTGGGCGCTTGCGCGTGCGACTGGTGGGGAAGAAGGTGAGCACAACCCCGAGCGAGGAGTGCGCATGAGCACCGAGGTCACCAGCGAGCGGACCGGGCACGACCAGCACGAGCTCAAGCGGGTGATGGGGCCGAAGCTGCTGCTGCTCTTCATCGTCGGTGACATCCTCGGCGCCGGGGTCTACGCGGTGACCGGGGACATCGCCGGCGAGGTGGGCGGGGTCGCCTGGCTGCCCTTCCTGGTCGCGTTCACGGTCGCGACGCTGACCGCGTTCTCCTACCTGGAGCTGGTCACGAAGTACCCGCAGGCAGCTGGTGCGGCGCTCTACACCCACAAGGCCTTCGGCCTGCACTTCGTGACGTTCCTGGTTGCGTTCACCGTGGTCTGCTCCGGTGTCACCAGCGCCTCGACGTCGTCGAACCTGCTGGCGGCCAACCTGCTGGCCGGCCTCGACGAGACGATCGGTGGGGTGCCGACGTCGACCACTGCTGTTCTCCTCGTGGCGCTCGGCTTCATGCTCCTGCTGGCCGCGATCAACCTCCGCGGGGTGGGGGAGAGCGTCAAGTTCAACGTCGTGCTGACCCTGGTCGAGATCACCGCGCTCGCCATCGTCATCCTGGTCGGCTTCATGGCGATGGCCACCAACGGTGTCGACGTCGGCCGGGTCGTCGTGTTCGAGAACGCCAGCGACCGGGGCATGTTCGCCGCGGTGACCGTCGCGACCGCGATCGCGTTCTTCTCCATGGTCGGGTTCGAGGACTCCGTGAACATGGTCGAGGAGTGCAAGGACCCGGAGCGGATCTTCCCGCGCACCATGCTGACCGGCCTCGGCATCGCCGTGGTCATCTACATGCTGGTCGCCGTCTCCGTCGTGATGGTGCTCCCGATCGGCGACATCCAGAACTTCGACGGCGAGACCGGCATCCTCCTCGAGGTCGTCAAGCAGGGCGCGCCCGGCTTCCCGGTGAGCAGCGTCTTCCCGTTCCTCACCGTGTTCGCGGTCGCCAACACCGCGCTCATCAACATGCTGATGGCCAGCCGGCTGATCTACGGCATGGCCCGGCAGGACGTCCTGCCGCGCTCGCTCGGCCGCGTGCTCCCGGGCCGTCGTACGCCGTGGTCGGCGATCGTGTTCACCACCCTGCTCGCGCTGGGCCTGATCTGGGTCGTCACCGAGCAGTCCGAGAGCTCGATCGTCGGGTCGCTCGCCGGCACCACCGGGCTGCTTCTGCTGGTGGTGTTCACGATCGTCAACGTCGCGTGCCTGGTGCTGCGCCGCGACACCGCCACCGAGCGCCGGTTCAAGGCGCCGACCGCCTTCCCCGTCATCGGTGCGGTCACCTGCGCGTTCCTGACCGGGCCGTGGGCGCGCGACCCCGAGGACTGGGTGCAGTACCGGATCGCCGGCGGGCTGCTGGCGGTGGGCATCGTCCTGTGGCTGCTGACCTGGTTCACCAACCGCGGGATCCGGGCCAAGAAGACCGGGTTCCGCGAGCCCGACCACCTCGACCGCTGACCCGGTCCCGAGGCGTTTTGGCCGGTCAGAGCCCGGTCTTGCTAGGGTCGAGCGCCGTCTTCTCGGGCGGCACGGGGGAGCAACCGGCAACGAATCTCGGGAAGACACATGCGACACCGCGCTCAGACACCCCTGGCCCGCCTGGCCGGCGCTGCCCGCTCGCGTCGCGCCGCGGCGGTGGGAACCGTCGTGCTGCTGGGGGCGGCCACCGGCGGCTACCTGACGGTGGCCGACTCGCTCGACCTCGGCGGCGAGGACCGCACCGCCGCCGGCCCGACCGCGGGCGCGCGGGACGCCACGACCTACCCCGACGCGGCGGCCCTCGAGGACCTGCGGGCCGCCCGGACACCGTCGACGAGCCGCGGCGCGGACCGCGGCCAGGCGCGCACGACGCCGTCCGCGTCGGTCTCCGAGGGGGCCGCCCCGGCGCGGCAGCCGACGGCCTCTGGCGCATCCCCGGCCACCCCCGGGGCCTCCGAGCCCGGCGCCCTGGCGGGCACCGAGGAGGAGACCGCGCGGTCCACCGCTCCGGGTGCGGGCAGTGAGACCCCGGCGACCCCGTCCGGCGGGTCCAGTGGCAGCCCGTCGAGCCCGTCGCCGTCCCCGGACCCCCGGCCGTCGGACCCGCCCCCCGCGTCGCCCGCCCCGTCCGGTCCCGAGACCACGGCGGTCACCCAGGTGGCGGCCGGCGGCACCTGGACGGTCGCCCTGACCTCCGACCGCACGCTGACCTCCTTCCAGTGCAGCCTCGACGGTGCGGCGTACGCCGCCTGCGGCCCCGTCGCCACCTTCGCC
Organism: uncultured Actinomycetota bacterium; assembly: GCA_963834275.1. Lineage (GTDB taxonomy): Bacteria > Actinomycetota > Actinomycetes > Propionibacteriales > Nocardioidaceae > Nocardioides_B. The sequence continues at coordinate 508,995 of CAWIBA010000005.1, read as the reverse complement.
GGCCTCAGCCAGGGGCGGCACACCCTGGCGGCCCGGGCCGTCGACGGGGCCGGGAACGTCGACCCGACGCCCGCCGTGCTGAGCACCCAGGTGTCCGGACTGCTGTGAGCGCGGTCTCGCGCCACCCGCGCGGTGGCGGGTCGGGCGTGCGCACGACGTAACCTGGACCGGTGACCCAGCAGATCCCCGACCTCGCGTCCCTGCGCGCGCTCGGAGCGGCCCAGCAGCCCACCTGGCCCGACGCGTCCGCGCTCGACACCGCCGTCGGAAGGCTCCGGGCCGTGCCGCCCCTGGTCTTCGCCGGCGAGTGCGACGAGCTCAAGGACAAGCTGGCCGCGGTCGCCCGGGGGGAGGCATTCCTGCTGCAGGGCGGCGACTGCGCCGAGACCTTCGACGGCGTCACCGCCGACAACGTGCGCAACAAGCTGCGGGTGCTGCTGCAGATGGCGGTCGTGCTGACCTACGCCGCGTCGGTGCCGGTGGTGAAGCTCGGCCGGATCGCCGGCCAGTACGCCAAGCCGCGGTCGTCGGACACCGAGACCAGGGGCGACGTGACCCTCCCGGCGTACCGCGGCGACGCCGTCAACGGCTTCGACTTCACCGAGGCCGCCCGCACGCCCGACCCGCAGCGGCTCGTCGACGTCTACAACTCCTCGGCGGCGACGCTCAACCTTGTCCGAGCGTTCGTGACCGGTGGCTACGCCGACCTGCGCCAGGTGCACACCTGGAACACCGACTTCGTGAGGGAGTCACCGGTGGGCCGCCGCTACGAGCGGCTGGCCGGCGAGATCGACCGCGCGCTGACGTTCATGAAGGCGATCGGCGCCGACCCCGACGAGTTCCACCGGGTCGACTTCCACTCCAGCCACGAGGCGCTGGTGCTGGAGTACGAGCACGCGCTCACCCGCATCGACTCCCGCACCCAGCAGCCCTACGACGTGTCCGGCCACTTCCTCTGGATCGGCGAGCGCACCCGGCAGCTCGACGGTGCGCACGTCGAGCTGCTGTCCAGGATCCGAAACCCGATCGGGGTGAAGCTCGGTCCGACCACGTCGCCCGACGACGCGCTGGCGCTGGCGGCCAAGCTGAACCCCGACAACGAGCCCGGCCGGCTCACGTTCATCACCCGGATGGGTGCGGGCAGGATCCGCGAGGCGCTGCCCAACCTGGTGGAGAAGGTCACCGCCGCCGGGGTCAGCGTCGCCTGGGTGTGCGACCCGATGCACGGCAACACGTTCGAGGCGTCGTCGGGCTACAAGACGCGCCGGTTCGACGACGTGATCTCCGAGGTGCAGGGCTTCTTCGACGTGCACCGGGCGCTGGGCACCTGGCCCGGCGGCGTGCACGTGGAGCTCACCGGCGACGACGTCACCGAGTGCGTCGGTGGCGGCGAGGCGCTGCTCGAGGACGACCTGCACAACCGCTACGAGTCCGCCTGCGACCCGCGCCTCAACCGGGTGCAGTCCCTGGAGCTGGCGTTCCTGGTGGCGGAGATGCTCAGCGCGGTGCAGAGCACCGACTGAGCGCCGTGTCGGATCGCCACCGTCCCGGCATCGGCTCGGCCCGCCGACGGACCCCTGGCCGCTCGCGAGCTGTGCCCCTCCTAGCATCGGCACCGTGACCGCACCCGACGCCGCCGGCCCGATCGACCTGCGCAGCGACACCGTGACCGCGCCCACCGAGGCGATGCGCGCCGCGATGGCCCGCGCGGACGTGGGGGACGACGTGTACGGCGAGGACCCGACCGTCCGGGCCCTGGAGGAGCGGGTGGCCGACCTGTTCGGCAAGGAGGCGGCGCTCCTCACGCCGACCGGCTCGATGGCCAACCTGCTCGCGGTGCGCTCCCTGGTCGCGCCGGGCCAGGAGGTGTTGTGCGAGGCGCAGGCCCACATCGCGCGGGCCGAGCTCGGCGCCCACGGCGCGTTCTTCGGTGTCACGATGCGCACCTGGACCGGGGACCGCGGCGGCCTCGACCTGCCGGGCATCGACGCCCTCTTCGCCCCGGACCTCTCCCCGTTCTTCGTCCCCACCAAGGCCGTCTCGGTGGAGAACACCCACAACTTCGCGGGCGGCCGGGTGGTCCCGCTCGACGACCTGCGGGCGCTGCGCAGCCGCGCCGACGCCTGGCGGATCGGGGTCCACCTCGACGGGGCCCGCATCTGGAACGCGCACGTGGCGACCGGCGTACCGCTCGCGGACTACGGCCGCTGCGCCGACGTGCTGGCGGTCTGCCTGAGCAAGGGCCTCGGCGCCCCGGTGGGGTCCCTGCTGGTCGGCGACCGGGACGTCGTCGCCGAGGCGCGGGTCTGGCGCAAGCGGCTCGGCGGGGGGATGCGCCAGGCCGGCGTCCTGGCCGCCGCGGGGCTGCACGCGCTCGACCACCACCTCGAGCGGCTCGCCGACGACCACGCCCACGCCCGGCTGCTGGCCGAGGCCTGTGACCTGGACCCGGCCGGGGTCGACACCAACATCGTGGTCCTCGACGTCGCCGACGCACGCGCCGTCGTGGAGGCCGCGCGCGAGCAGGGAGTGCTGGTCTCGGCCCTGGGTGAGCGGACGGTGCGGCTGGTCACCCACCTGGACGTGGGCCGCGCGCAGGCCGAACGGGCCGCCAAGGCCCTCGCCGGCTGTCTGGCCGGGTGAGTTTCCCGGCGGTCTCGTCGGGTACCGGTGGCGCATGGACACGCAGCGACTTGTCGGCATCTACCTCAACAACCACCTGACCCTGGCCAACGGCGGCGTGGCGCTCTTCCGTCGGGTCGCCCGGCAGCACCGTGGCTCCGACCTGGCGCGACGACCTCGCCCGGCTCGCCGAGGAGGTCGCGGAGGACCGCGCCGTGCTGCGCCGGCTCATGCACCGGCTGGGGGTCGCCGTGAACCGTCCGATGACCGCCCTCGGCTACGTCGCCGAACGGGCCGGCCGGTTCAAGCCCAACGGCTACGTCCTGCGTCGCTCGCCGCTCACCGACGTCATCGAGCTCGAGGCGCTGCGCGACGCGGTGGCGGCCAAGCTCGCGGGGTGGCAGGTGCTGCGCGCCGTCGCCGCCCACGACCAGCGGGTCACCCGCGACGAGGTCGAGGACATGCTCGAGCGCGCCCAGGACCAGGCCGACCGGCTCTACCGCCTGCACCTGCGCGTCACCGAGACCGCGCTGGCGGCGACGGAGCCGGCCTCCTGACCCTCAGCTCGACCGGGTGAGCGCGGAGGCGTCCACCCGACCGACCGCCGGCGGCAGCTGGCGCACGGCCTGGGCCAGCGCCCGCAGGTCGTTCCCGAGCAGCGCCTGCGGGCCGTCGCACAGGGCGGTCTCGGGGTCCGGGTGCACGTCGACGATCACGCCGTCCGCCCCGACCGCGATGGCGGCGCGCGACAGCGGGACGACGAGGTCCTTGCGGCCGGCCGCGTGCGAGGGGTCCACGATGACCGGCAGGTGGCTGGTCGTCTGGACGACCGGCACCGCGGAGATGTCCAGCGTGTTGCGGGTGCTGGGCTCGAACGTGCGGATGCCCCGCTCGCACAGCACGATGTCGAGGTTGCCGCGCTGGGCGATGTACTCGGCCGCCATCAGCCACTCCTCGATGGTGGCCGTCATGCCGCGCTTGAGCAGCACCGGCTTGCCGGCCTCGCCGACCGCCTGCAGCAGTCCGAAGTTGGCCATGTTGCGCGTGCCGACCTGCAGCATGTCGGCGTACTCCGCGACCATCGGCACGTCCCGGGCGTCGACGACCTCGGTCACGACGGGCAGCCCGGTCAGGTCGCGCACGTCGGCGAGGATCTCCAGCCCCTTCTCGCCGAGACCCTGGAAGGCGTACGGCGAGGTGCGCGGCTTGAAGGCGCCCCCGCGCATCAGCGTGGCGCCCGCCGCCTTGGCCATCTCGACGGCCTCGAGGGTCTGCTGCGGCGACTCCACCGCGCACGGTCCGGCGATGAACGTGAACGTCTCGGGGCCGACCGGCACGCCGCGCACCCACACCGTGCTGCGGTCCGGGTGGTGCTGACGGCTGACGAGCTTGTAGGGGTCGGAGATGCGGTGCACGTCCGCGACGCCGGGCAGGCTGCGCAGGTTGAGCCCGTAGAAGGAGTCGATGTCGCCGACCAGGCCGATGATGGTGCGCACGACCCCCTTGCTGACGAACGCCTCACCGCCGACGCTCTCGACCTTGTCGACGATGTGGGCGATGTCCGCATCGGTGGCGTCCGGTGTCATGACGACGACCATGGGTGGTACCTCTCGTGTGTGGTGCTCCCAGCCACGTCGTCGGGGCCGTTGTCGCGGATATGCGAAACGCCCCTGAGCGGCCAGGGGCGTTGGTTGGTCGGACGTGCAGCGTCAGGCTGCCGGACCGGGTGCCCCGGGCGGGTAGCCGAACAGATACGTGACGGTGTGCACGGGAGGAATGTAGTCGACCGCGACCGGATCCCGGGAATCGCGTCCGGCCACCGGACTGGGCCACCCCTCCGGTGACAGCAGCCGCTCAGTGGCCGATCGTCCGGTGCAGCCGCAGGAACGTCGGGACGAAGCCGAGCGCGGTCCAGGCCCGGGACGAGAGCAGGTTCGTCACCCGCCAGTCGGTCGCGACCACGTCGTAGCCCGCCTCGCCGGCCCAGGCGAGGACCGTCTCGCCCAGCGCCCGGCCGGCACCGAGGCCACGGGCGTCGGGCAGCACCGCGGCGAAGCCGAGGAAGCCGGCGCCGTCCGGGCGGACCAGGCCGATGTTCGTGCTCGACTTCGTCAGGGCGCAGCCCACGGCGGACCCGATCACCCGGCCTCCGTGCTCGGCCACGAACACGGTGAAGTCCGGGTCGTCGAAGTCCTCCTCCCACTCCGCGAGGGATTCCTCGACGCTGCCGAGGCCCCCTCCGGCGAAGCAGGGCGAGAGCACCTGGTGGCGGGGGAGCGCCACGTCGAGCTCGGCGAGGGCCGGGATGTCCCGCCGCTCGGCGCGGCGGACGGTCAGCCCCGCCGCCGGCACCGGGTACGCCGGCAGCGGCGGGCGCACCGCGTGCGCCTGCTGCTGGCCGAACCCGAGCCGGAACCAGGCGTCCACGAGCGGCCGGTCGGTCGCCTGGACGATCACGTAGTGGGCGGTGCGGCCCTCCTCGACCCAGCGGCCGGCGGCCGCGGCGTACAGGTCCCTCACGAGCTCGGCGTCGACGCCGTCGTCCAGGCCCTGGCCGGCGGACTCCACCCAGACGTTGGGGCCCCACACGGCCGCGGGCTTCGGGGCGCCGAGCAGGTAGCCGAGCAGCCGGCCGTCCCGGGTCGCGACCGCGCCGGAGCTGCCGTCGGCGGCCCACGCCTCGGCGACCTGGCGCTCGGCCACCGCGGCGTCCTCGAAGGCGGGGGACAGTGCGGGGAGCTCGCGGCGGTGCCGGCGGTGCCGCCGGGCCAGCAGCCGGCCGGCGTCGGCGAGGTGCTCCTCGGCGAACGGCACGATCTTCGCGGGGGACATGCGGTCCATCGTCGACCATGCGGGCCACCCGGCGACCGGATTTTCCGACCCCGCCGCTGTCAGAGCGTCGTGCAGCGCGCGCCGGTGCTCGGCGTAGCGGACGTTCTCGAACGCGATCATCGCCCCCAGCGCGGCGGCGAGGACGGCGAGCGCCCCGAGGGCCGGTACGTCCAGGCAGAGCGCACCGAGGACCGGCAGGGCGACGGCCACCGCCAGCCGCGACGGCATCACCTGGTGGTTGGTGCGCCACTTGAACGCGACGTGGCCGAGCAGGTACAGCAGCACGCCGCCGAAGAGCGCGACCAGGGCGATGCCGGTCAGCGGGTCGGCGAGGGTGTGGTGGGCGGTGTCGCCGACGTACTCCAGGACCTTCTTCATGCCCAGTGCGGTCAGCACGACGCCGGCGACAGGGGGAGGTGCAGGTAGGAGTAGGCGTCCCGGGCGAAGCCCGCCCTGCGTCGCCTCGGGCTCGGCGGCCAGCGCGTGCTCGGCGTGCAGGGCGGACATGTCGAAGTAGGCCCACCACAGGGCCGTGGAGACTCCGAGCCCCAGCATCGAGGCGACCACGATGGGCCAGCTGATCGGCAGCTCGGCGACCCCGACGCCGATGGCGACGATCGACTCGCCGAGCGCGACGATCAGGATCAGCCCGTGCCGCTCGGCGAAGTGGCCGGGGGCGCGCAGCCGCCAGCCGTCGGAGCCGCCGAGCAGCGTGCCCACGTAGTCGGCGAGCAGCGCCGCGGCCCAGGTCAGCGTCTGGATGGTGCCGTCGAGCTGGCTGGCGACGAGGAGCAGCGCGGTGGCGCCGAGCATCGACGGGGCGAACCTGACCAGCTGGCGGCGCAGGCCGGGGTCGTCGCGGGCGACCAGCCAGAACATTGCCAGGTGCATCAGCCGGAACGAGAAGTAGCAGATCGCGATCACGACCGGTCCGGGCAGGCCTCCCGGCAGGTCGTCGAACGCCTCGGGGATCGCCAGCGCGAGCACCAGCATCGCGGCCATCGCGACGAACAGCACCAGGCGCACCGGCCCGTCGTCGGTGCGGACCACGTTGCACAGCCAGGCGTAGCCGACCCAGCTCCACCACAGCAGCCCGAGCAGGAGCAGGCCCCGCACCAGGCCGCGGCGGGAGAGGTCGTCGGCCATCAGCGCGGTGACCTGGGTGAGCGCGAACACGAACACCAGGTCGAAGAAGAGCTCGAGCGGCGCGACCCGCGCGTCCTCGTCGTTGAGCCGGATCCGCGGGGTCGCGTGCGGCTGCAGCATGCGAACCATTGTGCCGCGGACTACGGCGACAGGGTGACCGGCCGCCGCCGGGACCGGCCCTAGACCGAGATGTGCGTGACCTCGGCCTCGATCTTGCGGCGCGGCGACAGCTCGACGACGAGCATCGCGGTGAGCACCATCGAGCCGCCGAGGAGCATCCGCGCAGTGAGCGACTCGCCGCCGAGCAGCACCGCGAAGAAGGCCGCGAACACCGGCTCCATGCTCATGATGATCGCCGCCCGCGTCGGCGGCAGGTGCGCCTGCGCCCACGTCTGGGCGGCCATCGCGAACGCCCCGGCCACCAGTGCCATGTAGACCACCGACGTCCAGTCGGCCGCGCCCGACGGCAGCACCAAGCCGTCGGGGGCGCTCGCCAGGGTGCAGACCACGGCGATGACGACGAGCTGGACGATCGTCATCCCCATCGCCTCGCGCGCGGTGGACCAGGCGCCGAGGCCGACGATGTGCAGGGCGTAGAGCAGCGCCGCCAGGAACGTCAGGCCCTCGCCGTAGCCGATGCTGAAGCCGCTCAGCGTGAGCACGCCGAGCCCGGCCAGCGCCAGCACCACGGCCCCCCAGGTCATCGGGCCGATCCGCTGCCGCAGCAGCACGGCCGCGAACAGCGGGGTGGCCACCACGTAGAGCCCGGTGACGAAGCCGGAGACGCTCGCCGGCGTGTGCTCGAGGCCCGCGGTCTGCAGGATCTGCGCCACGCCGTACAGCAGGCCGAGCACCACCGCCCGGCGCCGGCTCGCCGCGGACAGCCCGCCCACGGCCCGGGGGAACAGCAGGAACACCGCGGCGCCGGCGATCGCGAACCGGACGGCCAGGAAGTCGAGGACCGGCATCCGATCGAGCAGGTCCTTGGTCAGGAAGAACGTCGACCCCCAGGCCGCGGTGACGCTCAGCAGCGCCAGCGCCGCCAGCAGGGAGGTACGGCGCTCGGTGCCCGTGGTGGTTGCGGTCACGGCCGGATCTTCTTCAGCAGGTCGATCTGGCCGTCACCGGGGTCGCGGGTGCCGGGCGTCTCGAGGATCACGGGTACGCCCGAGAGGGCGTCGTGGGCGAGCAGCTCCTCGAACGCGGCGAGCCCGATGTGGCCCTCGCCGATCCGCTGGTGCCGGTCCTTGAAGGCGCCGCGCACGTCCATCGAGTCGTTGGCGTGGACCAGCCGCAGCCGCCCGGGCCCACCGATCTCCAGGATCCGGTCGACGGTCGCGGTGGGGCCACCGGGCTCGTCGAGGGGCGCTCCCGCGGCGAACACGTGGCAGGTGTCCAGGCAGATCCCGGCCCGCGGGTGGCCGTCGAGCGCGTCCAGGTAGGGCTCGAGGTCGTCGACGCCCGCGCACAGCGACCGGCCCTGCCCGGCGGTGGGCTCGAGCAGCAGCCACGGTCCGGTGTCGCCGAGCCGGTCGAGGACGGGCAGCAGGCCCTCGCGGACCTGCCGCATCGCCGCGTCGTACGCCGTGCTCCCCCCGGCCTCGTCGACGCAGGAGCCGGTGTGCACGACCACGCCCTCCGCGCCGATCTGCGCGGCGCGGAGCAGGTTGTGGGCTACCGAGGCGACCGACCGCTCGTAGGTGGTGGGGGTGGGGGAGCCGAGGTTGACCAGGTAGGGCGCGTGGATGAACGTGCGCATCCCGCGCTCCGCGGTCGCGGCACGAAAGGCGGCGTCGACCGCGGGGTCGCCGGCCGACAGGGCCCAGCCGCGCGGGTTGCCGACGAACACCTGGAGGGTCTCGCAGCCCAGCTCGTCGGCGCTCGTCAGCGCGCCCTTCACCAGCCCCGCGCCCACCTTCAGGTGGGTGCCGACGGGGTTGCGCAGCCCGGCGTACGGCCCGGCGGCCGGGGAGGTGGGGGGCATGCGCAGAGCCTACGGGTGGCCCTGACCGTCACCGGTCACCCGGCGGTTCCCCCGGGATCAGGGCAGCACCCGGATCGTGAACTCCTGCGTCGCGAACTGGCCGCTGCTGTCGTCGACCCGGACGGTGAAGGTGAACGTCCCCGCGGTCGTCGGGGTGCCCTGCACACGGCCGGGGGACGCTTGCACGGACAGGCCCGGTGGGAGGGTTCCCGCGACATGCGACCACCGGTAGGGCTGAACGCCGCCACTGGCGAACAGGCCGTTCTGGTAGGCGACGCCCACGGTGCCGTCGGTGAGCTGGGCGGTGCCGTTGGTGACCACCAGCGGGTTGGCCGGGTCGACGGTCAGGGTGAACGTCTTCGTGGCCGAGTTGCCGGCGCCGTCCCGGGCCCGCACCGTGAACGTGGTCGTCTGGACCCGGGTGGGCACACCGGTGACCGCGGTGGTCCTGCTCAGGCGCAGGTCGTCGCCCGCGAACCTCAGGCCGTCCGGCACCCTGCCGTTCACCAGGGACCACCGGTAGGGGGTGCCCTGTCCGCAGCAGGCCTCGATGAAGCCGGTGTAGTTCTCCCCGACCCGCGCGTTCGGGAGCGGGGAGGTGGTGATGATCCGGAACAACGACTGCGAGGACACGGTCAGCAGGGCGGTCCGGGTGACCCCGTTGTACGCCGCGGAGATGGTCGCCGTCCCGGCCGCAGAGCCGTTGATCGTGACCTGGAACGCCCCGGTGGAGCTGTTCGCGGGGACCGTCACCGTGGCGGGCACGGTCGCGATCGCCGTGTTGCTGCTCGTCAGCGAGACGGTGGCGCCCCCGGTCGGGGTCAGAGCGGTGAACGCCAACGTGGCCGAGGTGCTCGTCGTGCCGGTCTGGACTGTTGCAGGGCTCAGCGTGAGGGAGTCGAGCGAGCCGCCCGGCTGCGGCGGGGGCGGGGCGGTGACCGTGAGGACGGCCGAGCGGGTGACACCGTTGTAGGTGCCGGAGATCGTCACCGTGGTGGTGGAGCTGACCGGGCTGGTGGAGACGAACTCCACCACAACCCGGCTGTTGACGCCTGCTGGCACTGTCATCGTGGCCGGGACCGTCGCCACCGCGGGGTTGCTGCTCGAGAAGGCGACCTCGGCTCCTCCTGTGGGAGCGGGGGCGGTCAGCGTCACCGTGGTCGACGCGGTGGAGCCGCCTTGCACGGTCGCCGGACCGACGCCGACCGTGTCCAGCGTTGCCGTCGGTGCCGGCGGTGGTGGAGTCGTCGGCGCGGTGATGGTCAGGGTGGCGGTGCGGGTGACCCCGCTGTAGGCCGCGGACACCACCGAGGTCGTGGTGGAGCCGACCGAGCCGGTGGTCACGGTGGCGCTGGCCGAGGTGACCCCTCCAGGGACGGTCACGCTTGCCGGGACGGTGGCCGCGGTGTTGCTGCTCGCCAGCGACACCGACGCACCACCGGTCGGCGCGGCGCGGGTCAGCGTCACCGTCACCGCGGCGGTGCCCCCGCCCTGGACGGTCGTCGGGCTGAGGCTGACCGAGCCCAGGGCGGCCGCGGTCACCGTGCAGCCCGACAGCCTGACGTTCGTCGCAGTCGCCGAGCCGTCGTTCACGTCCACGGTGCAGTCCGCCGGGGGCGTGAACCCGGACCGCTCGATCCGGAAGCTGCCCGAGGAGCTGCTGGTGCCCAGCTGTACGCCGTCAACCGTGATGGGGCGGCTCGCGGCGGCCTGGCCCTCGATCCGCAGCTGGCCCCCGCTCACCTCGGCGCGTGACACCGTGACCGCTGCGTGCGCCGGGACGGCCAGCACGACCGCCAGCGCGACCGACAGGGCGGCGGTCATCGCCACCAACGCCGTCCCGACCCGACTCCGACGAACGGTCATGGCTGCCTCCTGGCGCCGCGTCGCGGGTGTGGCCTCCTGTCGTGACGAGGTCCGGAGGGGACTGGCGACCGGATCGACTCGGGCGGACCGGTCGCGTTCCGTCGCGGCGACGGTGGGGGACCGGCCGGGGGCCACGTCCGGACCCCATGTTGCTCCGGCTGCCGCGCCGCGACCAGTGGACAGTGGTGCTAGTACCCCTCCGGCCCTTCGGCGGAGAGCGGGCGGACGTGGTCAGACCAGGTAGAGGATGACGGTGCTGCCCTTGGGGGCCCGGCTGCCGAAGCCGGGCTCGGCGGACTGCACGAAGCCGAGCCCGAGGTAGCCGGGACCGGGCTGGGACTGCACCGTGAAGCCGAGGTCCTGCAGCGTCTTGGTGGCCTCGTCGACCCCCTGGGCGGTGAGGTCGGGGATCTCGACGAGCACCGGCCCCTTGGACACGGTCAGCGCGACCACGTCGCCGCGGAACAGCGTGCCGCTCGACGGCGACTGGTTGATCACCTTGCCGGCCGGCACGTCGTCGGAGTTCTGCTCGGTACGCCGGACGTCGAGGCCGAGCCTGTCGAGGCGCCGCTCGGCCCGGTCGGCGTTCTTGCCGGTGAAGTCGGGCACCTCGATCGGCTTGGGGCCTCGGCTGACGACCAGGTCGACCGCGGCGCCGCGGCGCAGCTCCTTGCCGGGGGCGGGGTCCACCGCGAGCACGAGGCCGCGCCGGACCCGTTCGTTGTAGCGGCGGGTCACGTCGCCGCGGGTGAGGTTGTTCTCCTCGAGCACGCGGGTGGCCTCGTCGAGCGGGCGGCCCTCGAGCACCGGCACCTCGTAGCGCTCCGCGCCGCGCGACAGCGTCACCAGCACGGTGCCACCGCTGAGGATCCGCTCACCGCCGGCCGGGTCGGTGGTGATGACCGAGCCGGCGTCGACGGTCTCGGAGTACTGGGCCTCGCCCTCGCGGTACTCCAGCCCGGCGGCCTCGACCTTCTCCCGCGCCTGCGCCGCGGTCAGGTTCACCACCCCGGGGGTCGTCGTGTAGCGGCCGGCGCCGAACCACCAGCCGCCGACGCCCGCGCCGACCGCGAGCAGCAGCACCACCATCAGCAGGATCGGCCCGCGCTTGGACCGGCGGGGCCGGCGGGCGGGCGGGGCCGGTGGACGCTTGGGGCCCGCGGCCGGACGCGTCCGTGGCCGCCCCGGCTCGGCGGCGGGCAGCGCGCCGATCACGCTGGTGCCCTCGCCGCGACCCGCGTGGTCGTGCAGGCCGATCACCGAGGCGACGCCGCCGGCCTCGGCAGCGCGCGCCACCTGACCGGTGGTGAGCACGGTGGGCAGGTCGTCCTCGGTGACGTAGTCGATGCCGGGGTCGTGCCGGGCCGGAAGCACGGGGGCGAGGTCGGCGGTCAGCTCCGGGTCGTCGCGGACGCCGTGGTCGAGTGCCCCGTGCACCCGGCGCACCTGGTGGAGCAGCACCCGCGCGTCGGCGGGCCGCAGCTCGCGGTCGCGGGCGGTCGCGCGGGCGACCAGCGCGTCGACGTACGACGGGATGCCGGGCACCTCCGCGGACGGGGCGGGCACGTCCTCGTGGACGTGCTTGTAGGCGACCTGGATCGGCGACTCGCCCTCGTGCGGCTTGCGGCCGGTGAGCATCTCGTAGATCAGCACCCCGGCGGCGTACACGTCGCTGCGGGCGTCGGACCGTCCGTCGACGACCAGCTCGGGGGCGAGGTAGGAGACCGTGCCGATGAGGACGCCCCCGGTGGCGGTGTGCTGCGTCTCGGCGCTCACCGCGCGGGCCAGGCCGAAGTCGGCCACCTTCACGCGGCCGTCGTCGGCGATCAGGACGTTCTCGGGCTTGACGTCGCGGTGGATCAGCCCGGCCTGGTGGGCGGCGCCGAGCGCCGCCAGGATCGGCTCGATGAGCGTCAGCGCCTTCGCGGGCGCCATCGGGGCCTCCTTGCGGATCACGTCGCGCAGGGTGTGGCCCGGGATGTACTCCATGGCCAGGAAGACCGTGCCGTGGTCGTCGCCCTGGTCGAAGACGCCCACGACGTTGGGGTGCGAGAGCCGGGCGGCGCTGCGGGCCTCGCGGACGAACCGGGCGGCGAAGTCGTGGTCGTCACCCAGGCCGGAGTGCATCACCTTGACCGCGCAGACCCGGTCCAGGCGCAGGTCCACCGCCTCGTAGACGGTGGCCATGCCGCCACGGGCGATGCGGGGACCGACGCGGTAGCGGCCGTCGAGCACACGCCCGATCAGCGGGTCCGCCGCGGTCCTGTCCACGTGAACGACCTCCAGTGACGGCCGGCAGAGGGGAAGCGCAGGCCACGGACGACGATTTTAGGTGCTGCGCCGGGGAGGGGCGCACCTCGCCCGGGGGTCGGCGTGGCGTGCCTCACCCCGCGCGGCACCGGTCAGGTGGGGTCCCAGCCGCGTCCGAGCGCGCGCTTCATGGCCCGCACGTTGGCGACGTACTGCCGGGTCGAGCGGTACATGCCGTAGCGCCGCACCCCGGCCAGGCCCTGGTAGTAGCCGGCGATCGCGTGCTTGAGGCTCGCCTGACTGCGCAGCACCTTGATCAGCACGACGCCGGCGCTGACGTTGTCGTGCAGGTTGCGCAGCCTCAGCGTGCGGCCGAGGTACGCCGACATCCACCGGCCCGTGCCGGGCATGACCTGCATGGCGCCGAGCGCCCCCGCCGACGACACGCGCCGGTGCTGCCAGCCCGACTCCTGCCAGGCGATCGCCAGCGCCAGGTGCGGGTCGACGCCGACGCGGCGCGCCTTGCGGGCGATCACGTGCCGCACCTCGGCCCGGCTGGCGCCGGCGTGGACCCAGCCGTGGTCCGAGTGCCGGTGGGTGCCGTGCTTCTTCTGCTTCTTCTTGTGCTTGTGCTTGCTCGGCTTGGCCTTCGGGGGCTTGTCGGCCTTCTTGCCCGCCTTCTTGCCCGTCTTCTTCCCGGGCTTCTTGCCGGGCTTGGCCGCCGCCTTCTTCTTCGCCTTCGCGCCCGTGCGGTCGGCGTTGTCGGCGAGGTAGCCGGTGCGGTGGTGCCGGTGCCGGTCGCACTTCCGCGCCGCCTTCACCACCACCGGGATCCGGATCACGTCCCCGACGTACAGGGTCGAGGTGTGGTTGATCGCGATCAGCTGGGCGGTCCAGGCGTGGAAGCGGCTCGCGACCGAGCTGGGCGTGTCGCCGGGGCGCACCCGGTACTTCTTGATCTTGCGGTGCGGGTGCCGCGCCCGGTGGCTGACCAGCGCGAGCCCGTCGGCGGGTACGGCGAGCGTGGCGGACGGCCCGGGAGCCGGCGCCGTGGAGGGGCCCGGGGTGGTGGCGACCAGGGCCGGCAGGCCCAGGAGGAGGAGTCCGGTGGCCGTCACGCCGGAGGTGGCCCGGGTCAGCCAGACGCGCGCGGGGGACGTCACGAAAGGTCGCCTCCCTCGGGTCGACGGCGCGGGACGAGCCGCGTGAGCCGTGTGACTGGAATCTACGACAGTGACTCACGGTGCGGGCGGGAGTCAAGAAATCCGCAGCGGCCGGTGTGACTCAGGGGGAGGCGTCGAACCCGACCGGCGGCACCGGGTCGTCGGTCCGGAGGGTCGGAGGCAGGGGGGCGGCGCACTCCGCTCCCGCACAGGTCCGCAGCCGCTCCAGCTCGGCGGCCAGGGCGCGCTGCACGGCCCGGTAGCGGGGCCGGTCCACCACGCTGTCGAACTGGTAGGGGTCGCGGGCCATGTCGTAGAGCTCGCGCTCGTCGCTGGCGTGCTCGACGTACAGGTAGCGCCCGGTGCGGACCCCCTGGGAGAACCGCAGCGACGAGGGTCCGTGCTCGCGCTCGAGGAGCGTGATCCGCTCGAGGGTGTCGTCGCTGAGCCGCCGCGGACCGGTCTCGGTGAGGATCGGCCGGTCCCAGCCCCGGTCGCCGTCGCGGGCGACGTCGAGCATGCTCTGCCCGTCGAGCTCGTCGGGGATCGCGACGCCGGCGGCGTCGAGGATGGTGGGCACGAAGTCGATCATCTGGAACGGGTCGCGGCGCTCCTCGCCGGCGGGGATGCCGGGGCCGCGCAGCACCAGCGGCACCCGCAGCGACGGGTCGTAGGCGATGATCTTGCCCTGCCGGCGGCGGTGCTCCCCGAGGAAGAAGCCGTTGTCGGAGGTGAACATCACGTAGGTGTTGTCGAGCTCGCCGGTGCGCTCGAGGGTCTCCATGATGTGGGCGACCTCGTCGTCGACCACGGACAGCGACTCGACGCGCTGCCGGTAGTCCTCCAGGATCGCCTGCCACTCCTCCTCGACCAGCGGCGGCTGGGTCTGCAGGAACACCGGCTTGTCGGCGACGTCGTCCTCGTCGAGGAACCGCGGGATGTCGGTGATCTGGTGGTCGAAGCGGCCCTTCACGTACTTCGGACGCGCCGGGTTCTGCCAGGTCTGCTTCCACCCGTCGGAGCGCAGGAACGGCTTCGGGTCGTCCTTCTCGACCGGCGTCCCCACGTGCGGGGCGGCGAACGCGGCCTCGACGAAGAACGGCCGGGCGCTCCTGGCCTCCTTGCGGATGACGTCCTGGGTGATGTCGCTGAACAGGTCGGTCTGGTAGCGGCCCTGGTGCGGCTCGAGCACCCCGTTGTTGCTGATCGTGGTGTCGAAGAAGCGGTAGGTGCCGCCCTGAAGGTGCTTGATGCCGGTCTCGCGGGCGTTGTCGACCGACGCGCGCCAGTCGGTCCAGCCGGGCGGGACGTAGCGCAGCGACGTCGACCCGTCGGGCAGCGGCATCCGGCCGTAGCCGTTGAGGTACTTGCCGAGGAACATCGTGGAGTAGCCGCCCCCGTGCAACCACACCGGCAGCGTCTCGCGGTCGTCGAACACCCGGAACCCGAACGGCGCCTTGTGCGACCACACCTCGTGGTTGTGGGAGTACCTGCCGCTGAAGAACGACGCCCGCGCCGGGCAGCACAGCGGGTGCGCGGAGAACATGTTGGTGAACCGGACGCCGCGGTCGCCGATCAGCCGCTGCACGTTGGGCATGAACTGCAGGTCGTCGTCCCGCATGTCGTCCATCATCAGCACGAGCACGTTGGGCCGGTCCTGCGCGCCGACGACGCTCTCGAGGGTCACCGACTCGGAGCGCCCGGCGAGCAGCCTGCGCTCGTACGGCGTGCGGCCGAACCGGGCCGGGTCGGACCCGGCCGTGGCGGGGGCCGCGGCGCCGGCCCGCTCCGGCGTACCGTCGCGGCCGGAGGCCGGCCCGCCCAGCGCGGCCAGCACGACCAGCGCGGCAGCGAGCAGCGCGGCCGTGGTGCGGGGCATGGAGAGGCTCCTGGGTCGGGTGCGGTTGTCGCGCGCACGGCGCGGCCACCTGCGAAGTCGAGCCTCCGTGCCCGGGTCACTCTACGGAGGTCGAGCCCTCCGGCTCCTGTCGGGCGGGCGTGAGGATCCTCTCGTCGGGCCCGTCGGGCGCCGTGCCACAGTGGTGCCGTGGAGACCAGGAACGACCCCGAGGCCGGGGCCCCCGCCGACCAGTCCGACCGGACCGACCTCGCCGCGCTGGTCGGGGAGTGGCTCGACTGGAGCCAGGCGTCCGACGCGTTGCACGTGAGCGTGAGCAAGGTGCGCCAGCTGATCCGCGAGCACCAGCTGGCCGCGGCCGTGCCCGTCCCCGGCGAGGGCCAGAAGATCCCCGCCGAGCTGGTGCAGGACGGCGTGATCGTCAAGGGCCTGCCGGGGCTGCTGACCGTCCTGCACGACGGCGGCTACGAGGACGTCGAGGTGCTGACGTGGCTGTTCACCGCCGACGACACCCTGCCCGGCCGCCCCATCGACGCGCTGCGGGAGAACCGCGGCTCCGAGGTGAAGCGGCGCGCGCAGGCGATGAGCCTCTGAGCCCACCGGGAGCAACGGGTGGTCGAGCCTGTCGAGACCACTGGGACCGATCGGCCGGTCGAGCCTGTCGAGACCACTGGGACCGATCGGCCGGCCTAGCGGTTGCGGGTGGTCGAGCTCCGCTCGCGCGTGGTCGAGCCTGTCGAGACCACGCCCGACCGGAAGCCCACCGGAGACCTGTCGCTCGCCGCGCCGCGCGGCTAACCTGCGAAGGAACCAGCCCCGCGATCCTTCGGAGGTTCACCAGATGAGCGGTCTCGCAGCACTCCTGGCCGGCCACAACGCACCCGATCTCTACCAGTGGCACAGTGCTGCGCACGTGCCGGACGTCGAGCACGCGGTCGAGCACGCGGGCTGGAAGTTCGTGTACCTCGACGGCTGGACGATCGAGGACAAGCAGTCCTTCCTCAAGGCCTGCGCTGCGGCGTTCGACATCGACGACGAGCTCGGTGAGAACTTCGACGCCCTCTCCGACCACCTCGCCGACGTGTCCCCGGGCGACACCAACGGCGTGGTCCTGCTGTGGGACGGCTGGAGCCCGTTCGCGCGGCACGACGAGCAGGCCTTCCACGTCGCGCTGAGCGTGCTGGGTGGACGCGCCAACGCCGAGCGGGGCTGCAAGTTCGCCGCGATCCTCCGCGGCGAGGGCCCGCCGCTCGACCTTCCGGAGCTGCCGGTCAAGCACTGACCGCCCCGCTGGTCGAGCGCCCGCGGTCGAGCCCCGGGTGGTCGAGCCACGACCGGGTGGTCGAGCCTGTCGAGACCACTCACCTGGTGGCGGCGCTACCTCACCGGTAGCCGCCGGACAGCACGGCCGTCGCCTCGGCGATCCGCAGGCTGCCGCCCGGGCCGGCGATCGTGACGGTCTCGGCGATGTCCTGCCAGGCACCTCCGTTGACCCGGAACCGGGCGGTGTAGGTGACGTCCACGCTCGGCCTGACGGTGGTGTGCGCGTCGGTGAACTCGTGCACCACGTCCTTGGCCGGGTATCGCGCGCCCGGCGTCTCGGTGCTCGCGGACGTGCCGTCCCCGTGGTGCCAGGTGTACGTCGCCGGGCTGCGCCTCGACGTCGACTCGCTGGCCGAGCAGGGTGATGGTGCGCGTGAACGCCTGGGGCTCGGTGTAGAAGATGGTCTCGAAGTTCACCAGCGTCTTGCCGGCCGGCTGGGTCCTGGCCTCAGAGCGCCGGGAGTCCGATCCGGCGCAGCGCGTCGAGGACCAGGCCGGGGGTGACCGTCGGCCGCGGGGTGTCGGCCGTGGTCGGTGGGCGCCCGAAGCACTGGGTGTAGAGCGGTTCCCACCCTTGGCGCGCCCCGTCGTCGACGCGCCCCCACAGGCGCCAGACCCGCTCGACGGGATCAGGACAGGCGCGGGCGGCGCTGCAATCATGAACACAGATCCGCCGTCCGCCGAGGCTGGCGACTGCACTGCGGAGTCCGCTGATCGATCGGGTCTTCGACGTAGGGCTGCGCGCATTGCTCGCTGACTGCGATGGCCCTTCGCTGGCTGCACTCGACCTCACCGGCGTAGGTCACGTCGCCAACCCTTGAGCGACGCCCGCTGCACTGCCCCAGCCGTCGCATTGACGGCGGGGGAAGACGTCGCTGACTGAATGCGGTCGCCAGATAACGGCCAGATGCGATGCGACGGCTCATCACGTCGACCGGTCCCAATCGCGTCACTTGCCCATCCCCACGCTCGGTGCCCAAGATGCAGCGTCATCAGGCCGTTTGCCGCCTTCGAACTCCCGGATCGCTCGCCGCCCGCCATCTCTGACACTCGCTGTGGCGACTGAAGCCAAGACCGCACATCGACGATCGGCTGACGTCGACGGCTGCGCGGAACGCAGCTGGATCGAGCGTAACTCGCCAACCGTCGACTTTCGATCGATCCGCCGGCGCCATAGACCGGACTCGATGTCGCTGACGATCCGTGTCGCAGGAAATGCACTTCCGGCTGCGACTGCTCGCAGAGGCACTGTGTCGTCCGCTCGTTGACCGTCGCATAATTCACCGGGTCGAACGTAGTACCGAGCGAACGCCTTGGCGGCGGCGGGGGACGTGCCCTTCGCGGCCGCGGGCAACGTCGGCGCGACGGGGGACGGGCTCGCCGACCCGCGCTCCGACGGCGACTGGCTCGGCAGCGGTGCCGGCGTGGGTGCGCTGTCCGACGTACACCCGGCGACGGTGAGAAGTGCCGCCATCGCGGCCGCCGCGAGCAGGCGTGCGCCCATGCCTCGACCCCCAAGACGATCGACCCGACGACCTCGAGACGCCGGTGCCCAGCAACCTACCCAGCCGTTCGCCCGGGTTTCCAGCCCCGGGCACGGATCTGTGGACGGCCGCGGGCCGGGGTGTCGTGGGATCAGCGGGGGGACAGGTCGTGCACCTGCCACTCGCCCTGCTCGCGCACGAGGTGGAAGCGGAAGCCCTGGTTGCCGCCCTCGAACTCCTGCGCCTCGGCGTCCTCGGTCTGGTACACCGTCTGCGGCGAGACCGAGAACGTCACCAGCAGGCCGACCTCGTTGTCGGTCGCGCCGGCCTCGGGAACGGCCTTCTCGATCTCCCAGCCGTCGGACTCGACCCGGCCGCCCGCCTCGTAGATCTGGTCGAGCTGCTCGGCGAAGTCGTCGCACGTGGTGCACTCGTCCGCGGACAGCGACTTGAGCTGCTCGGTGTCGCCGGTGGCGGTCGCCTCGTTGAGGGTGTCGGTCCAGAAGCCGAGGAACTGCTCCGCCCCGGCGGTGCCCTCGTTGTCGGCGAACGCCGGCACGTCGCCCTCGTCGGCGGGCGGCTCGTCGTCGCCGCCGCAGGCGGTCAGGGACAGCAGGAGTACGACGGGGACGGCGGCCGTGCGGGAGGCGATGCGCGTGAACACGTGCCCGATGGTGGCACGCGGACCCCGACGACCGGGAACCGGCAGGTCACGAACGGGCAACGGCCCCGATTGTGGTGGCCGGAGCGGGGAGTCCCCCGTCAGCGGGCGCGTCGGCCGCCGGCGCGACGCGGCTTGTACTCGCTGACCAGCCCGAGCGCCACCAGCAGCCGCGACCCGAGCACGAACAGCAGCAGCAGGCACACGATGCCCCCGACGGTGGCGGCCGTGGCGAACAGCCAGGCGACCCCGTCACCGTTGCGAGCCAGGCGCCCGAAGTCGATGGCCGCCCCGACCAGGAACACCCAGGCGACGGCCGAGGCGAGCGCGCCGACCCCGAGGAGCGCCAGCGGCACCCGACGTTCCGGGTGCTTCTGCCGCTCCGCCCGCCGTCTGCCTTCGTTCACTGCACCTCGTCCGCTCGCTGCCGCCCACGCCACGCTGCATTGTCCCCGATGCGCGGCCCGGGGACGCGCGAACGCGCCGGAGCGGCCCGACCGCGTCGCTGCAGGTGGGGGCCGGAGTTTGCTACCCCCGGCGGGGGGTACAAGCCGGGCACACCGATTCGTTGAGCCGCGGCCACCCGCCGCGCGAGAGGGGACCAGCACCATGAGCGACGAGCAGGGCCTCAGCCCCGAAGAACTGGCAGCCGAGAGCGTCACCGCGCTGCCCGACAAGGAGGTCGCCTCCATCCTCGACCTCAACGCCGACCTCGACCTCGCGCTCGACGTCGCGGCGCCGATCGACCTCGCCGTCGCCGCGAACGCCAACGTCGCCGCGCCGATCGACGCGGCCGCCAGCGCGAACATCCTCTCGTCCGGATCCACCGCGCAGGCGATGGCCGACCAGGGCGTGATGATCAACCAGGGCATCGTCGGCGACGCGACCGCCACCTCCACCAGGACAGCGTGCTCGACTAGAGCACGACGTCGGCACGGCGGCGACGGGGCGGCTGCCGACCGACGCCGGCACCCCGACGAGGGCACCACCGGCGGCCCGGCCGGGCCACGACCGACGGCCCGGCACACCGTCGGACGGGACCGTGGACGGCGGAACCGGTGCCGTGACGGTGCGCCGGCGGAGCCACCGGCGGGGTCACGGACGGCGTCGGTGGGGTCACCGACGGTGCCGGGGACGCCGTGGGCGGCGTGACCGACGGAGCCGGCGGCGCCGTGGGCGATGCCGTCGGCGGGGCCACCGACCAGCTCGGCGCGGGCGCCCTCGACGGCGACCTGCTCAACGTCAACGTCAACCTGGCCGCCGACGCGGACGTCGCCGCCCCGATCAACGGTGCGGTCGCCGCCAACGCCAACGTCGCGGCGCCGATCAACGCGGCCGTCGCGGCCAACATCGGCTCGATCGACAGCGACGCCGTCGCGGTCGCCCAGCAGGACGCGATCATCGACCAGAACATCGAGGGCGATGCCACGGCCGAGGCCGGGCAGCAGTCCGACATCCAGCAGTAAGGGCCGGTCCAGACCCCAGTGACCGACCTCCGGGACGCCTCCGAGCAGCCCGGCGCGACACCTACGCAGGCCGACACCGTCGGTGGCGAGGTGCTGCGCCGGGCCGACGGCGTGCAGCTCATCGGCGAGATGGCGGGTTCCGGCTACCGGACCCCGCCGGCCCTGGTGCGCCGTACCGACGGCCAGACCGTCCAGCTCACGCCGCTGCTCTACCAGACTGCTCGAGGCGGTCGACGGCCACCGCGACCACGACCGATCGCCGCGCTGGTCTCGGAGAAGTCCGGCAAGCCGTGAGCGCGGCAACGTGCGCACCCTGGTCGACGAGCAGCTGCGGCCGCTGGGCCTGCTGGCCCGCGCCGACGGCAGCCAGCCGGAGCTCAAGCGGTCCAACCCGCTGCTCGGACTCCGGTTCCGGTACGCCGTCACCGACCCGGAGCGGACCCGGCGGCTCACCGCGCCGTTCGCGGTGCTGTTCACGCCGCTCGTGGCGATCCCGCTGCTGGCGGCGTTCGCCGTGGTGTCCTGGTGGGTGCTTCTTCGAGAAGGGCCTCGCCGGCGCCGCCTACGAGGCGTTCGAGCACCCCGGCCTGCTGCTCGCTCGTCTTCGTGGTGACCATCCTCTCGGCCGGGTTCCACGAGTTCGGGCACGCCGCCGCGGCCCGGCGCGGCGGGAGCGACCCCCGGGGTGATGGGTGCCGGGCTCTACCTCGTCTGGCCCGCCTTCTACACCGACGTCACCGACTCCTACCGGCTCGGCCGCGGGGGCCGGGTCCGCACCGACCTGGGCGGGCTGTACTTCAACGCGATCGTCGCGGTCGCGGTCACCGGCGTCTGGTGGGTCAGCGGGAACGACGCGCTGCTGCTCGTCGTGGCCACCCAGATCCTGCAGATGCTGCAGCAGCTGACGCCGCTCGTGCGCTTCGACGGCTACCACGTGCTCGCCGACGTCACCGGCGTGCCCGACCTGTTCCACCGGATCAAGCCGACCCTGCTCGGGGTGCTGCCGTGGCGCTGGGGCGACCCGGAGGCCCGGCTGCTCAAGCCCTGGGCCCGCGCCGTGGTGACCCTCTGGGTCGTCGTCGTGGTCCCGCTGCTGCTGCTCGCGCTGCTCGGCCTGGTGCTCACGCTGCCGCGGATCCTCGGCACCGCCTGGGCCCGGATCCAGCAGGAGCAGGACCTGGTCGGCGCGGCCTGGTCCGACGGCGACCTGGTGCAGCTCGCCGCCCGGGTGCTCACCATCGTCGCGGTGGTGCTGCCGGTCGCGGCGATCGTCTACATGCTCGTGCGGCTCGGCCGGCAGGTCGCGGTCGGCACCTGGAGGTCCACCGCCGGCCGCCCGGTGCGGCGTACCGTCGCCGCGGGCACCGCGCTCGCGCTCGCCGCCGCGCTGGCCTGGGTGTGGTGGCCGCGCGCCCGACACCTACCGCCCGATCCAGCCCGACGAGCGCGGCACCATCACCGACCTGGTCCGCCCGGCCGCCGTGCTGGGCCGGCCCGGTTCGTCGAGCCGGTGGCCGCCGCGGCCCCCGGCCAGGACGCCGCGGAGGCGGCCGCGCCGACGGTGGCCCGCGGAGACCGCGGCGCCCTGCGGCGGTCTGGGACCCCGACCAGGCCGTGCCGACCGAGGACGAGCCGGTCCTCGCCGTCGTCCTCATCCCGCGGCCCGACTCCGCCACCACCCCCTCCGGCGACCCCTCCGTCGCCGACGGGGGGACAGCCGCACCGTCGGCAGCTCCGACCGCCGCCGGCCGGCTGGGTGTTCCCGTTCGACCGGCCGCTCGCCCCCGAGGCGGGCGACAACCAGGCGCTCGCGGAGAACACCACCGACGGCACCGTGCAGTACGACGTGGCGCTGGCGATGGTCTGGGTCGAGGGCGGCGAGGACGCGCTCAACACCAACGAGGCCTACGCCTTCGCCAGCTGCAACACCTGCGCGTCGGTCGCCGTCGCGTTCCAGGTCGTGATCGTGATCGGCGACAACGACGTGGCCGTCCCGCAGAACCTCGCCGGCGCGGTCAACTACAACTGCGTCAACTGCCTGACCTACGCGATCGCCCAGCAGCTGTTCATCACCCTCGACGGGCCGCTGTCCGACGAGGCGATGGCGGAGCTCGACGAGATCTGGGCGCAGATCGCCGAGTTCGGCCAGAACATCACCGGCGTCCCGCTGGACCAGATCGACGACCGCCTCGACGAGTTCGAGCAGCAGATCCTCACGGTCATCGAGACCGACCAGCCCGGCACCGTGCCGCAGGCCTCCCCGAGCGCCGTGACCAGCGGCTCCGCAACGCCGTCCCCGAGCGCCGCCCCGAGCGGCGGCAGCACGAGTCCCTCGGCCGGGGCCAGCGGCTCGGCCACACCGTCGCCGGGCGTCTCGCCCTCGGCGTCCCCGGGGGCGTCGGCCTCGACCTCACCCAGCCCGACGGGCACCTCGAGCGGCACGGCCGCCGGCACCGGCACCGCCTCGTCCGACGCCGCCGCGGGCTCCGGCAGCACCCCGGCACCCTGACTGGACCGGTCGGCGCGCCTGTTTCGATTCCGGTACGTCCGGGTAGATCCTGGTCACAAGTGGTTGCGTGTTCCCCTACCGCGCGACACATGTTGTGCCCGGTGAGGCACCCACGCAGGCCGGCGGCCACCGGTGGCGAGGAGCCCCACCGGGCACACGTGTGTCAGGCGCCGCCGCTGTCCCCGCCGAGCGACCCCGGCATCGACGGCTCGTCGTCGTCGCGGTGCGACGGGCAGTCCGGGTTGGGGCAGTAGTCCACCGCCACCATCTCCCCGGGCCGCAGCTCGGGCCGGTCCGCGTTGGTCTTGTCCATGTCGACCACGGCGTGCGCCAGCGCGGTGCCGCAGTGCTCGCAGTGGGTCGGCCAGCTCGTGCGCTCGTCAGCCACCTCGTCGCTCATCCCGCCACGCTACCGCCGCCGGCGCCGGGGCCACGACGACTCACCGTGACCGGTTGCGGCCCCGCTTTCCGGCGCGACGGGCCACGACCGGTCACGGTGACCGGTCCCGGCCCGGGGCGAGGGCGCGCGGGGCTGTGGACGGCTCGCGCGGACGTCGTACCGGCTGCGCCAGAGTGCCGGGATGCCCCTCGAGACCCGCCGGCCGTTCACGCGCGCCGACGCCCTCGCCGCGGGGGTGTCGCCCAAGCAGCTGCGCGGGTCGCGGTTCCGGCGGGTGTTCACCGGGGTGTACGTCGACGCCCGGGTGGCGCCCGACCCGCTGGTCCGCGTCGAGGGGGCGCTGGTGCTGCACCCGCCCGGCGCGTTCGCGAGCCACGTGAGCGCCGCCCGGGTCTACGGCCTCCCGCTGCCGGTGCACCCGCTCGAGCACGTGTCGGTCGTCCGCGCCGGCGACCGTCGACGCCGCGCCGGGATCCGCAACCACCTGGCCCCGCCCGGCACGCCGGTGGTCGCCGCGCGCGGGCTGCGGGTGTCCGCTCCGGCGGAGATGTTCGTCGAGCTGGGGGAGGTGCTCGACCTCGTCGACCTCGTCGTCGTGGGTGACGCGCTCGTGCGCCTCGGGCGGGTGACGCCGGAGCGGCTGCGCGCTCGCTGCGCCGCCTCCACCCGGCCCGGGGCGCCCGCGGCCCGTCTCGCGGCCGGCTACGTGCGCGACGAGGTGGACTCACCGATGGAGACGCGGCTGCGGCTGCTGCTGGTGCTCGCCGGCCTGCCCGAGCCCACGGTCAACCACACGATCCGCGGCCCCGACGGCCGGGTGCTGATGCGCTTCGACCTGAGCTACCCCGACCTGCGCATCGTCATCGAGTACGACGGCCGCCAGCACCGCGCGGACCTCGACCAGTGGGACCGGGACGAGCGGCGCAAGGACTGGTTCGACGACCGGGGCTGGCGGCACGTGCCGGTGTTCTCGCGCGGCATCTACGTCCAGCCCGCGGCCACGGTGGAGCGGGTGGTCCGGGCGCTCGCCGCACGCGGCGTACGGGTGCGGCCGACCGACGGCTGGCGCCCTCACTTCCCCGGTCGTGGTTGAGTTCCAACCTCCGGCCCAGTTGCTGCGTCTAGGAGTTGGAGACCGACGAGGGGGAGACGATGCCGTCACGAGCAGCACCCGAGCACGACAGCCGGACCGGCCGTCGTGAGCGGCAGGCCGCGGACTTCACGGAGTACCTCGCGGCGCGTCAGGCGGCGCTGCTGCGCACGGCGTACCTGCTCTGCGGCGACCTGCACCAGGCCGAGGACGTGCTGCAGACCGCGCTCGCCAAGCTCTACCTGTCCTGGGACAAGGTCCGCGACCACGGCTCGCTGGACTCCTACGCGCGTCGCATCGTGGTCAACGAGATGAACTCGCTGTGGCGGCGCCCCTGGCACCGTCGCGAGCGCGCCACCGACCAGCTCCCGGACACGGGCGTGCACCACGACACCTACGACGACGGCCGGAGCGCCGCGATCTGGGCGGCCGTGCGCTCCCTGCCGCCGAGGGCCCGGTCCGTGGTGGTGCTGCGCTACTACGAGCAGCTCACCGAGGCCGAGACCGCCCAGACGCTGGGCGTCAGCGTCGGCACGGTCAAGGCGCAGGCCAGCCGGGCGCTCACGCTGCTGCGCGAGCGGACGCCTGCCCACCTCAACCCCGCGTTCGCGGGCGAGCCGACGACCAGCACCTCGGGTGAGGAGGAGCGATGAACGACCAGCAGTACGCCGACCAGGTCGGCGCCGCGCTCGTGCACCAGGTCGCCGGGATCCACACCCCACCGCTGAGCCTGGCCGACGTCGAGAGCCGGGCCCGCGGCATCCGCCGCCGGCGCCGGGCCCTGGCCACCGGGACCGTGGCGGCGGCCCTGGCCGTGGTCGTCCCCTCGGCGCTGCTGCTCGGCGGCACGTCGGACCGTGCCGACGCGCCCGCACCCGCCGGGCCCGCGCCCGTCACGACCGCGCCCGCGGCCTCCGTGCTCCAGGGCAGCACCCTGACCCACCCGGACGGCAGCACCGTCGAGCTCGAACTGTCCGACGACCAGGTGCAGGGGTACGGCGTGCTCACCGACGGCCGGGTCGTGCTCGCGGCGGGCAGCGAGACGGGGATCGAGGTGTTCGGTCCCGACGGGATCCGAGCAGCGTCGTACCCGGCCGCGCTCAACCACGTCGTGCTCGGACCCACCGCGCAGACCGCCGCGTGGATCGGTGACGACGGTGCCGTGCGGGTGCTCGAGGCCGGGGTGCCGGAGCCGACCGTGCTCGCCACCCCGCCCTCCCGGCGCTCCAGCCTGACGCTGGTGGACGCCGTCCTCGGCACGGACTGCGCCGACGGCGGCTGCCGTGTCCTGGTCGGCGACGGCAGCACCACCACGCACGAGGTCACGCTCGAGGCGGCGAAGCCCTTCGACCTCGGGGAACCGGTGCGGGTCAGCGACGTCAGCCCCGACGGCGGGCTGTGGGCGTACTCCGAGCCGCCCGGCCGGAACGCGCAGTACGGCTGCGTCGGCCTGTACGACGTCGCCACCGCGTCGACGACCGCCCGGTCCTGCGAGACCTACGGGCTCTCGTTCTCACCCGACGGGCGCTACCTCGACGGCGCCTTCGCGGAGAACAACATGCTGGGCAACGTCCAGGTCCTCGACCTCTCGCTGGAGCCGGTGCTGGCCTACGAGCCCGGGAAGGACCGCGTGGTCAGCCGGACGGGCTGGGCGTCGCCCGACAGCCTGCTGGTCTCGGTGGGGGGCTTCGACAACCGGTGGTCGCTGCTGGAGGTGCCCGTCGACGGGTCCGCGCCGACCACGGTCGCCGGCCCGGTCGCCGGCGAGAACCCGGAGTTCGGGGCCGAGTTCCTCCCCTCCAGCTGAGGGAGCGCCGGTGGGCCGGCCGGCCCCGGCCGGCCGTCGCGGCGCTGGGACGGGTGTGACCAGTGGGAAATGGCCCGATCGGGTGGTGGACGCCGCCCGGGGGCGTCTGCTGGCCGCACGTCCCGACACGCCCGGACCCGCGCCCCGACACGCCGACACCGGCCGCTCGGATGCCGCCTGACCTGCGGTTTTGCGACCTTCCGCGAAAAGGTCCGACGAGTTTTCCCGAACAAGTTGCGCGGCCTCGGGCCACGACCTACGGTTACCACTACATCTAGTACTTACACGCGTGTAGTTCTCCACAGATAGTGGTCGGTTCTGCACACGTGTACCAGCCAGTTGTCCCCACGTTACCCACAGTTTCCTCCCCACAGGTCCGGTCGCCGGACGGGGCAGAAACTGTCGGTGCGGGGCGTTGGACTAGACGAGTGAGCGACCAGCCTACCCGAGGCCGAGCGAGAAGGAG
This sequence comes from uncultured Actinomycetota bacterium, assembly GCA_963834275.1. Taxonomy (GTDB): domain Bacteria; phylum Actinomycetota; class Actinomycetes; order Propionibacteriales; family Nocardioidaceae; genus Nocardioides_B. Next base: position 482,068 of record CAWIBA010000005.1, on the reverse strand, counting down.
CGGCCGACATGCACTGCCCGTACTGCCGCAACACCGACACCCGGGTCCTCGACAGCCGGGTGGCCGAGGACGGCGGCGCGATCCGCCGCCGGCGCGTCGTGCCCGGCCTGCGAGAAGCGGTTCACCACCGTCGAGCAGATGCAGCTGACCGTGCTCAAGCGCAGCGGCGCCTCGCGAGCCGTTCACCCGCGAGAAGGCGGTCAGCGGCGTCCGCAAGGCCTGCAAGGGCCGGCCGGTCTCCGAGGACGACCTGGCCTGCCTCGGCCAGCAGGTCGAGGACGCGCTGCGCAGCGAGGGCTGGGCCGAGGTGCCCGCCCACGAGGTCGGCCTGGCCATCCTCGCGCCGCTGCGCGAGCTCGACGAGGTCGCCTACCTCCGGTTCGCCAGCGTCTACCGCGCGTTCGAGTCCGCGGAGGACTTCGAGGCCGAGATCGCGGCGCTGCGCCTCGAGCGCGCGGCCGGCGAACCGGCGGACCGGGCGCCGCGCCCGCCGTACCCACGACGGGCTAACCCACAGACTGCCCGGCGCGTCGTGGGGAAGCGGCGCGTCGGGCATACCACCTCGGCAGCACCAGCAGCACAGCACAGCACACAGCAAGCACCGCATCAGTCTCGACGATTGACAACGACGTCACAGGGGAGAAGGAGCAGGCATGACGGAGACCGCCAGCGGCGCAGCACGCACCGGAGGCCGCAAGGGCCGGGCAAGGGCCTCAAGATCGAGCGGGTGTTCTCGACCGAGGGCGTGCACCCCTACGACGAGCTCACCTGGGAGCGCCGCGACGTCGTCCAGACCAACTGGAAGACCGGCGAGACCGTCTTCGAGCAGCGCGGCGTGGAGTTCCCCGACACCTGGTCGGTCAACGCCAGCACGATCGTCACCACGAAGTACTTCCGCGGCGCGGTCGGCACCGACGCCCGCGAGTGGAGCCTCAAGCAGCTCATCGACCGGGTCGTGAAGACCTACCGCAAGGGCGGCGAGGAGCAACGGCTACTTCGCCGACGCCGTGCAGACGCCGAGCTGTTCGAGCACGAGCTGACCTGGCTGCTGGTGCACCAGTACTTCTCCTTCAACTCCCCGGTCTGGTTCAACGTCGGCACCCACTCGCCGCAGCAGGTCTCCGCCTGCTTCATCCTCGTCGGTCGACGACTCGATGGACTCGATCCTGAACTGGTACAAGGAGGAGGGCTTCATCTTCAAGGGCGGCTCCGGCGCCGGCCTGAACCTCTCCCGGATCCGCTCCTCCAAGGAGCTGCTCTCCTCCGGCGGCACCGCCGTCGGGCCCGGTCTCCTTCATGCGCGGCGCCGACGCGTCCGCGGGCACCATCAAGTCCGGCGGCGCCACCCGCCGCGCGGCCAAGATGGTCGTGCTCGACGTCGACCACCCCGACATCGAGGAGTTCGTCGAGACCAAGGCGCGCGAGGAGGACAAGATCCGCGCGCTGCGCGACGCCGGCTTCGACATGGACCTCGGCGGCGCGCGACATCACCTCCGTGCAGTACCAGAACGCCAACAACTCCGTCCGCGTCACCGACGAGTTCATGCGCGCGGTCGAGGAGGGCACCGAGTTCGGGCTGCGCGCCCGCAGCACCGGCGAGGTCATCGAGACCGTCGACGCCCGCGAGCTGTTCCGCAAGATCAGCGAGGCCGCGTGGGAGTGCGCCGACCCGGGCCTGCAGTACGACGACACCATCAACGACTGGCACACCAACCCCGAGACCGGCCGGATCACCGCGTCCAACCCGTGCTCGGAGTACATGTCGCTGGACAACTCCTCGTGCAACCTGGCGTCGCTGAACCTGCTGAAGTTCCTCAAGGACGACGACACCTTCGACGCCGAGCTGTTCGCCAAGGCCGTCGAGGTGATCATCACCGCGATGGACATCTCGATCTGCTTCGCGGACTTCCCGACCGAGTCGATCGGCGAGACCACCCGCGACTACCGCCAGCTCGGCATCGGCTACGCCAACCTCGGCGCGCTGCTGATGGCGATGGGCCTGGGCTACGACTCCGACGGCGGCCGCTCGATGGCGGCGACGATCACCTCGCTGATGACCGGCACGTCCTACAAGCGCTCCGCCGAGCTCGCCGCGCGTGGTCGGCCCGTACGACGGCTACGCCCGCAACGCCGACGCCCACAAGCGCGTGATGCGCAAGCACCAGGCCGCCAACGACGCGGTCCGCACGCTGCACGTCGACGACGCCCGGGTGCACAAGCTGGCCACCAAGGCGTGGGACGCACGTCGTGAAGCTGGGGGAGAAGAACGGCTACCGCAACGCGCAGGCCTCGGTGCTCGCGCCGACCGGCACCATCGGCTTCATGATGGACTGCGACACCACCGGCATCGAGCCCGACTTCTCGCTGGTGAAGTTCAAGAAGCTCGTCGGCGGCGGCTCGATGCAGATCGTCAACCAGACGATCCCGCGGGCGCTGAAGCAAGCTCGGCTACCAGGACGAGCAGATCGAGGCGATCGTCGAGTACATCGCCGAGCACGGCCACGTGATCGACGCCCCGGGCCTCAAGACCGAGCACTACGAGGTCTTCGACACCGCGATGGGCGCTCGCGCGCTCGCCCCGATGGGCCACGTGCGGATGATGGCGGCGGCGCAGCCGTTCCTGTCCGGTGCGATCTCCAAGACCGTGAACCTGCCGGAGACGCGCCACGGTCGAGGAGATCGAGGACATCTACCTGCAGTCGTGGAAGCTCGGCCTCAAGGCCACCGCGATCTACCGCGACAACTGCAAGGTCGGCCAGCCGCTCTCCGACGGCGGGGCAAGGCCAAGAAGGCACGCCGCCGACGCCGAGCCGCCCGGCGGCCGAGGTCAAGACCCGTCGTCGTCGGAGCGGCGCCCGGTCCGCAAGCGGCTGCCGAAGTCGCGCCCGTCGCGCACCACGTCGTTCACCGTCGGCGGCGCCGAGGGCTACATGACGGCCGGCTCCTACCCCGACGACGGGCTCGGCGAGGTCTTCCTCAAGCTCGGCAAGCAGGGCTCGACCCTGGCCGGGGTGATGGACGCCTTCTCGATGGCGATCAGCATCTCGCTGCAGTACGGCGTCCCGCTGGAGACCTACGTCTCGAAGTTCACCAACATGAAGTTCGAGCCGGCCGGCCTCACCGACGACCCGGACGTGCGGATGAGCCAGTCGATCATGGACTACATCTTCCGCCGCCTGGCGCTGGACTACCTGCCGTTCGAGACCCGCTCGGCGATGGGCATCTACACCGCCGAGGAGCGGCAGCGCCAGCTCGAGACCGGCTCCTACGAGGCGACCGAGGACGTCGAGGTCGACCAGGGCAGCGTCGAGTCGAGGACCGGTGGTCGAGCCGTCGAGACCACCGCCGAGGTCGAGCCGACGGACCGGGGGTCGAGCCGTCGAGACCGCCGCGGCAAGGAGGCCCCGAAGGGCGCGCACACCTCCGCCGAGCTGCTCGAGGCGATCACCGGCACCGCGGTCGACAGCCCGCTGTGCTTCACCTGCGGCACCAAGATGCGCCCCGCCGGCAGCTGCTACGTCTGCGAGGGCTGCGGCAGCACCACCGGCTGCAGCTGACGGCTCTCTCCCAGGGCTGTCAGCGAAACGAGGGCCGGTCACCGCAAGGTGACCGGCCCTCGTGCGCGCTGGATCGCGCCGCGTCCTCATGTGACCAGAGACAGGTCCTCTCGGCTCACACCTGGCGTTGGATCGGCTTCGATCGATTCCCCTCCTACTACGCCACGAGCGGGGCATGGCTCAGCCGTTACTCGACGTTCAACCTCAACGGTTCCGCTTACATCGGGTGGTACACGAGCTCGGGTAGCGCCTGGGAATCCCGTCACACCCCCGGCCGACACTGCAAGGCCTTTCGCGGGGTCGTAGGCGTGACCGATGGATCGCAGGACGGCTCAACCGCTGAGGTCGACCTCGTCTCAGACGAGGCCAGCCTGGTCTACCGATCGCCCGCACTGAGTCCGGGCGCGGCGTACCCCATCCAGGTACCCCTGGACCTGCCATACCGATTCGCGGTACGGGCGCGCCTGACTTCACCGGCAAGGGCGTACCCCGCTATCGGAGCGCCACAGCTGCTGTGCGATCTCGACTCCGCAGCGCACCCAAGTTAGAACCCGGCCGCACCAGCCCGTCGCCACGCCGAGGGAAGACTCGCACGACCTGCCATGGGAGAGCACTTCCTGCCAGGATGACCCGGTGACCGGGTGCGACATCAGCGACTTCTTCGAGCTGGTGGACCAGCTTCCGGAGGTCACCAGGGCCGACAACGGCCGGTACTGGCGGGTCACCGTCGGCGACCACACGTTCGGGTATCTCTGGGAGCCGACCCGCACGGTGGGGCTGAAGCAGACGATCTCCGAGCAGCTCGCACTAGTGGCCGAGCGTCCCGAGACGTTCGAGGTGCAGTTCACCTCGAGTGGATTCGGCTGGGTGGTGGTCAAGCTCGACGGCGTGGACCGGGCGGAGCTGGCCGAGCTCTCCTTCGAGGCGTGGAGGCTGACGGCTCCACAGGGTTCGTCGATCTGCGCAGCGACAAGCTGCCGCGCTGACCAGGAGGAGGCCGGCTCGGCACAAGGACGACCGAAACTTCCTTCGTCAGCGGGTGGATGGGGCTTGGCTGCGGGCCAGGCCCCGAATCGGTGATCAAGCCCACTTCCAATGACCCGTTTCGATGGATGATGCGCTCTGCCACCGCTCGAGGCGCCTGGCCTAGGGGGCCAAGCGAGTCGGGAGCGTTGCGGCCCGGGGCACCCTCTCGGCATCATGGCCCTTGGGAGGAAGCGAGCATGACGCAGACCCCGCCGCTCGGTGACCACGCGGCCTCCGCCGTCGAGGTGCTCGGTGCCCTGGTGGGTGAGTGGAAGGGTCAGGGGCACGGCGACTTCCCCACGATGGACCCGTTCGACTACGTCGAGGAGATCGTCTTCTCGCAGATCGACGACCGCGTCGTCGGCTACCAACAGCGGGCGTGGGCGGCGGACGACCTGGAGATCCTGCACTTCGAGACCGGTGTCTGGCGAGCGTCCTCCGACGGTCACCTCGAGGTCACCGTGGCGCTGCCCGGGGTGGCCGAGGTGAGCGAAGGGTCAGCCTCGGACGGCTTGATCAGGCTTGTGTCGAGCTCGATGGGCCGCGCGACCGGTGGTGCGGCCCTGGTCTCGTCGCAGCGTAGCTATGAGGTTCGCGGAGACACCCTCACGTACGACATCCATATGGGTACGGCCTCCACGCCACTGCAACCGCACATCCGGGCCGTCCTGTCCCGGCAGTGACCCTGACCGACAGCGACGTCGCTTGGCACAGACGGGGGGTGGCTCTCGTTAGCGTGGTCCCGTGAGCATCGAGGTGGTGCCGGCGACGGCGGAGCGGTTCGACGACGTGGCGGCCGTGCTCGGGCCGAAGAGCCCGACCGCGTCGGTGTGCTGGTGCCTGAGCCACCGGCTGGACTCCAAGACCAACCGGGAGCTGGTGGGACCGGCACGCGGCGAGTACGTGCGCGAGCTGTGCGAGCGCTCGGTCGCAGCCGGGGGTGCTGGCCTACGAGGACGGCGAGGTCGTGGGCTGGGCGGCGGTCGCGCCGCGCGCCGAGCTGCCGTTCGCCCGGTCGCGGAAGATCCCACACGTCGACGACCTGCCGGTGTGGTCGGCCTGGTGCATCCGGGTCCGGCCCGGACACCGGGGGAGGGGCGTCTCGCACGCGCTGCTCGAGGGCGCGGTCGCCTACGCCCGCGAGCAGGGTGCGCCGGCGGTGGAGGGGTACCCGGTCGACAACCAGGGGCAGAAGGTCGACCTCACGATGGCGTACGTCGGGACGCGGAAGATGTTCGAGGCGGCCGGGTTCACGAAGGCCGCGGACACCGACGCGGTGTCGGGTGGGTTCCCGCGGGTGCTGATGCGGCTGTCGCTGGGGTAGTGGTCTCGACAGGCTCGACCACCCGGCACGTGAGTGGTCTCGACAGGCTCGACCACCCGGCACGTGAGTGGTCTCGACAGGCTCGACCACCCGGCACGTGAGTGGTCTCGACAGCTCGACCACCGGCACTAGCGCGACAGGCTCGACCACCCGGCTAGCCTGAGGGCGGAGGCAGCCATGGACCCCAGATGGCGTCAGGAGCAGGAGCGCAAGGCCCGCACGCTCTCCTTCACGCTCGCCGAGAAGAACGTCGAGGGCGTGGCGCTGTCCTACGTCGACAACGCCGGCGTCACCCGGGCGAAGTCGGTGCCGGTGGCGCAGCTGCCGCACGCCGCGGCCTGGGGCGTCGGGATGTCTCCGGTGTTCGACGTGTTCTGCGTCGACGACTCCATCACCGCCGGGCACATCGCCGGCGGCCCCGGCGGGGACCTGCGGCTGCACCCCGACCTCGACCGGCTGGTCCGGCTGGCCGCGCAGCCGGGCTGGGCGTGGGCGCCGGTGGACCGGTACACCCAGGACGGCGCCGAGCACCCCGGCTGCCAGCGGGCGTTCGCGCGGCGCGCCGCGGGAGAGGCGGTCGACGACGGTCTCGACGTGCGGATGGGCTTCGAGGTCGAGTGGGTGGTCGGGACCGAGGTGGAGGGCGGCGGGTTCCGGCCGGGCTGCCGCGGCCCGGCGTACGGCATGACCCGGATGGTCGAGCTGTCGGACTACTGCCGCGACCTGCTCGCCGCCCTGGCCGCCCAGTCGGTGGAGGTGCTGCAGCTGCACCCGGAGTACGCCGCCGGCCAGTTCGAGCTGTCCACCGCGCCGCTGGAGCCGGTGGCGGCCGCCGACCAGGTGCTGCTGGTGCGGGAGACGGTGCGCGCGGTGTCCCGGCGGCACGGGATGGAGGCGTCGTTCGCGCCGGTCGTCGTCGCCGGGTCGGTCGGCAACGGCCAGCACCTGCACGTCTCGCTGCGGCACGAGGGCGTGAACCTGTTCGACGGCGGCTACGGGCGCTACGGCATGACCGGGGAGGGGGAGTCGTTCCTCGCCGGGGTCCTCAAGGCACTGCCCGCGCTCACCGCGGTCCTCGCCCCGAGCGTCGGCAGCCACCTGCGGCTGGTGCCGTCGCGCTGGGCGGGCGCCTACCGCTGCTGGGGCCGGGAGAACCGGGAGGCGGCGATGCGGCTGGTCACCGGCTCGACGGGGGAGACCAACGTCGCCGCCAACGCGGAGATCAAGTGCGTCGACGCCAGTGCCAACCCCTACCTCGTCGTCGGGGCCGTGCTGACCGTCGGTGTCGCCGCCCTCGACCAGGGACTCACCCTTCCCGACGAGGTCGACGGCGACCCCAGCGCGCTCGACCCCACCGACCTGCAGCGGCTCGGCGCCGACCGGCTCCCCCAGACGGTCGAGGACGCACTGACTCGGCTGGACGAGCACAAGCCACTGCGCACGGCCATGGGCGACTACCTCTACGACGCGTTCACCGCCGTACGCCGGGCCGAGGTGGCACTCTTCGCCGACGCCACCCCCGACGAGGTGGCCGCCGCCACCCGCTGGCGCTACTGACCACACCGATGGGTCTCGCCGACGAGCTCGCCGACCTGCCGCTGGTCGACCAGCACTGCCACTCGGTCTTGCTCGACCCGCTCGACCGGCCGGACTTCGAGCGGCTGCTCACCGAGTCCCCCTGGCCTCCCGCCGAGGGGACGACCGCGTTCGACTCGCACGTCGGCCTGGCGGTACGCCGCTGGTGCGCGCCGGTGCTCGGGCTGGAGCCGCACGCCGCCCCGGACGACTACCTCGCGAGGCGCGTCGAGCTCGGACCCGAGGAGACCGCGCGCCGGCTGCTGGGCGGCTGCGGCGCGAGCGACCTGCTCGTCGACACCGGCCTGCAGCACCCGGCGCTCTGCGACCTGGCGGAGCTGGCCGGGCTCTCCGGGTCCCGCGTCCACGAGGTCACCCGGATCGAGACGGTCGTCGAGGAGGTCGCGGCGAGCGGCGTCGGCGCCGCCGACCTCGGGGCCGCGGTCACCGACGCCCTGGCCGACCGGGCGACCCGGTCGGTCGGGTTCAAGACCGTCGCCGCCTACCGGGTGGGCCTCGACCTGCCCGCCGAACCGCCCACCGGCGCCGAGGTGCGCCGCGCCGCCGACCGGTGGCTCGCCCCGGCCGCCGATCGGCGGGCCGGCACCGGCTCGACGACGAGGTCCTCGTCGCGCACGCGGTGCACGCCGCGCTGCGGACCGGGCTGCCGCTGCAGGTGCACACCGGCTACGGCGACCCCGACCTGACCCTGCACCGCGCCGACCCGTCGCTGCTGACCCCGCTGCTGCGCGCGCTGCCCGACGGCGCCGGGCCGGTCGTGCTGCTGCACTGCTACCCCTTCCACCGGCAGGCGGCCTACCTGGCGCAGGTGTTCCCCGGCGTACTGCTCGACGTCAGCCTCGCGGTCAACCACGTCGGTCCGCGCGCCGCGGCCGTGCTCGCCGAGACCCTCGAGCTGACGCCGTTCGGCAAGCTCCTCTACGCCTCCGACGGGTTCGCGCTGCCCGAGCTGCACCACCTGGGCGCGGTGCTGTTCCGCCGCGGCCTGGCGACGGTGCTGGAGGGATGGCTGGCCGACGACGCGGTCTCCACCGACGACGCGCTGCGGGTCGCGCGGATGGTCACGGCCGGCAACGCGCGCCGGGTCTACCGGATCGAGCCCTGAGCCGGGCCGGCGGCGGCATCATGGAGGCATGACCGAGACCCGGGCACGGAGCGGCGCGGCGGAGCACGTCGAGCTCACCGAGCGCTGGGCCGCGCACAACTACCGTCCGCTGCCGGTGGTGCTGCGCAGCGGGCGCGGTGCCTGGGTCGAGGACGTCGACGGCCGCCGCTACCTGGACTGCCTCAGCGGCTACTCGGCGCTGAACTTCGGGCACAGCCACCCGCGCCTGGTCGCCGCCGCCCGGGAGCAGCTCGAGCGGATGACGCTGACCAGCCGGGCCTTCTACAACGACCAGCTCGGCCCGTTCGCCCGCGACCTGGCCGCACTCACGGGCAAGGACCTGGTGCTGCCGATGAACACCGGCGCCGAGGCCGTGGAGACCGCGATCAAGGCGGCCCGCCGGTGGGGGTACGACGTCAAGGGCGTGCCGGCCGACGAGGCCTCGATCGTGGTGATGGCCGGCAACTTCCAGGGCCGCACCACCACCATCGTCAGCTTCTCCACCGACGAGGTGGCCACCCGCGGCTACGGACCGTTCACGCCCGGCTTCCGGGTGGTGCCGTACGGCGACGCGGACGCCGTCGAGGCCGCGATCGACGAGACCACGGTCGCGGTGCTGCTCGAGCCGATCCAGGGCGAGGCCGGGGTGGTGATCCCGCCCGACGGGTTCCTGCGCCGGGTGCGCGAGACCTGCACCGGCGCGCCAGGTGCTGATGATGGTCGACGAGGTCCAGTCCGGCCTGGGCCGCACCGGCCGCACCTTCGCCTGCGACCACGAGGACGTCGTGCCCGACGCCTACGTGCTCGGCAAGGCGCTCGGTGGTGGCATCGTGCCGGTCTCCGCGGTCGCCGCCGACCGGGAGGTGCTCGGCGTCTTCGAGCCCGGCTCACACGGCTCCACGTTCGGCGGCAACCCGCTCGGCGCCGCCGTCGGCCGCGAGGCGGTCGCGATCCTCGCCACCGGCGAGCTGCAGGCCAACGCCACGCGGCTCGGCCCGGTCCTCGAGCGTGGACTGTGCGACCTCGTCGGCCACGGCGTGCTCGCCGTGCGCTGCCGCGGCCTGTGGGCCGGCGTCGACGTGGACCCGGCGCTGATGACCGGCCGGCAGCTGTGCGAGGCGCTGCTCGCCCAGGGCGTGCTCGCCAAGGACACCCACGGGTCGACGATCCGGCTGGCGCCGCCCCTGGTGGTGACCGCCGCGGACCTCGAGGTGCTGCTCGACGCCTTCCGGGCGGTGCTGTCCGACGCGTCCCCGGGCGGGCGGAGCGGCGCCGGCTGAACCTCGTGATGCGCGCGTTTCACGAAGCGCCCCCGGCATGAAGCGCGCGCTTCACGAAGCGCCCCGGCATGAAGTGCGCGCTTCACGAAGCGCCCCGGGCATGAAGCGCGCGCTTCACGAGCTGCGGCGGGGCGGCCGCGTGGCCAGCACCAAGGTCCAGACGCTGCCGGCCAGGGCGACCCCGGCGGCCACGAGGAACGCCGACGGGATCCCCGCCCCCTGCGCCACGACCCCCAGCAGGATCGGCCCGCCGCCCAGACCCAGGTCGAGGGCGACGCTGGCGGTGCCGGAGGCGGCACCGCGCTCGGACGGCGAAGCGGTCGCGAAGACCGCCGCGAAGAAGGCGGGCGTGCTGAAGGTGACGCCGAGCGCCATCAGTGTCGGCACCGAGCAGCATGCCGGCGGACGACGGCCAGAGCGCCATCACGGCCAGCCCGGACGCGATGGCGGCCAGGGCCGCGGCGCCGAGCGGCAGCGCCGGCAGCCGGTCGGGCACCTTCGCGAAGGCGATCCTGCAGACCACCACGACGACGCCGTACAACGCGACGGGGACGCTCTCCGGGCGGAGGCCGACGTCGCCGGCCTGCAGCGACGCGAAGGCCAGGAACCCGCCCATCGCGACCACGGACGCGAGGAAGCCCAGGGCGGGCGGCACTGCCCTCCAGTGGATGAGCGAGGCGGGTGCCGCGGAGACCGGGCGCGGGTCGCGCGTCTCGCCGATGCCGTGGACGACGACGGCGGCGAGCACCAGCAGGCCGGCGGCGCCGTACCAGGCGGCGGTGTACCCGAGCGTGTGCACCAGCAGGTCGCCGAGGGGCGGGCCGAGGGCGAGGCCGAGGTACAGGCCCAGCGAGTTGTAGCTGAGCGCCTCACCCATCCGGCTCGGGGGAGCGAGATCCGCGAGCGCGGCGAAGGAGGCGACGAAGAACGCGGCCTCCGCCACGCCGAGGGCGAGCCGCAGCGCGACGACCATCGCGAGCGTCTCCGCGTGCGCCGTCAGCAGCATCGCCACGGCAGCGACCAGTGCGCCCCCGAGGAGCAACGGCCGTCGACCGTGGGTGTCCGACAGGCGGCCCGCGAAGGGCCGGAGCACGAGCGCGGTCACGGCGAACGCCCCGAAGGCGAGCCCGGCGCCGGCCTCGTCCGCGCCCACCGGGCCGGTCACGTAGACCGGCAGGGTGTAGATCGCGACGCCCGCGGCGGTGAAGTAGCCCAGGTCGCCGAGCGAGAGCCGGACGAAGGCGGGGGTGAGCAGCCGCTCCCGTCCGCCGTCGAGTCCGGGAGCCAGTGAGTCGGTCGAAGTCGTCATGGGCACAGCGTCGTCCCCGGCGGGGCGCGTGCCATGGGTAGACCTACCCAGGTTTGCCGAGCAGTCCGTGCGCCATCGCGAAGAGCGCGGCACCGGCGCGCGTGGAGGCACCGATCTTGGCGTAGACGTCCTGCACGTGGTGCTCGGCGGTCCGGGCGGAGATGACCAGGCGGGCGGCGATCTCGCGGTTGGACAGCCCCTCGGCCACGAGCCGGAGCACCTCGACCTGGCGCTCGGTCAGGTCGGCGGGACGGGCACGACGGGCACGGCTCCGGAGCCCCGCCGCGGTGAGCACCGCCGCCACGGCGTCGCCGTCCAGGCATCCCTGCCTGGCCTCGGCACTCAGTCGCCGGCCGGCCTCCTCCGGCGTGACGCCGGCTCGGTAGGGGCGTTCCTCGACCAGGCTGCAGAACGCGTCGGCGGCCGCCAGGGTGCGCGACGGCATCGTGAGCTGCGGGCCGGTCAGCCCGCGGTGGTAGCCGCTGCCGTCGCATCGCTCGTGGTGCTGCCCGGCGAGCACGGCCACGTCGGCCAGGGCCGGCACGCGGGCCAGGATCCGCTCGCTGTGGTAGGCGTGCAGCCGGACCTGGTCCCGCTCGGCGGCGGTCAGCGGCCCGGGCTTGTCCCAGATCCGGTCGGCGATGCCGATCCGGCCGAGGTCATGCAGGTGCCCGGCGACCTGGACGGTCGCGGCACGGTCGCCGAGCCCGAGGCTGCCGACCGCGGCGCCCGCCAGCTCGGCCACCGCCGCGGAGTGCCCGTGCAGCCACGGGGTCTTGAGATCGACCAGGTGCCCGAACGTGCGCGCGACGGACATCACCTCGGCGTCCGTGACCAAGCGGACCGGGTCCGGCTCGAGGTCGAGCACCTCGTCGTAGGCGTCGATCTCGTCCAGGTCGCCCAGCAGGTCGTCGGCGTGGTCGACCAGCACCGCGACGACCGCGGGGTCGAGGTGGCTGCCGGCACGCCGCCGCAGCTGGGTGACGGCCTCGTCGATGCCCGCGTGCAAGGCGAAGAGCACCGCCACCGAGGCCGCGTGCATCACCCGGGTGGCCGCCGGGATCGCGTCACCGGCCGCGGCGGGATGGCCCTTGCCGTTCCACATCGCCATGGTGTGGAACAGCCCGGTCTGCACGGAGTCGGGCAGGCCGAGCAGCCGCGACGCGTCGCGGGCGACCTCGCAGGTCGCGGCCGTCCCCTCCCGCTCGCCCTTCCGGCCCGTGGCGAGGACCGTCCCGAGGACCCGCGGTCGTGACCGGCCCGTCGAGTCGGCCAGCCCACCGACGAAGGTGCGCCAGACGTCGCGCTGACGGCTGAAGTCGGTCACGAAGGCCAGCCGGGTGAACCCGACGTCGTCCCCCCACACCTCGGCCGTCTCGTGCGAGTACGCCGTGCAGCCGAGGTGCTGGAGGAGGCAGGTGTAGACGACGTCACCGGCGTCGAGGTCGCCGGAGCCCAGGAGGTCCGCCAGGCGGGCCCCCACCACGGCCCTCTTGAGCGACTCCTCCAGGGGCGCGCCGGAGCCGAGGTCGGTGGCCAGCGAGAGACCGCCGAGCAGGCCCAGCAGTCGGAACACCCCACCACGGTGGCACATCGACACCCCCTCCGACGAGGGGTGACCGGCCCGGCTCAGGCGGGCGTCGCGGCCAGCACGTAGCCGGTCATCGGCACCGTCAGCCGCTGCCCGTCCGGGTCGAGGAACGGCGCCAGCACCTCGCGCGACTCGGCCAGGATCTCCTCCTGCTGCGTGGGGGTCAGCCGCTCGCCCAGCGGGGTGGCGTTGAGCTCGGTGAGCACCATCGCCTCCACCGACGGGAAGTACGCCGGCCGCTGGTGGTCGTGCACCGTGCGCACCCGCAACCCGGCCGTGGCGCAGCGCTCGCGCATCGCGTCGCGGTCGCCGTACGCCCAGTAGGTGCCGAGCAGCCGGAGCGCGTCGTCGCCTGCGTGCCGGGCCACCATCGCGATCCAGGGCCCGTAGACGGGCTGGTCCTCGCGGCTGCCGAACGCCTGCACCGCCACCGTGCCGCCGGGCCGGGTCACCCGGCCCATCTCCCGCAGCGCGGCGGCGACGTCGGGGAAGAACATCACCCCGGCCTGGCAGGTCACGACGTCGAAGGAGTCGTCGTCGAAGGGCAGCGCCGCGGCGTCGCCCTGCCGCCAGGTGACGTCCGGCCGGACCCGGCCCGCGACCGAGAGCATCCCCGGGTTGAGGTCGAGCCCGGTGGCGTGGCCGGTGGGGCCGACGGCGTCGGCCGCGTGCCGCGTCACGATGCCGGTGCCGCAGGCGACGTCGAGCAGGTCCTGGCCGGCGCGGACGCCGGCGGCCTCGAGCACGGCGTCGACCCAGTTCGCGAACAGCGCGGGCACGAAGCGCTCCTCGTAGGTCTCCGCCTGCTCGGGCGTGATCTGGAAGGTGTCGGTGGTTGCCATGGCGGCCTCCTGGGGTCGGGTTTCTCCCAGCGTCGCCGTGGCGGGCCGGCCGAGCATCGGGCAGATGACCCATTCGCGGTCCGGTCCCGGGAACGGGTCCGGCGCGGCGGTCCGGGGCGGATACTGGGGCCGTGCGTGAGGACGACCCGCGCGCCCTGGAGCAGCAGGCGGACCGGTGCGCGGAGCGCGGTGACTACGCGGCGGCCACGGCTCTGCGGGAGCGGGCGTACGCCGGGTGGCGGGCCCGCGGCGAGCTGCGCCGGGCCGCCTACCTGGCGGCGTACCGGATCGCCTTCGACCAGGCCGCGGTCTTCGGCAACGCCGCGGTCGCGCAGGGCTGGCTGGAGCGCGGCCGGCACCTCGCGGAGCAGGCGGGCGAGTGCGCCGAGGCCGGCTGGGTGGCGCTGTCCCGCGCCCTGTTCGAGACCGACCCGGAGGCCCGCGCCCGGCTGGTGGAGGAGGCGTCCCGGCTGGCCCGCCGCTTCGGCGACGCCGACCTGGAGTTCGACGCGCTCGCCTACGCGGGCCTGGCACTGGTCGAGCGGGGCACGATCGCCGAGGGCATGCGGCGCCTGGACGAGGCGGCGGCCGCGGTGCGGGGCGGGGAGGTCGCCAGCCCGGTGGTGGCGGGGGAGATCTGCTGCAAGCTGCTGGCCGCCTGCGAGTGCGGCCTGGATGTGCGCCGGGCCGAGGACTGGCTGGCCGCCGCCACCGACCAGGCGGGTGACGACCCCGCCCTGTCCTGGGTGCCGGCGATCTGCCGCACCCACTACGGCGGGCTGCTCGTGGTGGCGGGCCGGTGGCCCGAGGCCGAGCAGGAGCTGCAGGAGTCGCTGCGGCTCTACGACGCCGGCTACCGGGCGCTCCGCTCGGCGTCGCTGGCCCGGCTGGGCGAGCTCCGGGTGCGCCAGGGTCGGCTGGCGGAGGCCCGGGCCCTGCTCGACGGGGTCGTGGACGGGTACGCCGTGCGGCCGCGGGCCCGGCTCGCGTGGCTGGGCTGCCGCGACGAGGACGAGCGCGACGCGGCGGCCGCGCAGCTGCAACGCGCCCTCGGCGAGCGGGACCCCGGCCCCCTCGACGTACCGGCGCTCGCCGAGCTGGCCGAGATGCAGGTGGCCTGCGGCGACCTCCCGGCCGCCGAGCGGACCGTCCGGGCGGTCGTGGGGCTCGCCGCGGCCGACCCGGTCGGTGCGCTGCTGGGCTATGCACGGCTGACCCACGCCCGGGTGGCCGCGGCGTCCGGCCCCGACGGGTTGCCGCACGCGGTGACCGCGCTGCACGAGGCGGTCGCCGCCTTTACCGCCGCCCGGCTCCCGCTGGAGGCGGCCGGGGCGCGGCTCCGGCTGGCCGGGCTGCTGCGCGCCGACGACCCGGGGAGGGCCCGGGTCGAGGCCCGGGCCGCCGCGGAGTCGTTCGCCTGGCTCGGGGCCGGCGACGACCTGGACCGGGCCACGGCCCTGCTCCGCGACCTGGGCGGTCCGCCCCGCCCGGGCGCCCGCCGGGCGGGTGCGCTCACCGACCGCGAGGCGGAGGTACTGGCGCTGGTGGCGCAGGGGCTGAGCAACGGGCAGATCGCCGAGCGCCTCTACATCAGCCGCAAGACCGCCGCGCACCACGTGAGCCACGTGCTGGCCAAGCTGGGCGTGGCGAACCGGGCCGAGGCGGCCGCCTGGGCGGCCGCCCACGGGCGCACCGGGGTCCGTTGAGCGGGTCGGGAACGGCCGCGCCGCCGCGGGCCCGGGTGGCGGTCCCGCGGCGGCGAGGGAGTGGTGCTGCGGTGGGCTATCCCTGGCGCTTGCGGGGGTAGTCGGCCGGGTCGGCCGGGTCGGTGCCGTGCGCCCGCTCCTTGGCGTTGGAGTGCCCGTCACCGTCGAGGTCCGAGTCGCACGCGTCGCCCTTGCCGTCGCCGTCCAGGTCGGCCTGGTCGGCGTTGGGGTGCTTGACGCAGTTGTCGGTCCCGTCGGCGACCGAGTCGCCGTCGCGGTCGGTGCCGGCGGTGCCGCGCACGACCGTGCGGGTGGCGGTGGCGATGACCTCGCCGTCGTCGACCCAGTCGATGCGCACCTCGTGGGTGCCGGGCGCCACCTCGACGGGGACGTCGTAGGTGTCGGAGCCGTCGCGGGTGTCCACGCCCTGCTCGCCGGCGAGAGTGCCGTCGACGTAGACGCGGACGTGCTCGGTGACCGGGCGGGGGCAGCCGTCGGCGCCGTCACCCGGCTGGTCCGGGCAGGTGTCGTAGCGGTCCGCAACGCCGTCCCCGTCGCGGTCCGGGCAGCCGGTGGGGGCGGGGCCGGGCTCGGCGGGGCAGCGGTCGTCGCCGTCGTTGACGCCGTCGCCGTCACCGTCGACCGAGACCGGTCGGAGCGTGGCGGTCAGCTCGTACGTCGTACTGCCGCCGACCAGGTAGGGGTCGACCTCCAGCGCGAGGTCGCCCTGCACGTCCTCGAGCACCACGGACTCCGGGTGCCCCGCGGAGGCACCGCGGCTGCCCGAGTCGGAGGCACCGGTGGCGAACAGGTCGAGGTCGGTGCCGCCCGGGTCGTCCCAGGTCAGCTGCAGCTCGACGTCGCTGGGCTGGTCCACGGCCAGGTCGAAGTGGTGGCTGGTGTCGTCGACCAGCGACCGCTCGCCGAGGCTCGAGTCGGCGGCGGTGAACGTGTTGCCGCCCTCGTGCTCGAAGGTCACCGTCCGCGGCTCGGCCGGCGTGCCCGGGTCGGTCGGCGCGGGGGCCGGCTCCGGCTCGGGCTCGGGCAGCGGGGCTCCGGCGACGCCGATCCCCTTGCCGGTGTCGGGGGCCTTGTCGTCCACGGCCACCAGCCGGGTCGCGGGCTCGACGGCCGTCTGTCCGGTGACGTAGTAGGGCGTGGTGATCCGGGCGCCGGCGAGGTACTGCCGCGGGATCTGGAACGTCACCGTGTTGGCGGCCAGGTCCCAGGTGGAGCTGCCCTCGGGCAGGTAGTTCTCCATCGCGGAGTCCCAGGTCACCACCTCGGCGGGCCGGCGCGGGTCGGGCACGAACGAGTCGAACCGGCGGCCGTCGAT
Source organism: uncultured Actinomycetota bacterium (assembly GCA_963834275.1). Lineage (GTDB taxonomy): Bacteria > Actinomycetota > Actinomycetes > Propionibacteriales > Nocardioidaceae > Nocardioides_B. Next base: position 465,396 of record CAWIBA010000005.1, on the reverse strand, counting down.
GATCACGCTGTAGGCGGCGGGGCTGGTCACCTCGGTGGAGGGCCACAGCTTCTCGACGCTCAGGGTGCTCTCGACGTGGGTGTCGGTGACCCGCGCGTCGACGGACAGCAGCTCGGTGAGCGGCGTGCCGGCGTCGTCGTCGGCGTCGTCGTGGGAGCCGGTCGGCTCCGTCGGCTCGGGCTCGACCGGCCGACGCTCGACGGTGCCGGTCACGTCGACCGTCCCGTCGGTCGTCTCAGCGCCGTGCTCGGGGGAGGTGACGCCGAGGTACGGCGTGGTGGTGTCGACCGGCTCGGGGGTCCAGTCGGTGCGCTCGCCGGGCAGGGTGCCGAGGTCGGGCTGCGGGCAGTCCAGCGGGTCGCCGGTGCCGGACGCGTAGAGGTGGTCGGTCGGGGTGCTGGACCTGGAACGGGTTGGACCCGTCCCCGGCCACGTCGTTGGGCTGCGAGCTCGTCGCCCGTCGTCGACCGTGCCGTCGCCGTTGACGTCGAGGTAGCGGCTCATGCGTCGTCGCGAACGCCCTCGACGTCGAGGGTGGAGACGCACTTGTTCAGCCCGGGCGGGTCGGCGCTGTAGGCCATGATGTCGTTGGTCGGCACCTGGCCCCAGTCGCCGTCGGCGCCGTCACCGACGTGGCCGACGGTCAGGCAGTGGCCGAACTCGTGCGACGACCAGGTCGTAGAGCGCGAAGACGTCGGTCACGCCGGGCACCGGGTCGATCGCGCCGTTGACGGCGAAGCAGACGTTGCCGCCGGCGCCGTCGCAGTCCTCGACGTAGGTGCCCGGACCGCTCGCTCGTGGTGGCTGTCGAAGCCGGGCAGGCTCTCCCAGGTGCTCGAAGTCGAACGGGTTCTGGACGTCGTGGCAGGGCACCGTCGTTCGGCGTCGGTGATCTCCAGCTCGCCGGCGAAGTCCACCGGGTCGATGCCGATGCCGATGCCGCCGACCGGGTTGGTCGCGATGACGACGATCTCGGGGTCGACGATCGGGTAGGTCGTGAACTCGCCGCCGTTCTCGCCGGTCGGGTCGACGTAGTCGACGGTGATGTGGAAGTCCACGCCGTTGGCGAGCCAGTCGAGGTCCATCTGCTCGGCGAGGTTGTCGATGCCGCCGTCCCACATCTCGACCGCCTGGCGCATGATGCGCATGTCGCGCTCGGCGGTGGGGGAGACCGGGACCAGCACCGCGACGTCGACCTGCGGCGAGTCGAGGCCGTTCAGGCCGAGCGCATGTGGAAGCAGTCGTTGTCCGGGTTGGTGCGACTCATGTCGCGGATGCAGCCGGGCGGCAGGTTGCCGTCACCGAAGTAGGGGCCGGAGTAGTCGTCCTCGGGGCTGGCCAGCGCCCCGGGGGCGGCGAGCCCGAAGAGGACGAGCAGGCCGGTGAACAGCATTCCGAGAGCCAGGCGCAGGCGCATGGGCGATCCTTCTCAGCGCGGGTCGCGGTGGCGACCTCCGATGCCACGTCGTCCGGGCCTCCGGGGGTGACCGGACGCGGGAGGACGAGGCTCCACCTGGTGGTGGCACCTGCACAACTGCCGGACGTGAGTTTGGTTACGCGCCGATTGGGGTCGAGGGGTCGTCGGTGCCGCGTGACATGCTGCGGGGCGTGACGTTGCGGATCCATCGCGCCGAGCGCACCGACCTCCTGGCGGACGGTCTGGCCGGGCTGCTGGCGGAGCCCGCTGGCGGACCCCTTCGCCGAGGAGGTCGTGGTCGTGCCGGCCCGCGGCGTCGAGCGCTGGCTCACCCAGCGGCTCTCGCACCGGCTCGGCGTCGGGCGGCCGCGGCGGCGACGGCGTCTGCGCGGGCGTCCGCTTCCTCAGCCCGCACTCGCTGGTCGCGATGCTGCTCGGCAAGGAGCGCGACGACCCCTGGGACCCGGACCGGCTGGTGTGGCCGCTGCTCGACGGTCGTCGACGACTCCCTCGACGAGCCCTGGTGCGCGCACGCTGGCGACCCACCTCGGCCACGGGCGTGCCGGCGCCGGAGGGCGAGCTGCGGCGGAGCCGGCGCTACTCCGTCGCGCGGCGGCTGGCCGGCCTCTTCGCCTCGTACGCCGTGCAGCGACCGGCCCTGGTCACCGACTGGCGCGAGGGCCGCGACACCGACGGCGCCGGGCGGCCGGTCGACGACGACCTCGCCTGGCAGCCCGAGCTGTGGCGCCGGCTGCTCGCCGCGGTCGACGCGCCGCCGCCCGACGTGCGGCACGCCGAGACGCTCACCCGGCTGCGCGCCGGCGGCGACGGGCTCGACCTGCCGCCGCGGCTCTCGCTGTTCGGCCACACGCGGCTGCCGGTCACCGAGGTCGAGCTGCTCGGGGCGCTCGGCGAGCTCCGCGACGTGCACCTGTGGCTGCCGCAGGTCTCCCAGCGGCTCTGGCAGGACCTCGCGGAGGTCGCGGCAGCCGGGCCGGTGCCGCGCGCCGACGACCCCTCGATCCGCGGCGTCGGGCACCCGCTGCTCGGCTCGCTGGGCCGCGACGCCCGGGAGCTGCAGCGGACGCTGGCGGTGGCGCGCGGCGCAGGCGATCGAGCCCGTGTCGAGCTCGATCCCGAGAGCGCCACCCGGGGTGGGCTCGCCTCGACCACCCGGAGGGACACGTTGCTGGGCTGGCTGCAGCACGACCTGCGGGCCAACGCCGAGCCCGACGCCGCGACCAGGGCCGGTCGGGTCCTCGACCCGGACGACCGGTCGGTGCAGGTGCACGCCTGCCACGGCGCGACGCGGCAGGTCGACGTGCTCCGCGAGGTGCTGGTCGGGCTGCTCGAGGACGACCCCACCCTGGAGCCGCGCGACATCCTCGTGATGTGCCCCGACATCGAGGCCTACGCCCCGCTGATCCAGGCCGGCTTCGGGCTCGCCGACCTCGGCGCCCGTCGGGCGTCCCGACCAGCACCAGCACCGCCACCCCGGGCACCGGCTCCGGCTCCGGCTCGCCGACCGGGCCCTGTCGAGCACCAACCCGCTCCTCGCCGTGGCGGCGACCCTGACCGAGCTCGCGGGTGGCCGGGTCACCGCCACCGAGGTGCTCGACCTGGCGACCGCGGAGCCGGTCCGGCGGCGGTTCGCGTTCACCGACGACGACCTCGCGCAGCTGGGTCTGTGGGTCGACCAGGCGGGCATCCGGTGGGGGCTCGACGGGACCCACCGCGGCGACTACGGCCTCACTCTCGCCGACAACACGTGGGCGAGCGGGCTCGACCGGATCCTGCTCGGCGTGGCGATGGCCGAGCACGAGGGCGGCGAGCACCGCGTGCTCGGCGACGCGCTCCCCGTCGACGAGGTGTCGAGCGGTGCGATCGACCTGGCCGGACGCTTCGGTGAGTACGTCGACCGGCTGCGGGTGTTCGTCGAGGCGGCCGACGCCGCGACCACGGTCGCCGCCTGGGTGCGGGCGCTGCGTGAGGGCGTCGACAGCCTGACCGGGGTCACCGTGCGCGACGCCTGGCAGCAGGCGCAGTTCGACCGCGAGCTCGCCCGGATCGCCGACGCGGCCGGCACGACCGACGACACCGGGCTGCTGCTCGCCGACGTGCGCCAGCTGCTCGCGCACCGCCTCGGCGGCCGGCCGACCCGGGCCAACTTCCGCACCGGCACGCTGACCGTCTGCACGATGGTCCCGATGCGCTCGGTGCCGCACCGGGTGGTGTGCCTGCTCGGGCTCGACGACGGAGTGTTCCCGCGTAGCAGCTCGGTCGACGGCGACGACGTGCTCGCCCGCAACCCGATGACGGGGGAGCGCGACGTGCGCAGCGAGGACCGGCAGCTGTTCCTCGACGCGGTCATGGCGGCGACCGAGACGCTCGTGGTCACCTACACCGGCGCCAACGAGCACACCGGTGCGGAGCGGCCGCCGGCGGTGCCTCTCGGCGAGCTGCTGGACGCGCTGGACACGACGGCGGTGGTCTCGACGGCCGCCACCCGGCGACGGCTCGACCACCCGGGAGGACGGCTCGACCACCCGCGGGGCCGGCTCGACCACCCGGGGGGACGGCTCGACCCCCGGGACGGCTCGACCACCCGGTTCGGGACCGGGTCCTGGTCCGGCACCCGCTGCAGCCGTTCGACGCCCGCAACCTCGCGCCCGACGCGCTGGTGCCGGGACGGCCGTTCAGCTTCGACCGCACCGCTCTCGACGGCGCCCGCGGCGGCCCGGCTGCCCCGCGTCGCGGTCACCGGGCTGGTCACCGCTCCGTTGTCACCGCGGCCGGTGGCGGACGTCGCGCTCGCCGACCTGCACGCGTTCCTCGCGCACCCGGTGCGCGCCTTCCTGCGGCAGCGGCTCGACGTCACCTCCCCGCTGGAGGCCGAGGAGACCCTCGACGCCATCCCGATCACGCTCGACGGGCTGCAGACGTGGCAGATCGGCGACCGGATGCTCGGCCAGATCCTCGCCGGGGTGAACCCCTACACCGCCGCGCACGCCGAGCGGCTCCGCGGCGTCGTACCCCCGGGGCCCCTCGGTCAGCGCACCCTCACCGACGTGGACGCCAAGCTGCGGCCGATCGTGCTGGCCGCCCTGCAGCTGCGCCAGGGCGAGGCCCGCACGCTCGACGTGGACGTCGACCTCGGAGGTGGCCGCCGGCTCACCGGCACGGTCGGTGACGTGTGGGGCAACCGGCACGTCACCGTCACCTACTCGCGGCTCGCCGCCAAGCACCGGCTGGCCTCCTGGCTCGACCTGCTCGCGCTCAGCGCCGGCCACCCCGACGAGAGCTGGACCGCGCACGCCCTCGGCCGGGGCCGCTCCGCCACCACCGTCGCGGAGGCAGGCCCGCTCGACCACCGCGCCGGGCAGTGGCTGCGTGACCTCGTGGACCTCTACGACCGCGGGATGCGTGAGCCGCTGCCGCTGCCGGTCAAGACCGCGTGCGCCTGGGCCGAGGAGCGCCTGCGCGGGAGCGGGCAGGAGTGGCGTGCCAAGCGCGACTGGGAGACCGACCGGTTCAGCCCGACGGGGATCCCCGGCGAGAACGCCGACGCCGCGCACGTGCAGGTCTACGGCGTGGACGCGGCGTTCGACGTGCTGACCGGCCCGCCGCGTGACGACGAGCAGTGGAGCAACGCGCCGCACCGGCTCGGGCAGTACGCCCTGCGCCTGTGGGGGCCGCTCCTCGACGGCGGGGAGCGGGTGACGCACCTGTGAGCGGGGTCTCGACGGGCTCGACCTCCCAGGGGGACGTCTCGCTGGCCGACCAGGGTGTGTTCGACATCTGCGGTCCGTTGCCCACCGGCACCACGCTCCTGGAGGCGAGTGCCGGCACCGGCAAGACCTGGACGATCGGCGCGCTGGTGACCCGGTTCGTCGCCGAGGGTGTCGCGACGCTCGACGAGATGCTCGTCGTGACGTTCGGCCGCGCCGCCAGCCAGGAGCTCCGCGAGCGGGTCCGCGCCCAGCTCGTCGAGGCCGAGCGGGCACTGTCCGAGCCGGGGGTGGTCTCGACAGGCTCGACCACCCGCCAGGACGGCTCGACCACCCGACAGGACGGCTCGACCACGGACAGCGAGCTGGTGAGGTTCCTGCTCGACGCCGACGCCGACGAGCTCGCGGCCCGCCGCGAGCGGCTGCGGGCGGCGCTGGGCGCGTTCGACGGCGCCACGATCGCGACCACCCACCAGTTCTGCCACCTGGTGCTGCGCAGCCTCGGCGTCGCCGGCGACACCGACGCCAACGCGACCCTGGTCGAGGACCTCGAGGACCTGCTCAGCGAGGTGGTCGACGACCTCTACCTCGCCCGCTTCGGCGCCCTCGACGACCCGCCCCCGTTCACCCACGCCGACGCGCTCAAGCTCGCCCGCGCGGCCGCCGGGGACCCGCAGGCCCGGCTCGAGCCCGCCGACGCGACCCGCCGACACGCTGCCCGGTCGAGCGGGTCGCCTTCGCCGCGGGCCGTCCGCGACGAGCTCGACCGGCGCAAGCGCCGGCTCGGCGTGCTGAGCTACGACGACCTGCTCTCGCAGCTCGCCCACGCGCTCGCCGACGAGCACGCGCCGGCCCGGCAGCGGATGCGCCGGCGCTGGTCGGTCGTGCTGGTCGACGAGTTCCAGGACACCGACCCGGTGCAGTGGCAGGTGCTCGACCGGGCGTTCACCGGGCACGCCACGATGGTGCTGATCGGCGACCCGAAGCAGGCGATCTACGCCTTCCGCGGCGGCGACGTGTCGACCTACCTCCAGGCCGCCGCCACCGCCACCACCCGGCAGACGCTCGGCACGCAACTGGCGCTCCGACGTCGACCTGCTCGACGCGGCTCGCAGGTGCTGCTGCGCGGCGCCGCACTGGGCGACGACGCAGATCGTGGTCCGCGACGTGGACGCGCACCACGCCGGGCAGCCGGCTGGACGGGGCCGGTGCGCCGTTCCGGCTGCGCGTGGTCCGCAAGGACATGCTCGGGGTCAGGAAGCGACCTGACCGTCAAGCAGGTCCGCGACGCACCTCTACGTCGACGTCGCCCGCGACATCAAGCGGCTGCTCACGTCCGGTGCGACCTTCGACGGCGTCCCGCTCCAGCCGCGCGACGTCGCCGTCATCGCCTACCGCAACAACGACCTGCAGGCCAGGTCCAGCGGCGCGCTCGCCGAGGTCGGGGTGCCCGCGGTGGTCGCCGGCAGCGGCAGCGTCTTCGCCACCCCGGCGGCCACCGAGTGGCTGCGCCTGCTGGAGGCGCTGGAGCAGCCGCACCGCTCCGCGCGGGTGCGCAGCGCGGCGCTGACCCGTTCTTCGGGCACGACGCCGTCGCGCTCGACGCCGGCGGAGACGACGCTCACCGACCGGGTCGCCGGCACCGTCCGCGACTGGGCCGAGCTGTTCGCGTCCCGCGGCGTCGCGGCCGTGCTGGAGGCCGCCGTGACCGGCCGGCCTGACCGCGCGGGTGCTGTCCCGGGTCGACGGCGAGCGGCTGCTCACCGACCTGCGCCACGTCGGCCAGTCGCTGCACCAGGTCGCGATCGACGAGCGGCTCGGCCTGGTCGCGCTGCTGACCTGGCTGCGCGAGCAGATGGCCGACGACAAGGTCGAGGTCGCCGCCGACCGCACCCGGCGGCTCGACAGCGACGCCGCGGCCGTGCAGCTGGTCACCATCCACGGCAGCAAGGGGCTGGAGTACCCCGTCGTCTACCTGCCGACGCTGTGGGACCGCTACTCCGCAGAACCCGGCGGTGCCGCTGTTCCACTCCCCGCCGAGGACGGCGCGCCGACCGCTGCATCGACGTCGGCGGCGGCGGGCCGCAGTGGGCGCACCAGCCTGCGGCGCGCCCGCGCCGAGGACGACGGCGAGTCGCTGCGGCTGCTCTACGTCGCGCTGACCCGGGCCCGGTCGCAGGTCGTGGCCTGGTGGGCGCCGGCCCCGAAGAACACGCCCTGCTCGCGCGCTGCAGCGGATGCTGTTCGGCCGCCAGCCCGGACTGGCGCCGACGTCCCCGCCAAGCAGGAGCTGCACCCCGAGGACGACGTCGTCCGCGATCCTCGACACCTGACCGGGCAGCTGGGCGGCCCGTCGTGGGAGGAGTCCCGGCAGCCGGACGCTGCCCGCCGCCGACCTGCCCGCCGACGAGCGGCCGCTGAGCGTGCGGTCGGTTCACCCGGCGCGTCGACACCGACCTGGCGGCGCACGTCGTACTCCTCGCTCAGCGCCGCGGCCGACCGGGCCGAGCCGGCCGCGCCGGCGCCGCCGTGGGCAGCGAGCCGGAGGAGCCGCCCAAGGACGACGAGCCCGACCTGCCCGAGCGTCGTGCCCGCCGACCCCGCCGGCGGGCCACGCCGCGTCCGCGGCCGGGGTGCCCTCGCCGATGGCGGACGCTCCCGGTCGGGGCGACGTTCGGCTCGCTGGTGCACGCCGTGCTCGAGCACGCCGACCCGGCTGGCCGACGACCTGCGGGCCGAGCTGCTGGACGCAGGATCGACGAGCAGCTGGTGCTGCTGGCCGGTCGCGCTCGACCCCGAGGCAGCTGGCCGACGCGCTCGTGGCGGTGTGCGACAGCCCGCTCGGCCCGCTGGCCGGGGGACGTGACGCTGCGGCGGATCGCGCTGCCCGACCGGCTCCGCGAGATGGACTTCGAGCTGCCGCTGGCCGGCGGCGACGAGCCGCGGCTACCGGCGCGGCGCCGGTCACCCTGGGCGACCTCGCGCCCGCTGCTGCGGGCGCACCTGCCCGCGGGCGACCCGCTGCTGCCCTACGCCGACGCCCTGGCCACTGCCCGCCCTGGGCGGGCAGGACCTGCGCGGCTACCTCACCGGCTCGGTCGACGTGGTGCTGCGGGTGCGGCCCGGGCCGGAGAGCGCACCGCTACCTCGTCGTCGACTACAAGACCAACTGGCTCGGCGGGTTCCCCGGCGAGGGCGGGCCCGCCGCTGACCTCCGACGACTACCGGCCGGAGGCGCTGCGGGCGGCGATGGGGCACTCCGACTACCCGCTGCAGGCGCTGCTGTACGCCGTCGTGCTGCACCGCTTCCTGCGCTGGCGGCAGCCCGGCTACGACCCGGACGTCCACCTCGGCGGCGTGCTCTACCTCTACCTGCGCGGCATGTGCGGCCCGGACACCCCGGTCGTCGACGGCGAGCCGTGCGGGGTGTTCTCGTGGCGCCGCCGGTGGCGCTGGTGGAGGCGCTCTCCGACCTGCTCGACGGCGTGCGACCGGAGGTGCGCGCATGACCGACCTGTTCGAGGTCACCGACGCCGCCGACCGGCGGCTCGCGCTGGGCGCGACCGGGCTGCTGCGCGAGTTCAACGAGGCCGGCGTGCTCACCGCCGCCGACGTGCACGTCGCCCGCCGGGTCGGCCGGCTCGCCGGGGAGTCCGACGAGCGGGTGCTGCTCGCCGCCGCGCTGGCCATCCGGGCGGTGCGGCACGGCTCGGTCTGCGTCGACCTGGTCCGCGGTCGCCGAGATCGCCCCCGACCTGCCCTGGCCGGAGCCGACGGCTGGTCGGCCGCGGTCGCCGCCAGCCCGCTGGTGGAGGTCGGCGTGCTGCGGGGGGAGTTCGACCTGCTCTACCTCGACCGCTACTGGCACCAGGAGGTCGCAGCTCTGCGACGACCTCGCGGCGCGGCTGCGACCGCCCGGCGCCCGTCGGTCGACGCCGGCCGCGCTGGACGCCGGGCTCGCCCGGGTGTTCCCCGGCGACGCCTACGACGAGCAGCGGGCCGCCTCGCTGCCGGGCGGCGTCCGCAGTGGACCACCGTGCTCACCGGCGGGCCGGGCACCGGCAAGACCACCACGGTCGCCGGGCTGCTGGCGCTGCTGGCCGAGCAGGCCGAGCGGACCGGCGGCCCGCCGCTGCGGGTCGCGCTGACCGCGCCGACCGGCAAGGCGGCGGCCCGGCTGCAGGAGGCGGTCGCCCGGCGCTCGCCCGGCTGCCGGAGGCCGGACCGGCGACCGGGTCGGCGGCTTGCAGGCGGTCACCCTGCACCGGCTGCTCGGCACCCGCCGCGACAACGGCACCCGGTTCCGGCACCACCGCGGCAACCGGCTGCCGCACGACGTGGTCGTGGTCGACGAGTCGTCGATGGTGTCGCTGACGATGATGACCCGGCTGGTCGAGGCGGTGCGGCCGGACGCGCGGCTGGTCCTGGTCGGCGACCCCGACCAGCTCGCCTCGGTCGAGGCCGGGGCGGTGCTCGCCGACCTGGTCTCCGGCCTGGCCGGCCGGGACCGACGAGCCCGGTGGTGCGGCTGGCGACCACGCACCGGTTCGGCGCGGAGATCGGCGCGCTGGCCGCCGCGCTGCGCGGCGGTCGCGCCGACGAGGTGCTCGACGTGCTCCGCTCCGGCGCCGGCGGAGGTCGAGTTCGTCGAGAGCGACGACCCGGCGCGCGCTGCTGCGGGTCGCGCGTCGTCGCCGCCGCCGTCGACGTACGCCGGCACGCCGAGGCCGGGCGACGCGGAGCGCGCGGTGGCGGCCCTGGACCGGCACCGGCTGCTGTGCGCGCACCGCGACGGCCCGTACGGCGTGCGGCACTGGAACCGGCAGGTCGAGCACTGGCTCGCCGAGGCGACCGGCGACCCGCTCTACGAGCCGATGTACGTCGGCCGGCCGCTGCTGGTGACCGCCAACGACTACGGGCTCGGCGTCTACAACGGCGACGCCGGCGTGGTGGTGCGCGACGGCGACGGGCCGCGCGCGGTGATCTCCGGGTGCGCAGGGCCTGGCCGACTTCGCGACCAGCCGGATGAGCGACGTGGAGACGATGTTCGCGACCACGATCCACAAGAGCCAGGGCAGCCAGGCCGACGAGGTGACCGTGCTGCTGCCGCCGCCGGAGTCGCGGCTGCTCACCCGCGAGCTGTTCTACACCGCGGTGACCCGGGCGGAGCACGAAGGTGCGCGTGGTCGGCACCGAGGAGTCGGTGCGGGCCGCGGTCGAGCGTCGGGCGCTGCGGGCCAGCGGGCTGCGGCAGCGGCTGTCCCGCTGAGCCGCCGCTACCGCAGCCCGGGTCGTGGACATTGACCCGGTCACGCAGGGCCGTGAGGCGCAGTACGCGCTGCGGGAGTGGCTGGACGGGCAGCCGCGCTGGGGCCGGCGCACCGGCATCCGCTGGGGGCACGCGCTGGTGCTGCCCTACACCGGGGTCGGTGCCGACTTCGCGACCCCGGACGCGCAGCGCTGGCAGGTGGCCGGTCGCGACGACCTGCCCACGCTCGCGGACTTCCTGCGCCGGGTGGTGACCGGGCAGACCAACGACAAGCGGCTGCTCACGCTCGACGACGTGCACGCGCTGGTCGACGCCCTGCGTGGTCGTGGGCTGCCGCAGCGTGACCTGATCGGGGCGGCCGCCGAGCGGGAGAGCGAGTTCGAGCGGCTCAGCGCCGAGCAGGCGGTGATCCTGCAGGCCGCGCGGTTGCTCCACCGCGTGGAGGTCCGCGGCGGCGCCGGCAGCGGCAAGACCTGGCTGGCGGTCGAGCAGGCGCGCCGGCTGAGCCGGGCGGGGCAGCGGGTGGCGCTGACCTGCTACTCGCGTGGTCTCGCCGCCTGGCTGCAGCGGCGGGTGGCGACGTACCCTGCCGCGCAAGGAGCGCCCGGCGTACGTCGGCACGTTCCACAACCTCGGGGTCGCGTGGGGTGCGCCGACCGGCAGCGACGACGACAGCGCGCTTCTGGGAGGTCGAGCTCCCCGAGCTGATGGTCGGCGCTGGGGGCCCGGCAGCCGGAGGGAAAGCTGTTCGACGCGGTCGTGATCGACGAGGCGCAGGACTTCGCCGACCCGTGGTGGCCCGCGGCGCTCGCCGCGCTGCAGCGACGAGGACGAGCGGCGGGCTCTACGTGTTCACCGACGAGGGGCAGCGCGTGTTCTCGCCGGTTCGGCGGGCCGCCGGCCGGCCTGGTGCCGCTGGTGCTCGACCAGAACCTGCGCAACACCCGCAGATCGCCGAGAGCTTCTCCACGCTCGCGCCGATCCGGATGCGGCTCGGCCGGCGTGCGACGGCCCTGCGGTGCGGCTTCGTCGCGTGCGCTTCGGAGCGAGGCCCTCGACGTCGCCGACGACCAGGTCGACCCGCTGCTGGACGGCCGGCTGGCGCCCGAGGACGTTGCGCTGCTCACCACCCGCCGCCGGCCGCCGCGAACCGGGGAGGGCGAACAGGAAGTGGGCGCGACTGTTCAGCAGCAACCGGTCATGCCGTTCGAGGCGTCGGGGGCGGAGTTCGGGGAGCTCGCCGCGGAGATGCTGGAGCAGATGCCGCGCGAGGCGTACCCGCACCTGACCGAGCTCACCCTGGAGCACGCGCTGCAGCCCGGCTACGCCTTCTCCGACGAGTTCGAGATCGGGCTCGACCTCGTGCTCGAGGGGCTGGCACGCCGGCGGGAGCGCTGGGGGTGACGGCGACGTACCGGTGGTGACGGTGGTCCGCCCGGCATCCCTGGAGGGGATGCCGGGCGGACCGGTCAGCGGGTCTCGGTCACCGCGCCGCACCCGGCGCCGCTGGACGAGATCCGGTCGGCGACGTCAGCGCAGGACGCCGCAGGCGGCCGGGTCGGTCGCCTCGGCCGGGAGGGCCTCGTTGAGCTCGCTGGCGCCGGCGCTGTCGAAGTCGTACTCGCCGTTGTGGTTGTAGTCGACCCCGTGCACGACCACGACGCCCTCGCCGTTGCGGATCGCCTTCGCGACGGCCCGCTGGGTGCGGGTGTCGCGCGCGTAGTTGATCTTGCCCTTGGGGGCGGTCGGGAAGCGGTCAACGGCGAGCCCGCTGTCGGGTGAGGTGTCGCCCTTCTTGGTCAGCGACACAGCGATGGGCCCGTAGGAGGGAACGCCCTCGATCACGTTGAGCCGGAAGTTGCCGTCGTCGTCGGCCCGGAACGTCGGGCACTCGTGGCGGGCCTGCTCACCGTGATGGATGTGCATGGCGTGCGGCAGGTTCTTGGCCAGGCCCTTGGCGCGCAGGCGCACCTCGACCTTGCGGCCCTTGCTGTCGGCCGTGGCCACGCCGCGGACGCCCGAGTCGTTGAGCGAGTGCAGTCGCGCCCGTACGTCGGGGGCGTCGCCCCGGCTGGCGTTCGCGGTGCCGGTGGTGAGACCGGCGGTGACCACCGTGGCGGCCAGGACGAGCGCGCCGCCGGAGACGGCGACCCTGCGAGTGAGGTTCATGAGGACCCTTCCAGTTCTCGGACCCGGGTCGTGTGACCTGGGCAACACCAGTTCGCGGGCACTGGGGTCCCGGATGGGTCGCGCGTGGTGCGGGTTTCTGCCGAGGCCGGGCGAGTCAGGCTGCGGCGCTGGTCGGGGCCTCCTCGGGGCGGACGTCCGACTGCGGCACGGAGAGGAAGTGCAGGCGTCCGTCCTCGCCGGTCTGCACGTCGAGCTGCTGGTCCTCGAGGAGGTCGAACGCGTGCGTGTCGAGGAAGACGCGGGCTCCCTCGTAGTCGAGGATCCGGTCCCCGTGCCGGGGCTTGGCGGCGGCCAGCACGCGGAGGCTGCTCCGGTCGGCGGCCGTGGCCGCGATCCGCAGGCCGGCGGAGCCGGTCAGGCCGGGCTGGTCCGGGATCCGCCGGACGACGTCGTGTGCCTGCTGCGAGATGGTGAGCATGGGTGGCTCGCTCCCTTCGCTGGCGTGTGCTGTCTCCCTCAACGTGACAAAGGGGCCGGGCCGGTCGCAACGGTGTCGCGGCGCGACGGCCGGAACCGTCGGGGCATTGTTTTCGAATCGTTTGCGTATCGTTATGTTTGCCGCTGGTTCCGAGCCCGCTCACGAGCAGCCGGTCCAACCGGCCGCGATCCGGCCGTTCTGCGGGGTAGTGTCGCGGCGTGACCGCCTCTCCCGACAGCGTCGACGCCGGCCTCGAAGACCTGGTGAGCGCGCTCGTGACCGCCTCGCGCACCCTGGTCGCGATCTCGGCGGACTCCCTCGCCGAGGTCGAGGACATGCTGACGCTCAGCGAGTTCCGCGCCCTGGTCGTGCTCCGCTCCCACGGCGGGTGCACCGTCAGCGGGCTGGCGCGGCGACTCCCGGTCCGGCTCGAGGCGGCTGAACGCATCGCCTCGCGCCTCACCCAGGGTGGCTTCGCCGACACCGACGACGACGGTCTCCTGCAGGCTGACGCACAACGGCGACGGGCTGGTGGCCCGGGTGACCGAGCTGCGCCGGGCCGCCCTCCGCCGGATCGTCGCCGAGATGGAGGAGGACGACCGTCAGACCCTGGTGGACTCGTTGATCGCGTTCGCGAGCGCGGCCGGGGAGCCACTGGCGGTGGGGCTGGACCCCGCGCGCTGACCGTCCGTCAGCCGCAGTTGTCGCACACCCCGGTCGCCGGGATCGCCATGAAGCAGGTCGGGCAGACGTTCACGGGCCGGTCGGACGCTGCGGTGCGGCGCGGTTTTGGGGGCGGCGCTGTGGCCTCGCGCGGTGCCCGGGGTGCCCGGGGTGCCCGGGGCGCCCGGGTGGCTCCGCTCCCTCCGGCGGCCTTGCGGGGCGCGGCTTCGTCGAGGCCTCCAGGGCCTCCTCGTCGACGACCACGTCGAACCCGAGGCCGGTCAGCGCGTTCGCGGCGCCGGCCTCGTCGCCGGCCAGGTCCGCCGACGTCGCGGCCCGCCCGGTGGCGTGCAGGTAGGCGACGCCGAGGATCGCGCGGGAGTCGTACTCCTGGCCGCGGTGCCACAGGGTGGAGGCCTGCGCGCGGCCGAACCGGTAGCGCTGCAGGAACTCGCGCGACCCGATCCGGTCGCACTCCGCGATGGCGGCCATGACGTGCTGCTTCCCCACGAGGTTCCAGTCGGGCATGAGGACAAGGTACGACGCGGCCCGGACCGCGCCGTACCCCGGTGGTCACCGGCGGCCGAAGAAGTGCGCCCGGCTCCAGATCCGGTCGAGCCGTACGCCCTGGCCCGGTCGCGGGGAGTGCCACAGCCGGCCACGGCCCGCGTAGATGCCGACGTGGTAGACCCGACCCCCGGAGTGGAAGAAGATCAGGTCCCCGCGGCGGGCGGCCCGACGCGGGATGTTGCGGGTGGCGGCGGCCTGGGCGGCCGACGTCCTGGGCAGTCGCTTCCCGGCACGCGCGTAGACCCAACGCGTGAAGCCCGAGCAGTCGAAGCCGCGAGGCGTGCTGCCTCCGTAGCGGTAGGGGGTGCCCCGCTCGGAGGCCGCGATCTTGACCAGCCGCTTCCCGGACGGCGGGGGTGCCGCCTCGGCGGACGGGGCGGGGGAGAAGGCGGTCAGCGCGACGGCGAGGACCATCGCGACGGCCAGGGTGATCTGGGCGCGCACGAGTGCACGACGAGTCGTGGACATGAGAAACCCTCCGGCGACGCCTGCGAGCGATGACCTGTCGGGTTCGGGTCCGAAGCTGCCCGGCCACGTCGCGTGGCTCCACCCCGAGGCGCGTCTGCACGGAGTCGCGCCGTACTGCTGGGTCGACCGCGCCCGCCACGGAAGATGTCGCGTGCACCGGACGCTCGGCGGGCCTCGGCGTGGCGTCGGTGGCCCCGCGCAGGAACGCCGGGGACTCCGCTGTCTGTTGACGGACCGGACGCCGGCCAAACCCGGTCGGCGGTGACGGTGGTCTCAGGTATCGATATCGCTACCGTTCCTCGCGGGGACCCGAGGCGAGGGCGACGTGACCTGCGTCTCGGATGGCGATGGCCGGGCCCGCCGTCTACCGTGGTCCAGATGGCTGACCACGATCTCGGCGTGCCGGCACCGTCCACGGCGTACCTCGACCTCATCGAGCAGGAGACCGCCCGGCGGGCGCGCGGCAGTGGCCCGATCACCTCCGACCACGCCGGGGCGCCGAGCGCGGTGACCCGGGCGATCGCGGTGACCCTCGACGCTGTTGCGGATGACCTGCACGAGATCGTGCACACCCTGCACCGCAAGCCCGAGACCGCGTTCGAGGAGGTCGAGTCCGCGCGCGCTGTCGCCGAGACGCTGCGGGCGCACGGCATCGACGCGACCGTCGGCGTGCACGGTCTCGACACCGCGATCCGGGCGGAGGTCACAGCGCCCGGCTTCGACCCGGAGCTGCACCGGACGGTGGCGATCCTCGCCGAGTACGACGCGCTGCCCGGCATCGGTCACGGCTGCGGCCACAACGTCATCGCCGCGACGGCCGTCGGCGCCACCATCGCCCTGGCCCGGCTCGTCGAGGATGACGCCCACGCCTTCCAGGGGCGCGTGGTCTTCCTCGGAACCCCGGCCGAGGAGGGGCACACGGGCAAGGAGTACCTCGCCCGCGAGGGCGCGTTCGACGGGCTCGACGCGGCGATCATGGTGCACCCCTACGTCGAGGACGTCGCCGAGCAGGTGTGGCTCGGCCGGCGGGTGCTGACGGCGACCTACACGGGCGTCAGCTCGCACGCGTCGGCGCAGCCCTTCATGGGACGCAACGCCCTCGACGCGGCCTCCCTGGCCTACCAGGGGATCGGGGTGCTGCGCCAGCAGATCCCGCCCGTGGACCGCGTGCACGCGATCATCACCGAGGGCGGCACGCGACCGTCGGTGATCACCCAGACCGCCCGGATGGACCTCTACGTGCGGTCGAAGTACCCCGAGACCCTCCAGGACCTCTCGCGCCGCCTCGAGGACGTCCTGCGCGGTGCCGCGCTGATGGCCGGCGTGGAGGTCGACGTCGAGTGGGACCCCCACCCCCCGTCGCTGCCCGTGCGCGGCAACGCGCCGCTGGCCGACCGGTGGGCGGTCGCGCAGCAGGCGCGGGGCCGATCCCCGCTGCCGGCGGGCGTGATGTCGGAGACCATCGCCGCCTCCACGGACTTCGGGAACGTCAGCTACCGGGTGCCCGGCATCCACCCGCTGATCAAGATCACCGACGCGAACATCGCGCTGCACACCGAGGCGTTCGCCGACGCCGCGGCCTCGCCGGCCGCCGAGCGGGGCGCCCTCGACGGCGCCTACGGCCTGGCGTGCACCGCACTGGACTTCCTGGTCGACGACGACCTCGCCCGGGCGGTGAGGGAGGACTTCGAGCAGGCCGGCGGCGCTGTCGACGTCGCGCACTACTTCGACTGACGATCCACTCTCGGGAGAGCAGCCATGCCTACGACCACGGCCGAGCCCACGACCCTCGGAGACCGCTTCCTCACCCAGGTCGAGCGCGCCGGCAACAAGCTGCCGCAGCCGTTCAACCTGTTCCTGATCCTGTTCCTGCTCACCGGGGTCGTCTCCACGGCCCTCGCCTGGGGGAACGTCGCGGTGCGGGTGCCCGGCAGCGAGGACCCGATCGAGGTCCGAGGCCTCTTCACCGGTGAGGGGCTGGCCTGGTTCACCTCGAACCTCGGCGCCAACTACATCGGCTTCCCGCCGCTGGTGACGGTGGTGACGATCCTGCTCGCGATCGGGATCGCGGAGAAGACCGGCTTCCTGTCCGCCGCGATCCGCAGGTCGATCGGGTCGTCGCCGCGCTGGCTGCTGCCCTACGCGGTCGGCTTCATCGGCGTGGTCGGCTCGATCATGGCCGACTCGTCGTTCGTGGTGATCCCGCCGCTGGCGGCGATGGCGTTCAAGGCGGCCGGGCGGCACCCGATGGCGGGCCTGCTGGGCGGCTTCGCGGCGGTCGGCGCGGGCTACTCGACGAGCATCTTCCCGACGTCGCTCGACGCGCTCTTCGCCGGCATCACCAACGCCGTCGTACCGACGGTGCCGGCCCTCGAGCAGCTTGCGGCGCCGGTGAACCCGCTGTCGAACTACTACTACAACGTGGTGTCGTCGGTGGTGCTGGCGCTGGTCGCCGGGGTGATCATCGACCGGGTGCTGGAGCCGCGGATGAACCGGCTCGACGTGCCGCGGGACCACGTGGACGACGGAGCGGACGGGTCGACCGGCTCGACCGGGGCCGCGACGGAGGTGACCACCGACCTGACCGCCGCCGAGCAGCGTGGACTCCGGGCCGCGCTCGCCGCGCTCGTCCTGGTCGCGGCGGCGATGCTGGCCGCGGTGCTGGTGCCGGTGTCCCCGTGGCGCAACGGCGAGGGCGGCTTCCTGCCCGAGTCGCCGCTGCTCGACTCGATCGTGTTCGTGGTGTTCACGTTCTTCGCGACCGGCGGCTACGTCTACGGGAAGGTGGCGCGCACGATCGACGGCTTCGGCGACGTACCCCGGCTGATGGGCGAGGCGCTGAAGGACATGATCCCGTTCCTCGTGCTGGCCTTCATCCTCGGCCAGTTCATCGCGCTCTTCGACTGGTCGGGGGTCGGCTCCGGGCTCGCGGTGGCGGGCGCCGACGGGCTCAGGTCGGTCGGCTTCACCGGGCTGCCGGTGATCTTCCTCTTCGTGCTGCTGTGCTCGCTGCTCAACCTGTTCATCGTGTCCGGGTCGTCGATGTGGACGCTGATGGCGGCGGTGTTCGTGCCGATGTTCGGGATCCTCGGCTACGAGCCGGCCTTCATCCAGGCGGCGTTCCGGATCGGCGACTCGGCGACCCAGATCATCACCCCGCTGAACCCGTACATGATCGTGCTGCTGACCTTCGTGCGCCGCTACGAGCCGGGCGCGGGGCTCGGCACGCTGATGGCGAGACTGGTGCCGTTCGTGGTGCCGTTCTGGGTCGCGTGGGCGCTGATCCTGCTGGTGTTCTTCCAGCTCGGGCTGCCGCTCGGGCCGGGGAACGACATCCTGGTGCAGGGCGGGGGGCGGTAGCCCCGGCCCGGCGCAGGCCGGGAACCGTGCACAGCCGCGGCATCGGATCGGTCGTCCCCAGGGCGTCCGTGTGTTCGAACGGGTGCCGGTCGACCGGCCTAGCGTGCTCGCATGAGCGACGTCGTCGACACCGCCCCGGGCGTGGGGGAGCGCACCCACCCGGTGACGTCGCTCGTGTCGTCGCTCAGCCGCGCGCTCGACCGGGTCGCGGACGTCTCCGGCTGGTCGATGACCCCCGACGAGCAGCGGCACGCGCTCGTCGGGCTGCGACGGCAGCGCGCCCGGCTCGAGGAGCTCGAGCTCCGGGTGCTCGTCGCGGCCGACCGCAACGACGTCGGCGGCGAGGTCGGGGCCACGTCGACTGCCGCCTGGCTGGCCGACGCGACCGGCTCGTCCCGCATCGCCTGCTTCCGCGACGTGCACCTGGCGCACGCGCTCGACGAGGAGTTCGAGGCGACCCGGGCCGCGCTGGCGGCGGGCCGGATCGACGTGCCCCGCGCGTCGGTCGTGGTGTCCTCGGTGCGCGCACTGACCGACGAGCACGACGACCTGCCCGACGGCACCCGGGCAGCGGCCGAGGCGCACCTGCTCGAGCAGGCCGGACGCTTCGACGTCGTGCGGCTGCGCCGGCTCGGCAAGCGGCTCTACGAGGTCGTGTGTCCCGAGGCGGCCGACGCGGCCGAGGGACGGCGCCTGGAGACGGAGGAGGAGTACGCCCGCCGGCTCGCCTACGTGACCGTGCGGGACAACGGTGACGGCACCGTCGACGGCCGGTTCCGGCTCCCGACGCTGCACGCCGACCTGCTCCGGGCGGCGCTCGACTCGCTCACCTCGCCGCGTCGGCTGGGGGACGGCCGGTTCGACCCGACCACCGGGGTGCGGCTGTCCGCGTCCTCGCTGCGTGGCCGCGGACTGATGGAGCTCCTCGAGAGCCACCTCGACCCGACCTCGCTGCCCGGGCAGGGCGGCTCGCCGTTCACGGTCGTCGTCACCGTCGGCCTGGAGGCCCTGCAGACCGGCCTCGGCGTCGCCGCGGTCGACACCGGGTGCCGGGTCAGTGCGGGGGAGGCGCGACGGCTGGCCTGCCGCGCCGGGATCATTCCGATGGTCCTCGACGGCGACTCGATGCCGCTGGACCTCGGCCGGGAGCGGCGGCTCTTCTCCAAGCACCAGCGGATCGCGCTGGCACAGCAGTACGGCGGGTGTGCGGCGGCCGGGTGCGACCGGCCGCCCGCCTGGACCGAGGCGCACCACCTCGACCCGTGGAGCGCCGGCGGCCGCACCGACCTGAGCCGCGGTCTGCCGCTGTGCCCCGCCCACCATCGGATGGCCGACCACCCGGACCGCTGGGACCAGCGCCGGCTGCCGGACGGTGGTGTCCGGTTCACCCGGCGGACCTGACGGGCATCCGGCCACGAACGGCCCCATCCGGACCGCCCCCTTCTCAGGGTGGTCGTACCCCTCTTTCCGGGCTATTGCGGGCGGTTGCACGCAGGTCTAGCGTCCGGAACCAAAGGGCCCTCGGGAACCGTCTGTCCCATCCGCGCACGGAGGTCCAGCAATGGCCGAGTCCAAGAGGCGCCGCGCCCACCACGTCGGCATCGAGTCGCAGGTCGAGGGCCAGGAGTACTTCGAGAAGAGACAGCTGCAGGGCGGGGTCGCGGGCTGGGTGCTGCTTGCCGGCCTCGGCGTCGCCTACGTGATCTCGGGCGACTTCGCCGGCTGGAACTTCGGCCTCGGCGAGGGTGGGTGGGGTGGCCTGCTGGTCGCCACCGTGCTCATGGGCCTGATGTACCTGTTCATGGTGTTCGGCCTGGCCGAGCTGTCCTCGACCATCTCCACGACCGGCGGAGGCTACGCGTTCGCCCGGCGCGCGATGGGCCCCTGGGGCGGCTTCATCACCGGCACCGCCATCCTGGTGGAGTACGCCATCGCGCCGGCGGCGATCGCCAACTTCATCGGCGCCTACGTGAACTCGCTGATCGGGCTCGACGGCTGGTACGTCTTCCTGTTCTTCTACCTCATCTTCGTCGGGATCCACCTGTGGGGCGTCGGCGAGGCCCTGAAGCTGATGTTCGCGATCACCGCGGTGGCGTCCCTGGCGCTGATCGTGTTCGTGGTCGCCGCGATCCCGAAGTTCGACCCCGCCAACCTCAACAACATCCCGGTCGACACCACTGCCGCGGGCGCGAGCGCGTTCCTGCCGTTCGGATTCATCGGCATCTGGGCGGCGCTGCCCTATGCCATCTGGTTCTTCCTCGCCGTCGAGGGGGTGCCGCTGGCGGCCGAGGAGTCGAAGAACCCCTCGCGGGACATGCCCAAGGGCATCATCGGCGCGATGCTGACGCTGATCGTGTTCGCGGCGCTCATCCTGACCGTGGCGCCGGGCGCCGCCGGGTCCGACTACCTGCAGGAGTCCGGCAACCCGCTGGTGGAGGCGCTCGAGGCGCCGCTGGCCTACGACGGTCAGAACTTCGTGAGCGCGTTCATCAACATCGTCGGCCTGCTCGGGCTGATCGCGAGCTTCTTCTCGATCATCTTCGCCTACTCCCGGCAGACCTTCGCGCTGTCGAGGGCCGGCTACCTGCCGAAGGTGCTGTCGATCACCGGAAGCCGCAAGACCCCCACGCTCGCGCTGATCGTGCCGGGCATCGTCGGCTTCGTCATGGCCGTGTTCAACCAGGGCGACCTGCTCATCCTCGTGGCCGTCTTCGGGGCGACGATCTCCTACGTCATGATGATGGCCGCGCACATCATCCTCCGGTTCAAGGAGCCCGAGCTCGAGCGGCCCTACCGCACCCCCGGCGGCGTGGTCACCACCGGGATCGCGCTGGTCCTGGCCGTGATCGCCCTGGTCGCCGGCTTCCTGGTCGACACCCGGGTGCTGGTCGTGACGGCCGTCGTCTACGCCATCGCGATCGCGTACTTCGGCCTCTACAGCCGGCACCACATCGTCGCGAGCGCGCCCGAGGAGGAGTTCGAGCTGATCGAGTCCGCCGAGTCCGAGCTGCACTAGTCCGGCCGCGGGCCGAGAGGGGAAGGGCGCATGCGCATCGCGCGGGTGATCGGATCGGCTGTGTCGACGGTCAAGGAGGAGAGCCTGGTCGGTCACAAGCTGCTCCTGGTCCGGGAGGCGGACGAGAAGGGCAAGGTGTCCGGCCCGGTGCGGGTGGCCGTCGACGGGGTCGGGGCGGGCACGGGGGAGCTGGTCCTGATCACGGAGGGCAGCGGCGCGCGCCAGGCCCGCTCCACCTCCGACCAGCCGGTCGACGCCGTGATCATGGGCATCCTGGACTCGCTCGAGGTCGACGGCGACGTCACGTTCCGGAAGAGCTGAGCGATGCCTCGCCGGCAGCGGGAGGTCCTGAGCGTCGGGATCGACGTGGGCACCACGACCACCCAGGTCGTGTTCTCCCGCCTGCTGCTGCACGACGTCGCCCGCGCGGGACAGGTGCCGCGGATCCAGGTCGACGAGAAGTCGGTGGTGCACCGCAGCCAGGTGCACGCGACGCCGTTGTCGGCTCCCGACCTCGTGGACGCCGACGCGCTGGCCCGGCTGGTGCGACGGGAGTACGACGAGGCGGGCATCGCCCGGGACGCCATCGAGACGGGCGCCGTGATCATCACCGGCGAGACGGCCCGCACCCGCAACGCCGAGGCCATCCTGCGCGCGCTCTCCGACGAGGCGGGCGACTTCGTGGTGACGATCGCCGGCCCCAACGCGGAGGCGCAGATCGCCGGGCGCGGGTCCGGGGTCGCCCGCTGGTCCGCGGACCACTACGAGCAGGTGACGAACATCGACATCGGCGGCGGGACCTCCAACGCCGCGGTGTTCAAGATGGGCCGCCACCTGAGCTCGTCGGCGATCGCCCTGGGCGGGCGGCAGGCCGAGGTGGACGCCACCGGCCTCGTGCTGCGGATGGCGCCTCCGGGCCGGTCGGTGGTCGAGGACGTCGGTCTCGCGGTGAGGGAGGGTGCGCAGGCGACCCTCGACCAGCTGCGGGCGTTCTGCGACGTGATGGCCGACCTGATCGTCGACCTCGCCACCGGCAAGGAGGTCCGCACCGGCCGCGGGGTGCAGCTCACGCCGCCGCTGCAGGAGACCGAGGGGTCCACGTCGGTGTTCCTCACCGGCGGGATCGGCGCGCTCTACTACGACCCGGTCCCGGTCGACACGCTCGCCGACGTGGCCCGCTTCGGCGACGTCGGCCCGCTGCTCGCCGACAGCCTGCGTCGTGACGACCGGCTGAGCGGCCTGAACGTCCGGCAGCCCCCGGAGACCCTGCGGGCGACCGTGCTCGGCGCCGCGGGCCAGACGGTGACGCTGAGCGGGTCGACCATCTGGGTGGCCGAGGGCCTGCTCCCGCTGCGCAACCTGCCCGTGCTGCGGCCCGCCATGCCGGGGCGCGGCGGCGGACCGTCGTTCGCCGCGGCGGTCCGCGAGGCGCTCACGCGCTGGGATCTCGACGACGACGTGCTCGCGGCGATCGTGGTCGACCTGCCCGCCGAGCTCGGCTACGCGGCCCTCCAGTCCGTCGCCGCGGACATGGTCGACTACCACGACACCGGGCCCGCCGAGCGCCCGCTCGTCCTCGTGCTGCAGCACGACTACGCCCAGGTGCTCGGCCAGACGATCCAGACGATCCGGCCCGGGCTGCCCCTGGTGGTGATCGACCAGGTCGGCCTGGGCGAGGGCGACTTCATCGACATCGGCGTCCCGGTGCTCGACGGTCGCGCCGTGCCGCTGTCCATCAAGACGCTGGTGTTCTATGACTGACCGGCCCGCCACCCGTCCCTCCGGCCGCGGGGGTGGTCGCCGATGCGGCTGACCGCCACCCTGTTCGGCGAGCGCTACAGCTTCCGCGACATCAAGGACCTGCTGGCCAAGGCCAACGAGGAGAAGTCCGGCGACCAGCTGGCCGGGGTGGCGGCCGAGACCGCCGCCGAGCGGATGGCCGCCGAGTTCGTGCTGGCCGAGGTGCCGCTGGAGACCCTGCGCGACAACCCGGCCGTGCCCGTACGACGAGGACGAGGTCACCCGCGTCATCGACGACGCCGTCAACGAGGCGATCTACGCCGAGCTCAAGGGCTGCAGGTCGGGCGAGCTGCGCGAGTGGCTGCTGGCCGACACGCACCACCGGCGAGATGATCACCCGGCTCGGTCGACGGGCTCACCGCCGAGATGATCGCCGCCGTCACCAAGCTGATGTCGAACCTCGACCTGATGCTCGCCGCCAGCAAGATCCGCGTGGTCAGCACGCGCAACAACACCATCGGCGCTGCCCGGCACGCTGGGCTCGCGCTGCCAGCCCAACCACCCGACCGACTCGCTCGAGGGCATCCGCGCCGCGATCTACGAGGGCCTGAGCTTCGGCTCCGGCGACTCGGTCATCGGCATCAACCCGGTCGACGACTCGCTCGGCAGCGGTCGCGCGGCTGCTGGAGATGACCTACGAGCGTGATCACGCGCTGGGAGATCCCCACCCAGAACTGCGTGCTGTCGCACGTCACCACGCAGATGAAGGCGATGCGCAAGGGCGCGCCGGTCGGGCTGATGTTCCAGTCCCTCGCCGGCTCGCAGAAGGGCAACGACTCCTTCGGCATCACCGTGGGGCTGCTCGACGAGGCCTACGCGCTGGCCAAGAAGCACTGCGTCGCCGACCGGGCCCGAACTTCATGTACTTCGAGACCGGGCAGGGCTCGGCGCTGTCCGCCGACGCGCACCACGGCGCCGACCAGCTCACCATGGAGGCGCGCAGCTACGGCCTGGCGCGGCGCTACGAGCCGTTCCTGGTCAACACCGTCGTCGGGCTTCATCGGCCCCGAGTACCTGTACGACGCGCGCCAGATCACCCGCGCCGGGCTCGAGGACCACTTCATGGGCAAGCTGATCGGCCTGCCCATGGGCTGCGACGCCTGCTACACCAACCACGCCCGCGCCGACCAGAACGACCTGGAGAACCTGGCGGTGCTGCTCGGCGCCGCCGGCTGCAACTACCTCATGGGCATCCCGATGGGCGACGACGCGATGCTCAACTACCAGTCACCTCGCTTCCACGACGCCGCCACCCTGCGGCAGCTGCTCCGCCTGCGGCCGGCGCCCGAGTTCGAGGCCTGGCTGGAGGGCCTGGGCCTGATCCGCGACGGCCAACTGACCGAGAAGGCCGGCGACGCCTCCTTCTTCCTGAGCCGGTAGGGGGCGACGGTGAGCAGCGGCGTCTCCGTGACCGAGGTCCGCAGCATCGTGCAGGCCGTGCTCGAGGAGCTCGAGCGCGTCCCCGAGCGGGACACGCCCACCCCCGCCGCGCCGCGCGAGGGCGCCGCGGCCGCCCCGGCACAGGCCGAGCCCGGTCCGACCCGGCCGACCGCACCGCGGTCGTCCGACAACCGGTCGGCGTCCTCGGGCGGCGACGTCACGATCGACGTACCCGACCCGACCGTCGCGGAGGAACGCCGCCGGATCGGAGTGAAGGACCCGGCCAACGCCAGCGGGCTCGCCAACCTCGCCTCCTCCACCTACGCCCGGCTGGCGGTGGGCCGCGCCGGACCCCGGCCGCGCACCCGCACCTCGCTGCTGTTCTACGCCGACCACGCGGTCACCCAGGACGCGATCTTCGGCGACGTGCCGACCGAGCTGCTCGACCGGTTCGGGCTGTTCACCGTGCAGACGCAGGTCACCAGCCAGGACGAGTACCTGCTGCGCCCCGACCTCGGCCGCCGGCTCAGCGACGAGGCCCGCGCGGTCGTCGAGGAGCGGTGCGCCAAGAAGCCGCAGGTGCAGATCGTCGTCGGCGACGGACTCTCCGCCGCGGCGGTCACCCACAACCTGCCGGAGATCTACCCGGTGCTGGAGCAGGGTCTGACCGGCGCGGGCCTCAGCCTGGGGACGCCGTTCTTCGTGCGCTACTGCCGGGTCGGGGTGATGAACGACGTCAACGACGTGGTCGGGGCGGACGTCGTCGTGCTGCTCATCGGGGAGCGTCCGGGTCTGGGGGTGGCGGACGCGCTCAGCGTGTACTCCGGCTGGCGCCCCGGCCCCGGCAAGTCCGACGCGCACCGCGACGTGATCTGCATGATCACCGCCGACGGCGGCACCAACCCGCTCGAGGCCGGCGCCTTCGTCGTCGAGCACGTCAAGAACGTGGTCGCCAACCAGGCGAGCGGCGTGGAGCTGCGGCTCAAGCAGAGCGAGGAGCGGTGATGGCCGTCCTCGACCCGATCAAGCCCACGGTGCTGGCGACCCGGGTGATCCCCAACGTGCACCGGGGGCTGGCCGCCAGGCTCGACCTGCGCGAGGACCAGCGCAGCCTCGCGCTGGTGACCTGCGACATCGACGACAGCCTGTACGTCGCCCTCGACGAGGCCACCAAGATGGCCGACGTCGAGGTCGCCTACGCGCACTCGTTCTATGCCGGGTCCGCGCACGCGTCCGGCCCGCTGTCCGGGGAGATCATCGGCGTGCTCGCCGCTCCCGACCCCGCGGAGGCGCGCGCCGGGCTCGCCGCGTGCGTCGCGTACGCCGAGGAGGAGGCGTGGTTCCACGCCGCCGACGACGCCGGGGACCTGGCGTTCTTCGCGCACGTCATCTCCCGCACCGGCAGCTACCTGAGCAAGGAGGCCGGGGTGCCGCCGGGCACGGCGATGGCCTACCTGATCGCGCCGCCGCTGGAGGCGACGTACGCCCTCGACGCCGCGCTCAAGGTGGCCGAGGTCGAGATGGCCGTCTGGTTCGCGCCCCCGTCGGAGACCAACTTCTCCGGCGGCTACCTGGTCGGCCCGCAGAGCGCCGTGACGGCGGCCTGCGCGGCGTTCCGCGACGCGGTCGTCGACGTGGCCGCCTCGCCGAGGGAGGTGTGAGATGCCCGAGGAGTACGACAACGACCTGAGGTCCGTCCAGGAGGCCCGGCGACTCGCGGTCGCCTGCCGCACCGCACAACGGGAGTTCGCCACCGCCACCCAGGCGGAGGTGGACCGGGTCTGCGCGGCGATGGCCGACGCCGTCTACCGCGACGCCGAGCGGCTGGGCCGGATGGCGGCGGAGGAGACCGGCTACGGGGTGGCCGAGCACAAGCGGATCAAGGTCGAGTTCGCCTCCCGCACCGTGTGGGAGTCGATCCGCGACATCCCCACGGTCGGGGTGCTGCGGCGCGACGAGGCGAGCGGCGTGGTCGAGATCGGCTGGCCGGTCGGTGTGGTCGTGGGGCTCTGCCCCTCGACGAACCCGAACTCCACCGCGGTCTACAAGGTGCTGATCTCGGTGAAGGCGCGCAACGGCTGCATCATCGGGCCGCACCCCTCGGCCAAGCGGTCCACCTACGAGGCGGTCCGGGTGATGGTCGAGGCGGGGGAGCGGGCCGGGATGCCGCCCGGGCTCGTGTCCTGCATGCAGGAGGTCAGCCTGCAGGGGTCGCAGGAGCTGATGCACCACTACGCGACCTCGATGATCCTGGCGACCGGCGGCACCCCGATGGTGCGCGCCGCGCACAGTGCCGGGAAGCCGGCGTTGGGCGTGGGGCCCGGCAACGTGCCGGTGTACGTCGACCGCAGCGCCGACGTGCCCGCCGCCGCGAACGCGATCGTGAACAGCAAGGCGTTCGACTGCTCGACGATCTGCGCGACCGAGCAGTCCGTGGTCGCCGACGAGCCGATCGCGGCGGAGCTGCGCGCGGAGATGGAGCGCCTCGGCGCCTACTTCGTCTCCGCCGAGCAGAAGGAGGCCCTGGGCCGCACCGTGTTCCAGCCTGGCGGTGCGATGAACCCGAAGGCGGTCGGCAAGACCCCGCAGCAGCTCGCCGCGATGGCCGGCATCGAGGTCCCCTGCCACGCCCGGATCCTGGTGGCCGAGCTCGACGGCGTCGGGCCCGAGGAGCCGCTGAGCCACGAGAAGCTCACCACCGTGCTCGGCTGGTACGTCGAGAAGGGCTGGCGGGCCGGCTGCGAGCGGTGCGTGGCGCTGCTGCGCTACGGCGGCGACGGCCATTCGCTGGTCCTGCACGCCACCGACGAGGACGTCATCCTCGCCTTCGGCATCGAGAAGCCGGCCTTCCGGATCCTGGTCAACACATGGGGGACGCTCGGAGCCATCGGGGCGACCACCGGCGTGATGCCCGCGATGACGCTCGCCCCCGGCGGCATCGGCGGTGCCGTGGTCAGCGACAACATCACCGTCACGCACCTGCTCAACGTGAAGCGGCTGGCCTACCCGCTGCACGACCCGCCCGCGGCGGCCTACCACCACGCCCCCGACGTCCGCGGCGCCCCCCGCGAGGCCGGACCAGTGACGGGAACCGCGTCCGGCCCGGCCGCCCGGGCCGCCCCGGTGGACCACGGAGCGGACGACCGGGTGGAGCGGATCGTGGCGCGGGTGCTGCAGGAGCTCGGGGGCGGCCCATGACCCACCGGCCCGCGACCCACCCGAACGGCCGGCCGCCACCGCGCGACCCGGCATCGGCCAGCACCGAGAAGCACCGAGCACCCGACAACTTCGAAACGGCAGCAGATGAGTGAGAGGAAAACCCAGTGGCCACTCCCCAGATGATCGCGCTCGGCATGATCGAGACGCGCGGCCTGGTCGGCGCCATCGAGGCCGCCGACGCCATGGTGAAGGCAGCCAACGTGACCCTGATCGGGAAGGAGGAGATCGGTGGCGGCTACGTGACCGTGATGGTCCGCGGCGACGTGGGCGCGGTGAAGGCCGCGACCGATGCCGGCGCGGCCGCCGCCCAGCGGGTCGGCGACCTGGTCAGCGTGCACGTGATCCCGCGTCCGCACGGTGACGTGGAGTTCATCCTCCCGACCGACAACCCCGGGGCCGGCTCCGGCTCCGCGTGAGCCCGACGGACGACTGACCGCCGGGCGCCGACGTGGGTCGCCGCGTGCACACCGCCGACGACGTGCTCCGCCACGCGCTCACGGGCGCGACGGAGCTGGTCGTCGCGCCCGGGGACCGGGTCACCCCGCTCGGCGCGGGACGTCGCGGCGGAGCGGGGCCTGCGGGTCGTCCAGGAAGCAACCGGGCCGTCCGACGGGAAGGACGAACCCGACGAGGAAGGGCAGGTGCGACGTGGCAGGGCACCCAGGCTGCACCACGTGGCGGGCGTGCACGCGCTGGCGCTCGACCCGTTCCCGGTGGACCTGCACCGTCCGGAGATGGACGTCCGGCTGCGGGACGTACTCGGCACCGACCAGGGGCTCCCGATGGCCGCCGGTGTGATGAGCCTGCGGGAGGGCAGCTTCCCGTGGGACCTGGACTACGACGAGGTGGAGTACGTGCTCGAGGGAGAGCTGCACATCGCCACCGCCGACCAGCGCGTGGTCGGCCGGCCCGGCGACGTGATCGCGGTGCCGAGGGGCTCGTCGATCACGTTCGGCACGCCCTCGTGGGCGCGCTTCCTCTACGTGACCTACCCGGCCGACTGGGGAGGTGCGGGATGACCGGCTCGCTGACCCGCACGATGGCCGCGGTCGAGGCCGCGCTCGGCGCGGGCGCTCCGGCGGTGGCCCCCGCCCGGCTGAAGGTCGGCGTCGACCTCGGCACCGCCTACACGGTGCTCGTCGTCCTCGACGAGCACGACGTGCCGCTGGCCGCAGCCTACGAGCGCGCCGACGTGGTGCGCGACGGCGTCGTCGTCGACTTCGTGGGCGCGGTCGACGTGGTGCGCCGCCTGAAGACGGACGTCGAGGGCCGGCTCGGCCTCGCCCTGCAAGCCGCCCACGGCGCCTACCCGCCCGGCGTCGCGCACAGCGAGGTCCGCGCGGTGCAGCACGTGATCGAGGCGGCCGACCTGGACTGCACCGGCCTCGTCGACGAGCCCACCGCGGCCAACGCGGTGCTCGGTCTGCGGGACGGTGCCGTCGTCGACGTCGGCGGGGGCTCCACCGGCATCGCGGTCGTCTCGGGCGGACGGGTGGTGCACACCGCCGACGAGCCCACCGGCGGCACCCACCTGTCGCTCGTGGTCGCCGGCGCGCTGGGCATCCCGTTCGAGGAGGCCGAGCGGCTCAAGACCGACCCGGCCGAGCAGCCCCGGCTGCTCCCGCTGGTGCGGCCGGTGATGGAGAAGGTGGCCGCGATCCTCGCCCGGCACACCCGCGGCCATGCCGTGCCGACCGTCTGCCTGGTCGGCGGCAGCGTGGCGTTCCCCGGCTTCGCCGAGGTCGTCGAGGAGGCCTCGGGACTCACCACGGTCGTCCCCGTCTCGCCGCTGTTCGTCACGCCGCTCGGGATCGCCCGCCACGCCGCCGAGCACGCCCCGGCGCCGCTCGCCGCCACCCCCGGACCCTCCGGAGGAGGACCCCGATGACCCAGCCAGCCGAACGAGAGAGGTGCCGCCGTGGCCGATGACTTCGAGCTCCGGGCCTACTGCTACCTGGACCGGATGCAGCCGCAGTACGCCGCGTTCGTCGGCACCGTCACGCAGGGCGACCTGCCGATCGAGGGGATGGCGGCGCTCTACGTCGAGATGGCGCCCGGCAACCACGTCTTCCGCGTCGTCGACGTGGCCGTGAAGGCGACGATGGCCCGGCCCGGCGCCCAGATCGTGGAGCGGCAGTTCGGCATGTTCGAGCTGCACTCCGAGAGCCAGGCGGAGGTGCTGCAGGCCGGCGAGGCGGTGCTCTCCGAGATCGGCCTGGAGGTGAGCGGGCGCAAGCGCCCGCAGATCGCGTCGATGCAGGTGATCACGAACGTGAGCCCCTACCAGACCCAGCTGCTCAACCGGTTCACCCGCGGCATGATGCTGGTCGCCGGGCAGACCATGCTGGTCATGGAGTGCACGCCCGCGGCGTACATCAACCTCGCCGCCAACGAGGCCGAGAAGGCCGCCTCGGTCAACCTCATGCACGTCACCTCGGTGGGCGTCTTCGGGCGCCTGTGGATGGCGGGCAGCGAGGCGGACATCCTCGCCGCCCGCAACGCCGCGGTGGCCGCGCTGGAGGACCTCGATGGCCAGGACTGAGCCGCCGCGGCGACGCTTCGTCACCCGGCACGACGTCGAGGACGCGGCCGCGGCCGGGCGCGCCCTCCAGCTGGCCGCGCGGGACGTGCTCACCGACGAGGCCGCGCAGCGGGCCCGGGACCTGGGCGTGACGGTGCAGCGGGAGGGCGGCCGCAGCGGCACCGCCGCGGGCGCCGCGGCGCGTCCCGCCCGGCGGCAGGGGCGGTCGGCGGGGGAGCCACCCCCAACGGCGAGGAGCTGCGCCGGGCGGTCCGGGCGGCGGTGGTGGCCGAGCTCGGCCGCGAGCCGGCCGGGCTCGACGACGCGATCGACCGGGTGCTGGCGCGGCGGCGCTGACCCTCGACCGCCGGACCGTGACCTCGGACCGTGGTCCGGGAGGGTTCCGGCTCACCGTAGCGCCGGGAGCGGATGGACCGCGCCGGTCGAGGTGTCGATGAGCGCGGCCCGCTCCAGGGTCGCCTCGATCGGCAGCACCTCGAAGGCGTGCCGTGCCACGGTCGGCAGCTGCTCGAGGTGCAGCCGCGGCGCGAGCGTCACGTGCGGCGTCCAGGTGCCCGGCTCGTAGTTGCGGTGCAGCGTCGCCCCCGTGCGGCGTACCTCCGCCGCGACCGCGGCCTGGGCGCGGAGCAGCACCACCGAGGCGACCGGCGACAGCCAGCACCGGCTGCGCCGGAACATGCCGAGGCCCTCGAGGCGCAGCGGCATCGCCGCGGGCACGGTGCCGTCGGCCAGGGAGGCGCGGACCTCGTCGAGGTCGAAGTCGAGCAGCGACGCCAGGGTCAGGTGCGGCCGGTGCCGGCCGTGCGTGTGGGTGAGCAGGGTGCGCACGCCGGCCTCCTCGAGGCGCTCCCACAGCCGGCGTACGGCGCGGTCGGAGCGCTCGTCGAGGAGCAGGCAGACCGACAGCGCCATGGCGAGGACCCTCGCGCCGTCGACCGGACCCGTCAAGCCTGGCCGCCGGGACCGGGCCGGCCGCCCGGAGCGCGGGGGTTGGCGGCGAACGTCCCAGTTATCCCCGTCGCCAGCGTCGCCACGGCTCCCTAGCCTCGACGTATGGCAGCCGAGATCCAGGTGGGGGCCGGTCGTCTCCGCCCCCTGCTCGTCGCCGTCGTCGCCGACCCGCACGGGCTCGACCGCGTCGAGGACGAGCTGCAGCAGGGCTTCGGGGCCGAGTTCCGCGTGCGGGGGGAGCGCGACTGTGCCGCCGCGACCCGGGTGCTCGAGGAGTGCGTGGATCACGGGCAGCGGCTCGCGGTCGTCCTGGTCGACTACGCGCTGCCCGCGGACGACCGGGCGGCGCTGCTCGGCCGGGTGCGGGCCCTGCACCCCGACGCGCGCCGGGCGATGCTCGTCGACTGGGGTTCGTGGGCGGACCGGGACGTGGCCGCGGCGATCCTGCAGGCGATGGCCGTGGGGGACATCAGCTACTACGTGCTCAAGCCGTGGATCGAGCGCGACGAGCTGTTCCACCGGACGCTCGCCGAGTTCGTGCAGGAGTGGTCCCGCAGCGACCCGACGAACCTGCGCGAGGTGGTGGTGGTGGCGGACCGCCGCTCCGCCCGTGCCGCGGAGCTGCGCAGCCTGCTCACCCGCAACGGCGTGCCGCACGCGTTCCGCGAGAAGGGGTCCCCGGCGGCCGACGACGTGCTGCGCTACCTGCACCTGCAGGGCATCGTCCACTCCGACGCCGAGGTGCTGGTCTGGATGGCCGCCCTCGGCGGCAAGGTGCTGCTCGACCCGACGGACGTCGAGGTGGCACGGGCCTGGGGGGTCGCCACCGACCTCGCCGAGGACGACCGCGACTTCGACGTGCTCGTGGTCGGCGGCGGCCCGTCGGGGCTCGCCGCCGCCGTCTACGGCTCCTCCGAGGGGCTGCGCACGCTCGTCGTCGAGCGGGAGTCGCTCGGCGGGCAGGCCGGGTCGAGCTCGCTGATCCGCAACTACCTCGGCTTCTCCCGCGGCGTCAGCGGCGCCGAGCTCGCGCAGCGCGGCTACCAGCAGGCGTGGGTGTTCGGCACCTACTTCCTGTTCATGCGGGAGGTGCAGGAGGTGGCCGCCAAGGACGGCCGCTTCGTGGCGCGGATCGGTGGCGTCGGGGAGGTCACCGCCCGCGCGGTCGTGCTCGCCGCCGGGGTTTCCTACCGACGGCTCGGCGTCCCTGAGCTCGAGGCGCTGACCGGCGCCGGGCGTCTACTACGGGGCGAACGTCTCGGAGGCGCAGGGGCTCGCCGGGCTCGACGCGGTCGTGGTCGGCGGCGGGAACTCGGCGGGTCAGGCGGTGCTGCACCTGGCCAGGTACTGCCGCCGGGTCACCCTCGTGGTGCGTGGGGCCGACCTGGCCGCGGGCATGTCGAGCTACCTGGTCGAGGCCGTGGGTGCCACGCCCAACGTCGTCGTCCGGCTGTCCGCGGAGGTGGTCGGCGGCGGCGGGGCCACGCGCCTCGAGCGCGTGGTGGTGCGCGAGCGGGAGACGAGGGAGGAGGAGACGGTGCCCGCCGACGGGCTGTTCGTGATGATCGGCGCGCAGCCGCGCACCGACTGGCTGCCCCCGGAGGTGGCGCGCGACCGCTTCGGCCACGTGCTGGCCGGCAGCGACGTCGCCGCGTCCGGGACCTGGCCGCTGCCGCGTGCGCCGTACCCCTACGAGTCCAGCGTGCCCGGCCTCTTCGCGGTGGGGGACGTGCGGTGCGGCTCGGTGAAGCGGGTGGCGTCCGCGGTCGGCGAGGGATCGGTCGTCGTCTCCCAGGTGCACGACCTGTTCAAGGTGCCGCAGTGACCGGGTCTCCCGCGACGAGGACCGGTCCCGACCGGAAGGGCTTCGCCTACTCGCGGGGGATGCTGGCCGTCTCGGGCGCCGTGCTGGCGCTCCCGCTGCTGGGGTTCCTGCTGCTGATGCGGAGGCCGGCGCTGGACCTGCACTGGGAGCACCACCCGGCGCACTTCTGGCTGGTGCTGCTCACCGCCGGGCTGAGCGCGGTGCTCGCCTACGGCACCGGCTCCGCGGCGGTGCGGCGCGGCGACGCCCGGGTGCTGCTGGTGTCCCTGACGTTCCTGTCCGCGGCCGGCTTCCTCGGCCTGCACGCGCTCGCGACTCCGGGCGTGCTGCTCGCGGCGCCCAACGCCGGCTTCGTGGTCGCCACGCCGGTCGGCATCGCGATCGGCTCCGTGTTCGCGGTCGGCTCCTCCCTCGAGCTGTCCCGGCAGTCGGTCCGCGCGGTCCGGCTGGCCCGGTGGCTGCGGCTGGCCCTGCTCGGGCTGATGGCGCTCTGGGCGGTGCTGTCGCTGGCGCAGCTCCCGCCGCTGCACGCCGAGCAGGCGGTGCCCGAGCAGGCGGGGGGTCTGCTCGGGCTGCTCGCGGTGCCGGCGATCGGCCTGTACGCCGTGGCCGCCGGGCGTTACCTGGGCCTGTGGCGGCGCCGACCCTCGCTGATGCTGCTGTCGATGATGGCCGCGTTCGTGCTGCTCGCCGAGGCGATGGTGGCGGTGGTCTTCGCCCGCAACTGGCAGCTGACCTGGTGGGAGTGGCACCTGCTGATGCTGGCCGCCTTCGCGCTGGTCGCCGTCGGCGCGCGGCTGCAGTGGCACGAGGAGCGCTTCTCCGACCTCTACCTCGACGACACCGTGGCCGGCAGCCGCGAGATGAGCGTGCTGTTCGCCGACCTGCAGGGGTTCACGGCGTTCTCGGAGCGGCACCCGCCCGCCGAGGTGACCGCGATGCTCAACACGTTCTTCGAGGTGGCCGTCCCGCCGGTGGTGCGCAGGTATGGCGGTGACGTCGACCGGATCATCGGCGACGCGCTCATGGTGACCTTCAACCGGCGCGGCGACCAGCCCGACCACGCGGCCCGGGCCGCGGGCGCGGGCCTCGCCCTGCAGGAGGCCGCCGCCCGGGTGGTGGCCGAGCACCCCGGCTGGCCGTCCTTCCGGGTCGGCATCAACAGCGGTCCGGTCTCGGTCTCGCTGCTCGGCACCGAGGGCGGCCGCACCCACACGGTGATCGGCGACACCGTCAACGTCGCCTCCCGGATCGAGGGCAAGGCACCCGGCGGTGGCGTCGCCATCGGTCCGGCGACCAGGGCGCTGCTCCCGGACGCGCGCACCGAGTCCCTCGGGCTCCTCGAGCTCAAGGGGAAGGCGGAGCCGCTCGAGGTGCACCGGCTGGTCGCCCTGAGGGTCGAACCCTGACCGAAATGCCCGGTTTGTGAAAGTTCTCCGGGGTGCAGCAACAACGCGGTCCGGGGGGACGGCGGACCGTAGGGTGACGGCACCGCCGCGCTCGCGGTGCGCACGTCCGACCGGGGGAGATCAGCCATGCAGGGACCGTGGGCCTACGACGACTCGATGGGCGGGCACTCGATCCTCGCCGCCGACGCTCAGGGGGCGTCCGGCTGCCCGTGCGGGCGGGCTCCGCACGAGGGGGCGTGCGCGTCCGCCGAGGACGACCGCCGGGCCTGAGCCGGCGCCGGACCCGCGGCCGCGGCCGTCAGCGTCCGCGGGCGACGCGGCGCTGGATGACCCGGTCGAGCAGGTCCGGGCGGTTGGTGACGACCGCGTCGACGCCCTTGTCGAGCGAGGTCCTCATGTTGGTCGCCGTGTCGACGGTCCAGACCGAGGAGCGCATGCCGGCCGCGTGCACCGCGGCCACGTAGGTCGAGTCGACGCTCTTGTGCCGGGCACTCACCTCGTCGGCCCACTGGGCCAGCGTGGGCAGCTCGGCCACCGCGGGGGTGCCGAGCACCGCCACCGGGACCTGGGGCTCGATGTCGGCGAACTCGCGGGCGGCGCCGAGGTCGAAGGACTGGACGACCAGCTTGCCGCGGCGCAGCGCCCAGCCGAGGTAGCCGTCGACCCGGCGCAGCGACGTGGAGACCTGGTGGCCCAGCCCCGGGTACAGGGCCGGCGACTTCAGCTCCAGCACCAGACCGGCCCGTCGCCGCTGCAGCAGCCGCACCGCCTGCTTGAGCGTGGGGATCCGCTCACCGGCGTACTTGTCCCGCTTCCACCCGCCCGCGTCGAGGCGGCGCATGTCGGCGTAAGAGACGTGCCGGACGTCGTAGGACCTCCGCCGGGGGAACACCCGCTCGATGTTCGTGGTGCGGCGCAGGTCCTGGTCGTGGACCAAGACCAGCCGGCCGTCCTTGCTGCGCTGGACGTCGAGCTCGACCATGTCGGCGCCACGCTCGAGCGCCGCCCGGATCGCGGTCAGCGTGTTCTCCGGCGCCACGTAGCGGGCACCCCGGTGCGCGACCGTCGCCACCTCCCCGGCGCTGCGGGTCTCGACGGCCGCCGCGCCGGGCGCGAGCACCGTGACGGCGCAGGCCAGCGCGACGGACAGGGAGATGAGGTACCGCATGGTTCGACTTCCGGTCGGGGGCGGCGCGCGGCGGGCTGGATGCCCGCACGCCCGGGACGGACCAGCCCAGGGTAAGGGTGCGACCGGATGCTCACCACCCGAACGCGCCGGGGCAGACCGTGCGGGCCCTCTCCGCGGGGGCTTCCGCCACCATGGGCGAGGGCGCCCGCACCGGGCTAGTGGCGCTCCTCCAGCCCCACGGCGTCGCGGAGGTTCTCGGCCGCCTCCAGCAGCGCCGGGTCGTCGCGGCCGCGCGACTCCATGAGGGCCGAGAGCGCCTCCGCGAGGACGTTGAGCTTCTCCTGGGCCGCCTCCTGCGAGCGCCGTCCGGCGTTCTCCAGCAGCACCAGCAGCAGCAGGGTCACCACGCTCCCGACCGTGTGGATCGCCACCTGCCACGACTTGGCGTCGGGGAACAGGGGGTAGCTCGCCGCCCACAGCAGGATGACCACCACGATGACGAAGAAGAAGGGCGCCTCGCTGACCCGGTAGTTGGCCCACTCGACGAACCGCTCGAACGGCGACAGGCCGTCCCGCCGCTCACGCGAGCGTCTGGCCTCGTCACGCTCCATGCCGCGACTCTACGGCCTGGCGGTAGCGTCGCGGCCATGTTGGACGACGAGTCGCCGGCCGTTGAGGAGAGCCCCGGGAGGACGAGCGACAGCACCCCGCCCGACTGGTGGAAGTCCGCCGTCGTCTACCAGGTCTACCCGCGCAGCTTCGCCGACAGCGACGGTGACGGGATGGGTGACCTGCGGGGCATCATCGGCCGGCTCGACTACCTGCAGCGACTGGGCGTGGACGTGCTGTGGCTCAGCCCGATCTACCGGTCGCCGATGGACGACAACGGCTATGACATCAGCGACTACCAGGACGTCGACCCGATGTTCGGGACGCTCGACGAGCTCGACGAGCTGGTCACGGGCGTGCACGAGCGCGGCATGAAGATCGTCATGGACCTGGTGGTCAACCACACCAGCAGCGCGCACGCGTGGTTCCAGGAGTCCCGGTCGAGCCGGGACAGCCCGAAGCGCGACTGGTACTGGTGGCGCCCACCGCGGCCGGGACGCACCGGCGGGGAGCCCGGAGCGGAGCCGACCAACTGGGGCTCGGTCTTCTCCGGCCCCGGCTGGACCTGGGACCCGACCACCGGTGAGTACTACCTGCACATCTTCGCCGCCTCCCAGCCCGACCTGAACTGGGAGAACCCGGAGGTGCGCGAGGCCGTCCACACGATGATGCGCTGGTGGCTCGACCGCGGCATCGACGGTTTCCGGATGGACGTCATCAACCACATCTCCAAGAACGTCGTGCCCGGCAGCCCGGGCCTGCCCGACGCCGAGGTGTCGCCGCTGCCGGGCGCCTCGCCGTACGGCAACCAGTCCCCGCACGTCCTCAACGGCCCGCGGATCCACGAGTTCCTGCAGGAGATGCACCGCGAGGTGTTCGAGGGGCGACCGCCGGGGCTGATCAACATCGGCGAGATGCCCGGCACGAGCGTCGAGCACGCACGGCTGTACACCGACCCGGCGCGGCGCGAGCTCGACATGATCTTCCAGTTCGAGCACGTCGACCTCGACTCGGGACCGCGGGGCAAGTGGGACCTGGTGCCGCTGACCCTGCCCAGGCTCAAGGAGTCGCTCGGACGGTGGCAGGAGCGGTCTCGCCGACGTGGGCTGGAACAGCCTCTACCTCGGCAACCACGACCAGCCGCGCTCGGTGAGCCGGTTCGGCAGCGACGACCCCGCCCACCGGGTGCGTTCCGCCAAGGCGCTCGCCACCGTGCTGCACCTGCACCGGGGCACGCCCTACGTCTACCAGGGCGATGAGCTCGGCATGACCAACACGGTGTTCGAGACCGTCGAGGACTTCCGCGACATCGAGTCGCTGAACCACTTCCGGGACGCTGTCGCGGCGGGGGAGAGCTCCGAGCAGGTGCTGGCGGCGCTGCGCTGGAAGAGCCGCGACAACGCCCGCACCCCCATGCAGTGGGACGACTCGCCGAACGCCGGGTTCACCGACGGCGTGCCGTGGATCCCGGTGAACCCCAACCACACCGAGATCAACGCCGCCGCGCAGGTCGACGACCCGGAGTCGGTCTTCGCCCACTACCGGCGGCTGATCGCCCTGCGGCACGACGAGCCGACCGTGGCGCACGGGTCGTTCCGGATGCTGCTGCCCGACGACGAGCAGGTCTACGCGTTCCTCCGCGAGCACGGACGGACCCGGCTGCTGGTCGTCGCCAACCTGTCGTCCGCATCGAGGGTAAGACCGGACCTCTCCGGGCTCGGGGCCGACGACTGGTCCGGGGCCGAGCTCGTGCTCACCAACGATTCCGGCCCCGTGGCCGCGGTGGACGCGCCGCTGGGGCCGTGGGAAGCGCGGGTGCACCGGATGCGGACCTGAGCCCCGCGAGCTCACTGCGAGGGTCCGGGGCGGACCGCCCGCCGGCATCGCGGGTGGCCGGGTCAGCCGTGCTCGACGGGACCGATGAGGTAGGAGGCCCGGGCGGCAGCGGGTAGGGCGTGGGGGTTGCCGCGGCGATGGGACTCCTGGGCCACCTCGGTGAACTTGATGGCGTGCTCGTCGCCGGTGCCGAGGGCACGCGTGGTGACCTGCTGGGGCGTGACGGTCCGTTGCTCGCTCCTGCCGGCGGGGGGCGGTGGCGCCGAGGGGCGGTAGATGGTGCTGATCGCGGCAGTCACCGCCCAGGCCGCCTCGTACGTGGGGGCCCAGAGGTGCTCCGGCAGCGCGGGCAGGGCGAGGCCTGCGGCGCGCGGCGCGGTTGCGGCGTGCACGAGCATGACGGGCCTGGCGTGGGCCCACCTCCGGTACCGGGTGACGGCCGCGTCGACGAGGTCGTCCAGCGCGGCGGGCACCTGCCCCGGCGCGGGAGCTGGCCGCAGCCGGGCCGCCGTGGCCGGCCAGGAGGCTGTCCGGGCCAGGTCGTCCAGACGGGTGCGGATGCCACCGCTGGTCTCGATGACGGGGACGGCATCCAGAGCGGCGGCGTGGGCGGCCGTCCCGCGAGGACGTGGATGCTCCGGCAGCCGCTGGTGTCGGGCGGCCCAGTAGCCCAGGGCCTGGGCGAGCTCGGCCCTCCGGGGGGCGGTGGGTGTCTGCAGCAGGGATCGCACGGCGTGCCCGGTGCGGATCAGGCCGTGGGTCGCCGAGGCGACCGCGCCGTCCAGCAGCCGGGGCCACCACCGCGTCAGGACGTCGCGCCACGGTTCCTCGCGGAGCTGACGGTCGAACAGGGCGCACCAGTCGCCCAGTCGGGAGGGGTCGCCGAGGACCTCGCGCCAGTCGTCCTCCTCGATCTCCCAACGGGGGGTGGGCGCGTCGTCGAGGCGCCGGGAGTATCCGTCGACCCACCGTTCGACCTCATCGGCACAGCCGAGGCGGATCAGGGCGTCGGCGGCCATCGGGCCGTGGTTGGACAGCCAACCGTCGAACTCCGGGCCCGTCGAGCGCAGTCGCAGGTAGGTCTCGTCCAGCACTTCGTCGTGCTGGACCTGGGCGTTGTGGGTCGACTCGGTCATGTCGGCCACTTCACAACATCAAGTCGCCTTCAGGTCAAGTGCGCAAGGGTTACGTTTGCCCCCGGGGGCCGCGGGTACGACGCGGCGTACGGAGTCCCAGCAACCGAGCACTGCAACGGAGGCGACATGACGACCACTCCCAACGAGCCCGTCGGCGACGACGACATCGAGACCGTCCCCGGCGCGACCCCCACCCCGATGCCCGGCGGAGACGCCGACGGCACCGACGGCGGTGACGCCGA
This sequence comes from uncultured Actinomycetota bacterium, assembly GCA_963834275.1. GTDB lineage: Bacteria > Actinomycetota > Actinomycetes > Propionibacteriales > Nocardioidaceae > Nocardioides_B. The sequence goes on along the minus strand of CAWIBA010000005.1, from coordinate 426,219 downwards.
CTCGACCGACGCGGACGGCACCGACGGCGACAGCAGCGACGCCTCCGACGGCGACGCGAGCGACGGCGACAGCACCGACTCGACCGACGGGGACAGCACCGACGGCGGCGACGCCGACGGCACCGACGCCTGAGTCCTGGTGCCCGCCCCGGTGTCGGCCCTCGACCTGCTCAGCGGAGACGCCCAGACCTTCCACGACAAGGTCTGGGCGTCCCGCGTGCACCTCCACCACACCGACCCGGCCGACCTCGTCGGCCTGCTCTCCCTCGACGACGTCGACCACTTGCTGACCGGCAGCGCGCTGCGGACGCCGGCCCTGCGGATCGCCCGGGACGGACAGGTGATCCCGCCGTCGCAGTTCACCCGCCGGGCGACGATGGCGGGCTCGCCGCTGACCGGGCTCGTCGACGCCCGGAAGGTGCTCGAGCTCTTCGACGGCGGCGCGACCGTCGTCCTGCAGGGGCTGCACCGCTACCACCCGCCCCTCACCCGGCTGGTGCGGCAGCTGGAGCTGGAGCTCGGCCACCCCTGCCAGGCCAACGCCTACCTGACCCCGCCGGGGGCGCAGGGCTTCGCCCGGCACAGCGACACCCACGACGTGTTCGTCTTCCAGACCCACGGGCGCAAGCAGTGGGAGGTCGTCGACCCCGACGCAGCCGACGGTGAGGCCCGGGAGGTGCTGCTCGAGCCGGGGCTGAGCATGTACCTGCCGACGGGCACCCCGCACTCCGCGCGCAGCCAGGACGAGACGTCCCTGCACGTCACCCTCGGCATCAACCGGCTGACCTGGCGGGACCTGCTGACGCGGCTGTCCGAGCGGGCCCTGGCCGACGCCCGCTACGACGAGCCGCTGCCCTCGGGCTGGGTGGGCGACCCGGCCGTGCTCGCGGCCGCCATCGAGGAGCCACTGGCGTCCTTCACGGGCTCGCTGTCGTCGACCGACCCGGCCGAGGTGGCCGACGAGCGCGTCGAGGCGTTCCTCTCCGAGCGCACCCCCGCCCTCGCGGGCGGGCTCACCGACCGGGTCCGGCTGGCCGCCCTGTCGGACGCGAGCACGCTCGAACGGCGCGCCACCGCGGCCTGCGTGCTGCGGCCGGGGGAGGAGCGCCTCACCGTGCACCTGGGCGACCGGGCGCTGCGGATGCCGCCGCGGCTCGCCGGCGTGATGGAGTTCGTGCGCGACACCCCCGCCTTCCGGGTCGCCGACCTGTCCCCGTGGCTCGACGAGTCGAGCCGGCTCGTCGTCGCGCGCCGGCTGGTCCGGGAGGGTCTGCTGCGGATCGTCCCGTGACGGACGCAGCCTTCCGGTGCTCGCGGGCGGCCGCGTCGTCGGGCGAGCCGATGCGCGGCACCGCGTCCACCGTGCGGGCGTTCCTGCTCGTCGAGGCCCCGGGCTCCTGGGGTGTCGACGCCGTCCAGGGCGCCCGAATCCCGGCCGAGGTGCGCGACCACCTGGCCGCGCTGGCCCGGCGGCACGGTGTGCGCCCGCTGATGATCCGCGACCACCGGCGCCGGTCGCCCGCCACGGTCCGAGTGTTCGCCGCGTACGTCGGCACCGACGGCCCGTGGGTCGAGACGGCCGTCCTGTCCGACGTGCGCGAGCTGGTGGAGGTGCCGCTCGAGGGCCTGGCCGCCGGCACGTCGCCCGGGCTCACGCCGCACCCGGACCCGCTGTTCCTGGTGTGCACCCACGGCCGGCACGACGCCTGCTGCGCGGAGCAGGGGCGCCCGCTGTGCCGGGCGCTCCACGACGTGGCCCCCGAGGAGACGTGGGAGGTCTCCCACATCGGGGGTGACCGGTTCGCGCCCAACGTGCTGGTGCTCCCGCACGGGCTCTACTACGGGCGGCTGGACCCCTCGGACGCGACCGCCTTCGTCACCGCGCACCGCGACGGCCGGCTCGACCTGCCGCACCTGCGCGGCCGTTGCGGCTTCGGCTTCCGCGTGCAGGCCGCCGAGCTCTTCCTGCGCGAGCACACCGGGCACCTGGCCGTCGTACCGCCGCTGCTGCTGGCGCACGAGCGGGACGGCGAGCTCACCCGCGTCGAGCTCGGGGTCGACGGGGCGCGGTGGCGCGTCGTGGTCCGCACCCGGCACACGGAGGCCCGGCAGCTCACCTGCCGGGCGGCGGCACCGTCCGAGGCGCTCGAGCACGAGCTGGTCTCCCTGGACCGCGTCGCGCGCTGAGAAGGCCGGTCGTCCCCGACCCGACCGCGGGGGGCCGGAGGACGCACCCCCGTAACGACCTCCGACCCCCCTAGGCGACCAGGCGGTCGGTTCCCCCTCCCTGCCGGCGATTCTTGCGAGCCCTGCTGAGGCGCGTCTCGCGAACGGCGGATTGCCCGGAAATGTCCCGGATACCTCGTCAGTCGCCGAGCTCGCCGGGGACCGCGACCGCGTCGACGAGGGCGCCGTTGCGCAGCACCGTGATCTCCATCCGGCGGCCGATCGCCTCCTCGAACAGCAGCCGCTGCAGCGACTGGGCGTCCCCCAGCGGCTGGCCGTCGACGGCCAGCACCATGTCACCCGCGCGGAGCCCGCTGGCGGCCGCAGGGCTGCCGGTGACCACCTCGGCGACGCGGAGGGCGGCGCGCTGACCGGTCCGCCTCGCCCACTCGGGCGGGAGCGGGGCGGGTGAGGAGACGAGACCGAGGTAGCCCCGCCGTACCCGGCCGTCGTGCATCAGCGCGTAGATGATGCGCCTCGTGGTCGCGTTGATCGGCACCGCCAGGCCGAGGCCGACCCCGGCGACCGCGGTGTTGATGCCGACCACCCGGCCGCGGGAGTCGGCGAGCGCACCCCCGGAGTTGCCGGGGTTGAGTGCGGCGTCGGTCTGGATCACGTCCTCGACGATCCGGGTGGCGGTACGGGTGCGCACCGGCAGCGCTCTGCCGAGGCCGCTGACGATGCCGGCGGTGACGCTGCCGGCCATGCCGAGCGGGTTGCCGACCGCCACCACGAGCGAACCGATCCGGAGGTCGTCGACGTCGCGGTACGGCGGCGGCTGACCCGTCGCGCGGTCGGCGCGCACCACCGCGAGGTCGGCGAGCGGGTCCCGACCGACCACCTCCAGCGCCGCCACGCTGCCGTCGGCGAACGTCGCCTCGCCGGCGTCGGCGTTGCCCACCACGTGGGCGTTCGTCAGCAGGTGCCCCTCGCCGGTGAGCACCACGGCGGAGCCGGACCCCTCGTCGGACCGCCCGCGGCGGCGTACCCGGATCGCGGCCACGCGCGGGAGCAGCGCCTCCGCGACGGCGGAGACGACCTGCGAGTACGCGTCCAGCGCGTCGTGGTCGGTGGGGTCCATCTCTCGATCCACGGGAGAACCCCGCGGCGGGGGAATCGATTCCCGCGCTCCTGCGGCGCTGTGGGCACTCCACGGGCCGCCGGCGGCCCCCGGAGCGGCCACAACTCCGCTTTACACGGGGAGCGGGCGGGGCGCGATGATGGCCCGATGAGCAGCGAGGAGCAGCACGGCGTGGTCTTCCCCCGCGCGGCGGACGGTCGGCGCAGCACCGGGGCGGTCGGCCGGCAGGTGGTCGCGGACGCGCTGCGCGGGGTCGACCCGGCCGGCGCCCGGGCCGCCGAGCAGGAGACCAGCTGGCGCACCGGTTACCTCGTGCACTACCGGCGGCTGCTGGAGGCCGGTCTCGACTCCCGGGAGGCGGCGGTCACGATCGCCGAGCAGGGGCTCGGGTCGCTGCACGACCGGATGGTGGTCCGGCAGGGCGGGCAGGACGTCCCGCTCGACGCCTGGGCCAAGGAGGAGCCCGGCCGGCGCTTCGACACCGCCGAGGTGACCGGCCGGGCGGAACCGGAGACCGAGCTGTCGCTGCCCTTCCACGGCGAGCGGCTGCGCGGCGACGCGTTGCTGCGCCGGCTGGACACCTGGGTGGCCGACGGCGTGGTGGAGCCCAGCGTCGCCGTCGCGGTGCGGCTGGTCCTCGACAACCCCGGCTGGCTGCGTCTGGACGGTCACACCGTCGCGGTGCTCGGTGCCGGCGCCGAGATGGGGCCGCTGACCGCGCTGCTGCGGTGGGGCGCGACGGTCGCCGCGGTCGACCTGCCCCGACCCGGGCTGTGGGAGCGGCTCCTCGAGACCGCCGGACAGGGCGCGGGCACGCTGCTGCTGCCCGCCCTGGGCGGGCCCCGCCCGGACCCGACGACCGCCGGCGCCGACCTCCTCGCCGACGCGCCCGCGGTCGCCGACTGGCTGGCCGGCCTGCGCACCGAGACCAGACCAGTGCTCGGCAACTACGTGTACGCCGACGGCGCCACCAACGTCCGGGTGTCCATGGCCGTGGACGCGCTCGGCCAGCGGCTCGCGGACCGGCGCCCCGACACGGCGTGGGCCTTCCTGGCCACCCCGACCGACGTCTTCGCGGTGCCCGGCGACGCGGTCCGGAGGTCCACCGACGGCTACGCGGCGCGCTCGCGCCCGGCGAAGCTGCTCGGCCGGCCGCTGCGCGCCGTCAGCGGCGGACGGCTGCTGCGCCGCGCCTACCTTCCCGGTGCCGATCCCGGCGTCAACGACAGCCTGGTCCCGCAGCAGGGACCCAACTACGCGCTCGCCAAGCGGATGCAGCGCTGGCGGGCGGTCGCCGCGCGCGACGGGGGCGACCTGGTGTCGATGAACGTCGCGCCCCCGACGCGGACCCGTTCGGTGGTCAAGAACCGCGCCCTCGCCGCGGCGTACGCAGGTGCGCACCGGTTCGGCGTGGAGGTGTTCGAGCCGGCCACCTCCAACGTGCTGATGGCGGCGCTGCTGGTGCACGACCTGCACACCGGCGGCGGACCGCGGCACGACCATCCCTGGCAGGACGAGGCGTACGCCGCGGCGCACGGTGGGCTGTGGCGCACGCCGTACGCGCCGCGCAGCGCCCTCGGGCTCGCGGCCCTGCTCGGCTACGGCGCCGCGCGCACCTGAGCGGGCCGACGAAGAAGTCGGGTGCCGGGGGCAACCTATTCGCGGCCGGCGGCGTCTTCTGGGGCAGGGGATGCCCCGATGGCACCCGGTCTCGGAAGGAACTCTCGTGAACCCTCGCCCCCGCCGTCTGGTCTCCTGCGGCATCGCCGTGGCCGGACTCGTCGTCACCGCGTCCCTGAGCGCCCACCTTGCCGCCGCTGCCGACCCGGGCAGCGCCGACGGCCCGGGCGGCGCCGCCGCCCGCGAGGGGGCCACGAGCCGGAAGGCGCCCGGCTCCCTGCTGCGTCCCGGGGCCCTGCCGCGGGGAGCCGGACCGGCGGTGCCGGCCGTCGCCGCGACCACGATCCTCGACCGCTCGGTGCGGGTGCGGGTGGCCGCGGCGGAGGTCCAGCTGCTCGGCACGTCCGGCGAGGACTACCTGGCCATCGTGTACCCGGGCGGTGAGCGGGGGCGGGTCGAGCGGATCACGGACGGGGGTCGCCGCACGACGGTGCTGCCCCGCTTCCGCGGCGAGATGACGCTGTCGCGGGACGGGACCCAGCTGTTCGAGACGGTCGTCGCCGAGGACCGTCCGCGGTCCGTCGTGAAGGTCCTCGACCCCGTCACCGGCACGCTGGCGGCCCGTCGCACCTTCCGCGGCTACGCCCGCGTCCTGGACGCCGACGCGGGACGGGCCGTGATCGGCTCCGCCATGCCGGCACGCGCGCTCTGGTGGGACATCGGGAGCGACACCACCCGCCGGATCGCCGACCGGGAGGCGTACCTCGCGGACATCCGCGCCGACCGGGTCGGCATCTACACCGGCGACGTGAGGACGGGCGGCTGCAGCGTCCTGCGACCGCTCTCCTCGGGTGGCGCGCTGTGGCGCTCCTGCGACCAGGCGGTCCAGGCGGTCTCGCCCGACGGCCGGCGGGTGCTGGCGCGGACGCTGTCGCTCGACGGGCCGCTGGGCACGCTCGAGGTCCGGACGGACCGGGGGCGGCGCCTCGCGACGTACCGGGCGCCCCAGGGTTTCGGGCCGAGCGTGTGGGAGGCCCGCCGGACCCCGCTGATGACGGTGTGGGGCAAGGACAGGGTGGCGCTCGTCCGCTGCACGGGCTCGGGGACCTGCGAGCGCGCCAGCGCGCTCCACCGGCTGCCCTGGGCCTAGAGGTCGACGACCGACTCCTCGTCGGAGTCCCACTGGTCGACGAGCTCGATCAGGTCGGCGACCGAGTCGCGGATGTAGGTCGGGCGGTAGGGGAACCGCTCGACCTGGTCCGGCCGGGTGGACCCGGTCAGCACCAGGATGGTGCGCAGCCCGGCCTCGAGCCCGGAGACCATGTCGGTGTCCATCCGGTCGCCGACCATGACCGTGGACTCCGAGTGCGCGTCGATTCGGTTCAGCGCCGAGCGCATCATCAGGGGGTTCGGCTTGCCCACGAAGTAGGGCTCCACCCCGGTCGCCCGGGTGATCAGCGCCGCCACCGACCCGGTGGCGGGGATGGACCCCTGCTGCGACGGGCCGGTCGGGTCGGGGTTGGTGGCGATGAACCGCGACCCCGCCTCGATCAGCCGGATCGCGGTGGTGATCGCCTCGAAGGAGTAGGTCCGGGTCTCACCGAGCACGACGTACTCCGGCTCCCGGTCGGTGAGCACGTAGCCGATCGCGTGCATGGCCGTGGTGAGCCCCGCCTCCCCGATGACGTACGCCGTACCGCCCGGACGCTGCTGGTCGAGGAACTGCGCGGTGGCCAGGGCGCTGGTCCAGATCGACTCCTCCGGCACCTCGATGCCCGAGCGGGCCAGCCGCGCCTGCAGGTCCCGCGCGGTGAAGATCGAGTTGTTCGTGAGCAGCAGGAACGGCCGTCCGCGGTCGCGCAGCCTGCCCACGAACTCGGCCGCCCCGGGGATCGCCTGGTCCTCGTGGACCAGCACGCCGTCCATGTCGGAGAGCCAGGTCCGCACCGGTCGCAGCTTGTCCATGTCCCGAACTCTGTCAGAACGGCGCCGCCGGGCGCAGCCACCGACCCCGTCTGGTGCCGGAAGCGCGGACAGGGGAGGATGGAGCGGGTCGCGCCACCGCTCGGGTCGGACGCGACGCACCGCGATCATGGGAAGACGCATGGACCAGCCGATGCCGGACCGGGGCACCTCCACCCCGGCGGTCGACGCCACCGCCGCGCAGCTGCTCAGGCGTGCCGAGCTGGTCGCCGACGAGCTGCGCGGGGACGCCGAGGACGAGCTGCAGCGCGCGCGGGCCGAGGCCGAGCGCCTGACGAGCGAGGCGCGTCGCCTGCACGACGAGGCCGACGCCTGGCACCGGCAGGCCCTCACCGACCGCAAGCGGCTCGAGGAGGAGCTGGCCGCGGCCTCCGACGAGGCGCACCAGCTCGTGAGCGACGCCGGTGAGCAGGCGACCCTGCTGCTTCGGGCGGCGGAGGGTCAGCGCGACGAGATCCTCGCCGAGACCGACCGGGTCGCGCTGCAGCGGCGCGAACGGTCCGAGCAGGACGAGCGGGCCGTCCGCACCCAGGCCGAGCAGCTCCTCGACGCCGCCCGCACCGAGGCCGACCGGCTGCTGGAGGGGGCCCGCGCCGAGGCCGCGCGCCTCGACGCCCACACCGCGGACCTGGTGGCGCGGCGCACCGCCGAGGCGGACGCCCGGGCCGAGGAGGTCCTCGACCGGGCCAGGGCGGAGGCCGAGCAGGTCCGCCGGTCCGCGGACGAGGACGCCGAGGAGCTGCGTGCGGCCGCCCGGCGGGAGGCCGACGGCGCGCGCGGCGAGGCCGAGCAGCTGCTCGTGGACGCGCGGACCGACGCCGAGCGGGTCGTCGCCGAGGCGCAGGAGCGGGCCGACCGGGCGCTGCGGGAGGCCGACGAGCAGACCCGGTGGACCCAGACGACGGTCGCGTCGCTGCTGCAGGCCGCCGAGGCCGAGGTCGCCCGCACCCGCCTGGAGGGTCACCGGGAGACGGCGATGCTGCTCAACCGGGCCCGCCGACGGATGGTCTCCGCGAGCGGCCGGATCCGCGCCCGACTGGGTGAGCGGACGGCGGAGGCCGAGCGGCTGGCCGAGGAGCTGGCCGACGCGGCCGCCCGCGTCCGCGCGGACGCGGACCGGGACGCAGCACAGCGACGCGACGCGGCCGTGGCCGAGGCGGAGCGGATCCACGCCGAGGCCGACGACCGGGCCCGGCAGATGCACTCGCGGGCCGAGCGCCGCCTCGAGTCCGCCGAGTCCCAGGCGCGCACGCTGCGCGAGCAGGTCGCCGGCGAGGTGGTCCGCTCGCAGCGCACCGCCCAGGACGAGCTGCGGACCAGTCGCGAGGAGGCGGCCCGGCACCTCGCCGAGGCCCGCGCCGAGGCCGACGACCTGCGGGCCCAGGCCCGCGCGATGCTGGCGGAGGCCCGCGAGGAGGTCGCGGTGCTGGCCCGGCGCCGGGACGCGATCACCGGGGAGCTGGGCCAGCTGTCCGGGGTGATCCAGGCGCTGGCCGTCTCCGGACCCGATCCACAGTCCGCGACCACCGACCCACCGGCGGGCGCAGGCGCCCGACGTACCGACGACGAACAGGACGAACCCCGATGACCGAGCCCGACGACCAGTTCCGCCAGGTGCTGCGCGGCTACGAGCCCACCCAGGTCGACCAGCGCATCCAGCAGCTGACCGCCGCCGTCGCCGCCGCGGAGCGGCGCGCCGAGGAGCTGGCCGAGACGGTCGGCAAGCTCGAGTCCGAGCGCGCCGTCGAGCCGGCCGGCCCGCCCGAGCCGCCCACCTTCGAGCACCTCGGGGAGCGGGTCGGGACGATCCTGTCCCTGGCCGAGGAGGAGGCCGCCAGCATCCGCACCCTCGCCCGCCAGGAGGTGGAAGAGCTGCGGGCCGAGGCGGCCGAGGACTCCGGTCGCATCCGCGCCGAGGCCGACCGGTACGCCGAGGGACGCAAGCGGGACGCCGACACCGAGGCCGCCCACATCCTCGAGGGCGCCCGCCGCACCGCCGACGAGGTCACCGACGCCGCCGACCGCAACGCCGCCGCCCGGCTGCAGGAGGCCGAGGCCGTCTACGAGGAGCAGCGGGCCCGCGCGGCCAAGGCGGCCGCCGACTTCGAGACCACGCTCGCCGGACGCAAGCAGGCGGCCGAGGCGGAGTTCGCGCTGCAGATGGACGCCGCGCAGCAGCGGCACGCGGACCTGGAGACGCTCATCGAGCGGCAGCGCAACGACGCGGACGCCGAGCGCGCCGAGGCGGCCCGCACGGCGGGCCGGCTGGTCGAGGAGGCCGAGCAGAAGGCCGCCGCGATCGTCGCCGAGGCCAAGACCGCGGCCGCCCGGGTCCGCGCCGACTCCGACCGCGAGCTCGCTGCGGCCACCCAGCGGCGGGACTCCATCAACGCCCAGCTGTCCAACGTCCGGCAGATGCTGGTCACCCTCACCGGGTCCGCCCCGGTCGCGCTGATGGACGAGCCCGACCCGGCTGCCGCGGAGGAGTCCGCCGCCCCGGACCGGCCGGTGGAGGACGGCGCGAAGGACACGAAGGGTGACGTGACGGGCGACGTGAGGGGCGACGAGGACGGTGCCGGGGACGGGGACCCGCCCCGGAGGTGACCCGGCGGCACCCCGGTCGAGCGCGCGGCGTGGGGTCGGCTGTCGGCGCCCGGACGTAGGGTCGGGCCCGTGGTGGACCTCTCCGTGGCGCTCGACGAGGCCGACCTGGCCCGACGCTTCGGCGCGGTCACGCTCGACCGCGCGCGCGACTACGCCGCACGGGGGCTGGTGCTCGAGGCCAGTGACGACCTCGACGGCGAGGGCGACCTCGACCTCCGCGGCCGGGTGGCCGGGTCCGGCGGGGTGCCCTACCAGACCTACGTCGCGGTGGGCCAGGCCGAGCGCGGCGTCTGGGTCTACAGCCGGTGCAGCTGCCCCGTCGGCGACGGCTGCAAGCACGCGCTCGCCCTGATCCTGGTGGTCCGGGGCCGGCACGTGGCCGAGGCGGAGGCCGACGGCCGGCGGGCGTGGGAGCGCCGGCTCACCTCGGTGCTCGACGAGCTCGACGAGGGGGAGCGGGTGCCGGCGCACGCCACCCCGCTGGCCCTGCAGATCGAGCTGTCCCGCCCGGGTGCCTCCTTCCAGTCCTGGTCGCGCACCCACGCGCCGGCCCGCGGCACCCTCCGGGTGCGACCGCTGGTGCGCGGGGCCCGCGACAACTGGGTCAAGTCCGGGGCCACCTGGCAGGACGTGCCCTACCTCGACACCCGCAAGGGCTGCCCGCCCGGGCAGGTCGCGGTGCTCGGCGAGATGCTCGCCGCCTACCGCGCGGCCTCGCGCCAGACCTACTTCGGGTCCGAGTCGCACCTCCCGCTGGCGGGCTTCGGCGCGTCCCTGTGGCCGCTGCTGCGGCGGGCCCGGGAGGCCGGCATCGTCGCTGGTGCCGGGACCGGGGCTGGCACGGGTCGACCTGCATCCCGAGCCGCTCACCCTGGAGGTGGACGTCAACACCGCCGACAGCGGTGACACCCACCTGGGGGTCGGGGTGCGCCTCGACGGCGAGTGGTACGCCGCCGACGACCTCGACCTGCTCGGTGACCACGGGCACGGCGTCGCGGTGTGGTCGCCCGCCGACCCGCCCACCGGCTGGGTCCTCGCGCTGGCCCCGCTGGGGCGCGGCGTCGGCCCCGAGGTCCGCCGGCTGGTCGCCGGTGCCGACGACCGTCGTGGTGCCCGCCTCCGACCGGGACGACCTGGTCACCGACTTCCTGCCCCGGCTGCGCCGGCACGTGCCCGTGCTGTCCTCCGACGGGTCCGTCGACCTCCCCGAGCCGGCCGAGCCCCGGCTCGCCCTCACCGTGACCTGGGTGTCGGTCGAGCGGGTGGAGCTGGCCTGGTCGTGGCGCTACCGCGTCGGCGACGCCGACCGCGTCTACGGTCTGGCCGAGACCCGCGGCCTGCGGGGGGTCCGCCTGCCCGAACGCGAGGGGCGGCTGCTCGACGACCTGGTGCTCGACGAGCCGTCGGTGCACCGGCTGTGCCGGCTCGCGGACCCGCGAGCGCGGGCTGGTCCCGGAGCAGGTGCTCACCGGCGTCGACGCCATCGCCTTCGCGGTCGACGTGCTCCCCGGGCTGGCGGCCGGCGGCCAGGTCGAGATCGCCGAGGTCGGCGGACGGCCCGACTACCGCGAGGCCGCCGAGGCCCCGGTGGTGCGGTTCGCCGCGCGGCGGGGCGAGCAGGACGACGAGGACGACCCCGGCCGCACCGACTGGCTCGACCTCGAGGTCGTGATCAGCGTCGACGGCGACAGCCTGGCGCTGCCCACCCTGCTCGAGGCGCTCACCCGGGGCGAGGACGCGCGTCATCCTGCGCACCGGCGTGCACGTCGAGGTCGACCGGCCCGAGTTCGCGCACCTGGCCGAGCTGGTCGCGGCGGCCTCCGAGCTGCACGAGCAGCCGCCCGACGGGGTGCGCGTCGAGCCACCACGACCTGGGGCTGTGGGACGAGCTGGCCGAGGTCGGGGTCGTCGACGCGCAGGCGTCCCGATGGGTGGAGGCGGCCCGCGCGCTGCGGGCCACCGCGGCGCTTCCCGCCGTCGACCCGGTCGGCCTGAAGGCCGAGCTGCGCCCCTACCAGCTCGACGGCTTCCGCTGGCTGGCGTTCCTCTGGGAGTCGCGGCTCGGCGGGATCCTTGCGGACGACATGGGGCTCGGCAAGACCGTGCAGACCCTGGCCCTGGTCGCGCACGCCCGGGCCGAGGGGAGCGGGACCGTTCCTGGTCGTCGCCCCGACCAGCGTGGTGTCCACGTGGGCCCACGAGGCGGCGCAGTTCACCCCCGGTCTCGACGGTCCGTGCCGTGACCGGGTCCCAGGCCCGCCGCGGCACGTCGCTGGCGGAGGCGTGCGAGGGCGCCGACCTGGTGATCACCTCCTACACGCTCTACCGCATGGAGGCCGACGCCTACCTGGCCCTCGGCTGGGGCGGGCTGGTGCTCGACGAGGCGCAGACCGTCAAGAACCACCTCGGCAAGACCTACCAGGCCGTCCGGCGGCTCGACGTCCCGTTCCGGCTGGCCCTGTCCGGCACGCCGATGGAGAACCGGCTCATGGAGCTGTGGGCGCTGCTCTCCATCGTCGCGCCGGGCCTCTACCCCCATCCGCAGCGCTTCGCCGAGCTCGTCGCCCACCCGGTGGAGCGGGCCGGCGACACCGCAGCCCTCGACCGGTTCCGCCGGCGGATCCGGCCGTTCCTGCTGCGACGCACCAAGGACCTCGTCGCGTCCGAGCTGCCCGCCAAGCAGGAGCAGGTGCTCGACGTGCGGCTCACCCCGCGGCACCGCCGCATCTACGACACCCACCTGCAGCGCGAGCGGCAGACGGTGCTGGGGCTGGTCGACGACTTCGACCGGCACCGGATCGCGATCTTCCGCTCCCTGACCCGGCTCCGGCAGCTGGCCCTCGACCCGGCTCTGGTCGACGAGGACTACGACTCGGTGGGGTCCGCCAAGCTCGACGTGCTCGTCGACCACCTCACCGAGCTCGCGGCCGAGGGACACCGGGCCCTGGTGTTCAGCCAGTTCACGTCGTACCTCGCCCGGGTGCGCAGCCGGCTCGACCGGGAGGGCATCGCCAGCAGCTACCTCGACGGCAGCACCGGCGACCGCGGCGCCGTGGTCTCGGCGTTCCGGCAGGGCGACGACCCGGTCTTCCTGATCAGCCTCAAGGCCGGGGGAGTCGGGCTCACCCTCGTCGAGGCCGACTACGTCTTCGTGCTCGACCCGTGGTGGAACCCGGCCGTCGAGGCGCAGGCCGTGGACCGGGCACACCGGATCGGCCAGCACCGGCCGGTCAACGTCTACCGGCTGGTCGCCGAGGACACCGTCGAGCAGAAGGTGATGGAGCTCAAGGCGCGCAAGGCCGCGCTGTTCGCGCAGGTGGTCGGCGGCGACGGTGCGGGCCTGCCGAGCGCGGGGCTCACCGCCGACGACGTCCGGGGACTGCTTCTCGACGACTGACCCGGGTTTCGGACAGCGGCGTCCGGGTTACGCTCCTGAGAAGTCTCGGGGCGGCCCCGCGAGGCCGTTGTGTCCTGCGAGGAGAGGAAACGATGGCCAGGCTGTTCATCGACGGGGAGTGGCGAGACGCCGCCGACGGCGCCACCCGTGACATCCACTGCCCGGCGGACGGTCGGCACGTCGTCACCGTGCCGGAGGGCGGGGAGCGCGACGCGGTCGACGCCGTGCGCGCGGCCCGCAAGGCGTTCGACGACGGCCCGTGGCGGGAGACCACCTCCACCGAGCGGGCCCGGGTGCTGCACCGCGTGGCGGACCGCCTGGAGTCCGACAAGGACGAGGTGGCCCGCCTGGAGTCGCTGGACACGGGCAAGCGGTTCGTGGAGTCCCAGATCGACGTCGACGACATCGTCGGGGTGTTCCGCCACTACGCCGCGCTCGCCAACGCCGACGCGGGCCGGGTCGTGGACACCGGCATGCCCGGGGTGTCCAGCCGGATCGTGCACGAGCCGGTCGGCGTCTGCTCCCTGATCACGCCCTGGAACTACCCGCTGCTGCAGACCTCCTGGAAGGTCGCGCCCGCGCTCGCCGCCGGCAACACGTTCGTCCTCAAGCCCAGCGAGCTCACCCCGTCCACCGCGGTCTGGCTGATGGGGGCGCTCACCGACGCGGGGGTCCCCGACGGGGTCGCCAACCTGGTGCTCGGTGCCGGCGACCGGGTGGGCCCGGCGCTCACCGAGTCCCCCGAGGTCGACCTGGTCTCCTTCACCGGCGGGCTCGTGACCGGGCGCCGGATCATGGCCGCCGCCGCACCGACGGTGAAGAAGGTGGCGCTGGAGCTCGGCGGCAAGAACCCCAACGTCGTCTTCGCCGACGCCGACTTCGACGCCGCCGTCGACAACGCCCTGACCGCGGTGTTCCTCGACTCCGGCCAGGTCTGCTCGGCCGGGGCCCGGCTGCTGGTCGAGGAGTCCCTGCACGACCGGTTCGTCGACGAGCTCGTCCGGCGCGCGGCCGCGATCCGCCTCGGCGGCCCCTTCGACGACGACGCGGAGACCGGCCCGCTGATCAGCGCCGCGCACCGCGAGAAGGTGGAGACCTACGTCGCCGACGCGGTCGACGAGGGTGCCCGGGTGCTGGTCGGCGGCACCCGACCGGACGCGGCGGCGTACCCCCATCTCGACCCGGCCGGGTTCTACTTCCTGCCCACCGTCCTCGGCGGCTGCCACACGTCGATGACGTGCGTGCAGGAGGAGTCGTTCGGGCCGGTGCTCACCGTGGAGACCTTCGCCGGTGACACCCCGGACAAGGCAGAGGACGCCGCCGTGGCCCTCGCCAACGACACCATCTACGGGCTCGCCGGCGCCGTCTGGACCGAGAACGCCGGCCGCGCGGAGCGGGTGGCCGGGCGGCTCCGGCACGGCACGATCTGGGTCAACGACTACCACCCCTACGTGCCGCAGGCGGAGTGGGGCGGGTTCAAGCAGTCCGGGATCGGGCGAGAGCTCGGGCTGGCCGGGCTCGACGAGTACCGCGAGACCAAGCACATCTGGCACAACACCCGGCCGGCGCCCGCCGGCTGGTTCGCGCAGCCGCCGGCGGGGGAGCGGGCACAGGGAGGGGACCCCCGATGACCCAGGGCCGGGCACGCTACGACTTCGTGATCGTCGGCGGCGGGTCCGCCGGGTCGGCCCTCGCCAACCGGCTCAGCGCCGACCCGTCGACCAGCGTCCTGGTGCTGGAGGCGGGCCGCAGCGACTTCCGGATCGACCCGTTCATCCACATGCCGGCCGCGCTGCCGTACCCGATCGGGAACCCGCTGTACGACTGGCGCTACGAGTCGGAGCCCGAGCCGCACATGGGCGGCCGCAAGGTGTTCCACGCCCGCGGCAAGGTGCTCGGCGGCTCCTCCAGCATCAACGGGATGATCTTCCAGCGCGGCAACCCGATGGACTACGAGCGCTGGGCCGCCGACCCGGGCATGGAGACCTGGGACTACGCGCACTGCCTGCCCTACTTCAAGCGGATGGAGACGACCACGGCGGGCGCGGACGCCTGGCGGGGCGGCTCCGGGCCGCTGGTGCTGGAGCGCGGTCCGGCCGAGTCGCCCCTGTTCGGCGCCTTCTTCGAGGCGGTGCAGCAGGCCGGTTACCCGCTGACCGACGACGTCAACGGCTACCGGCAGGAGGGCTTCGCCAAGTTCGACCGCAACGTCCACCGCGGTCGAAGGCTGAGCGCGGCGCGCGCCTACCTGCACCCCGTGATGGGTCGCAAGAACCTCACCGTCCACACGCTCTCCCACGTCACCGGGCTGCGCACGTCCGGCAGTCGCGTGGTCGGTGTCGACTACCGGCGCGGGCACCGGCTGCACCGCAGCGTGGACGCCGGCGAGGTCATCCTGTGCGGCGGCGCGATCAACTCCCCGCAGCTGCTGCAGCTCTCCGGCATCGGCAACGCCGACGAGCTGCGCGCGCTCGGCATCGACCCGGTGGCCGACCTGCCGGGGGTGGGGGAGAACCTGCAGGACCACCTCGAGGTCTACATCCAGCACGCGTGCAAGCAGCCCGTGTCCATCGCCCCGTGGCTCAAGCACCGGCACAAGCCGCGGATCGGCGCCGAGTGGATGTTCCTGCGGCGCGGGGTCGGGGCCTCCAACCACTTCGAGGCCGGCGGGTTCATCCGCAGCAACGACACCGTGGCCTACCCGAACCTGATGTTCCACTTCCTGCCGATCGCGATCCGGTACGACGGGTCCCGGCCCGCTGCCGAGCACGGCTACCAGGTGCACATCGGGCCCATGTACTCCGACGTCCGCGGCAGCGTGAAGATCAGGTCGACCGACCCGTTCGAGCACCCGGCGCTCCGGTTCAACTACCTGTCCACGGAGAACGACCGCCGCGAGTGGATCGAGATGGTCCGGGCGGCCCGCGACATCCTCGAGCAGCCGGCGTTCGCGGCGTTCAGCGACGGCGAGATCTCGCCGGGACCGTCGGTGCGCACCGACCAGGAGATCCTCGACTGGGTGGCGCAGGACGCGGAGACGGCCCTGCACCCGTCCTGCACCACGAAGATGGGCACCGACGAGATGAGCGTGGTCGACCCGACGTCGATGCGCGTGCACGGCGTCGACGGGGTCCGGGTCGTCGACGCCTCCGTGATGCCCTACGTGACCAACGGGAACATCTACGCCCCCGTGATGATGCTGGCCGAGAAGGCCGCCGACCTGATCATCGGCAACGAGCCGCTCGCCCCGCTGGACGTGCCGTTCTACCGGCACGGAGCCGGGATGCCGCTCTACCCCGACGGCGACCCGCGCAACGACATGCCCACCACCCGCTACGCCACCGCCGGGCGGGGCAGCACCCCGTCGGCCGCATCCGCGACCGCGGACGACTCCCACGAGGAGGCCCGATGAGCACCGACCTGACCGACACCGGCCGACCCGCCGGCGACAGCGCCGGCCGCTCACCCCACGGGCCCCGGGTCAACCGGCCCGTCTTCATCGGCTCGGCGGCGGGATCCCTCGCCGTCACGCTCTGGTGCCTGATCGCGCCCGCGCACGCGGAGGCGACCCTCGGCAACGTGGTGGCCGTGGTCTCCGACTGGTTCGGCTGGTACTACATCCTGCTCGCGACCGCCGTCCTCGTGTTCGTGCTGTTCATCGGGCTGTCCCGCCACGGCAACGTCCGCCTCGGCCCCGAGCACTCCCGGCCGGAGTTCAGCACCGGGGCGTGGGCCTCGATGCTGTTCGCCGCCGGCATCGGCACCGACCTGATGTTCTTCTCCGTCAACGAGCCGGTCGTGCAGTACCTCACGCCGCCCTCCGGCGAGGGGGAGACGGTCGAGGCCGCCCGCGAGGCCACCGTGTGGACGCTGTTCCACTACGGCATCAGCGGCTGGGGCATGTACGCCCTCATGGGCATGGCACTGGGCTACTTCGCCTACCGGATGAACCTGCCGCTGGCCGTGCGCTCGGCGCTGTACCCGCTGATCGGCAAGCGCGTCAACGGACCGATCGGCCACTCCGTCGACATCGCCGCCGTCCTCGGCACGATCTTCGGGGTCGCCACCTCGCTCGGCATCGGCGTCGTGGGCCTCAACGTCGGGCTCCGGCAGCTCTTCGGCCTGCCGCAGGGCCTCGCGGTGCAGATCGGGCTGATCGTGCTGGCCGTGGCCATCGCCACCGTCTCCGCGGTGAGCGGCATCGACAAGGGCATCAAGCGGCTCTCGCAGCTCAACGTGCTGCTGGCGATCGGCCTCGCCATCTGGCTCCTGGTCGCCGGCAAGACCACCTTCCTGCTCAACGCCGCGATCCTGAACATCGGCGACTTCGTCCGGCTCTTCCCGGACATGACCATGCAGACCTTCGCCTACGAGGACACCGGCGACTGGATGAGCTTCTGGACGCTGTTCTTCTGGGCCTGGTGGATCGCCTGGGCGTCGTTCGTGGGGCTGTTCCTGGCCCGCATCTCCCGCGGCCGGACGATCCGCCAGTTCGTCGCCGGCACGATGGTGCTTCCCTTCAGCTACATCGTCATGTGGGTGTCCATCTTCGGCAACGCGGCGATCGACGAGGTGCGCAGCGGCAACGCGGGCTTCTCCGAGGTGGCCGCGGCCACGCCCGAGGGCGGCTTCTACGCCCTGCTCGCCGAGTACCCCGCCTTCCCGTTCATCGCGTCGCTGGCCACGTTCGTCGGGCTGCTCTTCTACGTGACCTCCGCCGACTCCGGTGCCCTGGTGATGGCGAACCTGTCGTCCCGGCTCGACACCGTCCAGTCCGACGGCGGGCGCCGGGTGCGCATCTTCTGGGCGGTGGCCACCGGTGCGCTGACCCTCGCGATCCTCAGCGTCGGCGGCATCTACGCGCTCCAGTACGCGACCGTGATCATGGGGCTGCCGTTCGCGTTCGTCCTCGTCCTCGTCATGCTCGGGCTGCACAAGGCCCTGCGCGTGGAGGCGAAGCGCACCGAGTCCGCCCGGGGCAGCATGCGCGGCATGCTGTCGGGCCGCAGCGGCGGCCAGCGCGAGCCCAACCCCCCGCGCACCTGGCGCCAGCGGCTCACCCGGGCCCTCGACTTCCCGACCCGGGCCGAGACGGAGGAGTACATCGACCAGGTCGCCCTGCCCGCCCTGGAGGAGGTCGCGGCCGAGCTCCGCGAGCAGGGCGTCGACGCGGCGGCCGCGCGGGTCGCCGACGACGGCTCGTCGTACGTCGACCTGGTCGCCGAGCAAGGCACGGGCCACCCGTTCCGCTACCAGCTGTGGCCGACGGAGGTGCCGATCCCGACGTACGGCGGGCGGACCCCGAAGGCCGACGACGTCTACACCCGCCTCGAGGTGCACCTGAGCCAGGGCGGCCAGGGCTACGACGTGATGGGCTACAACCACACCCAGCTCATCGACGACGTGCTCGACCAGTACGAGCGGCACCTGGAGTTCCTGCGCCTGCAGGAGGAGGGCGCGCCCACCGTCTGAACGGCGGCGGGCCGGGGCGCAGGTTCGTGCAGTGCCGAACCATGCAGCCTCCGGCGACTGCCGCGCGGACCCCCCGCCCGCCACCATGTGGTGTCCACCGTTCGCTCTCTCGGGTCAGGCCACCACATCATGCGAAGCCGTCGTCCCGGCCGATCACCGCCCTGCTCCTGCTCGTCGTCTCCGGGCTGCTCGCGCAGCCGGCCACCGCCACGGCGGCGGAGACCTACTCCGCGCCGCTTCTTCACCGCCATCGCCGACCTGCCGGTCGCGACTGAGGTCCGCACCGGCTACGACCGGACGCTGTTCAAGCACTGGGTCGACGCCGACGGCGACGGCTGCGACACCCGGCAACGAGGTGCTGATCGCGGAGGCGGACGACCCGGTCACCGTCGGCTCGGGCTGCAGCCTCTCCGGCGGCCGCTGGTTCTCCTACTACGACCGGGTCTCGTGGACCACACCGGCCGACGTCGACATCGACCACATGGTGCCGCTCGCCGAGGCCTGGGACTCCGGCGCCCGCACCTGGACGTCGTCGCTGCGCGAGTCCTACGCCAACGACCTGGACGACTACCGCTCGCTGGTCGGTGTCACCGACAACGTCAACCAGGCGAAGAGCGACCAGGACCCGGCCGAGTGGATGCCGACCTACGACAAGTGCCGCTACCTGCGCGAGTCCGTCGCGGTGAAGCTGCGCTGGCGGCTGAGCGTCGACAGCACCGAGACGTCCTCGATCCAGAGCCTCTCCTCCGGGCTGCACGAACTCCACGATCACGGTCACCCGCGCGTACTGACCCGGGTGGCCCGGCCCGTAGGGTGGGGCCATGACCGACGACGAGCTGCCCCGCGAGCTGCGCGGCGTGTCCCCGGACCCGGTGCACGAGTCGAGCACCCCCGCCTGGGTCCGCGTGGTCGCCCTGCTGGTGATCGTGGCCCTGGTCTTCTACTTCGTCATCGCGGCCTTCTGACGCCCCTCCTCGCGCGGGAGCCTCAGAGCGCGGCGGCGACCTCGAGGGCGGCAGAGCTCGTGGTCGAGGTCGCGCAGCAGGCGCTGGAGGTGCGGGACGGTGCGGCGGCACCCGGTGAGACCGAAGCCCATCCTCCCGGCGTACGACGTGCAGGTGATGTTGAGCGCCATGCCGTGGATCGGGATCGACAGCGGGTACATCCCCACCAGCTCCGCGCCGTTGTAGTAGTGCGGGACGCGGGGGCCGGGGACGTTGGAGATGATCAGGTTGAACGGCGGCCTGGCGATGCCGGACATCCGCAGCAGCGGCGGGAGCACGGCCGGGGCCAGCCCGATCGCGCTCATCGCCAGGATCTGCAGGGGCGTCATCGTGCCGAGCGCCTCCTTGCCGTCCTGCATCGACCGGTGGATCGCCCGCAGCCGGTCCGTCGGGTCCGCGAGGTCCGTGCCGAGCTTGACCATCACCGCCCCCACGGCGTTGCCGCCCTCGGTGGACGCCTGCTGTGACCGTCCGGCGTGCAGACCCACGGGCACCATCGCGACCAGCGTGGTGTCGGGCAGCGCGCCGAGCCCGTCGAGGTAGCGCCGCATCGCGCCGCTGACCATCGCCAGCACGACGTCGTTGATCGTGGTGCCCGTGGACCGGCCGACCGCGCGGAGCCGCTCGACCGGCCAGTCCTGCGCCGCGAAGCGCCGCGAGCCGGTGATCTTGGTGTTGAGGATCGTCCGGGGCGCGTAGAGCGACAGCGCCGAGGTCTCGTTGCGCACCCCGCGGGCGACGGTGCGGAGCAGCGCGCCGGGCAGCCCGGCCGCGTCGGCCGTGATGCCCAGCGCGCTGCGGAAGGCGTCCAGCGGCAGGTCGCCCAGGTGCAGGTCGGCCTGCGCCCGCTCACCCCCGGCCGCCGCGGCCCCGGGCTGCACCGCCCACGGCGGCGGCATCCCCCGGGCGGTGGGGTCCGTCGAGAGCACGCTCTGCAGGAGCCGCATCGCGGAGACGCCGTCGACGAGCGCGTGGTGCATCTTCGAGTACATCGCCATCCGGCCGTCGCGGAGGCCCTCGATGACGGTGGTCTCCCACAGCGGGCGCTCCGGGCGAGCCGGGTGCCGTGCAGCCGGGAGCAGAGCTCGAGCAGCTCGCGGACGTGCCCCGGCTTCGGCAGCGCGCTGTGCCGCACGTGGTAGTCGATGTCGAACTGGGTGTCCTCGGTCCAGGCCCACTGCCCGCCCGTCGCGACCGACCGGTGCGGGCGACGGATGAACAGGGGAGCGATGTCGTCGGCGGCCAGCATCGACTCGTACATGTCACGGACGAACGTGCGGCCCGCACCCTCCGGACGCTGGAACAGCTGCAGGCCCCCGACGTGCATCGGCTGGTTCCGGTTCTCCGCGAACATGAACCCCGCGGACGTCGGATCCATCGGTGTGAACATCGGGCCCCTCGTGTCGGGTTGTCGGAGCCTCATCCTGCCCCCTGGCGCCGGCGGCAACCACCGCCGCCGGTCCCGCTCGCGGACTGGACAGCACGGGACCAAACCGGACGAACCGCTCAAGTGGCGCTCGCCGGCTGCCGACTCTCACGGTGCATCCACCCCTTGGAGAGAACCCCGTGCCCCGTCGCCCCCTCGTCCGCCTGGTGCTGAGCGCGCTGACCGCGGCAGGTCTCGTCCTCACCGCCCAGCAGCTGGCTCGACCCCGCCGGCGCGGGCGGTCCGGAGCCTCGGGTGGCGCTGTCGACCGGGCCCACCCACGAGGACCCGCTGCCCCCCGGGGTGCGGAGCGACTCCCCGACGGACACCGACTCCCTGTACGACCGCGCCGGCCTCGACCGGAGGTCGCTGACCCGCCTCACCCGGCCCGACCGGCTCAGGCGGTCGACGACGACGCACCGGACGGCGGCCGCGACACCGCCGGGCACCTCGATCGCACCCGGGCTCACCGCCCACGTGGCGCCCTCCTGCACCGGTGACGGCACCGACGGCAAGCGCGTGCAGGCGATGTACGTGCGGGACGCGCAGACCCCGTCCCGCTACCAGGACGTGCTGCCGCTGCTGCTCAACGAGATCGCCAACGTCGACGACGTCTTCGCCGTCTCCGCGGAGCGGACCGGCGGGGTCCGCCGGGTGCGCTGGGTGCACGCCGGCTGCGTCCCGGTGGTGCCCGAGGTGGTGGTGCCGGCCGGTTCGCTCGGCTCGTTCGACGCCACCATCAGTGCGCTGCGCGACCTCGGCTACCGGGACCCAACCGCAAGTACCTCGCCTTCACCGATGCCTCGGTCCTGTGCGGGGTGGGCACGTACTACACGGACACCCGGCCGGTCGGCAACGCCAACGACGGCCGCGGTGCGAGCTACTCGCGGGTGGACACGCGCTGCTGGTCCAGCCGCAGCACCTCCGTCGCGGCGCACGAGCTGACCCACAACCTCGGCGGCGTGCTGCCGGGTGCCCCGCACGTCACCGCCAACGGTCACTGCTGGGACGAGTCGGACCTGATGTGCTACTCCGACGGCTCGGGGGTGTCCATGCAGACGGTCTGCGCGGACCGTGCCCAGGAGCGCGTGCTCGACTGCAACGGCGACGACTACTTCAGCACCGCCCCACCGGCGGGCAGCTGGCTGAGCACGCACTGGAACACCGCGACCTCGGGCTTCCTGGACACGACCGCCCTGGCGGCGGTGCCGGTCACACCGCCGGCCGGCAGCCGGCCGTGCCGCCGACGCCGGGCGGCGAGACCACGCCGCGCCGGACCAAGCTCCGTGCCGGCTGGGCGGGCCGGCACCGCGAGGTGCGCGGCACGCTCCGGGTCACCGACGGCAGCCGGGTGGCGGGAGCGACCGTGCGGCTCGAGCGCCGGTACGCCGGGTCGACGCGCTGGGTCCGGGTCGGGAAGGCCGTCACCGACCGGCGCGGGACCGTGGCCGAGCGCCCCCGCCGCAAGGCGTACTACCGCTGGGTGTTCCCCGGCGACGACGCCCTGAAGAGCTCGCGCAGCCCCAAGGTCCGCGCTCGTCGCTGACCCGGCTCAGCCGTCGAAGGGGACCTCGGCCCGCCAGTCGTCCTCGGGCTGGTGGGCCGCGCGGATAGATCGCGTCGGCGACGTGGCTCGGGTCGAAGGCCGTGCCTCGCTCCGAGCGTGCCGTTGACGGTGACCGAGACCGCACGGATGCCGTCCGTCCGAGAGGCCGGCGTCGAGGCTGCGGACGAGGTTGCGCAGCCCGGCCTTCTGCACGCCCAGGACGTGGCCGCTCGGTGCCAGGGGCGGTCGGCGGCCATGCTGCCGGTCGCGGTGACCCGGCCGCCGGCGCAGGAACGGCCGGGCCGCCTGCACCGCGGTGAGCAGGCCGCCGACGCCCAGCGCGACGTCCTCCAGGAGCTCGTCGGCGGTCAGCTCAGCAGGTCCCGCTCGACGGAACAGCGCTCGGGTTGAAGTGCAGCACGTCGATCCGGCCGGTGTGGGCGCCGAGGCGGGTGACGGCCTCCCGCAGGGCGGCGGGGTCGGTGACGTCGGCGGCCGTCCACCCGGTCGTGACGCCCTCCTGCTGCAGCTGCCTGCCCAGCGCGTCGAGCTTGCTCGGCCGGGCGACCAGTCCGCGCGGACCAGCCCTCGCGGGCGAAGCGGCGTGCGACCGCCGCGCCCAGCCCGGGCCCGGCGCCGACGACGACGACCACGGGTGTGCTCATGGGGCCATCTCACCACGCCCGGGCGCGCAGCGGGCAGCGGCACACTGGGAGCCATGGGCGCGACCCCGACGCCGAGGTCGACCTCCTGGGTGCTGCACGTCGACCTCGACCAGTTCATCGCTGCCGTGGAGGTCCTGCGCCGGCCCGCAGCTGGCCGGGCGACCCGTGGTGGTGGGCGGCCGCGGCGACCCCACCGAGCGCGGCGTGGTGGCGACGGCGTCGTACGAGGCCCGCGCGTTCGGCGTCGGCTCCGGGATGCCGCTGCGCACCGCGGCCCGGAAGTGCCCCGACGCGGTCTTCCTGCCCGGTCGACGCGCCCGCGTACGACGCGGCCTCGGCCCGGGTGATGGACACGCTGCGGTCCCGCGCCGTGCCGGTCGAGGTGCTCGGCTGGGACGAGGCCTTCCTGGCCGTGGAGACCGACGACCCGGAGCGCGAGGCCGAGGTGATCCGGTCGGCGGTGCTGGACGCCACCGGGCTGCACTGCTCGGTCGGGATCGGGGACAACAAGCTGCGGGCCAAGATCGCCACCGAGTTCGGCAAGCCCCGCGGCGGCTTCCGGCTCACCGGGACCACTGGTTCGAGGTGATGGGTGACCGGCCGACCGACGCCCTGTGGGGGATCGGGCGCAAGACCGCCGCCAAGCTGGCCGCAGCTGGGCATCCGCACGCGTGCGCCGAGCTCGCGGCGACACCGGCCCAGGACGCTGGCCGACCGGCTCGGCCCGACGGATGGGCCCGTGGTACCGCCGGCTGGGCCGCGGGGTCGACACAGCGCCGGTGGACCCCTCGCCGTACGTCGCTCGCGGGCACGGCCGGGAGACCACCTTCCAGCACGATCTGACCGACTGGGCGGAGGTCGAGTCCGAGGTGGCCAGGCTGGCGCCGGGCCGTGGTCGCCGACCTGGTGGCGGAGGACCGAGCGGTGACCCGGGTCGGGATCAAGCTGCGGTACGCCCCGTTCGAGACCCGGACCCGCAGCCGCACCCTCCCGGAACCGACCCTCGACGAGACCTCGATCGTCGGAGCGGCCGTCGAGCTGCTCGCGGACCTCGACCGCGGCCGGGCGGTGCGACTGCTCGGGGTGCGGATCGAGCTCGAGAAGCCATCAACTCCGGCCTGACTGATCCCGATAAAACAGATAGAACGCGGAGAAAGTGGGTCACCACAGATAGCACATCTGGGTGATTTTGCCCCTCTACCGGGACGTTAAGGGCATCGGAACCTTTACGGTACAGTCCCCCCATCCGCTATGTGACCGGGAGATTCACATGACGCGAAACAGCAGGAAGGCGCAGCGCACCCGTGCGCTCCGCCTCGGCGGCGCCGTCGCCGCCGGAGCACTCGTGCTCGGCATGATCACCGTGGGAGGCGCTGTCGCGGCCGACTCCGAACGGACCGACGTTCGATAAGCGGTCGCCGCGCCGAAGGCGAGCAGTCGCGGCAGGCCGCCGTAGCAGTCGCCGAGGCAAGCGCCAAGAAGTCGCGGGAGGCCCGGCGGTCGCCGACGAGCCGCCGAAGAAGTCGCGGGAGGCGCCCGGTGGTGGCCGCCAAGCCGCCGAAGAAGTCGCGGGAGGCCCCGGTGGTGGCCGCGAAGCCGCCGAAGAAGTCGCGCGAGGCGCCCCGGTGGTGGCCGCCAGCCGCCGAAGAAGTCGCGCGAGGCGCCCCGGTGGTGGCCGACAGCCGCCGAAGAAGTCGCGCGAGGCGACCCCGGTGGTGACCGCCAAGCCGCCGAAGAAGTCCCGCGAGGCCGCTCCCGGGAGCTGACCCTCGTCCACCGCTCCGCCGAGCCCCCACGCGCCACTGCCGCGTGGGGGGCTCGGTCGTCTCCGGGTGACGAAGCACACGTCGGCCCCGGGTGGGCCCGACGCGCGCCGGCAGTCGTCAGACTTGGGCGTGCCATGGCTGAGAGCAGACAGATCAACAAGACCCTCGACCTCGCGCTCCGGGTCGGGGAGATGCTGCTGTCCTCCGGTGCCGGCGCGGCCGACGTCAACGCCACGATCTGGTCGGTGGTGCACGCGTGCGGGTTGCGTGGCGTCGAGGTCGACGTCACCTTCACCGCGCTGACGCACGACCTAGCCAGACGGCGTACGACGAGCCGCCGATCATCCAGATCCGGCACGTCCGGCACCGCGAGATCGACTACGAGGACCTGACCCTGGTCGACCACCTGGTCCGCGACCTGCTCGACGGCGAGCATCGACCTCGACGAGGCAGGAGCCGGCTGGCGAAGATCGTCTCCTCGGGGCACCGGCTGCCGCGCTGGGGGTCACCTCGGGCTACGGCGTGATGGGCGTCGGGCGTCGCCGATGCTGCTCGGCGGCAACCTGATCGTCATCGCGATCGCGTTCCTCGCCGCCGTCGGGATCGACCGGCTGCAGCGCGCGATGAGCCGGCGCCGGCTGCCGGGCTTCTACCAGCAGGTGGCCGGCGGCCTCCTGGCCACGCTGTTCGCCGTGGTGGCTGCGCTGCCGCGGCTCTCCGACGTCGACCCGTCCCTCGTGGTCACCGCCAGCATCGTCATGCTGCTGGCCGGCATCGGCTTCATGGGTGCGGTCCAGGACGCGCTCACCGGCTTCCCGCTCACCGCCGCGGCCCGGATCCTGGAGGCGATGCTCGCCACCGCCGGGCATCATCGCCGGGGTGAGCGGGGGGCTCTCCGTGGGGCAGATGCTCGGCGTCGACCTCGGCCGTCTGAACCCCGGGGTGGGCTCGCTGAACGAGGCGGGCATGTTCGTCGTCGGCGCGGCGATCACGGCGGGCGCGTTCGCCTTCGCCTCCTACGCCCCGCTGCGCGGCGCTGCTGCCGATCGCGCTGATCGCCGGGGCTGGCGCCGCTGGTCCTCGTGGCGGTGGAGTCCCAGGAGCTCGGCCGCGCCTGGGCGGCGGCCGTCGGCGGCGGTCCTGATCGGGGCTGGTGTCCTACTCGGTCGCCGGCAAGGTTCCGGGTGCCGCCGCTGGTCGTGGTCGTCTCGGCCATCGTGCCGATGCTGCCCGGGCTGTCGATCTACCGGGGCCTGTCCCTGCTCGCGATGGGCGGCAACGGCCTGCTCTCGCTGATCACGGCGGCGGCGATCGCCATCGCGCTGGCCTCCGGCGTGCTGCTGGGTGAGTACGTCGCCCAGCCGCTGCGAGCGGGAGGCCCGCCGCCTCGAGGACCGGCTGGCCGGTCCGCGGCTGGTCGGCCCGCTCCGGGCGCGGGCGCGTCAGCGTCGAGGACGCCGCGGACGGCAGGCTGCGGGAGAGCAGCCAGCCGGCTGAGCCAGCCGCCGGCCGACCGCCCCGTCGTACGGGCGCGACCCGCCAGCACCGTCCTCGTGCACCCGGTCGCAGGTCGTGGTCGCGAGACGCACGACGTCGGCGGGGTAGCCGAACCGGACCCGGTGGTCGGCGAACTCGTCCTCGTCGTCGACCCAGACCCGTCCGGTGCGGCCGCGGACCACGTCGAGGTCGAGGTCGACCATCGGCACCGTGCCGCCCCCGTCCGGGTCGTCCTCCCAGACCGGCACGGTCGTGATGTCGACGTACAGCTCGACCGCCCGTCGGGGAAACTGCCCGCCCCCGGTGCTCGCGGTAGAAGCGTGGCGACGAACGCGCCGCGTCCGGCCCACCAGGCTCACGAAGTCGGCGGGTGCGTCGTAGCCGGCGCCCGGCCGGCTCAGCCGGGTGCCGGCCGGGCGCGCCGAGCCAGGGCCGTGCTCGTCCTCGCCGAGGAGGACGGCCGTCGTACTCCCAGTGCGGACGGTCGCCCCACTTGGGAAGACCACCCGCACGGTCGCGCCGATGGCGGCACTCACTCACGGCGCGTCGGCCCCCGACGGCCGGCAGGGCGCGGAGCTCGGCCTCGGTACAGTTGAACCAGTAGGGGCCGACCCGCAGCGCGTGGAAGCGGGGGTAGACGACGCGGGAGCCGTCGGGAAGAGCCCCAGCACGTCGCGAGGCGGCTCCGGTCGTGGTGGTGCCAGACGATCTCGTCGCCGTCGTCGAGCAGCCAGGTCGCGACCCGGTCGCCGTCGACCATCAGCCGGTGCACCCGGCGCGACGGTGACCGCAGCGCCTGGCCCTGGTGGATGTAGTGCATCTGGTGGCCGGGCGCGTAGCTCGCGCAGGCGACCGCGGTGTCGCCGGCGAGCGTCGGCCGGTCCTCGCGTTCCGGAGTCGGCAGACACTGGACACCCCCCTGTCCTGCGTGCTGCCACGGTAGGCGACCGGGCCGCGTCCCGGGACTCCCGAAAGTGAGGGGCGTGCGGGCGGCCTGCCCGGGCGGCCGGCTAGGGCGCCAGGCGGCGGGCCAGCCGGGCGACGACGCCCTGGTAGCGGGGCCCGACGAGGCGGACGAAGGCGTCGAGCACGCTTCGCGTCCGCTCCGACGACGATCCGGGCCCGGCCGGCGAGGACCCCGGCGACGATCGATCTCGGCCGCCCGCTCGGCGGGCATGCGGGCCAGCCTGGTGTCGAAGTCGCCGCGCCACCTCCGCCTGGTCGTGCGACGCGGTGGCCCGGGCGTTGCGCGCGATGGCGGTGCGGATGCCGCCGGGGTGCACGCAGGTGACCCCGACGGGGTGCCCGGCGACCAGCATCTCGATGCGCAGCGCCTCGGAGAAGCCGCGGACCCCGAACTTGGCCGCGTTGTAGGCCGCTCTGCCCGGGCATCCCCATCAGGCCGAACAGGCTCGAGACGTTCACCACGTGACCGTCCCCGGAGGCGATCAGGTGCGGCAGGAACTCCTTGGTGCCGTGCACGACGCCCCAGAAGTCGATGTCCATGACCCACTCGAAGTCCTCGTAGGACACCTCCTCGAAGTCCCCGTGGAGCGCGACGCCGGCGTTGTTGACCACCATGTTGACCCGACCCAGGTCGCGGACGACGTCCGCGGCGTAGGCACGCATGGCCTCGCGGTCCCGGACGTCGAGCTTGTCGGTGCGGGCCTCCCCGCCCGACCGGGCCTGCACCAGGTCGGCGGTCTCCACCAGGCCGACCTCGTCGCGGTCGCTGAGGGCGAGAGTCGCCCCGCGGGCGGCCATCTCCAGGGCGAGGGCCCGTCCGATCCCGGAGCCGGCGCCGGTGATGGCCACGACCTTGCCGTCGAGGGTCCTCACGCGGAGACCCTCCGCCCCAGCGCGGTCGGTACGTCGGACCGGGCGGTCGTGACGTACCGCTCGACGTCGAAGCGGGACAGCAGCCGCCGCAGGGTGAAGGTGCTGCGCGGCCAGAGGGTCGTGTTGCGGCCGTGGGCGTCGAGGTACCAGCTCGAGCAGCCGCCGGTCGCTCCACACCGTGCGGCGCCAGCCGGCGCTGCAGGTCGGCGTTCCAGGCGGTGCTGGACGCTCGGGTCGGGGCTGCACGGTGGCGATCCCGTTGGACCGCATCCTTCGCAGCGCGTCGAGCACGTAGGCGATCTGCGACTCGATCATGAAGACCATGCTGGAGTGGCCGAAGCCGGTGTTGGGCCCGACGAGCTGGAACAGGTTGGGGAAGCCGTGGACGGTGGTGCCCTTGTAGGCGGCCATGCCGCTCCCGGCCCAGACCTCGGCGAGGCTGCGGCCGTCGGCGCCCGTGATGTGCGCGGCGATCGGCTGCTCGGTCGTCGCAGAAACCGGTGGCGACGATGATCGCGTCGACCTCGCGCTCGACGCCGTCGGACGTGACCACCGAGTGCCCGGTGACCTCGGCGATCGCGGTCGGTGACCAGGTCGACGTTGGTCGCGGGCCAGGGCGGGGTAGTAGTCGTTGGAGATCAGGATCCGCTTGCAGCCGATCGTGTAGTCCGGCGTCACCTTGGCGCGCAGCTCCGGGTCGTTGATGCCGCGCGCGATGTTGGCGAGCGCGGCCTTCCTGGCGGGCGCGGCCAGCCGCGGGTCCAGGGTGAAGCCGGGGACGAGGAACTCGCGACCCCAGTAGATCGCGGTGCGGTAGAGCTTCTGCAGGCCCGGCACGTGCCGGAAGCCGAGGCGCTCGAGCCGGTGTAGTGCCGGTCGTGGCGCGGCATCACCCACGGCGGCGGTGCGCTGGTAGACGTCGAGCTGCGCGACCCGGTCGGCGATCTCGGGGACGAACTGGATGGCCGAGGCGCCGGTGCCGATCACGGCGACCCGCTTGCCCGGTGAGGTCGTAGTCGTGGTCCCAGCGGGCGGAGTGGAAGACCTCGCCCGTGAAGGTCTCGAGCCCGTCGATGTCGGGCAGTCCTCGGCTCGGACAGCCCGCCGATGCCGCTGACCAGGACGTCGGCGGTGACAGTCCCCGGCGTGGTCGCGACGGTCCAGCCAGCGGCGGCGTCGTCCCAGGTGGCGTCCTCGACCTCCGTGCCGAAGCGGAACCGGTCCAGCACGCCGTAGTCGCTCGGCCACCCGGCGGAGGTAGGCCTGGATCTCGGGCTGCGGGGAGAACGATGCGCGACCAGTCGGGGTTCGGCGCGAAGGAGAACGAGTACAGCTGCGACGGCACGTCGCAGGCGGCGCCCGGGTAGGTGTTGTCACGCCAGGTGCCGCCGACCTCGTCGCCCCCGCTCGACCACGAGGAAGTCGTCGTCTCGCCGTCCTGCTGGAGCCGGATGGCCATCCCGAGGCCGGCGAAGCCCGCGCCGATGACGAGCAGCCGGACGTGGGAGGGGAGCGCGGCAGAAGACATGCCGCGAAACATACCGGCGGTATTGAACGGACGTCAATAGCGCTGTTGACACAAGTTCAGTAGAGTCGCCGCCATGAGCGCCGTCCGACCCACCCGTCCCGCTCCCGCCGGCGCGGGCCGCGTCCGGATGGCCCCCGACGACCGCCGCGACCAGCTGCTCGCGCTGGGGGTGCGGCTGCTGTCCACCCGCTCGGTCGACGAGCTGTCCATCGACACGCTCGCCGAGGAGGCGGGGATCTCCCGGGGGCTGCTCTACCACTACTTCGGCAACAAGCGTGACTTCCACAGGGCCGTGGTCCGCAAGGCCGCCGACGACCTCATCGCGGTGACCGCACCGCCCTCGGTGGGTGAGCCGATGGAGCGGCTCGCCACCTCCCTGAGGCCTACGTCGACTACGTGGTCGCCAACTACGCGGGCTACGCGTCGCTGGTGCGCGGCGCCGCCAGCGGGAACGACGACCTGCGGGCGATCTACGAGGAGGCCAGGGCGGTGCTCACGGACCGCATCTTCGAGGCGTCCTCGGACCGGGACGGCGGAGCGCGCCTGCTCGACGCCCTGGGGATCGGCGACACCCCGGCCACCCGGCTCATGGTGCGGGGCTGGTCGGCGATGACCGAGGACGTGGTGCTGGCCTGGGTGCGCGACCCCCGCGACGTCGACAAGCGCGAGCTGCTCGCGCTGCTGGCGGCCGCACTCGTCGGGGTCCTCTCCGGCACCTGACCCGCCGGGGCCGACGTGAGACGTGAGAAACGACCGGGCCGCCCCGCGGTGCGCGGGACGGCCCGGTCGTTCGGTCTTGCTTGGGGTTGGTCGGGTCAGGTGAAGATACTGACGCCGCCCGGGCCGACGAGCAGGCCGACCACGATGAGCACGATGCCCATCAGGACGCCGCCGCGAACCAGAGTGACGATGCCCCAGATGACCAGGGCAACCGCGATGAGCCAGAGGATGAATGCCATGTTGTTCTCCCTTCCTGACCCATTGTGTGCCCGGGGAGTCCGAGTTCAAACGTCCTGATTCCGGACGTCACCGATCCGTTGTCGGAGTCAGGCCTGGGGGGCGATCGTGAACTGCACCCCGCCCTGGTCGTCGACCTGGGCGTCGAGGATCTTGTCGTCGAGCGTGTCGGCCGCGATCTCCTCGAGGAACACGCGGGCGCCGTCCTCCTCGAGCACCTGGTCGCCGGGCTGCGGCGCCTCGCTCGGGATGACGTGCAGGGCAGGGGAGTCCGGAGCGTCCTGGCTGATCCTCAGGCCGCCCTCCTCGGCCGCGCCGGTCTGGTCGACCAGGGTCTTCACCACGGTGCTGGCGTTCTCGGTCAGGGTGAGCACGAGTGCTTTCTCCTTCGTTGATCGCTTCGCTGGCCCTCCACCCTGCAGGCCATGCCCACCTCGATCAAGTCGACCCCCCGCGCCTGCCTGGTGGTGGTGGCGCGGGTCGACCCTCGGCGGGTTCGTAGACTGCAGGGGTCATGTCGCAGGCCAGCACGCGGGACCCCCGCACCCCGGGACCGCGCGGCCGGCGCCGACGGCGCGGAGGCCGGGAGCCGCAGCGGCGGCCCGCGTTTCACCCCCGAGCAGGTGGAGGCGCGCCGGGCGCTCGTGCCCCAGGTGCGCTACCCGCCCGAGCTGCCGGTCAGCCAGCGGCGGGACGACATCGCCGCCGCGATCCGCGACCACCAGGTGGTGATCGTGGCCGGCGAGACCGGCTCCGGCAAGACCACCCAGCTGCCCAAGATCTGCCTCGAGCTCGGCCGGGGCGTCGAGGGCATGATCGGCCACACCCAGCCACGGCGGATCGCCGCCCGCAGCGTCGCCGAACGCATCTCCGAGGAGCTCGGCGGTCCCGGGCTGGGCGAGGCCGGCGGCGCGGTCGGCTACCAGGTGCGGTTCACCGACCGGTCCAGCCGCGACACCCTCGTGAAGCTGATGACCGACGGCATCCTGCTCGCGGAGCTGCAGCACGACCGGCTGCTGTCGGCGTACGACACGCTGATCATCGACGAGGCCCACGAGAGGTCGCTCAACATCGACTTCATCATCGGCTACCTCAAGCAATTGCTACCCCGGCGCCCCGACCTCAAGGTCGTCATCACCTCGGCCACGATCGACCCGGAGCGGTTCGCCGCCCACTTCGCCCGCCCCGACGGCACGCCGGCGCCGATCGTGGAGGTCTCGGGACGGACCTACCCCGTCGAGGTGCGCTACCGGCCCCTGGTCGAGGAGGTGGGCGACCCCGACTCCGTCGACGCCGAGGGGGAGGTCCTGGTGAAGGACCAGACCGAGGCGATCGCCGACTCGGTCCGGGAGCTCGTCCGGGAGGGGCCCGGCGACATCCTCGTCTTCCTGCCGGGGGAGCGGGAGATCCGCGACACCGCCGAGTTCCTGGAGAAGAGCGGTCTCGACACGCTCGACCGGAGGTCGGTCGAGATCGTGCCGCTGTTCGCGCGGCTCTCGGCCGCCGAGCAGCACAAGGTCTTCGCGCCCCACACCGGTCGGCGCGTGGTGCTGGCCACCAACGTCGCGGAGACGTCTCTGACGGTGCCGGGCATCCGGTACGTCGTGGACTCCGGCTACGCCCGCATCTCGCGGTACTCCTACCGCACCAAGGTGCAACGGCTCCCCATCGAGGCGATCAGCCGGGCGTCGGCCGACCAGCGCAAGGGCCGCTGCGGCCGGGTCGAGGCCGGCATCTGCATCCGGCTCTACTCCGAGGACGACTTCGAGTCACGCCCGGAGTTCACCGACCCCGAGATCCTCCGCACCAACCTGGCGTCGGTGATCCTGCAGATGACCGCGCTCGGGCTGGGGGACGTCGCGCGGTTCCCCTTCGTCGACCCGCCCGACCAGCGCAACGTCAAGGCGGGCGTGCAGCTGCTCGAGGAGCTGGGGGCGGTGGTCTCGACAGGCTCGACCCCCCGGGACGGCTCGACCACCCGGGACGGCTCGACCACCCGGGACGGCTCGACCACCCGGGACGGCCGCCGTCTCACCGGGCTCGGCCGGCGCCTGGTCGCCTTGCCGGTCGACCCCCGGCTCGGCCGGATGATCCTCGAGGCCGACCGCCGCGGCTGCCTGCGCGAGGTGCTGGTCATCACGGCGGCGCTGTCCATCCAGGACCCCCGTGAGCGCCCGGTCGAGAGCCGCGCGCACGCGGACCAGCTGCACGCCCGTTTCCGCGACCAGACCTCCGACTTCCTGACGCTGCTCAACCTCTGGCGCTACGTGCGGACCCAGCAGCGAGAGCTCTCGTCGTCGGCGTTCCGGCGGATGTGTCGTGCCGAGCACCTCAACTACCTGCGCATCCGCGAGTGGCAGGACCTGGAGTCCCAGCTGCGCCAGGTGGCCAAGCAGCTCAAGCTCGGCGTCGGCAAGCCGGCCGACGAGCCCGACGACGACGGCATCCACCAGGCGCTGCTGTCCGGGCTGCTCTCGCACATCGGCCTGCGCGACCCCGAGAAACGCGACTACCTCGGCGCCCGCAACGCCCGGTTCTCGATCTTCCCCGGCTCGGGTCTGTTCAAGAAGCAGCCACAGCTCGTGATGTCCGCCGAGCTGGTGGAGACCTCCAAGCTGTGGGCGCGCGTCAACGCCGCGATCAGGCCGGAGTGGGCCGAGGAGCTCGGCGCCGCGCTGGTGAAGAGGACCTGGTCCGAGCCGCACTGGAGCAAGAAGCGCGCCGCGGTGCTGGCCCACGAGCGGGTCACGCTGTACGGCGTGCCGCTGGTCGCGGACCGGCTGGTGGCCTATGGGAAGGTCGACCCGGCGCTGGCGCGGGAGCTCTTCATCCGGCACGCGCTCGTCTACGGCGAGTGGGAGACCCGGCACCGCTTCTTCGCCCGGAACCGGGCGCTGCTCGAGGAGGCCGAGGAGCTCGAGCACCGGGCCCGCAGGCGCGGCATCGTCGTCGACGAGCACACGCTCTTCGACTTCTACGACGCGCGCGTCGGCGCCGAGGTCGTGTCCGGGGCCCACTTCGACGCCTGGTGGAAGCGGGCCCGCCAGGAGAACCCCGACCTGCTCACCTTCGACCCCGTGATGCTGGTGCACGAGTCGGCGGGGGAGGTCACCACGCAGGACTACCCCGACGAGTGGCGTGAGGGTGACCTCGCGATGCCGCTGAGCTACCAGTTCGAGCCGGGTGCGGCCGCGGACGGCGTGACCGTCGAGGTGCCCGTCGGCACCCTCAACCGGGTCGACCCCGCCGCGTTCACCTGGCAGGTGCCGGGGCTGCGCGAGGAGCTCGTGGTGGCGCTGGTCCGGTCGCTGCCCAAGCAGCTGCGGGTGAACTTCGTGCCGGCCCCCAACGTGGCTCGTGAGTTCCTCGCCGCCGCGTCACCGGGGGAGGAGCCGCTGCTCACCGCACTCGGCCGGTTCCTGCGGGGCCGCAACGGGGTGCACGTGCCCGAGGACGCGTGGGACTGGACGAAGGTGCCCGACCACCTGCGGCCGACGTTCCGGGTCATCGACGAGCGCGGCCGGGTCGTGGCCGAGGGCAAGGAGCTGGACAAGCTCAAGGAGCCGCTGCGCCCGAGGTTCCAGGAGGCGATGGCGGAGGCCGCATCCGCCTCGGGCCTCGACGTCACCGGGGCGACCACGTGGACCTTCGGCGCCGTGCCCCAGGAGTTCAGCCAGACCCGGGCCGGGCACGACGTACGTGGCTTCCCCGGCCTGGTCGACGAGGGTGCGACGGTCGGCCTGCGGGTGTTCGGATCCGCTCCCGAGCGCGACGCCATGCACCTGCGCGGTCTGAGGCGGCTGCTGATGCTGGCGATCCCGTCCCCGTCGCGCGGCATCGCCGACGCGCTGTCCAACACCGAGAAGCTCTCGCTCGCGGGATCGCCCTACCCGTCGGTGGCCGACCTGCTCGAGGACTGCGTCGCGGCCGCCGTCGACGACCTGGTCGAACGCCACGGCGGCCCGGTGTGGGACGAGGCGGGCTTCGCCGCGCTCGTCCCGGTGGTCCGGGCGGACCTGGCCGACGCCACCCGGGTGGTCATGCACGACGTCGTGCGCGTCCTGGCCGCCTGGCGCGAGGTCGACAAGGCGCTGAGCGGCGCCGCCGACATGACGCTGCTGCCGGCGCTGGCCGACATGAAGGCGCAGGTGGGGCGCCTGGTGCACCGCGGCTTCGTCGCAGAGGCCGGCGTGGCCTGGCTGCGGCACTACCCGCGCTACCTCGCCGCGGTGACGGAGCGGCGGGCCCGGCTCGACGGCGGCCTCGCCCGGGACCGGCAGCTGATGGACCAGGTGGCCGGACTCCAGGAGGCGTACCTGCACCGCCTCGGCGCGCTCCCGGAGGGACGGCTGCCGAGCGCCGGGCTGCGCCGGGTCCGCTGGATGCTGGAGGAGTACCGGGTCAGCCTGTGGGCGCAGTCCCTGGGTACGTCGTTCCCGGTGTCCGACACCCGGATCCGCAAGGCGCTCGACCAGGCCGGGTGACCGGCCCGACCTCAGGTGGGCTTGACCGCCTGGAGCGTGTAGCTGTGCGCGAGGCGCCAGGGACGGTCGCGCAACCGCCACTCGCCGTCCGGCAGCGCCTCCATCTGGCCCGGCAGCGCGTCCCAGGGGACGCTGTCGTGCTCGACCAGGCCGGTCAGCTGCAGCCCCTGTTCGAGCAGCGCGGTGACGATCTCGCCGAGACCGTGGTTCCACTCGTGCGTCGTGCTGTGCTCGAACTGCGACGTCGGTCTCGACGTAGGTGCCCTCCGACTCGAACACGGTGGCCTCCTCGCGCTCGAAGTAGGGGTACCGACGACCACGAGCTCGTCGGGCCGTGGGTCCGCGAGCGACCACAGCATCGGGTGTCCCTCGCGCAGGAACAGCCGGCCGCCCGGCGCCAGGAGGGCGGAGACGACGTGAGCCCATCGGGTGACACTCGGCAGCCAGCAGAGTGCGCCGACGCCGGTGTAGACGAGGTCGAACGACGCCAGCCCCAGCGCCTCCGGCGCCGCGTAGAGGTCGGACTCGACGAAGTCCACCTCGACGCCCGCCGCCGCGGCCAGCGCCCTCGCCTGAGCCAGGGCCGGTGCGCTGAAGTCGAGGCCGGTCATCCGGGCACCCAACCGCGCGAGCGACACGGTGTCCGTGCCGATGTGGCACTGCAGGTGCACACCGCGGAGACCGGCCACGTCGCCCAGCCGCGGCAGGTCGAACCGCACCACGTCGGAGATGTGCCCCGGCTCTGCGGCGAAGCGGCCCACCCCGTAGCCGGGGGAGGCTGCGTGCGCGTCCGCGCGTTCGTCCCAGACGGCGCGGTTGACGGCGCGGTGGTCGTCGTTCATGCCCGGATGCTAGTCAGGACCTTCGGCGGTCAGACCGTGTCGTCGTCGGTCCAGTGCTCCCGGGCAGCGACGAGGACCCGGTCGAAGGTGGCCCGGTCGAGCGCCGCGCCCTCGCGGCGCACCTCCGAGTCCTGCAGCGTCAGCAGGCGGTCCAGCCGCACCTCGCTCTCGCGGCCCTGCGAGTCCCAGGCCCCGGTGCCGACGTCCATCCAGTAGCGCCCCCACCGGGCCTCGTCGTCGGCGTCGCGGTCGTGGTCCTTGCTGGTCATGTAGAGGCAGGCGAGCGACGTGCCGGAGCGGGCGAGCACGATCACCGGGCGGTCCTTGCCCTGGCTCGGGTCGTCCTCGTAGGGGACCCAGGCCCACACGACCTCGCCCGGGTCGGCCTCGCCGTCCATCTCGGGGGCGTACGTCGTCATGCTGGCCACCGTACCCGTCACCGACGGACGGCCCCCGGCGTCGCCGGGCCGCCCCCCGGCCCGGTTGTCGCCATCGGCCCCGGCGGGGGTGTCCGGCCGTCTACAGTTCGGTCGTGACCCGCACCCACCTCGTCGCCGCCCTGGCCGTCGTCCTCTGCCTGGTCGCGCCGGCCGCGCCGGCCGCCGCGCGGGAGCTCACGGTCAAGGACGCCCGCGGAGACGTCTGGCGGGAGCCGGACGCCACCACCGCGAGCCCCGCGCCCTCGGTCAGGTCCGGGGACGTCACGAAGGCCATCGTCGGCCACGAGGGCAGTCGAGCCTTCGTCAAGATCAAGTTCGCCCGCCTCGCCCGCACGGGGTCCTACGCGCAGTACGCCGTCCGCTTCCAGGGACGCAACCGCGTCGTGCGCGAGGTGCTCCTCGAGTCCAGCCGGCGCCTGCGATCGGGTGGGCTGCGGGTCTTCAACGCGAAGGGCCGCCCGGTCGACCGCTGCGACGTGGACCACGACGTCGACTACCGCCGTGACAAGGTCACCGTCGAGATCGACCGGCGCTGCCTGCACCGGCCCGGCAAGGTCCGCGTCAACGTCAACACCGCCCGCGCCACCCGGCGTGGGGTGTTCTTCTCCGACACCCTGCACGACGCGGCGGCCGAGTCGACCGCCTGGACCGACTGGGTCAAGCGCAGCCGCTGACCGCTCGGCCGGCTAGTAGTCCGGCCGCCGCCGCATGGCCTTGGTCTCGCCCCGCCGCTTCTTGCCGGCGAGCCGCCGCTCCCGGGACCCGCGCGACGGCTTCGTGGGGCGGCGTCGCGGGGGCGGGGGAGCGGTGGCCTCGGTGAGGGTGTCGAGCAGCCGGGCCCGGGCGGCCTGACGGTTGCGGTGCTGCGAGCGGTACTCCGACGCGGCGATGGTCAGCACCCCGTCGACCAGCCGCGGGCCGAGCCGGTCGACGGCCCGCTCGCGCAGGTGCCGCGGCAGCGAGCCGCCGGCCACGTCGTACACCAGCTCGACCCGGCTGTCGGAGGTGTTGACCGACTGCCCGCCGGGACCACCCGACCGGCTGAACCTCCAGCGCAGCTCGTCGTCCGGGATCGGCACCCCCCGCACCGTCAGCCCGCTCACGTGGCGGCTCCCGGCTGCGCGCCGACGAGGCCCACGCAGCGGGCGGCCGTCCGCATCGCGAGGTCCGCACCGCCGACGAGGTAGCCGGCGGCCAGCGCGTCACCGGCTCCGGTGGGGTCGAGGACCGGCCCCGGGACGGCGGCACGGTCGTCGGCGATCCCGTCGATGACGAAGCTGGCGCCGAGGGCTCCGTGCTTGAGCACCAGCACCGTGCCGCCACCGGGACGGAACGCCGCCGCCGGGCCCGGCCCCCGCGACAGCGCGGCCCACTCGGCGTCGTTGCCGAGCACCACGTCGGGCTCCAGCG
Organism: uncultured Actinomycetota bacterium; assembly: GCA_963834275.1. Lineage (GTDB taxonomy): Bacteria > Actinomycetota > Actinomycetes > Propionibacteriales > Nocardioidaceae > Nocardioides_B. Next base: position 388,432 of record CAWIBA010000005.1, on the reverse strand, counting down.
ACTCGCAGAGCCGGCGGAAGCCCTCGGCGCCGTAACCGCCGATCATCGACGCCGAGGCGAGGTCGAGCGCCACCCGCGCGCCCCCGGCCCTCGCCGCGTCGACCAGCGCGCGCAGGCTCGCCGGGCGAGGAGAGCGCAGCAATGCGTAGCCGGACACGTAGAGCCAGTCCGCCGTCCCCGGCAGGTCGGCCGGGTCCACCCGGCTCAGCCAGGTCGTGTCCCCGGCGTCGGAGGCCATCGACCGGGTGCCCCGCTGCACCAGCGACATCACCGACCCGGCCCGCTCGACCAGGGGCCCGCGCACCTCCACCCCGCGGTCGCGCAGCGAAGCCGTGACCAACGGCCCGTGACCGTGCGGGCAGCGTGGCCCGACGACGACGGCGGAGCCGCCGCACGCGACCACCCAGGCGGCCACGTTGGGTGCCTGTCCGCCACCGGTGAACCTGATCGCCGCCGACGTGTCGTCGTCGGGGACCAGCCCGGTCGGGGCGTCCACGATCACGTCGAGCATGACGTCGCCGACGCACACCACGCTGACCGTCATCCGCCCACCTGTCCGTCGTACCCGTCACTCACCGCCGCCCGACCTCGGGCAGAATGCCCGGGTGACGTCGCTGCCGCTGCATGTGTCCGCCGAGGTGTCCGACGCTATTGCATCCGGGGCGGGTGTCGTCGCACTCGAGTCCACGATCATCAGCCACGGGCTGCCCACCGAGTCCGCGGCCCGCACCGCGCGGGAGATCGAGGAGACGGTACGCCGGGCGGGGGCGGTGCCGGCGACCGTCGCCGTCGTCGACGGCACCGTGCACGTCGGGCTCGAGGACGACCACCTGCTCCGCGTGGCCGAGGACTCCGACGTCGTCAAGACGTCCATCCGCGACCTCGGGCCGGTCATGAGCCGCGGTCTCGTCGGCGCGACCACCGTCGCAGCGACGTCCTACCTGGCGAACATGGCAGGCATCCGCGTCTTCGCCACCGGCGGGCTGGGCGGCGTGCACCGCGGGGCCCGCGACACCTGGGACGAGTCCGCCGACCTCGACGCGCTGGCCCGGGTGCCGGTGACCGTGGTCTGCGCGGGGGTCAAGTCGATCCTCGACGTGCCGGCGACGCTGGAGCGGCTCGAGTCGCAGTCGGTGACGGTGCTGGGCTTCGGCACCGACGTGTTCCCCGGCTTCTACGTGCGCGACACCGGCCTCCCGGTGCCGTGGCGGGTCGACACCGCGGAGGAGGTGGCCGCGATCATGGGCCAGCGCGACCTGCTCGGGCTGCGGCAGGCGGTGGTGGTGGCGAACCCCATCGACGAGGCGCACGAGATGGACGCCGAGCAGCACCGGACGGTCCTCGAGGCGGGTCTGGCCGAGGTCGAGAAGCGTGGCATCACCGGCAAGGACGTGACCCCGTTCCTGCTCGGCTGGTTCCACGAGGAGACCGGCGGGGCCAGCCTCGCGGCCAACGTCGCGCTGGTGCTCTCCAACGCCGCCCTCGCGGCCCGGATCGCGTCCGCCTGAGCGCGGACGCCGCCCCCGAGGGGGCGGCGGGTCCGGGAAGTCGAGTGCGCCGGACCGGGAGCGCCTCACGGCGCGTGGCCGCTCGTAGCGGCTTCAGTTGGGACCCGGGGCTGCCGCGGCCCGGCGCACTCGGACGATTCTACAAGCCGGGTGATGAGATCGCGGCGGACACGCACAACCCGGCGCCGCCTAGGCGAGCTGCCCGTCGGCCTCCATCCGGGCGGCGTGCTCGAGCTGCTCGGCCATCGTGAGCAGCTTCGCGGCCGACAGGTCGGCGTGGTACGCCGCACGGCCAGAGGGGTCCGCGGACGGGTCGGCGCCGGCGCGGCCCGCCGACACGACCCGCGCGAACGCGGCGGCCCGCCACAGCGTGTCGGCGAAGTCGCCCCGCGCGACGCCGCGCAGCACCAGGTCGGCGAGGCTCCGCACCTCGTCGGGGCCGGGCGGGTCCACGACGCCCGCGACCACCTCGTGCACCGGGGTGCGACGCCGGCCCGCGTCGAACTCGCGCGCGGCGGCCTCCGGGTCGGCGTACACCCAGGTGCGCAGCAGGTACAGGCGCCACAGGCAGCCGGCCAGGGAGTCGGCCGGGGAGCCGGACCACAGGTCGGCCAGGGTGTCGAGCCCCTCGGTGTCGGCGAGCCGGATCACCCGCGCGACCACCTCCTCGTCGTCGGTGCCGTGCGCACCGCGGACGAGCAGGGTCGCGCACCGGTCAGCCGCCTCGCTGCGGGCCGAGGGATCGACGTCGCCCACCAGGTCCTCGAAGTGGCGGGCACCGGGCATCACCGGCCGGCGGTGTCGCGGAGTCTCGGACATCGCCCCCCAATCTAGTCCCGGTCAGAGTCGAGCCGCGGCGGCCCGCACGGCCTCGACCATGGGCTCCTGGCCGGGCTCGTAGTTGTAGTCCTGACCGACCGTGGTGAGGCGCAGCACCGCGATCCGCCTCCCGACCCGCGCGATGCCCTGGGCGTCGAAGTAGCCGGCGTCCGGCTCGCCCTCGGCCGGGCCGTAGGTGAGCAGGTACCAGTGCCCGGTCCCGGAGCCGGTGTCGACGTCGGTCAGGTCGTCGACGCGCACCCGGTCGTAGCCGCGGAAGCCGCGGGCGCAGCCCTTGCGCCAGGACTTGAGCACCTCGAGGGCCCGGGTGGCGGTCATCTCGTCGGGGAACTCTGCGACCAGCTCGCCGGCCGTCGCGTCACCCCCGGTGGCCGGGTCGTAGCTGCGGTAGGCGACCTCCTCGGCGCCGATCGAGGCCATCTCGAACTGGTGGCAGGCCCCGGCGAGCTCCCGGGGCTCGCTCGACCCGGTCGCGCCCTCGGCCCAGGTGAACTCGTCGTTGAAGCCGGGCAGGTCGGCGGCCGGCAGCAGCGCCTCCGTCACCGTGCCGGAGCCCGGCTCGTGCGGCTCTTCCGCGGGCTCGGACGGCTCGGCCGGCTCTGAGGCCGCCTCCGAGGTCGTCTCCTCGGGCTCGTCCGCCGGCCCGGTGGACTCGGCGGCCGCGGACGGCTCGTCGGTGCCGGCAGGGTCGGCGTCCTGCGGCCCGCAGCCGGCAAGGGCGGTCAGCAGCAGCGTCGCCAGGACTCCGGTGACCGGAGCGAGGCGGGTGCGGGTCGCCATGGGTGGTCCTTCGTCGGGGGTCGGGTCCGGGATGTCCCCGCAGACTAGGCCGACCGGTGACGTGATCCGCGTCTCCGCGGCCCGAATCCGCTGGCGTGTCCCGATACGGTGGCACCTGGCCACCCGGCCACGGGAAGGGACGGACGGTTTGGACGCGCTGCGACGACGTGCCCGCTGCGGCACGGCGGCGACGCTGCTGGCGTGCCTGGTGCTGGCCGCCTGCACCTCGGGCACCGACCCCGACGGTGCGGAGCCGCCGAGTCCCTCCCCGTCGGTGAGCGACGCGGCTCCCAGCCCCACGGCCACGGAGCCGGTGACCCTGCGGCTCGCGGTCCACGGGGACCGGGCGGTGCGGCGGGCCTGGAAGGACCTGGCCGCCGCGTTCACCAACGAGCACCCCACCGTCGACGTCGACGTCGAGGCGTCCCGCACGGAGGAGCGTGGCTTCGCCCGGCTTCAGGAGCAGTTCGCCGCCGGCGACGCCCCCGACGTGTTCGTGGCGAGCAACGCGCGCGTCGCCGGCCTCGCGGCGGCCGACCAGGTGCGGCCGGTCGACCAGCTGCTGGAGCAGCGCGGGCTCGAGTTCGGCGACAACTACCAGCGCCTCGGCCTGGAGGCGTTCAGCGCCGAGCAGGCACTGCAGTGCATGCCCTACGACGTGTCGCCGCTGGTGGTCTTCTACCACCCGGGGCTGGTGCCGTTCCGGCGGCTGGTCGAGGACGGGGACGAGCCGCTGACACCCGAGACCGGCTGGACCTGGGAGCAGTTCGCGCGTGCCGCACGCCTGGCCTCCGGAGACGGGGTCAAGGGCGCCTACGTCGAGCCCGACCTCACCACCTTGATGGCGCTGGTGCGCTCGGCCGGCGACGACATCGTCGACGACCCGCGCGACGCCACCACCCTCACGCTCGCCGACGACGGCACCCGTGCCGCGCTGGAGGAGATCCTGAGCGTGGTGCGCAACAAGCGGAACACGCCGACCCCCGCCCAGCTCGAGCGGCGCGACGCGTTCTCCCGCTTCGTCCGCGAGGAGATCGCGATGATCTTCGGCACGAAGGAGCTGGTGCCGCGGCTCAACGCCGTCGAGGGCCTCGGCTACGACGTCTTCCCGCTGCCCCGGCTCGCGCGCGACGTCACCGTCGCCGAGGTGCACGGGCTGTGCCTGTCCGCGGGGACCGACAGCGCGGAGGCGGCGGCCGACCTGATCACGTTCGCCAGCCGCGAGCAGGGCGCGGCCACCCTGGCGGCGTCCGGCGCGACCGTCCCGGCCCACCTGCCCACGCTCAACTCGCTCGCGTTCACCCAGCCGGGCAGCCGGCCCGACAGCGTGCTGGTCTTCGACAGCGCCGTGCGGCGGGCCACCACGACGCCGTTCGTGACCGCGTGGCCGCGGGTGGAGCGCGAGCTCAACCCCGAGGTCGAGGAGCTCTTCTACGACCCGCTGCTGAACCTCGACACGATGCTGCCCCGGCTCGACGCCCGGTCCCAGCGCCTCCTGGCGCCGGTGGCCGATCCGGTCACGGAGCCGAGTCCGTGACGTCGTCGAGCTGAGTCTCGGCCTCGTGGTCCGGCGGGGGCGCGGGCTCGCGGATCGCGGTCACCAGCAGGTCCCGGGTCAGCTCGACCTGCCACCTGCGCGCGCCCAGCTCGCCGAGCCGGTCCTCGACGCGCTCCGGCAGCGCGCCGTCGTCGTCGCTGGGCGGCTCCCACAGCAGCCGGCGCACGTAGTCGGGGGTCAGCAGGTTCTCCACCGGCAGGTCCAGCGACTCCGCCAGGTGCTTGAGGTCGGCGCGGGCGCGGGCCAGCCGCGCCGCCGCGACCGGGTCGCGGTCGGCCCAGGCGCGTGGCGGCGGCGGGCCGTCGTACCGGGCGGCCATGGGCGGCAGCTCGTCGTCGGGGAGCTCGCGAGCCCTCCGGAGCGCCTCGACCCACTGGTTGGCGTAGCGCTCGGCGCCGCGCCCGCGGAACCCCTTGAGCGCCAGCAGGGTGCCGCGGTCGCGCGGCAGCGCGGTCGCGGCCTCGATGACCGCGGAGTCGGGAAGGATCCGACCGGGCGTCACGTCACGCTGGGAGGCGATGGCGTCGCGCGTCTGCCAGAGCTCGCGCACCGCGGCCAGGGTGCGGCGTCCCCGGGCCCGGTGCAGGCCCGAGGTGCGGCGCCACGGGTCCTGCCGCGGTCCGCTGGGCACCGCGGACACGAGGTGCTCGAACTCCTGGCGGGCCCACTCGGTCTTGCCGGTCTCCTCGAGCTGGGCGGCGAGCGCGTCCCGGAGCTCGATGAGCACCTCGACGTCGAGCGCGGCGTAGTCGAGCCACGGCTCCGGCAGCGGCCGCGTCGACCAGTCGACGGCGGAGTGCTCCTTGCGCATCCGGCGGCCGACGATCGTCTCGACCAGGGTGGCCAGGCCGACCCGCGGGTAGCCGAGGAGACGCCCGGCCAGCTCGGTGTCGAAGAGCGAGGCGGGACGCAGCCCGAGCTCGGCCAGGCAGGGCAGGTCCTGGGTGGCGGCGTGCAGGATCCACTCCGCGTCGCCGAGCGCCTGCTGCACCGGGACGAGGTCGTCGAGGGGGATCGGGTCGATGAGCGCCGAGCCGGCGCCCTCGCGCCGCACCTGCACGAGGTAGGCGCGCGCCGAGTAGCGGTAGCCCGAGGCGCGCTCGGCGTCGATCGCGACCGGGCCGGTGCCGGCCCCGAGCTTGGCCGCGAACTCGGCCAGCGCCTCCGAGGTGTCGATGACGGCGGGGAGGCCGTCCCGCAGCTCGAGGAGTGGCGCGGGCGGCGTCTCCTCGGCCGGCTCGCCGTCGGCCGGGGGAGGGGCGGGCTGGTCGGTCATCAGGAGCCGCGCTGTCCTCGACGGCTCGGCAGCGGCGCGACGCCCTCGGGGACAGGTGGGAGGCCGGACGCGGTGCACAGCAGCTCGGCCCACGCCTCGACGTGCGGGCCCAGGTCCATCGCTTCGCCGTCGGGGCCGGGCGCGGGAGTCCAGGAGGCCCGGATCTCCAGCTGCGCGGTGCCCTCCTCGTCCGACATCGAGCCGAAGCTCTCCGAGGACACCTTGGTGACGGTGCCGGAGGGTGCGCCGTAGCCGGCGCGGTGCGCGGTGAGGGCTTCGCTGAGCCACGACCAGCCCACCTCGCCGAGCAGCGGGTCGTTGGCCATCTCCGGGTCGATCTCGGCGCGTGCGTAGGCGACGCAGCGGAAGGTGCCCTCCCAGGCGTCGTTGCCGGCGGGGTCGTGCAGGAGCACCAGCCGGCCGGTGCCGACGTCCTCCCCGTCGACGGTGACGTCGGCCGACAGCGCCGAGGCGTAGGGAGCGATCCGCTGCGGGGCGGGCATCTCCTCGCAGAAGATCTCCGGGCGCAGGCGCGCCTCACGCATCTGCGCGACGGCGACGCGGAACTCCTCGGGCACTGCGGAGGCGTCCACACGTGGTTCTCGTGCGGCCATGGGGTCAGCGTAAGCCGACCGGCCGGTCCCGGGGCTCCGACACGCAGCAGGGCCTGGGAGGATCGTCGCCGTGACGACCAGCCCGGACCGCGCCGCCGCCCTCCACGACTCCGCCTTCCTGCGGGCCGCACGCGGCGAGCCGGTCCCGCACACGCCCGTGTGGTTCATGCGGCAGGCGGGCCGGTCGCTGCCGGAGTACCGCGCGATCCGCGAGGGCGTGGCGATGCTCGACTCGTGCATGCGCCCCGAGATGGTCGTGGAGATCACCCTGCAGCCGGTGCGCCGGTACGGCGTGGACGCGGCCATCTTCTTCTCCGACATCGTGCTGCCGATGAAGGCCGTCGGGGTCGACCTCGACATCGTCCCGGGCGTCGGACCGGTGGTCGCCTCGCCGGTGTCCACGCTGGCCGACGTCGCGGCGATCCCGCGACCTCGACCCGTCGCACGTCCCCTTCATCACCGAGTCGGTGCGGACGCTGGTCGCCGAGCTCGGGCCGACGCCGCTGATCGGCTTCGCGGGCGCCCCCTTCACCGTGGCCTCCTACCTCGTCGAGGGGGGCCCGTCCAAGGAGCACGCCCGCACCAAGGCGATGATGTTCGGCGCCCCCGACGTGTGGGAGGCCTTGATGCGCAAGATCGCCGGCATCTCGGCGGCCTACCTCGCCGTCCAGGTGGAGGCCGGTGCCTCGGCGGTGCAGCTGTTCGACTCCTGGGCCGGCGCGATGGCGCCCGCGGACTACCGTCGCTACGTGATGCCGCACTCCTCGGCCGTCCTCGCCGCCGCCGGCGCCCTCGGCGTACCCCGGATCCACTTCGGGGTGGGCACCGGCGAGCTGCTCGGGCTGATGGGCGAGGCCGGTGCAGACGTGGTCGGCGTCGACTGGCGGGTCCCGCTGGCCGAGGGCGTACGCCGGGTCGGCGGACGGGTCGGTGCAGGGCAACCTGGACCCGTCGCTGGTGTTCGCGCCGACCGAGGTGATGCTCGAGCGGGCCGCCGAGGTGCTGGAGGCCGGCCGGGCCGCGCCGGGGCACATCTTCAACCTCGGGCACGGCGTGATGCCGTCGACCGACCCCGACCAGCTCGCCCGGCTCACCGACTTCGTGCACGAGGCCAGCACTCGTTGAGACGCGCCCCCCCCGGGCTGTTGAAACGCGCGGCGCGAGGCCCCCGAACGCGCGCTTCGGGCCCCGCAACCCACCTCTCAACGGTTCGGACGCCAGGAGCCCCTACTCGACCGGCATGTCGGTCGCGGGGCGGGTGCGGAGCGCGCGTCGAGGACCAGCCACAGGGGTGCCCCGACCAGCCCGAGCACCAGCGCGAACGGGAGCACCGCACCGGCCACCGTGAGCAGCACGACCACCGTCCCCCGCAGGGCGTTCCAGCCGGACTCGAGCCCGGCCAGGAAGCCGGCGTCGTCCAGCGCGCCGGGAGGCGAGGCGAACTTCTCCGGCACGGACAGGTGCACCGTGATCGTCGACATCGACGTCTGGTCGGCGAGGTGGGCCTGCTGCGCCTTCAGGGACTGCAGCTCGGCCTCCCGCTCGGTGATCTGCTGCTCGTAGTCGAGCAGGTCGTCGACGGCCGCCGCGTCGCGCTGGAAGCGCTGCAGCCGGTCGAGGCTGTTCTGCAGCGTCTCGACCCGCTCGTCGACGTCGATCACCTCGGTGGTGACGTCCCGCGAGGAGGAGTCCGAGTGCTGCACCGTGCCGAGGTCCTGCAGCGCGGTCATGGCCGCCTCGAACCGGTCGACCGGGATCCGCACCACCACCGTGGAGTGCTCGATCCTGCCGGCGCGGTCGTGCTGGGTCGACTCGGTGTCGACGACACCGTCGAACGCCACGAGCACCCCGTCGAGCTCCGCGCGGGCGGCGTCGAGGTCGTCGCCGGTGACCGCCAGCTCGCCGGTCCGGATGACCGAGCGGACCCGCACCGTGGTCCGGTTCGCCCCCGGCGCGGCGCGGTCGACGACCGCCTCCCCGTCCGCCTCGCCCACGGCGCCGGCCGCCCCGCCCGCGGCGTCGACGGCCAGCGACTCGTCGCCACCGCCACCCGTGCACGCCGCCGCCGTCAGCGCCAGCACCGTCAGGACCGCACCGGCGGCCGCCCGCCTGAGTTTCGTCATGGGGCTGTGACGCACCCCATGCCGGCACGGTTCCCTCCCGGTGGCGGGTGGGTGCGCCTCTTTGCCAGGCTGTCACCGTGCCCCGTCCCGCAGAGCCGCCCGCCCACGTCGCCGTGGTCGGCGGCGGCATCGCCGGGCTGGCGGCTGCGGCGGCCGTGCGTCGCGAGCGCCCGGACGTCGAGGTCACGGTGCTGGAGGCCGCCGCCCGCGTCGGCGGCAAGCTCGCCCTGGCGGAGGTCGGCGGTGTGACCGTGGACGTGGGCGCCGAGGCGATGCTGAACCGGCGCCCCGAGGCGGTCGCGCTGGCCCGCGCCGGCCGGTCTCGGCGACGACCTCGTGCATCCGGCGACCACCGCGGCCAACCTGTGGAGCGCGGGGCCGGATGACCCCGATGCCGCGGACGCTGATGGGCGTCCCGGTCGACTCCCGCGCGCTCGCCGAGAGCGGGGTGGTGTCCCGGCCCGGCCTGGCCCGGCGTCGCCCTGGACACGGTGCCGCCCGCGACCCGGCTCGACGACCGGGACGTCAGCGTCGGCGGGCTGGTCGAGGAGCGCTTCGGGCGGGAGGTCGTCGACCGGCTCGTCGAGCCGCTGCTCGGGGGCGTGTACGCCGGGCACGCGCGCGCTCTCGGCGCGGGCGACGGTGCCGCAGGTGGTGGCCCTCCTCGGACCGGCACCGATCGATGATGCGGGCCGCGGCCCGGGGCGACGACGGGGCCCGCCCTCCGACGTACCGGTCCTTCGCGGGGCTCCGCGGCGGCGTCGGCGGCTCCCGGAGGCGGTGGCCCCGTCCGGCGGCGCGGCCGTCCGGACCGGCGCCACGGTCGCGACCTGGCCCTGGGCGTCGGCGGTGGCTGGAACCTGGTCGTCGGCTCGACCGCACGCGCCTGGGAGGCGGTGCATGCCGACGACGTGGTCGTGCTCGCCACCCCGCCCGCGCCACGGGCGGTTGCTGGCCGACGTGGTGCCGGACGCGGCTCGGAAGCTGGCCCGTGTCGAGTACGCGTCGATGGCCGTGGTCACGATGGCGTTCTGGGCCCGCCACCTCCCTGCCCACCACTGGCTCCGGCTTCCCGCCCGGTGCCGCCGGGGCCGAGGCCGCAAGCCGCGTCGAACGCCGCCACCTTCTCTTCGGCCAAGTGGGGACTGGGTGCCGCGAGGCCGGCCGGGACGTCGACGGCGAGGCTCGCTGCTCCTGCGTGTCGCTCCACCGGCCGGCACCGCGAGGAGCAGGTGCTGCAGGTCGACGACGCCGCGCCTGGTCCGAGCTGGCCCTCGGCGACCTCGCCCGACGCGGTCGGCCTGTCGGTGCGACCGGTCGACCAGCACGTGCAGCGCTGGGGCGGGTCGCTTCCCCAGTACGCCGTCGGGCACGTGGAGCGGGTGCGCAACATCCGGCGCGTCGTCGGCGGGTCGTCCGTCGGCGGGCTCGCGGTGTGCGGCCGGCGTACGACGGGCTCGCGGCATCCCCGGGCGGTGGCGTCGCGTCCCCGCCGAGCTGGCCGCCACCCAGGTCGTCGCGTCCCGCCACGCGGAGCTGACGCCATGTCCGAGACGTTGGCAGGCGCCCCAACCAGGGCAAGGCGGCCAAGGACCTCAACGACACGATCCGCTACACCATGTGGTCGGTGTTCCGGCTGCGCGACGTGCTCGGGGACACCGACCGTGGCCGCCGAGGCCAACGAGGTCGAGAAGTCTCGTCCAGGCGCTCGCGGCGGAGGACGTCCGGGTCGCGGCATGTACGACGTCGGGGGCCTGCGTGCCGACGCCGACGTGATGGTGGTGTGCGGCACGCGGAGGACTCCGACGACTCTCCAGGACGGCTACCACGCCGCTTCCGTCTGCACCGCGTTCGGGGCGCGCCTGGACCCGGTGTGGTCGCAGATGGCGCTGCACCGTCCCGCCGAGTTCAACAAGAGCCACTCCCTGCGTTCCCTCGCCGACGAGGAGCCGCGCGCCTACATGTGCGTCTACCCGTTCGTGCGCTCCTACGAGTGGTACCTCCTCGACGCGACCGAGCGGCGCCGGATGCTGGCCGAGCACGGGCAGATGGCGCGCGGCTACCCCGACGTGCGGGCCAACACGGTCGCGCCCTCCCCCGTTCGCGCTCGGCGACTACGAGTGGATGCTGGCCTTCGAGGCCGACGCCTGCACCGGATCGTCGACCTGATGCGGCACCTGCGGGCGTCCGGACGCCCGCGGCACGTCCGCGAGAGGTGCCGTTCTACACCGGGCGCCGGCGGACGCCGACCGAGCTGGTCACCGACCTGCCCTGACTCGGCGGCCAGGGCGGCGGCGCGCTCGGACTGCAGCACGTCCTCGAGCAGCACCGGCTTCCCGTCGGGGCCGGAGAGCGGTACCCGCCAGTTGGGGTACTCGTCGATCGGCGCCCGGCTGGTTCTGCGCCGCCGGTCGCCCGACCGCGTCGGTGAGCGCGACCACCGGAGCCGGGACGGAGTGAGCGTCAGGTAGCGGTGCAGGGCCCGCACCGTCTCCTCCTCCCCGGCGTCGTCGGTGAGCCCCGCGCCGCGGCCGCTCCGCCTAGCCAGGCTCCACGTACTCCGTCCCTCGTCGGCGGCGGCGACCTCGTCCTCCAGCGACTACCGGCGCGAGCAGCCCGAGGTCGTGGCGCAGCCGCACGTGTCGCCGGCCAGGACCCGGCTGTCGGCGGGCAGGTCGTCGCGGGGCACCGACGCCGACCGCAGAGTCCTCCCCGCCACCGCTCGGCCTGCAACGGCGACCCGTCGCCGTCGACCACCCACGGATCCGATGTCCCCACACGCCGCGCGCGCACGCAGGTAGTCGCGGGCCGAGGGCTCGACGACGCCCAGGCCGCCCCCGATCGTCGACGGCGGCCCGGGCCGCCTCCAGGGCCAGCAACCACCGCCGATGAGCGCCTCGTGGTCGTAGCGCACGTAGGTGCCCTGGTCGGGGGTGCATCCCGCCGGCACCCACCAGAGCCGTCGAACAGCCCGATGAGAGCCACGCGGGCGACCACCGGACCCCCGCCGGCGAGCCGTCGAGCACCGCCGGATGAGGTCGCGGGACTAGACGGTCCTCCAGCCCGTTGGGCGCGCCATGGGCTGGACCAGTCGCCCGCCGGTTGAACGGGTCCGGGAGCGCCGCCACGGTGTCCCGGTGGGAGGTGGGCCGGAGCCGCCACGCGTCGGCGCCGCCGGGGTGCACGCCCACGGCGAGTGTCGCGCACGGTGCCGAGCGCCATGCCGGCGGAGACGGCCTGGGCCGCGCGTGCTGGAGCCGCCGTCGAGGAGCCCATCAGCCACCGACGGAACGCGATGTTCCGTGGCCGGCGACGAAACCGGCGACGGCGGGGGAGTCGACGTCCCGCTGGCGCCGGCGCACGCCCGGGTCCAGGCCGTGCTCTCGCGATCACGCCTCCAGGTGCGGGAGCGGCGGCGAGCGCCTCGCCCTCGCGGCGCGGAACGCCTGCAGGTCCAGCTCGCGGCCGGCGGTGGCGGCGGTGACGGCGTGGGGACGAGGCGCAGCGCCTCGCGCTTGGCGGTCCAGGCGGTGTCACGGTCCACCGCGTCGAGGCCGTCCAGGGCCGCGTGCACGTCGCGGCCCAGACCGTCCACCCGGGCGCGGTCGGCCGCGGGCAGGCCGGCGAACTCGGGGACCCGCTCGACGCGCAGGTAGAGCGGGTTGAAGAAGCGGCGCGAGCTCGGCAGGTAGGGCGACGGCTCCATCGGCGCGGCCGGCTCGGCCGCGTGCAGCGGGTTCACCAGCAGGTAGTCGGCGCCCAGGCCGGCCGACCAGACCGACAGGTCGGTCAGGTCCGCGAGGTCGCCGACGCCCCACGACTCGCGGGACCGCACGCTGTAGAGCTGGGCGGCGAACCCCCACGCGTGTCCCCTCGCGAGCCGCTCGGGCAGCCGGAGCCGGGGCGGCGTGACGATCAGCGGCGCCGCCGCCTCGGCGTCGCCGGACCGCGCCCGCACCGTGTGGTAGCCGATGGGCAGGTCCGCCGGCACCGAGAACGTCGCCTCGCCGACGAGGGACCCGTCGACCTCGCGCGAGGGCACCCAGTGCGCGACCTGGGGGACGTGCTCGCGGCGACCGCCCTGCTCGAGCTCGATCCAGACCTCGACCGGCGCGCCGTCCGGGACGTGCACCCAGAACCAGCGGCCGTCACCCTGCGTCGACACCACGCAGGCCGGCAGCATCCGGCGCCACGGCTCCTCCCACCGCCGGCGCAGCGCAGCCGCCGGGTCGGTCGTGTCGACCCCCATCGCACCGAGCACGTCGCGCACGGTGCCCTCGGCGACGCGGACGTGCCGGCCCTTCCAGTCGTGGTAGTCGGTGGCGACGCCGTGAGCGTGCGCCAGCTCGACGAGGGCGGGATCGGGGCTGGGTGCGTTCACCCGACGATCATGTCTGATCGCCGGTTGCCGGTCAGCCGGCGGAGTCCGAGGGCTGGAGCGTCAGGCTGATGCGAGTTGATGCAGTAGCGCTGGTCGGTGGGGGTGCCGTAGCCCTCGCCCTCGAAGACGTGGCCGAGGTGCGAGCCGCAGTTGGCGCAGCGGACCTCGACGCGGTCCATGCCCAGCGACTTGGTCCTCGATGTACTCGACCCGGTCCTCGGCCAGCGGGGCGTAGAACGACGGCCAGCCGCAGTGCGAGTCGAACTTGGTGTCGCTGCGGAACAGCTCGGCGTCGCACGCGCGGCACCGGTAGACGCCGACGGTCTTGGTGTCGGTGTACTCGCCCGACGAACGGCCGCTCGGTGCCCGCCTTGCGGAGCACGGCGTACTCCTCGGGGGTCAGCTGCTCGCGCCACTCCTCGTCGGACTTGGTCGACCTGGTAGCCCATGCCCCCAGCGTACGGACCGGGCGGTCGAGCCAGCACGGGTCGAGCCTCGCGTCGCGCGTCCGGATTCGGCCGCGCCCGGGTCGTCGAGCCGTCGAGCCACACAGTGCCGGCATGGCGACTCCCGCGACCGAGGTCGAGGCCGGCGGGCGCGCGGTGCGCGTGTCCAGCCCGGACCGGGTCATCTACCCGGCGACCGACGTCACCGCCGGAGGTCACCAAGCTCGAGGTGGTGCAGTACTACGCGGCGGTCGAGGACGGCATCATGCGCGCGCTGCGCGACCGGCCGACGGCCCTGGAGCGGTGGCCCAAGGGCGTCCACGACGGGATCAAGCTCGCCACCGGCTACGCCGACCGGACGGCCGACGCGTTCTACCAGAAGCGGGTGCCGAAGGGCGCCCCGCCGTACGTCGAGTCCGCCGCGGTCACCTTCCCGTCCGGGCGCACCGCCGACGAGGTCTGCCCGACCGAGATCGCCGTGCCGGCGTGGGCCGCCCAGATGGGCACGCATCACCTTCCACCCGTGGCCGGTCCGGCGCGCCGACATCGACCACCCCGACGAGCTGCGCATCGACCTCGACCCGCAGCCGGGCACCGACTTCGCGGACGCCGTCCGGGTCGCGCTGGTCGCCCGCGACCTGCTCGACGAGCTCGGCATGACGGGCTTCCCCAAGACCGTCGGGCAACCGGGGCGTGCACATCTACGTGCGGATCGAGCCGCGGTGGGACGTTCGTCGACGTGCGGCACGCGGCGATCGCGTTCGGCCGCGAGCTGTCGAGCAGCGCGACCCGACGGCGTCACCACCGCCTGGTGGAAGGAGGAGCGCGGCGAGCGGATCTTCGTCGACTTCAACCAGAACTCGCGCGACCGCACCATCGCCTCGGCGTACAGCCTGCGGCCCCGGCCCGGCGCTCCGGTGTCGACCCCGGTGACACTGGGACGAGCTGGCCGAGGTCGCGACCCGCGGGCGTTCAACCTCGTCACGGTGCCGGACCGGCTGCGCGACCGCGGCGACCCGCACGCCGGCATCGACGACGTACCCGTGCTCGCTGGAGCCGTTGCTGGACCTGTTCGACGGAGCAGGGCTCGGTCGAGGCGACTGCCCTACCCGCCGGACTACCCGAAGATGCCGGGCGAGCCGCCGCGGGTGCAGCCGAGCAAGAAGGTCGCCGCGCACTGGGACGAGCACGGCAACCGCGTCGAGTGACCGCCGAGTTGTCAGAGCGTGGACGCGCCTGAGCGCACCTACGCTCTGACAGCTCGGCGCCGCTAGGGTCGGGCGGGTGGAGTTTCCCGAGCCGCGCCCCGACACGGGCGACCCGTCCACCCTGTTCGCTCGCTACCTCGACTGGTACCGGGAGACCGTGATCGCGAAGGTGGCCGCGCTCGACGCCGTCGACCGGCGCACCAGCCGGCTGCCGTCCGGCTGGACGCCCCTGGAGATGCTCACCCACCTCGCGCACATGGAGCGCCGGTGGCTGGTGTGGGGGTTCCTCGGTGAGGACGTGGAGGACCCGTGGGGCGACCACGCGACGAGCGCTGGCACGTGCCCGACGACGTGGGCCTCGACGACCTGGCCGTGATGCTGCGCGAGGTCGGTCTTCGCACCTCGAGCGTGCTCCGCTCCGCGTCGCTGGACGACCTCGCTCCGCCCGGCCCGCGCTTCCCGGACGGCCCGACGGCGACGCTGGGCTGGATCTGCTTCCACGTGCTGCAGGAGTACGCCCGGCACGTCGGGCACCTCGACGTCGCGGTCGAGCTCGCCGGCGGCCCTATCGGGGAGTGACCCCGCCGAGTTGTCAGAGCGTGGGCGCGCCGGGGCGCTTCGACGCCCTGACAAGTCGGCGGTCAGAAGCCGGTGACGCCCTCTCCGCCACCGGCCTGCTCGTCGAAGTTCTCGTGCTCGAGCAGGTGCAGCACGGGCACGCCGAGCTTGCGGCGCGCGCGCGGGCGTCCAGTCGAGGTGGAAGAACTCGGCCACCACGTGCGGGCGGGTCAGGACGATCACCTCGGCGGCGTCGACCTCCTCGACCTTGGCCTGCAGGGCGTCGATCGGGTCGGCGCTGACCACCTCGCCGACCACGTCGCCGCCGGCGGTGCCGAGCCGGTCGATGCAGTCCGCCGACGTCCTCGCGGGCCTGGTCGAGCAGCTCGCGCTGCATGGCCTCGAGGTTCTCGCTGTCCATGACCATCGCCGGGGTGGCGAGCACCTCGCTCGCGGCGATCGACCCGATTGCGGACTCGACGCGGGCCGCGGCGTCCTCCACGGGCAGCAGGACGTGGTAGCGGACCGGGTCGGCGACGTCCGTGTGCAGGCCGCGGACCTGCTCGGCGTCCTGACGGGATAGCGGCTGCTCCACGAGGAGCACCACGTCGTACGTCTCGCTCATGCGTCGAGCCTAGTCCTGTTTGCCGAGGACGGAGGCCAGGTCGTACGACACGGGCTCGTCGAGCTGCTCGTAGCCGCAGGACTCGGGATCGCGGTCGGGTCGCCACCGCTTGAACTGCGCGGTGTGCCGGAAGCGGGAGCCCTCCATGTGGTCGTAGCCGACCTCGACCACCCGCTCGGGACGCAGCGGCACGAACGACAGGTCCTTGCCGGCGCTCCACCGGCTCTGCGTGCCCGGCACCCGGTCGGGGTTGGCGATCGCCCACTCCGACCACTCGCCCCACGGGTGCTCGCCGAGGTCCTCGCGCCACGAGCGGCTGCGAGCTCGCTCGACCAGCTCGGCCCGCCGCTTCGCGGTGAACGACGCCGACACCCCGATGTGCTGCAGCCGGCCCTCGTCGTCGTAGAGCCCGAGCAGCAGCGACCCCAGCAGCGGCTGCTCCGGCGTCGAGGTCTTGTGCTAGCCGGTAGCCGGCGACGACCACGTCGGCGGTGCGCTCGTGCTTGATCTTGAGCATGGTGCGGGCGTTGGGCTGGTACGGCGCGCCCAGCGGCTTGGCGACGACGCCGTCGAGGCCGGCGCCCTCGAACCGGTCGAACCAGTCCCGGGCCTCGGCCGGGTCGGTGGTGGTCCGGGTGAGGTGGATCGGCGGCCGCGCACGCCGGCCAGCGCCGCCTCCAGCCGCTGCCCGCCGCACCGCGAACGGCTCGGTCCATCAGCGACTCGTCGCCGACCGCCAGCAGGTCGAACGCCACGAAGCCCGCCGGCGTCGTCTCGGCCAGCATCCGCACCCGCGAGTCGGCCGGGTGGATGCGCTCCTGCAGCCGCTCGAACTCCAGCCGGTCGCCGACGGCCACGAACGAGCTCCCCGTCGAGCACGCACCGCTCGGGCAGCTCGGCCCGGACCGCCTCGACGACCTCGGGGAAGTAGCGCGTGAGCGGCTTGGTGTTGCGGCTGGCCAGCTCGACCTCGTCGCCGTCGCGGAAGACGATGCAGCGGAAGCCGTCCCACTTGGGCTCGAACAGAGCCCGCCGTGCTTCGCCGGGTCGGGGATCCCCTTCACCGACTTGGCGAGCATCGGCTGGACCGGCGGCATGACGGGCAGGTCGCACACCGGCAGCCTAGTGCCGCGGGTGCGACGCTCGCGCCGAGGCCGCCCGATGCACGGTGCCGACCGCGCCGATCCAGCGCGAACGCCCCGCGTGCCCCGCGAGCGGCTGCTCGCCGAGCTCGTGCCGCCGCCACGGTTCGCGCACGTCAGCTTCGACTCCTACGAGCCCGACCCGGCCCAGCCGTCGCAGGCCGAGGCCGTGGACCGGATGCGCGGGTGCGCCGGCCGGGTGGGCGGCGTCCACCGGGAAGCCGCCGGCGGTGGCTGGTCGCGCCCGGTGCGCGAGGAGGCGGCCCGGCGGGGTCTACCTCGACGGCGGGTACGGCGTCGGCAAGACCCACCTGCTCGCGTCGCTGTGGCACGCCGCCCCGGGGCCCAAGCTGTTCGCCACGTTCGTCGAGCTGACCCACCTGGTGGGGGCGCTGGGCTTCCACCACGCGGTCGACGAGCTGTCGTCGTACCGCGCTGGTCTGCGTCGACGAGTTCGAGCTCGACGACCCCGGCGACACGGTGCTGGTCTCCACGCTGCTCGACCCGGCTGCGCGACGCCGGGGTGTCCGGCTGGCGGCGACCTCGAACACGCTGCCCGGCCGGCTGGGGGAGGGCCGCTTCGCCACCGCCGACTTCCTGCGCGAGATCCAGGGGCTCTGCGGCACTTCGCGCTCGCTGCGCATCGACGGCGAGGACTACCGCCACCGCGGCCTCCCCGAGGCCGCCGCCGGCACGCACCGACGACGAGCGTGGCGCGTCGCGGCCGGGCGTGCCGGCGCGAGCCTCGACCACTTCGTCGACCTGCACCGGCACCTGGCCGACGTGCACCCCTCCAAGTACGGCGCCCTGCTCGACGGTGTCTCGACCGTCTGCCTGGAGGACGTGCGCACCGTCGACGACCAGACCGTCGCACTGCGGCTGGTGGTGCTCGCCGACCGGATGTACGACCGCGACCTCGCCCGTGGTGGCCAGCGGCGTCACGTTCGACCGGCTGTTCGCGCCGGCGCTGCTCGAGGGCGGCTACCGCAAGAAGTACCACCGGGCCGTGAGCCGGCTGGTGGCGCTGGCGCGCGAGGGCGCGGGGATGTCCGAGGCAGCGCGGACTGCGCGGTCTGGCATGATGCGCCAGGCCAAGAAGTCAACCCAGCCTCACTCGGCGCTGACCGTCCCGCGCGGCGGTGTCCCTGGCCGCGCATCGACACCCGCGGCCACGCCGGGCTTCGACGGCGGCAAGACCGACGGGCAAGGACGGCGCTGGCCGACCTGGCGGACTCCGCTCTCCGAACTGCAGGAGCGGCTGTTCGCGGCCGGGCGCGCCGGCGCGCGACCGCCGGCGGGTGCTGCTGGTGCTGCAGGGCATGGACACCGCCGGCAAGGGCGGCGTGATGCGGCACGCGGTCGGCCTGGTCGACCCGCAGGGTGTGCACATCAAGGCGTTCAAGGCCCCGACCGAGGAGGAGCTGGCCGCACGACTTCCTGTGGCGGATCGAGCAGGAGCTGCCGGAGCCCGGCATGATCGGCATCTTCGACCGCTCCCACTACGAGGACGTGCTGATCGCCCGGGTCCGCGAGCCTGGCCGACGACGACGAGATCGAGCGCCGCTACGACGCGATCAACGACTTCGAGCAGCCGCCTCGTCGACGGGTGGCACGACGTGGTCAAGTGCATGCTGCACATCTCCGCCGACGAGCAGAAGGAGCGCCTGCTCGAGCGGCTCGACGACCCGGACGAAGCACTGGAAGTACAACCCCGGCGACGTCGACGAGCGCGCCCGCTGGGACGACTACCGCCGGGCCTACGAGATCGCCCTGGAGCGCTGCAACACCGACAGCCGCGCCGTGGCACGTCGTGCCGGCCGACCGCAAGTGGTACCGCAACTGGGCGATCGCGACCATGCTCCAGGAGACGCCTCGCCGGCTTCGACCTGGGCTGGCCCGAGGCCGACTTCGACGTCGACGCGGAGCGCAAGCGCCTGCTCGAGCTGGAGGTCTAGGGGTGCGGGCGTTCACGTGCGACACCTGCGGGGAGCACGTCTACTTCGACAACACCGTCTGCATCAGCTGCGACTCGGCGCTGGGGTGGGACCGTGACCAGCAGCGGGTCCGGGTGCTCGGGCCGGACGAGCCCCGGTGCGCCAACCTCACCCTCAACGGGTGCAACTGGGTGCCGCCGGACCCGGCGGGCGGGCTGTGCTCCGCCTGCGGTCTCACCCGGGTCCGGCCGTCGGACCGCGACCTCGTGGGGCTGCCGCAGTACTACACCGCCGAGCAGGCCAAGCGCCGCCTGGTCGCCGAGCTCGACACGCTCCGGCTGCCCATCCTCCCGCGGGACGAGGAGTCGGGCACCGGGCTCGCCTTCGACCTTCTCTCCAGCGTCGACCGGGCGGTCGTCACCGGCCACGCGAACGGCGTGATCACCCTCGACCTGGCCGAGAGCGACGACGTCCACCGCGAGCGGGTGCGGGTCGAGATGGGCGAGGCCTACCGCACCATGCTGGGCCACCTGCGCCACGAGGTCGGCCACTACTACGAGATGGTCCTGGTGGCCGACGACCCGACCCGGCAGCGCGCCCGGGCGCTGTTCGGCGACGACCGGGCCGACTACCAGGCCGCCATCGACCGGCACTACGCCGACGGGCCGCCCCGGGAGTGGGCCGACCGCTACGTCTCGGCGTACGCCACCATGCACCCGTTCGAGGACTTCGCGGAGACCTTCGCGCACGTGCTGCACATCCGGGACGGCCTCGAGACCGCGCACGCGTTCGGCCTGACCGTGGACCCCGCGGTGTCCGTGCGGTCGTTCGAGGACGTGGTGGTCGGCACCTGGCTGCCGCTCACCCGTTCGCTGAACCAGATGAGCCGGTCCCTGGGCCAGGGCGACCTCTACCCGTTCGTGCTCGCCCCTCCGGTGATCGAGAAGCTTGCCTTCGTGCACGGGCTGGTCGCCGCGATGGCCTAGGTTGGTCGCCGTGATCCGCACCGTCTCGGCGACCCGGTACGTCGCGCCGCTGCGCGAGGGTGGCTCGCTGCCCGGTCTCGTCGAGGCCGACGACCTCGGCACCTACGTGTGCAAGTTCCGCGGTGCGGGGCAGGGCGCGCGGGTGCTCGTCGCCGAGGTGCTCGTGGGCGAGCTCGCCCGCCGCCTGGGCATCGCCACCCCGGAGCTGGTCGTCGTGGACCTCGACGCCGCTATCGGCAGGTACGAGGCCGACGAGGAGGTGCAGGACCTGCTCACCGCGAGCATCGGCGCCAACCTCGGCGTCGACTTCCTGCCCGGCTCGTTCGGCTTCGACGCCGGGTGCACACCTGACCCCGAGGCGGCGGCCGCGATCCTGTGGCTGGACTCCCTGACCGCCAACGTGGACCGGTCCTGGCGCAACCCCAACCTGCTCGTCTGGCACGGCGACCTGTGGGCGATCGACCACGGGGCGAGCCTCTACTTCCACCACGGCTGGTCCGGCGGCGTCGGCTCGTCGCAGCGGTTCGCCGACCAGCCCTACGACGCCTCCGACCACGTGCTGGCCGGCCACCGCGACGGCCTCGCGGACGCCGACCGGCGGCTGGCCGGGCTCGTGACCCGCGACCTGCTCGAGGAGGTCGCGGGGCTCGTGCCCGACACGTGGCTCGAGCCCGTGCCCGGCGCGGAGACGCCCGACGCGCTCCGCTCCGCCTACGTGGAGTTCCTGCTGGCCCGGGTGTCCGGCGACCGCGCCTGGCTGCCCGCGCCCGCGGACCGGGTCACCGAGGGGAGGACGCGATGACCGCCCGGCAGCCCTTCCAGTACGTCGTGGTGCGCTGCGTGCCGCGCGTGGACCGCGAGGAGTTCGTCAACGTCGGCGTCGTGCTGCACTGCCAGCAGGCCGACTTCCTCGAGGCGGCCTGGCACGTCGACCGCGAGCGGCTCCTGGCCCTGGCGCCGTCCCTCGACCTCGACGCGGTGTGCTCCGCGCTCGAGGCGATCGAGGCCGTGTGCCGCGGCGACGCGTCCGCGGGCGAGGCGGGGCGCGCCCCCATGGGCACCCGGTTCGGCTTCCTGAGGGCGCCGCGCTCGACCGTCGTACAGCCCGGGCCGGTGCACGGCGGCACCACCGACGACCCCGCCCGCCAGCTGGAGCACCTGCTCGACCGTCTGGTCCGCTGACCTGCCGATTCGGTCCAGGGCGGCGGTTTCGGTATCGTCCCGTGGGTCCCGGACCCGACCGGAAGGACCCCGCATGGGCCTCGGACCCGGCTTCCTGCTCCTCGCGGCGGGAACCATCCTGACCTGGGCGGTCGACGTTGACCTCCCCTACGTGCGCGACGACGCGCTCGGCACGATGCTGCTCGCCGCCGGCGTCCTCTGGCTGGTCGCGGCGGCCGTCGTGAGCGCCGCCCGCTCGAGCCGCCGCGACGACGCGGGCGCCGGGCTGGCGCTCGTCGCCGGCGGCGCCGTCCTCGTCTGGGGCCTCGAGGTGGACGTCCCCTACGTCTGGGACGGCGCGCTCGGCGTGATCCTGATGCTCGGCGGCGCCGTCGCGATCGTGGCCGCGGTGGTCATGCAGCGGCAGCGGACCCGGTCACGCCGGGTCGTCGAGTACCGCTGAGCGCCGATCCCGGGCGGTCCTTCCCACGGCGATCTGCCGGTTCCCCCGGGGAGTTCACCCCGGGGAGCGGGGGATTACCACGGGACCGTGGTAATTGGCCCCCGCCCGCTCACAGGTTGATCATGTGGCCGGCGATGCCCTCGACGGCCTCCTTGACCGCCTCGGACAGGGTCGGGTGCGCGAACACGTTGCGGGCCACCTCGTCGGCGGTGAGGTCCCAGCGCTGCGCGAGCGTCAGGGCCGGGAGCAGCTCGGTGACGTCGGGGCCGATCAGGTGCGCGCCGAGGATCTCGTTGTACCTCGCGTCCGCGACGACCTTCACGAAGCCGACCTCGTCGCCGAGGCCCTTCGCCTTGCCGTTGGCGGCGAAGGGGAACTTGGCGACCTTGACGTCGTACCCCTTGTCCTTGGCCTGCTCCTCGCTGTAGCCGAAGGAGGCGATCTGCGGCTGGCAGTAGGTCGCCCGGGGGATCATGTCGAAGTCGATCTCCATCGTCTCCGCGTCCGCGATGGTCTCCGCGGCCACCACGCCCATCGCCTCGGCCGTGTGCGCGAGCATCAGCTTGCCGGTGCAGTCGCCGATCGCGTAGACGCCGTCGACGTTGGTCCGGCCGCGCTCGTCGACCACGATCGCGCCGCGGTCGCTCACCTCGACGCCGGTGTTCTCGAGCCCGAAGCCCTCGACGCGCGGTGCGAAGCCGATCGCCTGGAGCACCTTGTCGGTCTCGACCACCTGCTGCTCGCCGCCGTCGGCGGGGGAGACCTTGACCTTGACCTTGTCGCCCGAGTCGTCGATCGACTCGACCTTGGTCGACAGCATCACGTTGACGCCGAGCTTCTTGTAGTGCTTGAGGAGCTCCTTGGAGATCTCCGGGTCCTCCGTCGGCACCATCCGGTCGAGGAACTCGACGATGGTCACGTCGACCCCGAAGTTGGCCATCACGTAGGCGAACTCGACGCCGATGGCGCCGGACCCGGCGATCAGGATCGAGCCGGGGAGCTCGTCGGTGAGGATCTGCTCCTCGTAGGTCACCACCCGCTCGGAGAGCGAGGTGCCGGGCACGAGCCGGGTCGTGGCGCCACTGGCGATGATCACGTGGTCGCCGGTCACCTCGGAGGTGTTGCCGTCGGAGTCCTTGACCTCGATGGTCCGGGCGTCCTTGAACGTCCCCCACCCGTGCACCTCGGTGATCTTGTTCTTCTTCATCAGGAAGTGCACGCCCTTGACGATGGCGTCGGAGACCTTGCGGCTGCGGGCGTGCGTGGGCGCGAACTCCATCGACGCGTCGCCGGTGATGCCGAACTTGTCCTTCTCGTGGGTCAGGATGTGCGCCAGCTCGGCGTTGCGGAGCAGGGCCTTCGACGGGATGCAGCCCACGTTGAGGCAGACCCCACCCCAGTACTTCTCCTCGACCACGGCCACGCTCTTGCCCAGCTGTGCGGCACGGATGGCGGCGACGTACCCACCGGGGCCGGCACCGAGGACGACGACGTCGAAGTGTTGGCTCATGGGGGCCAGCCTAGGGGGTGGCCGGGGCCGCTACCGTTCCGGTCATGGCTCGGGACGGCGACGGCTGGGGGACGTGGTCGCACGGCGACGTGGCGGTCCGCCGCGAGGCCCTCAAGGGGCACCCGTGGACCGCGATCCCGACGTACGTCGTCAGCGACAGCACCGGACTGCTGGTCACCTACCTCGCCTCCGGCACCCGCCTCGGGTTCCCCGACTTCCCCTTCCCGCGGTGGCAGCACCCCTGGCTCACCGCGGGGCACCGCAGCTGGTCCGGGCACGGGAGGCTGATGATGCAGCGCCCCGGCGACGCCTACTCCGTGGACGCGTTCTGGCGCGGCGAGGACCGGACGTTCGCCGGCTGGTACCTCAACCTCCAGGACCCGCTGACCCGGGACGCGACCGGCTACGACACGCTCGACCACGAGCTCGACTACTGGCTGCCGGCGGAGGGCGGCTGGGTGGTCAAGGACGCCGAGCTGTTCGAGCAGCGCGTCGCCGAGGAGCGCTACTCGGTCGGGCAGGCCGAGGCCATCCGGAGCACCGGGCGGGAGATCGAGGCGATGCTGACCGCCGGCAGCACCTGGTGGGACCGCTCCTGGTCCGAGTGGACGCCGCCGCGGGAGTGGGGACCGCTCGGCATCTAGTGCAGACAGGGAGACCAACTGTGCGCCGTTCGGGTCATGCGGAACCGCCCCCGCCACGGCTAGCGTGGACGCGGCAGGGGGTGATCGGCCATGGACGGTCTGCAGCTCTCCACCGCGGAGGTGGCGGCCGTCCGCCGGGTGCTCGCCGTCGACTCCCCGGTGTACGAGGACCGGGTGCGTGTGCTGCTCCACGAGCTGCACCGGCTGATCCCGAGCGACTCGCTCGAGTTCGGTCTCGGTGACCGGCACGGCTTCCTCGAGATGTGGGTGCACCTCCCGGAGCGGCGGTACGGGGACCTCGACCCGCAGGTGTGCGACGGGCCGTTGCACACCGGCATCGAGCAGCTGGCGGTCTCACCGTTCCTGCGGGACGAGCTGGGTGCCATGGCCAGGCTCGGGATCCGCGACTTCCTGCGGGTCGGCTTCCCGCTGGGGGGCGGCCGGGTCGCGCAGCTGGCCTTCGACCGCCGACGTCGCCCCTTCGACCCCCGCCATGCGCAGATCCTCGTGATGCTCCAGCCCGCCCTGGCGCGCCTGACCCGGCCCCCCGACCAGCTCCCGCACCTCGTGGCCGCGCTCTCCGGGTCCGAGCGGCAGGTGCTCGACCTGGTCGCCCGGGGGGCGAGCAACCGCGACGTCGCCGACCAGCTCTCGCTCTCGGAGGCCACCGTGCGCAAGCACCTCGAGCACGTCTACCGCAAGCTCGGGGTGACCAACCGGACCGCGGCCGCCGCCCTGGTGCGCCCCGGGGCGGTGGCGGAGGTTTCGCGGATCCGCTGATTCCGGGGCGGGACCGGGCGGGCCATCCTCGGAGTGTCCGAGTCCCGAGGAGAGACCCATGTCCCGACGTCGCCGTGCCACCACCGTCGTCCTGTGTGCCGTGCTCGCCGCGGCCACGTTCGCCCCGCAGTCCGGGGCCCACCCACGCAAGAAGGCGACCGGCGTCGAGAGCGGCGCCGTCGTGGTCGCCTGGAACCAGATCGCCCAGTCGACCGTCTTCCCCGCCACCCCGATCCCCGTCGGGCAGGTGCACATGGGCCTGGTGTCGCTGGCGGTGTACGACGCGGTGGCGCGCGCCGTGGACGGGAACCGTCACGGGCACAAGAAGCGGGTGTCCGCGTCCGCAGCGGCCGCGACCGCCGCCCACGACGTCCTCGCGCGCCACTTCCCGGCCGCCGCGGGCACCCTTGCCGGGCACCTCACCGCGACGCTGGCCGGGCTGCCGGCCGGCACCGCGCGCGACCGCGGCGTCGCGATCGGCCGTGCCGTGGCCGCCGACCAGCTCGCCGACCGGGTCGGCGACGGCTTCCTGCCGTCCGGGAGCATGAGCTTCACGGCAGCCCTGATGCCCGGCACCTGGCGCCCGCACCGCGGACAACGCAGCGGGGTTCCTGGCCCCGTGGCTGGGCTTCGTCCGGCCGCTCGTGCTCGAGTCGGTCGACGAGGTCGACCCGGGGAGCCCGGACGCCCTGAGGAAGCGGGCCTACGCACGAGACGTCGCGGAGGTGCAGCGGATCGGCTCCGCGACGGCACCTCTCACGGCCCGGAGCGCGGCGGAGACCACCACGGCCCGGTTCTTCAACTTCTCCGTCCCCGTGCAGTGGAACACCGCGCTCCGGTCGATGGCCGGCTCGATGAGCGCCCCCGACGCGGCGCGGCTGCTCGGCCTCGCCAACGTCTCGGCCGCCGACGCGATGATCGCCTGCTGGCGGGAGAAGTTCGACGAGCCCTACTGGCGCCCGATCACCGCCATCCGCGAGGCGGACACCGACGGCAACCGGCGGACCGTGGCCGACCCGGCCTGGACCCCGCTGGGCACTCCCACCCCGCCCTACCCGGAGTGGCCGAGCGGGCACGCCTGCCTGACCTCCGCCTACACCTCGGCGGTCGAGGAGATCGCCGGGGACGACGACGTGCCGGTCACGCTGACCTCGGTCGTGTCCACCGGCTTGATCACGAGGAGCTATGCCGACCTCGACGACATCAGGCACGACGCCTTCATGGCCCGGATCTGGATCGGGTACCACTTCCGGGCCGGCATGGAGGGCGGCTACGAGCTCGGCGACGAGACGGTCGACGAGGTCGAGTCGCGGTTCCCGGCTCTTCGCTGACCGTCAGACCGGCACGAGCTCGACGGCGCCGACGGCGTAGCGGGCCAGCACGGTCCGGGCCACCTCGGGGTCGGCGCCCAGGGGCTCGGACACCGCCACGGCGCCGGCCTCGAGGGCCAGCTCGGCCGCCCGGTCCGGCAGGAAGCCGGGGGCCAGGAACAGCGAGCCGACCGCGATGTGCCGGCGGCCCTCGGCGCGGAACTGCCGGACCGCCTCACCCGTGGTCGGGGGAGCGGCCGACGCGAACGCCGCGACGGTGGGCAGCTTGTGCTTGGCGCCCCACAGCCGGGCCAGCCGCGCCACGGCCTGGTTGGCCAGCGCGTCCGAGGAGCCCGCGGCGGCGAGGACGAGCGCGTCGAGCTCGCGGACCCGGGCGTCCCGGAGCGCGTTGCGCAGCCGGCGGTCCAGCACGTCGAGGAAGACGCCCTCCAAGCCCAGCACCCGGGTCGGCCCGGACCCGGAGGTTCTCGTGACGAGCGGTCGCCTCGGCGATGGCCTCGGGCACGTCCACCTTCGCGTGGTAGGCCTCGGAGAGCAGCAGCGGCACGACGACGATCTCGTCGTAGCCGGCCCGGACGAGCTTGTCGACGACCGTGCCGAAGGACGGCTTGGAGAGCTCGAGGAACGCTGGCTCGATGCGCAGGTCGGGGCGCATCGCCCGGACCTCGGCGACGAGCGCCTTGATCGTGGCGGCCGAGCGCGGGTCGCGGCTGCCGTGGGCGAGGGCCACCAGTGCGGAGCGGTCATGAGCTGACTCCCTTTCGTGGATCTGGCTGGGATGTGGTGGCGTCCGACGTCGTTGTCGTCCGATGGTCCTGGGTCACTGGTGGATCCCGCACTCGGTCTTGCCGGTGCCGGCCCAGCGGCCGCTGCGCGGGTCCTCGCCGGGGGCGACGCGGCGCGTGCACGGCCAGCAGCCGATGGAGGGGAAGCCGTCGTACTGCAGCGGGTTCACGAGCACGCCGTTCTCGGCCACGTAGCGGTCCACCTGCTCGTCGCTCCAGCGGGCCAGCGGGGACACCTTGACCTTGCGCTTCTTGTCGTCCCAGCCGATCACCGGCGCGATCACCCGGTTGTGCGTCTCGGCACGGCGCAGCCCGGTGGCCCAGGCGTCGTACCGCGCCAGCGCCTCCTCGAGGGGCCGGACCTTGCGCAGCGCGCAGCACAGGTCGGGGTCGCGGGCGTACAGGTCCTTGCCGTACGCCGCGTCCTGCTCCTCGACGGTCTGCTTCGGGGTGATGCTGATCAGGTTCACCGGCACGGTCGCGGCGACCGCGTCGCGGGTGCCGATCGTCTCGGCGAAGTGGT
This sequence comes from uncultured Actinomycetota bacterium, assembly GCA_963834275.1. Taxonomy (GTDB): domain Bacteria; phylum Actinomycetota; class Actinomycetes; order Propionibacteriales; family Nocardioidaceae; genus Nocardioides_B. The sequence goes on along the minus strand of CAWIBA010000005.1, from coordinate 361,256 downwards.
AGCCGGTGTCGAGGAACACCACGTCGACCCCGGGTGCGACCGTGGAGGCGAGGTGCGCCAGCACGGCGTCCGCCATCGACGAGGTGATGCAGAAGCGCTCGCCGAAGGTGGCCACCGCCCACTCGATGATGACCTCGGCGGGCGCGAGCTCGAGGTCGGCCCCCGCGTGGCGAACCAGCTCCTTGAGCTCCGCCTCGGTGCGGCCCTCGGTCTCGGTGCCGCGGAAGGCGCGGGCCCTCGACGTGGTCGCGGCGCTCATGACCGCGCCCCCGAGGCCGATTCGGGGCGGGCGATCATGCCGAGCATCCTGACCGTGAAGGCGCGCAGGCAGGCATGGCACTCCCAGGCCCCGTGGCCCTCGCCCTCGTCCGGGACGTGGGGACGGAGGTTCTCGTCGCCGCAGTAGGGGCAGTGGAACGGGATGCCGCGGCTGCTCATGCGACCACCGCCGCCGCCACCGGTTCGCCGCGCAGGGAGTCGTCGTCGGCGCGGGCCGCCCACGTCGGCGAAGCGCTCGCCCGCCAGCCGCTGCGCCAGGTAGGCGGTCACCAGGTTGGTGACGTAGTCGTCGAGACCGGCGCTGGTGACCTTGTGGGCGCGGAGCTTTCGGCCGAAGGCGGACTCGAGCCCCAGCGCGCCGCCGAGGTGCACCTGGAAGCCCTCGACCTGCCGGCCGTCGGCGTCGACGACCAGCTGGCCCTTGAGCCCGATGTCGGCGACCTGCGTGCGGGCGCAGGCGTTGGGGCAGCCGTTCACGTTCACGGTGATCGGCGTGTCCAGGTCGGGGAACCGACGCTCGAGCTCGGCGACGAGCGCGGTGGCGCGGTTCTTGGTGTCCACGATGGCGAGCTTGCAGAACTCGATGCCGGTGCACGCCATCGTCGAGCGTCGCCAGTTCGACGGGCGCGCGCTCAGCCCGACGGCCTCGGCGTCCCGCACGAACCCGTCCACGCGGTCGGCGTCGAGGCCGAGCACGACCACCTTCTGCTGCGCGGTGAGGCGGGCGCCGGCGGCGCCGTACCTCTCGAGGAGGTCGGCCAGCCCGGTCAGGACCGTCCCGGAGACCCGGCCGACCGTGGGCGCCAGACCCACGTAGAAGCGGCCGTCCTTCTGCGGGTGCACGCCGACGTGGTCGCCCTGCTCCAGCGGGGAGACCGGCGAGGGGTTGTCCACGAGCGTCCGGCTGCAGGTACTCGTCCTGGAGCACCTGCCGGAACTTCTCGACGCCCCAGTCGGCGACCAGGAACTTCAGCCGGGCCCGGGAGCGCAGCCGGCGGTAGCCGTAGTCGCGGAAGACGGCGGCCACGCCTGCCCAGACGTCCGCGACGTCCTCGAGCGCGACCCAGACGCCGAGCTTCTGGGCGAGCATCGGGTTGGTCGAGAGCCCGCCGCCGACCCACAGGTCGAAGCCCCGGGCCCAGCTCGGGGTGCACGGTGCCGACGAACGACCACGTCGTTGGTCTCGGGGGAGACGTCATGGCTGGGGTGGCCGGTGAGGGCGGTCTTGAACTTGCGCGGCAGGTTGGAGAACGCCGGGTCGCCGATGTAGCGGCGCTTGATCTCCTCCAGCGCCGGCGTGCCGTCGATGATCTCGTCGGCGGCGATGCCCGCCACCGGGGACCCGAGGAAGGGTCGCGGCGAGTCGCCGCAGGCCTCGGTGGTGTCCAGGCCGGCGTCGTCGAGGACCTGCCAGATCGCCGGGACGTCCTCGATGCGGATCCAGTGGTACTGGATGTTCTGCCGGTCGGTGATGTCGGCGGAGTCGCGGGCGTACAGCGTGCCGACCGTGCCCAGGGCGCGGACGGCGGCGGCGGACAGCAGCGCCCCGTCGGTGCGCACCCGCATCATGAAGAACTCGTCGTCGAGCTCCTCCTCGCTGAGCGTCGCGGTCTTGCCGCCGTCGAGGCCGGGGGCGCGCTGGGTGTAGAGGCCCATCCAGCGGAAGCGCCCGCGCAGGTCGGCGGGGTCGATCGAGGCGAAGCCCCGCTTGGAGTAGATGTCGAGGATCCGGGCCCGCACGTTGAGCGGGTTGTCGTCCTTCTTGGTCTGCTCGTTCTTGTTCAGCGGTTCGGTGTAGCCCAGGGCCCACTGGCCCTCGCCGCGCTTGGGGCGGGGGCGGCCGGACCGGCCGGGGCGGCCGGGACCGGTGGCGGGCGCCGGCTGGGTGGGGGTGCTCATGGCTCACGTGTCCTCGGGGGAGGGAGACGCACGAATCGCTGGGGTCCACCCGACGCCGTTGTCGAGGTGCATGCCGGCGACCGCGCGCCCCGGCTGACGGATGGTCAGGGGGCGGTCAGCGGTGCCAGTGCATACACATCATGCTGCGGGTACGACCGAGGTCCACGTGGCGGCGAGCCACGAGGTACGTCGACGTTGCAGCAGTGATCATGGACGACAGTCTCACGGTGCGGACGGCTTCTCCACAAACCCGCATCTCATGTAGTGGGACAGGTGTCCATTATTTGGTACCCCCGGCGGGCTGCTTCGGCCCCGAGCCACCCCTCACTAGGGTGGGGCCATGACCGCGCCGAGCAGCCAGTCGAGCAGCCAGCCGAGCAACCAGCACAGCCCCGTCCCCGGGGGAGGGTCCGCGACCAACAGCCGGGCCAGCGCCGCCTACGACGCCGCCCTGGAGGTGATCGCCGCGGTCGAGCCGCGGGTGGCGGAGGCCACCCGCGCCGAGCTGGCCGACCAGCGGGCGTCGCTGAAGCTGATCGCCTCGGAGAACTACGCCTCGCCGGCGGTGCTGCTGACGATGGGCACCTGGTTCTCCGACAAGTACGCCGAAGGCACGGTCGGCCACCGCTTCTACGCCGGCTGCCAGAACGTCGACACGGTCGAGGCGCTCGCCGCCGAGCACGCCCGCGAGCTGTTCGGCGCGCCGTACGCCTACGCCCAGCCGCACTCCGGCATCGACGCCAACCTGGTCGCGTTCTGGTCGATCCTGGCGCACCGCGTCGAGAGCCCCGCGCTGGAGAAGCACGCGGTCAAGAACGTCAACGAGCTCTCCGAGGGCGACTGGGAGACGCTGCGGCACGAGTTCGGCAACCAGCGGATGCTCGGCATGTCCCTGGACGCCGGCGGCCACCTGACCCACGGCTTCCGGCCCAACATCAGCGGGAAGATGTTCCACCAGCGGTCCTACGGCACCGACCCCGAGACCGGGCTGCTCGACTACGACCGGGTGGCCGCGGCGGCCCGTGAGTTCCGCCCGCTGGTGCTCATCGCCGGCTACTCGGCGTACCCGCGCCGGGTGAACTTCGCGAAGATGCGAGAGATCGCCGACGAGGTCGGCGCGACCCTCATGGTCGACATGGCCCACTTCGCCGGCCTGGTGGCCGGCAAGGTGTTCACCGGCGACGAGGACCCGGTCCCGTTCGCGCACGTCACCACCACGACCACCCACAAGTCCCTGCGCGGCCCCCGCGGCGGCCTCGTGCTCGCGCAGGAGGAGTACGCCGCGTCGGTGGACCGTGGCTGCCCGATGGTGCTCGGCGGACCGCTGTCGCACGTGATGGCGGCCAAGGCCGTCGCGCTCGCGGAGGCGCGCCAGGACTCCTTCCGCGGCTACGCCCGCGACATCGCCGCCAACGCCAAGTCCCTCGCCGAGGGGTTCCTGAGCCGGGGCGGCGACCTCGTCACCGGCGGCACCGACAACCACCTGGTGCTGCTCGACGTGTCGTCCTTCGGCCTGACGGGGCGCCAGGCCGAGTCGGCGCTGCTCGACGCGGGCATCGTGACCAACCGCAACTCCGTGCCGTCCGACCCGAACGGCGCCTGGTACACCTCCGGCATCCGGCTGGGCACCCCCGCCCTCACCACCCGTGGCTTCGGGCACGACGAGTTCGACCGGGTCGCCGAGCTGATCGTGGACGTGCTGGCCAACACCGAGCCCGGCACGACGAAGGCCGGCGGACCGTCCAAGGCCTCCTACGTCCTCGGTGAGGGCGTCGCCGACCGCACCAAGGCCGCCAGCGCCGAGCTGCTCGACAAGCACCCGCTGTACCCGGGCCTCGAGCTGTCCTGACGCGGGGGCGGCCAATTACCACGGTCCCGTGGTAATCCACCCCTTCCCACGTGGAACTCCCCGTGGGAAGGGGGAGAACGCCGAGGGCAGCGGGGATGGCTCGCGTGACCTGCCCCCGCCGGCGGGCGCTCAGCCGGTCGGCGGCCGCGGCGTGGTGCGCTCGACGATCGTCACCAGGTCGGCCCCGCCCGGCAGCGTGCCGAACGTTCCTCCGTACTCGGTGCCGAGACGGCTCGCGCAGAAGGCGTCCGCCACCGCCGCCGGCGCGTGCCTGACGAGCAGGGCACCCTGCAGGCAGGCGGCCATCAGCCCGGCCAGGCGGCGCGCACCCACCTCGAGGGACGAGGTGTCGGCCAGCGACTCGAGCACGTGGTGGACGGCGCGGTCCAGCCGCGGGTCCTCGCCCTGGGCGGCCCCGACCTCCGTGATCCAGGCCTCCAGCACCTCCGGCTCGCGGGTCAGGGCCCGCAGCACGTCGAGGGCGTTGACGTTGCCGGACCCCTCCCAGACCGAGTTCAGCGGCGACTCGCGGAACAGCAGCGGCATCGCGGAGTCCTCCACGTAGCCGTTGCCGCCGAGGCACTCGAGCGCCTCGGCCACCATCGCGGGGGTGCGCTTGCACACCCAGAACTTCGCCAGCGGCAGCGCGATCCGGCGCAGCGCCGCTTCGTGGGGGTCGTCCGCGCGGTCGACCGCGGCGGCGAGCCGGATGGCCAGGGCGGTGGCCGCCTCCGACTCGACCGCGAGGTCCGCGACCACGTTCTGCATCAGCGGCTTGTCGGCCAGCAGCCCGCCGAAGGCCGATCGGTGCGCGACGTGCCAGGAGGCCTCGGCGACGGCCCGCCGCATCAGCGACGCCGACCCGAGCACGCAGTCGAGGCGGGTGGCCGCGACCATCTCGATGATGGTGCGCACGCCGCGGCCCTCGTCGCCGAGCCGCTGCGCCCACGTGGTGCGGAGCTCGATCTCGGAGGAGGCGTTCGAGCGGTTGCCGAGCTTGTCCTTGAGGCGCACCACGTCGAGCTGGTTGCGGGTGCCGTCGGCGAGGACCCGCGGCACGAGGAAGCAGCTCAGCCCGCCGGGCGCCTGCGCGAGCACCAGGAAGACGTCGTTCATCGGGGCCGAGGTGAACCACTTGTGCCCGGTCAGCGTGTACTCGCCGTCCACGGACGTCGGTGTCGCGGTGGTGACGTTGCCGCGCACGTCCGAGCCGCCCTGCTTCTCGGTCATCCCCATCCCCGCCAGCGCCCCGGCCTTGTCGGCCACCGGCCGCAGCCCGAAGTCGTAGTCGGTCGAGGCGAGGTGGGGGATCCACTCCTTGGCGACCGCCGCGTAGCCGGGGTCGGACCGCAGCGCGGGTACGGCGGCGTACGTCATCGAGATCGGGCAGCCGTGCCCGGGCTCGGTCTGCGACCAGGCGATGAACCCGGCCGCGCGCCGGACGTGCGGGTGCGGCGCCTCCGAGGTCCACGGCGCCGCCTGAAGCCCGTGCCCGACGCCGCGCTCCATCAGCCAGTGCCAGGACGGGTGGAACCGCACCTCGTCGACGCGGTTGCCGTAGCGGTCGTACGGCGCCAGCTCCGGCCCGTGCCGGTTGGCGAGCAGCCCGTGCTCGCGGGCCTCCGCGCTGCTCGCCTCGGCACCCAGGGGAGCGAGGCCCTCGACCAGCTCCGGGGTCCCGTGGCGCGTGACCGCCTCGACCAGCGCCAGGTCGGAGGTGACCGTGTTGTGATCGACGAGCGGGGGTGGCTGGTTCGTGGCTCCACGGATGTCGGCGACCATGCCGATACCCTAGGGCGTGGCTTCAGAACGCCTGGCCCACCACGTGCGGACCGGTGTGTGGGTCGCCCGGTGGGACCGCCTCCGCGGTGTGACGTGGCGGGTCGTCGTGTCCACGGTCGGCACCTGCTTCCGCAACCGGGTCACCGGGCTGGCGGCCGAGGCGGCGTTCTTCGCGCTGCTGTCGCTGCCGCCCCTGGTGTTCGGGCTGGCCGGATCCATCGGGTTCGTGTTCGACCGGTTCAGCCAGGCGCAGGTCGAGGGCGTGCGGGACCAGGTGCTCGAGCTGGCCTCCCGGGCGCTCACCGAGCCCACCGTCGACTCGATCATCAGGCCGACGCTGGACGACGTGCTCGGCCCCGGCCGGTTCGACATCATCTCGATCGGCTTCATCCTCGCGCTGTGGTCGGGTTCGCGTGCGCTCAACGTGTTCGTGGACACCATCACGATCATGTACGGGCTCGGGGGGCACCGCGGGATCGTGCGCACCCGGGTGCTGTCGTTCTCGCTGTACGTGATGGGCCTCATCACCGGCGTGGTGACGATCCCGCTCGTGGTCGCCGGCCCGCGGCTCGTGGACCGGTTGCTCCCGCAGCGGGTCGACCTCCTCAACGAGCTGTACTGGCCGACGGTGATCCTGCTGTGTGTCTGCTTCCTGGCGACGCTCTACCACGTGTCGGTCCCGGTGCGGACCTCGTGGCGCTACAACATCCCGGGAGCCGCGCTGACGATGGTGCTGTGGATCCTCGGGTCGTTCCTGCTCCGCTGGCTGCTCACCGTCACGGCGGGCAACTCCACGTCCATCTACGGTCCGCTGGCCGCGCCGATCGTGGTGCTGCTCTGGCTCTACCTGCTCTCCATCGCGGTGCTGATCGGCGCGGCGCTGAACGCCGCGTTCGACCGGGTCTGGCCCGAGAAGGAGACGGCGCGGGCCCGGATGGAGGTGGCCCGACGGCTCCGGCTCACCGCGATGCTGCCCCGGCTGCGCCGCCTGGAGGAGGAGCAGGAGCAGTTCACCGCCACCGAGGAGGAGACGGTGGTGCTGCAGCGGATGGACGAGGAGCGGGCCCGGCTCGGCCGGCCGCCCGAGGGTCCGGCCGACTGAGCCCGGGGGAAAACCACGTGCCCGGGAGCGTGGCCGGGACGTAGATTCCGGTCGTGCTCGAGACGATCGGTTTCGACGCGGCCACGGCTGCGTCCTTCGCGCCGTGGGACGCCGCCGACGCGGCGGTGGGGCGCGTCGTGCGGGTCGACCGCGGCGTGGCGAGCGTGCTCACCGAGACGGGGCCGGTGCGCGCCTCGTGGGGTGGTGCGGTGCTGGCGCGCGCGGCCCACGACCCCACCCAGGCGCCGTGCGCGGGGGACTGGTGCGTGCTGCGCGTCTGGCCCGACCACCGCACCACCGTCGAGCACGTGCTCCCGCGCCGTACCGCCGTCCTGCGCGCGACCGCGGGCAAGGCCGCCGAGGGCCAGGTCATCTGTGCCAACGTCGACCTCGTCGGGGTCGTGGTCGCGCTCCACCCGCTGCCGGCCGAGACCAAGATCGAGCGCCTGCTCGCCCTCGGCTGGGCCAGCGGCGCCCGGCCGGTGGTCCTGCTCACCAAGGCCGACCTGGTCGGCGACGGCGACGACGTGGCCCAGGACGTCCGCGGGATCGCCCCGGACGTGGAGGTCGTCCAGGTGAGCGTCCGGACCGGACAGGGCATCGACCGGGTCCGGGAGCTCATCGGAGACCACGGCACGATGGCGCTGCTGGGGACCTCGGGCCACGGCAAGTCGTCGCTGACCAACGCCCTGGTCGGGGCCGAGGTGCTGAGCACCCGTGCGATCCGCGGGGACGGCCGGGGCCGGCACACCTCGGTGCGGCGGGAGCTGGTGCTGCTGCCGGGTGGTGGCGCCGTGATCGACACCCCCGGCCTGCGGTCGGTGGGCATGCTCGACGAGGGGGAGGGGCTGGCCCGGGCCTTCGCGGACATCCGGGCGCTGGCCGCCGCGTGCCGGTTCGACGACTGTGCGCACGGGACGGAGCCGGGATGCGCGGTCAGGGCCGCGCTCGACGACGGGACGCTGCCGCTGCGCCGCTGGGAGAGCTGGCAGCGACTGCGGCGGGAGGCCGACGAGATGAACCGGCGCCGGGCGTCCCGGTCCGGGGCCCGGGCGAGCCGGGCCGAACCGCCGGGAGCGCGGCCGGCGGAAGGGGCTGACTGAGGGGTCGGCCCGGAGGCGGTCCGGCGGCCGGCGTAGACGAGAACGTCGCCGGTGCCTTGGTGTACCCCGGCGTGTTCTGGCGACACGACGGCGTCGGGTTGCCCCTGACCCGCCCCGGGACCGTGGACGCGTATTTTGTCCGCATGGCCAACGTCAACCTGCCCACGCCGGTGGCGCTCGCCGCGGCCGCGATCTGCGTGCTGGGTCGCTACCTTCTCGGGGTCGTCGCGGGCCCGGACACCGCGACCCGGACGACCGCGGTCGTCGACAGCTACGACCGGTCGAGCAGCCGGCTGTGCCTGACCGGCGAGGGGATCGAAGGTCAGGAGGGCGCGGTCGTCGACGGGGTCCTCTGCCGGCACCTGGCGACGCACCCAGGGATCCGACCGTGTGCCGAGCCGGGGTGACGAGTTCCGCTTCGTCTCGGTCAGTGCGGGCGGCGCGGACGCCAGCGGGCCGGAGGGGCAGAGCCCGGCAACGGTGATCTACGGCGACGTGCTCCGCTAGATCGCCGCACGGGTGCCGTACGATTCTCCGTGCCCGACGAGCTCGAACGACGACGCCCGCGGCCGGATCCGGCTTCCCGCGATCGTCCGCTCCCCGGTCTGGGAGCTCAGCCGCCGGATCATCCTCGCGTTCGCGCTGCTCGGCTTCACCGTCGCACTTGTCTACTTCGACCGCGAGGGCTACCGCGACAACAGCGACCCGCCCGACTTCGAGGTCGGGCTCATCGACGCGATCTACTACACCACGGTCACGCTGAGCACGACCGGCTACGGGGACATCGCGCCGGTCTCGGACCAGGCCCGGCTGATCAACGCGTTCCTCGTGACGCCGCTGCGCATCGCCTTCCTGGTGCTCCTGATCGGCACCACGATCGAGGTCCTCGCCACCCAGGGCCGCGAGCTGCGCGGGTGGCCCGATGGAGGAAGAAGATGGACGAGCACGTTGTCGTGATCGGTTACGGCACCAAGGGCGCGGCGCCGTCGACACGTCTGGTCAACAACGGGCTCGACAAGGAGGCGATCGTCGTCGTCGACCCGTCGACGACGGCGCTCGGCGAGGGCGCACGCCGACGGCCTGGCCGTGGTCGACCGGCGACGCGACCCGGCGCGAGGTGCTGCGGCGGGCAGGTGTCGCCCGTGCCTCCCAGGTGATCATCACCACCGACCGCGACGACTCCACGGTGCTCGACCCTCAACGTCCGGCAGCTCAACCCCGACGCGTACGTCGTCGCCGCCGTCCGCGAGCAGGACAACATCGAGCTGGTGCGGCAGAGCGGCGCCGACTCGGTGGTGACGTCGTCCGACGCCGTCGGTCGGCTGCTCGGTCTCTCCACCCTGAGCCCGACGCTCGGCTCGGTGATGGAGGACCTGCTCACCTACGGAGCGGGGCTGGAGGTGGCCGAGCGCGACCTCCTGGTCCCCGAGGTCGGCAAGCCGCCGCAGAGCCTGCCCGACCAGGTGATCGCGGTCGTCCGCGACGGCAAGGTGCACCGCTACTTCGACCCGGCCGTCACCCAGCTGGTCGCGCGGCGACCGGCTGATCGTGGTGCGGCCCGCCCAGGAGCTGCCGTGGGCGCCCAGGCCCGGGACGCACGGCGAGACCTCGACCTCCGACGAGGACTAGGCGCGCCGGCTACGGAGCCAGCGGCCGGGTCTGCTGGCTGCCGCCCACGGCGGCGATGGCGATGCCGGTGAAGGCGATCGCCAGGGCCATCAGCCCGATGACCTGCCCGGTCTGCCCGACGCAGGCGCCCGACCGGCTCCAGCAGCAGGAACACGAGCAGCAGGACGGGTACCCACGCCGGGGTCGCCCGGGAGACCAGCAGGGCGATCGCGACCAGCAGCGCTCCGAGGTAGAAGCCGCCCACCCAGCTCCAGATCAGGATCGCCACCCCGTTGTCGGCGACGACACCGGCGAGGCTGTCGGGACGCAGCGCCTGCTGCTGGGCGAGGGCCCGGATGAAGACGAGCAGCATCGCGAAGCCGCTCGTGCCGATGGCGCCGACCGAGAGCAGCACGACCGACCGCCATGCCGAGCACCCGGGCCCGCTCGCGGAACAGCGACAGCACCGCGGGCATGCCGCTGGTGAGCGCGACCGAGGCGAGGAAGAACAGCACGGACATGGCGAGCCACCGGCCGGTCTGCTCCTGCGCGACCTCGACGGCCATCGCCATGCCGGTGCCCGCGGCCACCGGGCTGAGCGCGGCGCCGAGCACGAGGCACATCACGCCCACCACGAGGGCGGACGCCGAGAGAGCGATGAGATCCGGTCGCACCGGACCACCGTAGGGGGTGGCTCGCGTCGGCCCAGGGGTTCCCATCAAGACCACCCGCGTGGAACCGGCGGCCTAGTCGCCGGGGTCGATGGGACTACCCGAACGGTGGCCGGGTCGGGAGCGGGTCAGGGTCCGTCCGGCTAGCGTGGCCGCATGCGGATCCTCGTCGTCGGAGGCACTCGGTTCGTCGGTCGGCACCTCGTGGAGCAGGCACGGTCGCGCGGGCACGAGGTGACGCTGTTCCATCGCGGCCGCACCGGGATGGACCTGTTCCCGGGCGTCGAGCACCGGGTGGGCGACCGCGACACGGACCTCTCCGCCCTGGCCGACGGCCGGTGGGACGCCACCGTCGACACCTGCGCCTACGTGCCGCGCCAGGTGCACGGCCTGGCCGACGCGCTGGGCGGCCGAGGCGGCCGTCACCTGCTGGTCTCGAGCGTCTCTGTGTATGCGCCACCCGCCGGGCCGGGCATCGACGAGGACGCGCCGCTGCTGGAGCTGGACGACCCGGCCACCGAGGTGGTCACCGCGGAGACGTACGGCGGCCTCAAGGTGCTCTGCGAGCGCGCCGCCGGCGAACGCCACGGGCCGACCACGCTGCTGGTCCGCCCCTCCTACGTGGTCGGTCCGCACGACCACACGTGGCGCTTCCCGTGGTGGCTGGACCGGTTCGCCCGCGGCGGCGACGTCGTCGTACCGGGGCCTCGGGACGCGCCGGCGCAGCTGGTGGACGCCCGCGACCTGGGGGAGTGGATGGTGAAGCTGCTGGAGGACGGGCGAGCGGGTGCCTACCACGCGGCCGCGCCCGCCTTCACCTGGCGCGATCAGATCGAGACGGTCGCCGCGGCCGCGGCACCCCCGGGCACCACGATCACCTGGGTCGAGCCGGGGGCGGTCGAGGCGGCCGGGCTGGCACCGGGGCGTACCCGCTCTGGGGCGGCGACGACCCGGACGTGTGGGTGCTGGCGGTCGACCCGTCGCGAGCCGTCCGGACCGGGCTCACCCCCCGGCCGCTCGCGGACACGGTGCGCGACACGTTGGACTGGGTCCGGACGGTTGCGATGCCTGAAGACGTGGGGGTCACCGTGGAGCAGGAGGACCTGCTCCGCGGCCTCTGAGGCGCCCCGCCTCGCCACGTACGTGCAGAGCCGCACTCCCGCACCCGGGCAGGCCGGGGTCAGTTGGGCTACGGATTCCCTGACGGCCAAAGGTGACCCGTGGCGCACCGGGTCAAACATGCGACCTGGACGGGAACAAGGGCGACGTCCCCACCAAGCCATCTCGCATAGGGGAGCGGAGGGACCGATGGGGACGTCCCGGCGAGCCTAGCCGTCTTTACTTGGCGACTACACGAGACGCTCCGGCTGAGGGGCTCGGCATGCCCGGATCGGCAGCGGGCGAGCGACGACCCTGCCGACCGGCGCAGGCGGGCCGACCTCAGACCCGGGCGAGCACGGCCACCAGCGGCGCGGGCACGCGGTCCTGGTCGGCGGCACCGACGAGTAGTGCTGCGTAGCGCGCCTTGCGCCCGGACCTCACCCCGAGGAAGCGTCGCAGCACCGCCTCCCGGGGCCGGCCGCGCTGGGCGGGCATCCCGGCCAGGAGCCGCAGTGACCGGGCCTCACCCGCGGCCTCGACGACGGCTTCGACGCGATCGGCCCCGAGCGACCGGACCAGCTCGTCCTCGAGGTCTGCCGAGCAGCCGTAGAAGCCCAGACCCGCCAGCCCTCCGGGCTCGAGGGCAGCGCTCAGTCCCGCAGCGGCGAGCCCTCGCCGAAGGGTGGTCTCCTCGGCGCAGTCGAACAGCCCGGCGAGCGGAAGGTCGAGTCCGGCCGGCCCGTACCGCTGCGCGAAGGAGCGGGTGTTGGTGATCCCGCCCATCGGCACAACCTCCACCCCCTCCGAGTGGAGGTCCCGACCGAGTCGGGTCGCGAGGGTCTGCAGGGCCACCCGGTCGCTGTTCCCCTCGACCAGGACGACGGCGCGGGGTTCGGTCACGTGACCATTGGGCGCACGGTCGTCGCGACCGGTCAACCGGATTGTGGCCCGCCGTCGCGTCGGACGGCTCGGCCGGGCGCGCAGGCCCCGGATCGCTTTTTCGGGCCCGAGATCCCGTTCGAGTTCTGGAATCTCCTGCGGGCAGCGGGGTACATGCCGTAAGACAACAGCAGGACGTCCTGCCGGTGCAGGGGAGCGGCAGGACGGCGGCGACAGATGACCGTCCCGGCACGACGGGATGTCAGGGGCGGCCATCTGTGCGTCGGGCCAGGAGATGGTCGCGCGGGGGCACCGGGTCGCGAGCCGGAACCGACTGCGGGGCTCAGCGCCACCTCCAGGGTATGAGAAGAGCCCCTCGGCCTGGTCGGCTGAGGGGCTCTGATGTCGCTCTGACCCTGCAATGCTCTGGTGGGCGATACTGGGTTTGAACCAGTGACCTCTTCCGTGTCAAGGAAGCGCGCTACCACTGCGCCAATCGCCCGTGACGGCCCAAGTTCCCACACTCGGTGGGGGTTGGGCAATCGAGGTGGAGACGGGATTTGAACCCGTGTAGACGGATTTGCAGTCCGTTGCCTCGCCTCTCGGCCACTCCACCAAGGAGGGGACCTGCGACCCTTCTCCGAGCGGACGACGAGGCTCGAACTCGCGACCTCAACCTTGGCAAGGTTGCGCTCTACCAACTGAGCTACGTCCGCTTGCGCTCCCCGGTCGGTTCCCCGGACCGGAGGTGCGTGAGAACTTTAGCCGACATCGTCCGAATGACAAATTCGGCTCCCGGCAGGCGTGTTCGGCCTGCACGGCAAGGGTTCTCGCCCCCTAGGGTCGGACCATGCGGGTATGGATCAACGGACGCGTCCTCGACGATCCGGCGGCCCCGGCGATCTCCGTGCAGGACCACGGCCTGACCGTCGGGGACGGTGTCTTCGAGGCGGTCAAGGTGGTGGACGGGCGTCCGTTCGCGCTGACCCGGCACCTGCGCAGGCTGGCCCGGTCGGCCGCCGGGCTGGGCCTTCCGGCCCCGGACCTCGACGAGGTACGCCGGGCCGTCGCCGCGGTCCTGGACCCGGAGCCGCTGCCCCTGGGACGGATCCGGGTCACGTTCACGGGGGGCGTGGCGCCGCTCGGCTCCGGCCGCGGTGACAGCCCGCCGACCCTGGTCGTGGTGGCCGCACCGATGACCCCGGCCGACGCGTCCACCGCCGTCGTCACGGTTCCCTGGCCGCGGAACGAGCGCGGGGCCCTGGCCGGGCTGAAGACGACGTCGTACGCGGAGAACGTGGTCGCGCTGGCCGAGGCGCGGCGGCGCGGGGCCGGGGAGGCGGTGTTCCCCAACCTCGCCGGCCACCTGTGCGAGGGCACCGGGAGCAACGTCTTCTACGTCGTCGACGGCGAGCTGCGCACCCCGACGCTCGCCTCCGGCTGCCTCGCGGGGATCAGCCGCGAGCTGCTGCTGGAGTGGCACGGCGCCCGGGAGGTCGACGAGCCGATCGAGGTGGTGGAGCGGGCCGAGGAGGTATTCCTGGTGTCGACCACGCGGGACGTGCAGCCGGTCCACCGCTGGAACGACCGTGAGCTCGTCGTGCCGGGTCCAGTCACCTCGGGCTGCCTGAAGCTGTGGCGCGAGCGCGAGGCGGCGCACACCGACCCCTGACCCGCACGCCGCCGGTCAGTGCGTGGCGCGCTGTCGCTCCCGGTAGGCCGCGACGTGCAGGCGGTTGCCGCAGGTGCGGGCGTCGCAGTATCGCCTGGACCGGTTGCGGGAGAGGTCGACGAGCACCTGGTGGCACTCGGGGGCCTCGCACCGGCGCAGCCGCTCGGTCTCGCCGGCGGCGACGACCTGGGCCAGTGCCATCCCGCAGTCGAGGGCGAGGTGGTCGGCCAGCGAGGCGCCGGGTGCGGAGTAGTGGAGGTGCCACGCGTAGCCGTCGTGGTCGGTGAGCCGGGGCGTGACACCGGCCTGGGCGACGAGCCGGTTGACGGTGGCAGCCGAAGCACCGGTGTCGCCGGCGGTGAAGACCGAGCGGACGGTGCCACGGAGCCGGTGCACGGCGGCGAGGTCGGCCCCGGTGAGGCGGCCGACCTCGCTCACGTCGTGGCGGCGTACGAAGTCCTGGAGTGCGGAGAGGTCGGGCAGGGCATCATGCGAGCTGCCCGACGGTGCGGAGTTGGCGAGGTCGACGGCGCAGGCCAGCGCGTGTTCGGTGTCGTGGCTGAACAGCACCGTCGTTCCCCCACCCGAGTCGCGGTGATCGTGCCGAGGTCAGTCCTCCCAGACCCACCCTAGGCCACCTGCCGCGACGGTTGCTCAGGCGTTCTCGGCGGCGAAGATCGCGGTGATCGCGGCGTCGACGTCGAGCATGTCGGACTCGGTGCCGGGCTTGACGGCCCGGTTGATCCGGTCCACGAAGCTGCGCAGGTCCCCGCTGCGGGCCTGGACGAGCGCCTCACCGTCGGGCGAGCAGAGCTCGATGATGACCACCGCGTGGCCCTGGTTGTCCAGGCACGGCCACACGTGGACGTCGCCGTCCCCGGCCGGCTCGTAGAGACCCTCGGCGAGGAGGTCGCGACCGAACGTCCAGCAGACCTCGCTGTGACCGGTGCGGAAGACCGTGGTCACGGCGTAGGGGTCGTTGGCGTCGAAACGCAGCTCAGCCTCGAGCGGGGTCGCGGTGCCGGATGCGTCGATCAGCTCGAGCTGCACCGGTGCGGTCACCGTCGTCGTGGTGTTCATCGAGTAGTCCATTTCTCTCTTCCTCCCAGGTATTCCCCCCGGACTTCGGCAAAGAGACGTGAAGTAGTAGTCGTCGTGACGCGATTCCAAACGAATCCGAGCACTTTTTTCGGAACCTGTCCGAACGGCTGGCCGGGTGTGTCCCGGTTGGGGTGGTTACGAAGACCCAACTGGACTACTAGGGGGCGGCTACGCTCGTCATGAACAGTCGGGACAGAGTGTCAGAGGGAGCCGTGACGGACAACGCGACAGACACCGCGTCGGAGCAGCAACCGCCGCAATCCGGGCAGAATTCTTCTCGTGAGGCCGGTCGCATCCGCCGGACCCTGCACGCCCACCCGGTGCTGTCGCTGACCACCAAGATCGTGGTCGCGGTGGTAGGCACCCTGGTCACCGCGGTCGGGGTGGTCATGCTGGTCACCCCCGGTCCCGCGTTCGTCCTGATCCCCCTCGGCCTGGCGATCCTCGCCACCGAGTTCGCCTTCGCCCGGCGCTGGCTGCGGTGGGCCCGGCGCAAGGCCGAGGAGGCCAAGGAGCGGTCGGACGCGCTCGACCCCGTCGTACGCCGCCGCCGGCTGCTGATCTCCGGCGTGGTGGTGCTGCTCGTGGTGGCGGCCGTGACCATCTTCGTGGCGGTCTTCGGCTGGCCCCGCTTCGCGGTGGGCGGCTGGAACTGGGTGCAGGACCTGGGGGCGTGGGTGCCCGAGCTGCCGGGGATGTGAGTCCGGCCCGGTGATGCGCTAACCTTTCCCGCGCACCGCCCCCGTGGGGTGCCACCGAGGGCGATTGGCGCAGTGGTAGCGCGCTTCGTTCACACCGAAGAGGTCACTGGTTCGAACCCAGTATCGCCCACCCTCCACCGCAGGCCGCCTCTCTCCGAGGCGGCCTTCGTCGTCCCCGGCCCGGGCCGGGCGAAACCCACGGGCGACGGACGGGGGCCGGTCGATACGCTGACCCGGTCCGGTTCTCCCGGGCAGCACCCAGCCGAGCAGGCGGCCCGCGGGTCGCCGAACCCGAGAGGTCCCCCGTGTCCGAGATCAAGGTCACCGTCATCGCCGCAGACGAGCGGGACGAGCGTGCCTTGGCGACGGGCACCAAGGCCTGGGAGGTGTTCGTCGAGGACCCGGCCGTGATCGCGGCCCGGGTCGACGGCGAGCTGCGCGACCTCGCCCACGAGCTGTCCGACGGCTCGACCGTCGAGCCGGTCCGCATCGACTCCGCCGACGGGCGGGACATCCTGCGCCACTCGACCGCGCACGTCATGGCGCAGGCGGTGCAGGAGCTGTTCCCGCAGGCCCGGCTCGGCATCGGGCCCCCGGTGGAGAACGGCTTCTACTACGACTTCGACGTGGAGACCCCGTTCGTCCCGGAGGACCTCGAGAAGATCGAGTCCCGGATGCGCAAGATCGTCAAGGAGGGCCAGAAGTTCTCCCGTCGTCCGGTCTCGGACGCCGACGCGATCGCGGAGCTGAAGGACGAGCCCTACAAGATCGAGCTGATCGGCCTGAAGGGCGGTGTCGACGAGCTCGACCAGCCGGAGGCGGGCGTCGAGGTGGGCGGCGACGGGCTGACCATCTACGACAACATCCGCCGCAACGGCGAGGTGGCCTGGAGCGACCTGTGCCGGGGCCCGCACCTGCCGACCACCAAGCGGATCCCCGCCTTCAAGCTGATGCGGTCGGCGGCGGCGTACTGGCGCGGCGACGAGAACAACAAGCAGCTGCAGCGCATCTACGGCACCGCCTGGGAGTCCAAGGAGGCCCTCGAGGAGCACCTGCACCGGATCGAGGAGGCCGAGCGCCGCGACCACCGCAAGCTCGGTCGCGAGCTGGACCTGTTCAGCTTCCCCGACGAGCTCGGCTCCGGCCTCGCGGTCTTCCACCCCAAGGGCGGCGTGATCAAGCGGGAGATGGAGGACTACGTCCGCCGGCGGCACATCGAGGAGGGCTTCGAGTACGTCGGCACCCCGCACATCACCAAGGAGGGGCTGTTCCACACCTCCGGTCACCTGCCGTACTTCGAGGACACGATGTTCCCGCCGATGGAGATGGAGGGCGCGCGCTACTTCCTCAAGGCGATGAACTGCCCGATGCACAACCTCATCTACCGCTCCCGTGGACGCTCCTACCGCGAGCTCCCGCTGCGGCTCTTCGAGTTCGGCACCGTCTACCGCTTCGAGAAGTCCGGCGTCGTGCACGGGCTGACCCGGGTCCGCGGCCTGACCCAGGACGACTCCCACTCCTACTGCACTCCGGAGCAGGCGGCCGACGAGGTCAAGCACCTGCTGGCCTTCGTGCTCGGGCTGCTGCGGGACTTCGGGCTCGACGACTTCTACCTCGAGCTGTCCACCCGGGACGCCACCAAGGACAAGTTCATGGGCTCCGACGACCAGTGGGAGGTGGCCACCCGGATCCTCGAGCAGGCGGCCACCGAGACCGGTCTCGAGCTCGTGCCCGACCCGGGCGGGGCGGCGTTCTACGGACCGAAGATCTCGGTGCAGGCCCGCGACGCGATCGGCCGGACCTGGCAGATGTCGACGATCCAGTACGACTTCAACCAGCCTGCCGGGTTCGGACTGGAGTACCAGGCGGCGGACGGCAGCCGCCAGCAGCCGGTGATGATCCACTCCGCCAAGTTCGGCTCGCTCGAGCGGTTCTACGGCGTGCTCGTGGAGCACTACGCCGGCGCCTTCCCGCCCTGGCTGGCGCCGGTGCAGGTGCAGGCGATCCCCATCGCCGAGCGGCACAACGGCTACCTCGCCGACGTGGCCGCCCGGTTGCGGGCTGCCGGCGTGCGGGTCGAGGTGGACGACTCCGACGACCGGATGCAGAAGAAGATCCGCAACGCCCAGCTGCAGAAGGTGCCGTTCATGCTGATCGCCGGTGACGACGACATGGCCGCGCAGGCCGTCTCGTTCCGCTACCGCGACGGCCACCAGGACAACGGGGTCTCCGTCGACGACGCGGTCGCGCGGGTCACCGAGGCGATCGCCGCGCGCACCCAGGTCTGACGTGGGCGCCGAGACCGAGGAGCACCAGCAGGACGGTGCCGGGGTCCCCGACGAGCTCGACCGGCTGTGGACCCCGCACCGGCTGGCCTACATCCGCGGCGAGAACAAGCCGGCGGACGGCACCGCGGGCGAGTGCCCGTTCTGCCGGATCCCGACCCTCGACGACGAGGCCGGGCTGATGGTGCATCGCGGCCGGACGGCGTACGCCGTGCTCAACCTGTACCCCTACAGCCCCGGCCACCTGATGATCTGCCCCTACCGGCACGTCGCCGACTACACGGACCTGACCGTCGAGGAGACCGACGAGGTGGCGCAGCTGACCCAGGCCGCGATGCGCGTGGTGCGGTCGGTGTCGGGGGCGCACGGCTTCAACATCGGGATGAACCAGGGATCGGTCGCGGGGGCCGGGATCGCCGCCCACCTGCACCAGCACGTCGTGCCGCGCTGGGCGGGCGACCAGAACTTCATGCCGATCATCGGGCGGACCCGGACCCTGCCGCAGCTGATGACGGAGACCCGTCAGCTGCTCGCGGACGCCTGGGCCTGAGCCACCTGGTCGCGTCCCTCCCGGAAGAACGAGACGACCTGCTCGACCGTCGTCTGCCCGGTGACGGGGTGGCTCGCGCCGAAGGGCGCGTCCCAGAACCGGCCGGTCGGGCGCGTCCAGGGGCCGACATATGCGTACGGGGTCTCGGACCAGCCGTCGCCGGGGGAGACGCCGTAGTTCACCTCGTCCACCGAGATCGCGATGTCGAGGTGCTCCGGCCACAGCACGGGCGTCTCCGACGGGGCGAACGCCAGCAGCGCCTCGTTGCCGACGGCGAACACGTCCGCGAGGAACGCCGCGGCGGCAGGCTCCACCCGCAGCACGTCCGCGACGGAAACCCCGGACCCGTCGGTGTACACGCCCGGCGGCTGCGGTAGGACCCCCACGGCTTCCCCGACGTCGGACGCGGTCCGGCCGTCGAGCCCGGCCTCGCCGCCGGGACCGACCAGCCGGTCACCACGCACCCGGAGCCCGGGCTCGCCCACGGTGCCGAAGCCCCCCGGGGTGGCGCGGAGCCGGATGGTGCCGGAGCGGGCGTGCTGCGGCCCGGCGAGCAGCAGCTCCGCCACTCCGTGCAGTGAGCGGCGGGTGGCGACGAGATCCGCCGCGGGTGGTGGGTTCGTCATCGCGACCTCCTGTAACGCCCAGCGTCGTACCGGGACTGTGCTTGCGCAACGACCGTCTCGGGAGCAAGGGAGGCGTTACGGATGAGCACGGACGGCTGGCACCCCGTCGCGGCGACGGACGTACCCGAGGACGGACGCGTGAGCAGCGTCGTGGTGGACGGGCGGGCCGTGGCCCTGACCCGGTGCGGCGGTCGCCTCGGCGCCCTCGAGAACCGCTGCCCGCACCAGGGCGGCCCGGTGGGGGAGGGATCGATCGAGAACGGATGGCTGCGCTGCCCGTGGCACGGCTACGACTACGACCCGCTGACCGGCCGTCCCCCGGAGGGGTTCACGGACGCGGTCACGTCCTACGCGGTCGAGGAGCGCGACGAGGGCGTGTTCGTGCGGCTGCCGCACCGTGCGCCCCCGGCGCGGACCGTCGCCGACGTGGTGGTCGAGACCCTGGTCGCCCACGGCGTGACGGTCGTGTTCGGCATGGTGGGGCACTCCAACCTCGGCCTCGCGGACGCGATGCGGCGCGCCGAGGAGCGGGGGGAGCTGCGCTACATCGGCATCCGGCACGAGGGCGCGGCGTCGTTCGCGGCGAGTGCCTACGGCAAGCTCACCGGCCGGCCGGCCGCCTGCCTGGCGATCGCCGGACCGGGGTCGACGAACCTCCTCACCGGTCTGTACGACGCCAAGCTCGACGGGTCGCCGGTGATCGCCCTGTCCGGGCAGGTGCCGTCCGACGTGCTGGGCCGGGGGGCCTTCCAGGATGTCGACCTGCAGGCCGTCTTCCGCGACGTCTCCGTGTGGAACGCCACCGTGTCGGCGGGCAGCGACCCGGCCGAGCTCACTGCCCTGGCGGTCAAGCACGCCGTCGACGGGCGGGGCGTGGCCCAGCTGGTGTTCCCCGACGAGGTCCAGGTGCGGCCGGGGGACGCGGACGCCCGCGGGCCGAGCGGCCGATCCGCAGACCGGCGCGTGGCCCCCGACGCCGACGTGCTGGAGGCGGCCGCGGCGGCGGTCCGCGCGGCCCGCCGGCCCGTGATCATCGCCGGTCACGGCGCCCGCGGTGCCGAGGCGGCGCTGGTGCGGCTCGCCGAGCAGCTCGGCGCCCCGGTGCTGACCACCTTCAAGGCCAAGGGGATCGTCCCCGACACCCACCCGCTCGGCGCCGGTGTCCTGGGCCGAAGCGGCACCCCCGTCGCCAGCTGGCTGATGAACGAGTCCGACCTGCTGCTGGTGGTCGGGGCGTCGTTCTCGAACCACACCGGCATCGCGTCCTACAAGCCGATCGTGCAGATCG
Source organism: uncultured Actinomycetota bacterium (assembly GCA_963834275.1). Taxonomy (GTDB): domain Bacteria; phylum Actinomycetota; class Actinomycetes; order Propionibacteriales; family Nocardioidaceae; genus Nocardioides_B. The sequence continues at coordinate 340,760 of CAWIBA010000005.1, read as the reverse complement.
ACGACGTCCCCGCAGCCATCGGCCGCTTCCACGCGGTGACGCACGCCATCCTCGCCGACACGGGGCTGGCCCTCGAGGCGCTGGCCCGCGCGCTCACCGACGCCCGGCCAGAACCTCAGCAGGCCGACGTCGCCGCCCGCTGGGCGTTGTGGCGGGCCGAGAAGGCCCGGCGGGTCGCCGACGACCGCGGCCAGGGGGTCTCGGCGGCAGCGGTCTTCGCGGCCCTCTCCGAGGCGTTGCCACCGGAGGCGATCGTCACCGTGGACGTCGGCAACCACGCCTACTCGCTGGGCCGGTATCTGGAGTCCAAGGGACAGCCGGTGCTGATGTCGGGCTACCTCGGCTCGATCGGCTTCGGCTACCCGGCCGCCCTGGGGGCCTGGGCGGCGGCCCCGGAGCGGCCCGTGGTCGCCGTGACCGGGGACGGCGGCTTCGGCCAGTACGCCGCCGAGCTGACCACCGCGGTGAAGTACGGCATCCCGGTCAAGCACGTCCTTCTCGACAACCATGCCCTCGGCAAGATCGCCAAGGAGCAGGTCGCCGGTGACTTCGCGGTGTGGCACACCTCCCTGCACAACCCGGACTGGGCGCAGTACGCCCGGCTGTGCGGCGCCACCGGGATCAAGGTGACCGAGCGGGACCAGCTGGCGGAGGCGATGCGGAGCATGTTCGCGGCCGACGGGCCTACATTGGTGCACGTCGAGCAGGACGCGGTGCTGCTGTGAGGACGACCCTCCGACGTCTCGGGCTCGCGTCCGTGACGACCCGGTGCACGGAGGCGACGGCGTGGACGGACCAGAGGCCCGGCGGACCGCCCGGGACCCCGCGCCCGGGGACGACCGGGCCGTCGTGGCGGCTCTCGTCGCACGTGACGAGGCGGCGTTCGCCCGGCTCCTCGACCAGTGGGGGGCCGCGATGCTGCAGGTGGCCCGCCGGCACGTGTCCACGGACGCCTCCGCGGAGGAGGTGGTCCAGGACACCTGGCTGGCGGTCCTGCGCGGCATCGACGGCTTCGAGGGCCGGTCGTCGCTGCGCACCTGGGTCTTCAGGATCCTCGTCAACACCGCCAAGACCCGCGGGGTCCGCGAGCACCGCGCGGTGCCGATGAGCAGCCTGGCTGCCGCCCGCGACGCACCGACGGTGGACCCGGACCGGTTCCGGCCCGCCGGCGACGACTACCCCGGGCACTGGCGCAGCTTCCCCGCCCCCTGGCCGACCCCCGAGGAGAGCTCGCTGGGAGTCGACGTGCGCCGCGTGCTGGCCGACGCCCTGGCCGGCCTCCCCGCCCGGCAGCGCGACCGTCGTGACGCTGCGGGACGTGCACGGGTTCCCGGCCGACGAGGTGTGCCGGCTCCTGGACGTCAGCGACGGCAACCAGCGCGTGCTGCTGCACCGCGGCCGGGCCGCGCTACGCGCCCGCCTGGAGACGTTCTACGGAGCGGACGCCCGGTGGGGTGCGACGCCATGACCGCTGCGCTCACCTGCGCCGAGCTGGTCGAGCTGGTCACCGACTACCTGGAGGGCGCGCTCGACCCGGAGACCGAGCAGCGGTTCGAGGAGCACGCCCGCACGTGTCCGGGCTGCCGGGCCTACCTGGACCAGATCCGCCGGACCATCGCGACGACCGGGGCGCTCACGCCCGAGACCCTGCCGGCCGGGGCCCGCGACCGGCTGCTGGAGGCGTTCCGGGGCTGGACCGGGTCCGCCGAGAGGCGCGACGTGTAACACCACCCCGCTTCGCGGGACTTGAGGGTCCGGTCCGTGCGCAGTGGAGGACGCCATGCCCGACATCGAGTTCGTCAACCTCCTCGGGGTGCTGCTCATCGCGCTGGCGGCGCCCCTGCTGCTCGGTTTCGTCCCGTGGCTGAGGGTCCCGGCGGTGGTCCTGGAGATCGTCCTCGGCATCGTCGTCGGGCCGTCGGTGCTCGGCTGGGTCGAGGCCGACCTCGCCGTCGAGATCGTCGCCCTCCTGGGCCTGGCGATGCTGCTGTTCCTGGCCGGTCTCGAGATCGACGTGCACCGGCTCCGCGGCCGGCTGCTCGGGTACGCCGTCGCGGGGTACCTGCTCTCGCTGCTCGTCGGCTCGGCCGCCGGGGCCGTCCTGGTCGCCGCCGGCTGGCTCGACGACGCCCTGCTGCTCGCGGTCGCGGTCTCCGCGACCTCGCTCGGGCTGGTGGTGGCCGTGCTCAAGGACGGGGGAGCGGTGGACGGCCGCCTCGGCCAGACCGTCATCGCCGCCTCCTCCGTCGCGGACTTCGCGGCCGTGCTGCTGCTGTCGCTCGTGTTCAGCGAGAGCATGGGCAGCACCGCCTCGCGGCTGGTGCTGCTGGGCGTCTTCGTCGGCACCGTTGCGCTGGTCGCGCTCGCGGCGGCGCTCTCGGCACGGTCGATGCGGCTCGGCGATGTCCTCGTGCGCCTCCAGGAGGGCACCGCTGAGGTGCGGGTCCGCGCCTCGATGCTGCTGCTCATCGCCTTCGTGGTGATCGCCGAGCGGTTCGGGCTGGAGAGCATCCTGGGCGCGTTCATGGCGGGGGCCGCCGTGGGACTGCTCGACCGGGACGCGAGCTCGCACCCGCGCTTCCGGGTCAAGCTCGACGCGGTGGGCTACGGCTTCCTGATCCCGGTCTTCTTCGTCTCCAGCGGCGTCGCGGCTCGACATCGCCGGCCTGGTCGAGGACCCGAGGCCAGCTCGCGCGCGTCCCGGTGTTCCTGGCGGTGCTGCTGCTGGCCCGGGGGCTTCCGGCGCTGCTGTACCTGCGGTGGTTCGGGCCCCGGCGTACCGCCGCGGCAGCGCTCCTGCAGGCCACGTCCCTTCCGTTCGTCGTGACGGCGACGCAGATCGGGGTGGCGACCGGGCGGATGGGGGGCACCACCGCCGCGGCCCTGGTCTGCGCGGGCCTGGTGTCGGTGCTGCTGTTCCCCGCGACCGCGGCGGCACTGGGTCTCGACGAGCCGGCCGGAGGCGGGCGAGGCGGTCGCCGGCCGGGCGCCCGCCACCGGCTAGCCTTCACTCGCCATGCTGAACCGATTCCGTGAGTTCTGGACGCGGGTGATCTCCCCGGTCGCCCGGCTCCTGCTGCGCCTGGGGGTCAGCCCGGACGCCGTGACGGTGGTGGGCACCCTCGGCGTCTCCTTCGGGGCGCTGTTCTTCTTCCCCCGCGGACAGCTGCTCACCGGGGTGCTGGTGATCACCGCCTTCGTGTTCAGCGACCTCGTCGACGGCCACATGGCCCGCCTGTCGGGGTCGTCGTCGAGCTGGGGTGCGTTCCTCGACTCCACGCTCGACCGGCTGGGCGACGCCGCGATCTTCGGCGGACTGGTGCTCTACTTCATGGGTCCCGGCGACTCCGACGCCTACGCCGGCCTGGCGCTCTACTGCCTGGTGATGGGGGCAACCACGTCCTACGCCCGGGCCCGGGCCGAGTCCCTCGGCATGGAGGCCAAGGGTGGGGTGGCCGAGCGGGCGGACCGGCTGGTGGCGATCCTGGTGATGACGGGTCTCTCCGTGCTCCTCGGCCAGGCGTGGTTCGTGCCGTTCACGCTCGCGGTCCTCGCCCTGGCCAGCACCGTCACCGTCGTGCAGCGTGTGCTGGCGGTACGCCGCCAGGCGCTCGCGGCCGCCTGACGTGTCCGCCGTCCCCGTCCCGCCCGGGCTGCGCCGGGCCGCCGCGCTCGCCGCCGAGCAGGCGTCCACCGCGAGCTACCTCGGTGGCTGGCGGGTGGTGCGGTGGCTGCCCGAGCCGGCCGCCCGCGCCGCCTTCGACCGCATCGCCGACGCCGTGCACCGCCGCGGCGGGCGGAGCGTGGAGCGGCTGCGGGACAACCTGCGGCGCTGCGTGCCCGAGGACCGGCTCGACGAGACCACCCGCGCCGCCCTGCGGTCCTACCTGCGCTACTGGTGCGAGTCGTTCCGGCTGCCGTCCTGGCCGGTCGACGACCTGGTGCGCCGCACCGTCGTGGTCGGCGAGCAGCACCTGCGCGGGCCCCAGGAGGCGGGCCGCGGCGTGGTGGCCGCGCTGCCGCACATGGGCAACTGGGACTGGGCGGGGGCCTGGGCCTGCGCGACCGGGATGCCCCTCACCACGGTCGCCGAACGCCTCGAGCCCGCCCGGCTGTTCGACGAGTTCGTCGCCTTCCGCACGGGGCTGGGCATGGAGATCCTGCCGCTGACCGGGGGAGGACCGCCGATGCGGCGACTGGTCGAGGCGGTCGGGGAGGGACGGCTCGTCTGCCTGCTCGCCGACCGGGACCTGTCCCGCTCGGGTCTCGAGGTCACCCTGCTCGGCGAGCCCGCCCGGATGCCGCGGGGGCCGGCCGTCCTGGCCCGAGAGACGGGCGTCGACCTCGTGCCGGTCACCCTGGCCTACCGGGGCCGCGACCTCGAGCTCACCTTCCACGACCCGGTGCCGCACCAGCCGGGCGACGCCGGTCTGGTCGCGATGACGCAGGGCGTCGCGGACGCGTTCTCGCACGGCATCGCGGCCGACCCGCAGGACTGGCACATGATGCAGCGGGTGTTCACCGCCGACCTGGGTCCGCGATGAGGGTCGGCATCGTCTGCCCGTACTCCTTCGACGCGCCCGGGGGAGTCCAGAACCACGTCAAGGACCTCGCGGAGGCCCTGCTCGCCCGCGGGCACGCGGTCTCGGTGCTCGCGCCCGGCGAGGACGACGGAGTGCCCGACTACGTCACGCTCGCCGGCGGCGCGGTCCCGGTGCCCTACAACGGGTCCGTCGCCCGGCTGTCGTTCGGGCCGGTGGTCGCAGCCCGGGTCCGGAGGTGGCTGCGCGACGGCCGCTTCGACGTACTGCACCTGCACGAGCCGGCCACGCCCAGCATCGCGCTGCTGGCGCTGTGGGCCGCCGAGTGTCCGGTGGTCGCCACCTTCCACACCGCCAACGTCCGGTCCCGGGCGATGTCGGCCTCGGCCTCGATCCTGCGTCCCTCCATGGAGAAGATCACCGCCCGGATCGCGGTCTCGGAGTACGCCCGGGACACGCTGGTGCACCACGTGGGCGGCGAGCCCGTGGTCATCCCGAACGGTGTGTACGTCGACCACTACGCCCGGGCGGTGCCCCGCGACCAGTGGCGCGGCGAGAACGGCACGGTCGCGTTCGTCGGGCGTCTGGACGAGCCGCGCAAGGGCTTCGCGCTCATGACGGAGGCCTTCACCCGCGTCGCCGCCCAGCGTCCGGGAGTCCGCCTGCTCGTCGTCGGCGGAGGCGACATCGACCGCGCCTCGGCGGCGTTCCCCGCCCCGCTCCGCGGCTGCGTCGAGCTCCTCGGCCGGGCCTCCGACGAGGACAAGGCGGCCGCCCTGCGGACCGCGGACGTGTACGTCGCTCCCAACACCGGCGGGGAGTCCTTCGGCATCGTCCTGGTGGAGGCGATGGCCGCCGGCGCCACGGTGCTGGCCGCCGACATCCCCGCCTTCGCGCGGGTGCTCGACGGCGGCCGCTGCGGCGACCTCTTCCGGGCCGGGGACGTCGACGACCTGTCGGCGCGGCTGGGCGACCTGCTCGCCGATCCCGACCGACGTCGCGACCTGGACGCGGAGGCGGCCCGGGTGGTCCGCCGCTACGACTGGGGCACCGTGGCCACCAAGATCCTCCAGGTCTACGAGACCGTCACCGACGGGGCGTCCCGCCGATGACCGGCCTCTGGTGGGCGCTCCTCGCGGTCGCGGCGGTCGTCGTGGGGCTCTGGCTGTACTGGACCGCGCACCGGCTGGACCGGATGCACCACCGCATCGACCTGGCGCGCGCCGCCCTCGACGCGCAGCTGCTGCGCCGTTCGGGCGCCGCGCTCGAGCTGGCCACCAGCGTCACCCTCGACCCGGCTCGTTCGCTGCTCCTCGTCGACGCCGCCCACCAGGCGCGGGCGGCGTCCGAGGACGACCTGGAGTCCGCCCAGTCCGACCTCTCGGAGTCCCTGCGGGCGGTGCTCGCCCAGCGCGACGAGGTAGACGAGCTGCGGGCCCGCTCGGACGTGGGCCCGCTGCTCGAGGAGCTCGCGGCCGCCTGCCGCAAGGTCGAGCTGGCCCGTCGGTTCCACAACGATGTCGTGGTGTCCGCGCGGGCGCTGCGCAGCCGGCGTCGGGTGCGCTGGCTGCGGCTCGCCGGCAAGGCGGCGGAGCTGCGCACGGTGGACCTCGACGACGTACCCCCGTCCGCGCTGGTCACGGACTGATTCGCCGGTCCCCGGCGGCGGGTCGTAGGCTGGAACCATCCCCGATCCCGGCGCGCGCAGCATGCCCGCCGGACGAAGACAAGAAGGTCGAGCAGTGACTGAGAGCAAGAGCCCGCGCACCGGAACCTCGGCCGTGAAGCGCGGCATGGCGGAGATGCTCAAGGGTGGCGTGATCATGGACGTGGTCACCGCGGAGCAGGCGAAGATCGCCGAGGACGCCGGTGCGGTGGCGGTGATGGCGCTCGAGCGGGTGCCCGCAGACATCCGCGCCCAGGGCGGCGTCTCGCGGATGAGCGACCCGGACATGATCGAGTCGATCATCGCCGCGGTGTCGATCCCGGTGATGGCCAAGGCGCGGATCGGGCACTTCGTCGAGGCGCAGGTGCTGCAGTCCCTGGGGGTGGACTACGTCGACGAGTCCGAGGTGCTCACCCCGGCCGACTACGCCAACCACATCGACAAGTGGGCGTTCACGGTGCCGTTCGTGTGCGGGGCCACCAACCTCGGCGAGGCGCTGCGTCGGATCACCGAGGGCGCGGCGATGATCCGCTCCAAGGGCGAGGCCGGCACGGGCGACGTGTCCAACGCGGTGACGCACATGCGCACGATCCGGGCGGAGATCCGGCGGCTGGCTGCGCTGGCCGAGGACGAGCTGTACGTCGCGGCCAAGGAGCTGCAGGCGCCGTACGAGCTGGTCAAGGAGATCGCCGAGACCGGGAAGCTGCCCGTCGTGCTGTTCACCGCCGGGGGCATCGCGACCCCCGCGGACGCCGCGATGATGATGCAGCTGGGCGCCGAAGGCGTGTTCGTCGGGTCGGGCATCTTCAAGTCCGGGAACCCCGCTCAGCGGGCCGAGGCGATCGTGAAGGCGACCACGTTCTTCGACGACCCGGAGATGGTGGCCAAGGTCTCGCGGGGCCTGGGCGAGGCGATGGTGGGCATCAACGTCGAGGAGATCCCCCAGCCGCACCGTCTCGCCGAGCGCGGCTGGTGACGCGCGTTGGCTGACCCGGCGCTGGCCGAGCGGCACGTGAAGGAGTTCGCGCGCGCGTCCGTGCGTGCCGGCCTGCTCGACGACGACGCCCTGCGCGAGGAGGTCGAGCAGGCGATCACGGTCGAGCTGCCCGACCGTGCGCACGAGGCACCCGGGCTCGCGGACGCCTGGATCGGCGAGGCGCGCGAGGAGCTCCGCGTCGACCAGCAGGGCTGGCCGGAGGCGACGGACTACGAGCGGCTGCAGAGCGCCTTCGCCGAGATGGAGCTGGCCGACGTGGTCGTGCTCCAGGGCGTCGACGACCACTGGTCCGCCAAGCGGGTGCTCGACGAGCGGGCCGCCGCCGGCGCCCCACCGCGCGGCATCGCCTGGTTCACCGCCGCGGACGTCTGGCACGCGGTCGACGAGGGGATGCTCGAGGTCAACCTGTGGCACGGGTCGACCGCCAACGCGGCACCCGGCGACTCGCTGCTCGACGACGTGCTCGGCATCCTCGAGAAGCACGGCCTCGCGGCGCACTTCGACGAGGGCCGCATCGAGGTCGACGCGCACTGGCGTCGCCGGCTGCCGGTCTGATTCCCGGCTCCCGCTCCGCTGTTGGCCCATCTGGGCCATGAGGACGTGGCCCGATCGGGGGGTCCCCGCCAGCGGAGCAGCGCTTCTTGGCGATCCTTCGGGCACCTGGAGTGCATATCCCTGCCGAAGTGTCCGAATTGCCGGAGTCTCCTGGTGGGGATCATTTCGATTTGCACTATTTGGGGATCTGGGAGGAACGCGCCATGCGCAGAATCAAGAAGGCAGCAGTAGTCGGCGTCCTGACGCTGGGACTCGTCGGTGGGGGCATCGCATTCGCGGGCTGGCTGTCCACCGGCATTGGTGACGCGAGCTCGGCGACCGCCGGGAGCGCACAGGCCCTGACGGTCACCGCGGGCACCGCGGCGACCGACCTGGTGCCGACGGTGGACAAGGTCGTCAACGCCACGGTGACGAACCCGAACCCGTACGGGGTCAAGCTCAAGACCGTCACCATCAACTCCGTCGAGGCCGATGCGGCGCACGACACCGCCGGGTGCACCGTGGGCGCCAGTGCCGCGTCCGCGGTGGCGCCGACGCAGGCCACGATCGACGGTTGGCCGACGATCGCCGGCAACGACGGGACGTTGAACGTCCCGGTCACCGTCAAGCTCGGCGTCGACTCGGACGACGCCTGCCAGGGGGCGATCTTCACCGTCAACCTGACCGTGACCGGTACCAGCAGCAACTGACCCGGATGGGACCGTTCCTCGTGACCGGCCGTCACCACTGCACCAGCAGCGGTGACGGCCGGTGCTGCGGAACGGTCCCGGCCCACGGCGACGGGGGGCGACGTCCACCGGGACGCACCCCCGACCGTCGCACCTGACCTGGCCCATCCTTCGAGGTCATCGAGGCAGCAGTGACGGCAGACCGCACCACCGAGTCGGTCATCGCCCGCCCGTCGAGGCGGGGGCGGTGGCCCCTTCGGCGATCGCGGAACCTGGCTGTGCGGCGGCTGCCGGCCCTGGTCGTCCCGGTCGTGCTCCTCGGTGCCGGTGCGGCGTACGCGGCCTGGACGTCGACCGGTCAGGTCGACGCCCCGGTCCCGGCGGCGACCGTGAACGCGTCCGCGGCCCCGACCGTCTCCTACAGCGGCAGCGCGCTGAGCGTCGGCTGGAACCCGGTCACCCTGTCCGACGGGACCCCGGTGGACCGCTACGAGGTCCTCCGGCACGCCGGGGCGAGCACGACGGTGGTCTGCACGGCGACCGCACCGACGCTGACCTGCCTGGACTCGAGCCCGCTCGTCGGCACGGTCGAGTACGGCGTGGTCGCCCGCAAGTCGACCAACTGGACCGGGCCGGAGAGCCCGCTGAAGTCGTTCACCTCCGACCAGGTCAAGCCCGTCACCAGCGGGTCGTCCAGCCCGGCGCCGAACGGTAACGGCTGGAACACCACAGTGCCGACCGTGACCCTGACCGCGACGGACACCGGCGGCTCGGGGATGCAGAGCATCACCTACAGCATCGACGGCGCGGCGCCGGTGACCGTGCCCGGTTCCTCCACGTCGTTCCCGGTCGACAAGCAGGGCACGGTCCCGGTCACCTACTACGCGACCGACTACGCGGGGAACTCCGAGACCACGAAGTCGCTGACGCTCAAGATCGACACGGCCGCTCCGGCGGCCCCGGTCGTGACCGCGATCAGCAACGACACGGGCAGGTCGGCTACCGACGCGATCACCAACGCTGCCACCCAGGTGCTCTCCGGCACGGCGGAGCCGGGGAGCACGGTGGTCGTCAAGCGCGGCACCTCGACCATGTCGACGGTGACCGCGACCGGCGCGGGCACCTTCGCCACGGGCAACATCACCCTGACCGCCGGCACCAACAACTTCACGGCGACTGCGACGGACCCCGCCGGAAACGTCTCCTCGGCGTCCGCGAGCTTCGTGGCCACCCTGGACACGGCCGCCCCGCCAAGCCGACGCTCACCACGATCGGCACCGACACCGGCGTCTCCGCGACCGACGAGATCACCAGTGTGGCGGCCCAGATCCTGAACGGCACCGCCGAGGTCAACAGCACCGTGACCGTGAAGCAGACGGTGCCCGGGCCGACGGTCAACCTGGGGACCACCACCGCGACCGGATCGAGCACGTTCGCCTACGCCCACACCTTCGGCGTGAACCAGTCCACGACGGTGATCGTCACCGCCACGGACGCGGCCGGCAACGTGTCTGTCAACTCCAACGCCTACCCGGTCGTCGTCGACCAGGTCGCTCCCACCACGAGTCTCAACTCGATCACTCCCGCCCCGAATGCGGCCGGCTGGAACAGGGCGTCCACCGCTGTGGTCGTCGGCCAGGTAGACACCCTCGGCGGCACCGACAAGCTCTGGACGAGCCTCAACGGGGCGACGTTCACATCGGTCACCACCGCGACCAGGAGCGTCACGGTGGGCACCACGGTCCAGGGCGCCAACACGGTCCGCCACTATGCCGTGGACAAGGCCGGGAACACGGGGTCCACCACCACGACGACGGTCTACATGGACAGCAGCGCCCCGGCTAAGCCCACCATCACGGCGATCAGCAACGACACCGGCACCTCCGGCACGGACAGGATCACGAGCGCCGCTTCGCAGACCCTGACCGGCACCGCGGAGGCGAACAGCACCGTCAAGGTGATCCGCGGAGGCAGCACCGTCGCCACCGGGACCGCGAACGGCTCCGGCGGCTACGCGGTCCCGTTCACCCTGGTCGAGGGCTCGAACAGCCTCACCGTGACGGCCACCGACATCGCCGACAACGTCTCGACGGCGTCGAACGCCTTCGTGGTCACGCTCGACTCGACGATGGCGACGCCGACGTTCACCGGGATCAGCGCGGACAGCGGCTCCTCGAGCAGCGACCAGATCACCAACGTCTCGGCCCAGACGCTGTCGGGCACGGCGGACGCGAACAGCACCGTGGTGGTGAAGCGCGGTGCCGCCACGCTCACCACGGTGACCGCCACCGCCGGCGGCACGTTCACCGCCTCCGTCACGCTGGTCTCGGGCGTCAACACCCTCACCGCCACCAGCAGCGACGTCGCCGGGAACTCGAAGATCTCGGCTGACTACCCGGTCACCCTGGACAACACGGCTCCCTCGGCGCCGGTGTTCACCGCCATCAGCGACGACACCGGCTCGTCCGCGAGCGACCGGGTCACCAAGCTGGCCGACCAGATGCTGCTGGGGACCGCCGAACCCGGCAGCTCCGTGGCGGTGACGCGCGGCGCGGCGACCCTGGCGACGGTGACCGCGAACGGGGCAGGCGGTTTCTCCGCGCCGGTCACGCTGCTCGACGGGATCAACAACTTCAACGCTCGAGCCACCGACGTGGCAGGCAACATGTCGCCGACCTCGACCAACTTCTCCGTCACGCTGGACACGACGGTCCCGGCGACACCGTCGATCGCCGGGATCAGCGACGACACGGGCGTCTCGGGGAGTGACCTGATCACGAACGCGGCGGACCAGGTGCTCTCCGGGAGCGCGGACGCGAACAGCGTCGTGACGGTCGAGCGGGGTGGCTCGACGATCGCCACCGGGACCGCGAGCGGCTCGGGGAGCTTCGCGATCCCGTTCACCCTGACCGAGGGTCTGAACACGTTGACCGTGGTCTCCAGCGACCTGGCCGGGAACGTCTCCGCGGCATCGTCGGCCCTCGGGGCCACGCTGGACACCTCGATCGCGACCCCGACGCTGAGCGGCATCAGCAACGACACCGGCTCGTCGAGCAGTGACCAGGTCACGAACGTCGCGGACCAGACCCTGTCGGGCACCGCCGAGCCGGGTAGCACCGTGGTGGTCAGGCGAGGCGCCGCCACGGTCGCCACGGTGACCGCGTCCGGTTCCGGCGACTTCTCGGCATCGTCACGCTGCCGGACGGGGTGAGCACCTTCACGGCGACGTCCGGCGACGCGGCCGGGAACTCGGCGACCTCGGCCGGCTTCCCGGTCACCCTGGACACCTCGACACCCAACCCCGTCATCGGCTCGATCAGCGATGACGCGGGGGAGTCGGGCAGCGACCTGGTCACCAACGTCACTGCGCAGACGGTGTCCGGTACCGCCGAGGCGGGGAGCACCGTGCGGCTGTTCCAGGACGGGACCCGGGTGGCCACCGTGACCGCGGACGGGGCCGGCGTCTTCGTGGCCGACGTCGCACTCGCGGAAGGCGCGAACACCTTCGTCGTCATCGCCGAGGACGTCGCCGGGAACGCCTCGGGCCGATCCGCCGACTTCGTCGTCTCCCTCGACACCGTGGCACCGACCAGCCAGGTCAGCTTCCCCGTGGAAGGCGATCGGTACACGTGGCGGACCTTCGCCAAGGGATGTGCCGGCGGGCGGGACTCGGCGATCTGCGGCACCGCCACCGACGCTGCTGGGCCATACGTCTCCGGGGTGGCCAGTGTGTCCCTCCGGCTGTACCGCACGAACGATGGCACCTGCATCGACGCGACCGGGAGCTTCTCCGCGGCGGCCTGCGGACCCCGCTGGCCCTCGCACCCCTGGGCGAGCTGGGAGCACGACCTCGGCGTTCGACTGTCGAACGGCTTCTACGCGACCACGGCCACGGTCATCGACGTCGCGGGCAACGTCACCGCGCACACCGTCAACTTCGAGATCTACTAGTCCTGGCGCCCCTCGGCGCAGCCGGCGGCCGGTCCCGACCGAGTCGACGACTGTTCGGGCGGGTCGCACCCGAGCCCTACCATGGAGGGGTGACTCGCCCTCCCGTGATCGGCGTGCTCGCGCTCCAGGGTGACGTGCGCGAGCACCGAGCCATGCTCGAGCGCGCCGGCGCCGAGACCCTCGCGGTGCGCCGCCCCGAGGAGGTCGGCCGCATCGACGGGATCGTCATCCCCGGCGGCGAGTCCACCACCATCTCCAAGCTCGCCCGCGCCTTCGGCGTGCTCGACCCGCTGCGCGAGGCGCTGCACGGTGGCCTGCCGGGCTTCGGCACATGCGCCGGCATGATCCTGCTCGCCGAGCACATCGAGGCGGGCATCGCCGGCCAGGAGACCTTCGGCGGCCTCGACGTCGTCGTACGCCGCAACGCGTTCGGCCGGCAGGTCGACTCCTTCGAGGCCGACCTCGACCTGCACCTCGACGGCCTGCCGGAGCGGCGGCCGTTCCGGGCGATGTTCATCCGGGCCCCCTGGGTCGAGAAGGTCGGCCAGGAGGTGGAGGTGGTGGCCCGGGTCTCGGTCGTGCACCACGACGAGAGGGAGGACGCCGTGGGTAGGATCGTCGCGGTCCGACAGGGCAGCCTGCTCGCCACGTCGTTCCACCCCGAGATCACCGGTGACGACCGGATCCACGCGATGTTCGTGGGCATGGTCCGGGCCGCCGGCGGATGAGCCCCGCCGCACACAGCGCTGAGATTCGGAAGTAGAGGCTGCAACTGTCATGTCTGGGCACTCCAAGTGGGCGACCACCAAGCACAAGAAGGCCGTGATCGACGCGCGCCGGGGGAAGCTGTTCGCCAAGCTGATCAAGAACATCGAGGTCGCCGCACGGCAGGGCGGCGGTGACCCCGCGGGCAACCCGACGCTGTACGACGCGATCCAGAAGGCCAAGAAGTCCTCGGTCCCCAACGACAACATCGACCGGGCCGTCAAGCGCGGGTCGGGCGCCGAGGCCGGCGGGGCCGACTACCAGACGATCATGTACGAGGGCTACGGCCCGAACGGCGTGGCGTTCCTGATCGAGTGCCTCACCGACAACAAGAACCGCGCCGCCATGGAGGTCCGCACCGCCATGACTCGCAACGGCGGCTCGCTGGCCGACCCCGGCTCGGTGTCCTACCTGTTCAACCGCAAGGGCGTCGTGATCGTGCCGCAGGAGCAGGACGCCCGCTCCGTCGACGAGGACGCCGTCCTCGAGGCCACCCTCGACGCGGGCGCCGAGGAGGTCAACGACCTCGGTGAGGCCTTCGAGGTGATCAGCGAGGCGACGGACCTCGTCGGGGTGCGCACCGCCCTCCAGGCCGCCGGCCTCGACTACGACTCGGCGGAGGCCTCGTTCGTCCCGTCGATGAACGTCGAGCTCGAGGACCCCAAGGCCGCCGGTGCCGTGCTCCGCCTGGTGGAGGCGCTCGAGGACCTCGACGACGTCCAGAACGTCTTCGGCAACTTCGACGTCAGCGACGAGATCCTCGAGTCCCTCGACGCCTGAGCGCCGCCGGCCGCCGAGGGGTCATTCGGCGCGCGACACGCCGACCACGAGCACGGGGAAGTGACCCCTCGCCGGTTAGCGTGGTCCGAACAGGTGTTCGGACGGTCGAGGAGAGGCGGGACCACCGCATGCGCGTGCTCGGGATCGACCCCGGCCTGACCCGCTGCGGCGTCGGGGTCGTCGACGGGGACGTCGGCCGGCCGCTCGCCATGGTCGGCGTCGGCGTGGTCCGCACCCCGGCCGACCTGCCCGTCGCCCGGCGGCTGTGCCTGCTCGAGGCCGGCATCGAGGAGTGGCTCGACCGGCACCGACCCGATGCCGTCGCCGTGGAGCGGGTCTTCAGCCAGCACAACGTCCGCACCGTGATGGGCACCGCCCAGGCGAGCGGGATCGCTCTCGTGGCCGCCGCCCGGCGGGGGCTGCCGGTGGCGCTGCACACCCCGAGCGAGGTCAAGGCGGCCGTGAGCGGCAGCGGCCGGGCCGACAAGGCGCAGGTCGCAGCGATGGTGACCCGGCTGCTCCGGCTCGCCGAGGCCCCCAAGCCCGCGGACGCCGCCGACGCCCTCGCCCTGGCCATCTGCCACATCTGGCGGGGCGGCGCCCAGTCCCGCATCGACGCCGCCCTCGCGAGGAGCCGAGCATGATCGCATTCGTCAGCGGCGAGGTCGCCGCCCTCACGCTCACCTCCGCCGTCCTCCAGGTCGGCGGCGTCGGGCTGGAGCTGCACTGCACGCCGCACACCCTGGCGGTCCTGCGGGTCGGGCAGCCGGCGTCGCTGCCGACCAGCATGGTGGTGCGCGAGGAGTCCCTGACGCTGTTCGGCTTCGCCGACGACGACGAGAAGTCGGTGTTCGAGCTGCTGCAGACGGCCAGCGGCGTCGGCCCCAAGCTGGCGCAGGCGATGCTGGCCGTGCACCGTCCCGACGAGCTGCGCCGGGCGGTGACCTCCGAGGACGTCAAGACGCTCACCACCGTGCCCGGCATCGGGCAGAAGGGAGCCCAGCGGATCATCCTGGAGCTCAAGGACCGCATCGGCGCCCCGGTCGGCGGCTCCGCGGCGGGCCGCGCCTCCGCGCCGGCTGCGGCGGGGAAGTCCTGGCGCGGCCAGGTGCACGCCGGCCTGGTCGGGCTGGGGTGGTCGGCGAAGGAGGCCGACAAGGCGGTGGAGACGGTGGCGGCCGACGAGGGGGCCTCGGGCGCGGACGACACCGACGTCGCCGGCCTGCTCCGCGCGGCGCTGCGGACCCTGAGGAAGGTCTGAGGTGGACCGGGACACGGAGCTCAGCGCGGCCGAGGCGGCGTACGTCGACTCGAGGACCCTCGTCGACGCCGAGGCGCAGCTCGACGAGGGGGACGAGCGTGCCGTCGAGGCGGCGCTGCGGCCCCGCAGTCTCGACGAGGTGATCGGCCAGGAGCGGGTCCGCGAGCAGCTCGCGCTCGTCCTCGAGGCCGCCCGCGGACGGGAGCGGGCCCCCGACCACGTGCTGCTGTCGGGGCCCCCCGGGCTCGGCAAGACCACGCTCGCGATGATCATCGCCGCCGAGATGCGCACCCCGCTGCGGCTCACCTCCGGCCCGGCGATCACCCACGCCGGCGACCTCGCCGCCATCCTCTCCGGGATGAACGACGGCGACGTCCTGTTCGTCGACGAGATCCACCGGATGTCGCGGCCGGCCGAGGAGATGCTCTACATGGCGATGGAGGACTTCCGGGTCGACGTCGTCATCGGCAAGGGGCCGGGGGCGACGGCCATCCCCCTGGAGATCCCGCCGTTCACCCTGGTCGGGGCGACCACCCGGGCGGGGCTCCTGCCCGGCCCGCTGCGCGACCGGTTCGGGTTCACCGCGCACCTGGAGTACTACGAGCCGCACGAGCTCGACCGCATCGTCCGCCGCTCCGCCTCGCTCCTCGACGTCCACCTCACCGACGAGGGTGCCGGTGAGATCGCGTCGAGGTCGCGCGGCACCCCCCGGATCGCCAACCGGCTGCTGCGCCGGGTCCGCGACTACGCCCAGGTGCGGGCCGACGGCGTCGTGTCGCTGGACGTCGCGCACCGCGCGCTCGACCTCTACGAGGTCGACCGGTCCGGGCTCGACCGGCTGGACCGGTCGGTGCTCGACGCGCTGTGCCGCCGCTTCGGTGGCGGCCCGGTGGGCGTCAGCACCCTCGCGGTGGCGGTCGGTGAGGAGCGCGAGACCGTCGAGGAGGTCGCCGAGCCGTTCCTGGTGCGCTCAGGGTTCCTGGCGCGCACGCCGCGCGGCCGGGTCGCGACACCCCTGGCGTGGACCCATCTCGGGCTGACGGCGCCCGCCGCCACGTCGTACGTCGGGGAGCTGCCGCTGTTCGAGGACGCCGACTGAGACGGGATCGTGACCGGCGGGTCGGCTCCCGTGTCGTGGCGGTCACACCTTCACGGTTAGACTCCATCGTTGGCCCGGGCGGTGAGCCCCGGCGCCCCGCGTCGCCCCGGGCGACGGCCCGTGTGCCCAATGGCTAGGAGTTACCCGTGAATGGTTGGGAGTCCATCCTCCCCTTCGTCCTGATTGTCGCCGTCTTCTGGTTCCTGGTGGTGCGTCCCGCGCGCAACCAGCAGAAGCGGCTCGCCGCCACGCAGTCCAGCGTCGCGGTGGGGAGCCAGGTGATGCTCGGCTCCGGCATCTACGGCACGGTGGCCGGCATCGGGGACGACACGTTCGACGTCGAGATCGCACCCGGCACCACGATGAAGGTGGCGCGTCAGGCGATCGTGCGCGTGATCGAGCCGACCGAGGCGCCCGACGCGCCCGCCCGGCCGGCGGACGACGCGTCGACCACCGACCAGGACCACTAGTCAGCACGGGCTCGCGCCCGCAGCACCGAGGAGCACACAGCAGTGGCCAAGAACGCGTCCCGCCCCGGGCGCCGGTTGATCGTCCTCGCCGTCCTGACCGCGTTGCTGTTCGGCGGCGTGGCGCTCGGCGGACAGTGGAAGCCCCGGCTCGGGCTCGACCTGCAGGGCGGCACCCGGATCACCCTGGAGGCCAGCACCCAGACCGGTGAGGACATCACCCCGGAGAAGCTCGAGGAGGCCCGCGGGATCATCGACCAGCGGGTCAACGGCCAGGGCGTCTCCGAGGCCGAGGTCGCCGTGCAGGGCAGCCGCAACATCGTCGTCGAGATCCCCGGTGACAACCGGCGTGACCTCGTCGACGACGTGCAGCAGACCGCCCAGCTGCGGTTCCGGCTGGTCGCGGCCGCGGCCCCCGGACGCGCCAGCGACCAGGCGCCGCCCAGCGAGGAGTCGGGCGAGCAGCCGAGCGGGGCCCCGGGCGAGGAGCCCAGCGGCGCCCCGAGCGAGGCGCCGTCGGCCGACTCCTCGGCGGGACCCGACGACGAGCCGTCGGCATCGCCGCGCGGCCGCGCGCTGTCCGGCGGTCTCGTGGCCGCCGACGAGAAGGCCGGGTCGAACGGCAACCAGGCCGGCCGGGGCAACGACCAGGGCGGTGGCGGCCAGGGCAACGACCAGGGCGGCCAGACCGCCGAGGTCCCGCCCGCCGACCCCGGCGCCGCCGCCGGCGGGCTCGGCACGACGCCCGAGGGGGCGCCGGTCGACGAGCCGCTGCGCTGGCAGGACAACCCCGGCGACGAGTGGCTGCAGAAGTTCGCGGAGCACACCTGCCCCGAGCCCGGTGAGGCCGGCGAGCCGGTCGTCGACGCCCGCGACAAGCCGCTGATCACCTGCGACGAGGACGGCATCAAGTACCTCCTGTCCGCCTCGATGATCCAGGGCACGCAGCTCACCCGCGCCGAGGCGGGCATCCCGCAGAGCCAGGTCCAGTGGGCGGTCGACCTGACCTTCGACCGGACCGCGCGCGAGACGTTCGCCGAGGTGACCCGCCAGATCGTCAACGCGACCAGCCCGATCACCGGGCAGCAGAAGCAGTTCGCGATCGTGCTCGACGGCCAGGTCCTCAGCGCTCCCGTGGTCAACGGGGTGATCCCCAACGGTCAGGCCCAGATCACTGGTGACTTCAACCAGGAGACCGCGCAGTCGCTGGCCAACAGCCTCAAGTACGGCGCCCTGCCGTTGACGTTCACCGCCCCCGTGGTCACCGAGGAGGGACCGACCCTTGCCTCCGACCAGCTGTCGGCCGGTCTCTGGGCCGGCGGGATCGGGCTGGCGATCGTGCTCGTCTACTGCCTGCTGTACTACCGCGGCCTCGGCATCGTCGTCGTCGCCTCGCTCGCGGTTGCCGCGCTGATCACCTACGGCGTGGTGCTGGCGATGAGCCAG
This sequence comes from uncultured Actinomycetota bacterium, assembly GCA_963834275.1. Classification (GTDB taxonomy): domain Bacteria; phylum Actinomycetota; class Actinomycetes; order Propionibacteriales; family Nocardioidaceae; genus Nocardioides_B. The sequence goes on along the minus strand of CAWIBA010000005.1, from coordinate 322,564 downwards.
GCGGTCAACTTCACCCTGACACTGCCCGGGATCGCGGGTCTGATCGTGGGGGTCGGCATCACCGCGGACTCGTTCGTCGTCTACTTCGAACGCATCCGTGACGAGATGCGCGAGGGCAAGTCGATGCGAGTCGCCGTGGAGGTGGGCTGGATCCGCGCCCGGGCCACCTGCCTGGCCGCCGACGCGGTGTCGCTGCTGGCGGCCGTCGTGCTCTACATCTTCGCCATCGGCGTGGTGAAGGGCTTCGCGTTCGCGCTCGGCATCAGCACCGTCATCGACCTTGTGGTGTTCTTCATGTTCACCAAGCCCATGGTGTCGTGGCTGTCGCGGTTCACGTTCTTCAACTCCGGTCACCGGTACTCCGGTCTGTCCCCGGAGACCATCGGCATCGACACCATCGCCGGTGCCCGTCGCCCGTCCGTCGCAGGGAGTAACGCCTGATGAGCCGCTTCTCCGTTCTCGGCCAGCACCTCTACGACGGCACGGTCTCGATCGAGTTCGTACGCCGCCGGTGGCTCTGGTACACGTTCTCCGGGGTGATCGTGGCGATCGCCCTGTTCGGCCTCGTCGGCAAGGGCCTCAACCTCGGGATCGAGTTCGAGGGCGGCGTCGAGTACCGCGTCTCCGTGGGCGCCGAGGCGACCAACCAGCAGTCGGTCGAGGCGATCCGCGGTGCGGTCGCGCAGACCGCCGACGACGAGGGGATCGGCGCCGCCAGCTCCCCGATCGTCAACACCTCGGGCAACGACACCATCCGGGTGCAGACCGAGCCGCTGACGAACGACGAGGCGACCACGATCACGGACGCGATCCGGGAGGTCACCGGGGTCGGCGCGGGAGACATCAGCCAGGACGCCATCGGCGCCACGTGGGGGCAGCAGGTCGCCGACCGGGCGCTGCTGGGCCTCGGCGTCTTCCTGATCCTGGTGGTGCTGTTCATCTGGGCCTACTTCCGCGAGTGGAAGATGTCGGTCGCCGCGCTCGTGGCGCTGGCCCACGACGTCGTGATCACCGTCGGTGTCTACGCGCTCTCCGGCTTCGAGGTCACCCCGGCCACGGTCACCGGCGTGCTGACGATCCTCGGCTTCTCGCTGTACGACACGGTCGTCGTGTTCGACAAGGTCCGCGAGAACACCAAGAACATCGCGCGCAGCCACCAGACCTACCGCCAGGCCGCCAACCTGGCCGTCAACCAGACCCTGGTGCGGTCCATCAACACCTCGGTCGTGGCGCTGCTCCCGGTGGGCGCCCTGCTCTACGTCGGCGTGGTGACGCTGGGCTCGGGTGCGCTCAAGGACCTCGCGCTCGCACTGTTCGTCGGCATGGCCGCCGGCCTGTACTCCTCGGTCTTCATCGCCACGCCGCTCCTGGTCCAGCTCAAGGAGCTCGAGCCGGGGGTCAGGGCCGGTGACGCCCGCGCGATCCGGCACACGAAGCGCAAGGAGGCCGACCGGTTCGCCAACGTGCCGGCGTTCACCGACGACATGCCCGTCTACGACGAGCCGGCGTTCCCGGCCGGGGCGGCCGCGGACGAGGACGACGGGACGCCGGAGCGCGGCCCGGTCGGGGTCACCACGGCCGACCGCAGCCGATCGACGGCGGGGGAGCGGCCGGCCGACCGCTCGGTGAGCCCGTCCGCGTCGGCGAAGCGCGCCCAGCCGCAGCGCAAGCCGCGGTCGCAGCGCGGCCGGAAGTGACCGGACCGATGTCCCACGCGACGGCCTCCGAGGTGACGCGCCACCTCGAGACCCTGGTCCGCGACGTGCCTGACTTCCCCGAGCCGGGCGTGGTGTTCAAGGACATCACGCCGTTGCTCGCCGACCACGACGCCTTCTCGGCCGTGATCGACGCCCTCGCCGACGCGGGGCGCGGCGGGGACGGCAAGGTCGTGGTGGACAAGGTCGTCGGGATGGAGGCGCGCGGTTTCATCCTGGCCGCGCCGGTGGCGCTGGCCCTCGGCGCCGGCTTCGTCCCGGTGCGCAAGGTCGGCAAGCTCCCCGGTGACACCCACGCGGTCTCCTACGCCCTCGAGTACGGCGAGGCGACGCTGGAGGTCCAGCGTGACGCGTTCACGGCCGGCGACCGCGTGCTGCTCGTCGACGACGTGCTCGCCACCGGTGGCACCGCGGCGGCGACCCGGGAGCTGGTCGAGGAGTGCGGGGGAGACGTGGTGTCGTTCGCCGTGCTCATGGAGCTCGGCTTCCTCGACGGACGGTCCCGGCTGGGCGACCTGCCGCTGCACGTCCTCAAGGTCGTCTGAGCGAAGCGGCGCGCCGCGACCCCCTAGACTGAAGAACCGGGGCAACCTGACGCGCGGAGGGCGGCGACATGGTGGAGAAGGGCGTGGTCAACGCCCCCGCCGACGTGCCCGCGACCGAGCAGCCCGCCGGGGGGCCCCCGTCCGGGCGGCGGATGCGCGCCCGCCTCGCGCGGATGGCGACCAAGAGCCAGCCCGGAAACCCGGTCCTGGAGCCGTTGTTCCGGGCGGTCCGTGCCAGCCACCCGAAGGCCGACCTCGCGGTGCTCGAGCGGGCCTACGTGACGGCGGAGATGCACCACGCGGCCCAGACCCGCAAGAGCGGCGACCCCTACATCACCCACCCGCTGGCGGTGGCGACGATCCTCGCCGACATCGGCATGACCGAGCCGACGCTGGTCGCGGCGCTGCTGCACGACACGGTCGAGGACACGCCGTACACCCTCGACCAGCTCCGCGCCGACTTCGGTGACGAGGTCGCCCTGCTCGTCGACGGGGTGACCAAGCTCGACAAGGTCAAGTACGGCGACTCGGCGCAGGCCGAGACGATCCGCAAGATGATCGTCGCGATGAGCCGCGACATCCGCGTGCTCGTCATCAAGCTGGCCGACCGGCTGCACAACATGCGCACCCTGCGCTACCTCAAGCAGGAGAAGCAGGAGCGCATCGCCCGCGAGACGCTCGAGATCTTCGCGCCCCTGGCCCACCGCCTGGGCATGAACACCCTCAAGTGGGAGCTGGAGGACCTGGCGTTCGCCACCCTGCACCCCAAGATGTACGACGAGATCGTGCGCCTCGTCGCCGACCGGGCGCCCTCGCGCGACCAGTTCCTGGCACAGGTGATCGAGCAGGTCGAGCAGGACCTGCGGGACGCGCGCATCAAGGCCGTCGTCACCGGGCGTCCCAAGCACTACTACTCGATCTACCAGAAGATGATCGTGCGCGGCCGCGACTTCTCCGACATCTACGACCTGGTGGGGATCCGGATCCTGGTCGACAGCGACCGCGACTGCTACGGCGTCCTCGGCGTGCTGCACAACCGGTGGAACCCGGTGCCCGGGCGGTTCAAGGACTACGTCGCGATGCCGAAGTTCAACATGTACCAGTCGCTGCACACCACGGTGATCGGCATCCAGGGCAAGCCCGTCGAGCTGCAGATCCGGACGTTCGCCATGCACCGCCGCGCGGAGTACGGCGTCGCGGCGCACTGGAAGTACAAGGAGAGCTTCGCCGGCGGGGCCGACGCCAGGACGGACGGCGCAGACTCCGACATGGCCTGGGTGCGGCAGCTGCTGGACTGGCAGCACGAGACCGAGGACCCGGGGGAGTTCCTGGAGTCGCTGCGGTTCGAGATCAACTCGGCCGAGGTCTACGTGTTCACCCCGCGCGGGGACGTGATCGCCCTGCCCACCGGGTCGACCGCCGTCGACTTCGCCTACGCGATCCACACCGAGGTGGGTCACCGCACCATCGGCGCCCGCGTCAACGGCCGCCTGGTGCCGCTGGAGTCGCAGCTGGACAACGGGGACGTCGTGGAGGTGTTCACCTCCAAGGCGCCGACGGCCGGACCGAGCCGCGACTGGCTCGGCTTCGTGAAGTCGCCCCGGGCCCGCAACAAGATCCGGCAGTGGTTCACCAAGGAGCGCCGCGAGGAGGCCATCGAGCAGGGCAAGGACCAGATCGCCCGGCTGATGCGCAAGGAGGGGCTGCCCCTCAAGCGGGTGCTCACCCACGACACGCTCGCGACGGTGGCCGACGAGATGCGGCTGGCCGACGTGTCGGCGCTCTACGCCGCCGTGGGCGAGGGCAACATCGGTGCGCAGACCGTCGTGCGCCGGGTCCTCGACCTGCACGGCGGCGAGGAGGGGGCCGCGGAGGACCTCGCGGAGGCCGTGACCATCACCGAGGGCCGGTCGCGTCGACCGGCCGGCGGGGACGCGGGGGTCATCGTCAAGGGCCTCTCGGACGTCTGGGTCAAGCTCGCGAAGTGCTGCACCCCGGTGCCGGGCGACACGATCATCGGCTTCGTCACCCGGGGCGCGGGGGTGTCGGTGCACCGGGCCGACTGCACCAACGCCGCCAGCCTGAACGCGCAGCCGGAGCGGCTCGTGGAGGTCGAGTGGGCGCCGACCGGGCAGTCGCTGTTCCTGGTGAACATCCAGGTCGAGGCCCTCGACCGGGCCCGGCTGCTGTCGGACATCACCAAGGTGCTCTCCGACGTGCACGTCAACATCCTGTCGGCGTCGCTGTCGACGAGCCGGGACCGGATCGCGAAGAGCCGGTTCTCGTTCGAGATGGCCGACCCCAAGCACCTGGGCCACGTGCTCAAGGCCGTGCGCTCCGTCGACGGCGTCTTCGACGCCTACCGCGTCACCCAGTAGCCTCCGCACGGGTGGTCGAGCCGCCGCACGGGTGGTCGAGCTTGTCGAGACCACTTCCCGGGTGGTCGAGCTTGTCGAGACCACTTCCCGGGTGGTCGAGCTGTCGTTCGGGTGGTCGAGCTTGTCGAGACCACTTCTCCACAGTTGCAGGAGACGCACTGGCGCCGGGCGGGCACGGTCGCCACGGTGGTCGGATGCCGTTCACCTACATGCTGCGTTGCGCAGACGGGTCGTTGTACGTCGGCAGCACCCGGTTCGACGTTCAGGTCCGGCTCCACCAGCACAACGCCGGGACGGGCTCGCAGTACACCGCCTGTCGTCGCCCCGTGGAGCTCATCTGGTGCGCCGAGTTCGACAGGGTCACCGACGCGTTCGGTCTCGAGAAGCAGCTGCAGAACTGGTCGCGGGCCAAGCGGCTGGCACTCGTCGAGGGTCGGTTCGGGGATCTGCCGGAACTGTCTCGGTCGAAGAGCCGCCCGGGCGGCTGAGTGGTCTCGACAGGCTCGACCACCCGAGCGGCTCGACCACCCGGGCGGCTCGACCACCCGGGCGGCTCCCCAGCCCGGGAGGGGTCAGCCGGAGAACTCCTCGAAGGCCTTCTGGGCCTCGGCGAGCCAGGCCTTGCGGGCCTCCAGCGCGGCGGCGTGCTCGGCCGCCCGCTTGTCGTTCCCGGCCTCGACGGCCTTGTCGTGCTTGGCCTGCAGGTCCGCGATCGACGCCTCGAGCTGGGCGACCGTGTCCGCCGCCCGGGCCGTCGCCTCCGGGTTGGACCGGCGCCACTCGTCGTCCTCGACGCCACGGATCGCCTGCTCCACCTTGCGCATCCGCCCCTCGAGGTCCTTCATCCGCTCGCGGGGCACCTTGCCGGCGGCGTCCCACCGCTCGGCGATGTCGCGGAACGCGTCGCGGGCGGCCCGGACGTCGGTGACGGGCAGCAGCTTCTCGGCCTCGACGAGCAGCGCCTCCTTCTTCTCGGCGTTGGCGGCGAACTCCGAGTCCTGCGCGGCGTTGGCGGCGTCCGGGCGCCGAAGAACGCGTCCTGGGCGGCGCGGAAGCGCTTCCACAGCTGGTCGTCGACGCCGCGCGGAGCCGGGCCGGCGTCCTTCCACTGGCGCATCAGGTCGCGGTACTTCCCGGCGGTGGCGCCCCACTCGGTGGAGCCCGGCCAGGGCCTCGGCCTCGACGACGAGCTCCTCCTTGACCGCGCGGGCACCCTCGCGCTGCTCGTTGACCTCGCTGAAGTGCGACTTGCGCCGGCGGGTGTAGGTCGTGCGGGCCGTCGAGAACCGGCGCCACAGCGCGTCGTCGACCGGCTTCTCGAGCCGGGGCAGCGTCTTCCACTCGTCGAGCAGGTCGCGCATCCGGTTGGCGCCGTTGCGCCAGTCGGTGCCCTCGGACAGCTGCTCGGCCTCGGCCGCGATGCGCTCCTTCTCGCCCTTGGCCTGCGTCGAGCTTGCGGGCGCGCTCGACTGCTGCGCTTCTCGCGCTGGGACTCGCGTGGCGCCGCAGCGCGTCGAGCCGGGCGTCGAGCCCGGCCAGGTCGCCGACGGCCTGGGCCTCGTGCACGGTCGTCGTGCACCTGCTTGACCGAGGCGGTCGCCTCGTCGGGACCGAGCGCCGGCGCTGACGCGCTGCTCGAGCAGCGCGACCTCGAACTCGAGGTCGTCGAAGCGCCGGGAGAAGAACGCCAGCGCCTCCTCGGGGCCTGGCGTCGGGCATCTGGCCCACGGAGCGCTCACCGTCGGAGGTCCTGACGTAGACGGTGCCGTCGTCGGCCACCCGTCCCCACGCGGCCGCCGCGGACCCCGAGGTGGCCGGCGGCGTCGCGCCGGGCGGCGGCTGCGGAGTCGGGGCCGCGGGGGGCTGCGGAGTCGGGGCCGCGGGCGGCTGCGGGGCAGGCGTCGCGGGCGGCTGCGGGGAAGGCGCCGCGGGGGGCTGCGGGGAGGGCGCCGCGGGCGGCTCGGGGGAGGGGGCCACGGGCGGCTCGGGGGAGGGGGCCGCGGGCGGCTCGGGGGACGGAGTCGTGTCGCCCGGGGGTGCCGGGTCGGGCCGGGCCTCTGGGTCGTTCGACTGCTCGCGGTCGGGGTGCTCACCGGGTCACCTCGTCCATCATCGGGACGGCGCCGCGGGAACCAGGCCCCCGCCTGCTGCCGCCGTGTCGTCGCGGTCCGCATCACGGGTCACGATCCGGAGCACCAGTCGCTGCCTTCTCGAGACCACGCAGGGAGTCTCGGGCCTGCCGGCGGGCTGTCGCCGGGCCCTCGGCGGATATCGGTTTCCGGCCGCCGGTGGACCGTCGGTAGGCTGCATTGGTCGTCCCGACCGTCCGCCTCCCCGTCGAACCAGGAGCTCGCAGTGCTGATCGCTGGCTTCCCTGCCGGTCCGTGGGGGACCAACTGCTACGTCGTCGCGACCGGCCCCGGCAGCGAGTGCGTCGTCGTCGACCCGGGCAAGGACGCCGCGGAGGGTGTGGCGGAGGTGGTGCGGGAGCACCGGCTCAAGCCGGTCTCGATCCTGGTCACGCACGGTCACATCGACCACATGTGGTGCGTCGCGCCGGTCGCCGGAAGCTACGACGCGACGGCTTGGATCCACCCGGACGACCGGCACCTGCTCACCGACCCGATGGCCGGGATCTCGCCGGAGACCGCCGGGATGCTGCTCGGCGGGAGCTACGAGTTCGCCGAGCCGGACCACGTCGCGGAGCTGGCCGACCGGCAGACCGTCGAGCTGGCGGGCCTCGAGCTCGTCGTGGACCACACGCCCGGTCACACGCCCGGCTCGGTGACGTTCCGCACGCCCTACGGGGACCAGGACGTCTCCGAGCTGATGTTCTCCGGTGACCTGCTCTTCGCCGGCTCCATCGGCCGCACCGACCTCCCGGGCGGTGACCACCCGACGATGCTGCGCAGCCTGCGCGACCGGGTGCTGCCGCTCGCCGACGACGTGGTCGTGCTGCCGGGGCACGGCGAGCAGACCAGCATCGGCCGCGAACGCGCCACCAACCCCTTCCTGCTCGACCTGATCCGCCACGCCGGGGCGGCCGACGGCTCGACGCCAGCACCGAACCGAGGACTATGAACGACAAGCTCGCCGCCCAAGGGCGTGCCGGAGTACCTGCCGCCGGAGTCCGCGGCCTTCCTCGCCGTCCGCGACGCGCTGGCGCGGCCCGCGGTGCTCGCCGGCTACGGCTACGTCGAGCTGCCGGTCTTCGAGGAGACCGCGCTGTTCGTGCGCGGCGTCGGGGAGTCCACCGACGTGGTCAGCAAGGAGATGTACACCTTCGACGACCGCGGCGACCGGTCGCTGACCCTGCGTCCGGAGGGCACCGCCGGCGTGATGCGCTCGGTGATCGAGCACGGGCTCGACCGCGGCCAGCTGCCGGTCAAGCTCTGGTACGCGGGCCCGTTCTTCCGCGCCGAGCGCCCGCAGCTCGGCCGCTACCGGCAGCTCCAGCAGGTCGGCATCGAGGCGATCGGCAGTCGACGATCCGGCGCTGGACGCCGAGGTGATCGCGATCGCCGACGACGGCTTCCGCGTCGCTCGGGCTCACCGGCTTCCGCCTCGAGCTCACCTCCCTCGGCTGCGACCGGTGCCGCCCGCCGTACCGCGACATGCTGGTCGCGTTCCTCGTCGAGCCTCGACCTCGACGACGCCACCCGGGAGCGCGCCCGGATCAACCCGTTGCGGGTCCTCGACGACAAGCGCCGAGAAGGTGCGCGCGCAGCTCACCGACGCGCCGCTGATGCTCGACCACCTGTGCGAGGAGTGCGCCGCCCACTTCGCCGCGGTGCGCGCCCTGCTCGAGGCGCTCGACGTGACGTACGAGATCAACGCGCGGATGGTGCGCGGCCTGGACTACTACACGCGCACCACCTTCGAGTTCGTGCACGACGGGCTGGGCGCCCAGTCCGGCATCGGCGGCGGCGGCCGCTACGACGGCCTGATGGAGTCGCTCGGCGGCCAGCCCCTCTGCGGCATCGGCTTCGGGCTCGGCGTGGACCGCACGCTGCTCGCCTGCCGGGCCGAGGGCCTGACCGTGGCCGGCGACGCCCGGGTCGACGTCTACATCGTGCCGCTGGGCGAGGAGGCGCGGCGCCGGGCCGCGCTCGTGGCGGCCACGCTGCGCCGCGGCGGCGTCCGCGTCGACCTGGCGTACGGCGGACGCGGCCTCAAGGGCGCGATGAAGGGGGCGGACCGGTCCGGGGCGGCCCTGACCGTCGTGCTGGGCGAACGAGATCTCGAGGCCGGCGAGGCCCAGGTCAAGCGCATGTCCACCGGCGAGCAGATCGCCGTCCCCCTCGACCAGCTCGAGCAGAACATCAAGGAGCAGCTCTCGTGATCCGCACCCATGACGCCGGCAGCCTTCGGGCCGACCACGTCGGACAGACCGTCACCCTCGCCGGCTGGGTCGCCCGCCGCCGCGACCACGGCGGCGTCGCGTTCATCGACCTCCGCGAGGCCTCCGGCGTCGTCCAGGTCGTCATCCGTGACGAGGCCGTCGCCCACAACCTGCGCGCCGAGTACTGCCTGAAGGTCACCGGCGCGGTCTCCGCCCGCCCCGAGGGCAACCAGAACCCCAACCTGCCCACCGGTGAGATCGAGGTCATCGCCGACGACGTCGAGGTGCTCAACCCGAGCGCGCCGCTGCCGTTCCCGATCGACGAGCACGTGGAGGTGGGGGAGGAGGTCCGTCTCGCCCACCGCTACCTCGACCTGCGCAGGTCCGGCCCGGGTGCGGCGATCCGGCTCCGCTCCGAGGTGAACCGCGCCGCGCGCGACGTGCTCTCGACCCAGGGCTTCGTCGAGGTCGAGACCCCCACGCTCACCCGCAGCACCCCCGAGGGCGCGCGTGACTTCCTCGTCCCCGCCCGGCTCCGGCCCGGCAGCTGGTACGCGCTCCCGCAGAGCCCGCAGCTGTTCAAGCAGCTGTTGATGGTCGGAGGCATCGAGCGCTACTACCAGATCGCCCGCTGCTACCGCGACGAGGACTTCCGGGCTGACCGGCAGCCCGAGTTCACCCAGCTCGACATCGAGATGAGCTTCGCCGACCAGGACGACGTCATCGAGCTGATGGAGGACGTCCTCGCCGCGATGTGGAAGCTCATCGGGGTCGACATCCCCCGGCCCGTCCCGCGGATGACCTACGCCGACGCGATGCGCAGGTACGGCTCCGACAAGCCCGACCTTCGGATGGGCAACGAGCTGGTCGAGTGCACGGAGTACTTCGCGAACACCCCCTTCCGGGTGTTCCAGGCCGAGTACGTCGGCGCCGTCGTGATGCCCGGTGGGGCCTCCCAGCCGCGCAAGCAGCTCGACGCCTGGCAGGAGTGGGCGAAGCAGCGCGGCGCCAGGGGCCTGGCCTACGTCCTGGTCCAGGACGACGGCGCGCTCGGCGGGCCGGTGGCCAAGAACCTCAGCGAGGAGGAGCGGGCCGGCCTCGCGGCGCAGGTGGGCGCCCAGCCCGGGGACTGCGTCTTCTTCGCCGCCGGTGCCACCAAGCCCAGCCGCGCGCTGCTCGGTGCGGCCCGGCTCGAGATCGGCCGGCGCTGCGGACTCATCGACGAGGACGCGTTCGCCTTCACCTGGGTGGTCGACGCGCCCATGTTCGAGCCTGCCTCCGAGGCGGTCGCGAGCGGCGACGTCGCCGTCGGTGCCGGTGCCTGGACCGCGGTGCACCACGCCTTCACCGGTCCCAAGCCCGAGTTCGCCGACACCTTCGACACCGACCCTGGCTCCGCGCTGGCCTACGCCTACGACATCGTCTGCAACGGCAACGAGCTGGGCGGTGGTTCGATCCGGATCCACCGCGAGGACGTGCAGAAGCGAGTCTTCGGCGTCATGGGCATCGGCGAGGAGGAGGCCCGGGAGAAGTTCGGGTTCCTGCTCGACGCCTTCAAGTTCGGCGCGCCCCCGCACGGTGGCATCGCGGTCGGTATGGACCGGATCTGTGCCCTGCTGGCCGGCGCGGAGTCGATCCGCGACGTGATCGCCTTCCCGAAGTCGGGCGGCGGCTACGACCCGTTGACCGCCGCGCCTGCGCCGATCACGCCCCAGCAGCGTGCCGAGGCGGGCGTAGACGCCACCCCCGAACCACACGACACACCGGACACTTCGGGCACCTGACCGGCCCACCCCCAAGCCGGACAGCCGGTATCAATTCGTTACCGGTTGTGACCCGATCCGTCGCCTGTCGTCGTTTACAGTCACATCGGCCCTGCGGCCATCCCCTGTGGCGCACCTCACCCGGACGCGCGTGCACGGGACCGCTCGGGCGGCCTCGACCAGAAAGGTGACCATGGGTATCTCACCCACGGAGCTCTCCGAGCACGACGTCTCGACCGACCCGGTCGTCGCCAAGCAGGAGATCGCCGGACGATCGCCGATGCAGATCGCCCTCGACCGGCTCAAGCACGACAAGATCGCCGTCACCTGCGCCGTGGTCGTACTGCTCTTCTTCGTCGTCGCCGTGTTCGCGCCCTTGCTCACCACCCTGTTCGGGGTGGAGCTGCGCACCGGCACCTCCGACGACACCGACCAGTTCAACTTCCCGCTCATCGGCCCCCCGGACCACGGCTTCACCTGGCAGGCGCCGCTCGGACTCGCCCCCAACACCGGCGACGACCTGCTCGCGGAGTGGTTCTACGGAGCCCGCACGTCGCTGACCGTGGCCACGGTCTCCACGCTGGCCGCCACCCTCATCGGCGTCACGATCGGCCTCATGGCCGGGTTCAGCCGGGGCTGGATGGACAAGGTCATCAACTTCGTCATCGACGTCTTCCTGTCGCTGCCCTTCCTCATCGTCGCCCTGGCGATCGCGCCGATCCTGGTCAGCCGCTTCGGCAACCAGCCGCAGGCGCTCCAGACGTGGCAGTTCGTCTCGCTGCTGATGGTGCTCTCGATCTTCGGCTGGATGCTGTTGGCCCGCCTTGTCCGCGGCGAGGTGCTGTCGCTGCGCGAGCGCGAGTTCGTCCAGGCCGCCCGGGTGATCGGCGTGCCCACGCGGAGGATCCTGTTCAAGGAGCTCCTGCCCAACCTGGTGGCGCCGATCATCGTCTCGATCTCGCTGGGCCTGCCCGCCTTCGTGGCGGCCGAGGCCGGCCTGGCCTACCTCGGCATCGGCGCGACCGGTCAGCCCTCCTGGGGGCAGACCATCGACAAGGCCGTGCCCTACTTCAGCACCTACCCGCTCTACCTGTACGCGCCGGTCGTCGGAGTCTTCCTCCTGGTGATGGCGCTGAACCTCCTAGGCGACGCGGTTCGCGACGCCTTCGACCCCAAGACCCGCCGGTGAATCTGACGCCGGAGGAATGCATCGACCAGCCAAGAGAGGTGGGTACACCTAGATGCGCATGAAGAAACCAGCCGCGGCCCTCGCCGTGGCGGCCATGATGACGCTTGCTGCCTGTGGTGGAGGTAGCGGGAGCGGCACCGACCAGGAGGCCGGCGACGACCCGACCTTCCAGGAGGGCGGAAACGCCGGGGCCTTCAAGGACCCCGAGCGTGAGGCTCCCGCGCCGGTGCCGGACGACGCCACCGAGGGGGGCACCCTCACGGTGCTCACCGCCGTGGCTCCGTCGACCCTGGACCCGACGCAGGCCTACTACACCGACTCGACCGCGATCCTGTCGGACCTCGTGACTCGTGGGTTGACGCAGTATGCGTACAACGAGGAAACGAACGACATGCAGCTGATCCCGGACATGGCCACGGACCTCGGGCGTCCCAACGAGGACAACACCGAGTGGACGTTCACCCTGCGTGAGGGCCTGAAGTACGAGGACGGCTCCGACGTGACCGCCGAGGACGTCGCCTACGCGGTGAAGCGCTCGTTCGCGATCGCGGAGCTCCCGGACGGCCCGACGTACCAGACGACGTTCTTCCTGGACGGCGACAAGTACAAGGGTCCGTTCTCGGACGGCGACGACTACGCCGGTGTCGAGGTCAACGGCAACGACATCACCATCAAGATGCGTCGTCCGTTCTCCGACATGGACTACTACGCGTCCTTCCCGGCGTTCACCGCGATCCCCGAGGACAAGGACAACCCGGAGAACTACGGCCAGAAGCCGCTGGCGACCGGCCCCTACAAGTTCTCGGACTACAAGGCCGGCTCGAGCCTCAGCCTCGTCAAGAACGACCAGTGGGACCCGAACACCGACCCGGGCCGCATCCAGATGGTCGACGGCTGGGAGTTCAAGTTCGCTCAGGACACCGCCAAGCTCGAGAACATCATCCTGAACGACAACGGCTCGGCGCAGACCACGCTGACCTACGACAACGTGAGCGCCTCGTCGTACCGCCAGATCTCCCAGGACAAGGAGCGTCTGGTCACCGGCACCCAGCCGTGCACGTTCATGTGGTACCTCGACATGACGAAGGTCAAGGACCTCAAGGTCCGTCAGGCGATCGGTTACGCCTACCCGTACGAGGAGGCCTGGAAGGCCGCCGGCGAGATCGTCGGCGTCACCCGGGTCCCCGGCACCTCCATCCTTCCGCCCGGCACCGCCGGTCGTAAGGAGTACGACGCGCTGGGCATCGGTGGCGTGAACACCGACGCCGCGAAGGCGAAGGAGCTCCTCAAGGAGGCCGGCGCCGAGGGCTACGAGATCAAGTTCCTGTTCGCCACCGACGACGACCAGCTGCGGTCGCGGCCAAGGACGCGATCGTCCAGGGTCTCGAGGAGGGCGGCTTCAAGGCGACGCCGATCGCGTCGACCACGGAGACCATCCGCACCGACCGGACCGACTACAACAGCCCGATCAACGTCCGCTCCAGCGGCTGGTGCTCGGACTGGCCGTCCGGTGGTTCGTGGTTCCCGGCTCAGTGGGCCGGCGAGCTGGTGGGCCTCGAGGGCATGCCGAACCCGGCGAACTTCGAGGTCAAGAAGTTCGACGACGAGCAGGACCGCATCCTCGACACCCTGACCCCCGAGGAGGCCACCGAGGCCTGGGGTGAGTTCGACGAGATGATGCAGACCGAGGAGTACCCGGCGGTCGTCACCGGCTACGGCGGTGTGGCGATGATCCACGGCTCCAAGGTCGGGGCATGGCCAACGACAACGTCCGCGGCATGCCGACGCTCTCTCGGATGTACATCACCGAGTGACACACCTCGGCTGATCTCGGCAACGGCCGAGTGAGCTGAACCCGATGGGGGGTGGGCGAGCCCCACCCCCCATCGGGCCGCACTCTCCCCCCACCCTCGCCACCGAGGAGCCCCGCCTCAATGTTCGGCTACATCATCCGGCGGCTGATCACAGGAGTCCTCGTGCTCCTGACGGTCTCGATCGCCACCTTCGCCCTGTTCTTCTACGGGCCCTCCGACCCCGCGCTGGCCTACTGCCCCGAGACCCGGTGCACGCCGCAGCGGCTGGAGACGATCACGACCTCGCTCGGGCTCGACCAGCCCGCGCCGGAGCAGTACGGCAAGTACATGAAGGAGATCGTCACCGGCGGTGCCTTCGAGCTCGGGGCCATCAGCATCGACTGCCCGGCTCCGTGCCTGGGCGTCTCCTTCAAGTTCCGCGAGCCGGTCCGCGACATGCTGCAGGAACGGTTCCCGGCCACCCTCTCCATCGCCCTGGGCGGGGCCGTGATCTTCCTGACCGTGGGCGTCTCGATGGGCATCTTCGCCGCCCGCAAGCGGGGCACGACCACCGACAAGGGCATCGTGGGGGCCAGCCTGGTCATCAACGCCGTGCCCTACTACCTGCTCGCGCTGCTGGCCTACCTGTTCCTGATCTCGCAGTGGAGCGTCTTCCCCGAGAGCGGCTACTTCGGTCCGATCGACGACGGTCCCATCGCCTGGGTGAAGGGCCTTCTGCTCGCCTGGATCGTGCTCGGCCTGGCCTACTCCACGCAGTACGCCCGGTTCAGCCGCGGGTCGATGATCGAGTCGCTCAACGAGGACTACGTCCGCACGGCGCGGGCCAAGGGCCTCAACGAGCGCCGGGTGGTGATGCGGCACGGGCTCCGCGCCGCGATCGTCCCGGTCGTCACCATCTTCGGTCTCGACTTCGCCTACCTGCTCGCCGGCACGATCTTCACCGAGCGGATCTTCGGCATCCAGGGGATCGGCCTGACTGCGCTCGACGCCATCGGCAACAAGGACCTGCCCATCATCTCCGCCACTGTGCTGATCTCGGCGGCCTTCATCGTGGTCGCCAACATCGTGGTGGACGTCGTCTACAGCGTGATCGACCCGAGAGTGCGGCTGTCATGACCGACTACCCGACCAACCAGCCGACGCCGGGCGGCACCACGCCGGGCGACGAGCCCTACCTCGTGGTCGACAACCTGACCGTCCGGTTCCCCACCGCCGACGGCGTCGTCCAGGCGGTCACCGACCTCAGCTACTCCCTGGACCAGGGCCAGACCCTGGGGATCGTGGGCGAGTCCGGCTCCGGCAAGTCCGTGTCGTCGATGGCGATCATGGGGCTCCACGACTACAAGCGCACCCAGATGTCCGGCTCCATCCGCGTCGGCGGCCGAGAGGTCGTCGGCCTGTCCAACAACCAGATGCAGAGCCTGCGCGGCAACGACGTCGCGATGATCTTCCAGGACCCGCTGACCGCGCTGCACCCGTTCTACTCCGTCGGCAAGCAGATCTCCGAGGCCTACCTGGCGCACAACGACGTCTCGAAGTCCAAGGCCCGGGCCAAGGCGATCGAGATGCTCGACCGGGTCGGGATCCCCCAGGCGCGCAGCCGCGTCGACGACTACCCGCACCAGTTCTCCGGCGGGATGCGGCAGCGGGCGATGATCGCGATGGCGCTGGTCAACGACCCCAAGCTGCTCATCGCGGACGAGCCGACCACCGCCCTCGACGTCACGGTGCAGGCCCAGATCCTCGACCTGCTCCAGGAGCTCCAGCGCGAGTTCAACTCGGCGATCATCATCATCACCCACGACCTCGGCGTGGTCGCCGAGATGGCCGACGAGGTGCTGGTCATGTACGGCGGGCGGTGCGTCGAGCACGGTCCCACCAAGGAGCTCCTCACGCACCCGGAGATGCCGTACACGTGGGGGCTGCTCTCCAGCGTCCCCGACGTGCGCGGCGACACGGACGATGCGGCTGATCCCGATCCCGGGCAACCCGCCGAGCCTGCTCGACCCGCCGTCCGGGTGCTCCTTCCACCCGCGCTGCGCGCACCGCGACAAGGTCCCCGGTGACCTGTGCTCCGCCGAGCTGCCGGAGCTGCTGCCCGGCACCCGCGGCCCCTCGCACCTGAAGCGCTGCCATCTCGCCGACCCGGACGCGATCTACGAGGTCGAGGTGCTGCCGGAGATCGCGCCGGACCTCGTCCAGATCGTCACGGCGGACACCGTCCAGCCCGGCGAGGCGACCCCGACGACCCCGGAAGCCCGGTAGAGGACAATGAGCTCCATGACTGACACCGACGTCTCGTCCGCTCCGAGGCCCGCGGGCGACCCGGGGGAGGGGAACGCGGGACCGATCCTCGAGGTGCGTGATCTCAAGAAGTACTTCCCGGTCCGCTCCTCCGGCCTGGTGCGGCGCACGATCGGCCAGGTGCAGGCGGTCGACGGCGTGTCCTTCCAGGTCCCGCGCGGGGGCGCGCTGGGCCTGGTCGGCGAGTCCGGGTGCGGCAAGTCGACGACCGGCCGGCTGATCACCCGGCTCTACGACCCCACCGCCGGCTCGATGAAGTTCGACGGCCGCGAGATCGGCACCCTGAGCAACAAGCAGATGCTGCCGCTGCGCAGCGAGATCCAGATGATCTTCCAGGACCCGTACAGCTCGCTGAACCCGCGGCACACCGTCGGGACGATCGTCGGGACCCCCCTGCGGGTGCACAAGATGGTGCCGGAGAAGCAGGTGCTCACCCGGGTCCAGGAGCTGCTCGAGGTGGTCGGGCTCAACCCCGAGCACTACAACCGCTACCCCAACGAGTTCTCCGGCGGTCAGCGGCAGCGCATCGGCATCGCCCGGGCGCTCGCGCTGCAGCCGAAGCTCCTGGTGGCGGACGAGCCGGTGTCCGCGCTCGACGTGTCCATCCAGGCGCAGGTGGTCAACCTGCTCCAGGACGTCCAGCGCGAGTTCGGCATCGCGTTCCTGTTCATCGCCCACGACCTCGCGGTGGTCCGGCACTTCTGCCCCGAGATCGCGGTGATGTACCTCGGCAAGATCGTCGAGATCGGCGACCGGGAGACGCTCTACAACCGCCCGCACCACCCCTACACCCAGGCGCTGCTGTCGGCGGCCCCCGACGTGAAGCAGGCCGCGACCGGCGGCCGGCGGGAGCGCATCCGGCTCGAGGGCGACGTGCCCAGCCCGATCAACCCGCCGTCCGGCTGCCGCTTCCGCACCCGGTGCTGGATGGCGCAGGACATCTGCGCCAAGGTCGAGCCGCCGCTGCTGCAGATCGGCAAGACGCCACAAGGTCGCCTGCCACTTCGCTGCCCCGCTCGGCGAGGCGCCCAGCTCGCCGATCACGCTCAGCGCCCTGGGCGTGGACCGGGACGGCAACCCGGTGCCCGACGCCGACGTCAGCGCGGAGGACCTGCAGAACCCCGGGTACGCCGACACCTGGACCGACCTGTCCGCCCACACGGCGGCGTCCTCGCGCGTCAACGAGGACAACCCGACCGGGACGGTCAACCGGCCGAGCACCGGCTCCGGCGGCGCCTCCACGGCTCCGCCCGACCGGAACGGCTGACCCCGGCCGACCTAGGCTGACCGGGTGGACGGTCTCTTCGACATCGGTGCGCCCGGACCCGGGGTGGGCGCGGGCACGGGCGGCACCCTGGTGGGCAACACGCACGCCTCGGCGCCGCTGGCGGTGCGGATGCGCCCGCGCACCCTCGACGAGCTGGTCGGCCAGCAGCACCTGCTGGCTCCGGGGGCGCCGCTGCGCCGCCTCGTGGACGGGGACCAGCCCATGTCCCTGCTGCTGTGGGGGCCGCCGGGCACCGGCAAGACGACGATCGCCTCGATCGTGTCCCAGCAGACCAACCGCGCGTTCGTCGAGGTCTCGGCGGTCTCGGCCGGTGTCAAGGAGGTGCGTGCGGCCATCGACAGCGCACGCGCCCGGCTCGCCCGCGAGGGCAGCGAGACGGTGCTCTTCGTCGACGAGGTGCACCGGTTCACCAAGGCCCAGCAGGACGCCCTGCTCCCGGGCGTGGAGAACCGCTGGGTCACCCTCGTGGCGGCCACGACGGAGAACCCCTTCTTCTCGGTCATCTCGCCGCTGCTCTCGCGGTCCCTGCTGCTCACCCTCGAGTCGCTGACCGACGACGACGTCCGCGGCGTCATGGAGCAGGCGCTGGTCGACGAGCGGGGCCTCGCCGGCGCCGTCGACCTGGACGAGGACGCCCGCGAGCACCTCGTGCGGCTCGCCGGAGGCGACGCCCGACGCGCGCTGACCTACCTCGAGGCGGCGGCCGGGGCAGCCGTGGCGACCGCCGAGCCGGGGTCCGAGCGGAGCCGCGTCGACCTCGTGACCGCCGAGAAGGCCGTGGACCGGGCGGCGGTGCGCTACGACCGTCAGGGCGACCAGCACTACGACGTGATCAGCGCGTTCATCAAGAGCGTCCGCGGCTCCGACGCCGACGCGGCGCTGCACTACCTGGCCCGGATGATCGAGGCGGGGGAGGACCCACGGTTCATCTCCCGCCGCCTGGTGATCCTGGCCTCCGAGGACATCGGCCTGGCCGACCCGACCGCGCTGACCACGGCGGTCGCGGCGGCCCAGGCGGTGCAGCTGATCGGGATGCCGGAGGGCCGGCTCAACCTGGCCCAGGCGACCATCGCCCTGGCCCTGGCCCCGAAGTCGAACGCCGTCACCACCGCGATCGGCGAGGCCTCCGCCGACGTGCGTGCCGGCAAGGTCGGCCCGGTGCCGAGCCACCTGCGCGACGCCCACTACAGCGGCTCGAAGAAGCTGGGCCACGGCTCCGGCTACGTCTACGCGCACGACGAGCCGTTCGGGGTCGCCGAGCAGCAGTACGCACCGGACGTCGTCGCCGATGCCGAGTACTACCGGCCCACGTCGTTGGGCGCGGAAGCGGCCCTGCGGGAGCGCTGGCAGCGGGTGCGGAAGCTGGTCCGAGGGGACGGCGGCCCGCCGTCGGCCTCGCGGTAGGGTCGGTGACCATGGATTCCGGGCTCTGGTGGCTGGTTGCCACCCTCGCCGTGGTGCTCGCGGTCGCTGTCGTGGTGACGTGTGTCCTGGTGGCGGCGGCGGCAGCGCTCCCGCCGCCGGCTCACCGACGAGCTGGCCGCCTCCCGCGAGGAGCTCGTGACGGTGCAGCGGCGGCTCGACGCGCTGTCTCGCCGCGTCCCCGCGTCGCCGCGCTCCACCCCGGCCGACCAGGAGTTCGTGATCACCTCGGCCGGCAGCCCCGGCGTACCGGCGGAGCCGGAGCCTTCCGGTCGCGCCCCGCAGCAGCTGACCACCCGGCAGTTCGCGACGGTCGCCCTCGGGGAGTCCCTGGTGACCGTCGCCGCGTTCGGCCACGGGCTGCGGCGGGCGCTGTCCGCGGAGAACCGCAACCGGATCGCCTTCGAGATGCGTCGCGAGGTGCGCCGGGCGCGCAAGCAGCGCCGCCGGGACGTGAAGGAGGCCAGGCGGCACCTGCGCTCGCGGGCCCTCGACGAGGACGCTGCATGACCACCCCAGGAGTCTGCTCGCTGCGCTCGCACGCCCCCGGGGACCTCGCATGAGCCGGGCGCTCTGGTTCGTCGCCGGGGCGGGGGCCGGGGTCTACGGTCTGGTCAGGGCCAGGAGGGCAGCCGAGGTGCTGACCCCCGAGGGTCTCGCGGACCGGCTCGCCGGTCTCTCCGTCGGGCTGCACCTGTTCCGCCAGGAGGTCCGGGCGGGCATGGACGAGAAGGAAAGCGACTTGCGGGGCCGGCTCGGTCTCGCGCTCCCCGGGGAGCAGCAGAAGACGATCACGAGTGGTCTCGACAGGCTCGACCACCCGGACGGTGGTCTCGACAGGCTCGACCACCGGGGCGGCTCGACCACCCGGGCGGCACGACCACCCCCACGACCAGAAAGAGGGCAACGACTGATGGACACCGCGGAGGTCCGCCGACGGTTCATCGCGCACTTCGAGCAGCAGTCGAAGTGGGGGAGCCACCAGGCCGTGCCTTCGGCGTCGTTGCTGCTCGACGACCCCAACCTGCTGTTCGTCAACGCCGGCATGGTGCCGTTCAAGCCCTACTTCCTCGGCCAGGAGACCCCGTCGTACCAGCGGGCGGTCAGCGTGCAGAAGTGCGTCCGCACGCCCGACATCGAGGACGTCGGCAAGACCACCCGGCACGGCACCTTCTTCGAGATGTGCGGCAACTTCTCCTTCGGCGACTACTTCAAGGAAGGCGCGATCGAGCTCGCCTGGGACCTGGTCACCAAGTCCCGCGCCGACGGCGGCTGGGGTCTCGAGGAGTCGCGGCTGTGGCCCAGCGTCTACGTCGACGACCCCGAGGCGCTGGAGCTGTGGCAGAAGGTCACCGGCCTGCCCGACGAGCGCATCGTGCAAGCTCGGGCAAGCGCGAGAACTACTGGTCGATGGGCGTTCCCGGCCCCGGCGGCCCCTGCTCGGAGATCCTCTACGACCGCGGGCCCGACTACGGCCCCGACGGCGACTTCGCGACCACGTCGCGGCTGGCGATGCCGACCGAGCTGGAGGACCGCTACCTCGAGATCTGGAACCTCGTCTTCATGCAGGACGAGCTGAGCGCGGTGCGGAGCAAGGAGGACTTCGACATCCTGGGCGCGCTGCCCAAGAAGAACATCGACACCGGCATGGGCCTCGAGCGTGTCGCCTTCCTGCTCCAGGGCGAAGGAGAACATGTACGAGATCGACGTCATGTTCCCGGTCATCGAGCGCGCCGAGCAGCTCACCGGCCGCGCTACGGCGCCGACCACGAGGACGACGTCCGGCTGCGGGTGGTCGCCGACCACATCCGGTCCTCGATGATGCTGATCAGCGACGGAGTCACCCCGGGCAACGAGGCGCGCGGTTACGTCCTGCGCCGGCTGCTCCGCCGCGCGGTGCGCTCGATGCGGCTGCTCGGCTACGAGGACCCGGCGCTGCCCGAGCTGTTCCCGGTCAGCCGCGACAAGATGGCCGAGACCTACACCGACCTGCACCGCGACTGGGAGCGGATCTCCGCCGTCGCCTACGCGGAGGAGGACGCGTTCCGGCAGACGCTGCGCACCGGGACCACGATCTTCGACCTGGCCGCCCAGGAGGCCAAGAGCGCCGGCTCCGCACGGCTCTCCGGCGCGAAGGCGTTCGCCCTGCACGACACCTACGGCTTCCCGATCGACCTGACCCTCGAGATGGCCGGTGAGCAGGGCCTCGCCGTCGACGAGGGCGAGTTCCGCCGCCTGATGACGGAGCAGCGTGAGCGCGCCAAGGCCGACGCGAAGGCCAAGAAGGGCCAGCACACGGCCGGGGGCGCCTACCGCACCGTGGCCGACGAGCTCGGCCGCGCGGTGGAGTTCACCGGCTACGACGAGGTCGTCAGCGAAGCGGCCGTGCGCGGCCTGATCGACGCCGGCGGCGCGTCGGTGCGCTCGGCGCTCGAGGGCGACGAGGTCGAGCTGGTGCTGGACCGCACCCCGTTCTACGCCGAGGGCGGCGGCCAGCTCGCCGACCAGGGCGTCGTCGAGCTCGCCAACGGCGCCCGCGTCGAGGTGCTCGACGTGCAGTCGCCGATCACCGGGATGATCGTGCACCAGGCGCGGGTCCTCTCCGGGGAGGTCACCGTCGGGGCGCAGGCGCACGCGTCGGTGGACATCGAGCGCCGCCGCTCCATCAGCCGCGCGCACACCGCCACGCACATGGTGCACAAGGCGTTCCGCGAGGCGCTGGGGGAGACCGCCACCCAGGCCGGCTCGGAGAACGCGCCGGGCCGGTTCCGCTTCGACTTCTCGGCCACCGGTGCCGTGCCCCAGTCGGCGATGGTCGACGTCGAGGCCCGGGTCAACGACCTCGTGCTCGCCGACCTCGCCGTCCATGCCGAGCTGATGACCCAGGACGAGGCCAAGCGCAGCGGCGCGATGGCCCTGTTCGGCGAGAAGTACGGCGACCAGGTCCGCGTCATCTCCGTGGGCGACTGGGCCCGCGAGCTGTGCGGCGGCACGCACGCCGGACGGTCGGGCCAGCTGGGCGTGATCAAGCTGCTCGGCGAGTCGTCGATCGGCTCCGGCGTACGCCGGGTCGAGGCGCTGGTCGGCGGCGACGCCTACCGGTTCCTGGCCCGGGAGCACGTGCTCGTCGCGCAGCTGAGCGAGGCCCTCAAGGCGCGTCCGGAGGAGCTGCCCGAGCGCGTCCACGACCTGGTCGAGCGGCTGCGCGCGGCCGAGAAGGAGATCGAGAAGGTCCGGATGTCGCAGCTGCTGGCCGCGGCCGGCGAGCTGGCCGCCGGGGCCAAGGACGTGTTCGGGGTGGCCTTCGTCGGGCACCGGGCGGACGGCGCGGGGGCCGGGGACGTGCGCAAGCTGGCCCTCGACATCCGCGGCCGGCTGGCCGCCGACCGGCCCGGCGTCGTCGCGGTCATCGGGGCGAGCAACGGGAAGCCCGCCGTGGTCGTGACCGTCAACGACGCGGCGCGCTCCTGGGGGATCTCGGCCAACGAGCTGGTCAAGGTCGCCGCCGCCGTGCTCGGCGGCAGCGGCGGCGGCAAGGACGACGTGGCCCAGGGCGGCGGCGCGGACGTGGCGCACGTCGACCAGGCGCTCGTCGACGTCGAGCACGCCGTGGGCCGGGCAGCCACGCACCGGTGACCTTCGGATGAGGGCGGGCGTCCGGCTCGGCGTCGACGTGGGCGACGTCCGCATCGGCGTCGCCCGGTCGGACCCGGCCGGCCTGATCGCCACGCCGGTGGAGACCGTGGGCCGCGGAGCCGGCGACCTCGCCCGGATCCGCACGCTGGCCGACGAGGAGGCCGCGGTCGAGGTCGTCGTCGGCCTGCCGCGCAGCCTCTCCGGCGGTGAGGGGCCCGCCGCGGCCAAGGTGCGGGAGTTCGCCGTCCGGCTCGCCGACGCGCTCGCCCCGGTGCCGGTGCGGCTGTGCGACGAGCGGCTGAGTACCGTCTCGGCTGAGTCCGTCCTGCGTGAACGCGGCAGGAAGGGGAAGAAGCGACGCGCGGTGGTCGATCAGGCGGCGGCCGTGGTGATCTTGCAGAATGCACTCGAGACCGAACGCAGCACGGGGGCCGCGCCAGGGGAGCCGGTTCCCCCGACGGGGACAGAGCATGGATAGGTGTGAGCCAAGCCGTTGAGCGAACTCGGACTGCCACTGAAGTCCCACCGGGCCCATCGACCCCGTCGGGGGGTGGGCTGCCTGGCGGCGCTCGCCGTCCTCGCGGTGCTCGTCGGCGGACTCTACTGGGGTGCCTCCCGCGGCATCGACGCGCTGCAGGACCGGTTCAGCGACCCCGAGGACTTCGCCGGCCCGGGGTCGGGCCAGGTGCTCGTGGAGGTCGAGGAGGGTGACAGCGCCTCCGACATCGGCAGCGTGCTCGTCGACAAGGGCGTCGTGGCCAGCCTGGAGGCGTTCACCGACGCGGCCCGCAACGACCCCGACTCCACCGGCATCCAGGTCGGCTTCTACGAGATGCAGCGCGAGATGCCGGCCGCCGACGCGCTGGACGTGCTCGTCGACCCCGACAACCTGATCCAGAGCGCGGTCACGGTCCCCGAGGGGCTGCGGGTCGAACAGGTCGTCGAGATCCTCGCCGAGGAGACCGAGTTCAGCGCCAAGCAGTTCCGGCGTGCCCTGGACCGCCCGGACCGGCTGGGCCTGCCCTCCTACGCCGACGGCAACGCCGAGGGCTACCTGTTCCCGGCCACCTACGCCTTCGGCCCCAAGGAGCGGCCCGCCGGCATGCTGGCCGCGATGGTCGACCGGTGGCGGCAGGCCGCCGACGAGGCCGGCCTGGAGAAGGCGGCGAAGCGGCTCGGCTACACCCCTGGAGAGGTGATGACGGTCGCGAGCCTGGTCGAGTCCGAGGCCAACCGCAGGCAGGACCGCGGCAAGGTGGCCCGGGTCATCTACAACCGGCTGGAGACCGACGCGACCAACGGCCTGCTCCAGATCGACGCGACCGTCAACTACGCCCTCGGCCGCGACCTCGGGCTCGCCCTCACCGAGGAGGACCTCCGGGTCGACTCGCCGTACAACACCCGCATCAACCCGGGACTGCCGCCCGGCCCGATCGAGTCGCCCGGTGACGCGGCGATCGCGGCGGCCGCCGACCCGCCCGAGGGTCCCTGGGTCTACTACGTGACGGTCAACCTCGACACCGGGGAGACCAAGTTCACCGAGGACTACGACGAGTTCCTGAGGTTCAAGAACGTCGAGCTCGCCGAGTACTGCGAGGGCTCGGACCGGTGCTGAACGGCGGGACGTGACCGTGCGCTGCGCGGTGCTCGGCAGTCCTGTCGCGCACTCGCTGTCGCCGGTGCTGCACCGGGCGGCATACGCGGCTCTCGGCCTGGACTGGCAGTACGACGCCCACGAGGTGCCCGAGGACCGGTTGGCCGCGTTCCTCGACGGCCTGGACGACTCGTGGCGCGGTCTCTCGCTGACCATGCCGCTCAAGAGAGCCGTCGTGCCGCTGCTCGACACGATGTCCGACCGAGCCGTGCAGGCCCAGGCCGTGAACACGCTCGTCCTCGAACGGGAGGGCGGGCAGCTGCGCCGGGCGGGGCACAACACCGACGTCGCCGGGGCGGCGGCTGCCCTGCGCGAGCGCTACCCGGGGCCGGTGGGGCGGGTGACCGTCCTCGGCGGGGGCGCGACCGCCGCCTCGGTGCTGCTCGGTCTCGCCGACCTCGGGTGCCGGGTGGCCACCCTCCTGGTGCGTGACGAGGGGCGGGCAGTCGAGACGCTGGCGGCGCTGGCCCGGCACCCGGCGCCGCCGCAGGTCGAGGTGCGCCCTCTGGGCTCCGACGTGGCCCCCGCGGACGTGCTCGTCTCCACGATCCCGGCGGCGGCGCAGGCCGCGCACCTGCATCTCGCCTCCCAGGTGAGTGCCGTCTTCGACGTCGTCTACGACCCGCGGACCACGCCGCTGCTGCGGGCCGCCACCGAGGCCGGCGCGACGGTCGTCGAGGGACTGGACCTGCTGGTCCACCAGGCGCTCCTGCAGGTCGAGCTGATGACGGGCCGGGGCGTGTCGCTCGACGTCCTCCGCGGGGCGCTCGCGGTGCCTTAGGGTCACCACCGTGCACTTCGACGCCGCGCTCGCCTGCGCCCTCTACGGGCTGCTCGCCGGCCAGCTGGTGCCGTTCCTCATCGCCCGGATCCCCGAGCCGCGGCCCGAGCCCGACGTGGAGGAGCTTGACGGCGTCGAGGTGGTGAGCAGCCCCGGCGGCGTCGTCGGGCTCGACCGCGCGGTCAAGGAGCCGTACGCCGACATCGCGCGGCACCGCGGACTGCGCTGGCGGGCGTCGCTCGCGACCGCGGTGGTGGCGGCCGTCGTCGGTGGGACCGTCGGGTGGTCGCCGGCGCTGTCCTTCCTGCTGTACCTCGCACCGGTCGGGGTCGCGCTCGCCGTCGTCGACTGGCACACGCGACTGCTCCCCACCCGGGTCATCGCGCCCTCCTACGCCGTGGTCGGCGTGCTGGCGGCGCTCTCGGCCTGGACGGAGCGGGACCTGGGCGCCCTGGTCGGCGCCGGGCTGGGGTGGCTGGTCGCGGGTGGCACGTTCTTCCTGCTGTGGTTCGTCTACCCCCGAGGCATGGGCTACGGCGACGTCCGGCTCTCGGGGGTCCTGGGGATCGCCCTCGGCTACCTCGGCTGGGGCGAGCTCCTCGTCGGCGTCTACGCCGGGTTCGTGATCGGCGCCGTCGGCGGACTCGGCCTGTCGATGCTGCGCATCGTCGACCGGAAGGCCTACCCGTTCGGGCCGTTCATGCTGGTCGGCGCGGTCGTCGGCGTCGTGCTCGGGCCGTATGTCGCTGCCTGGTACGCCTGAGCCGTCCCCAGGGGCCGCGTGAAACACTGAGCCCATGTTGCGTTGGCTCACGGCGGGCGAGTCCCATGGTCCCGCCCTCGTCGCAATCCTCGAGGGGCTCCCGGCCCACGTGGCCGTCTCCTCCGCCGACATCGTCGACGCGCTGGCGCGGCGCCGGCTGGGCTACGGCCGCGGCGCGCGGATGAAGTTCGAGCAGGACGAGGTCGAGATCATCGGCGGGCTCCGGCACGGCCGGACGCTCGGCAGCCCGGTCGCCATCCGCATCGGCAACAGCGAGTGGCCGAAGTGGGAGAAGGTCATGGCCGCCGACCCCGTCGACCCGGCCGAGCTCGAGGCACTGGCCCGCAACGCCGCGCTCACCCGCCCCCGTCCCGGCCACGCCGACCTGGTGGGCATGCAGAAGTACGACTTCGACGAGGCGCGGCCCATCCTGGAGCGGGCCTCGGCGCGGGAGACCGCGGCCCGGGTCGCGCTCGGAGCCGTCGCGATGGCCTTCCTGCGACAGTCGGTCGGCGCCCGGGTGGTCTCGCACGTGGTCGGGCTGGGCGGCGTCTCGGCGTCCCCGGGGTCGGTGCCGGACCCGTCCCACGTCGACTACCTCGACGCGGACCCGGTGCGCTGCCTCGACCCCGACACGAGCAAGCAGATGGTGGCCGCCATCGACCAGGCCCACAAGGACGGTGACACCCTCGGCGGCGTCGTGGAGGTCGTCGTGCACGGGCTGCCCCCGGGCCTCGGCTCGCACGTGCACTGGGACCGGCGCCTCGACGCCCGGGTGGCCGGCGCGCTCATGGGGATCCAGGCGATCAAGGGCGTCGAGGTCGGCGACGGCTTCGAGCTCGCGGCGACGCCCGGGTCCCTGGCCCACGACGAGATCGTGTCCACCGACGAGGGCCTGCGGCGCGTGACCGGCCGGTCCGGCGGCACCGAGGGCGGCATGTCCACCGGCGAGCCGCTGCGCGTCCGGGCCGCGATGAAGCCGATCGCGACGGTGCCGAGGGCGCTGCGCACGGTCGACGTGGCCACCGGTGAGGACACGGTGGCGCACCACCAGCGGTCCGACGTGTGCGCGGTCCCCGCCGCCGGCATCGTCGCGGAGGCGATGGTCGCCCTGGTGGTCGCCGAGGCGGTCCTGGAGAAGTTCGGGGGCGACTCGGTGAACGAGACCCGCCGCAACGCGGAGAGCTACCTGGACACCCTGAGGTACCGGTGACCGCGCCGGGACGCCCCGGCTGGTGCTCGTCGGCCCGATGGGGTCGGGCAAGACCACGGTGGCCGCACTCCTCGCCGCCCGGTGGGCGACTTCCGCGCGCGACACGGACGCGGACATCGAGGCGGCTGAGGGACGGACGATCGGGGAGATCTTCGTCGACGACGGCGAGGACCGGTTCCGCGCGCTCGAGCGGGAGGCGGTCGCCGAGGCGCTGGCCCGGCACGACGGCGTCCTGGCGCTCGGCGGCGGGGCGGTCCTGGACCCGCACACCCGCGAGCTGCTCGCCGGCCACACCGTCGTCTTCCTCGAGGTCGGGCTGTCCGACGCCGTCAAGCGGGTCGGGCTCGGCATCGGCCGGCCGCTGCTGCTCGGCAACGTGCGGGCCCGGGTCAAGGCGCTGCTCGACGAGCGACAGCCGGTCTACGAGGCGCTGGCGGACGTCCGGGTGAGCACCGACGGGCGGAGCCCCGAGGACGTGGCCACCGAGGTGGCCGACGCGGTCGAGAAGCTGGAGGCGGACGGACGATGACGGACCGGACGACGATGCAGGTGCGGGGCGCGTCGCCGTACGACGTGGTCGTCGGCACCGGCCTGCTCGGCGACCTGCCCCGCATGCTGGGGGACGGCGTGCGGCGGGTGGCGGTGATCCACCCGCGCGCGCTCGCGGCCACCGGCGAGGCGATCCGGCAGGACCTCGCCGACCAGGGCTACGACGCCCACGGCATCGAGATCCCGGACGGCGAGGAGGCCAAGCTGGCCCCCGTCGCGTCCTTCTGCTGGCAGGTGCTGGGGCAGGTGGGGTTCACCCGCTCCGACGCGGTCGTCACGGTCGGGGGCGGGTCGACGACCGACATGGGCGGCTTCGTCGCCGCCACCTGGCTGCGCGGGGTCAAGGTGGTGCACCTGCCGACCACGCTGCTGGGCATGGTCGACGCGGCCGTGGGCGGGAAGACCGGGATGAACACCACGGAGGGGAAGAACCTCGTCGGCGCCTTCCACGAGCCGGCCGGGGTGCTCTGCGACCTCGCGACGCTGGAGACGCTGCCGCGCAACGAGCTGATCAGCGGTCTCGCCGAGGTCGTCAAGTGCGGGTTCATCGCCGACCCGGCCATCCTCGACCTGGTCGAGCGGGACCCCGGCGCGGCCGTCGACCCGGCCTCACCCGTCCTGCGCGAGCTCGTGGAGCGGGCCGATCCAGGTCAAGATCGACGTCGTCGTCGCCGACCTCCGGGAGACGGGCGGCACCGGCCGGGCACCCCGGCCGGGAGGTCCTGAACTACGGGCACACGCTGGGCCACGCCATCGAGAAGGCCGAGCGCTACCAGTTCCGGCACGGCGCCGCCGTCGCGATCGGGATGACTTCGTCGCCGAGCTCGCCCGCCTGGCCGGGCGGCTCGACGAGGCGACCGCCGACCGGCACCGTGCGGTGCTCGACCTGGTCGGGCTGCCGACGACCTACCGCGGCGCGGCCTGGACCGAGCTGCACGAGACGATGCGGGTCGACAAGAAGACGCGAGGCGACCAGCTGAGGTTCGTGGTGCTCGAGGGGCTCGCCCGGCCGGCGATCCTGACCGCCCCCGACCCGGCCCTGCTGGCCGCGGCCTTCGCCGAGGTGAGCCGGTGAGCACCGACCCGCTCGGCCACCGGGTGCTGGTGCTCAACGGCCCGAACCTGGGCCGGCTGGGCCGGCGGCAGCCCGAGATCTACGGCACCACCACCCACGCCGAGCTCGCCGAGCTCTGCGTCGGCTGGGGCCGCGACCTCGGCCTCGACGTCGAGGTCCGGCAGACCAACCACGAGGGCGAGCTGCATCGACTGGCTCAACCGCGCCGCCGACGACCGCACCCCGGTGGTCCTCAACGCGGCGGCCTGGACGCACTACTCCTACGCGCTGCACGACGCCTGTGCGCAGCTCGAGGCGCCGCTGGTCGAGGTGCACATCTCGGACCCGTCGAGCCGCCCGGAGCAGTTCCGGCACCACTCGGTGGTCTCCGCGTTCGCCGCCAGGGTGATCGCGGGCCAGGGGACCGACGGCTACCGGCTGGCCCTGGCCCACCTGGCCGGCCTCCGGGACGGTGGAGCGGACCCGGCCGCGGCACCGCACTGATTTCAAGACGCCCGGCGCGTTGGCCTAGACTGGGCGGCTGTCGCCGGACGGCGGCCCCACCCCGACACGACGAAGGCTACGACTGCGCATGGCGACGACCAACGACCTGAAGAACGGCATGGTGCTCAACCTGGACGGCCAGCTCTGGTCGGTCATCTGGTTCCAGCACCACAAGCCCGGCAAGGGCGGCGCGGTCGTGCGCACCAAGCTGAAGAACATCGAGTCCGGCAAGACCGTCGACAAGACGTTCAACGCCGACGTCAAGGTCGACGTCGCCAACGTCGACAAGCGCACGATGCAGTACCTCTACAACGACGGCAGCAACTACGTCTTCATGGACACCTCGACCTACGACCAGATCGAGGTCACCCCCGACCTCGTCGGCGACGCCAAGAACTTCCTGCTCGAGAACCAGGACGCCATCGTGGCGACCAACGACGGCCGGGTGCTCTACATCGAGCTGCCGGCCTCGGTCGAGCTCACCATCGAGTACACCGAGCCCGGCCTGCAGGGCGACCGCTCCACCGGCGGCACCAAGCCCGCCCGGCTCGAGACCGGTCACGAGATCTCCGTGCCGCTGTTCATCACCACCGGCGAGAAGATCAAGGTCGACACCCGGGACAGCAGCTACCTCGGCCGCGTCTCCCAGTGACCGGCTCCCACGCCGGCCCGGTCACCGCACCGGTGACCCGCCGACGGACCGGGCGAGCCTGATGGCGGCCCGCTCCAAGGCCCGCAAGCGGGCCCTCGACATCCTCTTCGAGTGCGAGGTGCGCGGCACCTCGCTCGGGGAGACCCTGGACGAGCGTGTCGTCGCGGGCGAGCCACCGGTCAACGAGTACACCGTCACCCTGATCCGGGGCATCGTCGAGCACCAGCCCCGGATCGACGAGCTGATCGCGACGTACAGCCACGGATGGACCCTGGAGCGGATGCCGGCCGTGGACCGCAACGTGCTGCGGCTCGGCGTGCTGGAGCTGCTCTACGTCGACGAGGTGCCGGACGCCGTCGCCGTCAGCGAGGCGATGAGCCTGGTCCGGGACCTGTCGACCGACGAGTCGCCGTCGTTCGTCAACGGCGTGCTCGGCAACATCCTGCGGGACAAGCCCGCGCTGACCGCCTGACACGCCCCCCGGGTCAGCCGGGGGCCACGATCTGCTGCAGCGCCCAGCGGTTGCCGTCCGGGTCGGCGAAGTAGACGAACCGGCCCCACGGCTGCTCGTCCACCCCCTCGCAGGCGATCCCCCGCCCCCGCAGGTGGGCGAGCGCCTCGTCGGCGTCGTCGACCACCACCTGGATGAACTGCGACGACCCCTCGGGCATCATCTCCAGACCGGTGCCGAAGCAGATCGAGCAGGCGGACCCGGGTGGGGTCACCTGCACGAACCGCAGCTCGGGGGAGACGACCTGGTCGTGGTCGACGTGCCAGCCGACCGTTTCGCCGTAGAACTCGACCGCGCGGTCCACGTCGGTCACCGCCAGCGGCACGAGCTCGATCCTGAAGTCCATGGTCATCGGAGCCTCCTGGGTCCTCGGTGTGCGCCGAGCCTAGGACCGACCTAGGACAGTTCCGGCGGGGATCCGGTCCCCGCCAGGACCAGCCGGCGGGCGTGCAGGGCCTCGTACGTCGGACGGCACGCCTCGGGCGACGGCGGCGTCGTGGTCGGAGAGCCGGATCTCCCGCGGGCGCCGGGGCTCGAAGCCGGTGGACGCCCAGACGGCGCGTACCAGTGCGGCGCCCACACGCCGTCGGACTCGCGCGGGCCGGCGGGCCAGGACAGCATCCGGTCGGTGAACGGGATGCCGAGCCAGTCGCACAGCCAGCGCAGGTGCGCCTCGGGGTCTGCAGGAAGTCGCCGGCGTCGATGATCGGCACGTCGGCGTCGTGCTCGTCCCAGAGCTCCATGCAGCCAGCCCTGCTGCGAGCAGCCCGATGTCGTCGGGCTCGCACGACTCGCGCGAGCGCACGTAGGACGCGACCACCTCGCGGGGGTCGCGGATCAGCAGCACGTTGCGGAAGCCCAGCGTCCAGGCGAGGTCCATGTCGCGCGAGACGTGGTGGGCCATGTGCTTGACGTAGTGCACCGCGCGCCCGGCGGACAGCGGCGCTCCAGAGACCGGCGACGCGCCTCGCGAGGTCGGTCGGCTGCGACGGCGATCACCTCGTCGCGCGCCGGGTGGTCGATGCCCGTGCGGTGCCAGGTAGGCCGGCGTAGAGCGGCTCGTCGACGACGACGGCTGTCGGGGCGGTTCTCGAAGGCGCGCATCATGGCCGTGGAGATGTTCCGCGGGCCCGACCACATCGCGCATGCGCACCGCGTCGCTCACGGCGCGCACGCCCCGCCACGTCGGCGTCGACGAGCTCGCCGTAGAGCGCGCTGCAGGCGCTCGACGACCGGGCCGCGGGCGCCGGTCGCCGATCGTCCGGCCGTCGACGTGCGGACCGGCACGACGCCGGCGAACGTGCCGGTCACGAACGCCTCGCGGGCGCTGTAGACGTCGGTGAGGCTGAACGTCGTCTCGCGCGCCGGGATGCCGTTGGCGCGGCACACCTCGAGCACGTTGGCCGCGCGTGATCCCGGCCAGGCAGATAGCGCCCGTCGGAGGTCAGCACCTCGGGCGCGTCGTCGGTGCCGCGACGACGAAGAAGTGCGTCGAGTTGCACGTCGCCACGAACCCGTGCGGGTCGAGCATCAGCGCCTCGTCGGCGCCGGCGGTGTAGGCCTGGATGCAGGCGGTGATGTCGTTGAGCTTGGAGTGCGCGTTGAGCTTGGGGTCCAGCGTGTCCGGCGCGGCGCGGCGCACGTGCGTGGTGAACAGCGTGATGCCCGTCGGTCACCGTCGCCGGCAGCGGCTCCTTGTGCTCGGCGATGATCACGACCGTCGCCGGCCCGATCGTCACGCGCGGGTCCTGGTACGGCGTGCGCTTCACGCCGCGGGTGACCATCAGCCGCACGTGCACGCCGTCGGTCATGTCGTTGGCGTGCAGCGTCGCGTAGATCGCGGCGGTCAGCTCGTCGCGACTCAGGCCGATGTCGAGCAGGATCGCCTTGGCGCCCTCGAAGAGCCGGTCGAGATGGCGCTCGAGGAAGGCCGGATGGCCGGCGCGCGACGCGCAGCCCCTCCCAGACGCCGTCGCCCGAGCACGAAGCCGGAGTCGAAGACCGAGACGACCGCCCGCTCGCGCGGGAGCAGGTCGCCGTTGACCCAGATCAGGATGCCGCTCGTTGCGCGGGTCGTCGGCGAAGTCGTGCGTGCCGTGGGCCATGGCGCCACCCTAGGCCGCTCGCGTCCGGGCGGAGGGTGGCGACTCGAGCGGTAGATGAGGACCGGCGGCGTACTGTCGAAGGTGAAGGGAGGTCACCAGATGTTCTGGCTGATCGTGCTCACGGTGCTGGTGATCACCGTGGTCGTGTACCTCTCGGACCGCGAGCGGGAGCGTCCCGCCCCCAAGGACACGGACACGGGGACCAAGACCACCTAGACAGGTCTCGGGCGCAGGAACGGCGCGGACACGACTGGTGCTCGCGCGAAGGGGCGTGCGGGCGTGTGCCGCTCAGCGGCGGCCCAGGCCGTCGATCGCCTCCATGTCCTCGGGTGAGAGCTCGAACCCGGCGACGTCCGCGTTGGACCGGATCCGCTCCGGCTTCGACGACTTCGGGATCACCACGGTGCCGTGCTGCAGGTGCCAGCGCACGATCACCTGGGCTGGGGTGCGCCCGACCCGGTCGGCGATGCCGGTGATCGTCGGGTCGGTCAGCGTCCCCCTGCGCAGCGCGCTGTAGCCCTCGAGGACGACCTCACGCGCCCGGTGCTCCTCCTCCAGGGCCGCGTCGTACAGGAACGGGCTCCACTCGATCTGGTTCACGGCCGGGGTCACGCCGGTCTCCGAGGCCAGCGCGTCGATCATCTCCACCGAGTAGTTGCTGACGCCGATGTCGCGGACCAGCCCCTCGTCGCGGGCGGCGACGAAAGCCCGCCACATGCTCAGCCGCTGGTCGGGCTCCCCGACGGCCCAGTGGACCAGCCAGAGGTCGACGTGGTCGGTGCCGAGCGCGGTGAGGCTCTCCTCCAGGACCTTCCTCTCGTCACCGACCCGGTCACCGGGACACTTGGTCGTGACGAAGACGTCGTCGCGCGCCACGGGGGCGGCGGCGAGCGCGCGACCCACCTCCGCCTCGTTGGTGTAGACCGTGGCGGTGTCGAGGTGCCGGTAGCCCGCATCGAGCGCGGCCGCGGTCGCGGTGACCGCCTCGTCGCCGGTGATCTGCCAGGTGCCGAAGCCGAGCAGCGGCATGGCGGACCCGCCGGCGAGGGTCGCGGTGTCGTGCGGCGTACGAAGGGCGGGGGAGTCGCTCATGGCCCCAACCTAGTGGCGCGCCGGTGAGCGGAGTCCGGCCTGCGGGACACCGGCCGCGTCGAGGTGGGCGGACGGTCTCCCGGCTGTTAGGGTTCCCGAGATCGACCGACATCCTTTAACGAGCCGTCCCGTGAGGCGGAGAAGGAGGTCCGACGAGCTCGTGTGCGCCCAACCGAATGCACAGGCTGCCCGTACGGCACAGTCCCCCAGCGGTTCCACCGTGATGGACGCGCGTGACGTCTCCCGCGCGCTGACCCGCATCGCCCACGAGATCCTCGAGCGCAACAAGGGCGCTTCGGGGCTCCTGCTGCTGGGGATCCCCACCCGCGGCGTCCCCCTGGCCCGGCGGATCGCGGACAGGATCGCGGCCGTCGAGGACGTCGAGGTGGAGGTCGGCTCGCTCGACGTGACGATGTACCGCGACGACCTGCGGATGCGGCCCGCCCGCACCCTGATGCCCACCGAGATCCCCACCGACGGGATCGACGGCAAGGTCGTGGTGCTCGTGGACGACGTGCTCTTCTCCGGCCGCACGATCCGCGCAGCCCTCGACGCGATGAACGACCTGGGCCGCCCGCAGGCCGTGCGGCTCGCGGTGCTGGTCGACCGCGGGCACCGCGAGCTGCCGATCCGGGCCGACTTCGTGGGCAAGAACCTCCCCACCTCGCTGGTGGAGAAGGTGTCGGTCCACCTCGCCGAGTTCGACGACGAGGACGCCGTGGTCATCTCCGGCTCCGGAGTGGAGGCCCGATGAAGAAGCACCTGCTGAGCGCGGCCGACCTCACCCGCGACGACGCCGAGCTGATCCTGCAGACCGCCGAGGAGCTGCGCTCGCTGGCCGACCGGCCGATCAAGAAGCTCCCCGCGCTGCGCGGCCGCACCATCGTGAACCTCTTCTTCGAGGACTCCACCCGCACCAGGATCTCGTTCGAGGCGGCCGCCAAGCGGTTGTCCGCCGACGTCATCAACTTCTCCGCCAAGGGCTCCTCGCTGAGCAAGGGCGAGTCGCTCAAGGACACGGCGCTGACCCTCGAGGCGATGGGGGCCGACGCGGTGGTGGTGCGGCACTGGGCGTCCGGGGCGCCGCACCTGCTCGCCAACGCCGGCTGGTCCCGCTCCAGCGTCGTCAACGCCGGTGACGGCACCCACGAGCACCCGACCCAGGCCCTGCTCGACGCGTTCACCATGTGGCGGCACCTCGGCAACCTCGACGGCCGCCGCATCGCGATCGTCGGGGACGTCCTGCACAGCCGGGTCGCCCGCTCCAACGCGCTGCTGCTGCGCACGCTCGGAGCCGAGGTCACCCTGGTGGCGCCGCCCACCCTGCTGCCCTACGGCGTGGAGGGCTGGGGCACCGAGACCAGCTACGACCTGGACGCCGTGCTCCCGAAGGCCGACGTCGTGATGATGCTGCGCGTCCAGCGCGAGCGGATGAACGCCGCGTTCTTCCCCACCGTGCGCGAGTACAGCCGCCGCTACGGCCTCGACGGCCGCCGGATGGCCACCCTGCAGGACCACACGATCGTCATGCACCCCGGACCGATGATCCGGGGCATGGAGATCACCGCCGACGTCGCCGACTCCGACCGCTCCGTGATCGTCGAGCAGGTCACCAACGGAGTCGCGGTCCGGATGGCCGTCCTCTACCTGCTGCTGGGTGGCAGCGAACCCGCCGTCACCACCACCGAAGGAGCCCACGAGTGACGACGACCTACCTGGTCAAGAGTGCCCGGATCCTCGGCGGCGAGCCGACCGACCTGCTGCTGAGGGACGGCATGATCGCGGAGGTCGGCGCGGCCGCGGAGGACGCAGGCAGCGGGGATGACGTCCAGGTCGTCGACGCCGACGGGCTGGTCGTCCTGCCGGGACTGGTCGACCTGCACACCCACCTGCGCGAGCCCGGCCGCGAGGACGCGGAGACCGTCGAGACCGGCACGCTGGCCGCGGCGATGGGGGGCTTCACCGCGGTGCACGCGATGGCCAACACCGACCCGGTCGCGGACACCGCGGGTGTCGTCGAGCAGGTCTGGCGGCTGGGCCGCGAGGCCGGGCACTGCGACGTCTTCCCGGTCGGCGCGGTCACCCTCGGGCTCGGTGGCGAGCGGCTGGCCGAGCTCGGTGCCATGGCCGACTCCGCCGCCCGGGTGCGGGTCTTCTCCGACGACGGCAAGTGCGTCTCGGACGCGGTCCTGATGCGGCGGGCCCTGGAGTACGTCAAGGCCTTCGACGGGGTCATCGCCCAGCACGCCCAGGAGCCCCGGCTCACCGAGGACGCCCAGATGAACGAGGGCGAGCTGTCCGGACGGCTCGGGCTGCGCGGGTGGCCCGCGGTCGCCGAGGAGGCGATCATCGCGCGCGACTGCCTGCTCGCCGCGCACGTCGGCTCCCGGCTGCACGTCTGCCACGTCTCCACCGCCGGCTCCGTCGAGATCGTCCGGTGGGCCAAGAGCAAGGGCTGGAACGTCACCGCCGAGGCGTGCCCCCACCACCTGCTGCTCACCGACGAGCTCGCCACGACCTACGACCCGATCTACAAGGTCAACCCGCCGCTGCGCTCGGCCGCCGACGTCGAGGCGCTGCGGGCCGGCCTCGCGGACGGCACCATCGACGTGGTGGCCACCGACCACGCACCCCACCCGCACGAGGACAAGGACTGCGAGTGGCAGGCGGCCGCGTTCGGGATGCTCGGCCTCGAGACGGCGCTGTCGATCGTGCAGCACACGATGGTCGACACCGGGCTCCTCGACTGGGCCGGTGTCGCGGAGCGGATGTCGACCAAGCCCGCCGAGATCGGCCGGCTGTCCGGACACGGCCGGCCGGTGGCCGCCGGCGAGCCCGCCAACCTGGTGGTCTACGACCCGACCGTCACCCGGGTGGTCGACCCCACCGAGACGTCGTCGCTCTCGCGCAACACGCCGTACGCCGGGATGGAGCTGCCCGGTCGGGTCGTCGCGACGTTCCTGCGGGGCAAGCCGACCGTCCTCGACGGAAAGCCCGCGTGAGCATGCAGACCTGGCAGGCCGCTGCCGTCATGCTCGGCGTGGTCGTGCTCGCCTACCTGGCGATGTGGCGCGGCTGGCGACGCCGGGCGGGCAGGCACGACCTGCCGCCCCTGGAGCCGCTGCCGCCGGTGGCCGAGCTGCCGGAGCCGAAGCTGGCCGGTGGCGCGCGCTACTTCGGCACGACGGTCTCCGGTGACTGGCTCGACCGGGTGGTCGCCCGCGGCCTGGGGGCGCGCAGCAGCTGCCGGCTCCAGCTCTCCGGGCAGGGTCTCGACGTGGTGCGGCTGGCGGGGTCCTTCCGGATCCCCGCGCCCGCGCTCCGCGGCGCCCGCCACGACCAGGGCATCGCCGGCAAGGTGGTGCCCCCGCACGGGCTGCTCGTCGTCACCTGGCGGCACGGCGACCTCACGCTCGACTCCGGCTTCCGGCTGACCGACGAGGCGGTCGAGGACAAGGGAGTCACCGAAGCACACAACGCCTGGATCAGGGCGATCGGCAAGCTGGCCAAGGAGAACGCACAGTGACTCGTGGGACTCGTGGAGCCGCCACCCCCGCCCTCCTCGTGCTCGAGGACGGCCGCGCCTTTCACGGCGAGGCCTTCGGCGCCACCGGCGAGACCTTCGGCGAGGCGGTCTTCTCCACCGGCATGACCGGCTACCAGGAGACGCTCACCGACCCGTCGTACCACCGCCAGGTCGTGGTGATGACCGCCCCGCACGTCGGCAACACCGGCATCAACGACGAGGACCCCGAGTCCCGGCGCATCTGGGTGAGCGGCTACGTCGTCCGCGACCCGGCGCGGGTCCCGTCCAGCTGGCGCTCGCGCCGGTCCCTCGACGACGCCCTTCGCGAGCAGGGCGTGGTCGGCATCAGCGGGGTCGACACCCGGGCGCTGACCCGGCACCTGCGCGAGCGCGGCGCCATGCGGGTGGGCATCTCCACCACGGAGACCGACCCGAAGGCCCTGCTGCACCGGGTGCTGGCCGCCGAGGAGATGGCCGGCTCCGAGCTGGCCGGCCAGGTGACGACCGAGGAGGCCTACGTGGTCCCGGCGGTGGGGGAGCGGCGGTTCACCGTGGCCGCGATCGACCTCGGCATCAAGTCGAACACGCCCCGGATGATGGCCGAGCGCGGCATCGAGGTGCACGTCCTGCCCGCGACCTCGAGCCTCGACCAGGTCCTCGCAGTCGCCCCCGACGGGGTCTTCTACTCCAACGGGCCCGGTGACCCCGCGGCCACCACCCACCAGGTGGAGCTGCTCCGGTCGCTGCTGGAGCGAGGCGTCCCCTACTTCGGCATCTGCTTCGGCAACCAGCTCTTCGGCCGCGCGCTCGGCTTCGGCACCTACAAGCTGAAGTACGGGCACCGCGGCATCAACCAGCCCGTGATGGACCGCACCACGGGCAAGGTCGAGGTGACCGCCCACAACCACGGCTTCGCCGTGGACGCGCCTCTCGACCGCGCGACGCAGACCGACTACGGCCAGGCCACCGTCAGCCACGTGTGCCTCAACGACGACGTCGTCGAGGGTCTCGAGCTCCGCGAGCCGGGGGCCGGGGGCGGGCGGCTCAAGGCGTTCTCGGTGCAGTACCACCCGGAGGCCGCGGCCGGGCCCCACGACGCGGCGTACCTGTTCGACCGGTTCGTGGACCTGATGGCCGGCGAGGAGTCAGCTGTGCAGCGACACACCGGTGAGAGGCCTGAAGAAGTGACCCCTCGGCCGGAAGGAAGGTCCTGACATGCCGAAGCGCACCGACATCTCCAGCGTCCTGGTGATCGGGTCCGGGCCCATCATCATCGGGCAGGCGTGCGAGTTCGACTACTCGGGCACCCAGGCGTGCCGGGTGCTCAAGGAGGAGGGCCTGCGGGTCGTCCTGGTGAACTCCAACCCGGCGACGATCATGACCGACCCGGAGTTCGCCGACGCGACGTACGTCGAGCCGATCACCCCGGAGTTCGTCGAGAAGGTGATCGAGAAGGAGCGCCCCGACGCGCTGCTGGCCACCCTCGGGGGGCAGACCGCGCTCAACGCCGCCATCGCGCTGGCCGAGGCCGGGGTGCTCGAGAAGTACGGCGTCGAGCTGATCGGGGCGAGCATCGAGGCGATCCACCGCGGCGAGAACCGCGAGTCGTTCAAGGGGATCGTCGAGGAGCTCGGCGGCGAGGTGGCCCGCTCGGTCATCTGTCACTCGATGGACGACTGCCTCGCCGGCGCCGAGCAGCTCGGCTACCCGGTGGTCATCCGCCCCTCCTTCACCATGGGCGGCACCGGCTCGGGCATGGCCTTCGACCCGGAGGACCTGCACCGCATCGCGGGCGCCGGCCTCGCCGCGAGCCCCACCACCGAGGTGCTCCTCGAGGAGTCCATCCTCGGCTGGAAGGAGTACGAGCTCGAGGTCATGCGCGACCAGGCCGACAACGTCGTCATCGTCTGCAGCATCGAGAACCTCGACCCGATGGGCGTGCACACCGGTGACTCGATCACCGTCGCGCCGTCGATGACGCTCACCGACCGCGAGTACCAGCACCTGCGGGACCTCTCCATCGGCATCATCCGATCGGTCGGCGTCGACACCGGGGGCTGCAACATCCAGTTCGCGGTCGACCCGGCCGACGGCCGGGTGGTCGTGATCGAGATGAACCCGCGGGTCTCGCGGTCCTCGGCGCTCGCGTCCAAGGCCACCGGCTTCCCGATCGCCAAGATCGCCGCCAAGGTCGCGATCGGCTACACCCTCGACGAGATCCCCAACGACATCACCACGGCGCACGGCCGGGGCACCCCGGCCTCGTTCGAGCCGACCCTCGACTACGTCGTGGTGAAGGTCCCGCGGTTCGCGTTCGAGAAGTTCCCCTCGGCCGACCCGGTCCTCACCACCCACATGAAGTCGGTGGGGGAGGCGATGGCGATCGGCCGCAACTTCACCGAGGCCCTGCAGAAGGCGCTGCGCAGCCTGGAGAGCAAGGACGCGATCTTCGACTGGGGCAGCGACCCCGACGGGCTCGACCTCCCGAGACTGATGGAGGAGATCCGGGCGCCCCACGACGGCCGGCTCCGGAAGGTGATGGACGCGCTGCGCGCCGGCGCCACCCCCGAGGAGATCCACTCCGCCACGGCGATCGACCCCTGGTTCGTGGACCAGCTCGTCCTCATCGACGAGGTCGCCCGCGAGGTGGCCGCCGCGCCCGAGCTGGCCCCGCAGCTGCTGCGGCTGGCCAAGCGGCACGGCTTCTCCGACGCACAGATCGGCAGGATCCGCGGCATGCGCGAGGACGTCGTGCGCGGGGTGCGGCACGCGCTCGGCGTCCGACCGGTCTACAAGACAGTCGACACCTGCGCGGCGGAGTTCGCGGCTCGCACGCCCTACCACTACTCCTCCTACGACGAGGAGACCGAGGTGCAGCCGCGGGAGCTGCCGGCCGTCATCATCCTCGGCTCCGGCCCCAACCGGATCGGGCAGGGCATCGAGTTCGACTACTCGTGCGTGCACGCCAGCCTCGCGCTGTCGGCGTCGAAGGGCGGCGGCCGCTACGAGACCGTCATGGTCAACTGCAACCCGGAGACGGTCTCCACCGACTACGACACCTCCGACCGGCTCTACTTCGAGCCGCTCACGCTGGAGGACGTCCTCGAGATCGTGCACGCCGAGCAGCAGGTCGGTCCGGTGGCCGGGGTGATCTGCCAGCTCGGTGGCCAGACCCCCCTCGGCCTCGCCCAGGGGCTCCAGGACGCGGGCGTCCCGATCGTGGGCACCTCGCCGGCGGCGATCCACCTCGCGGAGGAGCGCGGCGCGTTCGGGCGGGTGCTGGCCCAGGCGGGGCTGCCGGCACCCAAGCACGGCCTCGCGACGTCGTACGACGAGGCGCGGGAGATCGCCGAGGAGATCGGCTACCCGGTGCTGGTGCGGCCCTCCTACGTCCTCGGCGGGCGCGGCATGGAGATCGTCTACGACGACGACGCGCTCGGCGCCTACATCGGCCGCGCCACCCAGGTCAGCCCGGAGCACCCCGTGCTCGTCGACCGGTTCATCGACGACGCCGTCGAGATCGACGTCGACGCTCTGTTCGACGGCGAGGAGCTCTTCCTCGGCGGCGTGATGGAGCACATCGAGGAGGCCGGCATCCACTCCGGCGACTCCTCCTGCGCGCTGCCGCCGATCACGCTCGGGGCCCACGAGATCGGCCGTATCCGCGAGGCCACCGAGGGCATCGCCCGCGGCATCGGCGTGCGCGGGCTGCTCAACATCCAGTTCGCGCTCGGCTCCGACGTCCTCTACGTGCTCGAGGCCAACCCGCGGGCCAGCCGCACCGTCCCGTTCGTGTCCAAGGCCACCGCCACCCCGCTGGCGAGTGCGGCCGCCCGGCTGATGCTCGGCGAGTCCATCGCCGAGCTGCGCGCGGCCGGGGTGCTGCCCGAGCGGGGCGACGGGGGCGACCTGCCCGCGGACGCCCCCATCGCGGTCAAGGAGGCGGTGATGCCGTTCAACCGGTTCCGCACCCCCGACGGCCGCAACGTCGACACCGTGCTCGGGCCGGAGATGAAGTCGACCGGCGAGGTGATGGGGTTCGACGCCGACTTCGGGACCGCCTTCGCCAAGGCCCAGACCGCGGCGTTCGGCTCGCTCCCGACCAGCGGCCGGGTGTTCGTGAGCATGGCCAACCGCGACAAGCGCTCGATGATCTTCCCGATCAAGGTGCTGGCCGACCGCGGCTTCGAGATCCTCGCCACCCAGGGCACCGCGGAGGTGCTCCGCCGCAACGGGGTGCAGGTGACGGTGGTGCGCAAGCACTTCGAGGGCCCGGGGCCCGACGGTGAGCCCACCACGGTGCAGCTGATCCAGGCCGGCGAGATCGACCTGGTGGTCAACACCCCGCACGGGTCGTCGGGAGGCGGGTCGGCACGCATCGACGGCTACGAGATCCGCACCGCCGCGGTGATGGCCAACATCCCGTGCATCACCACCGTGCAGGGACTCGGTGCCGCGGTGCAGGGCATCGAGGCGCTGCGCAGCGGTGACATCGGCGTGCGCTGCCTGCAGGACTGGGCACGCCGGGAGACCGGCTCGGCAGGACCCGCCCACCGGTGACGGTCTACCGCAGGGCCTTCGACTCGGCGCTGGTCCGCCTGGACGCGGAGAAGGCGCACCGGCTGGGTTTCCGGGCGGTCCGGCTCGCCCGGCCCGGGCTGGCGCGGGTGCTGCGCAGCCCGGCGGCGCCGGTCGCCGCGATGGGTCTCGAGTTCCCGGGGCCGCTGGGCCTCGCCGCCGGGTTCGACAAGAACGCCGAGGGGATCGACGCGCTCGCCGCGCTGGGCTTCTCCTTCGTCGAGGTCGGCACCGTGACCGGGGAGCCGCAACCCGGGAACGACCGTCCGCGCCTGTTCCGGCTGCCGGCCGACCGCGCCGTGGTCAACCGGATGGGATTCAACAACGACGGCGCCGAGGTGGTGGCCGAGCGCCTGGCCAGGCGACGGCTGCGGCTCGCGCGCGGGCGCGGCGCCCGCCCCGTCGTCGTCGGCGTCAACATCGGCAAGACCAAGGCGGTGCCCGAGTCCGACGAGGACGCGGTGATCGCCGACTACGAGAAGTCGACGCGCCTGCTGGCCCCCTACGCCGACTACCTGGTCGTCAACGTGAGCTCGCCCAACACGCCGGGGCTGCGCGACCTCCAGTCGGTGGCGCGGCTCCGGCCGCTGCTCCGGGCGGTCCGCAGCCAGGCCGACGCGGTCACCGCGGGCCGGCGCCGGGTGCCGCTGCTGGTGAAGATCGCACCGGACCTCTCCGACGAGGACGTGCTGGCCGTCGCCGACCTGGCGCTGGAGCTGGGCCTCGACGGGATCGTGGCCACCAACACCACGGTCTCGCGGGAGGGGCTGCTGTCCCCCCGCGAGGAGGTCGCCCGGGTGGGAGCGGGCGGGCTGTCGGGCCGGCCGCTGCGGCACCGCGCG
Source organism: uncultured Actinomycetota bacterium (assembly GCA_963834275.1). Lineage (GTDB taxonomy): Bacteria > Actinomycetota > Actinomycetes > Propionibacteriales > Nocardioidaceae > Nocardioides_B. The sequence continues at coordinate 280,344 of CAWIBA010000005.1, read as the reverse complement.
CTCGAGGTGCTGAGACTGCTGCGCAACCGCGTCGGACCGGACCTGACGATCGTCGCGGTCGGCGGCATCGGTGACGCCGCCGACGCGCGGCAGCGCCTCGAGGCCGGGGCGACGCTGCTGCAGGCCTACACCGCGTTCGTCTACGAGGGGCCCGGCTGGCCGTCCCGGGTGCAGCGGGAGCTGGTGGGGTGACCGCGCGGACGGTCAACGGGCCGGTGCAGGTGAGCGGCGAGGTGCTGAGCGTCAAGAAGGCCGGCGTCCACCACCTGCTGACCGTGGTCGCGCCGGGGGTTCCCGAGCGGTTCCGCCCCGGCACCCTGGTCGCGCTCGGGACCGGCGGTCCGCTCAGCGAGCGGGTGGTGCCCGCGACCTTCCCGATCCACCGGGTCCGCCCCACCGGGGCCTACGGCGGCACGGTCGACGTCGTGCTCGACGGCGACGACCCCGACGCGGCCTGGCTCGCCGGCGCGCACCCCGGCACCGTCGTACCCGTCACCGGCCCGCTCGGGCGGCCGTTCGCCCTGCCCAAGGAGCCGGTCGCCTGCGTGCTGGTCGGCGAGGGGGCGGCCGCCGCGCCGCTGTTCGCGCTGGCGGAGCGGCTGCGGGAGCGCGGCTGCGCGGTGCACATGCTGCTCGGCGGGGCGACCGAGCGGCACGTCTACGGCGCCCTCGAGGCGCGTCGGGCCACCCGCGGGGTCACGGTCACCACCCGCGACGGCTCCGTCGGGATCTCCGGGGACGTGGCCGACGTGCTCCCGGACCTGCTCGGCCGCACGGGCGCGGACGTCGTCTACGCGGCCGGCAGCACCGGCACCCTGCACGCAGTGGCGCTCTCCGCCGAGCGGCACGGCGCCTGGAGCCAGACCATGCTCGCCCTGCCGATGCCCTGCGGCACCGGGCTCTGCCACGGCTGCCCGGTCCCGCTGGTGGGGGAGGACGGGGTCGCCCGGATGGCGCGCGCCTGCGTCGACGGACCGGTGGTGCGCGGCGACCGGGTCCGGTGGGAGGACCTCGGCGGGGTTCCTGAGGGGGTCCGGTGACGACGCGGACCGTCGACCTGGCCATCGAGCTGGCGGGGGTCGGCCTCGCCTCGCCGGTGCTGGCCGCCGCCGGCTGCGGCGGCACCGGCCGCGAGCTCGAGCCGTTCCTCGACCTGGTCGGGCTCGGTGCGTTCACGACGCGCACCCTGACCCTGGACCGCCGGCCGGGTGCTCCGGGGCGACGGCTGGTGCCGACCCCGGGGGGCGTCCTCTCCGACACGGGCGGCCAGAACCCCGGGATCCACGGGTTCCTCACCGCCGAGCTGCCCTGGCTGGCGCAGCGCGGCGTGCGCACCGTCGTCTCGCTGGCCGGCACCACCCTGGCCGACTGCGCCGAGCTGGCTCGCCACGCCGGGTCGGCGCCGGGCGTCACCGCGGTCGAGGTGGACCTGTCCGGCCGGTACGCCGGCGGCCCGCCCCTCGACCTGGAGCCGTTCGGGGCGGCCAAGGTGGTGCACGTGGTGCGCCGCGAGGTGCCGCGCGGCGTACCCGTCCTGGTCAAGCTCACGCCCGGCGCACACCTCACCGACGTCGCGCGGGCCGTGGTCAAGGACGGGGCCGACGGACTGGTCGTCGGGCACGGCCTGCCGGGCCTGGCCTTCGACCCGGGCACCCTGCGACCGCTGCTCGGCGGCGGCGCGCCCACCCTGGGCGGGCCGGCCTTTCTGCCCGCGGCGGTTCGTGCGGTCGCCCACGTGCACGCCGCCCTGCCAGAGGTGCCGGTCGTCGGAGTCGGCGGAGTCCGCACGGGCGGCGACGCGCTGCAGCTGCTGCTCGCCGGCGCGAGCGCCGTCGCCGTCGGCACCGTGCTGCTCGGTGACCCGTCCGCGCCGGCCCGGATCGCCTCCGAGCTCGCCGAGCTGCTGGCCGTCCACGACCTGGCCCGACCGTCCGACGCCACCGGGCTCGGACACGCCACCCTGGAGGGGGACCTCGCATGACCTTCGGCAGACGTCTCGGCGACGCCATCGACAACCGCGGCCGGCTGTGCGTCGGCATCGACCCGCACCCCGGGCTGCTCGACGCCTGGGGGCTGACCGACTCGGCGTTCGGGCTGGAGAAGTTCGCCCTCACCGCCGTGGAGGCGGTGGCCGGCGCGGTCCCCGTGGTCAAGCCGCAGGTCGCCTTCTTCGAGCGGCACGGCTCGGCGGGGTTCGCGGTGCTCGAGCGGGTCCTGGAGGCCTGCCGCGAGCTCGGCGCCCTGGTCCTGCTCGACGTCAAGCGCGGCGACATCGGCTCCACCGCCCAGGCGTACGCCGAGGCCTACCTGCAGCCGGCCAGCCCGCTCTCCGTGGACGCCGTCACCGTCAGCCCCTACCTCGGCATGGGTTCGCTTGACCCGTTCGTCGACACCGCCCTCCAGCACGACCGGGGCGTGTTCGTGCTCGCCCTCACCTCCAACCCCGAGGGCCCGCAGTTCCAGCACGCGGTCACCCCCGACGGGCGCACCGTGGCCGCCACCGTCCTCGACGAGGTCGCCAGCCGCAACGTGGGGGCGACGCCGATGGGGTCGCTGGGGGTGGTGGTCGGCGCCACCGTCGAGGACCCACCCGCCGAGCTCGACGTCAACGGGCCGATCCTGGTGCCCGGGTACGGCGCCCAGGGCGGCACCGTCGACGACATCCGTCGGGTCTTCGGCGCCGCCACCCGGTGCGTGCTGCCGAGCAGCTCGCGGGGCATCCTCGCGGCCGGCCCCGACAAGGAGGCGCTGCACGACGCCGTGCTCCGGGCCGCCGACGAGCTGGCGGCCCTCGACCGGTAGAACACTGTCATGCCTCTCGACCCCGCCAACCCGTTCGCGACACCCAGCACCCTGCCGTTCGGGTTCCCTCCCTTCGACTCGATCCGGCACGAGCACTACCGGCCCGCCTTCGACGCCGGCGTCGCCGAGCACCGGGCCGAGATCGCGGCGATCGTCGCCGACCCGGAGCCGGCGACCTTCGCCAACACCGTCGAGGCGTTCGAGCGCTCCGGCCGGCTCCTGGACCGCACCATGCGCGTCTTCTACGAGATGGCCAACTCGACGGCCACGCCGGAGCTGCAGGAGCTCGAGGCCGAGCTGATGCCCGCCTGGTCCGCCCACGACGACGCGATCCTGCTCGACGCCGACCTGTTCGCCCGGTTCGACACCGTGCACGCCGCCCGCCACGAGACCGGCCTCAGCGACGAGCAGGTCCGGCTGGTGGAACGGCACCACCGCGACTTCGTGCGCGCCGGCGCCGCGCTCCCCGTCGAGCACCAGGCCCGGCTCCGCGAGCTCAACGACGAGATCAGCAAGGCGACCACCGGCTTCGGGTCCACGCTTCTCGCCGAGGCCAACGCGTCCGCCGTCCACGTCACCGAGGCCGCGCGAGCTCGAGGGGCTCAGCGACGACGCCGTCCAGGCGGCCGCCCTGGCCGCCAAGGAGCGCGGCCTCGACGGCTACCTGCTCACCCTGGTGTCGCCCACCGTCCAGCCCGCGCTGGCCGCCCTGCGCCAACCGTGACCTGCGCCGCCGGCTCCACGAGGCGGCCATCACCCGCGGGATGCGGGGCGGCGAGCACGACACGCGCGCAGCTGCTCACCCGCATCGCCCGCGCTGCGTGCCGAGCGGGCCGGCCTCTTCGGGTACCCCGACCACGCCTCCTACGTCGTCGAGGACCAGACCGCCGGCACCATCGAGGCGGTCGACGCGATGCTCGACGCGATGGCCGCTCGCCGCGATGGCCAACCCCGCGCGAGGAGCGGGCCGCCATCGAGGCGCGCCATGCGCGCCGACGGTGCTCGACGGCCCGCTGCAGCCGTGGGACTGGGCCTACTACGCCGCCCGGGTCACGGCGGCGACGGTACGACGTCGACGCCGGACGGCGCTGCGGCCGTACTTCGAGCTCGACCGCGTGCTGCGCGACGGCGTCCTCTTCGCGGCCGACGGCTCTACGGGCTGACGTTCGCCGAGCGGGCGCGACCTGCCCGCCTACCCCCCGACGTGCGCATCTACGAGGTGCGCGACGGCGCCGACGGCGACAGCCCCGTGCTCGGCCTCTTCGTGTGCGACTGGTTCGCCCGGCCGACCAAGCGCGGCGGCGCCTGGATGGACGACGTTCGTCACCAGTCGCACCTGCTCGGCGAGCAGCCCGGTCGTGGCCGTCTGCCTCAACGTCCCGAGACCCGCCGAGGGCCAGCCCGCGCTGATCACCGCCGACGAGGTGCGCACCGCCTTCCACGAGTTCGGGCACGCCCTGCACGGGCTGTTCTCCGACGTGCACCTACCCCCGGCTCGCGGGCACCCGGGTGCCGCGCGACTTCGTCGAGTTCCCCTCGCAGGTCAACGAGATGTGGGCGTGGGACCCGACGGTGCTCGCGAACTACGCGCGGCACCACGCCACCGGGGAGCCGCTCGACCAGCAGGTCGCGGACCGGCTGGTCGCCTCGCACTCGGCGGGGATGGGCTTCGACACCGTCTCCATGCCTCGGGGCCGCCCTGCTCGACCTGGAGTGGCACCGGTGCGCGCCCGGGGCGGGCCCGGTGCCGGCCGCGGAGGTGGAGGCGTTCGAGCTGTCCGCGCTGGAGCGGCGCGGGGTCGTACTGCCGAGCCGTGCCCCCGCGGTACCGGTCCGCGATACTTCGCGCACGTCTTCACCGACGGCTACACGCCGGCTACTACTCCTACCTGTGGAGCGAGGTGCTCGACGCCGACCTGGTCGGCTGGTTCGAGGAGCAAGGCGGCCTGCGACGCGAGAACGGCGACCTCTTCCGCGAGCGGCTGCTGGCCCGCGGCGGCTGCGGTCGACCCGATGGACGCCTTCGCGTCGATCCGTGGCCGGGCCCCCAGCCCCGAGCCGCTGCTGCGCCGGCGCGGCCTGCTCCGATGACGCGGGCGCGGCTGCCGCTCGCGTTCCTGCTGGCCGCCTCCCTGGTGGGCTGCTCCGACCCGACCGACGACTACTGCGGGGCGCTCGCCGAGGAGCAGCCCACCCTCGAGCGGCTGTCCCGGAGCGCCGAGGACCCCGCCGGAGGGGCGCTCTCGGACAGCATCGACGTGTTCGAGCGGCTCCGGGACGCCGCGCCGGACGACGTCCGCGACGAGTGGACCACCTTCGTGATCGCCTGGCAGGAGCTGGAGTCGGCCCTCGAGCGAGCAGGGGTGGACGCCGGCGCGTTCGGGGACGAGCCGCCGGAGGGAGTGGGCGACGCGGAGCTCGACGCGGTGCGTGACGCCGCCGGGAAGCTGCGGTCCCAGCCCGTCGTCGATGCCGCGGCCGGCATCGAGCAGCACGCGAGTGACGTGTGTGGTGTCTCGCTCGGCGGCGGGGGGCTGTAGGCGACGCGCGCCGCCTCGGCGGGTGCGGCGTTGCTTCGGCGCACGGCCAGTGACTAGATTGCGACCTGTTCACCCACCTTCGACGTAGACGAGGTCTGCACCGTGCCCCTGCCGGAGCTCACACCGGAACAGCGCCAGGCCAACCTGGAGAAGGCGGCGGCGTCCCGGCGCGAGCGAGCCGAGGTGAAGAACCGGCTGAAGCACTCCGGCGCCTCCATCGTCGACGTGCTGCACCAGGGCCAGGAGAACGAGGTCATCGGCAAGATGCGCGTCCTCGACCTGCTCACGTCGATGCCGGGTCTCGGCAAGGTGCGCGCCCGGCAGATGATGGAGCGGCTCAGCATCTCCGAGAGCCGGCGGGTCCGGGGCCTCGGCGCCAACCAGATCGCCGCGCTCGAGCGCGAGTTCGGCGCGCGTGGCTGAGGCCACCGACCAGGCGCCCGCACCCCGGAGCAGGCTCACCGTCCTCGCCGGCCCGACGGCGGTCGGCAAGGGCACGGTCGCCGCGGCCGTCCGCGCCGACCACCCCGAGGTCTGGATCTCGGTCTCGGTCACGACCCGTCCGCCGCGTCCCGGCGAGGTGCACGGGCGGCACTACTACTTCGTCACCGACGCGGAGTTCGACGACCTCGTCGACCGGGGGCAGCTGCTGGAGTGGGCGGTGGTGCACAAGGCGGCCCGCTACGGCACCCCGCGGCTCCCGGTGGAGCGGGCGCTGGCCGAGGGGCGACCGGCCCTGCTGGAGATCGACCTCCAGGGCGCCCGCCAGGTGCGCCGTACCATGCCGGAGGCGTTGTTCGTCTTCCTCAAGCCGCCTTCGTGGGATGAGCTGGTGCGGCGGCTCGTCGGCCGGGGCACCGAGACCGAGGAGGAGCGCACCCGGCGCCTGGAGACCGCGCGCGAGGAGCTGGCGGCCGAGTCGGAGTTCGACGTGACGGTCGTGAACACCGAAGTTCACGCTGCGGCGGCCGAGTTGGTAGCCTTGTTGAAGGAACCACCTTCGGTTCCCACCCACACCACCGATCGTTGAGGTAGTCACCGCGTGTCTGGAACCGCACCTGTCGCCGAGGGCATCACCAACCCTCCCATCGACGAGCTCCTGACCAAGACCGACTCGAAGTACAAGCTGGTCCTCTACAGCGCCAAGCGCGCCCGGCAGATCAACGCCTACTACTCGCAGCTCGGCGAGGGCCTGCTGGAGTACGTCGGCCCCCTCGTGGACACCCACGTGCAGGAGAAGCCGCTGTCCATCGCGATGCGCGAGATCAACGACGACCTGCTGACCTGCGAGGACATCGACCCCGAGGCCGAGGCCGCCGCAGCCGCCCAGACCTCCGGCGAGAGCGCCTGAGACCGAGGTCCGCCGCATGACGCGCGTGGGGCCCCGGGTCGTCCTGGGGGTGAGCGGCGGCATCGCGGCCTACAAGGCGTGCGAGCTGCTGCGCCGCTTCACCGAGTCCGGCCACGACGTCACCGTGGTGCCGACCCGGGCCGCCCTGGAGTTCGTCGGCACCGCCACCTGGGCGGCGCTGTCGGGCAAGCCCGTCTCCGCCGAGGTGTGGGACTCGGTGCACCAGGTGCCGCACGTGCGGATCGGCCAGACCGCCGACCTCGTCGTCGTGGCGCCGGCCACCGCCGACGTACTGGCCAGGGCCGCGCACGGCCTGGCCGACGACCTGCTCACCAACACGCTGCTCACCGCCCGCTGCCCGGTGGTGTTCGCCCCCGCGATGCACACCGAGATGTGGGAGCACCCCGCGACCCAGGACAACGTCGCGACGCTGCGCCGTCGCGGCGCGCTGGTCATCGAGCCCGCCGAGGGTCGGCTGACCGGCGCCGACACCGGCAAGGGACGGTTCCCCGAGCCGGAGGAGATCTTCGCGCTCTGCGGCGACGTGCTGGCCCGGCACGCCGAGGGCAGCGGCAGCCTCCTCGACCTCGCCGGGAGGCGCGTGGTGGTCTCCGCCGGCGGCAGCCGCGAGTACCTCGACCCGGTCCGCTTCCTCGGCAACCGCTCGTCCGGCCTGCAGGGCTACGCCCTCGCCCGGGTGGCCGCGGCCCGCGGGGCGGAGGTCACCCTGGTGGCCGCCAACGTCGCCCTCCCGGACCCCGCCGGCGTCAAGGTGGTCCCGGTCGAGACGACCGGCGAGCTCCACGACGCGGTCGTCACCGCGGCCGCCGACGCCGACGCGGTCGTGATGGCCGCCGCGCCCGCGGACTACCGGCCCACGACGACCGCGGAGACCAAGCTGAAGAAGGCGGACGACGGCTCCGCCCCCGTCGTCCACCTCGAGCAGACCGTCGACGTGCTGGCCGGCATCTCCCACGACCGGGCCCGGCCCGGCTCGGTGATCGTGGGCTTCGCCGCCGAGACCGGCGACGACGCCGGCTCGGTGCTCGACCACGCGCGCGCCAAGCTGGCCCGCAAGGGCTGTGACCTGCTCGTCGTCAACGACGTCAGCGGCGGCAAGGTGTTCGGCGAGAGCCACAACGAGGCGGTCATCCTCGACGCCGACGGCGGCGTCCAGGAGGTGCCCAGGGCCAGCAAGGCGGTCCTCGCGCACGTGATCTGGGACCGCGTCGTCGCGCGCCTCGAGACCGCGTGAGGACCGGCGCCGAGGACAGGTAAGGTTCTGCAGAGCTTTTCGACCAGAAATCGACGAATGGGGTAGCGGCACCGTGGCAGGACGACTCTTCACCTCCGAGTCCGTGACCGAGGGTCACCCGGACAAGATCGCTGACCAGATCAGCGACTCGGTGCTCGACGCGATGCTGGCGCAGGACCCCAGCAGCCGCGTCGCGGTCGAGACCCTGCTCACCACCGGCCTGGTGGTGGTCGCCGGCGAGGTGACCACCGGCGGCTACGTCGACATCAAGCAGAAGGTCCGGGACCGGATCCTCGACATCGGCTACGACTCCTCGACGAAGGGCTTCGACGGCCACTCCTGCGGCGTGATGGTCGCGATCGGCGGTCAGTCCGGCGACATCGCCCAGGGCGTCGACACCGGCCACGAGTCCCGCACCGGCGAGTCGGTCGACCCGCTCGACAAGCAGGGCGCCGGCGACCAGGGCCTGATGTTCGGCTACGCCTGTGACGACACCCCGAGCTGATGCCGCTGCCGATCATGATCGCCCACCGGCTGGCCGAGAAGCTCACCCAGGTCCGCAAGAACGGCTCCCTCTCGTACCTTCGTCCCGACGGCAAGACCCAGGTGACGATCGAGTACGACGACGAGGACCGTCCGGTCCGCGTCGACACCGTCGTGGTCGCCACCCAGCACGCAACCAGCATCGACCCTGAGCGACGATGCTCACCCCCGACATCAAGGAGCAGGTCGTCGACCCCGTGCTGGCGACGTTCGACCTGGCGTCCGACGACTACCGGCTGCTGGTCAACCCGACCGGCCGCTTCGAGGTCGGCGGCCCGATGGGCGATGCCGGGCTGACCGGCCGCAAGATCATCATCGACACCTACGGCGGCATGGCCCGCCACGGTGGCGGCGCGTTCTCCGGCAAGGACCCCTCCAAGGTGGACCGTTCCGCCGCCTACGCGATGCGCTGGGTCGCCAAGAACGTCGTCGCCGCGGGCCTGGCCCGCCGCTGCGAGGTGCAGGTGGCCTACGCGATCGGCAAGGCGCAGCCGGTCGGCTTCTACGTCGACTGCTTCGGCACCGAGACCATCCCGGTCGCCGCGATCCAGAAGGCCGTCCTCGAGGTGTTCGACCTCCGGCCGGCCGCGATCATCCGCGACCTCGACCTGCTGCGGCCGATCTACACCGAGACCGCCGCCTACGGCCACTTCGGGCGCGAGCTGCCCAACTTCACGTGGGAGCGCACCGACCGCGTGGACGCGCTGAAGGCGGCCGCCGGCACCTGAGGGGGCCCGGCCAATTACCACGGGACCGTGGTAAACGGACGGTTCCCACAGGGAACTCCCCGTGGGAACGGGTGGATTACCACGGGACCGTGGTAATTGTCCGGCCGGCCGCGGGGCCTGCTGTCCGCGCCGGCTGGGAGGATGCGTCGCGTGACGGGTGAGGACGAGCCGCAGCTGGAGCTGCCCGGACTCGTGCGCGCCCGCGACACCGCCCGGGCGGCGCGACGTCGCTCCGCGGCCAAGGCCCCCACGCCGCTCGACCCGGCACCCGAGCTGCCGGTGGCCCGGGTCCTCGTCGACGTGCCGCTGGCCCACCTCGACAAGCCGTTCGACTACCTGGTGCCGCGCACCATGGACGCCGACGTGGTGCCGGGGTCCCGGGTCAAGGTCCGGTTTGCCGGGCAGGTCGCCGACGGCTACGTGGTCGAGCGGGTCGCCGAGTCCGACCACCCCGGCCGCCTGATGCCGCTGCGTCGCGCGGTCAGCGCCGAGCCGGTGCTCTCCCCGGCGGTGGCCCGGCTGTCAGAGCTCGTCGCGGCCCGCTACGCCGGCACCCGCTCCGACGTGCTCCGTCTCGCCGTCCCCCCACGGCACGCCACCGTCGAGAAGCAGCCCAGCCCGCCGGCCCCCGAGCCGCCGCGGCTGCCCCTGGACGCCGCCGTCGCAGCCTGGCAGCCGTACGACGACGCGGCGACCGTGCGCGCGCTCGCCGCCGGGGACGCCCCGCGTCGGGTGTGGTCCGCCCTGCCCGGCGCCGACTGGCCCACGCTGCTCGCGCTCGCCGCGGCCGCGACCCTCGCCTCGGGGCGCGGCAGCCTGCTCTGCGTCCCCGACCACCGCGACGTCGCCCGGCTCGACGCGGCCCTGACCGAGGTGCTCGGCGCCGGTCACCACGTGGTGCTCACCGCCGACACCGGACCGGCCGCGCGCTACCGGGCCTTCCTCGCCGTCTCGCGGGGCGCGGCCCGGGTCGTGGTCGGCACCCGTGCCGCGGCGTTCGCCCCGGTCCACGACCTCGGTCTCGTCGCGGTGTGGGACGACGGCGACGACCTCTACGCCGAGCCGCGTGCGCCGTACCCCCACACCCGGGAGGTCCTCCTCACCCGCGCGCACGAGGAGTCCTGCGCGGTCGTGGTCGGCGGGTTCGCGCGCACCGTGGAGGGCGAGTACCTCGTCCGCAGCGGCTGGGCCGGCGACCTGTCCGCGCCGCGCACGACGGTGCGCCGGGCCTCGCCCCACGTCGCCGTCGCCGGCGCCTCCGACCAGGAGCTGGCGCGCGACCCGCGGGCCCGCACCGCCCGGCTGCCGAGGTCGGTCTTCGACGCCATCCGCGGCGGGCTCGAGCAGGGGCCCGTGCTGCTGCAGACCCCCCGCCACGGCTACGTCACCAGCCTGTCCTGCGACCGCTGCCGCACCCCGGCCCGCTGCGTCACCTGCCACGGCCCGCTGCACCTGCCGAAGCCGTCCGAGCCGCCTCGGTGCCGCTGGTGCGGCACCCCCGAGCCCCGGTGGGCGTGCCCCGACTGCGGCAACCGCGGTCTGCGGGCACCGGTGGTGGGGGAGCGGCGGACGGCCGAGGAGATCGGCCGGGCGTTCCCGCAGGTGCCGGTGCGCGCCTCCGGTGGCGACCACGTGCTGGCTTCCGTCGACGGCCGTCCGGCGGTGGTGGTGGCGACCCCGGGGGCGGAGCCCGTCGCGGAGGGCGGCTACGCGTGCGTGGTGCTGCTCGACACCTGGCTGATGCTGGCGCGGCCCGACCTGCGCACCGCCGAGGAGTCGCTGCGGCGCTGGCTCGACGCCGCCGCCCTGGCCCGGCCCGGTGAGCGGGGCGGCCGGGTGCTCGCCGTCGGGGACCCCACCGAGCCCGCCCTCCAGGCGCTGGTCCGCTGGGACCCGTCCGGGTTCGCCCAGCGCGAGATGGCCGAGCGGCAGTCCGCCCACCTGCCGCCCGCCTCGCGGCTCGCGACCCTGACCGGCGCCGAGGCCGACCTCGAGACCGCCGCGGCGGCACTGGCGCTGCCGGACGGCGCGGAGCTGCTCGGCCCGGTGCCGGACGGCGACGACGGGCTGCGCCTGGTGGTGCGGGTGCCGCGCTCCACCGGGAGCGCGCTGTCCCGGGCGCTGGTCGAGATGCAGGGAGTGCGCGACGCCAAGAAGCTGCCGCCCGTCCGCGTGCAAGTCGACCCGGTGGCCCTCGACTGAGCCGGCGCCCGCGTCGATCATGGGGTGGTGGGGAGCTTCCGCGACGACTTCGACTCCGGTGAGCTCGACCCTGCCGTCTGGCTCCCGCACTACCTGCCGGCCTGGAGCTCACGGGCGGAAACGGCAGCGTGCTACCGGATCGCCGACTCGTGCCTCACCCTGAGCATCCCGCCGGGCCAGGGCCTCTGGTGCGCCGGTGAGCACCAGCCGCCGCTGCGGGTCTCGGGCATCCAGTCCGCCAACCGGTCGGGTCCGGTCGGCAGCACCGACGGCCAGCAGCCGTTCCTCCCGGGGCAGAGGGTCCGGGAGGAGCAGCCCACGTTCCTGGGCTGGACCCCCGCGGAGGGCCACGTCGAGGTCCGGGCCCGGATGGAGCTCTCGCCGCGCTCCATGGCCGCGTTCTGGATGGTCGGGCTCGAGGACGACCCGACCCGGAGCGCGGAGATCTGCGTCATGGAGGTGTTCGGGAAGGACGTGCATCCGGGCGCCTCGGCCCAGGTCGGGATGGGGCTCCACGCCTTCCGCGACCCCCGGGTCGCCGAGGACTTCGCCGCGCCACGGCTGCCGCTCGAGATCGAGGACTTCCACACCTACTCGGTCGCCTGGACGAGCGAGCGCGCGGAGTTCCTCGTCGACGGCGCCACCGTGCGCACCGCCGCCGGCCCGCCGACGTACCCCCTGCAGCTGATGCTCGCCGTCTTCGACTTCCCCGACGACTCCACCGGTGGGGACGACCACCTCGTCCCCCCGCTCGTCGTCGACCACGTCGCCGGGTCGGAACCGCCGGCACGGGGCCCCGCGCAGGCTCCGTAGACTGCACGCACCCCGCCGTCGTACCGAGGAGTGCTGAGCGTTCGCATGGCCATCCAGCCGATCCGCCTGTTCGGGGACCCCGTGCTGCGCACCCCCGCGGTGCCGGTGACGGACTTCGACAAGGAGCTGCGCCGGCTCGTCGCGGACCTGACCGACACCATGCTGCACGCCCCCGGTGCCGGGCTCGCCGCGCCGCAGGTCGGCGTCGGGCTGCGGGTCTTCACCTGGCACGTCGAGGGGGAGACCGGGCACCTGGTCAACCCGAGCCTGGCGCTCTCCGACGAGACCCAGGACGGCCCGGAGGGGTGCCTGTCGCTGCCGGACCTGACCTTCGACTGCCGCCGCGCCCTGTCGGTGGTGGCCAAGGGGTTCAACATGCACGGCGACCCCGTGGTCGTGGAGGGCTCCGACCTGCTGGCCCGGGCGATCCAGCACGAGACCGACCACCTCGACGGGGTGCTGTTCATCGACCGGCTCGACCGCGAGACGCGCAAGGCGGCGATGCGGACGATCCGCGAGGCGGAGTGGTTCGGCGCGCCCCCCACCGTCAAGGTGTCGCCGCACCCGACCAACGGCCTGGGACTGTGACGTGAGGGTCGTCTTCGCCGGCACCCCCGAGGTCGCCGTCCCGTCGCTCGACGCCATCGCCGAGAGCGGCCACGAGCTCGTCGGCGTCGTCACCCGCCCGGACGCACCGGCCGGCCGCGGGCGCCGGCTGGTCGCGTCGCCGGTCGCCGTCCGGGCCGAGGAGCTCGGCGTGCCGGTGCTCAAGCCGGAGCACCCCCGCGAGCCCGCGTTCCAGGAGGAGCTGGCGGCGCTCGCCCCCGACTGCTGCCCGGTCGTCGCCTACGGGGCGCTGCTGCCCCAGTCGGCGCTGGACATCCCGAGGCACGGCTGGGTGAACCTGCACTTCTCCCTGCTCCCCGCCTGGCGCGGTGCCGCCCCGGTGCAGCACGCGATCCGCGCCGGCGACGAGGTCACCGGCGCCACCACCTTCCGGATCGTCAAGGAGATGGACGCCGGCCCGACGTTCGGCGTGATGACCGAGACGATCCGGCCGACCGACACCGCCGGCGACCTCCTCGGGCGGCTCGCGACCGGCGGCGCGCAGCTGCTGGTCGCCACCCTCGACGGCATCGAGTCCGGCGAGCTCGAGGCGCGGCCGCAGCCCGCCGACGGCGTCAGCCTCGCCCCCAAGATCCTCGTGGAGGACGCCGAGGTCGACTGGACGGAGCCCGCGGGCGCCGTCGACCGGCGGATCCGCGCCTGCACCCCCGGGCCGGGCGCCTGGACCACGTTCGCCGGCGAGCGGTTCAAGGTCGGTCCGGTGCTCATCGAGGCGAACCTGCCCGACCTCGAGCCCGGGGTGCTGGAGGTGCAGAAGAACGCCGTCCTCGTCGGCACCGGTTCGCTGCCGGTGCGGCTCGGTGAGGTGAAGCCGTTCGGGAAGCGGCAGATGCCGGCCGCCGACTGGGCCCGCGGCGTGCGGGTCGCGTCGGGCGACCGGTTCGGCTCCGATGGCGGCGTAGCAGGGTCGACCCCGCCCGGGGCGCGGCGTACGACGTGCTGCGGGCCGTCCGGGAGCAGGCCGCCTACACCAACCTGGTGCTGCCCGGGCTGCTGCGCTCGCGGGGCCTGCGCGACCGCGACGCGGCGTTCGCCACCGAGCTGGCGTCCGGCACGATCCGGCGGCAGGGGCTGTACGACGCGGTGGTGGCCGCCAACGTGGACCGCCCGCTCGACCGGGTCGACCCGGGGGTGCTCGACGCCCTCCGGCTCGGGACCCACCAGCTGCTGGCCATGCGGGTGCCCACGCATGCCGCGGTCGGCACCACCGTCGAGCTGGTGAAGTCCAAGGTGGGACACCGTCCGGCCGGCTTCGTCAACGCGGTGCTCCGCAAGGTGGCCCGCCACGACCTCGACGGCTGGGTGCGCCGGGTGGCGCCCGACCCGGCCACCGACCCGACCGGCTTCGCCTCCGTCGCGCACGCGCACCCGCGCTGGGTGGTCGAGGCGTTCGCGGAGGCGCTGGGGCGGGCGGACGGCGAGCTCGAGGCGTTGCTGGCCGCGGACAACCTGGCCCCGCGGGTGGCCCTGGTGGCCCGTCCGGGGCTGGCGACCGTGGCGGAGCTCGTCGAGGCCGGTGCCGAGGCCTCCGCGATGTCACCGTGGGCTGCGACCCTGCCGGGTGGTGACCCCGCCGCGCTTCCCGCGGTCGCGGAGGGCCGCGCCGGCGTCCAGGACGAGGGCTCGCAGCTCGTGGGGCTGGTCGCCGCCGCGGCCCCGGTCGAGGGGCGCGACGAGCGCTGGCTCGACGCGTGCGCGGGCCCCGGCGGCAAGGCGGCCCTGCTCGCCGCGCTCGCGGGGCAGCGCGGTGCCGCGCTGGTGGCGGCCGAGCGGCAGGCGCACCGGGCCGCGCTGGTGGCGACCGCCACCGCCCGCGCCCGCGGCGGCCTGACCGGGGTGGTCGTCGCCGACGGCACCCGACCGGCGTGGGCGCCGGGCACCTTCGACCGGGTGCTGGTCGACGCGCCCTGCTCCGGCCTGGGCGCGCTGCGGCGCCGCCCGGAGGCGCGCTGGCGCAAGACCCCGGCCGACCTGGACGGCCTGGTGCCGCTCCAGGAGGCGCTCCTCGACAACGCCCTCGACGCCGTCCGGCCCGGTGGCGTCGTCACCTACGCCACCTGCTCGCCGGTCCTCGCCGAGACCGCCGGGGTGGTGTCGGCGGTCGTTGCCCGCCGCGACGACGTCCGGCTGGAGGACGCCGCCCCGCTGCTGCCGCCGGGGGTGGCCGACGCGGGACCGGCGGACGGCCCGCTGGCCGGGACGGTGCAGCTGTGGCCGCACCGGCACGGCACCGACGCGATGTTCGTCGCGGTCCTGCGGCGCCGGTGACGACGGCCGGCCACTAGGATCGCCGCACCATGGGTATCCAGATCTCCCCGAGCCTGCTCGCCGCCGACTTCGCCCACCTCGCCGCGGAGGCCGAGCGCATCTCGGGCGCCGACTGGCTGCACGTCGACGTGATGGACAACCACTTCGTGCCCAACCTCACCCTCGGGCTGCCCGTCGTCGAGGCGCTGGGCAAGGCGTCCTCGACCCCGATGGACTGCCACCTGATGATCGAGGACCCGGACCGGTGGGCGCCCGCCTACGTCGAGGCCGGCGCCGCCTCGGTCACCTTCCACGTCGAGGCCGCGGCGGCGCCGGTGCGGCTGGCCCGCGAGCTGCGCGCCCTCGGCGCCCGGGCCGGGATGGGGCTCAAGCCCGCGACCCCGGTCGAGCCCTACGAGGACCTGCTGCCCGAGCTCGACATGCTGCTGGTGATGACCGTCGAGCCCGGGTTCGGGGGGCAGTCGTTCCTCGATGTCTGTGTCCCGAAGATCCGGCGCACCCGCGAGCTGCTCGACAAGCACGGCCTCGACCTGTGGCTGCAGGTGGACGGTGGCGTCTCGCTGGAGACGATCGAGCGGTGCGCCGAGGCGGGGGCCGACGTGTTCGTGGCCGGGTCGGCGGTGTTCCGCGCCGACGACCCGAACGCGATGGTGCAGCGGCTGCGGGCCGCGGCGGAGGACGCGGCCGGCTGACCGCGGCCGGGCCCGGCGGCGGGTCTGCGGGGCTAGACGTAGATGTTGTCGTGCTCCTCGAGGAACGCCTGCAGCTCCTCCGGGCCCGGCTTCCAGCGGCCCTCGGCGATCTCCACCAGCCCCTCGAAGTAGGCCTCGCGCGGGGCGCCGGGGGCGAACAGGATCAGCAGCGAGGCCGGCTCGCCCGACTGGTTGCGGAAGCCGTGCAGACCCCCCTCGGGCACGAAGTCGAAGTCGCCGGGGTGGGCGTCGAACCAGTCCTTGCCGTCGTAGAGCTGGACGGTGCCGGAGAGAAGGAAGAACGACTCGGTGAACGTGCGGTGGAAGTGCGGCTCCGCTCCGGCGGGCTGCGGCCCCATGTCCCAGCGGTAGAGGCCGAACCTGCCGCCGGTCAGCGCGCCGGTGGCCAGGTAGCTCGCCGCGCCGCCCGGCCGGGGCAGCTCGGGGGGTGTGTCGGCGGGCCGGAACTGCGCGGTGACCTCGCCGCCGTCGCCGAGGTATCGCGGGTCGGGGTAGGACATGGAGGCGACGCTAGCGACCCGGCGTACCCGCCGACCACCCCAATTTCGACCCGCCGCCGAGCGCCCGCGGGCGGGGGCGGGTCCCCTCGGCCGGTCCGGCCCTCGCCGGGTGGGAGACCTCACAGGGCGACGGGGGCCGAGTTGTGGCAGGCTTGGGCCGACGAGTGAACAGCTCGCGTGCTCTGGGGTCGGTGAAATTCCGAGCCGGCGGTGAAAGTCCGCGACCCGGCTGCAGCCAGCAGCCGGTTGACCAGGTGGAACTCCTGGACCGACGGTCAAAGTCCGGATGGGAAGTGCACGCGGCCGGTGTCGTGGTTCCCACGCCCGTCCCTGTCTTCCCACCATCGCCCCGGTCCGCGCGAAGCGCGACGAGAGGGGCGTCCCGATGGCGTTCAGCCGGGCCGAGCAGGCCGCGATGGCGCGCGCCCTCGACCTGGCGCGGACCCCCGGCGTGCCCGTCGGCCCGAACCCGCGCGTGGGCTGCGTGCTGCTGGCGCCCGACGGCGCGGTGGTCGCCGAGGGCTTCCACCGCGGAGCCGGTACGCCGCACGCGGAGGCCGACGCGCTGAGCCGGGCCGGTGACGCCGCACGGGGCGCCACCGCCGTGGTGACGCTCGAGCCCTGCAACCACCGCGGTCGCACCGGCCCGTGCGCCGAGGCGCTGGTCCGGGCCGGGGTGGTGCGCGTGGTCTACGCGCAGGCCGACAGCAACCCGGTGGCCGTCGGCGGGGCGGAGACCCTCAAGCGGGCCGGCGTGGACGTGGAGCCGGGCCTGCTGGCCGACGAGGCGCGGACGGTGAACCGCGAGTGGACGTTCGCCGTCGAGCACGGACGGCCGTTCGTGACCTGGAAGTTCGCCACCACGCTCGACGGCCGCAGCGCCGCCGCCGACGGGACCTCCCGGTGGGTCTCGTCGCGCGCCGCCCGGCTCGACACCCACCGGCTGCGCGCCCTGTGCGACACGATCCTGGTCGGCACCGAGACCGTGCTCGTCGACGACCCGCAGCTGACCGTGCGCGACGAGGAGGACCGCAACCTGCCCCGCGAGGAGCAGCTGCTCCGGGCGGTGATGGGGCTGCGCACGCTCCCGCCCGGCCGTCGGGTCCTCGACGACGCGGCCGAGACCGTCCTGCTGCGCACCCGCGACCCGCAGAGGCGCTGGCGGAGCTCTACGCCCGCGACCGCCAGCACGTGTTCCTCGAGGGCGGGCCGACGCTCGCCGCGGCGTTCCTCTCCGCCGACCTGGTCGACGAGGTGGTCGTCTACGTGGCGCCGATGCTGCTGGGGGCCGGCCGCAGCGCCGTCGGCGACCTCGGGATCGGCACCATCGCGGACGCGCGGCACCTGGACCTCACCGACGTGGCGCTGCTCGGCGAGGGCGCCGACGCCAACGTCCGGCTCACCCTGCGCCCTCGGAAGGCGGACGGCTGATGTTCACCGGGATCGTCGAGGAGCTCGGCGTCGTGGAGGGGATCGAGGAGCAGGGCGACGCGATCCGGCTGTCGGTGCGCGGCCCGCACGTCACCACCGACGTGTCGCTGGGGGACTCGATCTCCGTCAACGGATGCTGCCTCACCGTCGCCGTGCGCGACGGTGAGACCTTCACCGCCGACGTCATGCGCGAGACGCTGCGCGCGACCTCGCTCGGCGCGCTCGCGGTCGGCTCCCGCGTGAACCTCGAACGCGCCGTCACACCCCAGACGAGGCTCGGGGGGCACATCGTGCAGGGGCACGTCGACGGCACCGGGCGCGTCGTACGACGCGAGCCCAGCGAGCACTGGGAGCTCGTCGAGATCGAGCTGCCCCCCGGTCTCGCGCGCTACCTCGTCCCCAAGGGGTCCGTCACCGTGGACGGCATCTCGCTGACGGTCGTCGACCTGCCGGGGGAGTCGACCGGCTCGACCGACCGGGCGGGCTCGTTCACGGTGAGCCTGATCCCCGAGACCCTGGCCCGCACCACGCTCGGGTTCAAGGAGGTCGGCGACCCGGTGAACCTCGAGGTCGACGTGATCGCCAAGTACGTCGAGCGGCTGGTGTCCGGCGGGGCCGCGAGCGCCGAGCAGGAGGGCGGGTCATGACCGGCCTCGACTGGCTGCTGGAGGGCACCATCGACGTCCCCGCCTGGTCGGCGTTCGGGACAAGCGTCTCCGCCAGCACGATCCTGGTCCGCGAGGTCGTCGGCAACGGCTTCGGGCTGGCCAGCGCGCTGGGCGGGCTCCGCCGGAGGGTGTGGGCCTGGCCGGTCGGCATCGTCGGCAACCTGATCCTGTTCACCGTCTTCGTCGGCGGCATCCTCGACAAGCCGCAGGCCCACGACCTGTGGGGCCAGGCCGGCCGGCAGGTGTTCTTCCTGGCCGTCTCGGTCTACGGCTGGTGGCGGTGGCGGCGCAGCCGGCGCCTCGGCGAGTCCGCCGACGCCGGCGCGATCACGCCTCGCTGGGCGGGCCCGGCCGGGCTGCTGCAGCTCGCCGTCGCCGCCGTCGTGGGCACCACCGTCTTCTACTTCGTGCTCCGCGAGCTCGGCTCCTGGGGCCCGCTTCCCGACGCGTGGATCCTGACCGGCTCGATCCTGGCCACCTACGGCATGGCGCGGGGCTGGATCGAGTTCTGGCTGATCTGGATCGCCGTCGACGTCGTCGGGGTGCCGCTGCTCTTCGCGGCCGGCTACTACCCCTCGGCCCTGCTGTACCTCGTGTACGGCGGCCTCTGCGTGGCCGGCTTCGTCGCCTGGCTGCGCACCCGGAGCCGGGCACAGGCCGGCCGGTCCATCGAACCCGTGAGCGAGGAGGTACCGGCATGACGGCACCACGCGTCCGGCTCGACACCGTCGAGCGCGCCATCACCGACATCGCCGCCGGCCGGGCGGTGGTGGTGGTCGACGACGAGGACCGCGAGAACGAGGGTGACCTGGTCTTCGCCGCCAGCCGGTCCACGCCGGAGCTGATGGCCTTCACCATCCGCTACAGCTCCGGTGTCATCTGCGCCCCGATGGAGGCGGCGACCCTGGACCGGCTCGGCATCCCGCTGATGACCCCGCACAACAGGGACCGGCACCGGACGGCCTACACCGTCTCGGTCGACGCCCGCGACGGCGTCACCACCGGGATCTCGGCGGCCGACCGCTCGCACACCGTCCGCGTGCTCAACGACTCCGCGACGGAGCCGTTCGAGGTCACCCAGCCCGGCCACGTGTTCCCGCTGCGCTACGCCGAGGGTGGCGTGCTCGCGCGCCCCGGCCACACCGAGGCGGCCGTCGACCTGGCCCGGCTGGCCGGCCTCACCCCGGCGGGGGTGATCAGCGAGATCGTCAACGACGACGGCACCATGAAGCGCGGGCAGGACCTGCGCGACTTCGCCGACGAGCACGACCTGGCGATGATCTCGATCGCGGACCTGATCGACTACCGGCGCCGCCACGAGAGCCACGTCCAGCGGGTCGCGGAGACGCGGCTGCCCACCCGGGCCGGGATGTTCACCGCCTACGGCTACCGGATGACCATCGACGGCACCGAGCACGTCGCGCTCGTGCACGGCGACCTCGGCACCGGGGACGAGGTGCTCACCCGGGTGCACTCCGAGTGCCTGACCGGGGACGTCTTCGCCTCCCACCGGTGCGACTGCGGTCCCCAGCTCGAGGAGGCCATGGAGCGCATCGTGGCCGAGGGTCGCGGCGTGGTCGTCTACCTGCGCGGGCACGAGGGACGCGGCATCGGGCTGGTCGCCAAGCTCCAGGCCTACCAGCTCCAGGACGGGGGGCGGGACACCGTCGACGCCAACCTCGAGCTGGGGCTGCCGGCCGACGCACGTCACTACGGCACGGCCAGCCAGGTGCTCCGCGACCTCGGGGTCCGGTCGGTGCGGCTGCTCACCAACAACCCCGACAAGGTGACCAACCTGGAGCACTACGGTGTCCCGGTCACCGAGCGGGTGCCGCTGACCCCGCACCCCAACGACCACAACATCGGGTACCTGCTGACCAAGCGGGACCGGATGGGCCACCACCTACCCGACCTGCACCAGACCCCAGGAGCGATGGCATGAGCGGCCACGGAGCGCCCGACGACAGCCCCATCGACTGCAGCGACCTGCGCGTCGCCGTGGTCGCCTCCAGCTGGCACACGCAGGTCATGGACGGCCTCGTCGCCGGCTCGCAGCGGGCCCTCGACGCCTACCAGGTCGACGCCCCCGAGCTGGTCCGCGTCCCCGGCTCGTTCGAGCTGCCCGTGGTCGCGAAGGCGCTGGCGGAGCGGGGGTACGACGCGGTCGTCGCGCTCGGCGTGGTGATCCGGGGCGGCACTCCGCACTTCGACTACGTGTGCGCGGCCGCCACCGACGGTCTCAGCCGGGCCGCCCTCGACACCGGCGTGCCCGTCGGCTTCGGCCTGCTGACCTGCGACACCGACGAGCAGGCGCTGGACCGGGCGGGGCTCGAGGGCTCGTCGGAGGACAAGGGCTACGAGGCGACCGCCGCGGCCCTTGTCACGGCCACCACGCTCGGCAGCATCCGGTCGTGAGCCACGTCTCGCCGGGCCCGGGCGGGAGCCGGCGGGCCCGCCGTACGCCGTAGTCTGACCGCGTGAAGACGTTCGACGAGCTCTGGACCGAGCTGTCCGAGAAGGCGCAGACACGTCCCGAGGGCAGTGGCACGGTCGCGGCCCTCGACGCCGGTGTCCATGCCATCGGCAAGAAGCTGGTCGAGGAGGCCGCCGAGTCCTGGATGGCGGCCGAGCACGAGGGCAAGGACCGCGCGGCCGAGGAGATCAGCCAGCTGCTCTACCACGCCCAGGTGCTGATGCTCGCCAGCGGACTGTCCCTCGACGACGTCTACGCCCACCTCTGAACCGCGAGGTCATCGACTCATGAGCAACACCCTCGGCGAGGCCCCCGGCAACGGGGACGTCCTCCGCATCGCGATCCCCAACAAGGGGTCGCTGTCCCAGTCCGCCTCCGACATCCTGCGCGAGGCCGGCTACAAGCAGCGCGGCGACGCCAAGCAGCTCACGCTGGCCGACGCCGACAACGGCGTGGAGTTCTTCTACCTGCGGCCCCGCGACATCGCGCTCTACGTCGGCGAGGGCACCCTCGACGTGGGGGTCACCGGCCGTGACCTGCTGCTCGACTCCGGCGCCAAGGCCGAGGAGGTGCTGCAGCTCGGCTTCGGCCGGTCCCGGTTCCGGTTCGCGGCCCGGCCGGGCACGGTCGGCGAGGTCGCGGGGCTGGCCGGCACCCGCATCGCCACGTCGTACGACGGGGTGGTGCGCCGCTACCTCGAGGAGCGGGGGATCGACGCCACCGTGATCCGCCTCGACGGTGCGGTCGAGACCAGCGTCCAGCTCGGCGTCGCCGACGTGATCGCCGACGTGGTCGAGACGGGCAGCACGCTGCGGCAGGCGGGGCTCGAGATGTTCGGGGAGCCGATCCTGGAGTCGGAGGCGGTGCTGATCACCCGCACCGGCGCCGCGCCCCCCAGCGGCTTCGAGGTCTTCCGGCGCCGGCTCGAGGGCGTCCTCGTCGCGCGGTCCTACGTGATGATGGACTACGACATCCGCGTGGAGCGGGTGGAGGAGGCCGTCGCGCTGACGCCGGGCATCGAGAGCCCGACGGTGTCGCCGCTGCATCGGGAGGGCTGGGTCGCCGTGCGCTCGATGGTGCGCCGCGACGCCGCCCAGCGCGTGATGGACGAGCTGTACGACCTCGGGGCGCGCGGCATCCTGTCCACGGACATCCATGCCTGCCGACTCTGAGGTGCAGCTGCCGCACACGTTCCGGCCGTTCGGGGTGCGGATGGCGGTCTACGTGTTCGGGGGCCTGCTGGTGCTCGTGACCGCGGTCATCTGGTTCACGTTCCCCGGCGAGATCCGGGACAAGTTCACGACCTTCCAGCGCGGCACCGTGATCGTCCTCGGCCTCGGCTTCCTGGCGATCGGCTGGGGCCTGGCCCGGTGCCGGGTGGAGGCCCGCCGCGACGGGCTGAGGGTCGTCAACGGCTTCCGGGCCCGGCGCCTGGAGTGGAGCGAGGTGGTCGCGGTCTCGATGAAGCCGGGCAACCCGTGGGCGGTGCTCGACCTGAGCGACGGCACGACCGCGCAGGCGCTCGGCATCCAGGCCTCCGACGGCGCGCGGGCCCGCCGCCAGGTGCTCGAGCTGCGCCGACTGGTCGAGGTGCTCACCCGGACCGAGCGCAACGACTGACCGGCCCCTGGGGTCAGCCGGTCGGCCGGGTGCTCGCGGCGAGCGCGTCCAGCGCCTGGGTGAAGCACTCCATCGGCGGGGTGACCAGCCCGGCGCCGACCTGGCCGGTGCCGGCGACGCGACCGGCCATCCCGGTGTTGATCTGCGGGAGCACGCCGGACCGCACGACCGCGGTCACGTCGATCCCGGTCGGCGCCCCGCGGAACTCCAGGATCGGGATCGCGTAGCCGGGGTTCTCCCCGACGGTGATGTCGTACATGCGCTGGGTGGTGGCGAGCGCGTCCGGCACCGAGCCGCCCACGAACCGGACGATCGCCGGCGCGGTAGCCATCGACATGCCGCCGATGCCGGCCGTCTCGGTGATCGCCGAGTCGCCGATGTCGGGGTTGGCGTCCTCGGGGCCGAAGCTGCCCAGGTAGAGCCCCTCGGGGGTGTTGGCCGGTGCGGTGAACCAGGCGTCGCCGGTGCCCGAGGTCTGGATGCCGAAGTCGGTGCCGTTGCGGGCCATCACGGTCACCACCGTGGAGCCGGGGATCCCCGCCGCGGCCCTCGTCTGCAGCTTGCACGCGGGCATGCCGAGGTTCAGGAAGAAGTGGTCGTTGCCGGCCATGAAGCGGACCGCCTCCGCGACGTCGCCGCCGGGCGCCCCGGAGTCGATCAGGGCGGGCAGCACCTCGCGCAGGAACATCAGCGTCCCGGCGCGGTTGCGGTTGTGGCCCTCGTCGCCCATCTGCACCATCTGCGCGACTATCGCGCGCACGTCGACGGGGCCGCCGGACCGGACCGCGTCCCGCAGCAGCGGGCCGAGCACGTCGCCCATCCAGCGCAGCCGGTCGATGACCTCGGGGCCGTAGGCGCCGTAGCGCAGCACCTTCCCCAGCCCCTCGTTGAGGGTGCACCAGGACGTGTGCCCGTGCACCTCGTCGCGCAGCTCGAAGACCCACATCGACGGCGTCACGACCCCGGCCATCGGACCGACCGCGCCCCGGTGGTGACAGGGCTCCCAGGCCACGCCGTCGCCGGCGGCGAGCGCCCGCTCGGCGGAGTCGGGGGAGTCCGCGAGCCCCTCGAGCAGCATCGCGCCGACGAGCGCCCCGCGCATCGGGCCGGAGGCGCGCTCCCAGTCGACCGGCGGACCGGCGTGGAGGAACTGACCCGGCTCGAGCCCGAGCGCCTCCGAGGCGGGCCGGACGTCGACGAGCGTGGCCTCTGCGGCGAGCATCCGCTCCAGCGCGCGCCGGTTGGCCGGGCCACGCCGTGGGTCGGCGGCGACGGCGGCCAGTGCCTCCGGGTCCCCCGCGGGCGGCTGCCAGGCGACCCGGTGGGTGGGCACGGCCTGGGCGGCCACCGCGTCGGCGAGCAGCTCGGCGCCCGCGGTCACCACCGCGGCGGGCGTGGTCAGCGGGTTCATCGGGTGGCTCCCTCGACGAGCCGGACGGCCTCGCGGGCCGCCGCGGCGTTGGACAGGTGCACGGCCGCGCCGGCGTCGGTGAGGGCGGCGCACTGGCGGCGCAGGTCCTGCGGGTCGTCGCGGGTGCCCACGACGCTCATCACGACCGGGACGCCCGCCGCGGTGGCGCGGCGTACCGCCTCGACCAGACCGGCTGCGGGGTCCGGGTCGGAGCCGAGACCGAGCACCACGTCGAGGAGCAGCACCCCGCAGTCCGGGTCGTCGACCTCCTGCAGCAGCCGTTCGACCCGAAGCGACCCGTCGATCATCGGGTGAGGACGTCCGCGCGTCAGCTCGTCGTCGCCGAAGTCCACGAACTCGTGACCCTCGCCCGGCGCGCCGGCGGCGACCAGTGCCGCCTCGTCGCGCAGCGTGCCGCCGACGAACAGCCCACGGAGGGCGCCGGTGCCGCGCGCGGACGCCACTGCGCCCGTCCAGTGCTCGGGCGCGCTCCAGGTGCCACCGGCCGCCTCCACCACGGCGGCGGCGGTGGCGGTCAGGTCGGGTCCGCCCTCGCCGAGCAGCCCGAACAGCACTGGCGTCCCGAGCGAGTCCGCGTGGGCGCGGACCCGTTCCGCCACCTCCGGCGCTGGGGGCTTCGAGACCACCACGACCAGCTCTGTCGCGGGATCGGCGTCGAGCAGGTCGAGGGCGCGCAGGGTGGAGGCGCCGCCGACCGGTCCAGACAGGTCGCGTCCGCCGACGCCGAGGCAGTGGGAGATCCCGACGTCGGCCCCGTCGAGCAGGGCCATCAGGTGCTGGGCGCCGGTTCCCGAGGCGGCGACCAGGCCGACCCGGCCGGGGCGGACCACGTTGGCGAAGCCGAGCCCGACGCCCCCGATCACGGCGGTGCCGCAGTCGGGGCCCATCACCAGCGCACCGGTCTCGGCGGCCCGCCGCTTGAGCGCGACCTCCTGCTCGACGGGAACGTTGTCGCTGAACACCATCGTGGTGAGCCCGGCCTCCACGGCGTCCAGCGCGTCGACGAAGGCGAACCGGCCGGGCGTCGAGACCAGGGCCACGGTGGTCGCCGGGTCCAGGTCGCGCGCGGCGGCGCGCACCGTGAGCGGCGCCGGTGCGGAGCCGAAGCCGGCCCCGGACGGGGTGGACGCGGCGGTGAGCGCGAGGTCGACCTCGGCTCTGGCCGCGGCGAGCGACGCCTCGGTCCCGGCCTCGACGGCGACGAGCATCTCGTTGCCGGTGACGTCCGTCGGGACGTCGAAGCCCATCCCGGCGGCGAGCTCGAGGTTGAGGTCGGTCGTCATCGCCACGATCGCCGCCCCGACGCCGTCGAGGTCGGCGACCCGGCGGCTCACCTGCATCAGCGTGACCGAGTCGACGTAGCTGCCCCTGCGGACCTCGACGTGTCTCATGCGGCTCCTTGCTCCGGCTGCCGGGCGGGGTGGGTGGACAGGACGTGCAGCACCCCGTCGAGGAGGTGCCGCCCCGACGAGTGCCCGACGGCGAGGAGCCGGGCGACCGCGGCGTCGACGGCGGCCGGGTCGGGACCGCACAGGGCGTCGACGGCACCGGCGAGCTCCGGCACCGCCCAGCCGTCGAGCGCGCTGTGCAGCATCCCCACCGACACCGCGGTGGTACGCCGGGTCGCCAGCGCCCGCGCGGTCTCGGCCCGCCAGCGGGGCAGGTCGGGGTGGCCGGTCGCATGGCCGGCCACCAGGGCGCCGGCCAGCACGTCGTCCCCGGCCGGGGTGAGGCCCTCGCCGCGGCCCAGCAACGCTGCCGGGTCGAGGTCGACGTGCCGGGTGGTGCGCCGCCAGGTGCGGCCCGCCACCGCGGGGGCCGGGCGGCTCGGCACCCACCAGCGGGTCACCTGCGGCCGGAACGGCCGCGCCGGCAGCGCCGCGACGACCACCGAGTGCGGCAGCCGCACGGCATCCGCAGTGGCGACGCAGACGACGGGAACGGACCGGTCTCCGGTCTCGTAGTGCACGCTCACGGTGGTGCGCGCCGCCTCCGTCCACCGCGGCGCGGTGGCCAGCGCGCCGGCCACGAGGGTCGACGCGGCGCAGCGGAGCTCGGGCAGCACAGGGGGCACAGCGTCAGGCTACGCAGCGTGTCGACCCCCAGCGTCCTTGGTGCCGGCGCGCGGAGGGTGCATGGTGAGGCTGACCCGGGGTCGGCCGATCCCGCAGTCGAGGGTGCACCGGTCCCGGCGGCCGGGCCTTGAGCAGGAGGCCTCGCATGGCATTTGGATGGAAGGTCGTCTACGAGGGCAGGACGCCACCGCCCGGAGCGGCGGTCGCGCCGGACGAGCGGCTCTCGTGGGGCAGGACCGTCGGTCTCGGGGCTCAGCACGTGGTCGCCATGTTCGGCGCCACCTTCGTCTTCCCGCTCATCATGGGCCTCAACCCCCAGCTGGCGATCATGATGAGCGGCATCGCCACGATCTGCTTCCTGCTGATCGTCCAGGGCAAGGTGCCCAGCTACCTCGGCACGTCCGCGTCCTTCGTCGGCGGCGCGGCCGCGATCTACGCACAGGGCGGCAACCCCGCCGACGTCACCGGCTCGGTGCTCGTCGCCGGCGTGGTGCTGGCGCTCGTCGGAGTGCTCATCCACTTCCTCGGGTCCGGGGTGCTGCACGCGGTGCTGCCCCCGGTGGTCACCGGCGCGGTCGTGATGCTGATCGGGTTCAACCTCGCGCCCGTCGTCGCCGACATCTACTGGCCGCAGGACCAGTGGGTGGCGCTGCTGACGATGACGGCGGTGATCCTGATGGCCGTCGGCCTGCGCGGCTTCTTCGGCCGCATCGCGGTCTTCCTCGGCCTGATCTTCGGCTACGTCCTCTCCTGGCTGTTCGACCGGGTCTTCGGGCAGATCACCTCGCTGGACCCGGGCGCCGGGGAGGTCACCACCCACTTCCGGGTCAACTGGGACGGCGTCCGGGCCGCCGACTGGATCGGCTTCCCGCCGGTCAGCGACTTCGCCAACGGCGTCGTCGGCATCCACGCCCCGCAGTTCTCGTTCGCGTTCGTGCTGCTGATGCTGCCCGCCGTGATCGCCCTGGTGGCGGAGAACACCGGGCACGTCAAGGCGGTCGCCGAGATGACCGACCGCGACCTCGACCCGGTGATGGGCCGCGCGATCGGCGCGGACGGGTTCGCGACCGCGCTCACGTCGTCGGTCGGCGGCTCGCCCACCACGACGTACGCCGAGAACATCGGCGTGATGGCGGCGACCCGTGTGTACTCCACGGCTGCCTACTACGTCGCCGCGATCGTGGCGATCATCTTCGGCCTCAGCCCGAAGTTCGGCGCCATCGTCTCGGCGACGCCGGGCGGCGTTCTCGGCGGGATCACCGTCGTCCTCTACGGCATGATCGGCCTGCTCGGCGCGAAGATCTGGAAGGAGAACGGCGTCGACTTCGCCAACCCCGTCAACCTGGTGCCGGTGGCCGCGGGCATCATCATCGCGATCGGCGACACGACCCTGGACATCTCCGAGGACTTCTCGCTGGCCGGCATCGCGTTCGGCACCATCGTGACCCTCGCCGCCTACCACCTCGCCCGGATGGTGGCGCCCGCGGAGATGAGGGACGACGGCACCATGCTGGCCGTCGGCCGCTCCGGCCTCCACCACGAGGAGGACGAGGACCCCGGCACCCCAGACGGGGGGTCCCACCGCGCGCACTGAGCGTGTTGACTGGACCCGTCCGACCCGAGGAGCCGTGTGAAGCCACCCCCGTTCGCCTACCACCGACCCACCACCGTCGACGAGGCCGTGCAGACGCTGGCCGCGCACGCCGACGAGGGCGCGAAGGTGCTGGCGGGCGGGCAGAGCCTGGTGCCGCTGATGTCGATGCGGCTGGCCGCCCCCGGCCACCTCGTCGACATCAACCACCTGCCCGGCCTGGACGCCGTCGAGGTCACCGCCGACGGCGTCCGGGTCGGGGCGCTGGCGCGGCACCGCGACGTCGAGGAGGACGACGCCGCCCACGCCGCGCTGCCGCTGCTCCGGCAGGCGCTGCGGAACGTCGCGCACCCCACCATCCGCAACCGGGGTACGACGGTCGGCAGCCTCGTGCACGGCGACCCGGCCGCCGAGATGACCGCGGTCCTCGCGCTCCTCGACGGCGAGGTCGAGCTGGCCGGGCCCGCGGGGACCCGGACCGTCGCGGCGGGGGAGTTCTTCCTCGGACCGATGGAGACCGCGCACACCGAGGCCGAGGTGGCGGTGGCGGCGACGTTCCGTCGGCCGCCCCCCGGCACGGGGTCGGCCTTCGTCGAGCTGGCCCGCCGGCACGGGGACTACGCCCTGTGCGGGGTGGCGGCGGTGGTCACGGTCGACGGTGACCGGGCGATCACGGCCGCGCGGGTGGGGCTGATCTCCGTGGGCGCCGGTCCGGTGGTGGTCGACCTCGGCCCGGCCGTCAGCGGGTCCGGCGGGGCGGTCGACCCGGGCCGCGCGCGGGAGCTGCTCGACGAGGCGATCGACCCGGAGGACGACATCCACGCCACCGCGGCGTACCGGCGCCGGCTCGCGCACGTGCTCACCGAGCGGGCGGTGCACGAGGCGACCGACCACGCCCGGGGCCGCCGGCTCCCGACGCCCGGCGAGGGCGCGGCATGAGCGAGACGGTCCACGTCACGCTCACCGTCAACGGCGTGCGCCACGACCTGGAGCTGCCGGCCCGGCGGCTGCTGTCCGACGCCCTGCGGCACGACCTGCGGCTGACCGGCACCCACGTCGGCTGCGAGCACGGCGTGTGCGGGGCCTGCACCGTCCTGGTCGACGGGCGGCCGATGCGGTCGTGCCTGCTGTTCGCGGTCAGCCTCGACGGGGCGTCGATCACCACGGTGGAGGGCTGCCGCGCCGCCGACGGCGGCCTGGGCCCGGTGCAGCAGGCGTTCACGGAGTGCCACGCGCTGCAGTGCGGGTTCTGCACCCCCGGCTTCGTCACCACGATCACGGCCTACCTCGAGGAGCAACCCCGAGCCGACCCGGGCGGAGGCCCGCGAGGCGATCAGCGGGAACCTCTGCCGGTGCACCGGCTACGTCAACATCGTCTCCGCGGTCGAGCGGGCCGCCGCGATCCGGCGGGCGGACGCACCGTGACCACCAGGATGGTCGGCGAGCCGGTCCGCCGGGTCGAGGACCCGCGCCTGGTCGGCGGCGAGGGTCGCTACCTCGACGACCTCGGGCACGACGCGCTCGAGGTCGCGTTCGTGCGCAGCCCGCACGCCCACGCGCGCGTCCTCGACATCGACGTCACCGACGCCCTCGACGTCGACGGCCTGGTGGCGATCTACACCTACGAGGACCTCGTCGCCGACGAGCAGGAGCACGGCACCCGGGTGGCCGAGCCGCTGCCGCTGCTGATCCCGCACCCGACGCTCACCCACGGCCGCACCCAGCACGCGCTGGCCGACGACGAGGTGAACCACGTCGGCGAGGCCGTGGTGATGGTGGTGGCCCGCGACCGCTACGCCGCCGAGGACGCCGTCGAGCGGATCCGGGTGGACTACGACTTCCTGCCCGCCGTGGTGGGGATCGAGGCCGCGCGGGCCGCCGAGCACCTCGTGCACGCCGACGTACCCGGCAACGTGGCCGCCCGGATGGTCCAGGAGACCGGCGACGCCGACGCCGCGATCGACGCCGCGCCGCACTCGCTCGAGCTCGACCTGGCCATCGAGCGCAGCGCCTCGATGCCGATGGAGGGCAAGGGCGTGCTGGCGCGGTGGGACGCCGACGACCGGTCGCTGACCGTGCACTCCTCGACCCAGACCTCGACCAGCGTCCGGCAGGCGATCGCGGCCAAGCTGGCGCTGCCGGTGGACCGGGTCGAGGTGGTCACCCCCGACGTCGGTGGCGGCTTCGGCGTCAAGATCGTGCACCCGTGGCCCGAGGAGGTGCTGGTGCCGTGGGCGGCGCTCCGGCTCGGGCGGCCGGTCAAGTGGACCGAGGACCGCCGCGAGCACTTCGTCTCGTCCGCCCACGAGCGCGCGCAGCTGCACCGGGTGCGGGTCGGCTACGACGACGACGGCCGGCTGCTCGGCCTGTCGGTGCGGTTCTGGCACGACCACGGCGCCTACATCCCCTACGGGCTCATCGTCCCGATCATCACCTCCACGCAGCTGCTCGGCCCGTACAAGCCCGGCGTCTACCGGGTCGAGTTCGAGAGCCTCTACACCAACACCGTGATCGTCACCCCCTACCGGGGCGCCGGCCGCCCGCAGGGCTGCTTCGTCATGGAGCGCACGCTCGACGCGATCGCCGCCGACCTGGGGCTCGACCGCGCGGAGGTCCGGGAGCGCAACTTCATCCGGCCCGAGGAGATGCCCTACGACCAGGGGCTGATCTTCCAGGACGGCCGCCCGCTGATCTACGACTCCGGCGACTTCCCGGCCTCGCTGGAGAAGCTCAAGGCCCTCGTCGGCTGGGACGACTTCGCGGCCTACCGCGACCGGGCGCGCGCCGAGGGCCGCCGGGTCGGGATCGGCCTCGCCTGCTACGTCGAGGGCACCGGCGTCGGCCCCTACGAGGGCGGCCACATCCGGGTCGAGACCGACGGCACCGTCGTGGTGTCCACCGGGCTCACCACCCAGGGGCAGGGACACCAGACGATGCTCGCGCAGATCGTGGCCGACGAGCTCGGGGTGCCCTTCGACCGGATCAGGGTCACCACCGGCGACACCCGCCGCTTCAAGTACGCCGTCGGCACGTTCGCCTCGCGCACCGCGGTGATGTCCGGCAGCGCCGTGGCGCTCACCGCGCGCGCCGTACGCGAGAAGGCGCTGCGGATCGCGGCCACGGCTCTCGAGGCGGCGGTCGAGGACCTCGAGGTCGTCGACGGGCACGTGCGCGTGAAGGGAGCCCCGGAGGGCGGGATCGGCAGCATCGACCTCGGCGCCGTCGCGGTGCTGTCCAACCCGCTGCGCTACGCCTTCGACGAGGCCGCCAAGCGCGCCACCCAGTTCGCCGCCCCGGCCGACCCCGAGCAGCCACCGGTCGCGGAGGGCGAGTCGCCCGGCCTGGAGAGCAGCCAGTTCTACTCGCCGTCGAGGTCGACGTTCGCCAACGGCATGCACGCGGTGGTCGTCGAGACCGACCCCGAGACCGCCGACATCCGGGTGCTCCGCTACTGCGTGGTGCACGACTGCGGCACCCTCATCAACCCGATGATCGTCGAGGGCCAGATCCACGGCGGGGTGGCGCAGGGGGTGGGAGGAGCGCTCTACGAGCGGATGGAGTACGCCGCGGACGGCCAGCTGCTCAACGCGTCGTTCATGGACTTCCTGATGCCGTACGCCTCGGAGGTGCCCGAGATCGAGATCGACCACCTGGTCACGCCGTCGCCGCTCAACCCGCTGGGCGTCAAGGGCGCCGGCGAGGCCGGGGTGATCCCCGGCTCGGCGGCGATCGCGGCCGCGATCGAGGACGCCGAGGGCATCCCGATCCGGCGGATGCCGATCTCCCCGAGCGAGCTGTTCCACCTGCGGGAGACGGCGAACGGGCCCCTCGGCGGGGCCCAGGAGTCACCCGTCCGCACCACCGGAGAGGACGCACGATGAAGGTGACCGGCACCTCCACCCTGACCGCCGACCGCGCGACGGTCTGGGCGGCGCTCAACGACCCGGCGGTGCTGGTCGCCACGATCCCCGGCTGCCGCCGGCTGGAGACGATCGGCGAGGACGCCTACGCCATGACGGTCGCGGCCGGCGTCGGCTCCATCAAGGGCGTCTACGACGGCGAGGTGCGGCTCTCCGACCAGCAGGCGCCCGGCTCGTTCCGGATGCACGCCCAGGGCGCCGGTTCGGCCGGCACCATCGGCGCCGACGTCGCGGTCACCCTCGAGGACGCCCCCGAGGGCGGGACCCGGCTCAGCTACGACGCGGACGCCGTCGTCGGCGGGATGATCGGCGGGGTCGGGCAGCGGATGCTGACCGGGGTCTCCAAGCGGATGGCCGAGGAGTTCTTCGGCAACGTGGAGCGGGTCATCGCAGCCGGGGGCGCCGGCGTCCCCGTCGGAGCCGCGGCGCCGGGCGCCCCGTCGGTGCCCCCGCCGCCGGCCGGTGCGGTCTACACGTCCCCGACGGTGACCGGTGAGGGGAACGCCGGCTTCGTCAAGGGCGTGATCGTGGGTGGCGCCCTCGTGCTCGCGGGGGCCGTCATCGGCGGGTGGATCGCCGGTCGCCGGGGCTCGGGAGGCTGACCGTGCCGGACCTCACCGTCTACGCGACGGCGCGCGAGATGGCCGCGGCGGTCGCGGCCAAGGAGATCTCCGCCCGCGAGCTGCTCGACCTGCACCTCGACCGGATCGCCGCCGTCAACCCGTCGGTCAACGCGGTGGTGAGCCTCGACGAGGAGCGCGCTCGCGCGGGGGCCGCGGCCGCCGACGAGGCGCTCGCGCACGGGGAACCGACCGGACCGCTGCACGGCCTCCCGCACGCGTTCAAGGACACGCACGAGGCCGCCGGCTGGCGGACCACGTTCGGGTCCCCGCTGCGCGCCGACTACGTGCCGCGACGCGACGAGCTCGATCGCCGAGCGCATCCGCGGTGCCGGTGCCGTCGTCATCGGCAAGACCAACGTGCCGGAGTGGGCCGCCGGCTCGCACACCTTCAACCCGATCTTCGGCACCACCCGCAACCCCTACGACCTCAGCCGATCCGCGGGCGGCTCGAGCGGCGGCGCGGCGGCCGCGCTCGCCGCGGGCATGCTGCCGCTCGCCGACGGCAGCGACATGGGCGGCTCGCTGCGCAACCCCGCCTCGTTCTGCAACGTCGTGGGGCTGCGGCCCAGCGTCGGCCGGGTGCCGGCCTGGCCGACCACCAACGAGTGGGAGCTGACCTCCGTGGCCGGGCCGATGGCCCGCAACGTCGAGGACCTGGCGCTGCTGCTGTCGGTCATCGCAGGCCCGACGACGCGCAACCGGATGTCGCTGGAGACCCCCGGTGCGGCGTTCGCCCCGCCGCTGGGGGGCACGCTGTCCGGGCTGCGGGTGGCGCTGTCCCGCGACCTCGGCGGCGCGTTCGAGGTGGACCACCAGGTCGCCGACGTGGTCGCCGCGCAGGGCGGGGTGCTCGAAGGTGCCGGGGCGCACGTGGAGGCGGCGCACCTGGACCTCACCGGCGCCGACGCCGCGTTCCGCACGCTGCGGGCCTGGGTCTTCCACTCCCGGTTCCACACGCTGCTGGCCAAGCGCAGCGACGGGTTCAAGGCGTCGCTGGCCGACAACATCCGCGCGGGGGAGTCACTGACCGGCCACGACGTCGCACTCGCCTACCGCCGGCTGACGAGCATCGCCGAGAAGGTGCGGATCTTCTTCGAGCGGTACGACGTGCTGGTGCTCCCGGTCAGCCAGGTGCCGCCGTTCGACGCCGAGGAGGAGTTCCCGACCTCCATCAACGGGCAGCCCCAGGAGAGCTACCTCGACTGGATGCGCTCGGCGTTCCTCATCACCGTCACCGGGTGCCCGGCGATCTCGGTGCCCGCGGGGTTCACCCGCGAGGGCTGGCCGGTCGGCGTCCAGATCGTCGCCGCCCCCAAGGAGGAGCGGCGGCTGCTCGAGGTGGCGCACGCGTTCGAGGCGGTCACCCGGGTCGGGGACCGTCGACCGACCCTTCAGGAGCAGCCATGACCACCGATGCCGACGAGACCACCCGGGCGCTGGACCGGGCGCACCGGATCGCCGTCGACTGGCTGGCGT
Organism: uncultured Actinomycetota bacterium; assembly: GCA_963834275.1. Taxonomy (GTDB): domain Bacteria; phylum Actinomycetota; class Actinomycetes; order Propionibacteriales; family Nocardioidaceae; genus Nocardioides_B. The sequence continues at coordinate 246,693 of CAWIBA010000005.1, read as the reverse complement.
CGCTGCTGGACCGGCCGGTGCCACCGCGTGCCACGATCGAGGAGCTGGTCGCGGCGCTCGGCCCGGAGCTGCCCGACGGGCCCACCGACTCCGCCGAGGTGGTGCAACGACTCGCCGACGCCTGCGAGCCCGGCCTGACCGCGATGCCCTCGGGGCGCTTCTTCGGCTTCGTCATCGGCGGCACGCACCCGGCCGGACTGGCCGCCGACTGGCTGACCAGCGTGTGGGACCAGAACAGCGGCCTGCGCCGCCTGACGCCCGCCCACTCCGCGGTCGAGGACGTCGCCTCCGGCTGGCTGCTCGACCTCCTCGGACTCCCCGCCGGGAGCGCGGTCGGCTTCGTCACCGGCGCCACCATGGCCAACTTCACCTGTCTGGCCGCCGCCCGCGACGAGGTGCTCCGCCGGGCCGGGTGGGACCCGGTCGAGCACGGCCTCAACGGCGGGCCGCGGGTGCGGGTGCTGGTGGGGGCGGAGCGTCACGACACCGTCGACCTGGCGCTGCGCTACCTCGGCCTCGGCACGCCGGAGGTGGTGCCCGCCGACGAGCAGGGCCGGATCCGACCGGACCTGCTGGCCGAGGCGCTCGCCGCCGGCGACGACGGCCCGACCGTGGTCGTGCTGCAGGCCGGCAACGTCCACTCCGGTGCCTTCGACCCGTTCCAGGGGGCGGTCGACGCCGCCCACCGGCACGGCGCCTGGGTGCACGTCGACGGGGCGTTCGGGCTGTGGGCGGCCGCCAGCCCTGCGCACCGGCACCTGGTGCCGGGACTCGGCACCGCCGACTCGTGGGCCACCGACGCCCACAAGACGCTGAACGTCCCCTACGACTGCGGTCTGGCGATCGTGCGTGACCGCGCCGCGCTCAAGGCGTCGATGGGGATGCACGGCGACTACCTGATCCACGACGCCGCCGGCGAGCCCCTGGACAAGGTGCCGGAGGTCTCCCGGCGGGGCCGCGCCTTCACGGTGTGGGCGGTGCTCCGCGCCCTGGGCCGCGACGGGGTGGCCGAGCTCGTGGACCGGCTGTGCGGCCACGCCTCCACCTTCGCCGCCGGACTGGCCGAGTTGCCGGGCGCAACCGTCCTCAACGACGTGGTGTTCACCCAGGTGTGCGCGGCGTTCGAGGACGACGAGCGCACCCGGGCGGTGGTGGACGCGATGCTCGCCGACGGCACGGCGTGGATGACGGGCTCGTTGTGGCACGGACGGGCGGTCCTGCGGATCTCGGTCAGCAGCTGGGCGACGACCGAGGACGACGTACGCCGGAGCCTCGACGCACTGGCGCGCGCGACTTCCGCCACCGCGGCCGTCCCGATGAGGGAGGACGCGTGATCCGGATCGGGATCGACACCGGCGGCACGTTCACCGACGTGGTCGCCGTCGACGAGGAGACCGGCGAGCTGGCCGTCACCAAGACCCCCTCGACGCCGCACGACCCGGCGGTCGGCTTCATGACCGGCGTGCGCCGGGTCCTCGACGACCTCGGGCTCGGCGGCGGCGCGGTCGAGTGCGGTCAGCCACGGCACCACCGTGGCCACCAACAAGCTCCTCGAGGGCAAGGTCGAGAACCTCGGCTTCGTCACCACCGAGGGCTACGAGTTCATGCTCGAGATCGCCCGCCAGTCGGTGCCCGACGGCTACGGCAACTCCTACTTCTGGGTGAAGCCCGACCGGATCGTGCCGGCACACCGGGTCAAGACGGTGCCCGGGCGGCTCGCGGTCGACGGCAGCGAGATCCGGCCCTTCGACGCCGACCGTGCCCGGTCGGTCGCGGCGTGGTTCCGCGACCGGGGGATCAACACGATCGGCGTCTGCTTCCTGCACTCCTACGCCGAGGACGCCCACGAGCGCGCGATGCGGGCGGTCCTCCAGGAGGTGCACCCGGAGGCGACCGTGTCGATCTCCAGCGAGGTGCTGCGCGAGTACCGCGAGTACGAGCGGTCGGTGACCACGCTGGTCGACGCGGCGGTCAAGCCCAACATCCGCCGCTACGTGCAGAACATCGCCACCCGGCTGGGCGAGCTGGTCGACGACCGGCGCGCAGGCATCCCCTTCTACGTGATGAAGTCCAACGGCGGGGTGCTCTCCGCCGAGGAGGTCGTGCACCAGCCGATCACCACGGTCCTGTCCGGACCCGCGGCCGGCGCGCTGGGCGCGGCGGTGGTGGCGGAGAGGGCCGGCTTCCCGCGGGTCGTCACCTGCGACGGCGGCGGCACCTCGACCGACGTGACGGTGGTGATCGACGGGCACCCGGCCCTGACCACCGAGGGGCACGTCGGCGCCTACCCGTCGAAGATCCCGATGATCGACGTCGTCACCGTCGGCGCCGGGGGCGGCTCGATCGCCTGGGTCTCACCCGAGGGCACCCTCAAGGTGGGTCCGCAGTCGGCGGGCGCCGACCCCGGCCCGCTGTGCTACGCGACCGGCGGCGAGGAGCCGACCATCACCGACGCCCACGCCGTGCTGGGCCGGATCCCGCCGCACCTGCTCGGCGGCGAGGTCCCCCTCGACGTCGGCCTGGCCGACCGGGGCGTGCGCGAGCTCGCCGGGCGGCTCGGGCTGGGCGTTCGAGGCCTGCGCGACCGGGATCCTGGAGATCTCCGCGTGGAACCAGGCCAACGCGCTGCGCCAGGTGACGGTCAACCGCGGCCTCGACGTCCGTGACTTCACGATGGTCACCTTCGGCGGGTCCGGGTCGCTGCTCGCCTGCCGGCTGGTGGACATCCTCGGGCTGCGCGGCGTGCTGGTGCCGCTGAACCCCGGGCAACCTCTCGGCCTACGGGCTGCTGACCGTCGACGTACGCAACGACTACGTGCAGACCGCGGTCTCCCGGCAGTCCCACCTCGACGCCGCGAGGGTGGGCTCGGTCTACGACGGGCTCGCCGACCGGGCCGCGGCCGCCCTGGAGCGTGAGGGCTTCGCGGCCGAGCAGCGCCGGTTCGTGCGCACCGCCGACCTGCGCTACTTCGGGCAGGCCTACGAGGTGCGCGTCGACGTACCCGACGGGCCGGTCGACGCCGGTCTCCTCGCGGCCGTCGCGGACCGGTTCCACGACGAGCACCAGGCCCTCTACGGCTACGACTTCCGCGACGACGTGCGCCAGGAGGTCGAGTGGGTGAACCTGCGGGTCACCGGCGTCGGGCCGATCCGCACGCCCGAGCTGCGCACGGTCGGCCGCGGCACGGGAGCGGGGGCCGCGCCGCACCGGCACCCGCCCGGTCTTCTTCGACGGCTGGGTGGACACCCCCGTCTACGACCGGGCCGCGCTCGGCGCGGCCGACGTGGTCACCGGCCCGGCGGTCGTTCGAGGAGTTCGGCTCCACGGTGCCGCTGCACCCGGGCTTCGAGGCGCGGGTGGACGACTACGGCAACCTCGATCCTCATCGGGAGGACCTCGTGAACGGCGACCGACACCGGGGGTGGAGGTCGACCCGGTGCTGGTCGAGATCGTCGACGGGCTACCTCGCCTCGGTGGAGATGGAGGTGGAGACCGCGATCGGCCGCACCTCGCGGTCGCCGATGATCCGCGACGCCCACGACTACCGGGCCGGCATCCACGACCGGCGGCTGCGCAAGCTCACCGGCCGCTCCTACTCGGCGCTGGTGCACCCGGTCGTGCGCGACTACCCGATCGACACGATGCACCCCGGCGACGTGTTCTTCCACAACGACGTCTACCTCTCCGAGGGCGGCATCGGGCACCTGCCCGACCTCTGCGTCACGGTCCCGGTGTTCCACGACTCCGGCGACGCCCCGAGGTGGTCGCGTTCGTGCAGGCGTTCGGCCACCACGACGACATCGGCGGTGCCGTCCCCGGCTCGATGCCCAGCCAGGCGACCAGCGTGTTCGAGGAGGGCCTGATGGTCCCGCCGATCCGGCTGTGGGACCGGGGCGTGCCCAACGAGGCGGCGCTGAAGATCATGACCCGCAACTCCCGGATGCCCGAGTCGCTCGCCGCGGACCTCGACGCCGAGTGCTCCGCCTGCCTGATGGGCGCCCGGCGGATGGCCGAGCTGTTCGACCGCTACGGCCGGGAGACCGTCGAGGCCTGCTTCGAGGCCGATCCTCGACAAGACCACCGCGACCTACCGCCGGGAGATCCTCGCGAAGATCCCGGTGGGCGAGTACGTCTGGGAGGACTACGCCGAGCACGACGGCGTCGACGAGCCCCGGCTGCACACCCAGCGGATCACGCTGACCAGGACGGCGGCCGACGACCCGGGTGGGGAGCGGCTGATCCTGGACTTCCACGGCACCGCCCCGCAGGCGAAGGGGCCGATCAACCACTGCGGCGACTACGCCGACGGCAACTTCCTGAGCCAAGTGGCTCGCCCCGATCCTGCGCAACCTCGCCGACAGCCCGGAGCGGATGGCCGAGCTCGACGTCAACGAGGGCGTGGTGCCGCTGATCGAGATGCGGTTCCCGCCCAAGGGCACGCTGCTGACCCCCGAGCTTCCCCGCGCCCGACCAACGCCCGCACGTTCGTCATCCTGCGGCTCCTCGGCGTGCTGGCCGGCGTGCTCGCCAAGGCCGTCGACGGCCGGATGCCCGCCGACCAGGAGACGATCCGCTACACCGGCGTCTACGGCACCGACCCCGAGGGCGCGCCGTACCTCATGCGCGAGGTGCTCGGCGGCGGTTCCGGCGGCCGCTACTACGCCGACGGGGAGGACACCATCCACGTGGTGCCCGACTCGCGGAACCTGCCCAGCGAGTTCTCCGAGGCCCGGTTCCCGTTCGTCGTGGAGCGGCTCGGCCTCGCCGTCGACAGCGGCGGAGCCGGGCGGCACCGCGGCGGCCTCGGCTACGAGAAGCACATCCGGATGCTCGTGGACGCGCACTTCATGTCGATCGCGGACCGGTCCATCCTGGCCTGCTGGGGCGTCAAGGGCGGCCGTGCCGGCCGCCCGTTCCAGGTGACCATCGACCCGGGCGGGCCCGCGGAGCGGGAGGTCGACGCCCTCGCCGACGCCGAGCCGGTCCGGGCGGGCGAGGTGATCCGGATCCGCACGACCGGCGGCGGGGGCTGGGGCGACCCCCTGACCCGTCCGTACGACGAGGTCGCGCGCGACGTGCTGTGGGGGAAGGTGTCGCGGGCCGGGGCGCGGGAGGACTACGGCGTCGTGGTCACCGGTCCCGACGACGAGCCCGAGGTCGACGCTGCGGCCAGCGACGCGCTGCGGGCAGAGCAGCGCGCCGGGCGCGCCGACGACCAGCCGTTCTTCGACCGGGGTCCCGGCTACGCCACGCTCGCCGGCGGCGCCACCTCCGCCGAGGTGGACTGGCTGTGACCCGGCCGCTCACCGTCGTCACCGGAGGAACCCGTGGCATCGGGGCCGCCACTGCGCTGCGCCTCGCCCGCGACGGGCACGACCTGGTGCTCGGCTACGCCGGCGACGCCGCCGCGGCCGACGCCACCCGCGCGGCGGTCGAGGGCCTCGGCGTCGCCTGCACGACCGTGCGCGGCGACCTGACCGACCCGGCCGCCGTGGACGACCTCTTCGACACCGCGGGGGAGCGCGGGACGCTGACGGGGCTGGTCGGCAGCGCCGGCGCGACCCTGCACGTCGGTGACCTCGTCGACACCCCGGTCGACGTGATCCGGCGGGTGATCGACCTGAACCTCACCGCGGCGGTGCTCTGCGCCCGACGGGCGGTGCGGGACCTGGCCGCCGCGGGGGGCGGCGTGGTCGTCAACGTGTCCTCCGCCGCGGCGACGCTCGGGGCGCCGGGGGAGTACGTCCACTACGCCGCGGCCAAGGCGGGCGTCGACGCCCTCACCAAGGGCCTGGCCGTCGAGGCGGCCCCGCACGGCGTCCGCGTCAACGCGGTCGCGCCCGGCACCGTGCGCACCGGCATCCACGCCGCCGCCGGCGACCCGGGACGCCCCGAGCGGGTCGCGCCCCAGGTTCCCCTGGGCCGGGTCGGCGAGCCGGAGGAGGTCGCGGAGGCGGTCGCGTGGCTGCTCGGCGACGCGTGCCCCTACGTCACCGGGGCCGTGCTGCGCGTGGCGGGCGGCCGATGAGCGCCCCGACGCGGGTGCTGCTCGCGCTCGGTGGCAACGCGCTCGCACGTGACGACGGGCGGGTCCGGCCCGAGGACCAGATCGCCGCTGCGCGGGTGGCCATGGCCGCCGTGGCGGACCTGGTCGCCGTGGGCGTCGAGGTCGTCCTCACCCACGGCAACGGTCCCCAGGTCGGCAACCTGCTGGTGAAGAACGAGCTGGCCGCGGCCGTCGTCCCGCCCGTGCCGCTCGACTGGTGCGGCGCGCAGACCCAGGCCACGCTGGGCCTGATCCTGATGAACGCGCTCGACGACGCGCTCCGCGCACGCGACGCGAGCCGGCCCAGCGTCACGGTCGTGACCCGCACGAGGGTGGATGTCGCCGATCCCGGTTTCGACAGGCCGAGCAAGCCGATCGGACGGCACCTGAGCGACGCCGAGGCGGCCGTCCTCGTCGAACGCGGCGAGACCTGGGAGGACCGCGGCGCCAAGGGCTGGCGCCGGGTGGTCGCCTCCCCGGAGCCGCTGGAGATCATCGACGCGCCCGCGGTCACCGCCCTCGTCGACGCGGGGTTCCTGGTCGTCGCCAACGGCGGCGGTGGCATCCCGGTCGTGCGCGACGAGACGGCGGCTGCGCGGCGTCGAGGCGGTCATCGACAAGGACCTCGGCGCCGCGCTGCTGGCCCGCACGGTCCGCGCCGACGTGCTGGTGGTGGCGACCGACGTGTCCGCCGCGGTGCTGCGCTACGGCACCCCCGAGGCCGAGCCGGTCGGCCGGGTCACCGTCACCCGGATGCGCGAGCTGGCCGCCGAGGGCCACTTCGCCAGCGGGTCGATGGGCCCGAAGGTCGAGGCGGCCTGCCGGTTCGTCGAGCAGGGTGGGCGGTACGCCGTGATCACCAACCTCGACCACATCGTCGACGGCGTGGCCGGTGACGCCGGCACCGTCGTCGTACCCGACCCAGACCCCGAGCAAGGAGAAGCCGATGCCTGAGCCCATCGACGTGCGCAAGGTCCCGATCCTCAACGTGTCCGACGCCAGCGGTCTCGCCGACCTGATCGACGACGGAACCCTGGAGGCCGACCGCGTCGTCGCGGTGATCGGGAAGACCGAGGGCAACGGCGGGGTCAACGACTACACCCGGATCATCGCCGACCGCGCCTTCCGCGAGGTGCTCGTGGACAGGGGCAGCCGCAGCGCCGAGGAGGTCAAGCAGGTCCCGATCGTCTGGTCCGGCGGCACCGACGGGGTGCTCAGCCCGCACGCCACGATCTTCGCGACGCTGCCGCCCGAGCGGGCCGCGCAGACCGACGAGCCGCGGCTCACCGTGGGCTTCGCGATGAGCGAGGTCCTGCTGCCCGAGGACATCGGGCGGACCGCGATGGTCGAGAAGGTCTCCGCCGCGGTGAAGGAGGCCATGGAGCGCGCCGGCATCGACGACCCCGCCGACGTGCACTACGTCCAGACCAAGACCCCGCTGCTGACCATCCACACCATCCGCGACGCCAAGAGCCGCGGCAAGACGGTGTGGACCGAGCACACCCACGAGTCGATGGACCTCTCCAACGGGTGCACGGCGCTCGGCGTCGCCGTCGCCCTCGGCGAGATCGAGATGCCCACCGACGCCGACGTGATGCACGACCGGTCGCTGTACTCCGCCGTCGCCTCCTGCTCCAGCGGGGTGGAGCTCGACCAGGCGCAGGTGGTCGTGGTCGGCAACGCGCGCGGGGTCGGTGGCCGCTACCGGATCGGGCACTCGGTGATGAGGGACGCCCTCGACCAGGACGGCATCTGGGCGGCGATCCGCGACGCGGGGCTGGACCTGCCGGAGCGGCCGCACCGCGACGACCTCGGCGGCCGGCTCGTCAACGTCTTCCTCAAGTGCGAGGTCAGCCAGGACGGCCAGGTCGCCGGGCGGCGCAACGCGATGCTCGACGACTCCGACGTGCACTGGCACCGGCAGATCAAGGCCTGTGTCGGCGGCGTGACCGCCGCCGTGACCGGCGACCCGGCGGCCTTCGTCTCCGTCTCCGCCGCCCACCAGGGCCCGGACGGCGGCGGCCCGGTCGCGGCGATCGTCGACCTCGGCGACGACCCGACCGGCTACGTCCCGCCCGCCTGAGCCGCCGAGTTGTCAGACCGTCGGTGCGCCCGGGCGCGATGACGCTCTGACAACTCAGCGGGCGTGCAGGCTCCAGCGCACCTCGACGGTCTCGCCGGGCGCCAGGACGGTCAGGTCCTGCCCGGTGGCGAACGCGTTGGGCGGCGCGGTCATCGGCTCGACGGCCAGGATGTCGCGCCGTCCGGGCGGGCCCACGAACACCTGCACCCACCGGTGGTGCCGGTCCATCCCGAGCACGACGGTCCCGCCGTCGTCGTCGGAGACGCTGACGTGGGCCCAGCCGTCGTCGTCGCGGTCGAGGTCGCCGTACGTCGTGTCGAGGTCCGCCGCCTCGATGGCCCGGCCGCCCCGGAAGTCGCCGCCGGTGTCGGTGACCTGCACCGCGCCGTAGGGGATCAGCCGGTCGTCCACCGTGAGCGCGGTCGCGGCCCGCAGGTCGAGCCGCCAGGAGTCGAGCGGATGGGACCCCGGGACGAGGTAGGGGTGCGCGCCCGCCGCGAACGGGGCCGGCCGGTCGGCGAGGTTGGTCGCCGTCACGGTCACCGCGAGCCCCGTCGCGGAGACGCCGTACGTCGCGGTCAGGTCCAGCGTCCACGGGTAGCCGGGCTGGCTCATCAGCCGGTAGCCGAGCGTGACCGTGTCGGCGGCGTGCTCGCGCAGCGACCAGGCGACCCAGCGGACCAGCCCGTGGCTGGCGTGCCCCCGGGCGGCCTCGGACAGCGGCAGCTGCAGGTCGCGGTCCTCGAACCGGTAGCGCCCGTCCTGGATCCGGTTCGGCCACGGCAGCAGGAGCTGCCCGCGCCCGCCGGTCGCCTGCTCGTCCTCGGCGTACCCGGCGAGGATCGGTCGACCGCCGTGCTCGAGCACCCGGAGACCGGCGCCGCACTCGGTGACGACCGCGCGGTAGCCGCCTCCGGTGATCTCGTACTGCTCCCCGCTGGGCGCGACCATGGGGCCACCCTGGCAGAAAACGGGCTGCGCCGGACCGGTGGCCGCCCTACGCTCCCGGGGTGGACCTGACCCTGCGCGCGCTGCTCACCGACGACATCCCGGCCCTGGCTCGGCACCTCGCGGCCGTCGAGGAGGTGGACGCCACCGGGGAGCACTACAACGAGGACGACCTCGCCGAGGAGTTCGCCAACCCCGACATCGAGGTCGGGAAGGACATCGTGGGCGCCTTCGAGCCCTCGACCGGTGCCGGGGAGGCGGGGCTCGTCGGCTACTTCGCGGTCTACCCGCGCTCGACCGATGACACCCACCAGAAGGTGCACCTGGAGGGCTCGGTGCACCCCGGCCGTCGCGGTGAGGGGATCGGAACCCGGCTGGTCGAGGCGATGGTCGCGCGGGCCGACGAGGTGCACGCCGAGCGGCACCCCGACCTGCCGGCGAAGTACAACGTCACCGGACTCTCGGCCAACACCGGTCAGCAGGAGCTCCTCGGCTCGTTCGGGCTGGCGCCGGAGCGCTGGAACTTCGTGATGCGCACCCGTCTCGCCGACGTGCCGGCGCCGCCGCCGGTGCCCGACGGCCTCTCGCTGGTCCGCTACTCGCCCGAGCTCGACCGGGCCATGCTCGACGCGCACAACGCGGCGTTCGTGGACCACCCCGACTTCACCCCGTGGACCGAGGTCATGTGGAAGCAGTGGGTGAGCGACAGCCGCAACTTCCGACCGGAGCTGAGCCTGCTGCTGGTCGAGGACGCCGCCCCCGACCGGGTGGTCGCCTACGTGCAGTCCAACGAGTACGACGCCTACTTCCAGGCCACCGGCCGGCGGGAGGCGTACGTCGCCAAGGTGGGCACCCGCCGCGAGCACCGCGGCCGCGGGCTGGCCGGCCTGCTCCTCGCGCACTCCCTCGCCCTCTATCAGCAGGCAGGCTTCGACGAGGCCTCGCTGGACGTCGACTCCGAGAACCCGACCGGGGCGCTGGGCATCTACGAGCGCGCCGGCTTCGAGGTGGAGAGCCGCTGGACCAACTACGCGCTGCGCCGGGAGCCCGTGCTTGGATGAGCGGGCCATGAGTCCGACTCCCCGCACGTTCGTGCACATCGGCCTGCAGAAGACCGGCACGTCGTACCTCCAGTCGGTGTTCTGGCAGTCCCGGAAGGCGCTCGCCGAGCAGGGCCTCGCGATGCTGCCCGGCACCAAGCGGGAGACGTTCCGGGTGATGCTCGCGACCCGGGACCGGGCCCGGCCCGGGGTCGACGGACCCGAGGTCACCGGGGCGCTGTCGCGGCTGCGGTCCACGCTGGACGCCGCGCTGACCGAGGGTGGCGCGGACCGGTTCCTGCTCACCGAGGAGTCGCTGGCGCCCGCGAGCGCGGCGCAGGCCCGCCGGCTCGTGGAGCACCTGGCCGGCACGGAGGTGCACGTCGTGCTCTCGGTGCGCGACCTGGCCCGCCAGGTGCCGTCCGTGTGGCAGCAGAAGGTCACCGCGCGGCGCCGCTACACCTACGACCAGTACCTCGCCGCGGTCGTCGACCGGCGCCGGCGGGCCCGGGACTTCTGGGCCAGCCAGGACCTGCCCGCGGTGCTGGAGCGGTGGGGGAGCGCCGTACCGGCCCAACGGATCCACGTCGTCACGGTCCCGCCCGCCGGGAGCGACCCCGGGCTGCTGCTCGCGCGCTTCTGCGCCGTCCTGGGCGTCGATCCGGCCCGCCTCGACACCGCAGTGCCGCGGCGCAACGTGTCGCTCGGCCTGGTGCAGACCGAGCTGTTGCGACGGGTCAACGCCGAGCTGGGGGGCCGGCTCCGGCGCCGGGAGGCGTACCGCAGGGCGGGGAAGATGTACCTGGGCAAGCGCATCCTGTCGGCCCAGCAGGGCGCCCCGGCCCGGCTGCCCCGGCGTCTCGAGGGGTGGTGCGGGTCGGTGTCGGCGGCCCACGTGGAGGCCGTCCGCCAGGGCCGGTACGACGTGGTCGGGGAGCTCGACGACCTGCTGCCCGCCCCGTCCGCGTACGCCGACGACCCGCAACGCGTGTCCGACGCCGAGGTCGCGGACGCGGCGGCCAGGGCGATCGCGACCATGCTGGTCACGCCGCCGCCCTCGAAGACTCGTCGCCGAGGCACAGCGGGCCGGCGGGACGTCCCGTCCGCCACACCATCCACCGCGTCACGCGCACCATCCCCTTCCCCCACCCTCTGGACCCGCCTCCGTCGCCGCCTCCGTTGAGGAGTGCCTGGTGGGCCGTTGAGAAGTGCCTGGTGGCGCGTTGAGAAGTGCCTGGTGGGCCGTTGAGGAGTGCCTGGCGGGGCGTTGAAGAGTGCCTTGGGTGGTGTTGAAGAGTGCCTGGCGGGTGTTGAGAAGTGAGTTGGGGGACCCGGATCCCCGTGCGCGCGCATCGACACATCACGACGCGCGTCTCAACGCCCCGGGCCGCGCGTCTCAACGACCCGGGCCGCGCGTCTCAACGGTCAGGTGCGGACGACGACGTCGGCGCGCCCCCGGGTGCCCTGCTCCTCCAGGTACGGCGCCTCGTCGGCCATCCACTGCAGGAACCGCTCTCGCGAGGCGACGCCGTCGCGGGTGACCCCACGGGCGAGCCGGACGTCGTCGTCGGCCTCCACCCACACCAGGGTCGTGACCAGGTCGGCATAGGCCCGCGCCCCCGCGCCGACGCCCTCGATCACGAGCAGGTCGGCGCGCGGCACGTCGACCCAGTCACCCGGCCGGTCGGCGTGCCAGTCGTAGCGCCGGTACCGGCCCGCCTCGCCCCGAGCGAACGCAGCCACCACGTGCTCGGCGACGTGCTCGACGCCGGCCCGGAGACCGTCCCAGCCGGGGTACAGGTCGTCGAGGTGCACCACCCGGCAGGACACCTCGTCCGGGACCGCCCGCCGCAGGCGCGCCGCGAACGTGGTCTTCCCCGACCCGGCGGGCCCGTCCACGCAGACCAGCCGGCCGGGGCCGAGGGTGGGTGCGGCCTCCAGCGTCCGGCGTACGACGTCGGCGGGGGTGGTCACCAGGCGTTCCCGGTGCCGCGGTAGGTCGGCACCGTCTCGGTGACCCGGTCCCCGGAGACGAGGTGCGCCTCGCGCACGTGCTCGGCGACCTCCCCGGACTTCGCGTGCCGGAACCAGACCAGGTCCCCGATCCGCAGGGTGGCCGCGCCCGGCCCGACCAGCGGGGTCTGCACCTCGCCGGCCCCCTCCAGCGAGGTCAGCCGCAGCCCGGGCGGCGCCCACGGCACCGGCGACCGGTCGTCGCCGGCCGGCCCGGAGGCGATCAGGCCGCCGCCGGCCACGGTGACGCAGTCGTCGGACGGCCGGCGCACCACCGGTACGCCGAAGTAGGCCGCCGGCCGGGGGGCGAAGCTGCGGTAGTGGTCGAACAGGGCCGGGACCAGCAGCCCCGAGCCGGCGCTGACCTCGGTCACCACCGGGTCCGCCGCCGACACCTCGAGGCTGCCGGAGCCCCCGGCGTTCCAGAGCTCCAGCTCGACGAGATCGGTCAGTGCGGCCGCGATCGCAGCCCGCCGGTCGGCCAGCTGCCGCACCGAGGCCGCCTTGAGCCGCCGCACCGCCATCGAGCGGGCGCGTTGCGTCGGGCACGGCGTCGGGGACCCCGGCCACCTGACCCTCGTAGGTCATCACGCCGACCAGGGAGAACCCGCGCCGCGCGAGCACGGCGCGGGCGAGGCCGGCGACCTGGTCGACGTCGCGCAACGGCGAGCGTTTCGGCCCGACGTGCACCGAGCGCACCCGCAGTCCGGCGTCGACGTCGATCGCGACCCGCACGATGGCGTCCCCGGTGCGCGCGGCCTCGACGGCGTCGAGATGAGCGACTTCGTCGATCATCAGCGTCACGTCGGCGGCGGCGCGGTCGTCGCAGGTGAGACGGCCGATCGCCTCCCGGTCCACGGTCGGGTAGCCGAGCAGCACGTCGTCGCAGACGCCCCGCTCGCGCAGCCACAGCGCCTCGCGCAACGTGTAGGCCAGCGTCCCGTGGAACCCCGGCTGGCTCAGCGCCCGCTCGATGAGCGCGGGCACGCGCAGCGACTTGGTGGCCACGCGGATCGGGGTCCCGGCGGCGCGCCGGGCCAGGTCGGCGGCGTTGGCGTCGAAGGCGTCGAGGTCGACGACGTACGTCGGGCTCGGCGGGGGAGTCCCGAGCCGGCCGAGCGCCCCCTCGAGCCGGGCGGCCAGCCGGGCGCGCGCCTCGGGGGCGGCCCCCGTCACGAGATGCCGTGCTTCTTCAGGATCGCCTCGATGTCCGCCATGTCGTCGTCCTCGGCCGGCGCGGACGCCGTCGCGGGGGAGCCGCTGCTCGCGGGGGCCGGACGCTGCGCCGTCACCGCGGGGGACGATCCGGTCGCCCCGGCAGCCCGGCGCTCCTTGCGCGAGGGTCGCCGCGGCGTACGACGGCGCAGGAAGCCCGAGACCACGAACAGGGTCGCCGAGACCCCGGCCACCACGATCCCTGCCCACACGACCGGGCTGAAGACCAGCCGGACCGCCCAGGAGGCCACCGCGTCGCTCACCTCCCAGACGACGCGGAGCAGGCCGGTCAGGGCCGCGGCCAGCGGCAGCAGGGACCAGGCCACCCCGCGCAGCCCTGACGTCGCGCCCCGGCGGCGCCAGGCGACCACGCTGAGGGCCAGCCCGACTGCCGTCAGGGCTGCGCCGACTGCTGACCAGGTCGCGGAATCGAACTCACCCACGCTCCCAGCCTACGGCGCCGCCCGAGGAGTCAGCTGTGCAGTGACACGCCGCCGAGGGGCATGAGGATGTGACCCCTCGGCGGAGGGGGTGGGTGGGCTGAGAGGATCGGTGGATGCGTTCCCTGCCCGACCCCGGTTTCGCAGGCGACGACGGCACGGCCGCGCCCGACGTGGTGACCGCGCTCGCGTCGTACGCCGAGGCGCCCGCGACGCGGCAGCCGGAGACGCTGGCCGTGCTGCAGCACGCCCGGCTGCTGGTGCCGGTGGTGGCGGTGCTCGGCGAGGCGGAGGTGGACGAGCAGGGCCTGGTGCGCGACAAGTCCTCCGACATGGCCGCGGTGCTGATGCAGGGCCGGGACGGCCGCACCGCCCTGCTGGCCTTCACCGGCGCGGGGCCGATGCGTCGCTGGGACCCGCAGGCCCGGCCGGTGCCGGTCACCGCCCGCGACGCCGCGCGGGCTGCCCGTCAGGACGGTGCCGACGCGCTGGTCGTCGACGTCGCCGGACCGGTGCTCTTCGTGGTGGAGGGGGAGGACCTGGTCGCGCTCGCCGAGGGTTGGACGCTGACCCGGGTCAGCTCCCCGGAGCCCGCCTGGGCGTGGGCGAGACCGGACCGGTGAGCTTCTCCCCGGGCCCATCGCCGGGCGCGTCGGGGATCTCGGAGGCCTCCCGGAAGGCCAGCTGCAGGGTGCGCAGGCCGTCGCGCAGGGGAGCGGCGTGGTGGTGGCCCAGCCGGGGCGCCCCGGCGGTGACCAGCCCGGCCAGCGCCTCGATGAGGGTGCGCGCCTCGTCGAGGTCCCGGTGCTCGGGCAGGTCCTCGGCGAGCCCGAGGTTCACCGCGGCGGCGCTCATCAGGTGCAGCGCGGCGGTGGAGACGATCTCGAGCGCGGGGACCTCGGCGATGTCGCGCGCGCTCTCGGGGGCGACGTGGCTCATGGTGGCAGGGTGTCACGGCGGCGCCGATGTGCATCGGGAGGGCCTCTCCGGCTATCCTGGTGGGGACCGATCTTGTCGGGTCGGCCGTCTGTGCGCCCGGGGTAGGAATATCCCGAGCGCGCCGGAGGTTGGCACCGGCACGATCTGACAAGCGGGGCCTGTGCGCGAGCACGGTCCCCCACCCGCATCGACCGCCCTGCAGCACAGGTCGTCGGGTCCGGTCACGAGGCGTCCCGTCGCAGCAGTGTGGCCGCGTCCTCGTCTGGTGTCGTCCCGCGTGAGCGGAGCGTCGCCGGGGCTGGCCTCCGCTTGTCGTGTCATGCGGAGGCCGTTTTGTTTGTCCGGGTCGAGGCATGGCGGGTCGCCCCCACAGAACTCGACCCAGGAGGACCCATCAGCACTGAGCTGAGAATCAACGACCGGATCCGGGTGCCCGAGGTCCGTCTCGTTGGCCCGAACGGCGAGACCGTCGGCATCGTCCGCATCGACGACGCCCTGCGGCTCGCGCAGGAGGCCGACCTCGACCTCGTCGAGGTCGCGCCGACGGCGCGTCCGCCGGTCTGCAAGCTCATGGACTACGGCAAGTTCAAGTACGAGGCCGCGCAGAAGGCTCGCGAGGCCCGTCGGAACCAGACCAACGTGGTCATCAAGGAGATGAAGCTCCGCCCGAAGATCGACGCGCACGACTACGAGACCAAGAAGGGTCACGTCGTGCGGTTCCTCAAGCAGGGCGACAAGGTGAAGATCACGATCATGTTCCGCGGTCGTGAGCAGCACCGCCCCGAGCTGGGTTTCCGTCTCCTGCAGCGGCTGGCCGAGGACGTCGACGAGCTGGGCTTCGTCGAGTCGTCGCCCAAGCAGGACGGCCGCAACATGATCATGGTGCTCGGCCCGCACAAGAAGAAGGCCGAGGCGAAGGCCGAGGTCCAGGCCGCCAAGGCCGTCCGGGCCGCCGAGCGCCAGGCCGAGAAGGACGCGGAGCACGCCGAGCGCACCGCGACCGCGCCGACCGACCCGTCGGACAAGAAGCCGCGCCGCCGTTCCGAGAACCTCGACCCCGATATGTGAACAGCACCGGGCCGCAGCCGGGCCCGGCGCTCGATGATGAAGAAGGACTGACACGCATGCCGAAGAACAAGACGCACTCCGGTGCGAGCAAGCGCTTCCGGGTGACTGGCTCCGGCAAGATCCGCCGCCAGAAGACCGGCCTGCGCCACAACCTGGAGCACAAGGCCTCCAAGGTGACCCGGCGCATGAGCGGCACCACCGAGGTGTCCAAGGCCGACACCGCCAAGGTCCGCAAGCTCCTCGGTCGCTGACCGAGCTCGCCCCCGTCCCGGGTGGTCGCGCAGGTCGCGACCGCCCACCGAGAAGCATCAAGGAGTAACAAGTGGCACGCGTCAAGCGGGCGGTCAACGCCCACAAGAAGCGCCGGGTGACCCTCGAGCGGGCCTCCGGCTACCGGGGTCAGCGCTCGCGTCTCTACCGCAAGGCCAAGGAGCAGGTCACCCACTCGCTGGTCTACAGCTACCGGGACCGCAAGGCCAAGAAGGGCGACTTCCGCAAGCTCTGGATCCAGCGGATCAACGCCGCGGCCCGGGCCAACGGCATCACCTACAACCGCTTCATCCAGGGTCTCAAGGCCTCGGGTGTCGAGGTGGACCGCAAGATCCTCGCCGACCTCGCGGTCAACGACGCGCCGGCCTTCGCCGCGCTCGTCGAGACCGCCAAGGCCGCCCTGCCCGAGGACGTCAACGCGCCCCGGCAGGAGACCGCCGAGGCGTCCGCCTGAGCCTCGGGGCCCCCCACGACGACGGCGAGCCCCGTGCCCACCGGTCCTGACGCGCCGCTCACCTCGAGGAGCGGCCGCGTCAAGGCGGCACGGCGGCTCGCGCGTCGCGTGCACCGGGCCGAGCTCGGCCTCTTCCTGGCCGAGGGCCCGCAGGCGGTCCGCGAGGCGCTGACCGTGCCCGGCTGCGTCCGGGAGGTCTTCGCGGTCGCTGCCGCCGCCGGGCAGCACCCCGAGATCCGTGAGGCCGCGGCTGGGCTGCCCTGGCACCTCGTCGACGACGCGGCCCTCGCCTCGCTGGCCGAGACGGTCCACCCGCAGGGCCTGGTCGCCGTCTGCGGGCACGTCGACGTCCCCCTCGACGACCTTCTGGAGCGGCACCCGCGCCTGGTCGCGGTCTGTGCCGACGTGCGCGACCCCGGCAACGCCGGCACCGTCATCCGCAGCGCGGACGCCGCCGGCGCCGGGGGCGTGGTGCTGGCCGGCCGGTCCGTCGACCCCTACAACGGCAAGAGCGTCCGCGCCACCGCCGGCTCCCTCTTCCACCTCCCGCTGGCCGCCGGCGGTGACGTAGCCGACCCCGCGGACGTCGTACGACGGCTGCAGGGGGCCGGCCTGACCGTGCTCGCCGCCGACGGCGGGGGGGAGACCGACCTGGACGCGGCCGAGGACGCCGGCCTGCTCGCCGGCCCGACCGCCTGGCTGTTCGGCAACGAAGCCTGGGGGCTGCCCGCGGAGCTGGCGGCCCTGGCCGACCACCGGGTCGCGATCCCCATCCACGGCCGCGCAGAGAGCCTCAACCTGGCCACCGCGGCCGCCGTCTGCCTCTACGCGTCGGCCCGCGCCCAGCGCTCGAACCGTCTCGCGGTTCCCCTGATCGACCCCAATCGACCGCCGAGGGTCTAACCTGACGGCTATGTCGCTTGGCGGGGCAGTCGACGAGCAGGTGCTGCTCGACGCCCTGGCCGACGGAGTCGTCGTCGCCGACGAGACCGGCACCGTGGTCGCGATGAACCGGGCGGCCGCCGACATGCTGCACGCCCCCGACGGGGTGGGCAAGCACCTCGCCGACGTCGTCGCGCTGCAGGACCAGGCCGGCAACGACTGGTTCACCTGCGCCGACCCCTACGACGGGCTGAGCATCCGCACCAGCCTGCCCGAGCAGGCCTGGTTCACCACCGACGGCTCCGAGCTGCTGCTGACCGTCCGGATCGAGCGCACGTCCGTCCGGCGGCCCGTCGACCGGGTCGCCGTCTCCCTGCGCACCGCCAAGGCCCGGGCCCGGCTCGACCGGGAACGCTCCGACCTGGTGGCCACGGTGGCCCACGAGCTGCGCTCCCCGCTGACCGGCGTCAAGGGCTTCGTCGCCACGCTGCTGTCCAAGTGGGACCGGCTCAACGACGACCAGAAGCGGATGATGCTCGAGACGGTCAACGTGGACGCCGACCGGCTCACCCGGCTCATCGCCGAGCTCCTCGACGTGGCGCGCATCGACACCGGCCGGCTCTCGCTGTACCCGCGGCCCCTCGACTTCCGGCAGGCGATCGAACGGGTCCTCGAGTCGATCCGAGCCGGGACCGGCCGGGAGATCGTGTTCTCCACGGACGGGGACCTGCCCCAGGTCCTCGCGGACCCGGACAAGCTCGCCCAGGTGCTGCACAACCTCGTCGACAACGCCGTCCGACACGGTGACGGCCAGGTGTCCCTGAGCGTGGCGGCGATCGGCGACGACGGCCCCTTCCACGGGGTGGTGCTGCACGTCGACGACGAGGGCGGGGGGATCAGCCCCGACATCCGGAGCCGGGTGTTCACCAAGTTCTGGAAGCACGGCACCCGCGGCGGCTCCGGCCTCGGCATGTACATCATCCACGGCCTGGTGCGCGCCCACGGCGGCGTCGTGGAGATCGACGACGCCCCCCGCGGCGGCGCCCGGCTGACCATCCTGTGGCCCGCCGCCGAGCTCTGAGCACACCCGCGGGGCAAACCGGTTCGTCGCGGACGGCGCCGTCTTCCTAGACTGCACCCCATGTCCGGACCCAACACCGACTACGACCCCGTCGAGGTGACCCCGCTCAAGGCCGACGAGGTCGAGGCCATGCGCGAGGCGGCGCTGGCGGCCGTCGCCGCGGCGGCCGACCTCGACGCGCTCCGGCAGGTCCGGATCGAGCACGCCGGCGACCGGTCGCCGCTGGCGCTGGCCAACCGCGAGATCGGCGCGCTTCCGCCGCAGGCCCGCAAGGAGGCCGGCATGCGCGTGGGTCAGGCGCGCGGCGCGGTGAACAAGGCGCTCGCTGCCCGGCAGGAGGTGCTGGAGGCCGAGCACGAGGAGCGCATGCTCGTCGAGGAGACCGTCGACGTCACGCTGCCCTGGGACCGCACCCCGCCGGGGGCCCGGCACCCGCTCACCACCCTCTCCGAGCGGATCGCCGACGTCTTCGTCGCTATGGGCTGGGAGGTCGCCGAGGGCCCCGTCGTGGAGGCGGAGTGGCTCAACTTCGACGCCCTGAACCTGGGGCCGGACCACCCGGCCCGCACCATGCAGGACACCTTCTGGATGGAGCCGGCCGAGAACGCCCTGGTGCTGCGCACGCACACCTCGCCGGTTCAGGCCCGCACGATGCTGACCCGGGAGCCACCCGTCTACGTCGTCTGCCCGGGGCGGGTCTTCCGCACCGACGAGTTCGACGCCACGCACAGCCCCGTGTTCCACCAGGTCGAGGGCCTCGTCGTCGACGAGGGCATCACGATGGGACACCTCAAGGGCACGCTCGACCACTTCGCCGAGGCGATGTTCGGCGACGGCATCACCACGCGCTTCCGGCCGTCGTACTTCCCCTTCACCGAGCCGAGCGCCGAGGTGGACCTGGTCTGCTTCGTCTGCCGCGGGCAGCAGCCCGGCGTCGAGACCTGCCGCACCTGCCGCGGCGAGGGCTGGATCGAGTGGGGCGGCTGCGGCGTGGTCAACCCGCGGGTGCTGACCGCCTGCGGCGTCGACGCCGCGCGCTACACCGGCTTCGCGTTCGGGATGGGCATCGACCGCACCCTCATGTTCCGCCACGGCGCCGAGGACATGCGCGACATGTTCGAGGGCGACGTCCGGTTCACCACCGCCTTCGGAAGCGAGATCTGAGTTCATGCGCGCCCCCGTCTCCTGGATCCGTGAGTACGTCGACCTGCCCGACGACCTGTCCACCGCGGACCTCGCCGCCCGGCTCACCGCCCTGGGGCTGAAGCTCGAGGCGCTCGAGCGTCCCGGCCACGACCTGCAGGGACCCCTCGTGCTGGGCCGGGTGCTCACCGTCGAGGACGAGCCGCAGAAGAACGGCAAGGTCATCCGCTGGTGCACCGTGGACGTCGGGGCGGCCAACGGCAGCGGAGAGCCGCAGGGCATCGTCTGCGGCGCGCACAACTTCTCCGTCGGCGACCTGGTCGTCGTGGTGCTGCCCGGTGGCGTGCTCCCCGGAGGCTTCGAGATCAGCGCCCGCAAGACCTACGGCCACGTCTCGGCGGGCATGATCTGCTCCGCCACCGAGCTCGGCCTGGAGGACCCGGCCACGCGCGACGGCATCCTGGTGCTGCCGCCCGACGCCGGGGAGCCGGGCGACGACGCGTTCGGGGTGCTGCCCCTGCGCGACGAGGTGATCGAGTTCGAGATCAACCCCGACCGTGCCTACGCGCTGTCCCTGCGGGGGGTGGCCCGCGACGCGGCCCTCGGGTTCGGCGCCGACTACCGCGACCCCGCCCTGCGGGAGACACCGGTGGTCGACGGCGGCTCCTACCCGGTCGAGGTCGACGACCCCGCCGGCTGCCCGGTCTTCGTGACCCGCACCGTGACCGGCTTCGACCCGGCCGCGCCCACCCCGACCTGGCTGGCCCGCCGGGTCCAGCTCGCCGGCATGCGCCCGATCTCGCTGGCCGTCGACGTCACCAACTACGTGATGCTCGAGCTCGGCCAGCCGATCCACGGCTACGACGGCGACAAGCTGTCCGGCCCGATCCGGGTCCGCCGCGCGACCGCGGGGGAGAAGCTGACCACCCTCGACGGGGTCGCGCGCGCGCTGAGCGAGGAGGACCTCCTCATCACCGACGACTCGGGCCCGATCGGCCTGGCGGGGGTGATGGGCGGCGCGACCACCGAGCTCTCGGCGCACCACGTCCCACGTCGTCATCGAGGCGGCCCACTTCGACCCGGTCTCGGTCTTCCGGACCCAGCGCCGACACAAGCTGCCCTCCGAGGCGTCCCGGCGCTTCGAGCGCGGCGTCGACCCGCGGCTCCCCGAGGCGGCCGCCGACCGGGTGGCCGAGCTCCTCGCCCGCTACGGCGGCGGCGAGGTGTCGGCCTCGGTGACGAAGGTCGGCGAGGCACCGCAGCCCGCGCCGATCACCATCCGCGACCGACCTGCCCGCCCGGGTCACCGGCATGGAGATCGCGGCCGACACCACGGTCGCGCACCTGCGGGCCGTCGGGTGCGAGGTCGAGACCGACGGCGACCGTCTCTCCGCCGTGCCCCCGAGCTGGCGACCGGATCTCACCGACCCCTTCGACCTGGTCGAGGAGGTGGCCCGGGTGGTCGGCTACGAGCACGTCCCGTCCGTGCTGCCGACCGCGCCGTCGGGCCGCGGCCTCTCCCGGCCCAGTCGCTGCGTCGCCGGGTCGGCCGCACGCTCGCGGGCGCCGGCTACGTCGAGGTGGTCAACTTCCCGTTCGTGGGCACCGGCGACCTCGACCGGCTCGGGCTCGACGCGGACGACGATCGGCGGGCCACGATGCGCATCGCCAACCCGATCAGCTCCGAAGAGCCGTCGATGACGACCACGCTGCTGCCGGGGCTGCTCAAGGCGCTGGCCCGCAACGTCGGGCGGGGCGTCCCCGACGCGGCGCTGTTCGAGACCGCCACCGTGACGCTGCCGCGGGGGTCGGTGGCCGCCCCGATCCTGCCGGTGGACCGCCGCCCGACCGAGGGGGAGTGGGACGACCTGCAGAAGGCGGTGCCGGAGCAGCCGCTGCACCTGGCACTCGGGCTGTCCGGCAACCGCGAGCGCTCCGGCTGGTGGGGCCCCGGTCGTGCCGCCACCTGGGCCGACGCCATCGAGTCGGTGCGCACGGTCGCGGCCGCGCTGGGTGTCCCGGTCACGGTCAGGTCCGCGACGCGGGCGCCGTGGCACCCCGGGCGCTGTGCCGAGATCCTGGCCGGGGAGGTCTCGCTCGGCTTCGCCGGCGAGCTGCACCCCCGGGTGTGCGCGGCGTACGGCGTGCCGGCCCGGACCGCCGTGGCCGAGGTCGACCTCGACCGGCTGCTCGAGCGGGCCGTCCTGATCGTGCCGGCGCCGCGGTTCTCCACCTATCCCGTCGCCAAGGAGGACGTGGCGCTCGTCGTCGACGCCGCGATCCCGGCCGCCGAGGTGGCCGCGACGCTGCGCGAGGGGGCCGGCGACCTGTGCGAGTCGGTGCGGCTCTTCGACGTCTACACCGGGGACCAGGTCGGAGGCCGGCCGCAGGTCGCTGGCGTTCGCGCTGCGCTTCCGGGCCCCGGACCGCACCCTGACCGAGGCGGAGGCGGGCGCCGCCCGCGACGCGGCGGTCGCCCTCGCCGTCGAGCGGCACGGGGCGGTCCACCGCGCCTGACCCCGGTTGGCGATGGATATGCATCGCACCTGTATGTTTATGCGCATGCCTAAGCGGAGAGTCGCCGTCGCCGGAGCCAGCGGGTACGCCGGGGGTGAGGTGCTGCGCCTGCTCCTGTCCCATCCCGACGTCGAGATCGGGGCGGTGACCGCCGGCTCCAACGCCGGGGAGCGCCTCGGCTCGCTCCAGCCGCACCTGGTGCCGCTGGCCGACCGGGTCCTGGAGGAGACGACCGTCGAGGTGCTCGCCGGCCACGACGTGGTGTTCCTCGGCCTGCCGCACGGGCAGTCGGCCGTGATCGCCAACGCGCTTCCCGACGAGACCGTCGTGATCGACTGCGGCGCCGACTTCCGGCTCACCGACGCCGAGGACTGGGAGAAGTTCTACGGCGGCGAGCACGCCGGCTCGTGGCCCTACGGTCTGCCGGAGCTCGGCGACCAGCGAGCACGGCTGGCCGGCGCGACCCGGATCGCCGTGCCCGGCTGCTACCCGACCGTCTCGACGCTGGCGATGGCCCCCGCCGTCGCCGCCGGCCTCGTCGACGCCACCGGCATCGTGGTCGTGGCCGCGTCCGGCACCTCGGGGGCGGGCAAGGCGCCCAAGCCGCACCTGCTCGGCTCGGAGGTGATGGGGTCGGCCACCGCCTACGGCGTCGGCGGCGCCCACCGGCACACCCCGGAGATCACCCAGAACCTCGGCGCACTCACCGACGGTCCCGTCAAGGTCTCGTTCACGCCGCTGCTCGTGCCGATGCCGCGCGGCATCCTGGCCACCTGCTCGGCGCCGACCACGGCGGGCGCCGACGAGGCCTACGCCGCCTACGAGAAGGCGTTCGCCGCCGAGCCCTTCGTGCACCTGCTGCCGCCCGGTCAGTGGCCGCAGACCAAGTCCGTGCTGGGCTCCAACGCCGTGCACGTCCAGGTGACGGTCGACGACGACGCGGGCCGCCTGGTCGCCGTCGCTGCGGTCGACAACCTCGCGAAGGGCACCGGCGGTGCCGCCGTCCAGTGCATGAACCTCGCCCTCGGGCTGCCCGAGGCCAGTGGCCTCTCGACCGTCGGGCTCGCCCGTGAGCGCCGCCGCCGACGGCGCCACCTACGGCCTGACCCGGCACCGCGACGCGCTCGCGGTGGTCCGTCTCGGCCGGGGGGCCGAGGTGCCGGCGTGGGCCTCCGCGTCGACGCTGTTCTCGGTCACCGCGACCGACACCGAGACGTCGATCGTGTGCCATGCCTCGACGGTGCCCGCTAAGGCGCGGCGGCTGGGCCCGTTCGTCGCCTTCGAGGTCGACGGACCGCTGGACATCTCCAAGACCGGCGTCCTGCACGCGCTGCTGGCCCCGCTGGCGCAGGCGGGGGTGAGCGTCTTCACGCTGTCGACCTACGACACCGACTGGATCCTGGTGCGCGCCGGCCAGGCCGACCAGGCCGAGGGGGCCTGGGGCGCCGCCGGGCACACCGTGCACCCGCCCGCCACCGACCCCGAGGGACGAGCATGAGCGTCACCGCACCGCAGGGCTTCCGCGCATCGGGGGTGACCGCCGGGCTGAAGGCCGGCGGCGGTCCCGACATGGCGCTCGTGGTCAGCGACGGCCCCGACTACGCCTCGGCCAGCGTCTTCACCGCCAACCGCTGCAAGGCCAACCCGGTGCTGTGGAGCCAGGAGGTCGTCAAGGACGGTATCGTCCGCGCGGTCGTGCTCAACTCGGGCGGCGCCAACTGCTACACCGGCGCGGAGGGCTTCCAGACCACCCACGCCGTCGCCGAGCAGGTCGCCGCCGGCCTCGGCATCGGAGCGGTCGACGTGGTCGTCTGCTCGACCGGCCTGATCGGGCTGAAGAACCCGCGCGACGTACTCCTCGGTGGCGTCGAGCAGTGCGTCTCCGCGCTGTCCCACGACGGGGGCCCCGCCGCGGCGGAGGCGATCATGACCACCGACTCGGTCAGCAAGCAGGTGGTCGTCGACGGCGGCGGCTGGCGGGTGGGCGGCATGGCCAAGGGGGCGGGCATGCTCGCTCCCCAGCTCGCCACCATGCTGGTCGTGCTCACCACCGACGCGCGCGTCGACCCGGCCACCGCCGACCGGGCGCTGCGGGCCGCGACCCGGGTGAGCTTCGACCGGCTCGACTCCGACGGCTGCATGTCCACCAACGACACCGTGACGTTGCTGGCCAACGGAGCCTCGGGGGTCACCCCCACCGAGGCGGACCTCACCGAGGCGCTGCGGCAGGCCTGCACCGACCTCGCCATGCAGCTGCTCGCCGACGCCGAGGGCGCCGACCACGAGATCGCGATCACGGTGCGCAACGCCGCCACCGAGGACGACGCGGTCGCGGTGGGCCGGTCGGTCGCCCGGAGCAACCTGTTCAAGGCGGCGGTCTTCGGCCGCGACCCCAACTGGGGCCGCGTGCTCGCCTCCATCGGCACCACCGACGCCGCCTTCGACCCCGCCGACCTCGACGTGGCCATGAACGGCGTCTGGGTCTGCCGCGGCTCGGAGCCCGACGCCGACCCGGACACGGTCGACCTGTCCGGCCGCGAGGTCACCGTGACCATCGACCTCAAGGCCGGCACCGAGCGAGCGACGGTGTGGACCAACGACCTGACCCACGCCTACGTGCACGAGAACTCCGCCTACTCCAGCTGAGAGCGATTCGACCGTGACCCCCGAGACCGACCCCCTCGCCGCCACGAGCCCCGAGGCCTGGCAGCGCGCCACCGCGAAGGCGGCGACGCTGGCCGAGGCGCTGCCGTGGCTGAAGACCTACCACGGCAAGACGATCGTGGTGAAGTACGGCGGCAACGCGATGACCGACGACACCCTCAAGGAGGCGTTCGCGCGGGACATCGTGTTCCTGCGCTACGCCGGCTTCCAGCCCGTGGTGGTGCACGGCGGCGGCCCGCAGATCAGCAGGATGCTCGACCGGCTGCAGATCAAGTCCGAGTTCCGCGGCGGGCTGCGCGTCACCACGCCCGAGGCGATGGACGTCGTCCGGATGGTGCTCGTCGGCCAGGTCGGCCGCGAGCTGGTCGGGCTGATCAACTCGCACGGCCCGCTCGCGGTCGGCCTCAGCGGCGAGGACGCCGGCCTGTTCACCGCCGAGCCGGCCAACACGATCGTCGACGGCGAGGAGGTGGACCTCGGCCTGGTGGGCGAGGTGGCCCGGGTCCGTCCCGAGGCGGTCCGCGACCTCGTGGAGGCGGGCCGGATCCCGGTCATCTCCTCGGTCGCGCCCGACGAGATGGGGCTGGTGCACAACGTCAACGCCGACACCGCGGCCGCCGCCCTCGCGATCGCCCTCGGCGCCGAGAAGCTGCTGGTACTCACCGACGTCGAGGGGCTCTACCGCGACTGGCCGGACAGCGACGACGTCATCGCGCACATCAGCCCGGAGGCGCTCTCGGAGCTGATGCCGAGCCTGGCCAGCGGGATGGTGCCCAAGATGCAGGCCTGCCTCAACGCGGTCCGCGGCGGCGTGCCGCGGGCGACCGTTGTCGACGGACGCGAGCCGCACGCGGTGCTCCTCGAGATCTTCACCGACGACGGCATCGGCACGCAGGTGCTGCCGGGCACCGAGACGAAGATCCGGCAGGCGCTCAGGAAGGACGAGAGCTGATGAACGACGGCCTGAAGAAGCGGTACGCCGCGTCGCTGATGAACACCTTCGGTCCGCCCAAGCTCGTGCTCACCCGGGGTGAGGGCGCCTACGTGTGGGACGCCGAGGGCAACCGCTACCTCGACCTGCTCGGTGGCATCGCCGTCAACGCCCTGGGTCACGCCCACCCGGCCCTGGTCGCCGCCGTATCCCGGCAGATGAGCACGCTCGGCCACGTGTCGAACTTCTTCGCCACCGAGCCGCAGGTCGCGCTGGCCGAGCGGCTGCTCGACCTGGTCGGCGCCGAGTCGGCCGCGGGCGGGAAGGTGTTCTTCGCCAACTCGGGCTCCGAGGCCAACGAGGCCGCCCTCAAGCTCGACCCGGCGCACCGGCCGCACCCACGTGGTGGCCACCGAGGGCGCCTTCCACGGGCGCACGATGGGCTCCCTCGCGCTCACCGCGAAGGCCGCCTACCGCGAGCCCTTCGAGCCGCTGCCCGGCGGGGTGACGTTCGTGCCGTACGGCGACGCCGACGCCCTGGCGGCCGCGGTGACCGACGAGACCGCCGCCGTCGTGGTCGAGCCGGTCCAGGGCGAGGCGGGCGTCGTCGAGCCGCCCCCGGACTACCTGCAGCGGGCCCGCGAGACCACCTCGGCCCACGGCGCGCTGCTCGTGGCTCGACGAGGTGCAGACCGGGATCGGTCGCACCGGCGCCTGGTTCGCGCACGCCGCGTCGGGGGTCGTCCCGGACGTGGTGACGGTGGCCAAGGGTCTCGGGGGAGGCATCCCCATCGGCGCCTGCATCGCGCTGGGGCCCGCCGCCGACCTGCTCCAGCCCGGCAACCACGGCACCACCTTCGGCGGCAACCCGGTCGCCACCGCGGCCGCGCTGGCGGTCATCGAGACCATCGAGAAGGACGGCCTGCTCGGCAACGCGCAGCGGGTCGGCGACCTGCTCCGCTCCGGGCTGGCCGGACCGCGCGTGACCGCGGTCCGCGGCCGCGGCCTGCTGGTCGGGCTGGACCTCGACGCCGAGGTGGCCGCCCAGGTGGTGGAGGCCGCCCAGCACGCCGGCTTCATCCTCAACAGCACCGGGCCGCGCACCATCCGGCTCGCGCCGCCCCTCGTGCTCACCGAGGAGCAGGCGGGTTCGCTCGTCGACGCCTGGCCGGGCATCCTCGACGCGGCGTACGAGGGGGTGACCGGATCGTGACCCGGCACTTCCTGCGCGACGACGACCTGAGCCCGGCCGAGCAGGCCGAGGTGCTGGCGCTGGCCCGCACGCTGAAGGCGGACCGCTTCGCAGAGCGTCCGCTCGAGGGTCCCCGCACGGTCGCGGTGGTGTTCGACAAGCCGACGCTGCGCACCCAGGTGTCGTTCACGACCGGCATCGCCGAGCTCGGGGGCTTCCCGATGATCGTCGACGGCCAGCTCGCCCAGATCGGCTCGCGGGAGTCCGTCGCCGACACCGCCCGCGTCCTCGGCCGGCAGGCCACCGCGATCGTGTGGCGCACCTACGACCAGTCCCGCATCGAGGAGATGGCGGCGCACGCCGGGGTCCCGGTCGTCAACGCGCTCACCGACCAGTTCCACCCGTGCCAGCTGCTCGCGGACCTGCAGACCGTCGCCGAGCACAAGGGCGGCCCCGCGGGCCTGACGCTCGCCTTCCTCGGCGACGCGGCCAGCAACATGAGCCACTCCTACCTGCTTGCCTGCGCCACCGCCGGCATGCACGTCCGGGTCAGCGGGCCGGACGGGTTCGGTCCCGACGCCGACGTGCTCGCCCGGGCGCGGGAGATCGCCGCGGGCACGGGCGGCTCCGCCGAGCTCGTGCCGGACCCTGCCGAGGCCGTCGCCGGTGCCGACGTCGTGGCCACCGACACCTGGGTGTCGATGGGCAAGGAGGCCGAGGCGGAGGAGCGTTCCCGGCCGTTCCGGCCCTACGCGGTGACCCCGACGCTGATGGCCGGCGCCGCCCCCGGCGCGATCGTGCTGCACTGCCTGCCGGCCTACCGCGGCAAGGAGATCGCCGCCGAGGTCATCGACGGGCCGCAGAGCGTCGTCTGGGACGAGGCGGAGAACCGGCTGCACGCCCAGAAGGCGCTGCTCACCTGGCTGCTCGCGCACCAGGAGGTGACGTCGTGAGCCCCACCATCCCGCTCACCAAGAGCGCCCGCCAGCAGCGGATCGTCGAGCTGCTCAGCCGGCAGCCGGTGCGCTCCCAGACCGAGCTGTCCGAGCTGCTCAAGGAGGCCGGCGTGCAGGTCACGCAGGCCACCCTGTCGCGCGACCTCGTCGAGCTCGACGCCGTGAAGGTGCGCCTGCCCAGCGGCCAGCTCGTCTACGCCGTACCGGCCGAGGGCGGCGACCGCACCCCCGTCGTCCAGGACACCGCCGCGGGGGAGGCCCGGCTGGCCCGGCTCCTCGGGGAGCTGCTGGTCTCGGCCGACGCCTCCGCCAACCTCGCGCTGCTCCGGACACCGCCCGGCGCGGCCCAGTTCCTCGCCTCGGCGTTCGACAAGGCCGAGGCCGACGACGTCCTCGGCACGGTGGCCGGCGACGACACCGTGCTGGTGATCAGCCGGCGCCCCGACGGCGGGCACGCGCTCGCCGCCCGCTTCCTCGCCCTCGCCAACGGCGCCGGCAGCCCCGACCCCGACACCCGGAAAGACACCCCATGAGCAAGGTCCTCACCAGCCTCCCCCTCGGCGAACGCGTCGGGATCGCGTTCTCCGGCGGCCTCGACACCTCGGTGGCGGTCGCCTGGATGCGCGAGAAGGGCGCGGTGCCCTGCACCTACACCGCCAACATCGGCCAGTACGACGAGCCGGACATCGACAGCGTCCCCGACCGGGCGCTGCAGTACGGCGCGGAGATCGCTCGGGCGGTCGACTGCCGCCGGCCCCTGGTCGAGGAGGGTCTCGCCGCGATGGCGTGCGGCGCCTTCCACATCCGCTCCGGGGGCCGGGCCTACTTCAACACCACGCCGCTCGGGCGCGCGGTCACCGGCACGATGCTGGTCCGCGCCATGCACGCCGACGGCGTGGACATCTGGGGCGACGGCTCGACGTTCAAGGGCAACGACATCGAGCGGTT
The DNA here is from genome assembly GCA_963834275.1 of uncultured Actinomycetota bacterium. GTDB lineage: Bacteria > Actinomycetota > Actinomycetes > Propionibacteriales > Nocardioidaceae > Nocardioides_B. The sequence continues at coordinate 217,862 of CAWIBA010000005.1, read as the reverse complement.
CTACCGCTACGGCCTGCTCGCCAACCCGGAGCTGAGGATCTACAAGCCGTGGCTGGACGCCGAGTTCGTCAAGGAGCTCGGCGGCCGCAACGAGATGAGCCAGTGGCTCACCGAGCGCGACCTGCCCTACCGCGACAGCAAGGAGAAGGCCTACTCCACCGACGCCAACATCTGGGGCGCCACGCACGAGGCCAAGACCCTCGAGCACCTCGACGTCTCCCTCGAGACCGTCCAGCCGATCATGGGCGTGAAGTTCTGGGACGCCGGGGTGGACATCCCCACCGAGGACGTCACGGTCAGCTTCGACCAGGGGCGGCCGGTCGCGATCGACGGGACCCGGTACGACGACCCGGTGGCGCTGGTGATGCGGGCCAACGAGATCGGCGGCCGGCACGGGCTGGGCATGTCCGACCAGATCGAGAACCGGATCATCGAGGCCAAGTCGCGCGGCATCTACGAGGCGCCCGGGATGGCGCTGCTGTGGATCGCCTACGAGCGGCTGCTCAACGCGGTGCACAACGAGGACACGATCGCCAACTACCACCTCGAGGGCCGCAAGCTGGGCCGGCTGCTCTACGAGGGCCGCTGGCTGGACCCGCAGGCGCTGATGATGCGGGAGTCGATCCTGCGCTGGATCGCGTCCCTGGTCACCGGGGAGGTGACGCTGCGGCTGCGGCGCGGCGAGGACTACACGGTGCTGGCCACCGACGGCCCCGCGTTCTCCTACCACCCGGACAAGCTGTCGATGGAGCGCACCGACAACGCGGTCTTCGGCCCGACCGACCGGATCGGCCAGCTCACCATGCGCAACCTCGACATCTCCGACTCGCGCTCCAAGCTCGAGATGTACGCCTCCCAGCCGCAGGACCAGGGGCACGTGCTCGTCGAGCACGGCAACCTGTTCGGGGCGCTCGAGCCGGGGGGCGCGGACCGGATCGCGCGCCGCAACGGCGAGGCGGACTCCCTCGACGAGGAGGCCCTCGACCACGCCGCCATGGAGGCCGGCACCGACTGACCCGGCCGGGCAACCGGGACGCGGGACGAGAGGACGACGTGAGCAAGGAAAGCACCAACACCGGCGCGCTCTGGGGCGGGCGGTTCGCCGACGGGCCGAGCCCCGCCCTGGCCGCGCTGTCGAAGTCGACCCACTTCGACTGGCGGCTGGCGCCCTACGACCTGGCCGGTTCCCGGGCGCACGCCCGGGTGCTGCACCGCGCCGGGCTGCTGACCGACGCGGACCTGGACGCCCTGCTGGGCGGCCTCGACGCGCTCGCGGCCAAGGTCGACAGCGGCGAGGTGGTGGCCGCGGAGGCCGACGAGGACGTGCACGGCGCCCTCGAGCGGCTGCTGCTCGACGAGGTGGGCTCCGAGCTCGGCGGCCGGCTCCGGGCCGGCCGGTCGCGAAACGACCAGATCGCCACGCTGTTCAAGGTGTTCCTGCGCGACCACGCCCGGGTGGTCGCCGGCCGGCTCCTCGACCTGGTCGACGCCATCACCGACCAGGCCGAGGCGCACCTCGGTGCGGTCATGCCGGGCCGGACCCACCTGCAGCACGCACAGCCGGTCCTGCTCAGCCACCACCTGATGGCGCACGCCTGGCCGCTGGTGCGCGACGTCCACCGGCTCCGCGACTGGGACGCCCGGGTCGCCGCCGACTCGCCGTACGGCTCCGGCGCCCTGGCCGGGTCGAGCCTCGGGCTGGACCCGCAGCAGGTCGCGGCCGAGCTCGGCTTCACCGACTCCAGCCCCAACTCCATCGACGGGACCGCGGCCCGCGACTGGGTCGCCGAGCTGGCGTTCGTCGCGGCGATGGTCGGCGTCGACGTCTCCCGGATGGCCGAGGAGGTGATCCTGTGGGCGACCCGTGAGTTCGGCTTCGTCCGGCTGCACGACGGCTACTCGACGGGGTCCAGCATCATGCCGCAGAAGAAGAACCCCGACATCGCCGAGCTGGCCCGCGGCAAGGCCGGGCGGGTGATGGGCAACCTCACCGGCCTGCTCGCCACCCTCAAGGCGCTGCCGCTGGCCTACAACCGCGACCTGCAGGAGGACAAGGAGCCGGTCTTCGACTCGGTCGACACACTCGAGGTGCTGCTGCCGGCCTTCACCGGCATGGTCGCAACGATGACGTTCGACACCGCGCGGATGGCCGAGCTCGCGCCGCAGGGCTTCTCGCTCGCCACCGACGTGGCCGAGTGGCTGGTCCGCGAGGGCGTGCCGTTCCGGGTGGCGCACGAGGTGGCGGGGGAGTGCGTGCGCCGCTGCGAGGAGCTCGGGGTCGACCTCGACGGCCTCACCGACGAGCAGTTCGCCGAGATCTCGCCGCACCTGACGCCCGAGGTCCGGTCGGTGCTCACCGTGGAGGGGTCCGTCGCGTCCCGGAGCGGGCGGGGCGGCACCGCCCCGTCGCGGGTCGCCGAGCAGCTGACCGAGCTCCGCACCGTCGTCGCCGACCACCGTGCCTGGCTGGGCTGAGGCCCTGCTCGGGCCGGTCGCCGAGGTGGCGCCGCGGCTGCTGGGCGCGACCCTGACCCACGGCGGCGTGACCGTCCGGCTGACCGAGGTGGAGGCGTACGACGGCCCGCGGGACCCGGCCTCGCATGCGTACCGCGGCCCGACCCCACGCAACGACGTGATGTTCGGACCGCCGGGCCGTCTCTACGTGTACTTCTCCTACGGCATGCACTGGTGCGCCAACGTGGTCTGCGGTCCGGACGGGCAGGCGTCGGCGGTGCTGCTGCGCGCGGGCGAGGTCGTCGACGGGCTCGCCACCGCCCGGGAACGGCGGGGGGACCGGCCCTTCGAGGCGCTGGCCCGAGGTCCGGCCAACCTGGCCCAGGCGCTGGGCCTCGACCGGGCCCACGACGGGCTCGACCTGGACGGCCTATTGGTCCTGCCCGGCGAGCCCGTCCCCGCGGACCGGATCCGCTGCGGCCCCCGGGTCGGGGTGAGCCTCGCCCACGACGTGCCGTGGCGGTTCTGGGTGCACGGCGAGCGCACCGTCTCGGCGTACCGCCGCAGCCCGCGGGCACCCCGCCCCTGAGCCCCCCGGGGGTGGTGTGACCCAACGCGCTCCGGAGGTCCCCGGAAGCGCGGGGTCTGCGTGAGAGCATGGCGGCGCCATGAAGTTCCCCTCGCGCCAGCAGCCCGTCGACGGCCTGCCCGGAGTCTCCGGGACCGCCCGTGTCGACCGGCGCACCGCGGCGGTCGTCCGCCGGTTGCGCCGGGGTGACATCGCCGTCATCGACCACCTCGACCTGGACCGCTCGCACGCGCAGGCGCTCGCCGAGGCCGGCGTCGTCGCCGTGGTCAACGCCTCGCCGTTCATCTCCGGTCGCTACCCCAACCTCGGGCCCGAGCTGCTCGCCGGCGCGGGCGTGCTGATGCTCGACGATGTCGGCGCCGACGTGTTCAAGTCGGTCTCCGACGGTGCCGCCGTGCGCGTCGACGGGCACCGGCTGCTGCGCGGTGAGGAGGTGCTCGCCGAGGGGCACCTGCTGACCGCGGAGGAGATCGCCGAGCGGATGTCCGACGCCCGCGGCGGGCTGAGCACCCAGCTGCAGAGCTTCACCCACAACACGACCGAGTTCCTGCGCCGCGAGCAGGACCTGCTGCTGCACGGCCAGGGGGTCCCGGCGACGAGGACGCCTATCCGGGGCCGGCCGGTGGTGGTGGTCGTGCGCGGCTACGACTACCGCGAGGACCTCCGCAAGCTGCGCCGGTTCATCCGCGAGCAGCGTCCGGTGCTGATCGGCGTCGACGCCGGCGCCGACGCGCTCGCGGCCGCCGGCCACCGCCCCGACATCGTGATCGTCGGCCAGCAGGGTCTCGGGCAGAGCAGCGCCGCGGGGGAGCAGGGGCACACGGTCAGCGACGGGGCCCTGCGGCACGCGCACGAGGTGGTGCTGCACACCGACCGCGGCGGCCGGGCCATCGGCAGCGACCGTCTGGAGCGGATCGGCATCCGCGCGCCGCAGCTCGCCGCCTCCGGCCTCACCGAGGACGTGGCGCTGCTCCTCGCCGACACCGCGGGCGCGTCCATCGTCATCACCGTCGGCATGCACGCCACCCTGGACGAGTTCCTCGACCGGCAGCGGGCGGGACTGGCCAGCACCTTCCTGACCCGGCTGCGCGTCGGTCCCAAGCTCGTCGAGGCCAGGAGCGTGCCGCAGCTGTACGCCGGACGGGTGCGGCTGTGGCACCTCGCCGTCGTGCTGCTCGCCGGGCTCGTCGCGCTCGTCACGGCCATCGCCGCGACCCCGGTGGGCGCGGAGTGGTGGGACACCGTCAGCGGCGCCCCGGCCGACCTGTTCGACTGGATCCAAGGACTGTTCACGTGATCTCGTTCCGCTACCACATCGTCTCGATCGTCTCGGTCTTCCTGGCCCTGGCGGTCGGCGTCGCGCTCGGCGGCGGCCCGCTCAAGGGCGAGGTGGACAACACCCTCGTCGAGCAGGTGAAGGCCGACCGCCAGGTGAAGGCCGACCTCCGCGCCGACATCGCCGCTTCCCGAGCTGCCAACACCTTCACCGACGAGTTCGCCGACACTGTCGCCCCCGGCCTGCTCGGCCAGGCGCTGCAGGGCCGGGTCGTCACGCTCGCTGCGCTGCCCGGGAGCCAGCAGGCCGAGGTCGCTGCCCTCGGCGAGATGGTCGAGACGGCCGGCGGCACGGTCGGCGGCAACGTCCGGGTCGGCGACGAGCTGCTCGACGTGTCCAACCGGCAGCTGGTGGACGAGCTGGGCAGCCAGCTGCTCGACGGGGCCTCCGACGTGAGCGTCCCCGCGGACGCCAGCAGCTACGAGCGGATCGGGGCGCTGATGGCCCGCGCCATCGGCACCGACAAGGACGCGGGCGGCGCCGGGGTGGACGGGACCGCCGACAGCATCCTGGCCGGGCTGAGCACCGCCGGTCTGATGTCCGCCGACGGCGCGCTGGACCGCCGCGGCAGCCTGGTGCTCTTCGTCGCCGGGGCGCCCAGCGGCAGCAACGAGGAGCAGGTCGGCGCCAGCAGCATCCTGGCCACGATCGTCACCGCCGTCGACGCCGACACCGACGGCGTGGTGGTGGCGGGGCCGATCTCCTCGGCCCGCGAGGAGGGCGTGGTGCGGGGCATCCGCAACGACGTGGTCGCCGCCCGCGACGTCTCCACCGTGGACGTGCTCGGCCGTTCCGCCGCCCGGATCGTGGCGGCCATGGCGCTCGCCGGCCAGGCGCAGGACCAGACCGGCCACTACGGTGCGGTCGACGCCGCCGACGGTGCGATGCCCGGTGCTCTGTCCGGCGGCGAGTGAGGCCCGGGTGTCGGGGCTCGCGTCGGCTCGTCTCTTGGTAGGGTGGAACCCCGTGGAGGCGTGATCGACCAGCGCCCGCAGAGTTCGAGCCCACCATCGATGCCACGGGAGTTCACTTGGCCGCATCGCAGCCGACCAAGCACGTCTTCGTCACCGGAGGCGTCGCCTCCTCGCTCGGCAAGGGGCTGACCGCTTCGTCGCTGGGCAGCCTGCTGAAGTCGCGCGGTCTGCGGGTCACGATGCAGAAGCTCGACCCGTACCTCAACGTCGACCCCGGCACGATGAACCCGTTCCAGCACGGCGAGGTCTTCGTCACCAACGACGGCGCCGAGACCGACCTCGACATCGGCCACTACGAGCGGTTCCTCGACACCGACCTGCGAGGTATCGCCAACGTGACCACCGGCCAGGTCTACTCGCAGGTGATCGCCAAGGAGCGCCGCGGCGACTACCTCGGTGAGACCGTCCAGGTCATCCCGCACATCACCAACGAGATCAAGGAGCGGGTCCGCGCGATGGCCGGCCCCGAGGTCGACGTGGTGATCACCGAGATCGGCGGCACCGTCGGCGACATCGAGAGCCTGCCGTTCCTGGAGGCCGCCCGGCAGGTGCGGCACGACGTCGGCCGCGACAACTGCTTCTTCCTGCACGTCTCGCTGGTGCCCTACATCGGCCCGTCGGGCGAGCTGAAGACCAAGCCGACCCAGCACTCCGTCGCGGCGCTGCGCTCCATCGGCATCCAGCCCGACGCGATCGTGGCCCGCTCCGACCGGGAGATCCCCGAGTCGATGAAGCGCAAGATCTCCCTCATGTGCGACGTCGACGAGGAGGCGGTCGTCAACGCGGCCGACGCCCCGTCCATCTACGACATCCCCAAGGTGCTGCACTCCGAGGGTCTCGACGCCTACGTCGTACGCCGCCTCAACCTGCCGTTCCGCGACGTCGACTGGACCGAGTGGGACGACCTGCTGCGCCGCGTGCACCACCCGGCCGAGGAGGTCACCGTCGCGCTGGTCGGCAAGTACATCGACCTGCCCGACGCCTACCTCTCGGTGGCCGAGGCGCTGCGCGCCGGCGGCTTCGCCCACGAGGCCAAGGTGCGCCTGCTGTGGGTGCCCTCCGACGAGTGCCAGACCCGGGAGGGTGCCGCGCGCCACCTCTCCGACGTCGACGCGGTCTGCGTGCCCGGCGGCTTCGGCATCCGTGGCATCGAGGGCAAGGTCGGCGCGCTCGAGTACGCCCGCACCCACGGCATCCCCACCCTCGGCCTGTGCCTGGGCCTGCAGTGCATGGTGATCGAGTACGCCCGGCACGTCGCCGGCGTCGAGAAGGCCGACTCCACCGAGTTCAACCCCGGCTGCGAGGAGCCGGTGATCGCCACGATGGCCGAGCAGATGGAGATCGTCTCCGGCGACGGCGACATGGGCGGCACCATGCGGCTGGGCCTCTACCCGGCGGAGCTCAAGGAGGGCACCACCACCCGCGAGGTGTACGGCGAGGCCAAGATCGAGGAGCGGCACCGGCACCGCTACGAGGTGAACAACGCCTACCGCGACCGCCTCGAGAAGGCCGGGCTGGTGTTCTCCGGCACCTCCCCGGACAACAACCTCGTGGAGTTCGTGGAGCTGCCCCGCGACGTGCACCCCTACTACGTCGCCACCCAGGCGCACCCCGAGCTGCGCTCGCGACCGACCCGGCCGCACCCGCTCTTCGCCGGACTCGTCGGCGCCGCCATCGAGCGGCAGCGCGAGCTGCGTTTCCCGATCGACGAGGCGAGCCTGCGCCGCCGCGCCGACCGCGAGGCGGAGGCGGCGTCGGTCGCCGACCCGGCGTGACCACGCCGCTCGGCGACCCCGAGGAGCGCTGGCCGGTCCACGAGGTCGAGCAGATCTGGGACGGCAAGGCACCCTTCTCGGTGCGCCGCGACACGATCTCGGCACCGGACCGACCCGACGAGCGCTTCGGGCGGCTGGTGCTCGACCACCCCGGCGCGGTGGTGATCCTGGCCGTCGACGACGAGGAGCGCGCCTTCGTGCTGCACCAGTACCGGCACCCGATCGGGCGCCGGATGCTGGAGCTCCCGGCCGGGCTCCTCGACGTACCGGGGGAGGACCCCGTCGTCGCGGCCCGCCGCGAGCTGCAGGAGGAGGCGCTGCTGCTCGCGGACTCGTGGGAGCACCTGCTGACCACCTACCCCTCTCCGGGCCTCAGCAGCGAGCGCATCGAGACCTACCTGGCGACCGGCCTGCGGCCGGCGCCGGACCGCGGCGACTTCGTGCCGCACCACGAGGAGGCCGACATGGACACCTCCTGGGTGCCGGTGGCCGACCTCGTGGAGGCCTTCCTCACCCGCCGGATCACCAACGGGCCGACCGGCCAGGCCGTCCTCGCCTACACGGCGAGGGCGCGCGGGAACCGATCCGGTTCCTGACGGAGGCGTCACCCCGGGACGGGTGTGACGTTCACTATGCTCGGGCCGCTGCCCCGACGACGTGGCGGCCAGTCTCCGCGAGAGGACATCTGGGTCGATGAGGATCGGCGTTCCGAAGGAAGTCAAGAACCATGAGTACCGGGTGGCGCTCACGCCGGTGGGGGTGCACGAGCTGACCCAGCACGGGCATGAGGTGTTCGTGGAGGCGGGTGCGGGGGTGGGGTCGCAGATCCTGGATGAGGACTATGCGGCGGCGGGGGCGAAGCTGTTGGAGTCGGCCGATGAGGTGTGGGGTGTCGGTGAGCTGGTGTTGAAGGTCAAGGAGCCGGTGGCCGAGGAGTATGCGCGGATGCGGGAGGGGCAGGTGCTGTTCACGTATCTGCATCTGGCGGCGGATCGGGCGTTGACCGAGGAGCTGGTGGCTCGGGGGGTGACGGCGATCGCCTATGAGACGGTGCAGCTGCCCTCGGGTGGGTTGCCGTTGTTGTATCCGATGAGTGAGGTGGCGGGGTGTCTGGCGCCGCAGGTGGGGGCGCACTCGTTGATGCGGGCCTCGGGTGGTCGGGGTGTGTTGATGGGTGGGGTCGGTGGGGTGGCCAATGCGAAGGTGGTGATCATCGGTGCGGGGGTCTCGGGGCAGAACGCGGCGAACATCGCGTTGGGGATGGGTGCGGATGTGACGTTGTTGGACACCGATCTGGACAAGCTGCGGTTGTCGTTTTGGCGGTACAACAACCGGGTGCACGGGTTGGCGTCGTCGAAGCTGGCGATCGCGCAGCAGGTGCGGGAGGCGGACATGGTGATCGGGGCGGTGCTGATCCCGGGTGCGCGGGCGCCGAAGCTGGTGTCGAACGAGCTGGTGTCGCAGATGAAGCCGGGGTCGGTGCTGGTGGACATCGCGGTGGACCAGGGGGGTTGTTTCGAGGACACCCGGCCGACCACGCATGCGGATCCGACCTATCCGGTGCACCAGTCGGTGTTCTACTGCGTGGCGAACATGCCCGGTGCGGTGCCGAACACGAGCACGTATGCGTTGACCAACGCGACGTTGCCCTACACGGTGGCGCTGGCCGACAAGGGCTGGCGCGAGGCGTTGGCTGCGGACCCGTCGCTGGCGCTGGGGCTGAACACGCACGCGGGCCGGTTGACCAACGCCCCGGTCGCGGAGGCGCACGGCCTGGACAGCACCCCTCTCGCCGACGTGCTGGCCTGACGGGGGCACGCGGGGAGCCGACACGGTGAACGCCTCGAAGCCGGCCCCGACCGGGACCACCGGCCTGCAGCGGGCGGTCCGCACCTACCTCGACCACCTGGTGGTCGAGCGTGGCCTGGCGGACAACACGCTGAAGTCCTACCGGCGCGACCTGCGCCGCTACGTCGCGTTCCTCGCCGACCGCGACCTGGACGACCCGGGGGCCGTCACCGAGGACGTGGTCACCGCGTTCCTGCGGGCGCTGCGCGAGGGCGACCCGGACCACCCGCCGCTGAGCGCCACGTCGGCGGCCCGCACCGTGGTGGCGGTCCGCGGCTTCCACCGCTTCACGGTGCGGGAGGGTCTGGCCGCCGCCGACCCCTCCGCCGCCGTCCGGCCGCCCGCGCCCGCCAAGCGGCTGCCCAAGGCGCTGCCGCTCTCCGACATCGAGCGCATCCTGGACGCGGCGGGCGCTCCCGGCACCTCGCTGGCGCTGCGGGACCGGGCGCTGCTCGAGGTGCTCTACGGCACCGGCGCGCGCATCTCCGAGGCGGTCGGGCTCGACGTCGACGACCTGGACCTGGCCACCGCCGAGGACCCGGACGCCGGCGCGGTCCGGCTGCGCGGCAAGGGCGGCAAGGAGCGGGTGGTCCCGGTCGGGAGCTACGCGTCCGAGGCGGTCGATGCCTACCTGGTCCGCGGACGGCCCGAGCTGGCCGGGCTGGGCGCCGACCACGTCCGGGGCAGCGGGGGAGCGCTGTTCCTCAACGCCCGCGGCGGCCGGCTGTCCCGGCAGAGCGCCTGGGCCGTGCTGGCCAAGGCCGCCGAGCGGGCCGGCGTCACGGCCGAGGTGTCGCCGCACACGCTGCGGCACTCGTTCGCCACCCACCTGCTCGACGGCGGCGCCGACGTGCGCGTCGTCCAGGAGCTCCTCGGGCACGCCTCGGTGACCACGACGCAGGTCTACACGCTGGTCACCGTCGACTCGCTGCGCGAGGTCTACGCCACCGCGCACCCCCGCGCCCGCGACTGACCCCCGGGTGCTGGAGCCGCCCCGGCACGTCCTCGCGGGCTCGGACGTGGGGCCGCCAAAATGTCGACAAGTGGACGGCGCGCCTCCCCGCCCCGTCGCGCCCCGGGGGATTGACTGACGCCGTGACCCCATAGAGTCGCCGCGGCGTACGGGCTCCCACCCGTCTCGGGCGGGTCGTGCGCCGGCGGCATGCGAGGAGAGGCAACAGACGTGTTCGACAGCAACGGCACCAGTGCTTCCGAGATTCCTCCCCTCGTCGGCCGTCCCGGGGAGTCGCACAACGACCCGCCTCGCCGGGAACCCACGCAGATGTCCGCGTGGGCACCCCCGAACCCCGTCGAGGTGGACCCGTCGGCTCCCGCCCCTTCCCCCAGCCCCGACGCAGGAGAGCCTGAACGCGTGAGCGACCCCATCCCGTTCCGTCGCCCCGACCCGACGCCCCCGAGTCCGTCCCGGAGGCCCATCCCGAGGCAGAGACCTCCGGCGGGGCCCTCGCGACCGCGACGGCCGACCCCGAGGTCAAGCTCGGGCCGACCGGCCGCCCGATGCCCGACCTGCCGGAGCCGCGGCCGATCGGCATCCACGGCAACGCCCGGATCATCTCGATGTGCAACCAGAAGGGCGGCGTCGGCAAGACCACGACCACGATCAACCTGGGCGCCGCGCTCGCGGAGTACGGCCGCAAGGTGCTGCTGGTCGACTTCGACCCGCAGGGCTCGCTCTCGGTCGGGCCTGGGGCTGAACCCGCACGAGATGGACCTGTCCATCTACAACCTGCTGCTGCAGCGCGACGTCACCATCGACGACGTGATCGTGCGAGACCAACGTGCCCGGCATGGACCTGCTGCCCAGCAACATCGACCTCTCCGCGGCCGAGGTGCAGCTGGTGCACGAGGTGGCCCGCGAGCAGACCCTGCAGCGGGTGCTGCAGCCGGCGATCGCCGAGTACGACGTCATCCTGATCGACTGCCAGCCCTCGCTGGGGCTGCTCACGGTCAACGCGCTCACCGCCTCCGACGGGGTGATCGTGCCGCTGGAGTGCGAGTACTTCGCGCTGCGCGGCGTCGCCCTGCTCAAGACCACCATCGACAAGGTCACCGAGCGGCTCAACCCGAAGCTGCAGATCGACGGCGTGCTCGGCACGATGTACGACGGCCGCACCCTGCACGGCCGCGAGGTCATGGAGCGGCTGGTGCAGGCCTGGGGCGACACGGTGTTCCACACCGTCATCCGGCGGACCGTGAAGTTCTCCGACTCGACCGTCGCCGGCGAGCCGATCACGACCTACGCCGGCACGTCCGCCGGGAGCGGACGCCTACCGGCAGCTGGCGAAGGAGGTGGCTGGCTCGTTGTCTCGACGTGTGAGCCTGCCGACCGCCGACGACCTCTTCCGGCCGACGGTCGTACCCGACCCGGTCGACGAGGTCGAGGGTCGCCGGCGTCACCGGCCGACCCGGAGGCCGCGGACGACGGCGTCGCGGATGAGGAGCCGGCACGCCCCGGCCAAGCGGCGCCCAGCGGGCGGGTCCGGCACGACGAGAAGATGACCGTCTACGTCACCTCCGACGAGCTGCTCGACCTCGAGCACGCCCGGCTGATGCTGCGCCGCAACCACGGCCTCGGCGTCGACCGGGGCCGGCTGGTCCGCGCGGCGGTGGCGATCTGGTGCTGGCCGACTTCGAGCGTCAACGGCGACGACAGCGCGCTGGTGCAGCGGCTGCCGACCAGGCCGCGGGCTGACCCGGTGAGCACCGAGTGCCGGCACCGGATGCTGACCCGTGCACCCCGGACGAACCTCCGCTCCCGAGAGCGCCCCGGAGCCCGGCGCCGGCCGCCAGCCCCCGACGACGGCCCGCCGGCGTTCGCCGTGCGCCTGGAGAACTTCGAGGGCCCCTTCGACCTGCTGCTGAGCCTGATCGCCAAGCACAAGCTCGACATCACCGAGGTCGCGCTCTCGAAGGTCACCGACGAGTTCATCGCGTTCATCAAGGTCGGCGGCAAGGAGTGGGACCTCGAGCAGACCTCCTCGTTCCTGCTGGTCGCCTCCACGCTGCTGGACCTCAAGGCCGCGCGGCTGCTGCCCCAGGGCGACGTGGAGGACGAGGAGGACCTCGCTCTGCTCGAGGCCCGCGACCTGCTCTTCGCCCGGCTGCTGCAGTACCGCGCGTTCAAGCAGGTGGCCGGCGTCGCTCGAGCAGCGGATGGCCGGGGAGGCACTGCGGCACCCGCGCGCGGTCGGGCCTCGAGGAGCGGTTCGCCACCCTGCTGCCCGAGGTGCTGATCGGGCTCGGCCTGGACGAGTTCGCCGCGCTGGCGGCCCGGGCGCTGGAGCCCAAGCCGGTGCTCGAGCTGTCGCTGGCGCACATCCACGCGCCCGACGGTGAGCGTCAAGGAGCAGGCGGTCGTCGTGGTCGACCGGCTGCGCCGGCAGGGCACGATGACGTTCCGGGCGCTGGCCGGGGACGCCCCGGACACGCTGACCCGGGTCGCGCGGTTCCTCGCGCTGCTGGAGCTGTTCCGGGAGAGCGTCGTCGGCTTCGACCAGATGACCCCGCTCGGGGAGCTGACCGTGCGCTGGATCGGCGGCGACGACGGCGAGGTCGAGATCACCGACGAGTTCGACGGCGCACCGCCCGAGGACGGCCCCGAGACGAGCCTCCGAGTGGCGACCACGACGCGACCCGGACGGCATGCACGACACGGACCAGCAGGACGCGAGGACGCCCAGTGAGCGAGCACGACGAGCAGCAGGCCCCGAGCGGCGGCTCCGGAGCAGCCGGAGGACCCGGAAACCGGACCTCCGGCCGACGGGCCCCCGAGGACGCTGCGCCGAGCCTCGGAGACCCTCGACGAGGCGGCGCCCGAGACCCTCGCGGTCCCGATCGCCGAGCTGCGCCCGGCGCTCGAGGCCGTGCTGATGGTCGCCGACCAGCCGCTGGACCACGTCAGCCTGGCGACCGCGGTCGGCTACCCCTCCGAGCAGGTGCGTGCGGCGCTGAGCGGCGCTGGCCGACGAGTACGCCGAGCAGGGCCGCGGCTTCGACCTGCGCAACGTCGCCGGCGGCTGGCGGTACTACACCCGCGAGGAGTACGCCGCCGTGGTCGAGCGGTTCGTGCTCGAGGGGCAGCAGGCCCGGCTGACCCAGGCCGCCCTCGAGACGCTGGCCGTGGTGGCCTACAAGCAGCCGGTCAGCCGGGCCCGGGTGTCGGCGGTGCGCGGGGTCAACGTGGACGGCGTGATGCGCACGCTGGTGGCCCGCGGGCCTGGTCGAGGAGGCCGGGCACGACCAGCGAGACCACCGCGACGCTCTACCGGACGACCGGCTACTTCCTCGAGCGGATCGGCGTGACCTCCCTCGAGGACCTGCCCGAGCTGGCGCCGTTCCTGCCGGACATGGCGACCTCGACGACCTGCCCGGGGATCGGCGGCCCAGGCCGGGCCCCGAGGCCGAGCCGCGATGAGCGGAGACCGCTCAAGCTCGACGACGACGGCCTGATCCGGCTGCAGAAGCTGCTCGCGCAGTCCGGGGTGGCCAGCCGGCGCAAGTGCGAGGAGCTGATGCTCGAGGGCGCCGTCGAGGTCGACGGCGAGGTCGTCACCCGGCTCGGCACCAAGGTCGACCCGCGCACCGCGGTGATCCGGGTCGAGGGACGACGGCTGCCGCCGGTCAGCGCCGCACGTCTACCTGGTGCTGAACAAGCCTCGCGGGGTGGTCTCCACGATGTCGGACCCGGAGGGCCGCCGAACGCTCTCGGACTTCCTGGCCGACCGGCCCGAACGGCTCTTCCACGTCGGGCGGCTCGACACCGACACCGAGGGCCTGATCCTGCTCACCAACGACGGTGACTTCGCGCAGCGGGTCGCTCACCCCTCCTACGAGCTGGACAAGACCTACGTCGCCGAGGTCGACGGCAACGTCACCCGGGGCGACCGTCCGAAGCGGCTGCTGCGCCGGCGTCACCCTGGCGGACGGCCCCGTCGAGGTCGGCGCGTGCCAGGTCGTGCAGGCGCCGCCCCGCCGCTCGATCGTCGAGCTGACGATCCACGAGGGCCGCAACCGGATCGTCCGGCGGCTGCTCGACGAGGTCGGGCCACCCGGTGCGCCGGCTGACCCGGACGGCGATCGGCCCGGTGGTGCTGCGCGGGCTCGGCAGCGGGGAGCTGCGCGAGCTGACCCGCGAGGAGCTGGGGACCCTGCTCGACGCCGCCGGGCTCTGACGAGCCCGCGCGCCGGCCGGTCTGGACAGGTCGTCCGGCCGCGGGTCGGGCTGTCGGTGGTCCCGCCTAGGATCGAATGCATGTTCGATCATCAGCAGGCGTCGACTTCCGGGTACACCCGGGCCGACGCCGACCGGGCCGACAGGCCCGATGGCGCCAGTGGCGCCAGTGGCGACGGAGCCGACGCCGACCGGGCCGACGCTGACCGGCCCGACAGGCCCGATGGCGCCGGCGTCGACCGGCTGCGTCGGCTGGTCGGCGAGCTGGCCGAGCTGTGCCGCGACGTGTCCGACCCGGACCGGATCGACCGGATCAGGGCGCTGGAGGAGGTCAAGGCTGCCTGCGCTGCCGCCCAGGCCCGCGACGCCGCCGACCTGGATGTCTCCCGCCGCGCGCGGCACGCCGAGGCCGGACTCCCGGCCCGGCGGCACGGAGAGGGCGTCGGCGCGGAGGTGGCGCTGGCCCGGCGCGAGTCCGCGCACCGGGGAGGCCGGCACCTGGGCCTGGCGAAGGCGCTGGTGCACGAGATGCCCCACACGCTCGCGTGTCTGAGCGCGGGCCGGCTCTCCGAGTGGCGAGCGACCCTGCTGGTGCGCGAGACCGCGGCGCTGTCTGCGGCCGACCGACACCAGGTCGACCGGGTCATCGCCGGGGATCCCGACCGGCTGGAGCGGCTGGGGGACCGCCAGCTGGTCGCCGAGGCCCGCCGGCTGGGCTACCGGTTCGACCCGGGCTCGGTGCTCGCCCGGAGCCGGCGGGCCGAGGCCGACCGGCAGGTCACCTGCCGGCCCGCTCCCGACACCATGGCCTACCTGACCGCGCTCCTCCCGGCCCGAGCGGCGGTCGCGGCGCTGGCGGCTCTGGGCCAGGCGGTCGATCCCGGCGCTCGGCGGGCGGGGACCTGCGTCGCCGGGGTCAGCTGATGGCCGACCTGCTCGTCGAGCGGGTGACCGGGCTGGCCTCCGCCTCCGACGTACCGCTGGAGGTGCAGCTGGTGATGACCGACCGTGCGCTGCTGGCGGACGACCACGAGCCGGCGCTGCTGCCCGGCTACGGGCCGGTGCCCGCCGGGCTGGCCCGAGACTGGCTCCGCGGCGGAGAGGACGCCCCACCCGACGCGCAGGTGTTCCTGCGCAGGCTCTTCACGCACCCCTCGACCGGCGAGCTGGTCGCACTCGACTCCCGGGCCCGGTGCTTCCCGGCCGGGCTACGTCGCTTCCTGGTGGCCCGAGACCGGACCTGCCGCACCCCGTGGTGCGACGCTCCGATCCGGCACGGCGACCACGTGGTCCCCCATGACGCCGGCCGGGACACCACCTCCGACAACGGGCAGGGGCTGTGCGAGCGGTGCAACCACGCCAAGCAGGCACCTGGCTGGCGTGCGGTGCCACTGCCCGGGACCGGTCACACAGTGGAGACGACCACCCCGACCGGGCACCGGTACCGATCCCGGGCACCAACGCTTCCGGGCGGCGACCCGGCCCTCGCCGACAGCCCGGTGGAACGGCTCCTCGCCCGCCTCGTCCTCGGCGCGTAGCTGCCGCAGTCTAGGGTTTCCCTGGCAGACGACGGTCGGGCGGCGAGGAGTGCGGGACGTGGCGGTGCGAGCGGTGCGCGGAGCGACCCAGCTCGAGGACGACGTCCGCGAGCACATGCTCGAGCGGGTCGCCGAGATGGTGACCGACGTGATGGACGCCAACGGCCTGGACGTCGACGACTTCATCAGCGTCATCTTCACCGCCACCTCCGACCTGGTCTCGGAGTTCCCGGCGTACGCCGCCCGCCGGCTCGGGTTCGGCGACGTGCCGCTGATCTGTGCCCGGGAGCTGGAGATCGAGGGCTCGATGCCGCGGGTGGTGCGGATGCTCGCCCACGTCGAGACCGACCTGCCCGAAGTCCGACGATCACCCACGTCTACCTGCACGGCGCGGTCAATCTGCGCCGGGACCTGGCCCGGGTCCGCGAGGTCCCCGATGACGCCTGACGGGCCCGGTCCTCGTCGTCGGTGCCGGCCTGCTCGGCACGTCGATCGGGCTCGCCCTGCGCAGGGTCGGGCGTCGACGTCGCCCTGACGCGACCTGGACAGCCAGACGCTGCGGATCGCCACCGGGCTCGGAGCGGCCAACGTGCCGGTCGAGGGGCCTCGACCCCCGGCTGGTGGTCGTGGCGGTGCCGCCCGACCACCTGGCCGCCGAGATCGCCCGGCGCGCTGCAGGAGCACGACGGCGTCGTCACCGACGTCGGCAGCGTCAAGGCGGCGCCGCTGCCGCGGTGCGCGCAGCCGGTCGGGCCGGCCGCCTGGCGCGCTACGTCGGCAGCCACCCGATGGCCGGCAGCGAGCGCTCCGGGCCGTTGGCCGCGTCCGCGGCGCTGTTCGACGGACGTCCGTGGGCGGTCACCGCGACCACGGCGGCTCCCGGAGGCCGTCGGGGCGCCGTGACCGCGCTGGCCACGGCCTGCGGCGCCACGCCCGTCCCGCTCGCCCCCGAGGAGCACGACGAGGCGGTCGCCCGGACCTCCCACCTGCCGCACCTGCTGGCGGCGCTGGCGGCCGGCCGGCTCGCGGACGCGCCGCGCAGCCACCTCGTCGCTCTCGGGCCAGGGGGTGCGCGACGTCACCCGGATCGCCGCCGGCGACCCGGCGCTGTGGCAGCAGATCGTGGCCGCGCAACAGCCCCGCCCTGACCGCGCTGCTCGCACGAGGTGCGCGACGACGTGGACATGCTGCTTGGCCGCCCTGCGCACCGGGCGACCGGGGCGCCGTCGGGTCGGTGCTCGAACGCGGCGTGGCCGGGCACCTCGGTGATCCCCGGGCAAGCACGGCGGCCCCGCGGTCGCGGAGACGCTCGGTCTTCGTCGCCGTGCCCGACCACCCCGGCGAGCTGGCCCGGCTGCTGGCCGACGCCGGCGAGATCGGGGTCAACATCGAGGACCTGCGGATCGACCACGACCCGGGCCGCCCGGTCGGTCTGGTCGAGCTGTTCGTGGCGGCGGACGCGTCGACCACCTGGTCGGCGTCGCTCGGTGACCGGGGCTGGACCACGCACCGGTAGGCTACGCCCGGTCGGTCGAGGAGCAGCCGAGACGTGAGGCAGGGTGCAGCAGTGGGTGTCGTGGTCGCGATGGACGGGCCTTCCGGGTCCGGCAAGTCGAGCACCTCGCGGGGCGTCGCCGCCCGGCTCGGCCTGCGCTACCTCGACACCGGGGCGATGTTCCGGGCGATGACCTGGTGGATGCTGCAGCGCGGCGTCGACGTCGACGACCCGGGCGCCGTCGCCGCGGCCCGGTCGGACGCCCCGCTGCTCGTCTCCGGCACCGACCCGGCCGGCGCCGACCATCACCGTCGACGGGACCGACGTGGCGGGCCCGATCCGGTCCGCCGGAGGTCACCGCCGCGGTGAGCGCGGTCAGCGCCGTCCCCGAGGTGCGCGCCCGGCTGCTGCGCGAGCAGCGCGACGTGATCGGCGACGGCGGGATCGTCGTGGAGGGACGCGACATCGGCACGGTGGTGGCGCCCGACGCCGCGGTGAAGGTGTACCTCACCGCCGACCCGGCGGCCCGGGCCGCCCGGCGTACGGCCGAGCTGGCCGGGGTCGACCGTCCAGGCCACCGAGCAGGACCTGGTCCGGCGCGACACGGCTCGACTCCGGCCGGGCCACCGCCCCGCTGACGATGGCCGACGACGCCCACCACATCGACACCACGCCGTACACGCTGGAGGAGGTCGTCGACCAGGTGGTCGCCCTCGTCGAGAAGGCCAGCCGGGCCAGACCTCCGGGGTCTCGCGGAGGGCCGGTGACCGGCCGCCGGGCGGCACACCTCGAGCTCCCGCGCCCGGGCCCTGCATCGTCGCCTCCAACCACCTCGGGCTCCTCGACGGCTCGCTCCTGGCGCGTGTTCGGCACCCGCGACCCCGGCGGGCAGCGGTGCGACTCGGTCCCCGGCCGGGGCGCCCGATTCGACTTCGTGTACGGCGCTCCGGGACACTGGGAGGTGCATCGCCCGTGGCCGCGGACCCAGGCCGACGTGCGACGCACCACCGCCGACCTGCGGAACAGATTCGTCGAGCATCTGGTCGAGGCCACGGCGTGCACCGGACGGGAGCTCCCCGGGCCGCTGCCCCAGACCACCGAGAAGGACGTCCGCGAAGCCCGCGGCGTCTCCAGAAGGACCCGCAGCATGACCACCGAGCCCACCCCTGAGCCCGGCCACGTCACCGACGAGCGCACGCCGACCCCCGTGCTGGCCGTCGTCGGTCGACCCAACGTCGGCAAGTCGACGCTGGTCAACCGGATGATCGGCCGGCGCGAGGCCGTCGTCCAGGACGTGCCCGGGGTGACCCGCGACCGGGTCTCCTACGACGCCACCTGGAACGGCCGCGCGTTCACCGTCGTCGACACCGGCGGCTGGGACCCCGACGCCCGCGGCCTGGCCGAGGCGATCCGCGCCCAGGCGGAGATCGCGGTCACGGTCGCCGACGCCGTGCTCTTCGTCGTCGACGCCACCGTCGGGATCACCGACGCCGACGAGGCCGTCGTGCAAGGTGCTCCGCAAGTCCGGCAAGCCGGTGGTGCTGGCGGCCAACAAGGTCGACGACCAGCGCGCCGAGGCGGAGGCCTACGGGCTGTGGAACCTCGGGCTCGGCGAGCCGCACCCGGTCTCGGCGCTGCACGGCCGCGGCTCGGGCGACATGCTCGACGCGATCCTGGCCGCGCTGCCCGAGCCGCCGCCCGAGTCGCTACCCGACGGTCGGCGGCCCCCGTCGCGTCGCGATCGTCGGCAAGCCGAACGTCGGCAAGTCCTCGCTGCTGAACAAGCTGGCCAAGGAGGACCGGGTGGTCGTCGACGACGCGGCCGGCACCACGGTCGACCCGGTCGACGAGCTGGTCCAGCTCGGCGGGCGGACCTGGCGCTTCATCGACACCGCGGGCATCCGCAAGCGGGTCAAGGAGGCGTCGGGACACGAGTACTACGCCAGCCTGCGCACCGGCGGCGCCATCGAGCGCGCGGAGGTGTGCGTGCTGGTGGTCGACGCCTCGCAGCCGATCTCCGAGCAGGACCTGCGGATCATGACCAACGTCGCCGAGGCCGGTCGCGCGCTGGTCGTCGCGTTCAACAAGTGGGACCTGGTCGACGAGGAGCGGCGCTACTACCTCGACCGCGAGATCGAGCGCGACCTGGTCCGCGATGCCCTGGGCGCCGCGCGTGAACATCACCGCCCGCACCGGCTGGCACGTCGACAAGCTGGTGCCCGCGCTGGACGCGGCCCTCGAGGGCTGGGGCACCCGCGTCGGCACCGGGGCGCTCAACTCGTTCCTCGGCCGCCTGGTCGCCGAGCACCCGCACCCGGTGCGGGGCGGCAAGCAGCCGAAGGTGCTGTTCGGCACCCAGGTCGTCCACCGAGCCGCCGACGTTCGTGCTGTTCACCTCCGGCGTCGCTCGAGGACGGCTACCTGCGCTACATCGAGCGGCGCCTGCGCGAGCAGTTCGGCTTCGTGGGCACGCCGATCCACCTGCAGCAGCGGCCGCGGAAGAAGCGCACGCGCTGATGCGCCCCGGGGGATCGAGCCGTCGCGGGTGGTCGAGCCGCGTCCCCGGGCGGTCGAGCCGCGGCCCCGGGCGGTCGAGCCGCGTCCCCGGGGGTCGAGCCGCCGATGGTGCCGAGCCTGTCGAGACCACTCCTCGTCACCCTCTCCCTCGTCCTCGCCGCCACCGTGCCGGCGTCCCTCGGCGGCACCGCGACGGCCGGGCCCGTGGCGGGCACCGGCTGTCCGGCCTTCCCCGCGGACAACTACTGGCGTGCCGACGTCCGGGACCTCCCCGTGCACCCGCGCAGCCGGGACTGGCTCGCGCAGATGTCGACCGAGCGGGACCTGCACCCCGACTTCGGCCCGTCGTACGGTGCTGGGCCCGACTACGGCATCCCGGTCACAGTGGTCCGCGGGTCGCACCCGACGGTGCGGGTGCGGTTCGACTACGCGGCGGAGAGCGACCACGTGCGCTACCCGTTCGGCGCCGACACCCGGATCGAGGGCGGCCGTGGTTCGTCCGGCGACAAGCACGCGGTCGTGGTCGACCGCAGCTCGTGCCGCCTCTACGAGACCTGGAACACCAGGTTCCAGGGCGGACGCTGGCACGCCGGCTCGGGGGCGACCTGGTCGTTGACCGGCAACCGGCTGCGGCCCGACGGCTGGACCTCCGCCGACGCGGCCGGGCTGCCGATCCTGCCCGGCCTGCTGCGCTACCGCGAGGTCCGGGCCCGCCACGTCGACCACGCCCTCCGGTTCACCACCGATGTCACCTCGCGGCACCACCTCTGGCCGGCCCGTCACGACGCCGGGTCGACCGACAGCCGCGCCTACCCGCCGATGGGGGCCCGGTTCCGGCTGGACCCGTCGTGGCGGCCGCGCGGGTTCGGCCCGGGCGCGCGGGCCGTAGTCCGGGCGATGAAGACCCACGGGCTGGTGCTCGCCGACAACGGGTCGCCGTGGTACTTCCAGGGCGAGCGGCACCGCCGCTGGTCCGACCGGTTGATCGCCGACCTGAAGCGGATCCCGGCCTCGAGGTTCGTCGCGGTGGACACGTCCGGGCTGCGGGTCTCTCGGCACAGCGCGGCGGTGCGCTAGCCGCTGAGCCGGTTACGGGGCGGGGGAGCGGTTGCGGTAGGGTTCACACGCCTTCGAGCCCCGGCGTCCGCGCCGTGACGGACCGAAGGCATCGGGCTGTGGCGCAGCTTGGTAGCGCACTTGACTGGGGGTCAAGGGGTCGCAGGTTCAAATCCTGTCAGCCCGACCGAAGAACCGCCTCTGACCTGCGGAAACGTGGGTCAGAGGCGGTTTCGGTCTTGACGTGGAACCTCAGAATGGTCGCTTGCCGGTCGTAAACGGCTTCGCGTCCTACGAATCCGAGCTCACGTCGTCGCTCTCAGCGAGCCGCTCGAGGACCTCGGAGAGATCGGCCGAGATCGAAAGCCAGCGTCGTTCTCGTTGGGTGTCGCGAACTCCCGCCGCACGCGTAGCAGCTCCGCCGTGAACCGGGGGAGTGCCACAGTTCGCCGGCTGGCGTTCGACTTCGGTGTGGACTTGCGACAGGTGCCACTTTCCGATCTCGGTCTTGATCGTGCCCGACGCCGTGAGGATGGGTGGATCAGGTCAGGTCGCGGTCGCGCCAGCGCAAGGCGCGGATCTCACCGATGCGGCAGCCTGTCGCGAGCGTGAGGTCGATGATGTCGGGCATGTCACCGGTCGCCTTGGGTCCGGCACGGTCCGCGTCTACCCATCGGCGGACGGCAGCGCGAATCTCGACCAGGTCCTCGACCCGAAGGGCCGTCGTCTCCTGCTTCGGCCGGTGCTACCGGAAGCTTCGCTCCCAGCATGGGTAGCCGTAGTGGGTTGGTCTTACAGGACTAGCGAAAGCTTCTCTGCTTTGCGGGCACGAGATGAGGTCGCTCGCCACCCCACAACTCGACGACGCTGCCGGATCGGGTGTCGTCACGGACGAGCTCAAGGACAGCGTCGACGACATCCTCGGGTGGGATCAGGGGCGGGGTCGCTGACTGTTCCTCCGCGGGCATCGCCGCTAGCTGCTCGTGAGCGCGAGCGAGGCCGATCCAGTCCGGGACAACGCATGCTGCTCGGACGCCGTGGGTGGCGGGCAACCCTGCGAGACATGCGGTCAGTCGGATCAGGCCGGCCTTGGCGGCGCCGTACTCCGGTGAGCCGTAGGCGGCGTACCCGATGCCGCCGCTGGAGGCAATGTTGATCACGACTCCGCCGCCGGCGCGCCGCATCGGCTCGAGACAGAGCTGGGTCAGTAGCATCGGCGCGCGCAGATTGAGGTCCAGGACTGCGTGCCATTCGGCGCGAGGCGAGAGCGGGAACTGCTGGTCTCCGGTGCCCCAGCCGCCGGCGTTATTCACGAGGACGTGGGGCCCCCCGAGCCTCTCAGCCGTGGCCACGAGCGCCTCGACCTGTTGGTCGTCGCACAGGTCGACCAGCACAGGCCACGCGTATCGGCCCTCGGCCCGCACCGAGGCGGCCACGCTTTCCGCTGCACCAGCATCGATGTCAGCGATCAGGACGTGCGCTCCTGCACGAGCGAATCCCTCTGCCAACTCACGGCCAAGGCCTGCACCCGCACCCGTGATGAGGGCGATCGTCTCGTCGATCTTCACCGCAACTCCTCGCTAGCCCATCCTCCGGCTCGGTCCGACCCCGAACATACGGCCGATCGCCGACCGACCGATCCCCTGAGGACCTGCTCGTGGGACGTCCGGCGGCGCGAGCCGCGGAAATCGGAGCATTCCCGACTGCCGATCGACATGCGGTGCAGATGGGGACCCCGGGCGGCAGAGCGCTCCAGCCCAAGGCTCCTTCCGTAGGCTCGCGCAGTATGACGAACACCGACTGGTCGCAGTGGCATGACGCCTATGCACGAGAGAACTCCGGGCTGGCCGACCGCCTGGACGCCGTGCGTGCCGAGATCAACCGACGCCTCGACCAGACCGCTCCAGATCCGGTACATGTGATCTCTGCATGTGCCGGTGACGGTCGCGACCTGCTCGGCGCCCTCGCTGACCGTACGGATGCGGTCCGGGTCAGCGCTCTTCTGGTCGAGTACGACGCGGCGTTGGCCGCCCGTGCCCGCGCTGCGGCTGACGTGCTTGATGCACGGGTCGAGGTGCACCAAGCCGACGCTGCGCAGAGCAGTGTTTACAAGGACTCCGCGCCAGCGGACCTGGTTCTGCTCTGCGGCATCTTCGGCAATATCAGCGACAGCGACGTCCGGGCCACCATCGAGGCGGTGCCCCAGCTCTGTGGTCCGCGGGCCGAGGTGATCTGGACCCGGCACCGCGGTGATCCCGACCTCACCCCCTCCATCCGGAAGTGGTTCGCCGCAGCTGGCTTCGACGAGGTTGCCTTCGTCGCACCGGATCGCGACGAGCGGTTCGCACAGTGGTCGGTGGGCGTGCACCGGCTCGCTAGGGAGCCACAAGCTCTCAGGACCGGTCGTCACTGGTTCTCATTCTTTCGCTGATCAGCCTGTACAAGCAACGAGGTCGAACCGAACGCACAGCCCGAAGGTGCACTCGCTCCAATATCCATGGCGCTTTCACGCCTCGCTCGCGCGAAGTTCGTGAGTGCTTGATGGATGTCGATTCTCCTGCCAGGCGGTCCACCGGTAGCGCGCGGTCATGCTGTCGCACGAAAAGTCCGTGCGGCCCTACGGACCCTGGCAGGCACGGAATCCCGAAGCTGAGCACTCCCCGGCCAACCCCCCCGCGTCCTGCTGGACAGAAGGAGGAATGCGCCATTCGCTGCCTACTCAACGCCCAGCCATGGGGCGAAGGCTCGCCACACCGCGGGCGGCCGTATCGGATCCTCACCACCCGTGGTGGCGAGTACAGAAGAGCGCATGTGATGGCAAGGTTCACCGCCACGAGGGCGAGGCGACGACGGTCCGGTTGGCGGCCTGTCTGCCTGCGCGTGCTGACCCAAGGGCTCAGACCGCTGGGTGGTGCTCATGCTCTTGATGATCACACCACGAAGGCACCTCCTGACAGCACGCTCATCGGCATGACAGCGGCAGACGAGTGCGCTGAGCCACTCCGCCGGGCGCCGGCTAGTCGACGATCGTGTCGGTTGCCTGAGACCACTTGCAGGCCCAATCGTTCCCGTCGCGCACGTAGACGTCGAGGTGCCAACACTCCAGGTGACCGCCGCCCCCTGCGATCGCGATGTCGATTGTGGAGCGGTACCGGAGCACGGCCAGGTCTGCTGATGCCGTGACTTCGATGTCGCTCACCGGCTCGAACGTCGTGTAGGAGATGCGCCCGCTGATCAAGCTGCCCAGGTAGAACTCCCTGTCCCACACGGCACCACTCGGTGTGCACAGGACGAAGTCGTCGTGGTGAAGAGCAAGCAGCACACTCGCGTCGGCCTCGACGATCGCCGCCAGCCGTCGACGCTCCAGCGCTGCAAAGTCCATCCGGTGAGCCTAGACGGGCGATGGCCACGTCGAGTCGTGCGCGTCGCCCGCAATTCGGCCATGGCCGCGCGCCAAGAGCGGCAGAACCGGACGCGTTCAGCGGCGCGCCGTGACAAGGAGTCGGTCCTGAGTGCGCCGTCCCACACCGGCGTGCATCTCGATGCGTCTGTAGCCCACGCTGGACAGGCGGCGCTGCATCTCGTCTCGAGACCACGGGCGCATCTCGAACAGGAACTCGCCTACTTCAGGTGCCTCGCCACGGCCGCGGTCCAGTTCATAGCGTTCCTCGACCACGATGCGCCCGCCGTTCCAAGTGGGTCGACTGACGAAGCGCAGGTGCGAGCCGTCCGGCAGATCGGCATGCGTGGTACGCCACGTTCCGTCTGCACGTTGCCGGGACATCGCGGTCTCCCGAACGTCAAGCACCAGAACACCACCGGCGCGCGTCAATTCTGCGAAGGCCCGAAGGGCGCCGGCTCGCTCGCGGTCCGTCACCAGATCGTTGAGCACGCCCCGAGCAACTACGGCATCGAACGGTCCGGTTAGGGCTGGCGTGCACAGGTCTGACACCAGGGCGGGTGCGTCGGGGCAGCGCTTCCGGGCGATCCGCAGCAGAGCCGCCGAGGCGTCGAGCAAGGTGACATCGTGCCCACGCTCGATGAGTGCAGCCGCGTGGCGTCCCGTTCCACAACCAGCATCCAGCACCTGCGCGTTCTTGAATCCAGCGCCCTGCAGTGCATCCTCCACGGCCGCCACCCACGGCTCCACTGGGTCCGTGATCAGCGCGTCGTAAGCGTCGGCGTGACGGTCGTAGAACGGCCGCTCGGCCGCCACGTCGGCGGAAGGGGATGTCACCACGACAGCGTGCCAGACGTGGCAGTAGCTCGCGGTCCCAGTGCCCTGTCATCCGATCCGGGCAGTTCCGTAGGCCGATCGGCTTGCGGGAGCGCTGGATCGCACCTTGCGAACCAAGTTCGCGTCGCTCAACCGAGCCGGCGGCTCAGCCGGGCGTCAGACCGTCTCTGCACGGGCAGCCGACGTCGGAAGCGTGGTCGGCTCCGGCCGAATGCCGAGAAGCAACAGGTACCCGATCATCCAGAACTCGCCGATCGTGGCGGGGAAGGCCAGTCCGTCGACCAACAGGCTCGGCGGGCTGACGAAGCCGTAGTCCACGAAGCTGCTCAGCATGTAGCCGACGCCACCGACCACCAGGGTCCAACCGAGTGCTGTCGGGAAGCGCGCCGTCGTGATCGCCGCCCACCCCATCGGGATGAGCCACAGCCCGAAGAACAAGGCGCCGACTCCCCAAGCGTTGGTGCTGAGCTGGTACAGCACACCGACTGTCGCGGCGGCGTCGCCGCCCGGCGCGAGGGAACCGTCGCCCGCGACAGTGACGGCCGTCGCCAGGAAGGCGGCACTGGCCATGATGGCCACCGCGTTGACGAGCCCGAACGCCGCAACCGAAACCCCGGCGACGTTGTTCACCTCACGGAGCAGCTTGTAGAACCAGATCGCCGCGAGCGCCTGGGTGACCACGATGGCCATCTCCAGCGCGACGCCCAGCCGCGCCAGCCACGCCCGGCCTTGGAGGTTGGCCAGCGTGGCCGCGGCGTCTCCTTCGACATAGATCTCCGGGCGAACCAGCAAGAACCCGAGGATCCCCGTGATGGCCAGGCCCAGGTACCAGGCGCCGGCGATCCGAGCTGTCCTTACCTGCTGAGTCATGACCTCTTCTTTCCGACGAGATCAGCGCTCTCGCCTCGCCCTGCGCCAACGTAGCGTGCCCTGGGGCTGGGCGTCAGCAGCCGCCGGTCCGCACGTTCACGTCATGGAGGACGGGGCTGCGTACGCCGGAGCTCGGCCGCCGAATCGGCATCCTGGCGGACCGCGGTCGTGCTCGACCCTCGCGTGTACTTGGGCGCGTGCGGGGGGAGGACGACGACCCGTTGGAGGCCACGTGCCCGGAGGTGCCGCTACGAAGCCCGACGGTGACCACCTGATGGCCCGCCGCCTCAGCCGTCGCGGGTGGCAAGGACGGCTTCGTGCTCGTGGTGGGTGGCGGACCCTACAGTGCCGGGTATGACGGACGTGGGACCGGACTGGCGGGTCGTGGATGGCGTTGCGACGGCTTGGTTCGACGCGTCCTCGCTGAGCGAGGGGGCTGCCCTGGCCGGGCGCGTCGTGGAGCTGTCGCCCGGGATCGTGGTCGACCTGCGCGCGACAGGAATGCGGGTGCGCCTCGACTCAGCCGGACACGGCGAGGCGGTGTCGACGGCCGCGCGGGATCTCGGGCTGACGCCGGACCCTGCCGCGCTGCAGCAGCTGAGCGTCGTGCTCGAGGCCGCGAACCCCTCCGAGGTGAGGCGGTTCTGGCAGCCCGTGCTCGACTACGCGCCGGCGCAGGACGACGGCCTGGCGGATCCGTTGCGACGCGACCCCGCGATCCGGATCCGGCGGTCCACCGAGCCCCGGCCGTTGCGAAACCGCATCCACCTCGACGTGGTGCGGCCGGCCGCGTCGGTCCAGCAGGCGAGCCCCGGTGAGGCATCGGGACCGTACGGGGTCTGTCACACCGACCCCGACGGCAACGAGGTCGACCTGGTGCCGGGTGCGGCACTCGGCGAGCAGAGCGAGACAGCCGACTGGCACGCGGTGTTCAGCGCGATGGCCTGCTACCGCACCACCTCGCCTACGCAGCAGCATGGGCTGTTCTCCGCCGCAGCGGAGCTGGCCGACGACACCGGTTTCCCGCTGCTGGTCGACCTGCGTCCCGGGCTCGTGATCATCGAGAGCGCCAAGGACCAGTGGGACGACGACGCCCACGGCCTCGAGCTCGACTTCACCGCCCTCGCCCGACACGTTCAGACGGCTGCCCGCGACCTCGGGGCCACCGCGGATCCGGGGCTGCTGCGTTTCACCCAGCTCGTCCTCGACGCCGCCGACGTCGCTGCGGTCCGCGCCTTCTGGGCCGCCGCGCTCGGATACACCCCCGACCGGCGAGCCGGGGTCAGCGACATCCTCGATCCGCGGCGGCTGAACCCGGTGCTGGTGTTCCAGGAGCTCGACGCTTCGGAGACGGAGCGGCGCCGGCAACGCAACCGCATACACCTCGAGCTCGCCGTGCCCTCGGACCTCGCGCAAACGCGCCTCGCCACGACCCTCGCAGCCGGTGGCCGGCTGGTCGACGAGTCGTCGGATCGCTGGCGGATCGCCGACCCGGAAGGCAACGAGCTGGTGATCGTCACCGCATGCACGGTCCAGCCGGCCTGAGCCTGCCCGACCGCCGATCCCTGGAGGGCCATCCACACGGGAGGCCGCCGGCCCTCCTGCGGGTCTACGTCGCGCTCGGCCCCTTCCTCACAGCCGCGCGAAGTCATCGATGTCTGCCTCGAACTCGCGGACCGTCGTGTCGCTGAGTGTGGGGCGGGTGTGGTCCAGCACGCCGAGGAAGTCCTCGGTCGTGCCGGGCCGCCGAGAGCCGTGGTCGACCGTCCGTTCGAACATGAGCTGCGCCGTGGCGCGGGCGGCATGCTCGATGTCGGCGGGTGTGAGGTTCTCACTCCGCTCGACGAGGACGTCGAGGTCGACACAGGTCTCGCCCATGCCGGCGAGGTGGCGCTCCCACATGGCGCGGCGGGCGTCGGAATCGGGGGGCCCGATGGGCAGCACGTAGTCGAAGCGTCCGTGGCGCAGGAAGGCGGTGTCGAGGTCCCGCACGGAGTTGGTCGCGCACACGAACAGCCGCCCGGCCCGCGAGCGGAACGCCACCAGCACCTTCAGCAGCTCGTTGACCACCGCGACGCTGCCGCTCGCGGTGTTGCGGTGAGAGGCGACCTCCTCGACCTCGTCGATGAAGACGACCACGTGCTCGAGCTCGGAGAGCTGCGCGAACACGCTGCTCAGCCCGGCCGGGAGGCCGCCCTCCACCCCGGCCATGCGGGACGGGAACAGCTCCACGAACGGCCAGCCGAGACGACTCGCGACGCCGCGGGCGAAGGTGGTCTTCCCGGTCCCCGGGGGACCGAAGAGCAGGACCGCGCGCGGCGGATGGACGCCGTGGGACGCCGCCACGTCGGAGTGGGCCAGGGGGAGGACGAGGCGGCGTTCGATGAGCCTGCGCTCGGCGGCCATGCCCGAGATGCGGTCCCACAGGTCGTCGGGGAGGACCTCGCCGCCGAGCTCGCGCAGGAGGCGGGCCGCCTGCGGGTCGGTCCGTTCCTCCTTCTCGAAGACCAGCATGGGTCCGCGGGAGCGGAAGCCGGAGTTGAGGAATGCCTGGGTGCCGGTCTCCTCGTCGGGCAGGATGCCGCGGATGCGGCGGGTCCCCCGGGAGACCAGGCGCTGCTCGAGCTCCCTGATCAGCGCGCTGCCGAGTCCCTGTCGACGGGCCTTCGGGTGCAGGGCCAGTCGAAGGATCCAGGCGGTGTCGCCCGAGACGGCGCTGACGGCCGCGCCGACCAGTACGCCGTCGCGGACGGCCACCACCGCGGGGTGACGATCCGCGATCGCGGCCACGACCTCGGCCATGGGGAACGCCGGGTCGACGCGCGCGGTGGAGGAGGTGTCGTCCAGCCGGACGAGGTCCTCGAGGTCGGTGGGTGCGGCATCGCGCAGGTGCCAGTCCATGGTGACGCCTCTCGCGAGGGGGATATGCCCGGACATTTGGTGCCGGTCACGCTAGCCCTCGGCCCCCGGGCCGCACAAGCGTCCGGCACAGCCTTGGGGAACGTCGGGGTGACGCCCCGGTCGCGCCGGCTCGGGGACCCGGGGCGGTAGATGTCCGGACATGATCTATAGTGATTCACGCCACACGAAAGGGGCGAGGATGCCGCGCGATCTCGGGACGGACCGGCCGCTCGCCCTGCCCGCGGACCCTCGACCGGTCCGTTCTGGACTCTCCTACGCACGGCTGGTGCAGCCCGTCGTCCGCAACCTCGACGCCGAGATCGAGACCCGGAGCGAGGCCCTGGCTCGCGACATGAAGCTCCGCAACCTGGCTCACCGGGCGGGCGACCGCGAGAGCGTCGAGGCCTTCGAGTTCCGGATGCGGGAGACCTACGGCGAGCTGCTCCCACGGCTGGTCGTCCGGGGCCTCGTCAACCTGGTGCCTCACCTGGGCGTGTTGCTCGCCCTCTACTACCTGCTGCCGGTCCTGACGCTCCCCGGCGGCGTGGCCGTGTCGACCGTGAGTGCCTACATCGCCGTCGGGGTCGCCGTGCTGCTCGTGCGCGCCCTCACGAAGATGCGCTCGAGGCGCCGGGGAGACGAGGAGCCGCACCAGCAGTCATAGAACGTCTGAACGTCGTAGTCCCGATCTGCTCGGAGAAGAGGAAGCTGCATGTCAAACGCGCCAGGCTCGACCGAAACAAAGACCAAGACCAGGACCAGAGGAAAGCTCGACACCACCCTCGTGGTGATCGCCGTCATCGCGGTCGTCGGTCTGGTGGTCACCACCCTGATGGGGACGCGGACGTTCGGGGAGGCGGGGGTCTCCACTCCCGTCGTCCTTCCGTTCGCGTGGGCCATGTTCGTGGGCGTGGTGTTCTCGACCATCGGCGCAGCGGGCGGCATCCTTTCCGGGGTCGGCCACATCAGCGTCATCGGCCTGCAGAACGCCAACGACATCAAGCCGATGAACCAGGTGCTGACCCTGGTCAGCCCCTTCTTCTCGGTGCCGACCTACCTGCGTCAGCGCCGCGTGGTCCTCACCCTGGCCGGGCTGCTCGCTGTGGGGGCCGTGATCGGCTCGTCGCTGGGTGCGTGGTTCTCCTCCAACGTGCTGTCGAGCCTGGACTCCTACAAGCCGGTCTTCGGGGCGATCACCCTCTTCGTCGCGATCCGGGCGCTCTACGAGACGACCGGCCGCTACCGCCGGCACAAGCAGGCCCTCTCGGCCGCGTCCGCGCGCTTCGAGCAGGCGGCCAAGTCGGCCTCGGAGGACCACCGGACCCACGGGGTGAAGACCGTGGACTGGTCTCCGCGTCGCATCACCATCTCGTTCTTCGGTGAGGAGTTCGGCTTCAACCCGGCGTGGCCCCTGCTAGCCGGAGTCCTCATCTCGTTCCTCTCGGCGATGCTGGGCGTGGGGGGCGGTTTCCTGCTCGTCCCGTTCATGGCCACGATCCTGGGGATGCCCATGTTCATCGTCGCCGGAACCTCGCTGGTGGCGATCATCATCGCCAGCATGGTCAGCATCACCAGCTATCTGACGATGGGCTCCCAGCTCGACGTACCCCTGCTCACCATCGAGATCGTGGGGATCATCATCGGATCGCTGGCCGGTCCGTTCCTCTCCAAGTACCTCAAGGAGAGCTGGCTGCGACTGCTGCTCGGCGTGATCCTGCTCTACGTCGGCATTGGCTACCTCTTCGGCGGAGCCATCGAGAGCATGACCGGCATCAAGATCATCTAGCAGGGTCCTCCACTCTCGGAGGCCCGTCACGGCAGGGGCCGGACCCACGCCGCACACGTCACGGAAGGCCTGACAACACTGATGACCACCCAGAACGGATCAGGACGCAAGACCATCCTCTTCGCGGGGGGTGGGCACGCACACCTCCACTCGCTGAGACGCACGCACGAGCTGCGGGCGGCCGGGTTCGAGGTGGTCCTCGTCAATCCCAGTCGGTTCCTCTACTACTCGGGCATGGCACCGGGGCTGCTCTCGAGGATCTACCGGCCCGAGGAAGACCGCATCGACGTCAAGTACCTCGTCGAGAAGGGTGGCGGCCGCTTCGTCAGGGACCGCATCAAGCGGGTCCACACCGAGGCCGGCCTCGTCGAGCTGGACAGTGGCCGGACCCTGCACTACGACGCGATGAGCATGTGCCTGGGGAGCGGAGTGCCGAACAAGGACTTCGAGGTGCACCAGGAGCACTTCACCCCGGTGAAGCCAGTGGAGAACATGGAGAACCTGCACTGGCGCCTCCGCGCCCTGGGAGAGCTCGACCGCAACCCGCGCGTCCTCGTCGTCGGAGGCGGCCCGGCAGGGTGCGAGATGGCATGCAACTCCCAGAAGGTGTTCGAGGACCACGGCATCGAGGGACAGGTCGTCCTGGCCAACTCCAACCGCCGGCTCCTCAAGTCGGCCCCCAAGCGGGCGCAGCGGGAGATGCTGCAGTTCCTGCGGGGACGAGGGATCGAGGTGATGCTCGACTCCGAGGTCGTGGGGCTGGAGGAGGGCGCTGCTCGCATCCGTGACGGTCGGCGAGTCGAGTTCGACCTGCTCATCCTGGCGGTCGGCATCAAGCCCCCGGCGCTCTTCCGCGAGTCGGGAATGAAGGTCGCCCACGACGACGGGCTGTGGATCAACGACTACCTGCAGAGCGTCTCGGACCCGCGGATCTTCGGCGGGGGCGACTCGGTGTCCTTCAAGGGGCAACCGCTGACGCGGCTCGGCGTGTTCGCGATCCGGCAGGGACCCGTGCTCTTCCACAACCTCCAGGCCTTCCTCAGAGGGGAGCCGATGCAGGCGTTCGAGCCGCAGTCGAAGTTCCTCTACATCCTCAACCTCGGAAACCACGAGGGGCTGGCCATCTGGGGTCCGCTCGTGCTCAAGGGCAAGCGGGCCTGGGACCTCAAGCACTACATCGACACGAAGTTCATGAAGCTCTACCAGTACCCCGAGGACCGACCCGGCGAGGTGAGGGAGTACTTCGACCGACTTTCCGACGAGGACGTGAGGGACGTCGGGCAGGGGATCTGGGGGCCGGGAGCCTCGGTCGGGGCCGTCGGAGAGGCGGTCGCGCTGAACGGCCTCGGGAGAGCCGAGCCCGAGGACCCCGCCCCCCTCAAGCCCGACGGTGTCGAACCGGCACGTCTGGTCGACAAGCAGAGTTCTCGATGACGACACAGAAGGGACCATCGGTGGCAGACGCGCAGAGCGGCGGATACGCACGCCCGGAGATGCTGGCGGAGACGGACTGGTTGCTGGAGAGGCTCGACGACCCCAACGTCCGGGTCATCGACTGCCGGGACGAGGCGGGGGACTACGACGTCAGCCACATCCCCGGTGCGGTCTACATGAACTACAAGAAGACCAAGACCAAGGACGGCGGGTTGCACGTCCTGACCCCCGAGGAGGCGCGGGAGACGTTCGGGCAGATGGGGATCGGCGACGACAACGAGGTCGTCGTCTACGACGACGTCGGCTCCTACGCCGGGCGGATCTGGTGGACGCTGTTCCACCTGGGCCACGAGAACGTCCGCATCCTCAACGGCGGCTGGACGAAGTGGGTCGACGAGGGCAGACCGGTGACCCGCGAGATCCCCCGGCCGCAGCCGGCCACGTTCACCCCTCGTCCGCGTGAGGACGACATCGCGACGGCGGAGGAGGTGATGAGCAAGATCGGTGACCCCGACACGGTCATCTTCGACACCCGGAGCGCGGTGGAGTACTTCGGCGTCCTCGAGAAGCTCGGCTACCACGAGAGGGCGCGGCGTGGCGGTCACATCCCGTCGGCCCGCTGGGTCAACTGGACCCGCTCGCTCGAGCGGGACCACACCATGAAGCCCGCCGCCGAGCTCGACGAGATGTTCCGTCGGGAGGGGTTCGACCCGACCAAGGAGACCATCGTCTACTGCCAGAGCGCGGCCCGGTCGGGCCATCAGCTCTTCACGCTCCGGCTGCTCGGCTACGACCGGGTGCGCAACTACGACGGCTCGTGGAAGGAGTGGGGCAACAGCGACCGGCCGCTCCAGACCAAGCCGGTGCGCTCGAGGGCCACGACCGGCACCGTCGCCCTCGGCGGGGCAGCTCTGCTCGCACTGACGGCCTCCGCCGTCGCCGCCGGCCGGTCGGTCCGTCGGCTGGCACGGTGACCTTCCCAACGCCGGGACCGTGAGGGCGTCGTGGACCCGTACGACCTGATCGTCGTGGGTGGGGGGACGGCGGGGCTGGTGGCGGCGGCCGGCGGTGCCTCCATGGGGGCGAGGGTCGCCCTGGTGGAGCGGGACCGGCTCGGCGGTGACTGCCTGCACCACGGGTGCGTGCCCACCAAGGCACTGGTGAGCAGCGCCCGGGTGGCGCACCTGGTCTCCCGCGCCTCCGAGTTCGGGCTGATGCCCCACCCGGTCGAGGTCGACTTCCCTGCCGTGATGCAGCGCGTACGTCGGGTCGTCGACACCGTCGGGGTACATGACGACCCGGACCGCTTCGTCCGGATGGGTGTCGACCTGCACCTGGGCCACGAGGCCCGCTTCGAGGGGCCGCGCGAGCTGGCCGTGAACGGCCGCAGGCTGCGGGCACGGAGCGTCATCCTGGCCACGGGCTCACACTCGGTCGTTCCCGCGATCGCGGGCATCGAGGAGGCCGGCTACCTCACGCACGTCGAGGCACTGCGTCTCGAGCGGCTCCCGGCCAGTCTCGTCGTGATCGGCGCGGGCCCCATCGGGTGCGAGCTCGCGCAGGTCTTCGCCCGGTTCGGCTGCTCGGTGACCGTGGTGGGCTCCTCGCCGCTCCCGCTGCCCCGCGAGGACCCCGAGCTCGGCGCAGCCCTGCTGCGGTTCCTCGAGGCGGACGGCGTGACCTACCACGGCGGCTTCACGGCCCGGGAGGCACGCTCGGAGGGATCGCAGAAGGTGGTGACCGCCTGCGACGGTGATGGCCGCGTGGTGGAGGCCCGCGGCGAGGAGATCCTCGTCGCTGCCGGCAGGGGGGCGACGGTCCGCGGCCTGGGTCTGGAGGACGCGGGGATAGTGCAGGTCAGCACCGGCGTCATGGTCGACGACTACCTCCGCACCTCGGCCCGCGGCGTCTACGCCGCGGGTGACGTCACGGGCAAGCACCGCTTCACCCATGTCGCCGACTACCAGGCGAAGGTGGCCCTCGGGAACGCGCTGTTCCCCGTCAGGCGCAAGGTGGACTACCGGGTCGTCCCCTGGACCACCTTCACCGACCCCGAGGTCGCAAGGGTCGGCCTGACGGAAGCGGAGGCGCGTGCCCGGAGCGACGACGTGAAGGTCTTCCGCTACGGGTTCGAGGACCTCGACCGCGCGATCGCGGTGGGGGAGCCGCGTGGTTTCGTCAAGCTCGTGACGGGCCGCCGGGGCAGGATCCTCGGCGCTCACCTCATCGGGCCGGACGCCGGCAACCTGGTCGCGGAGATCGTCCTGGCGATGCGGCGCGGGGTGCCCGTCCAGGGGCTCTCGACGACGATGCACGTGTACCCGACGCTCACCGAGGCCGTGAGCCGGGCGGCGGACGGGTACTACCGGGAGAAGCTCTTCACCGGGAGGACCAGGGCCGTCCTCGGGACCTACTTCGAGACCCGACGTCGCGTCGGGACGTACCTGGGGGCGCCGCGACCGGGCGGACCGGGCCGCGGCCCTGCTACTCCTTGAGCGGCCACAGAGCCTCGGCCGGCAGGTGCACGACGACCGACTCTCCCTCGCCCAGGCTCGTCCGGGGCGGCAGCTCCATGCGGAGCCGGACGTCGCTCGCCTCGAGGTCGTAGAGCACCCGGGTGCCCAGGTAGGTCCGTCGGACGACGCGGGCCGGGAACGAGTTCTCCCCGTCCCCGAGACCCACGGCCTCCTGGCGGATCGTGAGCGTGACCTCACCGGGCGGGGCGGCCCTCTCGGTCCGCAGCCGACCCAGCGAGGTCACCACCGTCCCGTTCTGTGCCTGCCCGGTGATGAAGTTGGTGGCCCCGAAGAAGCGGGCCACCCGGGCGCTCGCCGGCCGCTCGTAGAAGGCGTCCGGGCTGTCGTGCATGTGGACGCGACCGTCGAGCATGAACGCGATCCGGTCGGCCATCGTCACGGCCTCGCCCTGGTCGTGGGTGACGAACAGCGTCGTGTATCCGTACCGACGCTGCAGGTCCTTGACCAGGTCGCGCATCTCGTCCCGGAGGCCGGCGTCGAGGTTGCTGAACGGCTCGTCGAGGAGGAGCACCCGAGGCCCGGTCACGAGGGCGCGTGCGAGAGCGACCCGCTGCTGCTCCCCGCCGGAGAGCTCCTCGGGCCTGCGGTCCTCGAAACCGGCCAGCTGCACCCTGTCGAGGGCGATGCGCACGGCCTCGGTGAGGTGCTCCTTGGAGGCGCCGCGCATCCGCGGACCGAAGCCGACGTTGGCCGCGACCGTCATGTGGGGGAAGAGCAGGGGCTTCTGGAACACCATCGCCACTCCCCGTCGCTCCGGAGGCACGTGCACGACCGAGGAGTCGTCCAGCAGGACGGCACCCGAGGTCGGCTGCAGCAGCCCGGCCACGATCTTGAGCACCGTCGTCTTCCCGCAGCCGGAGGGACCGAGCAGCGCTGCCAGCTCTCCGGGACGCACCTCCAGGGAGAGCTCGCTGACCGCCCACGTCTCCCTGCTCTCGTACCGGTGGGACAGCTCCGAGAGGCGCAGGCCGGTGCTCGTGGACGGTGCCGCTGACGGTCCGTGCATCTACTCCTCCTCGATCACTTCGGGCGCTCGCGTTCCTTGCCGGCGTCGGCGCACCACGGCACCTAGCACCGTGACGGTCACGACCACGACGAAGACGGCCATCAGGGCCCAGACGAACCGGGGCGCCTGCTCCCCAAGGTAGGCGTAGGCGAAGGAGGCCGGTGCGGCACCGATCGTCGTCGCGGCGACGAACGGGACGAACCTCAGGCGCGTGAGTCCCGCTGCGTAGGAGACGAGGTCGAAGGAGACCACGGGCACGAGCCGCGCGACGAGCACCGCCGGCGCGCCCCAGCGGAGCAGCCACCGGTCCCCGGCCTCGAGCCCGGCCCTGCCCACCAGCGCCTCCACCGGCCGTCGACCCAGCGAGCGTGCCACCCAGAAGCACACGGCTGCGGCCAGGGTGGCGCTCGCCAGGCTGAGGGCCCCGCCCCAGAGGGCTCCGAAGGCGAGCCCGTTGGCGAAGGCGAGCAGGAAGGCCGGCAGCGGGGCCATGAGAGCCTGCAGCACCATCAGCAGCGTCGAGACGGCCGGCGCCCACAGGCCGTAGGAGAGGATGTAGTCGCGCAGCCCCGCCACGTCGCCCCGGCCCAGGATGGCGGCGGCTCGGTCCACCTCGGACCGGAAGGCCGGGAGGAGGGCGTACAGCCCCAGCAGCCCCAGCAGCGTCGTCAGCGTCAGGCCGAACCTCGCCCACCACAGGTTCCGGGCCGTCACCACCGCCGCGGGCCGTCGGGCGGTCATGCCGATCCGCCCGCGGGTTGGCGGCGGTGGACATCCCTTGCGGCGGCCCCGTACGGTGACCCGACCGACCTGCCCCGGTGAGGTGCGGGTCCTGTCGGGTGGGCGGCTGAGCCCACGGGGAGACCTGTCATCGGCCATGATTGACGAGGAGCTGCGCCGGGGCGCCAAGCGCTTCTACCGACCCCTCGTCCTCGTCCTGGTCCGTATCGGCATCAGCGCCAACGCCCTCACGGGCGTGGGGCTCGTCGTCGGGGTGCTCTGCCTGGTGGCCGTGGCCCTCGGCGCCAACCTCGTGGGCCTGGTGCTGTGGCTGGTGAACCGGCTGCTCGACGGGCTCGACGGTGAGCTGGCCCGGGCGCGTGAGGAGTCCTCGGACCTCGGCACCTTCGTGGACCTCGTGGCCGACTTCTTCGTCTACGGCGGTCTCCTCGTGGCCCTGGCCGTCCAGCACCCGGAGGCGCGGCTCGCCCTGGTGGTCCTCATGTTCACCTACTACGTGAACGGGAGCACCTTCCTGGTCCTCTCGCAGATGCTGCAGCGGTCGGACGTCGAGCGCCTCACCGAGCGCGGCCTGCACTTCCGCAGGTCCCTGGCCGAGGGGTTCGAGACCATCGTCGCCGGGGTGCTCCTGCTGCTCCTCCCCGGACACGTCGCGGTGGTCGCCTGGGTGTTCGCCGGCTTGGTCCTCGCGTCCGCGGCCCAGCGTGTCGTCGACGGCCGCCGCGTGCTGGGTCGGTCCTGAGGGCAGGAGCGCCCAGCCGTGGGCGCTGGACCGCGAGCCGTTCACGCGGTCGTCCTCGGTGCGGGGAGGAGCGGTCGTCGACCGACGGGGCCCAGGAACCGGAGGGTCAGGCCCAGCACGAGCAGGGCGGGCAGGGCGAACACCAGCGCGAGCGAGGACGTCACGACGGGGTCGGCGTTCGACGCGGCGGAGAAGAGGAGCATCGGGAGGGTCAGAACGCTGCCGCCTCCTATCAGGACCGTGAGGATGTACTGGCTCCAGGAGACCAGGAAGGCCATGAGGGCGGCCACCGCCACGCCGGGGGCCACGGCGGGGAGCGTCACGAGCCAGAAGGCGCGCCACGGGGTCGCCCCGAGCGTGCGAGCCGCCAGCTCCAGCTCTCCGGTCCGCTCGGCGAAGACGCTGGTCATGATGAGCGTGGCGTAGGGCACGGCCGGCACCAGGTGCGCCAGGGTGACGCCGAGCAGGGTGTCGGTCAGCCCGAGCCGGATGAAGGTCAGGTGCAGGCCCATGGTCGAGGCCAGGGGCGGCACCAGCAGGGGCAGCAGCATGAGGGCCATCACCGCCCCCCTGAGCCGCCACGTGTGGGCACCGAGCGCCACTCCCGCCGGCAGCCCCACCGCCACGGAGACCGCCGCCGTCGCCAGCCCGATCACCAGGCTGTTGGCCGTGGCCTCGGGCGCCCGGCCGCTCAGCATCCCTCGCCAGCCGCGTACGGACCACTCGGTCGGCAGCAGGTCGGGGTAGCGCCACTCCCCGGCGAAGGCCCAGAGCACCAGGGGCACGAACGGTGCCAGGACGAGCGCCGTGATCACCCCGCGGGTCAGCACCCGGGGGCGCGCCCGGGTGCTCGGGGGAGCGTGCGTCACGCCCGGCCACGACCCCACCTCCTGGCCACGCGCAGGTAGCCGAAGGCGAAGGCGCAGGTCACCAGCGCGACGAGGACGTTGATCGCCATGGCGACGGGGCGGTCGGCCAGGTCCACGCTCCGGTACTCGTCATAGGCGGCCACCGGCAGGACGGTGGGGTAGTCGCGGCCCAGGAGGTAGGGGACCTCGAAGGCTCCGAAGCAGAACGCGAAGACGACGAGACTGGCGGCCACGATCCCCGGGGCGATCACCGGGAAGACCACGCCCCAGAACCGCTGCCAGGCGCCGGCGCCGAGCGTCCTGGCGACGTCCTCGAGCTCGGATGCGACTCCGCGGAGGCCGGCCAGCACCACGAGTGCGATGAAGGGGACCTCCTTCCACACGTAGGTGAGGATGATGCCGACCGAGTACTTGTCGTAGAGCAGGGCGGGGAAGGCCTCCGGCGTCCCGACGAGGCCCAGGGCCGCCGCGAGGCGTGCCCCGAGGCCGGTCTGCCCGACGACGAACGCCACCCCGACCGCCGCCAGCAGGTGGGGAACGGCCAGCGGCACCTGGAACAACAGGGCGCCGATGCGGCCGGGGGCGCGCCTGAGGGCGAGCGCGGCCAGGACGGCCAGGACGGTGGAGACGAACGTCGAGACCGCTGCGACGTAGACGGTCAGCGCGAGCGAGTCGAGGAACCAGCGGCTGCCGAGGACCTGCCGGTAGGCGTCGAGGTCGACCTCGGTCATCCCCACGGCAGGGAAGTACCCCAGCGACTGGACGAGCGCGGCCACCAGGCCGCCGACGAAGAGCGTCCCCAGCAGGACGACTGCGGGCGCGACGAGGAGGGTGAGCTTCAACCGAGAGTCCACGGCGGCTACCTCCGCTGGACGTTCTCGACCCAGCCGTCCTGGATCGCGACGATCCAGTCGGTGCGAGCTTCCGGGAGGCGGTTGGTCTGCAGGTCGTCGAGAGGCAGGACGGCCGGGCCCGGGACGTCTGTGAACCTCCGGCGGCTGTCCGGGGGGAGCCGGTCGAGGTCGAGGGTGGTGAGGCCGCCCACCACGTGGGTGCGCTGCAGCTCCAGCTGGGCCTTCAGACCCTGCATGACATTGACGACGACCTGGGCGCCAGCGGCGTTGGGCGCGTTGTACGGGATGGCGAGGTAGTTGGTGTTCGCCAGGGTCCCTCCGTCGAGGAGGTAGGTGCGGGTGGTGTCGGGGAAGAGACCTCTGTCGACCTGACGCTGGGCCAGGAAGGGGTTGTAGCTCATGGTCAGGTCGACGGCGCCGTCCTGGTAGAGGCCGTCCAGCGCCGCCACCGTCTTCGGGTACGTCTCACCTCCCGCGCCACAGGAACGGCTCGATCTCGTTCAGGAACTCGTACGTCGCGGGTGCGTGGTCATCGAACACCGACTGGTCGAAGGTCTCCTGGTAGGTCTCCGTGTCGCCGGTCACCTGGTAGAAGAGCTGTTCGACGAAGGCGCTGCCGGTGTAGTCGGGGGGTGCGGGGTAGGTGAAGCGGCCCGGGTTCTCCTCGACCCACTCGCGGAGCTCCTCGACGTCGCGAGGAGGGTCGTCGACCTTGGCGGAGTCGTAGACCATCACGAACTGCGCCTGGCTCCACGGGGCCTCGTACCCGTCGACGGGGTGGCCGAAGTCGTTGCGCACCGACGCGTCGTCCCAGTCCACGTACTTCGCGCTGGGGAGGTCCTCCGCCCACGGGCCGAACCACAGGTCGGCCTGAGTCCCGGTGTAGAAGTTCTCGCCGTTGATCCAGACCAGGTCCACCGATCCGCGGTCGTCCCCGGCCTGCTTCTCGTTGAGCAGCTTGTTCACGACGTCCGCGGTGTCGCTGACGGGGGTGCGCTCGACGACGATGTCGTGCTCCTCCGCGAGGAGGGGCGCGACGAAGTCGTCGACGTAGTCGTTGGTCGCGTCATCGCCCCCGTACATGAAGAGGTTGACGGTGGTGCCTCGCGCCTCCCGCTCCAGCTCCGGGAAGGGGCGTGGCTGGGGGGAGGAACCGTCGGCCCCCGGCCCCGGGGCCCCGCCGCACGCCGCCAGCACCCAGGCTGCGGACGCGACTGCCACGACGACGGGGACCGGCCTTCGGGTCGGGCGCGGGCGGCGGAGAGCCGCGGCGGCCCACACGGCCCTAGCCATCAGTCGTCTCTCCTGTCGTCGCCTCGCGGCCAAATCATAGGCACGCGCCCCATCCCACCCGTGCGGCGTGGGGAGCCGAGTCGAGGGACGGTCAGGCTCACCGCCGAGCTGGTCGAGTGTGTACTAGGCCGTTCCGGCGCCTGGGTGCACCAGGCAGGGCAGGTCGAACTCCTGGTAGCTCAACGGCGGTCCGCCCTCGATGCCGAGCTCCTTGAGCGCCGGCACCATGCGCTCGGCGAGGAAGCGCTCCGAGTCCTCCTCGGTCTCCCACACGTCGAGGCGTTAGATCCCGCGTCCGCTGGGCCCTGCGGCGTGGACGCCAGTTCTCGACAGGTCGGTCCGAGCAACGCGTTCACGAGTCCGGCAGCACGTCCTTGACCGCGTCGACCACCTTCGCCAGGGCAGGCCGGTCGTCACCACCGCTGGCCCAGGTCGGATCCTGGGGCAGCGGCCCCATCGGGTCCGAGCTCTCCGGCGCCGTCGCACGGGTCGCGAGCGAGCGACGGAAGGCTTCGTCCAGCCCCACGAGACGGTGGCCCTCCGGCAGCAGCGCCGCTCAGGAAGTCGTCGTCCGCGACGACCATGTCGTGGTGGAGACTCTCGACCAGCGCCTCGACAGTCTGTCGCGGGACGTCGGTGAGGCTGCCCACGAGGGTGCCGACGAGGGCTGTCGGCAACAGGGGGACGTGGACCTGGGCGCGCTCGAGATCAGCGTGCGCGGTGTAGGCCTGCAGCAGTGCGCCGTACCGAAGCTGGTCCGGTCCGCCCACGTCGAAGTGACGCGAGGGGCCGGCGTACTCCAAGGCGCCGACCAGCGCCTCCAGCGCATCGACGGTCGCGATCGGCTGGACCATGGAGTCCATCCACGACGGCACGGTGTGCACGAGCATCCGTTCGCTGACCTGGCGGATGATCTCGAACGAGGTGGACCCGCTGCCCAGGAGGACCGCCGCGCGCAGAACCACCAGGGTCGCGGGCGCGTCGCCGAGGATCCGCTCGACCTCCAGTCGGGAGGTGATGTGTTCGGAGAGCTCGGCCTCGGGGACGTCGGGGACCAGCCCGGAGAGGTACACGATCCGGTCGACGCCGTGGGCACGCACCCCGTCTGCGAGGTTCCTGGCTGCCTTGCGGTCGGTCTCGGCGAAGTCGTCGCCGCCCATCCCGTGGATCAGGTAGTACACCGCGTCGACGCCCTCACACGCGGCCGAAACCTGGTCGGGGTCGAGCGCGTCCATGACGACGGTGTCCACTCGGTCGCCCCACCATGGTTGCTCACGGTCGGGACTGGAAGTGGTGGTCCGCACGTCGTGGCCGCGGTCGAGCAGCACGGGTACGAGTCGACTGCCCACGTAGCCCGTCGCGCCGGTCACCAGGATCTTCAACGCGTCCTCAGCTCTCCACGGGGTTGTCGCTCGTTGCTGCAGCTGCGGCACCGTCGGTGGGACCCAGGGATCCGCAGAGTGTCAGGCGAGCCTACTGCCGCGTCAATGTCTCAGGCACTTCAGCGCCTGCTCGGCTCCCTTCGTCGGTCTTGTAAGGGGCTTCAGGCCAGATAGGACGGTGGTCAGCTCGGTCTCGGAGGCCGTCTGCGGCGGCGGGTCTATGCCAGCCGGCTCACGGACCCCTATGCTGCCCCTGCGGCTCAAATGTGATCTAGATCACCCGCGCGAGAAGGTGTCTCGCAGGAACCGATCGGGGTATCGCCGTGGGAATCATCGGGGTCATCGTCGCCGGAGTCATCATCGGACTGCTCGGGAAGTTCGTCGCTCCCGGCGACAAGGACAACATTCCGATCTGGCTGACGCTGCTGTGTGGCATCGGGGGCGTCATCCTCGGTTGGTACATCTACAGCGCCTTCGGGGGGAGCGGTGACACCTCCGGCATCGACTGGGTGCGATGGCTCGTGGCCATCGTCACGGCTGCCGTCCTGGTAGTCATCGCCTCCACCGTCACAGGCCGAAACACAGCAGATCGTCGCTGAGAAGGGCGCGTCGCCGACATGCCTGGACTCGCGCGCAAGGCAACGTCAGAGCTCATCGGGACGTTCGCCCTGGTGTTCTTCGGTGTCGGGTCAGCCGTCTTCGGTGTCGACATCGTCGGGGGCACCGGGGTGGCGTTCGCCTTCGGCCTCACCCTGCTGGCGCTGGCCTACGCGATCGGCCCCACGTCCGGGTGCCATGTCAACCCCGCGGTGACCCTCGGCGTCCTGCTCCGGAGGGGTATCGCACTTCCCGAAGCGGGCGTCTACTGGGCGGCCCAGCTCCTCGGGGGCCTCGGCGCGGGTGCCCTCCTCAGGCTGATGGTCTCGGACTTCGGTGGGGCCAAGGACCAGACCGGAGCCCTCGGAGCGAACGCCTGGGGGGATCGAGTCAACGGAGGCGGCGCTTTCGTCTTCGAGGTCCTCGGGACCTGCCTGCTGGTCCTCGTCGTCATTCTCGTGACTGGACGTGCGGCAGCCCCGGGCTTCGCCGGGCTCGCCATCGGCGTGGTCCTCATCGTCATCCACCTGGTGGGCATACCGCTGGACGGGACGTCGGTGAACCCGGCGCGGTCGCTGGGTCCCGCCGTGTTCGCAGGGAGTGACGCGTTGGCACAGGTCTGGCTCTTTGTCGTCGCGCCGCTGCTCGGTGGAGCGCTTGCCGCTCTGCTGGCACCGATCTTCGACCTGCCGAGCGAGAAGCAGGTGGCACAGGCGCCCGGTACCGACCCCACGGGTG
The DNA here is from genome assembly GCA_963834275.1 of uncultured Actinomycetota bacterium. Classification (GTDB taxonomy): domain Bacteria; phylum Actinomycetota; class Actinomycetes; order Propionibacteriales; family Nocardioidaceae; genus Nocardioides_B. The sequence continues at coordinate 175,102 of CAWIBA010000005.1, read as the reverse complement.
CGCGCGTTCCCTCGTGAAGCTGCAGTCATACGCGGTGGCGGCGTCCGTCCACCACCCCGGATCCATCCGAAATGAGGTTGTCACATGCGTAAAGCGCTTCTCGTGGTCCTGTGCTTCTTCCTCCCGTTCCTGGCAGTGCTGCTCAAGGAGGGGTTGAGCATCAGAGTGCTCTGGGCCTTCTTGCTGCAGCTGGTCGGGCACGTTCCGGGCGTGATCTACGGGCTGTACCGGGTCCTGAAGAACTAGCGGGTCCAGCGGGCCGTCGGGCCGGTGCCGCGGTCGACCGAAGCAGGTCCGCGTCTGAGGAGGCAATGGCGAGCCGACCTCGACCACGAGACACCGGGGGCGGGAAGGGCCGGCGGGTGACGCCGAACAGTCGCGAACCTGGCTAGGTTGAGCGACTGCGGCGTCACGACGTCGTCGGATGGCCAGCAGGTAGTTCCAGCGACAGAAAGGGCGCGAGCATGCTGTCTCACCTCAGGGCCTGGGGCGACCGACTGCGTAGCAGCCTCTTCTTCATCCCCATGCTCTGCGTGGTCGGCGGGGTCGTCATCGGAGAGGCCATGCTCGGGGTCGATGGTCTCGTCACGGGCATCAATCCACGCCTGACAGCCACGGTGGACAGTGCCCGGACCGTGCTCACCACCGTGGCCGGTGCAACTCTCACCTTCGCCGGTATCGCGTTCTCCGTCAGCCTGCTACTCATCTCGCTCGCGTCCAGCCAGTACTCACCCCGCGTCGTCCATGGCATGTTCCGCGACCCGTTCAACAAGCGGGTGATGGGCCTGGTCATCGGCACCTTCACCTACTGCCTGGTCGTCCTGCGCGCCGTACGAGGGGCGGTGGAGGAAGCCGGCGACGCGATCGTCCCGAGCATCTCGATTCTGCTCGCGGTCGCACTCGGGATCGTCTCGATCCTGGCGATCGTCGCCTTCATCAACCATGCGGCCCACTCCATGGACGTCTCGAACATTCTCCGACGCGTCACAGAGGAGGTGCTCGACCAGGCCAGCTCGGCATGGCCGGAGCCCGATTCGGACTCTCCCCGTGTCGGGCAGGGACGATCCCCGAGCCTGCCCGTCGGGGCTGCCGCCGTGCGCTTCTCCCGATACGGCTGGGTGCAGAACGTCGACTATGACCGGCTCCTGGGTGTGTTGCCGGCTGGAACGATCGCGCGGTTGGAGACGTTCGCCGGGCATTACGCCATACAGAACACTCCCGTCTGCCACATCTTCCCGGCTCCCGAGGACGGGGCGGAGATCAGCGACGCGGTCCGGGCGGCCGTGATGGTGGGGGAGACCCGGACGTTGCAGCAGGACCTGGCCTACGGCGTGCGCCAGCTGTCGGATGTGGCATTGAAGGCCATGTCGCCTGGCATCAACGACCCCACCACGGCTCACGACGCGATCTCCCATCTCGGGACGGTCCTGGCCGACCTGCTCGGCCGTCAGTCACCGGCCCGCCAGCTTTCCGGGCAGGATGGTCAGGTGCTCCTGGTGCCGCACGCCACGACCCACGAACAGCTCGTCGGGCTCGCGTTCGACGAGGTTCGGATCGCGTCGGCGGAGCAGCCGACGGTGCTGATCTACCTGCTCGAAGTGCTCTACCAGGTCGAGCAGTCGCTCGCCGAGCTCTCTCGACCCGGTGCGGTGCAAGCCCTCCGCAGTCAGGCCGACCTGATCCATGCGATGAACGAGACGGCCGACGTGCCGGAGACGGACCGTGAGCGAGTCCGCGTCGCCTACGCTGAACGCTACCGGGCCGACCGACCCGGACCGGGATAGCAGTGCAGTCAGCCGCACCGCACGGCACTGGAGGGTGCCGGGTTCCAGGTCGACCTCGAGGTCTGTGACGGAGTGAACCGGGGATCCGTCCAGGTCGTGGCTACGCCCGTAGACGGCTCATCCTCGTCGGCGTCCCACGCCTCGTCGTCATGAGCTGACACTGTCGAGGAGCGCGGTCGTGGTCGTGCGCGCTTCAGCCAGGGCCTCGTGCAGGGGCCGCCGGCGGTGTGCGTCGGAGAGGATCTCGACGCCCCAGGGTCCGGTCGAAGCCGATCTGCCGCAGTGTGGCGACGAAGCCCTGGACGTCGAAGGTCCCGGCCCGCACAGGCACCCGGTGGTGGATGGTGTCGTGGAACGAGGTCGGCGGACTGCGGTGCGGGCGCGTCGTTGAGCTCGACCACGAACACCTTGTCGCCGGGGACCCCGGCGAGGTCGGCCAGGGTGGAGGGTCCGCGCTCGAGGTGCCAGATGTCCACCGACCAGACCGGCTGCGGGGTGGTCGGCGGCGGCGACGAGCTCGGCGGCCAGCCGGAAGTCGGTGATGTTGGAGAACGGCAGCGGCTCCAGGGCGACCCGGGTGCCGACGTCAGCGGCCTGTGCGGCCAGCTGGTGCAGCTCGGCCGCCCAGTGACCCGACGTCGGTCAGGGGCGGGACGGCACCATCGACGGCCCGCGTTCGGGCCCGATCTTGATCTGTCGGGCACCGAGGATCTCGGCGGCGTCGCAGCAGCGAGCGCCGGGTCCGGTCCGACTCCTGCACGGCGTCGCCGCTGGTCCACCAGTTCTCGAGCAGCTCCACCTCGCGGTGGACCAGGCCGAGGTCGTCGCAGATCCTCTTCACCTCCGGCAGCCCGTACGTCGGCCGAGGCGGCGTCGAGGTCGTCGATGGTGAAGCCGATGCCCGGTGAAGCCGGCCGCGGCCACGGCCTCGGCCCGGACGCGGAGGTCCAGCGGACTGAGGTGGCGACCGGGCACCGGCAGCGCGTCACCGGCGTGGGTCCAGCAGGTGGCGAGCAGCTCTGTGGGCATCCTCCGCTCACCCGTGCCGGGGCGGGTGCGCGCGGCCTGGGCGTCCAGGGCGGACTCGAACGCCTCCTGCGTCCACTCCTCGGCGACCGCCTGGCGGACCAGGTCGGCCTGCGTCTGCGGCGCGAGGCCGTCGATCGGCTGGTCCCGGTCGAGGTTGGTCGGGAAGCGCGTAGCCCTCGGCGGAGGCGGCGATGACGTTGTCCAGCTCGCCTGCGGACGCGCCGGCCGCCTTCTTCGCCAGCAGCACCGGGAACAGGGCCCGGCACATCGCCACCCGGTCGACGGTCTCCATGGCTCGGCCGAACGGCGAGGACACCTGCAGCAGGTTGGCCATCCGTCGTACGTCGGCCGAGACGTTCGTGCCGGCACCGTGGAACAGGGCGGGGTTGAAGAAGGCGGCATCGCCCTTCTCCAGCGGCAAGCTGGGTGTAGTTCTCCTGGAAGTACTCGGTGAACTCCGGCAGGTGGAAGGCGAGGTAGCCGGGCTCGTACTGGTGGGAGTACGGCAGGTACAGGGTCGGGCCGGTCTCGACCGGCATGTCGCAGTGCGCGACCGCGCCCTGCAGGGTCAGCGCGGGCGAGAGCCGGTGCACCTGCGCCGGGAACCGGGCGGCGGCGACGGCGTCCATGAACCCGAGGTGGTAGTCGCGGTGGGCGGTCTGTGCCTGGCCGCCGGGGTTGACCACGTTGACCTGGGAGGTGACCTGGTAGTTCGGGCCGAGCCAGGCCTCGCTGACCAGCGCGATGATGTCGTTGGCGTAGTAGTCCGCGAACACCGCGGGGTCGGCGACGGCCAGCTTGTCCAGCGCGCCCCAGACCCGGTCGTTGGCGCCGGGCTTGGCGAAGTGGTCGCCGCCGGTGGCGCCGGCGGCCTTCTCGGCGGCGATCTGGGCCAGGAAGGCCTCGGTCGCGCGGTCGACCACCGACAGGTCACCGAAGGCCCGCTTGAACACCACGATGCCCGGCCCGTCGGTCAGTGCCCGCATCAGCTCGGCCTGCACCGCCGCTTCTGCCGGCGGTGTCGCCGACGGCGGCGCGCAGCTTCTCGCCGTAGATCAGCACGTTGCGCTCGACGGCGTCGGCGTGGGGGTAGTCCGCGAGGTGGGTCGTCCGCTCGACGACAGCAGCGAAGTCGTCGATCGAGCAGTCGGCCGACGAGAGCCATCCGGTGGTGCGGGACGTGGTCGTGGGGGTGGCGGTCATGGTCGTGTCTCCTTCTCGAGGGTTGCGAGTGGTCAGGTGTGCGCGGGGCGGGGCCGGAGCCCCATGGAGCGGTATGAGGCGTCGATGAGCGACATGGTCACGACCGCGTCGTCGGCATCGGTGCGGTAGGGGGCGCCGTCTCGGACGGCGTCGATGAAGGCCCGGAGCTGGTAGGTGTAGGACGTGGCGTCGCCGCAGCGCTCGGTCCGCTCCCGGTCGCCCGCGGTGATGACGATCCGGTCGTCGTTGCGCTGGTAGAGGAAGTCAGGGACGAGCGCCTCTCCGCGTGACCCGACCACCCGCAGCGACATGTCGAAGTCGTCGCTGGTCATGCTGCACCGGGCGAGACCGGTGGCGCCGGAGGGAAACTCGAGGTGCGCCTCGGCCCACTCGTCGACCCCGGGAGCACCGGGTCGCTCGGCCCCCTTGACGTCGACCAGCCGGGGCTCGCCGCCGCAGAAGTCACCGAGGACGCGCTGGACGTGCAACGCGTAGCAGCCCAGGTCCATCAGGGAGCCGCCGGCGAGCTCGAGAGACCACCTCGGGTCGTCCGGCGGGGGTGCGGGCATGCACACCGTGCTCTCGACGCGTTGCAGGGCCCCCAGCTCGCCATCGGCCAGCAGCGACACCAACCGCTTCATCAGCGGGTGGTAGAGGTAGTGGAAGCCCTCGAACAGCACCAGCGAACTTCCCCGCGCCAGGTCCCGAACCTGTGCTGCCTCGGTGCTGTTGCCGGCGAACGGCTTCTCGGTCAGCACGTGCTTGCCGGCGAGGATCGCCTCCATGTTCCAGGGCGCGTGAAGGCTGTTGACGAGCGGGTTGTAGATCGCCTCGACCTCTGGGTCGGCGATCACGTCGGCGTACGACGCGTGGACCCGCTCGATGCCGTGCTTCGCGGCGAACGCCTCGGCCCGGCGTCGGTCACGCGCGGCGACCGCGACCAGTCGGGATCCGGTGGCGCGGGCGGGGCCGACGATGGACAACTCGCTGATCCGCGCCGTCCCCAGCACTCCGATGCGCAGTGGTTCCACGGCTTCGACGGTGCTGGTGGTCATGGTTGGACCTCCGCCGTCTGCACCGGACGGTGCTGTTGCAGGGACAGGGTGGCTGCCTCGGCGATCCACGTCACGGCGAGCGCGTCGTCGACGGTGCAGGGGCTGGTTCGCTGTCCGGCGACGACCTCGGTGAAGGCGGTGAGCTCGGCGCGGAAGGCCTCGGCGAGCCGGTCCATGAAGAACGTCCACGGCTTGCCGGACGGCCAGGCGGTGTCCGGCTCCACGTTGCGCAGCGGGGTGCCCTCGGTCCACCCGGCAGCGACGCTGTCCTCGGTCCCGTGCAGCTCGAGGCGGACGTCGTACCCGCGCGCGTTGTAGCGGCTGTTGGACACCACTCCGGTCGCGCCGTCGTCGAAGGTGAGCAGGACCTGCGCGGTGGCGACGTCGCCGAGCTCGGCGAAGCAGGCGTCCCCTCGGGCGCTTCCGGTGGCGTAGACCTCGACGACCTCGCGGCCGGTGAGCCACCGCACGGTGTCGAAGTCATGGACCGAGCAGTCGCGGAAGATCCCGCCGGAGCGGGCGAGGTAGTCGCGGGGTGGCGGTGCCGGGTCCAGCGTGGTGGACCGGACGGTGTGCACCCAGCCGAGCTCTCCGCCGGCCACCGCGTTGCGGGCCGCGAGGTAGGCCGGGTCGAACCGGCGGGGGTAGCCGATCTGGACGGGCACCCCGCTGCTGTTCACGTGGTCGGCGATGGCGACGGCCTCGTCGACGACCCCGGAGAGCGGCTTCTCGCAGAACACCGGGATGCCGGCGTCGACGCCGGCCGTGATCAGCGCGCGATGTGCGTCGGTGGCGGCCGCGACCACGATCCCGTCGACCCCGGACCTGATCAGCGCCTCCGGTGACTCCGCGGCCTCCGCACCGAACCGCTCGGCCACGGAGGCGGTGACGGCGGGCACCGCGTCCGTCACGACGAGGCTGTCCACCGCGTCGAGGCCGGACAGGGTGTCGGCGTGGAACGCCCCGATCCGGCCCAGCCCGATCAGACCTAGACGCATGACGGTCTCCTTTGCGAGAGAAGTGTGGGGACGAGCAACCGGTCAGCCACCGAGACCGCCGATGACGTTCTGGTCCCAGTCGATGACCGAACCGGTGACGACGCCGCTGCGGTCGGAGAGCAGGAAGGCGACGAAGTCGGCGATCTCGTCGACCTGGCCGAGCTTGCCCATCGGGAGTGCGGCGGCGGCCCGTTGCCGCCAGTCGTCGCCGGCGCCGTGGGCGTCGCGCTGGGTCAGGTCCTCGCCGTCGGTGTCCGACCACCCGATGTTGAGCCCGTTGATCCGGACCCGGTCCCATCGATGCGCGTGTGCCGCGTTGCGGGTCAGGCCGGCGAGACCGGCCTTCGCCGCGACGTACGGCGCCAGGAACGACTGACCACCGTGGGCGTCGATGGAGATGATGTTGACGATCGTGCCGGGGGCTCCGCGCCGCACCATGTCGGCGACCGCCGCCTGCATGAGGAAGAAGGGCGCCTTGAGGTTGACCGCGACGTGCTGGTCGAAGAGCTCCTCCGAGGTGTCCAGGAGGGTGCCGCGGGTGGTCAGTCCGGCGGAGTTCACCAGGGAGTCGATCCGCCCGTGCCTGCTCACCGTGGTCCGGACCGCGGTGACCGCCTGGGACACGTCGGTGATGTCCGCCTGCACGTAGCTGGCCTGCGCGCCCGCGGCAGTGAGCTCGGCGGTGACCTGCTCGCCGCGCTCGGCGCTGCGTCCGGCGAGGACGAGGGTGGCACCCTCCCGGGCGGCTGCGCGGGCGATTCCGGCCCCGAGGCCCCGGGTGCCCCCGCTGACCAGCAGGACCTTCCCGGCGAGCAGGTCCCTCACGAGATCGCCTCCGCACGCACCGACGGCGAAGCGGTCCATGGCCCACCGGTCGGGAGCGTCATGGGGACCATCCGTTCGTCGTCTCGTCGATGACCTCAAGCGTGGGGCTTGCCCGGGCCGGGGGTCAACGGCTGCGGTCCGTCAAAAACCCCTCATCCGTGCGCCTGCCACAGGCTCCGACTGCTCCAGAACGCCCTCGCCGCGGCCTTGACTCCGCCCTCAGCAAGACCTCACACTCCCGCTCATGGGCCATCCGTATCCGATCCGGGAGATCGCCCGTCAGGCCGGGCTCAGCGAGGCCACCGTCGATCGGGTGCTCAACAACCGGCCCGGCGTCCGCGCGAGCACCGCCGGCAACGTGCAGCAGGCCATCACCGACCTGGACCGGCAACGCAGCCAGCTCCGGCTCAGCGGCAGGACCTTCCTGGTCGACGTCGTGATGCAGGCCCCGGACCGGTTCTCCTCGGCCGTCAAGTCGGCGTTGGAGGCCGAGCTGTCGTCCCTCAGGCCGGCCGTAATGCGGTCCCGGTTCGACTTCCGGGAGAAGGGGCGCCCGGCCGACATCGTGAAGGTCCTCGACGACATCCGCCACCGCGGGTCGATGGGCGTCGTTCTCAAGGCACCCGACGTGCCGGAGATCATCGACGCCGTCGCGAGGCTCGACAAGGCTGGGATTCCCGTGGTCACCCTGGTCACCGACCTCCCGCTGAGCAAACGCGTCGCCTATGTCGGGATCGACAACCGGGCCGCCGGCGCCACGGCGGCGTACCTCGTCGAGCGGTTCCTCGGCGACCGGCCGGGCGACGTGTTGATCGCGTTGAGCCGCAGCGTGTTCCGCGGTGAGGAAGAGCGCGAGATCGGGTTCCGGGCCACCATGAGGAGCCGCAGCAGCGACCGGGTGCTGGTCGAGCTGACCGACACGGACGGCTTGGACGCCACCGTGCGCGAGTCGACCCTCCGGACCCTGCAGGGCAGCCCCGGCATCAACACCGTGTACTCCGTCGGCGGAGGCAACCGAGCCATCCTCGAAGCGTTCGACGCAGCCGGGCGGCGATGCGAGATGTTCGTCGGGCACGACCTGGACCGTGACAACCTGCAGCTGCTGCACGACGAACGGCTCACGGCGGTGCTGCACCACGACCTCAGGCACGACATGCGGCTCGCGTGCCACATCATCATGCAGGCCCAGGGCGCGATCGACGGGCCGATCGAGTCGGTCCGCTCGCCGATCCACATCGTGACGCCCTACAACATCCCCGCGCTCCCCACGAGCTGACGTCCGTGGTTCCGCAGCACGTGCTGAGGACGGGAGTCAGGCGCCCCGCGCGCCGCCTCGGCCGACGTCAGCACAGCCGGTGGGGGCTGCCGCGTCGGCCTCGTGGGTCATCCGGGCGGTGCTGCATCCCCGTCGGGCTGGACGACGTACCAGTTGCCGCCGTCGAGGAAGACGTCGTGACACCTCACCTCGCCCCGATCCTCGTGCGCGTAGAAGTAGAGGGGGTGGTCGTTGTAGGTGACCTGGACGGTGCCGTCGGTCCGCTCCGTGGTGCCGAGCAGCGAGCCGTCGACACCACCCCTTCCCGGGACGGGGTCCCCCTTGGTGAGCACGGGAGGCCAGGCCTCGGCGCACGCGTCGTAGCAGCGGGGCGTCGACGTCGGCTCCCGGTCGAAGAGGTAGATCGCCTGGCCCTTGGAGTCGAACAGCATCCGACCGAACTCACTGCCCGAAACCACGATGCGGGTGCCTGCGTGTGACCGGATCGGAGTCGAGGTCGGGTCTTCCGTCATCGACGGTGTCGGTTCGACACTCGGTCGAGGGCGTCCGGCTCGTCGGACGGCACAACCGACTCGCTGGATGCCGCTGCGTCCACGTCCGCCCCCGGAGCGGCGTCGTCGCCGCACGCAGTCACCAGGCTGAGCAACAACAACGGTGCGCAGCATCGGGTCAGCATGCTCAGGAGTCTGCTACAGGTGTGGCGCGATTGCACCGCGGCGATTCCACTCTCACAGCACGACCTAGACCGGTCTCGCCGGGAACGGGGCTTGGTCGCGCGATCCCCTGAGGGCGAGAATCTCCCCATGAGTGTCGATGTCGAGGTGGAGACCACCATCCTGCTGTCCCCGGCGGCGGTCGCAGCCTTCGCGGGCGATCCGACCAACGCGACCGAGTGGTACACCAACATCACCTCGGTGGACTGGCAGACCCCGCCGCCGGTCGCCGTCGGGTCGAGGATGGACTTCGTCGCCCGCTTCCTGGGGAAGCGTCTGGCCTACACCTACGAGGTGGTCGAGCTCGAGCCCGAGCGTCGGCTGGTCATGCGCACCGCCGACGGCCCCTTCCCGATGGAGACCACCTATACCTGGGAACCGGCGGGGGAGGGGGCGACCAGGATGACGCTGCGCAACCGGGGCACCCCGTCGGGCTTCTCCCGCGTCGCTGCGCCGGTCATGGAACGTGCGATGAGGCGGGCCACCACCAAGGACCTGGCGCGGCTCAAGGCACTGCTCGAGACCGACGGGCGTTCTCGCTGATGGTGTACGACGAGGGCCTCGCCCATCGGGTGCGGGACGCGGTCACCGCGTTGACAGCGGTCGAGGAGCGCAAGATGTTCGGTGGGCTGGCCTTCATGGTCAACACCCACATGGCCTGCGGCATCATCAAGGACGACCTCATGGTGCGGGTCGGCAAAGAGGGCCACGCCGCCGCCCTGGCGCGAGGAGCCCAGGAGATGGACTTCACCGGACGTCCGATGCGCGGGATGGTGATCGTGCCGGCAGGCCAGGTCGCCGACGACCCGTCCCTGGACGACTGGGTCCGGACCGCCGTGGAGTTCGCGCAGTCAGAACCCCCCAAGGGGCGCAGGAACGTCTGACTCGGCGGCGCCGAGTACGCACGGTCCGACGGGAATGTGGGTACGGGTCGTCCGTGTTCCCGGGTTGCGCGGACGAGATGATCGACGTGGGTGAGGTGTCCCTGCGCGTCAGGCACGCAGGCGAAGGGCCCGCGGTCCTGCTCATCCACGGGCATCCGCGCACGGGCGCGACCTGGCACCGTGTCGCCCCCCGCATGGTGGAGGCGGGGTTCGCGGTGGTCTGCCCGGACATGCGGGGCTACGGAAGGTCCAGCAAGCCGGAGCCGCTGCCCGACCACAGCCAGCAGTCCAAACGCGCTGTGGCCGCGGACCTCGTGGTCTTGATGCGTCGGCTGGGGCACGCCCGGTTCGCGGTGGCCGGCCATGACCGAGGTTGTTATGTCGCCCTGAGGATGGCCCTGGACCACCCGGGCACCGTGACCCGACTCGTGGTGATGGACGGGGTGCCGATCAGCGAGGCCCTCGCGCGCTGCGACGCCACGTTCGCGCACGACTGGTTCCACTGGTTCTTCTTCGCCCAGCCCGAGGCTCCCGAGCGGGCCATCCTCGCCGACCCCGATGCCTGGTACCACGGTGACCGTGAGGCCATGGGCGCGGAGAACTACGACGAGTTCCGTGAGGCCACCCGGGATCCGGGCACCGTGCGCGCGATGCTGGAGGACTACCGCGCGGGTCTCGCCGTCGACCGGCGCCACGAGGAGGAGGACCGTCGTGCCGGTCGCACCGTGCGTTGTCCGACCCTGTTCCTGTGGGCGTCGCGGGACGACATGGAGAGCCTGTACGGCGACCCGGTGAGGATCTGGCAGCCCTGGGCCGACGACCTGTGCGGTGCAGCCATCGACTCCGGTCACCACGTCGCGGAGGAGAACCCAGCAGCCCTTTGCGAAGCCCTCATCGACTTCCTGGGCGGATCCGGCACGCCGGCGCGGTGACGGGGCGCGGCCTCACGTGCCCCGCCTGACAGGCGGGGCAGACGTAGCCGTGCCGTCCGGCCGAGGCGAACCGCTCGACCAGGCCGTCACCACGGGGGCACTCCACTCCCGCGCGCCGCCGATGCAGGAGCCATCCCCGGGGGAAGTCCCGGACCTCACCCTCGATGGCCCGCCTCAGGACCCGACCCAGCTGGCGCGGCACCGCTGTCCCGGGCACCTTCAGCACGGTCGTGGCCTGGCGCCGGGTGTCTGGCTCCGAGCTGGGCACCCTTCGCATGGGACCTCGGCTCCCTCGCGTTCGGCGTTCTGCTGGTCGTCGTCGGTTGGCTGCTGCACCGGCGCGGGCGGTCGGCGATACCGGCCCGGGCGGTCGGCGATACCGGCCCGGGCGGTCGGCGATACCGGCCCGGGCGGTCGGCGATACCGGCCCCGGGCGGTCGGCTCCGCATCTTCTGTCGCGGGCGGGGTTCAAACATCCGCTGCGGGGAATGAGCAGCACGGGCCGGTATCGGACCACCCGCGTCCCGCCGGGAGCGGGACCCGGACCCGGCCCCTGGACCGGAGCAGTCACAGGAAACGGAGCAGTCGATGAGCAGCTACACCATGACCACGACCGTGAACCGGCCGTACGACGAGGCCGTGGAGGCCGTGAGGGCAGCGCTCGGCGAGCAGGGCTTCGGGGTGCTCAGCGAGATCGACCTCGCGGCCGCTCTCAAGGAGAAGCTCGGCGTGGACGTGGCCCGGCAGGTCATCCTCGGCGCCTGTCGTCCTCCGTTGGCCTACGAGGCGATCCAGGCCGAGCCTTCCATCGCCGCGGTGCTGCCCTGCAACGTGGTCGTCCGCTCCCTGGACGAGGGCACGACGCTGGTGGAGGCGTTCGACCCGGAGGCGATGATGGGCCTGGCCGACGAGGCCTCCCTGCGCAAGGTCGCCGACGACGCGAAGCAGCGGCTCACTTCGGCCTTCGCGGCGTTGGGCGACGGCTGAGGCCCTAGCCCGGACGCCGGGGTTGTCTCGCGTCGACCGGGAATCCGAACGTCGTCCGCACACCCGGGCTGAACGCCACGTGGTCGGGCGGACGGGCGGTGAGGTCGCCGAGACCGGCGGCGGCCACGAGGTCGTCGTCGATCCCCAGCAGCTCGGCGTCGTGCAGCGGCCACGGTGGGTGCTGGTTGGGCACGTACCGGGTGCGGCCGAGCACCCGGCTGTGCAGCCCCCACCGGGCCGAGACGAAGTGGTCCAAGGGGCTCGGCTCCCGCGGTGCCCCGACGCGCAGCCGGACCCGACTGCTCGGTCCGCGGAGCCGGCCGAGGCGGTCGCGCCGGGTGGAAGTCCAGGTGTGCACCTCCCCGGTCGGCGGGGAGCCGGGAGTCCGCGCCTCGACCTCGTGGCGCATGCGCGCCCACCGGTACGGCGTACCGACGCCCGCCCGCGCGCCCACCGCGACCAGCGCACGCTCGCAGTCGAGGCTCAGGAAGACCACGCCCCGTCGGCCCGTGGCGTCCACCGAGTACAGCCGCACGTTCGTCTCCAGGAACGTCCCGAGCCACGGGACGGCGGGTCCGCGCCCTACGGCGGCCCCCACCAGGCTGAACGGCACCAGACCGACGTAGGTGCGCCCCTCGTGCACGTCGGGACGCACCCCGGCGGGCATCCGGTGGGCGACCACCGCCGGGTCCACCGCCCAGTGCAGGTAGGCGAGGTCGTGCCACTGCTGGGTCATGGACACGCGGCCCTCGAGCGGGGGAGCCGTCGCGCGAACCGGCTCGTCCGAACCGCGGGCAGCGTCGTCGGTCACCCCTCCAGTCTGCTGAGCGTCTCAAAGCCGGGGCGAGGCACGCGACGAAGGGTTCCCCGCCGCCTCTCCGTCAGTGCAGCGAGATCGCGACGACGCCGAGAAGCGCCAGGTAGCCCAGCACCAGGACGGCCGCGACCCGGCTGCCCCGGGCCGCGGGGCGCGCCGCGACCACCGCGCCCCACACCAGGCCGGCGGCCAGTACGGCGATCTGAGCAGCGATCAGGCCTCCCGCGCCCAGCGGGTCCGCGACGAGGCCGCGGCCGGCGGGCCCCAGCAGGTCCCAGCCCACACCGAACGGGTCGCCGACCTGGCCCGGGAGCAGCTGCACGCTCGTGAACAACCGGTTCCGCTCCAGCGAGAGCGCGCCGACGACCCCGACCAGCGCCAGCGTGGACCCGGTCAGGACGGCGTTGCGGTCACCCAGCCGTCGCCCGGCCCACGCGCCGCCGGTCACCAGCCCGGCACCGACCGCGCAGGCCACGACCAGGCCCGCCGAGTCGTAGAGCAGCGCTGCCCGGAGTGGGACGGTGTCGCTCCACAGCCCGGTGCGCCGCAAGATCGCGAACAGCAGGCCCCCGAGTGCCACCCCCACCAGGGCGGCTGCGCCGCGGGGGAGGGCGACGGCGCCCAGGCGCCCGCGGGCGGCCGCGGTCACCCAGGCGAGAGTGATCCCGATCGGCTCGCCGGAGGACAGCCAGCGGCGGCGCCCCAGCAGCAGGCAGCCGGCCAGGGTGAGCGTCGTGTAGCCGAGCAGCAGCAGCCCCAGCGCCCGCGGGTCGAAGGGTCGTGGGAGCACCGCGACGTACCAGGTGAGCACGACCGCCAGGACCACGCCGGGCCAGACATGACCAGGGGGCTCGCTGTCGTCGTTCGGGGCCATCAGCCGGGCGAGGGCGTCCCACGGGTCGACCCAGCGCCAGACCGGTGCCAGCAGGCTGAGGACGGTCAGCAGCGGCCACGCCGCTCCCAGGACGAGCGCCGGCGCCAGGTTGTCCAGCTCGGCAGGCGAGCCGAAGCGGGCCGCGGCGACGGCCAGGACGAGCAGGAGCACCGACCCCACCCGGACGGCGAGCCGTCCCGGGGTGAGCGTGCCCGCCCACGAGGCGGCCGCCCACGGCTGGTTCTCCGCTTGTTGCCGGGTGCGCGGGACGGCGAGGAGGACGACGATGACGAGGGCCGCCACCCCGGCGCTCACCGCGAGGATCGGCACGTCGACGTGCGGGTGCCCGCGCACCGGGTGCAGGTGGGGCATCCCCGTCGTCACGAAACCACTCAAGACCGACATCGGGAGGCAGCCTACTGAGAATTGCGACCGTCACCTTCGGGCGAGTGATTCGTTCTGCTCTCTGTGGGGTACGTCACGGATGATCTCCGCGCCCGGTGGGCGCTGGGGGGACGCGTGAGGCCAGTCATCTCGAGGAGGAGTCCGAATGCGTCGAACCGTGGTGGCGCTCACCGCCCTGGCAACCGTCAGCCTGATGTTCGTGGCCCCGGCCGCCTGGGCCGACCACACGGATCCCAGCCAACCGCTGGCCCCGACGCGCGGGTCGACCGCCGACGGGATCGAGCGCGGTGACGGCACCTGGACGCACATCGCGAACTTCCCCGGCCTGGCCAACCCCGCCCTGACCGGCGGCGGCACCGACCTGGAGTTCTTCTCGCCGGCCGGGAGCACGGACGTATGGGGCGCCTTCGGCACCCTCGGGCAGGACGAGGCCGGGAGCATCGGCCAGCGGCTGATCCGCCTCACCCAGGGGGGCCGGGTGCTGCCGGAGTGGGCGGCGGACCACGGTTCGGCCCACTGCGCCACCAACAACACCAGCATCACCGGCCTGCAGCACGACACGCAGATCGGTCAGCTCAACGGTGTCAGTCTCCTCACCGACACCACCGACGCCACGGGCCGCTGCCACGACACCGCCGGCGGCGGCATCGAGATCGTGGACGTCAGCCAGATGCAGTCGGCCTCGTTCAAGCCCCGCGAGGTGCACATGGTGCGCTTCGCCGGGTTCAGCCACACCAACACCCTCGACGCCAAGCGGCCGTGGATCGTCTACAACAGCGCGTCCGACTTCGACGGCCGCAACTGGATCGACGTCATGGACATGCGCTCCTGCTACGGCGACCGCAACCTGACGCTCGACCAGCGGCGCTCCACCTGCCGGCCGAGCGTCTCCCGGATCCAGCTGCAGCCCGAGTGGACTCAGCAGCGGGACCAGAACACCGGCCAGCTCGAGCCGGGCTCCGCGACCTGCCACGACATCACGTATGAGAACAACCGGCTCTACTGCGCCGCCCTGAACTCGACCGTGATCATCGACGTCTCCGGGCTGGCGAAGAAGAACGGCCCCGTGAACGGCGCCTCCTTCCCGTGCCCGGTGATCGACGGCACCCGCACCACCGCCAAGGTCACGGACTGCAGCGGGATGGGTGCCGAGCGCACCGAGCGGGCCACCGGCTGGAAGCTGGTCGGCGTCTTCAACCACCCCGGGCGCGACTGCGGCACGCCGGGCACCGACGTGCGCAACTGCAACTCCAACAACCAGGTCCGCTCCGACCAGGGCGTGGCCGTCTCCCACGAGGCGGACCCGACCGCCGACGGGAAGTTCATGTTCGTCACCGACGAGCGCGGGGGCGGCATCGTCCCGCCCGGCTCCTCCTGCGCCCCGGGCATCGAGAACCCCTACGGCAACGGCGGCGCGCACGCCTTCGACATCAGCGACCCGTCCAACATCACCTATGCGACCACGCCACGGGGCGAGAAGGCCGTCTACATCAGCGACGCGGTCGTGCCGGCGGAGACCTTCTGCGACGTACACGTGATCGAGCACTTCCCCGGGGAGCAGCGGTTCATCGCGGCCTACTACAAGCAGGGCATCAAGATCGTCGACTACTACGTCGACGCCGACGGCGACCTCCAGTTCCAGGAGCGCGCGTCCTACACGCTCCCCAACGCGAACACCTGGGCCGCGGAGGACTTCAAGATCAAGAAGAACGGCGACGGCACCCGCACCTACTTCATCGCCGCCGACGACATCCACCGCGGCATCGACGTGCTCAGCTGGACCGGCGCCCCCAACCCGGTCGGCACTCCGGCACCGGCGAACACCGAGACACTGGCGAACTCCGGCCTGCTCGGGGCTTCGGCCCTGGTGCTGGCCGGTGCGTCCGTGATCCGGCGTCGTCGCCAGCAGGCCGCCTGACGGCTCGAAGGGCTCAGCCGCGCCGGTCCGGTCCGGCGCGGCTCGGCTCGATCCGGATCAGCACCCGCTTCTCCCTGACCAGGCCGGCCCGGTAGTCGTCCCAGTCGCTGTGCTCCCCGGCGATGCCGCGGTAGTAGTCGACCAGCGGCTCCGCCGCCTCCGGGAGGGAGACGATGTCGGCCTCCCCGTCCACGACGACCCACTCGCCGAAGAACCGGTCGGTGAAGACGCACAGCTGCGCCCACGGGTCGCGGCGGAGGTTCTTGGTCTTGAAGGCGGTCTCGCGGCTGCTCACGACCAGCCGTCCCTCGGCGTCGACGCCGACCAGCACGGGGCTCTGCTGGATCCCGCCGTCGCGGGTGCGGGTGGCGAGGACGGCGCGGTGGTGCCCGCGGACGAACTCTCGGGCCCGGTCGAGATCCACGTCTCGAACCTACCTCTTGAGCCGGCGGCTGCCGCCGTGCCAGTCCTCCTCGGCGCCAGGCTGGTCGTCGTCGACGCCCAGCCCGCGCAGCTGGGGCAGCTCGCGCAGGCTGCGCTTGAGCTCGGAGAAGCCGGGGAAGCCGGCCAGTCCCACCACGTGGTCCCAGAGCCGCAGGGAGTCCTCCTCACTCGGCAGCCGGCTGATCACGGGACCGAAGAACGCCACGCCGTGCGGCGGCTCGAAGTGGATGATCGGGGTGCCCACGTCCTTGCCTGCGAGTCCGAGGGCCTCGTCGGTCTCGCTGCGAATAGCGAGGTCGTGCGCCTCGTCGTCGAGCGCGTCGAGCAGGGTCCGCGGCAGGCCGACCTCGTCCAGCGCGGTTCCGGCGAACGCCGCAGTCCCACGCACGTCCTGGCCGTCCCCCTGCACGGGCTGTTCCAACGGCGGGGAGTCGAAGATCCGAGCACCCAGGGCGGCGTACAGCGTGCCGACGGCGTCGCGGCCGTGCTCGCGGCGGGTCCGGTCCAGCAGCCGGAGCAGGCGCAGGCCGGCGGTGTGACCGGCCTCGTACTCGGGTGGGAAGTGGGTGTCATAGTCCACCTGCGCGTTGACCTGGCGCAGCGAGATGAACCGCCAGTCCACGGTGTAGTCGCGCTGCGCCTGCACCTGGCGGACCCACTTGCTGGTCATCCAGGCGAACGGGCACACCGGGTCGAAGTAGAAGTGGATGTCTGCTTGACGCATGGATGCTCCTCTTGGCTGGGACGGCTTCGGTTCACAGCGCCGGCGCGGCGGGCATGTCGAGCTCGGTCTCGACCAGGTGGTTGAAGTAGTTCGTGAAGAGGTTGAGGGTCACGTGCACCGACAGCTCGGTGAGCTGGGCGTCGGTCCACCCGGCGGCGAGCGCGGCCTTCCACCGTGCGGCGTCTACCGTCCCCACCTCGGAGGTGTAGGCGCGCGCGACGTCGAGGAGGGCGGCGAGCTTGTGGTCGAAGTCGACGCGGCCGGCTCGCACAGCTTTCATCTCGTCGTCGGAGAGGCCGGCCGTGCGCCCGCCCGCAGTGTGCGCCGCCTGACAGTAGGCGCACTGGTCGACGTTTCCGACCGCCAGGGCGATGGCCTCCCGCGTCCGTGCGTCGTAGGTGCCCTCGTCGGCGATGACCTGCTGCAGTGCGAGGTAGGCGCCGAGCACCGCGGGGGAGTGCGCCATCTCGCCATGGATGTTGAGCACCTTCCCGAACTTGGCCTGCAGCGCCTTCAGGCCGTCCCGGCTGGGCTCGGGGGCGGTGTCGACGGTGTGGACCGGAATGCGTGGCATGTCGTGGAGACTCCTGGCTGTCGGGAAAGGTGCGTACGTCGGATGAACCCGGAAAGGTGCGATTGCCATCCCGGAGTGTCAGACTGCTGACAGTTCCAGTGGTGCGACGTCGCCCGGACCAGAAGGGTGGCCATGACCGAGCGTCCCGACACAGTCCCGTCGAGCTACCGCGACGCCGTCTGGGTGTCGCGGTGCGTGGGGCGCGCCGAGTCCTCGCCGCTGCGTCCGCGCGACGTCGAGGGCCTGGCCCTGCTCCTCGAGGTGCGCACGCTCGCGCCCGGAGACCCGCTCCACCTCCCGGGGGAGGCACCCGCGGGGGTGTACATAGTGAAGGACGGGCGGCTGGAGCTCTCGGCCCCCGGTCAGGCCGGGCACGTGGTGATCCAGACTCTGCGGCCGGGCGACGTCGACGGGGACATCCAGCTCCTCCTGGACCTGGACATGCCCTACGAGTCGCGGGCCGCGGTCGCCACAACTGTCCTGGTGATCCCGCGGTCGGACTTCGGCCGCCTGCTGGCCACCCATCCCGGTCTGGCCCACCGCTGGCTGACGAGCGTCTCCCAGCGGCTGGCGCGATCACACACGCGGCTCACCGGCCTGCTGGGGCAGTCCCTGGAGGTGCAGGTCGCCCAGCTCCTGCTGGAGGAGGGCGACGAGGACGGGGTCGTCACGCTGTCGCAGGCCACCTTGGCGGCGATGCTCGGGGCTCGGCGGCCGTCGGTCAACAAGGTGCTGCGCACGTTCGAGAACCGTGACTGGGTCGAGCTGGCCTACCGGTCCGTCCGCATCAAGGACGGTGCTGCTCTCGCCTCGCTCGCGGACCGGCCACCGCCGAGCGGCACCGGCTGAGCCCGCCGGGGTCACGACCGGTCCGTACGACGGGGAAGCCCCGCCTCCCGTGCCGCCCGGTCGGCGAGCTCGGCCCCGACGCCGTCGTAGAGCTGGAACCCGGTGTCGGCGCCGAGCGCGCGGGCCTGTCTCAGGTCCTCGTCGTACTGCGCCACGACCGCGACCGTCCCCTTGAAGCCGCTCGCGTGCAGCCGGCGCAGCGCGTTGAGGTTGCTCGTGTGGAAGGGCATGGCGAGGACCGCGAGCTGCACGTCGCGGGGCCGCATCCTCGCCCAGAAGTCGGGGTCGGTCGCGTCCCCCAGCACCACGTTGAAGCCCGCCTCGGCCAGCATGGCGTGCCGGGAAGGCAGCGACTCGACCGCCAGCACCCGCAGACCGTAGTCACCCTCGAGCCGCTCGTAGGCCGACCGGCCCACGCGGCCCATGCCCAGCACCACGGCCTGCGCGGACCCCACCTCGATCGGGCGGTCATCCGGGTGCAGGCGCGAGGGCGGCCGGTCGGGGAGGAACCGGCGGGCGAGCTCCACGAAGGCCTCGGGGTTGCGGGTGACGAGGGACGACAGCACGAAGCTGGCGGCGACGGTCGAGGCGAGGACGACGAGCCAGCCGTCCTCGAGCTGGGACCGTGCGGCGACCGCGACGATCAGCCCGAACTCCGAGTAGTTGCCCAGCGCCGTCGCGGTGCGGACGGAGGTGCGGCGGCGCAGGCCGTGGCCCCACATGAGGGCGGCGAAGCCGAGCGCCTTCAGCGGGACCAGGAGCAGCAGGGCGGCAGCCAGCAGGAGGTGCTCCGGGGTCGGCAGCCCGGTGAACCCGATGGAGAGGAAGAAGCCGACGAGCAGGATCTCCTTGAGCGAGAAGAGGCTCTTGCTCAGCTCGTCGGACCCCGGGTGCGGAGCCAGCAGGACGCCCATCACGAGCGCCCCCAGGTCGCCCTTGATGCCGAGCGCGTCGAAAAGGGCGTACCCGGGCACCAGGGCCACCACGAGCCCGAACAGCGGCCGCAGCTCGGCGTGCCCGATGCGGCCCAGCAGGGGCCGCAGCAGGTAGGCGGCCGGCACCACCAGCAGCAGGGTCAGCGCCCACGGGCTCGGCAGCCGGCCGTGGCCCGCGGCCAGGAACGCCACCGCGGCGAGGTCCTGGACGACCAGGATGCCGATGGCCGAGCGCCCGCTCAGCGAGGCGGTGCCGCCGCGCTGCTCGAGCATCTTGACCACGAGGACCGTGCTGGAGAAGGACAGCGCGAAGCCGACGAGCAGCAACGAGCGCCAGTCCTCCCCGGCGACCAGACCGACCCCCAGCACCGCGAGCAGGCCGAGGTACGCCGTGGCGACCAGCGTGGTGGCGGCCATGTGCGAGGTGGCCGTCACCCACACCTCGCGCCGCACGAGGACGCGGGGGTCGAGCTTGAGGCCGATGCCGAACAGCAGGAGCGCCACGCCGAGGTCGGCGATGACGTCGAGCAGCGGGGGCGCGTCGACGCCACCCGCGTTGAGCGCGAAGCCGGCCGCCAGGAACCCCACGAGCGGCGGCAGCCGGAGCAGGCTCGCCAACATCCCGGCGACCAGGGCGGCCACCATGATCGCGGAGATGTCGCCCATGCAGCCACAGGCTACTCACCGCGGCTCCCCGGCGTCGGGCGTCGACCGGGGCGGGGGGCCCGGAGGGTCTCAGTCGCCGCCGACCCGGCGCATGCCGTCGGTGTCCAGGACGTTGATCCGGCCTCGCCCCAGGCTGACGAGCCCCTGGTCGGCGTACTCGTTGAGGATCTTGGTGGTGGTCTCCCGGGAGGTGCCGGCGAGCGCGGCGAGCTGCTCGTGGGTGAGCTTGACCTGGACGCCGCGAGCCAGCGGTCGGCTGCTGTGCGTGGCGGCGAGCGTGACCAGGGTGTCGGCGATGCGCTCCGGGACGCTCTTGAAGATCGCGTCGGAGAGGCGCCGCTCGAGCTCGCCGACGCGGCGCCCCAGGGTCTCGGAGATCCGCGCGGCGATCCGGGGGTCACCGAGGAGCAGCCGGTGCACGTCGGCACGGGACATCACGCACACCACGACCTCGTCGAGGGCCTCGGCGAAGCTGTCGTGCATCTGCTGGCCGACGACGACCATCTCCCCGAAGATGGTGCCGGGCTCGATGATGGCCGTGGTCAGGGCACGGCCGTCCCGGGACACCCGGAAGATCCGGATCCGGCCCTTCTTGAGGATGAAGAGCGCCTCCACCGGTTGATGGGGGGTGTAGACGAGGGCCCCGGGGCCGTAGCTCTTCATGGGGGCGGCGGCAGCCATCGCGTCCATCTCGCCGGCGTCGAGGTCGCAGAAGATGTCCACCTCGGACATGCACCACACCCGGTCCGGGTCGGTGGCGGCGCGCTCGATGTCCACGTCTTCCTCTCGGCTGCCCGGGGCCCACGGCTGGGGCCCGCCGACCAGGGTCTCGAGCCCCGCGGTCGTCAGGCACTGCTCGGGTTGTCTCTCCATAGTGGCATTCCTTCCCTCGTTCCGAGGGCTCCCGGTGCTGGGCAGCGCGGTGGGGCCCGGCCACGCCCGGGCCCCACCGTCCCCCGGGGCTCGTCGCTCAGTG
This sequence comes from uncultured Actinomycetota bacterium, assembly GCA_963834275.1. GTDB lineage: Bacteria > Actinomycetota > Actinomycetes > Propionibacteriales > Nocardioidaceae > Nocardioides_B. The sequence continues at coordinate 154,234 of CAWIBA010000005.1, read as the reverse complement.
CGCGTGCACCTCGGTCGGCGCGGCGCTGCGCGCCCGTCGCATCGAGACCAGCAGGCCCAGGACGAGGCCGAAGAGCAGGTGCTCGACGAAGAAGGTCCCCCATCCGGCCATCTCCGCCATGTTGCGGATCGGGTCGCCGGCGTCGAAGACCGCGGCCGCCACGGGCAGGGCGACGAAGGCGCTCACGGCGAAGACGATCGCCCCGTAGACGAGCCCCAGTCCGGCCATCACGAGCGTCCTCGTCTGCAACCGCGAGACGGCCAGCCCGAAGAGGGCGCCGTAGCCGGCCCCGGTCATCATGTGGATGACGGCCCCGAGCAGCCCGGTGCCGAGCACGAAGCGGAAGTCCTCGCCGGACCCGGCGGCCTCCATGGAGCTCATCATCGCGTCCGGGGCCGCCACGAGCGACGCGATGTGGTAGAGCGGTGTGAAGAAGCCGGTGCCGGCCTCCCAGGCGGCGATCATCGCGTACATCGCCATCACGAGGGACGCGACGACTCCGGCCACCGCCCCCAGCACGATGGCGCGGAGCGGGCTACGCGAAACGTTGCTCATGGTTGCCTCCTGACGTCGGGTGTCGGGAGAACTGTCGCTCCGGCGGCGGGGTGGCATCGGTGACGGCGCTCACACAACGGCCGAACGCTCGGCCGGTGAGCGGTCCCGCCGGGGGCTCAGGGCTTCTCCGCCACCAGCAGGACGTAGTCCAGGACGCCGTCGCGTACCGCGGTGTGAGCGGCCTTCAGGACCGGACCGGCCCGGTCGACGTCGACGCCCAGCTCCTCGAGCCGGGGGCGCGCGACGATCTTGAGCAGGTCCAGCCGGGCCCCGATCTGGGTGACCATCCGGGTGAGCGCCTCGGTGTGCCGCTCGGTGGTGCGCACCCGGAGGCCGGCGGACTCCAGGAACGCGGCGTACTCGTCGACCGGACGGGCGTCGGCGACGCACGCGACCCAGGCCGTGATCCCGGTGAGCTCGACGGGAAGCCGCGAACGTTCGGCGGCGACGTCGGTGATCCCGAGACGGCCACCGGGGCGCAGCACACGGGCCATCTCGCTGACCGCGGTGACCTTGTCCGGGAACGTGCACAGCGCGCACTCGCACAGCACGGCGTCCGCGCACTCGTCCGGCAGGGGGAGCGCCTCGGCGTCACCGTGGTGGAAGGTCGCCCGGTCGGCGAGACCGGCGGACAGGGCGGCGCCGGAGGCGAGGTTGACGTTGGCCGCGGACAGGTCGACCCCGTCGACACGCACCCCGAGCTCCTCGGCGGCGAGCAGGGCGGTGGTGCCGACGCCCGCCGCGACGTCGACGAGCCGGCGCCCCTCGACCAGGGCGAGACCGTCGAGCAGGTGCCGGGTCAGCCGAAGGCCGCCGGGATGGTAGGACGAGCCGAGGAGCAGGGAGACGAGGTCGGAGGAGTATCCGGCGGCGCAGCAGGCCTTGAGGCCGGCGGCGTCGAGCTCGGTGGTCATCGTGGCACCTGCTTGCTGCCGTACGGCGTGTCGGTCAGCAGGGGCTGCAGCGGCATCGCGTTCGGCACGACGTCGGCGACCTCGACCCCGGACATCTGGCTCGCGACCTGCTCGCGGTAGCCGACGGAGTTGTAGGCGCAGAACGGGATCAGCCGCCCGTCCGGGGTGATCTCCTCGACGCAGCACTTCATCAGCTGCTTGACGTTGAGCGTGTAGGGGTCCTGGAAGTCCTGCACGACGATCATGAACGCCCGGCTCGGTCAGGCTGCTCGAGCGCGGCCGGGCAGGTTCACCCCGCACGCGTCCGCGCAGTCCAGTGCCTCGGCGGTCTTGGCGAGCCGGTCGTCGGTGGTGTCGGTGCCCATGAACGCCGACGCCGACCACAGCTTCTCCAGGGCCTCCCGGATCGCCGTAGTCGGGCACGACCCGGTTGGAGACGTAGTCGAGGTAGTCCTCGACGTTGCAGCAGCCGGGGGATCGGCACCACCCGAAGTCCGGTCGCCCGGGTGTCGCCGTCGATGAGCAGGTAGGTGATGGACCGGCAGGTCGGGAAGCAGCACGGCACCGGGAAGAAGTCGTCCTTGCGGAACCACTCCGGGCGCTGCTCGGCGATCGCGTGCGATGACGTCGGAGTTGGTCAGCCGGGTCAGCGGGTCGAACTCCACGTGCCGCCCGGAGTGGGTGACCGGCTGGAACGACACCGAGCGCACCGCGGGGTGCGCGAGGCCGAACTCGACGATGGCGCCGAGCTCGTGCTCGTTCAGGCCCCGTCTCGACCGCGGCGACCAGCGTGACCGTCAGCCCGGCCGCGGCGCAGTTGTCCAGCGCCCGCTGCTTGACGCTCGCGCAGGTCGCGTGCCGCGGATCTCCCGGTGGGTGCGTCTCGTCGAAGCCGTCGAACTGCAGGTAGATGTTGACCGGCTTGCCGGGCCGGTTGCGTTCGCCCAGCTCGGCGACGAACCGCTTGTCGGTGGCGAGACGGATGCCGTTGGTGTTGAGGTTGACCGCTGCGGATCGGCCGGGCCTGGGCCAGGTCGATGAAGTCGAGGATGTGCTTGTGGATGGTGGGCTCGCCGCCGGAGAACATCACCACCTCCGGCTCGCCCTCGGCCGCGACGAACACGTCGAGCATGCCGTCGCACTGCTCGAGGGTGATCGAGTAGCCGTCGGGCTGGTGGCCGGAGTCGGCGAAGCAGATCGGGCAGTCCAGGTTGCAGTCCGTGTTGACCTCGATGATCGCCCAGACAGGCGTGCTGCTTGTGCTCCGGGCACAGCCCGCAGTCCGAGGGGCAGCCGTCCGACCTCGGTCTGGAAGTCTGCAGCGGGATGGTGCCCGGCTTGTTGAAGCGCGGCCGAGTCCACGTACATCCTGCGCGTCGCCGTAGACCAGCGCCTCGAACTCCCCGTGGTCGCGGACAGCGCTTGCGCAGGTAGACCTTGTCGTCGCGGATGTTGACCTCCGCGTCGATCATTCGCTTGCACACCGGGCAGATGGACTTGGTGTACTCCAGGAACACCTCGTCACGGTCCCGCGGGCCGTCATCGCCGGAGCCGGGGGTGGTGGCGGGCGTCTCGAAGGTCGTCATGCAAAGACGCTAGCCCCGTCCGCGGCGGGGCTTCGGTGGGCGCGGTCACAGAGCCGCAGCCGGTGGACGAGTCACTCGTCCACCGGCTGCGGGTGCGGTCACGTGCGCGGTCGGGCTCAGTCAGGCGGAGATGACCCGGCGGAGGGGACACGCCCGGACGAAGGAGAGACAGGCCGCGGCGGCGACCCCCAGCACGACGGCGCCGGTGGCCACCACCGGGAGCGTCCACGACGGACCCTGCTGCACCAGCACGTAGCCACCCATCACCAGGACGAACCAGCCGAACGCCTTGCGGAGCGCCGCCTCCGGCACCTTGCCGGCCAGCCGGCCCCCGAGGACGCTCCCGACCACGGCCGCGGCCGTGACGCCGAGGATCAGCGGCCAGTCGAGGTGGACCGAGGTGAGGTAGCCGGCGAGACCGGCGAACGACTTCATCGCGATGACCAGCAGCGAGGTGCCCACCGCGACGGACATCGGCAGCCCGCCCAGGAGCACCAGCGCCGGCACGACGAGGAACCCGCCGCCTGCGCCGACGAGGCCGGTCACGAGGCCCACGACGGACCCGTCGATGAGGATGCGCGCCAGGGGCAGCTCACCGTCGGTGCGGCCGTGCGCCGCCGCCGGCTTGGTCTTCCGCCCCCGCAACATCGCCAGGGACGTCGCGACCATCATCAGCGCGAAGGCGATCAGCAGCCAGTCACCCGGCGCGTGGCCACCGACCAGGCCGCCGAGGAACGCGCCGGCCATGCCGGCGAGCCCGAACAGCAGGCCGGTCCGCCACATCACCCGGCCCCCGCGGGCGTGGGAGACCACCCCGGCGAGCGAGGTGACGCCCACCACGAAGAGGGACGCGGCGATCGCCTCCTTGGCCGGCAGCCCCGCGGCGTACACCAGGATCGGGACGGTGAGGATCGAGCCGCCGCCGCCGAGCATGCCGAGCGACACACCGATCAGAACCGCCAGGGACAGGACCAGGATGAGGGTGCCGCTCACCGAGGAGCACCGTCGGCGAGCGCCGAGAAGACCTCGTCGAGGTCGCACCCGGCGCCGGCCTGGTTCCACGGCAGCTTCGAGAGGGCCATGCCCATGGCGCAGGTGTTGGTGAGCGCGGCACCGGTGAGCCCGGCGCCGATGGCACCGGCCACCCACTTCATTGCGGGCACCTTCACGCTGCCGAGGATCCCGGCGAGCACGATGCTGCCGGCGACCAGGCGCACCTGACGCTCGAGCTCCCAGGTCTGCCGCCCGCGGTTGACCGGCGCATCGATGGACTCCCACGCGTTCATGCCGCCCTCGAGGACCTGCAGGCCCGGCAGGCCGGCGCCGGCCATGGCCTCCTCGGCCTGGGTGGCGCGGCCACCGGCACGGCAGACCAGCACCACGTCCTGGTCGAGGTGCCGGCGCAGCTCGTCCTTGTGCTCCTTGAGGGTGTCCAGCGGAACGTTGTAGGCCCCGGGGATGTGCGAGGTCTCGAACTCCGCCGGGGTGCGGACGTCCAGGACGCGGGGGGCGTTCTCGGAGGTCAGCCGCTCGGCCAGCGTGGGCGCGTCGACGGAGCGGGTCTGGGTGTCGGTCGTGCTCATGGGGGTGTGCTCCTTCTGGTGCGGGGTCGGAAGCTGGAGGTGGGGACGGCGCTCAGACGAGCGTGAGCCCGGCCTGCGCGGCGCTCTCGCCGTAGGAGTCGTCGATGAGCACCACGTCGTGACCCCGGGAGTCGAGGATCCCCGAGACCACGCTGGCGCGGTAGCCGCCGGCGCAGTGCACCCACAGCTTGGTGCGGGGGATGGACTCCAGGTGCGAGAGGATGGTGTGGATCGGCACGTTGACGGCGCCGTCGATGTGGCTCTCGTCGTACTCCGAGCTGCGGCGGACGTCGAGCACGACCCGGTCGGCGTCCGGGTGGGCCCGGAGCTCCTCGGCGAGGCCGGCGAAGTCCGAGGTCGGGAAGGAGCCGAGCGCACTGCCGTCGGCCCACTCCTCGGGTTTGCCGGAGGCCATCGCGGCCGGGTCCATGCCGATGCGGACCATCTCGCGCTGGGCCTCGGCCACCTGCTCGGGGCTCTCGCCCAGCAGGGTGATCGTGGCGTCGTGCGGAAGGATCCAGCCGAGGTAGGTGACGAACTGGCCGTCGATCCCGAAGTTCACGCTGCCCTGGAGGTGTCCCGCGGCGAAGGCCGAGTGGTTGCGCAGGTCGACGACCCACTCGCCGGCCTCCAGGCGGCGGCGCAGCTCGGCCGCGTCGGCCTGCTCCGGGGCGGAGAGGTCCGGCCCGTCGGGTCCGGCCGCGTTGGCCGGCGCCATCCGCGCGTAGTAGGAGGGGAACTCCTCGAGCCCCGCGAGCAGCTCCTCGACGTAGGCCTGCTCGTCCTTGGTCAGGGCGGGGTTGGAGCTCTTCTCCTGGCCGATGGTGCTCTCCGTGGCGTCCGACTGGGTGGCCGAGCAGAAGCTGCCGAAGCCGTGGGTCGGGTAGACCGGCGTCTCCTCGGGGAGCTCCTGGGCCAGGCGCTGCGCGGAGTGCCACTGGGCGTGCACCAGGTCGTCGGTGTGGTCGGGCCCCAGCAGGTCGGGCCGCCCGGTCGAGCCGAAGAGCAGCGAGCCGCCGGTGAAGACGCCGACGGTCTTGCCGCCGGCCTCGAGGGCGAACGAGAGGTGGGTGTGGGTGTGCCCCGGGGTGTGCAGGGCGCGCACCGAGAGGTCACCGACCGTCACGGCGTCGCCGTCGCGCAGGCCGGTGCGGTCGAACTCGACGTCGTCGTCGGCCGCGACCAGGTAGTCGGCGCCGACCTCGCGGGCCAGCGCGAGCCCACCCGTCACGTAGTCGTTGTGGATGTGGGTCTCGAAGACGTGGGTGATCGTGACCCCGGCCTCCTGGGCGGCGTCGAGGACGCGGTCGTAGTCGCGCTGGGGGTCGACCACGAGGGCGACCCGGCCGTCGTGGGCCAGGTAGGTGCGGTCGCCAAGTCCGGGGGTGTCGATCGGAACGACGGTGGCCATGGGGGTTCCTCCTGTTCCTAGATACCTAGGGGGGTATCCATCGAGTGATGGACAGCCTAACCCACTGTCCGTACATTTCATTCCCAGGAGCGGGGCCCGGTAATCCCGTCCATGCGCCCGATTCGGGGTCCGGCGGGGCTGTTGTGCCGGGCGTGGTCTCGAATGTAGTGTCCGGACTCACATCCGATAATGTCCAAACATTTGATGCCCGCAGGGGCAGGGAGTGGTGAGGCACACGTGCAGTACGGCTTCGCGATCGACCAGCGCACGTGCATCGGCTGCCACGCCTGCACCGTCGCGTGCAAGACCGAGCACGAGGTCCCGGTCGGCCAGTTCCGCACCTGGGTGAAGTACGTCGACACCGGTTCGTTTCCCGACACCACGCGCTCCTTCGGGGTGATGCGGTGCAACCACTGCACCGACGCGCCCTGCGTGAAGATCTGCCCGACCGAGGCGCTGTTCAAGCGCGAGGACGGGATCGTCGACTTCGACAAGGACCGCTGCATCGGCTGCAAGTCGTGCATGCAGGCCTGCCCGTACGACGCAATCTACATCGACGCCGACACCCAGACGGCCGCCAAGTGCAACCTCTGCGCGCACCGGGTGGACGAGGACCTCGAGCCCGCGTGCGTCGTGGTCTGTCCGACGCACTCGATCTGGGTGGGTGACCTGGACGACCCCACGAGCGGGATCGCCCGGCTGGTGGCCACCGAGGAGACGGCCGTCCGCACGCCCGAGCAGAACACCGGCCCCAACGTCTTCTACCTCGGCGCCGACCGGGCCGTCCTCGACCCGCTGGCCGCCCCGGTCGACGACACCTACCTGTGGGCGAAGCCCGACGCTCACCGCCTGAAGGTCCAGGGCGACGTGACCCGTGACCGGGTGACCGACGCCCGCACCACGCTGAACACCGCGCACCCGCCGCCGTGGGGCTGGAAGGTGATCACCTACCTGTGGACCAAGGGCGTCGGTGCGGGCGCTCTGGCCCTGGTGCTGCTCGCGCACCTCCTGGGGATCGGCACCGGCGTGCTGGGGGAGTGGGTCGCTCCCGCACTCGGGCTGTTCGGGGCGGCGACGACCGGGGCGCTGCTGGTGTGGGACCTCAAGCGTCCCGAGCGCTTCCTCTACATCTTCCTGAAGTCCAACTGGAGCTCGTGGCTGGTGCTCGGTGCCTACGTGCTCAGCGTGTTCTCCGGCGGGGCGATCCTCTGGGCGCTCGCCGCGGTCCTCGACGTGGGCTGGGCGCTGACGGTGCTGGCCTGGGTGGGCCTGCCGGTCAGTGCGCTGATGGCCGGCTACACCGCCTTCCTCTTCGGCCAGGCGGAGGGCCGGGACCTGTGGCAGTCGCCGCTGCTGTTCTGGCACCTCGTCGTCCAGGCCGTCATGGTCGGGGCCGGCGCGCTCGCGGTGGCCGGGCTGTTCCTCGACCTCTCCGACAGCGCCTGGCGCCTGCTCGCCTCGAGCTTCGTCCTCGCGACGGTGGCGCACCTGGTGACGCTGGCCGTGGAGTACCTCGGCACCCACGGCAGCCGGCAGGCCGCGGTCGCCGCGCACACCGTGACCCACGGACGGCACGCCCGGCTGTTCTGGTGGGGTGCGGTGGCCCCGGCCGCGGCGGCCGCTGTGGTGGGTGCGGTTGCCTGGGGCGGGATGAGCCCGCTGCTGCTGGCGCTGGCCGGGATCGTGGTCCAGCCGGCCCTCGTCGCCTACGAGACCGTCTTCGTCCGCGCCGGGCAGGACCCGCCGCTCTCATGACCCCGTCCATGACCTCGTCCAAGACCTCGTCACGATCGGAGCAGCTGTGAACTCGGACAACCTGCCGGGAGCCCGCCGCCACGAGCGGTTGCGCAACTACCCCCCGGTCGAGGACTGGGACCACCACGTCGAGTACGACGCCAAGGCGCACCCGCGGAAGGTGCCGCACACCTACTCGCTGATCCCGACGGTGTGCTTCAACTGCGAGTCCTCGTGCGGCCTGCTCGCGTACGTCGACCACGAGGACCTCTCGATCAAGAAGTTCGAGGGCAACCCCGCCCACCCCGGATCGCGTGGTCGCAACTGCGCCAAGGGGCCGGCGACCATCAACCAGGTCAAGGACCCCGAGCGGATCCTGCACCCGCTGCGGCGGGTGGGGGAGCGCGGGTCCGGGAAGTTCGAGCGGGTCACCTGGGACGAGGCCGTCGCCGACATCGCCGGGCGGATCCGCTCCGCGATCGTCGAGGACCGCCGCGACGAGGTGATGTACCACGTGGGCCGCCCCGGCGAGGACGGCTTCGTCGAGCGGGTGCTCCAGGCGTGGGGGGTCGACGGGCACAACAGCCACACCAACGTCTGCTCCTCGGGCGGGCGCAGCGGCTACACGCACTGGATGGGCTACGACCGGCCCTCGCCCGACTACGCCAACGCCAAGACGATCGTGCTGCTCTCCAGCCACCTGGAGACCGGCCACTACTTCAACCCGCACGCCCAGCGGATCATGGAGGCCAAGCAGAACGGCGCCAAGCTGGCGGTGCTCGACCTCCGCCTGTCCAACACCGCGTCGCAGGCCGACCTGTGGATCTCCCCGTGGCCGGGCAGCGAGGGCGTCATCTTCCTGGCCGTCGCGTCGTACCTCCTCCGCACCGGACGCGTGGCCCGCGACTACCTCCGCCGCTGGGTGAACTGGGACGTCTACCTCGAGCGCGTGCACCCGGACGCCCCCGTCGACTTCGACGTCTTCCTCGAGCGGCTCACCGCGGACTACGCGGACTACACGTTCGAGTACGCCGCGGCCGAGGCCCGCGTCCCCGTCGAGCAAGTAGAGCGGCTCGCCAAGATGGTGGCCGACGCCGACACCCGGCTGGCCACGCACACCTGGCGGTCGGCGGCCGCGGGCAACCTCGGCGGCTGGCAGATCGCGCGCAACCTGTTCTTCCTCAACGTGCTCACCGGCAGCATCGGCACGGAGGGCGGCACCCACCCCAACGGGTGGGACAAGATCATCGCGCACTTCCCGCAGATGCCGGAGGCCAACGAGGCCTGGAGCGAGATGCTCTGGCCGACGGAGTACCCCCTCACCACCAACGAGATGTCGATCCTGCTGCCGCACCTGCTCAAGGACGGACGGGGTCGCCTCGAGGTGTACTTCAGCCGCGTCTACAACCCCCTGTGGGTCAACCCCGACGGCTTCACCTGGATCGACGTGCTCAAGGACGAGTCCAAGATCGGCCTCCACGTCGCGCTCACGCCGACCTGGAGCGAGTCGGCGACCTTCGCCGACTACGTGCTGCCGATGGGGCACGCCTCCGAGCGGCACGACACCATGTCCTTCGAGACACACACCTCGAAGTGGCTCGCCTTCCGCCAGCCGGTCACCCGAGTGGCGATGGAACAGCGCTCCATGCCCTACCGCGACAGCCGGGACGCCAACCCGGGCGAGGTGTGGGAGGAGAACGAGTTCTGGTTCGAGGTCTCCTGGCAGATCGACCCCGACGGCAGCCTGGGCATCCGCAAGTTCTTCGAGTCCCAGCAGCGACCAGGGGAGCGGATGACGCAGGACGAGTACTACGACATCCTCTTCTCCAACAGCGTCCCGGGCCTGCCGGCGGCCGCGGAGGCGGAGGGGCTCACCCCGCTGCAGTACATGCGGAAGTACGGCGTGTTCGAGGTCGCCAAGGACCAGTACCGGCTCGACGAGCGTCCGCTCACCGAGGCGGAGCTCGACGGGGCCGAGGCCGACGAGCGGGGCGTGCTCCGCAAGGCGGTCACCGACGAGTCCCAGCCACCGCTCGTCGGTGAGGCGGGGTCCGTGGGCATCGTGCACGCCGACGGCACCAAGACCGCGGGCTGGCTGTCGCCCTCGCGCAAGCTCGAGCTGTTCTCCACGACGCTGGCCGACTGGGGGTGGCCGGAGCACGCGGCTCCCGGCTACATCGAGTCGCACGTCTCGGCCCGCAACATCGACCGCGCGAACGACGAGTTCGTGCTGATGCCGAACTTCCGGCTGCCCACGCTGATCCACACCCGCTCCGGCAACGCCAAGTACCTCAACGAGATCTCCAACACCCACCCGTTGTGGTTCAACCACGCCGACGCGACCGCGATGGGGGTGACGACGGGAGAGCTGGTCCGGGTGACCACGGAGATCGGCCACTTCGTCGTCCGGGCCTGGGCGACCGAGGCGATCAGGCCCGGCGTCGTCGGCCTCTCCCACCACATGGGCCGGTGGCAGCAGCACGGCCACCCCGGCAGCCGCTGGGTGATGGGCAAGGTCGACCTCGACCGCACCGAGGGCGGGATCTGGAAGCTGCGCTACACGGAGGGCATCAAGCCGTTCAAGAGCGAGGACCCGGACTCCGAGCGGATCTTCTGGGACGATCCCGGGGTGCACCAGAACCTCGCCTTCCCTGTCCAGCCCGACCCCATCTCGGGCATGCACTGCTGGCACCAGAAGGTCCGCATCGAGAAGGCCCGCGAGGGCGACCGCTACGGCGACGTCGAGGTCGACGTGAACAAGTCGCGCGAGGCCTACAAGCGCTGGCTGGCGATGACCCGGCCCGGGCCCGGCCCGGACGGCCAGCGCCGCCCGGAGTTCATGATGCGGCACGTCACCCCGAAGCGGAAGGCGTACCGCGTTCCCGCCGGCGTCGGGGGCGGTGAGCCGGCGTGAGCTTCCTCGCCCGCCGCCGTCCCGACCACGAGGTCGACGTCGAAGCGGTACGCCGCGCCGCCGGCGAGGTGCCGGACCCCGAGCTGCACCTGTCGCTGGCCGAGGCCGGCATGCTCGGCGGCGTCGAGGTCGACCGAGCCGGCGTGGCCCACGTCGAGGTCCGGCTGACCACGCCGAGCTGCCCGATGCGAGAGCAGCTCGTCGAGGAGGTCGGGTCGGCGGTCGGCGCCGTGCCCGGCGTCACCGGCGCGCGGATCTCGTTCGGCGCCCTCAGTGACGGTGAGCGCATGGCGCTCGCCTCGAGGCTGCGGGGTGGCCGCGAGACCGGGCACCCCTTCGGTCCGGACTCGGGCACCGCCGTCTACGCCGTCGCCAGCGGCAAGGGCGGAGTCGGCAAGTCCACGGTGACCGCCAACCTCGCCGTCTCCCTCGCCCAGCAGGGCAAGCGCGTCGGCATCCTCGACGCAGACGTGTGGGGCTACTCGGTGCCGCAGCTGTTCGGGGTCCGGGAGCGCCCCGTCGCCCTGAAGGGGCTGATGCTCCCACCCCTGGCCCACGGCGTGGCCCTGATGTCGGTGGGCTTCCTCGTCGAGGAGGGCGAGCCGGTGGTGTGGCGCGGCCCCATGCTGCACAAGGCGATCGAGCAGTTCCTCGGTGACGTGCACTGGGGCGACCTGGACGTCCTGCTGATCGACCTGCCGCCCGGCACCGGGGACGTGACGCTCACGCTGCTGGACCTGCTGCCCGACGCCCAGCTCGTGGCCGTGACCACCCCCCAGCCGGCGGCGGAGGCGGTGGCCACCCGCGTCGGCCGGATGGCGCGGGACGCCCGGATGCCGGTGGCCGGCGTCATCGAGAACATGAGCGGCGGGCTCTTCGGCGAGGGCGGCGGGGCTCGCCTGGCCGCCGCGATCGACGCTCCGCTGCTCGGTCAGGTGCCGCTCGACCTGCCGTTGCGGGCCGCGGGTGACCACGGGGTGCCGGCGGTGCTGGCCAGCCCCGACGCGCCCTCCTCGGTCGAGCTCCGCCGGATCGCGGGCGCCCTGCCCGTCGTACGCCGCAGCCTCGTCGGACGCTCGCTGCCGCTGTCGGTGGTGTGAACGTCCCGGTGACGCGTCCGGCACGGGGCGACTTCGTCGCCGCCGTCACCGTGGCCCTGGTCCTGATCCCGCAGGCGCTCGCCTACGCCACCATCGCCGGTCTCGACCCGGTCTACGGCCTGTACGCCGCGGTGGCCGCGCCACTCGCGGGGGCGCTGGTCGGGTCCTCGCCCTACCTGGCGACCGGCCCGGTGGCGGTCACCAGCCTGCTGACGTTCGGCGCCCTCGCACCACTGGCGGAGCCGCGGACCCTCGAGTTCGCGGGACTCGCGGCCGTCCTCGCGGTGGTCGTCGGGCTGGTCCGGGTCGGTCTGGGACTGGTCGGCGCGGGCCCGATCGCCTACCTGATGTCCCAGCCGGTGGTGGTCAGCTTCACCACGGCCGGCGCCCTGCTCATCATCAGCACCCAGGTGCCCGGCGTGCTCGGCACCGAGTCCGACGCCGACAACCCGCTGCTGGGTGCGGTCCAGGCACTGGCCAGGCCCGGTGACTGGTCGTGGACCGACATCGCCCTCGGCCTGGGGGCCGCGGTGCTCCTCCTCGGTGGTCGCCGGGTCTCGGCGCTGTTCCCCGGGGCGCTGGTCGCGGTGATCGCCGCCGCGGCCTGGAGCCACCTCACCGGCTACGACGGGGCCACCGTGGGTGAGGTCGAGGTGGGGCTCGCGCTGCCTGGCGGGTTCTCCGCGGGCGACGTCGTCTCCCTCCTGGTGCCGGGCGTGGTCATCGCGGTCGTGGGGTTCGCTGAGCCCGCCTCGATCGCCCGCCGCTATGCCGCCGAGGACCGGCAGCCGTGGGACTCCAACCGGGAGTTCGTCGGCCAGGGGCTGGCCAACATCGCCTCGGGTGCCGCCGGGGGCTTCCCCGTCGGCGGCTCGTTCTCCCGGACGGCGCTGAACCGGATGAGCGGTGGCCGGACCCGCTGGAGCGGCGCGTTCACCGGTCTCCTCGTCCTGCTCGTGCTGCCCCTCATCGGTCTGATCGCGGCGCTGCCGGTGGCCGTGCTCTCCGGGATCGTGATCGGCGCCGTGGTCTCCCTGGTCGACCTCGGCGCCCTGCGGGACTACTGGCGCTGGTCCAAGCCCCAGCTGGCGGTCGTGGCCGTCACGTTCGGCGCGACGGTGCTGCTCGCCCCCCAGGTCGAGCGCGGGGTCATCCTGGGAGTCGTGGCGGCGCTCGTCGTGCACCTGTGGCGGGAGATGCAGGTCGCCGTACCCGCCGACGTGGTGGGCGACACCCTGCACCTGCGTCCCAGCGGCGTGCTCTACTTCGGCTCCGCGCCGGCGGTGGAGCGCGCGCTCAACCAGCACATCGCCGAGCACCCCCACCTGGACCGGGTGGTTCTGGACCTGGAGGCCGTGGGTCGCCTCGACCTCACCGGCGCGCTGATGCTGCGCGACCTCCTCGAGGAGGTCAGGGCCGCCGGTGGAACGATGGAGATCCGGGGGGCGGGCTCCCATGCGGCTCGGCTGCTGACCCGGGTCCTCGGGGCCGGTACGCCGGTCCGGCGTCGTCGACAGGAGTCCCGGGCGGAGCGGCCGGACCGGTGAGCCGGGACGACCGTGTGCTCCCCGGCGCGGTGCGCCGGCACTGGCATGATCGATGCGTGCCCGTCCGACCCGGCTCGGTGACGGCCGGGCACGGACACGACGAGACACGAGGAGGCCGATGATCCGGGCCCTGGACCGCGAGGCGTCCCAGCCCCTGTGGTCGCAGCTGTACGACGACCTCCGGCAGCGCCTCGCGCTGGGCGAGTTCAGCGACGCGTTCCCCGGCGAGCACGCGCTGGTCGCCGAGTACTCGGTCAGCAGGTACACCGTCCGCGAGGCGCTGCGCCGGCTGCGGGAGGAGGGCGCCGTCACCGCGGCGCGAGGTCGCACCTCACGGGTGAGCAACCCGGCGGAGATCGAGCAGCCCCTGGGCACGGTCTACAGCCTGTTCGCGTCGGTGGGGTCCTCGGGGCTGCGGCAGCGCAGCGTGGTCCGTGCCCTCACCGTGCTGCGGGACGCGGTCGTGGCCGACCGCCTCGGCCTCGAAGCGTCCACGCCACTGCTCCACCTCGAGAGGCTGCGCCTGGCCGGGGAGCAGCCGCTGGCCCTCGACCGAGTGTGGCTGCCGGCCACGCTGGCGCGCCCGCTGCTGGACGCGGACTTCACGGAGACGGCTCTCTACGCCGAGCTCTCCGAGCGGTGCGGGGTGCGGGTCACCGGCGGCACCGAGCGCATCCGGGCCGTGGTCCCGACACAGTCGGAGCAGGAGTCCCTGGCCATGCCCCCCGGGGTGGCCGCGCTGGCGATCGAACGCGTCGGCTACGCGGGGGAGCAGCCGGTCGAGTGGCGACACACGCTGGTCCGCGGCGACCGGTTCGCCGTCAACGCGGACTTCTCCGGCCGGGAGGGTCACCGGACCGGTGTGCAGGGAAGCGCCCTGCCCGACTGAGCCGGCCCGGCACCCTCAACGTCGCAGCTCGGTGTCGGGGTGGAACGCCACCCAGACGAACCAGAACGTGTCCAGGAACTGCACCGGGGACAGCTCCTCACCCTCGAGGGGACCCGAGACGGCGCGGCCGAGCACGTCCCAGCGGGACCCGGTGGCGGAGTCCACGAAGGCTCCGTCCTCGGCCTCGAAGGCGAGATCCTCGCCCCCGAAGGTCGCGCGGTAGACGGCCACCGTGCCGATGTCCGCTCCCTGGGCGATCCGGTCCGAGTCGAGCGCCGAGGACTGTCCGGGAGCGTGGAAGGCGACGAGGCGCTGCCCGCCGACCGTGAACGCCGTGACGCCCTCACGGGCCAGCAGGTCGCGCGACACCGCCAGGCTGTCGCCGTCGATCTCGACGCCGACCACGCGGATCTTCGCGGCCAGCCGCGGGTCGGTCGGCTCCGCCGGTCCGAACAGCGGCGGGCTGTCCGGGTCGTCGTACCCGACGTAGGGGTTGCGTCCGTAGGGCCGCGAGTGACCGGTGTCGCGGCTCAGGACGAGCGCGTCGGGGTGGGCCTCCTCGAAGTCGTCCCACGCGACGGTTCCCATCGGGATGGCGACCAGTCGGGTGCCGGTCAGGGCCCCGATCGACGCCTGGCCGGTCAGCTGCGGCCAGAGGGACTCCGTCTGGCGGTCGTACATCACGAGGTTGTCGTTGTAGAGCCGGCCCGAGGTGCCGAACGTGAGGAGCCGGCCGGCGACCTCCCGCTCGAAGGCCACGCCGGAGTTGCACAGCGGGCAGTAGGTGACCGCGACCGGGACGTCACCGACCGTGTCGTTGACGATCTCGTGCCAGGTCATCACCTGCAGCGGGTAGGCCCGGGTCTCGCCGCCGACGGTGAGGGACAGGACCGGTTCGTCGCCGTCCAGCCACCCGACCTCCGGGACCGGTTCGAACTCGGGGTCGTCGATCGGGGGGATGCCGTCGGGCGGGGGGCCGCCGGAGCGGACGTGGTCGGGGTTGATCAGCGGGCTCGGGGAACGACGGGTCGCGCATGTCGTCCAGCGCCGAGGCCACGTCCTCGCCGGCGTCCGCCGGTGTCGCACCCTCGCCCGGGTCCGTGGTCGAGCAGGCCGCCAGCACCAGCGCGCCGACGAGCGAGAACGTTGCCGCGCGAACGCCCACACCCGCGCGAGCCCCGTGCCGTCGCCATCTCCTGCCCGCTGCCATGTGACCAGGGTCGCCTCGTCCCGATGGGCTGTCGGTGTGCACGCTCACACTCCGAGGGTCATCCGGTCGGGCAGACTCGAGGAGTGACGACTCCGACCTCAGCCGGCACCCCCGCGCGGCCCTCCACCCGGCTCCCGTCGGTCCGGATCGGCCTGCTGGCCGGCCTGACCGGCATCCTCTGCTGCGTCGGACCCACGGTCCTGGCGTTGCTCGGGGTCGTGAGCGCGGGCACGGCGTTCGTGTGGGCGACGGACCTGTACGACGGCTATGCCTGGCCGTTCAGGGTCGGGGGCCTCGTCGTGCTCGTCGGGCTGGTCGTCTGGGCCCTCCGCAGGCGTGACCAGTGCAGCCTGGCCGGCGCCCGCCGGGTCTGGCCGCGGCTGCTGATCGCCCTCGCCGTGGCCGTGACCACCTACGTCGCGCTGTACGCGCTCACCACCTGGCTGGGCACGTTCGCCTGAGCGGTTGCGCGACCATCCTGGCGTCACCACCCCGTGGGTGGGTGGTCCGGCCACGGCACGCTGTAGGCGTCCGACCGACCCGAACACACCCGTGAGTACCGCAGGAGTTCACGCACGATGCCGGCGTTGCCCATGGCCCAGCCCGGCCGCGGCTCCAGCTCAGGTGGGCTTGCCCGGTGCTCATGGTTGGACCATCGCGCCCCTGCGCCGTCAACCGTGGCCCGGTCGAGCAGGTCGCTGACGAGCCCGTCCGCGAAGGCGCGGGAGTCGTCCTTCTCGACGATGCGGTCGATGGCAAGGGCCAGCACTCCGGCCGTGCCGCAACAGCGCCCGTTGTTGTCCCAGAATCCGGGGCGTACCCGGCGCGGGAGCCCGGACTCGATGACGGTGCGCCAGCACTGATCGGCACGACGCGACCACTCCCGGTCACGAGTGACCTGGGCCAGCAGCCGGAAGACCTGGGCATCGCCTGCCGGCCCGTTGCACCAGCCGAGGCTGTAGCGCTCGATGATGTCGGGGCGGTGGGGTGGGTCGGAGTGCGGGACCACAAACCCGTCGGGCTCCTCCTCGTTGCGCGCGACCACGTCGGCCGCGCCGTCCAGTGCCAGCTCGACGAGGTCGGGTCGGTCTGCCGCGCGCCCGACTGCCGCGAGCGCGTAGACGATGCCGAGTGTCCCGTGCGCGATGTGGTGCGAGCGAGCGGGCGCCGGCCGCACCGGCCAGTTGACGCCGCCTGCGGTCCGGGTCGCTGCCCGGACGTAGGGAGTGACGCGCATCGACCGCCAGTTCCATGTCCCCGACCGCCAGTGCGCCGAGCCCGATGCCGGCATTGCCGCCCAGCAGCTCGAACATCTGGCCCCACCGGCCGGCCTCGGACCGACTCCGGACGATCCCCATCGCCCGATGTGCTGCACCCGTCTGCCCCAGGGCACCCAGGGAGAAGGCGACGCCGGTCAGCCCGAAGTAGAGAGACGAGTCCGCCACCTGCTCCAGGGAGCCGGCCATGAGCTCTGCCCCGCCGCCGGCTGCGTCTCGGTAGGTGGCGTCGTCGAAGTGCACCCCTGCCTCGTGAACCGCGAGCAGCATGCCGGCCTGCCCGTGGTACAGCGAGAGGTCCGAGCGGTCGGCTCCGGCGTCACCGAGGATCCACTCCACCGCGGCGCGCCCGAGACGCTCCGCGGCGGACGCGCGGTCCGCGCGTTCCGAGCCGAGCACGCCACGAACCTATCCCAGCGGAGCTCCGCAGGGTTCGCGGTCAGCGGCCCTGCTCACCCAGGTCGCGCAGTGCGTCCTGGATGCCGCGGTGGAAGGTCGGGTAGGCGTAGATCATGTGCTCGCAGGGTCGTCCACGGGCACCCGGGCGTGCACGGCGACGGTCAGCGCGCCGAGCACCTCGCCGCCCGCCGGCCCCAGCCGAGGTGGCGCCGACCAGGAGGCCGCGGTCGAGGTCGGCGACCAGCTTGATCAGCCCCTCGTTGCCGGCCTTGTGGATCCACCCGCGGGCGGTCGAGGGCACCTCGGGCCGTGCCGACGCCCACGCGCAGCCCGGCTCGCGGGCCTGCGGCCTCGGTCAGCCCGACCGACGCCGACCTCGGGGTCGGTGAAGGTGACCCGGGGCAGCGCCCGGTAGTCGGCGGCCGGGCGCGGTCCGGCCGAGGATGTCGGCCACCACGATGTCGGCCTGGTAGGTCGCCACGTGGGTGAACGCACCCTTGCCGGTGACGTCGCCGACCGCCCACACGCCGTCGGCCACCCGCAGCCGGTCGTCGACGGGCAGCGGTCCCGGGCCGCCGGGTCGAGCCCGAGGGCGGCCAGGGTCGTCCGGGTCGAGCCGGGCCGCCGGCCGGTGGCGACCAGCAGCCGCTCGGCGACGACCGCCTCGTCGCCCTCGAGCTGCAGCGTGAAGCCCGTCCGTCGTGGGTCACCCGGTGGCGCGTGCGCCGACGTGGCAGGGTGACGCCGTCCTCGGTCGAGCACCTCGGCGAGCAGCCGCGCCGACCTCGGGCTCCTCGGCCGGCAGCAGCTGGTCGGCCGCCTCGACGACGGTGACCTCGACTCCGAACCGGGCGTAGGCCTGGCCGAGCTCGAGCCCGATGGCCCCGCCGCCGAGCACGATCAGCGACGCCGGGCAGCTCCTTCGCGCTGACCGCCTCGCGGTTGGTCCAGTACGGCGTGTCCGCCAGCCCGTCGATCGGGCGGATGCCGCGCGCGTGGTCCCGGTGGCGAGGACCAGGCCGCGCCGGGCCTCGATGACCCCCACTGCCGGGCACCTCGACCCGGCGGCGGTCGAGCACCCGGGCCCGTGCCGCGGACGAAGCGTCCGCCCTGGTCGGTGAACCGGTCGACGGCCACCTGGTCGTCCCAGTCGTCGGTGGCCTCGTCGCGGATCCGGGCGGCCACCGGTGCCCAGTCGGGGTCGACGGTGCGACGGCCCGCCATCCCGGGGACGCGGCGCGCCTCGGCCAGCAGGTTGGCGGCCCGCATCATCATCTTGCTGGGGATGCACGCCCCAGTAGGGGCACTCCCCGCCGACCAGCTCGGCCTCGATCCCGACCACGTCGAGACCGGCGTCGGCCAGCGCCCCGCCACCGCCTCACCGCCGACCCCGAGGCCGACCACGACGACGTCCGCGGTCTGCTCCTGCCCGGTCACCGGGACGCCCCCTCGGGAACCGCCACGACCTCGACGCCTCGCCAGAACGCGACCCTGTTCCGACCCTCCGCGGCCAGGAAGACGGCCGGGGGTAGTGCCAGGCGGCGTCGGGGTTGCTGACCCCGTCGACGTTCACGGTGTAGTAGGAGGCGAGCCCCTTCCAGAAGCACAGGGAACGGGTGCCGCTCGGCTGGAGGTACTCCGTCGCGCGACTCGGCGGGGAAGTAGTGGTTGCCCTCCACCACCACCGTGTCGTCGCTCTCGGCGACGACGGTTTCGTTGAAGACGGCCTGCATTCTCATGACGTGCTCCTCGGTCGGGTGCGGCGGGCGATGTCGGGTCGGACCTTTGGTCATCCGGCCAGCCGGGCGACCAGGTCGTTGAGCTCGGTGTCGTCCAGATAGCCCTCGGAGATGATCTCGCCGTCGGCGGAGATCACCTCGTAGGTGCTCTGCGCGTTGACCCGGAAGTGGCGCCAGACGTCCCCCTCCGGGTCCAGCAGGTGCGTGACGTGCGGGATGTCCGCCGCGACCTCCGAGATCGCGTCCCGCCCGTCGAGGCCGCCCACGCCCACAACCGCGACCTCCCCGGCGTACTGCTCCGCCAGCGCGGAGACGTTCCCGCTCTGGGCCCGGCACGTCGGGCACCACGGCGCCCAGAACCACAGCACGGCCGGCTTGCCCTCCAGGCTCGCGCCGCGGAAGGGCTCCCCGTCGAGGGTGGTCCCCGCGAACCCGAGATCCGCGACCTTCCCGGTGCCGATCGGGGCCTGGGCCCCGGCTTCGCCGGCGGCGGGCGTCGCCGGGCCGCCGCAGCCGGTGAGGACGAGCACGACGACGGCGAGGAGGGCGGAAAGGCGACGCATGCTGCCATTGTTCTCGACAGCCGAAATGCGGGTATGTGAGCGCCGTTACGCAGTCGTACGGTGAGGCCATGTCGTCCGACCGCACCCGCCCGACGCTCCTCGTCTTCGACGTCAACGAGACGCTCTCCGACATGTCGCCGATGGCGGCCCGCTTCTCCGACCTGGGCGCCCCGGGGCACCTGGCCCGGACCTGGTTCGCCGGACTTCTCCGGGACGGGTTCGCGCTGACCGCCGCGGGTGCCAACGAGTCGTTCGCGGCCATCGCGACCGAGAGCCTCCGCGGCAGCCTGCACGGCCTCCCGCTGGACCGCGGCCTCGAGGAGGCGGTGAGCCATGTCATGGAGGGGTTCGCCGCCCTCGACGTGCACCCGGACGTGCCCGCGGGCGTGGCCGCGCTCCGCGAGCTCGGGATCCGGCTGGTGACCCTGAGCAACGGCTCCGCGTCGGTGGCCGAGGGTCTCTTCGAGCGCGCCGGCATCCGGGACCACTTCGAGCGGCTGCTGTCGGTCGAGGAGCCCGGCGTCTGGAAGCCCGCCGCCGACGCGTACGCCTACGCCCTGGAGCAGTGCGGGGTGGACCCGGCGGACGCGATGCTGGTCGCGGTGCACCCCTGGGACACCGACGGGGCGGCCCGGGCCGGGCTCGGCGCCGCGTGGGTCAACCGGGGTGACGGCCCCTACCCGTCGTACTTCCGCGCCCCCGACCACGCGGTGGGCTCCGTCGCGGAGCTGGCCGAGCGGCTGGCCTGACAGACGGCCGTCGCCCACCGGGCCCCCGAGTCGCCGTTTCGCCGACTTCCCGATTCGCTCGAAAATCACCCCGCCGCGGGGGATTGCCGCGCGCCCGCTCACCGACAGGATGGAAGTCCCGGACCGTGGCCCGGGACGCAGCGGCTGGCGGAGGTGTGCGGCGGATCGCTGAGCACATTTCCGGACGAAGGGCACGACTCACGACAGCAAGAGGCGGTGGAGATGACGAGCGTCGCGGATACCCAGACCGATGCCCCTCCCGACAGCGAGGGAGTGGTCCATGTCCTGTGGATGAACGGCGGTCTCAGCTGTGACGGCGACTCCGTCGCCCTGACCGCGGCGACGCAGCCGAGCATCGAGGAGATCGTCCTGGGCGCGTTGCCGGGGCTGCCGAAGATCGCGGTGCACTGGCCGCTGATCGACTTCGAGTGCGGTCCCGAGCAGGGAGCGGACACGTTCATCGAGTGGTGGCACAAGGCCGACCGTGGCGAGCTGGAGCCGTTCGTGCTGATCGTGGAGGGCTCCATCCCGAACGAGGCGATCAAGCCGGAGGGGTACTGGTGCGGGTTCGGCAACAACCCCGCGACCGGCCAGCCGATGACCACGTCGGAGTGGCTGGACCGGCTGGCGCCGAAGGCCACCGCGGTCGTGGCCGTCGGCACCTGCGCGACGTACGGCGGGATCCACGCCATGTCCGGCAACCCGACCGGCGCGATGGGCGTGCCCGACTACCTGGGCTGGGACTGGAAGTCCAAGGCCGGGCTGCCGATCGTGTGCGTCCCCGGCTGCCCGATCCACCCGGACAACCTGTCCGAGACGCTGGTCTACCTGCTGTACCAGGTGGCCGGGCAGGCGCCGATGATCCCGCTCGACGAGGCGCTGCGGCCCCGATGGCTGTTCGGCGCCACCGTGCACGAGGGCTGCGACCGGGCCGGCTACTACGAGCAGGGCGACTTCGCGACCGAGTACGGCTCACCCAAGTGCATCGTCAAGCTCGGCTGCTGGGGACCGGTGGTCAAGTGCAACGTCCCCAAGCGCGGCTGGATCAACGGCGTCGGTGGCTGTCCGAACGTGGGCGGGATCTGCATCGGCTGCACGATGCCCGGCTTCCCGGACAAGTTCATGCCGTTCATGGACGAGCCGCCCGGCGCGAAGCTCTCGTCGAAGGGGAGCGCGCTGTACGGCAAGGCCGTCAAGCGGCTGCGGGGGGTCACCGAGGCGACCCTGGACAAGGAGCCCAGCTGGCGCACCAAGGGCCGCGAGCTCAAGACCGGCTTCACGAAGACCTGGTGACGGGACGACAACCATGACAACCACTGAGCACGACACCGACGTCGTCGAGATGGCCTGGGACCCGATCACCCGGATCGTGGGAAGCCTCGGGATCTACGCCAGCATCGACTTCAAGCAGAAGGAAGTCCGCGAGTGCCACAGCACCTCGTCGATCTTCCGCGGCTACAGCTTGTTCATGAAGGGCAAGGACCCGCGCGACGCGCACTTCATCACCAGCCGGATCTGCGGGATCTGCGGGGACAACCACGCCACCTGCTCGGTCTACAACCAGAACATGGCCTACGGCATCGCGCCGCCGCACCTCGGGGAGTGGATCATCAACCTCGGCGAGGCCGCGGAGTACATGTTCGACCACAACATCTTCCAGGAGAACCTGGTCGGGGTGGACTACTGCGAGCGGATGGTCAAGGAGACCAACCCGGGCGTCCTCGACCGGGCCAACAGCACCGAGGCCCCCAACGCCGGCATCCACGGTTACCGGACCATCGGCGACATCATGCGTTCGCTCAACCCGATCGAGGGTGAGTTCTACCGCGAGGCCCTGCAGGTCAGCCGCTACACGCGGGAGATGTTCTGCCTGATGGAGGGCCGGCACGTGCACCCGTCGACCCTCTATCCGGGCGGCGTCGGCACCACCGCGACGATCCAGCTGTTCACCGACTACCTGACCCGGCTGATGCGGTACGTCGAGTTCATGAAGAAGGTCGTGCCGCTGCACGACGACCTCTTCGACTTCTTCTACGAGGCGCTGCCCGGCTACGAGCACGTGGGGGAGCGACGCATCCTCCTCGGCTGCTGGGGCAGCCTCAACGACCCGGCGTACTGCGACTTCAAGTACGAGCACATGACCGACTGGGGCCGCAAGATGTTCGTGACCCCGGGGATCGTGGTCGACGGCCAGCTGGTCACCAACGACCTGGTCGACATCAACCTCGGAATGCGGATCCTCCTCGGCCACTCCTACTACGAGGACTGGGCCGAGTCCACCCGCGAGGTCTTCGTCGAGCGCGACCCGCTGGGCAACCCGGTCGACCGCCGGCACCCGTGGAACCAGCACACCATCCCCAAGCCGGCCAAGCGGGACTTCGAGAACGCCTACTCGTGGACGATGTCACCGCGCTGGTTCGACGGCACCGACCACCTGGCCCTCGACACGGGTGGCGGCCCCATCGCGCGACTCTGGTCGACCGCGCTCAGCGGCCTGGTCGACTGCGGCTACGTGCGGGCGACCGGCTCCAGCGTCGTCATCAACCTGCCGCGCACCGCTTTGAAGCCCGAAGTCAC
Organism: uncultured Actinomycetota bacterium; assembly: GCA_963834275.1. Lineage (GTDB taxonomy): Bacteria > Actinomycetota > Actinomycetes > Propionibacteriales > Nocardioidaceae > Nocardioides_B. The sequence continues at coordinate 131,487 of CAWIBA010000005.1, read as the reverse complement.
CTTCGAGTGGAAGATCCCGCAGTGGAGCAACGCCCTGGAGCGCAACCGGGCGCGCACCTACTTCCAGGCGTACTCGGCGGCCCTGGCCCTGCACTTCACCGAGAAGGCCCTCGAGGAGGTCCGGGCCGGCCACACCGACACCTGGACGAAGTTCGAGGTGCCCGACGAGGCGGTGAGCGTGGGCTTCACCGAGGCCGTCCGGGGCGTGCTGAGCCACCACATGGTGATCCGCGACGGCAAGATCGCGAACTACCACCCCTACCCGCCGACCCCGTGGAACGGCAGCGTCCGGGACACCTACGGCACGCCGGGCCCCTACGAGGACGCCGTGCAGAACACGCCGATCTTCGAGGAGAACCCACCCGACAGCTTCAAGGGCATCGACATCATGCGGGCCGTGCGCAGCTTCGACCCGTGCCTGCCCTGCGGCGTGCACATGTACACCGGTGGCGGCAACGTCATCGAGCAGATGCACGCGCCGAGCCTGCCCGTGAAGCCGTACTGACGGGGGCGGCGGTGCACGAGCTCGCCCTCACCCAGAGCGTGGTCGACCTGGTCGCGGAACGCACCCGGGGCCGCCGGGTCGTCGCTGTGCGCGTGGAGGTGGGCGAGCTGTCCGGGGTGGTCCCCGACGCCATGCGCTTCGCCTTCGACCTGGCCACCGCGGGCACGCCGCTCGAGGGCGCCTCGCTGGACATCGAGGAGACGGCCGGCCGGATCAGGTGCCGGACGTGCGGCGCCGTGTCACCGTCACCCGACCAGCTGCTGCTGTGCCCGTGCGGCAGCGCCGACGTCGAGGTGGTCGCCGGGCGCGAGCTGCGGGTGCTCTCGGTCGAGGTGCAGCGGGAGACCTCATGTGCATGACGTGCGGGTGCGACGACAGGGCCGGGGTCCGCATCGAAACCCTCGGCGGCGTCGGCCACCACGACCACCAGGCCCCCGGTGACGCCCACGGACCGGTCACCGAGACGCTGCTCCTCGAGGAGCGGGTGCTCTCCCGCAACGACCACCTCGCCGAGCACGTGCGCTCGTGGCTGTCGGCCCGTGACGTGGCCGCGGTCAACCTGATGAGCTCTCCCGGCGCCGGAAAGACCTCGCTGCTCGAGCGCACCATCGGCGACCTCGGCGGCGGACGCGAGATCTGCGTCGTCGAGGGAGACCAGGAGACCACGCTTGACGCCGACCGGATCCGGCGCGCCGGGGCACGGGCGGTGCAGGTCAACACCGGTGCCGGATGCCACCTCGACGCGACGATGGTGCACCGCGCCCTGGACGGGCTGGTCCCCGCGCCCGGGTCCCTGCTCTTCATCGAGAACGTCGGCAACCTCGTCTGTCCGGCACTGTTCGACCTCGGTGAGACCGCCCGCGTCGTCCTCGTCTCGGTGACCGAGGGCGACGACAAGCCGCTGAAGTACCCGCACATGTTCGCCACCGCGGACGTGGTGGTGCTCAACAAGGTCGACCTGCTGCCCCACGTCGACTTCGACGTGGACCGCTTCACCGCTCACGCCCGGACTCTCCGGCGGGACGTCGCCGTCCTGCCCGTCTCGGTCCGGTCGGGGCAGAACCTCGACGCGTGGTACGCCTGGCTCGACCGGGTGCAGGCCTCCCACCAGGAAGGAGCTCGTGATGGAGCACCCCTCGGTTCGTGACGCGAGCGAGCGCATCGACACCCTCCTCGACGAGCTCGCCCAGGGTGCCCCGCCGGCGGTCATGGAGCGGGTCCAGGAGCTGCTCGGCAGCGTGATGGGCCTGTACGGCGCCGGCCTGGAGCGGATGCTGTCGCTCGCCGGTCCGGAGCTCGTCCGCCGGCTCGCCGACGACGAGGTCGTCGGGAACCTGCTCGTCCTCCACGACCTGCACCCCGACGACGTGGACACGCGCGTGCAGCGGGCCCTGGACCAGGTCCGGCCCTATCTCGGCTCGCACGCGGGAGGCGTGACCTTGTCGCAGGTCGACGAGTCGGGGGTGGTGCACCTGCAGCTGGAGGGCAGCTGCGACGGGTGCCCGTCGTCCGCGATGACCGTCGCCGGCGCGATCGAGGACGCAATCGCGATGCTCGCGCCCGACGTCGTCGCCGTCGAGACCGAGGGCGTGGTGAGCACCGAGCCCGCGCTGCTGCAGATCCAGCCGTTCGCCCCCCGGGACCCTGCGCGCGCATGGCAGCACCTCGACCTGGACGTCCCGCCCCGATCGATGACCTCGGTCCCGGTGCCGGGCGGGCCGCTCGTCGTCGCCAACCTCGACGGCACCCTGGTGGCCTACCTCGACCGGTGCCCGGGCTGCGCCGGAAGCATCGGTGACGGTCACCTCGACGGTGACCTGCTCACCTGCGCCGGCTGCGGCGGTGCCTACGACCTCCGGCTGGCCGGCCGCGGCCAGGGGGTCGACACGCACCTGTCGCCGGTGCCGCTGCTGCCCGAGCAGGGGGGCTGGAAGGTGTCCCTGCCCGGGGCGGTGCCGGCATGAGTGCCGGCGGGATCGGCCGGCTCCGGCAGATCGCCGCGCCGCCGCCACCTATCCCGGTCGAGGAACGCTGCGAGTTCTGCGCGACCGACCTCGGCGCACGGCACGGACACGTCGCCGACGTCTCGGACCACCGGCTGCTGTGCGTGTGCCGACCCTGCTACCTCCTGTTCGCGCCCCAGGGCGCGGGCGGCGGGCGGTTCCGGGCCGTGGGGGAGGAGACCAGGCGGGTCGCTGACCTCCGGCTCGACGAGACGGGCTGGGAGGCGCTCCGGGTGCCGGTGGACCTGGTCTTCTTCCTGCGCCAGACGGGTGCGGACCGGCTGCTGGCCTTCTACCCGGGCCCGGGGGGCGCCACCGAGTCGGAGCTCGACCTGCGCGCCTGGTCGGACATCTCCGCGGCCAACCCGGTCCTCGACCGGGTGGCCCCGGACGTGGAGGCGGTGCTGCTCCGCCGTCACGACGGCGGCTTCTCCTGCTTCCTGGTCCCCGTCGACGTCTGCTACGGACTCGTCGGGCTGGTCCGCACGCACTGGACGGGCCTCGGTGGCGGTCCCGAGGTGTGGGCGCGGATCGCCGACTACTTCGCGGACCTCGAGCGGCGCAGCAGCGTCGTACCGCGGACCGGTGCGGCATGACCAGCGTCGGACTGCCCGCCTCGCCCGACCTCGACTTCTCGTGTGCGGAGGTGGTGCCCGACGTCTACGCCGCCGGGCCGACCGTGGTGTTCAAGATGACCGCGACCGAGCGGTCGGGGACCCGGGTGCACGCCGTTGCGCTGCGCTGTCAGGTCCGGGTCGAGCCGGTGCGCCGGCACTACTCGGACGGGGAGGCCGGCAAGGTCGTGGACCTCTTCGGCGACCGCTCCCGCTGGGGACAGACGCTGCAGCCGATGCAGCTCGCGTTCCTCTCCCAGGTGCTGCCGTCGTTCACCCACGACTGCTCCTTCGACCTGGTGATGCCGTGCAGCTACGACGTGGACGTGGCCGCCCACAAGTACCTCACCGCTCTCGAGGAGGGCGACGTCCCGTTGCTGCTGCTGTTCAGCGGCACCGTCTTCACCGGGTCACCGGGCTCCATCCAGGTGCAGCCGGTCCCGTGGCACAAGGAGACGGCGGTTCGGATGCCGGTGGCGGTCTGGCGGGCCGCGATGGACGCCCACTTCCCGGGGCAGGCCTGGGTCCGGCTCGACCGGTCGACGTACGACCGGCTCGCGGCCTACCGCGGCCGGCACGGTCTGACCGGCTGGGACGCCCTGCTGCAGCGACTGCTGGAGGAGGCGGGGGAGTGACGCCGATCGAGGCCGCCCGGGCCGTCGCGGACGCCGTGCTCTACGAGGGCTACGTGCTGTACCCGTACCGGGCGAGCTCGTCGCGCAACCAGGTGCGCTGGCAGTGGGGCGTGCTGATGCCCGCCGACGTGGTCGAGCAGGACGGACTCGGAGCGGGGCAGCGCCGCCACGGAGGTGCTCGTCGACGGCGCCGACCCGCGGGTGACGCTCACCGTCCGACTCCTGCAGGTCCAGCGGCGCACCGTCGAACGGGCCACCCGCGACGGGTTCGTCCCGGTCGAGGCCCTGGAGACCGAGGACGCGACGTACGTCGCGTGGGACGAGGCCCGGGAGTGCGAGGTCGAGGTCGTCGTGCCGCCGACCGCCGGAGACCACGAGGTGGAGCTCGCGGGCGGGACCGAGGTCGAGCCCGTGGTCGACGGCGCCGGCACCACCGTCGGCCGGCTGGTCCGCGTGCGCGAGCCGCTCCGCGTCGGCGTGCTGACGGAGGTCCGCCGGCCGCCCTCGCCGTACGCCGTCGCGGTGTTGTCCGTGCGGGTGGAGAACCGCACGCCGCGAACCTCGGGACCGGACCGGCGGCGGCCCGACTGGCTGCGCCGTGCCCTGGTCGCCTGCCACCTCCTGCTCGCGGTCGAACGCGGCCGCTTCCTGTCCCTGCTCGACCCGCCCGAGTGGGCCGGGCCCCTGGCCGCGGGCTGCCGGCACGAGGGGCTGTTCCCCGTGCTCGGGGGACGCGGCGGCCAGCAGTCGGTGGTGCTGGCGTCCCCGATCATCCTCTACGACCACCCCGAGATCGCTCCCGAGAGCGCCACGGCGTTCTTCGACGCCCTCGAGGTGGACGAGCTGCTCAGCCTGCGGACCGCCACGCTCACCGAGCGGGAGCGTCGCGAGGTCCGCGGGACCGACCCGCGGGCCGCACGCCTCCTCGACGACGTGGACTCCCTGCCGACCGAGATCTGGGACCGGCTGCACGGCACGATCCGCCACCTCGACGCGCTCACCGGCGCGGGTGAGCCGGAGCCCGGGCAGCCGGAGACGCCGTGGTGGGACCCCGGGGCGGACGCGACGGTCGACCCGGAGCGCGACGCGGTCGTCCTCGGGGACGTCGAGGTACGGCGCGGGAGCCGGGTCATCCTGCGGCCGGGGGTCCGCCGGGCCGACGCCTACGACATGTTCCTGGCGGGCCGGACCGCGACGGTTGCCGCCGTGCTGTTCGACGTCGACCAGGGCACCCACCTCGCGGTCACCGTCGACGACGACCCGGGCTCCGACCTCAAGGAGTCCCACGGCCGCTACCTCTACTTCTCGCCGGACGAGGTGGAGCCGATCCTGGCCGGGGCGGACGGGGCCGCGCGATGACGTCGGTCCTGGTGGCGTGCGTGGGCAACATCTTCAAGGGCGACGACGGCTTCGGCGTCGAGGTGGCCGCCGGCCTGGCCCGCACCGAGCTGCCGCCCGAGGTGCGGGTCGTCGACTTCGGGATCCGCAGCGTCCACCTGGTCTACGAGCTGCTCAACGGCTACGACGTGCTGGTGCTCGTCGACACCGTCGCGCAGCAGGAGGGGCCTCCCGGGACCCTGTACCTCATCGAGCCCGACGTCCCCGCTGCGCCGCGGGGCGGTGACCTCCTTCCCGAGGTGATGCTGGACGCGCACGACCTGTCGCCGGGCGGTGTGATGACCCTGGTCCCGACGCTCGGCGGATCGGTCGACCGGATCCTGGTGGTCGGGTGCCAGCCGGCCAGCCTGGACGACGGCATCGGGCTGTCCACGGAGGTCGCCGCCGCGGTGGCCCCGGCGGTCACGATGGTCGGTGACGTCGTCCGCCGGGAGCTGGCCCGGCCCGCGCCGGCGGCGGAGTCGTCGTCGGGGTCGCCGTCGGGGTCACCGGGACCGTCCAACCTGCCCGAGGAGGTGGATCGATGAGGAAGCTGTTCGGCCTGCTGACACTGGCGGGCATCGCGGCCGCGGTCGCGGCGTCGCTGCCCGACATCAAGCGCTACCTGAAGATGCGCCAGATGTGAGTCAGCCGCGCGGCCGCGGCTCGACGGGCCCGAGGATCCACGGACCGTCCGGGTCCCCGACACCGGTGCTCCCGCCGGCGACGGGGCCGGGTGGGCCCCGGCGCGCCGGGCGCGCGCCCGGCGGCGGCTCGCGGCGCGGCTCACCGTCCCACCCGGACGCGGCCGCCGTGGTGCTCGGGTGCTGCCACTCGCCGGTGTCCGGCTCCCACCGGTCCGGTTCGGAGGTCAGCCCCACCAGGTAGGTGAGGGTGCACTCCAGGGCCTGCGCGAGCTCGGGAAGCTTGCACACGTCGAGTCCCGCCCCGTGCTCGAGGCTGGACAGCGCCTTGTTGGTGGTGCCGACCCCGAGCCGGCGCATGCGCGCCACCACTTCCTTCTGGGTCAGGCCGAGCTGTCGGCGCCGGAGCCGCAGTCGCTCGCTGACCACGAGGTGCCGGTGCGCGCCGAGCTCGTCGTACCCGACCAGGTTCTGCAGCAGGTCAGACGACATCTGTCTCTCCCGTCATGTCGGCGAGGGGGTGCACCGTGTAGCGGGCGAAGTTGAACACCGGCGCCATCGCCAGCAGCCGCTCGAACTCCTCGTGCGAGTCCACCTCGTAGATCCACGCGCCCCCGTGCGCACCGACCACGTGGTAGCGCGCGAGGACCTTGCCTTGCTGCTCGAGACCGCGGCCGTAGTCCGGCATCCGGGCTATGGCCCGCACCATCGCGTCGGAGACGAGCGACAGCTCGATGCTCCACAGGGCGAGGAACTTCATGGTCAGCAGATCCGCGGCAGCTGCTCGCCGATGGGCATGTCCACGACACGCTCCGCGCCGAAACCGGTGCGGGTGGACACCATCCCGGGGTGCGACTCGACGCACCGCCCGATGACGGTCGCGCCGGTGCCGGCCGGGTGGGCCTGCATCGCCGCGACCACGTCGTCGACCAGGTCGGCCGGGACGATCGCGACCAGCTTTCCCTCGTTGGCGACCTGGAGCGGGTCCAGGCCGAGGAAGGCGCACGCGTCGGCGACCACGTCGGGAACCGGCAGGCTGCGCTCGTCGAGCGTCACCCCGACACCGGAGGCCTTCGCGATCTCGTTGAGGCTGGTCGCCAGCCCACCCCGGGTGGGGTCGCGGAGCACGTGCAGGTCGGTGCCGGCGGCCAGCATCGCTGCGACGAGGCCGTTGAGGGGCTGGCAGTCGCTGAGGATCTCGGCCCCGAACTGGAGGCCCTCCCGCACGCTCATGACCGCGACACCGTGGACGCCGAGATCACCGCTGATCACGACCACGTCCCCGGGGCGCGCCCGGTCGGGGCGGATGTCCACCCCCTCGGGGACGACGCCGACCCCCGAGGTGTTGATGTAGACACCGTCCCCGTGCCCGGACTCGACGACCTTCGTGTCCCCGGTGACCACCTGGACCCCGGCCCGCTCGGCGGCGAGGCCGAGCCGCTCGGCGACGGCACCGACCTGCGTGACGTCGGTGCCCTCCTCGAGGATGAACGCCGCGGACAGGAACAGCGGGGTTGCGCCGCTCATCGCCAGGTCGTTGACGGTGCCGTTGACGGCCAGGTCGCCGATGCTGCCGCCGGGGAAGAACAGCGGCCGCACCACGAAGGAGTCGGTGGACATCGCCATCCGGACGCCGCCGACGTCCACCACCGCGGAGTCGCCGAGCTGGTCCAGGGTCCGGTTCGCGAAGCTGGGCAGGAAGAGGTGCTCCACGAGCTCCGCCGACATCTGACCGCCGCCGCCGTGACCCATCACGACGGTGGGGCTGTCGCGCAGCGGCAGCGGGCAGGTCCACCCCTCGAAGCTGGGGGTGGGCGTGAGGTCGATCTCCTGGGGAGGCGACGGGGGAGCCGCCGCGAACGACTCAGCCAACGGAGCCCACCTCCTGGCGGTCCTGCTCGTGGACGGGCAGCTGCATCCGCCGGTAGAGGTAGTAGGCCGCGCAGGCACCCTCGCTGGAGACCATGGTGGCGCCCAACGGGTTGCGCGGCGTGCAGAGCGTGCCGAACGCCGAGCACTCGTGCGGCTTGATCAGCCCCTGCAGCACCTCGCCGCTGCGGCAGACCGTCGACTCGCTGGTGTGCATGTCGCCGACCTCGAAGCGGACCTCCGCGTCGTAGGCGCGGTAGCGCTCGGAGAGCCGCCAGCCGCTCTGCGGGATCATGCCGATGCCGCGCCAGGCCCGGTCGACCACCTCGAAGACGTCCTCGAGCATCTCGATGGCGATCGGGTTGCCCTCGGCCGCCACGACGCGCGGGTAGGCGTTCTCGACCTCGTGCCGGCCGTCCTCGAGCTGGTGGACCGTGCGCCGGATGCCCTCGAGGATGTCCAGCGGCTCGAAGCCGGTGACCACGATGGGCACCCGGAACCGCTCCGCGAGCGGCGGGTACTCCGAGAAGCCCATGACCGTGCAGACGTGCCCGGCGGCGAGGAACGCCTGCACCCGGCAGTCCGGCGAGGTCATGATCGCCTCGATCGCCGGGGGCACCCGGACGTGGCTGACGAGGAGGCTGAAGTTGTCGATGCCGAGCTTCTTGGCCTGGTAGACCGTCATCGCGTTGGGCGGTGCGGTCGTCTCGAAGCCGATGCCGAAGAAGACGACCTGGCGGTCGGGGTTCTCCCGGGCCAGGTTCAGCGCGTCCATCGGGGAGTACACGACCCGGACGTCGCCCCCGGCGCTCTTGACCCGGAACAGGTCCTTGTCGCTGCCGGGCACGCGGAGCATGTCGCCGAACGAGCAGAACATGACGTCGGGCCGGGACGCGATCTCCAGCGCCTTGTCGATGACCTCCAGCGGCGTGACGCACACCGGACAGCCGGGGCCGTGGATGAGCTCGATGCCGTCGGGGAGGAGCTGGTCGAGGCCGTGCCGGATGATCGAGTGGGTCTGGCCGCCGCAGACCTCCATCATCGCCCAGGGATGCCGGGCGGTCGCGTGGATGTCGTCGAGGAGCCGCCGCGCCAGCTCGGGGTCCTGGAACTCGTCGAGGTACTTCACGACACTCCTCCTTGCTGGTCGGGACGGGGCATGCCGGCCTGCTCCGCGGCGCGTCCCCACTGGTCGCCGAACTCGGCGTCGAGCTCGCCCATCTGCCGGAAGATCTCCAGCGTGTCCAGGGCGGACTGCTCGTCGAGCCGCTGCAGCGCGAACCCGACGTGCACGATCGTGTACTCCCCGACCTGGATGTCCGGCACGTAGGCGAGGCACACGTCCTTCGTCACCCCGCCGAAGTTGACCTGACCCATCGGGGTCCCGTCCGCCTGCCAGATCTTCGTGATCTGGCCCGGCACGGCTAGGCACATGGTGGCTCCTTGTCCGGCGGTCGGGACCGCCTCGGTGAGGGGTTGGGTTGCTGGGGGAGCGAGTGCGCGAGCACGGCGACCTGGCCGAGCGCGATCCCGGCGTCACTGGCCGGCACCCGCTCGTGGCGCAGCACGTCGAGGCCGCCGGCGGTCAGGACCTGCGCGCAACGGGAGGTGAGGAACGCGTTGAGGAACACCCCGCCGCTGAGGGTGACCGTGCGCAGCCCGGTCCGCCGGGCCAGGAGGTCGGTCACGGCGGCGACCATGTCGACGACGCCCTGCTGGAACCGGGCGGCCACCAGCGCGGGGTCGTCGCCGCGCAGTGCGTCCTCGGCGGCGGCGGCCACGGCCGGGGCGGGATCGATGCGGACCGGGTCGGCGCCCTCGTCGACGCGGAAGGGGTAGCCGGGCTGTGCAGGCACCCGCCGGGCAGCGGCCTCGAGCTCCATGGCCGCCTGGGCGTCGTAGTCGGCCCGGTGGCAGAGCCCCGCGATCGAGGCGACGGCGTCGAACAGCCGGCCCATGCTGGAGGTCGGCGTGCAGCCGAGGCCGGACTCGAGCTGACGGTCGAGCAGCCGGGCCTCACCCTCGCGGCAGGCCCGCACCGGTGGCAGGTCGTCGTGCCACGGCACCCCGGCGGCGCGCAGGTGGGAGAGCGCCATCCGGCACGGGTTGCGCACGCCCGCGTCCCCGCCCGGCAGCGGCACGTAGGACAGGTGGGCGACGCGGCGGAACCCGGCGTACCCGGCGACCAGCACCTCCCCACCCCAGACGGCGCCGTCGTCGCCGTAGCCGGTGCCGTCGAAGGCGACGCCGAGCACCTCGCGACCCGGCTCGACCCCGTGCTCCGCCATCGTGGCGGCCACATGGGCGTGGTGGTGCTGCACCCCGTGCACCGGTCGTCCCTCCGCATGGGACAGAGCCCACGAGCGGGACCGGTAGGCCGGGTGCCGGTCGACGGCGAGCGCGGTCGGTCGTACGCCGGTCAGCGTCTCCAGCTGGGCCTCGGCGGTCGTGAACGCGGCGATCGTGGCGAGGTCGTCCATGTCCCCGACGTGGGCGGACATCCACGCGAGCCGTCCCTCGGCGACGCAGAAGGTGTTCTTCAGGTCGCCGCCCACCCCGAGGGTCGCCGGGACGTCGAAGGGGAGCGTCAGCGGGAGGGGTGCGTGGCCGCGCGAGCGGCGGACGGGTGCCTCGCGCCCGTCGACGCTGCGGGTCACCGAGTCGTCGCAGGGCACGTGGATGCGCCGGTCGTGCAGCAGCCAGGCGTCGGCCAGCCCGGCCAGACGGTGCAGCGCCTCGCGGTCGTCGGTGACGATGGGTTCGCCGGCGAGGTTGGCACTGGTCATCACGAGCGCCTCCGGGCCGGGCGGGTCCCCGGGCAGGCCCAGCAGCAGGTGGTGCAGCGGCGTGTAGGCGAGCAGCACCCCGAGGTCGGCGTTGCCCGGGGCCACCGACGCAGCCACCCGGCTCGCCGGCCCGTCACGCGCCGGGACGATCACGACCGGCCGGGTGCGGTGGTCCAGGAGCCGGGCCGCCTCGGTGTCGAGATGCACCAGCCGCCGGGCGCCCCCCACGTCGGGGACCATCACCGCGAACGGCTTGTCGCCGCGCTGCTTCCGTTTGCGCAGTGCGGCCACCGCCGGCTCGCAGGTGGCGTCGCACGCCAGGTGGTAGCCGCCGATGCCCTTGACGGCCACCACCGCCCCGTCGGCGAGGAGCCGGCGTGCCTCGGCGAGGGCGGCCTCGTCGTACGACGCGGGCCGGTCGGGCCGCGCCAGCGAGAGCCGCGGCCCGCAGGCGGGACAGCAGATCGTCTGCGCGTGGAAGCGGCGGTCACCCGGGTCGGCGTACTCGGCCGCGCAGTCGCCGCACATCGGGAAGCCCGCCATCGTGGTGGTGTCGCGGTCGTAGGGCAGGCCCGTGGTGATCGTGAAGCGGGGGCCGCACGCGGTGCAGGTGACGAAGGGGTGCCGGTAGCGACGGTCGGCGGGGTCGGTCAGGTCGGCCAGGCACGCGGCGCAGATCGCCACGTCGGGGGAGACGAAGGTCCGCCCCGGGCCGTGCTCGGAGGCCCGCACCGTGAACGTGGTGCCGCCCCGGGGGGCCTTTTCGTCCCAGGCGACCGCGTCGACGACGGCGAGCGCGGGCGCCTCGGCCCCGACCCGGTGGCAGAAGGCGTCCAGGTCCGCCGGGTCGCCCTCGACGTCGGCGACGACCCCGAGCGGGTCGTTCCAGACCTCGCCGGAGAGGCCCAGGCTGCGGGCCAGCGTGTAGACGTGCGGACGGAACCCGACCCCCTGGACGACCCCGTGCACGCGCACGCGCCTGCGACATCGGGCGGTCGTCCTGGTCAGGGCCATGTGGATCCCGGTGCGGCCTGGCTGTCAGGCGGTCCGGCGGGCCGGTGTCCCCCGGGCCGACGGGGCAGTCGAGCTGCGTGGTCGGCGTTCCTTGTCCCGCAATCTACGACTGCAGGATTCCCGGCGCCAGGGATCGCCGGGTTGGATCGTGCAACGGGGGCCCGACCGGCGTGCCGGCCGGACCCCCGGTTGTCGCTACGGGACGAGGACGGAGAAGTCCACCGTGTTGTCGGCCTGGCTGCCCAACGCGTTCCCGTTCACGGTCTGCTGCTGCGTCTTGACCTGCACGCCGTTGGCGCCGCAGTTGCCCGACCACTGCGCGGTGCGGGTGGCGTCCCCGCCCTCGGCCTGGGCGAGCACGGCAACGGTGCGGTCCACCCCCGCCTTCAGCTCCAGGCAGTAGACGCCCGCGGCCTCCCGCGAGACGGAGGCGACGTTCTGCGAGCGCTGGTCGTCGAGGGTCACCGCGATCGCCCCCGCGTCCACGCGGGCATACGCGGTCACCGGGAGGGCGCCGGCCTCGAAGTGCGCCGGGGTGAGCGTCCCCTTGCGGATGTCCTTGCCCCTGAGCGTCCCGTTCTTGACGTCCCAGCTCTTGAGGTTGTCGTTCGCGATGTCCTTGCTCCGCAGCGAGCGGTTCTTGATGTCTCTGGACTCGATGCTGCCGTTGCGGATGTCCTCGCCGCCGATCCGACGCGCCGCGTCCGCGACGATCGGGTTGCTGACGACCAGCGCCGCGACGACAGCGGCGGCCGATCCGAAGGCGATCTTCCTGCGCATGAATCCCCCAGGGGTGTTGATGTGGAACGGTCCGAGGACCGCGGCACCGCCGAATCGGTGCCGTCCCACCTGTCTCACAGATGCGCACGAGTTTCAACCCGTGCGGCTGCGCCCTCGCCGAATCGCGGGCGGGGAGGGTCGCGGTCCTCCGTCTGCCTGCCTGGGGACAGGTCGAGCGGGCGCACGGCCGACCGGTGGATGATGACGCCATGACGCGTACCGCGCACGCCCTCGTCGCCGGACTGGCGCTCGCGGTGCTCGTCTCCGGGTGCTCGCTGCTGGGCGGCGGCGACGACGAGACGCGGACGCCCGACTGGGATCCGCAGCTGTCGCTCACCGCGGCGGGCGCGGACCTCGCGCGCACGGCGGGCCTGGCCGACGCGGCCCCCACCTACGACGTGGTGGCCGAGGTCCGGCCCGCGACCGGATCGGTGTCGGGCACGGTGCGCGCGGAGATCCCCGCCGGTGGCGCCGACGAGCTGCACCTGCGCTACTTCGCCGGTCTGCCCGACCTCGACGCGGCGGCAGAGGTGGGCGAGGTGGTGGTCGACGGCGAGCAGGTCGAGCCCATCCTCGACCGGGCGTTGCTCCGGGTGCCGCTGCCCGCCGGGCACGGCGACCGCGTGCGCCTCACCGTCCCGTTCTCCTACCGGTTGCCGCCGGCCGGACCCCTCGCCGGCCCGCTCGACGCCCTCGGTGGTCCGGGCGGTCCCGGGGACGTCGGACTGCTCTCCCGCCACGAGCACGCCCTGAACCTCGGGCACTGGTTCCCGCTCTGGATCCCGGCGGGCAACAGCGCCGCCCCCGACCCCGCCGGCTTCGGCGACATCGGCAGCTCCCCGGCCGCGCTCATCCGGCTGACCCTCCGGTCCCGAGGCGGTGGCAGGTGGTCGACGGGGGCAGTGCGCACCGGCAGCGAGACGGCGGACGGGACCCGGACGGTCACCTCGGAGGGCTACGGCATGAACGACCTCGTGGTCAGCGTCCTCAGGGACTACGCGAGCGCGAGCGGACTTTGGGCGGCGCACCTCGAGGGCGTCGTGGTGCGCGCCTACGGCCCCGCGCGAGGACGAGACCGCGCTGGACGGCGTCCTGCAGGAGACCGTGACCGCGGTCGAGGTGCTCTCCGGACGCCTCGTCGGCTACCCGTGGCGCGAGCTCGACGTGGTGTCCGCCCCGCTGGGCGCGGGCGTCGGCGGGCATGGAGTGGCCGGGGGCGACCTGGATCGAGCGCGTCGCTCTTCACCGGCGGGATCCCCGGCCTCTCCGGGATCGAGGACCTGCTCGGGGACGTGGGTGGGCTGGAGGGGCTCGACGACCTCCTCGGCGGGTTGGACGGCGACCTCGGCGGCCTCGTCGGTGGCGACGCCGGGCTGATGCTCGAGACCATGCGTGCGTGGACCGTCGCCCACGAGGTCGGGCACCAGTGGTGGCACGTCCTGGTCGGCAACGACTCGGTGCGTGCACCCGGTCGTCGACGAGCCGCTCGCGCAGTACTCCGCGTGCCTGGTGCTCCGTGAGCTCGACGCCGCCGGCCGGGGTCGCGTCGACGACCTGTGCGACGCGCACATCGAGGCCGGCTACGAGCAGATGCGCCTGCTCGGCGACCCGGATGCTCCCGCGGGGCTGGCCACCGACGAGTTCGACTCCGCCACCCAGTACGCCGGCGTCGTCTACGGCAAGGCGGCCGCGTTCTACCGCCGGCTCGAGGACCGGCTCGGGCGCCACCGGGTGACGGCGGCGCTGGGTGCCGTGACCGAGCGGCACGCCTTCGACATGCTCACGGTCGACGAGCTGCGAGAGGCGCTCGGCGCCGAGCTCGACGACCCGGCCTTCGACCGGCTGTGGCGGCGCTGGATGGAGGGGACCCGGGGGGACCGCGACCTTGGCGTCACCCCGGAGCGGGGCTTCGGTGACTCCGAGGGCGCCCCCGACGGTGACCCCGACGAGCTCGCCCGGCTGCTCGAGGAGCTCTTCGACGAGGACGCCGGGCCGGAGCGGCTCGGGTCGCTCCTGGACGGGTCACCCCCCAACGCCTGACCCGGTCGGGCTCGCCCCGACGGGGGGTGCCTCGCCGGCGCCGGGCACCGATCAGACGGGTTTGCTAGCACGATCGGGCCATTCGGCGTGTTTCAGCGTCATATCGGGGGGTTTCTCCGGTTCCATGGGAGAAGCCAAAGGGGATGCGGGGAGATGAGCACCATGAACGACGTGACCAGCACCAAGGACAAGCTGCCACGACCGAGTCGCGCGAGCCAGCAGCGGTCGCGCAGCTGCTCCTGCGGGCAGCAGCTCGACGTGTGCGCCGGCGCGCACTGCCCGCGTTGCGGGCGCACCCTGCACCGCGACTGAACCACCCGGTGCACGGCCGGTCTCACCACGGTCTACGACCGCCGCGCGGTGACGCGGCCGGTGCGGGCCGACGGGCTAAGGTACTGACGCACGGTGGGGTCGGCGGAGCAAGGGTGAGTCGTAGGTGGAGAGGCAGGACCGAGGCGGAGGCGTGCACCGCCGGGTCGTCACCATCCCCAACGTCATCAGCGTCGTCCGGCTGGCCGGGGTGCCGCTGTTCCTCTGGCTGATCCTGGTCCCCGAGGCCGACGGCTGGGCGCTCGACGGTGCTGATGCTGTCCGGCGTCAGCGACTACCTCGACGGCTACCTGGCCCGGCGGCTGAACCAGACCTCCAAGCTGGGGGAGATCCTGGACCCGGTCGCCGACCGGCTCTACATCCTCTCGACCGTCATCGGGCTCGCGGTCCGCGACGTGATCCCGTGGTGGCTCGCGATCCTGCTGCCCGCGCGCGACCTCTTCCTGTGGGGTCTGGTCCCGTTCCTGCGGACCCGCGGCTACAGCTCGCTGCCGGTCCACTTCCTCGGCAAGGCCGCCACCGCCAACCTGCTCTACGCCTTCCCGCTGCTCCTGCTCGGCGACGGCGCCGGGCTGCTGGCGCTGCTCGCCAAGGTGTTCGGCTGGGCCTTCGCCATCTGGGGGACGTGCCTGTACTGGTGGGCCGGGCCTGCTGTACGCCTGGCAGGTCCGCAAGCTCCTCGCCGACCACGACCGAAGGGCGCCCGCGCCTCGATGCCGGCTGACGACCACCCGCACGCGCCAGCGGGGACCCGAGGAAGCAGCAGCCGGCGCCGGGCAGACGCCGCCCACCGCCCCCGGCAGCGGTCATGGGGCTGCTCAACTACCTCACCGCGACCTCGCTGGACGAGGACTACGACGCAGCCTCTCGTCGCGGCGGCCGGGGACGCAGGGGCAAGAGCGACGGCGCGCCGACCCGGCCTCGAGCGCCCTGGTCGTGCTCGCCGCCTTCGGGATCCTGGTCGCGACCGCCGCCATGCAGACCGCGCGGTCCGCCGACGTCACGCGGCACCAGCCACGACGAGCTGGTCAAGCAGGTCGTCGCCCGCAAGGCGCAGCTGGCCGACCGGCGCGAGCTCGTCGACCGAGCTCGCCGGCGAGGTCCGCACGCCTGGAGACCCAGTTCGCTCGAGCGCGACGGTCGCAGGGCCGGGCTCCGTGCAGTCCCGGCTCAGCTCGCTGGGTGTGGTCACCGGGGCGGAGGCGACCCGCGGTCCGGGCGTCCGCGATCGAACGTCGACGACGGGCCCGAGGACACCCCGAGGCCGAGGTGCTCGACGGCGACCTGCAGAAGCTGGTCAACGGGCTGTGGGTGGCCGGTGCCGAGGCGATCGCCATCAACGGTGAGCGGCTCACGACCCTCACCGCCATCCGCCAGGGCGGCGACGATCGATCACCGTGAACTTCCAGCCGGATCTCGGCGCCCTACACCGTGTGCGTCGATCGGCGACCCGGACACCCTCGCCGCGCGCTTCATCGACACCCCCGGTGGGCAGTGGTGGCTCGACCTCCAGGCGCTCTATGGTGTGTCGTTCGAGATCAGACACCGAGGAGAGCACTGACCTTGCCCGCGGTACGACGCAGCTCGCGCTGCGCTACGCCCACGACCGGAGACCCTCCGATGATCGCCGGTCTCGGGCTGGTGCTCGGCGTGCTGCTGGGCCTGATCCTGCAGCCGGACGGTGCCGGTCTGGCTGCAGCCCTACCTCCCGATCGCGGTGGTCGCCGCGCTCGACGCGGTGTTCGGTGCGCTGCGGGCCTTCCTCGACGGCATCTTCGACGACAAGGTGTTCGTGGTCTCCTTCGTCAGCAACGTGCTGATCGCCGGCCTGATCGTCTACCTCGGCGACCAGCTCGGGGTGGGCGGTCAGCTCTCCACCGGGGTCATCGTCGTCCTCGGCATCCGGATCTTCTCCAACGTGGCCGCCATCCGGCGCCACCTGTTCCATGCGTGACGAGACCGGCCCGACGCCACCGCGACCCCGGCCGGAGCCCCCCACGGCCCCGACGAGCCGAGCGGCCGCGCGACCGCCTGCTCGGGTCCCTGCGCCGACCCGGCGATCCGGAGCCAGCTCACCGTGGGGCTGCTGCTGCGCGGTGCTCGGCTTCGCGGCCGTCGTGCAGGTGCAGTCCACCAGCCGGCGACGCGACGTACGTCGGTGCCCGCCAGGACGAGCTGATCGCGCTGATCAACAGCCTCTCGCCTGGCCTCGCAGCGCGCCGAGAACGAGATCGCCGCAGCTCCGAGCACCGCGCAACTCGCTGCTCAACGACACCGAGGCGCGACGGACCGCCCTCGAGCGGGCCCGGCAGCTGGCCGACGCAGCGCGGGCATCCTGGCCGGCACCCTGCGCCGCGGTCGGGCCGGGCGTCCGGGTCACCGTGCAGGACGCGAGCGGCGCGGTCGGCGCCAACCACCTGATCAACGGCATCCAGGAGCTGCGGGACGCGGGCGCGGAGGCGATCGAGATCAACGACGCGTCCGCGTCGTCGCGCAGACCGCCGTGCGGGACGACCCCAGCGGCGGCGTGGTCGTGCGACGGCAGCCAGCTGACCGCGCCCTACGTCATCGAGGCGATCGGCGCCCCGCACGACCCTGGCCGACCGGGCTCGGATCTGCCCGCGGCTTCACCTACGAGGTCGAGCGCGTCGGGGGCGAGGTCGGTCGTCGCCGACGCTGCCGACGGGTCGAGATCGCGCTCCGTCCGCGAGCCGTCCTCGACGCGAGTACGCCGAGCCCGTTCCCACCGAGTAGTCTGCCCGCGACCCGCCGGCCCGCCGTCGACCATGCCAAGGAGCGCTGCGCCGTGTATCCCGAGGACCTGAAGTACACCAGCGAGCACGAGTGGGTGCGCACCCCGGCGAGGCCGACGGGTCCGTCCGGATCGGCATCACCGACTTCGCGCAGGACGCGCTGGGCGACATCGTCTACGTCTCGCTTCCCGAGGTCGGGCGCGGACGGTCGAGGCCGGGTCGACCGTCGGCGAGCTCGAGTCGACCAAGTCCGTCAGCGACATCTACGCGCCGGTGTCGGGGACCGTCGCGGCGCGCAACGAGGCGCTCGACGGCACCCCCGAGCTGGTGAACACCGACCCGTACGGCGACGGCTGGCTGTTCGAGGTCGTCGCCGACCGACGCCCGCGCGGTCGACGGGCTGATGGACGCGGCCGCCTACCAGCAGTCGCTCTGACCCGGACCGTCCGGCCGGGCGCGCGACCGGTCACGCCGGCCGGTGGCCCGGTCTTGATCGAGGTCTCAGCCCTGATAGGTTCGGGGAACCGTCAACCTCGACTCGCGGTTGAGGGTTAGTCGACCCGGATCGTAGCCCGGGGAGGACCTCCATGCCGTTCTGCACCGCGTGCGGGCACCAGAACCCCGACGACGCGCGGTTCTGCGCGCAGTGCGGCACCGCGCTGGAGCCGGTCCGCGGCGCCGCGCTGCGGCGGGCGAGCCGAGACGCCCGGCGAGACGACCGCGACCATCACGTTCGGCGGGCCGGCCAAGGAGGCCGAGCACCGCGAGGAGCGCGCCCTGAGCGACGTCGACGCCGCCGCCGTCGACGCGCTGCCCGCCGGCAGCGCGCTCCTGGTGGTGCAGCGCGGCCCGTCGGCCGGCAGCCGCTTCCTCCTCGACACCGACGTGGTCGCGGCCGGTCGGCACCCCGACAGCGAGATCTTCCTCGACGACGTCACCGTCTCGCGTCGCCATGCCGAGTTCCGCCGCGGGCCCGAGGGCTTCCGGTCGCCGACGTGGGCAGCCTCAACGGCACCTACGTCAACCGCGACCGGATCGACGAGGTCGCCCTGCAGGGCGGCGACGAGGTGCAGATCGGCAAGTACCGGCTGGTCTACTTCGCCAGCCACGCAGGGAGCAGGCAGCCAGCGGTGAGCGAACACCGCAGGCCGTCCGCTCGGGCGCGGATCAGCATCGGTGAGGTGCTCGAACGGCTGCGGCCCGACTTCCCCGGGCTGCAACATCTCCAAGATCCGCTACCTGGAGTCCGAGGGCCTGGTCGAGCCGGAGCGCACGCCGGCCGGCTACCGCAAGTTCTCCGCCGCACGACGTCGAGCGGCTGCGCTACGTCCTCACCGCCCAGCGCGAGCACTACCTGCCGCTGAAGGTGATCCGCGAGCACCTCGACGCCATGGACCGGGGGCTGGAGCCGCCCGAGCTCCCGCCCACCGGGCCCCAGGTGCCCCGGGTGGTGCTCGGCCGGCGACGGGATGCCCTCCCCGGAGGCGTTCGCCGCCGGCGGCCCCGAGCTGCGGCTGTCCCGGCGCGAGCTGGTGGAGACCGCCGAGATCGACGAGGAGCTGCTCGACCAGCTGCGTGGCGTTCGGCATGGTGCGGATGCGGCCGGGCTCCAAGCACTTCGACGGCGACGCCCTGGTCGTGGCCAAGGCTGCCGGGGAGCTGGCGACGTACGGACTCGAGCCGCGGCACCTGCGGGCCTTCAAGACCGCAGCGGACCGCGAGGTCGGGCTGCTCGAGCAGGTGGTCGCGCCGATCCGCCGGCAGCGCGACGCCGGGGCGCAGGCCCGCGCCGACGAGGCCGTCCGCGACATCGCCGCCCTGTCGGTGAAGCTGCACGCCACGCCTGGTGAAGTCCGGCTCTGCCGCGGCGCTGACCGCCGGAGCGTCCTCCGCACCGCACCCTCGGGAACCGCGGGAGCCGGGATAGGGTGAGCGCGTGCGCGAAGTCGACGTGATCGGTGTCCGGGTGGAGATGCCCTCCAACCAGCCCATCGTGCTGCTGCGGGAGGTGGCGGGGGACCGCTACCTCCCCATCTGGATCGGGGCGGTCGAGGCGACCGCGATCGCCTTCGCCCAGCAGGGCGTGGTGCCGCCGCGGCCGCTGACCCACGACCTGATGAAGGACCTGCTCTCGGCGACGGGCAGCGAACCTCGACGAGGTCCGGATCACCGAGATGAAGGACGGCATCTTCTACGCCGTGCTCGTCTTCGCCTCCGGCGTCGAGGTCAGCGCCCGACCGTCGGACTCGATCGCCCTCGCGCTGCGCACCGGGACGCAGATCGTGTGCGCCGAGGACGTCCTCGACGAGGCCGGCCTCGAGGTGCCCGACGAGCAGGAGGACGAGGTGGAGAAGTTCCGCGAGTTCCTCGACCACGTCACGCCCGGAGGACTTCGAGTCGCCTGAGCTGACCCCGAGCCGTCCTCACCCTCAAGTTGAGGTTGAGGGTTGCGACACGCCGCCCGGAACGGCCCGACGTCGTTGACCGCCCCCACGCGGAGCCTTACCTTGGGGAGTGTCTTCGCTGTAACTCCACCGTTGTTCTCCGCCCGAGAGCCGCGGCTTCCCCTCGGGAGCGACACGCAGAGCGAAGCGGACCACGGAGGTCAACGTGACTGGCAACGGCGACAAGGCGTCCCATCAGGGCGACGAGACGGCGGCCCTCGAGGCCGCCGCAGCGGCCGACGAGCAGGGTCTGCTCTTCGACGACGACGTCTCGCCGCTGCCGAGCGACGCCGGCTACCGCGGCCCGACGGCCTGCAACGCCGCCGGCATCACCTACCGCCAGCTCGACTACTGGGCCCGCACCGGGCTGGTCGAGCCCAGCGTCCGCGGGCGCCACCGGCTCGGGCACCCAGCGGCTCTACTCCTTCCGCGACATCCTGCTGCTCAAGGTGATCAAGCGGCTGCTCGACGCGGGCATCTCGCTGCAGCAGATCCGCACCGCGGTCCAGCACCTGCGCAAGCGCGGCACCGACGACCTGACCCGCGTCACGCTGATGAGCGACGGGGCCAGCGTCTACGAGTGCACCAGCGACGACGAGGTCATCGACCTGCTCCAGGGCGGCCAGGGCGTCTTCGGCATCGCGATCGGCGGCGTCTGGCGCGAGATCGAGGGCTCCCTCGCCGAGCTGCCGAGCGAGCGCACCGCCGAGGACGCCCGCGACCGAGCGACAGCGACGAGCTCGCCGCCCGGCGCCGGGCCCGGCCGACCGGCTGACCCGGCGGAGCCGACCCCGCTCGACCCGCGGCGGCACGCGTTCCGGACCGCGCGGTTCGGCGCGGGCGGCCTGGTGTAGCGTGGGGACCGCTTCTGACACCGCGCGGGAGAGTCTCCGCGACGCTCCGGCCCTGCCGGAGCGTCGGCGGAGCGCCGAAGGGGCAATTCCTCCCCGGAACCTCTCAGGCGCCCGGACCGTGCGGGACAGGCAACTCTGGAGGACGTCGACGCACCGCGGCGGTCGGCCGACAGAGGGGGAGGCGACCTGAACCGGCACGTCTGACGAGCCCAGGAGCCTCTAGTGTCCGACCACCCCACGCCTCGCCCAGCTCGACGCCGCGCACCCGTTCGCCGCGCCGGCACATCGGCCCCGACGAGGCGGCGCAGGCCACGATGCTGGCCGCGCTGGGCTTCGCGCTCGCTCGACGACCTGATGCAGGCCGCGGTCCCCGGCGGGATCCGGCTCGCGCGCCCTGCTCGACCTGCCCGCCGCCGCCTCGGAGGAGGAGGCGCGCGCGCGAGCTGCGGGCGCTCGCCGCGTGAGAACGTCCCGCGCGAGCCGATGATCGGCCTGGGCTACCACGGCACGATCACCCCGCCCGTGGTGCGCCGCAACGTGCTCGAGGACCCGTCCTGGTACACCGCCTACACGCCCTACCAGCCCGAGATCTCCCAGGGTCGGCTCGAGGCGCTGCTCAACTTCCAGACCATGGTCGGTGACCTGACCGGGCTGCCGACCGCCAACGCCTCCCTGCTCGACGAGGGCACCGCGGCCGCCGAGGCGATGACCCTGGTCCGCCGGGGCAACCGCTCGGCCGACGGCCCCTTCGTCGTCGACGCCAACGCGCTGCCGCAGACGATCGCGGTCGTCGAGACCCGGGCCCGGGCGATGGGCATCGAGGTCGTCGTCGCCGACCTCGCCGGCGGGCTGCCCGAGGGGCCGCTGTGCGGCGTCCTGGTGCAGTACCCGGGCGCCGACGGCGCGGTTGCTCGACCCGCGCCCGCTGGTCGAGGCCGCCCACGAGCGCGACGCGATGGCCGTGGTCGCCGCCGACCTGCTGGCGCTCACCCTGCTGGAGTCGCCCGGCTCGACTGGGCGCCGACGTGGTCGTCGGGCTCCACCCAGCGCTTCGGCGTCCCGCTGTTCTACGGCGGCCCGCACGCCGGCTACATGGCGGTCCGCTCCGGGCTCGAGCGGCACCTGCCCGGCCGCCTGGTCGGTGTCTCCGTGGACGCCGACGGGCGCCCGGCCTACCGGCTGGCGCTGCAGACCCGCGAGCAGCACATCCGCCGCGACAAGGCGACCTCCAACATCTGCACCGCCCAGGTGCTGCTCGCCGTGGTGGCCTCGATGTACGCCGTCTACCACGGCCCCGACGGGCTGCGGGCCATCGCGCACGCGGACCCACCGCTACGCCGCGGTCATCGCCGCCGCGCTGCGCGAGGCCGGCGTGGACGTGCTGCACGAGCGGTTCTTCGACACCGTCACCGCCGTGGTGCCCGGGCCGGGCCGCCGCGGTCGTCGCGCGGCCCGCGAGCGCGGGGTGCACCTGCGGCAGGTCGACGCGGACACCGTCGGGGTGTCCACCTCCGAGTCGACCCGGCGCGAGCACGTGCGAGGCGGTGCTGGCCGCGTTCGGCGTCGCCGGCGCCGACCTCGACGCGGTCGACGCCCGGGTCGGCGACGAGCTCCCCGCCGGGCTGCGCCGCGAGACGCCGTACCTCACCCACGAGGTGTTCTGCACCCACCACTCCGAGACCTCGATGCTGCGCTACCTGCGCCGGCTCTCGGCACGCGACTACGCGCTCGACCGCGGCATGATCCCGCTCGGCTCCTGCACGATGAAGCTCAACGCGACCACCGAGATGGAGCCGGTCAGCCTGCCCGGGCTTCGCCGACCTGCACCCGTTCGCACCGGCCGAGGACGCGCCGGGCTACGCGCGGCTGGTCGCCCAGCTCGAGTCCTGGCTGGCCGAGGTCACCGGCTACGACCGGGTGTCGATCCAGCCCAACGCCGGCTCGCAGGGCGAGCTGGCCGGGCTGCTCGCCATCCGCGGCTACCACCGGCCAACGGCCCGGGACGGGCCGCGACCCGCGCGACGTGTGCCTGATCCCGTCCTCGGCGCACGGCACCAACGCCGCCTCCGCGGTGATGGCCGGGATGCGGGTGGTCGTGGTCAAGGCGGCCGACGACGGCACGCGTCGACCTCGACGACCTGCGCGCCCAGTGCGAGAAGCACGCCGAGGACCTCGCCGCGATCATGGTCACCTACCCGTCCACCCACGGCGCCTACGAGGACGGCATCACCGAGCTGTGCCGGATCGTGCACGACCACGGCGGCCAGGTGTACGTCGACGGGGCCAACCTCAACGCGCTGCTCGGCCACGCCAAGCCCGGGCGAGTTCGGCGGGGACGTCTCCCACCTCAACCTGCACAAGACGTTCTGCATCCCGCACGGCGGCGGCGGGCCGGGGGTCGGCCCGGTCGCGGTGCGCGAGCACCTCGCGCCGTACCTGCCGCTCGCACCCCATGCACCCCGAGGCCGACCGGCGCGCGGGCATCGGCCCGATCAGCGCGGCGCCGTACGGCTCCGCCGGGATCCTGCCGATCTCGTGGGCCTACGTGCGGCTGATGGGCGGCCGCCGGGCTCACCGAGACGCCACGGGGTCGCGGTGCTGGCGGCCAACTACGTCGCCAACCGGCTCTGCCGAGCACTTCCCGGTGCTCTACACCGGCCACGGCGGGCTGGTCGCGCACGAGTGCATCCTCGACCTGCGCGAGCTGACCAAGACCACCGGCGTCACCGTCGACGACGTCGCCAAGCGGCTGGTGGACTACGGCTTCCACGCGCCGACGATGAGCTTCCCGGTGGCCGGCACGCTGATGGTCGAGCCGACCGAGTCCGAGGACCTGGCCGAGCTCGACCGCTTCTGCGAGGCGATGATCGCGATCCGGGCGGAGATCGACCGGGTCGCGGCGGGGGAGTGGACGCCGGAGAGCTCGCCGCTGCGCGGCGCGCCGCACACCGCGCGGACGCTCGTCGGCGACTGGGACCGCGCCTACTCCCGCGAGCTGGCCGTCTTCCCGACCGGCTACGACCCGGACAAGTACTGGCCGCCCGTCGCGCCGCATCGACCAGGCCTACGGCGACCGCAACCTGGTGTGCGCCTGTCCGTCGCCGGAGGCGTTCGCCGAGAGCCCCCCGCATGAGTGTCGCCGACCTGACCGCTCGCCGGCTGCCAGGTGCTGCTGGCCGCCGACCAGGTCGCGGGCCGGCTGCCCTCGGTGGTCGGCGGCGTGGTCCGCGACGGCGAGCTGGTCGTGGACCGGTCGCACGGGTCGTGACCGGTCGACGCGACCCCGGGCCCCGACGTGCAGTACCGGATCGGCTCGATCACCAAGACGCTCGTCGCCGTCGTCGTGCTGCAGCTGCGCGACGAGGGGCGGCTGGACCTCAACGACCGGCTCGACGCGCACCTCCCGGGGCTCGGCCTACGGCGACCGCACGCTTCGCTCGCTGCTCTCGCACTCCTCGGGCATGCACTCCGAGCCCGCCGGGGAGTGGTGGGAGCGCACGCCGGGCGGCTCCTTCGAGGAGCTGGCCGGCCGGCTCGACGACGTCGGCCCGCCCTTCCCGCCGGGAGCGACCTTCCACTACACGAACGTCGCCTTCGGCCTGCTCGGCGAGGTGGTGGCGCGGCTGACCGGGGAGACCGTGGTTCGAGGCGGTCCGCGAGCGGCTGCTCGAGCCGCTGGGCATGACCCGCACGACCTACCTCCCGCAGCCGCCCGCTGCTCAGGGCTACAGCGTGCACCACTTCGCGGCGCACCCTCGACCGAGGAGCCGGCGCACGACGCCGGCGCGATGGCGCCGGCCGGTCAGGTGTGGAGCACGGTCGCGGACCTGGCCCGCTACGCCGCCTTCCTCGCCGGCGGCCGCGGCCGACGTGCTGGCGGCACGGCACCCTGCGAGAGATGGCCACCCCGCAGTCCGGCTCCCTCGCCGGGCGGGCTGGCCGGCGGCTACGGTCTCGGCCTCCGGCTGGTGGCCGGCGGCTGCGGGCGTGCTGGTCGGGCACACCGGCTCGATGCCCGGCTTCCTGGCCGGGCTGTTCGTCGACCGCGGTCCGCCGCACCGGCGCCGTGGTCGCTGGCCAACGGCACCAGCGGGCTGCGCTGCGAGCCGCTCGCCGTCGACCTGCTGCGAGACGCTGGAGGAGTGCGAGCCGACGCGTCCCGGACCGTGGGAGCCCGCCGCCGACGGTCCCGGCCGAGGTCGCCGACGTGCTCGGGGTCTGGCACTGGGGGAACACCGCCTACGACGTGGTCCTGGACCGGGACGGCGCTGGTGGCCCGGACGCTGCTCGACACGGCCAGCCGAGGCGCTCCGCGTTCGCGGTCCGCGAGGGCGGGCTCGTCGGCACGCGCGGCTACCACCACGGCGAGCGGCTGCGAGGTGGTGCGCGGCGCCGACGGCGGCGTGAGCCACCTGGTGTGCGCCACGTTCGTCTACACCCGGACGCCGTACGACCCCGAGGCTCCGATCCCCGGCGGCCCGCCGCGCTGACCGAGGGTCATCTGTGCGGCGACCGCCGCCCAGGGGCCCGAGTGCTGACCCTCGCGCTACTGGGCCTGGGAGACCGTGGACATGTTGAAGTCCGGGCACGCGCAGGGCCGGGGTCGCGGTCCGCGGGAAGTAGTCGCCCCACTCGCGGGAGAAGCTCGGCACGGTCGCGGAGGCGTGCGGAGAACCGGTCCAGCAGCTCCACCGGGCTCTCGTTGAAGCGGAAGTTGTTGACCGCGCCGGTGACCTCGCCGCCCTCGACCCGGTAGACCCCGTCGCGGGTCAGGCCGGTGAGCAGCAGCGTCTGCGGGTCGACCTCGCGGATGTACCACAGGCAGGTCACCAGCAGCCCGTCGTCGACCCCGGCGACCAGGTCCTCGGGCTGCCGGCGGCGCCGTCGACCGACACGACCAGGTTGTCGACGTACGGCGTGACCGGCTGCCCGGTCAGGCCGGCGGAGTGCCGCGTCTGCAGCAGCGGCGGCCAGCCGCCGTCCCGGACCCAGTCGGTGCGGCCGAGCGGCAGGCCGTTGTCGAAGACGCTCTCGAGGTTGCTGCTCTGGCTCGCGGTGACGAACGGGGCGGCCGCCGAGGCCGGGGTAGCCGGGGTCGGAGAACACCTGCACCGGCCGGCGGGAGAGCCGGTCGCCGATCCGGGTGCCGCCGCCGCGCCGGGAGAAGACGGTCTGGCCGTCGTGCGCCTCCCGGGCGCCGGCCGTCCAGTAGGCGTAGATCATCAGGTCCGCGACCGCGGTCGGCGGCAGCACCGTGTCGTAGCGGCCCGGCCGGCAGGTCGACGCGGCGCTCGGCCCAGCCCAGCCGGCGCACCAGCTCGGCGTCCATGGCGTGCGGCGTCCACGTCGGTGAAGTCGCGGGTGGCGCCGCCCACCCAGGCGCTCGTGGACAGGTCGGCGGGCTTGCCGGTGCAGCCGTAGTGGCCGCTCGGCTGCACGTGCCGCAGCCGCAGGCCGGTGCTAGGAGCCGAGGTAGGTCGTGGTCAGCTCGTGGTCGACGAAGCCGTAGAGGATCCGCTCCTCGGCGGTGCGCCCGGCCGAACGCGTCGCCCGAGGGCGGGCGCGAAGTCGGCGTAGACCTCGATCGAGGTCGCGCTCGGGCGGCTCGTCCCAGTCGGCGGCGGCCTGTCCGCTCACCAGCGGCGGCCGCGTCCTCGGCGGGGCCCGCCGTCGGCGGCTGCGGCGTCGGCCGCCTCGACGACCGGCGCTCGACCTGCTCGAGCGAGGCGGCGCTGGCGGTGACCGAGCCGGTCGCCGTGCCCTCGGCTGCCGGCCTGGAGGGCGACCACGGTGACGGCTCACGTCGTGCATCACGCCGTTGGTGGTCAGCGTGTTGTTGGCCCAGCGCAGGTTGGCGCGGCTGGAGTCCGCGGACGAGCGCGATGCAGTCGGTCGGACCGGGAGGCGTCCAGGGCGTGCTCGACGAGCTCCTGGGGGTCGGGGCGGTCATGGTGCTCCTCGCTTCGGGGGCGCTGGGTCCGGCGGACTCGGCGGCGGTGTTGAGCACGTTGACGTCGCGGAACAGCGCGGTCGGGCAGCCGTGCGAGACCGACGCCACCTGGCCGGGCTGGGCCTTGCCGCAGTTGAAGGCGCCGCCGAGCTCCCAGGTCGGCGGGCCGCCGACGGCCTCCATCGAGTCCCAGAAGTCCGTGGTCGTCGCCTGGTAGGCGACGTCGCGCACCTGGCCGGCCAGCCGGCCGTCCTCGATGCGGTAGAACCGCTGCCCGGTGAACTGGAAGTTGTAGCGCTGCATGTCGATGCTCCAGGACCGGTCACCCACGACGTAGAGGCCGTCGCTCGACCTGCGCCGATCAGGTCCTCGGTGTCGACGGCCTCGTCGGCCGGGCTGCAGCGAGACGTTGGCCATCCGCTGGATCGGGATGTGCCCGGGGGAGTCGGCGTAGGCGCAGCCGTTGGAGCGGCCGCCGTTGAGCTGGGCGCCGTGCTCGTGGGCCATCGGACCGGTCGAGCTGGTAGCCGACCAGCACGCCGTCCCTGACGATGTCCCAGCTCTGCGTCTGCACCCCCTCGTCGTCGTAGCCGATCGTGGCCAGGCCGTGCTCGACGGTGCGGTCGCCGGTGACGTGCATGACCGGCGAGCCGTACTGCAGCGTGCCGAGCTTGTCGAGCGTGGCGAACGAGGTGCCGGCGTAGTTGGCCTCGTAGCCCAGGGCCCGGTCGAGCTCGGTGGCGTGCCCGATCGACTCGTGGATGGTCAGCCAGAGGTTCGAGGGGTGGATGACCAGGTCGTAGCGGCCCGGCCGTCGACGCTCGGGGCGGCCAGCTTCTCGGCCAGCAGGTCGGGGAGCTCGGCGAGCTCGGCGTCCCAGTCGTAGCTGCCGTCGATGAGGTACTCCCAGCCCGCGCCCGACCGGCGGGGCGATGGTGCGCATCGAGTCGAACGCGCCGGTGCGCTCGTCGGAGCCGTGGAGCCTCGAGCTCGGGGAGCAGCCGGACCCGCTGCTGGGTGGTCGAGGTGCCGGCGAGGTCGGCGTAGAACTTGTTCTCCACCACCTGCTTCAGCAGGCCGCTGGAGTGGGCGACGCCGGGGCGTCGTAGAGGCGCCGGGACCAGTCGCGAGCAGCGCGACCTTCTCCGTCCAGGGGCACGCGCCAGGGGGTCGATGTCGTAGGCGCTGACCCAGGTGACGTCGTCGTACGTCGGCTCCGGCGCCAGCGCCACCGGCGCGTGGTCATCGCGGCGGCCACCTGTGCGGTGCGGACGGCGGCCTCGGCCACCTGCACCGCCGACTCGGTGCCGAGGACCACCCCCGAGGCGAACCCCCAGGCGCCGTTGAGGATCACCCGCACCGCGAACCCGACGTCCTCGGTGTCGGAGGCGCCCTGGAGCCGCCCGTCGCGGACCCGGATGTCCTGGCCGCGGACCCGCTCGAACCGGAAGTCGGCGTGGCTGACCTGGAAGTCCTGCGCCCGGCTGAGCGCGGCCTCCGCCATCCGGCGGTAGGGCAGCGCGGTGAAGGCCGGGTCGATCGGTGCGACGAGGTCATGCGAGGCAACCTATCGCGGACAACCGGGACGGGCGATGGCGCAGGTGCGCGTGCCGTGCGCCCGGGCGCGGTCAGGTCTCGCCGTCCACCTCCTGCGCCTCCTGCAGGGCCGGCAGCTCGTCCATCCAGGTGGCCGGCAGCACGTCGAAGCCGGCGGCACGAGCCGCGTCGCAGCACCAGCGGGTCGTCGTCGACCAGGACGGCGATGTCGCGGTCGCGGGCCAGCGCGTCGCAGGGCCTCGATCTTGAAGTCGCCGGCTCGGCCGCTGGTCGCCGCAGGGCCGCAGCCGCACCGGGGCGGTCGGCAGCCCGTGCCGGTCGAGCCAGGCCTCGGTGTCGGCCCGGCAGAACTCGGGACGGCCGGAGAGGTAGACGACGTCGTGCACCTCCGGCCAGCGCCTCCACCACGCGGCGGCCCTCGTCGAGGACCGGGTCGTCCGGCGCCGCCGCGAAGAACGCCCCCCAGTCCTTGGGCCGGTCTCGCACGTGGTGGAGCCGGTGCCGGACGTCGGCCAGGACCCCGTCCAGGTCGACCACCGCGAGCATGCGCACCGCCCCAGTCTGCCCGGTGCCGGGTGGTCGAGCCGCGCGTGCCGGGTGGTCGAGCCGCGCGTGCCGGGTGGTCGAGCCCTGTCGAGACCACCCGCGTCATCTCGACAAGCTCGATGACCCGAAGCGACCCGGGTGGTCGAGCCGCCGTCGAGACCACCCCGGTCATCTCGACAAGCTCGATGACCCGACGCACGCTCGATGACCCGACGCGGCGCTCGTGACCCGACGCGCGCTCGATACCCGAGCTCAGCCCACCAGGTCCGGGTGCGGATCGACGACCCGGAGGGGGACTTGCGCACGTGCACCTGGGGCGGGATCCGGGCCGCGGAGCTCGCAGACGTGGCTGACCACGCCCACGGTGCGGCCGCCGGCTCGCAGACCGTCCAGCCGGTCCATGACGTCGTCGAGCGTGTCGGGGTCGAGCATGCCGAAGCCCTCGTCGACGAACAGCGTCTCGATCTCGGTGCCGCCCGCCTCCTGCGTCACCACGTCGGCGAGCCCCAGGGCGAGGGCCAGGGACACCACGAAGGTCTCGCCGCCGGACAGCGTCGAGGGGTCGCGGACGTCACCGGTCCACTGGTCGAGGACCTCCAGCCCGAGGCCGGCCTGGCCGCCGCGCCGGGTGACCCGGCCGGTGCGCTGGAGCAGGTAGCGCTGGTCGCGCAGCTGCGAGAGGCGTTCGTTGGCGGCCGCGAGCACCTGGTCGAGCCGGCGTGGCCAGCACGTAGGCGGAGAGCCGCATCTGCAGCTGGTTGTCGCTGCCCATGCCGCGCACCAGCCTCGACATCGACTCG
Source organism: uncultured Actinomycetota bacterium (assembly GCA_963834275.1). Classification (GTDB taxonomy): domain Bacteria; phylum Actinomycetota; class Actinomycetes; order Propionibacteriales; family Nocardioidaceae; genus Nocardioides_B. Next base: position 101,986 of record CAWIBA010000005.1, on the reverse strand, counting down.
GCCAGGACGTGGTCGTCACGGGCCGGCGCCCAGGCCTCCAGCGCTGCGTCGAGCCGCGCCGAGAGCATGCGCAGCGCGGCGTGCCGCTGCTCGGCCAGGTGGTGCCGACGCGCCGCCTCCTGCGCCGCGACCTCCGCGGCCGTGGCCCGGTCCTGGAGCTCGGCCAGCGACAGCTCCGGTGGTGCCTCGGCGCCGGCGATGTCGGGCTCGGCGAGCACGGCCAGCGCCGCGGCGATCGCCGTCTTCCGCTCTCCCACCTGGTGCTCGAGGAGCCGCGCCTCGTCGGGCGGGAGGGCGGCGGAGCGCACCTCCTCCGGGTCGACGAACCCGTGGTCGAACGCCGTGTCGAGGGCCTGCTGCTCCACCTCGGCGACCCGTGCGGCACGGTCGGCGTGCAGCCGCACCGCCTGGTCGGCGTGCTCCGCGGCCTCGAGGTCGGCGCGTGCGTCGGCCCCCAGGGCCGACAGGTCTCCGGTCGTGTCGACCTCGTCCTGTCCCGCGGCCGCGGCGACGGCCGCCTCCGCGTCGAGGAGCCGCGCGGTGCCGGCCCGCAGCGCCTCGGCCAGCTCGGCGCGCCGGACGTCGAGGAACCGGCGGTGGTCGTCGGCCTCGGCGAGCTGGAGCTCGAGGTCGTGCACCTCGGCCTCGAGGACGGTCACCCGATCGCCCGCTCGGGTGGCCGCCTCCAGCTCGCTCGTGAGCCGGCCCACCTCACCGGTCCAGAAGCCGGCGTCCTTCCCGGCCGACAGCTCGCGCAGGGAGGCGGCCCGTCCCTGCGCGTCGGCGACGCGTCCGACCAGCTCGGCGTGCGCCTGCTGAGCCAGCTCGTGTGCCTCCGAGGCCGCCGACTGCTCCTCGGCGCTCACGGCGTCCCGGTGCGGGGTGGCGGGGGAGGGGTGCTCGGTGCTGCCGCACACCAGGCAGGACTCGCCGTCCGCGAGACGACCGGCCAGCTCGCCGGCGATGCCGTCGAGCCGTCGCTGCTGCAGGTCGAGCACGAGGGCGCGGGCGTCGGCGGCGGCGTCGCGGGCCGCCCGGGCGTCGTCCTGGAGCGACTGCAGCGCGGCGTCGGCGGCCGGCAGGTCGACCGCGGCCCGGGACCGCTGACGGGCCGAGGTGAGCTGGAGGGCCAGGGCCTCCCCGCTGCCGGCCCGTGCCCGCGCCTCCTCGAGGGTGACCCGGGCCGCGGCCAGCCGGTCCGGCAGGGCGGCTCGGCCGGCCGCCGCCGCCGCGACCGCCGCGTCGGCCTGGCCCAGCGCGTCGGCGGCCGTCCTCGGCGGCCAGCCGGGCCCGCGCGACCTCCCCCATCAGGGGCTGCAGGGCCTGCAGCCGGTCCACCCGCTCTCGGGCGGCCGCCGCCGTCGGTCCCCAGTCGCCGTCGGTGGACCGGAGCCCCCGGTCCGCAGCGGCCGCGGCGGCGGCGTCGAGCCCCGAGGCGGCCGCGTCACGCTCCCGCAGTGCCCGGTCCAGCACCGCCAGCAGGGGCAGGCACGCGGTCGCCCGGCGGTGGGCCTCCAAGGACTCCTCGGCCCGACGGGCGGTCTCCGCCTGGGCGTCGAACGTCGCCAGCCGCTCCGCGGCGCCGGTGCGCCGCTGCCAGACCGTCCAGGCGACGCGTCCCTCGTCGAGGACGGCGCGGGCGGCGGCCGCCGCGGTGGACGCAGCGCGATGCACCGCCGCCGCGTCGTGCGCCGCGTCGGCGACGTCCGCGAGGACACCGGCGGCCCAGGCGTGGACCTCGTCGGATCCGGCCGTCGCCAGCGAGTCCGGCGCCAGCCGCGCGGGCGGCTCGACCCCGGCCCGGTCCGCGATCCCGTCGACCAGCCGCTGCACCGCCGTCTGTCCGGACTGGGCGTCCTCGCGTCGCCGGCGCGAGTGCTCGTGCACCCACTCCTCGATGCGTGCGTAACGATCGGTGTGGAACAGCCGCTGGAGCACGTCGTGGCGGTCCTGGCTGCTCGCCTGCAGGAACCGCTGGAACTCGCCCTGCGGCAGCATCGCCACCTGCTGGAACTGCGCCGCCTGCATGCCCACCAGCTCGGACACCATCAGCCCCACCTCGGCGGCCCGGGAGGACAGGAAGTGCTCCTCCCCGGTGGTGAGCTCGAGCAGGACGGCGGACGCCTTCTCGGTGGCCGTCCCTTCACCACGGCGCTTCGGCCGCGTCCACTCCGGCGAGCGTCGTACGACGAAGCGCCGGTCGCGGACGCTGAAGTCGAGGACCACCTCGGGACGCAGGTCGTCGGGGGAGTGCTGCGACTTGAGCGTCTTGACCCCCCGCACGCCGGGGACCTGGCCGAAGAGGGCGAAGCAGACGGCGTCGAGGATGCTCGTCTTGCCGGCTCCCGTCGCGCCGGAGAGCAGGAACAGGCCGGCGTCGTTGAGGGCGTCGAAGTCGACGTGCTCGGTGCCGGCGAACGGGCCGAACGCCGTCACGGTGAGCTCGTGCAGCTTCATCGGACAACCCCGGGCCGCCGGGGACCGGGTGGCCTGCCGTGCGGGGCGGTCATCCCGCGTCCTCCACGCGTATGACTTCGTCGGCGTCGCGGTCGGTGTTGATCCGGCACGCGTCGCAGGCGAGCTGCAGCAGCAGCGCCTCCTCCGTCGTGGCCTCCAGCTCACGCACCTCGGCGACGAAGCCGAGCGCCACGTCGAGCTCGGAGCGACCGTCGACCCGCGGCAGCACCGGGCCCTTGGCCCGGGGTGCGCCCTCCGGGTCGAAGGCCAGCAGCAGGGTGTGCGGGAACCGGTCGCGCAGCCGCTCCATGGCGTGCTGGGGCCGGCGCGGGTCGGTGAGGGTGACCTGGAGCCAGGACGCCTCGGCCGCGGCGAGCGACGGGTCGGCCAGCAGGTCGTCGAGACGGCCGCGGAGGGTCCGCAGCGTGCGGGGCACCGGGGCGGCGACGAAGTCGGCACGCTCGACGCCGTCCGGCCCCGAGCTCGACCAGCCAGGACCCCTTGCGTCTGCCGGGCCTCGGAGAAGGAGTAGGCGAGGGGGGACCCGCTGTAGCGGACCGAGTCGCTGAGCGTGTGCCGGCCGTGCAGGTGGCCGAGCGCCGCGTAGTCCACCCCGGCGAACAACCGGGTCGGCGCGATCTGGAGGCCGCCGACGGAGATGTCGCGCTCGCTGTCGCTGGCCATGGAGGCGCCGGCCTCGGCGTCGCCCGCGACGAACGCGTGGGCCATCACCACCGAGCGGGTGCCCGGACGCGCCGCCAGGTCGTCGTGCACCCGCCGCATCGCCTCGGTCAGGGTGGCCTCGTGGCTGCGTGCGTCGAGCGCCCAGGCGCGGCGGACCGCGTCGGGCTCGAGGTAGGGCAGGCCGTAGACGGCGACGGGGCCGTGCGCGTCGTCGAGCAGCACGGGGGTGCCGACGTCCTGCCAGCGGGTGCGCAGGTGCACCCCGGCGGCGTCCGCGAGTCGGGCGTTGAAGCCGAGCCGCACGTGCGAGTCGTGGTTGCCGCTGGTCACCACGACCTGGGCGCGGGAAGCGGCCAGCCGGGCGAACGTGTCGTCGGCCAGCTCGACCGCGTCGACCGGAGGCAGCGCCCGGTCGAAGACGTCACCGGACACCACCACGAGGTCGACCCGCTCCGACTCGACGGTCTCGAGAAGATGGTCGACGAACGCCGCCTGGGCGTCGAGCAGCCCCACCCGGTGGAACGAGCGCCCCAGGTGCCAGTCGGAGGTGTGGAGGATCCGCACACGGAGACGGTAGAGCCGCGCGCCGACACAACCCGGCTCACACGCCGAGGCGCTCCGGAGCCGTGTAGACGACGAACCGGTCCCGGCTGACGAACCCGACGGTGCACAGTCCGGCGCGGCGGGCCAGGTCCACCGAGAGGCTCGACGGTGCGCCCACCGCGGCGAGCACCCCCACCCCGGCGGCGACGGCCTTCTGGACGATCTCGAAGCCGATCCGCCCGCTGACGGCGAGCACCGGGGCGCCGACGGCCTCTCCCGCGAGCAGGCGGGCCCCGACCACCTTGTCCACCGCGTTGTGGCGCCCGATGTCCTCGCGCACCACCAGCGGCGTGCCGTCGGCGGTCATCAGACCGGCCGCGTGCAGCCCACCGGTGGTGTCGAAGACCTTCTGGGCGGCCCGCAGCCGCTCGGGCAGCGTGTGCAGCGACCTCCGGGTCGACCGGGGGGTGCGCCGCGACCCCGGCGGGCCGGGCCCCGATCAGCGCGAGCACGTCGTCGATGCTCTCGGTCCCGCACACCCCGCAGGCCGAGGACGGCGGCGGACATCCCGGCGTACCGGCCGGACGGCATCGTCGGCGGTGGCCCGGCCAGGTCCACGGTGACGACGTTGAACTCCTGCTCGGGCGTCAGCGTCGCGTCGGTGCAGTAGGCGACCCGGTGGAGGTGGTCGTTCCCGGCGAGCACCCCCTCGGCGAAGAGGAAGCCCGCGGCGAGCTCGAAGTCGTGCCCCGGGGTGCGCATCGTGACCGCGACGCGTCGAGCAGGCGCGGACGGCCAGGCGCAGCGGACCTCGAGCGGTTCCTCCGTGGCCAGCCGGTCCTCGCGCTCGTGCACACCGGAGGGGCCGAACTCGCGCACCCGGGTGCGCACGGACGGTCCGGGGCGGCGGCGGTGACTCACGCCCGCCAGCCTATATTTGGCACCATTCCCGGAGGCGCCACGACCGGGACGACGGGTGGATCGGAGGCGAAGGGTGCGCAGGCCAGGAGGGGGGCGTACCGGCGTACCCGGACCGCACGACGGCTGGACGACCGAGGTCTCCTCGGCGCTCGCCCTGGCCGGCTTCCTCGGCCTGGTGTTCGTGGGTTTCACGATGCTGGCCATGGAGCCGCTGATGGCCCTCGACGCCTACTTCAACCTCGACCCGCCGCCCGCGGCGTGGCTGCCGGTGCTGCACCTGCTCGACCGGGTGGGCCAGCGGGCCGTCTGCCTGCCCATCCTGGCCGTCGTCGTCTCGGGCTGCTGCCGTCGGCAGCGGTCGTGGCGTCCCGCCGTGATCGCGGCCGGGTCCGTGTTCACGCTGAACCTGGTGGTCCTGCTGCTCAAGGTGGGGCTCGGGCGCGGGCAGCCGGCCCCGGCCGACCCGTCGTTCTTCATCGGCGGGATGGCCTACCCGTCGGGTCACACCGCGAACATCGTCCTGGTCTACGGTCTCGCGGTGTACCTGCTGGGCCGCTACGTACGGGCTCAGCCGGGTGGAGCACGGTCGCGCTCTGGTCGGCGGTGGCCGCACTGTCGATCCTGATGGTGGTCGTGTCGGTGACGCTGAACTGGCACTGGTTCGCCGACCTGATCGCGGGTCTGATCGTCGGCGCGGTGGTGCTCGAGCTGACCATCGCCGCGGACGCGGCGCTCCCGCGCGCGGCCTTCGACGGTGGCCTGGTCGCGGGTTCGTCGGCTGGTCCGTGGCGCTACCTGCGACGCACCGCGTCGGTGGCGGACCCGGGGAACCCGGCAGCGTGACCGTGCGTCCCATCGGCATGCGCACCTTCCGTGCTCCCGACCCTGGTCGTCCTCCTGCGGTGGGCCTGGCCGGCTGCGGGCAGCAGGTGGCCTCCACGGCGGTACGACGTCGGGCGCGGGACAGGTCGCGCCCGCCCAGTGGCGCGACTGCACCGTCGCGGCGCTCGAGGATGCCCCCGGCCCGGCCGTGCAGGTGCCGACCGGTGTCGTGCACGGCGCCGAGGTGACGCTGCCCGAGACCGGGCCGTGCGCCGAGGGGCTGGTGGCGCGCCGCCCGGTCGGGGTGGTCGGTCTCGACGTGCGCGGGCTCGACCTGGACCCCGGCCACCGCGCAGGTCGTCGACCTCGCCGGTGGCGACGCCGACCCGGCGGCGCTGGTCCGGGTCGACTCCGAGGCCCACCCGCGCGGCGGCTTCCAGCCGCACCTGTTCACGGTCACCGCGGCGGGGCTGGCAGGAGGTCACCTCAGGACGGCGGCCCGCTGCTGCCGTTCGTCGCGACCGACGGCGGGGCGCCCCCGATGACCGCGGTCTGCACCGAGCGACGGGGGAGTGGGGGTGCTGACCGCGACGGACAGCAAGCCGCCCGGGCGTCGTGCTCGCCTGGGACGTGCAGCTGACGACGTACGACGTGTCGGCCGGCGCGGGCGGTGGGACCTCGCGACGAGCAGATCCGCGACCACGCCGCCGACCCGATCCTGCGCGAGGAGCATGCCGGAGCTGTTCGACGCCGGGGCGCTCTTCGCCGACTGCTCGCGGACCTGGGCCGGGCTAGCGGCCGAGGTCCTCGGGCCGACCGGGCGCCGCACCGACCGCACCTCGGGGTGCAGCGCCCACTCGTCGCGGCCGAGCCGGGTCAGCGGCTCCAGCAGCGTGAACTCCGGGTGGGAGTCGACCAGGACGTCGTCGGCGATGCTGAACGAGCGCACCCGGCCGAGCACCATCGTGGAGTCGCCGAGCTCGGTCGTGCTGTGCAGGCGTGCACTCGATCGCCACGGGCGACGCCGCCACCCGGGGCGGGCGCACCCGGACGGCTCGGCTCCATGTCGATGCCGAGCAGGTCGGGCTCGCTCTGCTCCGGCGCGAACCGCGCGGCGGAGGCGTTCACCTGGTCCAGCAGCGGCGCCGGGGCGAGGTTCACCACGAACTCGCCGGTCTCCCGCACGTTGCGCAGCGTGTCCTTCACCCCCACCGAGGTGAACGGTCACCATCGGCGGCCGCGCGCAGGCCACGGTGTAGAACGAGTGCGGGGCCAGGTTGACCACCCCCGCCGCGGACGACCGTGCTGACCCAGGCGATCGGCCGGGGGACCACGACCGCGGTCAGCAAGCGGTAGGCGTTCACGGCCGGGTCGTCGGCGGGGAAGTCGGTGCGCATGCGCCGATCGTAGGCGGCGTGGACGGGCCGACGGCCCACCGCCACCCGGGCGGCCCGCGCTGGTGCGCGGGCGCCGGGTCGCCGTCGTGGGTCCCGGACGGTCGTGCGACCGGTGTGGGGCGGACCGCGAGCCCCGGCCTACGCGGCCGACGCGCTCCCTGTCGCTCTGCAGGGCGAGGTGGCTTCGCGGCGCCCCACCCGGCGGCCACGATCTCGTCGAACTCCCGCGCCACCCACTCCGGGTCGGCGACCAGCAGGTCGACGAACTCCACGTCCGTGGTGCCGTGCGTAACTGCACACCCGGGCGAGGGGGCGTCGACCTCGAGGAGGGGCGTGGGCGTCATCGTGGACCTTCCCGCACGAGTCTGGGACCTATACAGGATGTGTCAGGTTTCATATAACATAATGGCCGCTGCCGGCGCAAGGGGTCCGCGGACGACGACCCGGAGCCCTGTGGCAGAGTTCCCGCCATGTCTGGTCAGGCGAGCGCAGCGTGCAGGTCACCCGGCGGTCACGGGTCGCCTACGAGGCGGTCAACGCGCGCGGCGTACGCCTCCGCTTCGGCTCCGGCGGCGGACGAGGAGTTCACCCCGGTCGAGCTGTTCCTCGCCGCCATCGCCGGGTGCGGCGCGATCGACGTCGACTTCATCACGGCGAAGCGAGCGGAGCCGGCGACGTTCGAGGTGAGCGTCACCGGGGACAAGGTGCGCGACGAGGACGGCAACCGCCTGGAGGACCTGCAGCGTCACCTTCCACGTCGCCTTCCCCGACGACGACGGCGGCGAGGCCGCCCGCGAGGTGCTGCCGACGCCGTACGAGCGGTCGCACGACCGGCTGTGCACCGTCAGCCGGACCGTCGAGCTCGGCACGCCCGTCGAGATCGAGGTGCGATGACCGACTTCTCCGGCTTCCGGGGGGGGACCGCCCGGATGCGGCTGCGACCCTACGCTCTCGAGACCTACGACGCAGTTGCCGACCTGCACGGCCGCGACGACGTGACCCGCTACCTGCCGTGGAGCACCCGGGACGCGGACGCGTCGCGAGCGGCGCTGCGGACGGCACCAGGACATGCGCCTGGACCAGGGCGGCGACTCGATCAGCCTGGCCGCGTTCGACCTCGACTCGGGACGGCTGGTCGGGGAGTTCGTGCTGATCATGCGCAGCGTCGAGCACCGGGGCGGGAGCTCGGCTACGTCGTGCACCCCGACTTCCAGGGCGCGGGGCCTGGCCGTCGAGGGCGCCCGGCGCGGTGCTGGAGATCGCCTTCGACGTGCTCGGCCTGCACCGGGTGGTCGCCCGCATCGACGTCCGCGCAACACGGGCTCCGCCGCGGTGCTCCGCGAGCTCGGGATGCGGCAGGAGGCCCTGCTGGTGAAGAACGAGCTGGTTCAAGGGCGAGTGGGGCGACGAGGCCGACTACGCGATGCTCGAGGAGGAGTGGGCGCAGGGCACCAGCTCGCTGACTGAGGTCGGTCCCCTGTCCGTGGACGACTGGTGAGCCCCCCGGCATAGCCGTACGCGTCATCCCGGGCGACCGCGGCGCGGACGCCGTACACGCTGTCCTCGGCCCCCTGCGCGACCGACCCAGCCGGCCACCCGGCCTCGCACCGACCGTAGCCGTCCTGCGACCAGCGACGCCGCGCAGTCGAAGACCACCAGGTCTGGCGTCACGTGTTCGCCCCGCGGACCGCGACGATGGTTCCGGCGCGACCACCCGCAGCACCGGCTGCGCGGCAGACCCGGGCAGCGGGCCGGCTCCCGTCCCAGTCGACCACCGCGTGGTGCTCGGAGAGCAGCGTGACCCGGGCTCCGGGTGGTCCAGCAGCCGACCGTGGCCGCTCGCCCAGGCGGGCCGGTCCGCGCCGAGCACCTTGCTGCCGGCGTCGAGCACGACCCGGCCGCCGGCGGTGCTGATCACCGTGGCGTGGCAGGTCAGCGCCACCTGCTCGGCTCCGGTCGTGCCGAGCTCCCACTGCTGGGCGTCGCCGAAGACGTAGACCCCGGGCCGCAGCTCGGTCATCGCCTCGGCCGCCGAGTGCCCGGCCGTCGGGGTCGAGCCGCCGCTGACCACGCGCGGGTCGAGACCGTGCGCGGTGTAGCGAGCGCGGCGCGACGCGCGAGGGTGTCCGCCTCGTCACGGCGCCCGCCGCGCGGGCGTCGGGGCAGTAGCCGTGCCCGGGGAACGTGAACACGCCGCCACGTCGAGACCGGGTCAGCGGCCGCGACGGCCACCCGGCCGGCGTCCTCGGGCGCGGCGCCGCTGCGGTGCTGGCCGCTGTCGACCTCGACGAGCGACGCGCAGCCGGCCGGCGTCGGGGCCGAGCCGCGGCGGCCAGCCTCCGGGCACCCTCGGGGGAGTCCACGCCCACGCTGACCACCGCGTGCTGCATCAGGGCCCGGAGCCGACGCGCACGGTCGGCGTCGAGCCACAGTGGGTAGGCGACGAACAGGTCGGTGTGCCCGGCCGCCGCGAACACCTCGGCCTCGGAGACCGTGGCGACGGTCAGGCCGGTGGCGCCGGCGGAGCGTTGCAGCGCGGCGACGGCCGGGGACTTGTGGGTCTTGGCGTGTGGGCGCAGCACGAGACCGGCAGCGTCGGCGTACGACGCCATCCGCTCGATGTTCCGACCGAGCAGGTCGACGTCCACGACCAGTGCCGGTGTCGGCAGGTCCTGGGCCCGGCGAGGGGAGGACGGGCTGCGGCTGGTCATCGGGCTCAACCTACTGGCCCGGCTGCCCACCCGGTCCCGTCGCCGCCCCGGGGCCGAGCCGAATCAGGCGTTCCCGGCGTCGCCGTGCTGGAGTGCCTCGAGCAGCGCCGAGACGAAGGCCGGGAGGTCGCCGGGGTTGCGGCTGGTGATCAGGTTGCCGTCCACCACGACCTTCTCGTCGGTCCAGGTGCCGCCGGCGTTGCTGATGTCGGTGCGAAGGCTCGGCCAGCTGGTCAGGCGGCGCCCGTCCAGCACCCCGGCCTCGACGAGCATCCACGGTGCGTGGCAGATCGCGGCGACCGGCCGTCCGGAGCCGAGGAACTTCTGGGTGAGGGCGACCGCCTGCTCGTCCAGGCGGAGCGCGTCGGGGTTCGCCACGCCGCCGGGCAGGACGAGGGCCACGAAGTCGTCGGGGTCCGCCTCGCCGACGGTCACGTCCACGGTCTGCTTCGCCGCGCGGTCGAGGTGGTCGAACGTCTGCACCTCGCCGGGCTCGGGGGAGACCAGGACGGGCTCGAAGCCGGCGTCGGCGACGGCCTGCCACGGCTCGGTCAGCTCGACGCGCTCGATGCCCTCCGAGGCGACGAGGAAGGCAACCTTGCGGCCGGTGTTCGGGCTGGTCACGGCGGGATCACACCTTTCGCTCGGGTACGTGCTCTCTCACCGGTGTCGTACCCAGGGATCCGGCTCGCAATCGGGCGGTGAGCCGGCTCACCCCCTCCCGTCCGCCTCCTGCTGCTTGTCGATCCGCTTCATCATCCGGCTCATCCCGGGGATCTGGGCGAGCATGTCGTTGAGCTCGCGGGAGACGTCGAGGAGGTCGTGCAGGTCGGGCGCGACCGAGCTCAGCGAGTCGAGCACCGGGACGATGTCGACCTCCATCTTGTGCGCGAGCGCCGGGAGGTGGTCGATGAGCTCGACGAGGGCGTCCACCTCGGCCGGGTCGGTGGTCTCCGCCAGCCGCTCCAGGGTCGGCTGCAGCTGCGCCAGGGACGGCTCGACCCGGTCGAGCAGGTCGGCGAGCCGCTGGTTGAGGGGCACGAGGGTGGTCAGCAGCTCCTCGGCGCGCCCGACCGTGCCGTCGGTGCGCCGGACGACCGCGTCGGCCCCCTGACGTGTCGTCTCGATGTCCTCCAGCAGCCCCCCGACCCGCCGTACGAGCGCCTCGGCGTCGTCGAGGAGGGCGGTCATCCGGGGGACCGCGCCGAGCAGCTGCTCGAGCGCGTCACCGCCTCGCTCCACGAGCTGCCAGACGTCGCGGGGACCGGGGACGGGGAGGCGCATGCCCGTCACAGTAGCCGCGCGGTCCGCGTCATGCGGGTGAGGACGACGCTCAGCCCTCGTGGACCTCGGCGGCCTCCGTGATGTGCTCGGAGAGCGCGTTCGCGAACAGCCTCATGACGGCGAGGACGGAGTCGTCCAGGGCCCGCGGCACGGTCCCTGCCGCACACAGGCTGCCGACCAGCTGACCCTCCGGATCGGTCACCGGCACGGTCACGTACGACTCGATCCCCAGCTCACGCGCCACCCGGAGCTCACCGAAGTGCTCGCGGACCACAGGGGAGTGCAGCGTGTCCGACTCCAGCATCTGCCGGCACAGGGTCTCGGACCAGCCGATGCTGAGCCCCTCGCCGATGTCCATGGCCACGTCCCGGTTGTAGGAGACGGTGACCAGCTGCTGCCCGTCGCGGATGCTGGTGACGAAGACGCTCTCCATCCCTGAGAGCTCGCTGAGCTCGCGGAGGGTCGATCGGATAACCTCGACGACCTCGGTCGGCCCCTCGGTCAGGCGGGACAGCAGCCCCGGCAGCGCGGAGGTGATGGCGTGCCGCTCCTGGCCGTCGCTCCGCGGCCGCGCGGAGTACAGGAGGGGGACCACGTGCTCGGCCGGGACCGGCCGGCTCAGCAGGTAGCCCTGCACCTCCTCGCAGCCGATGTCGACGAGGAAGTCCAGCTGCTCGCGGGTCTCGACGCCCTCGGCCACGACCCGCAGCCCGAGACTGCGGCCGAGGGCGATGATCGAGGCCAGCAGCGGTGCGCCACCCCCGTCGATCTCGGTGACGAAGGACTTGTCGATCTTCATCCGGCTGGCCGGGAGCTGCCGGATCCGGCTCAGCGACGAGTGCCCCGTCCCGAAGTCGTCGATGGACAGCGCCACCCCGAGGTCGGCCAGGGCGGTCGTGGCCGCGAGCACGAGATGGTCCGCCGCGAGCACCGTCTCGGTGACCTCCAGGTGCAGCGCGCTCGCCGGGAGCCCGGTCGCCTCCAGCACCGCCCGCACCCGGGGCACGAGGTCCTCGTCGAGGAGCTCGGCCTGGGAGAGGTTGACCGCCACGCACAGGTCCGGCCAGTCGGTCCGCCACACCTGCAGCTGGGTGCACGCCGTCCTCAGCACGAACCTGCCCAGCTCGAGGATGCTCCCCGTGCGCTCGGCGGCGGCCAGGAACTCGAAGGGGGTCACCACGCCGCGCTCGGGGTGGTCCCAGCGGACCAGCGCCTCGACGCTGGCCACCTCGCCGGTGGCGACGTCCACGATCGGCTGGTAGTAGACGGTGAACTGCTCGGCCTCAAGAGCAGCTCGGATGTCCGCCTCGGCGCGGAGCCGGTTGCTCAGCCGCGCATGCATGGCCACGTCGAACACCTTGGCGAGGTCGCCACCGTCGGCCTTCGCCTCGTACATGGCCAGGTCGGCCTGGCGGAGCATCTCGTCGAGGTCGGCTCCCGAGCGGCTCAGGGCGAGCCCCAGGCTCGCCCGGACACCCACGGTCGTGCCGTTGACCACCATCGGCTCCCGCAGCCGGGACAGCACCCGGTCCGCGACGGCGAGGGCGGCCTGCCGCTCGGTGTCGGGGAGCAGCAGCACGAACTCGTCCCCACCCATGCGCACGATGGTGTCCGCGCTGCGGGTGAGGCCACCGAGCCGGCTGCCCACCTCGAGCAGCACCGAGTCCCCGACCGCGTGCCCCATGCTGTCGTTGACCTCCTTGAACCCGTCGAGGTCCAGCAGCAGCAGGGCGCTCGGAGCATCCGCCGCCATCCCCGTCACGGCTCGTTCTCGGAGCAGTGAGCGGTTGCCCAGCCCCGTCAGGCTGTCGACGAAGACCTGCTGGCGCAGCTCGAGGGTCTGCTCCCGAACCTTGCGCTCGAGGTCCCCGCGCAGCCGCATCTCGCTCAGCACCGCGGTGGTCTGCCGGATCAGCACGAGCACGACGAGCACCGCCGTCGCGGTCGCGGCGCCGCTGCGGGCCTGGTCGACGAAGGACACCGTCAGGGCGGCCAGCACGGGAGACGCCATCAGCGCCACCCGGAGGCGGGCGCCGTGCGCGGACTCCGCGCCGGACCGGGCGACCGGAGCCCCCAGCGACGCGCCGATCGCCATCAGCGGGTAGCCGACGAGCCACAGCACCGTGGCCGGGTGACCGTCGGTCCAGGCGCCGGCGAGACTCAGGTAGGCGAAGAAGGTGTCGCCGGCCGCGAGCACCACGACACCGCTCACGAGCAGCCCGAGTGCACGCCGATCGCCGGCTCCCGTACGGGCGAGGACGATCAAGCCGATGGTCACCGTGACGACGTCGGCGACGGGGTAGGCGGCGAGCGTGAGGGTGTCGAGGCCGAACCCGTCGAGACCGCGCAGCGTGGGACCGAGGACCAGGTGCCAGCTGATGATGGACAGCGACGTCGCCACGATCAGGCCGTCCATGAGCAGGCCGGCACGGTCGGAGACAGTCGTCCGTGCCTGGGGGAGCAGCATCACCGCGAGGACCAGCAGGAGGACCGCGGCGAAGTAGGGGACGTCGGCGAGGGAGGGGACCGGCACCGCCTGGCCGCGCAGGCCGTAGGCGAGCCAGACCACGAAGATCAGGGCGGAGGCCGCGGACGACCCGGCGGCGGCCCGCCAGGCGCGGGCGGTCGACGGCGGCATGGCACGCAGGCGGTGGGCGATGAAGGCCGCCGAGCCGAGCATCGCCAGCACCAGGCCCACGTCGGAGACGAGGCCCCGGCTGCCCGCGGGGACGGCAGCCAGCACCATCAGGTAGCCGAGCGCCGCAGCGCCGACCACGCTGACCCTTGCCGTCACCGGCCTCATCGGCGTTCCCCCGTGGGTCACCCAGACATCGCCGAGTACGCGTCTGACTGCGTTGATTCTGCACGCTCGGGGCCGTGCCCGGGGGATTTCGTCCGCTTTTGTCGGGCCGTCGTGTCGCGACGAGGCGCCCGTTCAGCGACCCGCGTGTCGCGTGCGGGCACGTCCGGGGGCGGTGGCGTGGGCCAGGGCGGTCCCGGCCAGCCCGGCGACGGCCGCGACCGCCACCGCCTGGCGCACCCCGACGGTCTCGGCGAGGAACCCCACGAGCGGCGGGCCGCCGAGGAACGCCGTGTAGCCGATGGAGCTGACCACCGACACCCGCGCGGCCGCGCGCCGCTCGTCGTCGCCGGCCGCGCTCATGCCGAGCGGGAAGCCGAGCGAGGCGCCCACGCCCCACAGTGCGGCGCCGGCGAACGCCGTCGGGAGGCCGGGGGACCACACGACGACGACCACGCCCACAGCTACCAGGACCCCGGTGGCCCGCAGGCCGGCCACCCGTCCGACCCGCTCCACCACGGAGCCGCCGAGGAGGCGTCCGAGCGTCATCGCCCCGACGAACACGGCGAACCCCGAGGCCGCCACCGACTCGCTGGCGCCGTACCCGTCGACGAGGGCCAGGGCGACCCAGTCGTTGGCGATGCCCTCGGCGAGCGCGAACGACAGCACCACCAGGCCGATCATCAGGGTCCGCGGCTCGCCCCAGGCGGCCAGCACCCCGGGGGCCCGGGCCTGCTCCGGGTGGGGAGCCTCGACGGCGGTGAACCCACCCGTGACGACCGGGACCACCACGAGCACGAGGCCGACGGTGGCGACGAGCTGGGTGGACAGGTCGACGCCCATCCGCGCGCAGACCGCGCCGACGAGGGCGCCGGCGACGGTGCCGGCGCTGAAGCCGGCATGGAACCGGGGCATGACGGTCCGGGCGATCCGGCGTTCGACGTCGGCCGCCTCCACGTTCATCGCGACGTCCCAGGCCGACGTACCGATGCCGTAGACGAACATGCCGACGCCCACCACCACGACCGAGGAGCCCCACAGCCCGACCGCCATCACCACCAGCCCGACCGCCACGGCGAACGAGGACACGGTCACGGTCCGCGCGGGCCCGATCCGGGCGACGACCGCTCCCGACAGGGGCAGCGCCAGCAGCGTGCCGGCCGACAGGCAGAGCAGCAGCAACCCGACCGCGCCCGGCGTCAGCTCGAGACCGTCGCGGATGGCCGGGACGCGGGAGACCCAGGACGCGAACGCGAGCCCGTTGAGGACGAACACGACGCTCACGGCGTGCTTGGCGCGACGGGTCTCCTGCACACCCGAACCGAGGAGGGGGCTGCTCACCGGCCCAGGCTAGGTGTCAGGAGGGATGGGGGCCGGGGCAGCCCGTCCTGGGGGGCTGCCCACGGAAGTTGACATAATGTCGCTTATCGGCGATACGGAGGAAGCGTGGGCAGGGAGGGGCGCACGCCGCTCAGCCCACGTACTCGGCCAGGTGCTCACCGGTGAGCGTCGACCGACCCGCGACCAGGTCGGCCGGCGTGCCCTCGAAGACGACGCGGCCGCCGTCGTGGCCGGCGCCGGGGCCGAGGTCGACGATCCAGTCGGCGTGCGCCATCACGGCCTGGTGGTGCTCGATGACGACGACCGACCGCCCGGAGTCGACCAGCCTGTCCAGCAGGCCGAGCAGCTGCTCGCACGTCGGCGAGGTGCAGGCCGGTGGTCGGCTCGTCGAGGACGTAGACGTCGCCCTTCTCCGCCATCTGGACGGCCAGCTTGAGCCGCTGGCGCTCACCGCCGGACAGCGTGGTCAGCGGCTGGCCCAGCTTGACATAACCCAGCCCGACGTCGGCGAGCCGGGCGAGGACCTTGTGGGCGGCCGGCGTCCGGGCCTCACCGTCGGCGAAGAACCCCTCGGCCTCGGCCACCGACATCGCCAGCACCTCGCTGATGTCCTTGCCGCCGAAGGTGTACTCGAGCACCGCCGCCTGGAAGCGTCGCCCCTCGCACTCCTCGCACGGCGACTCGACGGTGGCCATCACGCCCAGCTCGGTGTAGATCACCCCGGCGCCGTTGCAGGTCGGGCAGGCGCCCTCGGAGTTGGAGCTGAACAGCGCCGGCTTCACGCCGTTGGCCTTCGCGAACGCCTTGCGGATCGGCTCGAGCAGCCCGGTGTACGTCGCCGGGTTGCTGCGCCGCGAGCCCTTGATCGCGCCCTGGTCGACGACCACGACGCCGTCGCGGCCGGCGACCGAGCCGTGGATCAGCGAGCTCTTGCCCGAGCCGGCGACGCCGGTGACCACGCAGAGCACGCCGAGCGGGATGTCGACGTCGACGTCCTGCAGGTTGTGGGTCGTGGCGCCGCGGACCTCGAGCGCCCCGGTGGCGGTGCGCACCGCGTCCTTGAGCGAGGCCCGGTCGTCGAGGTGCCGCCCGGTGGTGGTGTCGCTCGCCCGCAGCCCCTCGACGGTGCCCTCGAAGCACACGGTGCCACCGTCGGTGCCGGCGCCGGGCCCGAGGTCGACGACGTGGTCGGCGATCGCGATGGTCTCGGGCTTGTGCTCCACGACGAGCACCGTGTTGCCCTTGTCGCGCAGCTGGAGCAGCAGCTCGTTCATCCGCTCGATGTCGTGCGGGTGCAGCCCGATGGTGGGCTCGTCGAAGACGTAGGTGACGTCGGTGAGCGACGACCCGAGGTGGCGGATCATCTTGGTGCGCTGCGCCTCGCCGCCCGACAGCGTGCCGGACGGCCGGTCGAGCGAGAGGTAGCCCAGCCCGATCTCGGCGAACGAGTCGAGCAGGTGCTGCAGCCCGCCGAGCAGCGGCGCCACCGACGGCTCGTCGAGCTCGCGGACCCAGCTCGGCCAGGTCGCTGATCTGCATGGCGCACAGGTCGGCGATGTTCTTGCCGCGGATCTTCGACGACAGCGCCTCCCGGGTGAGCCGGGTGCCGTCGCAGTCGGGGCAGGTCTGGAACGTGATCGCCCGCTCCACGAAACGCGCGGACGTGCGGCTGCATGGCCTCGACGTCCTTGGAGAGCATCGACTTCTGGATCTTCGGGATCACGCCCTCGTAGGTGAGGTTGACGCCGTCGACCTTGATCTTCGTCGGGCTCGCCGTACAGGAGCTTGTCGAGCTGCCTCTTGGTGAACTTGCCGATCGGCTTGTCCATCGGCAGCCCGGCGCCGCTGAAGATGCGGCCGTACCAGCCGTCCATGCTGTAGCCGGGCACCGTGAGTGCGCCCTCGGACAGCGACTTCGTCTCGTCGTACAGCGCCGTCAGGTCGAAGTCGGAGACCGCCCCCATCCCCTCGCACCGGGGGCACATGCCGCCGAGGTAGACGGCGTCGCGGACCACCTTCTTCTCGACCCGGCCGGCCTTCTCGGTGCTCATGACGCCGCTGGCCCTGCGGGTCGGCACGTTGAACGAGAACGCGGTGGGCGGGCCGACGTGGGGCTTCCCGAGCCGGCTGAACAGGATGCGCAGCATCGCGTTGGCGTCGGTGGCGGTGCCGACGGTGGAGCGCGGGTTGGACCCCATCCGCTCCTGGTCGACGATGATCGCCGTGGTCAGGCCCTCGAGCACGTCGACCTCCGGCCGCGCCAGCGTCGGCATGAAGCCCTGCACGAACGCGCTGTAGGTCTCGTTGATCATCCGCTGCGACTCCGCGGCGATCGTGGCGAAGACCAGCGAGCTCTTGCCCGAGCCGGAGACCCCGGTGAACACCGTCAGCCGGCGCTTCGGCAGCTCGACGCTGACGTCCTTGAGGTTGTTCTCCCGGGCACCCTGCACCCGGATCAGGTCGTGGCTGTCGGCGGTGGGCGGGTCGGTCGGCTTGGTCGGCTTCGGGGGCATTCCCGTGGTCTCTCCTTCGTCCTGGGGAGCGCGGACGCTCAGTCCTCGGGCAGCTCGGCGAACTCGCGCTTGGTGCTCTTGTACCAGCCCATCCCTCTGAGGGGGTGCTTCCAGCGGCCCTTCATCTCGGCCCGCGCCGGCGCGTGGGCCGCGTCGCCTCCGTCGACCGCCTGCTTGAGGTGCTTGTCCTGCAGCTTGATCACCTCGTCGGCGGTCTCGCCGCGGAGCGGGAGGTCGCAGGGTCCGCCGAGCTGTCGGCACGTCATCGTCTTCATGGCTCTGTCGTCCTTGTCGTGGGTGAGTCGTGGCGCGAGTCGTGGGTGAGTCGTGGCTCAGCCGACCTGCTGGATCCGGACCAGGTTGCCGGCGGGATCGCGGAAGGCGCAGTCGCGGACGCCGTACGGCTGCTCGGTCGGCTCCTGCACGACCTCGGCGTCCGCGGCCTGCAGCCGCTCGAAGGTGCCGTCGAGGTCCTTGGTGGCCAGCAGGATCCAGCCGTAGGTGCCCTTGGCCATCATCTCCGCGATCGTGCGGCGCTCCTCGTCGGTGACGCCCGGGTCGGCGGCCGGCGGGTTCAGCACGATCGAGGTGTCGGGCTGGTCCGACGGGACCGACCGTGAGCCAGCGCATCGTGCCGGTAGCCGACGTCGAGGCGGACCTCGAAGCCGAGGGCGTCGCGGTAGAACGCGAGCGACGCCTCGGGGTCGGTGTGCGGAAGGAAGCTGGCGTGAATGGTGATGTCCATGGCCCTCACGCTAGGGGGCGCCCTGGGACCGGCGCTTCTCGATTCCTGATCGGTCTCGTGACCTGCTTCGTCACGCACGGCGGCAGCCCCGCGGTCGCGCGTGCGGTCGCTGCGCCGGTAGGCGCTGGGCGGCATCCCGACCAGCTCGGTGAAGCGCGTGCTGAAGGTGCCCAGCGATGAGCAGCCGACCGCGAAGCAGACCTCGGTGACGCTGAGGTCACCGCGCGCAGCAGCGCCATGGCGCGCTCGATCCGACGGGTCATCAGATAGCTGTACGGCGACTCGCCGTACGCGCGCTTGAACTCGCGGCTGAGATGACCGGCCGACATGTGCACGCCGCGGGCCAGCGCCTCGACGTCCAGCGGCTGCGCGTACTCCCGGTCGATCCGGTCCCGCACGCGGCGCAGCCGCGCCAGGTCGCGCAGCTGGTCCCCCGAGCGGTCCCCCGGGCCGTCGTTCGGCGTCACAGCCCGGATGGTAGCGCTGCCTGCACCCCGGCGGCGACGGTCAGGGCGCCAGGCCGCGCTTGGCCAGCACCTCGCTGCGCTTCCAGGCGTAGCCGACCATCCAGTGCGGGCTTGTAGCGGTAGAGCCGGATGTCGTCACCCCAGTCGAAGGGCGAGCTGTCGTAGTGGGAGACCCAGTGAGCGAGCGTCTCGTCGAAGTCGGCGTCGGTCGTCTGCATCTCCTCGACACGTCCGTGGCTGAAGACGGCGAGCTCCTCGTTGTCGACGTGGGCGACGCTGACGTCCGGCCGGTGCGCGCATGTGCCGGGCCTTGGCCGCGGTCCCGCTGGTGCTGAACGACCAGGTGCCGTGCAGGAAGTGGCCGTCCATCGCGCTGATCCGCGGATGCCCCGGAGCCGTGACGGTCGCCACCGAGATGACCTTCATCCCGGTCAGCAGGGCCACGATGTCCTGCGCCGTCAGCCGCCGGTCGTCGCTGATGATGCCGCGCAGGTGGCTCGTCGCGCCCCCGTGGGAACGGTCGAGCAGGTCCTGCAGCGCGGCGATCTCCTCCGGTGTCTCCTTCATGGCCCGGCACGCTACGCCCGGCCGCCGACAAGAGTCAGGGGCGCAGCAGCACCTTGATCGCGCGGCGCTCGTCCATCGCCTGGTAGCCCTCGGCCACCTCGTCCAGCGGCAGCGTGAGGTCGAAGACCAGGCCGGGTCGATCGGCCCTCCGAGCACCCGGTCGAGCAGGTCCGGCAGGTAGGTCCGCACCGGCGCCATCCCGCCGGCCAGCCCGACGTTCTTGCCGAACATCCGTCGGACCGGCAGCTCCACGCCGTGGGGCACGCCGACGAAGCCGACCGTCGACCCCGGTCGGGCGACGTTGAACGCGGTGTCCATCGAGGCATCGGTGCCGACGCACTCCAGCACCGCGTCCGCGCCGACCCCGTCGGTCAGGTCGAGGATCTGCTGCTCGCCGTCCTCGCCGCGCTCGGCGACGACGTGGGTGGCGCCGAACTTCTCGGCGATCTTCTGCCGCGGCTCGTGCCGGGACATCGCCACGATCCGCTCGGCCCCGAGCTCGGCAGCGGCGAGCACGCCGCACAGCCCGACCGCGCCGTCGCCGACCACGACGGCCGTCGACCCGGGGCGTACGCCGCGCCGCGACCGCCGCGTGCCAGCCGGTGGCCATCACGTCGGAGAGCGCCAGCAGCGACGGGATCAGAGCCTCGTCGGGCATCCCGTCGGTCTTCACCAGCGAGCCGTCGGCCTGGTGCACCAGCGGCGTACTCCGCCTGGCCGCCGCTGGTGAAGCCCTGGTTGCCGCAGGCCGAGGTCATCCCGACCGAGCAGTGCGGGCAGGTGTTGTCGCAGTGCACGAACGGGACGACCACGAAGTCGCCGGGCCGGAAGGTGCGGACGTCGTCGCCCGACCTCCTCGATGACGCCGACCACTCGTGGCCGATCGGTGGGCCGGCGTCGATCGGGTTCTCGCCGCGGTAGGGCCACAGGTCGGAGCCGCAGACGCAGGCGGCGACCACCTTCACGATCGCCTGGTGCGGCTCGGTGATCGTGGGGTCGGGGCGTTCCTCGAGGCGGATGTCGCCGGGGGCGTGGATCGTGGTGACGCGCATGTCCCGCATCCTCCCACGGAGCCCCGCACGCCGCCGCCGGGTCGTCCGCGACCTCCCCGGCCGGGGTCGGGCATAGTGCTCCCCCGTGACTGACGACTGGAGACGAGACCGCGTGGGCGCCGCCCTGCGCGGCGAGAACCCCACCGTGCTGGCTCGCCTGGACGCCGGGTTCGCGGTGATCGGTGACGTGCAGTTCCTCCCCGGCTACTGCGTGTTCATCAGCGACGACACCGCGGCGGACCGCCTCACCGACCTCCCCCGCGAGCGACGCGTCGCCTTCCTCGCCGGCGCCGAGCGCCTCGCCGAGGCGGTGCAGAACGTCTGCTCGCGCCGCGACCCGGCGTTCCGCCGGATCAACCTGGAGATCCAGGGCAACCACGACGCGTTCCTGCACGCCCACGTCTGGCCGCGCTACGAGTGGGAGGGTCCGGACCACGTCTGGCGTCCGGTGGCGCTGCACCCCCTGGAGCGGTGGCACGACCCCCGTCCCGAGACCGTGCTCGGACCGCAGCACGACGACCTGCGGGCCGACCTCGTGGCCGAGCTGGCGCGCCTGGTTTGACCTATCTCATATCTGAGATACCGTCTCGGCACATGACTCGGACTACCTGGCCCGGATCGGCAACCTCATCCGCGACGCGCGCAAGCACCGCGGCTGGACGCAGCAGCAGCTCGCGGACGTGCTCAGCACCAGCCAGAGCGCGGTCAACCGGATCGAGCGCGGCCACCAGAACCTGTCCCTGGAGATGATCGCCCGCATCGGCGAGGCGCTCGACTCCGAGCTGGTCTCGCTGGGCGCGGTCGGGCCGACCCACCTGCGCGTGCACGGTCCCACCACGCTGTCCGGCTCGCATCGACGTCAAGACCTCGAAGAACGCCGGCGTCGCCCTCCTGTGCGCCTCCCTGCTCAACCGGGGCCGCACCACGCTGCGCCGGGTCGCCCGGATCGAGGAGGTCAACCGGCTGCTCGAGGTGCTCAACAGCATCGGCGTGCGGACCACCTGGCTCAACGCCGAGAACGACCTGGAGATCATCCCGCCGGCCGACCCTCGACCTCGGCGCGATCGACGAGGAGGCCGCCCGCCGTACCCGCTCCATCATCATGTTCCTCGGCCCGCTGATGCACCGCGAGGACATCTTCGAGCTGCCGTACGCCGGCGGCTGCGACCTCGGCACCCGCACCGTCGAGCCGCACCTGGCCGCGCTGCGCCCGTTCGGCCTGGAGGTGAAGGCGACCGAGGGCAGCTACCACGCCACCGTCAGCCGGGCGGTCTCCCCCACGCGCCCGATCGTGCTCACCGAGCGCGGCGACACCGTCACCGAGAACGCCCTGCTCGCCGCGGCGCGCAACGACGGCGTCACCGTCATCCGCAACGCCAGCCCGAACTACATGGTCCAGGACCTCTGCTTCTTCCTGGAGAAGCTCGGCGTCCGGATCGACGGCATCGGCACCACCACGCTGACCGTGCACGGGCGTGGCCGAGATCGACGTGGACGTCGACTACGCGCCCTCGGAGGACCCGATCGAGGCGATGTCGCTGCTGGCCGCGGCGATCGTCACGCGCTCCGAGATCACCATCCGCCGGGTGCCCGATCGAGTTCCTGGAGATCGAGCTGGCCCTGCTCGAGGAGATGGGGTTCCGCTACGAGCGCAGCGAGGAGTACGTCGCCGCCAACGGCCACACCCGGCTGGTCGACCTGACCACGCAGGTCTCCGAGCTGCACTCCCCCATCGACAAGATCCACCCGATGCCGTTCCCGGGCCTCAACATCGACAACCTGCCGTTCTTCGCGGTCATCGCGGCCGTCGCCGAGGGGCAGACGCTGCTGCACGACTGGGTCTACGAGAACCGGGCCATCTACCTCACCGAGCTGACCCGGCTGGGCGCGTCGGTGAAGCTGCTCGACCCGCACCGCGTGATGATCGAGGGCCCGACGCACTGGTCCGGTGCCGAGATCGTCTGCCCGCCGGCGCTGCGTCCCGGCGGTGGTGATCCTGCTGGCGATGATGGCCTCGAAGGGCACCTCGGTGCTGCGCTCGGTCTACGTCATCAACCGCGGCTACGAGGACCTGGCCACCCGGCTCAACGGCCTCGGCGCCAGCATCGAGACCTTCCGCGACATCTGAGCCGGCCGACGTCTCGCTCAGAGGTACGGCGCGCCCCGGCGCGTCGTAGCTCTGACCAGTCGAGCGAAGAGCATCTCGATGTAGGCGCGGGCCTTCGGGCGCGGCCGGCGGCGGCGCGCCATGTCGGCGGTGATCCGCGGCAGCGGCTGCGTGCCGGGCCGGAGTCGATGTGCCAGTCGTTCTCGGCCTCCACCAGGTGGGCGAGGTCGGCGCGCTCGAGGAAGATCCCGCGGCAGGACGGGCACTGGTGCACCGTCACGTCACCGACCGTCGCGGGTGTGCATCTCGGCCTGGCACTGCGGGCAGGTCATGTCGGCCATGGGCTCGCATGCTCCGCATCCGGCACGGCGCGCACCCGCGACCGGCGAAGTCGCGCAACGCGCTGAGTAGCCGACGCTGCATGCCTCGGCGCCGCGGTTCGTGCGGGAGCATCGACGGCATGGAGCCGTCGGTGATACTGCACGCGTGACGCCGTCCCCGCACCGGCTTCCCCTTCCTCGACGACGGGCTCGACCAGCCCGGCTCGGTGCTGGCGTTCGCGCACCGGGGCGGCGCGTTCCATCCCGAGATCGAGGGGCTGGAGAACACCACTCGCCGCGTTCCGGCACGCGGTCGTCGCTCGGCTACGGGTACCTCGAGACCGACGTGCACGCCACCCGCGACGGCGTGCTGCTGGCCTTCCACGACGCCGTGCTCGACCGGGTCACCGACAGCACCGGGCGCGATCACCGGATCGACCGTACGACGAGGTCGCCGACGCCCTGATCGGCGGCCGGGAGCAGATCCCCCGGCTCGCCGACCTGCTGGAGACGTTCCCGCACGCCCGGTTCAACATCGACATCAAGTCCGCGGCGGCGGTCGAGCCGCTCGTCGACCTGATCCGTCGACCGCGGCGACGCAGGACCGGGTCTGCGTCGGCTCGTTCTCCGGGCGTCGGATGCGCGGACTTCCGGCGGCGGATGGGTCCCGCCGGGTGGCGACCGCCGTCGGGCCCGTCGCGGTCGCCGCGCACCCGGCTGCGCGCCGCGCGCGCCGGCCTGGCCCGGGCTGCTGGCCCGCCCGCCGGCGACGTCCTGCAGGTGCCGCACCGGCGCGGGCCGCTGCGGGTGGTCACCCCCGAGCTGGTGACGCCGGGCGCACGCGCGCGGCCGGCACGTGCACGTGTGGACCGTCGACGACCCCGACGAGATGCACCGCCTGCTCGACCTGGGCGTCGACGGGCTGATGACCGACCGCACCGACGTGCTCCGCGACGTGCTGCCGAGCGCGCGGACAGTGGATGGGAGCCGCACATGACGCGGCACGCCGGCGGGGTCGCCGCGACCTCGGCCGCCGGCCCGCCGGCGCGAGCAGCGGGCCTGGTACTTCTACGACTGGGCCAACTCGGCGTTCAGCACCACGATCGCCGGCGTCCTGTTCGCGCCGTACCTGATCGCCGTGCGCGAGGAGGCCGCGGTCGACGGCCGGATCGACGTGCTCGGCCTCTCGGTCGCGCCCGGCGCGCTGCCGTCGTTCACCATCACCGCCTCGACGCTGCTCTCGGCGCTGCTGCTGCCGCTGCTCGGGGCGGTCGCGGACCGCACCGCCCGCAAGAAGGACCTGCTGGCCGGCTTCGCCTGGGTCGGCGCGGCGTCCGCCGCGATGCTGTTCTTCCTGACGGGCGACAACTGGGAGCTCGGCGTCGTCGCCTTCATCGTCGCCAACTTCTGCTTCGGCGCCGCGGCGGTCTTCAACGACGCGATGCTGTGCCTGATCTCCGACGAGGACGAGCGCGACCAGGTCTCCTCCCGCGGCTGGGCGCTGCGGCTACGCCGGCGGCGGCCTGCTGCTGGCGGCCAACTTCGTGCTGGTCACGCTTCCACGACGCCGTGGGCATCACCGAGGGCATGGCGGTCCGGATCAGCATGCTCTCGGCGGCGCTGTGGTGGGCGGGCGTTCACCCTCATCCCGTTCCTGGGGATCCGCAACCGGCCCGCCGCGCCACGTGGTGCCCGAGACGGGCGGACCTCGCCGCGCGCAGCTTCGGGCAGCTGTGGGCGACGCTCAAGGGGCTGCGCCGGTACCCGGTCGCCCTGACCTTCCTCGTCGCCTACCTGTTCTTCAACGACGGCATCCAGACCGTGATCGCCTCCGCGTCGACGTACGGCATCGAGGAGCTCGGCTTCTAGACCGGCACCGTGCTCGCGATCTACCTGGTCGTGCAGTTCGTGGCGGTGGCCGGCGCGCTCGGCCTTCGGGCGGGCGGCGGGGCAGGTTCGGCGCGAAGCCGGTGATCCTGGTCGGGCCTGGTGATCTGGATGGCTGATCGTCACCGCGGCGCTGTTCCTGCCCGAGCGGGAGCTCGTGCCGTTCCTCACGCTGGCCGTCGCGATCGGCATCGTCCTCGGCGGCACCCAGGCGCTGTCGCGCTCCTACTTCAGCCTGCTGATCCCGCGCGGCAGCGAGGCCGAGTACTTCAGCTTCTACCACGCCATGGAGCGCGGCACGAGCTGGTTCGGCACCCTGGTCTTCGGCGCTGGTCTTCCAGCTCACCGACTCCTACCGTCCGGCGATCTTCGCCCTGATCGTCTTCTTCGTGATCGGCGGCGCTGCTGCTGCTCAGGGTCGACACCGCCCGCGGGATCCGGGACGCCGGCAACGACGTGCCCGCCGTGGTGTCTGAGCCGTCGCGGTCTATGGGGTGATTCGCGCGGGGTGGTCCGCAGACGGATCCTGCCCGGTCCGCCCCGACCGGTCGTGTCGAACCGGCTGTCACGGGTACCTTGGCAGCAGGACGGCGGTCGCCCATGAGGTCGGGAATCTCTCGCGGGCGTCGCTCGTTGGGACTGATGGGACGCAGCCATGCGCCGAGCGTCATCGTGCGAGCACGAGCGCTCGTCTCGACGATGCACACGGGGAACCAACACGCCAGGAGGTGGCTCATGGGAGAGCGGACACTACGCGGCGCCCGCCTCGGAGGTCAGAGCTTCGAGGACGAGCGCGGCATCGAGTTCGCTGCGCGGCAGAACATCGGCGTACGCGTGCCCGCAGGGCACGAGTTCGAGATCCCGATGTCGGTCGAGGCCGACGTGCCGGCCGTGTGGGAGTGCCCGCGGTGCGGCGCCGAGGCGCTGAGCAAGCACGGCGCAGCTCAAGGAGGAGAAGGCCGAGAAGCCGGCTCGCACCCACTGGGACATGCTGCTCGAGCGCCGCTCGATCACCGAGCTGGAGGAGATCCTCACCGAGCGCCTCGAGCTGCTGCGCGGCGGCGAGATCGGCCCGGCGCACCTGCACCGGCCACCAAGAAGAAGGCCAAGTCCGCCTGATCCAGACGCACGCCAGCCCCGGTACCGCTTCGGTGCCGGGGCTTCGTCGTACGCCGGCCGCACAGCCGCGCTCGGGCACCCGGACCGGCCCGGCCGCCCGGGCTACTCGTTCACGACCTCGCCCGGGACGACCGAGTCGTCACCGGGCCGACGCCCGGTCCGCCCCGGCTCCGCCGGTGCGCACCGACCCGCCGCCGACGAACTTCCGGGTGATCACCCGGGTCAGCAGCCGCCGGGCCAGCGGCCGGGTGAACGGCAGGATGCAGAACAGCCCGACCGCGTCGGTGACGAAGCCGGGAGTGAGCAGCAGCGTGCCACCGATCAGGATCAGCGCCCCGTCGGCCAGCTCCCGGGCGGGCATCCGGCGGGCTCGGCGAGAGACTGCTGCAGCGCCCGCCAGGCCCGCGCGCCCTCCGGCGGACCAGGTAGCTGCCGAGCATCCCGCCGGCGACCAGGAGCAGGATCGTCCACCAGCGCGCCGATGACCTGCCCGACCTGGATCAGCAGGTAGATCTCCACCACGGGCATGACCACGAAGGCAAGAACGCGAGGACCCACCACGGGATCAGCGTCGTCGCATGAGGTCCTCCGTCAGCGCCCGCCGGCGCGGGAGCGCGTCACCCTCGAGAGTACGTCGCGCGACCTGGCGCCGCCGCTCGGCGATCCCCCACCGCGGTGATCCGCCGCAGCGACTCGGTGGCGACCTCGCCGGTCCATCTTGGACTCGCCGCGGACCCGCTCCACGAACTCGATCGGCACCTCGCGGATCCGCAGCCCGGCCCGCGACGTGCGCCAGGCCAGGTCGGTCTGGAAGCAGTAGCCGAGCGACTCGCACCGCCGTCGAGGTCGATCGCCTCGAGCGTCGCGCGGCGGAACAGCCGGTAGCCGGCGGTCACGTCGCGCACCGGGATGCCGAGCAGCGCAGCCGGGCGTAGAGGTTCCCGCCGACGGACAGCGACCTTGCGCCGCAGCGGCCAGTTCACCACCGAGCCGCCGCGCACCCAGCGGGAGCCGATCACCAGGTCCGCGTCGTCGAGACCGCGTCCAGCAGCAGCGGCAGCTGCTCGGGCTGGTGGGAGCCGTCGGCGTCCATCTCGCCCACCACGTCGTAGCCACGCTCCAGCGCGACCGCGAAGCCGTGCAGGTACGCCGCACCGAGGCCGGCCTTCTCGGTGCGGTGCAGCACGCTCACCTGCGGGTCCTCGCCGGCGAGCCGGTCGGCGACCTCGCCGGTGCCGTCGGGCGACCCGTCGTCGACGACGAGCACGTCGACCTCGGGCACCGCGGCGCGCAGCCGGCCGACGACCCAGGCGCAGGTTCTCGGCCTCGTTGTAGGT
Organism: uncultured Actinomycetota bacterium; assembly: GCA_963834275.1. Taxonomy (GTDB): domain Bacteria; phylum Actinomycetota; class Actinomycetes; order Propionibacteriales; family Nocardioidaceae; genus Nocardioides_B. The sequence goes on along the minus strand of CAWIBA010000005.1, from coordinate 74,912 downwards.
CGGGACCACCATCGACGACGCGACCCAGGTCATGTGCGCGCTCATCGGTTCCCGTCTCGGCGCGCTCGACGGTCGCGGGTCGCGAGCGCCGACCATAGCCGACCCGGAGCCCGCCGCGATGACCGCAATGACCGCCATCGGACCAGCCCGAGCTCACCGCAGCGGCCCAGCCGGAGCGCCGGCAGGTGTCGGCACCGCGCAGCTGGACGGACTCCACCAGCACCGCCGGGTCCGCGCCTCGGCCTGCGCTCGACGACCTCGCCGTCCGGGGCGATGATCCCGGTGATGCCGTTGGTGGCGCGACCACGACGACCGGAGCCGGTCTCGACGGCCCGCAGCCGCGACGATCGCGAACTGCTGCTCGACCTGGCCGGTGCCCATGTAGGTGGCGTTGTTGGTCTGGCACCACCAGCAGGTTCGGCGCCGCCGTCGACGAGCGTCGCGGACCACGTCGTCGTAGGCCACCTCGAAGCAGATCACGTCCCCGATGCGCGCCCCGACATGTCAGCACGCCGGGCTCGGTCGCCGGCGACCATGTCGCGCGGGGATCTGGTCGAGCCGGATGATGTACGGCGCGAGCTGGTCCCGGAACGGGATGTACTCCCCGAACGGCACCGGCATGGCGCTTGGAGTAGCGTCTCGCCGGGCTCCGCGTCGCGGCCCCAGACGATGCCCTGGTTGCTAGCACGTCCTCCGGCCCGGTCCCCCGACCATGGCGCCGACCAGCACCGGGACGCCGACCGCGTCGACGGCCGCCTGGATGTCGGCCCGCACCGACGGCGTCGGCGAACGGGTCGATGTCGGTGGAGTTCTCCGGCCAGATCACGAGGTCCGGGCGCGGCCCTCGCCGGCCGGCCACCCGGTCGGCGAGGTCGAGGGTGGCCTCGACGTGGTTGTTCAGCACCACGCGCCGCTCGGCGAAGGCGTTCATCCCCTCCCCCGGCACGTCGCCCTGGACCGCCGCGACCGGATCTCCAGCCGCCCGGAGCCTCACCGGCCGGGTGCGCCGGCAGCGGCGCCGCCGAGGCGGCGGCAGGCGGCCAGCGGCGGCCGCCGCGGCGACGCCGCGGCCGCCGCGGCGTGACGCCGGCGCCGTGCCGGCACAGCCAGGCCAGCGCTGCTGCCCGACCAGCGCGACGAGGAACGTGGCGCCGGCGACCCCGACGTAGGCCGCCGCGGGCAGCGACCGGGGTGTCGATCGTGGCGAACGCGAGCCGGCCCCAGGGGAAGCCGCCGAACGGGACGGACGCCGCGCAGCGCCTCCACGGCGACCCAGACGGCGGCCGCCCAGACCGGCCACCAGGGCAGCCGGAGCGACCGCGGCGGTCGCCAGCCCGCCGAGCGCCGTAGAACAGCGCCTGCGAGCAGCGACAGAGCCCGACCCAGGCGTCCGGGCCGATGACCTGCATCCACGGCAGCAGCAGCCAGCATGAACGCCAGCCCGAACACGAGCCCGACCAGGAAGCCGCGCGCGGGGCCGGCTGCCCGCGCACCGCCAGGGTCAGGCCGGCGACGGCCAGCGGCAGCAGGCAGGGCCAGCCCGTAGGGCTCGAACGCGAGCCCGGCGGCCAGGCCCGGAGACCGACGGCGCCGACGAGCCGCGCGAGCAGGGGGTTCACCAGTTTCCTTCAGGGGTACACGGGGGCACGGAGACCATGGACGGCCGCCAAACCTATCTCCGGGCGCGAAAAGAGCCCGAGACCCTTCGGACCGACGTCGCTCCCGCCGGCTGCGGGAGTCGTCGCCGTTGTCTACTGGGCGCCGGGCTCGTTTCGTGTTCCACCCCGCTGCCGCGGCGCCGGTGACCCGGGAACCGCGGCGCCCGGGTTCGTGGTATCCGACCCGGTCGCACGGCCACCTGGACGCCAGCCCGCGGCCTCGGCCTGCTTGGTGGACCACGGGAAGCCTGCGTTCCGGAGGCCGATCGCTGTCAACCGCTCGCTGACCTGCGCGATTTTGCGAAAAAGCCGCAGGTCAGTCCGGGGCGCGTCCGACGCCGGGACTCACCGGCGCGTTCTTGCGCGCTCCCGGCGTGTCGCGCGCGACACGCCGCGCTGTTCGTGTGCGTCAGCGCGGGCGCGGGCACCACGACGACGCCGGTCGCCGTGGTGGCCACGATCGGGCTCCGCGAGCATCTCCGCGGCCGACGGCCGAGAGGTCCGGCCGCCCGCGGCCGACGACCACGGCCCGGAAGCTCGATGGTGCGCGAGCGCGTCCCGACCCGCACCACCTCGGCGGTGACCTCGAGCAGGTCGCCGGCGCGCACCGGGGCGCGGAACTGCACGTCGGAGTAGGACGCGAACAGCCCCTCGTCGCCGTCGGTGCGGATGCACACCTCGGTGGCGACGTCGCCGAACAGGCCCAGGCTGTAGGCGCCGTCGACGAGGTTGCCGGCGTAGTGGGCGTGCGAGTAGCGGCACGTAGCGGCGGTGCGTCACGGAGAGCCCCAGCCGCGGGTCACCTGCCTCACGGCCGGCCGGGCTCGTCGGGTGCGCTCATGAGGCCTTCCTTCCCTTGGCGCCGCCGGTGGCGTCGGTGGCGTCGTTGGCTTGCGCGTCGCCAGACCGGCCGCCGACCAGCTGGTCCACGAGGTACGACGCGACCTCGCCCGGCGTGGTGCCCCGGGCGAAGACCCGGTCCACGCCGAGGTCCTCGGCCATCGTCTCGTCGAAGCGGGGCCCGCCGACGATCAGCAGCGGCCGCCGTCCGCGCGGGTAGGACTCGCGGAACGCCGCCGACATCTCCTTGGTGTTGAGGATGTGGGCGTCGCGCTGGGTGACCACCTGCGAGACCAGGATCGCGTCGGCCCGCTCGGCGCGGGCCCGCTCGACCAGCTGCGGCACCGACACCTGGGCGCCGAGGTTCACCACCTTGATCTCGCGGTAGTACTCCAGGCCCTTCTCCCCCGCGAACCCCTTGATGTTGAGGATCGCGTCGATGCCGACGGTGTGCGCGTCGGTGCCGATGCAGCCGCCCACCACGACGAGCCGGCGGCGCAGCCCCTTCCGGATGGCGATGTTGACCTCCTTGGGCGAGAGCAGCGGGTAGTCGCGCTCGACGACCTGCACCTTGCTGGTGTCGACGAGGTGGTTGACCCGGCCGTAGACCACGAAGAAGGTGAAGTCCGGCCCCATCGCCTTGGCGTGCACGACCATGGCCGGGTCCATGCCCATCTTGTTGGCCAGCTGGGCCGCGGCCCCCTCGGCGACCTTGGAGTGCGGCATCGGCAGCGTGAACGACAGCTGCACCATGCCGTCGCCGGTGGTGTCGCCGTACGGGCGCAGGATCGTCGAGCCGTCGCGCGGTGTCGAGCCGTCGAGCCGTCACGCTTCGCCTCCAGGATCTCGCTGGCGGGGTTGAAGTAGCCGGGCGCCTTCCGGCCGCGACACCGTCGAGGCCGCGGCCGGCGTCGGCGGGCCGGCTTCATCAGGCCGAACGTGCCGTCGGCGATCGCCTCGAGCAGGCCGTGCCGGCCCTCGTGCTCGACGATCCGCTCGAGCAGCTCGATCGCCTCCGCCGAGCACCTGCCGGGCCCGCTGCACGATGAAGCCGTCGGGGGCCGGCCGGAAGTCCTCGTGCAGGTTGCCGGCCGCGTTCATCACGTAGCGGACGTTCTGCAGGGCGAGGTCGCGGTCGGAGATCCAGGGCGTGACCACCGCCTCGGTCATCATCCCGACCAGCAGGATGCTCTGGCCGGTCAGCGCGCCGACCAGGTTGAAGAACGCGTCGAGCATGTAGCCGCGGAACACGTCGCCGGTCATGTGCCGGGTCGGCGGCATCCACTTCAGCGGCGCCTTCGGGAACAGCTCGCGGGCCAGCAGCGCGTGCGCCAGCTCCATCCGGAAGCTGTCGGGCAGCTCGGGGTTGATCTCGAAGGCGTGGCCCAGGCCGAGCTGCCAGTCCTCGAGCCCGCCTCCTTGGCGAAGTACTCGTTGAGCAGCTGGCGAGACCGTGACCGTGTGCGCCGCCTCGACGGCGTCGGCGGTGGTCAGGTAGTTGTCCTCGCCGGTGTTGATGATGATCCCCGCGCGGGCGTGGACCTGCCGGCTGAACCGCTGGTCGACGAAGGTGCGGACCGGGTTGATGTCGCGGAAGAGGATGCCGTACATCGAGTCGTTGAGCATCATGTCCAGCCGCTCGAGGCCGGCCAGCGCCGCGATCTCGGGCATGCACAGCCCGGAGGCGTAGTTGGTCAGCCGGACGTAGCGGCCGAGCTCCCTGCTCGACTCGTCGAGGGCCGCCCGCATCAGCCGGAAGTTCTCCTGGGTGGCGTAGGTGCCGGCGAAGCCCTCGCGGGTCGCGCCCTCGGGCACGTAGTCGAGCAGCGACTGTCCGGTCGAGCGGATCACCGCGATCACGTCGGCGCCCTCCCGCGCGGCCTGCTGGGCCTGCGGGATGTCCTCGTAGATGTCGCCGGTCGCGACGATCAGGTAGATCCACGGCTGGTGGTCCGGGTCGCCCCAGCGCTTGACCAGCCGGTCGCGCTCGCGGCGGCGGGCGTCGACCCGCCGGAGCCCGGCCCCGACCTGGCGGCGGGCCGCCGCGCGGGCCCGGGTCAGCGTCGCGGCCCTCGGGCAGGCGGAACCGCACCGAGCCGGCCGCGGCCTTCTGGGCCAGCACGCCGAGGTCGTCGGCCTCTCCGCGGACCAGCGCGTCCCAGACCGGCAGGGCGACGCCGTGCTCGAGGCCGACGTCGCCGCGGACCGCGTCGAGCAGCCGGTTGACCCACGGGATGCCGTCGGCGTCGGCGCCCCGGAGCCCGGCCAGCCGCAGCGTGGCCCGCTCCACCGAGACGGTGGTGTGCTTCCGGGCCAGCGTCGACGATCGGCCGGCCGGCCTGCCGGGCCAGGCGCGCGCGCCTTCCGGACGGTGACCGGGTCGAGGTCGAGCTTGCCCCCGGCCTTCCGGGTGGTCGTGGCCTTCCGGGTGGTCGTGGCCTTCCGGGTGGTCGTGGCCTTCCGGGTGGTCGAGCTTGTCGAGACCACTACGTCAGCGCTCCTTCGCGTTCGTAGACGACCTCGCCGTGCACCAGCGTGAGCACGCAGGTCGGCAGGTCGAAGTCGGGGTGGAGGTCGGGCAGCTGGGGTACGCCGGCGCGCGGGTCGGTGGACCAGGCGGCGACCCGGGCGTCCGGGGTCTGCACGACCAGGTCGCCGGGGACGTCGCAGACCGCGAGGCTGGCCGGGCGCGCCGAGGGCGATCACGCCGCCCTCGTCCCGGCCGGCGGCCCGCCAGCCGCCGCGGGTGTGCGCGTTGAAGGCGGCCCGGACGGTGACCCGCTCGCGTCGCGGTGCGGTGCCACGCCGCGGCGCGGACCGCGGCCCAGGGACCGAACGGGGTCACCGGGGTGTCGGAGCCGAACGCGAGTGCCACGCCGGCGCGGTTCAGCGACGCGAACGCGTTCATGCGCCGCGGCGCGCTCGGCGCCGAGACGCTGGGCGTACATGCCCTCGGTGCCGCCCCAGAGCGCGTCGAAGACCGGCTGCTGGCTGGCGGTGACGCCGAGCCGGCCCAGCGTCTGCATCTGCTCGGGCGCCACCATCTCCAGGTGCTCCAGGCGGTGCCGGCCGCGCACGATCGGCCTGTCGCCCACGACGTCGGCCGCCGCGGCGAAGCCGGCGACGACGGCGTCCGGCGGCCCGGTCCCCGATCACGTGGAAGCCGGCCTGCAGGCCGGCCTCGGTGCAGGCGAGCACGTGCGGCGGTGACCTGCTCGGCGTCGAGGTAGAGGTGGCCGGAGTGCTCCGGGTCGTGCGGGTGGTCGGCGTACGGCGCGCGCAGCGCGGAGGTCCAGGAGCCCGATCGAGCCGTCCATGCACAGGTCGCCGGCCAGCCCGGCGCAGCCGAGCTCCCGGGCGGTGTCCACCGCCCCGAGCTCGCCCCAGTAGCCGACCACCTCGGGCAGCCCGCCGGCCGGCGAGCAGCCCGGCGGCGACCAGCAGGTCCTCGGGCGGGCAGATGTGGGGGGCGCCGAGCTCGTGGACCATGCCGATGCCCTCGCGCGCCGGCGATCTGCAGGGCGCGCAGGATGGCGTCCTCGCGGGCCGAGGGCGGCAGCAGCCGGAACAGTCCCTCCCGGGCGGCGTGGTGGGCGTCGCGCTCGACCCGCCCGGTCGCGTCGTACCCCTCGGCGTGCACGACGTCCGGGCAGGCGTCGAGGAAGGCGGTGGAGACGACGGCGGAGTGCTCGTCGACCCGGGCGAGGTACGCCGGCCGCCCGCCGGTGGCCCGGTCGACCTCCTCGCGGGTGAACGCGCGCTGCTCGGGCCAGAGCGTGTCGTCCCAGCCGTGGCCGAGCACGACCGCCTCGCTGGAGCCGTGGGCGAACGCGGCGATCGCGTCGAGCGCCTCGTGCAGGGTGGCCGGGGCGGTGAGGTCGACGCCGGCCGCGGCGAACCCGGTCTGCGCGAGGTGCGCGTGGGCGTCCACGAAGGCCGGTGTCACCAGGCGGCCGCCCAGGTCGACGACCCGGTCGGCGCCGTCCTCGAAGTGCGACCGACGCGTCGTCGTCGCCGGTCCACACGATCGCGCCCGTCCTCGACGCACAGCGCGGTCGCGTGCGGGTCGGCCGGGGTGTGCACGTATCCGCCGCGCAGGAGAGTCCTCATGACGCCATCGTCACAGGCTGCGGCGGCATCAGAGCCGGCGCTCGAACAGCCCGCGGACCCCCTCGTGCGCCGCGCAGCAGCGACGAGCGCGTAGTCCGCGTGTCCGGGGACGTAGCCGTTGCCGACCAGCATCGTGACGTCGGCGGCGAGCCCCTCGGCACCCAGCGCGGCCGCGCTGAACGAGGTCGCCATCGAGAAGAAGACGACCGTGCCGCCGTCGCGCGGTGGACGAGGATCGCGCCGCCCTCGCAGCCGGGTACGTCGACGCAGACGACCGTCACGTCGGCGGGTCCGCCCGCCTTGGTGACCGCCTCGGAGAGCGCGACCGGGTCGCGGGCGTCGGCGACGACCACCTCGTCGGCGAGCCCGGCCTCCTCGAGCAGGTCGGCCTCGGCCTCGGTGCGGTACCACGCCGATGGTGCGGGCCGCGCCCGCCGTCTCGGGCGGCCGCCAGGGACAGCGAGCCGGACTTGCCCGCGCCACCGACGACGGCGACGACCGGTCCCCGGCCGTGGCCCGCCCCGACGCGCCGGTCTCGACGTACTGCCGGACCACGCGGGCGGTGAGCGCGGGTGCGCCGCACACGTCCATCACCGAGAGCGCCAGCTCCGGGGCCAGGTCGTCGGGCAGCCGGGCCGCGATCGAGCGGCCGAACAGGATCGCGTAGCCGTCGGCCGGGACCTGCTCGCTGCGGCCGTCCCAGCGCGCCAGCCCGTCCTCGACCACCAGCGGGGTGAGGGTCAGCGAGACCAGGGTGGCGACCCGGTCGCCCACCGCGAGGCCGAGCGGCGACTCGGGCCCGACCTCCTCCACCGTGCCGACGAGCATGCCGCCGGAGCCGGTCTCGGGGTTCTGCATCTTGCCGCGGGTGGCGATGATCTCCAGCACCTCGGCGCGCACCGCGTCGCCGTCGCCGCCGGTCGCGGTGCTTGCCCTCCAGCTGCCGGAACGACGCGGCGTCGAGGTTGAGCCGCTCGACGCGGACCCGGACCTCGTCGGGCCCCAGCTCGCGGCGGGTGTCGAGCCGCGTCGGCCGCCTGCGGCAGCACGCCGGCGGGGCTCCAGCACCCGGTGCAGGCCGACCGGGCTGCTGGTCACGCCTCCGGGATTGCGCTGACTCACGGGCTTCCTTCACGTCGTGATCGAACCTGTCCACGGGAAATCTTGCGGCGTGCCATTGGACGAGCCGGAGATTCTTTGCGTACTCTGACATGAGAGGTCCACGTCACACAAACCGGACGCGCCGGTCCCGGAGCCGGCTGTCGAGCACGAGGAGAGGCATGAGCATCGAGACCGCGACCGTCGGCCTGGGAGAGTCCGGCCAGCCGTACCCGTACCGGCGGGTCGAGCTCGTCGAGCCGGACTGGACGCGCTTCCCGGGCTGGCGGCGACGTCACCGCCGACGACTGGGCCTCCGTGCAGTGGCAGCGGGCGCACTGCGTCAAGAACCTCAGGCAGCTCCGGGCGCTGTGGGGCGACCTGGTCGACGAGCGCGTTCTACGCCGACCTCGAGCGCGACCAGCGCGAGCGCGCCACCATGTCGATGCTGGTGCCGCCGCAGATGATGAACACGATGGCACCCGCGGTGACGCCGCGCCGGCGCCGGGCTCGCTCACCGAGGCGATCTACGCCGACCCGGTCCGCCGCTACATGCTGCCGGTCTTCTCCGACCGCCGCACCGACTGGCCCTCGCACCCGCACGCCACCCGCGACTCGCTGCACGAGCACGACATGTGGGTGGCCGAGGGGCTGACCCACCGCTACCCCACCAAGGTGCTCGCCGAGCTGCTGCCGACCTGCCCGCAGTACTGCGGCCACTGCACCCGGATGGACCTGGTCGGCAACTCCACGCCGGTCATCGACAAGCTGAAGTTCCTCGCGCAAGCCGGTCGACCGGCACGCCGCGATGCTCGACTACCTGCGTCGTACGCCGTCGGTGCGCGACGTCGTGGTCTCCGGCGGCGACGTGGCCAACATGCCGTGGCCGCGGCTCGAGGAGTTCCTCACCCAGCTGCTCGCGATCGAGAACATCCGCGACATCCGGCTGGCCACCAAGGCGCTGATCGGCCTGCCGCAGCACTGGCTGCAGGACGACGTCCGGGCCGGCATGGAGAGGGTGGCCGCGGATGGCCCGCGACCGCGGCGTCTCGCTGGCGATCCACACCCACGTCAACCACGCCGCACTCGGTGACCCCGATGGTGGCCGAGGCGACCCGGGCGATGCTCGACGCCGGGCGTGCGCGACGTGCGCAACCAGGGCGTGCTGCTCGACGGCGTCAACGCCGACCCGCACGCGCTGCTCGACCTGTGCTTCGCGCTGCTCGACGGCGCGCAGATCATGCCCTACTACTTCTACATGTGCGACATGATCCCGTTCAGCGAGCACTGGCGGGTCTCGGTCGCCGACGCCCAGCGGCTGCAGCACCACATCATGGGCTACCTGCCCGGCTTCGCGACGCCGCGGATCGTGTGCGACGTGCCGTTCGTCGGCAAGCGCTGGGTGCACCAGCTCGCCGACTACGACCCGGAGCTCGGCATCTCCTACTGGACCAAGAACTACCGCACCTCGATCGAGGCCGCCGACGCCGAGGCGCTGACCCGGCACTACGAGTACTACGACCCGATCCACACCCTGCCCGAGGCCGGCCGGGCGTGGTGGGGCGAGCACGGCGCCGGCGGCGACCTGGCCGAGGCCGAGCGTCGCGCCGCGGCGTCCCGGCGAGCCGCCGAGTCGCAGACCAGCCTCACCATCGCCTGACGGGCGTGCAGCCTGCGAGCATCCGACCGTCGAGCGCTCACGCGGGCCGTCAGCGAGGTGAGGGTCTGCACCAGTCGCGCGGCCGGGCTGTCCAGGCCCCACCGCTCGGCGAGCGCGGTCAGCGACTCGGGGTCGACCGGGGTGAGCGGGAGGAGTGAGGTCCGGCGAGCCGAGGTCGAGGTCACGGGCGACCGCGACGACCGTCGGCGCGACGTCGAGGTAGTCGGCGGCCTCGAGGATCTTGCGGCGCGGGCCCGGGGCCAGGTCGGAGTCGGGGTCGTCGGCCGCGGCCCGGATACCGTCGATGTCCCCGAACCGGTCGCAGCAGCGTCGCCGCGGTCTTGTCCCCCACCCCGGCCACCCCCGGCAGCCCGTCGGAGGCGTCGCCGCGGAGGGTCGCGAAGTCGGCGTACTGGGCTCGCGTCCACGCCGTACTTCTCGCGGACGACGGCGTTGGTGACCCGCTCGTGCCGGCCGACGCCGCGCGCGACGTAGAGCACCCGCACCTCGGCGTCGTCGTCGACGAGCTGGAACAGGTCGCGGTCGCCGGTGACGATGTCGACCGGCATCCCGGCCCCGGTGGCCAGCGTGCCGATGACGTCGTCGGCCTCGTAGCCGTCCGCGCCGACGACGGCGATGCCGAACGCCGCGAGCACCTCCAGGATGACCGGGATCTGCGTCTCGAGCGGGTCCGGCACCTCCTCGAGCCGTGCGCCGCCGGCGCCCTCCGCCCGAGCGGACCCCACGCGGTGCGCCTTGTACGACGGGAGCAGGTCGACCCGCCACTGCGGCCGCCAGTCGTTGTCCCAGCAGCAGGCCAGGTGCGTGGGGTGGTACTCCCCCACCAGCCGGCTGATGAAGTCCAGCAGCCCGCGGACCGCGTTCACCGGCGTCCCGTCGGGCGCGGTGAAGGTGTCCGGCACCCCGTAGAAGGCCCGGAAGTACAGCGAGGCGGTGTCCAGCAGCATCAGTCGGCTCACAGCGGCCGAGTCTCCCATGCCGGCGAACGATCCTGCCGGCGCACCGCGTCCGGCCGCTAGGGTTCCTCCCGTGGAAGACCTGGACGCAGCAGATCCTCAGCCTGCTCGCCGCCGACGGCCGGATGTCCTTCACCGACCTCGGCAAGGCGACCGGGCTGTCCACCTCGGCGGTCCACCAGCGGGTCAAGCGGCTCGAGCAGCGCGGGGTCATCACCGGCTACGTCGCCTCCATCGACTACGACCAGGTCGGCCTGCCCCTGACGGCGTTCATCTCGATCCGGCCGATCGACCCCTCACAGCCCGACGACTCCCCGGAGCGGCTGCGCGGCATCAAGGAGATCGAGAGCTGCTGGTCGGTGGCCGGCGACGAGTCCTACATCCTCAAGGTGCGGGTATCGACCCCCGCGGACCTCGAGGACCTGCTGGCCCGGATCCGCGCCGCGGCCAACGTGTCGACCCGGACCACGATCGTGCTGTCCACGCCGTACGAGCACCGGCCGATCGGCTGACCCACCGTTCGTCCGCGGTCCGCCTGCGGGTCCCGAGAAGCGCAGACGCGTTGTTCAGCGCAACGAGGAGGCGGGCATGGCCTGGGCGACGCGCACCTCGCTGCGCAGGGCGGCGGCCACCCGGTTGGCGTGCGCCAGCGTGATGTCGAAGGTGTCGATGCCTCCGGCCAGCTCGTCGTAGAGGGTGACGTCGGTGATCCGCGGCAGGTTGACCAGCACGGTCAGGTGCGCGGTCGAGGCGGCCGCCCGGGTGTTCTCGACGGCGGCCATCAGCATCAGCCGGCTGACCGGGCGGCGGATCACCAGCAGCTTCTCGGAGAGCCCCAGGAGGGTGTGGCAGGCGTCCACGAGCATCGCGGTCGCGCGCACGGAGCCGATCAGCGCGTTGCTCAGCACCCGGGCGCGGGTCTCCGGGTCGCCGGCGAGCGCCTCGTCGGCGCGGCGTCCGTGCGCCGCCACGTCCTCGTCGAGCATCCGGGCGAGGTCCTCCAGGACCCGCGCCTGGTAGCGGGCGGTCGCGACGTCGTCGTACTCCGCCCGGGTGAGCCCGACCCGGTCCTCGGCGACCCGGGCGAGCTGCTGGGCGGAGGTGATGACCTGCACGAACGGGTTGTTGACGTCCTGGCGCAGCACGAACTGGTCGATCCACGACGTTCGGCGTCGCTGTGACACTGGGCTCCCGAGACGTAGGTCATCGATGCGGGCAGCCAGCTCCGCGAGGGCCAAGGGGTCTCCGCAGCGTACCGAACCGGACGCCGGTCCCTGTAGCCGGTACGCCCCTTTTCTCCCCGTGCCCGGCGTGTCTCCCGGCGTGTCCTGCGGACCCGTCAGTCCGTCAGCGAGGAGTAGGCGACGACGCCCCGGCGGAGGGCGTCCCGCGATGGCCTCCCGGGCGGTACGGCGCAGCCCCGAGTCGCCGGCCGCGTCGGCCACCTGGTCGGTCAGGTCGAGCAGCTGCTTGACCCAGCGCACGAAGTCGCCTGCGGCGAGGTCGGTCTCGTCGAGCACCTCGTCGAGCGAGGCGCCCTCAGCCCAGCGGTACGCCGCCCAGGCGAAGCCGAGGTCCGGCTCGCGCAGGAAGTCGAGCTTGTGCTCGCGCTCCAGCGCGTCGAGGTCGGCCCACACCGACACCGTGTCGCGCGAGCGCCTGCCGCACGCGGCCGCTCCGGGCAGCCGCGGGGAGCGGCGCGTCGTCGGCCCGGCGGGCCTCGAAGACCAGCGCCGAGAGCGCGGCCGCGAGCCCGCTGGGCGACAGGTCGTCCCAGAGGCCGTTGCGCAGGCACTCCGCGGCGACCAGGTCCATGTCGGTGTAGATCCGCATCAGCCGGCTGTCCGGTCTGGGTGACCTTGTCCGCCCGTCCAGGTAGCCGAGCGTCGGTGAGCACCTCGCAGACCCGGTCGAACTGGCGGGCGATGGTGTTGGTGCGCTGCTCGATCCGCCGCCGCAGCGTGCCGGTGTCGCGCTCGAGCTTCTGGTGCCGCTCGGCCCACCGGGCGTGGTCCTCGCGGTCGGGGCAGCCGTGGCAGGGATGCGCCCGCAGCGCCGCGCGGAGCCGGTCGATCTCCGCCTGGGTCCGGTCCCGGCGGCGCGTGTCCCGCCGCGCCGCCCGCCGCCGCGGCCGCCGCCTTCCGGTCGCGCCGGGCGGAGGGGTGAGGCCGTGGGTGCGCTGACGCAGCGCCGAGGCCAGGTCGCGCCGCGCCTGCGGGTTGCGTCCGTTGAACGTCTTCGGCATCCGCATCCGCGTGAACGCCGGCACCGGCACCGGGAAGTCCGCGAGCGAGAGCCGGCGGGCGTGCCGGTCGGCGGTGAGCACGTAGGGACGGGGGCCGTCGCGGTCGGAGCGGATGCCCGGGTCGATCACCACCGCCATGCCCGCGAACCGGCCGGCCGGCACCTCGATCACGTCGCCGGGGCGCAGCGCCTCGAGCGACGGCCAGCACCTCGCTCGCGGCGGTCGGCGCGGCGGCTGCGCGCCAGGTCGGCCTCGACGTCGGAGAGCCGGCGGCGCAGCGCGGCGTACTCCATGAAGTCGCCGCAGGTGGCACCGGGCGGCCTCGGCGTAGCCCTCCAGCGCCTCCTCGGCCTTGCGCAGCTGACGGGCCAGCCCGACCACCGCCTTGTCGGCCTGGAACTGCGCGAACGAGGACTCCAGCAGCTCGCGCGCGGTGCCGCGGCCGACCTGGTGCACCAGGTTGACCGCCATGTTGTACGACGGCCGGAAGGACGACTTGAGCGGGTAGGTGCGCGTCGAGGCCAGGCCGGCCACCGAGCGCGGCTCCAGGCCGGGCTGCCAGAGCACGACCCCGTGGCCCTCGACGTCGATGCCGCGGCGCCCGGCGCGTCCGGTGAGCTGGGTGTACTCCCCCGGGGTGATGTCGGCGTGCGTCTCGCCGTTCCACTTCGACAGCTTCTCGATGACCACGCTGCGCGCGGGCATGTTGATCCCGAGCGCGAGCGTCTCGGTGGCGAACACGACCTTGCACCGCCCGGTGGCGAACAGCGCCTCGACGCACTCCTTGAACGTGGGCAGCATCCCCGCGTGGTGGGCCGCGATCCCGCGCGAGAGCCCCTCGAGGAAGTCGTGGTAGCCGAGCACGTGCCGGTCCTCTTCGGGGATCTGCCGGCAGCGCTCCTCGACGAAGGCGACGATGTCGTCGCGCTCGGCGGGTCCGGTGAGCCGCAGGTTGGCGTTGAGGCACTGCTGGACCGCGGCGTCGCAGCCGACCCGGCTGAAGATGAACACGATCGCGGGCAGCAGACCCTGCGCGTCGAGCCTCTCGACGACGTCGTAGCGGGAGGGCAGCGAGGGCCGCGGCCACCCTGCCCGCGGGCGCCGGCCCGACGCTGCGGCGCGCCGCGCTTCCCCCGCCGGTCACCCGTCCGCCCGGCCCGCCAGTCGTCGCGGGCGACCCGGAACAGCTCCGGGTTGACCTTGGCCTCCGGCCCGGACGCCCCGTCGTCGGCGAACAGGTCGTACATCCGGCGACCCACCATCACGTGCTGGTAGAGCGGCACCGGCCGGCGCTCCTCCACGATCGTGGTGGTGGCGCCGCGCACGGTCTCCAGCCACTCGCCGAACTCCTCGGCGTTGGAGACGGTCGCCGAGAGCGAGACCAGCGCCACCGACTCGGGCAGGTGGATGATGACCTCCTCCCAGACCGCGCCCCGGAACCGGTCGGCGAGGTAGTGCACCTCGTCCATGACGACGTAGCCGAGACCGGTGAGCGTCGACGAGCCGGCGTACAGCATGTTGCGCAGCACCTCGGTGGTCATCACCACGATCGGCGCCTCGCCGTTGACCGTGTTGTCGCCGGTGAGCAGGCCGACGTGGTCGGCGCCGTAGCGGCGCTGCAGGTCGCCGAACTTCTGGTTCGACAGGGCCTTGATCGGGGTGGTGTAGAAGCACTTGCGGCCCTGTGCGAGGGCCAGGTGCACCGCGAACTCCCCGACGATCGTCTTGCCGGACCCGGTGGGCGCCGCGACCAGGACGCCGTTGCCGGCCTCGAGCTCGTGGCAGGCGCGCACCTGGAAGTCGTCGAGGGGGAAGTCGTAGAGGGCGGCGAACTCGGTGAACGCGGGGGTGCGGCGGCCGCGCTTGAACTCGGCGTACCGCTCGGCGGGGCTGGACATCACGGCACCAGCACCCGGAGTGCCTGGGGGACGGCCTCGACGGTGAGCGGGAGCGCCCCGACCCGCTCCCCGTCGGCGTACGCCGAGACGCCCGGAGCCGCGACCGTGACCGTCCGCACCCGGTGGTGCTCGTACTCCGGCATGCCGACGTGCCTGCCGCTGAACAGCTTGGGGTAGGTGCGAACCAGCCGGGCCTTCGACATGGGCTTGATGATGACCACGTCGAGCAGGCCGTCGTCGAGTCGCGCCCCGTGGGTGATCCGCAGCCCGCCCCCGAAGGACTCACCGTTGCCGACCGCGACCAGCATGGCGTCCAGTGCGCGGGGCTCGCCGTCGAGGTCGAGGATGTAGGGCAACGGCTCGAAGACGCGCAGCTCGGCGAGCGTGGCCAGGTTGTAGCGCATCTGCCCGCGGGGCCAGGCCATCACGTTGGCGCGCTCGTTGACCTTGGAGTCGAAGCCGGTGGCGAGCACGGTGACGAAGTAGATGCCGTCGGCGCGGCCGAGGTCGATGGTGCGGATCCGGGAGCCGACCACCACGTCGGCGGCCAGCTGGGGGTCCGAGCGCGGGATCCCGAGGTAGCGCGCGACGTCGTTGCCGGTGCCGGACGGGATGATGCCGAGGCTGGTCGCGGCGCCCGCGAGGGCCTGGGCGGCCAGGTGCACCATGCCGTCGCCGCCGACCACCACCAGCGTCTCCACCTCGTCGGCCACCGCCTTGCGGGCCAGGTCGAGCGCCTCGTCGCCGTCGCGGCCGACGACCTCCCGGACCCGGAACCCCGCCTCGGTGAGCCGCGGGAGCGCGATCGCGGCGGTGCGCCGCCCCCGGCCCTTCCCGGACGTGGGGTTCGTCAGGAGCGTGATCGTGCGGGCCACGAGTCGGACAATACGCGGAGGTCGGGCCGGTCCGGACGCCGCCGCGCCCCGTCCGATGTCCTAGGGTCGGCGCACGGGGGTCAGGGCGACGCCCGCGCGAACGGGAGGCGCTCGTCGATGACGACCTACGAACAATGCCGGACCACCGACGGCCGGGTCCTGGAGTTCCTCGTCGAGGGCGACCCGGACGGCTACCCGCTGGTTCACCACCACGGCACCCCCGGGTCGGCGGTCCCGTACCCGGCGTACTCCGAGGCCGCGGCCGCCCGCGGGCTGGCACTGATCCAGTACTCCCGCGCCGGGTACGGCGAGTCCACGCCGCGGCCCGACCGCACGGTGGGGGACGTCGCCGGGGACATCGCTGCGATCCTCGACCACCGCGGCGACCGGGACTTCGTCACCCTCGGCTGGTCCGGTGGCGGCCCGCACTCGCTGGCCTGCGCCGCCCTCCTGCCCGACCGGTGCCGCGCCGCCGCGACCGGTGCCGGCGTCGCCCCCTACACGGCCGCGGGCCTCGACTTCCTCGACGGCATGGGACCGGAGAACCACGAGGAGTTCGGCGCCGCGCTCGCCGGCCGGCACGCCCTGGAGCCCTACCTCGAGAAGGAGGCGGCCGAGCTGACCACGGTCACCGCCGACCAGATCGCCGAGGCCCTCGGTGGTCTGGTCTCACCGGTCGACCGGGCCTACGCGACCGGCGACTTCGCGCAGCGGCTGCTCACGTCGTTCCGCCGGAGCTGCCTGCACGGCATCGAGGGCTGGGCCGAGGACGACCTCGCCTTCACCCGGGAGTGGGGCTTCGACCTCGGCGCGGTCGAGGTGCCCGTGTCGGTGTGGCAGGGCGCCCAGGACCGGATGGTGCCCTTCGCGCACGGACAGTGGCTCGGTGCGCACGTCGCCGGCGCCACCGCGCACCTCGACGACAACGAAGGTCACCTGTCGCTGTGGGGCCGGATCGGCGAGATCCTCGACGACCTGCTCGACCCACCGCTGAGCAGAGGCTCGTCCGCGGTCCCCGGGCGCGACTCCCCCGGGGCGGGGACGGGCACGTCGTGGGGTCACAGCCGGAGCGCGGCGAGGAACCGGCCGGGCTTGACCCCGACGGCCTTCGCCAGCCGCCCGATCGCCTCCAGGACCCGGTCGGCGGAGAAGTCCGTGCCGGGCACGGCGAGGGTCAGCCGGCCGTCGTACTCGACGAGCAGGACCTGCCCGTGCGTCCAGGCCTGGTGCACCTGCCGGCGCCACGCGTCGTCGAGCACCGGCTGCGGGAAGGCCTGGTCGGCACCCAGCAGGTCGCACGCGAGGGGCTCCTCCTCCCCCGACAGCTCGCCGGTCACCAGATGACCGCCGTGCACGCTGCCCAGGGCCGTCCATGTCACGTCGCCGGCGGCGAGCCACTCGGGCAGGTCGAAGGGGTCGACGGCCCGCACCTGGGTCGTGGTCACCGGCTCAGTCGTCCTCGTCCAGCTTCGAGCGCCCGACGTCCTCGGGCGTGTAGTCCAGCTCGGACCGCTCGTCGTCGTCGAGGCCGGCGAGGTCGCCCCCCGCCCGGGCGCGTCGCCGGTCGACCAGGCGGGCGACGACCTCGGAGACCAGGAAGAGAAGCGACATCGGCACCGCGAGCATGATCATCGAGAACGGGTCCGTCGACGGGGTCGCGACCGCCGCGAAGACGAACGTGCCGAGGACGATCCAGGGCCGGTAGGCGCCGAGCGTGGACCCCGAGATCACGCCGGCGAGGTTGAGCATCACCACGAAGAGCGGGATCTCGAAGGCGATCGCCGAACACGAGCATCATCCGGATCAGGAACGAGAAGTACTTCTCGAAGCTCCACGAACGTCTGCACGTCCTGGATGGTGAAGCTGAGCAGCACCTCCATGCCCTTCGGCAGGACGTAGTAGGCCGTCGCCACGCCGGCGATGAACAGCGGGCCGGCGATCACCGCGAACATCTTGGTCGACCGCCGCTCGTGCGCGTGCAGTCCCGGCACGATGAACGCCCAGATCTGGTAGAGCCAGATCGGCGAGGTGACCACCACGGATGCGAGGGCGCTGATCTTGAGCTGGAGCATCAGGGACGTGGCGATCCCCGAGACGATCGGGTCGGTCCGGACGCCGCGGTCCTCGAGCGTCTCCTGCGCGGCCTCGTAGGGGTTGAGCAGCAGGCTGTTGAGCTGGTCGTAGAAGAACCAGGCGACGACGATCCCGACGACGAGGGCCACCGCCGCGACCATGACCCGGGCCCGCAGCTCACGGAGGTGGTCGGCAAGGGCCATCTCCCCCTGGGGGCCGATCGGGTGCTTCGGCTTGACACGGAACAGCCTCAGGACACCGACGATGGACATGAGGGGGTTCGGCGGTCAGGACTCAGCGGTCGGTCTCGGGGCGCGGCTGGGTCTCGGGGACGTCCATGGGCGGCGCCGCCTCGGGAGCCGAGCTCGAGCTGCGCGTCTGGATCTCGCGCTTGTCGCCGGTGGACTCGTCCTCGTCGTCCTCGTCGTCGTCCATCAGGCCCTTGGTCTCGGCCTTGAAGATGCGCAGGGCCCGCCCGCTGCCGCGGGCCAGCTCCGGGAGCTTCTTCGCGCCGAAGAGCAGCACGAGCACGAGCAGGATCAGGATGATCTCGGGGGGACCGATGTTCATGGTGTCCTCTTCACGTCGTCGTCGTCTCCATCGTACGCGCGCACGGTGCGGTAGTTGTCCAAAGCGGCGACGGCCGTCCGGTG
The DNA here is from genome assembly GCA_963834275.1 of uncultured Actinomycetota bacterium. GTDB lineage: Bacteria > Actinomycetota > Actinomycetes > Propionibacteriales > Nocardioidaceae > Nocardioides_B. The sequence goes on along the minus strand of CAWIBA010000005.1, from coordinate 56,825 downwards.
AACGGCGGTCGGCCACCTCGGCGGGCTCCTCGACCGTGACCGTACTCCCCAGCCGGAGCAGCAGCCTCACCAGCCACTCCGGGTTGCCGACCCGCAGCCGGACCCGCAGCCGTCCTGCGTCGGCCTCCTCGGTGGTGTCGGTCGGGTAGTACTCCGCGACCCACCGCGCCTCCGGCTCGAGCAGCAGGGTGACCTGGGCGTCGTCGGGCGACGGCCGGAAGATGCCGTCGGCGAGGTCCCGTGGCCGCAGGTCGGAGTGGTCGGCGACCCCGGTCTCGAGCACCTCCGCCGAGGAGATCCGGTCCAGCCGGAACAGCCGCTGGTCCTCGGCGAGGTGGCACCAGGCGTCGAGGTAGTCGTTGCCCTGGGCCGTCACCAGCCCGATCGGGTCGACCACCCGGGCGGTGGACTCGTCGCGGGCCGGCACGTAGTAGTCGATCCTGACCTGGCGCCGCCGCTGACGGCCGCGTGCAGCCGCTCCGGACGCTCGGCGGTGGCGGCGTCGGCACCCGGGAGCCGCAGCTCGACCTGGGCGGCCAGGGCGGCGGCGTCGCCGGCGGCCGCCTCGAGCTTGCCGAGCGTCCGGTCCACGATCGGGCCGCACCGCGGGCGTGCTGCCCTCCCGCAGCGCGCGCAGCGCCACGATCAGCGCGGAGGCCTCGGAGCTGTCCAGGCGCAGCGGCCGGCGCAGGTAGTCGGCGTTGGAGACCCGGATCACCCCCTCGCCCTCGACGGCGTCCATGTCGACCTCGATCAGGTCGCCCATGCCCAGCCCCGGCAGCCCGCAGAACCACAGCACGTTGAGGTCCTTGACGATCTGGGCCGGTCGTACGCCGAACTCGGCGGCGGCCTCCTCGACCGACACCTGCTGGCGTGCCTGGATGTAGGGCACCAGCGCCAGCAGGCGCCCCACCTGGTCGCGGGCGCCGGACCCCGAGCCTGTCGACGGCCTCACCGGGTCACCCCCGCCAGCTCCTCGAGGCGCGAGACGACCAGGGACCGGACCTCCTCGGGCTCCAGCACCACGACGTCCGCGCCGTAGCCCAGCACCTCGTCGGCGAAGGCGCCGGTGGCGGCGTACCGGACGCGGAGCCGGTCCCAGCCGTCCGGCCCGGTCTCTTCGTCCGGTTCGGCGTGCCGGCGCAGCCCGTGCCCGGCGTCGCGGCGGACCAGCAGCACGGCGGTGCGGTCGGCGGGCCGCGGCGCCAGCATGGAGGTCAGCGCGCGCAGGTCGGTCCCCTCGGGGACGGCGTAGCTGCCGGAGGGCTTGCCGAGGACGACCTGCCCGTGCACGCGGGACAGCCGGAACATCCGGGTGTCGTCGCGGTCGGTGTCGTGCCCGACGACGTACCAGCGACCGCGGTAGGACACCACGCCCCACGGCTGGAGGTGCCGGGTCGCGGTCTCGGCCGAGTTGGAGCGCCGGTAGTCGAAGGTGACGGCGGTGCGTGTCTGGGTGGCCTGCCAGAACGGCTCGAACGCCGGCTCCTCCGCGGCGATCTGCGGCTGCACGACGTCGAGCGCGGCCCGGTCGACAGTGACCCCGGCGGCCTTCAGCTTGACCAGGGCGTCCGAGGTGGCAGCAGCCAGCCCGGCGTGCTGCCAGACCCGGGCGGCCAGGCCGACCACGGCCGCCTCCTCGGGCTCGAGGTCGATCTCGGGAAGCTCGAAGGCCGACCGCTCGATCCGGTAGCCGGGCTCGTCCTCGAAGGCGCGGTCGACGAAGCCGACCTCGAGCGGGACGCCGAGCGACCGGAGCTCCTCCTTGTCGCGCTCGAACATCTTCTCGAAGGCCTCGTCGTTGACCGCCTCGCGGTAGCCCTCGATGACCTCACGCAGGCGCGCCTTGCCGACGTAGGAGCGCGCCACGAGCAGCGTGATCAACAGGTTGAGCAGTCGCTCGCTCTTGCGCGCGGTCACGTCCACCCCTCTCGCGGCCTCCTCCGGTACGCCGCCCGAACCTACCTCAGGGCCGCGGTCCGACTACTCATCCACGCCGAGCACGTCGACCACGAAGGTCAGCGTGGAGCCCGCGGGGATGTTGGGCTGCTCCTGGTCGCCGTACGCGTCCTCCGGGGGCGCCACGATCAGCACGCGGCTGCCGCGCTTGAGCCCGGGGATCACCTTGTCCCAGGCGGGGATGAGGCCCTGCACGCCGACGCCGAACGGCGTGGGCTCGCGGCTGTAGGACTCGTCGAACGGCTTCTCCTCGCCGTACACGGCGCCGAGGTAGTCGAAGGTGACCATCGACTCGGCGCTCGCCTCGGGACCGTCACCCTCCATCAGCGGGATGACCGTGAGCTCCTTGGGAGCCTTCTTGGGGGCGTCGGACCAGTCGAGGCCGGTCACCTGGCCGTCCTTCTCGACGACGGTCGGTGCGTCGGCCGGCGGCTCGACGGTCTCGCCCTCGGGGCCGTCGAGCACCTCGACGGGCTGCACCGACACGATGTCGGCGACGAACAGCGCCGTGTCGCCCGCCTTGAGGTCGAGCTGTGGGGCACCCTGCTCGCCCCACACCTCCGTCACCGGGGCGGTCACCGCGATCCGGCTCCCCTGGGGCCGGTCGACGATGTCGTCGAGGACCGCCTTGAACAGCTGGTCCTCGGAGGCGCTCACCTGCATCGGCACGTCCCGGTCGTAGGTCGAGATGGCGTCCTTGCCGCTGGTCGCGTTGCCGATGTAGAGGTGGAGCAGCGCCGACTCGTTGAGCTTGAGCGGGTTGCCCTCGCCGGTCTCGAGCACCTCGGTGGTGATCCGCTTGCCGTCGAGCGGGGCCTCCAGGTCGACCTCGAGCTCCTCGCCGACCTCACCCTTCACGGTGAGGCCCTGGATCTGCGAGCCACCGGTGTCGGTGGCCTCCTCGGGGTCGTCGCCGCAGGCGGCCGTCCCGAGAAGCAGCAGGGTCACGACGGGCAGGGCGAGCAGGCGGCGACGCACGAGAGGAACACCTCAGACAGACGGGGATGGTGGGCACCGAGGAACTCGGGAGCCCTCACGATATCCGGGCGGTCCCAACCCCGCCCCGCCGCACGGTGTGGGAACCGTTACATGCCCTCGATGAGCTTGTGCACCCGCTCGTCGTGGGACGCGGAACGGGTCCTTGCACAGGACGGTGCGCTGGGCCTGGTCGTTGAGCTTGAGGTGCACCCAGTCGACGGTGAAGTCGCGGCGGCGCTCCTGGGCCCGCTTGATGAACTCGCCGCGCAGCCGGGCCCGGGTGGTCTGCGGCGGCACCGACTTGGCCTCGAAGACCGCGAGGTCGTTGGTGACCCGGGCGACCGGCCCCGCGCGTCTCCAGCAGGTAGTACAGACCGCGGTCGCGGTGGATGTCGTGGTAGGCCAGGTCGAGCTGGGCGATCCGCGGGTGGCTCAGCGGCAGGTCGTGCTGCGCCCGGTAGCGCTCGATCAGCTTCCACTTGATCACCCAGTCGATCTCGCGCTCGACCAGGGAGAGGTCCCCGGACTCGACCGCCTTGAGGCTGCGCTCCCACAGGTCGAGCGTGCGGCTCGATCACCGGGGTGTCGCAGCTCGCGGCGGTCGACGAAGTCGCGGGCCCGGGTGAGGTACTCCTCCTGGATGTCCAGGGCGCTGGCCTCGCGGCCGTTGGCCAGCCGCACCTTGCGGCGTCCGGTCATGTCGTGGGAGATCTCCCGGATCGCCCGGATCGGGTTCTCCATCGTGAGGTCGCGCATCACCACGCCCTCCTCGATCATCCGCAGCACCAGGTCGCAGGTGGCGACCTTGAGCATCGTGGTGGTCTCGCTCATGTTGGAGTCGCCGACGATGACGTGCAGCCGGCGGTAGCGCTCGGCGTCGGCGTGCGGCTCGTCGCGGGTGTTGATGATCGGGCGGGACCGGGTGGTGGCGCTGGAGACGCCCTCCCAGATGTGCTCGGCCCGCTGGCTCACCGAGTACATCGCCCCGCGCGGGGTCTGGATCACCTTGCCGGCGCCGCAGATGATCTGCCGGGTGACCAGGAACGGGATCAGCACGTCGGCGAGCTTGGAGAACTCGCCGTGCCGGCCGACCAGGTAGTTCTCGTGGCAGCCGTAGGAGTTGCCGGCCGAGTCGGTGTTGTTCTTGAACAGGTAGACGTCGCCGGCGATGCCCTCGTCGTGCAGCCGCCGCTCGGCGTCGACCAGCAGGCCCTCGAGGACCCGCTCCCCGGCCTTGTCGTGGGTGACCAGGTCGACGATGTCGTCGCACTCGGGGGTGGCGTACTCGGGGTGGCTGCCGACGTCGAGGTAGAGCCGGGCGCCGTTGCGCAGGAAGACGTTGCTGCTGCGGCCCCAGGAGACGACCTTGCGGAACAGGTAGCGGGCGACCTCGTCCGGCGAGAGGCGTCGCTGCCCGCGGAACGTGCAGGTGACGCCGTACTCGTTCTCGATCCCGAAGATCCGCCGGTCCACGCGACCACCCTAGGCGCCCGGGGCAACCCTCGTCCCCGACTCGCTCAAGCCCGAGGTCAGGGGGCCACCGGCGGCGGAGCCACCGGGGGCCCCGGTTCGCCGCTGTCGGCGTCCCCCGGCGGCGTCGGATCCCCCGCACCGGGGCCGCCGCGGTCCTCGGGAGCGTCCGGACCGGGCGAGGGGGTGCCGCCACCGGCCTCTCCCCGCCGTCGCCGGCGCTGAGGATGCGCTCGAGCTGCGCCCGGTCGAGCCGCCGGAACTTGCGCTGCTGGGAACGGGTGCGGTCCAGCACCGCGACCTCGAGGTCCCCCGCCGGGATGGCCCGGTCCCGGAGCCGTCGTCGCGCCCGAGAGCCGTCACCGCGAGCCGGATCGCGTCGTCCAGCCCGACCCCGGGGCTGTAGTGCTCCTTCAGGTACGCGGCGGCGAGCTCGGCGTCGCCGCCCATCACCGCGTAGTCGTGCTCGTCGGCGACCTGGCCGTCGTAGGTCAGCCGGTAGATCTGGTCGTCCTCGGCGGCGTCGCCGACCTCGGCGACGAAGATCTCGACCTCGTAGGGCTTCTCGCCGCCGCTGGAGAAGATCGTGCCGAGGGTCTGCGCGTAGGCGTTGGCCAGGCCGCGGCCGGTGACGTCGCGCCGGTCGTAGGAGTAGCCGCGCAGGTCGGCCAGCCGCACGCCGGCGATCCGCAGGTTCTCGAACTCGTTGTAGCGGCCGACCGCGGCGAAGGCGATCCGGTCGTAGATCTCGCTGACCTTGTGCAGCGCCTGGGAGGGGTTCTCCGAGACGAAGACGATGCCGTCGGCGTACTGGACGACCGCGACCGAGCGGCCGCGGGCGATGCCCTTGCGGGCGAAGTCGGCCCGGTCCTTCATCAGCTGCTCGGGCGAGACGTAGAACGGCATGCTCATGAGTGGTCCTCGGGGTCGGGGGTGCGCGGCGGTCTCGGCAAGGCTCGGCCTCCCACTACGTCAGGGACGCGGTGGGGCCGTCGGGACGCTCATCCGGGCGGCGATCACCCGGTCGGCGATGGCGGCGACCTCGTCGTCGGGCATCCGCTGGTAGCCGTCGCCGGTGATCACGTCCACCACCGGGAAGATCCGGCGGGTCACGTCGGGTCCGCCGGTGGCGGAGTCGTCGTCGGCGGCGTCGTAGAGCGCCTGGACCGCGGCGGTCACGCAGTCCTCGGCGTCGAGGTCGTCGCGGTAGAGCTTCTTCAGCGAGCCGCGGGCGAACAGCGAGCCGGAGCCGACCGAGTGGAACGCGGTCTCCTCGTAGCGACCGCCGGTGACGTCGTAGGAGAAGATCCGGCCCTGCGTCGCGGTCAGGTCGTAGCCGGCGAACAGCGGCACCACGGCCAGCCCCTGCATCGCCATGCCGAGGTTGTCGCGGATCAGCGCCGCGAGCCGGTTGGCCTTGCCGTCCATGGAGAGCGTGCTGCCCTCGATCTTCTCGTAGTGCTCGAGCTCGGTCTGGAACAGCCGGACCATCTCGACCGCGAGGCCGGCCGTCCCGGCGATGCCGACGCAGGAGAACTCGTCGGCCGGGAAGACCTTCTCGATGTCGCGCTGGGCGATCACGTTGCCCATCGTCGCGCGGCGGTCACCGGCCATCACGACGCCGTCGGCGAAGGTGGCCGCGACGATCGTGGTGCCGTGCGGCGCCAGGTCGGCGGCACTGCCCTCCGGCAGCGAGCGCCGGCGCGGCAGCAGCTCGGGCGCCTGGCCGGCCGAGGAAGTCGGCGAAGGACGAGGTGCCCGGGGTCAGGTAGGCGTCCGCGAGGCGAGGCCCGGGCGCGGTCACGTGGGCTCACTGGCCGCCCTTCTGGATGAACGACTTCACGAAGTCCTCGGCGTTGATCTCGAGCACGTCGTCGATCTCGTCGAGGATCGCGTCGATGTCCTCGTCGAGCTGCTCCTTGCGCTCGGCGACGTCGGTGCTCGGCGGGCCTCCTCGGCCGTCCTCGGTCTCGGAGGACTTCTTGCGGTTGCTTCTGCTCCTGTGCCATGAGCGCGCCTCCTTCGGTCACGGGTCTCGCCGGACCCCACGGGATGGTGACCCGACCCGCAGTCCGACCCTACCGAGTCAGCGCCTCGAACAAGGCCTGTGCCGTCTCACACGGTCGAGCAGTTCTCCGACGTGTGCGCTTGCTGCCCCGCAGCGGGTCGATGGTCGGCACCCGCTGCAGCGACTCGTGGCCCGGGCAGGTCGAAGATCACCGAGTCCCAGGAGGCCGCGGCGATGCGGTCGGCGTACTGCTCCAGGCAGCGGCCGCGGAAGTAGGCCCGGGTGTCCTCCGGCGGGCCGGTGCATGGCGGCGGCCACCTCCGTCGTCGGTGAGCAGCCGCTCGCATCCGGCCGCAGCCGGACCAGCCGGTGGTAGAGGCCCTTGTCGGGACGCACGTCGGCGTACTGCAGGTCGATCAGGTGCAGCTTGGCGTCGTCCCAGTCCAGGCCGTCGCGGTCGCGGTAGTGCTCGAGCAGCTGGAGCTTCGCGACCCAGTCGAGCTCGCTGGCGCACTCCATCGGGTCGGGCTCGAGCCGGGTGAGCACCGACTCCCAGCGGGCCAGGACGTCGGCGGTCTGCGGCGTCGGCGTCGGCGCCGTAGCCGGTCCTCGACGTACTTGCGGGCCAGGTCGAGGTACTCCACTGCAGCTGGACGGCGGTCAGCGTGCGGCCGTCGTCGAGCTCGAGCAGGTGCCGCAGCGTCGGGTCGTGCGAGACCGCGCGCAGCGTGCGCACCGGCTGGTCGACGGTCAGGTCCTCGGTGATGAACCGGTCCTCGATCATCGCCAGCACCAGCGCGGTGGTGCCGACCTTGAGGTAGGTCGAGATCTCGGCGAGGTTCGCGTCGCCGATGATCACGTGCAGCCGCCGGTACTTCTCGGGGTCGGCGTGCGGCTCGTCGCGGGTGTTGATGATCGGCCGCTTCAGGGTGGTCTCCAGCCCGACCTCGACCTCGAAGAAGTCGGCGCGCTGGCTGATCTGGAAGCCGTGCTCGCGGCCGTCCTGGCCGATGCCCGACCCGGCCGGCGCCGCAGACCACCTGGCGGGTGACGAAGAACGGGATCAGGTGCCGCACGATCGTCGCCGAACGGCGTGCTCGCGGCGCATCAGGTAGTTCTCGTGGGCGCCGTAGGAGGCGCCCTTGTTGTCGGTGTTGTTCTTGTAGAGCAGGATCGGGCCGGCTCGCCGGCACGGCGGAGGCGAACCGGCTGGCGTCGAGCATCACCTGCTCCCCCGCCTTGTCCCAGAGCACGGCGTCGCGCGGGTTGGTGCACCTCGGGCGTGGAGTACTCCGGGTGCGCGTGGTCGACGTAGAGCCGGGCGCCGTTGGTGAGGATGACGTTCGCGAGGCCGAGGTCCTCGTCGGTGAGCTGGACGGCGTCGGCCATCTCCCGGGACAGGTCGAACCCGCGGGCGTCGCGCAGCGGTGACTCCTCCTCGAAGTCCCAGCGGGCCCGGCGGGCCTTGAGCGTCGCGCTGGCGTAGGCGTTGACGACCTGGGAGGAGGCCACCATCGGGTTGGCGGTGGGCTGTCCCTGCACGGAGATGCCGAACTCGGTCTCGGTGCCCATGACCCGGCGGACGGTCATGCGACCGAGCCTACGCGGACGGCCCGACCGGCGTCGGGAGCGCCGTCACGAGCGGCGGTGCTCGCCGGCCGCCCGGGGTGTCCAGGTCCGCCCCGGCCGGGGTGTCGTGGTGCCGGCTCTCCGGGCGGATCAACGGCTCCTCCCGCGGCCCCGGTGGGGCACCGAGGGCCTCCGGGCGCACTCTGCCCGGCGTCCCGCGACGGGAGGCCGCCACGACGGCGACGAGAGCGACGAGCACGCCGATGGCGACGACGAGGACGATGGTGCCGGTCATGTCTCCCCCTGAGAGATGGCTGATCCGGTCCCGGTCGACGTTACGTCGGGGCCGGCGGTTTTCCTAGCGGCCGGGGCGGAACTTGCCGACCAGGAAGAGGACCACGAGGACGACGACGACGATGATGATGAGGGTTCGCACGGGAACCACCTTCCGGGAGTCGGTGCCATCGTCGTACCCCCGGTCCCGGCTGGTCAATCGCGCACCCAGGGGTAGCGTCGCCCCATGGACGGCAGGACCCCCGCCGAGGAGGCCGCGCAACGGATCGGTCTGCCCCACACGGTCGTCCGGCACGGACCGGTCCGGTCGCTGGCCGAGGCCGCCGCCGCCCGCGGCGTCCCTGCGGCCGCCGTGGTCAAGACGATGGTCGTGCGGGTGCGGGAGGGCGACTACCTGTTCGTCCTGGTGCCCGGGGACCGCGAGATCGCCTGGCCCAAGCTCCGGGCCGTCCTGGGGGTCAACCGGCTGTCGATGCCGAGTGCCGACGAGGCCAGACGCGTCACCGGCTACGAGCGCGGCACCATCACGCCGCTCGGCAGCACGGTCGCCTGGCCCGTGCTGGCCGACGAGGCGGTGACGGGCCGGGTGTCGCTCGGCGGAGGGGCGCACGGGTTGGCCCTGACCGTCGACGCGGACGACGTGCTCAGGCTGCTCGACGCGAAGGTCGCCGACGTCACCGAGTCGGCCGGCGGCGCCGGCCCCTGACGGTGACCGGCGCCCCACGGCGCGGCGAGGGCCGGCCCGCGTCCGGCGGGGCCGGCTTGGTCAGAGGTACTGGCCGGTGTTGGAGACGGTGTCGATGGACCGCCCCGGCTCGGTGCCCTGCTTGCCGGTGATGAGCGTGCGGATGAACACGATCCGCTCGCCCTTCTTGCCGGAGATGCGCGCCCAGTCGTCGGGGTTGGTGGTGTTGGGCAGGTCCTCGTTCTCCTTGAACTCGTCGACGCACGCCTGGAGCAGGTGCGTGACGCGGAGGCCCTTCTGGCCGCTGTCGAGCAGGTCCTTGATCGCCATCTTCTTGGCCCGGTCGACGATGTTCTGGATCATCGCGCCGGAGTTGAAGTCCTTGAAGTACAGGACCTCCTTGTCGCCGTTGGCGTAGGTCACCTCGAGGAAGCGGTTCTCCTCGGTCTCGGTGTACATCCGCTCGACGGTCGCCTGGATCATGCCGGCGACGCAGGCCTCCCGGTCGCCGGTGAACTCGGCGAGGTCGTCGGCGTGCAGCGGCAGCGTCGGGGTGAGGTACTTGGAGAAGATGTCGCGCGCCGACTCGGCGTCGGGACGCTCGATCTTGATCTTCACGTCGAGACGGCCGGGGCGCAGGATCGCGGGGTCGATCATGTCCTCGCGGTTCGACGCCCCGATGACGATGACGTTCTCGAGCCCCTCGACACCGTCGATCTCGCTGAGCAGCTGCGGGACGATCGTGTTCTCGACGTCCGAGGAGACCCCGGAGCCGCGGGTGCGGAACAGCGAGTCCATCTCGTCGAAGAACACGATCACCGGCGTGCCCTCGCTGGCCTTCTCCCGGGCCCGCTGGAACACGAGCCGGATGTGCCGCTCGGTCTCACCGACGTACTTGTTGAGCAGCTCGGGGCCCTTGATGTTGAGGAAGTAGCTCTTGCCCTCCTGGCCGGTCTTGGCCGCGACCTTCTTGGCCAGCGAGTTGGCGACCGCCTTCGCGATCAGCGTCTTGCCGCAGCCGGGCGGGCCGTAGAGCAGCACGCCCTTCGGCGGCTTGAGCTCGTGCTCCTTGAACAGGTCGGGGTGCAGGTACGGCAGCTCGACGGCGTCGCGGATCTGGTCGATCTGCCCCTTGAGGCCGCCGATCTTCTCGTAGTCGATGTCGGGGACCTCTTCGAGGACGAGCTCCTCGACCTCGGACTTGGGGACCTTCTCGTAGACGTAGCCGGAGCGCGTGTCGAGCAGCAGCGAGTCGCCGGCGCGCAGCGTCTCGTCGCGCAGCGGCGCGGCGAGCCGCACCACGCGCTCCTCGTCGGCGTTGGCGATGACCAGCACGCGCTCGCCGTCGGCGAGCACCTCCTTGAGCATCACGACCTCGCCGACCTGCTCGAACTCCAGGGCGGCGACGACGTTGAGGGCCTCGTTGAGCATGACCTCCTGCCCCTTGCGGAGCTCGTCGAGGTCGACCGACGGGCTGACGTTGACGCGGAGCTTGCGGCCACCGGTGAACACGTCGATGGAGTCGTCGTCGTTGCGTCCCAGGAAGGTGCCGAAGCCGGCCGGCGGCTGCGCGAGCCGGTCGACCTCCTCCTTCAGGGTCATGATCTGGTCGCGCGCCTCCCGCAGGGTCTGCGCGAGCCGCTCGTTCTGGGCGGTGACCGCAGCGAGCGAGCGCTGGGTCTCGGCGAGCCGCTGCTCGAGTGCCCGTGAGTGCACCGGGCTCTCGGCCAGGCGACGACGCAGGTCGCCCACCTCGTCCTCGAGGAACCCGACCTGGGTCTCCAGCTCCTCGGGGCTCCGTCCCTTGGCTCGCTCGGAGCCACCCTCTGATGCCGGCACGACCGTCACCTCCGCAGCGTGGGTGCTTCGTCTGGATTCGACCCTACTCGCGCGCCGGGCATTATGAAGTCGCAAAGCGACAAGTGTCGGTTACAAATCCGGTCCGTACATGTCGGCCACGTTTCGGCCTCACCGGGCCTCCGGTCCGGGCCGCACCCCCCGCGGGGGGCTACTCGGTGTAGGGCTCCTCCACGGCGGTCGGGGGCAGGCCCGACGGCCGCGGACCGGTGTAGTCCACCCCGTAGGCGCCCGGCGCCGGGCGGCGCTTCTTGGCCGGCGCCACCTCCCCGTGCGCCATCCGGCGCGCGGTGACGAGGAAGCCGGTGTGCCCGATCATCTTGTGTCCCGGCCGGACCGCGAGGCCCTCAACGTGCCAGTCCCGCACCAGCGTCTCCCACGGCTGCGGCTCGGTGAACCCGCCGTGGGCGCGCACGGTCTCCACGGTCCGGCCGAGCTGCGTCGTGGTCGCGACGTAGGCGCAGAGGATGCCGCCCGGCGCGAGCGCCTCGGCCACCCGGTCGACGCACTCCCAGGGGGCGAGCATGTCGAGGACCACCCGGTCGACGCTGCTCTCCTCCTCCGCTCATGGCCTCGACCAGGTCGCCGACGGTGAGCTCCCAGGCGGGGTGCCGACCCTCGAAGAACTGCGTGACGTTCTGCTCGGCGACGTCGGCGAACTCCTGCCGGCGCTCGTAGGAGGAGACCCTGCCCTCCGGCCCCACGGCGCGCAGCAGCGAGCAGGTCAGCGCCCCCGACCCGACCCCGGCCTCCACGACGCGGGCGCCCGGGAACACGTCGGCCATGGCGACGATCTGGGCCGCGTCCTTCGGGTAGACCACCGCGGCGCCGCGGGGCATCGACACCACGAACTCGCTGAGCAGCGGGCGGAACACGAGGTACTCGCCTCCCGCCGAGGAGGTCACGGCGAAACCCTCGTCACGGCCGATCAGCTCGTCGTGGTCGAGATGACCCTTGTTCGAGAAGAACCGCTTGCCCGGCTCGAGGCGGATGTTGTGACGGCGCCCCTTCTGGTCGGTGAGGCGCACCCACTCGCCGGCTCGCAGGGGGCCGCGGTGCACGCCCGACCAGGCCGGGTCGTCGAGTCGGGCGGGAGCGGGAACGGCGTCGGACACGGCCCAGACCCTATAGCCAGGGCCGGGCGGCCCTCACGGGGCGGCCGCGAAGGCCCGGTCGACGTCCTCGGTGACCAGGACGCCGTAGATGCTGCCGTCGGGCTCGACGAGGAGGTACTCGTCGGCCGGGGTGCGCTGCATCGCCCGGATCAGCGGCTCGCCGGACAGGTCGGCGGGCAGCCTGAGCCCGGGCTGCAGGGTGCGTGCGACCGTGCTGACCGGCACCCAGGGCCGGCGGTCCTCCGGCATTGCGAGGACGGCCGCCTCGCTGACGATGCCGCTCACGGAGCCGTCGGGGTCGAGAGCCAGGATGCTGCCCGCCCGGCCCTCCTGCGCGCGGCGTACCGCCTCGGACAGCGGCAGGTCGTGCGGGACCGACAGGGTGCGCCGCGCCAGCGCCCTGGCCTGCAGCACCGGCAGGCGGCGGCGCACCTTGGCCGACACGATCGCCTGCGTGGCGCCGCCCCACAGGAAGGCGGCGATGACCAGGCCGAGGACGTAGTCGGTGACCAGCGCGGGGCGGCCCGTGAACAGCTCCTGCACGACGGGGAACAGCAGCGCCGCCAGGGCGGCCACCCGGCCACCCCAGCCGGCCACGATCGTGCCCCGGTGGGGGTTGCCGGTCGCGCCCCAGACGGCCGCCCGCAGCACCCGGCCGCCGTCGAGCGGCAGGCCCGGGACCAGGTTCAGCACGCCCACCAGGAGGTTGGCGCCCGCGAGCGCCCCCACCGCCAGCCGGAGGAGCCCGTCGGGCGCGAGCGGGTGCAGCAGCAGGAACGCCGCACCCACGCCGATGGAGGTGATCGGACCGACCACGGAGACGCCGAACTCGCGCCCGGGAGTGTCCGGCTCACCCTCGATCTCGGTGACGCCCCCGAGGAAGTGCAGCGTGATCGACCGGACCGGGAGGCCGTAGCGCTTCGCCATCAGCGCGTGGGACATCTCGTGGAGCAGCACCGAGAGGTAGAGCAGCACCGCGAAGGCGACCCCGGCGACGTACTTGCCGTTGCCGATGCCGGGCTCCACCCGCTCGACCGCCGGGGCGATCATCACCGCGATCAGGGCGGCGACGAGCAGCCAGGAGGACCGGACCAGCACGTCCACCCCGGCGATCTCACCGATCTTGAGCGTCCCGGGCTCGCGGGTCCGTCGCACGTCGTCCGTCACACCCCCAAACTATCCCGACGACCTCGCCGGATCTGTCGGCGACGTCGCCTAGGGTCGTGGCATGAGCGTGGGCAACAGCGAGGTGGCCGAGCACCCGGGCCGCACCGTCGTCGACGGCGTCGACGTGCTCGGGTCGCTCTCGCCGAGCCGCGCCGGCGACTTCATGACCTGCCCGCTGCTCTACCGCTTCCGCACCATCGACCGGCTCCCGGAGCCGTCGTCGCCCGACGCCGTGCGGGGCACCGTGGTGCACAAGGTCCTCGAGGACCTCTTCGACCTGCCGGCCGCCGACCGGACGCCGCTGCAGGCGGCCCGGATGCTGCAGCCGGCCTGGGAGGCGCTCCTCGAGGAGGACCCGTCGATCGCCGAGATGTTCGGGCCCGAGGGCCCCGAGGTCGGCGCCTGGCTGGCTTCGTGCCGGGAGTCGCTCGAGCGCTACTTCACGCTGGAGGACCCGACCCGTCTCGAGCCGGCCGAGCGCGAGCTCTACGTGGAGAGCCTGCTGTCGTCCAAGCTGCTGCTGCGCGGCTTCATCGACCGGCTCGACGTGGCACCGACCGGGGAGATCCGGGTCGTCGACTACAAGACCGGCCGCTCGCCGCACGAGGCGTTCGAGGCCAAGGCGCTGTTCCAGATGAAGTTCTACGCCCTGGTCGTCTGGCGCACCCGGGGCGTGGTGCCGCGCATGCTGCAGCTGATCTACCTCGGCAACGGGGAGGTGCTCCGCTACACCCCCGACGAGGCCGACCTCATCGCCACCGAGCGCAAGGTGGAGGCCATCTGGGCGGCGATCGCGCGTGCGCACGAGACCGGCGACTGGCGCCCGCGCCGGAGCGCTCTGTGCGGCTGGTGCGCCCACCAGGACCTCTGCCCCGAGTGGGGTGGCACGCCGCCGCCCCTGCCCGCCGAGGTCCGCGGCGGGCCCGCCAAGCACGAGCCCGAGGGCGGCCTGACCGCCGAGGATCTCGACTAGCGGTCGTGGTCCCGGCACCGACCGGCGCCGTGCCGGCCGCGACCCGGCACGGCTACACGTCGTGGCGCTCGGCCCAGAGCGCCGCCTGGGTGCGGTCCTGCACGTCGAGGCGCTGGAAGATCGAGGTCAGGTGCGCCTTCACGGTGCGTTCGCTGATGCCCAGCTTGCGCCCGATCTGCTTGTTGGCCAGGCCCTGCCGGACCAGGCCCAGCACCTCCTGCTCGCGGGTCGTCAGCCCCGCGTCGTCGGTCTTGAGGTCGCCCGAGCCCCGGGCGCTCAGCAGCGCCCGCGCCGCCCGCGGATGGAGCGGGGACTCGCCTCGCGCCACCGCGCGGATCCCGGCCAGCACGTCCTCGGGGTCCGCGTCCTTGAGCAGGTAGCCCACGGCACCGGCGTCGAGCGCGGCGACGATCCGGTCGGAGTCGGAGTAGGACGTCAGCACGAGCACCTCGGACCTGACCCCGGCCGCGCGCAGCGCCTTGGTCGCCTGGACCCCGTCGACACCGGGCATCTGGAGGTCCATCAGCACCACGTCCGGCTCGGTGTCCTGCACGACGGCCAGCGCCTCGGACCCATCGGAGGCGCTGCCGACGACCTCCATGTCGCCGGAAGCGGCGACGAGCTGCGCAAGACCGGTGCGGACCACGGCGTGGTCGTCGACGAGTACGACGCGGATCATCTTGCCTCCAGGCGTAGGCGGACACGGGTGCCCTGACCGGGGGCCGAGGTCACCTCGAGCTGTCCCCCGGCGTCGGCGATGAGGCTCTCCATCCCGCGCAGTCCGAAGTGCGTGCGGTCCCCCGCCTCGTGGGGGTCGAAGCCGCGGCCGTCGTCGACGACCTCGAGCAGGACGGTGCGCCCCGCGGTGGTGACGCGCACGTTGAGGTGCTCGGCCTGCGCGTGCCGCAGCGTGTTGCGGATCGCCTCCTGCGCCACCCGCCAGACCAGCCCCGCGGTCGCGTTGTCCACCCCGTCGAGACCGTCCGCCTCGACCTCCACCGTCACCCCGCGGTTGGCTGCCGTCGCCACCAGGTCCTCGAGCGCGGCGTGCAGGCCCGAGGTGGCCAGGTTGGGAGGCAGGATCTCGACGAGCAGCGACCGCAGCGACCGCAGCGATGTGCGCACCGAGCGACCCATACGGTCGAGCTCGTCGCGCGAGGCGCCGCCGTCGCGCGCCGATGCGGAAAGGGCGAAGGCGGTGCCGGCGAGGTCCTGGACGACCGTGTCGTGCAGGTCGCGGGCGATCCGACGCCGCTCGGCCAGCGACGCGTCCACCGCGGCGCGCAGCAGCCGCTCTCGGTCGCGGGCGGTGCGGTCGAGCCGGCGGGTCAGCACCCACAGCAGCGGGACCGCCGCCACGATCAGCGCGGTCATCCCGCCCAGCGTGATCGGCCGGAACGAGCTGAACACCCGGGCCTTGCGCTCCTCGATGTCCTCGGCGGAGTAGTAGACCTCGAAGAGCAGGGGTACGCCCTCGGGCGACCAGATGCGAGTGTAGACCTCGAGCAGCCCGTTGGAGGACCGCTCGAACTGGTTCTCCGGCTTGCTGAGGTCCGAGTTCTCGGCCTTCTGGCCGCCGGCGGTGAGGATGGCGAGCTCGTCGCCGCCGAAGTCGAACGTCTGGTTGATCAGGTGCACCTCGTCGGAGTAGACGACCCGGCCGTCCTTGTTCCAGATCTTGATGCGTTGCACGTCCTCGATCAGCAGCCGGGACCGCACCGCGCGGTCGAACCGGTCGATCGCGCCCGGGTCGCCGGTGACCAGTCCGCGCGGGATAGCGGGCTCGGCGACGGACTCGGCCAGCAGCTCCGTGGTGGCCACCGCGTCGTCGATGGCCTCGCGCTGCGCGGCGGTCTCGCTGAGCCGGAGCACCGCGAACATGGCGACCACGATGATGAGGATGCCGGCCCCGAGGAACTGGGCAAGGGGGTTCCTGAGCAGGCGCATCCGCCCCTCCCTCCCCTGGTGTGCTTCCTCAGCCACAGTATGAGCCCAGGAGGGCGGTCTGCGGGTCAGTATGCGACGACGCCGCGGCAGATCTCCCTGGAACGGATGTTGCGGGCCCGGAAGGTGCACCAGTCGGTTCCGCCCAGGTCGACGATGACCCGCCGCACCTCGAACGACCCCGAGGGCGGCTTGGTGCGTCGCTTGCCCTTGGAGGTGAGGCTGCCGTTGTGCCACATCTTCCACCGCCAGACCTGACCGGAGCGGTTGCTGTCGACCTCACCCTCGATCTCGATGCGGCCGTTCTCCTCGCTGGCCTTCAGCTTGTAGTCGGCGCGCTTGCTGCAGTTGCCCCGCACGATGACGTCGTCCTCGTTGGCGGCAACGGCAGGCGCGCCCGCGGACATGAGGGCAAGCGCGGCCAGGACCGCGACGATCCGTGCTCGTCTCACTGCAGAGTTCATGGTGTAGCTCCCCGGCCTAGCGAATCTTCCCCAAGGGTCCCCGAGCCGGAGGGTTCACGCCACTGTCCGGTAGTACTACTACCGGACCGGAGCGCCGGCAGCGTCGCCGCGGTCATGCCGGCGAGCGTGTCGACGAAGACCCGTCGTTCGCCCTCGAGGACGGGGACGTGGTTGGGCACCACCAGCACCGTGCAGCCCGCGGCCTCGGCCGACCGGGTGCCGGTGTTGGAGTCCTCCACCGCGAGCGTGCGCTCCGGGTCGACGCCGAGCTGGGCGGCCGCCTTCAGGTAGGGCTCGGGGTGCGGCTTGCCCTGCGAGACGGTGTCACCGGTGACGACCACGTCGAAGGTGCCGGCCGGCAGGCCGGCGAGGATCGGGGCGACGAACCGGCGGTAGGACATCGTGACGAGCGCGCAGGGGACGCCCTGGGCCCGCAGGTCGGCCAGCAGCTCGACGGCGCCGGGTCGCCAGGGCACGGCCTCCTCGACACGGCGTACGACGCGGTCGAGCAGCTGCTCGACGATGTCCGCGCGGCTCGATGTCGATGCCGCTGTGCTCGCGGATGTAGCGGCCGGCGTCGAGCAGGTCGAAGCCCACCACGTTCATGGCGAGCTCGTCGGACCAGGTGCCGCCGTGCTTGGCGACCACCTCGTGCTCGGACTCGATCCAGTAGGGCTCGGTGTCCACGAGGGTGCCGTCCATGTCCCACAGCACGGCCTCCGGGAGGGGCACGCCTCAGTCCTCGGGCTCGTAGCCGAGGTTGGGCGCCAGCCACCGCTCGGTGGTGCGCAGGTCGAGCCCCTTGCGCTCGGCGTACTCCTCCACCTGGTCCTTGCCGACCCGCCCCACCACGAAGTACTGCGACTGCGGGTGGCTGAAGTACCAGCCGCTGACGGAGGCTCCGGGCCACATCGCCATGCTCTCGGTCAGCCGGACCCCGGTCGCCCGCTCGGCGTCGAGCAGCTCCCACAGCTTGAGCTTCTCGGTGTGGTCGGGGCAGGCCGGGTAGCCGGGAGCCGGCCGGATGCCGTCGTAGGCCTCCTTGATGAGCCCCTCGGTGTCGAGGTGCTCGTCGGCCGCGTAGCCCCAGAACTCGCGACGGACCCGCTCGTGCAGCCGCTCGGCGAACGCCTCCGCCAGTCGGTCGGCGAGCGACTCGAGCAGGATGGCGGAGTAGTCGTCGAGGGCGGCCTTGAACTCCGCCACCTTGGCCTCGGCGCCGAGCCCGGCCGTCACCGCGAACGCCCCGACGTAGTCCCGCAGCCCGGTCTCCTTGGGCGCGACGTAGTCGCCGAGCGACCGGTTGGGCACCCCGTCCCGGTGCCGGCCCTGCTGCCGCAGGTTGCACAGCGTGGTGACCACGTCCGTGCGGTCCTCGTCTGCGTAGACCTCGATGTCGTCGCCCACGGCGTTGGCGGGGAACAGCCCGATCACGGCGCGCGCCTCGAGCCAGCCCTCCTCGATGACCCGGTCCAGCATCTGCTGGGCGTCGTCGTAGAGCCTGCGGGCCGCCTCGCCCGTCGCCGGGGCGTTGAGGATGTCGGGGAACTTGCCCTTCATCTCCCAGGCGTTGAAGAAGGGCTGCCAGTCGATGTAGTCCCGCAGCTCGGCCAGGTCGTAGTTCTCGAACGTCCGCACGAAGTGGGGCGTGGGGTCGCCGGCGCGCTCACCCGGGCGGTGCGACCACACGTCGCCGCCCTGCGCCCGGATGACCCGCGGGGTCGGGCGGGCGGTAGCCGGACCAGTCGACCGGGGTCCGGTTGGCGCGGGCCTCGTCGAGGGACGCCAGCGGCCGCTCCTGGTTCTTCGCCGCGTGCCGGGTGCGGATCGAGTCGAAGTCGGCCTTCACGTCCTCGAGCAGGCCCGGCCGGCGCTCGTCGGAGAGCAGGGACGACGCGATCGGCACCGAGCGGGACGCGTCCTTCACCCAGACGACCGGCCCGTGGTACTGCGGGTCCACCTTGACCGCGGTGTGCGCGCGCGAGGTCGTGGCGCCCCCGATCAGCAGCGGGATGTCCAGCCCCTGGCGCTCCATCTCCGCGGCCAGGTTGACCATCTCGTCGAGCGACGGGGTGATCAGGCCGGACAGCCCGATGATGTCGGCGTCGGCCTCCCGGGCGGCGTCGAGGATCTTCTGCGCGGGCACCATCACCCCGAGGTCGATCACCGTGTAGTTGTTGCACTGGAGGACGACGCCGACGATGTTCTTGCCGATGTCGTGCACGTCGCCCTTGACCGTGGCCATCACGATCGTGCCCTTGGTGCGGCTCGGCGGCGAGGTCGGTCTTCTCGGCCTCGATGTAGGGGATCAGGTAGGCGACCGCCTTCTTCATCACCCGGGCGCTCTTCACGACCTGCGGCAGGAACATCTTGCCGTCCCCGAAGAGGTCGCCGACGACGTTCATCCCGTCCATCAGCGGTCCCTCGATCACCTCGATCGGACGGCCCCCGCGCGCCTCGATCTCGGCCCGCAGCTCCTCGGTGTCGGCCTCCGCGTGCGCGTCGATGCCCTTGACGAGCGCGTGGGTGATCCGCTCGGCCACCGGCAGCGAGCGCCAGGCCTCGTCGGCCACCTCCCGCTGCGCACCGTCGCCGGCGAAGTCCGGCGCGATCTCCAGCAGCCGCTCGGTGCTGTCGGCGCGCCGGTTGAGGACGACGTCCTCGATGCGCTCGCGGAGCCGGGGGTCGATCTCGTCGTACACGACCAGGGCGCCCGCGTTGACGATCCCCATGTCCATGCCGGCCTTGATCGCGTGGAACAGGAAGACCGAGTGGATGGCCTCGCGGACGGGGTTGTTGCCGCGGAACGAGAACGACACGTTGGACACGCCGCCGGACACGAGGGCGCCGGGGAGGTTCTCCTTGATCCACCGGGTGGCCTCGATGTAGTCCACGCCGTACGCCGCGTGCTCCTCGATGCCGGTCGCGACGGCGAACACGTTGGGGTCGAAGATGATGTCCTCGGGGCGGAAGCCGACCCGGTCGACGAGGATGTCGTAGGCGCGCCGGCAGATCGCCTTGCGTCGCTCGAGGTTGTCGGCCTGACCGTCCTCGTCGAACGCCATCACCACGACCGCGGCGCCGTACTTGCGGCACAGCCTGGCCTGCTCGACGAACTTGTCCTCACCCTCCTTGAGGGAGATCGAGTTCACGATGGCCTTGCCCTGGGTGCACCGCAGGCCGGCCTCGATCACCTCCCACTTGGAGGAGTCGACCATCAGCGGCACCCGGCAGATGTCGGGCTCGCCCGCGACCAGCTTGACGAAGCGGTCCATCGCGGCGACGCCGTCGATCATCCCCTCGTCCATGTTGATGTCGATGACCTGGGCGCCGCTCTCGACCTGCTGACGCGCGACCGAGAGCGCCGTCGCGTAGTCGCCCTCCTTGATCAGCCGGCGGAACCGGGCCGACCCGGTGATGTTGGTGCGCTCGCCGACGTTGACGAACAGCGAGGACTCGTCCACGACGAGCGGCTCGAGGCCGGACAGTCGCAGCGCCGGGGCCGGGCGGGCCACGGCGCGCGGCTCGACGCCCTTGGCCGCCGTCGCGATGGCCGCGATGTGCTCCGGGGTGGTGCCGCAGCAGCCACCGACGATGTTGACCAGGCCGTCCGCCGCGTACTCGCCCAGCACGGCGGCCGTCTGGTCCGGCGTCTCGTCGTACTCCCCGAAGGCGTTGGGCAGGCCGGCGTTGGGGTGGCACGACACGAAGCAGTCGGCCAGCCGGGACAGCTCCTGCAGGTAGGGCCGCATGTCGGCCGCGCCGAGAGCGCAGTTGAGACCGACCGCGAGCGGCCGGACGTGGCGCACGGAGTTCCAGAACGCCTCGGTGGTCTGGCCCGAGAGCGTGCGACCGCTGGCGTCGGTGATCGTCCCCGAGATGATCACCGGCCAGCGGCGCTCGCGCTCCTCGAACAGGGTCTCGAGCGCGAAGATCGCGGCCTTGGCGTTGAGGGTGTCGAAGATGGTCTCGACGAGCAGCAGGTCCGCGCCGCCGTCGACCAGGCCGCGTGCCGCCTCGTGGTAGGCCTCGACGAGCTCCTCGAAGGAGACGTTGCGGGCGCCGGGGTCGTTCACGTCGGGCGAGATGGACGCGGTCCGGTTGGTGGGGCCGAGGGACCCGGCGACGTAGCGGGGCCGGTCCGGGCTGCCGACCTCGTCCGCGGCCGCGCGGGCCAGTCCGGCGGCGGCCCGGTTGATCTCGTAGCAGTCGTCCTGCAGGCCGTAGTCGAGCTGGGAGATCGACGACGCGGTGAAGGTGTTGGTGCAGATGATGTCGGCGCCGACCGACAGGTAGGTGCGATGGATGTCGCCGATCACGTCGGGACGGGTCACCGACAAGATGTCGGAGTTGCCCTTGAGGTCGTGCGTGTGGTCGGCGTAGACGTCGCCCCGGTAGTCGGCCTCACCGAGCCCGTGGCCCTGGATGAGGGTGCCCATGGCTCCGTCCAGCACGAGGATCCGCTCGCGCAAGGCCGCGGTGAGCGCCTCGGTGGCGTCGGGACGGACGGTGGTGGGGTCGAGCACGGGGCTCCTCGGATCAGGGTGGGGTCCTGCGGGCACGCCGACGAGCCTAGGCACGAGTGCGGTCGGACCCCGAGGTCTTACCGGATGGTGACACCGGCGTCTCACATTGTGTCAGGCGCGGTCACGGCCGGCCGACGCACCCTCTCGCCGCCGGCCCCGGCCTACCGGCTCCGCAGGCGGGCGCGGACTAGGCTGCTTCCGTGATCGAGATCGAAGAGGTGCCGGAGCTCCGCTCCCCCATCCTCATCGCCGCGTTCGAGGGGTGGAACGACGCCGCCGACGCCGCGTCGTCCGTCGTCGACCACCTGATGCGGGTGTGGGACGCCCGGGTGGTGGCCGCCATCGACCCCGAGGAGTTCTACGACTTCCAGATGAACCGGCCCGTCGTGGGCAGCAACGAGGACGGGATGCGCCGGATCACCTGGCCCTCGACCCAGCTGGCCGTCGCCTCCCCACCCGGGGCGCTGCGCGACGTGATCCTGCTGCGCGGGATCGAGCCCAACATGCGCTGGCGCCAGTTCTGCGCCGAGCTCCTGGCCGCCTCCGACGAGCTGGGCGCGGAGATCGTGGTCACCCTGGGCGCCCTGCTCGCCGACACCCCGCACACCCGGCCGATCCCGGTGACCGGGACGGCGACCGAGCCGGAGCTCATCGACCGGCTCAAGCTGGAGCAGTCCAACTACGAGGGCCCCACCGGCATCGTCGGGGTCTTCCAGGACGCCTGCACGCAGATGGACATCCCGGCGGTGTCCTACTGGGCCGCGGTCCCCCACTACGTCGCGCAGCCGCCGTGCCCCAAGGCCACGCTCGCCCTCGTCGGCCAGCTCGAGGACCTGCTCCAGATCAGCATCCCGCTCGGTGACCTCCCCGAGGAGTCCCGGGCCTGGGAGCGGGGCGTCGACGAGCTCGCCGAGGAGGACGAGGAGATCGGCGACTACGTCCGCGCCCTCGAGGAGACCCGGGACACCGCCGAGCTCCCGGAGGCCAGCGGGGAGGCGATCGCCCGCGAGTTCGAGCGCTACCTCAAGCGTCGCGACTCCGGCGACGACTGAGGACGCGCCCTCAGAGAGCGACGCCCAGGCTCGCGTCGACCAGCCGCCGGACGACCTCCCCGGCGCCCGGCTCCGACCTGTCGGCACCCTCGTTGGTGGCCACCGCCCAGCGGCGGACCGCCTCCGTGGCACGCGGGGCGTCGAGGTCCTCGGCCAGCGCGGCCCGCACCTCGCGGACCACCTCGGCGGTGGCCGCCCCGGCGGGCTCGGCCACCGCTGCGCGCCAGTCGGCCAGCCAGGTCTCGGCTCCGGTGAGGTCGGCCGCGGTCCACTCCCAGTCGCTGCGGTAGTGGTGGCGGAGCAGGGCCAGCCGGATCGCCATCGGGTCGACGCCCGTCCTCACGGAGCCGGGAGACGAGCACCAGGTTGCCCTTCGACTTCGACATCTTCTCGCCCTCGTAGCCGACCATGCCGGCGTGCACGTAGGTCTTCGCGAAGGTCGCGCCGTCGTGCGCCGCCTGGGCCTCGGCGGCGCTCATCTCGTGGTGCGGGAAGACCAGGTCGCTGCCCCCACCCTGGACGTCGAAGCGTCTCACCGAGGTGGTGCAGGGCGATCGCGGAGCACTCGACGTGCCATCCGGGGCGGCCGCGGCCCAGCTCGCTGTCCCAGGCCGGCTCGCCCGGCCGCTCGGCCTGCCAGAGCAGGCAGTCGAGCGGGTGCTTCTTGCCCTTGCGGTCCGGGTCGCCGCCGCGCTCACCGAAGAGCCGGAGCATCCGCGCCTCGTCCCACCGCGACACGCCGCCGAACCGGGGGTCGGCGTGCACCGAGAAGTAGAGGTCCCGTCGACGTCGTAGACGAAGCCGCGCTCGCGCAGCCGCTTCACCACCTCGACGACGAGCGGGATCGACTCGACGGCACCGACGTACTCGTCCGGCGCGAGCACCCGCAGCGCCTCCATGTCGGTGCGGAACAGCTCCGTCTCCCGCTCCGCGAGCTCGGCCCAGTCCGATGCCGGTGGCGGTGGCCCGCTCCAGCAGCGGGTCGTCGACGTCGGTGACGTTCTGGACGTAGCGCACGTCGTGCCCGGCTGCGCGCCAGGCCCGGTTCAGCAGGTCGAACGCGACGTAGGTGGCGGCGTGGCCGAGGTGGGTGGCGTCGTACGGCGTGATCCCGCAGACGTACATGCGGGCGCCGCCCTGCGGGTCGGTCGTGACGAGCTCGGCGGCCGCCGAGTCGTGCACGCGGACGGCGGGGCCGGGCGCGAGATCGTCGTGGCTCGGAAGGTCCGGGCTCGTCCAGGCGCGCATGCCGGGAGCCTACCGAGGCGACCCCCGCCGACGGCACGCCTGGTCCGCGTGCTCCTCGCGGTCCGCGCGGTCGTCAGAAGGCGGGCCAGGGGATCGCCGGCCACTCGCCCGACGGCGTCGGCATCCGGCTGCCCGAGCAGGCGCTCGCAGCGGGCCACGAAGGCCTCCACCTCGTGCGCCGGCCAGCAGGTCGTCGAGCTCGCCGCGCAGCGGGTCCCTGACGGTGCAGACCCGGTCGAGCAGCCGCGTGCACGGCGGCCGCGTCCTCGGGGTCGAGCGGCCGCTCCGCCCAGCCCCACAGGACCGTGCGCAGCTTGTCGTCGACATGGAAGCTGATGCCGTGGTCGACCCCGAAGCGGTGGCCGTCGGTCATCGCGCAGCACGTGCCCGCCCTTGCGGTCGGCGTTGTTGACGACGACGTCGAAGACGGCCATCCGGCGCAGCGGCTCGGTGTCCTCGTGCACCAGCGAGATCGGGCGGTCCTGCGCCGTCGTAGGCGTCGAGCACGTGCAGGTAGCCGGCGGGCACCCGCCGCCGCGGGACCAGGTCGACCGGCGACCTGCTCCGGGTCCGGCTCGCACCACAGCTGCACCATGCCGAGCCCCGCCGGCCCCTCCCGCAGCACCGTCGGCGGGACCACGGCCCAGCCGAGCGCCTCGCGACACGGCGTACGCCGCCACCTCGCGCCGGGCCAGGGTGCCGTCGGGGAAGTCCCACAGGGGCCGCTCCCCGGCGACCGGCTTGTAGACGCAGGGCACCGAGGCGTCCTCCGGCCCGACCCGGCCGACGAAGGTGGCGTTCGACGCCGGCAGGACCCGGCCCTCGACCCGGACCTCCCCGGCGAGCAGGGCGGCCCGGCCCTCGGCCCGGGAGGCGTCCGTGCTCATCGCGCGGTCGCGACGCGGCCGGGCACGGTCACTCCGCCGGCGTCGTGCGCCGGAACCCGTTGGCCCGCGGGCACAGGTGGCCGGCCGGGTCGACGGGACCGCCGCAGAACGGGCAGGCGGGCCGGCCGGCGCCGACCACGGCCGCGGCCCGCTTGGTGAACGAGCGGGCGAGCCCGGGGGGCAGCCGGACCACGAGGATCTCGTCGGGCTCCGGCTCCTCGATCTCCTCCTCGGGCGTGCCCGGCTCGACGACGGACTCCTCGGTGTAGGGGAACACCTCGACGACCACTCGCTGGTCGGTGGAGTCCCAGGACAGCGTCATGGTGCCGGCCCGGAACTCCTCGACGATCGGCTGCTCGAGCGGGCCGTCGTCCTCCAGGGCCACCGGCGACACCGCCGGGATGGTGCCGGCACCCTGGTCGCTGCGGATCAGCTCGTCCAGCAGCTCGTCGATCCGCTCCGCGAGCACCGACACCTGCTGCTTCTCCAGCGCCACGCTGGTGACCCGCGACCCGGTCCGCGCCTGCAGGAAGAACGTGCGCTGCCCGGGAGGGCCGACCGTCCCGGCGACGAACCGCTCGGGCGGGTCGAAGCTGTGGATCACCGATGCCATGACGCCGAGCCTATGCGGTGGGGGGAACCGGTCCGGCGGGCGCGGCACCGCCCCCGCTGCCCGCCCCGCCGCCGACGGCTGCGTCGCTGCTCGCCCGCCGGCGGCGCTTCGCCCTCCGGGGCGGCCGCAGGTGCGCCAGGTCCCCCTCGGTGGTGTTCATGCGACTGCACGAACGGGCGCAGCGGCGTGTAGCGGACGACCGAGCACGAGCCGGGGTCGACGACCAGGCGCTGGAAGGCGTCGAGGTGCATGCCGAGGGCGTCGGCGAGCACCGCCTTGATCACGTCGGCGTGGCTCACCGCGACCCACACCGCGTCGGGTCCGTGCTCCTCCTCGAGCCGGGCGTCCCATCGTCGTACGGCGCCCACCGCCCGGGCCGACATCCCGGCCATCGTCTCGCCTCCCGGGAACGCGACGGCGCTGGGATGCGCCTGCACCGTCCGCCACAGCTCCTCCTTGGCCAGGCCCTTGAGCTCCCGGCCCGTCCAGGTGCCGTAGTCGCACTCGAGCAGGCCCCGGTCCGCGACCGGGCGTCCGGCAGCCTCCTGGGCGGCCGCGATGGCCCGGGCGGTCTCCCGGCGTGCGTTCGAGCGGGCTGGTGACGACGGCGGCGAGCGGCGACCGCGGCCAGCCGGGCACCCGCCGCCTCGGCCTGCCCCTGCCCGACCTCGTCGAGGTGGACGCCCTTGCTCCGCCCGGCCAGGACGCCCGTCGCGTTGGCCGTGGTCCGGCCGTGTCGGACCAGGATCACGGTTGCCATGCCCCGACCTTAGGGCGTCTCCCGCCCCGCGAGAGCCCGGCTGTGGCCGGACACTCGCGGGGCGGAAGCCTGACACCCGGCGCAGGCGGGACCGCCTAGGGTCGGCACATGATCGTCGACAGCGCCCTCTACCGGGAGGGGGTCCGGGTGTCCCTCCCCTGCGACAAGGACGACCTGGACGCCGTCCGTGACGCCACCACCGGCGAGGGCGACTTCCTCTGGGTCGGCATGCACGAGCCGTCCGGCGAGGAGCTCGAGCGGGTGGCCCGGGCGTTCTCCCTGCACCCGCTGGCCGTGGAGGACGCCCTGCACGCCCACCAGCGGCCCAAGCTCGAGCGCTACGAGGACGGCATCTTCCTGGTGCTCAAGACGCTCTGGTACGTCGACGAGGACGACGCAGTCGAGACCGGCGAGATCAACCTCTTCGTCGGCCGCGACTTCGTCATCAGCGTCCGGCACGGCGCAGGGCACCGAGCTGCACACCGCCCGCCTCGACCTCGAGAAGGAGACCGCGGTGCTGGGGCACGGCCCGTCCGCCGTCGTCTACGCGATCTGCGACCGGGTGGTCGACTCCTACGAGGAGGTGGCCCAGCAGCTCGAGATCGACGTGGACGAGGTCGAGGAGTCGGTGTTCTCCCCCCTGCGCACCCACGACTCGCGGCGCATCTACATCCTCAAGCGCGAGCTCGCCGAGGTCCGCCGGGCGGTCAACCCGCTGCGGGAGCCGATGAAGCGCTTCGCCACCGGGTCGGTCCCGCTGGTCACCCAGGAGGCGGCCCCGTTCTTCCGCGACGTGGCCGACCACGTCGTGCGGGTCTCGGAGACCATCGAGACGCTCGACGCGCTGCTGTCCACGGCGTTCGACGCCCACCTGGCCCGGATCAGCGTGGAGCAGAACCAGGACATGCGGAAGATCTCCGCCTGGGTGGCGATCGCGGCGGTCGGCACCCTCGTGGCCGGCATCTACGGGATGAACTTCGACTACATGCCCGAGCTGCACTGGCGCTACGGGTACTTCTACGCGCTGGGGATCACCGTGACCGCGTCGATCGTGCTCTACCGGCTGTTCAAGAAGTCCGGCTGGCTCTGAGCCCTGCTCAGGCGCTGAGCACCCCGGCGGCCACCAGCGAGAGGGTCATGCCGCCGAGCAGCACCCGGTAGACCACGAACGGCAGGTAGGAGTTGGTGCTGACGTAGCGCAGCAGCCAGGCGATCGCGGCGTACCCGACCACGAACGACACGACCGTCGCCACCAGGGTCGGCCACGGCCCGTAGGCGTTGTCGCCGTGCGGGATCTCGGGCAGCTCGAACAGCCCCGCGCCGACCACCGCCGGGATCGCGAGCAGGAAGGCGAAGCGGGTGGCCGCGGCCCGGTCGTAGCCGAGGAAGCGGCCCATGCTGATCGTGGCCCCGGAGCGGGACACCCCCGGGATGAGTGCGCACGCCTGGGCCAGTCCGAGGAAGACCGAGTGGAGCAGGGTCATCTTGTCGGTGCCACGGTCGGTACTGCCGACGCGGTCGGCGAGCCCGAGGATCAGGCCGAGCACGATCAGCGTCGTCCCGATGATCCAGAGGTTGCGGAAGTCCTGCTCGATCACGTCCTTGAGCAGCACGCCCAGGATCACGATCGGCAGCGACCCCACGATGATGTACCAGCCCATCCGGCTGTCCAGCGCACCGCGCAGCTCGGGCCGGTAGAGGGACTGCACCCAGGCCGACCCGATCCGCCAGATGTCCTTGCGGAAGTAGAGGAGCACCGCGAGCTCGGTGCCGATCTGGATCACCGCGGTGAACGCGGCGCCCGGGTCCCCCCAGCCGAACAGCTCCGGGAAGATGCGCAGGTGGGCCGAGCTCGAGATGGGGAGGAACTCGGTGAGACCCTGCAACAGGCCCAGAAAGACGGCTTTCAGGAAGTCGAGCACGGGCGACACCCTACGGACCGCGGCGAGGCGGACCGGCTGCGACCCGCACGCCGGATAGCGTTGTGCCCATGCAGCAGCGCTACCTGGGCCACACGGGTCTGAAGGTGTCCCGGATGGGGCTCGGCACCCTCACGTGGGGCCGCGACACCGACGAGCACGAGGCCCGTGACCAGCTCCTGGCCTTCGCCGAGGCCGGCGGCACGCTGGTGGACACCGCGGCCGGCTACGGCGACGGCGCGTCGGAGGAGCTGATCGGCTCCCTCCTCGGCGACGTGGTCCGTCGCGAGGACATCGTCATCGCCACCAAGGCCGGCATCACCCGGGCGCGCGGCCAGCGGGAGACGAACGTCTCGCGCGGGTCGCTGATCGCCACGCTCGACGCCTCCCTGCGCCGGCTCGGCGTCGACCACATCGACCTGTGGCAGGTGCACACCTGGGTCGACGACACGCCCCTCGAGGAGACGCTCTCCGCGCTCGACTACGCCGTGTCGTCGGGCCGGGCGGCGTACGTCGGGGTGTCGAACTACACCGGCTGGCAGAGCGCGCAGGCGGCGACCTGGCAGAAGGCTGTCCCGGGCCGGGCGATCCTGGCCTCGCACCAGGTCGAGTACTCCCTCCTCAACCGCCGGGTCGAGGCAGAGGTGCTGCCCGCCGCGGAGGCGATGGGGATCGGGCTGCTGCCCTGGTCGCCGCTGGGCCGCGGGGTCCTGACCGGGAAGTACCGCTCGGGCACGCCCGCCGACTCGCGGGCCGCGTCCCCGCACTTCGCGAACTTCGTGACCGGCTACCTCGACGAGCGCAGCAGCCGGATCGTCGAGGCGGTGGTGCGCGCCGCCGACGGCCTGGACTGGACGCCGATGGAGGTGGCGCTCGCCTGGGTGCGCGACCGCCCCGGCGTCACCGCACCCATCGTGGGCGCCCGCACCGCGGCCCAGCTCAAGGGCTCGCTCTCGTCCGAGGACTGCACGCTGCCCGCCGAGCTCGTCGCCGCACTGGACGACGTGTCGGAGGACTGAACGAGCGGCCCTCGGCGGCCGGGCGACGCGCGGTTCCAATGGCCGGACACCCCCGGGTGGACGTGTCACGATGAGGGGCATGTCCTCCGCACCGCTCCACACCACCGCCCAGCGGCGGGGACTGCGGTCCGGTGTGGAGTACGAGTTCGAGAGGCTCACCATCCCGCGGGACTTCTCCCGCCACTTCGTGACCCGGCTGCTCGTCGAGCGTGCCGAGCACGGAGGCTGGGAGCTGGACCGGCTGCGGATCGCCCACGACGGCACGCGCCGGGTGGTTCTCAAGCGCAAGATCATCCGCCAGCGCCGCTACGCGCTGGTCTGACTGCGTGTGTCGCTGTTGACGCGCTCTGTTTGCCCGCGGGCAGCGGACCCTGGAAACCCCCGACTCGTAGGTCTTGCCCGGCCGATCAGCGCGCCAGGGTGTCGCGCCAAGCCTTCGCGGTCTCGGGGTCGTAGTAGCGGCTGAACCCGCAGCCCCAGGCGATGGGAGCGTCGAGCGGAGAACCACCCCAGCGGGGCTCGCCGCTCACCAGGAGCCGTGAGCCGAGGCCGTAGGCGTACCCCGGGTCGGAGGGGTTCTCGGCACCTGTCGTCGGGGGTTGCACGTCGACCGTGACCGTATCGTCGCCGCGGCCACCCGAGAACCATTCCCCCACCTCGAAGGTGACTCCAGGCAGTCCCAGGTCCGCCTCGTCGCCGCGGTCGGAGACTGAAGCACCTACCTCGACCACCACTCCGTCGAACGCGAACGCTCTCTTCGAGACGGCTCTCGGGGCGTAGGCCTCGACACACGAGGCAGCCCCTCCGTCGGGGAGCGGGCCTCGGCGATCCGCAGTGGGATTCCGCAGGTTGTCGGGCTCGGGGCCGTCAGGGGCCCGCGCGACGTTCCCTTGGCTGGCTGGCGCCTTGTCGCCGGCGGACTCCCCGGCTGCACAGGCGCCCAAGACGGCCAGGAGCCCGACGAACACCCCGGTCACGGCTACGCGTCTCATCACGGCCCACCCCCCTCTGAGCGGTTCCCTTTCGTCAGTAGGACGCTACGCCCGATCGACGGGTTCCATCGGTCGAGCTGCGAGGGCGACGGGGCATCCGGCGAACCACGAGACCAGTCAACAGGCCCACGCCCCCGTGAGCCCGGACCCGGCGGGTCATTCCCTGGCCCGTGGCTCACGGATCCAGTCGTCGGGTGGGTGCGCATCGGGTGGTCGCGCGCGTCGGGAGGGGGGTGGTCGGAACTCGGGCCGCCGGTCGACCGGGTTGAGCCGGGCCTGCCAGGGGGTGGCGTGCAGGAGGGTGTGGTGGGCCCGGCAGAGCAGCACCAGGTTGTCCAGTGACGTGCCGCCCCCGTCGGCCCAGTGCACGAGGTGGTGGGCGTCGCAGGCCAGCGGCAGCCGCCGGCAGCCGGGGAACCGGCAGTGTCCGTCGCGCAGCACCAGTGCCTTCCAGATCGCGGGGGTGACCAGCCGCTGGGTGCGGCCCACGTCGAGCACCTCCCCGACCGTGCCGAGGACGGCGGGGATCACCCCGGCGTCGCAGGCCAGCCGCCGCACCGCCGAGGCGGAGAGGTCCTCCCCGGTGCCCAGGAGAGCGGTGCCGAGCCCGGTGCGGAGCTGCTCGAGCGTCACGGTCACGGTGACCCGGGGTCGGGCGCCGTGGTCCTCGGGCAGCAGCCCCGCGCACTCCTGTGCCTCGAGGCAGGTCTCCACCAGCGCGTCCCAGCACCGTGCGCCGTGGTCGCGGGTGTCCCGGCCGGCCTCCCCGCAGTCGGGGTCGGTGCCCGGCAGCGGGGCCGCGAGCGCGTGCAGCGCGGTCTTGATGATCGCGGCGTCCTCGGCGGTGCCGCGGCCCCGGACCCGCACCCCACCAAGCCCGTCCTCGGCGATCGAGAGGAACCGGCCCAGGTGCGCCGAGCGCTCCAGCCGGTCCAACGCGGCCTCCTCGGCCCGCGCGGAGCCGCCCGGGTCCAGGACCTCGAGCAGGTGCTCGCCGGCTCTGCGCAGCTCGGAGGCGTTCAGCGAGGCGGCCTGGTCGAGCAGCGCGCGCTCCGCCTCCTCCCGCAACGACGGGTCGACCGGCAACCGGTCGACCACCGCGACGATCACCTCGGCGTGCTCGGGGGACACCTCGCCCGCCGCCAGCGCCACCAAGGTCGCAGTCCGGTCCCCGCACAGGCCCCGGGCCGTGCGCAGCAGCCGCTGCCCGTGCCCGCGCCGACCACCCGCCACCTGGGTCAGCCAGTCACCCGGCGACACCCAACCCGCCGCCCTGGCCGCCTCGCTCGCCTCGACCTCCACCGCCACCCGCGCCTGCACCGCTGCCAGGTGCGACCGGAGCCGCTCCAGCTCGACCGTCACGTCCAGCAGATCCCCGGCATCCCTGGCCGCCCACAGCACCTCGTCCAGCCCGGCCAGCACAGCCTTCGCCGACGCCACCACCGCGGCCGGACCCGCCTCCGCGGGAGCGAGCGTGGACGTCGTCATGACCACACCCAACCAGGCGCCACCGACACTTTCGGGCGCAGAATCTCCTTGTCCACAAGGGATTCGTGAGAGTCGGCCGAGTGTGGGCGGTTCGGACTACGCCCGGTCGAGGAAGCGGTCGAAGACGCGGGCGCCGAACTCCAGCGCGTCGGTCGGGACCCGCTCGTCGACGCCGTGGAAGAGCGCGGTGAAGTCCAGGTCGGCGGGCAGCCGCAGCGGGGCGAACCCGAAGCAACGGACGCCCAGCTTGTGCCAGTGCTTGGCGTCGGTGCCGCCGGACATGAGGTACGGCGCGACGGTCGCGTCGGGGTCCTCGGCGAGCAGGGACGCCGTCATGGCGTCCACCAGGTCGCCGTCGAAGGTGGTCTCCAGCCCTGCCTGCTTGCTGACGAAGTCGATGTCGATGCCCTCGCCGACGAGCTCGGACAGTGTCGCGAAGAACTCGTCCTCGTGGCCGGGCAGGAAGCGTCCGTCGACGTGTGCGGTCGCCTCGCCCGGGACGACGTTCACCTTGTAGCCGGCGCCGAGCATGGTCGGGTTGGTGGTGTGCCGGATGACGGCGCCGAGCATCCGGGCTGCGGAGCCGAACTCCTCGACCAGCGCCTCGGCGTTCTCGGGGGTCGCCTCGGTGCCGGCCACCTCGCCCACGGCGGAGAGCAGCACCTGCATGGACGGGGTCAGCCGGACCGGCCACTCGTGGGTGCCGATGCGGGCGACCGCCTCGGCGAGCCGGGTGACCGCGTTGTCGGGGTGCCGCATGGAGCCGTGTCCGGCGTTGCCGGTCGCGGTGAGCCGCATCCAGGCCATGCCCTTCTCGGCGGCCTCGATGAGGTAGAACCGTCGGCCCCGGATGGTCGCGCTGAAGCCCCCGACCTCGCCGACCCCCTCGCGGCAGCCCTCGAGCAGGTCGGGCCGCTGCAGCACGATCCGCTCGGCGCCGTCGTGCCCGCCGGCCTCCTCGTCCGCGGTGAAGCACAGCACCGTCGGGCGCGACGGCTCCGCACCGGCCCGGGCGCGGGCCCGTACGACGGAGAGCAGCATCGCGTCGAAGTCCTTCATGTCGACCGCCCCGCGACCCCACAGGTGGCCGTCCTGGATCTCCCCGGAGAACGGGTGCACGCGCCAGTCGTCGGCCTCGGCGGGCACCACGTCGAGGTGGCCGTGGAGCAGCAGCGGGTCCTCGCGGCCGCCCGGGCGGCCGCCCCAGCGCGCGACCACGTTGGTGCGGCCCGGCTTCCCCTCGTAGAGCTCGGACTCGATGCCGACCTCGTCGAGAAGCGCCGCCACGTGCTCGGCAGCCTTGCGCTCCCCCGGTCCAGAGCCGTCGCCGAAGTTGGTGGTGTCGATCCGGATCAGGTCCCGGCAGATGTCGACGACCTCGGCCGCGGGGTCGTAGGCCGGTCCGGTGCTCGTGTGGTCGGTGCTCCTGTCGTCCGTGCTCATGCCGTCCATCCTGACACCGTTGGTGACGACATGCCCGATGCGATCTCCTCCCCGCTCCTTTGCTACAGTTACCGCCGCGCTCAGGGCTTGACCTAGAGTTGGGGGCGCACCGATCAACACCTCGTCCGGGTGGCGGAATAGGCAGACGCGCTAGCTTGAGGTGCTAGTCCTCGTATAGAGGGTGGGGGTTCAAGTCCCCCCTCGGACACAGCCGATGGGCCCCGGTCACCGGGGCCCATCGTCATTCCCCTACCTCAGCCGCTCTGCCCCGGTCGGGGCCGCGATCCTCGGTCGGACGCTGCGACCCCGCCGGGGTCACCTCGCCGCTCAGGTGGTCTCCGCGAAGACCGCCTCGAGGATGTCGAGTCCGGCTACCAGCAGGTGGTCGGGCATCGCGAGGGGTGGGAGGAAGCGCAGCACGTTCCCGTAGGTACCGCAGGTCAGCACGATGAGACCACGCGCGTGCGCCTCGGCCGCCACCCGACGGGCGAGCTCGGCATCGGGCACGGTGGTGTCCCGCTGCACCAGCTCGACGGCGATCATCGCGCCGCGACCGCGTACGTCGCCGATGCGCGAGTCGCCCCCCTGGAGCGCCGTCAGACGCTCCATCATCACGGCACCGATGTGCGTGGCCCGATCGAGCAGACCGTCCGCCTCGATCGTGTCGAGGACCGCCAGGGCGGCCGCGCACGCGATCGGGTTCCCACCGTAGGTCCCGCCCAGCCCGCCGACGTGCGGCGCGTCCATGATCTCGGCCCGGCCCGTCACCGCGCTCAGCGGCAGCCCGCCGGCGATCCCCTTGGCGCTCACGACGAGGTCCGGGACGACGCCCTCGTGGTCGACGGCGAAGAACTCCCCCGTGCGGGCGAAACCGGTCTGCACCTCGTCGGCGATGAAGACGACGTCGTTCTCGGTGCACCAGTCGGAGACCGCCGCCAGGAAGCCCGGGGCCGGGACGATGAAGCCGCCCTCACCCTGGATCGGCTCGGCGATCACCGCCGCGAGGTTCTCGACACCGACCTGCTTCTCGATCACGGAAAGCGCCTGGCGCGCCGCCCGTCCTCCCTCGAGGCCGTCGCGGAAGGGGTAGGAGAACGGCGCCCGGTAGACCTCCGGCGCGAACGGCCCGAAGCCGCTCTTGTACGGCATGTTCTTGGCCGTCAGCGCCATCGTCATGTTGGTGCGACCGTGGTAGGCGTGGTCGAACGCGACGACCGCCTGCTTCCCGGTGTGGACGCGGGCGATCTTGACCGCGTTCTCCACCGCCTCGGCGCCGGAGTTGAACAGCACGGTCCGCTTCTCGTGCGATCCGGGAGCAAGGCGGTTGAGTGCCTCGGCGACGCGCACATAGCCCTCGTACGGCGTCACCATGAAGCAGGTGTGCGTGAAGGCCTGCACCTGTCGGACCACGGCCTCCGTCACGCGCGGAGCGCTGTTGCCCACCGTGGTGACGGCGATCCCCGACCCGAAGTCGATGAGCGAGTTGCCGTCCACGTCGACGACGACACCTCCCCCGGCGACCTCGGCGTACACGGGGAGCGTCGTTCCGACCCCACGCGGAACGGCACGTTGCTTGCGCGCCTGCAGGTCGCGCGAGCCCGGCCCCGGGAGGTCGGTGGTGATCCGGAGCTCCTGGGGGACGTCCGGGCCGCCGGTCCGGAGAGTGAGTTCTTCCATGGGTACTTCCTTAGGGCTACCTGTGGGCACGGGTGATGAGGGCGGGGTCGCTCGGGCACGCCGACGAGGTCGCTCGCCCTCGTCGAGCTCACTCAGCCGCAGCCGCCCGCGCGCCGCCGCCGAGGCCCCTGGTCAGGAGGTCAGCGCCTGCCGGATGTCCTCCAGCCTCTGCCGGCGCTCCGCTCTGGCCTTCAGCGCCTCTTCGAGGGTCACCTTCGACGAAGCGGACCTTCGTGTTGGGCGGCATCTGGCCGAACGCATCCATGTCGGCGCTGATCACGGTGCCGATCATCATGTAGCCACCGCCGGAGACCGCGTCGCGGTGCAGCACGATCGGCTCCTGGCCGGACGGGACCTGGACGGACCCGATCGGGTAGCAGGCGTCCACGATGTTCGACGGGTCGTCACCGGCTCCGAACGGCGGGGTGCGCGGCACGAAGTCCAGCGGCGTGCCGCCCTTGAAGCGATAGCCGATCCGGTCCGACTCCGAGCTCACCTGCCAGGTCTCCGAGAGGAACTTGGCCATGGACTCCTTCTCGACGCGCTCGTCGTACAGCCCGAGCACCAGGCGCACCTCGCGCTCCTTGGTGAGCGGCACCCGCAGATCCTCGGCGAGCTCCCGGCCCGCTGCGGCCGCGTGGCCGTCCTTGCCCGTGTCCAGGACGTCCCCCGCCTGCAAGGGTCTTCCGTGGAACCCGCCCAAGGACCCGAGTGCGTACGTCGAGCGGCTGCCGAGTGCCTCGGGGACGTCGATCCCCCCACTGACGGCGAGGTAGGCCCGCGCACCCGCGGCTGCGAAACCCAGGGCGAGCGTCTGCCCGGCCTCGACCGCCAGGACGGTGTCGAGGGGTCGCTCCTCACCATCGATCTTGGGCTGCATGCGCGCCCCGGTCACCGCGACGTGGGTCGCCTCGGTGAAGGTCAGCTCCGGTCCCATGAGCGCGCACTCGAGCACCGCGGCCGTCTCGTCGTTGCCGAGCAGCAGGTTGGCCGAACGGAAGGAGAGCTGGTCCAGGGCCCCCGCCGGCGGGATGCCGAGGTGGTAGTTCCCCTGCCGGCCCTGGTCCTGCACGGACGTCGCCAGGCCTGGCTTCGTGACCTCAATTGCCATGGAGCGCCTCCAGGATCGTGCTCGGGTAGCCGACCGGGTCCGCCTCGAACTCCTTCAGGGAGAAGTCGAACGGGGCGATCGGCAGGGTGTAGTCGTTCCGCTCGACGGAGGCGAGGATGTCGTCGTACTCCTCGCGCTCGATCGGACGGAACTTCACGATGTCGCCCGGCTTGAAGAAGATCATGAACTCCGAGAGGTGCTTGACCTTCTGCTCGGGGTCGTAGATCGGCACGGGCGTGACCCCGAACATCTGGTACCCGCCCGCTCCGCGGACCGAGTAGATGCAGGAGAAGCAACCGCCGTACCCGACCGTGTGCTTCGGGGTGTCGGTGCGCGGCTTGAGGTACTTCGGCACCTGGATCTGCCGCTCCTGCTCGACCATCTGGTACATGAACGGCAGGCCGGCGACGAACCCGACCATGGACACGAACCACGGGGTGTCCGAGTGCGCCTTGATGAAGGCGTCGATGTCGGGGTAGCCGTTGATGCGGGCGGCGTACTCCAGGTCGGTGGACTCCGGGTCCTGGTGCCGCTCACGGAAGCGCATCAGGGTCTCGTGTGTCCACGGGTCGTTGTAGAGCACCGGGATCTCCACGACGCGGGTGTCGAGTCGCGCGTCGGTCTCACCCAGGTTCGCCTCGATGTCCTGGAGCACCTCCTGCAACCGGCCCACCTCGAGCCTGTCCGGGTCGAACCGGACCTGGAAGGACGCGTTCGCCGGGCAGATCTCCGTCACGCCCGGAAGCTCGCGGGCTGCCAGCTCCTGCGTGATCAGGATGCTCTTGAAGAACGCGTCGAGCCTCATGCTCTCGGACAGCTCGACGAACAGGTGCTCGTCGCCGCCGAGGGTGTACCGCGTGGACGTCATCAGGCTCCCTCCTCCGACCAGCTCTCCAGCCAGGTCGTGTGGAACTCGTTGGACTGCACTTCGGGGCAGGCCAGCAGCTTGGCGAAGAACGGCAGTGTGGTCTTGGGCCCCTCCAGGCGGGTCTCGCCGAGAGCACGGCCGAGCCTGGCCAGGGCGAGCTCGCGGGTCTCGGCCCAGACGATCAGCTTGCCGATCAGCGAGTCGTAGTAGGGCGGGATCGCGTAGCCGGGGTAGGCCATGGAGTCGACCCGGACGCCCGGGCCCTGCGCCCAGCGCAGCTCCTCGATGGTGCCGGGCGCCGGGAGGAAGCCCCGGTCCGGGTCCTCCGCGTTGACCCGCACCTCGATGGCGTGGCCGCGCACCGAGATGTCCTCCTGCCGGTAGGGCAGCGGCTCACCCTGGGCCACCAGAAGCATCGCGCGGATCAGGTCGACCCCGACAGATCTCCTCGGTGATCGGATGCTCGACCTGGATCCGGGTGTTCATCTCGATGAAGAAGAACTCCTGGGTCGCCGGGTCGTAGAGGAACTCGACCGTGCCGGCGCCGCGGTAGTCCACGGAGGTCGCCAACGTCACCGCGGCCCGGCAGATCCGCTCCCGCACGTCGGCACCGAGGACTGCGGCGGGCGCCTCCTCCCAGATCTTCTGCCGGCGGCGCTGCAGGGAGCAGTCCCGCTCGTAGAAGTGGACCGCGTCGCTGCCGTCGCCGAGGACCTGCACCTCGATGTGACGCGCGTGCTCGACCAGCCGCTCGAGGTACACGCCGCCGTCCCCGAAGGAGGCTTCCGCCTCCTGCTGCGCCGCCGCGATGCCCTGAGCCAGCTCCTCGTCGTCGCGCGCGACCCGGATGCCCCGGCCACCGCCGCCCGCGGTGGCCTTGATGAGCACCGGGTAGCCGACGTCCTGCGCCGCGGCGACTCCCTCGTCGACGTCCTTGACCAGCCCCCCGCTGCCCGGCACGACCGGGACACCGGCATGCTGCGCGGTCTCGATCGCCGCGGACTTGTCACCCATGCGGGCGATCGTCGCGGCGCTCGGTCCGACCCAGACGAGGCCCGCGGACTCGACGGCCCGCGCGAACTCGGCGTTCTCGGAGAGGAAGCCGTACCCGGGGTGGATGGCGTCCGCATCGACCTCGCGCGCCGCGGCCAGCAAGGACTCCTGGTTGAGGTAGCTCTTCTTGGCGTGTGCGCCGCCGACGTTCACCGACTCGTCGGCCAGCTGGACGGCCAGCGAGGTCTCGTCGGCGTCGCTGTACGCCGCGATCGTGGTGATCCCGAGCTCGGCCGCCGCTCGGACGGTGCGTACGGCGATCTCCCCCCGGCTGATCACCAACAGGCGGTTGATCCGGGCCATGTCCTACGCCTCCTCGATTCGGATGAGAACGTCGCCGACGTCGACCGGGTCCTCCGCCTCGACGCAGACCTCGACGACCTTCCCCGACACGTCGCTCACCACGGGGTTGAACATCTTCATGACCTCGATCAGGCCGACGGTGTCGCCGACGTTCACCGTCCCTCCGACGGTCACGAAGGGGTCGCTGCTGGGAGACTCGCGGGTGTAGAAGGTGCCGGGGATCTCTGCGGTGACCTCGTGGACCTCGCTCATGGTGATGCCTCTCTGGTCGTTGCTGACGGGCGATGCTGCGACGCTAGCGGTGCCGGGCGTGCTGATGGAGGGTCAGGCGGGCGCCAGCGCGGTGTCGTCCTTCTCGGCCTCGTCCTCCGTGACGGTGAACCAGGCGCGACGGGCGACCCGGAGCATGCCGGCGTAGATGGCGGAGGACAGGAGCACGGTGACCACCGGCGCGTATCCGGCGGCCGTCCCGGTCAGGGTCATCGCGAGCCCGACGCCTGCGCCCACGAACCAGGCGGTCAGCCCCGCCGGGTTGAAACGCGGCACCTCGTGGAAGTGGTAGTAGACGCGGTCGCCGAACATCCGCTCGTAGCGGCGCGACAGGATGTGAGTCGTGGCGATCCCGACCCAGGCCGTGACGAAGATCCCCTGGTAGGTCAGGGCGTCCAGGATGTAGCTGAAGACGTTGGTCGCACGCATCATCACCAGCACGACCAGGCCGACCACGATCGCCCAACCCCACTTCTTCAGCCGGGCGCCCAGCAGCTTCTCGAAGAACGCCTGCATGTTGACCGTGGCCAGGTAGAAGTTGGCGCTGTTGATGCGGGTCTGGGTGACCCAGATGAACACCAGCGCGACCACCCCGCCCAGCACGGTGATCAGCTGGTCGACGACACCGGTCTCCGAGACCGTGGCCACCTTGCCGGAGGTGATCAGGAAGATACCGACGAGCCCGTTGACGAGGAACGTCATCACGTAGAACGGGATGCCGAAGTTGATCCGGGCGTGGTAGCGCACGTCCTTCTGCGCGCCGAACCGCGCGTAGTCGAACGTGAACATCATCAGCACCCACACGCCCATGTAGGCGATGTAGGCGTTCACCCAGCCGCTGGCCGGCGCGCCCCCCTCGGGGACGTAGGTCAGCCAGGCGTTGCTGTAGCCGTAGGTGGCGACGGTGGCGGCCACCGCGGCCACGAGGCCGATCAGGTAGAACGGCAGCAGGACGCCGTTGAGCTTGTCGAGGAAGTGCTGCACGCTGCCGAACACCAGCGGGACGCTGTACGCCACCACCAGGATGCAGGCCGTCCCGTAGCTCAGGCCGTCCACGACGCTGGTGGCCGCGACGGCGATCACCGACCCCTCGAACACCGCGTAGTAGATGGCGGTGAGAAAGAAGATCGCGGTGGCCAGCAGCGCGCCCGCCTTGCCGAAGAGCACCCGGGAGAACAGCGAGACACTGAGCCCGGTGCGGAGCGAGTAGCGGGACAGCACCCCGTTGATCAGCCCGTAGCTGACCACCGTCAGCACCATCGCGATGATCGTGTTCACCGTGCCGTAGGCGACCGCGAGGGTGGCCGCGAGGAAGATGTAGAACAGCGCGCTGCACACGCCCCACCAGGCCATCGTGAGCGAGAGCGCCCCGGTGCGCTGCTCCTCGGGGATGGCGTGGGTTGCGGTGTCGACGCCTTCGTCGGTGGTCATGTTTCCGGCCATGGGGACCTCCTGGGCAGGGATGGAGTGCAGGGGCAGCGACTGAGGGGTGGTCCGGTCAGCCGTCGGCGAACGACCGCACGGTGACACCCGCCCGGTCGAGGCCATCGCGTGAGCGACGCATCAGGTCGTAGGCGCCGCGGGTGTCGCTGTGGATGCAGATCGAGTCGAACTCGATCGGGACGGTGGTCCCGTCGACCGTGTCCACGGTGCCCTCTCGGCACGCCTGGAGAACCTTGGCCGCCGTCTGCTCGGCGTCGAGCACGCCGACGTTGCGGGTGAACACGATCTGGCCGTTGTCGCCGTAGTGCCGGTCGGCGTAGAACTCGCGGACGATCGGCTGCCCGCCCTTCTCGGCGACCTGAGCCAGGACCGAACCCGCCATCACGAGCACCGGGAGCTCGGGGTCCACCCGC
This sequence comes from uncultured Actinomycetota bacterium, assembly GCA_963834275.1. GTDB lineage: Bacteria > Actinomycetota > Actinomycetes > Propionibacteriales > Nocardioidaceae > Nocardioides_B. The sequence continues at coordinate 17,257 of CAWIBA010000005.1, read as the reverse complement.
TGGAGCGCCTCGACCAGGGCGGTCGCGAACTCCTCGTTGCGGGCGGCGTGCATGTAGAGCGCGCCGTGCAGCTTGAAGTGCTGAAGCGGAACGCCGTGCAGGCGGACGAACTCACGGACCGCGCCGAGCTGGTAGATGCAGTCGTTGACCAGCTCCGCGGCCGGGGCGTCGATGTGCCGGCGGCCGAAGCCGACGAGGTCGCGGAACCCGGGATGGACCCCGATGCCGACACCGTGGTCCTTGGCGAGCTGGACGGTGCGGTTGATGGTGTTGGGGTCCCCGGCATGGAACCCGGCCCCCACGTTGATGGAGCTGACCAGCGGCATCATCTGGGCGTCGATGTCGTCACCGAACATCCAGGAGCCGAACCCCTCGCTCATGTCGCAGTTGACGTCTACTCGAGTCCTCATGCGCCGGGTCTCCCTTCGGTATCTAGTGACCTGAACCATAGGAACCTCACGCTCTATTGACCAGTTCAATAGTTCGATACGCTGCTATCTGATTTCCAGATATACGGAGGCGACGTGAGCTTCACCCTTCGCCAGCTCCGCTACTTCCTGGCGGTGGCCGAGGCCGGACAGGTGAGCGCCGCCGCGCGGGAGCTCTATGTCTCCCAGTCAGCGGTCACGACGGCCATCCAGGAGATCGAGCGCGTCCTCGAGCAGCCGCTGTTCGTCCGGGGTTCGCGCGGGGTCACGCTCACCGAGACCGGCAGGGCCTTCCTCCCCAAGGCGCGCGAGATCGCGCGGATGGTCGACGAGGCCGCCCTCGTGACGACGCCCGACGCGCAGGTGGGTGGCCGTGTCCGGGTAGGCGTCACCTACACGGTGATGGCCTACTTCCTGCCGCAGCACATCCAGCGCCTGTCGGTGCTGTTCCCCAATCTCGAGGTCGTCTGGCGGGAGATGGGGCGCCCCGAGCTGGAGAGGCAGCTCGAGTCCGGCCGGCTGGACTTCGGGCTGCTGCTCACCTCCAACCTGCAGAGCCCGGCGCTGCAGGCCGAGACCTTCGTGCACTCGAAGCGACGGCTGTGGCTCGCCCCCACCCACCCCCTGGCCCGCGCCGACCCGGTGCGCCTGAAGGACGTCGCGGAGCATCCCTACGTGCTGCTGACCGTCGACGAGGCGGACCAGACCACCCGGCAGTACTGGGGTGACCTCCAGCCACGGATACTCGTCGAGACCTCCTCGATCGAGGCGGTCCGCAGCATCGTCGCCAACGGCAACGCGGTCACCATCCTGTCCGACATGGTGTACCGACCGTGGTCCCTGGAGGGCAAGCGCGTCGAGACGGTGCTGCTCGCGCACGACGTCCCCGACATGCGGATCGGGCTCGCCTGGCGTCGGGGCACCCCTTTCACGGCTCCGATGTCCGCGCTGCACGAGTACTTCCACCGCCAGCTCAGTGCGACGGAGGGTGGCCCCCCGAGCGGCCACGGCACCTGACGCGGCCCCGGCCGCCGAAGGGCCCCAGATGACTATTGCCCCCCACCGGGGGCAGGAGCAGCGTGGGCCGGGACGGCAGCGCCGTCGGGACGCTGCCCCGAGCAGAGGAGTGCCCGTGTACGCACGAACCACCACCATCCAGGCGGATCCAGCACGGCTCGACGAAGGGATCGCACACGTCCGTGACCAAGTACTCCCCTCTGTGACGGCGATGGACGGCTGCATCGGCATGTCGATGCTCGTGGACCGCGAGACGGGTCGCTGCATCGCCACCACCGCGTGGGAGTCCGAGGACGCGCTGAGCGCGAGCGCCGAGGCCGTTCGCCCGCTGCGCGACGACGCCGCCGCCCGGCTCGGCTCCGGGATCAGCGACGTGGACATGTGGGAGGTCGTCGTGTTCCACCGCGACCACGCCTCCCCGGACGGCGCCTGCGCCCGGGTCACCTGGCTCAGCGGCGACACGAGCATCGCGGAACGGGCCGCCGACATGTTCCGGATGGCCGTCCTGCCTCGCGTGCAGGACTTCGAGGGCTTCTGCAGCGCCAGCCTCATGGTCAACCGGGGCACCGGCCGCGCCGTCGCGACGGTGTCCTTCGAGAGCCGCGAGCATCTCGAGAGCACACGCGACTCGGCGAAGCAGATCCGCGAGCGCGTCAGCTCGGAGATCGGCGCCACCGTGGACGAGGTCGCGGAGATGGAGGTCGCCCTCGCGCACCTGCACGTCCCCGAGATGGCCTGAGCGCGGGCCGGAAGCCGTGACCGCCGCGACCGACCTGCTCGTCGACGGTCTCGGCCGGGTGCGTGAGAACGTGCACGCCGTGCTGGAGGGACTCACCCGCGACCAGCTCGCGGCTCGTCTGGACGCCGACGCCAACTCGATCGCGTGGCTGGTCTGGCACCTCACCCGGGTGCAGGACGACCACGTCGCGGGACTGGCCGGCACGGAGCAGGTCTGGCACGCCGACGGCTGGCGGGACCGGCTCGCCCTGCCGTTCGAGGACGGCGACATCGGCTACGGCCACTCGCGGGACCAGGTGTCCGCCGTCGTCGCGGACGGCAGCGACCTGGCGGCGTACCACGACGTGGTGCACGGGCGGTCGGTGGAGATCGTCGGCGGGTTCGCCGACGACGAGCTGGCCCGCGTGGTGGACCGGCGGTGGGACCCGCCGGTCACCGTGGCCGTCCGGCTGGCCAGCGTGCTGGACGACTGCGCGCAGCACGTCGGGCAGGCGGCGTTCGTGCGCGGCGTGCTCGAGCGCCGCTGACGGAGCCGGGCCGCCGGCGTCTCAGGACGTCGGCGTCTCCGGCTCAACGGTGTGCAGCGGCACGACCTCGACCGGGCAGTGCGCGCGGGTGAGCAGCACCCGGGCCACGCCACCGAGGTGGAAGCCGAACGGCGCCCCGCGACCCCGCCGACCCACCATGAGCAGGGCTGCGCCCTCGGCCGCCCCCATCAGGGCCGGGGCCGGGAGCTGGTGGCGGACGTCGAGGTCGACGGTCACCTCGGGGTAGGCCACCCGGAAGGGCGCGAGGGACTTCTCGAGATGCTCCACCGCCTGGTCGTGCCACTCCTGGCCCGCCACCCGACCGACGACGAGGTCGTCGTAGGGCCCCGGCAGGTACCAGGTGTGCAGCACCGTGAGGGGCGCACGGCGATGGGACGCCGCCTCGAAGGCCGCCTCGATCAGCGCGTCGGAGTGGACCGGGTCGTCCACGCCGACGACCACCGGGCCTTCACCCCAGCGGACGGACCAGGTCTCGGGAACGCTCACCACCGGGCAGTGCGCGCGGGTGGCGACGTGCGTGCTCACCGAGCCGGTGACCAGGCCGGTGAGGCCGGGCTGCTCGCGGCGCCCCAGCACGATCGCGACGGCTCCCTCGCTCGCCTCGACGAGCTCGTGGGCGCGGACCCCCGGCCGCAGGGTGGTCTCGACGGCGACGTCGGGCTCGGCGGACTCGGCGACGTGCTCGGCGGTGGCGAGCGCCCGCTCCCCCACCGACCGGATCGTCCCGCTGGTGATGAGCGGGGTCATCGGCGACATCGCCACGGCGTGCGGCAGGACGTGCACGAGCAGCAGGCGCAGACCGTCCCGCCGGGCCCGGGCGGCCGCGTACCGCACGGCCGCGATCCCCTCCTCGCCACCGTCGACTCCGACCACCAGGACGCCTGGCTGCACGGTCATGGCGCGCTCCTTTCGGCTCTGCCTCCAGCCTGGTTCACGGGTCGGGACCCCACCAGGGACGGAAGTCCCGCGCTCCGTCCCCGGCGCTCACGGGCCCGCTGACTAGGCTCGCCCCGTGTCGACCCCCGCCTCCGCCTTCACCGTGACGTTCGTCGACGGCGTCACGCTCGACAAGTGGCGGCGGCGCTGGGGTGAGCGGGTGCCGGGCGCCGAGCTGCACCTCACGCTGGTGGACGACCGGCTCCAGGTGGACGCCGTGCGCGCCGGCGCCGCCTCGATGGGGTTCGTGCGGGACCTGGCCGAGCCCGACCGGGACGGGCTGCACCACATCCCCCTCTACCGGGAGACGCCGGTCGTCGTCGTCGGGCAGGAGCACCCGGTCGCGGCTTACGACGAGATCCCGTTCGACGACCTCCGCGACGAGCTGTTCCTCGACGACCCGGACCTCTCGACACGGCTGAAGGTCGAGACGGTGGCCGCGGGCACGGGCATCGTGCTGCTGCCGCTGTCGGTCGCCCGGGTGCACCACCGCAAGGACGTCGTGACCGTCCCGGTGCTGGGCGCGCCGGAGTCCGAGGTCGGGCTGGTCTGGCGCCGGGACTCGGAGGACCCCCTCGTGGACACGTTCGTCGGGATCGTCCGCGGGCGCACGGAGCGCAGCTCCCGCGGAGCCCCACCGGCACCGAGCCGCGCATCGGGGGCGGGCGGCGGAACGGGGAGCCGTGCGGGGCGGCCCGGGCGCGACGGCCGGCGGACCGGCGGGAACGGCAAGCGGCGTGGCCGGGGTCACCGCCGCTGAGTGTGTCGGTCCGACTTCCGCGGGGTATCGAAGTGTGAGACCCGTCTCGGCCGCAGCCATGCGTTGAGCTCTCAACTTGAGAATCGGTTGAGAACTCTGTTTGCCTCGTCCGCGGCCCCGAGTCCCCGACCGCCAAGGAAGAGGAGGGTCGCCGCTCCGCGGTGACGACACCCAGTGACTATCGATACCCGACCAGCGCAGACCGCGGACGACTCTCCGGAGAGCGACGTCCTGCACCCCGCACTCGAGACGCCCGTGGTCGTCGACCACAACGCCCGCGGCTCCAAGGTCGACCGGGTGGTGTTCGGCGTGACCGCCGTGATCGCGTTGGCGTTCGTGGCCTGGGGGTTCCTCCACACCGACAGCCTCGGCAGCGCCTCCGGGACCGCGCTCGGCTGGACGGTCCACAACATGGGCTGGCTGTTCGTCGTTCTGGCCTCCGCGTTCGTGGTCTTCGTGATCTGGCTGGCGATGGGCCGCTTCGGCACCATCCCGCTCGGTGGCGACGACGAGGAGCCCGAGTTCCGCACGGTCTCGTGGATCGCGATGATGTTCAGCGCCGGCATGGGGATCGGCCTGATGTTCTACGGGGTCAGCGAGCCCCTCTCGCACTTCGTCACTCCCCCGCCCGGCACCGGTGCGGCGGGCAACCCGGAGGCCGTCCAGACGGCCATGGCCACGACGCTCTTCCACTGGACCCTGCACCCGTGGGCGATCTACGCCGTCGTCGGCATCGCGATCGCGTACGGCGTCTTCCGGCGGGGTCGCTCGCAGCTGATCTCCTCCGCGTTCATCCCGCTGATCGGTGAGCGGCGCGCCACCGGCACCGCCGGCCGCGTCATCGACATCCTGGCCATCTTCGCCACGCTGTTCGGCTCGGCGGCCTCGCTCGGCCTCGGCGCCCTGCAGATCGGCAGCGGCGTGCAGATCGTCTCGGGCATCGGCAAGGTCGGCAACGGCGTCCTGGTCGGCATCATCGCGCTCCTGACCGCGGCGTTCATCCTCTCGGCCGTGTCGGGTGTGGCCAAGGGCATCCAGTGGCTCTCCAACATCAACATGGTGCTGGCCATCGGGCTCGCCGTCTTCGTGTTCGTGGTCGGCCCCACGGTCTTCATCCTGGACCTCATCCCGACGGCCCTCGGCAGCTACTTCCAGGACCTCGCGATGATGTCCGCCCGGACCGACGCTGCGGGTGGAGAGGCGATGGCCACCTGGCTGTCCGGCTGGACCGTCTTCTACTGGGCCTGGTGGCTCTCCTGGACGCCCTTCGTGGGCATGTTCATCGCGCGCATCTCCCGTGGCCGCACGATCCGCCAGTTCGTGACCGGCGTGCTGCTGGTGCCCTCGCTGGTGAGCCTGGTGTGGTTCGCCATCTTCGGCGGCGCGGCGATCAAGGCACAGCAGAACGGCCTCGACCTGGGTGGCGCGGGCTCCCCGGAGGGCCAGCTCTTCGGCCTGCTGGACACCATGCCCCTGGCCGGCCTGACGACCGTCCTCGTGATGGTGCTGGTCGCGATCTTCTTCGTCTCGGGTGCCGACGCCGCCTCCATCGTGATGGGCGCCCTGTCGCAGCGCGGCACCCTGGAGCCGGGGCGCGCGAACGTCATCTTCTGGGGTTCCGTGACCGGCGCGGTGGCCGCCGTCATGCTGCTCGTCGGCGGTGACGACGCCCTCACCGGCCTGCAGAACATCACGATCGTGGCCGCCCTGCCGTTCGCGGTGGTGATGGTCGGCCTGGCCGCCGCGCTCGTGAAGGACCTCCACCACGACCCGCTGATGGTCCGCCGCCGGTACGCCGAGGCCGCGATCGAGAAGGCGGTCGTGACCGGGGCGACCCTGCACGGGGACGGGTTCGCCCTCACCGTCGAGCAGGCCGACGAGCCGGTGCTCACCGAGCACACCGGCGCGAACGGCACCTCGGCGACCGCACCGGAGCCGCCGGCCGGTCGCTGACCGGGGGGCTCAGCGCTCGAGCACCTCGGAGAGCGGACGGCGCGGGGTCGCGGGCACCGGGTCGTAGGAGACCGGCCGCCAGCCGACCCGGACGACGATCTGCGGGACGGTGACGCCGCGGAGAATCTCGTCCTGCAGCAGGCGCCGGGTCCGGTGCACCTCGGTGGCCTGGCTCAGCGGCACCGTGGCCAGGCCCTGCGCTGTCGCGGCGAGCAGCACCGCGCTCAGGCCTTCGCCGGCGCGGAGCCGGTCGACGCGCTCGTCGGTCTCGGTGCCCAGGACGAGGAGCCGGCTCTCGTCGTACCCCTCGTCGCCTCGGTCGTCGCTGTCGTCGAGGAGGGTTCCGCTCGGGTAGCGAGTCCCGACCGGGTCGGCGTGCCGTTCGGCGTCGACGCGCCGCGGCACGTTCTCGGGCGGTACGCCGTCCGTGGTGCGCCGTCCGGTCCAGGCGGCGGTCTCGTCCACCGTCGTCCAGTCGAGGTGCTGCTCGCGGCCGGCCCGTGCCACGAGCTCGACCAGGCGCCGGCGGCGGTCCCGCCCGGTCACCGGGACCGCCCGCACGCCCTGCTCGGCGGCGGCGTCGACCAGGGAGAGCAGCCGCTCCTCCGGGACGTCCCAGGAGGAGAAGCGGCGACGGTCGGTGCGACGCTGCTCGATCGCCTCGGCGGCGGCCACCGCCTCGGGTGTCACCTCGCTCTCGGCGAGGTCGACCACCGCGAGCACGTTGGCGTCATGGCCGTGCGGGAACCTCAGCACCCGGGTCCGGTAGCCCTCGGCAGCGGCCGCGACGCGGAAGTGGTGCAGCGCGGCGCCGCAGCTGAGCAGGAGGTCCCGCCCGCTCGGGTCGATGTGCATGAGCTGCCGGGCCGGGTCGCTGAGCAGGAGGATCTCCTGGTCCGTGACGCGCCAGCGCCAGGGCTGGCTGTTGTGCACCGACGGGGCGCGGCAGGCCCGCCCGAGGATGCGGTGCAGGGTGGCGCTGGACGGCATGGTGACGTTCATCGTCGACCTCCTTGGGTCGACCCTCACAAGTCACGACCACCACGGACAGGGACCAACGGCCCGACCGCCCGTGGCGCCCGACCCCTACCGCCCCGGCGGGATCACCAGCCCGCCGGCAGCGGCCGGCCCTCGTGGAACCCGGCGGCGGACTGGACGCCGACGACGGCGTACTCGTGGAGCTCCTCCAGGTCGCGGGCGCCCGCGTAGGTGCAGGCCGAGCGGACACCCGCGCAGATCTGGTCGATGAGGTCCTCGACGCCCGGACGAGCCGGTTCGAGGAACATCCGGCTGGAGGAGATGCCCTCCTCGTAGAGCCCCTTGCGGGCCCGGTCGAACGAGGTGTCCGCGCTGGTGCGGTTGGCCACCGCCCGGGCGGAGGCCATGCCGAAGCTCTCCTTGTAGGCGCGGCCGTCGGCGTCGACGTGCAGGTCGCCCGGTGACTCGTGGGTGCCCGCGAACCAGGAGCCGACCATCACCTGGCTCGCGCCGGCGGCGAGGGCAAGGGCGACGTCGCGGGGGTAGCGCACCCCGCCGTCCGCCCACACGTGCTTGCCGAGCGACCGGGCCGCGGCCGCACACTCCAGCACCGCCGAGAACTGCGGACGACCGACGCCGGTCATCATCCGGGTGGTGCACATGGCGCCCGGGCCCACACCCACCTTGACGATGTCGGCCCCGGCCTCCACCAGCTCGCGCACCCCCTCGGCGGAAACGACGTTGCCCGCGACGACCGGGACGTGCGGGTCGAGCGAGCGCACCGCCTTCAGCGCCTCGACCATGCGGTCCTGGTGGCCGTGCGCGGTGTCCACCACGAGGGTGTCGGCACCGGCCGTGAGCAGCTCGTCGGCCTTGGCCGCCACGTCGCCGTTGACCCCGATGGCGGACGCGACACGGAGCCGGCCCTGTGCGTCGACCGCCGGCGTGTAGAGGGTGGAGCGCAGCGCCGCCGTCTTGGTCAGGACCCCGACCAGCCGGCCGTCCGGGTCGACGACCGGCGCCACCCGGCGACGGGCCGCGTCCAGCCGGTCGAAGGCCTCGCGGGGGTCGACGGTGTCGGGCAGCGTGACCGGGTTGGCGCTCATCACCTGGACCACCTGGGTGAAGCGGTCCACGCCCCGGCAGTCGTCCTCGGTGACCACGCCCAGCGGGCGACCGTCCTCGGCGACCACGAAGGCGGCCCGGTGCGCCCGCTTGGGCAGCAGCGCCATCGCGTCACCGACCGTCATGTGCGGGTCCAGGGTGATCGCGGTGTCGAAGACGAGGTGACGCCGCTTGACCCACCCGATCACGTCCCGCACGACGGCCAGGGGGATGTCCTGCGGGATCACGGCCACCCCGCCGCGGCGCGCGACGGTCTCGGCCATCCGTCGACCGGACACCGCCGTCATGTTGGACACCACGAGGGGCAGGGTGGTCCCGGTGCCGTCCGCGGTGGTCAGGTCGACGTCGTACCGGGAGCCCACCGCCGAGCGGCGCGGCACCATGAAGACGTCGTTGTAGGTGAGGTCGTAGCCGGGCGAGGTCTCGTTGACGAAGCGCACGAGTCCAAGATGCTACAGGCGGGCGGCGGATTCGAGACGGCGCCACCGGGTGGGCGGGACCGCCCTCGTCCGGGCGGCGGCCCCGCCCCGTTCTCCCCGGCAGCATCTCCCCGCCATGCCCTGTACAACGCGCCAGTGTGCGATAGGTCACGCCGTAGGGTGGGCCGGTGCCGACCGACGCCCTCAACCTGCCGCCGGGATCCCCCGCCGAGATCGCCCGCACGCTGTCCTCGGCGTTCGCCGTGCGCCACGGGCGCCGACCCGACGGGGTCTACGCGGCGCCGGGGCGGGTCAACCTGATCGGCGAGCACCTGGACTACAACGGCGGGCGCTGCCTGCCGATCGCGCTCCCCCACGCCTGCTACGTGGCCGCCTCCCGGCGCGACGACGACCTCGTGACGCTGCACGGCCTGCAGGCCCCGGAGTCGTGGGAGGGAAGGATCGCGGACGTCTCCCCCACGGCGGTGACCGGCTTCCCGGCGTACGTCGCGGGGGTGCTGTGGGCACTGCACGGCGACCACGTCCGGGTGCCGGGGCTCGACCTGGTGGTCGACGGGCGCGTGCCGCTCGGCGCCGGGCTGTCCAGCTCGGCCGCCCTGGAGGTCGCGGTCGCGCTCGCGGCCTGCGAGGCCGCCGGCCTCGAGCTCGACGACACGGTCCGCGACCGCATCGTCACCGAGTGCATGCGGGCCGAGAACGACATCGTGGGGGCCCCCACCGGGGGCATGGACCAGGCGATCGCGGCCTTCGCCCGGCCGGGCCAGGCCCTGCTCGTCGACTTCGGCACCGGTGGCAGGCGCCACGTGCCGTGGGACCCGGAGGCGGCCGACCTGACGCTGCTGGTGCTCGACACGCGGGTGCAGCACGCCCTGTCGGACGGCTCCTACGGCGACCGTCGCGAGGAGTCCGCGGCGGCGGCCCGGGCGCTCGACGTCCCCACGCTCATCGACGTCGACGAGGCGCTTCTCGACCGGATCGACGACGAGACTCTGCGCCGGCGGGCCCGGCACGTGCTCACCGAGGACCGCCGGGTCGGCGAGGTGGTGGACGCCCTGGACTCCGGAGATCTCGCCTCGGTGGGCCCGCTGCTGACCGCCTCGCACGCGTCGCTCCGCGACGACTACGAGGTGTCGTGCGACGAGCTCGACCTGGCCGTGGAGACCGCGCTCGCGGCCGGCGCCGTGGGAGCCCGGATGACCGGCGGCGGGTTCGGCGGGTCCGCGATCGCGTTGGTGCCCACCGACCGGGTCGCCCTCGTCGAGCAGGCCGTGGCGCGTGCCTTCGTGGACCGGGGGTGGGAGCTGCCGGCGGTGCTCGAGGCTCCCGCCTCCGGAGCCGCGTCACGCCTCGCGTGACCGGCGCGGCGCCGGCGCTCAGGTCGCGCTGACCCCGCCGATCCTGCCCTCGCGGAAGGCGTCGACGAACAGGGTGTGGTCCGCCCGGACCCGGTCGGCGTAGGCGACCGCGAAGTCGGTGAGGTCGGCCACGAACTCCTTGCGCCGCCCCTCCAGGACCGCGCAGATGGCCTCCTCGGTCTGGAACGTGACGAGGTCCTGGTCACTGTCCTCGTCGGACGCGCAGTGCACCTTCGCCGTCGCCCGGCCGAGCGCCTTCACGACCGGGGTCATCTCGTCGGGCTCGGTGAGCGAGCCCCAGTCGAGGTCGGCCTCGTAGGGCGAGACCTCGGCCACGACGTACCCCACCCCGTCGATGCTGGTGTGCCCGAGCAGCGGGTCGGTGTGCACCTGCAGGGCCCGCTGGCTGACCACCGTCCGGTGCCCCTCGTGGTCGAAGTACCCCTGCACCACGCCGCTGTCGACGAACCGGCTGACCGCGGGCACGTTGGCCTGCTTCATCGACAGCACCACGTCGTTGTCGAGCGACTGGCTGAAGCCCTCGACGAGGACGTTGTACGCCGGGAGCCCCGCGCTGCCGATCCCGAACCCGCTGCGGCCGACCACGTCGCGCACCTCGTAGAACAGGTCGCGGTCGAAGCGCTTGGACTCCGGGATGGTCTCCAGGTACGACGCGATCGCGGCGTCGACCTTCCTGCGCTCCGTCCTGCCCAGGCGCCGCACGCCGGCGTCCTCGCGGAACAGCCGGACGTCGCCGTCGAGGACGGTCAGCGAGTCCAGCAGCTCCACCCGGCTCGAGAGCCGGGCGGCCACCAGGATGTCGTGCACCGCGCCGTCGGTGTTGCCCAGGTGCAGCGCGAAGTCGTCGTCGTCCTCGCTGCGCACGTAGTGGGTGACCTGAGCGAGGTAGGCCCGCAGGTAGGCGGCGACCAGCGAGCGCACCGCCTCCTCGGGCAGCGCCTTCTGCCAGCCGAGCAGCGCCAGGCTGGCCACGAAGCGGCGCAGGTCCCACGAGAAGTGCCCGATGTAGGCCTCGTCGAAGTCGTTGACGTCGAAGACCAGCCGGCCGTCGGAGTTCATGTAGGTGCCGAAGTTCTCGGCGTGCAGGTCCCCGTGGATCCAGACCGCGCCGGTGCGTTCGTCCGCCCACGGGTCCTCGGCCGCAGTCATGTCGGCGTAGAACAGGCAGGCCGAGCCCCGGTAGAACGCGAACGGGTCGGCGGCCATCTTGCGGAACTTGCCGCGGAACGCCCTCGGGTCGGCCCCCATCAGGGGCGCGAAGGCGTCCTCGAGGACGTCCACGATGAGCTGCTGCCGGGCCTTGCGCGAGGGGCGTGCCATGGCGGTCAATCTAGCCAGGGCTCACCGGACGGGTGCGTGAGGTCGGAGGGGCCAGACCTGCGTCCCGCAGCTCCAGCGTCGCCAGCTCCCGGACGACGCGGTCGTCGCCCTCGCGCCACGCCCGCACCGGGTCATGGCTGATCCGGGCCAACCGACGCATCGGCTGGTTGCTCATCGCCCGCAGCGCGAACAGGTCCAGGTCCGCCGAGGCGTCCACGAAGCGCTGGCCCGCCGTGGCCTCCCGGATGAACCACCAGCGCAGCGGCAGCCACACGGCCGCCACGACGAGGATGGGCACGGCGCCCACGCAGAGAGACAGCCAGAAGGCCAGGGCTTGCACGGCCTCGACCTGGGCCGCGCCCGCGGCCGCTATCCGGTCGGCGGCGTCGCCGGCCCCGTCGAACGGGGCCCGGGCCTGGTCGCCGACGAGGGGCACGTCGCCGACGGCGCTCCCCGCGTCGCGCAGCCGCGCCGCCAGGCCTGCCGCCCCGTCCTCGATCTGTTCGCCGGGCGCTGCAGGCGCAAAGCGATGTGTTGGCGTTGGGTTTTTAGGAGTCTTTTACAGGAGGGAACGGTTGCGGTCTTGCTAACGATTCTGGCGGCAATGATGCTGGCACTCGTTGTCTGGTTGCTCCTGCCTTGGATCCTGGCCGGCGCCAGGCCACGCCTGACTGTCACCGAAGTGCTGCCTGGCTTGAGGCTGGCGCTTGCGGTGGAACCTCTCGGCATGCTCTTCGCCCTGGTTGCAGGATCGCTATGGCTGGTGAACTCGGTCTATTCCATCGGCTATATGCGCGCCAATGGTGAACCCCGGCAGACGACGTTCTACATGTGCTTTGCGGTTGCAATTGCCGCGACGATGGGGATCGCCTTCGCAGAGAACCTCTTCACCCTTTTCCTGTTTTACGAGATCCTCACTCTCAGCACCTATCCGTTGGTGACCCACAAGGCCACTCCCGAAGCAATGCGGGCAGGCCGGGTTTATCTTGGCCTGCTTATCGGTACGTCCATGGTTCTTCTCCTGCCTGCCATAATTATCACCAGCGTTGTGGCCGGCACGCTCGACTTTACCGACGGCGGAATTCTAAGCGGAAAATTGGGCGCTGCCGGGCTGGGCCTGCTGCTTGCCTTGTTTATTTTTGGAATTGGCAAGGCGGCACTCATGCCATTCCATTTCTGGCTTCCGGCGGCCATGGTGGCGCCGACACCGGTGAGCGCGTTGCTGCATGCGGTAGCAGTCGTCAAGGCAGGGGTGTTCACCGTGCTCAAGGTGATCGTCTATATTTTTGGCATCGACACGCTGGCTCAGGCAGGTTCGGGCGCCTGGCTGGCCTGGGTCGCAGGCGCCACCATTATCCTCGCCTCGATTGCCGCCTTGCGGCAGGACAACCTGAAGAAACGCTTGGCTTATTCGACGGTATCGCAGTTATCCTATGTCGTGCTTGCATCGGCGCTTTTTACGCCAGTTGCGGTTGCTGGTGCGGCAATGCATATTGCCGCCCACGCGGTTTCCAAGATCACGTTGTTCTTCGCGGCAGGTGCCATCTATACTGCGGCGCACAAGTCGGAAATCAGCCAGCTCGATGGAATTGGAATCAAGATGCCATGGACCATGGGCGCATTTGCTGTTGGGGCGCTCGCCATGATCGGGGTGCCCCCCACCGCCGGATTCCTCAGCAAGTGGTACATCCTGCAAGGTGCAATGCAAAGTACCAATTGGCTGGCAGTCGGCATCGTGGTGGCAAGCACCGTGCTCAATGCCGCATATTTTCTGCCGATCATTTTCAGGGCGTTTTTAAAGGCGCCGGCAGAGAAAAATCCCGTCTGGGTTGCGGCGCATCCCGAAGAATATGCCGAACATGGAGAAGCCCCTTGGCCTATGGTGCTCGCACTGCTGACAACCGCACTCGCGACCGTTTTAATGTTCTTCCATCCCGATGTCCCGCTGGCCCTGGCAAAATTGATAGTCGGAGAATAGGAAATGTCTGAGCGGAACGGCCACTGGCTTGTAAGGGCATCAACCATCAGATTGCTATGGGTCGTGTTTGCCATCGTGCTTGCGGTGCTTGTGGCGTTCGACCTTCTTCTTGTGCCGCATCCGCACTTCGGACTTGATGGAACATTTGGCTTCAGCGCTTGGTATGGCTTCATCAGTTGCGTAGTTCTGGTAGCTCTCGCCAAGCTTCTGGGCATGCTGTTCAAGCGGCCGGATGACTATTATGGGGATTGAATTCACGCCACCCCCTGCTTTGGCGCTCATTTTTGCGGGCCTTCTTCTGCCGTTTCTCCGGGCTGAAGCACGTGCTGCATTGCTGTTGCTGGCGCCTCTCCTCGCCCTATGGCTTATCTGGCTGGTGCCCGACGGCGTGGTTTTCAGCCTGCCATTCCTTGGCCATGAACTGGCTGTCGTCAACGGCAGCAAACTCTCACGCCTTTTTGGAACAGCCTTCGCGATCATAACTCTGGTGGGGGGGCTGTTTTCGCTCAACCAGAAAAATGTCCTCGAGCTCACTGCCGCATATGTTTATGCCGGCAGTGCCCTTGGCGTCATCTTCGCCGGCGACTTGATCACGCTTTTTGTCTTCTGGGAATTGATGGCAATCGCATCGACGTTGGTGCTTTGGTCAAACGGCATCAAGGCAAGGGCGGCCGGGCTCCGCTACGCCATCATGCACCTCTTTGGTGGTGTCATTCTGATGGCCGGAATTGCCGGAGAGGTCGCCATGACCGGAAGTATCGCATTCCATGCCATGGACCTCAGCACCATACCCCCCATGCTCATTCTCGCGGGGTTCCTGATCAATGCTGCCGCCACGCCGCTCTCCGCCTGGCTTCCTGACGCCTATCCCCAGGCTTCGTGGTCCGGCATGGTGTTCCTCTCGGCCTTCACCACCAAGACCGCCGTCTATGTGATGATGGTCGGCTTCGCCGGTGCCGAAATCCTGGTCTGGCTGGGTTTGGCCATGGTGTTCTACGGCATTATCTACGCCATCCTCGAAAATGACATGCGCCGCATCCTCGCCTATTCAATCGTGAATCAGGTCGGCTTTATGGTGACTGGCATCGGCATTGGCACCGAAATGGCGCTGAATGGAGCAGCCGCACATGCATTCACCCACATTATCTACAAAGCCCTGTTGCTGATGTCGGCAGGCTCAGTCCTCTACATGACGTCCAAAAGCAAGTGTACCGATCTGGGCGGGCTGTTCCGCACTATGCCGGTCACCACAATTTGCGGCATAGTCGGCGCTCTGTCGATATCGTCATTTCCCTTCACATCTGGTTTTGTGTCGAAGTCAATGGTGCTGGAAGGCGCGGCTAATGAGCATCTGGCCGTCGTCTGGTACCTGCTTATGGCGGCATCGGCCGGCGTTTTCCTTCATGCTGGCATAAAGTTCCCGTGGTTTGTGTTTTTTCAGAAGGATTCCGGGTTGCGTCCCGCCGATCCGCCGTGGAACATGCAGGCCGGAATGATCATTGGCTTGTTGCTTTGCATCGGAATTGGCGTGTTGCCGGGGCCACTCTACGCCATTTTGCCCTACGCAACGTCCTATGTTCCATACACTGTCAATCACGTGGTATCGCAGCTTCAACTGCTTCTGTTCTCCGGCCTCGCCTTCTTCCTCATGCTGGGATGGCTCAGACGAACGCTGACCATTACGCTCGATACGGACTGGCTGTGGCGCAAGCCCGGCGTCGATCGCCAGCCAATGGGTCATTCACTGCTTCGACAGTGGATGGGCATGGCTGTTAAAGGTTCTAATTTCATCGGTTCAGGCGACAGTCGTCAACCTAAGAAGAAGTCACGGCCCGCTCGGCCTGTTTGGCCGCACTTGGCCCACGGGAACCATGGCCTTCTGGACCACTGTGATGTTAGCTGCTTTCCTGATTTTGGGAGTGCTGTTCCAAGTCGATATATGAAGGAACTCTAAGTTTTGTGTTTCCTGAACTGGACGAACCAAACGCCGCTGACCGAAATCTAGCTATAAAGTTTGCAAATAGTAGTCGATTTCAATTTATCGAACTGTTTGCCAAATGATTCGGGCTTTTGTTGCCGGTGCCATTTCTGAATTTAGCCCATCATTCTCTTTTTTGGCAGTCAAGTTCTGGCAACTTTGTTAAGTGCAGCCCTTACCGCTCTTGTAATTTTCATTAGATATTGCGGTCTGATGATCAGGAAGTTATTCTTAAAAAGTCAATATCTACCATCATCGCGGAATAGTTGGTACTCCTGCGGAACCACGGACACTTTCCTAAAGATGAATCTTCGTTTGTTCTTCAGCTAGTTGCTTGTTTTAAGTTGGGAAACGATGGTGCCCAGGGGCGGAATTGAACCACCGACACGCGGATTTTCAGTCCGCTGCTCTACCAACTGAGCTACCTGGGCACGTCACGTGCGCCGCGTTGTAGAGGATAGGATTTGCCCTTGCAAGAAAGAAAGCCCGGGCGTTCCCGGCCGGGGAAAAGAGGCGATTGGCCTCGGAACGCCGGCCTGATTCAAAACCCGTAATCGCATGGCCGGGGCACACCCTTATTGATCTTTTGCGCCCCCGGCGTTAGAAAAACACCCTGAATCTGGAGCAGGGATATCAATGCCAATTACCCGCCGCACGCTGCTGACCTCCGCACTTTTCGCCGAATTTGCTCCCGTTTCCCGGGCGCTTGCCCAGTCGGGCGAACCCTTTCCGGTTCCCGAATCCGAGGCGAAGAAGGTCCCCTACAAGTTCCAGCGGCGCGAAATGGCCTATAAAACCCAGGAACCGCCGGGAACCATCGTCGTCGACGCCAAGCGCTGTTTTCTCTACCATGTGTCGGACGGCGGCCAGGCGATGCGCTACGGCGTTTCCGTCGGCAAGGCGAGCAAGGCGTGGCGGGGCGAGGCAGTCATCAAGCGCATGGCCAAATGGCCCGTATGGGTGCCCGCGCCCTATCATCTCGAGGAAATCCCCTCGCTTGCCAAGCACATCAACGGCATGCCGGGCGGCCTCGACAATCCCATGGGGGCCCGCGCCCTCTATCTCTATCAGGGCGAGGTCGACACGATCAACCGCATCCATGGCTCAGCCAAGCCTTCAGAAATCGGCAGCAAGAAGACGGCGGGATGCATCGCCATGCTGAACATCGACGTCATCCACCTCTATGAGCGCGTGGCGCTCGGGACCCGCGTCGTGGTGATTGGCTAGGTCATTCCTTGACCGCACCGGTCATCGACGACACGTAGTGATCCACGAAGAACGAATAGAGGATCACCACCGGCAGCGAGCCGAACAGCGCTCCCGCCATCAGCGCCCCCCATTCGAATATGTCGCCCCGCACAAGTTCCGTGAGAACGCCCACGGGAATCGTCTTGTTCTCAGATGACTGGATGAAGGTGAGGGCATAGATGAATTCGTTCCACGACAGGGTGAAGGCGAAAATTCCCGCTGAAATGAGCCCCGGCACCGCCAGCGGCAGAATGATCCGGCGCAGGATCTGCCAGCGGGTGGCCCCGTCCACCAGGGCGCTTTCCTCGAGTTCATAGGGGATCGAGCGAAAGTACCCCATCAGCAGCCAGGTGCAGAACGGGATGAGGAATGTCGGATAGGTGAAGATCAGCGCAAAGCGCGAATCATAAATCCCGATGTTGAAAACGATAAAA
>CAWIBA010000004.1:0-80512 GCA_963834275.1 uncultured Actinomycetota bacterium | reverse complement strand
GGCCGGTAAGCATACGCTCCCCGGGCCGTGCGCCGAGGGAGGGGCATTGCAGCCGAGCGGTCGTCGACCGCCGGCTTCTCTTGTGGAGGGAGCGCGCCAGCATGCGCAGAACATTGCTGGTCGGCGGGACTCTGATCGTGGCGACCGTCCTGGTCACCACGCTGAGCGCCCTGTTCGACCTCAGACTCGATTCGGTGGCCCTGTCGGGGCTCGCCGTGGGCGCCGTCCTCGCGCTCGTCCCCGACCGGACCCCGGCCTGCGGCTCGTCGGCTTCGTCGCCGGCCTGGCCGCCGCCTGGGTCGGCTACCTCGTCCGCGCAGGTCTGCTGCCGGACAGCGTGGCCGGGCGTGCGGTCGCCGTCGTCCTCGTCGTCGCGCTCTGCGTCGTCGTCGTGGCCGCCACGGCCGGTCGGGTCCCGCTGTGGGCGCCGCTCCTGGGCGCAGCCGCGCTCGTCGGCGCCTTCGAGCTCACCTACGCGGCGGCGCCGCCGGAGGTCGCTGTCCACGTCCGTGAGCGCGGTCACCGCCCTGCTCATGACCGCTGCCGCCGGCTTCCTCGCCGTCGCGCTCGCGCACCCGCGGCCCGTCGCTGCGACCGCACCGCGGCCGCAGCACGAGGAGGTCCGGGAGCAGGACAGCGACAGCTTCGACGACATGATGGAGAAGGCCAAGTGAGCACGCGTCTCAACCTTCCGCTGCGGATCGCAGCCGTCGCCGGGGCGGTCAGCCTGACCGCCATGGCGGCGGCCCCCGCGGCCGCGGCCGGCGACGGTGACGTCCAGGTCGCCAACACCGAGACCGTGCAGGTCTACACGTCGCCGACCGGTGCGGTCGAGACGCGGCCGCGTCTACGAGCAGATCGACCTGACCGGCAACGGCACGGTCGAGCTCTCGAACCCGGTCGAGCACCGACGGTCTCCGCAACCTCGACGGCTTCGGTGGCTGGGACGTCGTCGAGGGCGACGCGGTCACGACGTCGAGCGTCGACGGCGAGCAGCGGCTCCGCACGGTGAGCGACTTCGACGGCGACCTGCCGCTGCAGGTGCGAGGTCCAGTACACCCTCGACGGCCAGCGGGTCGAGCCGGGTGACGTGGTCGGCGCGGACGGCGAGCTCGAGGTCCAGTACACCGTGACCAACCGGACCGCGGAGCAGCGGAGATCAGCTACGGTGACGGCAACGGGCGGCGAGGTCACCGAGACGGTCGAGGTGCCGATCCCGATCGTCGGCTCGCTGACCGTCATCGCCCCGCCGGGCTTTCAGGACGTGCAGTCCGAGCAGGCGAACATCGCCGGCGACGGCAAGGGCGGCACCAAGCTCTCCTTCACGATGACGCTGTTCCCGCCGCTCGGCTCGACACCGCGGATGTTCGGCTACAGCGCCGACATCAGCGACGGCGTCGTCCCGCGCGCCGACATCTCCGCGCTCCCGGTGAACCCGCTGGCGAGCCCGACCTTCGCCACGGCGGCGAACAGCTACCAGGGCGGTGCCGAGTCCGGCGCGACGCTCGACCGACGGTGCGCACCGAGATCGACGCCAACCTGCTCAAGCTGCGCGACGGCGCCGGCGACCTGCTGGCGGGTCTGATCCAGCTGGGGACGGCTCGGGCCAGCTCGAGGCCGGCCTGGCCGGCGAGGCGGCGCCCGGTTCGCGCCGGCTCGCCGACGGCGCCGGCGGCTCGATGCGGGTCTCGGCCTGATCAACTCCGGGGCCCGTCGGCTGGCCGACGGCACTGGCGAGCTCCTCGTCGGGACCGGCGACCTGACCGACGGGACCGGGCGGCTGCGCGCGGGCGCCGGCGACCTCGCCGACGGCGCAGGGCGGCTCTCCGCCGGCACCGGTGACGCCTTCGACGGCAGCAAGAAGCTGACGGCGGGCCTGAAGCAGATCAGCGGGGGCCTCGACACCCTGGCCGGCACGGAGGGCCTGCCGGCGGCGCAGAGCGGGATCGAGCAGCTGCAGGACGGCATGGACCAGATCCTGGCCGGCCTCGGCGACGAGCAGAGCCCGACCTCACTGATCGGTGGTCTCACCGCCCTCGAGGACGGTCTGGCAACGGCGCGGGGCGGTTCGGCCCAGCTGTCCGGCGGACTCGTCCAGCTGCGCGGTGACGGCTCGGCGGCCACGCCCGGCATCGTCGGCGCCAAGGGCGGCGTCGACCAGGTGAAGGCGGGCCTGGACGCCGCGTCTCGACGGCCGCCGCCTGACAAGCGCCAACCCGGACCTCGCCAGCCTCGCCGCTCGAGGGCGGCTTGCGCAGTCAGGGCTGCTGCCCCAGCTGCGCCGTGGCTGCCGCCTGCGTGCGTGCACAGCACCCTCGACCGGCCTCCTCGCGGGGGTCGACCGCAGCCGTCACGAACCTGGGTGCGGCGCGTGACGGTCTCGGTGCTGGTGTCGACGGGCCTCGGGACGGCGATCACGGCCTGAACACCCAGCTGATCCCCGGTGCCGACCAGCTCACCGCCGGCATCACCACCGCGAAGGACGGCTCCACCAAGCTCAAGGGCGGTGCCCTCCAGCTCAAGGGTGGTGCCCAGCAGGTGTCCGCCGGTCTCGGCCAGCTGTCCGCCGGCATCACCTCGGCGGTCTCCGGCGTGCTCCAGCTCTCGGACGGTGCGGGCTCGGCCCTCACCGGGAGCGCGGACCTGTCCGCGGGCCTCGGCCAGATCGACGGCGGCGCCGGCGACCTGTCCGACGGTGCCGGCCGGCTTGCCGACGGCAGTGCCGAGCTCGACGCGGGCGCGAACCGGCTGCAGGACGGCGCTGGCCGGCTGCGCGACGGTGCCGGGCAGCTCGCGGGCGGCACCGGCGACGCCGCGGACGGCTCCGGCCGGCTCGCGGACGGTGCCGGCCGGCTGGCCGACGGGCTGCAGGACGCGGCCAACGGGTCGACCCGGCTGACCGACGGCCTCGAGCAGGCCGCCGACGGCGCGCCGCAGCTCGTCGACGGCGCCCAGCGCCTGTCCGACGAGGGCACCTCCAAGCTGGTCGAGGCCGGCGAGGACACGGCGCAGAACTTCGGTGAGCTGTACGCGACCATGGCGGCCGGCTCCGAGCGGGCGCAGACCGACAACATGGCCTACGGCGCCCCCGAGGGTGCCCTGGGTCTGACCGCCTACAGCTTCGTGATCGAGGGCGAGAACGGTGAGGGCGGCCGCAACCTGGCCCGCGGTCTCGCCGGGCTGACCGTGCTCGGTGCCGGGGCCGGGGCGTTCGCGCTGCGCCGCCGTCTGGTGTAGCACCCGGGTCGGGTCATCGAGCCTGTCGAGATGAGTGGTCTCGACAGGCTCGACCACCCGGGGCGGCTCGACCACCCGTCGGGTCAGGGCAGGTCGGCGCCGAAGACGGCGGTGCCGGGGATCAGCGCACCGCGCTCGGGACCCCAGCCGCCCCACACCCGGTCGTGGCCCTCGGGCCACTGCGGCTCCAGCAGGTGGGTGAGGCGGAACCCGTGGCCCGCGAGGAGGGCCACCCAGTCGCCGAGGGTGCGGTGGTGCTCGACGTAGCGGGGCTCGCCGGTGGTCGCGTCCTGCTCGACGTACGGCGTCCGGTCCCAGTACGACGACGTGACCACCAGCCCCTCGCGGGTCGGGTCGTCGGGCATCGTCCACCGGATGGGGTGGGTGATCGAGAACGCGAACCGGCCGCCGGGCGCAGCACGCGCGCCACCTCGCCGACCGTGCGGTCGATCTCCTCCACGAACTGGAGCGCACCGAACGACGAGAACGCCACGTCGAACGACCCGTCCGCGAAGGGCAGGTGGGTGGCGGTGCCGCACACGACGGGCACGCGAAGGCCGTGGTCGTCGTCGATGCGACGCGAGTGCTGCAGCTGCCGGAGCGAGAGGTCGAGGCCCACGGGCCGCGCCCCCCGCGCGCTGAGCCAGCGGGCGCACTGAGCCGCGCCGCAGCCGACCTCGAGGACGTCGCGACCGTCGACGTCGCCGAGGACGCCGAGGTCCGCCTCGTCGATCCCCTCGGGACCCCACACGAAGCCGATGTCGCGCAGGAAGGCGCCGTGCGTGGCCTGGTACTCGTCGGCGTAGGCGTCCCAGTCGCGCCGGTTGGCGCGCCGGGTCTCCGCCTCGGAGAGGGGACGCCGGACGGGGTGGACGCCCGCGGGGTCGAAGCTCGACAACTCAGCCGCCGTACTCGGCGCCGGCCGCGGTGACGAGCGCCGGCGACGTGACCAGGTCGAGCAGCGCCATGGCCCGAGAGTAGGGCACCGTCCACCGCGGCTGCCCGGGGCCGTCTGGGAGCATCGGCGCGATGGAGGACTTCGGGCTCCGGCCGCTGGCCGGTGGGTACAGCGGCGAGACGTTCCTCGGCGAGTCGGCGGGGGAGCGGACGGTGGTGCGCATCTACGCCGACCGGGGCGCCCGCCGCGGGCCGTCGGCACCGGAGGTCGATGCCGCCGTGCTGCGGCTGGTCCGGGGTCTGCTGCCCGTGCCCGAGGTGCTCGAGGTGCGTCGACCCGACGAGAGCGCCGGGACGCCCGGCCTGCTGGTCACCGGCCTGCTGCCGGGGGAGCGGCTGGACCTGGTGCTCCCCGGGCTGGACGACGCGCGGCGCGCGGTCGTCGGCAGGAACCTGGGGGTGATGCTCGGCCGGCTGGCCCAGATGCCGATGCCCCGCGCCGGCCGGTTCGTCGACGGTGGCCTCCGCATCGAGCCGTGGCCGGACGCGGCGGACCTCGTCGCCTGGGTGCGCCTGCAGCACGACACCACGGCCCTCGCCGGCTGGCCGGACCCGGCGTACCGACGCCTGCTCGGCGTCGCCGAGGAAGCCCAGGCCCTGCTCGACGAGGTGGACCGCGTCTGCCTCGTGCACAGCGACGCCAACCCCAAGAACCTGCTCGTGGACCCCGCGACCGGCGCGGTGACCGGGCTGCTGGACTGGGAGTTCGCGCACGCCGGGTTGCCCGGCACGGACGTGGGCAACCTGCTCCGCTTCGACCGGGACGAGGTGCTCGTCGAGGGGGTGCTCGACGGCTACCTCGACGTGGCGGGACACCTCGACGGGCTGGGCACACCCGGCGGACGCGGGAGGCTGCTGGACCGGGCCCGGGCCGCGGACCTGGTGGCACTGGTCGACCTCGCCGGCCGACGCGGGGAGAACCCGGTCACCGAGCAGGCGGACGCCCTGCTGAGGGCCGTCGCAGAGACGGGTGACCTGCACGCGTCCCCGTCCTGAGCCGGCCCTCGGCGTCGGGCTGTCAGCAGCCGCCGCAGTTGTAGAAGAGGACGTCCCAGTGGTTCCCCTCGTCGGCGTAGACGTTGCCGGCGTTGGACTGGTACATCGGGGCGCCGTCGCCACGCACGCCGATGTAGGTGAAGTGGTTGTAGACGTAGTTCGACAGGCACGTCCAGCGGCTGAAGTCGAGCTTGTAGCCGTTGTAGTGGCTGTAGGTGCCGCTGGCGTGCCCGACCTCGGTGCCGCCGGTGATGTTCAGCGCGCAGCCGCTGGCGCCCTTCAGGGTGACCGCGCCGTCGACGGTGGCCTGCCGCAGCCCCTCGAAGGAGGTGCAGGTCGGGTTGCTGCGGGTGGTGCAGTTGCCCGAGGACGACCAGGTGATGCCGG
Source organism: uncultured Actinomycetota bacterium (assembly GCA_963834275.1). Classification (GTDB taxonomy): domain Bacteria; phylum Actinomycetota; class Actinomycetes; order Propionibacteriales; family Nocardioidaceae; genus Nocardioides_B. The sequence goes on along the minus strand of CAWIBA010000004.1, from coordinate 74,935 downwards.
CGGCCCGGAAGCGGCTCTCGGCGTAGGCCTGGGTGACGGCCGCGGCGGGCAGCGCGGTCGCGACCAGCGAGACGAGGGCGACGACGAGGGCGGCGAGCAGGCCGGCGGCACGGGGGCGGGCGGCGGTGGAGATGTCCGAGTTCATCATGGTGGTCGAACCTACGGAGCCCTCGACCGAGGCGGGGAGGGGTCGGCGATCACACGATCGTGCAGTGCACGAACACGCACGCCCGCGCCCGGCGCCGGTCAGGCGGCCCCGGGCCGGTTGGACGCGCGCGGCGGACCACGCGTATCCTGAACGATGCGCAGGAGTCTGCTGGAGTCTCAGACGGAGCAGCCTCTCGCTCGCTATCTCCCATCACGCGGTGACCTGCACGGGTTCGTCGCGGTGGGACAGCAACCAGGGTAGTGAAACCGGGCTTCTCGCGCGTCCGCACAACTCCACATCCACCAAGGAACTCCTTCCCTTATGACGATCACCCCATCTCTTTCGGACGCGCCGCAGATTGCGGTCAACGACATCGGGTCCGAAGAGGACTTCCTGGCCGCCATCGACGCCACCATCAAGTACTTCGACGACGGATCCATCGTCGAAGGCACCATCGTGAAGGTGGACCGCGACGAGGTCCTGCTCGACATCGGCTACAAGACCGAGGGCGTCATCCCCTCGCGTGAGCTGTCCATCAAGCACGACGTCGACCCCTCCGAGGTCGTCGAGGTCGGCGACAAGGTCGAGGCCCTGGTCCTCCAGAAGGAGGACAAGGAAGGCCGCCTGATCCTGTCCAAGAAGCGCGCCCAGTACGAGCGCGCCTGGGGCACCATCGAGCAGGTCAAGGAAGAGGACGGCGTCGTCACCGGCACCGTCATCGAGGTGGTCAAGGGTGGCCTCATCCTCGACATCGGCCTGCGCGGCTTCCTGCCCGCGTCGCTCGTCGAGATGCGCCGCGTCCGCGACCTCCAGCCGTACGTCGGCCGTGAGCTCGAGGCCAAGATCATCGAGCTCGACAAGAACCGCAACAACGTGGTCCTGTCGCGCCGCGCCTGGCTCGAGCAGACGCAGTCCGAGGTCCGCCAGGGCTTCCTGACCCAGCTCCAGAAGGGCCAGATCCGCAAGGGTGTCGTCTCCTCGATCGTCAACTTCGGTGCGTTCGTGGACCTCGGCGGCGTCGACGGTCTCGTCCACGTCTCCGAGCTCTCCTGGAAGCACATCGACCACCCGTCCGAGGTCGTCGCCGTGGGTGACGAGGTCACCGTCGAGGTCCTCGACGTGGACATGGACCGCGAGCGTGTCTCCCTGTCGCTGAAGGCGACCCAGGAGGACCCGTGGCAGCACTTCGCGCGCACCCACCAGATCGGCCAGATCGTGCCGGGCAAGGTCACCAAGCTCGTCCCGTTCGGCTCGTTCGTGCGGGTCGAGGAGGGCATCGAGGGCCTGGTGCACATCTCCGAGCTGGCCGAGCGTCACGTCGAGATCCCCGAGCAGGTCGTCCAGGTCAACGACGACGTCATGGTCAAGATCATCGACATCGACCTCGAGCGTCGCCGCATCTCGCTGTCGCTGAAGCAGGCCAACGAGAACCCGGTCACCACCGACGCGGAGGACTTCGACCCGACGCTCTACGGCATGACCGCGTCGTACGACGCCCAGGGCAACTACATCTACCCCGAGGGCTTCGACCCGGAGACCGGCGAGTGGCTCGAGGGCTACGACGAGCAGCGCGCCGCCTGGGAGGAGCAGTACGCCAAGGCGCACGCCCGCTGGGAGGCCCACGTCAAGCAGCAGGCCGAGGCCGCCAAGGCCGAGGTCGAGGCCGGCGAGGCCACGTCGTACTCGTCCGACAGCGACAGCGGCGAGGCAGCGGGTCAGCAGCAGCCCTCCGGCTCCGCCGGTGACGGCGGCTCGCTCGCGTCCGACGAGGCGCTGCAGGCGCTGCGCGAGAAGCTCACCGGGGGTCAGTGACCCGGTAGCACCGCCACCGCACCGCCTCCGGTGCGAGCCTGGCCCGAGCACGAGAGCACCCCGCGGCGCACTGCGCCGCGGGGTGCTTCTCGTGTGGCCGGGTGCCTCAGACGAGCCGCTGCACCCTCGGGTCGAAGGGGTCGGGGACGTGGCTGCGCGGGGCACGGGGGTGACGGCTCCCGTCCGAGAGGACCTCGCGAAGCGTGACAACGATCGTGCCGATCATGGCGGCGACGACCAGCGTGGCGATGAGGATGAATACGAACTCGGTCATGGCAGTAATCATGCGCCGCGGCGCGTTCCTGCCACGAGTGGCAGAAAAGACATTGCCCATCGATTTTCTGCCAAATCTGTGGCACGCTTGGCGACATGCTCACCAACGTCGCCGTGCTGGCGTTCGACCGGATCGCACCGTTCGAGCTCGGCGTGCTCGTCGAGGTGTTCGGCTACGACCGGTCCGACGAGGGCCTGCCGGTCCTCGACTTCGCCGTGTGCGCCCCCGAGCCCGGCAGCTACCGCTCCGAGGGCGGCTTCGGCATCACCGTCGAGCACGGGCTCGACCGGGTCGCCGAGGCGGACCTGGTCTGCGTGCCCGCGTTCGCCGGACGGCAGCGAGATCCCGGCGGCGGTGCTGGACGCCCTGCGCGCGGCCCACGACCGGGGCGCCCGCCTGCTGTCGGTGTGCTCCGGCGCGTTCGTGCTCGGCGAGGCGGGGCTGCTCGACGACCGCGAGTGCACCACCCACTGGAGGTACACCGACGAGCTGGCGCGACGGTTCCCCCGGGCCAGGGTGATCCCGGAGGTCCTCTACGTCGACGAGGGCCAGGTGGTCACCAGCGCCGGCACCGCGGCCGGGATCGACGCCTCCCTGCACCTGTGGCGGCAGGAGTACGGCGCCGCCGCGGCCAGCAAGATCGCCCGCCGGATGGTCGTCCCGCCCCAGCGCGAGGGCGGACAGGCCCAGTTCATCCGCACGCCGGTCCCCGAGTGCGACAGCGACGAGCTCCGGCCGGTGCTCACCTTCGTCACCGAGAACCTCGCCGAGCAGCACAGCGTCGAGGGCCTGGCGCGGCGGGCGTCGATGTCCCCCCGCACCTTCGCCCGGAGGTTCCGCGCCGAGGTCGGCACCACGCCGCACGCCTGGCTGACCGCCCAGCGGGTGCTGCGGGCGGAGGAGCTGCTCGAGACCACCGACCGCTCCGTCGACTGGATCGCGTCGGCGGTGGGGTTCGGCAACGCCGCCACGCTGCGCCACCACTTCACCCGCGCCCGGTCGGTCAGCCCGCAGCGCTACCGGCGCCTGTTCAGCGAGGCCGGCTGACCGCCGCAGCACCACGCTCTAGCAGGTCGCGACGTAGACGGTCGCCGTCGACTCGCCCCCGGTGAGCGGGTTGGGAAAGGTGATGACCTCGGCACGCGCGTGGGGGAAGGTCATCCGCAGCGCCGCGAGGAACTCCAGGTCGGGCGGGTCGTCGGACCAGAGCCCGAAGACGCCCTCGGGCTCGAGGAGCCCGCGGAGCCGGCCGAGCCCGTCGGCGGTGTAGAACGCCGCGTGACTGGGGTGCAGCACGTGGCGGGGTGTGTGGTCGATGTCGAGCAGCACGACGTGGAACCGGCCCGGGACCCCCTCGTCGAAGGCCGACTCCCCGCGGACCAGGGCGAAGAAGTCCCCGGTCACCAGGCTGGTGCGGGGGTCCGAGGTCAGCGCCGCTGCCTCGGGGAGCAGGCCCCGCTCGTGCCAGCCGACGACCTCGGCGAGCGCCTCGACCACCGTGAGCGAGCACACGCGATGGTCCGCCAGGGCGGTGACGGCGGTGTAGCCGAGCCCGAGACCGCCGACGAGCACGTCCAGCCGCTCGCCCGGTGCCGCGGCGAGCCCGAGCCGGGCCAGCTCTCGCTCGGCCACGGTGAAGAGGCTGGACATCAGGAACTCGTCCCCGAGCTTGACCTCGTAGATCTCGACCTCGAGCTTCGGGTCGATGCGACGGCGCAGACTGATCTCTCCGAGTCGGGTCTCCTGGGCGTCGAGCTCTTCGAAACGTCTGCCGATGGTGTGCTCCTCGTTGCCTCGACGGATGGAACCGGGTGGGTCATCGGCCTGGCTCGCCGACGAGCCCCCGACGGTCCCCGCGTAGCCTAGGCCCGTGACTGCCGACCGCACCGAGATCGAGCGGTTCAACAACATCGTCTTCGGCGCGATCCTGATCGCGCTGCTGCTCTCGTTCGTCGAGGACAACGCCCTCGTGCTCACCGTGGAGCTGGCCTGTCGCGCCAGCGTCATGGTGCTCGTGGGCGTGGCGATCCTCCGCTTCCGGCGTGGCTACTTCACCCACTGGACCAGCTGGTTGGCGACGGTCGTCGCGGCCCTGAGCCTCGTCCGCTTCCTCTCGGTCCTCACCGTCGGCTGAGGCGAGCCGGGCCGCGGTCGGCGGTCGGGCCCGTCGGGCGGGTGTTGACACCCCGGGACCGGTGGGCCATGTTTGGTCTAGTCCAATGGTTCACTCATCTCGGGAGTGCAGTCATGCCATCACGGTCCCTCCGGGCGGCTCTCACCGCCTGTCTCCTCGCCGCTGTCGTCGCTGCTCCCGCGTGGGGTAGCGCGACCACCGGGCCGTCCTCCGGGTCATCGGGGTCGTCGGGCCCGGACTGCGCCGTCGACCCGACCGCCCCCAAGCGGCAGGTGCGCGCCGACTGGATCGCCAGCGTGGTCAACATCGACTGGCCGTCCAGGCCGGGCCTGAGCCCGGACCAGCAGCGTGCGGAGCTCGTGGCCCTCTACGACCAGGCGGTCGACCGTGGGCTCAACGCCGTCATCGTCCAGGTGCGGCCGACGGCGGACACGTTCTGGCCCTCCGGGCTCGAGCCGTGGTCGCGCTACCTGACCGGCACCCCGGGCGGCGACCCCGGCTACGACCCCCTGGGCTTCGCCGTCGAGGCGGCGCACGCGCGCAACCTCGAGTTCCACGCCTGGTTCAACCCCTACCGCGTGTCGATGAACACCGACCGCTCGCAGCTGGCGCCGGACAGCCCCGCGGCCCGGCATCCCGAGTGGGTGCACGCCTACGGCGGCAAGCTCTACTACGACCCGGGGCTGCCGCAGGTGCGGCGGCTGACCGAGGACGTGATCCTCGAGGTGGTCCGGGAGTACGACGTCGACGGCGTCCACTTCGACGACTACTTCTACCCGTATCCGGTCGCCGGGCAGGAGTTCCCCGACGCGGCGACCTTCGCGGCGCACGGTGACGGCTTTCCCGACACCCCGGAGGGGCTCGCGGACTGGCGACGCCACAACACCGACCTGCTCATCAGCGAGCTCGACGAGCAGGTCCACGCGGCCAAGCCGTGGGTGAAGTTCGGGGTCAGCCCGTTCGCGGTCTGGCGCAACGCGGGCACCGACCCGGAGGGCTCGGCCACCACCGCCGGCGCCGAGACCTACGACGACCTGTACGCCGACACCCGTCGCTGGGTGCGCGAGGAGTGGCTCGACTACGTCGCTCCGCAGGTCTACTGGAACATCGGCTTCGCCCCCGCCGACTACGCCGCCCTCGTCCCCTGGTGGTCGGAGCAGGTGACCGGCACCGACGTCCAGCTCTACATCGGCCAGGCGACGTACAAGGTGGGCACCTCCACCCAGGCGCCGCAGTGGAGCGACCCCGAGGAGATGACCCGGCACCTCCGGTTCAACCGGGACCACCCGCAGGTCGACGGCGACATCTACTTCTCGGCCAAGGACGTGCGGGCCAACCGGCTCGGCCACTTCGACCTGCTGCAGGCCGAGCACTACGCCCACCCGGCGCTCCAGCCGGTGACGGCCGGCGTGCCCGGCCACCGGCCCTCCCCGGTGACCCGCCTCGACGCCGCGCGCACCGCCGACGGCGTCACGCTGACGTGGCGCGGTGCCGGCGCCTCCTATGCGGTCTACCGGGTGGCCGGCCGGCAGGCCGGACGCTGCGACACCGCCGACGCCACCCATCTCGTCGGCGTCGTGCGCGCCGACGGGCCCGGACGCCAGGAGTACGTCGACGCGGCCGCCCCCGACGGCGCCGTGACCTACCTGGTGACCGCCCTGGACCGCGCCTACCGGGAGAGCCGGACCGGCCGCCCGCTGACGGTGCGGTGAGCGCCGGCCCCCGCGAGTCCCGCGGCGGGCCCGGTGGCGCGGGACTCGACGATCCTGTACCAATGGTCCATGACCACCGTTGAGCACGGCGCGGCCTCGTCGGCCAAGCAGCAGCTCGTCCGGGACCGGCTCGAGGCCCTGATCGACGGCCTCGTGCCGGGCGAGCCGCTGCCGGCCGAGCGCGACCTCGCCCGGGACCTGGGCGTGGCCCGGATGACCCTGCGCCGCGTCGTCGACGGGCTCGTCGAGGACGGCCGGCTGATCCGCCGGCGCGGGGCGGGCACGTTCGTCGCCGGTGCCAAGGTGACCCAGCGGCTCGCGGCCACCTCGTTCTCGGCCGACATGCGGGCCCGTGGCCTCGTGCCCGGCAGCCGCACGATCGAGGCGCGCCGGTTCCCGGCCGGGATGATGCTGGCCGGCCTCCTCGCCGTGCCGCCGCAGACCGATGTGCTCTTCGTGCGCCGGCTCCGGCTGGCCGACGGCGAGCCGATGGCCGTCGAGGACCTGCACGTCCCCGCCACGGTGGCACCCGGCCTCACGGGGGACGACCTGGAGGGCCGGTCCTTCTACGACCTGCTCGCCGAGCGCTACGGCGACCCGGTCGTCGGGGGGACGCAGACGGTCGAGCCGGCGCTGGTGGGGGAGGACGTGGCCGGCCTGCTCGGCGTCGAGACGGGCTCGCCGGTGTTCCTCTTCGAGCGCACCTCGCGGGTGCGCAGCGGCGGGATCGCCGAGTTCGTCCGGTCGACGTACCGCGGGGACCGCTACCGGATCGTCGTCGACATCTTCCCGCCGGCCCCGGAGGCCGCCCCGGTCGCCGCCCCGTCGGGCGACCCCCCGACCGCCGCGGGGTCTTGACGGTCCGCCGCCCCGCGACCACAATCGACCAGAGGTCTTAGACCTTTGGTACATCATCGGGTGCGCCACTCGGGCGGCTCGGGACGACAAGGTGGTGTGTGATGAGGGTGCTGGGCACTGGCACGAGGCGACGGAAGGTCTCGTTCGGCGTCGGGGTCGCGACGCTCGCGCTGGCGACGGCCGCCTGCGGCGGCGGGTCGGGCGGGAGCTCCTCCGAGATCGGGGACGGCGAGGACGTCTCCGGCGAGGGCGAGACGCTCACCGTCTGGTTGATGGAGGGCACGAACCCCGACGCCGAGCCCTACGTCGAGAGCCTCGGCGAGGCGTTCACCGAGGAGACCGGTGCCGAGCTCGACGTGCAGTTCGTCCCCTGGGCGGAGGCGCACGACAAGTTCGTCAACTCGATCGCCGGCGGCACCACCCCCGACGTCGCGGAGGTGGGCACCACCTGGACGCCCGAGTTCGCCGACGCCGGCGCACTGGTCGACCTGTCCGACACGGTGGCCGAGGCGGGGCTGGACGACGACCTGGTCGCGGGACTGGTCGAGGCCGGCACCGTCGACGACAGGCTCTACGGCATGCCCTGGTACGCCGGCGTCCGGTCGGTGGTCTACCGCACCGACGTGTTCGAGGAGGCGGGCGTCGAGCCGCCGACGACCTGGGACGAGCTCGTGGCCGCGGGTGAGAAGCTCGAGGCCGCGAACCCCGACATGATGGCGTTCCCGGTCGCCGGCGACAGCGAGTACGGCGTCTACCCCTTCGTGTGGGGCAACGGCGGCGAGATCGCCGAGCAGAGCGGCGAGAGCTGGAGAGCCGGATCGACTCGCCGCAGGCGCAGGAGGGCATCACTTCTACACCGACCTCGCCACCGAGCACGGCTTCTCCAGCCCGGCCGCGACCACCTGGGACGAGGCCGACCTCAACGACGCCTTCAGCCGCGGGGACGTGGCGATGATGATCGCCGGCTCCTGGACGCCGGGCGCGCTCGTCGAGGCCAACCCCGACCTCGAGGGCAAGATCGGCGCCTTCCCGATCCCGGGTCCCGACGGCGGCGTCGCCCCGTCCTTCCTCGGCGGCTCGCACCTCTCGGTGTTCGAGGGCACGGAGAACAAGGACCTCGCCTGGGCGCTGGTCAAGCTGATGGCCACCGGCGAGCTGGCGCAGGCCTGGAGCGAGCAGTCCGGCTTCTTCCCGGGCACGAAGACGCTGCTGGACGAGGTCCAGGAGGCCGACGACCCGGTGGTCGCTCCGTTCGCGACGCAGATGGTCGAGGGCGGGCCAGCCTCCCGGTGACGCCGCTGTACGGCCAGGTCCAGGGCAAGAAGACGGTCGCCGCGATGCTGCAGTCGATCCTCTCCGGGGACACCTCCGTCGAGGAGGCCGCCACGCGAGGCGGCCGACGAGATGGACGAGATCTTCAGCCGGCGGGCTGACCTCCCGTCCCGATGCCGACCGCGCCCGCCGACGTCCAGCCGGGTCCGGCCTCCCGGAGGCCCGGACCGCCGGCCGGACCGGCGACCCCGCCCCGGTCCCGCGCGGCGGCGGCCTGACCGCCGGCCTGGCTGCCCTGGCTGCTGCTGGCGCCCGCGCTCGCGGTGCTCGGCGGGCTGCTGCTGTACCCGCTGTTCCGGGTGGTGGTGCTGTCCTTCCAGGACTTCGGGCTGCGCGAGCTGGTCACCGGCGAGACCACCTGGGTGGGGCTGGACAACTTCCGCGAGGTGCTCACCGACCCGCTGCTGTGGACGGTGGTGCTGCCCAACACCGTCGGCTTCGCGGCCGTCAACGTCGCGCTCACCGTCGCGGTCGGCACGCTCGTGGCGTTGCTGCTGGCCCGGCTCGGCCCCTGGTCGCGGGGCGTGCTGACCAGCGCGATCATGGTGGCGTGGGCGATGCCCGCGGTGACCGGCACCTACGTGTGGGTCTTCCTGTTCGACGCCGCGCGACGGGTCCGTCATGCAGTTGCTGGGCGACCTGGGCCTGGTCGACCCGAGACCACCAACTGGTTCACCGAGCGGGTGCCGTTCTACGCGATCGCGACGGCCAACGTGGTGCACCACGGCTTCCCGTTCGTCGCGGTGACCGTGCTCGCCGGCCTGATGACGGTGCCGAAGGAGATGCTCGAGGCCGCGGCGCTGGACGGCGCCGGCGCGTGGCGGCGGTTCCGGTACGTCACCCTGCCGGTGCTCAAGCCGGTCTTCGCCGTCGTCACGATCCTGTCGACGATCTGGGACTTCAAGGTGTTCACCCAGATCTACCTGATGCCCGGCGGCTCCGGGACGAACCGGGAGGTGCTCAACCTCGGCACCTGGTCCTACATCACGGCGATCTCCCAGAACCGCTACGGGCTCGGCGCCGCGATCGCGGTGCTGCTCACGCTGCTGCTGCTGGTGATCACGATGGTCTACCTGCGCACGCTGTTCCGGCAGGAGGAGCTCGTGACCCGACTCCGCCACGTCGCGGCTGTGGGTCGGCCGCCGCGGTTCCTCGCCGTGCTCGTGTTCAGCCTCGCCCGGTCTGATCGATGCTCTCCACGGCGTTCGACGGCCGGGCCAACGACGGCTCCCGGTCGCTGCTGCCCACCGAGCTGACCCTCGACAACTTCGTGTTCGTGCTCGACGAGGGCGGCTTCGTCACCTACCTGCGCAACTCCCTGCTGGTCGCGCTCGGCACCGTGCTGGTCAGCGGGGCGCTGGCGCTGCTCGCCTCGGTGGCGGTGTCGCGGTTCCGGTTCCGCTTCCGCACGTCGGTGCTGGTGATGGTGCTGATCGTCCAGATGGTGCCGCTGGAGGCGCTCGTCATCCCGCTGTTCATCCAGGCCAAGACCTCGGCCTGCTCAACCACCTCTTCGGGCTGGTCGTCGTCTACGTGGCGCTTCTCGCTGCCGTTCGCGATCTGGACGCTGCGCGGGTTCGTCGCCGCCGTGCCGCGGGAGCTGGAGGAGGCGGCCTACCTCGACGGCGCCTCCTGGCCGCGGATGTTCTGGTCGGTGCTGCTCCCGCTGGTCGCACCCGGCCTGGTCGCGACCAGCGTGTTCTCGTTCATCACCGCCTGGAACGAGTTCGTCTTCGCGATCACCTTCCTGAACGACCAGGAGTCCTACACGGTGGCGGTCGGGCTCCGGCAGTTCTTCACCCAGTACGGCACCGACTGGGGCGCGGTGATGGCGGGCTCCACCCTGATCACCCTCCCGGTGATGATCTTCTTCGTCATCGTGCAGCGGCGGCTCAGCGACGGCCTGGTGGCGGGGGCGGTGAAGGGATGACCGCGCTGCGCCGCCTGCGCTGCTCGGTGCTGCTGCCCGGCTTCACCGGCCCGACGCCACCGGACTGGGTGCGCCGCTGCCGGCCGACGCGGCCTCGCCGGTGTCTGCCTCTTCGGCGCACAACGTCGGCGACCCGAGCAGGTCCGCGGGCTCACGAGGGCCCTGCACGCGGATCGCCCCGAGGCTGCTGGTCGCCTCCGACGAGGAGGGCGGCTCGGTCGTCCCGGCTCGACGCCGGCCGGGCTCGCCGTGGCCCGGTGCCGCGGCGCTCGGCGTGCTCGACGACCTCGACGCCACCCGTGCCGTGGCGAGCGGGCTCGGGCCGGCAGGCGCGCGCGGCGGGGGTCGACCTGGTGCTCGCCCCGGTGCTCGACGTCAACTCCGAGCCGGACAACCCGGTGATCGGGGTGCGCTCCTTCGGCGCCGACCCCGGCCTGGTCGCCCGGCACGGCGTCGCGTTCGTCCGCGGCCTGCAGGACGCCGGTGTCCTCGGCTGCGCCAAGCACTTCCCCGGCCACGGCGCCACGCGCGTCGACTCGCACGTGGGGCTGCCGGTCGCTCGACGTCGACGTGGCCACCTGGCGCGCCCGCGACCTGCCGCCGTTCGCCGCGGCCGTCACGGCCGGGGTCCCGTGCATCATGACCGCGCACGTCGTCCTCCGCGCGCTGGACGACGCCCCGGCCACGACGCAGTGCCGCCGTGCTGGGCCTGCTCCGCGACGAGCTGGGATTCGACGGGGTCGTCGTCAGCGACGCCCTCGACATGCGCGCGATCTCCGACGGCCTCGGCCGGCGGGCAGGCGCGGTCCGGGCGCTCGCCGCCGGCGTCGACCTGCTGTGCGTCGGCAACCCGGCCTTCCCCGAGGGCTACGACGAGGCCGCCGCCGTCGGACGGGATCGCGACGGCGGTCGTCGAGGCCGTCGAGTGCGGGGACCTGCCGTTGGTGCGGCTCGAGGAGGCCTCCCGCCGGGTGGCCGCACCTGGTGCGCCCGCTCGACGAGGTCGCCGCCCCGTCCCGCGCGTCGATGCTGCGCCAGGGGGCGGCCGTCGCGCGCGAGGCGCTGACCGTCCGGGGTGACGTCTCGCTCGCCGGTGACGTGCTCGTGGTGGTCCCGCGGACCGGTCACCGGGTACGCGGCCGGGCACAGCCCTCGGCGCTCGTCGGCGAGCTGCAGCGCCGCCGTCCCGGCTGGCGGCTCGTGGACGTGGCCGACGCGGAGCGGGCCGCCGCCGAGGTGGCCGGCGCGGGAGCCCGACCGGTGCTGCTCGTCGTCGAGAGCGCCGACAGCGGTCACGACGCCGCCGTCGCCCGGGCCGTGCTGGCGGCGGCACCCGAGGCGGTGGTCGTCTACGGCGGCCTGAGCCGCGCCGACCACCCCGGTCCGCGCACCGTCCACAGCCACGGCACCGGCGCCGCCACCGCGGTCGCCACGGCCGACGTACTCCTCGGAGAGGTCACCCCATGAGCACGCGCACCGTCCACGTCGGCGTGGACCTCGGCAAGACCGGCTGCCGTGCCGTCCGCGAGGACGGCGGGCGGCGGACCGGTGCCGACGGCCCCGGCGCCCCCGGGCTGGCCGACCCGGGCGGCGTGGACCGCGCCGAGGAGGCCGTCCGGCACGTGCTGGGACGGCTGCTCGCCGACGGGTCCGCCGCCGCGCTGGCCGTGGGCGCCGCCGGTGCCGAGGCGGCCCCCGAGCAGGCGGGTGAGCTCGCCCGCCGGCTGGCCTCCGGTACTCCGGGCGGCACGGTCGCGGTAACCTCCGACTCGGTCACCGCGCACGCCGGGGCACTGGCCGGCGAGCCGGGCACCGTCCTGGCCGTCGGGACCGGCTCGGTCGCGGTCGGCCTCGACGCGGGCGGGCACCGGCGCCAGGTCGACGGGTGGGGGCCGTGGCTCGGCGACGACGGCAGCGGTGCCTGGATCGGGCGGGAGGCACTGCGGGCCGTGCTCGCCGCGCGCGAGGGCCGGGCCCCGGCGACCTCGCTGACCGCGATGGCCGAGGCCCGTTTCGGCGACCTGGCGCTGCTGCCGCGCCGGATCCACCAGGCCGGCAGCACCGCCCGCACCACCGGTTCGTTCACCCCGGACGTCGTGGCCGCGGCGGACGCCGGCGACGCGGTGGCCGCGACGATCCTCGACCGGGCCGCCCGGCACTGGGTCGACCTCACCGTCGCGGCGGCGGCGGACGCCGGGCAGCGGGTGGCCCTGGTCGGCGGCCTGGCCGGTGTCACGAGCCTGCGCGACCGGTTCGCGGACCTGCTCCCCGCCGACCTGGAGGTGCAGGACGCGGTCGGCAGCCCTGTCGACGGTGCGCTGCTGCTGGCGCGGCGCAGCGACCTGCCGCACGAGGCGTTCGTCCTGCGGGCCGGGGTCACCGACGCGACCGGCGCGGCGACCCTCGACGACGTCGACGCGCTGGCCACCGAGCAGGTGCGCGCCGACCTGCTCGACCTCGACTCCCGGCCGCCCGCCGAGGTGGTCACCGTGCTGCTGGACGCCGAGGCGACCGTCCCCGCCGCGCTGTCCGCGGCGAGCCCGGCACTCACCGAGGCGGTCCGGCTCGCCGGGGAGGCGCTGAACCGCGGCGGCCGGCTGCTGTACGTCGGAGCGGGCACCCCGGGCCGTCTCGCCGCGCTCGACGCGGCCGAGTGCCCGCCCACGTTCGGGACCCCGCCGGACCGGGTCGTGGCGGTGCTGGCCGGCGGACGCGAGGCCGACCGGGCCGCCGTGGAGGGGGCCGAGGACGACGCCGGGGCGGGGGAGAAGGACCTGCTGGCGCTCACACCCACGCCGCGCGACCTCGTGGTGGGCATCACCGCGTCCGGCCGCACCCCCTATGTCCGCTCGCGCCCTCGAGGCGGCCCGGCGGGCGGGCGCCCCCACCGTCGCGATCGTGAACAACCCCGGCAGCGCGGTTGCCGCGGTCGCCGACGTGTCGGTCGTCCTCGACACCGGGCCGGAGGTGCTGTCGGGCTCCACCCGGCTGAAGGCCGGGACCGCCCAGAAGGTGGCTCTCAACGTGATCTCCACCGGGGCGATGGTCGCGCACGGCAAGACCTACGGCGCCTGGATGGTCGACGTCGTCGCCTCCAACGAGAAGCTGCGGCGCCGGGCCCGGCGGATCCTGCGCGAGGCGACCGGGGCGGACGACGCGGCCGCGCTCGCGGCGCTGGAGGCGGCCGGGTGGCGCACCAAGCCTGCGCTCGTGGCGCTGCTCGGCGGAGTCGACGTGCCCGCCGCGACGGACGCCCTCACCGCCCACGACGACCGGGTGCGCCCGGCCCTCGACGCGCTCCGCACGGGAAGGGAGGCCGGATGATCGTCCTCGCGGTGGCCTCCGGCACGTCGGCCGACGGGCTCGACGTGGGCGTCGTCGACCTCGCCGCCCGGGACGGCGGCGTCGACGTCCGTGTCCTGGACACCTGGACCGAGCCGTGGCCGGACCGGCTGGGGGAGCGGCTCCTGGCGCTGCTGCCGCCCGCCACCACCACCGCGGCGGAGGTCGCCGCGCTGGACACCGCGGTGGGCCGGGCCGTGGGCGAGGTGGCGGCCGCCGCGGTGGCGCGCACCGCCGGCGTCGAGCTGGTGGTCTCGCCCGGCCAGACCGTCCACCACGAGGTCGTCGGTGACGCCTGCCTGGGCACGCTGCAGATCGGCCAGCCCGCCTATGTGGCCGAGGCGACGGGGCTGCCCGTCGTCTCGGACCTGCGCACCCGCGACGTGGCCGCGGGTGGGCACGGGGCCCCGCTCGCCGGCATCCTGGACCGGCTCTGGCTGGCCGGCGGCTCGGGCCCGCGGGTGGCGCTCAACCTCGGCGGGATCGCCAACGTCACCGTCGTCGCCCCGGACGGAAACGCCCTGGCCTGGGACACCGGACCGGCCAACTGCCTGCTCGACGTGGCCGCCGCACGCGCCACCGACGGGCACCAGCGCTACGACGTCGACGGCGCCCTCGCGGCACGGGGCCGCGTCCACCGACCGCTGCTCGACCTGCTGCGGCAGCACCCGCACTACGCCCTCGCGCCGCCGGTGTCGACCGGACGCGAGACGTTCTCGGCCGACTACCTCGACGCCACCCTGGACGCGGTCGCCGCCCGGGGCGTCCGACCCGACTGGCCCGACGTGCTCGCCACCCTGGTGGAGCTCACCGCGGCCACGGTCGCCGACGCGGTGCGCCCGCACGGGCCGGTGGAGGTGGTCGCCTCCGGAGGGGGCGCGCGGAACCCGGTGCTCATGGACGCCCTGGCCCGCCGGCTCGGGGTGCGGCTGCGCACGAGCGACGAGCTGCGGCCTGCCCGGCGACGGCAAGGAGGTCGTGCTCTGGGCCCTGCTCGGCTGGCTCACCTGGCACGGCGTGCCCGTCACCACCGCGCCCGGCCTGCGTGGGCCACGGCTGCTCGGCCGGATCAGCCCCGGCGCCGACCCCCTGACCCTGCCACCGCCGATCGCGCCGCCGACGCGGCTGACGGTCCTCGTCCACGAGGAGACCACACCATGAACACCCGCCTGCTCGGGGTCTCCGCGGCCCTCGTCGACGGCGCGCTGCTGCCGGGCGACGTCGAGGTCGACGGGGACACCGTGACCCGCGTCGGACTGCCCCCCGCACGGGGCGGCCGGATCGCCACCGCCGGCTTCCTCGACCTCCAGGTCAACGGCTTCGCCGAGGTCGACGTGATGTCCGCCGACCCCGACGGCATCGACCGGATCGGTGCCGCCCTCACCGACTACGGCGTCACCGCGTGGCTGCCGACCCTCATCACCGCCGCCGACGCCGACACCCGGCGGGCCCTGGGCGCGCTGCGCACCGCCTTCGACCGCGGTACGGCGGGGGCCCGGCCGCTCGGCGTGCACCTGGAGGGACCCTTCCTCAGCGCCGAACGGCTCGGCACGCACCCCGCCGCGCACCGGCGCGACCCGGACGAGGACGCCGTCGCCGCCTGGCGAGCGCTGGCCCCGGTGGTCGCGGTCACGCTGGCGCCCGAGCTGCCTGGGGCGCTCGACCTGGTCGCCAAGCTGAGCGCGGACGGCCTGCTGGTCTCGCTGGGACACTCGGACGCCACCTGCGCGCAGGCGCACGCCGGCTTCGACGCCGGCGCGCGCACCGCCACCCACCTGTTCAACGCGATGAGCCCGCTGCGGCACCGGGACCCGGGGCTGCCCGGCGCGGCGCTGGCCCGGCCGGACGTCACGGTCCAGCTGATCGTCGACGGGCACCACCTCGCCGACGACGTCGTCCGGCTGGTGTTCGCGGCCGCCGGCGGCCGGGTGGTGCTGGTCACCGACGCGACCGAGGCGGCCGCCCGGGAGGAGGGCGAGTACGAGATCGCCGGCGTGCCGGTGGAGGTGCGCGCCGGCGCGGTCCGCAACGGCGCCGGAGTCCTGGCGGGCAGCGCGCTCACCCTGGACGCCGCGGTGCGCAACGTGGCCGCGCTCGGGGTGGACCTGGCCGCCGTGCTCGAGGCCGTCACGGCGACCCCGGCGGCGCTGGTCGGCCGCCCGGACCTGGGCAGGCTGGCGCCCGGTGCCCGGGCCGACCTGGTCGTGCTCGAGGACGACCTGACCGTCCGCGAGACGTGGCTGGCCGGGGTCCCGGCAGGGAGGTCGTCGTGACCACCCGGCTCGAGCAGGAGATCGGCGAGCAGCCCGAGGTCGCGGCGCGGCTGCTCGAGCGGCTGCTCCCGCAGGTTCCGGACCTCGCGGCGCACCTGCGGTCGGCCGGGGCCGAGCAGGTGCTGCTGGTCGCCCGCGGCTCCTCCGACAACGCCGCCCGCTACGCGCAGTACCTCTGGCCCGCCCGCGCCGGCGTCACGGTCACGCCGGCGGTGCCCAGCCTCACCACCGTCTACGAGCGTCCGCTCGACCTGCGCCGGCAGGCGGTCGTCGCCGTCTCCCAGTCCGGCCGCTCGCCCGACGTGGTGGCGGTGGTCGAGCAGGCGCGGGCCGCCGGACGCCCCACGCTCGCGGTCACCAACGACCCGGCCTCGCCGCTCGCCGACGCCGCCGAGGTGGTCGTCGACCTCTCGGCCGGACCCGAGCGCTCGGTGGCCGCCACGAAGACCTACACGGCTTCCCTGCTGGCGCTGGCGGTGCTGACCGGTGTGTGGACGTCGGACACGGGTCACCACGAGGAGCTGCGCCGGGTGCCGGACGCACTGTCGGCTGCGGTGGACCGGGCCCGCGGTGTCGACCGGGCGGCCGAGCTGGTCGCGGCGGCCGACCGGGGAGTGTGCGTGGGCCGCGGGCTCAACCTGTGCACGGCGCACGAGACCTCGCTGAAGGTCACCGAGCTGACCGGAGCCCTCGTCGCGCCGTACTCGCCGGCGGACCTGATGCACGGCCCGGTCGCAGCCGTCGGCCCGGCGGTGCCCGCGCTGCTGGTCGCGCCCGAGGAGACCGCCTCCGCGAGCGTGCTGGAGGTGCTGCCGGAGCTGCGGCGCCGCGGGGCCCCGGTCGTGCTGCTCGGCGGCCCGGCGGTCGACGACGTGCCGCGGGTGACGCTGCCGGACGGCGCCGCCGTCGCCGGCTGGCTGACCCCGGTCACCACCGTGGTCCTCGGACAGCTCGTCGCCTGGCGGGCGGCGGCGCGCCGGGGCGTCGACGTGGACCGGCCCGGCGACCTGTCGAAGGTCACGCTCACCCGGTGAGGCCGCGACGGGCCCGGCTGCGACACTGTGGCGCATGCGGGTGGGTCTGACCGGTGGCGTGGCCTCGGGCAAGAGCACGGTCTCGGCGATCCTGGCCGAACTCGGTGCCGTGGTGGTCGACGCCGACCTGTTGGCGCGCGAGGTGGTCGCGCCCGGGACGGAGGGGCTGCGCCGGGTCGTCGAGGAGTTCGGGGCCGACGTGCTGGCCGCCGACGGGTCGCTGGACCGGCCGGCGCTCGGCGCGATCGTCTTCGGCGACGAGCCGGCCCGTCGCCGGCTGGAGGCGATCGTGCACCCCCTGGTGCGGGCCCGGGCCCGGGAGGTCGAGCGGGCCGCCCCCGAGGGTGCGGTGGTCGTGCACGACATCCCGCTGCTGGCCGAGACCGGCCAGGCCGACCGGTTCGACGCGGTCCTCGTCGTGGACGTGCCGGTGGAGACCCAGGTCGCCCGGATGGTCGAGCAGCGCGGGATGTCGGCCGAGGAGGCGCGGGCCAGGATCGCCGCCCAGGCGACCCGTGAGCGGCGGCTGGCCGTCGCCACCCACGTCATCGACAACACCGGAACGGTCGAAGACCTCCGTGACCGGGTCACGGAGGTCTTCGAAGAGCTGACCGGCTGAGCGGGGGTCTTCAGCCGGCCAGGGGTCAGGCGGCCAGGTCGGGGTCGGCGAGCTGGCGGAGCGCTGCAGCGCCTCGCGCTCGAGCTGCCGCACCCGCTCGGCCGAGATGCCGTGCTTGGCGCCGATGTCGGCCAGCTTGTGCTGGCGCCCGTCGACCAGGCCGTAACGGGACCGGATGATGTCGGCGGCCCGGTCGTCGAGCAGCTCGACCAGGTGGCTGAGCCGGTCGCGCGACTCGACGTCGAGGAACGTGCTGTCCGGGCCCGGGCGCCGTCTCCTGGGCGATCAGGTCACCCAGCGAGGTGTCACCGTCCTCGTCGACGGGCGTGTCGAGGCTGACGTGCTCGCGGCCCCAGCTCATCAGGTCGATGACCCGCTCGAGGTCGATGTCGAGCTCCTCGGCGATCTCCTGGGGCTCCGGGTCCCGGCCGAGCTGCCGCTCCAGGGTGCGGCGCGCGGCGCCGACCTGGTTGAGCTCCTCGACCACGTGCACCGGCAGCCGGACCACGCGGGCCTGCTGCGCGATCCCGCGCGTGATCGCCTGCCGGACCCACCAGGTGGCGTAGGTGGAGAACTTGAAGCCCTTGCGGTAGTCGAACTTCTCGACCGCGCGGATCAGGCCGGTGTTGCCCTCCTGGACGAGGTCGAGCATCGGCATCTGGCTGCGGCCGTACTTGCGGGCGATCGAGACGACCAGGCGCAGGTTGGACTCGATGAACCGCTGGACGGCGCGCTCGCCCTCCTCGACCATCCACTCGAGCTCCTCGCTGGGTGGCGTACTTCGGGGCGCCACCCTTCTTCCGGCCGACCCGGCCCTCCTCGAGCAGGGCCTTCGCGAACAGGCCCGCCTCGATGGCCTTGCTCAGCTCCACCTCGGTGACCGCGTCGAGCAGCGGAGTACGCGCGATCTCGTCGAGGTACAGGCCGACGCTGTCGCGTCCCTCGATCTCGCGTGTGTGCGTGCGACTCGTTGCCACGTGCGCTCCCTTCCAGTGCCGCCAGGGGGTACCCACCGGTAGCCACCCTGTACTCATCCCAACGGGCGAGAGTCTCGCCGAGATTCCCGAACAATGGCGAGGTGCCGAACCGGTGCCGCCCCCTCGTGCCCCGTAGGACGAGCGGCAGCACCGGAAGTTGCCATCCGGCGGGATCTCAGGGACTTCTCAGGCTTCACCGGACGGAGCCCTGGTGTGACCGCCGTCCCACCCGGTGTTCGCGGCTGACGGGGGCCCGGATTGCTCCGGTCAGGACCGGCCCAGCCGGTCGAGGATCCAGGCGAGGGTGAACGCACGCTCCCGCCAGGCGTTGTAGCGCCCGCTGACCCCACCGTGCCCGGCCGACATCTCGCGTCTTGAGCAGCGAAGTCCTCGGTGTCGAGCGCGACCGCGCGCAGCCGTGCCACCCACTTGGCCGGCTCCACGTAGAGCACCCGGGTGTCGTGCAGGCGACGTCTGCGCCAGGATCGGCGGGTAGCGCCGGGGCTCGACGTTCTCGTAGGGGCTGTAGGCCTTCATGTACGCGTAGACCTCGGGGTCGTCGAGCGGGTTGCCCCACTCCTCCCACTCGATCACGGTCAGCGGCAGCGACGGGTCGAGGATCGTGGTCAGCGGGTCGACGAACGGCGACGTCGGCCACGATGCCCGCGAACGGCCTCCGGCGCGAGGTTGGCCACCGCGCCCATCAGCAGCCCGCCGGCGCTGCCGCCCTCGGCCACGAGACGGTCCGGCGCGGTCCAGCCCTCCGCCACCAGGTGCTCGGCGCAGGCGACGAAGTCGGTGAAGGTGTTGCGCTTGGCGAGCAGCTTGCCCTCGTCGTACCAGCGCCGGCCCATCTCGCCACCGCCGCGCACGTGCGCGATGGCGAACCCGACGCCGCGGTCGAGCAGGGAGAGCCGGCGCGATCGTGAAGTACGGGTCGATGGAGTCCTCGTAGGAGCCGTAGCCGTAGAGCAGCACGGGGGTGCTGCCGTCGCGCGGTGACCCGGCGGGGACCACCAGGGACACCGGGACGCGGGTCCCGTCGCCGGCGGTGGCCCAGGTGCGGTGCTGCTCGTAGCGGGCAGGGTCGAAGGGGCCGTGCTCGGGGTGGGGGAGCACGGGGGTGCGCTTGCGCAGGTGCAGGGTGCGGCTGGGTACGTCGAAGTCGTAGACCGTCGGCGGTGTGGCCAGCGTCGTGTAGCCCAGCCGGATGTTGGGCTGGTGGAACTCGGGGTTGCCGCCGGACCCGACGGCGTAGACGGGGTCCTCGAACTCCACGAGGTAGTCGTCGCCCAGGCCGGACACCGGCCCGTCCGACGCCCCGGCCGCGTCGGTCAGCTCGATCACCCGCAGCTGGGTGAGCCCCTCGCTGCGCTGGTTGACGACCAGGTGGGTCGCGAACGCGTCGACGTCCTCGAGTCGCACCGCCGGGTCGTGGGGGAGCAGCGGGGTCCACTGCTCGTGGCTGGTGGCGTCCAGGGGAGCGACGGCCAGCTCGTAGTTCTCGGCGTCGTCGTTGTGCAGCACGAGCAGCACGTCCTCACCCCCGATCACGGCGTGGTCGATCGTGTACTCGACGCCCTGCCGGCGCGGCGCGACGACCCGGAACTCGCCGGTCGGGTCGGTGGCGTCCAGCACGCGGTACTCGGTGGTGGTCTTCGAGCCCGACCCGATGACGAGGAGCCGGTCGCTGCGGCTCCGTCCGACCGACGTCCAGAACCGCTCGTCGGTCTCGTGGTGCACCACGCACGTCCTCGGCGACCGGCGTGCCGAGCACGTGCCGCCACACCTGGTCGGGGCGCCAGGACTCGTCGACCGTGGTGTAGAAGAGCGTGGTGCCGGCCAGGTCCCAGGTGGCGCCGAACAGCGTGTCCGGCACCTCGTCGGGCAGCATCTCGCCGGTGCGGAGGTCCTTGACCTGGAGCAGGAAGCGCTCGTTGCCGACGGTGTCGGTGCTGAACGCGAGCAGCGTGCCGTCCGGGCTGACCGAGGCGGAGCCCAGGGAGAAGAAGTCGTGGCCCTCGGCCAGGGCGTTGACGTCGAGGAGCACCTCCTCGCCGGGCACCGGGGTGTCCGGCGGAGAGCGCCGGCGGGGTCCAGGCGTCCGGCTCCCCGACGGCGGGGGCGGGGCACCGGCAGCTGACGCCGTACTGCTGGCCCTCGATGGAGCGCCCGTAGTACCAGTAGCCGCCGACCCGCGAGGGCACCGACAGGTCCGTCTCCTGGGTGCGCACCTTGATCTCGTCGAAGATCCGCTCGTACAGGGGGGCCAGGTGGGCGGTGCGGGCCTCGGTGTAGGCGTTCTCGGCCTCGAGGTAGGCGAGGGTGTCGGGCGACTCCTTGTCGCGCAGCCACTCGTAGTCGTCGACGAACGTGTCGCCGTGGTGGGTGCGCGTGTGCGGCACCCTCTTGGCCTGGGGAGGCGACGCGCGCCGGGGGTCCGTCATGGGCCGAAGGTATCTCCCAGGGAGGCGGCCGCACGCCCTCACTCGGGCTCTGGACGCGTGACCTTGGTCAGGGCGGGGTCGTCGGCGCGGAACGTGCGGACCGGCCCGGGCCCGGTCTCGGCCGTCTCGAACCGCACCGTCACCCTCCCGACACCGGATCCCCACACCCAGCCGGGACCGTGCTCGTCGTGCACCACGTCCTGCCCGGGCCACCAGCGACGGCCGCGGTCGAGACGGCTCAGGTCGACCGGCGGCGCCGCCACGGTCACCGGCGGCTCGGGACCCACGTCGTAGTCGAACAGGTCGTCCTGGATCCAGTCGGCCAGCCCGGAGACACCCACGCCCAGGAGGCGGACCCCGCCGGAGGTGTCGACCTCGCCGAGCAGGGTGCGCGCGAGCCGGGCCACCACGCGGGTGCTGTCGGTGGGGGCCGGAAGCGTCGCGGAGCGGGTGTGGGTGGTGAAGTCGTGCAGCCGCACCTTGACCGACACGGTGCGCCCCGACAGCCGCGCCTTGCGCAGCCGCTCGGTGACCCGGGTGGCGTGTCGGTCGATGAGACCCTCCAGCAGACGCCGGTCGACGAGGTCGCTGTCGTAGGTGTCCTCGACGCTGATGGACTTGGCCTCGCGCTCGGCGACCACCGGTCGGTCGTCGCGGGCCCGGGCCAGCGCGTGCAGCGAGGTGCCGTGAGCCTGGCCCACCAGCCGCACCAGCTCGTCGGCGGAGACGGCCTCGAGGTCGGCGACGGTGTGCACGCCCACCCTGCGCAGCCGCTCGGTGGTCGCCGGTCCGACCCCCGGGATGACGCCCACCCGCATCGGCCGGAGCAGGTCCTGCTCGGTGCCGGGCGGCACCACCACCAGACCGTCGGGCTTGTCGAGGTCGCTGGCGATCTTGGCGACCAGCTTGGAGGTGGCCACGCCCACCGACCCCCGCAGCCCGCCGGTCACCTCGAGGACCCCGGCCTTGAGGTCCTCGGCGATGCGGGTCACCGCCGGCACCGAGAAGTCGGTGTGGTGCGAGGCCTCCAGGTCGACGAAGGCCTCGTCCAGGGACAGCGGCTCGACCAGCGGGGACAGCCGGCGGAGCAGCTCCATGACCGCCCGGCTCGCCTCGCGGTAGACGTCGAAGCGGCCGGTCAGGAAGGCCGCGTGCGGGCACCGTGAGCGCGCCTCGGCGGTGGACATGGCCGAGTGGACCCCGAAGGTGCGGGCCTCGTACGACGCGGTGGCGACCACGCCCCGCCCGCCGACACCACCCACGACCACCGGCTTGCCGCGCAGGGACGGCTTGTCGCGCTGCTCGACCGCGGCGAAGAAGGCGTCCAGGTCGACGTGCAGGATCGTCGGCCCTGCTCGGGGTGGGCGCACGGGGCCATCATGCAACGCCACCGGTCCGGCGCCGGGCAGGCGGGCCGAGCCGGTTTCCGTCCCCACCCGCGCAGCCCACGCCGCCGTCCACCGACGTCACGCCGGGTCCGGCGCCGCGACGGTGCGCTCACGCAGGGTTCCTGGCATGACCGAGCCGAGGACCCTGCGTGCGAAGAACCCCTCCGACCTGCTGGCGATCGTGCCCTACCTGCTCGGCTTCCATCCCGAGGAGTCCCTGGTGATGCTCACCGTCGGCGCGGCGGAGACGCCCGTCCACGCCCGGCAGGACCTGCCGGGCCACCCGGAGGAGGTGCCGCTGCTCGTCGAGGACCTGCTCGCCGTCACGCTGCGGGCCGGGGCGGACGCCGTGGCGGTGCTCGCCTACACCGACGACGAGGCCCTCGCCGAGACGGTGACCGGACCCCTGATCGGCAGCCTGGAGCGGGCCGGGGTCCGGGTGCCGGTCGGCGTGCGTGCCGACGGGACGCGCTGGCACTGCCTCGGCGCCGGGACGGGGGCGTGCGCCGCCCGCTGCCCGGGCGACTGCCCACCGGAAGGCACCCCCTACGACCTGGCCCGGCACCCCCTGACCCTGGAGGGGATGGTGGACGGTCGCCTCGTCCACGCCAGCCGCGACGCGCTGCGTGGCTCGCTCGTCGGTGACGACCGCGCCGAGCTCGACCGGGTCGCCGCCGCGATGGGCGTCGCGGGGCAACGGCTCCTCGACGCGTGCCTGGTCGACGGCGGTCGCCGCGACCCGGCGGCGGCCCGCCCGCACCTGGTGGAGGAGGGACGCTGGGTGCAGCGACGGATCGACCGGTTCGTCCGCGACGGCAACCGTCTGGACAGCCGGGACGTCGGCCGGCTGGTCGTCGCGGTCGCCTGCGTCGAGGTGCGGGACGTCGCGTGGGCCACGATCGACCGCGCCGGCGCGCGGCGGCACGTGGACCTGTGGACCGACGTCGTGCGGCGCTGCCCCCGCGACGCGGTCGCGGCCCCGGCCGGCCTGCTGGCGTTCGCGGCCTGGCTCGCCGGGGACGGCGCGCTCGCCTGGTGCGCGGTCGACCGCTGCCAGGAGGCCGAACCGGGCTACGGGCTGGCCGGGCTGGTCACCCAGGCGCTCGCGGGCGCGGTGCCCCCGACCGCCTGGACCCCGATCGGGCCGGAGGCGCTGAGCCTCTTCGGGTGAGGCCGCGGTGGTCTCCGCATACCCCGAGGCGCCTCCGGGCACTAGGGTCCTGCCATGGGAGAAGAGGTCGAGCAGCAGGAGTTCACGCGGGAGGACCGCACTCGCTACCGCGAGAAGGTCCGTCGCTGCCTGGACGTCTTCGCGCGGATGCTGCGTGAGTCGCGCTTCGACGCCGACTACCCGATGACCGGGCTCGAGATCGAGCTCAACCTGGTCGACGACGCCGGCGACCCGTCCCTGAAGAACGTCGAGGCGCTCGAGGCGATCGCCGACCCCGACTTCCAGACCGAGCTGGGCCAGTTCAACCTCGAGATCAACGTTCCGCCGAAGCAGCTCAAGGACCGCGGGTTCACCGACTTCGAGCAGGGCGTGCGCCGCAGCCTCAACGAGGCCGAGGACAAGGCGTCCGCGGTGGGCGCCCACATGGTGATGATCGGCATCCTGCCGACCCTGTCGGCCGGGCACATGAGCCCGTCGTCACTCAGCGCCAACCCGCGCTACCAGCTGCTCAGCGACCAGATCCTCGATGCCCGTGGCGAGGACATCGTCATCGACATCGGTGGGCCCGAGCGGCTGCGCACGACCTCGGACTCGATCGTGCCCGAGGCGGCCTGCACCAGCACCCAGCTGCACATCCAGGTGAGCCCCGAGGACTTCCCCGCCTACTGGAACGCCTCCCAGGCGATCGCGGGCGTGCAGCTCGCGATCGGGGCGAACTCGCCGTTCCTGCTCGGCCGCGAGCTGTGGCGGGAGACCAGGATCGCCCTGTTCGAGCAGGCGACCGACACGCGCAGCGAGGAGCTGAAGGCCCAGGGGGTCCGTCCCCGGGTGTGGTTCGGGGAGCGGTGGATCAACTCGATCTTCGACCTCTTCGAGGAGAACGTCCGCTACTTCCCGGCCCTGCTCCCGATCATCGAGGACGAGGACCCGCTCGAGCAGCTCGAGGCCGGCCAGACCCCGAGCCTGGCCGAGCTGCGGCTGCACAACGGCACGATCTACCGGTGGAACCGGCCCGTCTACGACGTCGTCGACGGCACCCCGCACCTGCGGGTCGAGAACCGCGTGCTGCCGGCGGGCCCGACGGTGGCCGACACCATGGCCAACGCCGCCTTCTACTTCGGCCTGGTCCGCACCCTCGCCGAGCACGAGCGGCCGCTGTGGTCGCAGATGTCGTTCAGCGCTGCCGAGGAGAACTTCCACGTCGCCGCCCGGCAGGGGATCGAGGCGCATCTCTACTGGCCGGGGCTCGGGCAGGTGCCGGCCACCGAGCTGGTGCTGCGGCGGCTGCTGCCGATGGCGCGGGCGGGCCTCGACTCGTGGGGCGTCCTCGCCGAGGAGAGCGACCGGTTGCTCGGCATCATCGAGCAGCGCTGCCTGGTCGGGCAGAACGGCGCCTCCTGGTTCGTCGACCGGTTCCACGCCAGGTCCGGCAACGGCGACGGCGACCGCCTCGACGTGCTCCGCAGCACCCTGAACGAGTACCGCGGCCACATGCACACCAACGACCCGGTGCACACCTGGGACTGACCCCCGGGGCCGCCCGCGCCCGCGGTGGCTACCGCAGCCGTCTCCAGACCCGGGACTGCCCGGTGACCACGTCGCGCCAGCCGTACCTCGTGACCGCGTAGCAGCCGGTGAGCACCCGACCGTGCATGCCGAACGCGGTGTGCGCCGCGCGCAGCCAGTCCCGGTCCTGCTCGTGGTCGTCGGGGTGGCCGGGGCGGGTCAGCCACGTGGTGGTGTGCTCGGTGGCGGTGCGCTCGAGGAGCGCCGAGACGAGGTCGGTGCGGACCGCGCGGTCGACGACGGGCACGTCACGCGCCGCGATCACGACCGAGTCGCGGTCCCCGCCGGGGGTCCCGACGTAGACCGTGGTGTCGAAGACCCGGCGCGTCTCGCGGCGCCTGAGCAGGGCGACCTCCGCCCGCAGTCGAGGCTCGAGGTCGCGGTCCGGGGGCATCGCCCCAGCATCGCCGGGGAGGTCGAATCGTGCGCCGCGTCGTCCACAAGTGGCGCCGGGTGGGCTCGGCTGGATAACGTCAGCCTCAGCCTGCGGTACGCAGGCAGACGTGACGTCGCTGAGGAGGACGGTCTAATGGGGACCATCGTCGTGGGATATGTGCCGAAGGCGGAGGGTCGCGCGGCACTGCAGCGGGCGGCCGAGGAGGCCAAGCTCCGCGACATGCGGCTGGTGGTCGTCAACTCCCACCGCGGCGGACGGGAGTTCGACCGGGACGACGCGCTGGAGTCGGAGGCGCAGCTCGAGGAGGTCCGGTCCCTGCTGCAGGAGGCCGGGGTCGAGCACGAGGTGCGCCAGCTCGTCCGGGGCCTGGACCCGGCCGACGACCTGGTGAACGTCGCGACGGAGGTGGACGCCGACATCATCGTCATCGGCCTGCGTCGTCGCTCACCGGTCGGCAAGCTGATCCTGGGCAGCAACGCCCAGCGCGTGCTCCTCGACGCACCCTGCCCGGTCCTGGCGGTCAAGGCGGGGGAGTAGCCCCCGAGGTCATCCCGGACCGCCTCCCGGACCGGCCCGAGCGCCGGGCGGGCACGACCTCGAGCACCCCGGGCGACGTACTCGCGACCGGAATCGGCCTAGGCGCGCAGCACGTCGACGTCGTCCGAGGTGTCCTCATCGCGCTTGCCCAGGACGGCACGACCGGCCTCGAGCCGGGCGACCGGGACGCGGAAGGGTGAGCAGGAGACGTAGTCCAGCCCCACCTGGTGGAAGAAGTGGATCGACTCGGGGTCCCCTCCGTGCTCGCCACAGACACCGGCCTTGAGTCCCGGACGGGTGCTGCGACCCTCACGGGTGGCGATGTCGACGAGCCGTCCCACGCCGTCCCTGTCCAGGCTCTCGAAGGGGGACGTCGTGAAGACGCCCTTCTCGAGATAGGCCGCGAAGAAGGCTGCCTCGACGTCGTCGCGGCTGAAGCCCCACGTGGTCTGGGTCAGGTCGTTGGTGCCGAAGGAGAAGAAGTCGGCCTCCTCGGCGATCCGGAACGCTGTCAGTGCCGCGCGCGGAAGCTCGATCATGGTGCCGATGGGGATGTCCAGGGAGACCCCCTCGACCTCGGCGACCTCCGCGACGATCCGGGCGGCCTCCTCACGCACGAGGTGCAGCTCCATCAGCGATCCCACCAGCGGCACCATGATCTCGGGCCTCGGGGTGTGGCCCGCCTTGATCCGGCGTGCGGCCGCCCCGGCTATCGCCCGGATCTGGCCCGCGAACAGACCGGGCACGGTCAGGCCGAGCCTGACACCACGCAGGCCGAGCATCGGGTTGGACTCGTGGAGCCGGTTCACGGCTGCGAGCAGCGCCACGTCGTCGTCGGCGGCGACCCCCTGCTCCTCTGCCCGAGCCACCCTGACCATCAGGTCGGACCGGTCCGGCAGGAACTCGTGGAGCGGCGGGTCGAGCAGGCGGATCGTGGTCGGCAGCCCGTCCATGGCGGCGAGCAGGTCCTCGAAGTCCTCCCGTTGCGGCGGCATGAGTGCCTCCAGGGCCTCGGCACGCTCTGCGGAGGTCCCGGCCAGGATCACCCGCTCGATCAGCACGCGCCGGTCACCGAGGAACATGTGCTCGGTGCGGCACAGGCCGATCCCCTCGGCCCCCATCCGGCGTGCCCGCAGCGCGTCCGGTCCCGTGTCGGCGTTGGCGCGCACCTCCATGGTTCGCACGGAGTCGGCGTGCGCGAGCAGGCGATCCACGGCGAGGATCAGGTCGGCGGTGTCCTCGTCCACCAGCTCGAGCGCCGGCTCGAGGCCCTCCTCGAGGTACTTCACCACGGGCGAAGCGACGACCGGAAGCCGGCCGACGAAGACCTCACCGGTCGAGCCGTCGATGGAGAGCACGTCGCCCTCGTGCACCTCGACGCCGCCGGCGCGGGCGACCAGGGTCTCTTCGTCGACGTGCAGCGACTCGGCGCCGCAGACAGCGGTCTTGCCCATGCCTCGCGCCACGACGGCCGCGTGCGAGGTCTTGCCGCCGCGGCTCGTCAGGATTCCCGTGGCAGCGATCATGCCCTCGAGGTCCTCGGGGTTGGTCTCCTTGCGCAGCAGCACGACCGACTCGCCGCTCGCTGCCCAGGCGACCGCGGTCGCGGAGTCGAACACCACCTTGCCGACGGCCGCTCCCGGAGAGGCCGCCATGCCCCGGGTGAAGGGTGTGCGCTCAGCGTCGGTGTCGAACTGCGGGAACATGAGCTGGGCCAGCTGCGGCCCGCCGACCCGTTCCAGCGCCTCGTCCATGGTGATCAGCTGCTCGTCGACCAGCTGGGTGGCGATGCGGAACGCCGCGGCGGCGGTGCGCTTGCCGACGCGCGTCTGGAGCATCCAGAGCTTGCCACGCTCCACGGTGAACTCGATGTCACACAGGTCGCGGTAGTGGGTCTCCAGGCGCCGCATGATCTTGCGAAGGGCCTGGTAGGACTCGGCGTCGACCTCGGCGAAGTCGTCCAGGGACAGCGTGTTGCGGATCCCCGAGACGACGTCCTCACCCTGGGCGTTCACGAGGTAGTCGCCGTAGACCCCGGGCTTGCCCGTGGACGGGTCCCGGGTGAAGCAGACCCCGGTCCCGGAGGTCTCGCCCAGGTTGCCGAAGACCATCGTGCAGACGTTCACCGCGGTGCCGGCGTCCTCGGGGATGCGCTCCCGCCGGCGGTAGATGCGCGCACGGTCCGTGTTCCAGGACTCGAAGACGGCCCTGGTGGCCAGGTCGAGCTGCTCACGGGGGTCCTGGGGGAAGGGGCGTCCACACTTCGCCTCCACCACGGCCTTGAAGTCCTCGACCAGCTGACGCAGGTCATCCGCGTCCAGCTCGAGGTCGCTGGTGGCCCCCTTGGTCTCCTTCGTCGCATCGAGCACGCGAGCGAAGTCGTCACCCTCCATGCCGAGGACCGTCTTGCCGAACATCTGGATGAGGCGCCGGTAGGAGTCCCAGACGAAGCGCTCGTCCCCCGAGGCCTCGATCAGGCCCTTGACCGAGAAGTCGTTGAGGCCGACGTTGAGCACCGTCTCCATCATGCCCGGCATGGAGTACTTCGCCCCGGACCTGACGCTCACGAGCAACGGGTCGACCGAGTCACCGAGCCGACGTCCGACCTCGTCCTCGAGCCGTCGCAGGGCCATGGTGACCTGAACCCTGAGGTCGTCCGGCAGGCGATCGTGCTCCAGGTAGTGCCGACACGCCTCCGTCGTCACGGTGAAGCCCGGGGGCACGGGCAGGCCCAGCCGAGTCATCTCGGCGAGGTTGGCCCCCTTGCCGCCGAGGAGGTCCTTCTGGTCCCTGTCACCCTCGCTGAAGTGGTAGACGAGCTTGTCCATCTCTAGTTCACTGCCTCTCGCATCGTCGCGTGTGGAAGGTCCGCGAGAGCCGTGCGAACCACGGCGCTAGCCGGCATGCCGGAGCACCTTGTCGAGCGCGTGGTCGCTGCTGACCTCGCGCACCGTGCCGCTCCGTGACCGCATCACGAGCGAGCGGGTCCGGGCGCCGCCCCCGGAGTAGCGGACCCCCGGGAGGAGGTCCCCGTCGGTGATGCCGGTCGCCACGAAGAAGGTGTTGTCGCACGTCACGAGATCGTTGAGCCCCAGCACCCGGTCGAGGTCGTGGCCCGCTGCGAGCGCCCGACGTCGCTGGTCGTCGTCGGCCGCATAGAGCCGTGCCTGGATCTCACCTCCCATCGCCTTCATGGCACAGGCCGTGATGACGCCCTCCGGGGTGCCGCCGACGCCCATGAGCACGTCGATCCCCGACTGGGGCCGGGCTACCGCGATCGCGACGGCGACGTCACCGTCGGGGAAGAGCTTGATCCGGGCACCGGCCGCACGCAGCCGGGCGATCAGCTCGGCGTGCCGGGGTCGGTCCAGCACGGCGACGGTCACGTCGGAGACGGAGCCGCCCTTGGAGCCGGCCACCACCCGCAGGGTCTCCTCCGCGGGTGCGGTCACATCGACCTGCCCCGCTGCTTCCGGGCCCACGACGAGCTTCTCCATGTAGTACACGTCTCTGGGCTCGAACATGCTGCCGCGATCGGCTGCCGCGATCACCGCGATGGCGTTCGGCATGCCGTTGGCCAGCAGGGTCGTGCCGTCCACCGGATCGACGGCGATGTCCATCTCGGGTCCGGTGCCGTCGCCGAGCTGCTCACCGTTGTGCAGCATCGGTGCCTCGTCCTTCTCCCCCTCACCGATCACGACGACGCCCCGCATCCGCACTCCGGCGAGGACCTGTCGCATGGCGTCGACTGCGGCTCCGTCCCCACCCTCCTTGTCCCCGAGTCCGGCCCACCGCCCGGCCGACATCGCCGCCGCCTCCGTGGCTCGCATCAGGTCGAGTCCGAGGTTGCGGTCCGGCAGCTGGTAGGGCCCCGGGTGGGCAGCCGCGGGCGTCACCCGGCAGCCACGGTCAGGTCGGTGCCGTCGGCCCTCGCCGCGGTCGCGGGCAGCCGGCGGTCCGGCCGTAGCTGCGGACGTCGCCCGCTCCGTGCGCTCATGGTGTGCTCCGCTCCTCGACGGGCCCGGTCGCCCCGGCCTGCTCGACGCCGTGACCTGTGATCCAGGTCTCATTTCTTTGATTATCTTTATACACCTTCGTTTGGTTGGTTTCAAGGTCTCAGGTCGCGCGGTACGGGCAGATATCAACAGCCGTCGCGTCGAGAAGCCCCGAGAGAAGCCCCGACCGACCTACCGACCGGACAGCCACTCGTCGAAGCGCACGCGTCCTCGCGGTCCCGGTCCGGTGGGGCAGAGCGCCCCGGAGCGCATGGCTCGTCCCGCGGCACCGGGGAGCCGCACCGGGACGACGTGCCGCCGTCCGGCGGCGACCCGACGGGCCAGGTCGACCAGGTCGCGCACCTCGGGGCCCGCAAGGTCCGGCACGCGTCCCGACGGCCCGGCCTCCACGAGGGCGACGAGGTGCTCGGCCACCTCGCGGGACGCGATCGGCTGGATGGTCATCCGCGGCACGAGGGACATCGGCCCGAACCGCGCGAACCCGAGCACCTGCTCGGCGAACTCGTGGAACTGGGTCGCCCGCAGGATGCTCCACGGCACGCGGCCCTCCGCCACGACGGCCTCCTGGAGCCGCTTGCCCGAGTAGTAGCCGGTGTCGACGCGGTCGATCCCCAGCACGGACAGGACGACGTGGTGCCCGACGCCGGCAGCGGTCTCCGCGGCGAGCAGGGTGCGCGTGACACCGCCGAAGAACGCCTCCGACTCCGCGCGCCTCTGGGAGCCACGGTTGCTGGTGTCGACCACGGCCTCGACGCCGGTGAGCCCGGCTGCCAGCCCGACGCCGGTGGTCAGGTCGACACCCTCGGACCTGCTCAGGACGACGACCTCGTGCCCTCGCCCTCGCGAGACGTCGACCACCTGCCGCCCCACGACGCCCGTGCCACCCGCGACGGCGATCCTCATGCGCCGAGTGTCGAGCAACCAGGGCGGTGGGACAACGTCTCCGCCCGCCCGCCCGCCCGCCCGCCGCTCCCGGGACCCGGGAGGGGCATCCTCGGGCCGGGGCTCCCGGACGGGGTCGCCGGTGCCCCCCGTGGTTGCGGGATACTCGCGGCATGGGCATCCAGATCGCGCAGGACGAGCACGCCGACCAGGTCCTCACCGAGTCCCCGTTCGCGCTCCTGACCGGGATGCTCCTCGACCAGCAGTACCCGATGGAGCACGCGTTCCGCGGCCCCGCGAAGATCCTCGACCGGTTCGGCTCGCTGGACCCCGCGACCGTCGCCGCCGCGGATCCGGAGGAGTTCGCCGGGCTCTGCGCGACCGCACCGGCCATCCATCGCTTCCCCGGGTCGATGGCGGCCCGCGTGCAGGCGTTGGCCGCGCACGTCGTCGAGGAGTACGACGGGCACGCCGAGCGGATCTGGGAGGAGGCGGCCTCCGGGCGCGACCTGCTGCGCCGGCTGCAGGCGCTGCCGGGGTTCGGGAAGCAGAAGGCGCAGATCTTCACCGCGCTGGTGGCCAAGCAGCTCGGCGTCCGCCCGGACGGGTGGGAGGAGGCCGCAGGTGCCTACGCGGAGCCCGGGTCCTACCGCTCGGTCGCCGATGTCGTCGACCCGACCTCCCTGGACAAGGTGCGGTCGTTCAAGAAGGAGATGAAGGCCCGCGCCCGCTGACGCGGTCCCGTCCCCGCCGGGCGCCCGGGCCGTTCTTGGAATGCTTCGGCGCCGTGTCACAATGGGGACGCGGCTCTTGACGTGTACGGGCTTTGCCGCGCCCGACGCCCGCTGTACGAGAGGTAGTTCGTGTCGACAGCCACGTCCCGCAAGCTCCCTGCTGATGTCCTCGCTCATCCCGACATCGTTGCGCTGATCGACCAAGGCAAGGCCTCCGGGCAGGTGACGGCCGACGCGCTGCGGGCCGCCACCGAGGCCGCCGTCCAGACGGCCGCGCACCTCAAGGCGCTGCTGAGGCACCTGGGGGACCTCGACATCGACGTGGTCGTCTCGGCCGAGGACAGCCGCGCCCGCAAGCGCGTGGCCGCGGCGTCCGGCACCCGGAGCACCGTCAAGGCCGCGGCGACCAAGAAGGCCGCCGCCAAGAAGGCCCCCGCGAAGAAGGCCCCCGCCAAGAAGGCGGACGAGCCGGCCGCGAGCAAGACGGCCGCGAAGAAGACCACCGCCAAGTCCGCCAAGCAGGCCGAGTCCGCGGACGGGGCTGCCGTCGGGCCCGACGGC
This sequence comes from uncultured Actinomycetota bacterium, assembly GCA_963834275.1. Lineage (GTDB taxonomy): Bacteria > Actinomycetota > Actinomycetes > Propionibacteriales > Nocardioidaceae > Nocardioides_B. The sequence continues at coordinate 42,791 of CAWIBA010000004.1, read as the reverse complement.
AAGAAGACGCTCCCCGACATCCCCGACGACCAGTTCGAGAAGGACCTGGCCGCCGACCCGACCATCAAGGAGGACGAGAAGGAGGCCGAGAAGGCCGGCTTCGTCGTCTCCCAGGCCGACGAGTCGGACGAGCCGGAGCAGCAGGTCATGGTCGCCGGGGCGACCGCCGACCCGGTCAAGGACTACCTCAAGCAGATCGGCAAGGTCCCGCTGCTCAACGCCGAGATGGAGGTCGAGCTCGCCAAGCGGATCGAGGCCGGCCTCTTCTCGGAGGAGAAGCTCGCCAAGGGCGGGAAGATCTCCGCCAAGGCGCTCGACGAGCTCGAGTGGATCGCCGAGGACGGCCGCCGCGCCAAGAACCACCTGCTCGAGGCCAACCTGCGCCTCGTCGTCTCGCTCGCCAAGCGCTACACCGGCCGCGGCATGCTCTTCCTCGACCTCATCCAGGAGGGCAACCTCGGTCTGATCCGTGCGGTCGAGAAGTTCGACTACACCAAGGGCTACAAGTTCTCGACGTACGCCACCTGGTGGATCCGTCAGGCGATCACCCGCGCGATGGCCGACCAGGCCCGCACCATCCGGATCCCGGTGCACATGGTCGAGGTCATCAACAAGCTGGCCCGCGTCCAGCGTCAGATGCTCCAGGACCTGGGCCGCGAGCCCACCCCGGAGGAGCTGGCCAAGGAGCTCGACATGACGCCCGAGAAGGTCGTCGAGGTCCAGAAGTACGGCCGCGAGCCGATCTCGCTGCACACGCCGCTCGGCGAGGACGGCGACTCCGAGTTCGGTGACCTCATCGAGGACTCCGAGGCGATCGTGCCGGCGGACGCGGTGTCGTTCACGCTCCTCCAGGAGCAGCTGCACGCCGTGCTGGACACGCTCTCCGAGCGCGAGGCCGGCGTGGTCTCGATGCGGTTCGGCCTCACCGACGGCCAGCCCAAGACCCTCGACGAGATCGGCAAGGTCTACGGCGTGACCCGCGAGCGGATCCGCCAGATCGAGTCGAAGACGATGTCGAAGCTGCGGCACCCGTCGCGCTCCCAGGTGCTGCGCGACTACCTCGACTGAGGTCTACCCAGCCGCCACGGCCTGCTGCCGCACCGGATGGGCGTCACTCGACGCCTCGTTCAGTGCGTCTCGCAGGCGACCCGGTCGTTGTCCAGGTCGAGGCTCCCGTTGTGCCGCTCGGCCGCCCAGTAGATCTTGTTCGAGCGCTTGAAGGTGGTCACCGGGTCCGAGGCACCTCGGTCGCGTGCGGTCTTGGTGCCCACGCCGTGCGGGTAGCGCTTGTTGAACTTGGTGCAGTTGTCGTGGATGCCGGTGGTGTGAGCGGACACCGGTGCGGTCATGCCGAGCACGACGAGGCCGAGGGCGACGGCCCCGCCGGACAGCTTGTGAGTGACGGTCATCGAAGAACCCCCGATTGAAGATGTCGGTACTTCCGGCGTCAACCTAGGCCCGCCATACCCTCGACGTCCGCAGTACGCGCGAGTCCGCTGAGTGCGAATCATTGCCTGCCCCGTTCGTGCCAGGCCCTGTAGTCATCACTCCTGGCCCCCTGTCCGGGCGCTCAGCCGGCCGCGACGCACGCGATCGCGACGGCGCAGAGCCCCAGCCCGACGCCCTGTGCGCGGTGCACGCGCTCGTGGAGGAACAGTGCCGCGAGCAGCACGGTCGAGGCGGGGTACAGCGACGCCAGCACCCCGGCGATGGTGAGGAAGCCACGCTGGGTGGCCAGCAGGAACGACCCGGTGGCGAGGGCGGCGACCGGGCCGGCCAGCAGCGCCCAGCGCACCGGCCGCCCGCGCGGCACCCACGGCGCCCCCAGGGCGGTGGCCAGCAGCACCACGACCGGCACCGAGACCGCCTGGGCCGCCGTCAGCGGCCACAGGCCCGCCGAGTCGGGGATCTGTCCCAGCGCCGCGAAAAGGACGCCGAAGCCGAGCCCCGCCAGCACCCCGTCGACCAGCCCGGCCGCGAGGCCCCTGCGCTCGGCCAGGGTGGACCCCGTCACGCGTGTCAGGTCGTCCTCGGGGACGCTGGCCACCAGCCAGATGCCCGGGAGGGCGGCGACGACGCCGAGCCAGACCAGCAGCGACAGCCGCTCGCCGCCCAGCCCGCCCACCGCGACGGGCACGAGGGCCGCCCCGACCGCCGACACGGGGGCGACGACGCTCATCCGGCCCGCCGACAGGCCCCGGTAGAGGAAGCCCGTCCCGGCGCCGGAGCCGAGGCCGGCCAGGGCCGCCCACCAGAAGTCAGCGGCCTCCGGGGTGCCCGGGACGAACACGGCGACCAGAGCCACGCTGACGGTCGCGGAGGCGTTGGCCAGCACCGCCACGGCCCACGCGGAGGCGCGCCGCGAGACGAGGCCGCCCACGAAGTCGGACAGGCCGTAGGCGAGCGCCGAGAACAGCGCGAGGAGGATCGCCATAGGTCAGCCCCTCAGGTCAGCAGGGCACCGGTCAGGTAGGTCCCGGCGGCGACCACGGCGGCGAGCAGCTCGATGAGCACCGAGAGCCCGGCCGCCTTGAGCGCGTGCCGGGTCGAGGGTCCCGCGCGGTCACGGCCCAGGCGCTGCACCTCGGCGAGGTAGACGCCGAGCACGAAGCCGATGAACAGGCCCAGGACGGGGATCACGAAGAACCCCACGAGCCCGAGCAGCCCCCCGAGCACCAGCGTGCGGTTGGGCACCCCGGCCGCCTTGAGGCTGCGGCCCGGTACGGCGTACTTGACCACCCCGCCGGCGACGAGGACGACGGCCGCGACGGAGAAGTACGCCCACGCCTCCCCGGTGCCGGTCGTCACGGCCCAGACGAGCACCGCCCCGAGGATGAGCACGCTGCCGGGCAGGACGGGCACGACGACCCCGATGACGCCGATCAGCACGACGAGGGCGACGAGCAGCTCCAGTCCGGTCACGCGCTCACCCTAGGGGCACACCGGGGGCGAAAGGTGCACCGACGTCGAGAGCCCCGGCCGGGTGGCCGGGGCTCTCGAAAGTCTGGTGCTCGTGGGTGCTGGTCAGAGCTCGCCGTCTCCCGCGATGGTCGGGGTGTCGGAGAGCTTCTCGGTCTCGTCGTGGACGTGGATGGCGATCTCGCGGAGCTTGTCGCCGTGCTCACGCGCGTGGTGCGCGCAGAAGAGGAGCTCGCCCCCACCGGACAGCTCGACGCGGAGGTAGGCCTGCGCGCCGCAACGGTCGCAGCGGTCGACGGCCGAGAGCGAAGTGCTCGGGGCAACTGCAGTGGTCACTAGAGGCCTCTTTCCTTCCTGATGTCCTGATCAACGTAGCGCGGGGGCCCAATGTTCCCTGCCCCCACCCCGCGTCATCGGACACAACATCCAATCACGCCTGACACTTCCCGCCCGAGGGTGGTTTCTCCCCGTGAGACCGGGTGACCCTCCCCACATGTCGTTCGTTCCCCAGTCTGCATCGGCTGGGTGCTTCTTCGTTGCCAATCTCGCGAAGTTCAAAACTTCCGTGCCCGCATCGTGACACCGGCGGCACCGCTTCTCCGGTAGGCGTGGCGCGTCGGCTGGTCCGGCGTGTCGCGGGTAGATTCTGCGGCGGGGCCCGCACCAGCCGACCGGGCCCGGACCCAGGGCCCAAGGAGACACGTGCCACCCCGCACCGCCGGAGGAACCGCGATCGACAACACCTACAACGCCCACCACCTCCTCGTCCTCGAGGGGCTCGAGGCCGTCCGCAAACGGCCGGGCATGTACATCGGCTCGACGGACACCCGCGGGCTGATGCACTGCGTCTGGGAGATCATCGACAACGGCGTCGACGAGGCCCTCGCCGGCGCGGCCCAGCGCATCGAGGTCGTGCTGCACGCGGACGGTTCGGTCGAGGTGCACGACGACGGTCGCGGCATCCCGGTCGACAAGGAGCCCAAGACCGGGCTGCCGGGTGTCGAGGTCGATCTTCACCAAGCTGCACGCGGGCGGGAAGTTCGGCGGCGGCTCGTACGTCGCGACGGGCGGACTGCACGGGGTCGGTGCCTCGGTCGTCAACGCCCTGTCCGCCCGGCTCGACGTGGACGTGGAGCGGTCGCCCGCGATCCAGGGCATGTCGTTCCAGCGCGGCAACCCCGGGGTGTTCGCCGGCGACGGTCCGGGCGCGTCGTTCACCGCGCAGTCCGGGCTCTCGCGCAAGGGCGCCCGGGTCAAGAAGGGCGTCACCGGCACCCGGATCCGGTTCTGGCCGGACCGGCAGATCTTCACCAAGGACGCCACCTTCACCTACGACGAGCTGGTCACCCGGGCCCGGCAGACGTCGTTCATCGTGCCGGGCCTCGAGCTGGTGATCCGCGACCTGCGCGGCGACGAGCCCCGCGAGGAGCGCTTCCGCCACGACGGCGGCATCGCGGAGTTCTGCGACTTCCTCGCCGCCGACGAGCCGGTGACCGACATCCTGCGGCTGCAGGGGCAGGACCGGTTCACCGAGACCGTGCCGCTGCTCGACGACCAGGGGCACATGACCCCGCAGGACGTCGAGCGCGAGCTGACGGTGGACGTGGCGCTGCGCTGGGGGACCGGCTACGAGACCGAGCTCCGGTCCTTCGTCAACGTGATCGCCACGCCCAAGGGCGGCACCCATGTCGCGGGCTTCGAGCAGGCGGTCACCAAGACGTTCAACGAGGTGCTCCGGTCCGCCAAGCAGCTCAAGACCGCCGAGCCCGACGTCATCAAGGACGACGTGCTCGAGGGCCTCACCGCGGTTGTCACGGTCCGGCTGGCGGAGCCGCAGTTCGAGGGGCAGACCAAGGAGGTGCTCGGCACGCCCGCCGCGCGCAACATCGTGCGCAAGGTGGTGGCCGGCGAGCTCAAGAGGCTGCTCACCTCCAACAAGCGGGCCGAGAAGGCGCAGGCCAAGCTCGTGCTGGAGAAGGTCGCCAACGCCTCCCGCACCCGGATCGCCGCGCGCACCCACCGGGAGACGCAGCGCCGCAAGAGCGCCCTGGAGTCGAGCGCGCTGCCCTCGAAGCTGGCCGACTGCCGCTCCAACGACATGGACCGCAGCGAGCTGTTCATCGTCGAGGGCGACTCGGCGCTCGGGACGGCCAAGCTGGCGCGCAACTCGGAGTTCCAGGCGCTGCTGCCGATCCGCGGCAAGATCCTCAACGTGCAGAAGGCGTCGGTCGGCGACATGCTGAAGAACGCCGAGTGCGCCTCGATCATCCAGGTGGTCGGCGCCGGCTCCGGCCGCACCTTCGACCTCGACGCGCGCCGCTACGGGCGGATCATCTTCATGGCCGACGCCGACTCCGACGGCGCGCACATCCGGTGCCTGCTGACCACGCTCTTCTTCAAGTACATGCCCGAGCTGATCCGGGACGGTCGCGTCTACACCGCGGTGCCGCCCCTGCACCGGATCGAGCTGTCCAACCCCAAGAAGGGCATGGACAAGTACGTCTACACCTACTCCGACCCCGACCTGCAGCGGAAGCTCGCGGAGCTCGCGAAGAAGGGGGTCCGCTGGAAGGAGCCGGTGCAGCGCTACAAGGGGCTCGGTGAGATGGACGCCGACCAGCTCGCCGAGACCACGATGGACCCGATGCACCGGACCCTGCGCCGCATCACCGCCGACGACGCGGAGGCGGCCGCGCAGGTGTTCGAGCTGCTGATGGGCTCCGAGGTCGCGCCGCGCAAGGACTTCATCATCCAGGGCGCCTACGAGGTCGACGCCGACACCCTCGACGCCTGACGGCGTGAAACGCGCGCGCTCTCGGCGTTGTCCTCGCTCGGCGTGGGCTCCGCCTGGTCACGCCGTCGCTCGTCCGCCTTGCGATAACGCGCGCGCTCGCGGCGCCTATGAGCCGGTCGAGCGGGGTTCTGGGAGCCGGATCGTGGCGGGGCGGCGTCCTCATCGGCGAACCACCTGCACCGCCCTCCTGGCACGATTGGCGCCATGAACCGCGAGGACGTGCAGGGCTGGGTCGACACCTACGTGGCCGCCTGGCGGAGCGCCGGCACCGACGGCCTCGCCGAGCTGTTCACCGACGACGGCAGCTACCGCATGTCGCCGTGGCGAGACCCGGTGGTCGGGCTGGCGGCGATCCGGGAGCTGTGGGAGAGCGAGCGCGACGGTCCGGACGAGGGCTTCACGCTCCGCCACCACATCGTCGCCGTGGACGGTACGACGGCGGTGGTGAGCGTCGAGGTCGACTATGCGAGCGAGCGCTCGGGCCGGTGGCGGGACCTGTGGGTGCTCCGGTTCGACGAGCACGGCCGCTGCCGCGAGTTCGAGGAGTGGCCGTTCGCGCCGGGTCAGCCCGACGGCCACTGACTCGTCAGCAGCGCGGGTCGAGCAGGCCGGTGTCGACGTCGTAGACGAACCCGCCGACCACGACCGTGTCGGGGATCAGCGGGTGGCTGCGCACCTTGCGCACGTCGTCCTCGAGGGCGGCGAGCTGGTCGTCCACCACCCCGAACGTCTGCCACGAGGCGTCCTGCCCCGCCGACTCGCCCACGCGGGTGCGGAGCTCGTCGAGGGTGGCCGAGGCCATCGCGCAACGGGTGTGCGGGATGACCAGCACCCGCTGCACGTTGAGCAGGTGCGCGCCGAGCACCAGCGCCTCGAGCGCCTGGTCGGTGACCCGGCCGCCGGGGTTGCGGAAGATCTTCGCGTCGCCGGGGGAGAGGCCGAGGATGCGCAGCGGGTCGATGCGCGAGTCCATGCAGGTCACGATGGCGATGCCGGCGTGGGCGATGCCGTCATAGCCGCCGAAGTCGAAGTGCTCGGCGTAGGCGCGGTTGGCTGCCAGCAGGTCGTCGAATCCGTCGCTCATGGGACAGCAACCTAGCGCCGCAGACCGGGGTGGGGCACCCGGGAGTCACGTCGTGGTCAGGGTGTGGGCCCAGCGTCGCAGCCCCACGGCGGGCTTGGCGCACGACTCGCGGCGCGCGGAGCCGGTCTCCTCGGAGACCACCTCGACCGCCCAGGACCGGCCGTCCCTGTGGGTGACGGTGGCGGTCCAGGCATGCTTGCCCGCCGCCTCGCAGGCGGGCACGTCGAGCGCGTCCAGGTCGGTCTCGCCGGTCGCCTCGCGCACGGCGAGCTCGGCCACCTGGGCCGGAGCCGACCAGGTGGAGCGACCGCGGCTGCCCGGCAGCACGGTGCGCCCCGCGTCGGCGGCCCGGAGCAGCGCGGCCGCCGCCTCGACGTCCAGCCGGCCGTGCAGGGTGCCCGCCGGTAGCAGCACCGCCGTGGGGGCGAACCGGTGACCGGAGGTGTGCGTCACCTCCCAGACCCGGTCGGGGGACGCGGCCGCGACGCCGAGCGCGACCGGCCGGCCCTTGACCGCGCAGCAGACGTCGCGGGTGCCGTTGGTGCACACCAGCAGCTGCGGCGCGTCCACGTCGGCCAGTTGCGGGAGCGAGCGTTGCACGCCCTCGCGGTTGCCGTCGCGCAGCGCAGCCCAGTCCAGCGTGAGCAGGTCCTCAGGCGCCGCGAGCGTGCCGGAGAGCAGCCACGAGGCACCGGGCCGGGTGTGGGCCACCAGGATCCGGCGCCTGTCGTCGGCGTGGTCGGTGTGCCGGTCGGCGTGCGGTCCCGGCCGGCGGATCAGCACCGGGCGTACGCCGTGCCCGGCGGCCGCGGCCTCGATGGCGGCACCGAGCCCGGGGTCGAGGTGGCTGGAGGTGAACGCCCGCGCACCCCACGGACCGCTCTGCTCGAGGGCCACCCAGCTCGTCGCCTGCGGCGCGGAGCCCTCCAGCTGCTCGGCCACGGCGGCCGCACCCGCCGAGCAGGTCGGGTCGCTCATGCCAGCCCCCGCAGCGTCTCGGCGGTGGCGACCTCGCGGGTGCGCGCCGCCCGGAACGTGAGGACGGCGGCGACGGCGGCCACGACGGCGCACACGGCCGCGCCCCAGAAGACCGTCTGCAGCTGGGCCAGCCCCGCCTCCTTGAGCAGCCGGGTGTACTCGGCGCACTGGGTGCCGGTCGCGCACACCTCCGCCGGCGTGGGCAGGTCGACCTGGACGGCGTAGTAGCGGCGCAGTCCCACCGTGGTCAGGGCGCTGATCCCGACGAGCATCCCGACCATGCGGGCGACCACCAGCAGGGCGCTGGCCACGCCGTGCACCGCGGCGTCGGTGGCGGCGAGCAGCGCGGCGTTGACCGGCGCGAGCGCCAGCCCGAACCCGAGCCCGGCGACCACGAGCGGGATGGTGGCGACGGCGCTCTCGAGGCTGGTGAGGTCCCACCGGGCCATCCACGCGAAGCCGAGGGCCGCGAGCACCATCCCGGCGGCGGTGATGGCGCCCGCGGGCAGGCGACGGGTGAGGTAGCCGCCCAGGAGGGCCCCGAGCGGGAGCGCGACCAGGAACCGGACCAGCACCAGCGCGGCGAGCAGCTGTGAGTCCGGGTAGACGGTCAGCCTCGCGAAGATCGGGATGTCCACCAGCGCGGCGATCAGGGCGGCACCGACGAAGAAGCTGACCATCAGGGCGCCCCAGGCGGGGGTCTCCCGCAGCGACCCGTGCGGCACGAGGGGCCGGTTGCTGACCCGGTTCCGCCAGGCGAACCCGCCCGAGGCCACGGCGGAGCCGGCCAGCAGCCAGGGACCTGCGGGGGCGAGCACGGCCACCTCCGGGTCGGCGCCGGCGAAGGCGAGGATCACCCCGGAGAGCGCGAGCGCGAGCAGCAGGGCGCCGAGCAGGTCGATACGCGCGACCACCTCGCGCCAGGCCCGCACCTTCACCAGCGGGTTGCGGGCGATGAGGCAGCGGACGGCGAGCGCGGCCGTCACGGCGTACAGGACGAGCGCGACCGGGGTCAGCCACCGCGAGTCGCCCGCCACCGGCAGGAACGCCAGGCCGACGGTCACGCCCCGGGCGAGCGCCGGGGGCTGGAGCATCGTGACGGTGAGCAGCACGCAGGCCAGGGTCGCGAGGACCGCGCCGGGGACGTCGACCCCCACCGTGCCCTCCCGGGCGGCCGACCGGATCGCGGCCGCCAGCACCAGCCCGGCGGCCAGGTTGACCGCGAAGATCCCGTGCCACGACGTCAGCGCCAGCACCACCGCGCCGTAGAGCGGGCCCACGACGCTGCCCAGCTCCTGCACCGCGCCCACGACGCCCAGCGGGACGCCTCGACGCGCCGGCGGGTAGAGGTCGGCGACGAGGGCCAGCGTGGCGGGGACCAGGCCCCCGCCGCCGAGGCCCTGCAGGAAACGACCGGCGACCATGCTGGTCAGGTCGTAGGAGGCCGCCGTGACCAGGGAGCCGAGGGCGAAGACGACGAGCGAGCCGACGAGCACCGGGGTCCGGCCGCGCAGGTCCGCGATCCGGCCGACGAGCGGCAGCACGGCGACGTAGCCGAGGAGGAAGCCGGACACGATCGGCGCGGCCCGCTGCAGCTCGTCGATCGACAGCCCGACCCCGGTCATCATGTCCGGCAGCGCGAGCACCACGACGTAGGTGTCCGCCGCGGCGAACCCGACGGCCACCGCCGCGAGCGCGAGCATCAGCCGCTGCGCTCGGGTCGGGGCCGTCACGGGGCCTGGATGTCCCGGTCGGTGCCGTACTCGTCGAACCCGACCGTGTAGGTGACCGCATCCGCCTGGGGGTAGAACGGACCGGTCATCTCCACCGAGGTCAGCCGGTTGCCGTCGTCGACGGTGAGCACGGTGTCGAAGTCGGCGTCGGTCTGGGCGCTCGGGATGACTCCCGCCACCACCTCGCCCGGCAGCGTGCCCCGGAACGTGGAGAGCACCCGCTCGCCGTCGCGGACGTCCTCGCCCGCCTCGACCTCCTCGACCGAGGTGAGCAGCGAGGACAGCCCACCCTCGGTCGACATCAGCCGGGCCGGGTCGGGGGCTCCGTAGTCGGCCGGGTCGATCTCGGAGTAGCCGGTCGTGAACGGCAGCACGGCGTGGACCGCCCCGTCCACCGCGATGACGTCCACCTTCGCCGTGAGCCCCCCGGTGGCGACCTGGATCTCACCCTCGAAGGCCGGCGCATGGGTCCCGACACCGTCGGCGGAGAGGAGGCCGTCGACGCTGGGCGGGAGCTCGTCGGCCTCGAGCGTGAGGTGCACGCCGCTGGTGTCGTCGAGGGCCGCCTTGGCCTCGGCCAGCCGGTCCTGGGGCGTCAGCTCCGGGTCGTCGCCGCCGCCCGTGCACGCGGCGAGTGCGAGCGGCGCCACGGCGGCGAGGAGGAGTCCGGAGCGCGATCTCATGCGGTCAACCCTCTCACCGGCCCGGCGACGGCCAGGATCGGCTGGTGGCCGGGGATGCCCGACCCGTCACGTCGGCCGGTCGCCTCGGGCAGGTCCACCGGCGCGCCGCTGGCGGCGGCCGCCCGGGCGGGGCCGTTGCCGGCCCAGGCGAGCACCAGCACGTCCTCGCCCTTGAGGAACCGGTGGCACCGGACACCGCCGGTGCCCCGGCCCTTGCCCGGGTACTCCGCCCACGGGGTCACCTTGACCGAGCCCGGCTCGGTGCCGGGCAGCGCCGTGGAGGAGCCCGAGGCGGTCACGACCGTCGCGTCGTCGCCGGGGGTGAACGCCCCGAAGAACACGACCTGCTGCTTCGCGGCCAGCCGGACGCCGGCGATGCCGCCTCCGGAGCGTCCCTGGGGTCGCACGCCGGCGGCGGGGAAGTGCAGCAGCTGGGCGTCGCTGGTGATGAAGCAGAGCTCCTCGTCGCCGGTGGCCAGCTCGACGGCCCCGACCACCTCGTCGTCGTCGGCGAGCCGGACGACCTCCCAGGCGTCGCGGTTGGACAGCGTCTCGGGGTTGACCCGCTTGACGACGCCCTGGCGGGTGCCGAGCGCCAGGCCCGGTCCCTCGTCGGTCAGGGCCGCCAGTGCCAGCGCCCGCTCGCCGGGCTCCAGCGACAGGAACTCGCTCAGCGGCGCGCCGCCCTGCAGGTGCGGGGCGTTGGCGGTGGCGGGCAGGGTCGGCAGGTCCAGCACGTCGAGGCGGACCAGCCGGCCCCGCGAGGTGAGGACACCCACCTGGCCGCGGGCGGTCGACCGGACCGCCGAGACCACGACGTCGTGCTTCGCGCGGCCGCCGCCCTCCCCGGGCGGCTCGGTGCCGGTGGAGCGCGCCAGCAGCCCGCTCGACGAGAGGTAGACGAAGCACGGGTCGTCGGCCACCTCGAGCGGGCCCGCGGCCGAGACGGTCTGGCCGGCGGACTCGAGCAGCACCGTGCGGCGCGGCGTGCCGTAGGTCTTGGCCACCTCGGCCAGCTCGTCGGAGACGACCTTCGCCAGCCGCCTGTCGTCGGAGAGGATCTCGTCGAGGGCGGCGATGGTCGCCTCCAGCTCGGTCCGCTCCTTGTCGAGCTCGATCTTGGAGAACTTCGTGAGCCGTCGCAGGGGCATGTCGAGGATGTAGTTGGTCTGCACCTCGGAGAGGTCGAACACCGTCATGAGCCGCTCGCGAGCCTGCTCCGCGTTGTCGCTGGAGCGGATCAGCTGGATCACCTCGTCGATGTCGAGGATCGCCAGCAGCAGACCCTCGACCAGGTGCAGCCGGTCGGCGGCCCGGCCGCGCCGGAACGTCGACCGCCGGCGTACGACGTCGAGCCGGTGCTCCAGGAAGACCTCCAGCATCTGCTTCAGGCCGAGGGTGCGCGGCTGGCCGTCGACCAGCGCCACGGCGTTGATGCCGAAGGAGTCCTCCATCGGGGTGTGCTTGTAGAGCTGCTCGAGCAGGGCCTCCGGGTGGAAGCCGTTCTTGACCTCGATGACCAGCCGCAGCCCCTTCTCGCGGTCGGTGAGGTCCTTGACGTCGGAGATGCCCTGGAGCTTCTTGGCCTGCACGAGGCTCTTGATCCGGTCGATGACCTTCTCGGGGCCGACGCCGTAGGGCAGCTCGGTGACCACGATGCCTTTGCGGCGCGGAGTGACGCTCTCCACGCGGGCGGTGGCGCGCATCCGGAAGGAGCCCTTGCCGGTCTCGTAGGCGTCCCGGATCCCGTCGAGCCCGACGATCTTGCCGCCGGTGGGCAGGTCGGGACCCGGCACGAACCGCATCAGGTCGTCCAGCCCGGCCTTCGGGTGGGTGACGAGGTGGCGCAGCGCCTGCACGACCTCCACGAGGTTGTGCGGCGCGATGTTGGTGGCCATCCCGACCGCGATGCCGGAGGCGCCGTTGACGACGAGGTTGGGGATCGCCGAGGGCAGCACGGACGGCTCGAGCTCACGGCTGTCGTAGTTGGGCTTGAAGTCGACGGTGTCCTCGTCGATCGACCCGGTCATGGCCATGGCCGGCGCCGCCATCCGGCACTCGGTGTAGCGCATCGCCGCGGGCGGGTCGTCGGGAGACCCGAAGTTGCCGTGTCCGTCGACCAGCGGCACCCGCAGCGACCACGGCTGCACCATCCGCACCAGCGCGTCGTAGATCGCGCCGTCACCGTGCGGGTGCAGCCGACCCATCACCTCGCCGACCACGCGGGCGCTCTTGACGTGACCCCGGTCGGGCCGCAGGTTCATGTCGGCCATCGTGTAGAGGATGCGGCGCTGCACCGGCTTGAGGCCGTCACGGGCGTCGGGGAGGGCACGGCTGTAGATGACCGAGTAGGCGTACTCGAGGAAGCTGGTGCGCATCTCGTCGCCGACGTCGATGTCGAGGATGTGCTCCTCGAAGTCGTCCGGGGGGAGGGTGCTCTGCGCTCGACGGGCCATGCGGTCATTCTCACCTGACCGGTCCACGTGCCGGGCGGGGGCACGCCGGGGTCCTCGTCACAGCGGGGGAAACGATAGATTCGGGCGTGTGAGCACAGCCGAGACCGGGTCCTCGTCGAGCGGTGCGACGGTCGCCGACTACCCGCGGCACTGGGAGGCCGACGTGCTGCTGCGCGACGGCCAGGCCGCGCACCTGCGGCCGATCGGGGCCGGGGACCGGGAGCGACTGGTCGAGTTCTACGAGCAGGTGTCCGCCGAGTCGAAGTACCTCCGGTTCTTCGCCCCGATGCCGCACCTGTCCGAGCGCGACGTCCAACGGTTCACGAGCGTCGACCACCACGACCGCGTGGCGTTCGTGCTCACCGTCGCGCAGAAGATCATCGCGGTGGGCCGCTTCGACAAGCTCCCCCAGACGCCCGGGGAGCCGGCGGTCGCGGAGGTGGCGTTCCTGGTGCAGGACGCCCATCAGGGCCGCGGCATCGCCCAGCTGCTGCTCGAGCACCTGTCGCAGGCCGGCCGGGAGCGCGGCATCGACAAGTTCGAGGCCGAGGTGCTGCCGGAGAACACCCGGATGATCCAGATCTTCCGGGAGGCCGGCTACCACGTGGCGGGGGGCTACGAGGACGGCGTGATGCGTCTGGTGTTCCCGATCGACGCCACCGACACCTCCGTCAACGTGATGCGGGCCCGCGAGCACCGCGCCGAGGCCGCGTCCATCCAGAACTTCTTCAACGCCGGCAGCATCGCGGTGATCGGGGCGTCCCGCCGGCAGGACACGATCGGCCAGACGCTCGTCCGCAACCTCGTCCTCGGCGACTACCAGGGTCGGGTGTACGTCGTGAACCCCGCCGCCACGTCGGTCGCCGGCCTCCCGGCGTACGCCACCGTGGGGGACATCCCCGACACGGTCGACATCGCGGTCGTGGCGGTCCCCGCCGAGGCGGTCCCGGACGTGGTGCTGGACTGCGCCGCCAAGGGCGTGCACGGCCTGGTCGTGGTGTCGTCCGGCTACGCCGAGATCGGCGAGGAGGGACGGCAGCGCCAGCGGAGGCTGGTCGGCCTGGCGCGCAGCTACGGCCTGCGCCTGATCGGGCCGAACTGCCTGGGGATCATCAACACCGCGGCCGAGTACTCCCTCAACGCCTCCCTCGCCCCGGTGATGCCGCCGCGGGGTCGGGCCGGGTTCTTCTGCCAGTCGGGGGCGCTGGGCGTGGCGATCCTCGAGAAGGTCGGCCGGCGCGGGCTGGGTCTGTCCACCTTCGTCAGCGCGGGGAACCGCGCCGACGTGTCCGGCAACGACCTGCTGCAGTACTGGGAGGAGGACGACTCCACCGAGGTCGTGCTCCTCTACCTCGAGTCGATCGGCAACCCTCGCAAGTTCAGCCGGGTCGCGCGGCGGGTGTCGCGGCGCAAGCCGGTGATCGCGGTGAAGTCCGGGCGGAGCACCCAGGGTGTGCCGATGGGCCACGCCGTCCGCTCGATGGCGGCGCCGCAGGCGGCCGTCGACGCGATGTTCCGACAGGCCGGGGTCATCCAGGTCGACAACCTCGACGAGCTGTTCGACGTCGCCCAGCTCGTCGCGCACCAGCCGCTCCCGCGCGGGCGGCGGGTGGCGATCGTCGGCAACTCCGACGCGCTGGGCCTGCTGGCCGCGGACGCCGCCGCCTCGGTGGGTCTGGAGACGAAGAACCCGATCGCGCTCGGCTCCGACGCGACCGCCGAGGACTTCGAGGAGGCCCTCGACGCCGCCATCGACGACCCGGAGGTCGACTCCGTGGTGGCGGTGTTCATCCCGCCGCTCAACACCACGGGGGCCGAGGTGGCGCACGTGCTCGCGGCCGTCGGCGAGCAGTCCGACAAGCCGCTGGTCTCGACCTTCCTCGGCGTCGAGGGCATCCCCGAGCTGCTCCGGGTGCCCGACGTCGCCGGCAGCACCGCCGGGCGCGGGTCGGTCCCGTCGTACCCGGCGGTCGAGGCCGCCGTGCGTGCGCTGGCGCGGGTGGTGCACTACTCCGAGTGGCGCCGCAAGCCCGAGGGCGAGATCGTGACCCCCGACGAGGTGGACCTGGCCGGGGCCAGGCGCATCGTCAACCGGGCGCTGGTCGAGGCGCCGGAGGGCCGGGACCTCACCTTCGAGGAGCTGCGGGACCTGCTCGGCGCCTACGGCGTCGAGCTCTGGCCACGGATCCCCGTCGAGACGGAGGCGGCCGCGATCGCCGCCGCGGAGAAGCTCGGCTACGACGTCGTCCTCAAGGCGACGGCCGAGCACCTGCGGCAACGCCCGGACCTCGCCCACGTGTGGCGCAACATCGACACGGAGGTCGAGATGCGCGACGCCTGGCAGACCCTGCACGAGCTGATCGACGAACCGGAGAACGCCGGCTTCATCGTCCAGAAGGGTGCCGAGCCGGGTGTCCCGGTGACCATCGGCGGCATGGAGGACCCGCTGTTCGGCCCGGTGGTGTCCTTCGGCATCTCCGGCCCGACCACCGAGCTGCTCGGCGACCGGTCCTACCGGATCCCCCCGCTGCACAGCGGCGAGGCCGCGGAGATGGTGCGGGAGATCAAGGCGGCCCCGCTGCTGCTGGGCTGGCGCGGCAGCGAGACCGTCGACGTGGAGGCCGTGGAGGGTCTGCTGCTGCGCGTCGCCCAGCTCAAGAACGACCTGCCCCAGGTCCGCGCGCTGGAGCTCAGCCTGGTGCTGGTCGGCGCGGACGGCGCCAGCGTGCTCAACGCCCTGGGCCGGGTCGAGCCGGTCTCCGACGCCCGCTCGGACTGGTTCACCCGCCGGCTGAGCACCCAGGCGGGCGACACCCTGCACGGCTGAACCGGGGGGTCACGCCGGCGGCCGGCCGGCGGTGCGCAGCGACGCGTGCCCGTCGGCGACCGCCGCCCACGAGCCGCGCGCGTCGATCACCGCGATCGCCGACGTCGGCAGGGTGACCCACTCGCCGGTCAGCCGCTCGACGAGCTCCTCCAGGCCCGGGTTGTGCCCCACCAGCACCACCGTGCGGGACCGGTCGGAGAGCTCGGTCACCACCTCGAGCAGCTCGCGGTCCGACGCGGCGTACATGCGGGCGTCCACCTGCCTCGGCGGGGGGTGCGCCAGCTCGGCCGCGACCAGGTCCCAGGTCGCCCGGGCCCGCGCGGCGGGGGAGACGACCGCCAGGTCGAGGCCCGGCAGACGGCTCGCCAGCCAGCGGCCCGCGTCCGGCGCCTGCCGTCGCCCCCGCGGGGCCAGCGGACGCTCGCGGTCCGGCTCGTCCCCGGACCAGTCGGACTTGGCGTGCCGGAGCAGGACCAGGGTGCGATCTCCCTCCATGCCTCCAGTCTGCCGTGCGGGGCGGTTCCGGCTGCGTGACAGACTGCTCGGCATGAGGGACAACACGCTCGAGCTGCGCGACGACATCGAGAAGTGCGGCTACTACCCCGACGTCGTGGCCGACGCGGTCATGAAGGCGGTCGCGGGCGAGCGCGTGCTCTCGCACCTCGTGCACCACGAGCCGACCATCGACGAGCGTGACGAGGTGCGCCGGCACATGAGCGTGCTGGTGCTCACCCCGTCGCGGCTGATCCTCGCCCACACCGACGAGCACGCCCCCGACGACCTGCTGCCGGCGCCGTACACCTCGACGTCGACGGAGGCGGTCGCGGTCGACGCGATCCGGTCCGTGGTCGTCAACCGGATGGTGGCCAACCCGGCGTCCTACGCCGGCAAGCCGATCCCGGCCCCGGGTGCCAACGAGGCGGTCCTGACGATCGGCTGGGGCGCGGTCGGCCGGATCGACCTCGAGCCCGCCGGCTGCGGGGACCCGGAGTGCGAGGCCGACCACGGCTACACCGGCGTGGTGAGCTCCGACGACTTCTCGCTGCGGGTGAGCGCGGCGGCGGAGGGGCCGGACGCCGTCGCGGCACTGCTCGACTTCGCCGACGCGCTGTCGGCACGCACGGGGAGCACCGACACCGCCCGATGAGCGGGTTCACACCACCGGCCTACGCGGACCGGTCGCTCGGCGACGTGCTGCCGGCCGTCGGCACCGCGCTCGGTGTGGACGCGGGACTCCCGGTCTCCAACATCGAGCTGCCGGACGCGCGCAGCTACGTGGTGTTCCTCGTCGACGGGCTCGGTCACGAGCTGCTGCGCGACCACGCCGAGGAGGCGCCGTTCCTGCACGCCCACCTCGGTGAGCCGGCCACCGTGGGCGTCCCGTCCACGACCGCGACCAGCCTGACGTCGCTCGGCACCGCCCTCCCGCCGGGGGGCCACGGCGTCGTCGGCTACACGAGCCGCATCCCGGGCACGACGGACCTGCTCAACGCCCTGTCCTGGAGCTCCCACGTCGACCCCCGGGAGTGGCAGCCGCACCGGACCGCCTTCGACCGGCTCGCCGCCGCCGGGGTGCGGACCACGGTGGTCAACAAGCGCGACTTCGCCGAGTCCGGGCTCACCGTCGCCGGACATCGCGGCGCCGAGTTCGTCGGCGCGGACCGGGTGGGGGAGCGCCTGGCCGCCGTGCAGGCGGCCGCCCGGCACGCGCCGTCGCTCACCTACATGTACGACGGCGACCTCGACTGGACCGGGCACCGCTACGGCGTCGACTCGCCGCAGTGGCAGCAGCAGCTGTCGATGATCGACGCCGCCGCCGAGCACCTCCGCGAGACGCTGCCGGCGCAGACCCGCGTCGTGGTGGTCGCCGACCACGGCATGGTCGACTCGGCGCCCGACCAGCGGGTCGACGTCGACGACCACCCGGCGCTCCTCGACGGCGTGGTCGTCCTCGGGGGAGAGGCCCGGTTCCGGCACGTCTACTGCCGGGCGGGGGCCCTGGACGACGTGGCGGCGGCGTGGCAGGACGTGATGGGGGAGCGCGCCGAGGTGCTCGCCCGCGACGACGCGATCGCGCTCGGCTGGTTCGGCACCGTCGACCCGCTCGTCCGTCCCCGGCTCGGTGACGTCGTGGTGGCGTGCCGAGACAGCTTCGCGGTGATGAGCTCCACCGCCTTCCCGCACGAGGCCAAGCTGGTCGGGCTGCACGGCTCGTTGACGTCGGCCGAGATGCTGGTGCCGGTCATCGTGCTGTGAGGCCGCGTGCCCCCGCTCGCCACCGTCCGGGTGCGTGGCAGGATGGCCTCCCGTGGCCGAACTGCAGTTCTTCACCGGGACGATGGACTCCGGCAAGTCGACGCTCGCTCTCCAGACCAACCACAACCATGCCGCGCGCGGGCGCGAGGGTCGCATCTTCACCAGCCAGGACCGCGCGGGGACGGCCACCCTGTCCAGCAGGCTCGGCCTGCAGCACGACGCCATCGAGGTCGACGACGGCTTCGACTTCTGGAAGTTCGTCGTCGAGGCCCTCACCCGGGGTGGCCGGGTCGACTACCTGATCTGCGACGAGGCCCAGTTCTACACACCCGCCCAGATCGAGCAGCTCGCCCGCGTCGTCGACGAGCTGCAGATCGACGTGTTCGCGTTCGGGATCCTCACCGACTTCCGCTCCCGGATGTTCCCGGGGTCCGCCCGGCTGGTGGAGCTCGCCGACCGGATGAACGTGCTGCAGGTCGAGGCGCTGTGCTGGTGCGGCAAGCGGGCCACCCAGAACGCCCGCACCGAGAACGGCGTGATGGTCACCGAGGGCGAGGTGATCGTCATCGGCGACGTGGAGTCCGGTGGCCCGGACCAGCCGCGACCCGAGGTCGGCTACGAGGTGCTCTGCCGCCAGCACCACCGGCGGGGCATGACCGCCGGCCGGGCGCACGCGGTCCAGATGATCGGCGAGCCCCTGCCCTTCGGCGACAGCCGGGTCTGACGTGGGCCGCGAGTCGCTGCTGGCGCCCGACGCCGCCGCCGAGCTGGTCGGCGGGGCCGCCTTCCTCGACGTGCGGTGGCGGCTCGGTGCCGACGACGGGCACGACCTGTACCTGGCCGGGCACGTGCCGGGTGCGGCGTACGTCGACCTGGCGACCGACCTGGCCGACCCGCCCGGTGACGGCTCCCGGGGCCGGCACCCTCTGCCGGACCCGGAGCGGTTCGCCGCGGCGATGCGCCGGTGCGGGGTGCGCGGGGACCGCCCCGTGGTGGTCTACGACGAGGTCTCCGGCGCCTCGGCGGCCCGTGCGTGGTGGCTGCTGCGACACCACGGCCACCCGGACGTGCGGCTGGTGGACGGCGGCTGGACGGCCTACGCCGCCGCCGGCGGTCCCGTCGCGCGCGGCGAGGAACCGGTCACGCCCGGGGACTTCGTCGCCGGGCCGGGGGCGCTGCCGGTGGTCGACGCCGACGGCGCGGCCCGGGTGGCCCGCGACGGGGTGCTGATCGACGCCCGCGCGGCCGAGCGCTACCGCGGGGAGACCGAGCCGGTGGACCCGGTGGCCGGACACATCCCGGGGGCCGTGAACGTTCCGAACGCACGGAACCTGATCCGCGAGGCATCGACCTGGAGGGGGCGGTTCATGATGCTGGACGACCTCGACTCGGTCTACGAGGCGGCCTACCGGCGGGCCGGGATGACCGAGGACAGCGGGCCGTCGGCCGAGGTCGCCGTCTACTGCGGCTCCGGCGTCACCGCCGCCCACGACGTGTTCGCGCTGCACCTGCTGGGAGTGCACGCCGCGCTGTATCCGGGGTCGTGGAGCGAGTGGGTGGCCGACCCCTCCCGCCCGGTGGCCACGGGCGAGGATCCGTGACCTCTGCGCACATCGTTCGTTGAACCGGGCAGAACCGACCCCCGCAGGGGTGGGGTCTTCCAGGACCCGGGACCGGGTCGTCGCCCTTGTCGCCGTCCCGACGGGTGACGCCCGGTCTCGGCCGTCCCGGGGGAGGCTCAGGCGGTGGCCCGCAGCGCGCCGCCCAGCCGGGCCGCCATCTCGTCGAACATCGCGGCGGCCGCGGGCACGGTGAGCCGCCCGGCCTCGACCCCCGTCCAGCCCAGCTCCGCGGCGCCGTCGAAGACGACCTCGGCCGCCGGGACCGCCCCTGGGGTCAGCACGGTCCGCGACCCGGCGCCGGCGGTGCGGTGCTCCTCGCAGTCGCACTCCGAGCGCAGCACCAGGCTGGTGAGGGCGCCCGCGTCGTAGCGCCGGAGGCTGACGGTCGTGCCGCGGGCGAGGAAGTGCAGCACGGAGCCGTCGGGTCGGCGCAGCCAGAGCTGGATCGGCACCGCGTGGCTGGCGGCGAGCACCGAGTGCCCGCGGGCGGACAGCTCGGCGACCCAGGCCGCGAAGGTGGAGGGGGCCTGCGAGGAGAGCTGCGAAGAGGTGGTCATGCGAGGTCCTGTGTGCTGGTCGGCCGGCTGAGCGAGGGCAGCGGAGAGGCACCAGCCGGGGGCTGGTGTCAGCGGCAGCGACAACACAGGTGATGCATGGTGGGACCAGGGTGCCGGAGCGGGAGCCGGTCTGTCAGCCGGATCTCACGATCCGGTCCGGGATCACCAGTGCACGCCCTTGAGCAGGCGGGCGAGCAGCAGCTGCTGGGGGCTCGGCTGCGCGTCGCCGTCGTCGGAGTGCGCCCGGGCGGCGGCCGAGTCCGGGAAGACCTGGTAGGCCAGGTGCAGCACCCGGAACGAGGTCTTCGGCGCCAGCGTGTGCGCGACCGCCCCCAGCGACCCCAGGGCGGTGTTGACCTCGTGCGGGCGCTCGGCGAGCGCGGCCAGCACCATGTCGGCGGCCTGCGCCGGGGTGATCGTGGGGAACTTGTCGTAGATCTTGGTGGGCGCGATCATCGGGGTCTTCACCAGCGGCATGTGGATGGTCGTGAAGGAGACCCCGTCGCCGACCAGCTCGGAGCTCACCACGTTGGACCAGGCGTCCAGCGCGGCCTTCGACGCGACGTACGCCGAGAACCGCGGCGGGCTCGTCTGCACGCCGATCGAGCTGACGTTGACGATGTGACCGGACCCCTGCGCCCGCATGGCCGGCAGCAGCCCCATCACCAGCCGGACGGCGCCGAAGTAGTTGAGCTGCATGGTGCGCTCGAAGTCGTGGAAGCGGTCGTGGCTCAGGGCCAGCGAGCGCCGGATCGACCGGCCGGCGTTGTTCACGATGAAGTCGACCGTCTCGTGGTCGGCGAGGATCTGCTCGCAGAGCGAGTCGATGGCCTCCAGGTCCGACAGGTCGCAGGCGTAGACGTGCGCGGTGCCGCCGTCCGCCTCGATCTCGGCCCGGATCTCCTCCAGCTTGTCCTTGCCGCGAGCGACGAGCACGGGGACGCCGCCGGCCTGGGCCACCTTGAGCGCGACGACCTTGCCGATCCCCGAGGAGGCCCCGGTGATGACCACCGTCCGGCCGCCGAGGGCGTCCACCAGCCCGGCGTCGCGTGCGGTGGCCGTGTCGAGGTGCTCCTCCCAGTGGTTCCAGAGCTTCAGCGCGTAGCTCTCCAGGTCGGGCACCGCGATCCCGGAGCCGGCGAGCAGCCGCTCCGTGCGCTGCGAGGCGAACCGGGTGGGGAACGACACGTGCTCCAGCACGACGGGCGGGACGCCGAGGCGGCCGATCGTCTCGCGCAGCGCGACCTGGACGGGGGCGGTGCTGAGCACGTTGCTGAGCACGTTGCCGGGGCGCAGCGCGCGGGGGAGGAGCCCGGTGGGCAGCACGCCGGTGACCCGGCGGTCGATCGGCACCGCGAACCGGGGTGCCTTGGCCGCGGCGGCGAGCGTGTTGATCACCGAGACGGTGGGCTGCGGGTCCGGGTCGACGAGGTGGAAGGCCTCCCCGTCGTGACCCGGCAGGTGGGCCAGGTGGTCCATCGCGGAGGCGACGTAGTCGACCGGGACGAGGTTGGTGTCGCCGAGGTCCAGGCCGACCAGCGGAAGCCACGAGGGGAGGGTGTCGCGCAGCCGCTTGAAGAGCGGGAAGAAGTAGTAGGGACCGTCGATCTTGTCCATCTCACCGGTCTCGGAGTGGCCCACGACCACGGCCGGCCGGTAGACGCGCCACGGCACCGTGCTCTCCTCGCGCACGATGCGCTCGGACTCGAACTTGGTGCGGTGGTAGGGCGTGGGCAGGCTCTGGCCGACGTCGAACATGGTCTCGTCGTAGGTGCCGTAGTGGCTGCCGGCCGTCGCGACCGACGAGACCTGGTGGAAGGTCCCGGCCTTCAGCGCGCCGGCGAGCTCGAGGGCGGCGCGGGTGCCGCCGACGTTGAGGGTCTCGTTCAGCTCGTCCGGGGCGGTCATGTCGTAGATCGCCGCGAGGTGGAAGAAGTGGTCGATGGTCCCGCGGTGCTCGCGGATCCAGGCCCGGGGGAGGCCCAGCCGCGGCTTCGTCAGGTCACCCTCCACGGGGACCACGCGGGAGCCGGCGTCCCAACGACGCAGCAGCATCTCCATCCGGGCACGCGAGCCGGGTCGGACGAGCACGAAGATCTCGCCCTCGCGGTGGTCGAGCAGCTCGGCCACCAGATGCCGTCCGATGAAGCCGGTCGCGCCGGTTACGAAGTACCCCATGCGCGAAGTATTACCCGTGGGTAACTTTGCTGTCCAGCGGCGGGGACGTGACGTGCGACGTCACGGCCTGGCCGGCAGCGGCGCATCCGGGGTCGCGTCGCGGTGGTTGACCCCGAAGCAGCTCAGCGCCGACTCGCTGTCCGGGTCGACGAAGACGACGAACAGCCAGGGCTCCTCCGGGTGCGTGACGTAGCCGACGCGCAGGGAGTTCTGAGGCGCGATCCCCAGCCGCTCCACGGCGTCCTCGAACCCGACGGTCGGGACCGGCTCCGGCCCGCCCATGGCGGTGGCCAGGAGGTCGCGGTACTCCGCCCGCAGCACGTCGGTGGCGACCGCGTCGGCGTCGAGCAAGAGGCTGCCGCCGCGCTGCAGCAGCTCCCGGCACCGGGCGAACGTCGGGCCGGGCTGGTCGAGAGCCAGAGGTGTCGTCATGCGCCGAGTATCCACCGCCTCGCACCTCCGCCGACCGGTGCAGGTGCCGGGGCTGTCCGGCGGCCGGGGACGGGAGTACGTTCCCTGTCATGGTCGCGGTGACCGAAGGCACGCTCTCCACCGGCCAGCCCTACCTCCGGCTGGGTCACGGGCCGCCGCTCGTCCTCGCGCCCGGCCTGACCCCCGACCACGAGAACCCCGGCGGAGCCTTCCGTCGTCAGATCGTGTCCTGGTCGGCGCCCTTCGCCGCCCACTTCACCGTCTACCGGGTCGCCCGCCGCCCCGGCCTGCAGCCCGGCACCACGATGGCCGACATCGCCGCCGACTACGCCGCCGCGATCGAGAACGACATCGGGGGACCCGTGCTGCTGCACGGCACCTCCACGGGCGGCTCCGTCGCCCTGCAGCTGGCCACGGACCGACCCGACCTGGTCCGGCGGCTGGTGGTCGCGGCGGCCGCCAGCCGACTCCCCGACCAGACCCGGCGACTCATGGTCGACGTGGCCAGCCTGGTCGAGGACGGCGACCTGCGCCGGGCGTCGGCGCTGCTCATGGGGGCGACGGCGACCCGGCGTACCGCCTGGGCGGTCCGGGGGGCCGGCTGGGTCCTGGGGCCGCACCTGGCGAAGGGTGGCTGGTCGGACATGCTGGCGACGATCGCGGCCGAGGACGAGTTCGACGCCGGGCCGCGCCTGCACCGAGTGCAGGCACCGGCTCTGGTGCTGGGCAGCAGCGCCGACGGGTTCTACCCCGCCGAGATGTTCCGGGAGACCGCCGCCGCACTTCCCCACGGCCGGGCCGTCGTCCTGGAGGGGCAGTCACACGGCTACGTGGGGGGCTCCAAGGTGGCCGCCGCGATCGCGCTCGGCTTCCTGCTCGGCTGACCCGTTCGCAGGCTCACTCCCGGCGTTCGCCGCTGCGCCCGCTGGGCGGCTCACGCCGACCCGTTCGCAGGCTCACTCCCGGCGGTCGCCGCTGCGCCCGCTGGGCGGCTCACGCCGACCCGTTCGCAGGCTCACTCCCGGCGGTCGCCGCCGAACATGATCTCGTCCCAGCTCGGAACCGACGCCCGGCCCCGCTTCTTCGAGGGCTTGCGCGCCGGCTCCTCCTCCGCCTCGGGCTCCTCCGGGGCGTCCGCACGGGGCTCGGGGCGGTCACTGGCCTGGGTGGCGATCCAGTCGGCGTCCCCGGTCACCGCCGGTGACGGGTCGGCCGCGGGCCGCACCGCGCGGGCGCTGGTCAGGTCGACGGTGTTCTCGCGGTCCTCGTCGCGCTGCGCCGGGTCGGAGTCGCTCACCAGGCCGATGGCGTCCTCACCGAGGGGCAGCTCCTCGTCGGCCGGCACCGCGCTCAGCCGTCGGCCCGCCGCGGACGTGGAGCGCGGCTGCGGCCCCTTGCTCGTCGACGGCTCGCCGACCAGCCAGCGCGCCTCGTCGTCCTCGGCGACGACGTAGCGTCCGGGGGCGTCGAAGACGAACTCCGCGTGCCGGGCGGTCTCTCCCGAGCGGTAGTCGGCCACGAGGGTCCAGCGGCCGTCCTCCCGCCGCCAGGCGTCCCAGTCCACCGACTCGGGGTCGATGTTGCGGGCGCGCAGCTGCTCGGCCACAGCGTCGCCCAGCATGCGCGAGGAGCCGTCACCGGCCTTGCGCCGGACCGAGGCGCGCTGCGCGCGGTCGGCGACGTGGGCCCGCTCGGCCAGCACCGGGGTGGCGTAGCCCATGATCCTGTCGATGCTGGTCGAGGCCGCGGCCGCGACACTCTCGGGCGTCTCACCCGCCCGGATCCGGGCCTGGATGTCGCGGGGTCGCAGTGCGCTCTCCATGGTGATCTCCAACTGGCCGAGGCGGGCACGGTCACCTCGAAGGGCGGCCCGGAGCCTGTCGTCGGCTGCCAGCCTGAACTTCTCGCCCGAGTCGCTGACCAGGACCAGCTTGGTCCCGTCTTCGGTCAGCCCCACGAGCGTGAGGTCCTGCTGGTCCATTGCCGGCGCGTGCTCCCTTGCGTGCGTGTCGTCGTGACGTTCCGCTGAGCCTACTTCAGCGGTGTCCGCCGCAGGCCGCACGCGCCGTGTCGCGGCTGCGTGTCTGCGAGGCGCTCCGAGCGCAGCGAGTACCCTCCGGGCATGCAACCGGGCTCGGTGGACCCGAACGTCCTGATCACCGTCCTCGACCTGGTCGGCATCTTCGTCTTCGCGGTGTCCGGCGGCCTGGTGGCCGTCCGCAAGGACCTCGACCTGTTCGGCGTCCTCGTCCTCGCGGGCACCACGGGCCTCGGCGGCGGTTTCCTGCGCGACGTGCTCATCGGTGCACTCCCACCGGCCGCGCTCGCGGACTGGCGCTACCTGATGGTGCCGGCGGCCGCCGGACTGGTGACCTTCTGGTTCCACCCGTCGATCGGCCGGCGCGAGCGGGTGATCAACGTCTTCGACGCCGCGGGGCTGGCGCTCTTCTGCGTGACTGGTGCCGTCAAGGCGCTCGAGGCCGGTCTCGGGCCGGCGCCGGCCGCGCTGATGGGGATGCTCACCGGCATCGGAGGCGGGATCCTGCGGGACCTCCTCGCCGGCCGGGTCCCGATCGTGCTGCGGGGCGAGCTCTACGCGACCCCGGCGCTGGTGGGCGCGGCCGTCGCGGTCGTCGGGGTCGAGGCCGGCGTCGGGGTCGGGGTCATCGCCATCCCCGCCGCGCTGACGTGCCTCGTGTGGCGGCTGCTCGCCATGCGCCGGGGCTGGCAGGCCCCGCGACCCAGCCGTTCGGCCAGCACCTGACTCACCAGCCGGTGCTCCCGGGCACCCCCTTGAACGGGCCGGCCACGCGGGAGGTCACCCAGCCGCCGTAGAAGCCGCCGGGCTGCGGGACCACGACCTCGCCGTCGACGGTGCACCGGTCCATGGCCGCGGCGTACACGGCCACGTGCCCGGCCAGCGACTCGAAGCCCGGCGACGGCTCGGGGTAGCCCCAGGCGGCCGCCGCGGCGACCGCGTCCCCGGAGACGACGTCGAAGTAGCGGGCCCGGCCCTTCCACTCGCAGAAAGCTGCCGCCCTCCGTCTCGCGGAGCGACCCCGGGGCGAACGCGGCGACGGGAAGGTAGTAGGTGGGCGGGTGGCTGGTCTCGAGGACCCGGAGGGCCGTCCGGGTCGAGGCGACCACCCGGCCGCCGAGCTGCACCTCCACCGGCTCCGACGTGGGATCCACCCGCGGCGGGCGCGGATAGTCCCAGACCGACTCCTGACCCGGACCGGGTCGCTCCGGTCGTGGCCGGGCCCACGCGCTCATGCGCCGAGCACCCGGTCGAGGTAGCGGTTGCCGAACCGCCGGTCCGGGTCCACCCGGTCGCGGACGCGCCGCACGTCCGCCCAGCGCGGGTACGCCGGCTCCAGGTCGGCCGCCGACCGGGTGTGCAGCTTGCCCCAGTGCGGCCGGCCGTCGTGAGCGCGCATCACCCGCTCCACCTCCCGGAAGTACGCCGTGTGGTCGGTCCGGGCGTTGACGTGGAACGCCAGGTAGACCGTGTCCCGACCGTACGCCGCGGACAGCCAGACCGGCTCGCCGCGCGCGAAACGGATCTCCACGGGGAAGCTGACCGGCCAGCCGCCGCGCTCCATCGCCCGTCGGGCCTCCGTCAGGGCGGCCATCCCGGCCTCCCGGGGGACGGCGTACTCCATCTCCCGGAAGCGGACCCGGCGCTCGGACACGAAGACCCGGTGCGAGCTGTCCACGTAGCTGCGCGCCCCCAGGGCGCGGGAGGCGACCCGGTTCAGGGCCGGCACCAGACCGGGGCGGGCGTCGCCGAGCCGGTTGGTCAGCGCGAAGACCCGGTTGGACAGCAGGTCGTCGTCGACCCAGGCGCGGAGCCGGGACAGCGGCCGCGCCGGGTCCTCGGTGCGGTCGTTGCGCTTGGCCAGCGCCCGGTCGGTGTGCGGGAACCAGTGGATGTCGACGTGGTGGTGCCGCTCGACGAGCTCGTCGAAGTCGCCGACGACCCGGTCCCAGCTCATCGGCTCCTCCACGGCCCGCAGCCGGAAGGCCGGCACGACGTCGAGCGTCACCGCGGTCAGGATGCCGACGGCGCCCAGCCCGAGCCGGGCCACCTCGAAGAGCTCCTCGTCGTGGCCGGGGGTGGCGGTGCGCACCGATCCGTCGGCGGTCACCAGCTCCACGGCCGCCACCTGGGCCGACAGGGAGGCCGCCCGGCCGCCTGACCCGTGGGTGCCGGTCGAGATGGCACCGGCGACCGTCTGGCGGTCGATGTCGCCCAGGTTGGCCAGGGCGAGGCCCCGGGCGTCGAGCTCGGCGTTCAGCACGTGCAGCGGCGTGCCCGCCAGGACCGTGACCGTCATCGCCTCGAGGTCGACGTCGCGCACCCCCACCAGGCGCTCCGGGCGGAGCATCAGCCCGTCGGTGACGGCCACGTCGGTGAACGAGTGCCCCGCGCCGACCATCCGCGCGCTCAGCCGGTCGCGGCCCGCCGCGTGGACCGCCTCGACCACGTCCTCGACGTCCCGCGGGGAGCGCACCTGCCGGGGGCGGGCGGTGGCCAGGCCGGACCAGTTGTGCCACGCACTGACCATGCCGACGAGCCTAGCCAGCGGCCCGGCGACGGCCGGGGCCGCTCACCAGCGCCCCGGCATACTCGAGGACATGCTGGTGCGCACCCTCACCGAGAAGGTCGGTGGCGTGCGCCGGGAGATGGGGAACCGCCTGTTCGCGCGGGTCGCGGGACCCGAGGGGCCGCGGCGACGGGAGCGCATCCACGGCACTCCCGGACCCCGCTGGTTCGCCGAGGACAGCGCGATCCGACGTGTGCACGGCGACGCGTCGATGTTCACCGGCGGCATCCGGGCCCTGCTCCTCCAGTCCCTGCACCCGCTGGCGATGGCGGGCGTGGTCGACCACTCCGGCTTCCAGGGCGACCCGTGGGGCCGGCTGCAACGCACCAGCCACTTCCTCGCCGTCACGACCTTCGGCACCGCCGCCGACGCGGAGAAGATGGTCGCTGCGATCCGCCGGGTGCACGAGGGCGTCGTCGGCACCGCCCCCGACGGACGGCCGTACGCCGCCTCGGACCCGCACCTGCTCGAGTGGGTGCACATCGCCGAGATCGACAGCTTCCTCACCGCCCACCAGCGGTACGGCGCCCGGCCCCTCGACCAGGCGGGCCGGGACGCCTACGTCGCCGAGACCGCGCTGGTCGCCGAGGCGCTGGGCGTGGTCGACCCGCCGCGCACGGAGGCGCAGCTCGTCGGCGCGTCTGGCGGCCTACCGCCCCGAGCTGGCGGCGTCGCCGGCGGCCCGCGAGACGGCCCGGTTCCTGCTGCTGCGTCCGCCGCTGCCGGTTCCGGCCCGGGCACCGTATGCCGTGCTCGCCGCCGCCGCGGTCAGCATGATGCCCCGCTGGGCGCGGCGCGAGCTGGGCCTGCCCTGGCTGCCGCTGACGGAGGCGGTGGCGGTGCGTGCGGCCGGCGGACTGGCTACGAGGGCGATCCGGTGGGCGATGACGCCCCCGCCCGACGGGCCCGACCCGCGGCCCGCCGGTGCGCCGCTGCCGCAGCCGTGAACGCGGCGCCCGCCCCGAGGAGCCCCGAGGCGACCGGCACCCAGTAGGACGTCGAGGCGCCGGCGCGGTCGATCACCAGTCCGGCCAGTGCGGCGCCCGGCGCGATGCCCGCGGCCATCCCGGTGTGGATGATCGACATGCCCTCGGTGAGCCGGGAGGCCGGCACCACCTCCTCGGTCAGGGCCATCAGCGCGATCAGGGTGGGGGAGATCGCGAAGCCCGCCACGAAGAGCACCGCACCCATGACGACCAGTCCGCCGAGGAAGGGCAGCGGGAGCACGGACAGGGCCAGCGCCAGCAGCCCCCAGCGGAACCGGGTGGCGTTGTCGGCCTTCCAGGTGACGGCCCCGGTCACGACACCGGAGACCAGGCTGCCGAACGCCCAGGTGGCCAGCAGCAGGCCGCTGACCTGCTTCGCGTCCAGCGACTCGGCGAACGCCACGGTGGCGACCTCGACCGACCCGAACAGCGACCCGACCGCCGCGGCGGCCACCACCATCGGGACCAGCGTCGGCCAGGGCAGCCGTGGCCGCTCGGACCGCACCGGGTGCCGCGCGTGCGGTGGCGGCTCGGTGCGTCGCTGGGCGGCGAGCGCCAGGGTGCCGGCCACGCCGGCGACCGCCGCGGTGGCCAGGCCGAGGAGGGGGTGCACCGCGGTCGCGAGCAGGGTCACGAGGGTGGGGCCGAGCATGAAGACGACCTCGTCCATGACCGCCTCGTAGGCGAACGCGGTCTGCAGCTGCGTCTTGTCGGCCACGACGTGGGTCCACCGGGCCCGGACCGCCGAGCCGACCACCGGCATGGACGCGCCGGTGAGGACCGCGAACACCACCGCCGAGGCGGCGCCCCGGTCGGTCTCCACCGACCACATCAGCAGGCCCAGGGAGGCCGAGGAGACGACCGCGCCCGCCGGCAGCACGCGGGCCTGCCCGAAGCGGTCGGTCAGGCGCCCCTGCGCGACGGCCATCACCGCGTTGGCCAGGATGTAGGCGGCGGAGACGTAGCCGGCCAGCGAGTAGGAGCCGGTGCGCGTCGAGACCAGGAGCACGATGCCGAGGCTGATCATGGAGATCGGGAGCCGGCCGACGAGCCCGCTGGTCGAGAAAGCGAGGGCGCCGGGCAGGGACAGCACCCGGCGATAGGTGGTGAGCATCGACTCGAATCCTAGGATGGTCCCCATGCCACCCCAGACCGCCCCGTACGACGCGCTGCTGCTCGTCTCCTTCGGCGGACCCGAGAAGCCCGACGACGTCGTCCCGTTCCTGGAGAACGTGACCCGCGGGCGCAACATCCCGCGCGAGCGGCTCGAGGAGGTCGGGGAGCACTACTTCCAGTTCGGCGGCCGCAGCCCGATCAACGACCAGAACCGTGAGCTGCTGGCCGCGATCAGGGAGGACCTGGGCTCCGCGGGCGTCGACCTCCCGGTCTACTGGGGGAACCGCAACTGGCACCCCTTCCTCGCCGACACGCTCCGGGAGATGAAGGCCGACGGGGTCCGCCGGGCCGCCTGCCTGGTCACCAGCGCCTACTCGTCGTACTCCGGCTGCCGCCAGTACCGCGAGGACCTCGCGGACGCGGTCGCCGCGGTCGGGGACGGGGCCCCCCGCCTGGACCGGCTGCGGCACTACTTCAACCACCCCGGCTTCGTGGAGCCCATGGTCGACGCGACCCTGGCGGCGCTCGCCGAGCTGCCGAACGCCGTGCGGCACGACGCGCACGTGCTGTTCGTGACCCACTCGGTCCCCACGGAGATGGACGCCCGCAGCGGGCCGCCCGTCGGCGGGGGCAACCTGTACGTCCGGCAGCACCGCAGCGTCCTGGACGAGATCATCGAGCGGGTCCGGCAGGAGACCGGCCACCGCTACGCCGCGGAGCTGGTCTTCTGCTCCCGGTCCGGCCCGCCGCACGTGCCGTGGCTCGAGCCCGACGTCAACGACCGCATGGACGAGCTGGCCGGATCGGGCGTCGAGGCCGTGGTCGTGGTGCCGATCGGCTTCGTGTCCGACCACATGGAGGTCGTCTACGACCTCGACACCGAGGCCGCGGCCACCGCCGAGAAGCTGGGCATCGGCTTCTCGCGCGCCGCGACCGCCGGGGTGGACCCGCGCTTCGTGGCGATGGTGCGCGACCTGCTCGTCGAGCGGGCCGCCGTGGAGCGTGGCGAGGCGGTGCAGCGGGCGTCGGTCGGCTCCCAGCCGCCGTCCCACGACGTGTGCCCGTCCGGGTGCTGCGCCAACCTGCGCGGTCCGCGGCCGGCGCTGTGCGGGCAGGACTGACGTGGCGGCGTACGACGAGCTGCGCGACCTCGCCCGCGACGTCGCCCTCGAGGCGGCCGACCTGGTGGCCCGGCGGCGCCGGGAGGGCGTCGAGGTGGCCGACACCAAGACCAGCCCCACCGACGTGGTCACGGAGGTCGACCACGCGGCCGAGGAGCTGATCCGCGAGCGGCTGCTGAAGGCCCGGCCCGGTGACGGGTTCGTGGGGGAGGAGGGCTCCTCCGACTCCTCCGCGAGCGGCGTGACCTGGGTGGTCGACCCGATCGACGGCACCGTCAACTTCCTCTACGGCATCCCGCAGTACGCCATCTCGATCGCCGCCCGTGAGGGCGACCAGGTCGTCGCCGGGGTGGTGCTGGACGTGGTCAAGGGCGAGTGCTTCACCGCCACCCGCGGCGGCGGCGCCCGGCTCGACGGCCGCCGGGTCGCGGTCCGCGACGTCGTGCCGCTGGAGCAGCGGCTGGTGATCACCGGTTTCAGCTACGAGCGCCCGACCCGGGTCGCCCAGGCCGCCGCGGTCCACCGGCTGCTGGGCCGGGTGCGCGACGTCCGCCGCCTCGGCTCCGCCGCGCTGGACCTGTGCTACGTCGCCTCCGGGCGGGCGGACGCCTACGTCGAGGAGGGCCTCAACGAGTGGGACCTCGCCGCCGGCGGCCTCGTCGTCGAGGAGGCGGGCGGCACGCTCGGCCAGCGCACCGGCGTCGGTGGGAAGCGGTGCGTCGTGGCTGCGCCGGCCGGGGGGTACGACGAGTTCCTCGCCGCCGTGGAGGCGTGCGGCTTCCTGGCCTCCTGAGCCGGGAATACCCGGGGCTCCGGGCTCGTTCACCCGGCTGCGACGGTCGGATTGCGGCCCTGGGCCTGTGACTCTGCCGACATCATGCGGAATCACCGTGCACACGGGCCGTCGATGGTGCACAATCCGCCACGCGACGAGACATCAGCAGGGACCCCGGCCAGGTTCCCTGCACAGGACGGCAGACACCCACGGGGCCGAGAGAAGGACGCATGGCAACTGACTACGACGCACCTCGTAAGAACGAGGAGGACCAGAGCGAAGAGAGCCTCGAGGAGCTCAAGGCCCGGCGTCACGACAAGAACTCGGGGAAGGTGGACGAGGACGAGGCGGAAGCCGCCGAGTCCTTCGAGCTGCCGGGCGCCGACCTCTCCCACGAGGAGCTCGCGGTCGAGGTTCGCCCGCGCCAGGAGGACGAGTTCACCTGCATGAGCTGCTTCCTGGTCCACCACCGCAGCCAGCTCGCGGACGAGAAGAAGATGATCTGCCGCGACTGCGCCTGACACACGCGACACGAGGCCGGGTCCCCACGGGGGCCCGGCCTCGTGTCGTGCGGGCGGTCGTCAGACCTCGACGTCCTCGAGGTTGGCCGGCAGGTGCCCCGTGGACTTGCGGTAGTAGTTGGCCGCCTTCCGGGAGGCGAACATGCGGGCGAGACCGACCGCGACGCCGCTGACGGCCGCCCAGGCAACGGCCTCACCGACGGACACGTCGGGGTGGGCCGGGTTCTGCGGCGGGTTCTTCCCGGTGGCGACCTTCCAGGTCGTGGTGAGCGCCTTGCGGGCGGCCATGGTCGCGCCCACGGTCGCGCCCAGCCCCATCAGGCTCCACACTTTCGATCCAGCCAAGACGGCTCCTTCGTCGGTCACGGGTGCTTCCTGCGCCAGTCTGCCACCCGGCGCAGCTCCCCACGCCTGTGCCCGTCCGGCCCGGGGTCAGTCCTCCGGCCGCGGCGACGGTCCGGGGGGTGCGCCGCCGCTGGGCGCCCCGGCCGCGCACAGGGCCGCCACCAGCCGGTCGGGACGGCGGGACGAGACCAGCCAGTAGGGCGTCGGGTCGTCCGGGTCGTCGATCGGCACACACACCGAGCGGGGCACGTAGGGGCGGATCAGCAGGTAGGCCCGGGCGTCCGCGTCCACGCCGGCGAGCCGGCGGCTGCCCGGGGCGTCCAGCGCGACCGGGACCCCGAGCAGCCGCACCGGGATGTGCGCCCGGCCGGCGCGGAGGACTGCCTCGGCCCCGGCGCCCCCCACCTCGACGCGGGCGCCCCCGTAGCCGACGAAGAGGGCCACGACGGCGGCGGCGAGCACGCCGGTGACGGTGAACGCGACCCAGGCCGGGGTGGCGACCAGGAACGCCAGCAGCACCGAGGCCAGGAACATGGTGGCGAGCGCCCACCACCGCAGGGGCACGTGCAGCCGCTCCGAGTAGCCAGGGGTGGTCACGAGGGCACATCCTCCCAGTGAGCCGGTCGCCTCCGGTGGGTAGGGTCGCGCCCATGGTCGAGATCCTGGTCAGCCGCCTCGACGACGGGGTTCCGCTCCCGTCGTACGCCCACCCCGGTGACGCCGGCGCCGACCTGACCACCACCGTCGACGTGCGCCTCGAGCCGGGGGAGCGCGCGATGGTGCCGACCGGGATCGCGGTCGCCCTGCCCGACGGGTACGTCGCCCTGGTGCACCCCCGCTCGGGGCTGGCGGCCCGCTT
Organism: uncultured Actinomycetota bacterium; assembly: GCA_963834275.1. Taxonomy (GTDB): domain Bacteria; phylum Actinomycetota; class Actinomycetes; order Propionibacteriales; family Nocardioidaceae; genus Nocardioides_B. The sequence continues at coordinate 9,942 of CAWIBA010000004.1, read as the reverse complement.
CGGGGTCTCGATCGTGAACGCGCCCGGGACCGTGGACGCCGGCTACCGCGGCGAGGTGAAGGTCATGCTCATCAACCTCGACCCCGCCGGCCCGGTCGAGCTGCGGCGCGGCGACCGCATCGCCCAGCTGGTCATCCAGCAGGTCGAGCACGCGCGCTTCGTCGAGGTGGACCGGCTGCCCGACTCGGTCCGCGGGGACGGCGGGTACGGTTCCACCGGCGGGTTCCTGAGCGTCGTCCCCGACCCCGGCGACGGTCCGCACGACTCCCCGCACGACTCTTCGAAGGAGAAGCAGTGAGGTTCCGGCGCAAGCCCGACCCGGCCGCGTCCGAGCCGGACGCCGAGACGCCCGCGGAGACGCCCGCGGAGACGTCCGCGGGGGGAGTGGACGAGACCGCCGACGCAGCCGCGGCGGTGGCCGGCCCCCGCGCCAACGGCCCGTGGGACATCAGCGAGGTCGACTACGACGAGGACGACGGGTCGAGGCTCGACCTCGGCAGCCTGATCGTGACCCCGCGCGCCGGGCTCGACCTGCAGCTGCAGGTCGACGAGCAGAGCGGCCAGGTGGTCGCGGTCGTGCTCGCCGGGAAGGAGGGGGCCGTCGAGCTGCGTGCCTTCGCCGCGCCCCGCAACGGCGACATCTGGGACGACGTGCGCCAGCAGATCGGTGCCGAGGTCACCCGCCGCGGAGGCACCGCGTCCGAGCACGACGGCCCCTACGGCAAGGAGCTGCGGGTCGTGCTCACCATGACCACGCAGGAGGGGCGCAGCGGGCAGCAGCCCTCCCGCGTCTTCGGGATCACCGGCCCGCGCTGGCTGCTGCGGGCCACCCTCTTCGGCAAGCCGGCCCTCGACCCGACCGAGGACGGGGTGGTCGAGTCGGCGCTGCGCGACGTGATCGTGCGCCGTGGAGGCGAGCCGCACGCCCCCGGTGAGGCCCTGCCGCTGACCGTGCCGCCGGCCGTCGCGGCCCAGATGCAGGCCCGCGGCTGAGCCGTCGTCCCCGACGTCCGGACTCCGCGTCCGCGAGCCGCACCCGCGGACTACGCTGGAGGCATGTCAGAGGTGACGAGTCGGCTGCGCCGGAGCCTGAACCGGTGGGCCAACCAGTCGGAGCAGGAAGCGGTGGAGCTCCAGGAGGGGTCCGCCAAGGCGGGCTGCTGCCCGATCAGCGACGCCGCCGACCGCTCCCGGGCCGACATCCAGGGCAGCCTGCGCACCGTGACGCTCCGTCCGCGGGGCGGCGTGCCGGCGCTGGAGGCCGAGCTCTACGACGGCTCGGGCACGATGACCGTGGTCTGGCTGGGCCGTCGCCGTATCGCCGGCATCGAGCCCGGCCGCCGGATCCGCGTCCTGGGCATGATCGGCACGCAGGACCGTCAGAGGGTGATGTTCAACCCGCGCTACGAGCTGAGGTAACTCCTTGACCCACGAAGAGACGGCCGGTCCCGGACACGTCGGCACCGAAACCGTCGAGTCGGTGGTGCGCGCCCAGCTCTCCAAGGCCCTCGGTGGCAAGCGGGGGATGCTCGAGGCCGCCGTCCCGACGATCGCGTTCACGGTGACCTTCCTGTCCACGCGCGACCTGCGCACCGGGCTGGTCCTGAGCGTGGGCACCGCCCTCGTGCTGCTCGCCGTCCGGCTGGTCCAGCGCTCGACCCCGCAGTTCGTGCTCAACAGCCTGGTGGGCATCGGCATCGGCGCCCTGTTCGCCTGGCGCAGCGCCCAGGGGGGCGGGGACGCCTCCGACACGGCCCTGGCCTACTTCCTGCCCGGCATCCTGTACAACGCCGGCTACGCGGTCATCATGCTGTTCACGGTGGTGATCGGCTGGCCCGTGGTCGGGTTCATGGTGGGCTCGGTCGCCGGGGACCCCACCGCCTGGCACGAGGACGCCCAGGTCGTCCGGCTCTGCCGCAACCTGACGCTGCTGCTGGTGCTGCCGTGCATCCTCCGGGTCGCGGTGCAGGGGCCGCTCTACCTCGCCGGCAAGGGCGCGGACGACGCGGCCCCGATGATCGCGGCCCTCGGCATCAGCAAGATCGCGCTGGGGTGGCCGCTCCAGGTCGCCGCCCTGGCAGCGATGGTGTGGCTGCTCGCGCGCAACCACACCCCGGTGGACGAGTCAGCTCCGGTGCTGCTCGGGCGCGAGGAGTGACTGGAGCTCCTGCTCGGACTCCGCCGAGGCCACGAAGAGCAGCTCGTCACCGGTCTCGATCGGCTGCTCCACGTCGGGCGTGTAGACCTGCCCGTCGCGCAGGATCGTGACCAGCGAGCAGTTCTCGGGGAACGGGATGAGGCCGCAGGGCTTGCCCACGTAGGGGGAGTCCTCCGGGAGGGTCAGCTCGACCAGGTTGGCGTTGCCCTGGCGGAACGTGAACAGCCGCACCAGGTCGCCGACGGTCACCGCCTCCTCGACCAGCGCCGACATGATGCGCGGGGTGGAGACGTTGACGTCGACGCCCCACGCCTCGGTGAACAACCACTCGTTGTTGGGGTGGTTGACCCGGGCGACCGTCCGCGGCACCGCGAACTCGGTCTTCGCCAGCAGCGAGGTGACCAGGTTGACCTTGTCGTCCCCGGTGGCGGCGATCACCACGTCGCAGGTCTCCATCCGGGACTCCTCCAGCGACGACAGCTCGCAGGAGTCGGCCAGCAGCCACTCGGCGTCGGGCACCCGCTCCGGCTTGAGGGCGGTCGGGTCCTTGTCGATCAGCAGCACCTGGTGCCCGTTGCTGATGAGCTCCCGGGCGATCGACCGCCCGACGGCACCGGCGCCCGCGATGGCCACGCGCATCAGTCGGCCTCCGGTCCCTGGTTGTAGACGGAATAGACGTGGTCGGCGTTCTCCTCGCGCATGACCAGGTGCAGCAGGTCGCCTTCCTGGATGACCGACTCGCGGGTCGGCAGCATGCCCTCGCCGAGGCGGTCGATCCAGGCGATCCGGCAGCGGGACTGCTCCTGGAACGCCACCGTGCGCTGCCCGATCCAGGCTTCGGTGACGGGCACCTGGTCGAGCCGGATGGTGCCGGACGGGTCCCGGAAGTCGGGCTCCGCGCCGGCCGGCAGGATCCGCCGGAGCACCTGGTCGGCGGTCCACTTCACGGTGGCCACCGTGGTGATGCCGAGCCGCTGGTAGACCTCGGCGCGGCCGGGGTCGTAGATCCGGGCCACGACCTGCTGGATGCCGAACGTCTCGCGGGCCACCCGGGCCGCGATGATGTTGGAGTTGTCACCGCTCGACACCGCGGCGAAGGCGTCGGCCTTGTCGATGCCGGCCCGGTCGAGCACGTCCTGGTCGAAGCCGACTCCGGTCACCTTCGTGCCCCGGAACGACGGGCCCAGCCGACGGAACGCATCGGGGTTGGAGTCGATGATGGAGACGGTGTGGTTGCGGTCCTCGAGGCTGCGCGCGAGCGTCGACCCGACCCGGCCGCACCCCATGATCACGACATGCACGAGGCAGACGCTACCGGAGTCCTACCGCGGTGGCGCGACGCATGGCCTAGCCTGACTCCTCGTGGGAGTCGGCGATGTCTCGAAGCGGATCATTCTCGGCCGCAAGCTGCGGAGCACGCAGCTCGGCGAGACGCTTCTTCCCAAGCGCCTGGCGCTGCCGGTCTTCGCCTCCGACGCCCTGTCGTCGGTGGCCTACGCACCGGACGAGGTCTTCATCATGCTGGCGTTCGCCGGCGTCGCCCAGTACGTCTGGTCCTGGAAGATCGCCCTCGCCGTGGCCGTGGTGATGCTCACCGTCGTCGCGTCCTACCGGCAGACCGTGCACGCCTACCCGTCGGGCGGCGGCGACTACGAGGTCGCCACCGTCAACCTCGGCCGGCGGGCCGGGATGACGGTCGCCTCGGCCCTGCTCGTCGACTACATCCTCACCGTGGCGGTCTCGGTCTCGTCGGCGTCGCAGTACGCGTCGGCGGCGATCCCGACCCTCAAGGGGCACGAGGTGCTGGTCGCCGCGATCGGGGTCGCCCTGCTGGCGGCGGTCAACCTGCGTGGGGTCCGGGAGTCGGGCACGTTCTTCGCGATCCCGACCTACGCGTTCATGGTGGGGATCCTGGGCATGTGTGCCTGGGGGTTCATCCGGATGCTCAGCGGGACGCTCCCCGACGTGGAGAGCGCGGACCTGACCATCCTTCCCGAGCCCGGGTGGGAGGAGCCGCTCACGACCGCGGCGCTGGTCTTCCTGCTCGCCCGGGCCTTCTCGTCCGGCTGCGCGGCGCTGACCGGGGTCGAGGCCATCTCCAACGGGGTGCCCGCCTTCCGCAAGCCCAAGTCGCGCAACGCGGCGACGACGCTGCTGCTGCTCGGCCTGATCGCGGCGACGATGATGGTCAGCGTCATCGTGCTGGCCCGGCAGATGAGCATCAAGTACGTCGACCCGCACCACATCGACCGGCTGCGCACCCCCGACGGCTCCCCGATGCCGGAGGGCTTCGACCAGGACGTGGTGATCGCGCAGATCGCGCGGGCCGTGTTCGACCACTTCACGCCGGGCTTCTACTTCGTGGTCTCGGTGACCGGCATCATCCTGGTGCTGGCCGCCAACACGGCCTTCAACGGCTTCCCGGTGCTCGGCTCGATCCTCGCCCAGGACGGGCTGGCGCCGCGCCAGCTCGGCTCCCGGGGCGACCGGCTGGCCTACAGCAACGGCATCGTGTTCCTGGCGGTCTTCGCCATCGTGCTGATCTGGGCCTTCGACGCCGAGACCACCCGGCTGATCCAGCTCTACATCGTCGGCGTGTTCGTGTCGTTCAACCTGAGCCAGCTCGGGATGATCCGGCACTGGACGCGGCTGCTGGGCACCGAGACCGACCCCGCGACCCGGCACCGGATGATGCGCTCGCGGGCGATCAACACGTTCGGCCTCGGGCTGACCGCCGTCGTGCTGGTGATCGTCCTGGTGACCAAGTTCCTGCTCGGGGCCTGGATCACCATCCTCGCCATGCTGGCCTTCTACGCGATCATGCTCGGCATCAGCCGGCACTACGACAAGGTCACCTCCGAGCTGCTGGTCGAGGAGGAGGACCAGGTGCTGCCGACCCGGGTGCACGCCATCGTGCTCGTGTCCAAGGTGCACAAGCCGACGATGCGGGCGGTCGCCTACGCCAAGGCGGCCCGGCCCAACGTCCTCGAGGCGGTCATGGTCGACACCGATCCCGTCGTGACCGGGCGGGTCCTGGAGGACTGGGACGCCCGCCGCATCGACGTACCCCTCAAGGTGCTCTACTCGCCCTACCGGGAGATCATCCGGCCGATCGTCGACTACACCCGCAGCATCCGCGACGCCAACCCGCGCGGCGTGGTGGCGGTCTACATCCCGGAGTACGTCGTCGGACGCTGGTGGGAGCAGCTGCTGCACAACCAGACGGCGCTGCGGCTCAAGGGCCGGCTGCTGTTCACCCAGGGGGTCATGGTGATCTCCGTGCCCTACCAGCTGAAGTCCTCGCTGATCGCCAAGGAGCGGGCCGAGCGCGAGCTGGCCAAGTCCCGGCCCGGCGACATCCGCCGCGGCGTGCTGCACGACAAGCCCACCGGGCGGGCCGACGACCGTCCGGAGGGACGGTGAGCCCCTCCCGCTCGCGGCGGCCCCGGGCGAAGCAGGCCCACGGGAGGTCCCTCGTCGGCGCGGGCTTCGACGTCGAGGTCGGACCGGTCGCGCACGGCGGGCACTGCGTCGCCCGGCACGAGGGCCGGGTGGTCTTCGTCCGGCACGCGCTGCCGGGTGAGCGGGTCACGGTGCGGGTCACCGAGGGCGACGAGGGGTCGCGGTTCCTGCGCGCCGACGCCGTCGCCGTGCTCTCGGCGTCCCCCGACCGGGTCACCCCGCCGTGCCCGGTGGCCGGGCCCGGACTGTGTGGCGGCTGCGACTTCCAGCACGCGGCCCTGCCCGCCCAGCGCTCGCTGAAGGCGGCGGTGGTGCGCGAGCAGCTGCAGCGGCTGGCCGGGATCTCCTGGCCGGTCGAGGTCGAGCCCGTCCCCGGCGACGAGGCCGGGCTGCGCTGGCGGACCCGGGTGCAGTACGCGCTGACCCCCGACGGGCGACGCGGCTTCCGCCGGCACCGCTCGCGCACCGTGGTGCCGGTCGAGGACTGCCTGATCACGCGAGCGGACGCGCGGGTCGAGGTGGAGGGCGAGGCGCCGGCCGACGCGGTGGTGGAGGAGCGGGTCGAGACCGGGCACGGGCAGCGCTCCTTCGACGTGGCGGCCGACGGCTTCTGGCAGGTGCACCCCGGCGCGCCGCGGGTGCTCGTCGACACGGTGATGTCGTTCCTGCGGCCCGCGGCGGGGGAGCGGGCGCTGGACCTGTACGCCGGGGTCGGGCTCTTCTCCGCCTTCCTCGCCGACGCCGTCGGGGTCACCGGCTCGGTCCACGTCGTCGAGGGCGACCGGGCGGGGTGCGAGCACGCTGCGGACAACCTCGCGGAGCACGCGTCGGTGCGGGTCTTCCGCGGGTCGGTGGACCGGGTGCTGGCCGGCACCCCCGCCGACCACGTGGACGTGGTCGTGCTCGACCCGCCCCGGGAGGGCGCCAAGCGCGCCGTCGTCGAGCAGGTCGTGGAGCGCTCTCCGCGAGCGGTGGCCTACGTCGCCTGCGACCCGGCGGCCCTCGCCCGCGACGTCGCGATCTTCGCCGAGTCGGGCTACCGCCTGGTCGAGCTGCGCGCCTTCGACCTGTTCCCGATGACTTCCCATCTGGAGTGCGTTGCGCACCTTGTGAAGAGCGACTCTGGCCTGCGGTGATGTGGTCGGGCTCGTCAGCAAAGCCTCGAGAGCGGACCGTCGGGCTCGCTTTGGCAATCCCGGAGCATCTTCCACAATCCTTAAAGCCCCCGCTCCCAACCGAGCAGCCGAACAGTCCCGTTGACCAAGCCGATCAGACGGTCCAAGGCCCAGAACGGTCCAAATTGACCACCGGCTCGCGGAGCGCGCCATTGCGGGATGCTCGATTGGGACTGAGTTGAGTCTCCTCCTCAGGCGTCGAACGTCGACTCGATGGTGTCCAGGTCGCGTACTGCGAAGCGGTGGTGCTCCCACTCCTCCTCGAGGATCGTGTGCAGGCACGAGAGGATGGTCTCCGGGTACGCGGGGTCGTGTGGGTTCTTACGCGTCGTGGTCATGTCATCTGCGGTGAAGGTGGCAAGGAAGTCCCGCACCATCGCGACTCGACCTGCGCGAGCTTCGAGCACCTCGGCGTACGACGGTGTGATCGTTGCGAAGACCGACATGTCGTTGCCGTCGGTCTCGTACTCGAAATTCGGCTGACCGAGCGGGTGGAACGGCTGCTCGATCTCCAGGATCGCCCGCCCCAGCCACGTGTCAGTGGCCATGACCAGGTGTCGCAACGTCTGCGCGAACGACCACTCTCCGTCGACCTGCACATCGACGGTGCCGGCGGGCATCCCCGCGGTGCGCTCGAGCGTTGCCGCCCAGGTGCGCTCGAGCGCTGCCCAAGCCGCGCGCAGGCCATCCGGATCTCTGGCGCGCCGATCCGCGCGGCCAGGAAAGCGGCGGTTGAGTTCGGCCTCAACGAGGGGAGCCACGTCCACGCCGTTGATGTGTAAGGAGCTCTCACCGTCGAGGAGCCACGGTGCGTCAATATCCGCCCCCGTGACGTCGACGGCGCGCATCACGACTCCGGACAGGTCCGCTCGGACAAACCGGGCTCCATGCAGATCCGCGTCAACAAACTCCGCTGCCCGCACCTTGTCGGACCGAGTGACGTCAGCCATGACTTTCCTCCACCAATGGGGTCGATGACTGCAAGGTAGCAACGGTAGCAACGGCCACCGGGGCCTGAAGTTGCCAATTGATCCGCGTTGCGCGTGCCGATCCCGTTCTGGGGTCACGCTCCGCGTGAAGATCCTGACTGATGCGTCCCGCGCGACGCTCCGGTTGGGTGCGCGTCCCGCGCGCCGATCCTCTATCGGAGCGGCGGACCCGCATCCGACGCCTCAGCGGGACGTCGACTTCCATAGCCATCGCCACGGCCAAGGCGACCGGCCAGGGTTCCTCCTACGGATGGGCTCAACGCGACGCGATGTGTCGCTGCCTGCTGTCAAGGTGTCTCGCGCGCTCCGTCTGAGTGGGCCGATGCGTCATACCAACGCAGCACCCGCAGTGCCCGGAGGGTGTTCCACCGGCTCGGGGTGCCATCGGGTCCTTCGAACCGGAAGTGGACCGCGCCGGGGTGAGTGTTCTCCAGCAGCCAACGTCCGTCGCGCTGACGCTTGGCGCGAACCTGTTCGACCGCCTCGGCCAGCCGCGGATCGGGTGTGCCGCCACGCAGGGCGAAGTAGTCCGTCGCCTTGAGCAGGTCATAGTGCCAGCGTGGGGGATAGGAAAACTGGAGCCACCGCGGGTTCACCGCCTCGCCAGTGCGCAACGACCGGAACAGGTTGCGTCGGAGCAGGTATTCCTCGCCGTTGCGGCGAGCCCGGCGGACCTCGTCGGATCCACCGGTGTGGCGCTCCCACCTCAGCAAGGCGTCGACCACGTCCAGGGTGCTTGCGAAAGATCCCGGCGCCGGACGTGCCTCGGCCCAGCAGTTCCAGCCGCCGTCGGGCATCTGGTCGGCCACGAGCCGCTGCACCACCAAGTCGACGTCGATGCCCAGGTAGGTGCCGATCAGGATCGTGCCGGCGTTGATGCAGCAGTCGACTTCCCCGGAGAAGAACGGCAACCCGTCGTACTCCCACCGGCAGTTGCGGGCGATCAGCTGTGCCGTCTCCTGCATCACCGCGCTGTCCGGCGGTACGCCCAAGTGGCACAGGTCGAGCACCACCGGGTAGGTCGCGGTCCACGGTTGCTCTGGTTCCTCGCCGGGCTGGTCGGCTGGCGCCTCGGTCGGTTCCGCGCCGGATGACGGGAAGGGCGGGGGTGGCTCACCGGCGGCCAGGGCCCGCGCGGTACTCGCGGCGAACGCCGCGGTACCCGGGAAGCATGCCCCGTCCGCCCACTGTCCGTCCGGTGCCCGCAGCGCGAGCAGCCGAGCACCCCATCCCTGGTGCTCCACCCGCGCTCGCTCGGCCGCCACCTCGATCTGTGGGGCGTCGAGGATGTCGCGTAGCACGTGCCAGCGGATCGCCGGATCGCCCTGCAGCAGCCACTGCACGACCAGATCGTCTTCGGCCATCGGCGGCGTTCGGGGAACGTAGGGGCCATGCCTGCCGATCGGCGTTTCCATGCTGGCACCCTAATCGGAGGCCATGACGCACAGCGAAGAGTCGAAGGCCCCGGACACCGACCCCAAGATCGGATCGGCCTTTGAATCCCTGAACGACCGAAGGTCGTGGCCGTCCCGCAAGCGCATCCGCATTCGGGAAGCTGGGCGTTGGCGACGCGACCGCCTGGTCCGTCTTATGGGACGCGCACCGTGGAGCACTCGTCACTCGGGGGAGATGATCGGCGACCTCGCCGTCCGAGCCCTCGAAGCGGCGCCTGCGCTCGCGCTAGCGCCGCCGGCGCCCGCTGACGTATGTCGAAGGGCGACGATGAGCAACGTCGTCGTCTCCGGCCGCGGTCGAATCCCGTCGGCGGTGATGGACCGGTCCCTCCAGGCCCGTGCTCGGGCGGAGATCTGAAGATGCTGTCGTTTGCGACTGTCGGCGCCCGATGACCGGAGGGCTCGGATTGGGCTCGGTTTGATTCGCAACCTCCCGCAAGGGCCTTCTGACGATGTCAAGCTGTAACAGCTGCATCGTCGCAGGTCAGAGGCCAGTTTGATCCGATGTGGGCGGCCAGTCGCAAACGATCGCACTCACGCTCAGTGCCATGTACGTGTTCCCGATGACGCACCACGTCGAGTGCGTGGCGCTGCTGGAGAAGATTGGCTCTGACCTGCGGCGGAGCGTTTCGGACTGAAGCAATCGGATCGCCGAGACCGGGCTCAGGGGGTCCGGGACTGGTAGCCGTGCCAGCCTTCGGGTG
>CAWIBA010000003.1:0-1468198 GCA_963834275.1 uncultured Actinomycetota bacterium | reverse complement strand
TTTGCCTGTTGCTTGGTTCGGTTGCGTGTTGTTGCCTAATCATCGACGAACTGTATCAGCAAGGAACCTTTGCTGAGATGAGCGCACCGGAAGTTGAGTAAGTGACCCGCATCCCAGTAAGCCATTCGACTCCGACCGAAGCTACGACGTCCGCAACAACGGCTAAACAATGCGGCGAGTAGTAATCCCCCGCGTTTAGGTAGCCAAATCGCCAGTTGCTTGTCGTAGCCCTTTTGCCAGCGCATCATACATGCCCGAGTCGCCCTCCGAGATGATGCGCATTTGAGCGCTATCGCCAGCCGGCTGCCAAGCCTTCTGTGCTTGCCTCACGGTACCGTCCGTGGATGCTCCATCCACGAGAATGTACTCGACGGACGCCACTCCCCGTCTGTTAGCGCAGTTTGCTGAGCTATCGACGTGACGGTATCCGCGATCCACGCCTCAGAGTTGCGACAGGGCGTGACTATCGTGAACTTCATTTGCGCGACTCGCTTTCATTCCCGACGCCCTGACGAGCGACGCCGGCACCAGCAAGAGACTGATCCAGGACTGGGGTTGAATTTGATGTAGCAGGAATGGCACCTCGCCCATTCCGACCACAACAATCGTACAAGACACAATTAGCAGGCTTGCGTGCCTCTCGACTCCCACGAACTGTGCCGTGCGGGACCACGCGTAAATCATTACAGAGTATGCAAGTAGACCCAAAGCGCCGCCCGTTACGAGAATATGCAGCACAGTATGTTGTATGTTGCGTGGAACACCATCACGTCGCGATAAGCAATGGGATGTAACGCTTTGAAGGCAAAAAAGTCGCTTCCATTTCCAACGAGGGGTCGGTCCGACCAAACGAGCAGGCTCTGTTCCCATATTCGCCCCCTGAACGTCCAGAAACTGTGAGTTACATAAAGTCCGAGCGCAATACTTGCCGAAATCGGCAAGCCAGTGATGGCCATGCGGAGGCCGGCGCGAGCAAGCGAGTTCGGGCGCATCAGCTGCACGATGCCTAGCGCTAGCCAGGCGAGGCCCATCGCATAAGTCGATGTGCGCGAACCCGTCGCCCAGACGGTTCCCAATGCCGCCAACTGCACCAATACGGTTAACACTCGGGAGCGAAATGTCAAGAAAGGACTTACAATAGCCAAGACTTGGCCCAGGGTATTTGGGTGCTGAAGGATCCCGCAGCAGGGCATAGATGCAATTACGCTTACTATGAAAATCTCGGACCACGGCTTTATCTGGCACGCTCAGGTACAGTCCCCAGCTCGTGCCACCCAACGTAAGTCCCGCAACTCTCATGGATGGCCTCACGACTCGACTCCACGAGAGTGTGGCGACGGCAAGCATGACAACTGGAAGCATGAGCGTGAAGTAATCCGGGAATCGCCCAGTCCCAAAGGTGGCACCCACCCCTATCAGCCAAATAATGAGGATAGGTGCGATCTGACCGACCGACTTGGGCAGCTGCGCCGAGGTTACGAGCGTCGCTATTCTGACGGCGGCGAATCCGATCACCGCGACCATGGCGACCTGGCCAATCGAACTCGCGACGGGTGTTGCTGCGCCGGCGGTAACGAGTTCCAGGGTGCCCGTACCTTGAGGCCGTGCTGTCGTTGTGACAATTAGGGCTGACTTGGCGAAACATGCTGCGAAGAGAGCAACCACGAGTCCCCACGAGGACACGTCACCAACCCTACCTGATGAACTCACGCCACCTGATCCTTCGCCAGCCGTCGTTCAATTCGGAATGCCCGAAATGCAAGTACGGGTACGTGAACTAGCGCGAGAGCCGCCGACGACGCCCAAACGGCCCCGGCTGGGCCATAGTTTCGCGTCAGGGCGATACTCAGAATGATGTTCACGGCCGCCATGCTGAGCACCGAAACGACCTGCCACTGAAGACTTCGTGCATCGTTCAACATCATGGCGAGCGGTTGGTGTGCGATAAGCAGCCAGCCCCAGACTGTGAACGCAAGGATGAGCTCGGGTGTTGGAGCGGCCGCACCAGCAGTCAGGTAGGAACCCAGCGAAATTGTCACGACCGCATAGACGCTGACCGTGAAACCTCCGAGAACGACGAACCCCAGGACTAGCCGGAGCACCTCGCGACGCTGGAACACTGCGGACGAGGCCCGAGCGCGTTCAGCGGCAAAGTACGTCCACAAGACGGGCGTAGCGGCACTTGCTATAACCAGCATCAATTGCGCCGGTCGCGCGGCAGCAGAATAGACTGCCGCCTGACTCGTGCTGAGAATTGAACCCACAACCCAGTAATCCAGATTGTAACTAAACGCATGACCGAGGCTCACCACAACCATGGGCAAGGCTATTCCTGGTGCTATTGATCCATCTAGTTTCACTCCACGGACGTGAGACTTCAGACGGTTTTCTGCGCGGATGTAGCCTCCACAAAGAGAACCGTGAATGAGTGGAGCCGTCGCCGGCAGAAGAAGAACAAAGATAAATGGAGCATGCGACCAACACAGCGCGACTGTTGCCATCATTATCAGTACCGGGGCCACGCCTCCAAGTGCGGCGGGCAAAGCACTGCGCCCAGATCCTTCCAGGACGCGAGCGGAACAAAGTGCCCTGGCCCCAATCAAGTAGATCGTCGCAAGACCGGCCACTAGCACGCGTACAGCCCAGTCGTGGCTCCACTTTAGCTGCAGTATCTGCTCCCATGGCGTGGCTAATCCTATTAGCCAAGCCGCCGCGACGGCCCAAGCCAACCACGTGGCTTGCCTGCGTTTGAACCCGCGCGTAGAGCCAAGCAGATCAATATTCCGGTTGTGTAGGACCTCTTGTGCTACCCGTGTGCGGATTGAGGAGCCGACGCCCATTTCGAACGCGCCTACGAAGGCGTTCAAGCTAGACAATGTCACGTAGATGCCCAGAGCGGCGAGCCCATAGGTCTGAGCCACAAGTGGCGACGTGACAAGAAAGGTCGAGAATCCAACAGCGCGACTCGCGGACAGGGCGGCGGAATTCGACCCGAGACGCCGTCCCAGAGCCGTCCGGCGAGTCGACGATGCCCTACCCACTACTGCCGAACCATCGTCTCATTTGCACATAGTCATCACCGTACACAATCCCGAGCTCTCTAGCTATACGCTCATCGATCAATTCATCGGGCTTTGGCACGATTCCTTGCGCCCTCAAGTGGCGCAGCTCGACGACGGGGATGTCACCAGCAAAATCACCTAGCGGTAGGTATCTCGATGTGGCGTGGGGTCGATAGTCGAGGCGCGGCACACCTTGACCTTCCAACATCTCGTAGAGCGCGTCGATCCCTGACAGCATGTATACGTGGCTGTATTCACCCGACAAGAAGTCCGCCTGAGGTCGCCAATGCGGGTCCATCCTCGGCCGAGCAAGACGAACAAGCAGAGCAACAAAATCCCGAAAGGTAATGGACTCGATTGACTGCCGGGGAAACGCTCCCCGTCGTCGTGCGAACTGACTCGCAGCCGAATCAAACTCTTTTGAGAATCTGTCCAGGAATGCGCTCGCTGCGCGGTGGCCAGGGTCTCGTAAGACCAGAATCCTTGGATAGACGATCTTTCGTCCAAATACTTTTCCGCGCACGCGATCGTACACTGCGATCGAATGTGGATCGTCGGATGGTCGCAACCATCCTTCCGAGACGCCCAGCGTCAGTTTTAGTGAAGAGCAAGCGTTCTTTGGTATGTAGGTGTAGCGGATACCGATTCGGGGAAAGACCAGTTCGTACCTCCAGGAAAAGAATGCGGCTGGGAGGAGGGGGTCCAGAGTGTGAATCATACGAGTCTTCACGTCCATGTTTTCGTCCCATCAATCTTCTTTGACCAGAAGATTGGATATTGCGTCGAGAGCCTCACGTCGCCTAGATTCTCGGTTAATGTGAGCGGAATGTAGGATCTCGGGCATTTCAGGTTCTCGTGACTCGGTCACGATTCGATGTAACAACGCCGACGGACCCTCCGAATTGTCAACGACACTGCTTTCCGCGCCAAGGCGAACCAACTCCGCCGCGGTTCCCGATCGTGGGTCAACATACGCAAGTATGGGTCTACTGGCTCCGAAGTAGGACGCAAGTTTACTGGGCAGGCTCATGTCCACAACCCCCTTTGCTTCGCAAACAATCAGGAAGTCAGAAGCTGAAAGGAGATTCGCGTAGACCTGATTGTCCACGGTGTCGAGGAACACTACATTCGATAACCCACTCGCCAGTTCCGTCAGCCGTTGTCTTTGGCTACCCCCGCCCACCAAAGTAAAACAGATATCATTTCGGCCGCACTCAAGGGCGAGACGAGCGCATTCGATGAGATCGTCTAGTCCCTGTTTTAGTCCCATATTTCCCGCATGCAGGACCAAGGGACCAGAGGGAAGCTCAAACCTTCTCCGAATTGTTGTTGCATCCTCATCCGCGGGAGGCAAGAAGCTCCAGTTCCGAACCAAGTGGACTTTATCCTCACCCAGTTTTGTCGGCCGAACTTGGGATCGAAATACTTCATTTATTATGATGATGGAATGCGCCCGATTCTGGACGAATCGTTCCAGAGAGCCCAGGGTCCGGGCAGTTATCCCCCCAGCGAGACCAGTCTGCTGCGCGCCTCTGTGCATTGAATCTTGGACCCAGAGTACGACGCGGCTTCTCTTAAGTCGGGCTACGCTTATGGCCGCGACTGCGCTGAGGAGGCTTGGGATAACCAGCAATACGGCGTCCGATTTTGTGCGCAATAGGATTGGGATAATATGTAGCGTAAACGTCGACTCATAAGCGAGCCGTCTTAGAAGGCTCTGCCGCCGGGGGATATAGTGAGCGCGTCTTTTGATGGTGACGCCATTTAGTTGCTCTTCGTGGCGCAGCCGGTTGCGATACATTGCATCCATCTGCCAATCCGGGTAGTGGGGCATTCCCGCTATGACAGTGACGTGGTGGCCCCGAAGCGTGAGGTGTTCGGCGACGTCGGTAGTGTAAGGCGCCGTCCCTGATGGCTCAGGTGCATAATTGAGAGCCACGATCTGAATTCGCCTCGGAGCTTCATTCGCGGATTCCAATTCCAATCCTCCGTCGTGAGGGTCATCGAGTGGATGCCTGCGAAGCCACACTCCATGCTCCAGCGCCCACCTCTTGTGGGGAGGACGACAGGTTACTTCGAAGGTCGAATGCTAAAGGCCGAGTGCGGGAGACACCGGCCTGAAGACGGCGAGCATGCTTCTGTCCCCGGCGCTCAAGAAGAGCTCCGAGCAAAGCAGGCCGTCGTCACGATTGACGCAGGCGACTCCGACGCGGTCGAGGGTGGGGTCGACGAGGTTGTTGCGGTGGCCGGGCGAGTCCATCCAGGCGTCGAGCACTTCGCGCGGGGTCGCCGTGGTCCGGGTCAGGTTCTCCGCGGCCCGCCCGCCGGGGGCACAGCGTTCGATGACGTCGTCCAGGGGCGCGTGGCGCAGGGGCTTCCCCACGAGGGCCTCGGCGCGCTTCTCGGCCTCCCGCTCCAGGCAGGCCGAGCGCCGGAGCGGGCGGCAGGTCGAGAGCCGCGCGCGTCTCGTTGGTCGCCTTCATCAGGGCAGCCGCGAAGGCTTCGGGTGAGGACGGCGTCGACGACTCCGACGGCCTGTGGGTCGGTCTCGGTGGCCGCGCAGGCGCCGAGGCCCAGGAGACAGGCGAGGGTCCGCCACGGCGAGGCGCGCGGAAGTCCTCACGGAACGGACGGCGGCAGCGCTCAGGTGGCCCGGCGGCGGGACACGAGCATCACCGCTCCGCCACCGGCCAGGAGCAGCACGCCGACGCCACCCAGGAGCGCCGTCGTGCCGTCCATGCCGGTGAGCGGCAGCGAGAGACCGTTGTTCGCCGACTCGCCCAGTCCGCCGACGGTGTCGTCGCCACCGTTACCGGAGCCGAGGACACCGTCCCCGACGACGACCAGCGACCGGCCGACCACATTGCCGGCCTGGTCATAGCCGACCATCGCGTAGCGGCCCTCGGCGTACAGCGTCACGGAGAACCGTGCCACCCCCGCGGCGTCGGTCGCCTTGGTCATCGACTGGGTGCCGGCGATCTCGATGTCGTCGTTGCCGATGCCCTCCGACGTGGACGTGACCGTCAGGGTCGCCTTGTTGCTGCCGGGGCCCGCGTTGACGCGGACCGGGAACGACTGGCCAACGGCCGGGTTGGCGTCGCCGACCAGCAGCACGTCGTCGTCGTCCTCGTAGGCGTGGGCCGCGGCCGGCGCCAGGACGAGCGCGGTCGCGACCAGAAGGCTGCCGAAGGTGCGTCGGTAGCTCATGGAGAATCCCCCGATTTTGGATGAGCACGGAGACACCAGGGTAAGGGCCACCCGGGCCAAGATCCGGTAATTGCCTCGCACCGGCTGTGCAGCGCCCCGGGGCCGACCCCGTGTCGACCGAGCGACCACGAGCGTCAGGTGACTACGCTGGCGCGGTCCACCGCCGACACGAGGGAGCCGGACATGACTCGGGGGAACGCTCACGCGCCGGACAGCGACGACCCGCGGCCGCGTCGATGACGTCGGTGCTGGACCTCCTGGACGCCCGCCCCCCAGCGGAGGACGCACGCGGGCTGGCCCGCTGGCGTGCCGAGCTGGAGGAGTCGCTCGACTCCCATGCGGGGGCCTGGGTCCGCGAGGTGGGTGGCCCCGGCTCCGAGCAGCTGTCACGGGACCGGGCGTGGGTGCTGCTGTCCTGGGCGGAGGACGCCGCCGAGGCGATCGTCAACCAGCGGCGCGACGACCTGCTTCGCCGGACGGCCCTCGCCCTGTCCCTGCTCGAGGCCAGCCCCCTGGACCGTCGTGACGTCATGGTTGTCGGCCTGCTGCTGCGCCGCGCATCCACCCTGGCCGGCCTCGACTTCGACCGTTTGGTCACGGCCGGGTGCCGCGACGCCGAGGAGCTGGGTGAGTCGTGCCGGCCGTGGCTCTCCCGGGTGGTCGACACCAGCCCGTCGGCGCCCACCACGCACGACGAGGTCCGGGAGGGCTCGACCCTGCGCTTCCGCCGCAAGCCCCAGGACATCGACACCGAGCGCCTGGCGCGCTGGCTCGGCGAGGCGGGCGGTGCCGGGCCGATGAGGGACCAGTGAGGAGCGGACACCGGGAGTCCCCGGCCGACGTCGTCGCGCTCGTCGAACGGCTCAGACGCGCCGGCTTCGGGGCGATGTCGGAGCGCGGCTCCGGGGCGGTCGACCACCTTGTCGAGTGCCGGTCGACCCGGTCCGCCGTACGCCTGTCGGCGGACCGCGGCCAGTGGTGGGCCGAGAGGTCCGAGAAGCTGGAGATCGTCGGCTGGAGCGAGCTCTGTGACACCCATGAGGAAGCAGCCAGGACAGAACGCTCGGGAGGTGACGTCAATGCGCAGTCGTCGTGAGGGTCGGGGCCCGGAGGCCGCCGGAGCAGAGGTGTGGCCGGCGTACGTCCGCTACCCCGCGCTCGTGCTGCTGGCCGGCATCGGCCTGGTCGGGCTGATCGTCGTCGTGTACGACGCCGGCTGGCTGCCCCTCGCGGGTCCGTTCGTCGCGATGGTGGTGGCCGCGGTCATCGTCTACGTGGTCCTGTGGTGGCGCGCCCGGCAGCTGCGGCGGCTGGGTGCCACCGCGGCCCGGCAGCTCGAGGACCTGGCCCCGGCCATCGCCCACGAGCGCGGCCTGCCGTCCCCCGACCGCGCCACCGGAGCCTCCGACCGGTCCCTGGATCAGGCCGCGCAACAGGCGGCCGAGGCCCTGAAGCAGCTTGCCTGGGGCCACGAGCAGGGGGCCGTCCCCCTCATGGCCGGCCTGGCGGACCAGGCGCGGGGCTCGTGGCATGCCGACGCGCCGCTCACCCAGCGGGTGGAGGAGCTGGCCGGCACCGCGGCCGAGCTCGACCGGGTGGTGCGCAGGACGCTCCGCACTGCGGCACGCGGTCGCCGCAGCGACCGACCGGGGGCGTCGCGCGCCGCAGGTTGCCGGGCCCCGCGACGCCGCCCCGACAGACGGGGAGCCCCGGTCCCCCGACCTCAGGCTCGCGGCACTCGCCCAAGCCCTGCACGAAGAGCGCTCCCTCCCCCCGGCCGAACGGTCGACCGGCGCCGGCGACGCCGCCCTGGACGGCGCGACACGCAACGTCACCCGCGCCCGCGAGCTGCTGGCGGCGGGGGACCAGCGCGCCGCAGCCGACCTGCTCGCTCAGGTCGCCCACGTAGCGGGCGACTCGTGGTCCTACACGTCGCCGGTGTCCGCCGAGCTCATGAGCTGCTCCCAGGCGCTGGCCAAGCCCTGAGGCTGGGCGGCTCGTCCCGCTCCCGGTGCCGTCACGGGCACCCGCGGAGCCGGGCGGTCCCGCTGATCGCGGACGCCTCCGGTCCGGGCGTGGTGCGGACCCGCACCTCGCCCGCGGCCTCGCCGGGGTCGATCGCGTAGGTCAGCGTGACCGCCTCTCCCGGTCCGAGCTCGACGACGCGGGCGGCGACGTGCAGGCCTTTGTGCACGTGCGGGGTCACCAGAGCCGGCCGCTCCCCGGACCGGACGTCGGTCACCAGTCCCCCGGCGGGCGCATAGACGTAGACCTCCGACCGGATCCGGCCGACCCGCACCGCGTGCCCGCCGCCGGTCAGGTAGTCGGGCAGCTCCCGGACGTTCGCGGGCACCCGGGAGGTCACCGTGACGTCCACCTCGAGGCGGCGTACGTCGCCCGCGCCGCAGCGGCGCTCGCGCACGGCCACGTCCAGGTCCTCGTAGTAGCCGATCTTCGCCGCGCTCCGGTCGTGCAGGTAGACGCCCACGACCGGGTGCCCGCCGTCGCGGCCACGCAGCGCACCTGCGACTGCCGTATCCTCCAGCACCTCCTGCTCCCCCGGCCGGGCGGACCACAGCATCAGCCGGCCCTGCCGGGCGGCCTCGGCGACCGCCTCGCCCGCCGCCCGGGCGTCCGGCTCGCCGGAGAACAGCTCGGTGAAGACCGCGGAGGCGGCCACCGCGAAGAACCGGTCCTGCGCGGCCGGCTCGGGGATCTCGACGTACACCTCGTTGAGCAGCACCTCGGCCGCGTTGCCGGCGGTCAGCCGCTCGCCGCCGGGGAGCCGCACCGGGCCGGTGGCCTCCAGCAGCAGGCCGAGGGCGACCGGGTCCAGGCTGAGCACACCGTCCACCTCCCGTCCGGTGCCGCGAAGCCACATCTCCCGGGCCAGCCCGGCGGCGCGCGGGAAGTCCGGGGTGGCGGTGACGTTCTGCAGGTAGCGGCCCAGCTGGGAGCCGTACAGCGCCCGCTCCGCCGCGGTCAGCCGCAGCACCGGCTCGTCGAAGCGGCCCAGCGAGCTCGCCGCCCGCTGCCGGACGAGCTCGACCCGGCCCCGGTCGGCGCGGAGCAGGATCGCGGCACCGGGGATGCCGCCCAGGGCGCGCGGCTCGGCGTTGTTCTGCACCAGCACCAGGTAGTGCCGGGGTCCGTCCTCGCCGAGCATCGGCGGCAGCAGCCGGGCCGCGGTGGCGGCACCCTCGGTGACCCCGCGCAGCTCGCGCACCTGCGCGGCCAGCTCGCCGACCGGGCCACGCAGCGGCGAGGCGAGCGCCTCGGCGTCCAGGGCCGCGAGGTCCGCCTCGACGGCCGCGGTCGAGCGCTCCGCCGCGTCCAGCGCGGGGCGGGCGGTGCGTACGACGCCCAGGTCGATCCGGCCGTCCACCGGGGCGAGGTCCTGCGGGGCGACCTCGGCGGTCACGCGGGCCAGCTCGGCGACCGCGCCGGTGCCCAGGTCGTCGACCGCCCGGGCGATCGTCCGGACCGCCTCGACGTCGTTGCCGACCACCGGGAGCGCGGCGAGCAGCGCCCACTGCGGAGTGTGTACGGCGGCCCGGGCGGCGCCGGTGTCGTCGAGGAACGCGTCGAGCGTGCCCGGCAGCGCCTCCGCGTCGCCGTCGAGGATCTGCGCGCGCAGGGCCGGCAGCCGGTCCTGGGCGGCGCTCAGGTGCCGGTAGGCGCTGGTCGCCTGCCACGCGGTGACCAGGACGAGCCCGAGCAGCAGCAGCGTGATCGTGAGGACGAGCGGTCGGGCACGCCGTCGCCGCCTGGCGAGCCGCCGCCTCCCGGGGGTACGGCGGGACGATCCCCCGTCGCTCACCGGCTCAGACTACGGAGACTCGCGGCCCTGGCCGCGGGTCTTGTGCCCAGGCGTGTCGGGTCGGCGACTGTCCACAGATTCGAACAGACGTACGAAAAGTGTCGGTGCTGGGTGGAAGGCTTGGGGCATGTCGATCCAAGCGCTGCGGGAGCCCGAGCTCACGGGCTGGGTGCGCGCTGCGGGCGAGGCTGCCGCGGCCGCCGACGCGGTGCCGCTGGGCACGGTGGGCGACGACGAGATCGCCCAGGCGCTGCAGGACATCGTGCACCTGGAGTCCCGGCTGGGCGCCCTGCGGCTCAAGGTGCTGCGCGAGAGCGACGCCCGCCGGCTGGGCGAGGAGAGCGCCGCCGCCGACACCGCCGCGTGGGCGGCCGGCCTGACGGGCACGACGCGCGGTGTGATGTCCGGCGGGCTGTGGCTCGCGCGGATGCTCGAGGAGAAGCACACGCTGACCCGCGACGCCTTCGCCCGCGGCGCCATCAGCGAGCAGCAGGTGCGCATCATCGTCGACGCGGCCCAGCACGTGCCGTCGGCCGTCTCCGACGCCGACCGGGTCGCGGCCGAGGCCGGGCTGGTCGACCTGGCCGTCCAGGGGCTCAACCCCCGGAGGCTGCGGCAGCGGGCGCGCCGCATGCTCGAGCGCATCTCCCGCGAGCTCGCCGACGAGCAGGAGAGCTCCATGCTCGAGCGCGACGAGGCGCGTGCCGAGGTGGAGACCTGGCTGACGCTCGGCGACCGCGGCGACGGCACCTACGTCGGGAAGTTCGTGATCCCCGAGGCGCAGGGTCGCATGCTGGGCAACTTCCTCGAGCGGCTCACCTCGCCCCGGCGCCTCTCGCGCAACAAGGCGGGCGAGCTTGTCGCCGACGACACCGTCGCCAGCAGCAGCGGTCTCAACTGGTCCGAGACCCTGGGCATGGGCTTCGTCGAGCTCATCGAGCACCTGCCCACCGACGGCTGGTCCGGCGTCAACACCAGCCTGGTCGTCACGATGGAGCTGCGGCACCTGGTCGACGGGCTCGGGTCCGCCCACCTCGACACCGGCGTGGCCATGTCCGCCGGCCAGGCCCGCCGGCTCGCCTGCGAGGCCGGCATCATCCCCGCCGTGCTCGGTGGCCCGTCCGAGGTGCTCGACCTCGGCCGCAGCATGCGCCTGGCCAACGTCGCGATCCAGCGGGCCGTCCGACTCCGTCCACGACACCTGCGCAGCCGAGGGCTGCGAGCGGCCGGTGGCCTGGTGCGAGCTGCACCACCGCCTCCCGTGGAGCGAGGGCGGCGAGACCAGCCTCGACAACACCCTCCCGCTGTGCGGCCACCACCACCGCCGCGCCCACGACCGGGCCTACGACCTGACCGACCTCGACAGCGGCGAGGTGCGGTTCCGACGACGACGGCGAAGGCCGCCGCTCCCGCCCGCCGAAATGGTCGCGGCCGGGAGCCCCGGGTCATCGAGCCCGTCGAGATAACTGGAGCCCCCGGGTCATCGAGCCTGTCGAGATGACCGGGTGTCCCGGGTCATCGAGCCTGTCGAGGTGACCGGGTGTCCCGGGTGGTCTCGACAGGCTCGACCAGCCGTGGCTGGAGTGGTCTCGACAAGCTCGACCACCCGGGTCGGCTCGACCAGCCCGGCAGAGCCAGTTACCTCCAGGCGCGCTCGACGGAGGCCGCGACGGTGCCGGGGCGCACCCGCTGCGGGTGGTCGCCGACCTTGATCCAGGCGATCTCGCGCTTCGTGCGCAGGTCGATCACCGCGACCGCGTCGTTGCCGCTCATCGACATCCAGCAGGTGTTGCCGGGGCCCTCGGTGGACCAGTAGGGCTTGAGGTACTTGCGGTGCTCGAGGTCGCCCTTGCCGTCGAGGATCTTCGCCTTCATGGTGCGCCGGGTGACCACCGCGGCGTAGTCGGACATCGTGCCGGCCACGCACAGCTTGGTGCCCTTGTCGTTCATGGACAGGCCGTGGTGGGCGGAGTCGAGCACGTACTGCTCGCGCGGCATGTCCGGCACCCGGTTGGGCAGCGGGACCAGCCGGGTCACCTTGCCGCGGGCCGGCTCCGGCCGGTCACCGGAGGTGTAGTCCCCTCCGCCGGTCGGGTCCAACGCGCGCAGGTCGAACTCCACGAAGCCGTGGAAGAACGACACCTGGTAGTAGACGAACCGCTCGTCCGGCGAGAGCGCCATCGGCCGCACCGCCGAGCTCATCCCCGGGTAGCCGGCCTCCTCGAGCTCCAGGCCCATGTCCCAGCGACGAGCCACGGAGAAGTCGGAGGTGCGCACCGCCTGGAACCAGCGGTCCCCCTTGATCACGTCGCCGGCCGGGTCCAGCTCGCCGGCGTCGACCGGGGTGTAGACCCTCCCGATGCTGGCGTGGAAGATCCGCTCGCCGTCGCGGGTGTAGTTGCTCTCGTGCGGGGTCTCCCCCGACTCGAACGTCCGCAGCCGCATCCCGGTGCGCGGGTTGCCGGCCCCGCCGAGGACAAACTCGTGCACCGCGCGCGAGGTCGAGTCCGACACCACCAGCCGCCTCCCGTCCGGGGAGACGTTCATGTGGTCGGTGCGGTAACCGTCCATCAGCTGCCGCCGGACGATCTCCCCGGTCGCCAGGTCGATCCACACCACGTCGGCGAAGCTCGGCCGCGACACTGCCAGCAGCCGCCCGTCACGGGTGGCGAACATGTCGTCGACGAGCTGGTCGTTGCCCTCGCCGACGGCCTGCTGGATCGCGACGTAGAACGCCAGCTTGTCCGGGCTGGCGGCGATCTCCTGCATCCGCTCGGCCCGGTCCGGGACGATGTCGATGCGCCGGATCCGCTCGTGGGTGTGCGCGTCGACCACGTCGGCGGTGCCGGCCCAGTTGTTGCCGACGAACATCACCTCCCGGGCGGGCGGCTCGGCCCGCTGCGCCTTCGTGGCCGCCGGTCGGGTCCCCTGCTGGGGATGCGCCGCCGCGCCGGTGGCGGCCAGCGGGCTCAGCGCCAGGGCGGTGGCCGCGGCCAGCGCGGTCCCGGCCAGCACGAACGGCGTACGACGCATGGGGTGACTCCTCGAGGCGGCGGGCTTTGTTACTCACGGGTCCAACGCCGCACCGGCCGCCGCGTTACGCCGCGAGGAAAGGCGTGTAACCCCGGACCGGACCGCTCGTTGAGCAGGCAGGGCACACGCCGTCCGGGCGGCGCACGGCCACCTTCGAGCATCGGGGGATGCCATGGCGGTACGGACGACACGGGCGACGGCCAGCGACGCCGCGCTGATCACGGAGGCACGCCTGGGCGACGCCCGGGCGTTCGACAAGCTGTCCCGGCGCCACCACGCCGCGGTGCGGGACCTCGCGGAGCTGGTGCACCCGGACCCGGCCCGGCTGGTGGCCCAGACGCTGGCGACCGCGCACCGCGCACTGCACCGGGCCAACGGACCGCGCGTGTGGATGCGCGGCTACCTGCTGCAGCTCGCCGGCCGGCTCGCCGCCACCGCTGCGGACCCGCCGGAGGCTGAGCTGCAGGGCACGACCCTCGAGTCGAGCGTCCCCTTCCGCGACCACCCGCTCTCCGACCGGCACCGGGCGGTGGCGGTCGAGTTCGCGGGCCTCGCCCCGGCCTGGCAGGCGGCGCTGTGGCACCGCTGCGCGGAGGGGGAGCCGGTCGGGGAGGTCGGCGCCGTGGTCGGGGTCGCCCCGGTGATGGTCGAACCCCTGGTCACCAGCGCTCGGGACGGCCTGCACCGCGCGCTGCTGGGCCGCCGCTGGCAGGAGGCGACCTCACCACCGTGCCGGGCCCACCTGGGGAGGCTGGACCGCAGCGGCGCGGTCCCCCGCTCGGTGCAGCGGCACGCCCAGGTCTGCCCCGGCTGCGCGGGACTGCTGGCGGACCTGGAGGCGGTCGACGAGGACCTGCCCGGCGTGCTGGCGCGGCACCTGCTCGGCGACACCGGCGACGTCTACCTGGCCCGCCGCCGGGCCACGGGCCGGATCCTGGCCCAGATCACCGCCGGTGACGTCCTCTAGCCAGGTTGGTAAAGGTCTCTGACACTCCTGGTGAACGCTCTCCCGGCGGGCGGAAACCGCCCTACATTGGAGGCATGACCACGGGGACCTGGGGTGCCTGACCGGCTCAGCCGGCTGGCCCAGCTCGCCGCCGCCCTGGGCGACGCGGTGACGGTCGACGACGTCGCGCGTGCCGCGCTCGCCGAGGTCATCCGCATGGACGGCGCGGTCCGCGGCGGCCTCGCGCTGAGCGAGGCGCACGGACGGGAGGTCCGGTTCGTCTCCACCGACGAGGAGGTGCTGAGCCCGCTCGGGGTCCGCTGGTGCCTCATCGACGGCCTCGAGGACGTGCCGCTGGCCCGCACGATCCGCACCGGGGAGCCGGTCTGGCTGCCCAGCCCGGAGGCCATCGAGTCGACGTTCCCCGACCTCGCGCCGAAGCAGCGGATGCTGGGGGCCCGGGCGATGGCGTCGGTGCCGCTGCTCGTGGACGGCCGCCGCTGCGCCGGCGGCCTGCTGATCTCCTTCGACCACGACGCCATCGGCTCCGGGGAGGAGCAGGCGTTCCTCCGCGCGTTCGCGGCGCAGGTGGCGCAGGCGGTCAAGCGCGCGCTGGCCTACCAGGTGCAGCACACCACCGCCGAGCAGCTGCAGCGGAGCCTGATGCCGCACTCGCTGCCGGAGCTGTCCGGGCTGGCGATGGGCTCGCACTACCAGCCGGGCGGCATGAACGTCGACGTCGGTGGCGACTGGTTCGACGCGCTCGAGCTGCGCGACGGGTCCGTGGTGCTGACGCTCGGCGACGTGATGGGCAAGGGCGTGCCGGCCGCGATCGTGATGAGCGAGGTGCGGGCCGCGACCCGTGCCTACGCGCTGCTCGACCCCGACCCGGCCGTGGTGCTGGCCCGCCTCGACGGGCTGGTCACCTCCCTCGCGGTCGACGACCACGTGGTCACCATGCTCTACGGGCTCGTCGACCCGTCCCGCTCCTCGCTCACCCTCGGGGTGGCCGGCCACCCGCCGCCGCTGCTGGTGCCGCCGTCCGGACGGCCCACCGTGCTCGAGCACGCCGCCGGGCCGGCGCTGGGCGTGGGCGCCGGGGGCTGGCGGACGCTGCGAGTGCCGCTGGAGGACGAGGCGACCGTCGTGTTCTACAGCGACGGCCTCGTCGAGACGCGCGCCCTCGACCTCGGCAGCGGCATCGACCGGCTCCGGGACCGGGTCGAGGAGCTCGCGCCCCGGCGCCGCAACCCGCGCGAGCTGTGTGCCCGCCTCTCCGAGCTGATGTCGGCCTCGATGGCCGAGGACGACGTGACGATCCTGGCGCTGACCGCCGTGCCGCACCAGCAGCGCATCGCCCTGCAGCTGCCGGCCGACCCCAGCGCGGCCGGGTTGGCCCGGCGGTTCGTGGCCGCCACGCTGCGCGACTGGGACGTCGCCGAGGACATCGTGGACACCAGCGAGCTGTGCGTCTCCGAGCTGGTCACCAACGCGGTGATCCACTCCGGCACCGCCTCGACGGTCACCGTTCAGCGCGACCAGGACTACGTGCTGGTGCTGGTGCAGGACCGGGGCGGCCGCGGCGCCGTACGCCGCCCGGAGGCGCTGGAGCCCGACTCCATCTCCGGGCGCGGGCTGTCCCTGGTCGACGCGCTGGCCACCGCCTGGAGCGCCGAGCACAGCACGGACGGTACGACGGTGTGGTTCGAGCTCGAGCTGCAGCCGCGGCCGGCCGTGGCTGCCAGCTACTGACGCACCAGCCGTCCCCACAGGTGCGGCTGCAGCGTCTGCCCCATCGCGGCCATGTCGTAGGCCCACAGCAGGTCGCCCTCGACCATGCCGTACATCCGGTGGCCGCCGGTGTAGCTCCTTGGCGGTCTGGGTGCGGGCGACCGCGTCGGTGGTGACCTCCAGCCGCGGCGTGCCGATCTCGGCGGCGCCGTACCAGATCTCCACGAACCCGGTGTGGTGGGTGAGCAGCCAGCTCGAGGCTGCCGTCGGCCTTGGGTCGCATGAAGCCGGTCTCGATGGCGCCGTCGCGGACCTTCTCGCCGTCGGTCGTCGACGATCCACGCGCGGCTCATGTAGTGGAAGAACGGCCGGCCGTCGTGGGTGAAGATGCACTCCTGGCCGAACTGGAACGCGTCGATCGTCGGGTAGTCGCCGTGCCCGTTGCCGCGCCAGGTGCCCAGCAGCCAGGCGACCGGGGCGCACTCGGGGTGCAGGTTGTCGGGGATCTCGAAGGGCATGCCGGGCGGCCTAGGTGCGGTCGGTCTTGAACAGGTTGTAGAGCACGACGAGCGACGACCCAGCCGGTGAGCAGCACGACGAGCGCCATCAGGGCGATGAACACGGCTTCCATGCGGGGCAGTCTAGTGTGACCGGCATGGCCGACCGACTGGTGGTCAAGGTGACCGTGCGGCACCGACGACCCGGAGCGCTGCAACCAGGCGTTCACGGTCGCCTCCGCGGCGGTGGCGGCCGGGGCGCCGGGTGAGCGCTGTGGCTGACCGGCGAGGCGGCCTGGTTCGCCGTCGCCGGCCGGGCCGCCGACCTCGCGCTGCCGCACGCGACGCCCGTCTGGCGGACCTGCTCGCGGTGGTCCTGCGAGGCGGGCGAGGTCACGCTGTGCACCCAGTGCGCGGCGCGCCGCGACATCGGCGAGGCCGACGTGCTGCCGGGCGTCCGGATCGCCGGGGCGGCGGTGTTCGTCGAGGAGGCGCTGACCGACGGCACCCAGGCACTGGTCTACTGAGCCGTCGACCCCGCCCGGGCGGTCGGCGGAGAAGCCGGCTAGCCTCGGTCCGGTTAGGGTAGGCAGCGGCCACGTGTGACGTGGTCGCACCGACCGATTGCGAGGGCTCAGTGGAGCTCCGGGACTACCTGCGCGTGATCCGTCGGCGGTGGATGCTCATCGTCGCCTCCGTGCTGGTGGTGGTCGGCGTGGCCGCGGCGGTCACCTACAACACCACCCCGCTCTACGAGTCGAAGTCGCGGCTGTTCGTCTCCACCTCCGACCAGGAGACCAGCACCGCCTACCAGGGTGGCCTGTTCTCCATCCAGCGCGTCGCGTCGTACGCCGACCTGGTCAACGGCCGCGAGCTCTCGCAGCGGGTCATCGACGAGCTCGGCCTCGACGTCGAGCCCGAGGAGCTGTCCGAGAAGCCTCACCGCCACGGTGGTGCCCGAGACGGTGATCCTCGAGATCACCGCCACCGACCCCGACCCGGCCCGCGCCCAGCAGATCTCCCAGGCGGTCGCGCAGGAGCTCACCGAGTTCGTCGACGAGCTCGAGACGCCGCCGGGCCGCGCCAACGCCCCGATCAAGGCGACGCGTCGTCGACTCCGCCAACCTGCCCGAGACGCCGGTCTCGCCGCAGCCGCTGCGCAACCTCGGCCTCGGCTGTCGTGCTCGGCCTGCTGCTCGGGCTCGGCATCGCGGTGATGCGCGAGCTGCTCGACACCAGCGTCAAGGGCGCCGCACGACCTCGCCGAGATCACCGACGTCCCCGGTGCTCGGCGGCATCCTCTTCGACTGCCAGGCCCCGAAGCGGCCGCTGCTCACCCAGCTGGACTCGCACAGCCCGCGGGTCGAGGCGTTCCGGATCATGCGCACCAACCTGCAGTTCGTCGACGTCGACCAGACCAAGCAAGGTCATGGTCGTTCACCAGCTCGGTGCCCGGCGAGGGCAAGACCAGCACCGCGATGCAACATCGCGCTGGCGCTGCACCAGGCCGGCCAGACGGTCCTGCTGATCGACGGCGACATGCGCCGGCCGCAGCTGGCCACGCTCTTCGGCCTCGAGCCGGCGGTCGGGCTGACCACCGTGCTGCTCGGCCGGATCGACCTCGAGCGACGCCGTCCAGAAGCATCGCGGCTCCGGGCTCGACGTGCTCACCAGCGGCAACCTGCCGCCCAACCCGGCCGAGCTGCTGCAGTCGCACGCGATGGCCCAGCTGCTCGAGCGACGTGCGGGCGCAGTACGACGTCGTGATCATCGACGCGCCGCCGCTGCTGCCGGTCACCGACGCGGCGCTGATCGCCGCCCAGGTCGACGGCGCGGTCGTGGTGGTCCGGCAGGGCAAGCACCAGCAAGGACCAGCTGCGCACCTCGCTGGGGCGGCTCGCCGCGGTGGGCGCCCGGCCGCTCGGGATCGCGCTCAACATGGTGCCGGCGAAGGGCCGCGGGCGGCATAGGGCTACGGGTACGGCTACGGGTACGGCTACGGCTACGCGCCCGAGGACGGGCGCCGGGTCAAGGAGCCGGTCGAGTAGCCAGCCGACGGTCGCGAGCCTCAGCCGGCGTCGATCTGGAGCAGGTCCCGCGCCTCGTCCGGGGTCATCGGGGTGCGCTGGCGAGCCGCCAGGTCGACGACCCGCTGACCAGCTGCTCGTTGTGCTCGACCGGGCACGCCCTTGGCCAGGGTGAGCACGTCCTCCATGCCGACCCGCAGGTGGCCGCCCTTGCGACAGCGCGGCCAGGGCGACGGCCAGCGTCGAGCGGCCGATGCCGGTGGCCGACCAGGAGGTGACCTCGTCGGGCAGGGCGTTGACGGCGGCGACCAGTGCGTCGGCGGTGCCGGGCATGCCGCCGGGCACGCCCATCACCAGGTCGACGTGCACGCGGCCGCCGTACGGCAGGCCGAACCGGTCGAGCAGCCGGTGCAGGGCGGCGACGTGGCCGAGGTCGAAGAGCTCGAACTCCGGGACCACCTCCCGCTCCTGGGAGAGCCGGTAGAGGTCGGTGATGAACGGCCACGGGTTGGAGAAGACGTCGTCGCCGAAGTTGGTGGTGCCCATCGTCAGGCTGCAGGAGTCGGGCTGCGCGTCGAGCACCTTCAGCCGCTCGCTCGAGCGGGTCGTGCACGCTGCCGCCGGTGGACAGCTGCACGACGAGGTCGGTGGCCTCGTGCAGCGCGTCGACGGTGTCGGTCGAGCCGGCCGAGGTCGAGCGTGGGCTCGTGGTCGTCGTCGCGGATGTGCACGTGGATCATCGCTGCGCCGGCCGCCTGGCAGCGCTGCGCGGTCTCGACCAGCTCCTCCAGCGTGGTGGGCAGCTGCGGGCAGTCGGCCTTGCGGGTCTCGGCGCCGGTGGGCGCGACCGTGACCAGGAGCTTGCTGGGGTCCGCGGCCGGGTCGGTCATGGCGCCATCGTGTCAGACTTCGGCGCAGCCCGTCGAACCCGATGCCAGGAAGATTTGCCGATGCGCGCCGTTGTTCAGCGAGTTCTTTCCGCATCCGTGTCCGTTGACGGGAAGATCGTCGGCGAACGATCGGGGTCCGGGCTGCTGGTGCTGCTCGGCGTGACCCACGACGACGGCCCCGCCGAGGTGGCCTGGATGGCCCGCAAGGTCTGGGGACTGCGGATCCTGCGCGAGGAGCGGTCCGCCTCCGAGGTGGACGCGCCGGTGCTGGTGGTCAGCCAGTTCACGCTGTACGGCGACGCCCGCAAGGGCCGCCGGCCGACCTGGAACGCCGCGGCTCCCGGGGCGGTCTGCGAGCCGCTCTACGAGCAGGTGTGCGCCGAGCTGGAGTGGCTGGGCGCGACGGTGCAGCGGGGCGCCTTCGGGGCGGACATGCAGGTGTCGCTGGTCAACGACGGTCCGGTGACGGTGATCCTCGAGACCCCGTGAGCCCGGCCGGGCGCCGGCTACTCGGCCGTCCGGCCGATCCGGACCTCGCTGATCGCGGTGGTGTTGCGCGGTCCCTTCGTGGTGGCGAGCACCTCGACGGTGACGCTGTCGGCCTCGGTGGCCGGGATCCGCATGGTCTGCAGCTCCCGGTTCGACGCGGACCCGTCGAGCCGCTGCACGAACGACGCGCCCCCGCCCAGCGTCCAGCGCACCCGGGTGATCCGGTTGTTCTCGGCGTACCGGTCCTCGCCGCTGCGCGGGTCGGTCTTCGCGTAGCCGGGCACCAGCCCGACCTCGCCGACCGGCCCGGCGTCCGCGAGGGTGAGGGTGAGGGTCTGGCCGACCCCACCGCCGGTGCAGCGCCAGGCGGTGGACAGGTCCCCGTCGTAGGCGTTGGCCGGCGGGTAGCCGATCCGGTTGCCGGCGGCGTCCACGCTGGACGGCGCCTCGCAGGTGGCGGTGGCGCCGCCGACGGTGGCCTGGACGGTGCGGCCGCGGTAGGCACCCGCGGGCTTGGCGGTCTTCTCGGGCTTCGCGCCGGGTTTCTTGTCCTTGCCGGACCCCTGGCCGTCGTCCTTCCCGGCGTCGGCATCCTGGGTGGACTCGCCGAGCACCACGCCGTCGGGCTCCTCGGCGGTCACGTCGGCGTCGTCGACGGAGCTGGAGAACAGCCTGCCGAAGCCGTAGGCGCCCAGCACGAGCACCAGCACGGCGGAGGCGAGCAGCGCAGGGACGAGCCAGCCCGGGCGGCCGCGCCGGCCCTCGTCGGTCTCGGGGTCGTCGTCCTCGGGAGAGTCCCCGAACTCGACGGGTGCGGGCTCGCCATGGTCGGCCGGGTCCGGGGCGGGGTCGGCGTCCCAGCGGTGCCGGCCGGGGTCGCCGGCGCCGATCACCCGGGTGGGTTCGGCGTCCTCCTCCTCGTCGGCGAAGAGCGGGCCGCCGATGGCGTAGGTCTCGACAGGCTCGACCTCCCGGACCTGGCCGACCTCCCGGACCTGGCCGACCTCCCGGTCCTGGCCGACCTCACGGTCCTGGCCGACCTCGGGCTCCGGCTCGGGCTCGGGTTCCGGCTCGGGCTCGCGGGGTCCGCCGAGCGGGGGAAGCGCGAGATGCTTGGGACGGGTCTCGACGGGCTCGACCACCGGGTCCGGGTCGACCGCCGGGTCCGGGTCGACCGCCGGGTCCGGCTCGACCACCGGGTCCGGTGCCTCCGCAGCCTCGGGCTGCTCCCCGGCGTCCTCGTCGCGCTCGAGGGCCCGCCGGTAGGCGCGCTCGTACCCCCGGCGGTACGCCTCGGCGTACTCCGGCGGCAGGTCCGGCGGGAGGCCGGCGGGGGTTCTGTCATCGGGCACAACGGTTCAGCGTAGGGATCGGGGGCCGCGCCCACAACGAGACCGGTTCCTGGACGGTCTCGGCTCACCCCGGCAGCTGGGTGATCACGGCGAGGCCGCCGAGGTAGACGGTGAGCACGCCGACGCCCTCGAAACCGATCCCCTTGCGCTGCCGACGCACCAGGCCGGAGGCGAGGATCGCGACCAGCAGCATCGCCCAGGCGATCGTGAAGTGGTCGGTGCGGGTGAGGGCGGCGTACACCGACCCACCGCGGTAGGCCACGTCGGAGGCGGCGATGAACAGCAGGTCGAAGGCGTTGCCGCCGACGATGCCGCCGACCGCCAGCGCCAACGCGCCGGTGCGCACCGCGGCCACCGTGGTCACCAGCTCGGGCAGCGACGTCGTGATGCTGGTCGCGAAGGCGCCGACCAGCGTGCCCGAGGCTCCGGTGGTCTCCACGATCGACAGGCCGGCCTGCGCCACCACGAACCCGGCGACGACCACCGCGAGCGCCAGCAGGCCGAAGCGGACCAGCAGCCCGGTCAGCGACTCCTGCTCGGCGTCCGGGTCCGGCTCGTCGGTGTCGGTCTCCGAGGTCTCCTCCGGGTGCCACATCGGGTCCTGCTCGACCCGGCGGGCGAGCACCATGCCGTAGCCGTACCCGCCGAGCAGCAGCAGCGTGAACGGGCTGACCGCCATCAGGGTGTACGTCGGGCCGACGGAGCCCATCAGCACGATCGCCAGCAGCACCAGCAGCACCAGGCTGTTGAAGATGTTGCCCAGCGACGCGGCCGCGTGCTCGAGGTTCGCGCGGCGGTAGAACAGGTCGGCGACCACGATGAACGCGGTCTGGACGGCGATGCCGCCGATCGAGTTGCTCACCGCCAGGCTCGCGTTGCCGTCGAGGGCGGCGACGATGCTGACGATCAGGCCGGCCAGCGACGTCGCCGCGCCCATGAACAGCGCCCCGGCCAGCGCCTCGCCGATGCCGGTGCGGTCGGCCAGCCGGTCGACCACGTTGGCCAGCCGGCTGCCGAACACGCCGATCCACACCGCCGAGCCCAGCAGGGCGACCAGGGCGACCGGCCAGGACATCGTGAGCATGCCTCGACCGTAGCGAGCGCCCCGCGTGCCGCGCGACGACAGAAGGCCCCCGGACCGCGTGGGGTCCGGGGGCCTTCGCCGGGTCGGTGGGCTCGACGGCTCGACCACCCGCCTCGACCACCCGGCCGGGCTCGACCACCCGGCCCCTAGATCGGGATCGTCACCTCGGCGACGACGCCCTGCTGCGCGACGACCGTCCGCTCGACTGTCTCGGCCTTGGGGGCCAGCGTGCGCAGTGTCCACTCACCGGGGGCGGCGAAGAACCGGAAGTGCCCGGTCGCCGAGGTCGGCACCTCGGCGGTGAACTCACCGCTGCGGTCGAGCAGCCGCACGTAGGCGTTGGCCGCCGGCTCGCGCTCCCCGTCGACCCGCCCGGGTGACGATGCCCTGGATCACCGACTCCTTGGCGACGTCGACCCCGTCGAGGGAGAGGCCGCC
Organism: uncultured Actinomycetota bacterium; assembly: GCA_963834275.1. Lineage (GTDB taxonomy): Bacteria > Actinomycetota > Actinomycetes > Propionibacteriales > Nocardioidaceae > Nocardioides_B. Next base: position 1,445,622 of record CAWIBA010000003.1, on the reverse strand, counting down.
CTCCGTCGCGCCGCACATCAGGCCTCACCCTTCTCGTCACCGAGGGCGACGGGGACGCCGACGAGCGAGCCGTACTCGGTCCACGAGCCGTCGTAGTTCTTCACGTTCTGCTGACCGAGCAGCTCGCGCAGCACGAACCAGGTGTGGCTGGACCGCTCGCCGATCCGGCAGTAGGCGATGGTGTCCTTGTCCCAGTCGACGCCGGCCTCGGTGTAGAGCTTCTGGAGCTCCTCGTCGGACTTGAAGGTGCCGTCGTCGTTGGCCGCCTTGCTCCACGGCACGTTGGCGGCGGTCGGGATGTGGCCGGCGCGCTGCGCCTGCTCCTGGGGCAGGTGGGCCGGCGCCAGCAGCCGTCCGGCGTACTCGTCGGGGCTGCGGACGTCGACCAGGTTCTGCTTCGCCGATCGCCTCGACGACCTCGTCGCGGAACGCGCGGATGCTCGCGGTCCTGCTCCTGCGCGGTGTAGCTGGTGCGCTCGCGGGCGGGCGGCTCGTCGGTGAGCTCGCGGCTGTCGAGCTCCCACTTCTTGCGGCCCCCGTCGAGGAGCTTGACGTCCTGGTGGCCGTAGAGCTTGAAGTACCAGTAGGCGTAAGCGGCGAACCAGTTGTTGTTGCCGCCGTAGAGCACGACGGTGTGGTCGTTGGCGACGCCCTTCTCCGGACAGCAGCGCCTCGAACTGCTGCTTGTTGACGAAGTCCCGGCGGACCTGGTCCTGCAGCTCGGTCGTCCAGTCGAGCTTGATGGCACCCTTGATGTGGCCCTTGTCGTAGGACGTGGTGTCCTCGTCGACCTCGACCAGGACGATCTGCGGGTCGTCCAGGTGCTCCTGCACCCAGTCGGCGCTGACGAGTGCGGTGTCGCGGCTCCCCTTTCATGGTGATCCTTCCTTGTGCCCGGGTCGGGCGTCTGTGTCGTTCGGGTGAGTAGGTGGGTTGTCGTGGGTCTCGGTCAGGCGGCGGCGCGGGCCGGGAACAGGCGCTTGCCGAGCAGGTACAGCTCGCAGCCGAGGCAGAAGTCGAACGCCGCGTTGAGGAACGCCGCGGCCAGCGCCGCCCCGATCGCGACCGCGCCGAGCAGCGTCGCGCCGGAGAGGTAGCCGGCCAGCGCCAGCAGCGCGAAGCCCAGCCCCACCGCCTGCGCGAACCGCGGCGGGGCCGGGTCCTCGAGCTCGGCCGGCGGCGCGAGCCGTGGCCGGACGAGGGTGCGGAACACCCAGGAGTACGGCGTGTGCTGGACCCCCCGGACGGCGCCGACCGCGAACAGCACCGCCTGTGACGGCCAGCAGCACCACCGTCGGGGTGGACGGGCGCGACGAGCAGCGCCGACCGCGAGCACCGTGGTGGTGAGCGCCGCGGCGAACGCGCGGGCCGCGCGGGTCGATGCCGACGGTCGTGCCCGTGCTGCCGGGCGACGTGCGGAGGGTGGGTGAGGACGGACATGGGTTCTCCTGCGGTTCGGGAGTCAGCGAACGGGCGGCCTGCGGGAGGCACGGGGCACGTCGGGTCGGGCCGGGCACAGAGGCCGGGCGCGAGGCAACCGCGAGCGACTCGGACGACCGGGTCGCGGAGGAGCGGGCGGTGGTGACGGGTCCCGTCAGGACATTCGACACAGCGCCGAGCGCACGCGGCAGTGGTCCACTGCGCGGCGCTTGGGTCAGCATGGTCGAGGACATGTCGTCCAGAGTACGGGGTGCGGCGGACCGCCCCACCATCGCTCGTCTCATATCGTGGTCTGCATGGTCCACTTCGTGGACAGTCGGCAGCGCAGCTGCGGCCGCACGTGCAGCCCGACCTCCGGGTCGACCACGACCTCCTGGGCGGCGGGGAGCCGTCGGCGTCGAGGACCGCGTCGAGGGCGACGTTGCGCTTGACCAGGCCGAGCGCGATCGGGCCCAGCTCGTGGTGCCGGGCCGACGTGCCGACGAAGCCCACCGCTCGGCCGTCGAGCACCAGGTCGGCGCCGCGCTCGGGCAGCCGGTTCGTCGGAGCCGTCGAGGTGCAGCAGCGTCAGCCGGCGCGGCGGGCCGACCCAGCGTGTGCACCCGGGCGACGGTCTCCTGGCCGCGGTAGCAGCCCTTGTCGAGGTGCACGGCCGGGCCGATCCAGCCGGCCTCGTTGGGGATCGTGCGGTGGTCGGTGTCCAGGCCGAGCCGGGGCTCGCCGCGCGCGATCCGGAGCGCCTCGAAGGCCCAGAGGCCGCAGGCGGGGCCGGCTGCCTCGGCGAACGCGGCGAGCTCGGCGCGCGGCACGAAGACGTAGCCGGAGTACGGCGCGCCGTCGACCCGCGCCGCCGGCCGCCAGACCACCGCGACCTCGTCGGTCACGTCGGCGACCTCGACGCGCATCATGAAGCGCATCCGGTCCAGCCACTCCACCAGAGCCGGGGCCGCACCGGGCTCGACGTGCGCGGTGAACGCCTCGCCGTCGTCGACGCCGTACATCGCGTGCTCGACGTGCCCCTGCGGGCTCAGCACCAGCGCGCCGGTCGCCACCCCGGGCGGCAGCGCCTCCAGGTGCTGGGAGGTCAGCGAGTGCAGCCAGGTGAGCCGGTCGGGACCGGCGACGCGCACCACGCCGCGGTGCGAGAGGTCGACGAACCCCTCGCCGGCCTCCAGGGTGCGCTGCTCGCCGTTGAAGGACCCGTAGTGCGCGGCCACGGGCGCGTCGATCCCGTCGCCGGCGACCGCCCCGGGGAGGGCGAGCAGCGGGCTCGGCGGCGTCGGTGCGGGCTGGGTCGTTCCGGTCTCGGTGCTCATGACACCTCCATCGTCTCACCCGTCAGGGCGCCGACCAGGCGGCGGACCTGCTGATCGATCTGCCGGGCGGCCGTCGCGGCCGCCTCCGGCCCGCGGCCGTAGGGGTCGGCGACGTCGTCCTCGGGCTCGGCGACCAGGAAGCGCTCCCGCAGCGCGCCGAGGAGGGCGTGCCCGGTGTCGGCGGCGGGACGGGTGCCGTCGAGCATCCGGGAGGCCTGGCCCAGCGTGAGCACCCGCCGGTAGAGCTCGGGCCGCTCGTCGAGCACGAACTGCCGGTGCCGGACCTCCATCGTGAGCACCAGGTCGGCCGCCGCCACCATCGGCATCGTGAGCCGGCGGCTGCGAAACCCGGACGGGTCCACACCACGGGCGGTCAGCTCGGCGGCCATCGGCGGGTCCATCGGCCGAGTCGGTGAAGCCCTGGGTGCCGGCACTGGCCACCTCCAGGTGCCGGTGGCCCGCGGCAGGTGCCGGGTGAGGACCTCGGCGTACGCCGAGCGGCAGATGTTCGCGGTGCACACGAACAGCACGGACAGCGGCCGGTGCGTGGTCATCGCTCCAGGGTAGGAGCCGGAGGGTCCGGTCACGGTGCTGTCCGGTGTCACGGGGCGATCGCGCGGGCCAGGGTGGCCAGGACGGCGTCCTTGGTGGGGGCGCCCGCGGCCCGCGAGACCTCACGCCCGGCGGAGTCCAGGACCAGGGTCGTGGGGGTGCGCAGCACGCCGAGCCGGCGGACCAGGTCGAGGTGGTGCTCGGCGTCGACCTCGACGTGCACGACGCCGGGGACGATCTCGACGACCTCGGTCAGGATCCGGCGGGTGGCGCGGCACGGCGCGCAGAACGCCGAGGAGAACTGCAGCAGCGTGGCGCGCTCGCCCAGCGTGTGGTCGAGGTCGACGCCGGTGAGCACGCTCACCGGGCCCTCGCCGTCGGTGGCTCCGTCGGTGGTCTCGCGCGGCCGCCGCGGAGGGATGCCGCGCCCCGCACCGCGTGCGTGCCGCGGAAGCGGCCGTCGCGGGCGGCCCGGTAGAGGCCGAACGCGGTCGCGGCCACGAGGGCGACGACCAGCACCCAGGCTCCTTGGCTCATGTGGACCTTGAACAACCGGACCTGAGCTGCGCATTCCGACGCCCGGGTCATCGAGCCCGGGTCATCGAGCCTGTCGAGATGACCGGACAGTGGTCTCGACAAGCTCGACCACCAGCCGGGTCATCGAGCCTGTCGAGATGACCGGACAGTGGTCTCGACAAGCTCGACCACCCGGGGCCGGCTCGACCACCCGGCCCCGGCCTTCTCAGGACAGGCCGCGGGCACGGAAGGCGGCCTGCGTGCGGTCACCGACCTGCAGCTTCGCCAGCACCTGGGAGACGTGGTTCTGCACGGTCTTGAGGCTGATCCCGAGCTCGGCCGCGATTGCGGGGTTGCTCAGGCCGCGCGCGACCAGCGCCAGGATCTCGGCCTCCCGAGGTGTCAGGTCGCCCGGGACGTCGCGGGCGCCGCCGATCACCCGCTGGGCGACGCGCGCGCCGAAGACGGCGCCGCCCGCGGCGACGGTGCGGATCGCGGCCAGCACCTCCTCCTGGGCTGCCCCCTTGAGCAGGTAGCCGCGAGCCCCGATCCGAAGGGCCGCCAGCACGCTGCTGTCGTCGTCGACCATCGTCAGCACCAGCACGGCGGTCGCGGCACCCGACGAGACGATGCGCCTGGTGGCCTCCAGACCCGGCGTGCCGGGGAGGTTGAGGTCCATGAGCACCACGTCGGGTTCCAGCTCGAGCGTGCGTCGCACCGCCGCCTCGCCGTCCCCGACCGCGTCGACCACCGTGAGGTCCTCGACCGTGGCCAGCAGCCCGGCGAGCCCGTCCCGGAACAGCGGGTGGTCGTCGACGATGAGCACGCGGATCTCTCGACCGGTCATCGGGCCACCTCCAGGGGCAGGACCACGGCGATCGTCGTGCCGGCGCCGGGGCGGGACGAAAGCCGCCACGTGCCACCGATCTCCTCCACCCGCTCGCGCATCCCGGGCAGCCCGACGCCATCCGTGCGGGCCCGGGCTCCGCCGGCGCCGTCATCGGTGACGTCCAGCCGCACCTCGTCACCACGGACCGCCAGGACGACCCGCGCGCGAGTGGCGGCGGCGTGCTTGACCACGTTGGTGACCGCCTCCTGGACGACCCGGTAGAGAGCGACCTCCACCGCCGCCGGCAGGGGAGGCAGATCCGGCACGCGTACGTCGACCCTCAGCCCCGAACCGGCCAGGTCGACCGCGAGCTGTTCGATGGCGCCCGCGACGCCGAGCTCGTCCAGGGCCGGGGGGCGCAGACCGGAGACGATCCGGCGCACGTCGGTGACCGTGTCCTGGATACCCGACCTCAGGGCGAGCAGCTCGGCCTCGAGGTCGAGCTCTGGGTCGCCCGCCCGGTTGCGCAGGGTGTCCACTCGCATGGTCAACGCGGCGAGGGCCGGTCCGAGCCCGTCGTGGAGATCACGGCGCAGCAGACGCCGTTCCTCCTCACGGGCCATCACCAGCCGCTCCTCCCCGTCCCGGATGCGCCGCATCAGGAGTGTCACCGCGAGCACCACCGGCGCCGGCATCGTCACCAGGGCGAACATCCACGGCTCGGCCGAATCGCCGGGGACCAGCGGCAGGAGCAGGAGCGGGCACGCGACGGCCGCGGCGAACCATCTCAACCGTCGACGTTCGAAGTCGTCGGCGCGCGACCAGCGGTGCACCAGCCCGGAGACGGCGACGACCAGGAGTACCGCCACCATGGCCAGCCCGGTCAGCGCCAGGGTGTCGCTCAGGGCGACCCACGACTGCGGCAGCCCCATCGGGTTGCGCATGCCCTGCAGCCGCGTCTCGAGCGGCTCGGGGGACAGCAGCGTCGCCGCACCGAAGCAACCGAGGGCGGCGAGCAGCAGCCACAGCGGCCAGCGGCGGTCCGGGCGGGCCAGCCGGCCATCCGGGAAGTGCAGCGGCACCGCCACCACGAGCGCGATCCAGCCGAGCCCGCGCAGGGCCGTACCGAGCACGGCCAGCCAGTCGGACCCCGGGACCGAGCCGGGGTCCACGACGAAGCCCTGGACGCCCAGGGCGATCAGGCCCTCGCCCACCCCCCAGCCCACGCCGCCCGCGAGCATGAGTGCCGCGACCCGGTCCCCCGGCCGGGCGAGCACGACGACGCCGGCCCCGACGACGTACGCCGCCACGACGAGCAGGATCGCGACCGCGTCGCCGACACCGCTGCCCGCCGGACCGGCGAGGGTGACGGCCGTGGCCACGCCGAGCAGGGCCAGCGCCCCCGGCGCGACCACGGCGACCGCACGTCTCACCAGGTCAGCGTGCCGCATCCGGTCCGCCGTGTCAGCGAACCGCGAGGTCGTCGGGCCGGTGCCGCAGCATCAGGACGGCCAACCCGGCCCACCACACGATCCAGACCAACGTGGCGCCGTCGGCCAGGCCCACGGCGGCCGCCGGGACGGCCAGCAGCAGGACCACCCCCACCCCCGGCCCACCCCAGCCCACCCAACGGGGCATCAGCCCGTCGGCACGTGCGGCAACGCCCAGCCCGATCGCGTGCGCCCCCAGGAAAGCGAGGCTCAGGTAGTAGGCGAAGTTCCGGATGTTGTTGATGGCGAGGCTCTGCTCGAGCGAGAGCCCGTGATGCGCACCCCACGAGGCGGCGGCACCCGCCGCGAACCCTCCGGCGATCACCACGGCCACGTAGACGACACCCGCGAGGGCGGCGCTGTGCGAGGCCCAGCCACCGGCCACGGTGCCGCGTCCGAACGCGTGGGCGAGGAAGACCAGGACGGGGACGAGGAGCACGAAGGCGAGCGTCTCGATATAGCCGCCGGTGAAGATCCTGACCAGGCTGCCCTCGACGTAGGAGTGCTCGATGCCCTCCTGGCCCTCGTAGATCGTCGGGGTCCCGCTGGTCAGGACGCCGACCAGCATCAGCAGGGCGTGGGCAAGGGCAATCGCGCCGGCGATCCGCCAGAGCGGACGCGTGATGGTGCTGGCCGGCGAGTGGCTCGCGGTGATGGCGGACATGGGACCTCCCGTGGATCGGGCGCGGGTCTCCCGCGCGACTGGTACCACGTTGCCCACGGGGCAGGCGCCCGTCATCGGGCCGGTTCCCGGTCGACCCGGGAGGATCTCCCGGGACGGTCAGCCGCCGGCGAAGGGCGGCAGCAGCTCGACCGTGTCCCCGGGGCTGATGGCCACGTCCTCCGGATCGGCCGCTCCGACCGGCCGGTCGCCCACCAGCACCGAGCAGACGCCGATCACGTCGGCCAGCCTGGGCCGGTCGGGGTGCAGGTCGTGGACCGTCTTGAGGAGCGCGGCGAGCGTGGTGCCGTCGCCGACGTCGACCGTGTCGGCGTCGACACCCGCGGCCGCGCGGGCGGCCGCCCAGTACCGCACCGTCACACCACCCGGAATGGACGACTCGGGCCGCACGGAGCTCATGTCGGATATCCTGCCTCATGCCGGCGCGCGGCCCCGAAGCCGCCGTCACCGGCACCGAGCGGCTCAACGGCGAGCCGGGACGGACCCCCGATGGTCTCGGATTCCGGGAGGTGCGATGAACCGCCCCGCGACCCCACTCGCTTCGCCCGCGCTTCCGAGGGGACCCCGATGAGCGCCCTGCTGCTGCTGACGAGCACGACCCAGCCCTCGGTCGAGGTGCTGCCCTCGCTCGCGCTGCTCCCGCACCAGGTCCGGATCCTTCCGGCCGAGGGCAGCGCCCTGCTGGAGGCCCCGGACGTCGACGTGGTGCTCGTGGACGGGCGCAAGGAGCTGGCCCACGCCCGCGACCTGTGCCGGCTGATCCGGATGACCGGCTCCGACTCCCCCGTGCTGCTCATCGTCACCGAGGGCGGGCTGGCCGTGGTGAGCGCGGACTGGGGGATGGACGACGTGCTGCTCGACACCGTCGCACCGGCCGAGCTCGAGGCCCGGCTGCGCCTCGCCGTCGGGCGGCTGGCCCTTCAGCGCGACTCCGACGACCCCGAGGCGCACGTCATCCGCTCCGGTGACGTGACCGTCGACGACGCGACGTACACCGCGAAGCTCGGCGGGCGCCCGCTCGACCTGACGTTCAAGGAGTTCGAGCTGCTGAAGTACCTCGTCCAGCACCCGGGCCGCGTGTTCACGCGCGAGCAGCTGCTGCAGGAGGTCTGGGGCTACGACTACTTCGGCGGCACCCGCACGGTCGACGTGCACGTGCGCCGGCTGCGGGCCAAGCTCGGGCCCGACAACGAGACGCTGATCGGCACCGTGCGCAACGTGGGCTACCGCTTCGTCACGCCGCCGAAGGAGGAGAAGGCCGAGCGGGAGCCGCTCCGGCGCCTGACCTGCGTGAGCGACCGGCAACCGAGCAGCCACACCAGCGCTGCCGGACCGAGCCTCGGGACCGCGCACCGTGCGGCCGCTCACGCGTCCGTGACCAGCCTGGCCCCGTGCAGGAGCAGCGCCGCGCCCTCGGCCCGCCGTGACCAGGCTCGGATCACCACGTGCGGCCCGGGACAGGGCGCAGGAACCCGGCCAGATTCGCCGCAGCTCCGGCCACGACGACCCCGAGACGCGCCGGCGGGGTGGACAGCCCGATCACAGCCGTCGTGTCCCAGCTCGTGCTCCACCCGCCCGTCGACCAGGAGCGCCGGCGGCAGGTCCTGGACACCCGGGGACGACGGCCTCAGCTCCGCCGTGGCCGGCGAAGGTCCAGCCCGCGTGCTGCGACCGTGCGGAACGTGCGGCTCAGCCCACGGTCGGCGCCCGAGCTCCGGCCTCGCACGCTGACGGGGCCTGGGCCGGCCTTCCGGCGACCGGGCCGGGGCGCTGGCGGGCGGTGCACGGGCGCCATGTCGCGCGACCGGTCGGCGTGGCCGGCGTGCGGGTGCGCGGCCGGTTGCGGGGACTCGGGACCGACCGGCACTTCCCGGATCGGCGCCGGGTCCGGCTGCCGGCCGGTGCGGCGGACCGCGGCCGGCAGCGTGTCCTCGAGGTGCGCCATCCAGAGCAGGAAGCCCAGGCAGACGATCGGGAAGGTCACCACCGTTGCCAGCATCGTCACCAGTTCCATGGCGACCTCCCCCGATCGTCAAGGTAAAGGGACCTAGGGTGCCGAATATGGTGCACCAGGTACGCCGCGTCGATGCCCCGTTCGAGTGGTCCGACACCCGCCCGGATGGGCACGCCGCCCAGCTGCGGGCGGTGCTCGACCGCGCCGAGGCGGACGACGGGTCCGCCGCCCTCGACGAGGCGGCCCTGCTCACGTTGCGGCACCGCGGTCTCGAGGGCAGCACGCTCCTGGTGACCGGGAGTCCGGTGGACGGGTTCGCGTGGCTGCGCGCCGACGAGCTCGCCGTGGTCGTCGACCCGGCCGCCCGCGGGGCGCGGCCGCGGGCGCGCGCTGGTCGCGGCGGCCGCCGAGCAGGGACTGCCGCCGAGGCTGACCGCCTGGTCGCACGGCAACCACCCGGCCGCGGCCGCGCTCGCCGCGTCGTTCGGCTTCGAGCGGGTCCGCGACCTGTGGGTGATGCGCCGCCCTCTCGACGACCTGCCCCCGCTCCCGGAGGGCACGGCGGACGCGGGCTACGTCGTACGGACCTTCCGGCCCGGGCAGGACGAGGACGCGTTCCTCGCGGTCAACGCGGCCGCGTTCGCCGACCACCCCGAGCAGGGCGGCCTGACCCGCGCGGACCTCGACCAGCGGATGGCGGAGCCGTGGTTCGACCCGGCCGGGTTCTTCGTCGCCGAGACGACCCCGGACCGGGAGCCCGGCGCGACCCACCCGGCCGACGCAGCAGGCGCCCTCGTCGGCTTCCACTGGACCAAGGTGCACCACGGCGAGGACCCGGTCGGGGAGGTGTACGTCGTCGGTGTGTCGCCACGGGCCCAGGGGTCCGGGCTCGGCCGGCTGCTCACCCTGACCGGGCTGCACCACCTGGCGGGGCTGGGGCTGCGGGAGGTGCTGCTGTACGTCGAGGCCGACAACGCGCCGGCGGTGGCGGTCTACTCCGGGCTCGGCTTCGCGCACGCCGACGCGGACACGCACGTGCAGTACCGGCTCGCGTCCACCGAGGGCTCCTAGTGGAGGGCCGCCTTGAGCCGGGCCGCGATCTCCGCCACCGCGGCCCGCTGGGTCCGGCCGACCCCGACGACGTTGAGGAAGCCGTGCACGAAGCCCGGGTAGCGCGTGAGCTGCACGCTCACTCCCGCGTCGGCGAGCGTCCGCGCCCAGGCCTCGCCCTCGTCGCGCAGCGGGTCGAAGCCGGCGGTGACCACCAGCGCGGGGGCGAGGCCCTCGGGGATCTTCTCGGTGAGCGCCGGTGACACGTCGGGGTGCCGCTTCTGGTCCGCGGACTCGAGGTAGTTCGCGTTCGCCGCGTCGATGTACTCCTGGGTGAGGAAGAAGCCCTCGGAGAACAGCCGGCGGCTCTCGCTGCCGTGCACCATGTCGGTGACCGGGTAGACCAGCAGCTGGTGCCGGCAGGGGACCCCGGCGTTCGCCGCCCGCATCGCCACCACCGTCGACAGGCAGCCGCCCGCCGAGTCGCCGCCCACGCCCACCCGCTCGGGGTCGGCGCCGAGCTCGTCTGCGTGCTCGGCCGCCCACTGGTAGGCCGCCCAGCGTCCTCCACGGCCGCGGGGAACCGGTGCTCGGGGGCCAGCCGGTAGTCGACGGCGAGCACGCGCACGTCGGCGCGCTCGGCGAGCACCCGGCAGGCGGCGTCGTGCGAGTCGAGGTCGCCGTGCAGGAACCCGCCGCCGTGCAGGAACACCAGCAGCGGCGAGGGCGCGGGGTCCGCGACCCGGGACCGCGGCACGTAGAGCCGGGCCCCGACCGCGCCCCCGGGACCGGGTACGTCGAGGTCGCGGACCGTGCCGACCGGCTGGCGCCCGCCGACCAGCGCGCAGTTGCGCAGCAGGACGCGGCGGCCCTCCCGCACCGGCAGCGTCTCGGCGGCCGGCTCGCGCATCAGCTCGCGCAGCCGGAGCATCCACTGGGTCTCGAGGTCGAGGCTCTGCCCGTCGAGCACCACGGGCCGCCCCGCCAGCCTGCGCATGAGGGGGCGCGGCAGCGCCATCAGGGCGCGCAGCGCCGCCGCCTCGACCCGTACCGGAAGCGTCACACCCATGCCCTGCACCCTAGGCGCTGCGGTCGCCCGACCCGACCCGGTCCTGCCTCGGTCGTTACCGCTCGCCCTCTGGGTGGTGTCACGATGCAGGGGTGACCCTGGAGAGCACCAGCCCGCTCAGCGAGGTGGCCGAGAACGAGTACGACGTCGAGCCGCCGTACGACCTCACGGCCGGCGACCTGCCCGACGACCGGTTCCTCGACCGCGAGCTGTCCTGGCTGCACTTCAACACCCGGGTGCTCGAGCTCGCCGAGGACCCGACCATCCCGCTGCTGGAGCGGGTCCGCTTCCTGGCGATCTTCGCCTCGAACCTCGACGAGTTCTTCATGGTCCGCGTGGCCGGCCTCAAGCGCCGGATCGCGGCCGGGGTGGCGGTCCCGACCGCCGCCGGGCTGATGCCGCGCGAGATGCTCGAGCGGATCTGGCAGACCGCCAGCGACCTGCTGCAGCGGCACGCCGCGCTGTTCCGCGACGAGATCGTCCCGGCACTGGCCAAGGAGAACATCGAGCTGGTGCGCTGGTCCGACCTGACCCGCGACGAGCAGAAGCTGTGCAAGAAGCTGTTCCGCGACCGGGTCTTCCCGGTGCTCACCCCGCTGGCCGTCGACCCGGCGCACCCGTTCCCCTACATCTCCGGGCTGTCGCTCAACCTGGCCGTGCTGGTGCGCAACCCCAAGACCGGCAAGGACCACTTCGCGCGGGTCAAGGTGCCGCCGATCTTCAGCCGCTTCGTGCCCGTCGGCGACCAGCGCTTCGTGCCGCTCGAGGACGTGATCGCCGACCACCTCAAGCGGCTCTTCCCCGGCATGCAGGTGCAGGCGGTGCACACCTTCCGGGTCACCCGCAACGAGGACCTCGAGGTCGAGGAGGACGACGCCGAGAACCTGCTGGCCGCGCTGGAGAAGGAGCTGCTGCGCCGCCGGTTCGGCCCCCCGGTGCGGCTCGAGGTCGAGGAGTCGATGGACCCGCACATCCTCGAGCTGCTCGTCTCCGAGCTCGGCGTCTCGGCCGCCGAGGTGGTGCGGCTCCCCGGCCCGCTCGACCTGCGGGGGCTGCACGACATCGCGGACCTCGACCGGGCCGAGCTGAAGTACCCGGCGTTCATCCCCTCGACGCACACCCTCCTCGCCGAGGTCGAGAGCGCGTCGCCGGTGGACGTGTTCGCCGCGCTGCAGCGCAACGACGTACTGCTGCACCACCCCTACGACTCGTTCGCCACCTCGGTGCAGCGGTTCATCGAGCAGGCCGCGGCCGACCCGCACGTGCTGGCGATCAAGCAGACCCTCTACCGCACGTCCGGGGACTCGCCCGATCATCGACGCCCTCATCGACGCCGCCGAGTCCGGCAAGCAGGTGCTGGTGCTCGTCGAGATCAAGGCCCGCTTCGACGAGGAGGCCAACATCAAGTGGGCCCGCAAGCTCGAGCACGCGGGCTGCCACGTGGTCTACGGGCTGGTCGGCCTCAAGACGCACTGCAAGCTCGCGATGGTGGTGCGCGACGAGCCCGACGGGATCCGCCGCTACGTCCACATCGGCACCGGCAACTACAACCCCAAGACGGCCCGCAGCTATGAGGACTACGGGCTGCTCACCGCGCGACGACACGATCGGCGAGGACGTCGCGCACCTGTTCAACAACCTGTCCGGCTTCTCGCGCAACGCCACCTACGAGCAGCTGCTGGTGGCACCGGACTCGGTGCGCTCCGGGGATCATCGCCCGCATCGACCGGGAGATCGAGCACCACCAGGCCGGGCGGGACGCGCGGATCCGGATCAAGGCCAACTCCATCGTCGACGAGGCCACCATCGACGCGCTCTACCGGGCCTCGCAGGCCGGCGTGCCGATCCAGCTGCTCACCCGCGGCATCTGCTCGCTGCGCCCCGGCGTGCCCGGGCTCTCCGAGACGATCCTGGTGCGCTCGGTGCTCGGCCGGTTCCTCGAGCACAGCCGGGTGTTCTGGTTCGAGAACGGCGGCGAGCCCTCGGCGTGGATCGGCTCGGCCGACCTGATGCACCGCAACCTGGACCGCCGCGTCGAGGCGCTCGTCGAGCTGCCCGACAGCCGGTCCGGACGAGCAGGTCGGCCGGATGCTCGACCTGTGCTTCGACGACGGCACGGCCTCCTGGTGGCTCGAGCCGGACGGCCGGTGGGTCCGGCACCACCTCGACGCCGACGGCAACCCGCTGCGGGACCTGCAGGGGACCCTGATCGGTGGCCGTCGCCGGCGGCGCACGACCACCGGCGGCACCGGGCCGGTCCCCCGTCCGGCCGGTGGTGCGGAGGAGAACGGCGCGGACGAGGCCGTCGGCTAGCTCGACCCGGTACGACGCGACGCACGCGCGGTCGCGGGGGCCGTGCAGCAGCGGATCCGTCGCGTCGTCACCCGGCTGTGGATGGCCTTCGGCGGGATCGGCGCCGGCGGGCCAGGCTCGTGCGATGGCGCGCGACTCCCACCGCTGGCAGCCCCGGTGCCGCCCACCGCGGGACCTGGTCGCGCCCGTCCCCGTCGACCCGGCCGGCCGGGCGGGCCCGACACCGGCCCAGGCGCGCGGCCCCCGGTGGCGGCGCACGACGCCGGGGCTGTACGTCCCATCCGGGGTGTCCGACGACGTGCCCGAGCAGCGCATCCTCGAGCAGGCCGCCCGGCTGCCGGCGCCCGACACCGGGGTCACGGGGTGGGCGGCCTGCCGGATGCTGGGCGCAGCGTTCTTCGACGGGCTGGGTCGCGACGGCCGGACCCGGCTGCCCGTGCCGCTCGCCCTGGGCGCGCAGCAGCAGCTGCGTCCCTGGCCGGGCAGCACCCTGCTGCGCGCACGCCTCACCCGGGCCGAGGTGCGGGTCGTCGCCGGCGTCAGGTGCACCGTGGCCAGGCGAGCGCTGTTCGACGCGATGCGCACCTCGCGCACGCTCGCGGAGGCGGTCGTCGCCATGGACATGATGGCGGCGGCGGAGCTGGTCTCGATCGCCCAGATGCGCGAATACACCGCCGCGCACCCGGGGTGGACCGGGGTCCCGCGGGTGCGTGCGGCGCTCGGGCTGGCCGACGAGGGGAGCCGCTCACCGGCCGAGACCCGGATGCGGCTGCTGTGGGTGTGCGAGGCGGGTCTGCCGCCTCCGCTCGTCAACCGGCCGATCTGGAGGCGGGACGGGGTGCTCCTCGGGGTCGCCGACCTCCTCGACCCGGTGTCGGGCACGGTCGGTGAGTACGACGGCGCCGACCACCGGGACGGCGCGCGGCACACCCGCGACGTCGCCCGGGAGCAGGGGATGCGGGAGGCGGGCCTGGAGTACTTCACCGTCACCGGTCGCGACGTCGCACACCACCAGCGGGTGGTGACCCGGATGCACAGTGCCCGGAGCCGGGCGCGCTGGCTCCCCGAGGACGAGCGCGCCTGGACCCTCCGGCCCCCGCCGGGCTGGAGGACGGCGCCCAGCCTCGACGAGCGCCTCGCCCGCCGGGCCCTGGCCTGAGCCGGGCCGGTACGACGCGACGCACGCGCGGTCGCGGGGGCCGTGCAGCAGCGGATCCGTCGCGTCGTACCCCGGGCAGGTCAGCAGGTGGCGAACAGCACGGGGCCGGAGGTCAGGTCGCTGAACACGAAGTCCGCGCCGCGCGGCTCGAGCTCGAGCACCACCGTGTCGCCGTCCGCGCGGCCGTCGGTGACCGCGAACCGGTCGGCGAAGCTGCCGCCCTGGCCGGGAGCGTCCCCGGCGGCCAGGTCGACGCGCGGCTGCAGGTTCTCGGAGGCCTGCTCCTCGGTCTCGAGCTCCAGGGCCACGCGCAGCGTCCCGTCCTGCTGACGGGCGACCACGAGCCCGGTGAGCGGGCTGACCCCGCCGGCGCGGCTGACGAGCTCGTCGGCGACCCGCTGGTCCTCCTCGTCGGCCGAGGACATCGACAGGTCCTCGCACGCGAAGTCCGCACCCCACAGCACCGCGGTGACCGGCTCCTCGGCCGCCGCGGCCAGGTCGGGCTCGTCCAGCGACGGCGCCTCGCCCCGCACCACCTGCACCGCGGAGGACACGGCGGCGGACGTGTCGGAGAGCACCAGCAGCCGCTCGTCCTCCAGGACCGCGGCGTTCTGGAACACCGGCGTCAGGCGCGGGTCGAGGCTGCAACCAGGTCGGCCGAGCCGGCCCAGGTGCCGCCCGTGCCGAGGCCGCCCTCCGGGGCGTCGTACCCCAGGGACCGCAGCCGTTGCTCCACCCCGGCGAGGTCGACGTCCTCCCCGACGGAGAGCACCACCACCTGACCGGACCGGTCCTGGCCGAGCGCCTCCCAGGTGGCGTCCAGCGGGGACACGCCGTACCGCTGCCGCATCGCGGCCGTGCTGTCGCCGATCGCCGAGGTGGTCACCAGGTCCCGGTCGAACGCCCGGCCCAGGAACGCGGTCACCTCGTCCTCGTCCGCCGCCGGCGGCCAGGCCCTCGCCGTCGGCCTCGGCGCGCACCGCCCGCCAGTCGGTGTACGTCGCCCGCAGGGTCGAGGCGGGCAGGGTGGCCATCGCCTCCTGGTAGTCGCTGGCCGGGGCCAGCGCGCGCCACGCGACGACACCGGCCACGACGAGCAGGGCCAGCAGGGCGACGGCGGCGGCGCGTGCTCTCACCCTGACCCCAGCCTCTCGACAACCGTTCCTGGACACGCCCGGCGACGTCCCCATGAGCCTCCGGGCCCGGAGTGCGCATGTGAGACTAGCCGGGTGGACGAGCCCGAGATCCTCGCGGCCGGTGCCGTGGTCTCCCGCAAGGGACCGCAGGTCCTGCTGATCCACCGCCCGAAGTACGACGACTGGTCGTTCCCGAAGGGCAAGCTCGACCCCGGCGAGCACGCGGTCACCGCGGCGGTCCGCGAGGTCGCCGAGGAGACCGGCGTCGACGTCCGGCTGGGCCCACCGCTGAGCGACCAGCGCTACCTGGTCGGCAACGGCACCGTCCGTCCCAAGCGCGTGCACTACTGGGCCGGCCGCGTCGTCGGCGACGACGACGTGTCCACCTACCGCCCCAACGACGAGATCGACGACGTCGGCTGGTTCGACCTGGACAAGGCCCGCAGCAGCTGACCCACGACGCACGACCGGGTCACGCTGGATGCCTGGGCCATGGTGCGCAAGCGGTCCACGCCGCTGGTCGTGGTGCGGCACGCGCGGGCCGAGGCGCGGAAGGGCTGGGCCGGCGACGACCGGGAGAGCCCCCTCGACGCGGCCGGGGAGCTGCAGTCCGACGAGCTGGTCCCGGTGCTGTCGGCGTACGGCGTACGACGGATCGTCAGCTCGAGCAGCCGCCGGTGCTGGACCACCCTGGCGCCGTACGCGCACACCGCCGACATCGATCTCGGCGTCACCGACGACCTCGCCGAGCAGGACGCCGACGAGGACGGGGTGACCGAGGTGGTGCACCGGCTGCTGGAGTCGAAGACCCCGTCCGTCCTCTGCACGCACCGGCTGGTGCTGCCGCTCGTCCTCGCCGCCCTGGGCGTGCGTGAGACCGCCCTGGACCCGGGGGCGATGCTCGTGGTGCACCACCGGAGCGGCCAGGTCGTGGCCCTGGAGCAGCACACCGTCTGACCCGTGGGCCGCACGCGCCTCGGGAGCGCCGTCGTTCACGTGACGGACGTCTCACCGCCCGCCTGGCGGCCATCGAACGGGCGCCAGCGTTCACCTCCCGTTCACCCGGGCCGGACGGTCGCTTCACCTGCTCTGCCTAACTTCGGCGGCGTACTGATCCACACGACTTCTCGGATGATCACAGGAGAACCGAAGTGAACCTCACTTCTCTTCACCGCCCGGCGGCCCTCGGGGCCGCCCTCGTGCTGGGCCTGAGCCTCACCGCGTGCGGCGCGGCCAACGAGGCGCCGTCCGCGGGCGGAGCCGAGGGTGGCAGCGGCCTCTCCGGCACCCTCAACGGTGGCGGTGCGAGCTCGCAGGAGGCCGCCCAGAACGCCTGGCGCGCCGGCTTCCAGGAGGCCAACCCCGAGGTCACCGTCAACTACGACCCGATCGGCTCCGGCGGCGGCCGTGAGCAGTTCATCTCCGGCGGCTTCCCGTTCGCCGGCTCCGACTCCTACCTCGACGACGACGAGGGCGAGCTCGACGCGGCGACCAAGCGCTGCGACGGCGAGGCCCCGATCGAGGTGCCCAACTACGTCTCGCCGATCGCGGTGATCTACAACCTCGAGGGCGTGGACGACCTCCAGCTCAGCCCCGAGGCGCTCGCCGGCATCTTCGCCGGCGACATCACCCAGTGGGACGACCCGGCGATCGCCGAGACCAACCCGGACGCCGACCTTCCGGCCGAGACCATCAACCCGGTGCACCGCTCCGACGAGTCCGGCACCACCGGCAACTTCACCAACTACCTCGCCACCGCGGCCGAGGATGCCTGGACCCACGGCGAGGTCGAGGAGTGGCCGGTCAAGGGCGGCGAGGGCGCCAGCGGCACCTCCGGCGTCGTCGCGTCCGTCCAGAACGGCGCGAACTCGATCGGCTACGCCGACGCCAGCCAGGCCGGCGACCTCGGCATCGCGCGATCGGCGTCGGCGACGACTTCGTGCAGCCGACCCCCGAGGCGGCCGCCAAGATCCTCGAGGTGTCCCCGGCGGCCGAGGAGGCCGGCGAGAGCCAGATGATCTTCGACCTCGACTACACGACCGAGGAGGCCGGGGTCTACCCGATCGTGCTGACGTCGTACCTGATGGCCTGCCCGTCGTACGCCGACGCGGCCGAGGGCGACCTGGTCAAGGGCTACCTGTCCTACATCATCAGCGACGAGGGACAGGCCGCGGCGGCCGAGAACGCCGGGTCGGCGCCGCTGGCACCCTCGATCGCCGAGAAGGCGCAGGGCATCGTCGACGGGATCACGGTCGGCTGACCGGACCGCGACCACAGGGGGTCCGCGTCGCGCAGCCACGGCTGTGCGACGCGGACCCGCGTTGGTACAGGACCAGGGTGCCCGGCAAGATTCCGGGGAGGGGCCCCCGACCACGAGCAGGAGAGGTAGTCACGTGACAGTGACCGACACGGCCACGCCGCAGGTGCGGCAGCGGGGGGACGTGGTCTTCGCCGCCCTCGCCCGAGCGGCCGCGATCACCATCCTCGTCGCGCTCGCCGGGGTGGCCGTCTTCCTGACCCTCGAGGGCGCTCCCGCCATCACCGCGCCCGCCTCGGCGATGGGCGGCCGGGGCAGCATCATCCTCTACGTGTGGCCGCTGCTGTTCGGCACGCTGCTGGCCGCGGTGCTCGCGATGCTGATCGCCACCCCGCTCGCGTTCGGCGTCGCGCTGGTGATCTCCCACTACGCGCCGCGCCGGCTGGCCAAGACGCTGGGCTACCTGATCGACCTGCTGGCCGCCGTGCCGCTCGGTGGTCTACGGCCTGTGGGGCATCGACTTCCTCGGCACCCGGATCAGCCGGTTCTACCACTGGCTGGAGGACAACCTCGGCTTCCTGCCGTTCTTCGAGGGACCGGCGTCACCACCGGGCGGACCATCCTCACCGCCGGCATCGTGCTGGCCGTGATGGCGCTGCCGATCATCATCGCGATCACCCGCGAGATCTTCGCGCAGACCCCCAAGCTGCACCAGGAGGCCGCGCTCGCGCTCGGCGCCACCCGCTGGGAGATGATCCGGATGACGGTCTTCCCCTACAGCCGCTCCGGGATGATCTCCGCCTCGATGCTGGGCCTCGGCCGCGCGCTCGGCGAGACGATGGCCGTGGCCATGGTGCTGTCCGCGACCGGCGTGGTCACCTTCAACCTCATCTCGACGACCAACCCGTCGACGATCGCCGCGAACATCGCACTCCAGTTCGGCGAGGCGTCCGGGCTCAAGGTCAACGTGCTGATCTTCAGCGGTCTGGTGCTGTTCGTGATCACCTTCGCCGTCAACTTCCTCGGGCGCGCGATCGCCGCCCGCGGCGTGAAGGGAGACAGCCGATGAGCGCCCCCACGACGACCCGGACGCCGCAGACCGGTGGCCGGCGTGAGCTGCCGCTGACCCACCCGACCCTGCCCCGGTCCGCGCCGGTGCTGGCGGCGGTCCTGGCGATCGCGGCGGCCACCCTGGTCGGTCTCCTCGCCGGCTGGGGCGTGGGTCTCACCGGCTTCGTCGCGGTCCTGCTGTTCGCCGTGTCCCTGCCCCTGTGGGCGCTGGTCGTCGAGGGCTCGCGCGGCGCGACCGACCGCCTCGCGACCATCGTGATGTGGACCGCGTTCGGCGTCGCGATGCTCCCGCTGGTCACGCTGATCTTCACCGTGGTCGTCAAGGGCGCACCGGTGCTCAGCGCGGAGTTCTTCACCTTCTCGATGCGCAACGTCATCGGGGAGGGCGGCGGCATCTACCACGCCATCATCGGCACGCTGCTGATCACGCTCTTCGCGACCCTGATCTCGGTGCCGGTGGGCATCCTGGCGGCGATCTACCTGGTCGAGTACGGCGGCACCAGCCGGCTGGCCCGGACGATCACCTTCCTGGTGGACGTGATGACCGGCATCCCGTCCATCGTCGCCGGCCTGTTCGCCTACGCGCTCTTCGTGCTGATCTTCGGCCCCGGCGTCCGGATGGGCTTCGGCGGCTCGGTGGCGCTGTCGATCCTGATGATCCCGATCGTGGTCCGCAGCGCCGAGGAGATGCTCAAGCTGGTCCCGGACGAGCTGCGCGAGGCGGCGTACGCCCTCGGGCGTGCCCAAGTGGCGCACGATCCTCAAGGTCGTGCTGCCCACGGCGATCGCCGGCATCGTCACCGGCGTGATGCTCGCGGTGGCGCGGGTCGCCGGCGAGACCGCCCCGCTGCTGGTCATCGCGGGCGACACCGACTCGGTGAACTTCAACGTCTTCTCCGAGCGGATGGCCACCCTCCCCGTGTTCATCTACTACTCGTTCACCCAGCCCGGCGTGCCGCCGGAGTTCGGCCAGGAGCGCGCCTGGGGGGCCGCGCTCGTGCTGATCGCGATCGTGATGACGCTGAACCTGGTCGCCCGCGCGGTGAGCCGGTACTTCGCCCCCGGGGCTCGCGATGACGACCCCCGCCCCTGACCCCCACACCGGTCGCTGAGACCCCACGAAGGAAACAGACACCATGGCCAAGAGCATCGACGTCTCCGACCTCGACATCTACTACGGGGACTTCCTCGCCGTCGAGGACGTCTCGATGACGATCCCGGCGCGCTCGGTGACCGCCCTGATCGGTCCGTCCGGCTGCGGCAAGTCCACCTTCCTGCGCTCGCTGAACCGGATGCACGAGGTGATCCCCGGCGCCCGGGTCGAGGGCAAGATCGTCATCGACGGGCAGAACATGTACGACGCCGACGTGGACCCGGTGCAGGTCCGCCGCCAGGTCGGCATGGTCTTCCAGCGGCCCAACCCGTTCCCGACGATGTCGATCTACGAGAACGTGCTGGCCGGGATGCGGCTGAACAGCAAGCGGATGCCGAAGTCCGAGACGGACGCGATCGTGGAGAAGTCGCTGCGCGGCGCGAACCTCTGGGAGGAGGTCAAGGACCGGCCTCGACCGAGCCCGGCGTCCAGCCTCTCCGGTGGCCAGCAGCAGCGGCTGTGCATCGCCCGCGCGATCGCGGTCGAGCCGCAGGTGCTGCTGATGGACGAGCCCTGCTCGGCGCTGGACCCGATCTCGACCGCGGCGATCGAGGACCTGATCCACGAGCTGAAGACCGACTACACGATCGTGATCGTCACCCACAACATGCAGCAGGCCGCCCGGGTCTCGGAGGACACCGGCTTCTTCAACCTCGCCGGGGTCGGCAAGCCGGGCCGGCTGGTGGAGATGAACCCCACCAGGAAGATCTTCTCCAACCCCGACGAGCCCTCCACCGAGGCCTACATCTCCGGCCGCTTCGGCTGAGCCCCGGTCAGGGCAGCTGGAAGACGTAGCGCGGGTCCAGTAGACGAGCGCCGCGACCAGCCCGGCCATCGGGAAGGTCAGCACCCACGCCGTCACGATCGTCCGCGCCACCCCCCAGCGGACCGCCGAGAACCGCTTGGTGGCGCCGGCGCCCATCACCGCGGAGGTGATCGTGTGCGTGGTCGAGATCGGCGCCTCGAACACGAACGCCGTCGTGTAGAGCACCGAGGCCGCGACCGTCTCCGAGGCGAAGCCGCGCGGCGGGTCCAGGTGGATGATGCGGCGACCGAGGGTGCGCATGATCCGCCAGCCGCCGGCGTAGGTGCCGAGCGAGATCGCGGCCGCGGCGGACAGGATGACCCACACCGGCAGCGGGTCGTCGTGCCGCGACGTACCCGCCGGTGAGCAGGGCCAGGAAGATCACGCCCATCGTCTTCTGGGCGTCCTGCAGGCCGTGCCCGAGCGCCATCGCGGCCGCCGAGACCGTCTGGGCCAGGCGGAAGCCGCGGTTGACCGGGTGCGGGTTCGCCCGGCGCAGAGCCCACATGATCGCCAGCATCAGCGCGAACGCGGCCAGCGAAGCCGAAGAGCGGCGAGGCGACCATCGGGATCACGATCTTGTCCAGGATCACGTCCCACCGGACCAGCGAGCCGGAGGCCGACCGCGGCGCCGACGAGGCCGCCGATCAGCGCGTGCGACGACGACGAGGGCAGCCCGAAGTACCAGGTGATCAGGTTCCAGGTGATCGCGCCGATGAGACCGGCCATCACCACCACCAGGCCGTGGGTGCCGCCCTCGGGGCGATGACGCTGCCGACGGTGTTGGCGACCTCCTGGCCGAGGAAGGCACCCACGAAGTTCATGACCGCGGCCATCACCAGCGCGACCCGCGGCGTCAGCGCCCGGGTCGAGACCGACGTGGCGATCGCGTTGGCGGCGTCGTGGAAGCCGTTGGTGTAGTCGAAGACGAGGGCGACGACGACGACCGCGATGACGATCGCGAGCTCCACGTCAGGACTCCTTGACGGCGATCTGCTCGACCGTGTTGGCCACCTTCTCGAAGGCGTCCACGGCGGCCTCGAGCGAGTCGACGATGTCCTTGAGCTTGAGCACCTCGAGCGCCTCGTACTTGCCGCTGAACAGCTTGGCCAGGATCCGCCGGTAGGTCTTGTCGCCGGCGTTCTCGAGCCGGTTGATCTCGATCCAGTACTCCTCGAGGTCCTTCATGGTGCGCAGCCGCGGCATCGCCGTCGGCGGTCAGGTCGGCGCAACGCTGCAGCACCTCGACCTGGTCGGCCAGCTCGGACGGCAGGTGCTCGACCTCGTAGAGGAGGACCAGGTCGACGGCCTCCTCCATGTAGTCCATGACGTCGTCGAGCCCGGACGCGAGGGCGTAGATGTCCTCCCGGTCGAACGGGGTGACGAAGGTGCTGTTCACCCGGCGGATGACGTCGTGGGTCGCCTCGTCGGCCAGGTGCTCGGCGTCCCGCATCTTCTGCGCGATGGTCTCGCGGTCGCTGTCGTCACCGAGCATCTGCGCGAGCAGGTCCGCGCCGATCGACCAGGTGCTGGGCCGACGGCGCGAAGAGCTCGTAGAACGTCGAGTCGACAGGACGGAAGCGCAGGGCCACGACGAACTCCTGGTGAACGGGACAGAACCGGGAGACATGCTAGGGGCTGCGGCTTCGGAAGGGTCATCCCGGACTCGCTCCGGCGGCCCTGACGGCCGGTCCGGCGACTCAGTCGCCGGGGACCGGCTGCGAGGGGATCGCGCGCTGCTCGACGCCCAGCAGGCGGTCGACCTCGCTCCTGCGGCAGCGGCTCGTCGGACTCGCTGGCGGCGATGATCAGGTTGGTGGTCAGCTCCACCTCGGCGAGCAGCTCCGCATCCTCGAGAGGCACGTTCAGCTTGTCGTCCAGACATGCCGCCACCTCCCTGTCTCAGACGGTCTGCTCCTGCCGGTGGGAAAGCGCGACGGGTCCCTGCGCTCCATTCTCACCGACCCCGGACGCTCCTACCCATAGTCACTTGGACAAACCAAGGACCCCGACAGTCATCCGTCGGGGTCCTTGATCGTCCGATCCGACCGAAAGCCGGCGCGTGGCCGGCAGGCCGGGATCAGATCAGATCGCGCGGACGTTCTCCGCCTGCGGGCCCTTCGGACCCTGCGTGACGTCGAACTCGACCTTCTGGTTCTCGTCGAGGGACTTGTAGCCCTGCGACTGGATGGCCGAGTAGTGCACGAAGACGTCGTCGCCGCCGTCCTCCTGCGCAATGAAGCCGAAACCCTTCTCGGCGTTGAACCACTTGACGGTGCCCTGAGCCATGCTGACTTACTCCTACTGATGGGGCTTGGGACCGCCACCTCGGCGGCCCCACGACAGATGCGGGTGAAACGCCGTGCCCCCTCAAGCAATGACTCAAGAGAAAACGCCGTCGGATCACAAAACTCCGCGGACGTCGATCTTCTGCTGAAGACCTGGGAAGACCTGTGGAACTTTGCACCTGCTGCGGGGCTGACCCTACCAAGTGCTGGGCCCGATTCCGAGTGGAGGAGCACAAATGGCCAAGAACCGGGTCATCGAGCCTGTTCCCCGGGTCATCGAGCCTGTCGAGATGACTCCGTGGTCTCGACAGGCTCGACCACCCGGCGCAGTCCGAGTCAGCGCAGCACGCCGATCGGGCGGTACACCAGCCCCGGGAACACGGAGGTCGGGGACCGGCCCGGGAAGCGCTTGGCGACCAGCTCGCCGAGCACGTTGCGGTAGTCGGTGGTGACCGCGAGGTCGCCGTCGACGAGCTGGCCGCCGCCGAGCCCCGGCCAGGAGCCGTGGTAGCGCCCGCCCGCCACGCCGCCGCCGATCAGCAGCATCATGTTGCCCCAGCCGTGGTCGAGCCCGTTGTTGCCGTTCTGCGCCACCCGACGGCCGAACTCGCTGATGGTCACGACGGTGACCCGGCTGCGGGTGGGCCCGAGGTCGCGCATGAAGGCGTCCACGGCGCCGGCGAAGCCGCCGACCATCCGCTGCATCCGGCCGGCGTCGAGGCGCCCGTAGTCGCTGTGCATGTCCCAGGTGCCGTAGTCGACCGAGACCACCTCGGTGCCGACGTCGGCCTTGATCAGCCGGGCGGTGTCCTTGAGCGCGGCGGAGAGGCCGGCGGCCGGGTAGGCCTTGGGATAGGTGACGTCGGGCCGGTACCGGGACTCGCACGACGGGTCGCAGGTCCTTGACGGTCCTCAGCGCGGCCCGGGTGGCGTCGCCGAGGGGGCCGGGCGACCGCTTCCAGGTGGTGCGCAGCTGCCGCCGGCGGCGTCTCAGGAAGTCGCCGTCGGCGCCCGCCAGCGCCACGTCCTGCAGGCCCTCCGCGGTCAGCGACAGCGCCGGCCCGACGAGGGCGGTCGGCGTGACCGGGTCGCCGAGGCCCACCGCGTCGTACGGCTGGGTGCCGCCGCCGAGCCCGACCATCCGGTTGACCCAGCCGCGCCGCACGCTCGAGGTCGGGTCGGCGTCCTCGATCTCCTCCATCGCCCGGAAGTGGGAGCGGTTGGGCACCTCCATGCCGACGGCCTGCACCGCGGCGAGCTCGCCGGCGGTCCACAGCCACTCCAGCGGCCGCAGTCGAGGGGTGCAGTCCGAACATCGCGTCGGCGGCGAACAGCGAGGTGGCGGGGATGCCGATGCTCGGCCGGGCGGTGTAGTACGCCGGGTCGCCGTGCGGGACGACCATCCCCATCCCGTCGACGCCGCCGCGCAGGCTGATCACGACGAGCACGTTGTTGCCGCGTCGCGCGGGCGAAGGACGCCTGCCGGAACGCGTCCCCGAACACCGAGGTGGTGACGGCCGCGCCGGTGGAGGCCGCCATCCCGGCGAGAAAACGGCGGCGGGACAGGCCCGAGGCCCGGGCGAACTCCTCGCAGCAGCCCCGCAGGTCCGCCTCCGCCTTCCGGTCGGCTGAGGTTCGGTCGGCTGGGGTTCGGTCATCGGCCGGTCACCTCGACATGTGCTGGGGGGAGTCGAGCAGCACCGCGGCCACCCGGACGAACTGGCCCCGCGCCAGCTCGTGCTTGCGGTCGATCTTCTCGTCGGGCTTGTAGCCGGTCGCCTGGCAGACGGCCTTGAGCATCGTCCTGGTCGACCTGCGCCCGAGGAGGCTGCGCGAGAGGTGGTCGACGTACCGGTCCAGCCGGATCGTCCGCCTGGGCAGCCAGCGCCTCGGCTTGCGGTAGCGCACGTCGTGGCGCGGGTAGTCGCCCGAGGCCAGGTCCCAGTGCATCCGGAACGAGCTCAGCATCCGCGCCGCGGAGGCCCAGTCGGCGTTGCGCTCGGGCGCGCCGTCGGGCCGCGGCCACTGGTAGAGCGGCAGGCCGCGGTGCTGGCGGGTGATCCGGTGCGCGAACGCCCGGCCGCTCGTCGGCCTGCGGGCGCGGACCCGGAGCGCGCGGGCGGTGGCGACGAGGTCGTCGACCGGCGTGCGCACCTTCGTGCCCGCCGACTGCTGGAACTCGGGGCTGGCCACCAGCGTCCGGAGCACGGCGCGGATGTCGGTGCCGCTGGCGAGGTAGACCTGGGCGAGGCGGTCGACGAGGGCGGCCGGCGGGTAGTCGCCGACGAACCGGGTCACCAGCTTGGTGGCGAGCGTGCGCGCGGTCGCCGGGTGCCGAGCCAGGTAGCGCAGGTAGTCGACCGTCATCGCGGAGCCGTCGGCGTCGCCGTTGGGGTGGGTGAAACCGAGCACCTGCACCGGCCCGGTGGTGTGCTGGCGCGGGTTGTAGCGCATCTCCCAGGTGCCCCGGAAGTCGACGCGGTAACCGCTGAGGATGACCGCGGAGTCCTTCACCATCTGCTCGGAGTAGCCGGACTCCCGGCCCACGGTGTGCAGCTCCAGCAGCTCGCGGCCGTGGTTCTCGTTGGGGGCGCCGCGCACGGACCGGAAGTTGTCGAGGTACAGCAGCATCGAGGGGTGCAGCGTGCACGCGACCAGCAGGTCCTCGAAGCGGCCCAGGGCGTGCTGCCGGATCGTCTGGTCGTAGTGGAAGCGCTGCACCCACGCCGTACCGCCGACGGCCGTCACGTGCAGGTGGTTGGACCAGAAGTCGACCATCGTCTCCAGCACCTGACGGTTGGAGTAGATGCGGCGCAGCATGGTCCAGCTCGAGAGCTGGTCGGCGTAGCCGTAGCCGACCTTGCTCTTGGTGAACTTCACCGCCGGGGTCTCGTACAGCTCGGGGAACCACCGGTCGAGGTAGCCGACCTTGGGGTGCTCGGGGACGGTCTCGGGGGCGAGCTGCCGCTCGAACCAGGCGGAGGGGCCGCCCGCCGACCGCATCTGCGCCCAGGTGCGCTCCGAGAACCCGCAGCCCAGGCGGTTCATCAGGTGCAGACCGTAGGCGCTGGGCACCTTGGTGGCGCGGTAGGGGTTGACCGCGTAGCGGGCGCGGCGACGGCGCCGGCGTGCCGTGGTCGGCATAGGCATGCGCTCCTCCCCCGGGTGCTGTTCGGCCCCGTCAGGCTAACCGCAGAGTAAAGACGGCGGGCGGGTTTCGCCGGGGCCCGCCGGGCCGGCGGCGGACCGTGGGCCACGCGAAAGGGCCCTTCGGTCTCCCCCGAACCCGAAGGGCCCCTCGCCTCGCGTCAGCGCGTCTCGGCGGCGGGCTGACCCTGGAGCGGAGCGCCGCTGGACGCAGGTGACGCGAAGCCGGTGCGACTCGAGCCGCACTCAGAGAATCGGCGCGGCTGCGGCGCACCTTGAGACCCCCGGCCCCGACTTGTCAGAGCGTCAGCGTGCCCCGGCGCACCGAGGCTCTGACAAGTCGGCGTCAACGCGGCTCGCCGTAAGGAGCAGGTAAAGTTTCGTCGCTTCTGCGCCGAACGTCCCACTTGTCCGGTTTCACTGGCTGCACGTGTTCCGGCATTCCTGGGGGGACTTCCGATGCGCTTGATTCGTGTTGCCTGCTTGCTGACCTCGGTCGCGACCGCCGTCACCGGCGCGCTCGTGACCGGTACGACGGCGAGCGCCGTCGAGGCGCGCAGCTATGCGGTGAACACCACCACGCTGCCCGACGGCTCCACGACCGTCGCGCGCTGGGACCCGTGCGGCAGCCGGATCACCTACCGGGTCAACGTGCGCGGCCTGCCCCGGGCGGACCGCTACGGCGCGGTGCGGCAGACGAAGCGCAAGGTGCGCCAGCTCGCGAGGGTCTCCGGGCTGCGCTTCTCCTACCGGGGCAAGACCTCGTTCGTGCCGCGCACCGACAACGCGTCCGCCCAGCCGGCCCAGCTGGTCGTCGCCTTCGTGCGGCCGTCCCAGACCGACTACCCGCTGGCCGGCCGGACCGCCGGCTACGGCGGCTTCAGCTTCGGGTGGCAGGGACGTACCGATGGCTCGATCTCCTACGGCGTCTCGTCCGGCTTCGTCGTGATCGACGCTCCGGACACGAAGTCGTGGAGCACCTCCATGCGCCGCAACGGCATCACCCGGCCCGGCCTGCTCGCCCACGAGCTCGGGCACGCGGTCGGGCTCGCCCACGTGTCGGACCGGAGCCAGGTGATGTACCCCTCGCTGCACCGCCGATCGCCCGCCAAGTACGCCGCCGGCGACCGCGTCGGCCTGGCGAAGGTGGGCCGGCCCGCCGGCTGCCTGCCGCCGGCCGGCTCGTAGCTGACCGCGGGGCCTTGGCCTCCGGCGGGGCCGACGCCCTGAGGACGTGCCCCGCCAGAAGCCCGGCTGCTCAGGGTGCGGGGCTGCAACTCACCCCGGCGCACTGAGCGGGGTTGCCGTTGCCGCTGGCCCGGTTGCCGCCACCGTCGGTGGCGTCCGGGGCGCTGATGCCGAGATCGGCGTTGTCGACGGCGGTGTTCTTGGTGAGGGTCGCGGCCGGCCCGTCGACGTGGATGCCGTCGTCACCGTTGCCGTCGGAGTAGTTCTTGACCAGGACCGTGGCGGTTGCGTCGTCGTTCACCTGGATGCCGTTGCCCCGCGACGCGGTGACCTCGTTCTTCTCGAGCGTCGTCCGAGCAGCGCCGGCGAAGACGGCGATGCCGTTGGCGTGGCTGTCGGTCGCGACGTTCTTGGCGACGTAGTTGTCGGCGGCGCTGAACGCCACGGTGACGCCCCAGATGTTGTTGGTCAGGGTGTTCTTGACGATCCGGTTGCCAGCCGAGTTGCCGACACGGATGGCGTCCTGGTAGCCGTCGATCACGGTGTTCTTCTCGACCAGGTGACCCCCGCCGCCGGCGAGGTTGATGCTCAACCCGCTGTTGCGCACGGTCAGTTTGGTCACGGCACCGTTCGTGGACTCGTCGTACACCACGCCGTCGGCGAACCCGGTGATGGTGCCGCGGGTGACGACGACTCCGGTCTTCTGGGCGGCACGCACTCCGGCTCCGGGCTCACGCGTGCCGGGGCCGGTGATGGTGTGCCCACCGAGGTCGAGCACCACACCGTCGGCGCCGATCACGAGCGCGTCACCCGGGCCCGGGCAGGTCAGGTCGTGGGTCAGCTTCGTGGAGACGGTGATGGTGTCGCCGCACTGCACGTCGGCCGCGGCGGCCGGTGCCATCGGGACGAGCGCCACCGCCGAACCGAGCGCGAGCGTGCCGCCGAACGCAGAGAGTCGAGTGAGCACAGGCATCAGGTAAGTCCCCTCCAGGTTGCCGGCACGGTGCCGGCTCACGCCGACCCTAGGGAGGCGATGAGGGGGGTTGGGATGACCAGAACAGGTGGTCTTCAACCGGGCGTCTGTCCAGATATGACCACACACTGCCCATAGCCGGGCGACACGGGCGCCGGCGCGCTCGGTGGACGCGCACGAGCCCCGAGCGCCGGCACTACCCCCCGTTGGAGGAGAAGTGCTGGTAGTCGGGGTGCCCCCAACGGGCTCCCCACGCCCAGCCCATCCGCCGCATCTTGGTGGCGATCACGCCACCGCCGACGATCATGCCGCGCCGGTAGGGGGACCGGTCGAGGTAGCGCCGCGACCCGGCCGGGTAGACCGCGCCGCGGGTCACGTAGGGGTTCTCGATCGTGTTGATGTCGATCGCGTTGCCGTAGGAGTGCTGGGAGATGCGGTAGGGGTTGCCGGTGACCGGACGGCAGTTGAACGCCGAGGTGTTCCCGGCGCGCATCGCCGCCTTGTCGGAACCCATCGGGGTGCGCCGCCCGCCTGCGTAGTAGTGGTCGGCCGGCTTGATGCGCCGGATCGGGAAGCGGCTGTCGAACGCCGCCTCGACGACCCGGACGACGGCCCGCGCCTCCGTCGCGCGGACCACGATCGTGCCCCGGCGGAGGGTCCCGCCATAGGCCCAGTGGTTGACCCGGATCCTCCGCAGCTGCGAGGGGGGCACCGGACATCCAGGGCGCCAGGAGTGCGGGACGTCGCCGCTGTCGAGCGGACCGGAGACGCGCGCGTCGGCGCGCGCCCGGACCCGCAGCCTGAGCCGGTCGGAGCGGGCGCGCGAGCCGTCGCGGAAGACCGCCACCGCGCGGAGCGTGTGCCGCCCCGGACGGGCGGTGCGGAACGGCGCCGCGTAGCCGCCGGAGGGGTCGGTGCGGGTCCGGGACACGGTTGACCAGCCGCCCTTGGTGTGGCGCTGCACCCGCACGACGATGCCGCCGGCGGCGGGCTGCACCTGCCCGGTCACGGTGTGCCGGCGCAGCGCGACGGGGCGTTGACCGAGGTCGAGAGTCACCGAGCGGGTGGCCGGGTCGCCGACGTGCACGGTGACCTGGCCGGCCGAGGTCGCCTCGCCGTCGCTGACGGTGTAGCCGACGACGAGGTCGCCGCGGTCGTCCGCGTGCGTGACCACGGTGACGTCGGACTCGGTGTGGCTGGCCCGGCCACCCGCTCCGTCCGCCGCGACCACCTCCAGGCGCGGAGGCTCGCCTTCGGGCCGTCCGAGCCCGTCGTCGGTGTCGTTCGCGAGCACCGGCACGGTCACGGCCTGGCCGGCTGTGACCGTCGCCTCGTCTGGGGTGGCGACGGGCGGCTGGTTGGCGGCCCGGGCCTGCTGCTGTCCCACGGTGGGTCCGGGGGACGGCTGCTCCTGGCCGGTGGCGGCGCCGACCGGCCCGGCGAGCGCGAGGGCGGCAAGGGCGGTCAGGGCCAGGGCGACGCGTCCGGGTCGAGACAAGGGGCGGGGTCCTTCCGGGTTCATCGGATGCGGAAAGCGGCGGCCAGGCGACGGGCGGTGGTGCGGTTCAGGGGCGGCCGGTCGGCACGGTTCCGGGCGGCGAGCAGCACGACGGAGTCACCGTCGAGGAGCGCCAGCTCCATCCACGGGTCGGACCGCTGCGTGCGGCCGCTCAGCAGGGTGCCCGGGCCGAACGGCACCAGGTCCGTGACCAGCGGGCCCACGGCCCCGCCGCCCCGCCCGCGGCAGCCGACGAGGTTGTCGTGGCGGGCCGTGAAGAAGCGACGCGCGGTGTCCAGGTCGGTGAACTGGCTGCGGATCGAGATCACGCTCGTGCCACCCGCCGTGTAGTCGACCTCGAGGGCGTGGTCGGGCAGCGGCATCGCCGCGGGGCGGGGGCAGCCGAACGGGACGGCGGTGGCGACCACCTCGCGGGGGCTCCGGGCCAGCGCGGGCGTTCCGTTGCCGACGTACCCCTCCTCGGCGTCACCGCGGTCGACGGCGTAGGCCCAACGGGGACCGAGGTCGCGGGGGCGGGGGAAGTCGCGGCGGCTCAGCTCGCCGGAGGTCCGGTCGGGGGTCTGCATCGAGCCCGGCTCGGGAGGCTGCCCGGCCCCGGACGGCGACGCTGCCTTCGTCGGCTCGGCCCCGGTCGACGAGCCGGACGAGGCGCCTTCGGCGGGCCGCTCGGAGGCGGACGGCGCCGGGTCCGACCGGGCCTCCGGCTCGCCGCCGCAACCGGCGGTCAGCACCGCGAGCGTCGCCACGATGGCGGCACGACGCAGCCGACGGTCCCGAGACACCGTCTCAGGGTAGAGCCCCTCGCGGGCGTCGGGGACGAGCCACCCGGCTCAGTGGGTGCGGGGCCCGAACCGCACGGTGATCCGGAGTCTCTTCCGCGGACCGCGGATCGACGGTGTCCGGAAGAATCGCGACCATGAGGCTCTGCCTGCTGCCCAGCCCGCTTGTGACTCCGGCCGTGGTCCTTCCGCTCGCTGACGAGCTCCGGGACCGCGGGCACCAAGTGACAGTCGCCGGCACGGGCGGCACGGAGATGGCTCGAGTACTGGCCGGTTTCGTCGCCGCCGCCCAGGGTGCCGACGTGGTGGTGCCCCACTCCAACGCGGGCAGGTTCGCCCCGGCCGTCGCTGACGCGGTCGGCGCGGAACTGGTCTGCCTCGACTCGCTCCTGCCCGGTCCCGAACCAGACCCCGGCTGGATGGACTTCCTGCGATCACGGGAGCGGCCCGACGGCCTCCTCGCCGCCTGGTCGACCTGGTGGCCTCGCCACGACATCCAGGCCGTGGTCGGGGAGCATTGGGACCTTCTCACCACCGACGAACCACGGGTGCCGTTGCGGCTGCTGGTCGACCAACCGCCCGCTCCGGAGGGCTGGCTCGCGCGTCGTTCGGGCTACGTCGCCTTCGGCGACGCCTACGCCGAGCAGGCCTCGCTGGCCCAGGCGAACGGATGGGAGGTGCGACGTCTCGAGGGTGGGCACCTGCACCTGCTCACGGCCCCCGACGAGGTCGCCGAAACCCTGCTCGAGGTGGTCGCTCAGCTCCGATAGCCCGCCGGCCCCGTCCCTGCGGGGCGAAGCAGCTATCGGCGCAGGCGGAGCACGATCAGGGTCGACAGGTAGGCGACCCCACCGATCGCGCCCAGTGCGGCGTACGGCATGCCGTCGCCGCCGCGGGCGATCTCGACCACGAACGCGACCAGGACCGCTGCCAGAACGGAGCCACCGGCGACCAGAGTCGCGTCCCGGTCCAGGGCGTTGATCCGCTCGTCACGGCGATCCATCAGCCCCGCGACGGTTTCGCTGAAGCGGCTCAGCACCAGGAACGCTGTCGCGGCGGCGACCATGATCGAGAGGCCCAGCACGCCGAAGAAGGTGTCGCCACCGACCAGGCCCGCAACCAGATAGGCGAGTCCGATGGCCAGCGCGGTGACCGGGATCGTCCATCGCGTGCTGAATCGCTTGGGGGGTGTCGCGGAATCATGAGTCGACATCGAAGATCTCCTCTACCGATGAGTCGAAGAAGCGTGCGAGAGCGATGGCAAGCGGGAGGGACGGCAGATAGCGGCCGGTCTCGATGGAGTTGATCGTCTGCCGCGACACGTCCATCGCCTTGGCCAGATCGGCCTGCGAAAGGCCGGCATCCGTGCGCCGCTCCCGCACCGCGTTCTCCATGTGTCAAGCATGCTTGACACTGGTCCGGATGTCAAGGGACCTTGACACGGGGGGTGGCGCAGCGGCCGGGCCGCAGAGCGATGTGCAGGAGACCGCAGCACCACCGCGCGCGTGACGGGGTCGCGCGCCGGTTCCGATCCCGCCATGGAAGCCCGAACGGCCTGCGCAGAAGAAACCTGGAAGAGGCTGCGATACTGCGTGAGCGATGCGGGGACCCGCGAGGGTCGTCGGACAAAGGTCCCCCTGTCCCGGGCCTCTAGCTCAACTGGCAGAGCAGCGGACTTTTAATCCGCGGGTTGTGGGTTCGAGTCCCACGGGGCCCACGAAGTCGCTGGTCAGCGCCACGTCTCGGGCCCGCGGGTGCCTAGCGAGCGCCTCGCGGGGACGAATGTGGGGACGCATGCGATTCATTTCGCGTCCCCGTCGTCCTCGTCGGCAGCCGGTCGATCCGGGTTGTAGGCCTCCAGGGCCGCCAGGTTCGCCGCGTTCCCTGCCCGGCGTCCGAGGTATACGTCCTGGGTCATCGAGACCCGCGAGTGGCCGAGCTGGTCGGCGATCATCCGCCCACTCGCCCCGCTCTGGTCGAGCAGTGTGGCCACGGTCTTGCGGTAGGTGTGCGTCTTGACCCAGTCGAACGGCGAACCACCGCCGACCTGGCGAAACGCCTTCCCCACGTTGCTGCGGTCTCGCCAACCCCCTCGTGAGTCGGGGAACACGGGCCCATCGAACGCGCCCAGCCGCACGCGCCGGGCACGGAGAAGCCCTACGGACCAGTCGGGAATCATCAGTCCGCGCTCGGAGGCACGTGACTTCACCCGTTTCGCCACCAGTCCCTTCCCCTTCACGCGGACGATCGTGCGCTTCACCGCGATTGACCCGGCGGTCAGGTCGACGTCTGCCCACGTGACGCCGAGCGCCTCGCCAAGGCGTAGTCCCGTAGCCAGCATGAAGCGGGCCAGCTCGGGCAGGTCGTGACGCTGCGCGAACTTGCTCGCATCGAGAAGAGCAAGCCAGCCGCGCATCTCCTCCACCGACATCGCCCGCGCCGTCCGGTCGCGATCGAGCTCAAGAGGCGTGATGCCCGGTGAAGGCAGGAGACGACATCTCCTACCACGACATCTTCAACTTCCGGCACAATGCAGGTGGCGGAGGCAATGCCGAGGTGAACATCAGCGGCTACCTGGGGTTCAAGAACTCAGGCTAGACAGTTCGGCGGGAGACACGATGGAGTTGAGTGCTCAGCAAGCTCTCTCAGAAATCGTTGTGCCCGCTATCGCGCGCGTCCTCCAAGACGGCGAATTGGATTCACTGCAGCTCGGCTGGGGCGACATTACTGTGGCCCCAGCCGACAGCCCGATCCGATGCCTAGTGCTTCGTCTCGAGGTGGTGGGCGAAGTCTTCAACGACGTGATCTATGACATCCGGTCGGCCGACACACAGACCCTAGATGGCCTACGCGAGCGGCTTGACTCCAACCTCGTCGACTTCGTCGCAGAGAGTTCGTTCGGTTGGGGCCAGAACCGCGAGCGGCGTTAGAGGCTGCAGGATCCGCACGATGGTGCGCTCCGCCGGCACCACGAGCCCCTCGGACGCCCACCGGCCAGGCCTGCGCAACAGCTCCATCCGGATCCGTTTGGCACCCCAACGCGGATGCTACCGACGGAACTCCGCGACCCAGACCTCCACCGCAGCCGTCACCTGATGCGGACACCCCCCCCGGGGCGATGCGAACGATCCGAGAGCCCCGCCAGGCCTTCGGTCAGATACGGAGTCACCCATCGATGCAAGGTGGCTCGATGCACCCCGACATCGGCCGCCACCTCGTTCAGCGGCACATCGCCCAACACGGCGCGCACCGCGTCCAATCGCAGCTCGACGATCGACAAGACAACCAGTGCCAATCCCGGCCTCCCCAGTCCAGGACGCCCCGCGGAGACGTCATAGCCGAGGGCGCCGAAGCCGGCCCACGTCGCACATCACCTGGCGCGCCGATGTCGCAGATCACCTGGCACAGCACACTGTCCGCTGAGGGTTAGCGGTTACGAGTTTCTGTACTGGTTCAAGCGCGCCTGCCGCGCGAGGGCGCGCTGCGGGCGACGCTCCGCGCCGTCCTCGCGCACCCGCCCGAGCACAAGCAAGGACGCCCACATCGACGAGACGCGGGCGGCCGCATTGGGAGCTACCAGCCACCACCTCACGGGCCGCCGCACCACTCACCTCCAAGCCGCCGACCCGGCCGACGACGGTTTGCACGCCGACGCCCGACCTCAAGGCCGCTCCGCGTCGCCACGCGATGGCCTCCGGCCACCCTTGACCTCGGACACCGACGAGCAAGAGGGCTGGCTATCGGGTCGGCGGCACTCCCCTGGCCGGGGACGAATGTGGGGACTAATGCACCCTCAAACGGCCTCACCAACCGCAACCAACAGGCCTGTAGTTCAGCGTGAAATGCGGTCCTGAACTCCCTCCGACCCGGGTCGACGACGTCTCCGCGGGTTGTGGGTTCGAGTCCCACGGGGCCTACAACATGTAGCGCGCCCCGCTCAGGTCATCTCGAGCGGACGGCTGTCGACGTCCGTGTCACATGACCGTCAGCCGTGGAAGAGTGATTCGCGTGACGGAAACGCCTGATCTCAGCGAAGCTGACGCCCGGAGGGATCTCGCAGCCCATCCGGGTATCAGCTGGCGGCCCTTCGGTCGAAACGACCTACCAGGCATAGCCGAGTTCTACGCCGAATGCGAGGCCTACGACCGCAACCCAGAACGGCAGTCGCTCGGGGGCCTGCAGGAGTTCTGGGACTCGCCTCGATCACGCCCAGAAGCGGACACCCTGGTCGGATACGACCTGAACGATCGAGTCGTCGCCACAGCGTGGGCTGGCTGCAACCGTGTCGTCACAGAGCGGCGAGGTGTCTACCTGGGTGGAGCCGTTCGTCCCGATCGCCGTGGCGAGGGCATCGGGCGGTCCGTGCTGCGGTGGGAGATCGCACACGCCATCGAATGGGATGTCGCCACCCGACAGGATGGCTTCGGGCCGCTCGCAATGCGTCTGTACGCGCCATCCGACCAAGCCGACGTCCGGGATCTGGCCGAGCGGCACGGCCTCACGGTCGAGCGCTACTTCTTCGAGATGTCCCGCAGCCTCAGTGATCTGCCGCCGGTACCCGAACTCGACGATGTGGTCCTCGTCGACTGGGACCCATCACGCAGTCGGGAGGCGCACCATGTGGTCGACGGAGCGTTCCACGACCACTGGGGCCACGCCGACAGGACCGATGAGATGTGGGACGAAGCCACAAGTTCAGCAGCCTTCCGGCCCGGTTGGTCCTTGCTCGCGATCGAGAACACGACCGGGGCCGTCGTCGGCGCGGCCCTCAACTGCGCCTATGAACAGGACTGGCGAGCGACAGGAATCAGCGAGGGCTACACCGACCAGTTGGCGGTGGCGCAGACGTATCGCGGCAGAGGCATCGCAAGCGCACTCCTACGGGAGTCCATGCGTCGTTTTGCCCTTTCGGGCCTGGAGGCGGCAGCACTCGGCGTCGACGCCGAGAACCCCTCCGGCGCACTGCGACTGTACGAAGGACTCGGCTACGAGCAGACATCTAGCACCTGCGCGTATGGGCTCCTGCGTCCGTCGCACGACCTGAACTGACCCTCGCGGCCGGCGCGAGGACCAAGTTCTCATCAGCCCCCTACAGTGGACTGGCGGGGCTCGAAATCGGAGCGAGGAGTGCGAGATGGCGGGCACGAATACCGGTACGACGGTGGCCTCCGGCGTCACCGACCAGCGGCTGGCCGGCCTGCGCCGGTGGAACCTCGGGCTCACCGTGCTGCACCTGGCCCAGGCCGTCGTCGTCCTCGTCCTGGCGGGCGACTTCGCGATCAGCGTCACCTCGTCGTTCCCCGAGGGGCCGCCCGGCGCCCGGGCGCCCGCGCCGGAGGCGCTCTTCGACGTACCGATCGGCCTCGCCGTGGCGACGTTCCTCGCGCTCGCGGCGCTCGACCACCTGCTGACCTCGACCGTGGCGCGCGGCACCTACGAGCGCGACCTGCGGCGCGGCATCAACCGCTTCCGGTGGGTCGGAGTACTCCCTGAGCGCCACCTTGATGGTCGTGCTGATCGCCTTCTACTCCGGGATCACCGGGATCACCGCGGTCATCGCGATCATCGGCGCCAACGTGGCGATGATCCTCTTCGGATGGCTGCAGGAGCTGATGAACCCGCCCGGCCGCACGACCACCACCATGCTGCCGTTCTGGTTCGGCACCCTGGTCGGGCTGGCCCCCTGGACCGCACTGGTGGTCAACGTCGTGGGCTCCGCGACCGTCCCCGGCTTCGTCTACGGCATCGTCGTCGCCCAGGGCATCCTGTTCTTCAGCTTCGGCCTCAACCAGTGGCTGCAGTACCGCGGCGTCGGCCGGTGGTCCGACTACGCGTACGGCGAGAAGGCCTACCTGGTGCTCAGCCTCGTGGCGAAGTCGCTGCTCGCCTGGCAGATCTTCGGCGGTTCGCTGGCCGGCTGACCCCGGCCCGCGGACCAGGTGGGACGATGCCTCCGTGGCCGAGAAGGTGTGGTTCGAGAGCTCGAGCGGGCCGCGCCTGGCCGGCCTCATCGACCCGCCGGAGGGCGAGGCCCGCGGCTGGGGCGTCTTCGCGCACGGCTTCACGCTTAGCAAGGACTCCCCGGCGGCCAGCCGCATGTGCAAGCAGCTCGCGGCGGAGGGCATCGGCATGCTCCGCTTCGACAACCTGGGGCTCGGTGACTCCGAGGGCGACTGGGGCGACGGGTCGTTCTCGCACAAGGTGGCCGACACCGTCCAGGCCGTGAGGTACCTCGAGAGCACCGGGCGTGAGGTCCGGCTGGTGGTCGGGCACTCCTTCGGAGGCTCCGCCGTCATCGCCGCGGCCCACGAGCTCGACGGCGTGCGGGCGGTGGCGAGCGTCGGCGCACCGTTCGAGCCGGCCCACGTCGAGCACAACTACGACGCGCTCGTCGAGCGGATCATGAGCGACGGCGAGGCGCCGTTCCTGATCGGCGGCAAGGCACTCACCCTCCGCCGGCACTTCCTCGAGGACGTGCGGGCCGTCGACCTCAGCGAGCGCATCCGCACGCTGCGCCGAGCCCTTCTCGTCCTGCACTCCCCCACGGACAACACCGTCGGCATCGAGAACGCGAGCCAGATCTTCCGGGCCGCGCGGCACCCGCGCAGCTTCGTCTCCCTCGAGGGCGCCGACCACCTGCTCACCGAGCGCGACCAGGCCAAGCGGGCCGCCCGGATCGTCAGCGCCTGGGCGGACCCCTACCTCGCCTGAGCCCTCGGGTCCCGGGCCGTCACGTGGTCCGCAGCTGCTCGGCCGCCATCGCCCGCCGCGTCCAGGGGCCGGTCAGCCGGACCGCCGCGCGGACGGCGAGCAGCGCGCCGGCGAGCATGACCAGGTCGACCGTGACCGGGATCCAGAGGTGGCCGCCGCGCATCTCCGTCACGAGAAGGAACGGGACGGACCCGATCAGCAGACCGAGCGCGGCGACCGGCAGCACCACGAGACCGACCTCCCACCGCTGGACCCGGGCGACGTCCGCCTCGGCCATCCCCAGGGCCGCCAGGGACGCCATCGCGCGCCTGCGGTCCAAGACGGACTCGGCGCCGTGCACCGCGAGGCTGAAGACCACCATCGCCAGGGCCGCCAGGAGCACCACGCCGACCAGGGTGATCGGCACCGTGTACATGGGCTCGACGTTGCCGAACCCGCGCTCGCCGTACGTCGACGGGAGCTCCGTGATGAGGACGCCGCCGAAGCCGGCGACCATCGCGATCACCCCCACGGCCGCGGCCGCACGCCCGGCGGGGCGCGGGTCGGTCTGCAGCCGCCGCGCGGCGATGAGCAGGTGCGGGCGGCCGGTCCGGCTCGCGACGGCCGCCCCCACCTTCCCCGCGAGCCAGGGTGCGAGGGCGAGCAGGCCCACCACGAGCAGCAGCACCGTGACCACCCCGAGCAGGGTCCCGCCGCCCGTGGAGGAGGAGCCTCGGGTGCCGAGCCAGAACACCGGCCCCGCCAGCAGGAGCAGTGCCAGGCCCCACGGCCGGGGCGCCGAGACGGGACCGCGTCGCGTGACCCCGAGCGGCGAGACGACCACGCCGCGGCCCGCCGTCGCCCCGACGACCGCGCCCGCCAGCCCGACGAGAAGCACGACCAGCAGCACCTGCCACCAGGACGGTTCGACCGTGGTCGGGACCAGGCGGAGCTCGCGGGCCACCGGCCCGGTGAACGTCGCGCCGATCGTCGCGGGCTCACCCCCGAGCAGCCACCGCAGCATCAGGAAGAGCGGGTAGCCGACGAGACCGCCGGCGGCGGCGGGAACCCCCACCTCCACGCCGGCCAGGCGGCGCACGTCCGCCGGCGTCGCGCCCGCGAGCCGGAGACCGGCGAGGCGCCGCTCCCGCTCCGCGGTGCCGAGCCGCAGCACCTGCCGCAGCAGGGCCAGCGGGGCGATGCAGATGACCAGCAGACCGAACAGGTAGCCGATCCGGACGTTGCGGTCGGCGACCAGGTTGCCGAGAACCTCCCGCGGCTGCGACGCGGCGTCGCCACCGGCGAACGTGAACAGGACCAGGGTCACTGCGACGAACAGCAGCGAGGACACCACCGCCGTGCACGCGCTGACGAGCACCGCCCGGGCCGCCCCGCCGTTGCGGAGGAACGCGAGCGCCAGGACCGAGTCGTTGCCGAGACGGCGCACGAGCCCGGCCATCTCAGGCCCCGACCGCGGCGTCGACCGGCTGCCCGTCGCGGAGCACGACCTCCCGGTCGGCCCGAGCGGCCACCCGGTTGTCGTGGGTCACCACCAGCAGGGTCGCGCCGCTGTCCCGCACCGCCGCGAGCAGCTGTCCGAGCACCTGCTCCCCGGCCACCGTGTCGAGCGCGCCCGTGGGCTCGTCGGCGAACACGACCCGGGGACCGGTGACCAGCGCCCGCGCCACCGCGACGCGCTGCTGCTCCCCGCCGGACATCTGCGCCGGCACCTGGTCCGCGACCTGGTCGACGCCCAGCCGTTCGAGCCAGCCGAGCGCCGCGCGGCGGGAGCCGTCGCGGTCGTGCCCGTCGAGGAGCAGCGGCAGCGCGACGTTCTGCGCCGCGGTCAGCTCGGGCAGCAGCTGGCCGAACTGGAGCACGAGGCCGAAGTCGCGGCGGCGCAGCAGGCTGCGCTCGGCCTCACCCATGG
This sequence comes from uncultured Actinomycetota bacterium, assembly GCA_963834275.1. Classification (GTDB taxonomy): domain Bacteria; phylum Actinomycetota; class Actinomycetes; order Propionibacteriales; family Nocardioidaceae; genus Nocardioides_B. The sequence goes on along the minus strand of CAWIBA010000003.1, from coordinate 1,406,316 downwards.
TGTCGACCCGGCGACCGTCGAAGGTGACCTCTCCCGCCTCGGGGCGCAGGATGCCGGCCAGGCAGTGCAGCAGCGTGGACTTGCCGCTGCCCGACGGCCCGGTCACCGCGACCATCTCGCCTGCCTGCACCCGCAGGTCCACGCCCCGCAGTGCCTCGGTGCGGGCGAAGGCCTTGCGCAGCGCGCGGGCCTCGATCAGCGCGTTCATCGACGTACCTTCCGATCGGTGTGGTGGGTCTCGCGGGACCGGTCGGTCCCGGTGGTGGCGCTCGGGGCCTGCGCGACCCGGTCCGCCGCGTTGTCCAGCCAGCGCAGGTCGGCGTCCAGGTGCTCGACGGCGTGGTCGAGCACGATGCGCGCCTCGACGCCGTCGGCCGCGTCCTGCAGGGCCGTGAGCCGGCGCATCGCCTCGAGATGCAGCCGGCGCTGGCGGGCGAGGAAGCCGGCGGCGTCGCGTCCCAGCCGCAACGCCGTGACGGTCTTGCGGACCAGGTCGTCGGCAGCATACGGCCCGGCCGCCGCGGGCTCGCCGAGCCAGGTCGTCAGGGCCTCCTCGCCCGCCTCGGTGAGCGCGTACGTCGTCCGCTCCGGCCCGCCGTCGCTGACGGTCTCGACCGCCTCGACCAGGCCGTCGCGATCCAGCTTGCCCAGGGCGGCGTACACCTGCCCGAAGGCCAGCGGCTTGGCCCCCGGGAACCGGGCGTCGTGGCCCCGCTTCAGGTCGTAGCCGTGCGCCGGGCCCTCGGCCAGGACGCCCAGCAACGCGTGTGCAACGCTCATGGGCCGGACTATACACACACTGAATACACACTGTGAATAGTGGGCGGGTCTGTTGGTCGAAAGCAGCCGGTCCCGACGCTCAGCGAGCGCCGGGACCGGCCGGGTGGAGCGGGTGCCGCTGGGCTACCGGGTGGTGAACTTGATCCGCAGCGGCTGGGCGCCGGCCTTCTTCGGGTCGGCGTCGAAGCGATTGCCGGCCTTGTCCAGGACCGTCGTCTTCACGATCAGCACGTACTTCGTTCCCTGGTCCAGGTCACCCTTCGGGTTGAGGACGATCTGGCGGCGGCCGGCCTTGTAGTCGACCTTGCCCTTGACCGTCTTGCTGGTGCCCTTCTGCTTGAGCACCACGGACCGTTTGTTCACGGTCGACCCGCGGAGCTTCTCGCTGGCCCGCACCTTCGGGCTGGCGCTCCGCTTGACGTCCTTGTCGCCGACGGCCGGGTTGGCCTTCTGGACGTCGGGGGCGACCGCGTCGACGGCGAGCGTGATGGTGTCGGAGACCGGCTTCGAGACGTTGCCGCCGGCGTCGGCGAACTGCGCCCACACCGTCTTGCTCCCGTCACCGGAGGTCAGCTGCCACGACGCGGTCCTCGCGTAGGGCTGCCAGGCCGACCAGGTGGTGCCGTCGTTGCTGAACCGCATCTGCTTGACACCCGTGGCCGGTGCCGGGTCCGTGGCGTCCAGGTTCAGCGCCACCGAGGCACTGCCGGCGGTGTCGGCGCCGCCGTTGACCGAGAGCAGGCCGACCGGTGCGTGCGGGTCGACCGCGTCGATGCTCAGCGACCACCCACTCAGGGTGGCCGTGCCACCGTCGTCGTAGCAGCAATGATCGTCATCGTCAGAGGCCGCCACGAACAACCGCCACGTGCCGTTCGGGTCGGTTCCGTCGAACACGCTCAGCGCCGTGCCCGCCTCGACTGGACGGCGCCGGCGCCGGGAACTGGTCGTTCCGCCCGCCGTAGTTGGTCGGCCGGTAGTCGCCCGTCGTCCACCTCGACTGCGGCAGGTTGGCCTGCGCCTCGTCGTCGAGCGTGATGGTCAGGTCGGTCACCTCGCTCGCGTACACATCGCTGAGGAGGGTGACCTGCCGCCCGGTCGGCCCCACCAGCATGACGTCCAGTGAGCCCGGGTAGGGGTCCGTGAGCCCGTGCAGGGTCACGTCGACGTCGGTGATCGCGGGCAGCTCGTTCGCCACCTCGATGGTCGAGGGGTAGTGGTCGGCGACGGTGGTCCTCTCGACGTCCACCCACCACTGCCCGATGGTGCCCTCCGCGGAGGAGAGACCCCCCTCGTCGTCGACGACGTACAGGCTCCAGGTGCCGTTGCCTGCTGTCCCGTCGAACACAGACAGCGCCGAGTCACCGGTCGACGTGGGGGCCGGGGCCGGGAACTCGTCCGACCCGTCGAGGTTGGTCGGCTGGGAGTGGTTGTGCCAGTTCTGGAGGGACTCCGCCGGCAGCGACGACTCCGCCTCGTCGTCCAGGTGGATGTAGTTGCCCGAGAACGGGTGGTCTCCACCGACGTCGCTCAGGACGGTCGCCTGCTGCCCCCCGGGCCCGACCAGGAGGACGTCGAGGTCCTCGGCCTTGGGATGGTTGACGTTGTAGAGGTACACGTCGACGTCGCTGACGACGCCGGAGCCGGCGAGCTCGACCGTCGACGGGTACGGCGTCGCCGCACCCTCGCTCGGCACGGTGACCCCCCAATTCCAGCCGTGGTCGTACCCCGGCTTCTCGATCGTCAGGTCCGCGTCCTGGGTGTAGCCGGCCCGCGCGGCCGAGGCCGTCGAGGCGAGGCCCGTGACCAGGACGGGGACCACGAGTCCGATCGTGGTCATGCCGATGAGGGCATGCGTAGTGCGCTTCAAGAGGTGGTGTCCTTCCCCCCAGAGATCGGGGCACAGCCCCGAGGCGGGAGCCTTCCCGCCTCGGGAAGTTTCACAGTCAGCAACTGTTTGCAACATCCCCGCAACGGGCCCCCAGTGGGGGTCGGTTCGCGCCGAGGTTGCGACCGTTCGGCGAGGCGCGTCGCGCCGTTCGAGACTCCCGGGTCCGGTAGGGAAGACTCATGGGCGGTCCCGTCCTGACCACGCACGCGTGCCGTAGCCCACCGGCGGCCCGATCGTCCCTACGCTGGGCGCATGGCGGTCAACCGGAGTCGCAAGGCGCGGTACGCGCGCCGGCGGCAGCGCCGGATGGGGTTGGTCGAGCACGACCTGAGCGCCGAGCAGTGGACCGCGCTCCAGGAGGCCTGGGGCGGCTGCGCCTACTGCGGCGCGGACGACCGGCCGCTGCAGCGCGACTGCGTGCTGGCCATCTCCCGGGGCGGCCGCTACACGCTCGACAACATCGCGCCCGCCTGCGCCTCGTGCAACGCGAGCAAGTGCAACGACGAGGTCACCGGCTGGCTGCGCCGCAAGCGCCTGGACGAGCGGACGTTCCTGGTGCGGCACGCCGAGATCGGCCGCGCGCTCACCGCGCGGTTTCCCGCCCCGAGCGCCTGACCGGCGCTCCGTTCAGCGGCCCTCGCGCCGCACCTGTCTCCGGAGCACGGCAAGGGTCCGCGCCAGGGCGGCGCCGTCGTCGTCGGCCCGGGTGGCGGCGGCCAGGTCGATCCACGCCTGCCGGCCGGCCAGGGGCCGGTACGTCGCCCCGGCGACCCCGAGCTCGGCCACCGGCTCCGGGACCACGGCCACACCGAGGCCCGCCGCCACGAAGGTGACCAGCGTGGACGTCTCGGCGACCTCGTGCCGCACCTGCGGCTCGAAGCCGGCTCCGCGGCACAGCTCCACCACGGCGTCGTGCATCACCGACCGGCCCCGTCCGGCGTGCACCACGAGGTCCTCGTCGCGCAGGTCGGCCACCCGCACCTGCCGGCGAGCGGCCAGCCGGTGCCCCTCGGGCAGCGCCACGATCAACCGGTCCCGCCGCAGCGTCCGCACCGCCAGGTCGGCGTCGTCGAGCAGGTGGTCGCAGCAGCGCGAGGTCGAGGGTGCCGGCACGCAGGGCGGCGGCCTGGTCCGGCACCAGCATCTCGCCGCGGAACGACGAAGTCGATCCCGGGCAGCTCCTCGCGCAGCGCCCGCGCCAGCGCGGGCAGCAGGCTGTAGGTGGCCGAGCCGACGCAGCCGACCGAGAGCCGGCCCTCCAGCCCGGCGGCGACGCGCTGCGCCTGCTCACCGGCGGAGTCCACCGCGGCGAGGATCTCCCGCACCCGGTCGAGGTAGGACTCGCCCGCGGGGGTGAGCTCGACCCGCCGCGTCGAGCGCCGCAGCAGGGTCACCCCGAGCTCCTCCTCGAGCCGCCGGATCTGCTGGGACAGCGGCGGCTGCGCCATGTGCAGGCGCGCGGCCGCCCGGCCGAAGTGCCGCTCCTCGGCGACAGCCCGGAAGTAGCGCAGATGCCGGAGCTCCATGCATTCAGACTCGCAGAGTCTTGATCGATGCGAAATGAGTATTTCCCAATATGGATACCGGCCGTCTAGCGTCGGGGGCATGACCGACGTCGTGATCTGTGAGCCCGCTCCGCACGCCCGGTCGGCCGGTTCGGCGGCGCGCTCGCCTCGCTGAGCGCGACCGACCTCGCGTCCACGGTCCTCACCGAGCTGGTGCGGCGCACCGGGCTGCGCGAGGGCGACGTCGACGACGTCGTGCTCGGCCAGGGCTACCCCAACGGCGAGTCGCCGGCGATCGGCCGGATCGCCGCCCTGGACGCGGGGCTCGGCACCGGCGTACCCGGCCTGCAGCTCGACCGCCGCTGCGGCTCCGGCCTGCAGGCGGTGCTGTACGCCGCGGGCCAGGTCGCAACCGGCGCGGCCGGGGTCGTCGTCGCGGGCGGGGTCGAGTCGATGTCCAACGTCGAGCACTACGCGCTCGGGCTGCGCACCGGCGTCCGCGAGGGCGGCGTCGAGCTGCATGGACCGCCTCGACCGGGCCCGCGAGACCGCCGGTGGCAGCGACCACCCGGTGCCCGGCGGCATGCTGGAGACGGCCGAGAACCTGCGCCGCGAGTACGGCATCCCCCGCGAGGAGCAGGACGAGCTGGCCGTCCGCTCCCAGCAGCGGGCCGGCGCCGCGCAGGACGCGGGCCGGTTCGCCGACGAGCTGGTGCCGGTGACCGTGCCGGGCCGCCGCGGGAAGCCGGACGTCGTCGTCGACCGCGACGAGCACCCCCGCCCGGAGACCACCCTCGAGGACCTCGCGCGCGCTGCGCCCCGTGCGGCTCGGGCTCGACGACGCCGCCACCGTCACCGCCGGCAACGCCAGCGGCCAGAACGACGGCGCCGCCCTGTGCGTGGTCACCACCCGCGACCGAGGCCGACCGGCGCGGGCTGAGGCCGCTGCTGGCGCTCCGGTCCTGGGCCGTCGCCGGCGTCGGGCCCGAGGTGATGGGCATCGGCCCGGTGCCGGCCACCGCGGCCGCCCTCGGCCGCGCCGGGCTGACCCTCGACGACATGGACGTCATCGAGCTCAACGAGGCGTTCGCCGCCCAGGTGCTCGCGGTGCTGCGCGAGTGGAAGCTCGACGCGACCGACGAGCGGCTCAACCCCAACGGCTCGGGCATCTCCCTCGGCCACCCGGTCGGCGCCACCGGCGCCCGGATCCTCGCCACCGCTGGCCCACGAGATGCGGCGCCGCGACAGCCGCTACGGCCTGGAGACCATGTGCATCGGCGGCGGCCAGGGCCTGGCCGCCGTGTTCGAGGCGGTCCGGTGAGCCGGGCACCGCGCCCGGTCCCCGCCACCGCCCTACCCACCACGAAGGACCCCGCATGAGCCTCGACAAGGTGGTCGCGTCCGCGGCCGACGCCGTGGCCGACATCCCGGCCGGCGCCAGCCTCGCCGTGGGCGGCTTCGGCCTGGCCGGCATCCCGTGGTTCCTCATCGAGGCCCTGCTCGAGCAGGGCGCCGACGACCTGACCGTGGTGTCCAACAACTGCGGCGTCGACGGCGCGGGCCTCGGCCTGCTGCTCGAACACGGCCGGATCAGCCGAGTCGTCGCGTCGTACGTCGGGGAGAACAAGGAGTTCGCCCGGCAGTACCTCGCCGGCGAGCTGACCGTCGAGCTCACCCCGCAGGGCACGCTCGCGGAGCGGCTGCGGGCGGGCGGAGCGGGGATCGGCGCCTTCTACACGCCCACCGGCGTCGGCACCCCGGTCGCCGAGGGCGGGCTGCCGTGGCGCTACCACCCCGACGGCACGGTGGCGCTGGCGTCGGCGCCGAAGGAGGTGCGCACCTTCCACGGCAAGGAGATGGTGCTCGAGGAGTCCATCGTCACCGACGTCGCCCTGGTGCGGGCGGCGGTGGCCGACCGGGCCGGCAACTGCGTCTTCCACGCCTCCGCCCGCAACTTCAACCCCGCCGCCGCGATGGCCGGCCGGCTCACGGTCGTGGAGGCCGAGCAGGTCGTCGAGGTCGGCGAGCTCGGCCCCGACGACGTGCACCTGCCGGGGGTCTTCGTGCAGCGCGTGGTCGCGCTCTACCCCCGACCAGGCGGCCCGCAAGGACATCGAGAAGCGCACCACACGAGCGAGGACCGACTGACATGGCCTGGACCCGGGACGAGATGGCCGCCCGCGCGGCGCGGGAGCTGCACGACGGCGAGTACGTCAACCTCGGCATCGGCCTGCCCACGCTGATCCCCGACCACCTGCCCGAGGGGTCGACGGTGACCCTGCACGCCGAGAACGGCATCCTCGGCGTCGGGCCGTTCCCCTACGAGGACGAGGTCGACCCCGACCTGATCAACGCGGGCAAGCAGACCGTGACGGTCGTGCCGGGTGCGTCGTACTTCGACTCGCCGCTGAGCTTCGCGATGATCCGAGGCGGCCACATCGACGTCGCCGTGCTCGGCGGGATGCAGGTGTCGGCGACCGGCGACCTCGCCAACTGGATGGTGCCGGGGGCGATGGTCAAGGGGATGGGCGGCGCGATGGACCTGGTCAGCGGCGCCGGCCGGGTCGTCGTGCTGATGGACCACCTCACCAAGAAGGGCCAGCCGAAGCTGCTCGCCGCCTGCACCCTCCCGCTCACCGGCCGGGGCGTTGTCTCCCGGGTGGTCACCGACCTGGGCGTGCTCGACGTCGCCGACGGCGAGTTCCACCTGCTCGAGCTCGCCCCCGAGGTGACACTCGACCAGGTCGGCGCCGGCACCGACGCCCCGCTGGTCGACCGGCGGCCAATTACCACGGTCCCGTGGTAATCGGCCCCTTCCCGGGGTGAACTCCCCCCGGGAAGCGTCCGTTCTCCGTGGGGAGTGCGACGCGTGACCGGAGGGACCCCCGAGATTCCGTGTTCCGTCCGCGGGCCCCGGGGTGGTCTGATGGACCCGTGCCCGTCGAGTTCCGGAGCTCCCCGCGCCCGAGCGTCGGCGTGGAGTGGGAGTTCGCCCTGGTCGACCGCACCACGCGGGACCTGTCGAACACCGCGTCGGAGCTGTTCGACGCCGTGCACGAGCGGGAGGGCTCCGTCGTCGACGAGTCCAAGCTGCACAAGGAGCTGCTGCGCAACACCGTCGAGGTGGTCACGGGCGTGTGCGGGTCCGTCCCCGAGGCGGTCGCGGACCTCGCGGACACGATGCCGGTGGTACGGCGCACCGCCCGGGCGCTGGGGGTCGACCTGTACGCCGCGGGCACTCACCCCTTCGCCGAGTGGTCGGTGCAGCTGCTCACGCCCGGCCACCGCTACGAGGAGCTGATCAACCGCACCCAGTGGTGGGGGCGGCAGATGCTCATCTGGGGCCTGCACGTGCACGTCGGGATCGCCGACCGAGGCCACGTGCTGCCCATCGTCTCCTCGCTGCTCAACCAGTTCCCGCACCTGCAGGCGCTGAGCGCGTCGTCGCCGCTGTGGAGCGGCACCGACACGGGCTACGCCAGCAACCGCGCGATGATGTTCCAGCAGCTGCCGACGGCGGGGCTGCCCTTCCAGTTCGCGACCTGGGAGGAGTACGAGGCGTTCGTCGACGACCACTTCCGCACCGGGGTGATCGAGCACCTCAACGACATCCGCTGGGACGTGCGCCCCTCCCCCGACCTCGGCACCGTGGAGGTGCGGGTCTGCGACGGGGTGTCCAACCTGCGCGAGCTGGCCGCGCTGACCGCGCTCACCCAGTGCCTGGTCGTGGACCTCGACCGGCGGCTGCGGGCCGGCGAGGAGGTGCCGACGATGCCGCCCTGGTACGTGCAGGAGAACAAGTGGCGGGCCGCCCGCTACGGCCTCGACGCCGAGATCATCCTCGACGCCGCCGGCCGTGAGCGGCTGGTCACCGACGACCTGCACGACCTGCTCGAGCGGCTGCACCCGCTCGCCCGCGAGCTCGAGTGCGCGGACGAGCTCGCCTCGGTGGCGGACATCCCCAAGCTCGGTGCGTCCTACCAGCGGCAGCGGCAGGTCCTGGCCGAGACCGAAGGCGACCTCGTCGCGGTGGTCGACTCCGTCGTCGCCGAGCTCGACGGCTGACCGACCCGCCGCGTGGCGGGACCACGGTCAGTCGTCGGCGTGGGCGGCGTCCCGGATCTCCCCGACGAGCTCCTCCAGGACGTCCTCCAGGGCGACCAGACCGAGCACCTCACCGTCGTCGCCGACGACCCGGCCCATGTGCGCACCACGGGACTGCAGGGTGCGCAGGCAGTCGTGGAGCACGTCGCCGGGACGGACCGTGGCGAAGGAGCGGACCCACTTGTCGTCCACCGGTCGCAGCCGGCGGTCGGGATCGGTCTCGAGCACGTCCTTGATGTGCAGGTAGCCCAGCAGCTCGCCGGGCCCGGAGACCACGGGGAAGCGGGAGAACCCGGTCTCCGCGCAGACCGCCTCGATGTCGGCGCCGGTGGCTCCCTGCGAGACCGTCACCAGCGACTCGGCCGGCAGCAGCACCGTGGTCACGGTGCGCTCGGTGAAGCCGAGGGCCCCGGCGAGGCGGTCGTACTCGTCCTCCCGGATGGCCCCCTCGCCGAGCGACTCGTCGACCATCGAGGCGACCTCCTCGCGCGTGAACGCCGAGGCCACCTCGTCGCGCGGCTCCACCCGCACCAGCCGCAGGATCCCGTTGGCGAACGCGTTGAGCGCCACCACGACGGGCTTGAGCACCAGCACCACGAGCATCATCGGGGGGCCGAGCGCCAGGGCGGCGCGGTCCGGCCCGGCGATGGCGATGTTCTTGGGGACCATCTCCCCGAGCACCACGTGCAGGTAGACCACGACCGAGAGCGCGACCGCGAAGGCGAGCGGGTGCAGCAGCGCGTCGGGCACGCCCACCGCGTGCAGGACGGGCTCGAGCAGGTGGGCCACCGCCGGCTCACCGATGGCGCCCAGCCCCAGCGAGGCCATCGTGATCCCCAGCTGGGCGCCCGGCCATCACCAGCGACACCTGCTCCATCGCGCGCAGCGTGGTGCGGGCCCGCCGGGACCCGGCCGCGGCCAGCGGCTCGATCTGGGTGCGCCGGGCCGAGATCAGCGCGAACTCGGCCCCGACGAAGAAGGCGTTGGCCGCCAGGAGCAGGAGGGCGACCAGCACCGCCACCGACCCGCTCACCGCTCCGGCTCCTCGTCGGTCTCGCCGGCGTCGGCACGGGTCCGGATCGACACCCGGTCGATCCGCAGGCCGTCCAGCCGCTCGACCCGCAGCTCGGCCACCTCCGGAGGCAGCGGCTCACCGTCGCCGTCGGTGTGCCGAGGCAGCCGCACCACGACTGCGTCGCCGGCCTCGGCCATCCTCCCGAGCCGCTGCATGATCAGGCCGGCCACTGTGTCGTAGTCGCCGTGCTCGGGCAGCTCGATCCCGGCAGCGGCCTCCACCTCGTCGGGCCGCAGCATCCCGGACACGGACACCGACCCGTCCCGGCGACGTCGAGCCGACGAGCCGAGCCGGTCGTGCTCGTCGGCGATGTCGCCGACGATCTCCTCGACCACGTCCTCGAGGGTGACCACGCCGGCCGTGCCGCCGTACTCGTCGACCACGACCGCCATCTGGAAGCCCTCCTCCTTGAGCAGGGTCAGCAGCGGGTCCAGCCGCAGGCTCTCCGGTACGACGGTCGCCTCGACCATCACCGACGAGACCGGCACCGCCGCGCGCCGCTCGGCGGGGACCGCGACCGCGTTCTTGACGTGCACGGCGCCCACCACGTCGTCGTCGCTGTCGAGGATCACCGGGAAGCGCGAGTGGCCGGTGCGGCGCGCCGCCTCGACCACCAGCGCGACGGGATCGACGGAGCGGACGCTGTCCATCCGCACCCGGGGCGTCATGATCTCCCCGGCCATCCGGTCCGCGAACGTCACCGACCGCTCCATCAGCCGGGCGGTGCCCGCGTCGAGCGTGCCCTGGGAGGCCGACCGGCGCACGAGGGAGGCGAGCTCGTCGGAGTTGCGGGCGGAGCGGAGCTCCTCCTGCGGCTCGATGCCGAGCCGGCGGACGATCGCGTTGGCCGAGCCGTTCAGCAGCCGGATCGGGAGGCGCATCGCGGCGGTGAAACCGCGCTGGAACGCCTGCGTGGCCTTGGCGGTGGCCAGCGGCCTGGCGATGGCGAGGTTCTTCGGGACCAGCTCGCCGAACAGCATCGTGAGCACGGTGGCCAGGCCCAGCCCGAGCCCCAGCGACACCGGCCGCACCCATCCCTCGGGCACGCCGGCCGCCGCCAGCGGGTCGTCCACGAGGTGCGCGATGGCCGGCTCGGCGAGGAAGCCGATCACCAGGTTGGTGAGGGTGATGCCGACCTGGGCGCCGGACAGCTGGGTGGACAGCGACCGCAGCGCCGAGTCCACCCCGGGGGCGCCCCGTTCGCCGCGCTCGACGGCGCGGTCCACCGAGGCCCGGTCGACGGTGACGAGGGCGAACTCGGCGGCAACGAAGCCCCCGCACGCGAGGATCAGGACGAGCGAGCCGAGGAGATACGGGACCTCGGTCACCGCTCCTCACCGCCGCCGGCGAACGGGCGACTGTGACGGTCGGGGTCCATGACGGGCGGGGAGCCCCTTCGGGTCGGGTGGACGAACGACCCGAGCCTACCGAGCGGTCCGCGCGGGCGACACGGCTGCCTCAGCAGGCGCCCCAGAGCCCGAGCCCGGCGGCCCGCGCCGCCCCCTGCGCGGTGCGGTAGCTCGCGACCCGGCGGAACGGCACGCCGCCGTACACGTAGACCCGTGCCATCCCGGACCGGACCTGGCTCCGGTTCACGTCCCGCCCGTCGGCGACCCGGTGGACGTAGCGCAGCAGCCGGCCGTACCGGTCCACCGCCGCCTGGGTCGGGTCCGACACCAGCCGGACCCGGGTGCCGGCCGGCAGCCGCCGCTTCAGCGCCGCGGAGGCGGCCGCGCCGCCGCACTCGAGGCCGCCGTACACCTCGGGGGTGTCGATGCCCACCAGCCGGACGCTGCGACGCGCCCCGCTCGCCAGCGCGACGTCGACGGTGTCGCCGTCGACGACCCGGGTCACCCGGGCGGCCTGCACGACCGGTCGCGTCGCCGGCACCGGCGCGGCCAGGCCGACCGGCGAGCGCCGGGTCAGGCAGGGACACGGGTTCGACTCGCAGGCGATGCCGTCGCCGTCCGCGTCGAGCTGGTGCGGGTCCAGCCGCGGTGAGTTCGCGAGGAAGAACAGCTGCGCCGCCCGCTGGGTGCGGAAGCTCCCGCAGTCCCGGTCGGCAGCGTGCGCCGGCGTGACGAGCCCGGACGCCGACAGCATGGCCACGACGAACAGCACGGTGAAGACAAGCAGGACAGGACGACGCGACGACACGATGGCGGTGCTCCCCGGAGGAGTGCGGAACGGGTGGCCCGGCCGGGGGTGGCACGGCCGATGGGAGGAGGGTACGGCCGGCCCGGCCCCCCGGTCAGGCGAATCGGAGGACCCGACCCGGACGGCGCGACCACCGGCCCGCTCGGTCCAGACCGGTTGCGACTTGGCGGGGTCGGGTACGCCTGAAGACATGACCGACAACACGAACGAGCCGGACCCGGAGACCTACGGGTCCTACAGCGTGGACGACGAGGACCAGCTGCAGCCCGACGACTCCCTGGTGGACCGGGGCGTGGACGACGCCCTCGACGAGGGCTACTCCCCGCCGGAGAGGTGGTCGGCGGCCGAGGGCTACGGCAACACGCCCGCCGAGGAGCACGCGGGCGAGTCCCTGGACCAGCGGATCGCCCAGGAGGAGCCCGAGCCGGACCCCTACCAGGCGGCGGCGGAGGAGGGTGAGCACGTCGGCGGCGAGGTCGGCGGCGCCCGCTCGGGCCGCCTGGTCGCCGAGGACCAGGGGCTCACCGAGGACGAGGAGAAGGACCTGGTGGCCGAGGACGTCGGCATCGACGGGGCCGGGGCCAGCGCCGAGGAGGCCGCCGTCCACGTCATCGACGAGGAGTGACGGCCGGGCCGGTCAGGCGTCCTGCTTGACGCCCCGCTGGTGCTCGTCGGTGAGCCGGGCCTCCTCGGCCGCCTTGGCCTCGAGCTCGGCGCGGGTGGTGGCGATCAGCGCCTGGGCCGCCTCGTAGGCACCCGGCGGGGCGACCAGGTCGGCGGCCCCGCCCTTGAGGCGCTTCATCGCGGCGCGCGCGAAGACCTGCTGCTCGGTGGAGGTCCGCTCCGACCGTCCGCGCCCGATGAAGCTCACCGCCCAGTGCAGCAGCGCCGTCAGCTGGTTCTTGAAGCCGGTGATGTAGATCAGGTGCAGGCCGAGCCACATCAGCCACGCCACGAAGCCGGTGAACCGCAGCCGGCCGATCATCGCCACGGCGCTGAACCGGGAGATGGTGGCCATCGAGCCCTTGTCCCAGTAGTGGAACGGCTCCTGCGGCGGCCGGCCCTCGATCCGGTTGCGGATGGACTTGGCGGCGTACTTGGCCCCCTGGATCGCCACCTGGGCGACCCCGGGCAGGTTGTCGAGGGCGATCATGTCGCCGACCACGAACACCTCGGGGTGGCCGGGCAGGGTGAGGTCGGGGTTCACGCCGATCCGGCCGGCGCGGTCGAGCGGCGCGCCGGACTGCTCGGCGAGCAGCCGACCCAGCGGGCTTGCGGCCACCCCGGCCGCCCACACCTTCGTGGTCGCCTCGATGCGCTCGCGGCTGCCGTCCTTGTTCTGCAGCTCGATGCCCCGCTCGTCCACGTCGGTGACCATCGCGCCGAGCTTGACCTCGACGCCGAGCCCCTCGAGGTCCTTCTGCGCGCGGGCGCCGAGCTTCTCGACCGAACGGCGGCAGCACCTGCGGGGCCGCGTCGATCAGGATCACCCGCGCCTCCCGGGTGTTGATCCGGCGGAAGTCGCGCTTGAGGGTGCGGTGCGCGAGCTCGGCGATCTGCCCGGCCATCTCCACCCCGGTCGGGCCGGCGCCGACCACGACGAAGGTCAGCAGCCGCTGGATCTCGGCCTCCTCGTCGGAGATCTCGGCCAGCTCGAACGCACCGAAGATCCGGCCGCGCAGCTCGAGGGCGTCGTCGATGCTCTTCATGCCGGGGGCGAACTCGGAGAAGTGGTCGTTGCCGAAGTAGGACTGGCCGGCGCCGGCGGCGACGATGAGGGAGTCGTAGGACGTGACGGTCTGCCGGTGCAGCACCTTGGAGGTGACCGTGCGGGCCTCGAGGTCGATGTCGGTGACGTCGCCCAGGATCACCCGGGCGTTCTCCTGGCCGGCGAGCACCTCGCGGGTCGGCGGGGCGATCTCGCCCTCGGACAGGATGCCGGTGGCGACCTGGTACAGCAGCGGCTGGAACAGGTGGTGGGTCGTCTTGGCCACCATCGTGATGTCGGCGTCGGCGCGCTTGAGCGCCTTGGTGCCGAACAGGCCGCCGAAGCCGGACCCGATCACGACGACCTGGTGACGGCCGCCCGTCTGCGCCTGCGGGTTCGTCATGTGCTGCCCTTCCGTGCTTCCTCGGAGTCGGTCACGCCCCCCTATGCTCTCCTACTCGGTGCAACAACCGCCGGGGCCGCCCGCATCTCGATCCGTTCGTGGGTTCGCTCACACCCCGGGACGGGCAGGATGGGCCCGTGACCCGCGCACCGTCCCCCCGGCCCCGCCACTTCGACCTCGCCGTGATCGGCTCCGGCTCCGGCAACTCGATGGTCGACAAGGCGTTCGCCGACTGGGACGTCGCGATCCTGGAGGAGGGCACCTTCGGCGGCACCTGCCTCAACGTCGGCTGCATCCCCACCAAGATGTTCGTCCACCCCGCGGACCTGGCGTACGCCGCCGCGCACGCGGACCGGCTCGGGGTCGAGGCCCGGCTCGACGGGATCCGGTGGCGGGAGATCCGGGACCGGATCTTCGGGCGGATCGACCCGATCTCGGCCTCCGGACGCGACTGGCGGGCGTCGGGACGGCCCAGCGTGACCCTCTTCGAGGGGCACGCCCGGTTCACCGGCCCCCGCACCCTCGACACCGGGACCGGCGAGACGATCAGCGCCGACCACGTGGTCATCGCCACCGGGTCCCGCCCGCTCGTCCCCGAGCTGCCCGGACTCGACGACGTCCCCTTCCACACCAGCGACACCGTCATGCGCATCGACGACCTGCCGGAGCGGGTGCTCATCCTCGGCGGCGGGTTCGTCTCGGCCGAGTTCGCGCACGTGTTCTCCGCCTTCGGTGTGCACGTCACCGTGGTCAACCGCTCCGGGCTGCTGCTCCGCGAGGAGGACCACGACGTCGCCACCCGGTTCACCGAGCTGGCGCGGCGCCGGTGGGACGTCCGCCTCGACACGGGCATCGTCAAGGTGGAGCGCGAGGAGGACGGCGTGCGCGCCCAACTCGGCGACGGCACGACGGTCGGCGCGGACCTGCTGCTGGTGGCCACCGGGCGGCGCTCCAACTCCGACGACCTCGGCCTCGAGCACGCCGGCGTCGAGGTCGACGACCACGGCCTGGTGCTCGTCGACGCGCACCAGCGCACCTCCGCCGAGAACGTCTGGGCGCTCGGTGACGTGAGCAACCGCTACCAGCTCAAGCACGTCTCCAACGCCGAGGCCCGCACGGTCCGGCACAACCTGCTGCACCCCGACGACCTGGTCAGCACCGACCACGAGCACGTCCCGAGCGCGGTGTTCAGCCTCCCGCAGGTCGCCAGCATCGGGCTGACCGAGGAGCAGGCCCGGGAGGCCGGCAGGACCTACGTGGTCGGCCGGCGCGACTTCGGCGACACGGCGTACGGCTGGGCGATGGAGGACGAGCACAGCTTCGTGAAGGTGCTGGCCGACCCGGGCACCGGGCTCCTGCTGGGTGCCCACGTCATCGGCCCGCTGGCCTCCTCGCTGATCCAGCCGCTGATCCAGGCGATGAGCCTGGGGCAGACCGCCCACGAGGTCGCCCGCGGGCAGTACTGGATCCACCCGGCGCTCAGCGAGGTGGTGGAGAACGCGCTGCTCGACCTGGAGGGCTGACCCGGGGCCGTTCAGCGGGGCCGGATGACCGTCTCGTTCACCAGCTCCAGCCACGAGTCCTGCGGGTCGTCACCGGCCACGCCCTTCTCCCAGCGCAGCAGCAGGCCGTCCTCGCGGTCCTCGAGGGTGGCGACGCAGTTGTCGAACCACGGCCCGGCCAGCCGGCGCCAGGTGAACGGCGGCGCGGGCACGTGTGCGGAGCGCGCCACCACCTGGCCCATCGGCCCGGCGATGGCGTAGGCCAGCAGCGCGGTGAGGAAGCGCAGCACCCGCGGCAGCGGGTTGCGGATCGGCGAGCACACCGCCTGCACGATCCGGGCGCCGCGCCCCCGCCGGACCACGCTGACGTAGGAGTGGTGCACGTCCCCTGACAGGAAGGTCACGGTGCGGGGCGCCGGGCCGCGCCCGCCGTCGGCCACCTCGACCGCCATCTGCGCCACCCGGCGGAACGAGTCCTGCCAGGCGCCCCAGTGCTCGAGGTCGACGGCCTGCCGCGTCCACTCGCCGAACCGCGCGAGGAGCCGGCCCCACGCGCCGCCAGCGACGGCCTCGTTCCAGGCCTCGAGGTGCTGCAGCCCCGGCGGCAGCAGGAACGGCAGCGAGGTGCCCACGAGCAGGTGCCTGAACCCGCCGCGCATGTGCTGGTCGAGCCAGGCCATCTCGCCGGGGTCCAGCATCGAGCGGTGCTCGGGGTCGAGCACCCGCGCGGCCCGCGAGTCGACCACGACCAGCCGGACGTCGGCGAGGTCGCGCGCATAGCTCCAGCGGTAGGCCTCCGGGTCGCGGTCCACCCGCTCCGCCAGGTCCTCCACGACCGCGGTCAGGTCCTGCTCGACATCCCCGTCGTACTTCGCGACCTGCTGCCACAGGGGGTCCTCGGCCCGCTCCTCCGGGGAGAGGTTGCCGAGGTGCTGGTAGACCCAGTACGACGACAGCCCGGCGACGATCCGGCCGTGCCACCACCGGGTGGCGTCCATCTTCCGCTTCCACGACAGCGAGGTGTTCCAGTCGTCGCGCACGTCGTGGTCGTCGAAGATCATCGCCGACGGCAGGGTCGAGAGCAGCCACCGGTTGGCCGGGTCCGTCCACGCCAGCTCGTACAGGTGGGCGTACTCCTCGTAGTCCTTGAGCTCCTTGCCGGGCGGCTCGTCGATGCTGCGCCGGGACTCGATGAAGTCGTGCATCTCCTCGGTCGTCTCGTCGGCGTACACCTGGTCGCCGAGGAAGAGCATGAGGTCCGGCCAGTCCGCTCCCTCGTCGTGGGCCATCCGCCTCGCGAGCGCCCGCAGAGCGTCCACCCCGTGGGTGAGGTTCCCCTTGGTGTCGTGGCCGACGCTGGTGCGGCACGACCCGTAGGCCAGCCGAAGCGGCTTTCCGGGCTGCAGCGTGGCGATCACGCTCGGTGGGAACGGGGAGTCGGGCTCCGGCCACACGACCTCGTCGTCGACGCGCACGCGGTACGGCGACCGCGACCCCGGCTCGAGCCCGGTCACCTCGACCAGCGCGTAGTGGTGGCCACGCACCGCGAACGTGCGATGCGACCAGCGGCGCCCCGCCGCCTCGACCGTCACGACCGCGTCGGCGGAGGTCTCCACCCAGAGCGAGGCGGAGGTGGTGTCCACGTGACGCACCAGCGGGCCGAGGACGAGGGACGCTGGGCTCGCGGCGGGGCTCATGGAAGCGTTCTACCCGTCGGCGTCGTTAGGCAACAGCCCCAAGGGGTACGTTCCGGCCATGGATCGTGATGACGCGCTCGACGTGGGCGTTCGGGTCGGGCTCGTCAGCTACGGCGTCGTGCACCTGCTGATGGCCTGGCTGGCCGTCCAGCTGGCGTTCGGCGACCGCGAGGGGAAGGTGTCCGGCAGCGGTGCGCTCCGCCAGCTCGCCGGCAGCGACCTCGGTCGCATCTCGCTCTACGTCGTCGCCGGGGGCCTGGCCGCCCTCGTGGTGTGGCAGCTGGTCGAGGCGGTCGCCGGGCACAACGACGAGGACGGCGCCAAGCGCGTCGGGAAGCGCGTCGTGTCCGCGGCCAAGGTGGTGATCTACGGCGTGCTGGGCTTCGGCGCGCTGCGGATCGCGCTCGGCGGGGGCGGCGGCGGTGGCTCCAGCACCGACTCCTACACCGCGCGCGTCATGTCGTTGCCGTTCGGCGCGCTCCTGGTCGGCCTGGCCGGCGCCGTGGTCCTCGCGATCGCCGGCGCGCTCGCCTGGCGCGGCTGGAAGGAGAAGTTCCTGAGCAAGCTCGACGGCAACGGCCGGAGCGGTCACGACGGCACGGCGTACCGGTGGCTGGGCAAGGCCGGCTACCTCAGCAAGGGTGTCGCGTTCGCCGTCATCGGCGGGCTGTTCGTGTACGCCGCGTGGACCAACGACCCGGACAAGTCCGCCGGGCTCGACCGGGCGCTCCTGGAGATCCTGCAGCAGCCGTTCGGCCCGTACCTGCTCGGGCTCGTCGCGGCCGGGATCGCGTGCTACGGCGTCTTCTGCCTGGCCTGGGCACGGCACCTTGACCGCTGACCGGGGGCGCGACTTCCTCCTGGAGACCGAGCGCGCCCGGCTGCGGCTGTGGCGGGTCGACGAGGCCGACCGGTTCCTGGACACCTACTCGCGGTGGGAGGTGGCGCGCTGGCTGGGCAGGGCGCCGACGCTGCTGCGCAGCCGCGAGGAGGCGGTCACCCGCATCGAGCGCTGGGCATCCCGTTCCGCGGAGCACCCCGACCGGGGGCTGTGGGCGATCGAGCGCAAGGACGGCGGCCCGGCCGTGGGCACGGTCGCGGGCACCGTCCTGCTCGTCCCGATCCCCGACGCGCCCGACGGCGCGGTCGAGGTCGGCTGGCACCTGCACCCCGACAGCTGGGGTCTGGGCCTGGCCACCGAGACGGCCCGCGCCGTGGTGGAGCACGCCTTCGCCCGGGGGCTTGAGGAGGTCGTCGCGGTCGTCCTGCCCGGCAACACCGCGTCGACGGCGGTCTGCTCCCGGCTCGGCATGGAGCCGCTGGGGACCACCGACCGCTACTACGGCACCGAGATGGAGCTGTTCCGTCTGCGGCCACCGCTCCCGGGCGGAACCGCCCGCACCCACTAGGATCCTGGACCATGCGGGAGTGGGGCCGGTTCATACGCCACACCCCCTGCCTGTCGCTGCTGGTGGTGCAGCTCGGGGGCGTGGTCCTGTACCCGTTCGTCAGCGGCGAGCAGGGGTTCGTCGGCCGGACGGTCTTCTCGACCTTCGGCCTGCTGGTGCTGGTGCTGACGATCCGCGCGCTTCGCGCGACACCGTGGTTCACGTGGGTCAGCGCCCTGGTGTTCGTGCCGGCCACCCTGCTGCTGCTGGCGTCGATGTTCACCGGCGAGAACGCCCTGTTCCCGTGGTCGGCCGGTTTCGAGGCCGTGCTCTACTTCTACGCCGCAGCGGCGATGCTCGCCTACATGCTCAAGGACGAGGACGTCACCACCGACGAGCTGTTCGCGATCCCCGCCGTCTTCACCCTCTTCGCCTGGGCCTTCGCGTACCTGTTCGTCGTGGTGCAGGCGCTGGACCCGGGCGCCTTCGGCGACGAGCGAGCGTGGATGGACCTGCTGTACCTGTCCTTCACCACGCTCACGACCTTCGGGCTCTCCGACTTCGGCCCCGCCACCGGTCATGGCCAGAGCGTGGTGATGCTCGAGCAGGTCGTCGGCCTGTTCTACATCGCCATGGTGGTCACCCGCCTGGTCTCGCTGCGCGCCGACCGCAGGAGACGGGTATGAGCCGGAACCGCCTCGTGCTCGACCCGGAGCCGCAGTCCGTGCGCCGCGCCCGCGCCTGGATCGTGGAGGAGCTCGAGCGACTCGGCCGGGCCGACCTCGCCGACGCCGCCGAGCTGGGCGTCTCCGAGCTGGTCACCAACGCGATCCTGCACGCCGAGCCGCCGATCATGGTGCGCCTGCGTGGGTCCCGCGACCGGCCCCGTGTGGAGGTGCACGACCGTTCCGCGCGGCCGCCCCGCACCGGCGTCGACATGACCGACGACGACCACCTGATGGCCACCATCGGCCGCGGCATGGGCATCGTCGGGCTCTACTCGCTGAGCTGGGGCGCCGACGTCTCCCTCGACGGCAAGGTCGTGTGGTTCGTGCCCAGCGGTGACCCGGGCGTCGACATCGCGGAGGCGGGCGACGTCTACGACCTCGGCGAGGCGGTCGCCCGGGCGATGGGGGACACCGCGCCGCTCGAGGAGATGCTGACCGTCCGGCTGCTCGGGATGCCGGCGCAGGTGTTCGCGTCGTTCCGGAGCTGGTACTCCGAGATCCGCCGGGAGCTGCGGCTGCTCTCGTTCGAGCAGGGCGCCCGCTACCCGGTCGCCGAAGACCTCGGACGCCTGATCCTGCAGGCCGAGCACGAGCGACGGCTGGCCTCCGGCGTCGAGGACCTCAACCTCGCGATCCGGGAGGGGTTGCGGTCGGTCGACCTGGAGTACGTCGTACCGGCGACCGCGCCCGACACGATGGCCCGGCTGGCCGGGATCCTCGAGCGGGCCGACCGGTTCTGCCGGGACCAGAGCCTGCTGACGGTGCCGGCGACGCCCCAGCAGCTGGCGCTGCTGCACTGGTACACCGGCGAGTTCGTCCGGCAGGGCCGCGGCGAGCCGCCCCGACCCTGGCCCGGCTCGACGGAGGTCGACCCGTCGACGGGCTGAGACCGTCCCTGGTCGCGGCGGTGGCGGCCGGGGGTGCCGTCGGTGCGGTCGCCCGGCACCTGCTGACCGAGGCGTTCCCGGAGCCGGGGTCCACGTTCCCGTGGACGACCTTCTCGATCAACGTGGCCGGCTCGTTCCTGCTGGCGCTGCTCCCGGCGTTCGCCGTGGTGCGGCGGCACACGCTGTGGCCGCCGTTGCTGGGCACCGGGGTCCTGGGCGGGTTCACCACCCTCTCGGCGTACTCCGAGCAGACGCGCGCGCTGCTGGTGTCCGGCCACGCCGCCACGGCCGGCGCGTACGTCGCCGGCACCCTGGCCGCCTGCCTGGTCGCGGTCACCGCCGCCGACCTGTTGAGCACCGCGGCGGAGCGGCGCGAGTTCGACGACGAGGAGGGGGACCTGTGACGGTGGTGCTGCTGGTCGCGCTCGGCGCGGCCGTCGGGGCGCCGGTGCGCTATGTCGCAGGGCACCTGCTCGACGACCGCTGGCCCTGGGGCACGGTGCTGGTCAACTGGACGGGCTCGTTCGTGCTCGGGCTGCTGTCGGCACGTGGCCTGTCCGGTGACGCACTCGCCCTCCTCGGCACCGGCTTCTGCGGCGCGCTCACCACCTACTCCGCCTTCGCGGTGCACGTGCACGACCGCGGCCCCCGGCTCGGCGCCGCCGTCGCCGTCGTCACGCTGCTGCCCGCCGTCGCGCTCTGCGCCCTGGGCTTCCGGCTCGGCGCCTGACGCCGGCGCGTCCGTCAGGCGTAGCCGAGCTCGTGCAGCCGGTCGTCGTCGATGCCGAAGTGGTGCGCGATCTCGTGAACGACGGTGATGTTCACCTCGCTCACGACCTCGTCCTCCGAGTCGCACATGTCGAGGGTGGGGTTGCGGTAGACGGTGATCCGGTCCGGGAGCACCCCGGCATACGTCGAGTCCCGCTGCGTGAGCGGTGTGCCGTCGTACAGGCCGAGCAGGTCCGGGTCGTCGGCCGGCGGCTCGTCCTCCACCAGCACCACGACGTTGTCGATGAGCACCGAGAGCTCGGCGGGGACCAGGTCGAGCGCGCGCGCGACGAGCTCCTCGAACCGCTCCCGGGGCATCTCGATCACGTCCCCATCCTCCCGCGCCCGGGATGACGCGGCGCTCACCGCCCTCGATTTGTGGCCCTCGGGGGGCACCCCTATAGTTGTCCGGTCCCCGGACGGCAGTCGTGCCCGACGGCCGCTCGAAGGGCAGCAGCCCCCATCGTCTAGCGGCCTAGGACCCCGCCCTTTCACGGCGGTAGCACGGGTTCGAATCCCGTTGGGGGTGCCCAGATCAGGCCACGCCAGGTCTCGATTCGGGGGAAGTCGACACAGTGCGTTAGCATTGCGCCGCTCGACAAAAGCACCACACCTGGCCCCGTAGCGCAGTTGGTTAGCGCGCCGCCCTGTCACGGCGGAGGCCGCGGGTTCGAGTCCCGTCGGGGTCGCCATCAGCGCCCCGGACCGCGAGGTCCGGGGCGCTTCGTCGTCGTGAGGGGCGATCCGGTGGCGAGGGTCCCGGCGCATAAGCGACAATGGGGAGCCGCTCACGAAGGAGTCGCCCGTGGACTGGTGCCTGACCCCAGGTGACCGCGCCGCCGTCACGGCGCTGCGCCACCAGGTCACGGGGTACCTCTCCCGGCACGCCG
Source organism: uncultured Actinomycetota bacterium (assembly GCA_963834275.1). Taxonomy (GTDB): domain Bacteria; phylum Actinomycetota; class Actinomycetes; order Propionibacteriales; family Nocardioidaceae; genus Nocardioides_B. The sequence continues at coordinate 1,384,836 of CAWIBA010000003.1, read as the reverse complement.
AGCCCGGGGCCGACCTGGGCGACGCGACGCTGGTCTTCCAGGAGCTGGTGGCCAACGCGGTCGAGCACACGACCGGTCCCGCCTGGGTGCAGCTCAGCTGGCTCGAGGAACAGCCCGACGTGACGATCTGGGACCTCGGCCCGGGCTTCGACCCGGCGGACGTCTCCGGCGGGCTGATCCCCGAGCCCGACCTCGATCCCGGCAGCGTCGGCCGGTCGCCGTACGACGAGCCGGTGCCGGCGCTGCTCGCGGAGGGCGGGAGGGGCCTCTTCCTGGTCAGCCACCTCGCCGAGGAGCTGGCGGTGGCCGCACGTGCCGGAGGCGGCAGCCGTGTCCAGGCGCGCCTGCCGGTCCGGCGGGCGGCCTCCCGCAGCTTCAGCCCGCCGCCCGTCCCCAGCGACGCGCTGCCCGCGCTCGACGAGGCCCGCCCCTCGGGTGGCTTCGACCGCGAGTCGTTCCTCAGGGCGCTCGTGGTGCAGCTCAGCCGGGCCGTCGAGTACAGCGGCGGTCCGGACCTGGGCGAGGAGGTGGTGGCCGAGGTCGGCCTCGCCGTCGGCGGCCAGATGGAGGAGGAGTTCCGTGCCGCGCAGGCACTGGCCGGGCGGCTCACGCCCGCCGAGATGGCCGACTGCTACGTCCGGCTCAAGCACGCGATCGACGGTGGCTTCTACGTCCTCGAGGTCACCGAGGACCGGATCGTGCTCGGCAACACCCGCTGCCCGTTCGGCAACGCCGTGCGCACGTCCCCGGCGCTGTGCCGGATGACGAGCGCCGTGTTCGGTGGCATCGCCGCCCGCAACCACGAGGCCGGGGCGGCGGTGGTCCTCGAGGAGCGGATCGCGGTCGGCGACCCAGGCTGCCGCGTGGTGGTGCACCTCGGGGAGGCGCCGGAAACGACCCGTCGGTTCGCGCACCGCTACCCGGCCCCCACCGACGCGACGTCGCACCCGAACGGCGCCTGAGCGGCCTCAGGCCTGCACGGAGGTGTCGAGGTCGACGCGGACGACGAGCAGGGCGACGTCGTCCTCGGAGCGTTCCGGCAGCATCCGCGCCAGGACCGCGTCCCGCACCCGGTCGGGGTCGGAGGTGTCCATCCCCTCCAACGTGCTGCGCAGCAGCGCGATCCCCTCGTCGATGGGCTGGTCGCGCCGCTCGACGAGGCCGTCGGTGTACAGCACCAGCGAGGCACCATCCTCGAGGCTGCAGCGGTGCCGGCCCCGGCCCACGTGGCCGACCCCGAGCAGCGGGTCCACGACACCGCGTCCGATCTCCTCAACGGTCCCGTCGGCGCGGACCACCAGCGGGGGCGGGTGGCCGGCCATCGAGTAGGTCAGCTCCAGGCCGGTCGTGCCGGGACCGCCGGCGCCGATCCGCCCCACGAAGACGGTCGCGAGGGTGTCCACCTCCAGCTGTTGCATGACCCGCTCGGCATCGTCGAGGGTGCGCGCGGGGTCGCCGCCGTCCTGCGCCGCGAGGGACCGCAGCAGCGTCCGCGTCTCGCCCATCGCGGCGGCCGCCGGCAGGTCGTGCCCCATCACGTCGCCGATGATGAGGGTCGAGGAGCCGTCGGGCTGGTTGAAGGCGTCGTACCAGTCCCCGCCCACCTGCGCGACCTCGGCCGCCGGGACGTAGGCGACCGACATCCGCACGTCCCCCCTGGTCTGCGGGGGCCGGAGCAGCGAGCGTTGCAGCGTCTCCGCGACAGCGCGCTGCTGGCGGTAGAGGCGCGCCCGGTCGAGCACCAGGCCCGCCCGGGCCGCGATCTCCCGGAGCAGTGCGAGATCCTCCTCGCCGAACTCCCCGCGCGTCGAGGTGTTCACGACCGAGAGCATGCCGACGGACTGCTCCTGCCCGGCCAGCGGCAGGACCACCGCCGAGTGGATGTCGAGCTCGTGCAGGATGGCGAGCGGCCGGGAGCCCTCCTCGAACATCTGCCCCACCGCGGCCCGGGCATCGCCGTTGAGCAGCTGCAGCTCTGCGGTCTCCACGGCCCGGGCGACCAGGGCATGGTCGGTCATCCGCTCCAACCGCGTCTGCGCGTACTCGTCTGCCAGGGGCACAGCGCCGGGTCTGCGTGCCAGCCGAGCGCCTCGCCCAACCCGCGCCGGGTGCCGGCGTGCCGGTCGTCCTGGACCAGGGTGACCACGCACCAGTCGGCCAGCGCGGGGACGACGATCCCCGCCAGCCGCCTCATCGAGTCGCGGCGGTCCAGGGTGCCGGCCAGCTCCTCGCTGACGCGGGCGATCAGTCCCGCGCGGCTGATCGCCTGCTGCGCGGCCTGCTGCGCAGCACGCCGGTCGGTGACGTCGAGGAAGTAGACGGCGAGCCCGTCGGGGCCGGGCCAGGCGCGCACCTCGTACCAGGCGTTCAGCGGCTCGGGGTAGTAGGCATCGAACGCGACCGGCTCTCCGCTGGCGGCGGCGTGCCGGTAGTTGGCCTCGAACTCCGACCCGATCGCCGCCGGGAACTCGGTCCAGATCGACCGGCCCAGCAGCTCGTCCCGCCGCCGGCCGAGGACCCGCTCGGCCTCGCCGTTGAGGAACGTGAACCGCCAGGCCCGGTCGAGGAAGCAGAACCCCGTCGACAAGGAGTCCATGATGCGGGCGACCCGGGTGTGGGAGTCGTGCGCATCGGTGGTGTCCTGAGCCGCACCGATCAGCCGGGCGGGCCGGCCGGTTCGGTCGGCGAGGATCCGCCCCCGAGCGGCGACCCACCGGTGCCGCCCGTCCGGGAGCACGACCCGGTACTCCGAGTCGAAGTCCGCCTCCCCACGGACGGTCCGCTCGAGCTCGCTGCGTACCCGGTCGCGGTCCCCGGGATGCACCGCGGCGTAGAAGTCGTCGATCGTCAGCGGCAGGTCGCGGTCCTCGACCCCGAAGACGTCGCGCAGGTGGTCGTCCCAGGCCAGCGCCCCGGTGCCCAGCTCCCAGTCGAACGTGCCGACACCACCGGCCTCGACCGCGAGCTCGAGGCCGAGTCGCCGAGCGGCCTCGTCCTCCAGGCGCCGCCCGACCGCGGCACCGCGGCTCCGGTCGATGAGCAGGGCGACCGTCCCGGCCAGCGTGTCGATCGCCGCCAGGTCCGCCTCGTCCGGGCTGCGCGGGGCCCGGTAGTAGAGCGCGAACGTGCCCAACAGCTCTCCGGCGCCGCAGAGGATGGGGGTGGACCAGCACGCCCGGAGCCCCGCGCGGTCGGCGAGGTCGCGAAAGTCCGCCCAGAGCGGGTCGCGGGCGATGTCGGTGACGACCACGCGGTCGCGGCGATAGGCCGCGGTCCCGCAGGAGCCGACGCCCGGCCCGATCTCGATCCCGTCGATCACCGCGTTGTAGTCGGCCGGCAGGCTCGGCGCGGAGCCGTGCCGGAGGCTCCGTCCGTCCTCGGACAGCAGCAACACCGACGCGAGCACCCGCTCGGGCGATGCCGCCTCGACCTTCCGCAGCAGGTCGTCGAGCACCTCGGACAGCGACGAGCCGGAGATGATGGCCGCGAGCGCCTCGGCCTGCGCGGTCAGCAGGGCGACCTCGTGCGTCCGCCGTGCCGCGTCCGGCTCGGCGCCCCCGAAGGGTGGCACGTCGAGACTCCGGCCCCCGCGTGCCGTTCCCATGCCATCTCCTGTCGGTCGGGACCCAGTGTGCCCCGAGACCCGCTGCCTCGCACGTCTTCCGGGCGGCCCGTCACCAGAGCCGTGCGGCTGCGCCTGTATAGTGACCTCCGTTCTGCCGGCCGGGTCGACCGCGGTCGCACCTCGCTCGGCACGGACGTGGGGCAGGTAGCTCAGTTGGTACGAGCGTCCGCCTGAAAAGTGGAAGGTCGGCGGTTCGACCCCGCCCCTGCCCACCACCGAAGCCGCAGGACGGAGCACCCCTCCGCCCTGCGGCTTCCTCGGTGTCGGGCTCGCGGTCTCCAGCTACCGGGCACCGCCGCACACCCGCTCGACGTGGTCGAGGATCGCGACCGTCTTGTCCGGCCAGCCTTTCTTGAGCCGCCGGAACGGCCGGTCGCAGCGGCGTAGCAGCGCGGCGGCGTAGTGCCAGCGCAGCTCGGGGGGCCGGCCACCGGCCGCGACCAGCGCCTCCAGCACCGCGTCCGCGAGGTCTGCGTCCCCACAGCGCCCGCTCATCAGGTTGGCGGCGAAGCCGGCGGCGTCCAGTGCGGCCGGCGCCTCGCAGGCGTTGTCGACGTCGGTCACGACGAGGCGGCCGTCCTCGGTGACCAGGAGCTGGTCGATGCTGAAGTCCCCGTGGCTCAGCACCATCGGCAGGCCGGTCGGCACGTCGTGCGCGAGCCGGCTCAGCAGCCGGTGGGCGCGCTGCGCCGACTCGGGCAGCACCGCCGCGACCACCTCCACGGCCGAGCGGGCACGGCGCAGCTGCAGGAAGGTGTCGCGCCGCGCGGGCGCCACCCGGGGGGAGGCATGCAGCCGGTCCAGCACGGCGCAGACGGCCGGCGCCAGCGCCAGCGCGTCATCGCGGCTCGCCGGCCGGCCGGCCACGAACCGCTGCACGGTGAGCCGGTGCGAGACCACGCTGGCCACGGGGCGCGGTGCAGGCAGCCCCGTCCCGGCGCCGAGCACCAGCATCGCCTGTCGCGCCGCCCGGAACATGCCGTGCGTCCCGTAGGCCTTGACGACGTACGGCGGCGCGGCCAGGGTCGCCCGCCGCCCGGGCACGTAGGCGAGCAGCTCGGGTGTCCTCGAGACTGCGCCGTCCGGCACGTGCCGGCCGACCGTCAGCAGGGCGTGGAGGTCGGCGGCCGGCAAGGCGAGGGCGGGGAGCAGCGGGTCGACGGGAAGCCAGTGCACCAGGAGCCCGGGCTGCGGGACCCAGGCACCACCGGGGCGGGTCCGGGCGTGCACGGCGGCGCCGGCGCGCACCACCGCCGAACGGCACCGGCCGTGCTCCTCGACGCTCGCCTGCAGGACGAGCGCGCGACCCGGGCTGTAGTCGAGGTAGTCGACCTGCGGCGGCACCGCCGCGTCGGATGGGCGGCCGGACGCCGCCGCGAGCACCTCGGCCAGCCGGGTCTCGTCGAGCAGCTCGAGCCCGGGGAGGTGCAGGTCCGGGGGTGGCAGCGCCCGCCGCGCCGCTCGCACGACGGTGCCGGGGCTGCTCCGCGCCATCCGCCGACCCCCTTTCTCGAACGACCCGGACCTCGACGGGTCCGGGAGGTGATGGAGGGAATGGTCGCGGTCCCGCGGTCGGCTCGGCCACTGGACGGAGGTGCTAGGACCCGGGGAATCGGGGAACGCCCGGCCGGGGGCCGCGCTCCCGGCTCAGAGCCAGGCGTGCAGACGGACCTGGGTGCCGTGGTCCCCGGAACGGACCTGCACCAGGTCGCACAGCTGGTTGGCCATCCAGATGCCCCGACCGTGCTCGGAGGCCAGGTCGAGTGCGTTGCGGCCGACCAGGAGGTCGTCGATGTGGCCGCCGTCGTCGATCTCCACCACGAGGGCGCCTGGCTGGTTCCAGATCAGCAGCCGCCCGCCGCCGCCGGCGTGCTGCACGCTGTTGGCGGCCAGCTCGTGCGCAGCGAGCACGACGTCATCGGTGGCCGCAGGGTGCAGCCGCACGGCCTCGCAGGAACGGCGGACCGCGCCCCGGACCGCGGCGAGATCGTCGGTGCCGAACTCCACGTCGATAGCGTCCGCAGGAGGCTCCGGGAGCCGCTGGGAGAACGTGCGCTGTGCGTGGTCGTGCCCGGCATAGGGCACCTCCACCCGCGCCCCGTCACGCACGGGGTGGTTGCGCAGCGCCTCCTCGAGGACGTCGCCGGGCAGCGAGGTGACGTCGTAGGGGCAGAGCAGCCGCCAGGCCGGACCGCCGTCGAAGGCCACGTTGAGCAGCGCCTCGTGCAGCTCGGCCTCGTCCATCTCCGCGCCCCGGCGGGACGCCCAGACGGGCTCGCCGACACCCCGCACCGGACCCTCGTCGGCGTGCTCGTCGAGGAACACGCGCCAGGCCGGGATGATGCAGGCCGGGTTGGCGCCGACGCCCGCCATGTCCAGCCACTGCACCCGAGCCGCGGCAGCCGGACCCAGCGCGGCCTGAAGGGTCCGGATCCGGTCCGGAAGCATGACGACCAGGACGGGCTCGCCGCGCTCCACTCCCTCGCGCACGAACGGGAGCACGGCGGCGCTCAGACCGTCGAGGCCCTCGTAGAACGCGACTTCGTGCCGGAACTCGACGAGTTCCGGGTCGTGGATCTGCTGTGCGGTCACGCCACCATCCCCAGACGCCCCCGTTGGGCGTTCAACCCCGACGTGTCAGCCCCCATCCTGCGCTCCCGACCGGGCCGGTGCAACTGGTCCAGTCCCCCGCGCGTCGCGGTGCCGGCCGCCCGTCCCACCGCGATTGGGGAGGGAGGCGGGTGGCGGAGACCCCGCTTGTGCACCCGGCCTAGTCATCCTGGGTGGACTAGACCCCGAGGACACCCACCCCGGCCGGATCGCGGGCAGAATGACGGCATCACGGGTTGTCCGTGACGTGGCGCGTCGGAAGGAGCGCTCACGTGCAGCGCTACATCGACGAGCTCCGACTCCTCCACGCGATCCGTCTGTCGGTCGTCGCCACCGACACCGAGGGTGTGGTCACCTTCGCCAACTCCGCGGCGGAGCGCGTGTACGCCGCTCCCCCCGGCGGGCTGGTGGGCCGGGACCTGCTCGAGTTCCTCGCCGGGCCCGAGGGCACCGACGGCGCACGACAGGCCCTGGACGACGTGCTGCAGGGCACCACCTGGCGCGGCGACCTCCGCGTCCGCCGGCTCGACGGCAGCGACATCGTCGCAGCGATCTCGGCCACCCCGATCCGCGACCAGCAGGGCACCCAGGTCGGCGCCGTGGTGATCTCGGAGGACATGACCGACGTGCGCGAGGCCGAGGCCCAGCGTGCCGCGGCCGACCAACGGCTGCGCCTCGCCCACGAGGCGGCCCGACTCGGCGCATGGCAGTGGGACATGAGCGACGGTGACGTCGCCTGGGACACCCGGCTGGAGGAGATCTTCGGCTTCGAGCCGGGCGGCTACGACCGGACGTTCGAGACCTGGGCCGGGTCGCTGCACCCGGACGACCGGGAGGAGATGCTCGCGATCGTCGAGCGGGCGATGGCGGAGCGCTCGCCGTACGTCCTGCGCACCCGCATCGTGCACCCCGACGGCACCGTCCGCTCGATCGAGGCGTTCGGGCGGGTGACCACGGACGAGTCCGGAGAGGCGACCGGCACGATCGGCGTCGTGCGGGACGTCACCGAGGAGAGGCAGACCGCGCGAGACCTGGAGCGGGCCTACGCGCAGCAACGGCTGGCCAACGCGCGCAGCGAGCTGCTGCGACAGCTGATGGGCGACATGGCCAAGGCCACGTCCAGCCACGAGGTGACGCAGGTGGTGGCGGACCGGATCCACGAGGTGGAGGCGTTGCTCGGCCGGCCCACGCGGCTCCGGCTGCCGGCCTCGCTCGTCGACCTGGTGGACGGCCGGGCCTTCCTTCCCGCCGGAGCCGAGGCCGACGAGACCGACCTGCTGCTCCTCGACGACCTGGCGGTCCAGGCGGGCCTGGCCGCCACCCGCGCACACCACCAGACCCGCACCGCGGAGATCGCCGAGCACCTGCAGAGCAGCCTCGCCGCCAGCCCGCTGCCCTCCGTCTCCGACGTCGACCTGGCGGCGCACTACGCCCCCGGCGGGGACGAGCTCGAGCACGTCGGCGGGGACTGGTACGACGCGGTCGGCACCCCGGACGGCGCGCTGGCCGTCGTCGTCGGGGACGTGATGGGTCGGGGCGTGCAGGCGGCCACCACGATGATCCGGGTGCGGGCGGGGATCCGCGGCCTGCTCACCATCGACCCCGACCCGACGGCGACCATGCGCGGCGCCGACCGCCTGGTCAGCCGGGACGCCGGGGACCAGTTCGTCACGGCTGTCGTCGCACTGGTGGACCCGCGGACCCGCACCCTGCGCATGTGCAACGCCGGTCACGTCCCGGTGGTCCTGGCCCACCCCTCCGGCGAGGTGGCTGTGCTCGACGACGGGAGCGGCATGCCGCTGGGTCTCTTCGACGACCTCGACCGTCAGTCGACCGAGCTGACCCTGCCTCCGGGCTCCACCGTCGTCATGGTCACCGACGGTGTCGTGGAGAGCCGGCAGCACGACCTGGACGAGGGCATCGAGCTCTTCGCCCGGCGCGTGAAGGAGCTCCGGCACGCACCGCTGCACGAGCTGGTCGCACGGGTCGCCGACCTGGCCGACGCCAGCCTGCGCGACGACGTCACCGTGGTCGCCGCGCGGCTGCACTAGGACGGAAGCGGAGTCACGGCCCGCGCCGCCTGGCGGTGGTCCCGACCGGCGCGCCCGCGAGCCGCCGGTCGTGGCGCGGAGAATGAGTAGGAGAACTCAGCGGGTTGAGTGCGAAATACGGGTACGCCGGAGGCCCCGACATGGGTTGATGAGGGCATGACCCGATATGCGGACCCGAACCGCTGCCCGGACTGCGGCAGCGCGATCGCCTTCCAGGCGCCGTCCTGCCCCCGTTGCGGCCTGGTCCTGCGCGGCTCCGTGGCCCAACGGCTCTTCGAGACGCTGACCGCCGCCGACCGGCTGCTGGTGGAGCTCCGCGCCGCGTCGCTGGCACCGGCGACCACCGCCGCGCCGACCACCTCCGTGCCGGCCACCTCCGCGCCGCCGGGACCCGCCGCGCCCGGCCCGGTCGTCGGCGACGTACGCCCGCCGGCCGGCCCGCCGGCTCCCCGGCTGACCGCCGCCTCGGTCCCCAAGATCCTGCTCGGGCTCGGGGCGGCCTGCGTGCTGGTCGCGGCGCTGGTCTTCCTCGCCGTCACCTGGTCCGCGCTCGGCATCGGCGGGCGCACAGCGGTCCTCGTCGCGCTCACCGCCGCCACCGGAGCCCTGGCCGTGTGGATGGCCCGGCGCGACCTGAGGGGGGCCGCCGAGTCGCTGTCCCTGGTGTCGCTCGGGCTGCTCACACTCGACGTGTTCGGGGCCGAGAACGCCGGCTGGTTCGGCGACCCGACCGGCGAGGCGTTCGCGGTGCTGCTCGGATCGGTGCTGGCGCTGGCCGGCGTCGGCCTGTCGGCGGCGTCCGGGCGCACCCCGACCGGAACCCTTCTCGGCACCCAGGTGGTCACCGCGCTCGGCCTGGGCGTGGCCTGCTTCGGGCTCGCCGAGCTCGACGCCGGCCGGACCGACGCCGACCTGGTCGGCGCGGTCGTGGTGGCGATGCTCGCCGCCGAGGGCCTGCGCCGGCTCCGGACGCCGGTCGCCGCTGTCGGCGCCGCCGGCGTCGCCGGGATCGGCTGGCTGACCCTGGTCGCGGTCGGGCTCTACCGTGCCGACCTGCACCCGACCTTCGCAGGGCTCTGGGGCGGGCTGCACGTCTGGACGCTGCTCGCCGCCGCCGCCCTGGCCGGCACCCTCGCCCTGCTCCGGGCGCTGCCCCTCGCGTCCCGGGTCGGGGCCGGCGCCGCCGGCACCGCCGTCCTGACGGCCGCCCTGCTCTGGCCCGCGCTGGACGAGGGCCGGACCGCGGCGACCCTGGCCGTCCTCGGCGCGCTGGTCGTGCTGGGCCTGCTCGCGTGGTTCACCCCCCGACCGTGGGGCCTGGTGGCCTCGCTCTCCCAGGCGATCGGGCTGGCCGTGGTGGCCGGCGTCGCCGCCGAGCTGGCCGGCCACGCCACGGCCGCGCTGCTCGACGCGGCGGCGGCGACGGGGTCGCCCGGCGGCCGGGTGCCGGTCGCCGGCGTCGTCGCCGCCGCCGGCGGTCCCGCGCCGTGGCTGCTCCCGCTGGCCCTGCTCGCGCTGGTCGGCACGCTCGCCGCCGCGGCGCAGGCCAGCCCCGCCGTGGACACCGTGGTCGGCCTGGTCGCGGACCTTCGGGGCCTGGTCGCGGTCGCGGCGCTGACGGTCGTGCTGACCGTCACCCTCTACGCCCCGCCGGTCTGGCTGCCCGTGCTGATGCTCCTGGTCACGGCCGTGGGCTTCCAGTCGTGGTGGCTGCTCCGGGGCTCCCCCGTCCCGCTGGCCGTCGCGGCCGGCTTCCTGGCCGCGGCGGTGGTCGTCGCGCAGTACGACGCGTGGCTGACAGCGGGTGCGCTGGGTGTCGTCCTGGGCTGCGCGGTGCAGGCGCACCTGGCCGCCCGGCAGACGCCGGTCGCCCAGCTCGCCGGTGCGGTCGCGGCCGCCGCTCTGGCCTGGCTGACCTGGACCGTCGGGGTGCTCGCCGACACCAACGCCCCGGTCACGGTGCTGGTGGGACTGGTGCTGCTCGCGCTGGTGGGAACCACCACCTCCCTCACCCCGGCGGCCTGGTGGCGCAGCCCGTCGGCGGTCGAGGCCCGTGCCGGCCTCGAGGCCGGCGCCGCCGCCGCCGCGGTCCCGCTGGCACTGCTGGGGGTCTCGTTGGCGCCGGCCGTCGACCAGCCGTCGTGGGCGGCGGGCTACCTGACGCTGGCCGGCGCCGCCGTCACCGCGACCTCGCTGCTGCGCGCCGACCGGCGCCTGCTCGGCTGGCCCGGTGGCGCGCTGCTCGCCGCCGCAAGCTGGGTGCGGCTGTGGGACATCGGCGTGCAGGAGCCGGAGGCCTACACGCTGCCGAGCGCCACCGCCCTTGCCCTGGTCGGCCTGTGGCACCTGCACCAGCGGCCCGGGTCGGCCACGATGACCGCCCTGGGCCCGGCCCTGGGCCTGGCGCTGGTGCCCAGCCTGCTCTGGGCGCTGGCCGAGCCGGAGGGGCTGCGGGTGCTGCTGCTGGGCCTGGGCTGCCTGGCCCTGGTGCTGGCCGGCGCGCGGCTGCGGTGGACCGCGCCCGTCGTGTTCGGCGCGGCGGCCGGCGGGCTGCTGGTGCTCCGCCTGGCGGCGCCGTACATCGGGGACACCGTGCCCCGCTGGGTCCTCATCGGTGCGGCCGGGGCGCTGCTGATCGCCACCGGCGTCACCTGGGAACGGCGGCTGCGGGAGGCCAGGCAGCTGCGCTCCTACGTGCTCGGGCTGCGCTGAGCCGGAGCCGGGCACGGCCCGGGACGCGAACGTGCCCCAGCACCTCTCGTGGGTGCTGGGGCACACTCAGACTCGGAACCGCGCCCGAGGCGCGGAACGTGCGTCGTCGCTCAGGTCGTCTGGTCCGGCCTGCGCTGCTCGGGCACCATCCCCGTCAGCAGCTCGCGCACCTCGGACTCCCGGTAGCGGCGGTGGCCGCCGAGAGTACGGATCGAGCTGCAGCTTCCTGCCTTGGCCCACCGAGTCACCGTCTTGGGGTCGACTCGGAACATCGCCGCCACCTCAGCAGGTGTCAGCAGGGGCTCGGACTCCGGTGGCCGCGTGTCCATAGCGGGCCTCCCTCACAATTGTCAGCCGTCCGGACACCCGTCAGGGTCCCGGACATTCCCTCCGCTCCAGTGTTGCACCGTCGAGCCTAGGCCCGGGGGAAATTTCGGACAATGGCACCTATGAGTCAGCGGATATCTCCGTGGGCGCCCCGGGCACCCCCAATCTGCGGGGAAATGACGCGAGTTAGCCGCTGAAGCGCCCGGTTACGTAGTCTGGACAGGTGGGCCGCACCACCCCCCGCGGCCCGCACCGCACCTTTCGTGCCACCAGCTGCCCGCACCACCCCCGCGGGCCCGAACAGAAGGGTCACCACCGTGACCGGGAACTCCCCCGCCGGCCCGCAGGGGCCGCTGCCAGGCGTCTTCGACCAGGCCTCCGGCCACGAGCAGGTCGTGTTCTGCCACGACGAGCCGACCGGCCTGCGCGCCATCATCGCCATCCACTCCACCGCGCTCGGCCCCGCGCTCGGCGGCACCCGCTTCTACCCCTACGCCTCCGAGGCGGACGCGCTCGCGCGACGTGCTCCACCTCTCGCGCGGCGATGGCCTACAAGGCCGCGCTCGCCGGGCTGGACCTCGGCGGCGGCAAGGCCGTCATCATCGGGGACCCCGCGACGCTGAAGTCCGAGGCGCTGCTGCGCGCCTACGGCCGCTTCGTCCAGTCGCTCAACGGTCGCTACTACACCGCCTGCGACGTCGGCACCTACTCCGAGGACATGGACCACATCGCCCGCGAGTGCGCGTTCGTCACGGGCCGCACCGTGGCGCACGGCGGCGCCGGCGACTCCTCGGTCCTCACGGCGTACGGCGTGTTCCAGGGGATGCGCGCGGCGGCCGAGACCGTCTGGGGGGCGCCGACGCTGGCCGGCCGCACGGTCGGCGTGGCCGGCGTCGGCAAGGTCGGGCGCCACCTCGTCCGGCACCTGGTCGAGGACGGCGCGTCGGTCGTCGTGACCGACGTGGACCCCGCGGCCGTGGCCGGGTCGAGGCCGAGCACCCCGCCGTGCTCGCGGTGGCCGACGCCGACACGCTGGTGGCCTCGGACCTCGACGTGTACGCCCCGTGCGCCCTCGGCGGCGCGCTCACCGACGACGTGGTCGCACGTGCTCAGCGCCGGATCGTCTGCGGCGCCGCGAACAACCAGCTCGCCCACGCGGGCATCGAGAAGCAGCTCCAGGACCGGGGCGTGCTCTACGCCCCCGACTACGTGGTGAACTCCGGCGGGCTGATCCAGGTCGCCGACGAGCTCGAGGGCTTCTCGTTCGACCGGGCCAAGGCGGCGCGCCGAGAAGATCTTCGACACCACCCGGTCCGTGTTCGCGCTCGCCGACGAGGAGGGCGTGCCGCCGGTGGTGGCGGCCGACCGGATCGCCGAGCGGCGGATGCGCGAGGTGGGCCGGCTGCGCGGCGTCTGGCTGCCGTAGCCGGCGGCCCCGGCCCCAGCACACGGGACCCAGCACACGGGACCACAGCACGGGGCAACCCCTCATCGGCCCCCGGGCCGGTGAGGGGTTGTTGCGTGCCTGGCGTCCGTCAGTCTCGCGAGGGACGAGAGTCGATGTAGTCCGACCACTCGTCCTGGTCGTCGAGCCCGTCGCTCGACGGCTCGGACTGGTCACTCTCCTCGCCATGCAGCTCACGTGCCAACGCGCCGAAGTCCGTCTCGTGGGTGCGGTACTTCAGGTCGCGGGCAACCTTGGTCTGCTTGGCCTTCGCACGGCCGCGCCCCATAGGGTCGACCCCCTCGCACACTTGGCCGGAGTCACGCCCACCCGACCTCCGACGGCCGGCATGGGCCGTGGGGGCCAGCGACGGACGCGCGTCCGGTCTGTCCTGATGGTTTCTCGTGGTCCAACCGTACCTGCCCGAGCCACATTCCCGCACACCCGGCTCGGCAATCGGGCCGGGATTTCGCTCACGGCTGACGTGGTCGGTATGTCCGAGGTGACCGGTGGGCCCGCGGCCCGGCTACCGACGCCGGTGGCGGGCGGGGGTCACCAGCCGGGGTGCTGGCCGTGCAGGGTCACGGAGCCGCCCGCGCCGTCCGCAGTCGCCTCCACCTCGCCGCACACCCAGGCGTCGATGCCGTGGCCGGCGAGCAGGGCCACCGCCCGGTCGGCGTCGCCCGGCGCCGCGAGGGCGACCATCCCGACCCCGCAGTTGAGCGTCTGCTCCAGGGCCGGCTGGGCGACCTGGCCGACGCGGCGGACCAGGTCGAACACGGGCGCCGGCGTCCAGGTCGCCCGGTCGATGCGGACGGCCTTGTCGTCGGGGAGCACCCGCGCCAGGTTCGCCGCCAGCCCGCCGCCGGTGACGTGCGACATCGCGTGCGTGGCGGTCGAGCGAGCGAGGTCCAGGCAGGCCTTCGCGTAGATCCGGGTCGGCTCGAGCAGCTCCTCGCCGAGCGTCCGGCCGAGCTCGTCGACGTGCCGGTCCAGCGACCAGCCGGCGCCGGCGGACTCGGAGAGCAGCACGTGCCGGACCAGGGAGTAGCCGTTGCTGTGCAGCCCGCTGGCGGCCATCGCGACGACCACGTCGCCGGCCTCCACCCGGCCGGGGCCGAGCAGCGCGGCCGCCTCCACCACGCCGGTGGTGGAGCCCGCGACGTCGTACTCGTCGGGCTCGAGGAGCCCCGGGTGCTCGGCCGTCTCCCCGCCGGCGAGCGCGCAGCCGGCCTGCACGCAGGCCTCCGCGATGCCCTGCACGATCGCCGCGATCCGCTCCGGCACGACGCGACCGGTGGCGATGTAGTCGGTGAGGAACAAGGGCTCGGCGCCGCACACCACGAGGTCGTCGACCAGCATGCCGACGAGGTCGAACCCGATCGTGTGGTGCACGTCCATCGCCTGGGCGATCGCGACCTTGGTGCCGACGCCGTCGGCGGACGTGGCCAGGAGCGGGTGCTCGTAGGACTTCAGCGCGCTCGCGTCGAACAGGCCGGCGAAGCCGCCGATCCCCCCGACCATCTCCGGCCGGCGGGCCTTCTCCACCCACACCTTCATCAGCTCGACGGCCTTGTCGCCGGCGTCGATCGAGACGCCGGCGGCCTCGTAGGTGGCGCCGGCCGGCTGGTCGGGCGCGTGCGGCTGGGTCATCGCGGTCCTTCGGGTCGGGTACGTCGGGCGGCTGCGGTCACGGCCGGTCGAGCGCGTCGCCGGCACCGCCGCCGGGCGTGAGGACGACCCGGGGGACATCGGGCACGTCCATCGGCAGCACCGGGTCGAGCTCGAGCAGGTGCTTGCCGAGCCGCTCCGGGTCGGGCAGCGGCACCGGGTAGACGCCGTCGAAGCAGGCCCGGCACAGCTGCGGCTTGGGGACCGTGGTCGCCTCGACCAGCTCCTCGAGGGAGATGTAGCCGAGGGTGTCCGCGTCGATCGAGCGGCAGATCTCGTCGGAGGTGAGGCCGTTGGCGATGAGCTCGGCGGGGGTGGCGAAGTCGATGCCGTAGAAGCACGGCCACTTCACCGGCGGGCTGGAGATCCGCACGTGCACCTCGCGGGCGCCGGCCTCGCGGAGCATCCGGACCAGGGCCCGCTGGGTGTTGCCCCGCACGATCGAGTCGTCGACCACCACCAGGCGCTTGCCCTCGATCACGTCGCGCAGCGGGTTCAGCTTGAGCCGGATGCCGAGCTGGCGGATGGTCTGCGAGGGCTGGATGAACGTGCGGCCGACGTAGGAGTTCTTGACCAGCCCGGTGCCGTAGGGGATGCCGCTCTCCTCGGCGTACCCGATGGCGGCCGGGGTGCCCGACTCGGGCACCGGCATCACCAGGTCGGCGTCGGCGGGGAACTCGCGCGCCAGGCGCCGACCGATCTCCACGCGCACGCTGTGCACCCGCTGGTCGTTCATCAGCGTGTCGGGACGGGCGAGGTAGACGAACTCGAACAGGCAGTGCTTCGGCGCTGCGGTCGCGAAGTGGCGGCTGCGCAGGCCGTCCTCGTCGACGGCGACCATCTCGCCGGGCTCGACCTCGCGGATGAACGACGCGCCGACGATGTCGAGGGCCGCGGTCTCGGACGCGACGACCCAGCCACGCTCGAGGCGGCCGAGCACCAGCGGACGGATGCCCTGGGGGTCGCGCGCGGCGTAGAGGGTGTGGTCGTCCATCCACACGAACGAGAACGCGCCGCGGATCGTGGGCAGCAGCGCGGCGGCGTTCTCCTCGAGGCTCATGTCCGGGTGGTGGGCCAGCAGCGCGGTGACCAGGCTGGTGTCGTTGGTCGGGGCCGGCCCCGCCTTCATCTGGATGTCGAGCGCGCCCCGCATGTCGAGGTCCTGGACGCGGGCGGCGAGCTCGTGGGTGTTGGTGAGGTTGCCGTTGTGGGCCAGCGCGATCGAGCCGGTCTCGGTGGGCCGGAACGTCGGCTGGGCGTTGTGCCAGGTGCTGGCCCCGGTCGTCGAGTAGCGGCAGTGACCGACGGCCAGGTGGCCCTTCAGCGAGGCGAGCGTGGACTCGTCGAAGACCTGCGAGACCAGGCCCATGTCCTTGTAGACCAGGATCTGCCGGCCGTTGCCGACGGCGATGCCGGCCGACTCCTGGCCGCGGTGCTGCAGCGCGTAGAGGCCGTAGTAGGAGAGCTTGGCGACGTCCTCTCCCGGAGCCCAGACGCCGAAGACGCCGCAGGCGTCCTGGGGTCCGGCGTCGTGAGGGTCGAGCTCGTGGGTCAGGCGGCCGTCACCGCGAGAGCTGGGCACGGGGTTCATGGTACGGGGAGGGGTCGGCGGCGGGGTGCGGACCGGGAGGTGCGGACCGAGCGCCGGGTCACGGCGACCCTGCCCGGTGGCGACCGGCGCGCCGGGTTCACGGCGACCCGTGCCCCGGTGCGCCCGCGACCGGCTCCCGCAGGGGGACGCCGGACCTACCGTCCGGCCCGGTCCCCGGGCGGCCCCGGACTCCCGCGCAGGGCGCCGGCCCTACCATCCGGCCTCGCTCCGCTCGGCCTCCCGCCAGACCCGCCACGGTCCGGCGCCCTACGCGTGCGTCCGGCACCGCAGACCGCCGGGCCCGCAGGGCCCGGCCTACGCGCTGGGGGCGGCGGCGAGGTTGTGCAGGAGCAGTGCCTCGGCGAGGCAGACGCGGGCGAACTCGGCGAGGTGCAGGCCCTCGTTGGCGCCGTGGGCGCGGGTGTCGGGGTCCTCGACGCCGGTGACCAGGACGGCGGCCTCGGGGTAGGCGTCGCGGAACGCCGCGATGAACGGGAATCGAGCCGCCGACGCCCATGTCGACCGGCTCGACGCCGTCCCAGGCCTCGGTGAAGGCGGCGCGGGCGGCGTCGTAGGCGGGCCCGGTGGCGTCGATCCGGGTGGGCTCGCCGAGCTCGCCGGGGGTGAAGGTCAGGTGGGCGCCGAAGGGCAGGTGCTTGCGCAGGTGGTCCTCGACGTGCCGCATCGCGCGCCGGGAGTCGTCCCCGGGCGCCAGCCGGACCGAGATCTTGGCCTTGACCGCGGGGATCAGCGTGTTGCTCGCCTCGGCGGTGCGGGTGACGTCCATGCCGATGACGGTCAGGGCGGGCTTGGTCCACAGCCGCTCGACGACGGAGCCGGTGCCGATCAGCTCGACGCCGTCGGCCATCCCCGACTCGGCACGCACCCGGTCCAGCGGGTAGTCGACGTCGGCGGCCGGCCCGCTGACCAGGCCCTCGACCGCGACGTCTCCGTTTTCATCGTGCAGGGTGGCGAGCAGGCGGACCATCGCCGTCATCGCGTCCGGCACCGCACCGCCCCACATGCCGGAGTGCACACCGTGCTCGAGCGTGCGGACCTCCACGAAGCAGTCGACCAGTCCGCGCAGGCTGGTGGTCAGCGCGGGCTCGCCGATGTCCCAGTTGCCGGAGTCCGCGATCACGATCACGTCGGCGGCCAGCAGGTCGCGGTGCTCGTCGAGGAACGCCTCGAGCGTCGGCGAGCCGATCTCCTCCTCGCCCTCGACCAGCACCGTGACGCCCACGGGCAGGTCCGCGCCGAACGCGCGGATCGCGGCCAGGTGCGCAGCGATCCCGGCCTTGTCGTCGGCGGCACCGCGACCGTAGAGCCGGTCGCCGCGCTCGGTGGGCTCGAACGGGTCGCTGTCCCAGTCGGCCACGTCCCCGGTGGGCTGCACGTCGTGGTGGGCGTAGAGCAGCACCGTCGGGGTGCCCTCCGGCCCCGGCCTGCGGGCGACCACGGCCGGCGCACCGCCACCGGCGGTGAGGATCTGCACGTCGTCGAAGCCCTCGGCGCGGAACAGGTCCGCCGTCGCCTCGGCGGAGAGGCGCACGTCCTCGGCGCGGGCCGGGTCGGCGCTGACCGACGGGATGCGCACGAGCGCCTCGAGGTCGGCACGGACGGAGGGCATCACCTCGCGCACGGCGGCGCGGATCTGGTCGACGGTGGTCATGGCGGCACCCTACGGCCGCGGCGCCGGCGTTCCCGCCCGGGTCCCGGGCTGGTCGTGGCGACCGGTCAGGCTCCCTGGACCGCGACCACGGGCACGCCCGGCGGGAGCTGCGGCACGGCGCCCTCGGGGGTGTGGAACAGCCACAGCGACAGCGCACGCAGGGCCGCCCAGTCCCCCTCGACCGTGCTGAGCTTCACGACGTCACCCTCGACCGCACGAACGCGAAGCGGCACCGGGGCGGCCCCCGGCAGCTCGAGGTCGACGTCGCCTTCGGGAAGGGCGGTGCCCGGCGGGAGCCTGACGGCCGCGCCGCGCACCGAGACGTCCACGAGCCGCCCGGGGCACCCGCCGAGCCGCACGTCGAGGGGCAGCTCGAAGCGGTGCGCGACCCGACGGGACGTGGCGTACTGCTCGGAGCGGATCCGCACCATCGCGTGCGTCAGCACGCCGACGGCCACCAGCAGCCAGATGCCGGACGCGACCGTCGAGGACGGGTCGGTCCGCCACGGCACCCAGCCGGCGATGCCGGCGGCGGCGTACACCGTGAGGCCCGCGGCCGCCAGCGTCAGCGCGAGCACCACGCCCGGGACGCGCCCCCGGCGCCGCTTCGCGGCGGCCCCCTTCGGGGTCACGGAGAACTGCAGCGTCTGCTGGGTGACGAGCCACCACAGCGCGGCCAGGCCGACCGGCACCCGCAGCACGCGCAGCGCGAACGCCGTCCGCCAGCGGATCTGCCGGCGGAGCAGCTGCTTGTAGCCCCACATCCGCAGCGCGAACGCGGCCACGAACACCGACACGAAGACGGGCGCGGACGCCCGCGACGTCGGGACCCCGGTCAGCAGCAGGGTGGCCGGGACCGCCAGCGCCAACACGGTCACCAGGCCCTCCAGCCACCACAGCGCACCGGTGAGGTACTCGAACTGCGTGCGCCACGACATCCAGCGGTGCCGCCGCCACAGCTTTTCGTGCACGAGGACCTGCATCGCGCCCATGCCCCAGCGCCGGCGCTGGACCAGGTACTGCTCGGGGGTCGAGGGAGCGAGACCGAGGGCCAGGTTCTGGTGGTGGTACGCCGTGCGCCAGCCCAGCCGCTGCAGCTTGAGGGTGGTGTGCATGTCCTCGGTCACGGTCTCCTGCGCCACCCCGCCCACCTGGCGAAGAGCTTCGACGCGCAGCACGGACGTCGAGCCGCACCAGAAGGTCCCGCCGCCCCCGTGCGCGCGGGCGGCGAGCTGCACGTTGAAGAACAGTCCCTGCTCCCCGGTGTAGCCGTCGTCGTCGAAGGCGCCCCCGTTGAAGAACGTCTGCGGGGCCTGGACGAGGGCGAGGCCGTCGTCCTCGAAGTAGCCCAGCGTCGCGGTGAGGAACGCGGGCAGCGGCACGTGGTCGCAGTCCAGCACGGCGACCAGGTCGATCCGTGCCGCGCCGGCCGCCTCCTCGCTCCGCATCAGGTCGAGCGCGTGGTTGAGGTTGCCCGCCTTGGCGTGCTGGTGCTCGGGCCGGGTGACGTAGCGGGCCCCGAGCGCGGCGCACATCTCCTCCAGCCAAGGCCGGTCACCGTCGTCGAGCACCCAGGTCTCGTGGGCCGGTTCGAGCCGGCAGGCGGCCGCCACGGTCGGGCCCACGATCTCCGCGGGCTCGTTGTAGGTGGGGACCAGGACGGCGACCCGCATGCCGTGCGGGGCGCCGGCACCGGGCGCCAGCGGAGGAACGGTGGGCGCGGTCGTCGTCCAGGTGCCGACGAGCTTGGCGACGGCGCCGACGATCGGGACGGCCTCGAACGCGATGAGCAGCCAGGCGGCCCAGCGGGTGGCTCCTGTCTGGGGAACCGTGGCGAGGACACGCCAGGTGAGGTAGCCGAGGAGTGAAAGCAGCGCGACGAGACCGCCGACGCGGGCGAGGGTGCGCGAGCGTCGCGACTCGACGACCGGCCCGGCCAGGCCGTCTGCCCAGGCGGCGACCGTCAGCGGCTTCACCTCGTCCGGCCGGGGCCGGACCTGCGGGCGCGTCGGGAGCCGGGCGCGGCCGGCGCGGCCGGTGCGCCCGGGTGCCTGCGGAGCCAGCAGCGTCATGGTGTGCCCCCGTGTGCCCGCTCGTGCGGGGCGGCCCGCCCCGGGCCGCTACCCTCAAGTCTCGGCACCGGAAGCCACCGAATTGACCCGAAACGGACCCAAAGGTCCGTTCGGCGACGGCCGTCACCCGAGCGGGCTAGCCCCGCCGGCGGTCCGGTTCGGGTCACCGGACCGGGCCGGACAGCAGGTCAGCCGACGGGCAGCAGGGCGCGGAGGTCGCTGCGCTCGCCCGAGGCCACGACCCGGCCGTCGTCGACGGCCGCGGACCAGTCCAGGTCGCCCACGGCCAGCGCGATCCAGGTCGCGGGGTCGGTCTCGACCACCGCCGGCGGCGTGCCTCGGGTGTGCCGGGTGCCGCCGACGCACTGCGCGGCGGCGTACGGCGGCACCCGCACCTCGACCGCGGCGCCGGGGGCCCGCCCCACCAGCAGCGCGAGCAGGTGCTTGGTGAGCAACCGCAGGTCCTCCGGCGCGCGTCCGCCGTCCCGGAAGCGCTCGAGCGCGGCACCCACCAGCGCGGGGTCGGCGGGACGCAGACGTGCGGGCATGCCCGCAGTCTGCTGGATGCCCGGACGAACCGGAGGCTAGGGTGGCTGACCGCTCACTTCGATCTCGGGGGAGACCCACCGTGCCGCTCGCCCGCCGTTCGCTCACCGTCCTCGTCGCCCTGGCCGTCGCCCTGGGCGGGATGGCGCTGCTTCGGCCCGCCGACGCCGCCACCCGGCGAATGCCGGGCTCGATCACCGGTTACGCCTTCGACGCCTGCCAGGCCCCGTCCCAGGCCGCGATGGACGCGTGGTGGCAGAGCTCGCCGTACTGGGGGGCGGGCATCTACACCTCGGGCCGCAACCGGTTCTGCGACGTCCAGGTCGAGCTGTCCCCGGAGTGGGTGGCGACGCAGAACAGCCGCGGCTGGCGGCTGTTCCCCATCCACGTCGGGCTGCAGGCGTCGTGCAGCGACCCGGCCCGCGACTGGGAGCGCATCGATGCCGACCCCGCCGGCGACTACGCCGCCGCCCGCGCCCAGGGCACGGCCGAGGCCGACGAGGCGGTCGCGGCGGCACGCGCCTACGGGATCCGCTCCGGCAGCACGCTCTGGTACGACCTCGAGGCCTTCGACATCACCCGGACCGCCTGCCGGGAGTCGGCGTTGGCGCTGGTCACCTCCTGGACCCAGCGGCTGAAGGCCGCCGGCTACCGCAGCGGCTACTACTCCAGTGCCGCGTCGGGCATCAAGATGCTCGACGACGCCCGCGTGGACACCACCGACGCCTGGGTGCTGCCGGACCAGATCTGGATCGCGCACTACGTCAGCCGCGACGACTGCAAGCTGAGGTGGGGCACGACCAGCACGTCGTTCATCCCCGACGACGGCTGGCAGCGCAACCGGATGCGGCAGTTCTGCGGCACCCACACCGAGACCTACGGCGGGGTCTCGCTGAGCATCGACAGCAACTACCTCGACTTCGGCAAGGGGTCGCAGCCCAAGGGCTCGGCCCGCAAGTGCCGCACCACCGTCGACCTCGCCCGCTACCCGGGGCTGCACCGCGGGGACCGCGGCGACCGGGTCAAGGCCCTGCAGTGCTTCCTGCGGAAGGCCGGCGCCTACAACGGCCGGGTGCACGGCCGCTACCACCGGGGCACCGCGAAGGCCGTGAAGCGGTTCCAGCGGCGCACCGACACCCTCGCGGTCAACGGCAAGGCCAACCGCAAGACCTGGACCGCGCTGCTCGCCAAGGGGCCCGACCCGCTGCTGAAGTACGGCTCCCGCGCGAGCTCCGTGCGACGCCTGCAGCGCGCGCTCAACGCGGCCGAGGGCGCCCGGATCGAGGTCTCCGGCGTGTTCGACCGGCGCACCCAGAAGTTCGTCAAGCGCTACCAGAAGGGGCGGGGCCTGCCTCGCACCGGCGTGGTGACCGCGGTGACCTGGGACCAGCTGCAGCAGGGCCGCCGCTGACCGGGCGCCTGTCGCCGGAAGAACTCGCGAATTACACGCGTGTCATTCACAAAGTTGTTGCCGAACTGCCGATACGGTTGAGGATTTTGTGACTAGAGTGACTCCTGCCGTCTGACCCCCGGGAGTCCCCATGCCGCTCGTCCGCCTCCGCACGCGCCCGTCGCGCCGTCGTCGCCGCGCCCGAGCCGTCTGCGCCGCGCCGCCGTCGCACTGGCCGGGCTGGCCACCCTGGGCTCCGGCCTGGTCGCCGTGGCCGCGCCGGCCCAGGCCACCAACGTCGCCACCCCCGGCGACTTCACCGGCTACGGCTTCGACCAGTGCCTGGCGCCGAGCCAGAAGGCGATGGACGCCTGGCTGAAGAGCTCGCCGTTCTGGGCCGTCGGCATCTACATCTCCGGCGACTCCCGGGCCTGCCCGGTCCAGCCGAACCTGACGCCTACCTGGGTCAGCACCCAGCTGGCCAAGGGCTGGCGGCTGCTGCCGATCACCCTCGGCCCGCAGGCCTGGTGCACCTCACGCGACCGCTACCAGCGGCAGGTGCGGATCAACCCCGACCCGGCGCACCGCTACCGCAAGGCGCGGGCCCAGGGTCGCGCCGAGGCACAGAAGAGCGTCAACCGGGCCGCCCAGCTCGGGATCGTCCCGGGCAGCACGCTCTGGTACGACCTCGAGGGCGACTTCCGGGCCGACCTCACCGACTGCCGCGAGTCCGCGCTGAGCTTCGTGTCGGCCTGGACCCGCAAGCTGCACAAGCTCGGCTACGTCTCCGGCTTCTACTCCAGCGCCGGCACCGGCGTGAAGATGCTCGACGACGCGGCCACCCTGCGCCCCGGCGCCTACACGATGCCCGACCAGCTGTGGGTGGCCCGCTGGAGCGGCGTTCCCGGCCGCATCAACGAGCCCGGCCGGGCGCCGTACCTGCGGGACACGAGCTGGACCCCGCGCAAGCGGGTGCACCAGTACCGCGGCGGCCACAACGAGACCCACGGCGGGGTCACCATCAACATCGACAGCAACTGGATCGACCTGGGCAGCGGCTCGACCGCCCGCACCGCGAAGGTGTTCTGCGGCGGGGTCGACGTCGACCACGCGACGTACCAGCGGCTCCGCGTCGGCAGCCAGGGCGACCTGGTCAAGGCCGCGCAGTGCCTGCTGCGGCAGAAGCGGGTGTACGACGGCCCGATCTCCGGCAGCTACGACCGGGCCACCGCCTCGGCGGCGCGGGCCTACCGGACCAAGGTGGGGCTCCCCGCCCGCGGGTCGGTCTCCCGGTCGGTGTGGACCTCGATCCTCGCGCGTGGCCACCACCCGCTGGTGAAGTTCGGCTCCGCCAACCACGCGGTGCGCCGCCTGCAGCGGGCCCTCAACGCCGCCGACGGCGCCCGGCTCGCGGTGAGCGGCGTCTTCGAGGGCCGCACCACCGCGGCCGTGAAGGCCTACCAGGCCGACCACGGCCTGCCCCGCACCGGCGTCGTCACCGACGGCCTGTGGTCGATGCTGCGGGCCGGAAAGCGCTGAGCCGACGTGACCTGAGTCGCGGTCACTCGTTGGGCCACCGTTCGGCCGCTCACGCGGCTTGTCTCGGAGACAAGGATGCCCATGCGCAGAACCTTGATCGTCACAGCAGCAGCAGCCACCGCCCTCGTGGCCGGTGCCGGCCTCGCCGGCGCGGCCCCGTCCGCGCCGCACGCGGGTGCGGTGGCCGGCTCGGCGGAGAAGTACGTCGTCGTCCTCGACGACGCCGCCTCCGCGCGGTCCGTCGCCACCGCGCACGCGGACCGCTTCGGCCTCGACCTCGGCCACGTCTACTCCTCGGCCCTGCAGGGCTACTCGGCCACCATGTCGCCGGCCACCGCCGCCGTCGTCGCCGAGCTGCCCAACGTCGAGTGGGTGCAGCGCGACACCGCGGTCCGCACCACCGCCCAGACCACCCCGACCGGCATCGACCGCTCGGACGCCGAGCTCGCCCCGACCGCGGCGATCGACGGCGCCGACCAGCGCGTCAACGTCGACGTCGCGGTGATCGACACCGGCGCCAACCTGAGCCACCCGGACCTCAACATCCACCGGGCGGGCGCCAAGAACTGCTCGATGTTCAGCGTGACCCCCGAGGACCTGCACGGTCACGGCACCCACGTCTCCGGCACCATCGGCGCCCTGGACAACGCCAGCGGCGTGGTCGGGATGGCCCCCGGCGCCCGGATCTGGCCGGTCAAGGTGCTCTCCGACGCCGGCACCGGGCTCAACTCCGACGTCATCTGCGGCATCGACTACGTCGCCGCCAACGCGAGCTCCATCGAGGTGGCCAACATGAGCCTCGGCGGCAGCGGCACCGACGACGGCAACTGCGGCCGCAGCAACGGCGACGCCATGCACACCGCCATCTGCAACGCGGTGGCCGCGGGTGTCACCTTCGTGGTGGCTGCGGGCAACGACTCGGAGGACGCCTCGCAGTCGACCCCCGCGGCGTACGACGAGGTGATCACGGTCAGCGCCCTCGCGGACTTCAACGGCAAGCCCGGTGGCGGCGCGCCCTCCACCTGCCGCAGCGACGTCGACGACACGTTCGCGAACTTCTCCAACTACGGCGCCGACGTGGACATCATCGCCCCGGGTGTGTGCATCAACAGCACCTGGATGGCCGGTGGCTACAACACCATCTCCGGCACGTCGATGGCGAGCCCGCACGTGGCGGGGGCGGCGGCGCTGTACACGGCGAAGAACCCGAACGCCACACCCGCGCAGGTGAAGTCCGCACTCCAGTCCTCCGGCACCCTCGACTGGAACGCCTCGGACGACAAGGACAACACCAAGGAGCGGCTGCTCAACGTCGCCGGCTACTGAGCCGCGCGGCCGGTCGGGCTTGTCGGGGCCAGTGGTCTCGACAAGCTCGACCACCCGCGGCCGACTCGACCACGCGCAGTCAGGCTCGACCACGCGCAGTCAGGCTCGACCACCCGCAGTCAGGCTCGACCACCCGCAGTCAGGCTCGACCACCCGCAGGCTCAGGCGAAGGCGGCGGGGAGGGTGCCGGACCAGGCGGTGCGCAGCTCCGACAGCGGGACGCTGAACTGGCCCTGCACGTCGAGCAGCGCGTCGTCGCCCGCCCCGTCGGTGACGCCGATGCGCGCGTGCGGGAACCCGCGGGCGCTGCACATGTCGGTGAAGCGCACCTCCTCCGAGCGCGGCACCGCGACCACGGCCCGGCCCGCTGACTCGCCGAACAGCGCGACGAACGGCTCCAGGCCGTCGGGCAGCCAGACCCGGGCCCCGATGCCCCGCTTGCCGCCGCCCAGCAGGCAGGCCTCCACCAGGGCCTGCGCCAGCCCGCCGTCGGACACGTCGTGCGCGGCGTCGACGAGCCCGTCGCGCGAGGCGTTGACGAGGATGTCGGCCAGCTCCCGCTCCACCGCGAGGTCCACCTGCGGGGGCAGCCCGCCGAGGTGGCCGTGCACCACGTGCGCCCACTCCGACCCGGACAGCTCCTCGCGGGTCGTGCCGAGCAGGTAGATCTGCTGGCCCTCGGCCACGAAGCCGGCCGGGGTGCGCCGGGTGACGTCGTCGATCACGCCGAGCACCGCCACCACCGGCGTCGGCAGGATCGCGGTCTCGCCGGTCTGGTTGTAGAGGCTCACGTTGCCGCCGGTGACGGGGATGCCGAGCTCCCGGCAGCCCTCGGCGAGACCGCGGGTGGCCTCCGCGAACTGCCACATCACGCCCGGGTCCTCGGGGGACCCGAAGTTCAGGCAGTCGCTGACCGCGAGCGGCCTGGCCCCGGTGGTCGCCACGTTGCGGTAGGACTCCGCCAGCGCGAGCTGCGCGCCCGCGAAGGGGTCGAGCCGCGCGAAGCGGCCGTTGCAGTCGGTCGAGACCGCGACGCCGAGGTTGGTGTCCGGGTCGACGCGCACCATGCCGGAGTCCTCCGGCTGGGCGAGCACGGTGTTGCCCTGGACGTAGCGGTCGTACTGGTCGGTGATCCAGGACCTGTCGCAGAGGTTGGGGCTGGCCACCAGCCGCAGCAGCGTCTCGCGCAGGCCGTCGCCGGTCTTGGGGCGCTCCAGCGTCTCGGCGGCGTCGGCCTGCAGGGCGTCCTGGCCGTCGGGGCGGGCGAAGGGGCGCTGGTAGGTCGGACCGTCGTGCGCCACCGAGCGCGGCGGCACGTCGACGACGGTCTCCCCGTGCCACTCGATGGTCAGCCGGCCCGAGTCGTTGACCTCGCCGACCACGGTGGCGTCGACGTCCCACTTGGCGCAGATCTCGAGGAAGCGGTCGACGTTCGCGGGCGCCACGACCGCCATCATCCGCTCCTGCGACTCGCTCATCAGGATCTCCTCGGGGGCCAGCGAGGAGTCGCGCAGCGGCACCCGGTCGAGCCACACGTGCATGCCGCCGTCGCCGGCGCTGGCCAGCTCGGAGGTCGCGCAGGACAGTCCCGCCCCGCCGAGGTCCTGGATGCCGACGACGAGGTCCTCGGCGAAGATCTCCAGCGTGCACTCGATGAGCAGCTTCTCCATGAACGGGTCGCCGACCTGGACGCTGGGCCGCTTGGCCGGTCCGGTGTCCTCGAAGGTCTCCGACGCGAGCACGCTCACGCCGCCGATGCCGTCGCCGCCGGTGCGGGCGCCGTACAGGATCACCTGGTTGCCGTCGCCCGACGCCTTGGCGAGGTGCAGCTGCTCGTGCCGCATCACGCCCACGCAGAGCGCGTTGACCAGCGGGTTGCCGGCGTAGGTGGGGTCGAACACCGCCTCGCCGCCGATGTTGGGAAGCCCGAGGCAGTTGCCGTAGCCGCCCACCCCCGCGACGATCCCGGGCAGCACCCGGTGCGTGTCGCCCCGACCGTCCGGGTCGAGCGGGCCGAACCTGAGGGAGTCCATGACCGCCACCGGGCGCGCGCCCATGGCCAGGATGTCGCGGACGATGCCGCCGACGCCGGTGGCCGCTCCCTGGTAGGGCTCCACGTACGACGGGTGGTTGTGCGACTCGATCTTGAACGTGACGGCGTAGCCGTCCCCGATGTCGACGACACCGGCGTTCTCACCCATGCCCACCATCAGGTGGGCGCGCATCTCGTCGGTCATCGTCTCGCCGAACTGGCGCAGGTGCACCTTGGACGACTTGTAGGAGCAGTGCTCGCTCCACATCACCGAGTACATCGCCAGCTCCGAGGAGGTGGGTCGGCGCCCGAGGATCTCGCGGATCTCGGCGTACTCGTCGGACTTGAGGCCGAGGTCGGCCCACGGCTGCTCGCGGTCGGGATGGCTGGTGGCGACCTCGACGGTGTCGAGGTGCGGGCGCGGGTCGGTCACCGGGTCTCAGGTCTCCGAAGCGGTTGGAGGCGGGCGGCCTCAATCTACAGGGGCGCGGGAGTCTTGAATGTGGTCGCCCGGAGTGTGACGGTTGGCCTACCCGACGCCGTGTCGGCCGCACTGGGAGGAGCCCTCATGACGCTGCTGGACCGACGCACGCTGCTCCGGGCCGGGACCGCCGGGACCGGGGGGCTCCTCGTGGGCGCAGCTCTCGGGGCGCCGGCGGCCGTGGCCGCTCCGCCGACCAGGCAGCGCACCCTGGCGCGCGGGCTGTCCGTCCCGTGGGGGCTCACGTTCCTGCCCACCGGCAACGCGCTGGTGGCCGAACGCGACTCGGCGCTCGTGCACAAGGTCTCCCGGCGCGGCGGCAGCCGGGTCGTCGGCGAGGTCGGCGGCGTGGTCGCGGCCGGCGAGGGCGGGCTGCTCGGGCTGGCCTGCCACCCGAACTTCCGGGAGACCCGCTGGCTCTACGCCTACGTCACCACCGCCGACGACAACCGGGTGGTGCGGATGCGGTACGTCGACGGCCGGCTCGGCAGCCAGGAGACGGTGCTGGCCGGCTTCCCGAAGGCGAGCAACCACAACGGCGGGCGGCTCCGGTTCGGGCCGGCCGGGCACCTGTTCGTCGCCAACGGCGACGCCGGAGACACCGGCAACTCCCAGGACCTACGCTCGCCGGGCGGCAAGATCCTGCGCGTCACCCCCGACGGCGACGTACCGGCCGGCAACCCGTTCCGGGGCAGCCCCGTGTGGAGCTACGGCCACCGCAACGTGCAGGGGCTCTCCTTCGACAAGCGCGGCCGGCTGTGGGCCACCGAGTTCGGTCAGAACACCCGCGACGAGCTGAACCGGATCGTCCGGGGGCACAACTACGGCTGGCCGGACGTCGAGGGCGGCGACGGCGCGGGCGGGTCCGTGCACGACCCCCTGGTCACGTGGACCCCCACGTCCACCTGCTCGCCGTCCGGGCTCGCGGTCGCCGGCGGGTACGCCTGGGTCGGGGCGCTGGCCGGCGAGTCGCTGTACCGGGTGGACCTGCGCGGGCGCGGCCGGGGCAAGGTGCGCCGGTTCTTCCGCGGTGACTTCGGCCGGATCCGGACCGTCGAGCTCGCGCCCGACCGGACGCTGTGGATCACCACGAGCAACGGGTCGCGCGACCGGGTCATCCGCGTCGAGCGCGGCTGACGGTGCCGCTGGTCCCGCCCGGCCGCGTCGTCGGGCTCGACGTCGCGCGCTGCGTCGCCCTGGTCGGGATGATCGCCACCCACGCCCTGGAGACGACCGCCCCGGACGGCGGCACGACGGTGGTGCAGTCGATCGCCGGGGGACGGTCGGCCGCCCTGTTCGCGGTGCTCGCCGGCGTCAGCCTCAGCCTGATGTCCGGGCGGCGCACCCCGCTGCGGGGCCGCGCCTGGTGGGCGGCGGCCGCCGGCCTCGCCGTACGGGCGCTGCTCATCGCGGCCGTCGGCCTGCTGCTGGGCACCCTCCAGACGTCGATCGCAGTCATCCTCACCTACTACGGCCTGCTGTTCGCGCTGGGCATCCCCTTCACCCTGCTCGGGGCGCGGGCGCTCGCCGCGCTGGCCGTGGCCTGGTGCGCGCTGTCCCCGGTCGTCTCCCACGTGCTCCGTCCCGCGGTGACGCCGCCGACGTTCGCCAGCCCGTCGCCCGAGCACCTGGCGACCCCCGCGCAGCTGCTGGGCGAGCTGCTGCTCACCGGCTACTACCCGGCCTGGACCTGGCTCACCTACCTGCTCGCGGGGATGGCGGTCGGTCGGTGCGACCTGGCGCGGGCGGGCACCGCGACCCGGCTCCTGGCCCTCGGTGCGGTGACCGCGGTGGCGGCCAAGGCGGCCTCGGCCTACCTCGTGGACCTGCCGGGTGCGCGGGCCCGGCTCACCGCCACCCTCACCGACCCGCGCCCGGACGGTGGGCTCGAGGAGGTCCTCGAGCACGGGCTGTTCGGCACCACACCGACCGGGAGCTGGTGGTGGCTGGTGACCAGTGCGCCGCACACCGGGACCCCGCTCGACCTCGCGCACACCACCGGCACCGCGCTGGCCGTGATCGGGCTCTTCCTGCTGGCGACCCGGGTGGTCCCGGCGGCCTGGGCGGTGCTGTTCGGCGCCGGCGCGATGACGTTCACGCTCTACACGCTGCACGTGGTGCTACGCACCCCGACGTTCTGGCCCGACGACGACGTGCAGACCTTCGCGCTGCACGTGGCGGTGGTGATCGTGATCGGGGCCCTGTACCGCCTCGCCGGGCGGTCGGGCCCGCTGGAGCGGGTCAACGCGGTCGCGGCCGGCGCCGCGCGACGTCGCGTCGGCGGCGGCTGACGTGACTCAGCGGGCGGCGGCCGTCAGCAGCGAGGTGAAGAAGCCGAGGCCGTCGGTTCCGGGGCCGCAGAGGTCCTCGACCGCGTGCTCCGGGTGCGGCATCAGCCCGACCACGTTGCCGCGCTCGTTGGTGATGCCGGCGATGGCGCGCAGCGAGCCGTTGGGGTTCGCGTCGAGGTAGCGGGCCACGACCCGGCCCTCGCCCTCGAGCCGGTCCAGCGTCGGCTCGTCGGCGACGTAGGCGCCCTCGCCGTTCTTGAGCACCACGGTGATCTCCTGGCCCTCGTCGTACGCCGAGGTCCAGGCGGTCGAGGCGTTCTCGATCCGCAGCCGCTGGTCGCGGCAGACGAACTTCTGGTGGTCGTTGCGGATCAGCGCGCCGGGCAGCAGGTGCGACTCGCACAGCACCTGGAAGCCGTTGCAGATGCCGAGCACCGGCAGGCCCTCGTGTGCGGCCGCGACCACCTCGGCCATCACCGGCGAGAAGCGGGAGATGGCGCCGCAGCGGAGGTAGTCGCCGTAGGAGAACCCGCCGGGGAGGACGACCGCGTCGACACCGCGCAGGTCGTGGTCGCCGTGCCACAGGGGGACCGCCTCGGCGCCGCCGAACCGGACCGCACGCCGGGCGTCGACGTCATCGAGGGAGCCCGGGAACGTGACGACGCCGATCCTCACCGGTGCGACCCCTCGTGGTCCTCCACGTGCACGTCGAAGTCCTCGATGACAGGGTTCGAGAGCAGCTTCTCGGCGATCTCGTGGACCTCCGCGAGACGCGCGGAGGTCAGCTCACCCTCCAGCTCGAGCTCGAAGCGCTTCCCCTGGCGCACGCCGGTGACACCGGCGAAGCCGAGGCGCGGCAGCGCTCCGTGCACGGCCTTGCCCTGCGGGTCGAGGATCTCCGGCTTGAGCATGACGTCGACGACGACACGGGCCACGGGGCGCTCCTTGGTTCAGCGGCGAGGTTCGACCGCAGTCTAGAGCCCGGTGGGTGGGGTGCCGCCCGCGGGCGCGGCCAATTACCACGGTCCCGTGGTAATTGGCCCCTTCCCCAGGAGAGTTCCCTGTGGGAACGAGCAGTTCACCACGGTCCCGTGGTAATTGGCCGGGCCGCCCGACGGCTCAGGTCAGCTCGCGCTTGAGGATCTTCCCGGTCGCGGTCATGGGCAGCGAGTCCACGACCTGGACGGTGCGGGGGTACTTGTAGGCGGCCATCTGCTCCTTGCCCCACGCGACCAGCTCCTCGGCGGTGGTGGTCGCGCCGTCGTTGAGGATCACGTAAGCCTTGACCTCCTCGCCGTGGCTCTCGTGGGGTACGCCGACGACGGCGGCGAGCGACACGTCCGGGTGCGTCATCAGCACCTCCTCGACCTCGCGCGGGTACACGTTGTAGCCGCCGCGCAGGATCATGTCCTTGGACCGGTCGACGATGTAGTACCAGCCGTCCTCGTCTCGGCGGCCGAGGTCCCCGGAGCGGAACCACCCGTCCCGGATGGCCTCGTCGGTGGACTCCGGCCGCCCGTAGTAGCCCTTCATGATGTTGTGCCCCTTGATCGCGATCTCGCCGATCGCGTCGGGGGTCCACTCGACCTCGTCCCAGCCGTCCGGCTTCAGCAGCTTCATCTCGACCCCCGGGATCGGGACGCCGATGGAGCCGGGCCGGACCGGCGCGCCGTACTCGGAGAAGCTGGCGACCGGGGAGGTCTCCGACAGGCCGTACCCCTCGAGGATCGTGACGCCGAACCGCTTCTCGAAGTCCTTGTGCACCTCCACCGGGAGCGCGGACCCGCCGGCCGCCGCGATGCGCAGGTTGCGGGCGATCCCCTCCACGTCGACGGAGTCGTCGAGGGCCCCGAGCAGGCCCCAGTACATCGTCGGGACGCCGGCGAAGAACGTGACGTTCTCCTTCTGCATCAGCGCCAGGGCGGGCCCGGCCTCGAAGCGAGGCAGCATCACGACCGTGCCGCCGAACGCGAACGCGCCGTTCTGGATCACGGTCTGGCCGAAGGAGTGGAACAGCGGCAGCACGCACAGGTAGGTGTCGGGCCGCTCGGGGTCGGCTCCGAAGAGCTCCTTGCCGCTCAGCGCGTTGTCCCGCATGTTGCGGTGCCGCAGCTCGGCGCCCTTGGGCTGCCCGGTGGTGCCGGAGGTGTAGAGGATCACCGCGGTGTCGTCGTCGTCGGTGTCGACGGTGTCGAACGTCGGCGGCTGCGCGGCCATCGCCCGGCCCATCGTCTCCGTGCCCTCGATCGGCGACTCGGCGGCCGGGTCGGCGGTGATGACGAAGAAGTGCTCGCAGGCGTCGGCCTGGTCGAACCCGGCCTTGCCCTCGGCGCCGATCGGTAGCTCGGGGGTGCCCTGGAAGCAGAAGTAGGCCTTCGCGTCCGAGTCGGCGAGGTGGTAGCCGACCTCACGGCCCTTGAGCAGGACGTTGAGGGGGACGACGGTCGCGCCGGCCTTCAGGATGCCGAAGTAGACGATCGTGAAGTAGGGCAGGTTGGGGCAGCTCAGCGCCACCTTGTCGCCGGGCCGGATGCCGCGCTCGACCAGCAGGTTCGCGACCTGGTTGGCGGCGCCGTCGACCTGCGCATAGGTGAGCCGGGTGTCGGCGAACACGATCGCCTCCCGCTCCGGGTAGCGCTCGGCGGATCCTTCGAGAAGGGCAGCGAGGTTCGGCATGCGGCCAACCTACCCACGGCTCGTGACGGGCGTCACGGGCCCCGTCGCGCTAGAACGCCGAGCCGGTCAGCCGCTCGAAGGCCTCGACGTACCGCGCCCGGGTCCGGTCGACGACGCCGTCCGGCAGCGGGGGCGGCGGCCCGCCCGACGCCTTGTCCCACCCGCTCTCCTCGGAGAGCAGCCAGTTGCGCACGATCTGCTTGTCGTACGACGGTTGCTGGCGGCCGGGCACCCAGTCGTCGGCCGGCCAGAACCGTGACGAGTCGGGGGTGAGCACCTCGTCCGCCAGCACGATCGTGCCGTCGGACCGGTGCCCGAACTCCAGCTTGGTGTCGGCGAGGATGATCCCGCGGTCGCGGGCGATGCCCTCGGCCCGGTCGTAGACCGCCAGGGTGAGCTCGCGGAGCCGCCGGGCCACGTCCGCGCCCACCTCGTCGACCACCGCGTCGTAGGAGACGTTCTCGTCGTGGTCGCCGACCGCGGCCTTCGTGGCGGGGGTGAAGACCGGCTCCGGGAGCCGGCTGCCGTCCTCGAGCCCCGCGGGCAGGGCGATGCCGCACACCTCACCGGTGGCGCGGTAGTCGAGCAGCCCGGAGCCGGTGAGGTAGCCGCGGGCGACGCACTCGACGGGATACATGTCCAGCGCCTCGCACACCACCGCCCGGCCGGCGACCTCGGCGGGCACGTCGGTGGAGACCACGTGGTGCGGCACCAGGTCGGCGAGCCGCTCGAACCACCACAGCGACATCCGGGTCAGGATCTCGCCCTTGCCCGGGATGGTGCTGTCGAGCACGTAGTCGAAGGCCGAGATCCGGTCGCTGGCGACCATCAGCAGGTGGCCGGCGTGCGGGCCCGACTCCAGCCGGTAGAGGTCGCGCACCTTCCCCGAGTGCAGGTGCTCCGCACCGGGGATCACGGGGGCCGCGGGGATGTTCAGGTCCGCCATGGGAGGACCCTAGCGAGGCCCGGCCCCGGCGCCCCGACGCCGCCACGGCGCCGGCCGGCCCTGCAGCCACCACTGCAGCTGCCGGGTGACCCACGGCAGCGCGAGGTAGGTCATGACCGGGGTCATCACCAGCACCGTGACCAGGATCCGCAGCGGCAGCGTCACGTCGGCGAGGTACTGACCCGCGAACCAGTTGACGACCAGGCTGAGCGGGTAGAACACGAGGAAGATCGTCGTCGCCTGCTTCCACCGCGGCGGGGCGGAGGGCGCCGAGGGGGCCTCCTCGATCACCTCGGAGGAGCGCGGCGCGTCGAACCAGCCCTCGATGCCGGTGCGCCGCTCGACCCGGCTGGCCCCGATCCGGCCCTGCGCGGCGTCGAGCCACCACCGGCGCTGCGCGGACGCCTCCCACGTCGCGAGGTGGTCGGGTGAGGCGAAGCGGTAGAGCATGTGCCACTCGTCGGAGTCCTCGCGCGGCCGCACCCAGCCCGCCCCGAGGAAGCCGTCGAAGCGCTCGGCCAGGCGGGTGCCCGCCTCGACCCAGGCCACCATCTCCGCGTGGTGGGCGGGGTCGATGTGCCGGGTGATCGAGACGGTGACGGGGGCGCTCACGAGCCCCGAGTCTAGGGACCGGCCCGTTTCCCGGCTTGGGGCGCCCGGGCACCCTGGAGGGCGTGACGGAGCCGGGGCACGACGCGGAGCGGGCGCCCGTCGGGACGGAGCCCGAGCACGTCCCCGACCCGCACCGCTGGCGGGTCCTCGCGGTCACCCTGGCGATCGGCTTCATGGCCCTGCTCGACGTCACCATCGTCAACGTCGCCCTGCCCTCCATCCGCGCCGGGCTGGGCGCCTCCGCGGCGAGCGTGCAGTGGATCGTCTCCGGCTACGCGCTCACGTTCGGGCTCACCCTGGTCGCGGGCGGCCGGCTCGGCGACGCTCTCGGCCGCCGGCGGATGATGCTGCTGGGCCTGACCGGCTTCCTGGTCGCCAGCGCGGCGGTCGGGCTCGGCCCGAGCACCGGCTGGGTGGTGGCCGCTCGGCTGGTCCAGGGCGCCGCCGCCGGGCTGCTCACCCCGCAGAACTCCGGCCTCATCCAGCAGCTGTTCCGCGGCGCCGAGCGCGGCCGCGCCTTCGGTCTTTTCGGCCTCACCGTGTCCGTCTCCGCCGCCCTGGGGCCGGTCCTCGGCGGCCTCATCATCGCCGCGTTCGGTGAGGAGAACGGCTGGCGCGCGATCTTCCTGGTCAACGTTCCGATCGGGCTGGTAGCACTCGTCTTCGTGGCGAGGCTGGTGCCGGGCCGCACGGGCCGACCCGGTGACCCCGCCGACCGGATCGACCTCGTCGGGGCCGCGCTGCTGGGAGCCGCGGTGCTGTGCGTGCTCTACCCGCTGGTCGCGGTGATGGCCGGGGTCTCGCCGGTGCTGCTCGTCCTGCTCGGCGCGCCGGCGCTGCTGTGGGTGTTCGCCCGCTGGGAACGCGGGCTGGTCGCCACCGGCCGGGCCCCGCTGCTCGACGTGAGCCTGCTCCGCGCGGCCCCCGGCTACGCGTCCGGCATCCTGCTCGGCACGCTCTACTTCACCGGGTTCACCGGGGTCTTCCTCGTGCTCTCGGTCCACCTCCAGGAGCGCATGGGTCTGTCCCCGCTGGCGACCGGCCTCATGCTCACCCCGTTCGCACTCGGGTCGGCGGTCACCGCGCCGGTGGCCGGCCACTTCGTGTCGCGGGTCGGCCGCCGCGTCACGGTGCTGGCGCTGCTCGTGGTGCTGCTCGGGCTGGTCACGGTGGCGGTCGTGGTCCCCGGCCACAGCGGCGCGGGGCTCTGGCCGCTGCTCGTCGTGCCGCTGCTGCTCGCGGGTCTCGGAGGCGGCGGCGTGGTCTCCCCGAACTTCACGCTCACGCTGGAGGAGGTGCCGCCGCGGATGGGCGGCGCCGCGGGCGGGGCCCTGCAGACCGGGCAGCGGATCGGGTCCGCTCTCGGCACGGCCCTGGTGATGTCGGTCTACCAGGTGACCACCAGCGCGACCGGCTCGGCGGCGACCGGGCTGCGCGTCGGGGTGGGGGCGGCACTGCTGGTCATCGGGCTCGCGCTCGCGGTAGCGGTGCGCGACCTCCGGACGGTGGCGCGGGTCAGCGCACGCTGAAGGTCCGGGCGCCGGTGGCCTCCACGGCGCGCGCGTCGACCGCGGCGACCTCGGCGTACGCCGGACCACGGCGGCACCAGTCCACGAGCGCCCGGACCGCGTCCGGCGGGCCCTCGAAGTGCCCGGCCACCGTCCCGTCCGGCTCGTTGGCCACCCAGCCGACGACGCCGAGCCGCGCCGCCTGGTGCACGCAGGAGTAGCGGAACCCGACGCCCTGCACCTGGCCCCGCACGACCACGTCGACGGCGCTCACCGTGTCCCCATCGACCATCCGCCCAGCGTGCCACGGGCCGGACCGGGCGGGACACGGGCGGGTCACGAATCGTCGGTGCCCCTTTACGTGGATCGTCACCGTTTGGTTGGGTCTGATGCATCTCGGGTCGGACGAACAGCGTCCTCCCCTGCACAAGGGAGCCTCTGGGTGAAGAACTCACGCATGCGCGCGGCCACACTCACCGCCGCGGTCACCACTCTCGCCACCACCGGACTGGCCGTCGGGGCCGTCGGCGCACACGCCGAGCCCGGCGGCAGCAGCGACGCGAGCGCCAAGCTGCGCAAGGAGGTCAGCGTCGCCAAGGTGATGGGCCACCTCGACGCCTTCCAGGAGATCGCCGACACCCACGGCGGCACCCGCGCGTCCGGCACCCCCGGCTACGAGGCCAGCGGCCGCTACGTAGAGCAGCGCCTGCAGCAGGCCGGCTACGAGACCGAGCGGCAGTACTTCCCGTTCACCTACACCGAGATCCTCGCGGAGAACGTGCAGGTCCACGGCGCCGACCCGCGCGCCCTCGACAACCACGTGATGACCGGCAGCCCGAGCACACCGGAGGGTGGCGTCACCGCCGAGCTGGTCACCCCCGCGCCAGCCACCGGCTGCAACGCCGCCGACTGGAACGGCGTCGACGCCACCGGCAAGATCGCGCTGATCAGCCGGGGAGCGTGCAGCTTCCTCCTCAAGAGCCAGCACGCCAAGACCGCCGGCGCGGCCGCCGCGATCGTCTACAACAACAGCGACGGGGACCTCAACGGCACCCTCGGCGCCAACCCGCAGGGCGCTGCCCCGACCACCGGCATCACCCAGGCCGACGGCCAGGCGCTCCTGGCCGAGCTCGCGAACGGGCCCGTCGAGGTGACCGCCGACCTGCGCACGCTGGTCGAGCAGCGGGTCTCCTTCAACGTGCTCGCGGAGACCGACCGCGGCGACGCCGCCGAGACGATCATGCTCGGCAGCCACCTCGACAGCGTCGTCGGCGGTGCGGGCATCAACGACAACGCCTCCGGATCCGCGACGATCCTCACCGTCGCCGAGGAGCTCGCCAACCCGAAGTACAAGATCGACGGCCAGGTCCGCTTCGCCTGGTGGGGTGCCGAGGAGACCGGGCTGGTCGGGTCGACGTACTACGTCAACGAGCTGAAGAAGACCCCGGGCGCGCTGCAGGACATCGCCACCTACCTGAACTTCGACATGCTCGGCTCCCCGAACTTCCAGATCGGTGTCTACGACGCGGACGACTCGGGGAACGTCAACCCCGACGGCGTCAACATCCCGGCCGGCTCGATCGAGACCGAGGCGGTGTTCACCGACTACTTCGACTCCGTCGGCCAGCCCTGGAACGACACCGCCTTCAGTGGCCGGTCCGACTACCAGGCGTTCATCAACAACGGGGTTCCGGCCGGCGGCCTGTTCAGCGGCGGTGACGGCACCAAGACCCCCGCGCAGGTGGAGATGTACGGCGGCACCGCGGGCATCCACTACGACCCGAACTACCACACCCCCGCCGACGACATCGACAACGTCAGCCGGGAGTCGATCGACATCATGAGCGACGCGGTGGCGCACACCGCGCTCACCCTCGCGCAGGACCCGAGCATCGTCCGCTGATCCCGCCCCACCGTCGTCGGTGGCCCGACCGTGACCCGGAGGTCACCCGAGGGCCGCCGGCGACGGTGGGACGCGGCGCCCCGTCCCGCCGCCGCCGGTCAGAGGATGGCGCCGGGGCGGTAGGCCGCCGCGTCGGGGTACCGAGCGGCGACCTCCTCGACCCGGCGTACGACGGTGTCGACCTGGTCGACGGCCGCCCCGGTGAAGCTGATCGGCTCCGCGACCAGCGACGCGAGCTGCTGCTCGGTCAGCCCGAGCCGCTCGTCGGCGGCGAGCCGGGCGAAGACGTCGTTCTCGGTCTGGCCCTGGCGCATCGCCAGCGCGACGCCGACGGCCGCCTCCTTGATCGCCTCGTGGGCGGTCTCGCGGCCGACCCCGTTGCGGACCGCGGCCATCAGCACCTTGGTGGTGGCCAGGAACGGGAGGTAGCGGTCGAGCTCGCGCTGCACGACGGCGGGGAACGCCCCGAACTCGTCGAGCACGGTCAGGAACGTCTGGAAGAGCCCGTCGGCGGCGAAGAACGCGTCGGGCAGGGCGACCCGGCGCACCACCGAGCAGGACACGTCACCCTCGTTCCACTGGTCGCCGGCGAGCTCGCCGACCATGGACAGGTAGCCGCGCAGCACCACCGCGAGACCGTTGACCCGCTCGCAGGAGCGGGTGTTCATCTTGTGCGGCATCGCGGAGGAGCCGACCTGGCCCTCCTGGAAGCCCTCGGTGACCAGCTCGACGCCCGCCATCAGCCGGATCGTGGTGGCCAGGTTGGACGGGCCCGCGGCGACCTGCACCAGCGCGGAGACCACGTCGAAGTCCAGGGAGCGCGGGTAGACCTGGCCGACGCTGGTCAGCACCCGGTCGAAGCCGAGGTGGGCGGCGACCCGCCGCTCGAGCTCGGCGAGCCGGTCGGCGTCCCCGTCGAGCAGGTCGAGCATGTCCTGGGCGGTGCCGACCGGGCCCTTGATGCCCCGCAGCGGGTAGCGGGCGAGGAGGTCCTCGAGCCGGTCGAGCGCGACCAGCATCTCGTCGGCGACGCCGGCGAAGCGCTTGCCCAGGGTGGTGGCCTGGGCGGGGACGTTGTGCGACCGGCCGGCCATCACCAGCGACCGGTGCTCGGAGGCGAGCCGGCCGAGACGGGCCAGCGTTGCGACGACCCGTTCCCGGACGAGCAGCAGCGAGGAGCGCACCTGGAGCTGCTCGACGTTCTCGGTGAGGTCGCGCGACGTCATGCCCTTGTGGATGTGCTCATGGCCGGCGAGCGCGCAGAACTCCTCGATCCGCGCCTTCACGTCGTGCCGGGTGACCCGCTCGCGCGCGGCGATGGAGTCGAGGTCGACCTTCTCGACGACCGCCTCGTAGGCCTCGACCACGCCGTCGGGGAGGTCGATCCCGAGGTCGCGCTGGGCCTTGAGCACCGCGATCCAGAGCCGCCGCTCCAGGACGATCTTGTGCTCCGGCGACCAGACCGCGGCGAGGTCGGCGCCGGCGTAGCGGGTGGCGAGGACGTTCGGGAGCACTTCGGTCGGTCTCCTTCTCTCAGGGTGCGGCGGCGATGTCGGTGCGGTGGTGGGAGCCGTCGATGTCGATCCTGGCCACACCGGCGTAGGCCCGGTCGCGGGCCTCGGCCACGTCGGCGCCGACCGCGGTGACGGCGAGCACCCGCCCCCCGGACGTGACGAGGGCGCCGTCGCGGAGCGCGGTGCCCGCCTGGAGGACGTCGACGCCGCCGAGCGCCTCGGCGTCGGCGACCCCGGTGACGGGGTCGCCGGAGCGCGGTGTGCCCGGGTAGCCGTGGGCGGCGACCACGACCGCGACCGCGGCGCCGTCGCGCCACTTGAGCGGTCCGACCTCGTCGAGACGTCCGTCGGCGGCGGCCATGAGCACCACGCCGAGAGGTGACTCGAGCAGCGCCAGCAGCGGCTGGGTCTCCGGGTCGCCGAAGCGGGCGTTGAACTCGACGACCTTCACGCCACGTCGGGTCAGCGCCAGGCCGGCGTAGAGCAGACCGGCGAAGGGGGTGCCGCGCCGGGCCATCTCGCGCACGGTGGGCCTCAGCACCCGCTCGGTGACCTCGTCGACGAGCCCGTCGGGGGCCCAGGGCAGCGGGGTGTAGGCGCCCATGCCGCCGGTGTTGGGTCCGCGACCGTCGTCAAGCGCGCGTTTGAAGTCCTGCGCGGGCAGCATCGGCAGCACCGTCTCGCCGTCGGTGATCGCGAACAGGGAGACCTCGGGACCGTCGAGGAACTCCTCGATCACCACCCGGCCGCACGCCTCCGCGTGCGCGAGCGCCTCCGCCCGGTCGTCGGTGACCACGACCCCCTTGCCGGCGGCCAGCCCGTCGTCCTTGACCACGTAGGGCGGGCCGAACGCGTCGAGGGCGGCCTCCGCCTCCTCGGGGGTGCTGCACACGTGGGCCAGGGCGGTGGGCACCTCGGCGGCGGCCATCACGTCCTTGGCGAACGCCTTCGAGCCCTCGAGGACGGCCGCCTCACCGGAGGGGCCGAAGCAGGAGATCCCGGCCGCGCGCACCGCGTCGGCGACCCCCGCCACCAGCGGCGCCTCCGGCCCGACCACCACCAGGTCGACGGCCAGCTCCCTCGCCAGCTCGGCCACGGCCGCGCCGTCGACGGGGTCCACCGGCCGCAGCTGGGCAACCGCGGCCATGCCCGGGTTGCCGGGTGCGGCGTACACCTGGGTGACCTCGGGGTCCCGGGTCAGCGCGAGGGCCAGCGCGTGCTCGCGCCCGCCGGTCCCGACGACCAGGACCCTCACCTGAGGACCACCGTCTGCTCGCGGTCCGGTCCGACCCCGACGGCCCAGAACGGGGCGCCCGACATCTCCTCGAGCGCGCGCACGTAGATCTGGGCGTTCTTGGGCAGGTCCTCGAAGGAGCGGCAGCCGGAGATGTCGCTGCCCCAGCCGTCGAAGTGCTCCAGGACCGGCTTGGCGTGGTGGAACTCCGACTGCGTCATCGGCATCTCCTCGTGCACCACCCCGTCGATCTCGTAGCCGACGCAGACGGGGATCCGGTCCCACTCACCGAGCACGTCGAGCTTGGTGAGGCAGAACTCGGTGAGCCCGTTGACCCGGGCGGCGTAGCGGGCGATCACGGCGTCGTACCAGCCGCAGCGGCGCGGCCGCCCGGTGGTGACCCCGAACTCGCCGCCGACCGTGCGCAGCCGCTCGCCGTCCTCGTCGTGCAGCTCGGTGGGGAACGGCCCGGACCCCACCCGCGTGGTGTAGGCCTTGATCACGCCGATCACCCGGTCGATCCGGGTCGGACCCACGCCCGCGCCGGTGCAGACGCCGCCGCTGACCGGGTTGGACGACGTCACGAACGGGTAGGTGCCGTGGTCGACGTCGAGCATGGTGGCCTGGGCACCCTCGAAGAGCACGGTCCGGTCGTCGTCGAGCGCGCGGTTGAGCAACAGGCTCGTGTCGGCCACCATCGGCCGCAGCCGGTCGGCGTAGGACAGCAGCTCCTCGACGACCTGCTCAGGCTCGATCGCGCGCCGGTTGTAGACCTTGGCGAGCACCTGGTTCTTCAGGTCCAGGGCCGCCTCGACCTTCTGCCGCAGGATGCTCTCGTCGAAGAGGTCCGCGACCCGGATGCCGGTGCGGCTGATCTTGTCAGCGTAGGTCGGGCCGATGCCCCGGCCGGTGGTGCCGATGAGGTTCTTGCCGAGGAAGCGCTCGGTGACCTTGTCCAGCGTGGTGTGGTAGGTGGTGATCAGGTGCGCGTTGGCCGAGACCACGAGGTTGGCGACCTCGACGCCGCGGGCCCGGAAGCCGTCGATCTCGCCGAACAGCGCGGACGGGTCGACGACCACGCCGTTGCCGATGACCGGGACCACGTCGGGGACGAGCACCGCCGAGGGCAGCAGGTGGGTGTCGAACTTCTCGCCGTTGACCACGATGGTGTGCCCGGCGTTGTTTCCGCCAGACGTCCGCACGCAATAATCAATGGAGGAACCGAGCAGGTCGGTGGCCTTGCCCTTTCCTTCGTCGCCCCACTGGGCTCCGAGCACCACGATCGCGGGCATGGGCACCTCTTTCCCGACAACGCCGCCACAAAAAAGGCCCGGGTGCAAACAGCACCGGGGCTCCTGCGACCCAAGGCTAGCAAAGTGGGGCGTCGCCGGCGCGGCGGCGATCTCGCACCGCGGTACGGCGGGACGGCCGGCCCCACCGTCCGTCTCCCGGCCCCGGGCCTCGCCACCCTCCGCCGCGCCGGGGACCGCGGGGTACTGTCTCGCTCCGTGGAACCACTGCTGCTGATCGCCAACGCCGACGCCGGGAGCGCCGACCAGGAGCGCCTCGACGCCGCCCTCGAGGTGCTGCGCCGGTACGCCGACGTCGAGGTGGCCCGGACCGCCAACCCCGGCGAGCTCGACGGGGTGCTGCACCGCCGGGGCGGCCGCCGGGTCGTGGTGGCCGGCGGCGACGGCAGCCTGCACGCGGTGGTCGCGGCCCTGCACCGGCGCAACGAGCTCGCCGAGACCGTGGTGGGCCTGCTCCCGCTCGGCACCGGCAACGACTTCGCCCGCGGCAGCCGGATCCCGCTCGAGCCGGACGCCGCGGCCGAGCTGATCGCGACGGGGGAGGTGCGGCCGGTCGACCTGATCGTCGACTGCGTCGGCGAGGTGGTCGTCAACAACGTGCACGTGGGCGTCGGGGCGCAGGCCAGCCACAAGGCCCGCGCCTGGAAGAAGGCGCTCGGCCGGGCGGGCTACGTCCTCGGGGCGGCGCAGGCGTCGATCCGGCCGCCGTTCTACCGGTTCCGGGTCGAGGTGGACGGAGACGTGATCGTCGACGTGGACCGGCACGTGGCGCAGGTGGCGATCGGCAACGGCACCACCGTCGGCGGCGGCACCGACCTCACCCCGCACGCGGACACCGGCGACGGCCAGCTCGACGTGATGGTCTCGCTCGCGACCGGGCCGCTCTCCCGGTTCGGCTACGCCTTCCAGCTCAAGCTGGGTCGGCACCCCGAGCGCGAGGACGTGCTCTACGTCCGCGGCACCACGGTGACCGTCTCCGGGCAGGCCTTCTGGTGCAGCGCGGACGGCGAGCTGTCCGGCCCCGAGCGCACCCGCACCTGGCGGGTGGAGCCGGGGGCGTTTTCGATGCCGCTGCCGCCCCGGGAGGGCTGACCGGGGTCAGAGCCACCCCCGTCGTACGGCCTCCACGCCCGCCTGGAACCGGGAGTCGACGCCGAGCTCCTCCATGAGGTCGGCCACGCGCCGGCGGACCGTGCGCAGCGAGAGGTCCAGCGTGCGGGCGATCTGCTCGTCCTTGGCGCCACGGGCCATCTGGTCCAGGATCAGCCGCCGGGCGCTCGCGCGCTGCTCCTCCTCGTCGGCGCCGACGCCCGGCACGATCAAGGCACGCTCCCACAGCGCCGCGAAGAGCAGGTGCAGCGCGGTCACCAGCGACGGGTCGCGGACCACCAGCACGGGCCCGTTGCGGGGATCCTGCCACGACGGGACCAGCGCTGCCCGCTCCCCGATGAGGGCCATCGACCCCGGGAGCTGACCCAGGATGCGCACCTGCTCGCCCAGGTCCGCCCTGGCGCGAACCGACGCGGGTGCCTCCTCGAGCACCCGGGCGGGGTAGAGGACCCGGGACCGCCGCCCCTGGCGCAGCTGGTCCGCCACCCATTCCTCGATCGGGCCGCTGACCGGCAGGTTCCAGGTGCTCGCCCGCATCCAGAGCAGGTCCCCCTCGGACTCCCGTCCGAGGTTGCGGAGCACGAGGACGCCCTCCTCGAACGACAAGGCCTCGACCTGCACGTCGCCGCCCCCCGCCCCCCGCGCGCTCCGGTAGTCGGCGGCGAGCACGGGCACCACCCGGCGCAGGCCGGCGAGCTGCTCGCCGACGGCCTGGAGCCGCCGGCGCTCCTCGTCGATCAGGCGGTCGATCGCCTGCTCGGGCGGCGCGGCCACCAGGTGGTCCGCCTCGCGGAGCACCAGCCGGAGCCCGACCAGACGGTCCACCAGCTCGTCCGTCGACCGGGGATCGGCTCCGGTCGCGGCCGCGGCCTCCTCGAGGGTGAGCCGGGGAGCCTGCACCAGGGCGCGGTAGAGCGCCTCCTCCGACGCGTCGAGCCCGAGCACCGACAGCGGCGACGTCTTCTGGTCCTGGGCAGCCACGGTGGCAGTTTAGTGCCATTGGCATCCAGTGGACAGGGTGGCCCCGTGCGGGGATGCGAATCTTGTGCCCGTGGCCGACCGGGATTCCCGAATCGGGGGATTGTGGGAGCACCAGGTCGGCCCGACAACGGGTCGAAGCGCCGGAATCGCAGCAGGGGACGATTCCGGCGCTTCGCATGTCCGGGTGGGTCAGGCCCCAGGGATCAGCGTCTCGTAGGCGGCCGGGCTGGAGTCGCGCAGGAACTCCGAGCACCGGGTCGCCTCGGGGGTCTCCCCGATCCGGCCGGCGGCGACGGCGAGGGCCGCGAGCGCGCGGAGGAAGCCCCGGTTCGGCTCGTGCTCCCACGGCACCGGGCCGTGCCCCTTCCAGCCGTTGCGGCGCAGCAGGTCCAGGCTGCGGTGGTAGCCGACCCGCGCGTAGGCGTAGGCCGTCACGTCGTCCACGGCGTCGTCGGCCAGGGCTCCCTCGGCGAGGGTGGCCCAGGCCAGGGGCGACTCCGGGTGCTGTCGTACGACGGACGCCGGGTCGGCCGAACCGGCCAGCAGCCCGGCGGCCGGGTCCTCGGGCAGGTGGGTCGGGGGCGGGCCGGCCATCAGGTCCTGGAAGGTCATGGCGCCATTGTGCCCACGACCACCACGCAGGCCCGCGGCGGTCCCCGGCCGCCGCCCGGCCAGAGCGGACGCCCGGCCCGCGCCGACGCGTCAACCGAGCGCGTACACCGAGGCGCCGGCCGTCGCGGGCAGCCGGACGGCGCCCCCGGCCACCTCGGCGGCGGTGCCGGCGAGGAGGCGGGGCGACCCCACGTGCGCCCGAGGGAGATCGACGACCGGGTGGTCCGCGCGGGCGACGTGCACGAGCAGCGTCTCCTCAGGGTGCTCGCGGAGGTAGGTCACCGAGTCGTCCTGCACGTGCACCCAGCGCAGGCCGCCTCGCCGCAGCGCGACGTGCTCGCGACGCAGCGCCACCCAGGCGCGGTAGGCGGCGTAGGTGGGCTCGTCCCACTCGGGACGGCGGTCCCACGGCATCGGGGTGCGGGAGTGCTCGCCGTCGAGACCGGTCAGCCCGAGCTCGTCGCCCATGAAGACCACGGGGATGCCCGGCATCGACATCTGCAGGGCCAGCCCGAGGAGGTGCCGGTCGCGCCCGCGGCCGCCGGCGTCGACCCACCCGGACGTGCCGCCACCGGTGACGGTCCGGAACCGCGGCGTGTCGTGCGAGTCGAGGTGTGAGGTGGACGCGACCCGTGACGCCCACGGCATCGCGGCATGGGCGTCGCGCAACGAGGCCACCACGGCACCGGCCGGGCGCACCGGGACCGGCGCGGGCAGGCCGAGGAACTGCAGCCCGTGCGGCACCTCCGAGCCGGGGGCGCCGCCGTTGAGCCACGACCACACCGGCCGGGTGAACCCGGCGTAGTCCATCGTGCCGTGCCAGCCGTCGCCGCCGAGGTCCAGCGACGCGTCGTGCCCGTGCTCGGCCAGCAGCCATGCGTCGTCCCGCTCGCCGAGCATCGTCCGGCGGATCACCCGGGCCACCTCCTGGGCGTGGTCGTCGACGCCGAGCCGGCCGGTCATGTTGGCCACGTCGATCCGCCAGCCGTCGAGCCCCTGCCGCAGCCAGCGGGCGACGAC
The DNA here is from genome assembly GCA_963834275.1 of uncultured Actinomycetota bacterium. Lineage (GTDB taxonomy): Bacteria > Actinomycetota > Actinomycetes > Propionibacteriales > Nocardioidaceae > Nocardioides_B. The sequence goes on along the minus strand of CAWIBA010000003.1, from coordinate 1,340,030 downwards.
GGAGTCGGGCCCGTCGTACAGCCGCCGACGCATCTCGGCGGAGCCGTGGTCGAGCTTGGGCAGGGAGGAGACCCCCAGCCAGGACTCGTAGCTGCCGTCGTCGTGGAAGCGGTAGAAGTCACGCTCGGGCGCGGCCGGGTCGGCCGTGGCCGCGAGGAACCACGGATGGGTCTCGCCGGTGTGGTTCGTGGTCAGGTCCCCGACCACGCGCAGCCCGACGTCGTGAGCGGCGTCGAGCAGCCGGCGCAGCGCGTCGTCCCCGCCGAGCGCCGGGTCGACCTCGTCGAAGGAGGCGGCGTCGTAGCGGTGGTTGGACCGCGCCTCGAAGAACGGCGTCAGGTACAGCAGCGTGGCGCCCAGCCCGGCGAGGTGGTCGAGGCGTTCGCGGACGCCGTCGAGGGTGCCGCCGAACCACTGGAACGGCACGTCGGGGCCCCGGTGCACGACCGGGTCGTCCCAGGCCGCCGGCAGTGCCCACTCCGGGGTCGCCGGCGGCTCACCGCCACGCGCGTAGCGGTCCGGGAAGACCTGGTAGCCGACCTGGTCGGGCACCCAGTCCGGCAGCCGGTGCTCGGTGGACACGCGGAAGTCGCCCGCGTCGGTGACGTCGCGGTCGTGCACCCCCGCGCCGTTGAGCCAGCGGTAGGCGTCGCCGTACCGGAGCAGGAAGCGGTACGACGTGACCGGGTTGCTCACCGTCAGCCCGGCCTCCCACCACGCGCCCGGACCGGGTCCGGTCTCGCGGGTCGCGCGGGCGGCGGTGATGAACGGCTCCCCGTCGCGCACCGAGCGGACCCAGACGCCGTCGGGGGCGGCCGCGCCGGGGCGCGGGTCCTCGGGCACCCAGACGCGGACCGTGGCCGTGTCGCCGAGCCGGGGGCTCTGGTCCGGGACGTACCGGGGGGATCCGTCGTGGTGCGGGTCGAGGAGGTGGCTCGGGGTCACCCCTTGACCCCACCCGCGGTGACGCCGCCGACGATGAACCGCTGCAGGAACAGGAACAGCGCCACGACCGGCACCGCCGTGAGCAGGGCTCCGGCCGCGAAGACGCCCAGGTTGTTGGAGCGGTCGGCGTCGATGAGCCCGAAGAGCCCGACGGCCAGCGTCTTCTTCGAGCCCGCGGTCAGGAAGATCGAGGCGAGCAGGAACTCCGCGATCGTGGCCACGAAGACGAGGAGGCCGCTGACCGCGAGGATCGGCCGCACCAGCGGCAGGATGATCCGGAAGTAGGTCTGCACGTGGCTGGCGCCGTCCATCCTCGCCGCCTCGTCCAGCGAGGTCGGGACCGAGTCGAAGAAGCCCTTGATCAGCCAGACCTGGCCCAGGGCGCCGCCCAGCAGCACCAGGATGTAGCCGGCCAGGGTGTTGAGACCCAGGGCCGGGATCGCCTGCCCGATGTCGGTGAACAGGAAGTACAGCGCGACCGCGGCAAGGATCTGGGGGAACATCTGGATCAGCAGGAGGGTGAGCAGGCCCATGCGGCGGCCGGTGAAGCGGAACCGCGAGAAGGCGTACGCCGCCAGCGCGCTGCAGAAGATCTGCACGGTGGTCACGACGGCGCACACGATGACGGTGTTGAGCGCCCAGCGGGAGAACTGGATGGACGGCGTGTTGAACAGCTCGGTGAAGTTGTCGAACGACACCTCCCGCGGGATCAGCGTCGTCGAGACCACCGTGCCGAGCGGGTTGAGCGAGGCCGAGACGATGTAGCTGATCGGGAAGAGCGCCCACAGCACCGCGAGGATCCCGACGACGTGCCGCCAGCCGACCTCCCGGAACCAGCGCTTCCCGGTCAGCCGGTGCGCGCGCGGCGGTGTTCCACCCCGGGTGGCCCGGGACGTGTCCGGTGCCGGCCGGTCCGCGTCGCGCGCGGCCAGGCCGACGCTGGGCTCCGGCACGTTGCCGGTGACGGGTTGCGACATGTCAGTTCACATCCTCGAGGACGCGGGTGGCGCGGAACTGGATCGCGGCGATGAAGCCGGTGAGGACGAACAGCACGACCGAGACCGCGGAGGCGAAGCCGATCTCGGCACCTCCGGCCCCGAACGCGAGCCGGAGGATGTAGCTGATCAGGATGTCGGTGCCGCCGGCCGTGGGGTTGTCGGGGGTGAAGGGGCCGCCCTCGGTGAGCAGGTAGATCGCGTTGTAGTTGTTGAAGTTGAACGCGAACGACGACACCAGCAGCGGCGCGACGGCCACCAGGAGCAGCGGGAACGTGACGTGCCGGAAGCCGGCGAAGCCGCTGGCGCCGTCGATGGACGCGGCCTCCTTGAGGTCCTCGGGGATCGAGGTGAGGGCGCCCGTGCAGACCAGGAACATGTACGGGAAGCCCATCCACAGGTTCGTCAGCAGCACCGCGACCTTGGCCATCGTCGGGTCGCCGAACCACTGGATGTCCAGGCCGAGGGTCTGGTTGATCAGGCCGAAGTCGCGGTTGAAGAAGCTCGCCCAGAGCAGCAGCGAGATGAAGCCCGGGATGGCGTAGGGAAGGATCAGGATGGCCCGGTAGATCTTCTGCCCGCGCATCCGCCGGTCCGCCAGCGTCGCGGCCAGGGCCAGGCCGAGCAGGAATGTCGTGCCGACCGACAGCAGCGCGAAGACCAGGGTCCAGACGAAGATCCGCAGGAAGTCGCCGCTGATCCGGTCGTCGGTGAAGATCCGCTCGTAGTTGTCCAGGCCGATGTTGGCCTGCCACGACAGGTCGGCGACCCGCTGTCCGTCGGCGTCCACGAAGTACTCGCGGTCCCGCCGCTGCTGCGGGGTGTACTCGGTGCCGGTCTCGGTGTCGGTGATCGTGTCGGTGGCCTCGTCGTACTGCAGGGTCGTCCTGCCCTCGAAGGCCTCCCGGATGCCGAGCTGCCGGATCGCGCCGCGGTCGGTGGGTACGACGAAGTCACCCAACGCCTCGCCGGCGTCGTTGACCTCGACCGGGGTGAGCAGCGTGTATCCGGGCGCTTCGGTCACGAACCCGTCGGTGACGGTGGCGTCCCCGAGCGGCTCGAGGCCCTCGGCGTCGCCGACGAACGCCTCCTCGGTGCCCTGGTCGACGAGCAGGAACACGAAGGGGCCGTCGGTGACGGAGCCGGTGGTGCCGACCGAGAGGTTGTAGCGGGGCGCATTGGGGGTCTGCTGCACCGACGAGCCGACGATCCGGGCGACCGCCTCCTCCTTCGTGCCGCGCGTGCCGTCGCCGTAGTTGGTGGTCGACAGCTGGGCGGTGAGGACGATCGGGTAGACCACGAAGCAGACCAGCAGCAGCACCCCGGGCACGAGGTACTTCGCCGGGAGCCCCCGCCCGGTGGCGTAGGTGGCGACCAGGACCCCGGAGATCACCCAGACGGCGACCAGCAGGAACCACTTCTCCTGGCCGAGCAGCGTGGGGGTGAGGGCGGCGGCGAGGCCGACGACGACGCCGAGGCCCACCACCTTCACCAGCAGCGGCAGGACGTGCATCTCCTGCCTCTGCCGCGTGCGACGTGCCCGCTGTCTCGGCGGCCGGTCCTGGGTCAGCGTGTCGCTCTGCTCGGGGGATGGCTCGGACAACGCTCTGCTCCTGCGCGAGGGACGGCTGGGACGGGGTCGGGCCGCGGCCCGACGGACGGCCCCGGGCCGGAGCGGGCGCTCCGGCCGGGGACCCGGACGGTCAGGAGGCGTCGATGGCTTCCTGGATCGTCTTGCCGGTGTCGCGCATGGTCTTGGCCGGGTCGGCGCCGCCGACGATGGCCGAGTAGGCCTTGCCCAGCGGCTCCCACACCGACGCCATCGCGGGGAGCGCCGGCATCGGCTGCGCACGGTTGGCGGCCTCGGCGAACAGCGCGGTGTCGGGGTCGTCGGCCGCGATGCTCTCCTGCAGGGAGAGCAGCGCCGGGGGGAGGTTGGCCTTCTCGTAGAGCGTGGTCATGGCCTCCTCGTTGTTGACCCCGGAGTTGACGAACTCCTGGGCGAACGCGGCGTTCTCGGCGTTGGAGGCGACCATGAACGCCTGCGCACCCATGAACGGCTCGGCCGGCTTCTGGCCCGCGAAGCCCGGAACGGGCTGGACGGCGTAGTCGATGCCGGAGTCGCGCACGTCTCCGAGGGCCCACGGGCCGGAGATCAGGAAGGCGGACTTGCCCTCGGTGAACAGGGCGATGGAGTTGTCGCCGCTGATCGAGCGGCGGAGCACCTTGTCACCCTTCTCGCCGAGCTGGGCGATCTTCTGCGCCGCCTTGACCGAGCCGGGCTGGCCGACGCCGAGGTCCTTGGGGTCGTAGTCGCCGTCGGCGGTGGTGCCGAACATGTAGCCGCCCATCGAGGTGTACAGCGGCTGCATGTGGTAGGCGTCACCGAGCTCGCCGACCGGCAGGTTGAGCGCGGAGTCGACCTCGCCGGCCTTGACCGCGGCCTGGCCGGCCTTGAGGGCCGCGTCGAGGGTCTTCGGCTCGTCGGGGACGACCTCGGTGTTGCGGTAGAGCGCGAGCGACTCGATGCCGTAGGGCACGCCGTAGAGCTGGCCGTCGTACGTCGTGGCCTGGACGGCCTTGTCCGAGTAGCCCGAGAGCTCGTCGGCGGTCAGCTGCAGCGGCTCGATCGAGCCGTTCTGCACCAGGTTGCCGATCCAGTCGTGCGCGCCGACGACCACGTCGGGGCCGTTGTCGGCCTCGTTGGCGGTGACGAAGTTGGTCTGCAGGTCCGAGGAGACGGCCTGCACCTCGACCGAGATGCCGTTCTGCTCGGCGAACGGCTCGGCGATGGCCTTCACCGCGTCGATCTTGAGGGCGTCGGTCCAGACGACCAGGTCGGCGTCGGCGCGGGCCGGCGCCCCGGTCTCCTCCGACGTGGACTCGCCGGCGGGGGTCTCCTCCGCCGGGGCGGGCTGAGACTCGCTCCCACCGCCGCAGCCGGCCAGCAGGAAGGCGGCGGCGACGGCGGGCGCCAGAGCTCGGGCGAACGTGCGCATGTAGGTCCTTGGTGGTCGAGGGGCCGAGAAATACAGCCCCGAGGCTGTGATCGGCGACACGTTAACAGGAATTTCAACGCCTGCAAAGAGTTGCAGTGCTCGTGCCCGATGTTTGCGTCGCGTGGCGTAAGTTAGCGCCATGACCGTCCGCCTGTCACACATCGCCGAACGCGCCGGCGTGAGCGTGGCGTCGGTCTCCCGGGTGCTCAACGACAAGCCCGGGGTGGCCGAGTCCACCCGCCGGGCCGTGCTCACCGCGATCGACGTGCTCGGCTACGAGCGCCCGGTCCGGCTGCGCAGCCGCGGAGCGGGCCTGGTCGGCCTGATCGTCCCCGAGCTGGAGAACCCGATCTTCCCCCGCATCGCGCAGGCGGTGGAGGTGGCGCTGGTCCGGCACGGCTTCACCCCCGTGCTCTGCACGCAGAGCCTCGGCGGCGTGCACGAGGACGACTACGTGACGACGCTGATGGACCGCGGGGTCTCCGGGGTGATCTTCGTCTCGGGGATCCACGCCGTCGCCGACGCCGAGCCAGGCCGCTACCAGGCGTACGTCGAGGGCGGCCTGCCGATCGTGCTGGTCAACGGGTGCATCCCGAAGATCGGGGCCACGTGCATCTCGGCCGACGACGTCGAGTCGGCCGAGCTGGCGGTCAGTCACCTTGCCCAGCTGGGACATCGGCGCATCGGGCTGGCCACCGGCCAGGCCCGCTACCAGCCCGTGGTACGCCGCACCGAGGGGTTCCGCGCGGCCATGCGGCGCTACGTCGACGCCGACCTCACCGACACCGATCTCGACGAGCTGGTGGAGCGCACCGTGTTCACGATGGAGGGCGGGGCGACGGCCGCGCAGACCCTCATCGACCGCGGGGTGACCGCCATCGTCTGCGGCTCGGACCTGATGGCCATGGGCGCCGTCACCACGGCCCGGCGCCGCGGGCTGCGGGTCCCCGGGGACCTCTCGGTGGTCGGCAGCGACGACAGCCCGCTGGTGCAGTTCACGGACCCGCCGCTGACCACCGTGCGGCAGCCGGCCGAGGCGATCGGGCAGGCCGCGGCCGCGGCGCTCGTCGACCAGATCTCCGGGGTCCCCCCGATGACGTCGGAGATGCTGTTCCGGCCCGAGCTCGTGGTGCGCGGCACCACCGGGGCGCTGCGCTCCCGCTGACCGCCGGGCGATCCCGGAGACGCTCTGCAAGAGTTTGCACTTGCAGCAACGGGGGCTCATGTCGGAGCATGGTGCGGTGACTTCTTCCACCCTCGCACCCCTGACCCGACTCGCCGAGCCGGACGCCGACGGCGCCGCCTGGTGGCACGACGCGGTCGTCTACCAGGTCTACCCGCGCTCCTTCGCCGACGGCAACGGCGACGGCATCGGCGACCTGCCCGGGATCACCGCCCGGCTCCCCTATCTCCGCGACCTCGGCGTCGACGCCCTGTGGCTCTCGCCCTACTACGTCTCGCCGATGGCCGACGCGGGCTACGACGTGGCCGACTACCGCGACATCGACCCGCTGTTCGGCACGCTGGCCGACGCCGAGGAGATGATCACCGAGGCGCACCGGCTCGGCCTGAAGGTCATCGCCGACCTGGTGCCCAACCACACCTCCGACGAGCACGCGTGGTTCCGGGCGGCGCTCGCGGCCGCACCGGGGTCCCCCGAGCGCGACCGGTTCATGTTCCGCGACGGCAAGGGCGCCGACGGCTCCGAGCCCCCCAACGACTGGCGCAGCGTCTTCGGCGGCCGGGCCTGGACTCGCGTGACCGAGGCCGACGGCTCCCCCGGCCAGTGGTACCTCCACATCTTCGACCGCAAGCAGCCCGACCTGAACTGGGAGAACGCCGAGGTCCGCGCCGAGTTCGAGGACATCCTCCGGTTCTGGCTGGACCGCGGCATCGACGGCTTCCGCGTCGACGTGGCCCACGGGATGGTCAAGGCCGAGGGGCTGCCCGACTGGGACCACGAGCAGGAGATGCTCGACGGCGCCAACGAGGACGGCGCCCGGCCCCCCATGTGGGACCAGGACGGCGTGCACGAGATCTACCGGGCCTGGCGGGCCGTGCTCGACTCCTACGAGCCCGTCGGCAGCCGGATGATGGTCGCCGAGGCCTGGGTGGAGCCGGCCCCGCGGCTGGCCCGCTACCTCCGGGCCGACGAGATGCACCAGGCGTTCAACTTCCACTACCTCGGCTCGCTCTGGGCCGCGCCCGAGATCCGCGAGGCGATCGAGAGCTCGCTCGAGGCCAACGAGCCGGTCGGCGCTCCCACCACCTGGGTGCTCAGCAACCACGACGTCGTCCGGCACGCCAGCCGGCTCGGCCTGCCCGACCCCGGCCGGCACAACCACAAGGGGCTCGGACCCCGCGACCGGCAGCCCGACGAGGAGCTCGGGCTGCGACGGGCCCGGGCGGCCTCCGCGCTGATGCTCGCGCTGCCCGGCTCCGCCTACCTCTACCAGGGCGAGGAGCTCGGGCTGCCCGAGCACAGCACCCTCGAGGACGCCTACCGCCAGGACCCGTCCTGGTTCCGGCACGAGGGCGAGGTCGTCGGCCGCGACGGGTGCCGGGTGCCGATCCCGTGGCGCGCCGACGCCCCGGCGTACGGCTTCAACGACACCGGCGAGAGCTGGCTGCCGCAGCCGGCCGCCTACGCGCGCTACGCCGTGGACCGGCAGGAGGGCCTCCCCGGTTCGACGCTCGAGCTCTACCGGCAGCTGCTGCGCCTGCGCCGGGAGCTGCTCCTCGGGCGCGGCCAGATCGCGCTCGACGAGGGGTACGGCGACGAGGTGCTCGCCCTGCACCGGGCCACCCCGGAGGGCGACGTGCTGGTGCTGACCAACTTCGGCGCCGCGCCCGTGGCGCTTCCGGAGGGCGCGGAGGTGCTGGTGAGCAGCGAGGCGCTCGCCGACGGGGCGGTTCCGACCGACGTCACCGTCTGGGCGCGCCTGCGCTGACCCCGACGACAGAAGCCCCGCGCGACCGGCGTCGCGCGGGGCTTCTCGTGTGCGGGGGCTCTCGTTCAGCCCACGGAGGTGCCGCTGGACCGGAGGTTCTCGCAGGCCTCCACCACGCGCGCGGCCATGCCGGCCTCGGCGGCCTTGCCCCAGGCGCGCGGGTCGTAGGCCTTCTTGTTGCCGACCTCGCCGTCGATCTTGAGCACCCCGTCGTAGTGGGTGAACATGTGGCCGGCGACGGGCCGGGTGAACGCGTACTGCGTGTCGGTGTCGACGTTCATCTTGATGACGCCGTAGTCGCACGCGGCTGCGATCTCCTCGGCCAGCGACCCGGAGCCGCCGTGGAAGACCAGGTCGAAGGGCTTGGCGCCGGCCTCCAGGCCGAGCTTCTCGACGACCGCGTCCTGGGCGTGCTTGAGGATCTCGGGGCGGAGCTTCACGTTGCCCGGCTTGTAGACCCCGTGCACGTTGCCGAACGTCAGCGCGGTCATGTAGCGGCCGTTCTCGCCGACGCCGAGCGCCTGGACCGTGGCCAGCGCGTCGTCGGTGGTGCTGTAGAGCTTCTCGCCGTCGCCGCCGACGACACCGTCCTCCTCGCCGCCGACGACGCCCACCTCGATCTCGAGCACGATCTTGGCCGCGGCCGCCTTCTCCAGCAGCTCCTGGGCGATCGAGAGGTTCTCCTCGAGCGGGACGGCCGACCCGTCCCACATGTGCGACTGGAACAGCGGGGCCTGGCCGTTCTTGACCCGCTCCACGGAGATGTCGAGCAGTGGCCGGACGAACCCGTCCAGCTTCTCCTTGGGGCAGTGGTCGGTGTGCAGCGCGACGTTGACCGGGTAGCCCTTGGCGACCTCGGCGGCGAATGCGGCGAACGCCACCGACCCGGTGACCATGTTCTTGACCGTGGGGCCCGAGAAGTACTCCGCTCCCCCGGTGGAGACCTGGATGATCCCGTCGCTGCCGGCGTCGGCGAAGCCCTTGAGGGCGGCGTTGAGCGTCTGCGAGGAGCTGACGTTGATGGCCGGGTAGGCGAAGGACTCGCGCTTGGCCTTGTCGAGCATCTCCGCGTAGACCTCGGGCGTGGCGATCGGCATGTTCGTCTCCTGTGTCGTGCGGTCGGCCGAGGCCTCCACCCTACGGCCGGCGTCGCACGACGGAGCAAGCCCGCTCAGCCGGTGGTCTGACTGCCCGTCTCCGGCGTCTCGCACTCGCGGTCGACCTCGTCACGCTCACGGCCCGGGGTCGGCAGGTCGAACCGGCGGATCACCGCCCGGAAGAGGACGTAGTAGACGGCCGCGTAGCCCAGGCCGATCGGCACCAGCAGCCACGGCTGCGTGGCGGCGGTGAAGTTCAGCGCGTAGTCGATGGCGCCGGCGGAGAACGCGAACCCGTGCTTGATGCCGAGGGCGTTGACGAGCGCGAGGGAGGTGCCGGTGAGCACCGCGTGCATCAGGAACAGCGGGAGCGCCACGAACATGAACGCGAACTCGAGCGGCTCGGTCACCCCGGTGACGAACGAGGTCAGGGCCGCGGAGGCCATCACGCCTCCCACGAGGGCGCGCCGCCCGGGTCGCGCCTCGTGGTAGATCGCGAGCGCGGCCGCCGGCAGGGCGAACATCATGATCGGGAAGAAGCCGGTCATGAACGCGCCCGCGGTCGGGTCACCGTTGAGGAACCGGGCGATGTCCCCGCGGAAGACCTCACCACTCGCTGTCTCGTACTCGCCGACGACGAACCAGGGCACCGAGTTGACGACGTGGTGCAGGCCGAACGGGATCATCAGCCGGTTGACCACGCCGTAGACGAAGGCGCCGGTGATCTCGTTGCCGACCAGCCACTCGCCCAGGTGGGTGAGCGCCTGGTCGAACAGCGGGTAGGCGAACGACAGCAGCACGCCGAGGAGGAGCGCCGCGTTGGCGGTCAGGATCGGCACGAAGCGCCGCCCCCCGAAGAAGGCCAGGTAGGTCGGCAGCTTGATCCGGTGGTAGCGCTGCCACAGCAGGGCCGACCCGATCCCGACCAGGATCCCGCCGAAGACGCCGTAGTCGACGACCGACGAGCCGCTGTCCCGTGCGGGGTCGAGGACGTACGGCGACATCGCGGTGGTCACCTCGTCGAAGACCAGGTAGCCGACCACCGCGGCGAGGGCGGTGGACCCGTCGGACCGGCGGGCGAAGCCCACTGCGACCCCGACGGCGAACAGCAGGCCGAGGTGGCTGAACAGGGTGCCCCCGGCTGCGGCGAGGACGTCCGCGACCGGCTCCAGGGCCGGCCAGCGCGCCCCCAGAGCCAGGCCCGTGTCGCCGGCGCCGAGCATGTCGGGCTGGCCCAGCCGGAGCAGCAGCGCCGCCACGGGGAGGGCGGCGATCGGCAGCATCAGGCTGCGGCCCAGCCGCTGGAGGGCCCCCAGGCCCGGCCGCCGAGAGGCGCCGGCGGCGGGCGCCGGAGGACGGGCGTCGTCACCGGTGCGTCTGTCCGCCTCCATCCCTTCTCCTCCCGAGAGCCCGAGACCACGACCGGCCGTGAGAGGTGTACCCCGCGGGCGGGTGGTTCAATGCCTCCCATGAACCAAGCCGAGCAGATCGTCGCCGGCCTGGGTGGGAGCAGCAACATCGTAGAGATCGAAGCCTGCATCACCCGCCTGCGCACCGCGCTCGCCGACACCGCACTGGTCGACGAGACCGTCCTGAGAAGTGCCGGGGCGCACGGGATCATGCGCTCCGGGTCGGTCGTCCAGGTGGTGGTCGGCCCCGACGCCGACACCATCGCCTCCGCGATCGAGGAGCTGCTCTGATGCTCGGTCCGACGCCGCGGCTCCCCCTGGGGCGCCGGTAGTGGTCGAGGTGCTCGCCCCGGTGACCGGCGTCCGGGAGGCGGTCGGGGACCTCCCCGACCCGGTCTTCTCGGCCGGACTCGTCGGTCCGGGCTCGGCGATCCGCCCGCGGCCGGGGCGGCAGACGGCGGTCTCGCCCATCGACGGGACGCTCGCCAAGCTGCACCCGCACGCCTTCGTGGTGGTCAGCGACCGTGGTCCGGGCGTCCTGGTGCACCTGGGCATCGACACCGTGCACCTCAACGGCGACGGCTTCACCCCGCTGGTCGAGGAGCAGGCCCGGGTCCGCGCCGGCGAGGACGTGGTGACCTGGGACCCGGCGTACGTCGAGGCGGCCGGGCACTCCTCGGTCTGCGCCGTGGTGATGCTCGACTGCCCCTTCGACGCCCACCCGCTCGGCGAGCCGGGCACCGAGGTGGCGGCCGCGGCCCCGCTGTTCGAGATCGACTGCTGACCGGGTCTAGGCTGCGGGCATCCGCCGACGCCTCAGGGGGCAGCCATGAGTGAGGGAACCACCGACCGGGAGCCGGACCCGTTCACCCGGGTCGGGACGTCGGCCCAGGGTGTCCTCACCGTGCCGGCGACCTCCCTGGCCGCCCTGGTGCTCGCGTTCGTGGCCCTGACCGGCAGCAACATCCTGGTCGCCGGACTCCAATCCGTGCTCGGTATAGGCGTCGGGGCCACCGTGGGCCCGTTCGGCTACCTGATGTCCCAGGCGTTCGCCAGCGCGGCGGTCGCCGCCGTGGTCGTGCTGCTGGCCCGTCCGGGGCTCCGGCACGGCACGGGCTGGGAGGTCACCGCGTCCCGGGCGGCTGTGATCCTCGCGGGGCTGGCACTCGTCGGCGCCGCTCTCGTGCTCGTCGCCGGTCTGCTCACCGGGGCGGGCCTGCTGCCGTTCTGATCCCGGCCCGGGTCAGCCGAGCCAGGAGTGCTCGCCGTCGAGGTCGGCGTGCTGGCGCACCCACGTGTGCATGGCGATGGCGGCCGCCGCCGAGGCGTTGATGGAGCGGGTCGACCCGAACTGGGTGATCGAGAAGGTGCCGTCGCAGGCGTCCCGGGCGGCGTCGGACAGGCCCGGTCCCTCCTGGCCGAACAGCAGGCAGACGTCGCGGGGCAGCGTCAGGCTCTCGATCGGCTCCGAGCCCGGCAGGTTGTCGATGCCGAGCAGCGTCACGCCGCGGGCGTGCAGCCCCTCGGCGAGCTCGGACACCGAGGGGTGGTGCCGGACGTGCTGGTAGCGGTCGGTGACCATGGCGCCGCGCCGGTTCCAGCGGCGGTTGCCCACGATGTGCACCTCCGCGGCGAGGAAGGCGTTGGCGGTGCGCACGATGGTGCCGATGTTGAAGTCGTGCTGCCAGTTCTCGATCGCCACGTGGAAGGGGTGCCGCCGCCGGTCGAGGTCGGCGACGATCGCCTCCATCGTCCAGTAGCGGTAGCGGTCCACGACGTTGCGCCGGTCGCCCTCGGCGAGCAGCCGTGGCGTCGTACTGCTCGCCCTCGGGCCACGGTCCCGGCCACGGCCCGACCCCGACGTCCGGCGGGCCGTGCGGCATCGGGTCGTACGGGGCCCGTGGCTCCTCGGGCTGCACGTCGTCCACGCGACGATCGTAGGAGGCGGGCCGGTTAAGGTTCACGGGTGATCGACACGCTGCTGACCGTCCCGCTGCTGCTGGGGATCGACTGGATGGACCCCGAGTGGCTGCTGGACCGGTTCGGCGACCAGATGTTCTGGGTGAGCGTGGCCATCGTCTTCATCGAGTGCGGCCTGCTGTTCCCGATCCTGCCCGGGGACTCCCTGCTGTTCAGCGTGGGGCTGTTCGTGCACCGCTCGGAGGTGGGCCAGGCCGGGATCGACGTCGACATCGTGACCGCCTGCGTGATCCTCAGCATCGCCGCGTTCGTCGGCAACGTGGTCGGCTACGAGATCGGGCGTGCGATCGGCGAGCCGCTGCAGGAGCACACCGGCCGCTTCATCAAGAAGCGGTACTTCGACCAGACCCACGCGTTCTTCGAGCGGTACGGCGCCCGGGCGCTCGTGCTGGGCCGCTTCGTGCCCATCGTCCGCACCTTCATCACCGTGGTCGCCGGCATCGGCCAGATGGACCGGCGGCACTTCTTCCTGTGGTCGTTCGTGGGCGCGGTGCTCTGGGCCACCGGGCTGACGCTGCTGGGCTACTTCCTGGGCGGCATCAAGCTGCTGCAGGACAACATCGAGGCCGCCGTGCTGGTCATCGTGTTCGTCTCCGTGCTGCCGATGGTCGTGGAGTACTGGCGGCACCGGCGCCGGGTCCCGGCCGACACCGGCGCCTGACGGCCCGATCCCTCACCCGGTCTGGCAGCCTGACCACGTGGACGCCCACCAGACCCTCGACCGCGCGCTGCAGCGCGGGCGGACCTCGGTCGACCAGCGGGCGGGCCGGCTGCGGGACAACGCCTGGCACGTCGCGCAGTGCGCCCTCGCCGCGGGCGTCTCCTGGTTCATCGCCGCCGACCTGCTGGGGCACGACACCCCGTTCTTCGCGCCGGTGGCCGCGGTGCTGTGCCTGGGCACCTCCTACGGGCAGCGGCTGCGCCGCGTGGTGGAGGTCACGCTGGGGGTGGCGATCGGCATCTTCGTCGCCGACCTGTTCGTGGTGTTCTTCGGCTCCGGGGCCTGGCAGCTGGTCGTCGTGGTCGCGGCGGCGATGTCGGTGGCGTTCCTGCTCGACGCGGGACGGCTCTTCGTGACCCAGGCGGCGGTGCAGGCGATCGTGGTGACCACCCTGCTCCCCGACCCGGACGCCGCCCTCACCCGCTGGACCGACGCGCTGGTCGGTGGCGCGGTGGCCGTCGTCGCCGCGACGGCGGTGCCCCGGGCGCCGCTGCGCCGTCCCCGCCAGCAGGCGGCCGTCGTCGTACGCAAGATCGCGGAGCTGCTGCGCGGTGCCGCCGGGGTGATCGTCGACGGCGAGGTCGAGCCGGCGCTGGAGCTGCTGACCGACGCGCGCACCACGGACGTGCTGATCCGGGAGCTGCAGGACGCCTCCGACGAGGGGTTGTCGGTGGTCGCGTCGTCGCCGTTCCGGCTGCGACACCGCGGGCCGCTGCGCCGGATGGCGGAGCTGGTCGAGCCGCTGGACCTCGCGCTGCGCAACACCCGGGTGCTCGTGCGCCGGGCCGCCGTCGCGGCGCACCGGCGCGAGCCCGTGCCGCACGGGCTCGCCGTGCTCTGCTCCGAGCTCGCCGAGGCCGCCGACGCCGTGGCGCAGGAGCTCGAGAACGACCGGCTGCCCGCCGCCGCGCAGCCCGCGCTGCTCGGCGTCGCGTTCGCCACCGCCCAGGTGGAGCGCAGCCACGACCTGTCCTCGGAGGCGATCCTGGCCCAGACGCGCTCGATCGTCGCCGACCTGCTCCGGATCACCGGCATGGGCGTGCTCGAGTCCACGGACGCGCTGCCGCCGCCGGCGGAGGGGTGAATTACCACGGTCCCGTGGTGATGCCCCGCCCCCCACGGGGAGTTCCCTGGGGGAAGGGGCGGTTTACCACGGTCCCGTGGTAATTGGCCGCCCGCCCAGCGACTACGCTTCCCCGGTGATAGCACCCCTGCTGCTGGGGATCGACTGGCTCGACCCGGCGACCCTGCTCGACCGGTTCGGCGACTACGCGGTGTGGGGCGCGGCCGCGATCGTGTTCGCCGAGTGCGGTCTGCTCATCGGCTTCTTCCTCCCGGGGGACTCGCTGCTGTTCACCGTCGGGCTCCTCGTCGCCCAGGACAAGGTGAGCTACCCGCTGTGGGTGTGCTGCCTCGTGCTGTTCGTGGCCTCGATGCTCGGCAACGCCCTCGGCTACGCGATCGGCGACCGGTTCGGGCCGAGGGTGTTCCGGCGGGACGACTCCCGGCTGTTCAAGAAGGAGTACGTCGAGAAGACGCACGCGTTCTTCGAGCGCTACGGCAGCCGCGCCATCGTGCTCGCCCGGTTCGTGCCGGTGGTGCGCACGTTCATCACCGTGATGGCCGGGGTGGGCACCATGAGCTTCCGGAAGTACATGATCTACTCCGCCGTCGGCGGCCTGCTGTGGGCGGCCGGCGTCACCGCCCTCGGCTACTACCTCGGCTCGATCCCGTTGGTCCGCGACAACGTCGAGGTGATGATCCTCGCGTTCGTCGCCGTCGCCGTCGTGCCGATCGCCATCGAGATGCTCCGCGAGCGGGCCGCCCGCAAGCTCGCCGAGATCACCGAGGACTGACGGGCTGACGGCTGCGTGGGCCTCGGGAGCCTCCGCCGAGCGGTCAGAACACCACGATCGAGCCGGCCCGCTCCGAGCGGGTCAGCGCGCGGGTCACCGCGGCCTGGCCGTGCTGGTCCTCGGCGATCGCGACGAGCAGGCCGAAGACCGGGCGGGCGACCTCCGGCGGGAACACAGGCGTCTCCAGCCCGAGGCCGACGGCGAGGTCGTCGGCGTGCACCACCATCTCCATCATCCGGGTGACCAGGAAGTCGTCGGTGGCCATCGACCAGGACCAGTGCGGCATCGAGACCGTCTCCGGCGCATCGGGCGGCCACGGGTCCAGCGCGGCCACCGCCCCGCGCACCTCGGCCAGCACCTCCTGGTGGCCGCGGGCAGCGGCGGTCGCCGAGCCCTCCCGGACCGCGACGTTGGGTTCGGCGTCGAGGTCGGCACCCACCCAGGCCGACCGGCGGTAGTGCTCGACGAGGCTGACCGTCTCACCCCGCCCCGCCCATCCGGAGTCCGTCAGCGCCCGCAGCCCTGACAGCACCTGGCTGCCGAGATGGTGGGCGAGCGCCCCGACGCTCATCTCGGGGAGCGCACTCGGCGCGGACCAGGCGGCCGCCACCTCCGACCGTCCCAGCAGGTCGAGGGTCACCCCCGCTGCGGCCAGGAACGGCCCCTGCCGGGTCACGGCGCCGCCGTCACCGCGTCGAGCTCGGCCTTGGTCAGCACCGGCCGGACCTCGAGCCCGACGTCGGCGAGCGGGTTCTCGCCCTCCGGCGAGCGGTCGATCGCGCACAGCACCACCTCCACGGTGGCGCCGGCCGCCCGGAGCTCGCGGGTGGCGTCGCGCACCGCGCCCCCGGTGGTGATCACGTCCTCGACGAGGGTCACCCGCCGGCCGGCGACGTCGGCGCCCTCCGCCAGCTTGCAGGTGCCGTACTCCTTGGCCTTCTTGCGGACGAAGACCGTGGGCAGGCCGGTGCGCTGGCTGAGCACGGTCGCGATCGGGATGCCGCCGAGCTCGAGCCCGCCGAGGATCTCGGTGCCCTCGGGGAGCAGCGCCGCCATCTCCTCCACGACCCGGGCCAGCAGCGGCGGGTCGGCCTCGAAGAGGTACTTGTCGAAGTACTCGGGGGCCCGCCGCCCCGAGCGCAGCAGGAAGTCGCCGGTGAGCCGGCAGAGGGAGTCGATGTCGCGCGCCAGGCTGTTCTCGGTCACGCGGCCCACCCTATGCAGGCCGTTTCGGCTCCGCCGAGACGAGGTGGCCGAACGCGATCATCCGGTCGTCGGTGTGGAACAGCTCGGCGCAGGTGGTGAGCGTGATCAGGCGCGGGTCGTCGACGGGCTCCACGCCGCGCGGGTCCGGGTTCTCCGGGTCCTCGGCCACCACCCAGACGTCCCGGAAGGTGACCACCAGGTCGTTGGGGTTCGTGTCGAGCACGTAGGTGTAGACGGTGTCCCGCGTCTCCACCAGCACCTCGTCACCCGGGCGCAGCGTCGGCATGTCGCGCAGCGGCTCGCCGTGGGTGACCCGGTGCGCCGCGAGGGCGTAGTTGCCGCGCCCACCGGCGCGCGCGGAGTCCTCGAAGTGGCCGTACCCGCGGGCCAGCGCGTCGTCGGCGACACCCTCGAGCACGGGCATCACGTAGTCGTCCCCGAAGCGCGGGATCCGGATCAGCGCGGTGGCCTCCCCCGGCAGGGCGGCGGCCCGCTCCCGGGGCCCGCGCTCGGCGTCGGCGACCGGGGCCGGCTCCTCGCGCCACTGCCGCTCGAGGGACTCCACGGCCTCCCGCTGGTGCCGCTCGGAGACGACGTTGGTGCCGAACAGCTGCCACCCGACGTAGCCGAGCAGCGCGAGCCCGGCGACGACGAGACCCGTCCCGAGCCAGAACGTCACGCCGCGTCGCGCACCTCGACCCGCACCCATGGCCCCGATCATCCCCCAACCGTTGTGTCTAGATTGGGGCAATGGTCACACCCAGCCCCCGGACCGCCCGCCGCCTGCAGCACGTGCCGCCGACGATCTTCGCGGAGATGTCCGCGCTGGCGGTGCGCACCGGTGCGCTCAACCTCGGCCAGGGCTTCCCCGACGTGGACGGACCGCCGTCGGTGGTCGAGGCGGCCGTGGCGGCGCTGCGCGCGGGCCGCAACCAGTACGCCCCCGGGCCCGGCGTGCCCGAGCTGCGCGCGGCGGTGACGGCACACCAGGACCGGCACTACGGGATCGGGCTGGACCCGGACACCGAGGTGGTGGTGACGGCCGGGGCCACCGAGGCGATCGCAGCAGCCCTGCTCGCGCTCGTCGACCCCGGCGACGAGGTGGTCGTGCTGGAGCCGTTCTACGACTCCTACGTCGCGGGCATCGAGATGGCGGGCGGCGTACGGCGGCCGGTGCCGCTGCGAGCCCCTGACTTCCGGCTGGACCTCGACGACCTGCGCGCCGCCGTGACCGACCGCACGAAGCTGATCCTGCTCAACTCCCCGCACAACCCGACCGGGGCGGTGCTCACCCGCGGGGAGCTGGAGGAGGTGGCCCGGCTCGCCGTCGCGCACGACACCCTGGTGGTGACCGACGAGGTCTACGAGCACCTGGTCTTCGACGGGCGCGAGCACGTGCCGATGTGCACCCTCCCCGACATGTGGGACCGGACGGTGTCGATCTCCAGCGCCGGCAAGACGTTCTCGCTGACCGGCTGGAAGGTCGGCTGGGCGACCGGGCCGGCCGACCTGGTGGCGACCGTCTACTCCGCCAAGCAGTGGCTCACCTTCAGCAACGCGGCGCCGCTGCAGCCGGCGATCGCGCACGCGCTCGACCAGGAGGCCGGCTTCTACGACCTGCTCGCCAAGGAGCTGCAGGCCAAGCGCGACCTGCTCTGCGACGGCCTGTCCGGGCTCGACCTGGACGTGTTCGTCCCCGAGGCGACCTACTTCGTCGCCACCGACGTGCGCCGCTACGGCTACGACGACGCCCGGGCCTTCTGCCAGGCGCTGCCCCAGCGGGCGGGGGTGGTGGCGATCCCGTCGCAGGCGTTCTACGACGACCAGGACGAGGGCCGGCACATGGTGCGGTGGGCGTTCTGCAAGGAGGCGGCCGTGATCGAGGAGGGCCTCCGCCGGCTGGCGGCCGCGGACCTCCGGGCCTGACCAGCGGGCGGGGCCGGTCCTCACCAGACCGGCGGCTTGCCCGGCCGCCCGGCCTCGGGCGGCGGTGGGTACGACGCGGGCGGCGACCCGGCCGGGCCCTGCGGCGGTGGCGGACCGTCGGTCGGTCCGGCTCCCGCGTACCAGGCCCGCGCCGGTGGGCTCAGCAGCAGGCCGGCCGTGGCGGCGGCGGGGATGGCGACCAGGAGGCCGACCGGGAAGGTGAGCAGGGAGACCAGCGTCGCCGTCACCGCGGAGGCCACGAGCAGGCCGCGCGCCCAGCCCTGGCGCCGGAACGCGAGGAAGGCGAGCACGCAGGAGACCAGGCACCAGAAGAGCATCAGCGCGCTGGACACCCACAGGGCGGCCATCAGCTCGCCCGTCGTCAGCCCGGACGCCTCGAGCTCGGGGGTCCCCCGGACCGCCTCGAGCAGCGGCTCCCGGGCGACCATCAGCATCATCACGACCAGCACGAAGGCGAACGCGACCAGCGGAGCCACGATCCAGGTCAGCGCGACCGCCGCGGTCACCTGGGCGGGCCGCGTGTCCGGCCCACCGGCACGCCCGGCCGGCGGAGCCGGCGGGGTCCCGGCGGGGCGCTGCTGGCCGTAGGGGTAGCTGGCCGGGGCCGGCTGCGGTGACGGGTACGCCACGGCCGCCTCGTCGGCGGGCGGCTGCTCGGCGGACTGCTCGCGCGGGGACGGCACGGTCGGCGGCGCCCAGGCGGCGGACGGCGGCGACGGGGGCGGGCCCCCCGGGGAGGCGACCCGCTCGGACCGCCCGGAGCGCTCCGCACGCTCCGGGGCCGGCGCGGGGGCACGCCCGGCGTACCAGTCCCGCACCGGCGGGCTCCACAGCAGGGACGCCGCGAAGGCGAGCACCACCGAGATGCCGAACGGGACGCCGGGGATCCAGTCGGCCATCACGAACGTGGTGACGAACAGCAGCCCGGCGGCGACCCCGAAGCCGATCCGGGCCCCCTTGTGCCGCTGGAAGGCGTAGACCGCGAGCACCACCCCGGCCGCGGCGAGGGCACCGGACACGAGGAGGAGGGCCCGCAGCGCGTCGGTGACGAAGCCGGCGTCGACGCCGAGCCCTTCATAGGCGGGCGAGGCGAGGTTGTCGGCGATCTGCTCGCGCGCCTCGATGCTGCGCAGCCTCGTCATCAGGTCGAACGTCGCCACGACCAGCAGCAGGCTGCCCAGCCCACCGATGATCGCCGCCGTGGTCACCTGGCGGGGACGCTGCAGCGTCGTCGACTCACTCATGTGGCAATTCCACCATGGCGCCCCAATCAGGCAGGGCGGCGGCTACGCGGGCGTGAGCGTCAGGGACTCGCCGTCCTCCGCGACGTCCACGGTCACCGAGGAGCCGTCCTTGACCTCGCCGCCGAGCAGCATCCGGGCCAGCGGGTCACCGATGGCGGTCTGCACGAGGCGACGCAGCGGGCGGGCGCCGTACGCCGGGTCGAAGCCGGTGCGCGAGAGCCACTCGTGCGCCTTCTCGGTCACGTCCACGCTGATCCGCCGGACGGCCAGCCGCCGCCCGAGCTCGGCCACCTGCAGGTCGACGATGTGCGAGAGCTCGTCCGGCGTGAGCGCGTCGAACATCACCACCTCGTCGAGCCGGTTGAGGAACTCCGGCTTGAACGACTGCCGCACCACGCCCATCACCGACTCCCGCTTCTGCGTGTCGTCGAGCAGGGGGTCCACGAGGTAGGTGGAGCCGAGGTTGGAGGTCAGGATCAGCACGGTGTTGCGGAAGTCGACCGTGCGGCCCTGGCCGTCGGTGAGCCGGCCGTCGTCGAGGACCTGCAGGAGGATGTCGAACACCTCGGGGTGGGCCTTCTCGACCTCGTCCAGCAGCACGACGCTGTAGGGACGCCGCCGGACCGCCTCGGTGAGCTGGCCGCCCTCCTCGTAGCCGACGTAGCCGGGAGGGGCGCCGACCAGGCGGGCGACGCTGTGCTTCTCGGAGTACTCGCTCATGTCGATCCGGATGATCGCCCGCTCGTCGTCGAACAGGAAGTCCGCGAGCGACTTGGCCAGCTCGGTCTTGCCGACCCCGGTCGGCCCCAGGAACAGGAAGGACCCGGTCGGCCGGTCCGGGTCGGAGATGCCGGCGCGCGAGCGGCGCACCGCGTCGGAGACCGCGGCCACGGCCGGCCGCTGCCCGATCAGCCGCTCGCCGATGACCTCCTCCATCCGCAGCAGCTTGGCGGTCTCGCCCTCCAGCAGCCGCCCGGTCGGGATGCCGGTCCAGGCCTCGACCACGTCGGCGATCTCCGCAGGCCCGACCTCCTCGCGGACCATCGGCTCCTCGCCGGCGACGGCCTCGGTCCGCTCGGCGGCAAGAATCTCCTTCTCGAGCAGGGGGATGGCCTCGTAGTAGATCTTGCTCGCCTTGGCGAGGTTCTCCTCTCCACCCTCGCGATGTGCACGCTCGGCCTCGGTGCGCAGCTGGTCGATCCGCTTGCGCAGCTCGCCGGAGCCCTCGAGGGCGGCCTTCTCCCGCTCCCAGCGGGCCTCCAGCCCGCGCAGCTCCTCCTCGCGGTCGGCGAGGTCGGCGCGCAGCCGGCCCAGCCGCTCCTTCGACGCCTCGTCGGTCTCGCGCTCCAGCGCGAGCTCCTCCATGCGCATCCGGTCGACGGCGCGGCGCAGCTGGTCGACCTCCTCCGGCGAGGACTCGATCTCCATGCGCAGCCGGGACGCGGCCTCGTCGACGAGGTCGATCGCCTTGTCGGGGAGCTGCCGCCCGGTGATGTAGCGGTCGGAGAGCATCGCGGCCGCCACCAGCGCCTGGTCGGTGATCTTCACCCCGTGGTGCGCCTCGTACTTCTCCTGCAGGCCGCGCAGGATCGCCACCGTGTCCTCGACGGACGGCTCGCCCACGAACACCTGCTGGAAGCGCCGCTCGAGCGCCGGGTCCTTCTCGATCCGCTCGCGGTACTCGTCGAGGGTGGTGGCGCCGATCATCCGCAGCTCGCCGCGGGCCAGCATCGGCTTGAGCATGTTGCCGGCATCCATCGCGGAGTCGCCGCCCGCACCCGCCCCGACGACGGTGTGCAGCTCGTCGATGAACGTGATGACCTGCCCCTCGGCGGCCTTGATCTCCTCGAGCACCGCCTTGAGCCGCTCCTCGAACTCGCCGCGGTACTTGGCGCCGGCCACCATCGCGGCCAGGTCGAGGGAGAGCACCCGACGGCCCTTGAGGGAGTCGGGCACGTCCCCGTCGACGACCCGCTGGGCGAGCCCCTCGACGACCGCGGTCTTGCCGACCCCGGGGTCGCCGATCAGCACCGGGTTGTTCTTGGTGCGCCGGGAGAGCACCTGGACGACCCGGCGGATCTCGGCGTCCCGGCCGATGACCGGGTCGAGCTTGCCCTCCCGGGCGGCCCCGGTGAGGTCGACGGCGTACTTCTCCAGCGCCTGGTAGGTCGACTCCGGGTCCTGCGTGGTCACCCGCTGGGTGCCGCGCACGCTGGTGAGCGCGCCGCGCAGCGCCTCGGGGCTGGCGCCGGCCTGGCCGAGCAGGGTGCGCACGGGGCTGTCCACGGTGGCGGAGGCGATCAGCAGGTGCTCGGTGGAGACGTAGTCGTCCTTCATCTCCGCGGCGATGTCGCCGGCCTGGGTGAGGACCTGCAGCGCGGCTCGGGAGTACGACGGCGCGCCCACCGTCGCCCCGGACGCGGCGGGGAGCCGCTTGAGCTCGGCCTCCACCCCGGCGACCACGTCGGCCGGCTGGACCCCGGCGGCCTCGAACAGCGGCCGGGCGATGCCGTCGGGCTGCGCGAGCAGCGCGGCGAGCAGGTGCACGGCCTCGACCTGCGGGTGGCCGCCCGCGTTGGCCGTGGAGATGGCGGTGTTGATGGCTTCCTGGCTGCGGGTGGTGAACTTCGAGGCGTCCATGGTCTTCCTCCTCGGCCCCGGTCCGTCCGGTCCCACGGGTTGTCCCGCGAGTCACGGACGGTCGGGTGGGTCAGCGGGTGGTGCGGCGCCAGACGGTGACGGACCGGTCGGGCGCGGGTCGGACGGCGGGCAGGTTGCGGGTCGTGCGCTCCTCGAGCGTGGCGCGCAGCGTGCGGTGCGCGGCGGCGAGCTCGTGCTCGAGCTCGGCGACCCGGTGGCGGAGGGCGTCGGTCTGGTGCTCGAGCTCGAGGATGCGGCGCACCCCCTCGATGCCGATGCCGCTGGCCGTGAGCCGCGCGACCTCACGGAGCAGCTCGATGTCCCGCCAGGAGTAGCGGCGGCCGCCGCCCCCGGTGCGTCCCGGTCGCACCAGGCCGAGCCGGTCATAGCTGCGCAGCGTCTGCGGGTGCAGACCGGTGAGCTCCGCGGCGACGCTGATGACGTAGACGGGGACGTCCGGTCCCGGCTGCCCGGCGACCGGGGCGAACCGCGGGGTGCTCATCAGGCACCGTCCTGGAAGAGCTTGCTGCGCAGGTCCCCGGCGCCGCTCGCCTCGCGGTAGGCCTCCACCGCGGCGCGGGCCGCGTCGTCGAGGTGCGCCGGCACCTGCACCTCGACGGTGACCAGCAGGTCGCCGTGATGACCGTCCTTGCGGGGCGCGCCCTTGCCGCGCACCCGGAAGGTGCGGCCGTTGGGGGTGCCCGGCGGGATCTTCACGGTCACCGGGGCGCCGCCGAGCGTGGGCACCTTGATGTCGGCGCCGAGTGCGGCCTCGTCGAAGGAGACCGGGACGGTCAGCGTGAGGTTGTCGCCGCGGCGCCCGAACAGCGGATGCGGCGCCACCTTCACGGTGACGTAGAGGTCACCCGGGGGGCCGCCGCGCTCGCCGCTGGCGCCCTTGCCGCGCAGCCGGATGCGCTGCCCGTCCTTGACGCCGGCGGGGATCCGCGCCGAGATGGTGCGGTTGGACAGCCCGCGGCCGGAGCCGCGGCAGGTGGGGCACGGGTCGTCGACGACGAGGCCGCGGCCGCCGCAGGCGGGGCAGGTCTCGTTCATCGTGAACGCCCCGCCGACCGAGGCGGCCCGCATGCCGACGCCGTCACACTCCGGGCAGACCCGCGGGACGGTGCCGGCGCGGGCGCCGGTGCCGGAGCAGTCGGGGCAGGGGGCGTCGGAGCTGAGCCGCAGCGACACGGTGACCCCGTCGACGGAGTCGGCGAAGCCGATGGTCGCCTCGGTCTCGATGTCGGCACCGCGACGGGCCTGGGTGCGCGTGGTCCGGGCCCCTCCGCCTCCGCCACCGCCGAACATGGTGCCGAAGATGTCGCCGAACCCGCCGCCGCCCCCGCCGCCGGCGCGACCGCCGAAGAGGTCGTTGACGTCGAAGGTCGTGCCGCCCCCACCGGTGGTGGTGAACGGGCCGAAGCCGCCCGCGAACGAGGACCGCGCCTCGTCGTACTGCGTGCGCTTCTCCTTGTCGCCGACGACGTCGTAGGCCTCGGCGATCGCCTTGAAGCGCTCCTCGGCGGCCTTGTCGCCCGGGTGCGAGTCGGGGTGGTTGGCGCGTGCGAGCTTGCGGTAGGCCTTCTTGATGTCCTCCGCCGAGGCGTCCTTGGGCACGCCCAGGACCTTGTAGAAGTCCTTGGTCGCCCAGTCCGCGTTCGTCATGCGCCCTCCTCCCCTCGTCTGCTCACTGCGCCAGTGTGGCGTACGGCGGGCGTCAGCCCTCGTCCTGCGCGCCGCTCTCCGGTGACGCGTCGCCGCCCTCCGCCGCCGGCTCCTCGACCGGGTCGACCACGGTGACCCGAGCCGGCCGGACGACCCGCTCGCCGATCTTGTAGCCGGCGGTCACGATGTTCTGGCAGGTCGTCGTGGTCACGTCGGGCGAGTGCGAGTGCATCAGTGCCTCGTGCAGGCGCGGGTCGAACTCGTCACCCGGTGTGCCGAACTTGACCAGGCCCTGCGCGGCGACGACCCGCTCGAGCGCGTCGGCCACGGCCTTGAAGCCACCCTCGAGCTCGCCGTGCTCACGGGCCCGGTCGAGGTCGTCGAGGACCGGCATCAGCGAGGACAGGACGGTGAACTTGGCGTTCTCCAGGACCAGCTCGCGGTCGCGGTCGACGCGGCGCTTGTAGTTGACGTACTCGGCCTGGAGCCGCTGCAGGTCGTCGGTCAGCGCCGCCACGGCGCCTCGCGCCGCGTCGAGGTCGTCGGCGACCAGGTCCGGCCCGGCCTCCTCCGCCCCGGTCTCCGGGGCGGACGTGGGATCCGCCGCCTCGGCGGCCGGCGCCGCGGGCCGGGCCGGCTCAGCGCCGCCCTCGGCCCGCGGCGTCCCGGTCCTGCTGTCGCCCTCCGTGTCGAACTGGGTCTGCCCCTCGTCCGGGAAGTGCGGTTGCGTCACTTGGTGTCACCCTCGCTGTCGGTGTCCTCGTCCACGATCTCGGCGTCGACCACGTCCTCGTCGGAGTCGCCGGTGCCGGTGGTGCCGCCGGCGGCCGAAGCGTCGGCCTCGCCCGCGGCGTACATCGCGGCGCCCATCTTCTGGCTCGACTCGTTGAGCTTGGCCAGCGCCGCCTCCAGGTCGGAGGTGGACGCGTCCGCGTCCTCGCCGGTCTTCTCCAGCGCGGCCTTCAGCGCGTCGAGGTCGGCGCGCACCTCGGTCTTGACGTCGTCGGGCACCTTGTCGCCGTTCTCCTCGAGGAACTTCTCGGTGGAGTAGGCGACGCCCTCGGCCTGGTTGCGGAGCTCGACGGCCTCCTTGCGGCGGCGGTCCTCCTCGGCGTACTGCTCGGCGTCCTTGATCATCTTGTCGATCTCGTCCTTGGACAGGGCCGAGCCACCGGTGATGGTCATCGACTGCTCACGGCCGGTGCCGCGGTCCTTGGCGGAGACGTGCACGATGCCGTTGGCGTCGATGTCGAAGGTCACCTCGATCTGCGGCACGCCACGGGGGGCGGGCGGCAGGCCGGTCAGCTCGAAGTTGCCGAGCGGCTGGTTCTGGGCGGCCATCTGGCGCTCGCCCTGGAACACCTGGATCATCACCGACGGCTGGTTGTCGTCGGCGGTGGTGAACACCTCGGACCGCTTGGTCGGGATCGTGGTGTTGCGCTCGATGAGGCGGGTCATCACGCCACCCTTGGTCTCGATGCCGAGGCTCAGCGGGGTGACGTCCAGCAGGAGGACGTCCTTGACCTCGCCCTTGAGCACGCCGGCCTGGAGCGCGGCGCCGACCGCGACCACCTCGTCGGGGTTGACGCCCTTGTTGGGCTCCTTGCCGCCGGTCAGGTCCTTGACGACCTCGGCGACGGCCGGCATCCGCGTCGACCCGCCGACCAGGATCACGTGGTCGATCTTGGCCACGTCGATGCCGGCGTCCTTGATGACCTGCTTGAACGGCTGCTTGGTGCGGTCGAGCAGGTCCTGGGTCAGCCGCTGGAACTCGCCGCGGCTGATCTTCTCCTCGAAGTGCAGCGGGCCGGACTCGGAGTGCGTGATGTAGGGCAGGTGGATCGTGGTCTCCGAGGAGGAGGACAGCTCGATCTTCGCCTTCTCGGCCGCCTCCTGGAGGCGCTGCTTGGCGATCTTGTCGGCGCCGAGGTCGACACCGTTGTTGTCCTTGAACTTCTTGATCATCCACTCGACGAGCCGGGTGTCCCAGTCGTCACCACCGAGGTGGTTGTCGCCGGAGGTCGCCTTGACCTCGACCACGCCGTCGCCGATCTCGAGCAGGGACACGTCGAACGTGCCGCCACCGAGGTCGAAGACCAGGATGGTCTGGTCGGACTCCTTGTCCAGGCCGTAGGCCAGGGCGGCCGCGGTCGGCTCGTTGACGATGCGGCTGACGTTGAGGCCCGCGATCTCGCCGGCCTCCTTGGTCGCCTGGCGCTGGGCGTCGGAGAAGTACGCCGGCACGGTGATCACCGCGTCGGTGACGGTCTCGCCGAGGTAGGACTCGGCGTCGCGCTTGAGCTTCTGCAGCACGAACGCGGAGATCTGCTGGGGGGTGAACGTCTTGTCGTCGATGCTGGACTTCCAGTCGGTGCCCATGTGCCGCTTGACCGAGCGGATCGTGCGGTCCACGTTGGTGACGGCCTGGCGCTTGGCCACCTCACCGACGAGGACCTCGCCGTTCTTGGCGAACGCGACCACCGAGGGCGTGGTGCGCGCACCCTCGGCGTTGGCGATGACGGTGGGCTCACCACCCTCGAGGACGGAGACGACGGAGTTGGTGGTGCCGAGATCGATGCCGACCGCGCGAGCCATGTGGGTGTACCTCCATGTAGCGGCCCCACGGGTGTCCGCGGGGGGTGTTGATTGCGTCGTAGTCAGGGGGACGTCCCGATGCTGGGGCGCCATCCACGAGTCTGTCAAACAAGTTGAGTCCGTTCAACTCAACTTCTGTCACAGGGCTCAACGCAGCACCCGTGGCCGGTGTTCCCGGAGGTGCGCGTCCGGACTCCCGGCAGGCGGGCCGGCGCACGGTGCGCCCGGGGGGCATCAAGCGGCTTGGCCGCGGCGGCCGCCGCCCGACCCGACCCCGCACCCAGGCCTCCCGGCCGACGCGCCGCCGCAGCGACCGGGCGTGCCGGGAGCCGGCCCGACCGCCGCGCGGCCGGGCCCACCGGCCGGGAGTCAGCGGATCGTCACCCGGACCGGGTTCGACGACCGGCCCGCCCCGAGGTCGCGCACCCGCCACCGGGTCTCGCCGGTGCGGCTGGTGATCACGTAGGTCGTGAACGTGCCACCGCTCACCCGGGCGGTCACCGGGAAGTCCTTCCAGCCGTCCTCGAAGCGCTGCACCTGCAAGGTGGCCCCCTCGCCACGCTGGTAGAGGCCGGTCAGGTTGATCCGCTCACCGGGGCTGACCGTCCGCGGGAAGGCCTGCAGGGTCAGCCGGCGGGCCTTCTCGGTCCGCCTGGGCCGGTCCGGGGTCGCCGACTCGGTCGGTGAGGGCTCGTCCAGCTCGGGCGGGTCGGGGAAGGCCTGCGGGCTGGTGCTCGGCTCCCCGGAGGGGATGAACAGGCTCGGCGCCTGCGTGGGCCCGCCTCCCGCGCTGTCGATGCCGGACATCTTGGCGGCGCCCAGGGCGATGGCGCCGACCACGCCGCCGACGAGCAGCGAGATGACGACCAGGGCGCCCAGCCCGACCAGGAGCTGGCGCGCCCAGGAGGTCTCGTCGTCGTCCACGCGTGCCATGCCGGAATCATCCCTGATCCGGCCAAGCACGGTGAGGTTCCCCCGGGCGCGCTCCCCGGCCCCGTCCCGCGGCCCCCGTCGCTCCACCGCGTGTCCCGGCGCCTAGGCCTGCGCCGGGGCCGCGGGCTCCCCGGGCCCGGGCGGGGGGTTCTCGGGGAAGTGGCAGGCCACCTGGTGCCGGGGCGCGAGCTCGACCAGGGGCGGCTCGGTCGTCTTGCAGACGTCCTGCGCCTTCCAGCACCGGGTGTGGAACCGGCACGCGGGCGGCGGGTTGATCGGCGAGGGCACGTCGCCCTGGAGCCGGATCCGGTCGCGCTGGTGCCGGCGGGTCGTGTCCGGGATGGGCACCGCGGACATCAGCGCCACGGTGTAGGGATGCATCGGCCGCTCGTAGAGGTCGTCCCGGTCGGCGAGCTCCACGATCTTGCCGAGGTACATCACCGCCACCCGGTCCGAGACGTGCCGCACCACCGACAGGTCGTGCGCGATCATCACGTAGGTCAGGTTGAGCTCTTCCTGCAGGTCCTCGAGCAGGTTGACCACCTGTGCCTGGATCGACACGTCGAGCGCGGAGACCGGCTCGTCGGCGACGATCAGCCGCGGCTTGAGGGCGAGGGTCCGGGCGATGCCGATCCGCTGGCGCTGGCCGCCGGAGAACTCGTGCGGGTAGCGGTTGTAGTGCTCGGGGCTGAGGCCGACCAGCTCCAGCAGGCCCTGGACGGCCTTCTTGACGCCGCCCTCCGGGGTGACCCCCTGCAGCTGGTACGGCGCGCCGACGATCTTGCCGACCGTGTGCCGCGGGTTCAGCGAGGAGTACGGGTCCTGGAAGATCATCTGCACGTCGCGGCGCAGCGGCCGCATGGCGGTGTCCTTGAGGTGCGTGATGTCGCGGCCCTCGAAGACGATCTTGCCGGCCGTCGGCACCTCGAGCCGCGTGATCAGCCGGCCCGTGGTGCTCTTGCCGCAGCCGGACTCCCCGACGAGGGAGAGTGTCTCCCCCTCGCGGACGGAGAAGTCCAGCCCGTCGACGGCCTGGACGGCCGCGACCTGGCGCTGCAGCAGGCCCGAGCGGATCGGGAAGTGCTTGACCAGCCCGGTGACGCGCAGCAGCTCCTGCCCGTCGTCGGCGCCGGCACCGTCGGCGCCGGGGGCGCCGGTCGTGTCGGTGGCAGTCATCGTCTCTCCCTACAGCTTCGGCTGGATCTCGTCGCGCCAGATCTCGCGGCGCCTGGACACCGGCAGGTGGCAGGCCACCAGGTGGCCGGGCGCGGACTCGACGAGCTCGGGTCGCTCGGTGGTGCTCAGGTCCCCGTTGAGCGAGGAGAACGTGCAGCGCGGGTTGAACGCACACCCCGTGGGCACGTTGATCAGGCTCGGCGGGGAGCCGGGGATCGGCAGCAGCCGCTCGGAGCGGGCCCGGTCGAAGCGCGGCATCGACCCGAGCAGCCCCCACGCGTAGGGGTGTTCCGGCTCGTTGAAGATGTGCTCGGCCGTGCCGTACTCGACGCCGCGTCCGGCGTACATGACCAGGATGTCGTCGGCGAGCTCGGCGACCACCCCCAGGTCGTGGGTGATGATGATGACCGCGGAGTTGAACTCCTTCTGCAGGTCGCGGATCAGGTCCAGGATCTGCGCCTGCACCGTCACGTCGAGCGCCGTCGTGGGCTCGTCGGCGATCAGCAGCTCCGGGTCGCAGGAGAGCGCCATGGCGATCATGGCGCGCTGTCGCATCCCGCCGGAGTACTGGTGGGGGTAGGAGTCCACGCGACGGTCGGGCTCGGGGATGCCCACCCGGTCCAGCATCTCGATCGCGTGCCGGCGGGCCTGGGACTTCGAGACGTTGTTGTGGATCCGGTAGGCCTCGATGATCTGGTTGCCCACCGTGTAGTAGGGGTGCATCGCCGACAGGGGGTCCTGGAAGATCATCGCCATCCGCTTGCCACGGAGCCTGCGCACGTCCTCCGGCGAGGCGGCGACCAGGTCCCGACCGTCGACGAGGATCTCACCGGAGATCCGGGCGGTCGCGCGGTTGTGCAGACCCATCACCGACATGCTGGTGACGCTCTTGCCCGACCCGGACTCGCCGACGATGCCGAGCGTCTTGCCCCGCTCGACGTGGAAGGAGAGCCCGTCGACCGACTTGACCAGCCCGTCGTCGGTCGGGAAGTGCACGCGCAGGTCGCGCACGTCGAGGAACGGGGCGGCGCCCGGCGTCGGCGCCGGGGTGCTCGCGTCCTGGAGGCTGGTCATCACTGGGTCCGCACTCTCGGGTCGACGACGGCGTACAGGAGGTCGACGATCAGGTTGGCCAGCGCCACGAAGACCGCCGCGATCAGGACGACCCCCATGATCTTGGGCAGGTCGTTGGCGCGGATGCCCTCGACGGCGTACTTGCCGAGGCCGTTGAGCCCGAAGGCGGTCTCGGTGAGGATCGCGCCGCCGATCAGGAGCCCGAAGTCGAGACCGAAGATCGTGACCAGCGGCGTCAGCGCGCCGCGCAGGCCGTGCTTGGTGACCACCCGCCGCTCGGGCAGCCCCTTGGCGCGGGCGGTGCGGATGTAGTCCTCGCTCATCGTCTCGAGCATCCCCGCCCGGGTCAGCCGGGCGTACTGCGCCGAGAACAGCAGCGCCAGGGTGATCCACGGCAGCGTCAGCGCGGCCGCCCACTCGAGCGGGTTCTGCAGGAACGGGATGTAGGTGCCGCCCGGCGGGGCTATCCCCCACCGGTAGCTGAACAGGAACAGCGCCACCAGGCCGGTCCAGAAGATCGGCAGGGAGACGCCCGCCAGGGCCACGATCATCGCCGCCCGGTCGAAGAAGCTGCCGCGGCGCAGGGCCGACAGCACGCCGACCGACACACCGAAGACCACCCAGATGACCGCCGCCCCGATGGCCAGCGAGAACGTCACCGGTATCCGGTCGGTCAGCTCGGGCCAGACCGGCTGCCGGTTGACGAACGAGTAGCCCAGGCAGGGTGCGGGGCACTTCTCGGTGACCGGACCCATGTCGTACTCGGCCCCGGTCACCACGCCCTTGGCCCACGTCGCGTACTGCACGTAGATCGGGTCGTAGAAGCCGAGCCGCTCGGCCGTCACCTTGACGGTCTGCTCGGTCGCGGCACGCCCCACGTAGCGGGAGGCCAGCGTCTCCGGGCTGGCGCCGGCGAGCCGCGGCACCAGGTAGAAGATCGAGAAGATGATCACGCTGACCACGAAGAGCAGCGCGACCGCGGCGATCACACGCCTGACGATGTATGCGAACACTTTGAGCGGCTTGCGCGGGTCGGCCCGGGGTCACCCCCGGGCCGACCAGCGCTCTGCCTTCACCTACCTATGCGTGGCCTTGCGGCCGTGGTTGCGTGACTACGGGTTCTCGACGCCCAGCGACATGAAGTCGTACTGGCCGTAGCTCTCGTTCACGAACACGTTGGTCACGCCCTTGGGCCGGACCAGCAGCACCTTGCCGTGCACGCCCGGGTAGATGACCGCCTCCTCGACCACGCGGCGGTCGATGTCGCCCCAGAGCTGCTCACGCGCGGCGTCGTCGAGCTCCGCGAGCGCCTCGTCGAGCATCTCGTCGACCTCGGGGATCCGGACCGACGTGTTGGACGAGCCACCGGTCTCCCGGATCACGCGGCTGTCGACGATCTGCGACAGGAAGCCGTAGCCGTCGTTCCAGTCGGCGCCCCAGCTGTTGAGGCACAGGCCGATGTTGTTCTTCACGACGTACGGCGGCAGGCCGCAGGTCTCCGTGAAGTAGGTGCCCTGCGGAAGCGGCTTCGGCGTGGCCTTGATGCCGACCCGCTCGAGCGACTGCTGGAAGGCCTCCGCGACCGCCTTCTCCTGCGGACGCTCCGCCCGGTAGGCGATGTTGGTCTCGAAGCCGTCGGGCTGGCCGCACGCCTCGAGCGCCTCCTTGGCCTTGTCCACGTCACCGGTCTCGCCGGAGGGGTAGACGTCGAAGTCCACGTGGCCCGGGATCGTCGGCGGCATGATCGTCGTCGCCGGGTCACCACCGGCCACCGGGCCGCCGTACGCCGTGACGTAGGCCGACCGGTCCATCCCGTACATGATCGCCTTGCGGCACTCGATGTCGTCCAGCGGCTTCACCGTGCCGTTGATCGAGGTGTACTGCAGGCGCGACGCCACCGGGTTGTCGGACATCGCCTTCAGGTCCGGGTCGTTCAGCAGGCGGCCACGGGTCGCCGGCTGCACGCCGATCGACTCGATGTCCATGTGCAGGTCGCCCGAGATCATCTGGTTGTCGACGTCGTTCGGGTTCATGTTGAGCTGGACCTCGATGCGGTCCGGCAGGGCCTTGCGCAGGTCGTCGGTGGACTGGTCCCACTCGGGGTTGCGCACCAGCACGTAGCGCTTGCCGGACTCGTAGGTGTCCCACATGTAGGGGCCCGTGGAGATGACGTGCTCGCGGTACTTCGCGCCCTTGTCCTGGTCGGCCGGGACCGGGGCGGTCTGCGGCAGCTGCGCGAGGTAGTCGAAGCCGGCGAACGGCTGCTTGAGGTGGAAGACGATGGTCTTGTCGTCCGGCGTCTCGATCGCCTGGTCGGTGTCCATGTCCGGGGTCTTGAACGGACCCTGGTAGCCCTCGGGCAGGTCGAGCAGCGCCTCGAAGTAGGCCGGGCCGCTCGGGAAGGTCTCCTTGTCGGTGGACCGGAGCACGGCGTACTTGACGTCCGCGGAGGTGACCTCGGTGCCGTCCTCGAACTTCACGCCGTCCTTCAGCGTGTAGGTCCAGGTGCGGCCGCCGTCGCTGGGCTCGCCGACGTCCTCGGCGAGGTCGGGCACGATCTCCTGGCTACCCTTGCCCGGGACCGGGTTGAACATCACCAGGGGGCGCGCGTAGTAGCGCGTGAAGTTCCAGGAGTAGCCGTAGTAGGTCTCACCGGGGTCGACGGTGTCGCCCCAGTCACCGGGCTTGCCCATCTTGAGGGTGCCGCCCTGCTCCTCGGAGGGGTTGTAGACCTCCGACATCGCCGCGTTGAACTCGGCGGCGGCACCGCTGTCTCCGTTGCCGTTGCCGTTGCCGTTGCCGCCGTCGTCCTCGCCGACACCGCCGCAGGCACTGAGGCCCATGGCAGCGGCGGCAGCGAAGGCCACGAGAACCTTCGATCGCCTGCTCATCATCTGCGGGTACGCCCTTCTCTTGATGGGTGTGAATCTGTTAGCGGGACTTGGGGTCGAGGGCGTCGCGCAGACCGTCCCCGAACAGGTTGAAGGCCAGCACGGTGGCGAAGATCGCCAGTCCGGGCCAGAGCATGAAGTGCGGCGTCGTGTAGTAGACGACGGCCTCGGAGAGCATCCCGCCCCACGACGCCGTCGGGGGGCGCACCCCGACGCCGAGGAAGGACAGCGCCGCCTCGAACAGGATGTTGGTGGGGATCAGCAGCGTGGAGTACACGAGGATCGGGGCCACCAGGTTGGGCAGCAGCTCGGTGCGCAGGATGTAGCGCCGGGTGGCGCCGAGGCTGCGCGCCGCGTCGATGAACTCCCGGTGCCGCAGCGACAGCGTCTGGCCG
This sequence comes from uncultured Actinomycetota bacterium, assembly GCA_963834275.1. Taxonomy (GTDB): domain Bacteria; phylum Actinomycetota; class Actinomycetes; order Propionibacteriales; family Nocardioidaceae; genus Nocardioides_B. Next base: position 1,307,308 of record CAWIBA010000003.1, on the reverse strand, counting down.
CGGATGATCCGGCCGATGTAGGCCCAGTTGAAGATGCCGATGATGAACACCAGCAGCACGATCCGCAGCGTGTTGCCCGACATCCCGAACGCCCGGTCCGGGAAGACGCCCGCCAGCGCCAGCGCGAAGACGAGCACCGGGAACGCCAGGAACATGTCCATGATCCTGCTGATCAGCGTGTCCACCCACCCGCCGAAGAACGCGGCGGTCGCGCCGAGCACGGTGCCGATCACCACGGAGAGGGCGGTCGCGAAGATCGCGATGAGCAGCGAGATGCGCGCGCCGTAGACGACGCGGCTGAAGATGTCGCGCCCGTTGAGCGGCTCCACCCCCATGAGGTGGTCCCAGCTCATGCCGCCGTACTGGCCGATCGGCAGCGTCGTGGTGGGGTCGATCAGGTCGGGGTGGAACTGGTTGGGCGGGTGGCCCAGGAACCGGGTGATGAGCGGCGCGAGGAGCGCCGCCAGCACGAGGAAGACCAGGAAGCAGCCGCCGGCGATGGCGACCTTGTCGCGGCGGAACCGGCGCCAAGCGATCTGCCCGAGTGACCGGCCCTCGATCGCCTCGCCCCCGACGAGTGCCGACTCCGACGCCACGGCGTCTGCAGACGGGACCTCCAGGGGCGTACTCACGCGCGCGACTCCTCAGGGACATCGAGTGGTGGGGGCGCACGCGCTGTGCGCCGGAGCCAACGTGGTCCCTGCCGGTCTCCGAGTCAAGGATGGCGGGGCCCGTGTTGCTCAATCGTGACGCAGCGGGGCGTCGAGTGTCACAAATCGACGGGCCGGGCGGTCAGCCCGGAGGGCGGGCGCGGGCGGCGACGACCACCCGGGCGCCGTACCGGGGCACGCTGGTGATGTTGCGGACCCGCGGGTGGTCGGCGCGGCCGTCCGGGAGCGCGAGGTCGTACGCCGCGAGCACCTCCCGCAGCACCGCGACGCCCTCCATGAGCGAGAAGCCGGCGCCGATGCAGCGCCGCACGCCGCCGCCGAAGGGGATCCACGTGTGCGGTGCGACGGGTCCGTCGAGGAACCGCTCGGGCCGGAAGGCGGCCGGCTCCTCGTAGTTGTCCTCGCGGGCGTGGGCGACCAGGATGGACGGCCCGACGTCGACCCCGCGCGGCAGGTCGACGCCCCCGATGGTGGCCGGGGCCATCAGGTGCCGCACCACCATCGGGATGACCGGGTGCAGCCGCATCGACTCCTTCATGACCGCCTCGAGGTAGCCGTCGTCGCCCTCGTCGGCGGCGCGACGGGCCCGCGCCAGCTGGGCGGGGTCGCGACCCAGCTCGTAGAGCGCCCACGACAACGCGGTCGCGGTGGTCTCGTGACCGGCCAGCAGCAGCGTGACGAGCTGGTCGCGGAGCTCGTCGTCGCCGAGGGGCTCGTCGTCCGTGTCGGGGCCGGCGCCCACCTGGAGCAGCCGGGACAGCACGTCGGTGCGCCGGTCGAGGTCGGTGGCGCGACGGCGCTCGGCGATCTCGGCGTACATGACCCGGTCGAGCGCGCGCTGGTTGTCCACCGTGCGCTTCCAGGGGCCGAACCGCTGCAGCCAGGGGTACGCCCCAGCCGAGCAGGACCGCGGGGCTGACGTCGACCGTGCGGTTCACCAGCGGGCGCAGCTCGGCGAGCCGCTGCTCGTCGGTGACGCCGAAGACGACGCGCAGGATGACCTCGAGGGTGAGCGCGTTCATCCGGTCCAGCGAGCGGAACGGCCGCCCGGGCTGCCAGCCGGCCACCTCGTCGCGGGCGATCTCGGTGACCAGGGCCTCGTAGCCGCGCAGCGCGGCGCCGTTGAAGGCCGGCATCAGCAGCCGGCGGGCCCGCTTGTGCTCGTCGGAGTCCTGGAGCAGCAGCGAGTGCTCGCCCATGATCGGCCCGAGGATCGCGTTGCCCTTGCCGGCGTGGAACACCTCGGGGTCGCCGGCGAAGATCTCCTTGGCGTGCTCGGGCCGGGTGAACAGCACCAGCGCCGCGCCGCTGGGCACGAGCCGGATCGTGAAGACGTCGCCGTACCGCGCGGTGCATCCGGGGCACGAACCTGTGCCGGAACCGGACCACGGCGATGCTCTGCAGCAGGGCCGGCCAGCGCGGCCCGGGCGGCAGCCGCCGGCTCGGGATCCGGGGCGCGGCCTCGCCCGTGTGGGGGCGCATCCGCTCCAGTCGGTCGTCGGTGACGGTCATCGGGGCTCCCTGGATCGGCATAGAACGCGTTCTCATACTAGCGGTATGTAAAGGCGCTGCCCACCCCTCAGGCTCCCTCGGTCCCGGCTCGGCGGCGGGCGGCCCGCTCGGCGACCGCGTGCTCGTCCGTGCGGTTGTCGTAGGTCCAGAAGTCGCGCAGCCAGACCGACGTCGCCGCCACGCCCACCACGCAGGCCACGCCACCGCTGACGATCGAGCCGCGCACCGACCAGGCGTCGGCCACCAGGCCCGCCCGCACCTGTCCGCCGAGCGGGCCGACGGAGTAGGAGAGCATCTCGATGCCCGCCAGCCGTCCGCGCAGGTGGTCGGGGATGGTCTGGTTCCACACCGTCGCCCGGAAGATGCCGCTGATCATGTCGGCGGCGCCCGCACAGGCGAGGAAGACCGCCACGAGGACCAGGTCAGGGGCCAGGCCCGCCAGCGCGATGGCCGACCCGTAGACGGTGGCAGCGATCACGATGCCCCGGCCGTGATGGTGCACGCGCCCGGTCCAGCCGGACGTCGCGGTCGCCAGGATGCCGCCGACGGTCTCCGCGGAGTAGAGCAGTCCCAGCAGCTCGGGCCGGGCGAAGACGTCCTCGGCGAGCGCCGGGAACAGCACCACGGGCATGGCCAGCAGCATGGCCGCGATGTCGACGAGATAGGTGCCCAGCAGGTCGCGGCGGCCGACGGCGTAGGAGATGCCCTGGCGGATCGCGCGCACGCTCGGCGCGGTGGTCTCCCCGACGTGCGGGTAGGCCCGCATCGCCACGAAGAGGCCGGTGGCGGCCAGCAGGCCGACCACGTCCACGACGAAGCACCAGCCGACGCCGACGGTGGCCAGCAGCAGGCCCCCGATCGCCGGGCCGACCAGGATCCCGAGCTGGCTGCCGAACGAGGAGAGCGCACTGGCCGCCGCGATCTGGTCGTGCCGCACCGTGCGCGGCTCGAGCGCCTCCTTCGACGGGCGCTGCAGGGCCCCGGCCGCGGCGAGCAGCGCACCCACCACGTAGACCAGCCACAGGTGCGGCTCGTCGAGGAAGGCGTTCCAGGCCAGCACCGCGGTCAGCACGACCTGTGCGAGCGCGGTGCCGATCAGCAACCGGCGGCGGTCGAAGTGGTCGGCGAGCGCACCCCCGTAGAGCCCGAAGGCCAGCAGCGGCACCAGCTCGGCGATGCCCAGGGCGCCGACCGCGAGGTTGGAGCGGGTCAGCGTGTAGACCTGGTAGGGCACGGCGACGTAGGAGACCATCCCGCCCAGGTAGAACACGGTGCCGGCGACGAACAGCAGCCGGAAGTCACGCGACTGCCGCAGCGGAGTCGTGTCGAGCCGCATGGCGCGCAGCCGGTCCCGCATCGTCACGGGCGGAAGTGTGACACCGCCGTCGCCGGCGCGCACCCGAGTTCACGGCCCCCTGCCGTGGCTCGAACGGGGTCAGGTGAGCAGGCCGTCGCGGCGGGCGATCGCCGCCGCCTCCGTGCGACCGGCCGCGCCGAGCTTGGCCAGGATGTTGGACACGTGCACGCTGACGGTCTTGGCGCTGATGAACAGCTGCCGGCCGATCTCGCCGTTGCTGCGCCCCTCGGCGACCAGCGCCAGGATCTCGCGCTCGCGGGCGGTCAGGTCGGTGCCGTCGCGGCGGGCCTCCCGCGAGAGGGCACCGGCGCCGTGCCGGAGCTCCTCGAGCAGCGGCCGGGCCCCGAGGCGGACCGCCGTCTCGCGCGCGGCCGCCAGCACCGGGCGGGCGTCGTCCGTCCGCCCCGCCGCCCGCAGCACCGCGCCGAGCCGGGCCCGCGACCGGGCGGTCTCGAAGGCGTGGCCCATCGTGGCGAAGGCAGCGACCGTGTCCTCCCAGGCCGCGACGAGCTCCTTCTCGCCGGGCGGCTCGGCGTCGGCCAGCCAGCGCAGCCGCAGGTGCTCCGCGTGCACCCGGGCGTTCCAGGCGAGGCCCTCGGGTCCCAGCGGTCGCTTGCGCTTGACCGTCCGCCCCTGCACGCCCTCGACCGCGGCGAGCAGCCCCGGCACCCGGTCGAGCAGCGCGGGCCGCTCGCCGGTGGGGACGCGACCGACCGCCTGGCCGAGCTGCCCGAGCAGCAGCGCGACGATCCGGACCCGGGCCTGGAAGTGCTCGTGCCACATCTCCGTCACCACGCCGACGACCTCGTCGTGCACCTGGAGCGCCGCCTCGTGGTCGCCCGCGTCGCCGTAGGCGTCGAGGGCCGCCGGTCCGCTGAAGATCGCGATCATGCCGTCGTGCTCCCACAGCGGTCGCAGTCGCGGGTAGAGCAGCCGGCCGTCGTCCTCACCCCGGCCCGCGGCGACCATCTGCCGCACGGCGGTGAGCAGCGCCTCGGAGACGGCCGGACCGGGCCCGCCGACGCGGTCGGCCACGGACGCCACCGCCTCCCAGTCGCCCAGGAGGTAGTCGGTGAGCGCCTCCATCAGGCGGGCGTCGAAGCCGTAGGGCGCCCACGGCCGGCCGGCCGCACGCGCGGCCGCATCGGCCCGCGCGAACGCGTCGCGCGAGGCGGGCAGGTCGGCGCGCTCGAGGTGCAGGTTGCCGATGAGGAAGAGGCTGCGCATCTCGGCGTTGGCGTCGCCGTCGGCCCGGGACCGGGCCACGATCTCGTCGAGGGCGCGGAACGCCGCGTCGGCGTCGCCCACCCGCTCGTCGACGCCGGCGAGCGTGGTGGTGGCATCGGCGACCAGCGTCGGCAGGTCGAGCTTCTGCGCCAGCCCGAGCGCCTCCGAGGCGAACCGGGCCGCCCCCTCGTCGTCACCGCACGCGAGGTGGGCGCGCGCGTGCACCGCGAGCACCCGGGCCCGCAGCGGGCTGGGCTCGTCGGGGACCAGCGTCACCGCCTCGCCGGTCAGGGTCAGGGCCTCTTCGTCGTCCTCGGTGAGCATGGTGGCCGTCGCGGTGGCCATCAGCAGGCGCGCCCGGTCGAGGGCGGGGGCGTGGTCCGGCAGCCGGTGGAGCTGGTCGTCGGCGAGCTTGCGGGCCCGCATGGGGTGCCCGGACGCGATCACCGCGTCGGTGGTGCGCAGCACCAGCGCGACCGGGTCGAGGCCCTCGGGCAGCGAGCGCCGGGGGTCGGAGAGCAGCTCGAGCGCGGTCTCGTAGTGGTGCGCCGCCTCGTCGGGTCCGCCCACGGTCATCGCGTCGTCACCGGCCTCGATGCTCGCGACCAGCGCCGTGTCCAGGTCGTGCGCGGCGCGGGCGTGCCGGGCCAGCTCGGCCGCGGTGCCGTCGACGGCCTGACCGGCGATCGCCTCGGCGTACGCCGCGTGCAGCCGGACGCGCTCACCGGGCAGCAGGTCGTCGTAGACGGCCTCGGCGAGCAGCGCGTGCCGGAAGGCGTAGCCGTCGTCGCCGACGCGCACCAGGACGTGCGACTCCACGGCGGCGCGGAGCGAACGCTCCAGGACGTCGGGGTCGAGGTGCACCGCGGCCGCGAGCATCTCGTGCGGGACGCGCCGCCCCGCGACGGACGCGGCGCGCACCACACGCCGACCGTCGTCGTCGAGCCGGTCGAGCCGGACCAGCAGCAGGTCGGCCAGGTCGTCGGGGAGCCCGGCGGCGCCGAGCTCGGCAGCGACGAGCTCCTCGGCGAAGAACGCGTTGCCCTCGGCCCGGGCGACGATGCGGCGCAGCTCCGCCGGTGCCAGGTCGCCGCCGTGCAGGGCCCGGACGAGCTCCTGCACGTCGGCGTCCGCCAGCGGCGGCAGCGGCACCCGGACGACGCCCGGGACGCGCACCCACTCGGCGACGGTGGAGCGGAGCGGGTGCCGGCGGTGCAGGTCGTCGCTGCGGTAGGAGGTGACCAGCGCCACCGGGTGGTGGAAGGGCCGGCCGAACAGGAAGCTCAGCAGGTCACGGGTGGAGCGGTCGGCCCAGTGCGCGTCCTCGACGACCACGAGGAGCGGGGCGGTGCCGGCGAGGTCGTCGAGAGCCCCGTGGACCGCCTCGAACAGCTCCGCCCGGTCGAGGCCCTCGCCGGGCGAGGCGGCGCCCCCGGAGAGCAGCCGGCGGCCGGGCTGGAGGTGGTCGAGCGCGGGGTGTGCGTCGGCGAGGCGCCGGGAGGCGTCGGGGTCGACGTGGGCGAGCCGGCCGAAGAGCTCGCTGAAGGGAAGGTAGGGCAGGGCGCTGTCGCCGAAGTCGAGACAGTGACCGACGGCGGTGCGCCAGCCCTGCGCCTCGGCGCGGGCGAGGAGCTCGCCGAGGACGCGGGTCTTGCCGACCCCGGCGTCGCCGGCGAGCAGAACGGCACGTGACCGCGGCTCGCCCTCCAGGCCGATCTGCTCGGCGAGGTGGGCGAGCTCGCGGTCTCGGCCCAGGATGGGTGCCGCGACGTCGGGAGCCACGTGCTCCATCATCGCGCCCACCGGGGACAGGGCGCGCACGCTTTTCGCGGACACCTCTCCCGGGGTGTCGTCGGCTCGTGCCTGCTGGGTGGTGCCGGACGCCCCCGTCGGGGACCGGACCGTTGCCGTCACGCGACGGCGACCGGCCGGCGGACGCCCTGCTGGGGCAGCCGGAGCCCGGGGCGGCGGCGGATCCGGAAGCGCCGGCGGCCGCCGCGCCCGAACGACCGCGCCGCTACCTCGCGACGGTGGGCCAGCTCGGCGGACCAGTACGGCTCGAGCACTGCTCCTGCGATCTCGGACATCTTCATGACCTCTCTCCGTGTCTGTCGATGTCGTCGATCGTGCGCGTCTGAGGTAGCCCCGCACATCGGGAGGAGTTCCTATTCGTGCGGCTGGCGGGGCCTTAGACGGGAGGGGTCAGGCGCGGCGCCCACCGACCAGGACCTCGCGGACCAGGGGCACGCCCGGGCGGTAGGCCAGGTGGACGTACGACGGGGCCTCGAGGACGACGAGGTCCGCGCGCGCACCGACGCGGAGGTGGCCGACGTCGTCACGGTCGAGGGCGGCGGCCCCGCCCAGGGTGGCGGCGGCCAGCGCCTCGGCCGGCGACATCCGCATCTCGCGCACCGCGAGCGCGACGCACAGCGGCATCGAGGAGGTGTAGCAGGAGCCCGGGTTGCAGTCGCTGGCGATCGCGACGCGGACGCCGGCGTCGAGCAGCCCGCGAGCGTCCGGGTAGGGCGACCGGGTCGAGAACTCCACCCCGGGCAGCAGCGTGGCGACCGTGCCGCTGTCGGCCAGCGCGGCGACGTCGGCGTCGTCGAGGTAGGTGCAGTGGTCGACCGCGACCAGCCCGAGCTCGCAGGCGAGCTGCACGCCCGGTCCGGGGCCGAGCTGGTTGGCGTGCAGCCGGGGGCGGAGCCCGGCCGCGACGCCCGCAGTGAGCACCGTCCGGGCCTGGTCGGCGTCGAACGCCCCCCGCTCGCAGAACGCGTCGACCCACCGCGCGTGCGGGGCGCAGGCGTCGAGCATCGGTCCGGTCACCAGGTCGACGTACTCCTCCGGGGTGCTCCCCTCGGGCACGACGTGGGCGCCGAGGAACGTGGTCTCGTCGGTGAACCGGCGCGCGACCGCGAGGCTGCGCGCCTCGTCGAGCACGGTCAGCCCGTAGCCGCTCTTGACCTCCACGGTCGTGGTGCCCTGGCGGCGCATCTCCTCGACGAGCCGCGCGACGTTGGCGCTCAGCTGCTCGTCGGTGGCGGCGCGGGTGGCCGCCACCGTGGTGCGGATCCCGCCGGCGGAGTACGGCGCGCCGGTCATCCGGGCCGCGAACTCCTCGGCGCGGTCGCCGGCGAAGACCAGGTGGGCGTGCGAGTCGACGAAGCCCGGGACCACCGCCCGACCCCCCACGTCGTACGCCGTGTCGGCCGCGGGGGCCGCGGCGGCGGGACCGGTCCAGGCGACGCGGCCCGACTCGACGAGCACCGCGGCGTCGCGCAGCGGGGCCGGGCCGTGCGCGACGTCGTGCGTGGTCAGCTCGCCGATCCCGGTGAGCAGCAAGGAGGTCACAGGTCCCACACCTTCCGGATGGCGGCGTCCAGCTCGCGCCCCACATCGTGCCGGTCCTCGGCCGTGGCCACCACCGCCCCGTCCCGCACCACGTGCACGACGTCGGCCGCGGACGCGGCGAACACGGCCGTCGCCTCGCCCGACCCCGTGCCGGCCGTGCGCGGGCTCGCCGTGTCGAGGGTGACCAGGTCGGCCCGCGCCCCCACCTCGATCCGGCCCGCGTCGTCGAGCCCGAGCGACCGGTGCCCGGCGGCGGTGGCGGCCATGAGCAGCTCGGGCGCGGACCAGTGCCCGCGCCGCCGGGTGGCCAGCCGCTCGTCGAGCTCGACCGCCCGCATCTCCTCGAACAGGTCGATCACCGCGTGGCTGTCGGACCCGAGGGTGAGCGGCGACCCGGCGTCGAGCAGCGCCCGGGAGGGGCCGATGCCGTCGCCGAGGTCCCGCTCGGTGGTCGGGCAGAAGCAGGCGGTGGTGCCCGAGGCCCCGAGCAGCCCGACGTCCCGGGGGGTCAGGTGGGTGGCGTGCACGGCCGAGGTGCGCTCGCCCAGCGCCCCGGCCTCCGCGAGGAGCTCCGTGGGCGACAGTCCGTGCGCGGCGTGGCACTCGTCGTTCTCGGCCACCTGCTCCGAGAGGTGCACGTGCAGCGGCGCCCGGTGGTCCGCCGCCCACTCCGCGACGACCGGCACCTGCTCGCGCGGCACCGCACGGACCGAGTGCACGGCCGCCCCCACCCCCACCGAGGGGTCACTCGTGTCGCGACGCGCCGGTGAGGGGGCTGAAGGGGTGACTCCTCGGCGGAGGTCGTCCACGCGGGAGGCCCAGGCGTGGGCGGTGCCGTCGCTGAACCGGCGCTGCACCCCCTCGGGCTCGCGGCCGATCCCGGCGGCGAGGTAGCAGGTGTCGAGCAGCACGACGCGCAGCCCCGCCCGGCGGCCGGCCTCGAGGAGCGCCTGCCCCATCGCGTTGGGGTCGTCGTAGGGGGTGCCGCCGGGCCCGTGGTGCAGGTAGTGGAACTCTCCCACCGTGGTGACCCCGCCCAGCACCATCTCGCGGTAGACGGCCCGGGCGAGCTCGAGGTAGCCGTCCGGGTCGAGCCGCTCCGCGACGGCGTACATCTGCTCCCGCCAGGTCCAGAACGTGCCGCGACCCTGCTGGGTCCGGCCGCGCAGCGCCCGGTGGAAGGCGTGGCTGTGGCAGTTGGCGAGGCCGGGGACCGTCAACCCCGCAAGGCGTTCCGCGCCGGCCGGCGCAGCGCCGACGACCACCGAGTCGAACCGGCCGTGCACGACCTCCACCCGCACGGAGTCGGCGACACCGGTGGGGAGCAGCGCGCGCTCGAGCCAGTACGCCGTCACGGCTTCCCGCCCGCCGGCTCCGGGGTGAAGCCGCCGGCGATGCCGCGCAGCGTGTCGGCGAGGGCCTCGACCCCGGCCAGGCAGTCGGCGGTCCCGGCATGCTCGTCGGGCGAGTGCGAGACGCCGGTGGGGTTGCGCACGAACAGCATCGCGCTGCGCACACCCGCCGCGGAGATCACGCCCGCGTCGTGTCCCGCCATCGTCGGGATCACGGGCCACGGCCGCTCGCCGCCGAGCCCGGCGATGCGCCGGGCGGCGTCGACGTCGAAGCGCACCTCGGCGGAGACCGACTCCGGGGTCACCGTCAGGTCCGTGCCGTCGCGCCCGGCGCGGTCCTGCGCCTGCCGCTCGATGTCGGACAGCATCGCGTCGAGCGCCTCGGAGGACTCGGCGCGGGCGTCGAGCCACGCCGTCACCCGCGAGGGGACGGCGTTGGTGCCGTTGGGCTGCACGTCCAGACGCCCGAACGTCGCACGCTGACCGGCGACCCGGGCCTGCTTGTTGGCGGCCAGCGCGGTCATCGCGTAGGTGAGCATCGGGTCGCGGCGGTCCTCCATCCGGGTCGTGCCCGCATGGTTGGCCTCCCCCGCGAAGTCGAAGCGGTACCTCCCGTGCGGCCAGATCGCGCTGGCGACCCCGACCGGGGCATCGCGGTGCACGAGGTCCCGCCCCTGCTCGACGTGCAGCTCGACGAAGCAGGCGATGCCGTCCAGCAGCGTCGACCGGCCGAGGGCGGGTGACAGGCCGGCAGCCTCCATGGCGTCGAGGAGGTAGGTGCCGTCCGGGTCCTTGAGGTCGGCGGCGTCGTGCGGGGAGAGGCTGCCGGTGGCCAGGCGCGAGCCCAGGCAGGCGATCCCGAACCGGGAGCCCTCCTCCTCCACGAAGACCGAGACCCCGATCGGTGCGTCCGGCTCGAAGCCCTGGTCACGCAGCAGGTCGACCGCCGCCAGCGCCGACACGACCCCGAGCGGCCCGTCGTAGGCACCGCCGTCGAGCACGGAGTCCAGGTGGGACCCGGTGACGACGCCGGGGTGCCGTGCCGTCGGCGGCCGCCACCACGCCACCAGGTTGCCGTTGCCGTCTGCCTCGACGTCCAGGTCGCGCGCCGCGCACTCCTGACGGAACCACGCGGCGCACTCCCGCTCGGCCGACCCGAAGGGCTGCCGGAAGTAGCCGCCGCTGCGCGCGGACCGGCCGACCGGCCGCAGGTCGCGCCACATCGACTCGAAGTCAGACAAGATCTCTCCCATGGAGTTCCAGGACGTCGTACGTCGTCGGCGGATGGTGCGCAGCTATGACCCCGACCGGCCGGTGGACCGGGCCGTGGTGGACCGGATGCTGTCCAACGCGGTGCGTGCCCCGAGCGCGGGGTTCAGCCAGGGATGGGCGTTCCTGGTGCTGGACACCCCGGAGGACGTCGCCCGGTTCTGGGCGGCGACCAGCGACGGGACCGGCGACCCGGACCGCTGGCTGCGCGGCATGATGACCGCCCCGGTGGTCGTGGTTCCCCTGTCCTGCAAGGAGATCTACCTCGACCGGTACGCGCAGGACGACAAGGGCTGGACCGACCGCGACGAGTCCCGCTGGCCGGTGCCCTACTGGGACATCGACACCGGGATGGCCTCGCTGCTGATCCTGCAGACCGCCGTCGACGAGGGCCTGGGAGCCTGCTTCTTCGGGGTGCCGCCGCAGGCGGTGGACGCGTTCCGGGCGGCGTTCGGCGTGCCCGCGGCGTACACCCCGATCGGCGCGATCACGGTCGGCCACCGGCCGGACGACCCGGCGGTGACCGGCGCGGCGGGGAGCCCGTCCCGGCGCGCCCGCCGCGAGCCGGCCGAGGTGGTGCACCGGGGTCGCTGGGGCGGCGGTTCGTAGACTGGCGCAGGGGTGAGCGTGATGAGCGACCAGCACGACCGTACCGACCGGCTCGCCGGGTGGCAGGCCGAGGCCGACCACGAGCGGCGCCTGCGCGAGGCCGCCGTCACCAAGGCGATGGGCACCGCCCCCGAGCCCGAGGTCGAGGCCGCCGACGAGGCCGCCGAGGAGGGCGCCCGCGCCCGCATCGACCAGCAGACCGCCTGGGTGGACCGGCAGGTGCGCGCCGCGATCGCGCGCGGTGAGTTCGACAACCTGCCGGGTGCCGGCAAGCCGCTGCGCCTGCCGGCCACCCACGACCCGGACTGGTGGGCCAAGCGGCTGATCGAGCGCGAGAAGATCACCGGCATCGCACCGCCCGCGATCGGTCTCCGGGCCGAGGACGCCGCGCTCGACGGCGAGCTCGACCGGATGGCCACCGAGGAGCAGGTCCGCGAGGCGCTGGCCGACTTCAACCGTCGGGTGGTCGAGGCGCGCCGCCAGCTGCAGGGCGGACCGCCGGTCGTCACGCCCACGCGGGACGTCGAGGACGAGGTCAACGCGTGGCGTCAGCGGCGCGCCGAGCGCCGGGCCGTGGTCCGCGCCGCCGAGCTGCGCGAGCGGGCCGAGGCCGCGCCGCGGCGCCGCTGGTGGCGCCGCGCCCGCTGAGCGCACCGGTCAGTCCTCCCGCATCGGCACCCGGACGCCGCGCTCCCGGGCCACCTCGTCGGCCCGCTCGTAGCCCGCGTCGACGTGCCGGATCACGCCCATCCCCGGGTCGTTGGTCAGCACCCGCTCGATCTTCTGCGCGGCCAGGTCGGTGCCGTCGGCGACCGTGACCTGACCGGCGTGGATCGACCGGCCCATCCCGACCCCGCCACCGTGGTGGATCGAGACCCAGGTGGCGCCGGACGCGGTGTTGACCAGGGCGTTGAGCAGCGGCCAGTCGGCGATCGCGTCGGAGCCGTCGGCCATCGCCTCGGTCTCGCGGTACGGCGAGGCGACCGAGCCGCAGTCGAGGTGGTCGCGGCCGATCGCGATCGGGCCCTTGAGCTCCCCGGAGGCGACCATCTCGTTGAACCTCAGGCCGGCCCGGTGCCGCTCGCCGTACCCGAGCCAGCAGATCCGCGCGGGCAGGCCCTGGAAGTGCACCCGCTCGCCGGCCATCGTGATCCACTTGCGCAACCGCTCGTTGTCGGGGAAGAGCTCGAGGATCGCCCGGTCGGTGGCGGCGATGTCGGCCGGGTCCCCGGACAGCGCGGCCCAGCGGAACGGGCCCTTGCCCTCGCAGAACAGCGGCCGGATGTAGGCCGGCACGAAGCCGGGGAAGTCGAACGCCCGCGCGAAGCCGCCCTTGCGGGCCTCGTCGCGGATCGAGTTGCCGTAGTCGAACACCTCGGCGCCCTTGTCCTGGAACCCGACCATCGCCGCGACGTGCGCCGCCATCGACTCCTGGGCCCGCTCGGTGAGCTCCTCGGGCGCCTTCTCGCGCAGCGCCGCCCAGTCCTCGAACCGGATGCCGCGGGGCAGGTAGTAGAGCGGGTCGTGCGCCGAGGTCTGGTCGGTGACGATGTCGATCGGCGCGTCCTGGGCCAGCAGTGCGGGCAGCATGTCCGCGGCGTTCCCGAGCACCCCGATGGACAGCGGGCGCCGCGCGTCGCGGGCCTCCACGGCCAGCTCGACCGCGTGCTCGAGGGAGTCGGCCTGCACGTCGAGGTAGCGGTGCTCGATGCGCCGGGTGATCCGCGACTGGTCGCACTCGATGCAGATCGCGACCCCGTCGTTCATCGTCACCGCCAGCGGCTGCGCGCCGCCCATCCCGCCGAGTCCCGCGGTCAGCGTGATGGTGCCGGCGAGCGTCCCGCTCGATAGACGCTTGTCGGCGACCGCGGCGAAGGTCTCGAACGTGCCCTGCAGGATCCCCTGGGTGCCGATGTAGATCCACGATCCCGCGGTCATCTGGCCGTACATCGTCAGCCCGAGGTGCTCGAGCCGGCGGAACTCCTCCCAGTTGGCCCAGTCGCCGACCAGGTTGGAGTTGGCGATCAGCACCCGCGGTGCCCACTCGTGGGTGCGCATGACGCCGACGGGCTTGCCGGACTGCACCAGCAGGGTCTCGTCGGACTCGAGGTCGCGCAGCGCCCGGACGATGGCGTCGTACGCCGCCCACGACCGCACCGCCTTGCCGGTGCCCCCGTAGACCACCAGGTCGTCGGGCCGCTCCGCGTTGTCCGGGTCGAGGTTGTTCATCAGCATCCGCAGCGGCGCCTCGGTCTGCCAGGACTTCGCCGTCAGCTCGGGACCCCGCGGTGCACGCACCTCCCGCGGACCCGGCTGGTCGAGCCCGTCCTTCGGGTGGTCGAGCCCGTCCTTCGGGTGGTCGAGCCCGTCCTTCGGGTGGTCGAGCCTGTCGAGACCACTCATGCCAGCTCTCCGATCGCGTCCTCGACCACGCGGACCAGGGCGCCGGAGGCGACGTCCTGCACCGCGTGCTCGATCTCCGGGGCGAGGTGCCGGTCGGGTCCCGGCCCCTCCACGTTGCGGCGCAGCAGCGCCAGGGCCGCGCCCGTGGCGGGCGACGGGGTCAGCGGGGCGCGCATGTCGAGGGCGCGCGCGGCGGTGAGGTACTCGATCGCGACGACCCGGCACAGCCCGTCCACGGACCGGCGGAGCTTGCGGGCGGCGGACCAGCCCATCGAGACGTGGTCCTCCTGCATCGCGCTGCTCGGGATCGAGTCGACGCTCGCGGGGGCCGCCAGCCGCTTGAGCTCGGAGACGATCGCGGCCTGCGTGTACTGGGCGATCATGTGCCCGGAGTCCACGCCGGGGTCGTCGGCGAGGAACGGGTGCAGGCCGTGGTTGCGCGCCTTGTCCAGGAAGCGGTCCGTGCGCCGCTCGCTGATCGACGCCACGTCGGCGGCGACGATCGCGAGGAAGTCCAGCACGTAGGCGACCGGCGCCCCGTGGAAGTTGCCGTTGGACTCCACCCGGCCGTCGTCGAGCACGACCGGGTTGTCCACGGCGCTGGCCAGCTCCCGCTCGGCGACGACCCGCGCATGCTCGACGGTGTCGCGGGCCGCGCCGTGCACCTGCGGCGAGCAGCGCAGGGAGTAGGCGTCCTGCACGCGGTTGCAGTCCGGCCCGCGGTGGCTGGCCACGACGGCCGAGTCGGCGAGGATCCGGCGCAGGTTGGCGGCGCTGGCCGCCTGCCCCGGGTGGGGTCGGAGCGCCTGCAGGTCCTCCGCGAAGACGCGGTCGGTGCCGAGCTGGGCCTCCACCGACATCGCGGCGGTGATGTCGGCGGCCTTGAGCAGCATCCGCAGGTCGGCGATCGCCATCACCAGCATCCCGAGCATGCCGTCGGTGCCGTTGATGAGGGCGAGACCCTCCTTGGCGGCCAGCTCGACCGGCGCGAGCCCGGCCTCGCTGAGCGCGACCGCGGCGGGGCGCCGCACCCCGTGCCGGTCGACGACCTCGCCCTCGCCGATCAGGGCGAGCGCGCAGTGCGAGAGCGGCGCGAGGTCGCCGGAGCAGCCGAGGGAGCCGTACTCGTGCACCACCGGGGTGATGCCGTGCGTGAGCATCCCGGCGAGGGTCCGGGCGGTGCCCAGCCGGACCCCGGTGTGCCCGGTGGCCAGCGTGGAGAGCCGCAGCAGCATCAGCGCGCGGACCACCTCGCGCTCGACCTCGGGGCCGCTGCCGGCCGCGTGCGAGCGGACCAGGGAGCGCTGCAGCTGGGCCCGCATCTCGGTGGGGATGTGCCGGGTGGCGAGGGCGCCGAAGCCGGTCGAGATGCCGTACGCCGGGGTGGGGGCCGCCGCGAGCGTCTCCACCGCGGCCCGGGACCGCTCGATGGCGGCGACCGCATCGGCTCCGAGCTCGACGCCCGCTCCACCGCGGGCCACCGCGAGGACCTCGTCGGGCGAGACCGGCCCGGTGCCGAGGGTGACGGTGCCGCCGGGCGGCGGGGAGGCGTGCGCCGGGTGGGTCGGCACCCCGGGGGTGGAGCCTGTCGTGACCATGTCGCCATCCCACCGCACCCGCCCGCCCCCGGCCACCACGCCGGCCCGCTCCTGTCTCGGATCCGAGACAAGCCGCTAGGCTGCGACCGCGGTCCTCGGCGCGGCACGGAGACGGACCGCGGTCCAGTCGTCCTGAGGAGAGAGCGCATGGGCAACGTCCCGGCGGCCACCCGCGCGTTGCGGGTGCTGCGCTACCTGGCCGGCCAGCCCGACCCGGTCAGCCTCGACCGGCTGGCCGCCGCGGTCGGGCTGCCGCGGTCCTCGGCCTACCACCTGATGCGCGCGATGGAGGAGGAGGGCTTCGTCACCCACCTGCCCGACGAGCACCGCTACGGGCTGGGCGTCGCGGCGTTCGAGGTCGGCAGCGGCTACAGCCGGCAGGGTCCCCTGCAGCGGATCGCCCGGCGACCGCTGGCCGCACTGGTCGACACCCTCGGGCAGAGCGCCCACCTCGCGGTGCTGCACGGCCGCGACGTCCTCTACGTGATCGAGGAGCGCGCACCCGGGCGCCCACCGCTGGTCACCGACGTCGGCGTGCGCCTGCCGGCCCACCTGACCGCCAGCGGGCGCGCGGTGCTGGCCGCCCTGCCGGCCAACCAGGTGCGCGCCCTGTACCCGGACCGGTCCGCCTTCGTCACCCGGCACGGCTCGGGGCCGTCGTCGCCGAGCGCGCTGCGGGCGCTGCTCGGCGAGACCCGTCAGCGCGGCCACGCGCTCGAGGACGGCGAGGTCACGCCCGGCTTCGCGTCCGTCGCCGCCGCCGTGCTGGACCACAACGAGCACCCCGTGGCCGGGCTGGCGGTCACCTACCCCACCGACCGCCAGACCGACCGGCCCGCCGGCGACGCGCCCGACGTCGACCGGATCGCCGGTCACGTCCGGCGTACGGCGGGGCTGCTGACCCGGCGCCTCGGCGGCCGGCCGGTGCGGACGTAACCCGGCCCGCTGGAACTCGTTTCACCTCCGTAGCCGCCTCGGAGGTCGCCCATGTCGTCACGTCGCCCCGCCCGCTCCGCCCACTCGCGCTCGCGTCGTCACCTGCGGCTCGCGGGGACCGTGGCGACCGCGACCGGGGCGGTGCTGACCGCCGTCCTGGTCGTCCCGCCCGCCGCCGGCGACGACGGGCACGCCCACCGGCACGACGACCCGGGCACCAAGAACGCGGTCTCGCGCTCGACCGACGCCGGACCCGGGACGGCGGACCCGACCACGTTCGCGCAGCGGTTCGCGGGCATCGACGCGGTGGCCCGGCAGCGTGCCGAGCGGGACCCGGAGCTGGTGCCGGGGCCCCGGCGGCCGCGGCGCCAGGCGGTGCCCGAGGACCGCTACGCGATGGCGGGTGGCTGCTACGCCCTGCGCAGCACCACCACCGGGCGCTGGGTCACCCGCGCCGGCGCGGGGTACACCGCCTCGGGCGCCGACCGCGCCGGTGCCGAGCCGTTCCACTTCCAGGCCACCGACCTGGGCCGCTACCTGCTCTACGGCGCCGACGGCACGTTCCTCGCCCGCCACGACGGGACCCCGCCGCTGCGCGGCAGCGGGGTGGCCGCCGTCCCCGACCCCGGGCCGGCGGCCGACTGGACGGTCCGGCGGCGGTCCTCGGCGTACACGCTCGGCTTCCCCAGCGGCGACCGGCTGGCGGTCGGGTCCGGCGGTGAGCTGGTGCTCGCGCCCGTGGCCGAGCGGTTCGCGCTGCGCCGCACCACCGGCTGTGCCGACTGGGCGGAGATCGGCACGAACGTCTCCGGCCGCCCGTTCCGCGGCGTCTCGGCGATCCAGGAGACCCGCGGCTACGCCGACGCGCACACCCACGGGATGGCCTTCGAGTTCCTGGGCGGGCGCGCCCACTGCGGCCGACCCTGGCACCCCTACGGCGTGCAGGTCGCGCTCACCGACTGTCCCGACCACAGCGCCACCGGCGGGTACGGCGCGGCGCTGGAGTCCGTGCTGTCGGGCGAGCCGCACCACGACCCGGTCGGCTGGCCGACCTTCAAGGACTGGCCGGCGCCGCACTCCCTCACCCACGAGGGCACCTACTGGAAGTGGATGGAGCGCTCGTGGCGCGGCGGCCTGCGGCTGTTCGTCAACCTGCTCGTCGAGAACAACAAGCTGTGCGAGCTCTACCCGCTGAAGCAGAACTCCTGCGACGACATGGACTCGATCCGCCTGCAGGCCCGGCAGATGCGCGCCTTCGAGCGCTACATCGACGCGCAGCACGGCGGACCCGGCGAGGGCTGGTACCGGATCGTCACCAACCCGTTCCAGGCCCGCCGCGTCGTGAACGCGGGCAAGCTCGCGGTGGTCATGGGCATCGAGACGTCCGTGCCGTTCAAGTGCACGATGAAGGCCGACGTGCCGGCCTGCGACGAGGCGTCCATCGACGCCCAGCTCGCCGAGGTGCACCGGATGGGCGTGCGCCAGATGGAGCTGGTCAACAAGTTCGACAACGCCCTGTCCGGCGTCGCCGGTGACGAGGGCTCCACCGGCCTGCTGGTCAACTCGGCCAACTTCCTGGAGACCGGGTCCTACTGGGCGATGGAGCACTGCGAGCCGGCGGCGCCGGGCAAGCACGACAAGGCCCAGTACGCCGCGCCGGGGATCGACGCGCAGCAGCAGGACGCCCTGTTCGGCGCGGTCGCCCGGATCAGCGGGGTGCAGCCGGCCCCGCTCTACGGGCCGCCGGAGCACTGCAACCGGCGCGGTCTCACCGACCTCGGCCGGCACCTGATCGGCCGGCTCGCCGACCGCGGCATGATCTTCGACCCCGACCACATGAGCGTGGCCGGGCGGGACGCGGCGCTCGACCAGCTCGAGGCGCTCGGCTACCCCGGCGTGATCTCCAGCCACTCCTGGTCGACGCCGGACGCCTACCCGCGCATCTACCGGCTCGGCGGGACCGTGATGCCCTACGCCGGCGACTCGACGGGCTTCGTCGAGAAGTGGAAGCGGCACCTGACGTGGGCGGACCCCCGCTACTACTTCGGCTTCGGCTACGGGGCGGACATGAACGGGCTCGGCGCGCAGGGCGACCCCCGGGGTGCCGGCGTGCCCAACCCTGTCACCTACCCGTTCGACGGGCTCGGCGGCGTCACGATCCGTCGCCAGCGCAGCGGCGAGCGAACCTACGACGTCAACGTCGACGGGGTGTCCCACTACGGGCTCTACCCGGACTGGATCGAGGACCTCACCCGAGTGGCCGACGCGGCCGCCCCCGGCACCGGGGCCCAGATCTTCGACGACATGAGCCGCGGCGTGGAGGCCTACCTGCAGATGTGGGAGCGCGCCGTCGGCGTGAGCAACGACGCCTGTCGCGACCCCGCCGCGGCCAAGCCCGCCCGGCTGATCCGCGACCTGCCGCGGGGGGCGTCGGTGCGCCGGGTGCTGCGCACCGCCGGCCAGCCACACACGCGGCTCGGCGACACGTTCACCTACTGCGCCCGGGACCGCGCCGGGCAGACGACCCGGGTCCGGGTGGACTTCACTGACGCCGGAGGGGTCTCGCGGGTGCGCTGACGTCCTTGCCCCACGGAGCCCGCACGGCCGACGATGCTGTGAGACGCGGCACGCGCCGTCTCGCACCGCGTCGTCGACGAGGACGGGAGCCACCGTGCCGCACAGCGACCAGCGTCCGCCGGCGGGGGCCGACGACGTCGCGCCCGAGGCCCGTCGGCGCAACCCGGAGAGCTACACCAGGAAGGGCCGGCTGCGCGCGGAGGTCTACGAGCGCGAGGTCGCCGTGCTCCAGGAGCGGCTCGTGCAGCTCCAGCACTGGGTGCAGCACAACGGCCTCAAGGTCCTGGTGATCTTCGAGGGCCGCGGCTCGGCCGGCAAGGGCGGGGTGATCAAGACGATCACCGAGCGCACCAGCCCGCGCATCGTCCGGGTGGTGGCCCTGCCGAAGCCCACCGAGCGGGAGCGCACGCAGTGGTACTTCCAGCGGTACGTGGCGCACCTGCCGGCCGCCGGCGAGATCGTGCTCTTCGACCGGTCCTGGTACAACCGCTCCAACGTCGAGCGGGTGATGGGGTTCTGCACCGAGGCGGAGCACGAGGAGTTCCTGCGCACCTGCCCGGAGTTCGAGCGGATGCTGGTCCGCTCCGGCATCGTGCTGCTCAAGTACTGGTTCTCGGTCTCCTTCGAGGAGCAGCGGCGCCGCTTCGAGGCCCGCAACGCCAAGCCGCTCAAGCGCTGGAAGCTCTCGTCGATGGACCTCGCCGAGCACGAGCTCTACGTGCAGTACTCGCAGGCGAAGGACACCACCTTCCAGTACACCGACATCAAGCAGGCGCCCTGGTACGTCGTGCCCTCGGACGACAAGCGCGCCGCCCGGCTCAACTGCATCACGCACCTGCTGTCCCAGTTCGAGATGGAGGACGTCACCCCGCCCGTGGTGGAGCTGCCGAGGATGCGCGAGTCGGCGTACGTGCGTCCGCCGCTGCAGGACCAGACCTTCGTCCCGCTTCGCTGGTGATCGCCGAGGGGTCACCAACTCAGCCCCCTGGGCGGCGGGTCGCGGCACCCGTGACCCCTCGGCGGCCCCGCGCCCGGAAGTTACCCATTGGTAGGCTGCGCCCACACGTGTGACCTCGGCCGCTGACCCGACGCACCGGCCGCACTAGGCTCAGCCGACGCGCTCGCGCGTGCCGGCCGCGCAGCCCCGCAGAGGAGCATTGATGCAGATCTTCGCCATCGTGGTGTCCCTGGCGATCGCCGCCGTCGGCATCGCCCTGTTCGTCAAGGCGATCCGCGAGATCGTCGCAGTGGTCAGGGTCGGTCAGCCGACGGCCGGCCGCACCGACCACCCGCAGGCCCGCACGGTCACGCTGCTGAAGGAGACGCTCGGCCACACCCGGATGCTGCAGTGGACCGCCGTCGGCGTGGGGCACTGGTTCGTCTTCGTCGGCTTCGGGCTGCTGTTCTTCACGCTGCTCACCGCCTTCGGGCAGCTCTTCGACGCCGGCTTCGCGCTCCCGCTGATCGGGCACTTCTTCCTCTTCGAGTGGGTCACGGAGCTGTTCACCTGGGCGATGCTGGTGGCGATCGTCGCCTTCATCGGCTACCGCGCGACGCGACCGAAGGAGCGCGAACGCGGCGCCAGCGGCCGGTTCTACGGCTCGACGATGTGGCAGGGCTACTTCGTCGAGGCGGTCATCCTCGGCGTCGGGCTGTGCATCGTGACGCTGCGTGGCCTCGAGTACGCGCTGATGAACGTGAGCGGCGAGGGCGCCTCGGCCTTCCACTTCCCGTTGACGTTCTGGCTGGGCGAGGCGTTCTCCGGGATGTCGGTCGGCGCGATCGAGAACACCATCTACCTGGTGGCGATGCTCAAGATCGTCATCTCGTTCACCTGGATGATCGTCATCTCGCTCCACACCACGATGGGCGTGGCGTGGCACCGGTTCACCGCCTTCTTCAACATCTTCTTCAAGCGCAAGGCCGACGGCGGCACGGCCCTGGGCGGCCTGCAGCCGATGATGGTCGCGGGCGAGCCGATCGACTTCGAGAACGTCGAGGACCTCGACGAGGACGCCCCGATGGGCGTCGGCAAGATCGAGGACTTCGCGTGGAAGGGCATCCTCGACTTCACCTCGTGCACCGAGTGCGGCCGCTGCCAGTCGCAGTGCCCGGCCTGGAACACCGAGAAGCCGCTGTCCCCCAAGCTGCTCATCACCAACCTGCGCGACCACGCCTACGCCAAGGCGCCGTACCTGCTCGCCGACCCCGACGAGCGCGACGCGCTGCCGGACGCCGTGAAGGCGGAGGCCGAGCGCGAGCTGGTCGGTGCGACCGAGGGCGACCCGGCGCTGCCCTCGGGCGGGGCGGTCATCGACCCCGACGTGCTGTGGTCCTGCACGTCGTGCGGCGCGTGCGTCCAGCAGTGCCCCGTCGACATCGAGCACGTCGACCACATCGTCGACATGCGCCGCTACCAGGTGCTCATCGAGTCCAGCTTCCCCTCCGAGCTCAACGGCCTGTTCAAGGGCCTGGAGAACAAGGGCAACCCCTGGAACATGTCGCCGAACGCGCGCATGGACTGGGCGAAGGACCTTCCCTTCGAGGTCAAGCAGGTCGGCGTCGAGGTCGAGGACCTCGACGAGGTCGACTGGCTGTTCTGGGTCGGCTGCGCCGGCGCCTACGAGGACCGGGCGAAGAAGACCACCCGGGCGGTGGCCGAGCTGCTCGACATGGCCGGCGTCTCCTTCGCCGTTCTCGGCGACGGCGAGACCTGCACCGGCGACCCGGCCCGCCGTGCCGGCAACGAGTTCGTCTTCCAGCAGCTCGCGATGCAGAACGCCGAGGTGTTCAAGGAGACCAAGGCCAAGAAGGTCGTCTCCACCTGCGCGCACTGCTTCAACACGCTCAAGAACGAGTACTCCCAGCTCGGTGTCGAGCTCGAGGTCGTGCACCACACCCAGCTGCTCAACCGGCTCGTGCGCGAGGGCCGGCTGACGCCCGTCGCGGACCGCACCAACGGCAGCGCCCGGCGCTCGGTCACCTACCACGACCCCTGCTACCTGGGCCGGCACAACCAGGTCTACTCACCGCCGCGGGAGCTGCTCGACGTCATCCCCGGCACCGAGCTGGCCGAGATGCCCCGCAACAGCGAGCGCTCCTTCTGCTGCGGCGCCGGCGGCGCCCGGATGTGGATGGAGGAGAACCTCGGCGAGCGGATCAACCTCAACCGCACCACCGAGGCCGTCGAGACCGGGGCCGACCAGATCGCGACCGGCTGCCCGTTCTGCCGGGTGATGCTGTCGGACGGGCTCACCGCCAAGCAGGCCGACGGCTCCGCCCGCGAGGAGGTCGAGGTCCTCGACGTGGCCCAGCTGCTGCTCGCCTCGGTCAAGCGAGCCCCCGCCCCGAGCCGGCCCGCCCAGGAACCGACCCCGGCCACGCCGGGCGGCGAGGCCGCCGCGGCGACGGCGGCGGCACCCACCGCGACCGCGGTGCTCGACCGCAGCGAGGGCGAGCAGGGCGAACCGGCCGGTGCGGAGCAGGCGGAGGAGCCCGTCGAGACCAAGGCCGAGCCCGAGCCGGAGGACGTGACCCAGACCGAGGAGACCGTCACCGAGCCCGCCGAGGTCGGGGCCGCGGCCGACGCGAGCCCGGACGAGATCCCGGACGAGACGCCGGAGGACGACACCGCGGAGGCTGCGGGGGACGGCGCCGCGGCCGCTCCGGCCGAGCCGGCCCCGGCCGACGAGGAGACGCCGAGGGACACGCTGTTCTGAGGCGGCGGGCGTCCGTCACCTGACATGCCTGACACCAGACCACGCCACGACTGACATCACTTGGCGTCACGATGGTGTTGACATGACACCATCGTGGTGTCATGGTGGTGCGCATGGACATCACCCCGTACGTCGAGAGCCTTCGTGACGACCTCGCCGCCGCGGCCGAGGCGGGTGGCCCCGACGCCCGGGCCGCCGCCGAGCGACTCGCGCTCGCCCTGGACCCCGCGATGCGGCTGGCTCTGATGGACGCCCTCAGCCAGGCCGCCGCCGAGATCACCAGCGAGCTGCCGGCCGGCACCGTCGACGTCCGGCTCAGGGGCCGCGAGCCGCAGTTCGTCGTCGACGTACCGACGATGCCGATCCCGGCGGCCCCTGCTCCCCCCGCGGCACCCGTCCCGCCCACCCCGGAGGACCTCGAGGTCGAGGAGGACGACAGCGTCGCCCGGATCACCCTTCGGATCCCGGAGTCGGTCAAGTACCGCGCCGAGGAGCTGGCCGCCAAGAGCGGCCACTCGCTCAACAGCTGGATCGTCAACGTGGTGCGCACCGCCACCCGGGAGCGCGCGATCAACGTCGACGTCGACCTCTCCAGCATCCCGTTCCTCGAGCCGGGCGGCCCGACCGGCCGCCGCGGCGGGAAGCGCATGACCGGCTGGGTCTGACCCGCCACCCCCCACACCCTCCCTTCGCCCACCGGCGGCCACCCGGCCGACCGGGTGGACCGACACACCCTCAGTCAGGAGCAGCACCATGGACAGGACCTTCGACACCGCCGGCCACGTCTCCCTCTACGTCGAGCTCGGCTCGGGGGAGGTCGACGTCCGCACCCACGACCGGGACCAGGTCGTCGTCCGCGTCGACGGCGACGACGCCGAGGACACCACCGTCGAGCAGCGCGGCGACAAGGTCGTGGTGATCGGCCCGCAGCGCCGAGCCGGGTTCTTCGGCAGCGGCCGCGAGCTCGACCTGCAGGTGTCCGTGACCGTCCCCGACGGCACCGACCTCGCCACCAAGCTCGGGTCGGCCGACCTCGTGACCACCGGCCCGCTCGGCCAGGTGGCCCTCAAGTCCGGCTCCGGCGACATCCGGCTCGAGATCGCCAACTCCGAGGTGCAGATCGAGACGGGCTCCGGCGACGTCTCGCTCGGCGTGGTCGCCGGCGACCTGCGCGCCAAGGCGGGCTCGGGCGACCTGGCCGTCCAGGAGCTCGGCGGGTCCGGCAGCATCTCCACCGGGTCCGGCGACGTCGAGGTGCACCACGCCTCGAGCGACGTGCACGTCAAGACCGGCTCCGGCAACCTGCGCGTCCACCACCCCGACGGTGACGTCTCGCTGGCCACTGCCTCCGGAGACCTCACCGTGGACCTGATGGGCACCGGACAGCTGGCCGCCAAGAACGTGTCCGGCGACATCCGCGTCGGGGTGCCCGGCGGCGTACCCGTCTGGACCGACGTCTCCACGCTCAGCGGCTCGGTCCGCTCCAACCTCGCCGGCGCCGGCCAGCCCGCCGAGGGCCAGGAGTTCCTGGAGCTCCGGGCCAAGACCGTCAGCGGCGACATCGTGCTCGAGCAGCGCTGACCGCTCCCCGCCCACCCCTCCGAAGCCGTGCAGAGAGGCCCCGCCATGTTCGACCTGAACCCGCTCTTCGACGACCTGGCCCACCAGCAGATCCGCGAGCGCACCGCCGCCCGGCCCGGCCCGCGGCCACCCACCCGACACCGGTCCCGCGGCCGGCACGCGTGGGCGCAGCGGCTGCACGCCCTCGCCGACCGGCTGGACACGTGATCCGGGGC
This sequence comes from uncultured Actinomycetota bacterium, assembly GCA_963834275.1. Taxonomy (GTDB): domain Bacteria; phylum Actinomycetota; class Actinomycetes; order Propionibacteriales; family Nocardioidaceae; genus Nocardioides_B. The sequence goes on along the minus strand of CAWIBA010000003.1, from coordinate 1,282,928 downwards.
GGCGGCCAATTCACTGGGGACCCAGTGAATCTGCCCCTTCCCCAGGTGAACTCCCCGTGGGAAGGGGACGTTTACCACGGGACCGTGGTAATTGGCCGCCGGCCCCAGCGTCAGATCGAGGTGCGGTGGAAGCCCTGGTGCGACCGGGACGGCGTCGGCCCCCGCTGGCCCTGGTAGCGCGAGCCGTACTTCGCGGAGCCGTAGGGGTGCTCCGACGGCGACGACAGCCGGAAGAAGCACAGCTGGCCGATCTTCATCCCCGGCCACAGCTTGATCGGCAGCGTCGCCACGTTGGACAGCTCCAGCGTGACGTGCCCGGAGAAGCCCGGGTCGATGAAGCCGGCGGTGGAGTGGGTGAGCAGCCCGAGCCGGCCGAGCGAGGACTTGCCCTCCAGCCGCGCCGCGACGTCGTCGGGCAGCGTCACCACCTCGTACGTCGAGCCGAGCACGAACTCGCCCGGGTGCAGGATGAACGGCTCGTCACCCTCGGGCTCCACCATCGCGGGTCAGGTCGGGCTGGTCCGACGGCCGGGTCGATGTGCGGGTACCGGTGGTTCTCGAACACCCGGAAGAAGCCGGTCCAGGCGTACGTCGATGCTGGACGGCTGCACCATCGCGGGCTCGAAGGGCTCGAGGGCGACCCGCCTGGCGTCGATCTCGGCCAGGATGTCGCGGTCGGAGAGCAGCACAGGGGAGAACCTACTAGGTGCCCGGCCGCCGGGCGCGGCGTCTCGGGTACTATCTGCGAGCGGCGGCTCCGGTCGCCCTGCGGATGTAGCTCAGTTGGTAGAGCGCGACCTTCCCAAGGTCGATGTCGCGAGTTCGAATCTCGTCATCCGCTCCACTTTCCGCCCAGCCGCTAACGTCGGGCCCATGTCCTCGTTCACCGGCTTCCCCACGGCCGCGCTCGACTTCTACGACGACCTGGAGATGGACAACACCAAGTCCTTCTGGGCCGCGCACAAGGACACCTACGACACCGCCGTGAAGGCGCCGATGGCTCGCCCTGGTCGCCGCGCTCGAGGACGAGTTCGGGCCGGCGAAGGTGTTCCGCCCCTACCGCGACGTGCGCTTCGCCAAGGACAAGACGCCGTACAAGACCCACCAGGGCGCGTTCGTCGCGAGCGGCCCGGCGACCGGGTGGTACGTCGAGGTCGCCGCGCCGGGGGTGCGTGTGGGCGCCGGGTTCTACGCCGCCGAGGCGGCCCAGCTGGCCGCGATCCGGGCCGGCATCGCCGACGACACCGACGGCCCGGAGCTCGAACGGATCCTCGCCGGCCTCGCCGGAGACGGCTGGGAGCTGGGCGGCGAGACGCTGCGGACCAGCCCGCGCGGCTACGACGCCGACCACCCGCGGATCGCGCTGCTGCGGCACAAGTCGATGACGCTGGGCAAGAGCTACGGCTTCGCGCCGGTCATCCACTCCCCCGAGCTGGTCGACCGGGTCCGGGCCGACTGGCGCACGGCCCGGCCCTTCGTGGAGTGGGTCGCCGCCCACCCGGCCTGAGCTTCGCGAGCCTGCTGGATACAGTCCGGCCCCATGACCGCACCGACGCCCTACGTCCACCTTCCCGGCACCGCTCGTGACGCCCTGACGTTCTACGGCGACGTCTTCGGCTGTGCGGTCCAGCTCCACACCTACGAGGAGTTCGGCAGGACCGACGGCCCGGCGCGTGCCGTCGCCCACGGCTTCCTGACGGAGGGGCCCGTCGCGCTCTTCGCCGCCGACGTGGCCGGTGACGGGCGTCCGCTCAGGTGCGAGGGGATGACGCTCTCGCTGCTCGGCACGGCCGCCCCCTCCGTGCTGCGGGACTGGTTCACCAGGCTCTCCGACGGTGGCCTGGTCGTGGACGACCTGCAGGTCAGGCCCTGGGGAGCGACCGACGGTCAGGTCGTCGACCGTTTCGGCCTGCGCTGGCTGATCGGGTTCGAGGGCGACGAGCACGACTGAGTCGCGGGGGCCACAGGCCAGCCCTACCCGACCACGAGGTGCTGGCGACCGTCGATCCGCTTCGCGGGCCAGGTCGAGATGCCCCGCATGGGTGGCGGTCTCCATCAGCAGCCTGAGCAGGCAGCCGCGCGCGTCCTCGAAGGGCGGGAACGGGAACACCTCCTCCGGGGGCCACCAGCGCGGAGGGGCGTCGAGGTCCACCCCGGCGAGGATGCCGCCGGCGTGCCGCCCCCACCGGCGGTACGACGACACCGCGTCCGCGCCGGAGGTGACCGGCACCTTCCAGCCGTCCTGGATCAGGCCGATGCACTCCTCGTCGCCGCCGAGGATCGCGCCGCCCCAGAAGATCTCGTCGTCGTAGGTGAGGTGGTTGAGCAGCTGCGCGATCGACCAGCCGGAGGGCGCGGCCGGACGGGTCAGGTCCGCCTCGCCCAGTCCCCCGACGGCGGCCAGCACGTGCTCGCGTTCGGCGTCGAGGTGGGCCAGGAGCTCGGCGCGTTCGCGGGTCATGCCGGCACCCTAGACCGCCCATCCGACACGAGGACGGCTGCGGGAGCCTCGCTCAGAACTTGGTGAACCAGCGGTCGAGCACGTCCCGTGCCGGACGGCCGGGGCAGAGCACGTTGTAGTCGCGGTCGTCGTCCCACCACTGCCCGATCACGGCCGGGCCACCCTGGAACCGGCCCGAGGTGCACATCGCCAGCGCCCGCCTGCGGGTGGTCGGTCCGGCGCTGCGCCACTCCGGGATCCCGTACCTGGTCCCGGCCATGATCTGACGCCAGAGCGTCGCCACGGAGTAGAAGCCGACCTCGAGCCCCTCCTCGCGGTAGGCGCGCAGCACCCCGTCCACGACGGCCTTGTTCTCGCGCGGGCGTCCCGACCAGGGCGCCGGCGGGCTCACCGGCTCGACGTCCACCCAGACCGCCGGCGCGTCCAGCCCGGCCTCCCGCATCCAGCGGACGTTGAGCCTGGCCTGCGCGAACCCGGTGTTGAACAGCCGTCCGCGGCGCGTGGAGGGGTTGGCCGGTCCGTCGTCGCCGTACCCCCGCAGCTGCCGCTTGGTCGGGTACGTCGCGACGGCGTACGCGCCGGCCCACATCCGGCGTTTGCGCGCGTAGGTGACGTGGGCGTCCAGGCACGGGTTCGGGTGGAAGGCCGGGCCGTTGGTGAGCCCGATGACCACGAACCGGGCGTTCCGGCGCGGCAGCGGCTTGCCCAGGGTCGGGCGCGACCTGATCCCGAGGCCGCGCGGGCAGTTGGGCCAGCTGATGTCGGCACCGATCACCGGACCCGGGCCGAGGGCGGGGCCGGGGGTGGTGGCGGCTGCCGGCTGCCGGACGGGCGCCTCGACGACCGCGACGGCGGTGGACAGGATCAGGGCGAGCAACGCCCGGAACACCTCGCCCACCATGGCAGGAATCCTAGATCGCCTGGGTCGGGCGCGGGCGCGGACGGGGTCAGTGCGGGAGCCAGGCGTCCTCGGACTGGGTGCGCGCGGTGACCGCGCGGGGCAGCTTGTGGTCGGCGAGGGCCCGGATGGACACGTGCTCGAACACGTCCCGCAGGCTGCTGCGGGCCGCGATCCACACGTGCTGGAGCACCTCGGCCGACTCGTTGTAGGAGACCGCCTCCGGGCGCAGGCCGTAGACGCTGACCAGCGGACCGTCCACGGCGCGGATCACGTCGGCCACGGACACCGTGCCCGCGTCCCGGGCCAGCCGCCAGCCGCCGGCCTGGCCGCGCTGGCTCATCACCACCCCGGCCCGCCGCAGGTCGGCAAGGATCGCCTGCAGGAACCCGTGCGGGATGTCCTGCAGCCGGCCGAGCTCCTCCGCGCTGACCGGGGTGCCCTCGTCGCGACCGGCCAGCTCGATCAGCGCACGGAGGGCGTAGTCGGACTTGGCGGAGACGCGCATGGGGAAAGTCTGTCAGAGCAGTACACAAAAGGCACCGGGCCGGCGGCGCGCTGTGCACCGCCGGCCCCGGCTCGCGTCAGGCCGCGACGGCCTCCCGCTCGGGCAGCCGGCGGGCGACCCGCTCCTGCCGCACCGCCCACCCGACCAGCAGGACCCAGGCCGCGAAGATCACTGCGACCGCGACGGCGACCAGGGGGCCGGTGACCCCCACCGCGTCGAGGATGGTCTTGCTGTTGGTGAGGATGATCAGACCGCCGGCGGCCACCCCCAGCACCCGGGGGGCGATGTGCCGCACCAGCCAGGCGGCCACCGGGGCGGCGATCACGCCGCCGACCAGCAGCGCCAGGGCGATGTCCCAGCGGATCCCCTGGCTGCCCAGGGCGAGCAGGAACCCGGCCGAGCCGCCGACGGCCACGACGAACTCCGAGGTGTCGATCGAGCCGATCACCTTGCGCGGCTCCATGCGACCCGAGGCCAGCAGGGTCGGCGTGCCGACCGGGCCCCAGCCGCCGCCGCCGATGGCATCCATCAGCCCCGCGACGAGACCCAGCGGCACCAGGAACGGCGCGGCGAGCCGGCCGCGGAACTGCGGACGGCGGCCGCCCAGCCGCAGGAAGCGGTAGAGGACGTAGACGCCCAGCGCGAGCAGCAGGGCCGGCGACCCACGGCTTGGCGGTTGCGCCGTCGATGCTTGCGAGGAACGTCGCGCCGGCGAACGCGCCGATGCCACCGGGCACCGCGATGATCGAGACGGTGCGCCAGTCGACGTTGCCGAGCTTGTGGTGCGAGAACCCTGAGACCAGCGTGGTGCCGATCTCGGAGAAGTGCACGGCGGCCGAGGCGGCCGCGGGGGCGATACCGGTGGCGAGCAGCAGCGTGGAGGACGTCACGCCGTACGCCATCCCGAGGGAGCCGTCGACGAGCTGCGCGGCCAGACCCACCAGCCCGAGCACGAGAAGACTGCGCATGGGGAAGCACCTTTCGGGAGGCGCGGAAACAAGAGTGATCCGCGTTTGTCTAGTGACTTAGTATCTTTCGGGTCACCACGGTAGGCGGACATCTGCGGCAAAGTCAATTAAGTCAGTAGTGTTGGGTGTGTCACTCTGACGCGGGCGCACGGCCGGCCGGCCTCTATCCTCGGCGCATGAGCAGCGAGCCGGGGCGGGCACGGGTGTTCCTGCATGTGGGCGTGCCCAAGAGCGGTACGTCGTTCCTGCAGGCCACGCTGCGCGCCAACGCCGACCGGCTCGCCGAGCAGGGCGTCTGGTACCCGACGCAGCAGCACCGCGGGCTGTTCCACGCGGCCCTCGAGCTGACCGGCAACCACCCCGGCTGGGGTGTCCCCCAGCAGCGGGTCGAGGGCAGCTGGGCCGGCCTGTGCCGGGAGGCGCGGCGCCGGGGCGGGACGTCGGTGTTCAGCAACGAGCTGTTCAGCAACGTCCGCGCCGAGGACGTTCCCGCCGCGCTCGCCGAGCTCGACGGTTGCGAGGTGCACGTCGTCGCCACCGCCCGCGACCTGGCCCGGCAGCTCCCCGCGGAGTGGCAGGAGGGCGTCAAGCACGGCCGCGGCCTAGGTTTCGACGCGTTCCTGGCACGGGTGCTCGATCCGGACCGCGAGCACAGCCACGCCACCAAGTTCTGGCGTCACCAGGACCTCACCGACGTCCTCGGCCGCTGGGGCAGGGACCTGCCGCCGGCCCGGGTGCACGTCGTCACCTGCCCTCCGCCCGGGGCGCCGCGCGACCTGCTCTGGCGACGGTTCTGCTCGGTGGTCGGGGTCGACCCGTCCTCGGCGACCCTCCCCGAGTCCGGCGCCAACACGTCCCTGGGCGTGACCGCCGTCGACGTGCTCGCCCGGGTCAACCGGCGGCTGCACTCCGGGGCCACGCCGCCGCACCTGCGCCGCACCGTCAAGCAGGTGCTGGTCAACGAGGCGCTTCGCTCGGACGGCTCCGAGCGCGTGACGACGCCGGCGGAGCTGGTGCCCCGGTTGGCGGAGATCACCGCGGAGTGGGTGAGGCGCATCGGGGCGGCGGGCTACGACGTCGTCGGGGATCTCGACGACCTGACGCCCCGACTGGTGGCCGGTGGGGTGTCGGCGGACCACCGGGTCACCGCCCGCGCGTCCCGCGACCTCGCCGTGGACGCGGTGGCCGTGCTCACCAAGGAGGTGGCCGCGCTGCGCGCCGAGCTCCGCGAGCTGCAGGCGTCGTCGTCGCCGGCGCGCGGGCCCGGCGAGCCCCGCGCCCGGGCTCTGGCCCGACGGCTGAGGCACCGGCTGGGCACCGGCTGGGCCGCCGCTGAGAGGACGGGCCGTCCCGAGCCGGCCCGGGTCTCGTCAGGCCAGGGAGAGGAAGAGCTTCTCCATCCGCTTGGCGTCGACGCCGTCGAGGCCGTCGTCGCCGGCAAGGCACTCCCGCAGGCCGGTGGCCACGATCGCGAAGCCCGCCCGGTCGAGGGCACGGGAGACGGCCGCGAGCTGGGTGACGACGTCCTCGCAGTCGCGACCCTCCTCGATCATGCGGAGCACGCCGGCGAGCTGACCCTGCGCGCGCTTGATGCGGTTGATCGCGGGGCCGAGGTCCTTCGGGTCGAGCTGCATGTGTACTCCTAGGTGCTTCGGGTCGGGCTCTGCCGGCAGTCTCCCAGAATACCCCATGGGGTGTTATCGTCTCTCCCTGTGGGCGGGCAACCCCTGCTCGTCGAGCCGGAGCCGGTTCGCCCACACCGGACCGAGTCCCGAGGAGAGGAATCCCCATGTGCCGAGCCGCCACCTGCAGCCAGTGCGGGAAGACCACCTGGGCCGGATGCGGCGAGCACGTCGACCAGGTGATGGCCGGGGTGCCGCGCGAGGACCGCTGCGAGGGGCATCCGCCCGCCGATCGCTCCGGACGCTTCGGGCGCCTGTTCGGCCTGTCTCAGCGATAGAGGCACTGCACCGTCCAGATCCGCCCCGGCCGAGCCTCCGCCTGCCGTAGGCCGCGGGCGGTCAGCACCTCGAGCATGGCGGCAGGCGGGTGCACGAACGCGCGGTACTCCCGCCCCAGGACCGCGAAGCCGGCCCCCTGGGCGGCGGTGAAGGCTCGCGTGAGGTGGTTGCGCGGCGGGTGGCTGAACGCCAGCCTGCCGCGGCAGTGGTCGGCCGCCGCGGTGAGCAGCCGACGGTGGTCCGGGTAGCAGCAGACGACCCGGTGCAGGACGACGACGTCCGCCGCGTCCACCTCGTCGGGCGTCGCCGCGATGTCGACGACGCGCTGGTGCATCCGGTCCGCCACACCAGCGTCGGCGGCCAGGCGCACCGCCTGCTCGTCGTACGCCGACGACAGCTCGAGGTTCGTCGCCGAGGCGGCACCGCGGCGGAGCAGCTCGATGCTGAGCTCGCCCACACCGCCCCCGACCTCCAGCACGCTCGCCCCGTCGAGCCCGCCTGCGGCCGCGAAGTCGGCGATGCGTGAGGCGGCCGGGCTCAGGCCCCGACGGCGGTAGCGCCGGGCCGCGCGGCGCGCGAAGCCGTCGCCGAACACCTGGTCGCACCCACGTGGGTCGCAGCAGCCGGTCATGACCTCAGTGTGCCGCGGTCAGCGGCGGCGTGGCCGCCGCTTCCCCTTCTTCCCCTTGGGCTTCTTCTTGCCCTTCTTGCCCTTGGGCTTCTTCTTCTTCCCCTTCTTGCCCTTGGGCCGCTTCTTCTTGCCCTTCTTCCCCTTCTTGCCCTTGGGCTTCTTCTTCTTGCCCTTCTTGCCCTTCTTGCGGCGTCGACGGCGGCGGGGCTCCTCGTCGTCCTCGTCGGATCCCGAACCGCCGTCGTCGTCATCGTCGTCATCGTCGTCGTCCCGCGGACGCGGCACTCCGGGCGGCCAGGCGTCGGGTGAGCGGCCGCGGTCGTCGTCGTCGTCGCGACTCGGCGGGTCGGCGCTGATCGGATCGTGTGGGTCCACCTCGTCCGGCCCCAGACCCACGCTGAACTGGACCATCATGTCGTGGTCCTCGTGCGGCAGGTTGTGGCAGTGGATCATGTACCGGCCGCGGTGCGGACCGAAGTGCATGACGATGTCGACGACCTCGTTCTCCCCGAGGTAGACGGTGTCCTTCGGTCCGAGCTCGTAGTCGAAGGGGGCGCCGCCGTCGCGCGAGAGGATCCGCTGGTCGACCAGGTGGGTGTGGATCGGGTGGAACCACCCGCCGCCGGCGTTCACCAGCCGCCACACCTCGATCTCGCCGAGGTCGGGGTTGGCCACGACCTGGCGGAAGCGGCTGGCGATCACGTCGTCCCAGGTGAGCCCGTTGATGCTCCACTGGCCATCGAATCCGTCCTTCTTGAACTCGAGGGTCCGGGTGCGGACGGCCCGCTCGCGGGTCAGGTGCATGGTCTCGCTGTCGACCAGCGTCCCGGGGACGGAGGCCCACGTCGGGTCGGAGGTGTCGACCGGGTCGTCGGTGACGTCGAAGGCCATGATCTTGTCGGTGTGGTCGAAGTCGCGGTTGTGGTCGTTGCTGAGGTTGCGCAGCTCGACCCGCTGGCCCGCCGGGTACTGCCGGAAGTCGATGAGGAACTCGTAGCGCTCCGCGGGCGACTGTCGCCACGCCGTCACCTCGTGCGAGCGCGGCATCAGACCGGCGTCGGTGCCGACCATGTGCACGGCCCCCGCCGGGAACAGCGTCGGCCGGTAGGACCGGGCGATCGAGGCGTTGAGCAGGCGGAACCGGTACACCCGACGCTGCACCCGCATCACCGGCCAGGGCACGCCGTTGACCAGGATCACGTCGCCCCACAGCCCGGAGGTGCCGCGGTCGTCGTACCCGAGACCTCCGTCGGCCGCGAACATGATGTCGCTGACCGTCAGCGGAACGTCGAAGGGGGACTGGGACGGCAGCAGCGCCCGCTCCGCGGCGTCGTGCACGTGGAACTGGCCGGCCAGCCCGGAGTAGACGTTCTGGGAGGTGAGGTGCACCGCGTGGTCGTGGTACCAGATGGTGCGGGCGCTGGTGTGCTGGGTGGGCCACTGGTAGACCTTGCTGCTGCCCGGCTCCGCGAAGTCGCTGGCGTAGCCGTCGTACTCCGGCAGCGACGGGTTGCCGTGCAGGTGCGTCGAGGTGATGAACCGGTGCCCGAAGACCGGGTGCCGCTCCGGGAGACGGTTGCGCACCTTGGCCACGACCCGGACGCCGTGCTCGACGTGGATGGTGGGGCTGGGGAACCCGCCCTCGTAGCCGAAGCAGTGCAGGAGCTGGCCGGACGGCAGGATCTGGGCGGTGGCGGGCGCCTCGTTGATGACGAAGGTGGCGTAGCGGCCGAACACGTCCTCGCCGGTCTCGCGGGGCAACAGCACCGGCGGGACCTGGAACGGGCGGCGGTACGGCGTAGGCAGCAGGCTCGCGTCGAGCTCGCTGGCCGACTTGGCCAGCACGACGCCGCTGGGCGGCGCCACGATGCCGCCGACGGCGAGCACGCTCAGACCCCCGAGCTGGATGACACCGCGGCGCGAAACCTGCACGGCGCAGACTCCCCTTCTGCCCCCTCCGCAGGAACCACGCTGCCACTCGGCCGTGACGTGAGCGTGAACATCCTGGTCAGCGCCGCTTTTCCGAAACCCGTCATTCCGGAAATGCGCCGGATGCTCCGTCGCGGTCGCCTCACCGAGGGGCCCTCGCCCTGGTCGCGGACGCGTTGGCGCCGAAGGCTTGTGTCGGCTACTCGCGGGTAGCATAATGAAGTTACTGACGAGTAGTGCCGGCCCGGGACGGGGTCGGCGCACCGAGCGGACCCCGGTCCCCCCGATTGGCGAAGGTGGAGCTGTGAGCCACTACAAGAGCAACATCCGAGACATCGAGTTCAACCTCTTCGAGGTCCTCGGCCGCGACCAGGTGCTCGGCACCGGGCCGTTCGAGGAGGTCGACACCGACACCGCCCGCGCCATCCTCGCGGAGGTGGACCGGCTCGCCCGCGAGGACCTCGCCACGTCCTACGAGGACAGCGACCGCAACCCGCCGGTCTTCGACCCGCAGACGAGCACGGCCCCGGTCCCCGAGGCGTTCAAGAAGAGCTACCAGGCCTGGATGGACGCGGAGTACTGGCGGCTCTCGCTCCCGGCCGAGCTCGGCGGCCAGCCGGCTCCGTCCACGCTCGTCTGGGCGATCGGCGAGCTGGTGCTCGGTGCCAACGCGCCGATCTGGATGTACGCCTGCGGCCCGAGCTTCGCCAACATCGTCCACGCCAACGGCAACGAGCGCGACAAGCGGATCGCCCAGCACCTGGTGGACCGTCGCTGGGGCGCCACCATGGTGCTGACCGAGCCGGACGCGGGCTCCGACGTCGGCGCCGGCCGCACCAAGGCCACCCTGCAGGACGACGGCTCGTGGCACATCGAGGGCGTGAAGCGGTTCATCACCTCCGGCGAGCACGACATGTCCGAGAACATCATCCACCTCGTGCTCGCCCGGCCGGTGGGCGTCGAGGGGGTCGGCGGCCCGGGCACCAAGGGGCTGTCGCTGTTCGTCGTACCGAAGCACCACTTCGACCACGAGACCGGCGAGCTGACCGGCGAGCGCAACGGCGCCTACGTCACCAACGTCGAGCACAAGATGGGCATCAAGGTGTCCAACACCTGCGAGGTCACCTTCGGTGACGCCTCCGTCGGCGGGGGCGAGCCGGCCAAGGGCTGGCTGCTCGGCGAGGTGCACGACGGCATCGCGCAGATGTTCCAGGTGATCGAGAACGCACGGATGATGGTCGGCACCAAGGCGATCGCGACGCTCTCGACCGGCTACCTCAACGCGCTCGACTACGCCAAGGAGCGCGTCCAGGGTCCCGACCTCAAGCAGGCGTCCGACAAGACCGCCCCGCGGGTCACGATCACCCACCACCCCGACGTGCGTCGCTCGCTGATGACGCAGAAGTCGTACGCCGAGGCGATGCGCGCGCTCGTGCTCTACACCGCGTCCTGGCAGGACCGCGTGCAGGTCGCGGCGTTCAACGGCGAGCAGGACGAGCTCGCCGAGCGCGTCAACGACCTGCTGCTGCCCATCGTCAAGGGCTACGGCTCCGAGCGCTCGTGGGTGCTGCTGGGCACCGAGTCGCTGCAGACCTTCGGCGGTTCCGGCTTCCTGCAGGAGTACCCGGTCGAGCAGTACGTCCGCGACGCCAAGATCGACACCCTCTACGAGGGCACCACGGCGATCCAGGGCCAGGACCTGTTCTTCCGCAAGATCGTCAAGGACCAGGCCAAGGCACTCGGCTTCGTCGCGGGCGAGGTCGAGTCGTTCGTCACCAGCGAGGCCGGCAACGGCCGGCTGAAGATCGAGCGTGAGCTGCTCGCGCAGGCGCTCGAGGACGCGCAGGCCATCGTCGGCACGCTGGTCAACCAGCTGATGTCCGCCGACCCCAGCGCCGAGGACGGCGACGTCGACAACATCTACAAGGTCGGCCTCAACACCTCGCGGCTGCTGATGGTGCTCGGTGACATCGTCTGCGCCTGGCTGCTGCTGCGCCAGGCCGAGGTCGCCCTGGAGAAGCTCGGCGGGGAGCCGTCCGCCAAGGACAAGCCCTTCTACGAGGGCAAGGTCGCCGCGGCGCAGTTCTTCGCCCGCAACGTGCTGCCGAAGATCGCCGCGGAGCGTGCCATCGCCGAGTCCACCGACCTGTCGCTGATGGAGCTCGACGAGAGCGCCTTCTGACCGCTCGCAACATCACGCGCGAAAGGGCCGCCCCGGCTGACCGGGGCGGCCCTTTCGTCTCTGACGGGGGTCGGTCGTGCGACCGACGTCCGGTCAGAGAATGAAGAACAGCAGGAGGATGACCGCGATCACGAGCGCCGCGATGGCAATGGTCCGTGTGTTCACCTTGAGCCTCCTCCCCAACTTCGAGGGTGATGAAAACCCGGCCGTGGTTGACCGGGCGCCTCCCAGTGTTACCCAAGTTGCGCCGCCGTACACGCTCGGGCTGATTGACCGCGCGTCGTTGGGGGTATCACCTGTGCGGGAGGGCACTCTTGTGGTGCCATCGAGGCGGCCTCGGCCGCCCCAAACTCAAGGAGACGACATGGGTATCGGACTGGGCATCGTGCTTCTGGTCATCGGCCTCATCCTGGTGCTGGGCGTGGTCCAGATCGACATCGGCTTCATCGACGACGCCGGCCTCGGCTGGATCCTGCTGGTCGTCGGCGCGCTGGCGATCGTGCTGGCGATGGTGATGAACAAGCAGCGCTCGGAGACCAGGCACGTGGAGGAGCGCCGCTACGACGGCCCGCCGCCGCGCTGACGCAGGCACCAGACACAGACGAAAGAGGAAGGGGCCGCCCCACCGTCACCGGTGGGGCGGCCCCTTCGCGTGCGTGAGTCGCTGCCGGGTCAGCCGCGACGGGCGCCCTTGGCGCCGCTGCGCTTCTTGTCGGTGGCCGACCAGCGAGCCTTCTTGCCGTCGGGGCGCGTCGCGCCGGGACGGCTGCGTCGCTGCGCGGGCTGGCCGCTCTCGCCGCGCTCGTCCCACGCACGGGCCGGGCGGTCCTCCCAGGTGCGTGCGGGACGCTCGTCACGGGTGCGCGCGGGACGGTCCTCCCAGCTGCGCGCGGGACGCTCGTCGCGCCCGCGAGGCGCCCGGTCGTCACGGCCGCGGGGCGCCCGGTCGTCACGGTCGCGGCGCGGCCGGTCGGTGTACGACGGACGGCTGCCGCGGTAGCCACCGCCCTGCGGCCGACCGCCGCTGCGTCCGTTGCGCGGACCGGACCCACCCGAGCCGCGCACCGGCGGGGCCTCGGTGCCGGACTCCGCCAGCATCTCGGAGGTCATCGGACGCGGGGTGGTGCGGATGTCGTGGTGCCGCGCCTGCACACCGGCGCGCGACTGCAGGCGGGCCACCTCGTCGAGCTGCCGCGGGGTCGTGATCGTCACGACGGTGCCGGACTCGCCGGCGCGCGCCGTACGACCGGAGCGGTGGAGGTAGCCCTTCGCGTCCGTCGGGGCGTCGAAGTGCACGACCAGGCCGACGTTGTCGACGTGGATGCCGCGGGCGGCGACGTCGGTGGCGACGACCGCGCGGGCCTTGCCGGAGGAGAACTTGTGCAGGTTCCGCTCGCGCACCCGCTGCGAGAGGTTGCCGTGCAGGTCGACGGCCTCGATCTCGCGCTCGCCCAGCGCGTCGCGCAGCTCGGTCGCGCCCTCGCGGGTGCGGGTGAAGACGATCGAGCGGGCGCTCGCCTCGACGAGCGCGGTGACGGCGTCGACCTTGTCGCGGAAGCCGCCGACGACCATCACGTGGTGGTCCATCGTGGTGACCGCGCCGGCGTTGGGGTCGAGCTGGTGCAGCCGCGGGTCCCGCAGGTGGGTGCGGACCAGCTTGTCCACGTCTCCGTCGAGCGTGGCGGAGAGCAGCATGCGCTGGCTGCCGGCGGGGGTCTGACCCATCAGCTGGTCGACGGCCGGGTAGAAGCCGAGGTCGCACAGGTGGTCGGCCTCGTCGAGGACGGTGATCTCGATGTCGTCGGTGAGGCAGTGGCCCCTGTCCATCAGGTCCTGCAGCCGGCCCGGCGTGGCGACGACGATGTCGGCGCCGGCCCGCAGCTGCTTGATCTGCCGGTCGTAGGACGTGCCGCCGTAGACGGTCGTGAGCTTGAGCCGGGCGGCGAAGGCCAGCGGCTCGAGGGAGCGGCGCACCTGGGTGGCCAGCTCACGGGTGGGAACGACGATCAGCGCGCGCGGGTGCTTCGGCCGGCTCCTGGGTGCCGGCGAGCCGCGCCAGGATCGGCAGCCCGAACGCGAGCGTCTTGCCCGAGCCGGTCTGCGCCCGGCCGAGCACGTCGTGGCCGGCGAGACCGTCGGGGATGACCGCGGCCTGCACGGGGTGGGGTGGGTGATCTTGATCTTGGCCAGGGCCTCGACGACCTTCGCGGGGAGGCCGAGCTCGGCGAACGAGGGGCCCTCGGTGCTCGCGGGCAGGGTGGACGGGGCGTCGGAAGACGTCACGGAGATGCTCCAGATGTGGTGTGGCGGGCGCGACCTGGCCCGAACCACGGGGTGGACCGGCGAGCCAGCAGGACGCAGTGCGTTCCTCGAGCCCGACTGCTGGTCCCGCGCTGAGAAGTGACAGCGCACCACACCGGGCGACAAAGAAGGTCGGGAGCGGCACGCCCCTCGACCTCGGCTGACATCAAGTCTACCGGGTCGAGGGGCATGCTCATGACCATGCGGAGGAGACCTCCGCCACGCCGGGTGCCGGGCGACTACTTCGTGGCGACGCGGGCCACACGGCCCTCGGACCCGGAGGCCCAGCAGACCGACGGGACACAGACCACCGCGTGGTAGCCGGTCCTGCTCCAGGTGGTCCAGGTGCGCCCGCCGTTGGTGGTGACGTCGCTGCCGGTCGGGCCGACCGCGACGAAGGTACGCCGGGTGCCGTTCACCCAGTCGGCGCCGGAACGGTAGCCGCCGAGGTCGCCGCCGGGGCGGAACGCCGAGCCGTTCCGGCTCCAGCCGGAGGCCCGCTCACCGTTGTCGGGCTGCTCGAAGTCACCGCCCACGACGATGCCGAGACCGGGCTCGTTGAACGCGATGGAGAACACCCCACCGGCGTCGGTGGCCGGGATCGGCGCGTCGTCGACGTCCCAGCTGCGTCCGGAGTCGCCGGAGTGGAAGATGCGCGAGGCGGCACCTCCGGAGCCCATGTAGGCGTCCCGACCGATGATGGTCAGGCAGGTGCCGCTGGCCGCGAAGTTGAACTCTCCGTCCACGGCCGCCGGCATGCCGCGACGCCCGACCACCTGCCACGACCTGCCCCGGTCGGTGGTGCGGATGATCCGGAACCTGCCGTCGACCGGGTCGCTGACGCCGAGGCCGCGCTTGCCCCCGGCGTAGAAGTCGATGCAGTTGAAGAAGGCGTTCTCGTTCTTGTTCTGGAAGGTCTTGGTCCAGGTGCGACCGCCGTCGGTCGTGCGGTAGATCCGGGACTTGCGGCCCGGCCCGATCGCGAGCACCGACGCGACGCGGGCGTCGACGGCCTCGACGTCGCGGTAGGCGAGCTCGGCCCCGACGTCGGGGCTGACGTCCGTCCAGGTCTCACCGCCGTCGGTGGTGCGGTGGACGGTGCCCTTGCCGCCGACCTCCGTGGCGTTCTCGCCGGCGACCCAGGCGACCCGGCGGTTCACCGCGTCGAGGCCGCGGAAGCTCTGGTCCGGTCGACCCGGTCCTTCTGCCACTTCCAGGTGGCGGGGTCGGTCACCGCGGCGGTCCGGGCCGACACCGGTCCGGCGAGCGAGAGGGGGATGACGAGGGCGAGGGCGACGGCCCCGAGATGAGTGCGCATGGGCTGCACCCTGCCGCCGGTCCGGCCGGCTGTCCAGCCCTTCAGCTGCGCCCGGAGAGGGGCAGCACCAGGCGGGTGGCCCCGCCCTCCACGACCCGGACCGGGACGCCCCAGTCCTGCTGGTGCATGTGGCAGGCCGCGCCCTCGCCGCCGGCCTCGTCGCACGAGGCGGCTCGCGCGGCGACGTGCAGGACGCCCTCGCCGACCGAGGCGTCGAGCAGCACGGTGCGGTCCAGGGCGGTGCCGCGGCCGTCGCCGTCCTTGACCAGCGCCGGTGGCGTCGCCTCGATGACCAGCTGCGCGGGCGGGCCGAACCGGTCGTCGACCTTCTGGCCCGGCGGCGGCTCGAAGGAGACCACCACCTCCAGCCGCCCGGGGGCCACCTCGGTGACGGGCCGCTGCGAGGAATGTGCCGTCCCGGTGGCACGCGCGGAGGCGCCGAGCGGCACCCGGGTCAGCCGGTGCGCCGCCGACTCGACGACCAGGAGCCGGTCGCCGTCCACGAGCAGCCCGCTCGGCTCCGCGAGCCCGGTGGCGACGGTGTCGACCGTGTCGGTGCGAGGGTCGTAGCGCCGGACCGCGCCGTTGTAGGTGTCGGCGACCGCGACGGACCCGTCGGGAAGCACGGCGAGCCCGAGCGGGTGCTGGAGCAGCGCCTCGGCCGCGGGCCCGTCGGTGAAGCCGAAGTCGAAGAGGCCGCGGCCGACCGCGGTGCCGACCCGGCCGCCCTCGACGTAGCGCAGTGAGGAGGTCTCCGAGTCCGCGAGCCAGAGCCGGTCACCGTCGGAGGCGAGGCCGGAGGTCTGCGCGAGCCAGGCCTCCTCGAGGGGACCGTCGAGCAGGCCCTCGTTCGTCGTCCCCGCGGCCACCCGGGTCTCGCCGGTGCGCGGGTCGAACGTCCAGAGCTGGTGGATCCCCGCCATCGCGACCCAGACAACGTCGTCGTGCCAGGTGACGTCCCAGGGGCTGCTCAGCCGCTCCGTCCCGTCTCCCTGCATCCACTGGGTGCCGTCGCCGGCGAGCGTGGTGACGTCGCCGGACGCCAGGGCGATCCCGCGCAGCCGGTGCCCGACGGTCTCGGCGACCACCACGTCGTAGCCGACCTCGGTGGCGACGTCGGGCGGCAGCAGGCACAGCCCGTTGGGCTCGCGGAACCCCTCGAAGCGGCGTACGACGTCCGCGCCGTCGCCGTCGAGCTCGACCACGCTCCCGTGCCCGGCGTCGGCGACCAGCAGGTGCCCGTCGGGAAGCCGCACCACCGCGGCCGGGAACCGCAGGTCGCCCTCGGGCACCGGGGGCGCGACGTAGGGCGAGTCGCCCGGCTGGAGCGTGCCCGCGGCCCGGTGGCCCTCACGGAGCTCGGCGAGCAGCGCGTCGATCGCGTGCGCGTGCCCCTCGCCGGCGTACTGCGCCACGACGTACCCCTCCGGGTCGACGAGCACCAGCGTCGGCCAGGCCCGCGCGGTGTAGGCCTGCCAGGTGACCAGCTCCGGGTCGTCGAGGACGGGGTGCCGCACGTCGTAGCGCTCGACCGCGGCGGCCAGCGCGGCCGGGTCGGCCTCGTGCTCGAACTTCGGCGAGTGCACGCCGACCACGACCAGCTCACCGGCGTACTTCTCCTCCACCGCACGCAGCTCGTCGAGGACGTGCAGGCAGTTCACGCAGCAGAACGTCCAGAAGTCGAGCAGCACGAACCGGCCCCGCAGGTCGCCCAGGGAAAGGGGGCCGTCGGTGTTGAGCCAGCCGCGGCCGCGCAGCTCGGGCGCGCGGACGCGCGGACGGGTGCTCACGGCGTCGATTGTCTCAGGCTTTCCGACCTGGCACGTCCTGGCTTCACGTCCGGATCCTTGGCTCGGATTTCCGGGCGGAAGGGTCGGCTAGGTTCCCTTCATGGAGATGCCTGTGCTGGCCGCCGATTCCCTGTCCGAGTCCACGCAGAACATCTTCGACTCGCTCGCCAGGGCGGTCCCGCGGCTAGCGCTAGCCCTGATCGTCCTGGTCATCGGCTACGGCCTTGCCCGGCTGCTTCGGTGGGGGCTGGGAAAGCTGCTGGCCCGGCGACACACTCCCAGTTTCGCCACCGTCATGAGCAAGCTCGCCGGCTGGTTGGTGCTCTTCGTCGTGGTGCTCAGCGCGGTCACGATCGTGTTCCCCTCCGTCAAGCCAGTGGATCTGCTGGCCGGACTCGGGTTCTTCTCGCTCGCCGTCGGTTTTGCGTTCCAGGACATCCTGGAGAACGTTCTCTCCGGAGTGCTTCTGCTCTTCCGCCAGCCGTTCCGCTCCGGCGACCAGATCGAGGTCCAAGGCCAGGCCGGAACGGTGCAGGCCATCACGATCCGCGAGACCCGGATCAAGACGTATGACGGGCAGCTGATCCTTATCCCGAACCGCGACGTGTACAAGAGCGTGATCCGGGTGCAGACCCACTACGACCAGCGTCGGATCGCGTTCGTCGCGGGCATCGCCTACGAGAACGACGCGCGCGAGGCCTGCGAGGTCGTCGTGGCTGCACTGTCGCAGCTCGACGGTGTGTCGTCAGAGCCGGCGCCCGAGGCCCTGGTGCAGAGCCTCGGCGTGTCGACGGTCGACATCGAGGCTCGGTTCTGGACCGCGCCCCGACAACACGACGCACGCCTGGTCCAGCACGCTGCGATCAGCGCAGTGAAGTCGGCGCTGGACCGGGCCGGGATCGAGATGCCAGCCGACATCGTCGCCTTGCAGGCCACCCCGAGCTTCCGAGCGGCGTTGCAGGGCGACGCCGAGGTCACCCCCGGTGGCGGCGTGCGGACCTGAAGGGGCCGGGACTCGAGTCAGCCGGCGATGTAGGACAGACAGTGCCTCGGCGCGTTGTCAGAGCCGCCGGATCCCGGGCGGGGTCCGCGCCCCGGTCCTCGTTCGGGGCTCGCCACCGTGACCGCGCTGGCCGTCGACGCGGAGGACGGAGCATGATGAGGCCCATGGCGGACGCCCAGGACCGAGCCGGACAGCCCGCCGAGCCGCGCGACCTCGTCGACGTCGCGCATCTCGTCACCGCCTACTACACCGGGGTGCCCGACCCCGAGGACGTCGACCAGCAGGTCGCCTTCGGCACCAGCGGGCACCGCGGCAGCAGCCTGCGAGACGTCCTTCAACGAGTCCCACATCCTGGCCACCACGCAGGCGATCTGCGACTACCGCGCCGAGCAGGGGTACGACGGGCCCGCTGTTCGTCGGTCGCGACACGCACGCGCCTGTCCGAGCCGGCGTGGGCCACCGCGCTCGAGGTGCTCGTGGCCAACGACGTGACCGTGCTGGTCGACGACCGCGACGGCTACACCCCGACGCCCGCCGTGTCGCACGCGATCCTCCGCGCCAACCGGGCAGCCCGGAAGGGCGCGACGGGCTCGCCGACGGCATCGTGGTCACGCCGTCGCACAACCCGCCCGCCGACGGCGGCTTCAAGTACAACCCGCCGCACGGCGGACCGGCCGACACCGACGCCACCTCGGTCATCGCCGCCCGCGCCAACGAGCTCATCCGCGGACGGGCTGTCCGAGGTGCGCCGGGTGCCGTTCACCCGGGCCCGGGCCGACGGCCGGCTCCTACGACTTCCTCGGCGGCTACGTCGACGACCTGGCCTCGCGTGCTCGACCTCGACGCGATCCGCTCGGCCGGCGTGCGGATCGGCGCCGACCCGCTCGGCGGCGCCAGCGTCGACTACTGGGGGAGCCATCGCGGAGCGGCACGAGCTCGACCTCACCGTGGTGAACCCGCTGGTCGACCCGACCTGGCGGTTCATGACGCTGGACTGGGACGGCAAGATCCGGATGGACTGCTCCTCCCCGAGCGCGATGGCGTCGCTGATCGGGCGCAAGGACGAGTACGACGTCGCGACCGGCAACGACGCCGACGCCGACCGGCACGGCATCGTCACCCCCGACGCCGGGCTGATGAACCCCAACCACTTCCTGGCCGTCGCGATCGGCTACCTGTTCGGGGGCGCCGCGCCCGGACTGGCCGGCGGGCGGCGCGGATCGGCAAGACGCTGGTGTCGTCCTCGATGATCGACCGGGTCGCCGCAGCAGGTCGGCCGGCCGATGAGCGAGGTGCCGGTCGGGTTCAAGTGGTTCGTGCCGGGCCTGATCGACGGCTCGTTCGGCTTCGGCGGCGAGGAGTCCGCCGGTGCGTCGTTCCTGCGCAGCGACGGCACGACCTGGACCACCGACAAGGACGGCATCCTCCTGGCGCTGCTGGCCTCGGAGATCCTCGCCGCCACGGGGCAGTCCCCGAGCGGCCACTACGCCGACCTCGTCGCGCGGCACGGCGACCCGGCGTACGCGCGCATCGACGCCCCCGCCGAACCGGGAGCAGAAGGCCAAGCTGGCCGCCCTCTCCCCCGAGGACGTCACCGCGACCGAGCTGGCCGGTGAGCCGATCACGGCCAAGCTCACCGAGGCGCCCGGCAACGGCGCCAAGATCGGCGGGCTGAAGGTCACCACGGAGTCCGCGTGGTTCGCCGCGCGCCCGTCCGGGACCGAGGACGTCTACAAGATCTACGCCGAGTCGTTCCGCGGACCCGAGCACCTCGCCCGGGTGCAGGAGGAGGCGCGGGAGGTGGTCGGCGCCGCGCTCGGCTAGGCGCCGGCGCCGGCGGACGAGGCCATCGCGTCGATGGCCTTGCGCACGGCGGCGGAGCCCCAGTCGCCGGCGGCGATCTCCTTGGCGCGCCGGTCGAGCTCGCGCCGCGACAGCCGGTGGTCGCGGGGCCGGACGACCTTGTGCAGGCACCGCAGGGCCCGCAGCAGGGAGACCAGGGCCGCGACCCGTTCCTGCGGCAGAAGTCCCGTCACCAGGGCCTGCTCGAGCGCGTCCCGCAGCTGCCGTTCGTGCGCGGCGTCCGCCGCGGGCCAGGTCCGCACCGGGAAGACGCCGAGCAGCCGCCCGCGCTCGGCCCGGACGACGCCCTGCTGGGCCAGCCGCTCGTAGAGGCGTGCGCGCAGCTTCCTGCCCAGCGGACCCACCACCGCCTCGGGCTTCTTGCCCTCCTTGGCCCGGACGGTGGCGAGCGCCTCGTCGAGGAGCGGGTCGCCGAGGGGGGTCGCGTCGCGCACGACGAGGCGGCCCCGGCGGCCCTCGCCCTCGCCGGTCACGTCCACCCGGCCGGCGAGCGTGAGGTCGACGAGCTCGGCGCCGCCGAGCGCGACGTCGACCTGGGCGCCGGACGCGACGAGCCGGCCGGTGCCGTCGTCGGTCAGCAGGAGCAGCAGGTCCTCCGCGAGCAGCATCGACCGAGGGTAGGGCCGGGCGACCGTTGGTCGCAGCGAAACGTCCGCCGACCGGTCGGCGTGAACGGGGGGTGGCGCATCCGCGGCGTTGGCGGTGGAATCGGAACCGACTCCCACCCGAGCCGACAGGAGGGCCCGTGTACTACCCCCTGACCGTTCGTGACTTCCTCGACCGCGCCGAGACCGTCTACCCCGACCGGGTCGCCGTCGTCGACGAGCCCGACCAGCCCGCCCCGGGCCTCGGGCAGCGTCACCTACCGCGAGCTGGCGGCGCAGGCGCGGGGCCAGGCGGCGCGGCTCGACCAGCTCGGCGTGCCGCGCGGCGGGCGGGTCGCCGTCATCTCGCAGAACTCGGCCCGGCTGCTCACGTCGTTCTTCGGCGTGAGCGGCTGGGGCCGGGTGCTGGTGCCGGTCAACTTCCGGCTGAGCCTGGCCGAGATCGAGTACATCGTCGGGCACTGCGGGGCCGACGTGGTCTACGCCGACCCGGAGCTGAAGGACAAGCTCGACGCCCTCGACGTACCGCACAAGTTCGTGCTCGGCGAGGACGACCACCTGTTCCTGCGCGACGCCGAGCCGGAGCCGTGGGACGAGCCGGACGAGGCGGCCACCGCCACCATCAACTACACCTCGGGCACGACCGCCCGGCCCAAGGGCGTCCAGCTCACCCACCGCAACCTGTGGCTCAACGCGACCGTCTTCGGCCTGCACCTCGGCGTCAGCGACCGCGACGTCTACCTGCACACGCTGCCGATGTTCCACGCGAACGGCTGGGGCATGCCGTTCGTGATCACCGGCCTGGGCGGTCCGGCACGTCGTGCTGCGCAAGGTCGACGGCCCCGAGATCCTGCGGCGCATCGAGCAGCACGGCGTCACGCTCATGTGCGCTGCGCCGGCCGTGATCAGCGCCGCCCTCGACGCCGCGGCCGACTGGGACGGCCCGGTCCCCGGCCGCGACCGGCTGCGGATCGTCGTGGCCGGCGCGCCGCCGCCCACCCGCACCGTCGAGCGGGTCATGGAGGAGCTCGGCTGGGAGTTCAACCAGATCTACGGTCTCACCGAGACCTCGCCGATCGTCACCGTCAACCGGATGCGCGCCGAGTGGGACGACCTGTCCGTCCACGAGCAGGCCCAGCGGCTCGGTCGGGCCGGCGCGCCCGCGCTCGGCGTACGGGTGGACGTCGACCCCGAGGGCGAGGTGCTGACCGCGTAGCAACCACAACCTGGACGGCTACTGGGACAACCCCGAGGAGACCGCCCGGGTGCAGGCGGGCAACACCTTCCACACCGGCGACGGCGGCTACCTCGACGACGAGGGCTACCTGGTGATCTCCGACCGCAAGAAGGACGTGATCATCTCCGGCGGGGAGAACGTCTCCTCCATCGAGGTCGAGGACGCGCTGATGTCGCACCCGGCCGTCCGGGAGGTCGCGGTGATCGGGATCCCCGACGAGAAGTGGGGCGAGCTGGTGACCGCGCTGGTCGTCCCCGACGGCGACGACGTGACCGCCGACGAGCTGATCGCGCACTGCCGCACGCGGCTCGCCGGCTACAAGTGCCCCAAGCGGGTCGACTTCGTGGACGCGCTGCCCCGGACCGCCACCGGCAAGCTGCAGAAGTTCAAGCTGCGCGAGCCGTTCTGGAAGGAGCAGGGGCGCCAGGTCAACTGACCGGTCGACCGGCCGCCCCGTCGGGACGGCGTGCTTGGCTGGGGGCATGGACCAGCACGATCACGAGGTGTTCGTGGACGAGGACTGGTACGCCCAGGACCTCTCCGCCCGCACCTACCGCGGCTGCACCTTCCGCGACGTCGACCTGACCGAGACGACCAGCCGCGGGGCGGTCTTCGAGTCCTGCGAGTTCTCCAACTGCCGGCTCAACGCGTCGACGCACAGCGGGACCGCGTTCGTGGCCTGCGACTTCCGGCGGACGTCGCTCTTCGACGCCACCCTCGACGGCTGCAAGCTCGACGGCACCGTGTTCGTCGACTGCGTCCTGCGACCGATGACCGTGACCGGGGGCCAGTGGCGTGGCGTCACGATGCGCGCGGCGCGGCTGGCCGGACTCGTCCTCGACGGCGTCTCCCTGGTCGAGGCTGACCTCGCCGAGGCCGACCTGGAGGGCGCGTCGCTGAACCGCTGCGACCTGTCCCGGGCGACGCTCCGCGGGGCCGACCTCGCCGGCAGCGACCTGCGCGGGGCGATCCTGCACGGCACCGACCTCGAGGCGGCCCGGCTTCGTGAGACCCGCCTGAGCCTCGACGGCGCGGTGCACCTCGCCGAGCGGCACGGCGCGGTCGTCGAGGTCGGCTGACCGCGGTGTGACACCCGGTGACCCCGGCTGCTTCGATGGCGCCATGAGCGATGCCGAACGCCTGCGGAGGTACGTCGACGCGTGGTCGGTCACCTGCGAGGAGACGATCGAGCTGCTGCGCGGCCTGGGACCCGACGACTGGGACCGGCCGACCGACCTTCCCGGCTGGGACGTCCGCGCGGTCGCCGCGCACCTCGCCCACCTCGAGTCGGAGCTGGCCGGGACCGAGCAGCGGCCCGTGGAGGTGCCCGAGCTCGACCACGTGCGCTCGCCGATGAGCCGCTACACCGAGATGGGTCCGATCGCCCGGCGCGACCTGGACCCGGCCGAGATCGTCGACGAGCTCGCCCGCAGCGTGGAGGCACGGCGTGCCGAGCTGGCAGCCGCCCCGCCGACCGACCCCGCCGGCGCGCCGCCGCGCACGCCCGGCGGGATGCCCTGGGACTGGCAGACGCTGCTGTCCAACCGGGTGGTCGACGTCTGGATGCACCAGCAGGACGTCCGCCGCGCCGTCGGCCGGCCCGGCGGGCTCGACTCCCCCGGGGCCGCCCACACCGTCGGGGTCTTCGCGCGCGCCCTGGGCTTCGTGGTCGGCAAGAAGGTCGGCGCACCGCCGGGCACCGTCGTCGCCGTCGAGGTGCGCGACACCACGGCGTTCGCGGTGCGGGTCGGCGACGACGGCCGCGCCGTACCCTGCGACCCCACCCTCGACGCGACCGTCCGGATCGGGCTGGGGCTCGAGGAGTTCGTGGTGCTCTCCGGTGGCCGCCGCCCCCGCGCCGGCGTCGAGGTCGCCGTCACGGGCGACGAGGACCTGGGGGAGAAGGTCCTCGCCGCCCTCGCCGTGACGTTCTGAGCCGCCGAGTTGTCAGAGCGTGGAGGCGCCGGAGCGCGTCGACGCCCTGACAAGTCGGCGGGGGACGGTGGCTAGTGTGGCCGCGTGACGGAGGAGAAGAAGGACGAGGCCGAGCGCCCCAAGGACCCCGAGACCAAGCCGGCCGAGCCGACCGACGACCTGGTCGCCACCACGCACCAGCTGAAGGTCGGGCCGCCGCACCCTCGACTACACCGCCACCACCGGGCCGGGTCGTGCTGCGCGACGAGGTCTACGAGGACGGCGTCTTCACCGGCCACAAGGCCGAAGGCCGAGATGTCGATGACGACCTACGTCGCTCGACGACGCGCCGACCCCCGCCGACCGGTCACCTTCGCGTTCAACGGCGGGCCCGGCTAGTCGAGCGTGTGGCTGCACCTCGGGCTGTTCGGTCCGCGGCGCGTGCTGATGGGCGACGCCGGCGACGCTGCTGCCGCCGCCGTACGCGCTCGCCGACAACGCCGAGTCCCTGCTCGCCGTCAGCGACCTGGTGCTTCATCGACCCGGTGTCGACCGGCTACTCGCGCGCGGTGGAGGGCACCAAGCCCGAGCCGTTCCACGGCTACCAGGGCGACATCGAGTCGGTCGGCCGAGCTGATCCGGCTCTGGACGTCGCGGCACAAGCGGTGGATGTCGCCGAAGCTCGTCGCCGGGCGAGTCCTACGGCACGCTGCGCGGCGCCGCGCTGGTCGAGCACCTGCAGTCGCGGCTACGGCATGTACGTCAACGGGCTGATCGCTGATCTCCAGCGTGCTCGACCTGTCGTCGATCGACTTCGAGAACCAGCGCAACGACCGCGCGCACGCGCTCTACCTGCCGACCTACGCCGCCATCGCGCACTACCACGGCGAGCTCGGCCGCGCGCTCGCTGAAGAAGGCGCTCGCGGACGGCCGAGGAGTACGCCGCGCGGGACTACCCGTGGGTGCTGTCGCGCGGTGACCGGCTGACCGCGAAGGAGCGGGCCGCCGCGGTCCGGAAGCTGGCCTCGCTGACCGGGCTCAGCGAGGACTACGTCGACCGCGCCGACCTGCGCATCGAGCACTGGCGGTTCTTCGGCGAGCTGCTGCGCGACCGCGGCGCACCGTCGGGCGGCTCGACGGCCGGTTCACCGGCCCCGCCGGCTCGGCCATCGCCGAGCACATGGACGCCGACCCCTCGATGGACGCGATCAGCGGCCCGTACGCGACGGCGTTCAACCACTACGTGCGCCACGAGCTCGGCTACGAGAACGACCTGCCCTACGAGCAGATCAGCCGCCGGGTGCAGCCGTGGTCGTTCAAGGACTTCGAGGGCCGGCCGATCGACGTCACCCCCCTGCTCGAGCGCGCGATGCGCACCAACCCGCACCTCAAGGTGCACGTCGCCTACGGCTACTTCGACGGCGCCACGCCGCACCACGCCGCCGAGGACGTCATCGCGCACCTGCGGCTCCCCGACGAGCTGCGCGCCAACATCGAGCACGCCTACTACGAGGCCGGCCACATGATGTACGTCCACGAGCCGACCCGGCTGCAGGCAGAGCAAGGACCTCGCCGACTTCGTGACCCGAGCGGCCGGCTGATGCGCTCGCTGGCCGCGCTGGTGCTGCTGCTCCTCGGCGGGCTGCTGGTGCCCACGGCGACCGCCGGCTGGTGGCTGCGGGACACGGTCGTGCCGCGGACGTCGTACGTGGAGACCGTCGCCCCGCTCGCCGGCAACGAGGACGTCCAGGAGGCCGTGCGCCGCAAGCTGGTGCGCGAGACCACCGAGTCGCTCGGCACCCTGCCGGCCGCGGTCGCGGACCAGGTGGAGACGCTGGTCCGGCGCGCGACCCGTGTGGTCGTCGAGGGGCCGGCGTTCGAGGAGGCGTGGCGGGAGTCCAACCGGGCCGCGCACCGCCAGATCGTCGGTGCCATGACCGGGAAGTCCGACTCGGTCGGCGTCGACGGCGGCACCGTCGAGCTCCGGCTCGGCCCGCTGGTGGCGGCGGTGCGCGAGGAGGTCGACAAGGCGGGCATCCCGCTGAGCGGCGCGATCCCGCAGACCGACACGACCTACCCGATCGGCACCACCGCCGAGCTGGGCCGCGCGCAGACCGCGTTCCGGCTGTTCGAGGACTACGGGCGCGCGCTGCCGGTGCTGGCCGCCGTCCTCATCCTGGTCGGGCTCGCCCTGGCCCGGCGCCGCGGGCCGGCCCTCGCCGGCACGGCGCTCGTCGCCCTGGTCGGGCTAGGACTGCTCTGGCTGGGGCTGGGGGTCGGCCGGTCGGCCTACCTCGACGCGCTCCCGGCCGCCGTCCCCGAGGCCGCCGGCCGGGCCTACTACGACATCCTCACCGCGGACCTGCGCTCGCTGGTGCTCGTCGTCGCCGCCGGCTCCGGGGTGGCGCTGGTGCTCGGGCTGCTCGGGGGGACGGTCGGCGGGCGGCGGTCGTAGGGCGGCCAATTCACTGGGTACCCAGTGAATTGGCCCGTACCCACGGGGAGCTCCCCGTGGGAACCGGCAGATCCCCGTGGGCAGCCGCGCCGGCGGCGCCGGGTCAGACGTGCCGGCGCGACTGGACGATCCGGAACCGGCTCGCGACGTAGGCGCCGTCGGTGTACGACGCGTTGGCGGCCGGGTTGGCGCCGGTGCCGTGGAAGTCGCTGAAGGCCGCCGACTGGTTCACGAACACCTGACCGGTGAGGTTCTCCGACAGCGCCACCCCGGCGTCGAGGGCCGCGTCCCGCATCGCCGCGACCACGTCGTCGGAGGTGCTGTAGACCGACGCGGTCATCGCGCCGTGCTCGGTGACGGTGCGCCGGAACAGCTCGATCGACTGGTCGGTGCCGGACGTCTCGATCAGGTAGGCCACCGGACCGAAGCACTCCGACTCGTAGACGTCGCGGTCGTCCGCGGTCAGCCCGACCAGCATCGGCGTCCGCACCACCGCGTCGTCGTACGCCGGGTGCCGGACGGTGCGCGACTCCACGAGCACCTTGCCGGCCGACCCGGCCGACTCGAGGCGCGACAGCACGCCCTCGTTGACGACCCCGCCGAGCAGCTCGACGGCGCGGGCGTCGTCGCCGAGCAGCTTGCCGAAGGCGGCCTCGAGCCCCGCGGCCACGTCGGCCACCGACTTGCGCCCCTCGTCGGTCTCGATCCCCTCGGCGGGGACGTAGACGTTCTGCGGGGCGGTGCACATCTGCCCGGTGTAGAGCGCGAACGAGAACGCCAGGTTGAAGCACATGCCCTTGAAGGTGTCGGTGGAGTCGAGGACGACGGTGTTGACGCCGGCCTTCTCGGTGAACACCGTGGCCTGGCGGGCGTTGTCCTCCAGCCAGTCGCCGAACGCGTTGCCGCCGGTGAAGTCGATCAGCCGCACCTCCGGCCGCACCGCGAGCGTCTTGGCGAGCCCGTCGGCCGGGTCCTCGGCGGCGAGGGTGACCAGGTGCGGGTCGAAGCCGGCCTCGGCGAGCACCTCCTGGGCAGCCTGCACGGTGATGGCGAGCGGCAGCACCGCGCCGGGGTGCGGCTTGACCACGACGGGGTTGCCGCAGGCCAGCGAGGCGAACAGCCCGGGCCAGGAGTTCCAGGTCGGGAAGGTGTTGCACCCGATCACCAGCGCGACGCCGCGCGGGACGGCGGTGAACGTCTTCTCCATCCGCAGCGGCTCGCCCTTGCCGGGCTTCTCCCAGACCGCGGTGCGGGGCGTGCGGGTCATCTCCACGTGCGCGTAGGCGACCGCCTCCAGAGCCCGGTCCAGCGCGTGCGCGCCCCCGGCCTGGAACGCCATCACGAACGCCTGCCCGGAGGTGTGCTGCACGGCGTTGGCGAGCTCGAAGACCCGGCCGTGCAGCCGGTGCAGGATCTCCAGGCAGACCCCGGCCCGGGCGTCGGGGCCGGCGTCGCGGAACGTCTTGAGGCCACCGGTGGACGCCGCCATCAGCGCGTCCACGCCGGCGGGGGTGACGCGGGGGTAGGACACGTCGAGGGCGAACCCGAACGGCGACTTCTCGGTCGCCACGGTGCCCTCGGCACCGGGCACGTCGAGCGGGAACGTGGTCCCGGCGTACGCCTCGAAGGCCGCCTTGCCGTCGGCCGCCGCGGTCTCGCCGTAGACCCGCGGGGACGGCGACTCGTTGTAGGCGGAGAAGTACTCGCGGGTGCGGATGGCCCGGGTGGCCTCCCCCAGGGTCTCCTCGTGGCGGGCGAACAGCTCGGTGGCCGCGGCGGCTGCGTCGGGAGTGGGCATCGCGGGAGTCCTCACGTGTGACAGGTGGAGTGCAGTGCTGTCGCCATCCTGTCACGCCGCCTAGGGTGGGCGCGTGCCCGTCCTGCGCCCGTACGCCGACCGCGACGCCGAGGACGTGCTCGCCCTCAACCACCGCAACGTGGTGAAGCTCGCACCGCTGGACGCCCGTGCGGCTCGAGGAGCTGCGCGGGTGGGCCGACCGCTTCGACGTGGTGGACGTGGACGGCGCCTTCGCGGGCTTCGTGGTCACGTTCGGCCCGGGCACGGCGTACGACTCCGAGAACTACCGCTGGTTCACCGCCCGCCACGCGGACGGCTTCTACTACCTGGACCGGATCGTGCTGCACGAGGACTTCCGCCGCCGGGGGCTCGGCGGCTTCGTGTACGACGAGGTGGAGGCGGTCGCGCGCCGGCACGGGCGGATGGCCCTGGAGGTCAACCTGGTGCCCCGCAACGACGCGTCCCTGGCGTTCCACCGGGCCCGCGGGTACGTCGAGGTGGGGCGGCTCGGCGACGACGAGCACCTGGTCTCGCTGATGGAGAAGACCTGGACCGATCCCGGGGGTGGGGGGTGACGCCGGAGGAGGTCGCGCGGCGCAGCGCCGAGGCGATGTGGGCCGGCGACCGGGCCAGCCAGGCGCTCGGGATGCGCATCGTCGAGGTGGGCCCCGGCCGCGCGGCCCTGGAGATGACGGTGCGGGACGACATGGTGAACGGGCACGCGATCGGGCACGGCGGGCTGACGTTCGCCCTCGCCGACTCGGCCTTCGCGTTCGCCTGCAACTCCTACAACCGCAGCACGGTCGCCGCCGGCGCGGACATCCGGTTCCTCGCCCCGACCCGGCTGGGCGACGTGCTCGTCGCCGACGCCGTCGAGCGGGAGCGGTCGGGACGCGACGGGGTCTACGACGTGACGGTGCGGTGCGCGGGCACGGTGGTGGCGCAGTTCGTGGGGCGCAGCAAGGAGATCCGCGGGACGTTGTTCGACGAGGAGGAGTAGTGGTCTCGACAGGCTCGACCGGCCGGGACGGCACGACCAGCGGGGACCGTTCGGGCGCCGGGGTATTCCGCATGCCGGACCCGACCCCGGAGGAGCTGCGGGCCACCCAGCTGGCGCGGCTGCGGCACACGCTCGCGCACGCCTACGCCCACGTGCCGCACTACCGCCGGGTGTTCGACGACGCCGGCGTGCACCCCGACCGGGTCGGTTCTCTCGCCGACCTCGCGCGCTTCCCGTTCACCACCAAGGAGGACCTGCGGCGGAACTACCCGTTCGGCATGTTCGCGGTGCCCCGCACCGACGTGGTGCGCGTGCACGCGTCCAGCGGTACGACGGGCAAGCCGACCGTGGTGGGCTACACACGCGACGACGTGACCATGTGGTCCGAGGTCGTCGCCCGCTCGCTGCACGCGGCGGGCGCGCGGCCCGGGCGACGTCGTGCACGTCGCCTACGGCTACGGACTGTTCACCGGCGGGCTCGGCGCGCACTACGGCGCGGAGCGGCTCGGCTGCACGGTGGTGCCGGTCAGCGGCGGCATGACCGAGCGGCAGGTGCAGCTGATCCTCGACTTCGAGCCCCGCGTGATCATGGTGACCCCGTCGTACTTCCTGGCGATCCTCGACGAGATGGACCGGCAGGGCGTGGACCCGCGCACCACCTCGCTCGAGATCGGGGTCTTCGGGGCCGAGCCGTGGACCGACGAGATGCGCCGCGACCTGCAGGCGCGCTCCGGGATCACCGCCGTGGACATCTACGGGCTGTCCGAGGTGATCGGCCCCGGCGTCTCGCAGGAGGCGGCCGCCACCCAGGACGGGCTGCACGTGTGGGAGGACCACTTCTACCCCGAGGTCGTCGACCCGGTGACCCAGGAGGTGCTGCCCGACGGGGAGGAGGGCGAGCTCGTCCTGACCAGCCTGACCAAGCAGGCGATGCCGGTGGTCCGCTACCGCACCCGCGACCTCACCCGGCTGCTGCCGGGCACGGCGTACCCATCCTTCCGGCGGATGCAGAAGGTGACCGGCCGCACCGACGACATGATGATCGTGCGGGGCGTGAACGTGTTCCCCACACAGGTCGAGGAGCTCATCCTCGGCGTGGAGGGCCTGACGCCGCACTACCTGTGCGTGCTCACCCGGCCCGGCAACCTCGACGAGCTGACCGTGCAGGTCGAGGCGCACGCCTCGGTCGCCGAGGCCGACCGGGCGGGCGTCGGTGACCGGCTCGGCGGCCGGATCAAGGAGCGGGTCGGGGTGACCGCCGCCGTCGAGGTGCTCGCCCCCGGCGCGCTGCAGCGATCCCTCGGCAAGGCCGTGCGCATCAGCGACCGCCGCTGACCGCGAGTCCCGGGCCCCGGAACGTTCGGCGACCCTAGACTCCGGGCGTGCACCGACGCCGGGCCCGGGCCGCCCTTCCCGCCGCGCTCACCGCTGTCCTCACCGGCGCGCTCCTCGGCGCCGGCCCGGTCGGGAGCGCCGCGGCCGCGGAAGCGGACACCTACTACCCCTCGCGGGGCAACCCCGGTGTCGACGTCGGGCGCTACGACCTCGACCTCGCCTGGAAGGCCGGCAGCCGCACGCTGTCGGGCACGGCGACGCTGCGGCTCCAGGTGGAGGAGGCGGCGGCGGGCTTCACCCTCGACCTGCACCGGCGCCTGGAGGTCGCGAGCGTTACCGTCGAGGGCCTGCGGAGCCGGTTCACCCACGACGGGCACGACCTGCTGGTGCGGACGCCGGTGGTGCCGGGGACGCCGTACGTCGTCCAGGTCGCCTACGCCGGCAAGCCGCGCGCGGTCAAGGCACCGACCTCCCGCGCCGACGACGACGGGGTCGGCTGGCACACGACCGGGCGCGGCCAGGCGTGGACGACGCAGAAGCCCTACGGCGCCTACACGTGGTACCCGGTCAACGACCACCCCTCCGACAAGGCGCTCTACACCGTCCAGCTGACGGTGCCCGACAAGTTCGTGGGCGTCTCCAACGGCCGCCTCGACGACCGGCGCACCGCGGGCGGCCGGACGACCACCCGCTGGGTGGGCGACCAGCCCGACGGCGTCGTACGCCGTCACCGTGGCGATCGGGCCCTACCAGCGCTACACACAGGTCGGCCCGCACGACCTGCCCCTCACCTACTGGCTGCCGCGCGGCGGCAAGGACCTGCTCGGGCCGCTGCTCAAGACCCCGGAGGCGATCGCCTTCCTGGAGTCCCGGCTGGGTCCCTACCCGTTCGACCGCGCCGGGGTGGTGGTCACCCCCGGGCTCGGCTCGGCCGAGTCGCAGACGCTCATCACCCTGGCCCGGGACAACTGGAAGCACGGCAGGACCGACGTGCGCGAGCAGGTGGCCCACCACCTCGCCCACGCCTGGTACGGCAACTCGGTGACCCCCAACGACTGGCGCGACAACTGGATGGGCGAGAGCGTGGCCACCTTCCTGCAGGCGAAGTTCTCGGTGGCCCAGGGCTTCGACGGCTGGAAGTTCTGGAAGCGCGAGTTCTCCCGCAACGACGACTTCTACCGGGAGATCTACGGCCCGCCGGGCGCCTACCTCCCGCGCCACTTCGACCAGCGCAACGTGCACTACGGCGGCGCGCTGCTGATGGAGCGGCTGCGGGCCCGGCTCGGCACCGACACGTTCTATGCGGCGCTCGCGGAGTGGCCGGCCCTGCACAAGGACCGCAGCCGCGGCCGGGCCACCTACATCGACTACCTCAGCGCGAAGAGCGGCCAGGACCTCCGGCCGTGGTTCGACGCCTGGCTGAACGGCCCCACCACCCCGGCCTCCTGAAGCGTCCTAGGGTGGGGTGATGCTGTCCGACCTGGTCGTCGTCGACCTCACCCGGGCCCTCGCCGGCCCGCACGCCGCCATGATGCTCGCCGACCTCGGGGCCCGGGTCATCAAGGTCGAGTCCCCCGGCACCGGTGACGAGTCCCGCTCGTGGGGCCCGCCGTTCGTCGGGCCCGACGACGACCCGGTCTCGACGTACTTCATGTCCTGCAACCGCAACAAGGAGTCGGTCACCGCCGACCTCAAGTCCGAGGACGGCAAGGACCTCCTGACCCGGCTGGTCGCCCGCGCGGACGTGCTGATGGAGAACTTCCGGCCCGGCGTGCTGGACCGGCTCGGCTTCTCCGTCGAGCGGCTGCACGAGATCAACCCGCGGCTGGTGGTCCTGTCGATCACCGGCTTCGGCCACGACGGCCCGGAGGGCGGCCGGGCCGGCTACGACCAGATCGCGCAGGGCGAGGCCGGGCTGATGTCGCTCACCGGCCCCGGGCCCGACGACCCCACCCGGGTCGGCGTGCCGATCGGCGACCTGCTGGCCGGCATGTACGGCGCCTACGGGGTGCTCGCGGCCCTGCACGAGCGGGAGAGCACCGATCGGGGCCGGGTCGTGCGGGCCAGCCTGCTCTCGTCGATCGTCGGCGTGCACGCCTTCCAGGGCACCCGGTGGACGGTCGCCGGCGAGGTGCCGCGCGGGATCGGCAACCACCATCCCTCCATCGCCCCCTACGGCCTCTTCCACACCGCCGACGTGCCGATCCAGATCGCCTGCGGCAACGACCACCAGTGGCGCGCGCTGTCCGGGCTGCTCGGCGTCGACGACGACCGCTTCGCCAGCAACCGGCAGCGGGTCGGCCACCGAGAGGAGCTGGTCGCGACGCTGGAGTCCGCCCTGTCCGCCGACGTCGCCGAGCGGTGGCTGCAGCGGCTGGCCGACCTGGGCGTCCCCGCCGGCAAGGTGCGCACCCTCGACGACGTCTACGGCTGGGAGCAGACCCGCTCGCAGGGGCTGCTCGTCGAGGTCGAGCACCCCACGCTCGGGCCGGTCCGGCTGCCGGGTCCGCCGCTCCGGTTCGACGACAACGCGTACGCCGGCGCCCGCGAGCGGCACCTGCCGCCGCCGCGACTGGGCGAGCACGACGCCTCCGTGCGCGCCTGGCTGGACGACGAAATGTCCGGATAGCGGACGACTGGACCGGCTCGGTCCCGGATGCGGGCGTGACGTTGTCTCGCCGGGCTCGTTGAGGGGTACAAAGCGTGACCTCTCTCACCTGGAGCCTGCCCATGACGCGCCTTCGTCCGCGCGCGGCGATCATCGCCGCCACCACCTCGCTCGCCCTGCTGGGCGCCCTCCCCGCGGTCACCGCGGGCTCGGCCCAGGCCGGCGACACCGCCTACTCGCCCCAGCTCGTCACCGTCGACACCCCGACCCGCGCCGACAAGCGCCGGCTGCAGTCGCTCGGGCTCGACCTGACCGAGCACGCCGGCCACGACTACATCGAGGTGGTCCTGCACAACCTCGGCGACCTCGACGCGCTCCGCGCCTCGGGACTCACCTTCGACGTGCGGATCGCGGACATGACGCGGCGCGAGGCGCAGATCAACGCCGCCAACAAGGCCTACGCCGCCGCCACTCTGGAGTCGCCGCTGCCGTCGGGCCGCGACACCTACCGCACGCTCGCCGACTACAACGACGACCTCCGCGAGCTCGCGGCGATCCGGCCCGGCATCGCGAAGCGGATCACGCTCCCCCACAAGACCCTGGACGGCCGCACCGTCTACGGCATCGAGATCGGCCGCGACGTGCAGTCGGCCGAGGACGGCCGGCCGGTGATGGCGCTGTTCGGCGTGCACCACGCCCGCGAGTGGCCCTCGGGTGAGCTGGCGATGGAGTTCGCCTACGACCTGGTCAAGAACTACGGCTCCGACGCGCGGATCACCGGTCTCCTCGACAAGGCCCGCGTGGTCGTCGTCCCGGTCGTCAACGCCGACGGCTTCCACATGTCCCGCACCGACGGGGCCCTGGTCGACCTGCGCGAGGTCGACGGCGGCGGCACGGTGTCGATCGTGGGCACCCCCGGCAACGCCTACAAGCGCAAGAACTGCCGCCTCGTCGACGGCCAGGACACGCCCGACGGCACCTGCGCCGCGGCCGCGACGAGCCCCGGCGGCTTCGGCGCCGGTGTCGACCTGAACCGCAACTACGGCGGCTTCTGGGGCGGCCCGGGTGCCTCGAGCACGTTCGCCGACCCGACGTACCGCGGGGCCGGCCCGTTCTCCGAGCCGGAGATCCAGAACGTCCGCGAGCTGGTCAGCAGCCGGCAGGTGACCACGCTGATCTCCAACCACACCTTCTCCAACCTGGTGCTGCGTCCCAACGGCGTGCACCCCGACACGATCGGGCCCGACGGCCACCCGGTCGGCAACGCCCCGGACGAGGAGGGCCTGAAGGCGGTCGGCGCGAAGATGACGGCGGCCAACGGCTACGCCAACATCCACGGCTGGGAGCTCTACGACACCACCGGCACCACCGAGGACTGGTCCTACAACGCCACCGGCGGCTACGGCTACACCTTCGAGATCGGCCCGGACGAGTTCCACCCGCCGTTCCCGCAGGTCATCGACGAGTACCTCGGCGCCGGGGCGTACGCCGGCAAGGGCAACCGCGAGGCGTACCTCGTCGCGCTGGAGAACACCGTCGACACCGCCACCCACGCGGTGATCGCCGGCAAGGCCCCGAAGGGCGCGACGCTCCGGCTGCGCAAGCAGTTCTCGAGCCCGACCTGGGAGAGCTCCTTCACCGACACGCTCGACACCACGATGACCGTCGGCAACAACGGCCGGTACGTCTGGCACGTCAACCAGTCGACCCGTCCGGTCGTCCAGCAGAAGCTGGTCGAGATCACCGAGGACACCCCGGTCCGGTCCGAGACCTTCGAGGGCGGCCCGACCACGGTCGGTGAGCACGTCGACCACGAGTTCGTCGTCACCGAGACCGGCATGGACGTGATGGGCGTGACCCTCGACTGGCCGATGCCCGACGACCTCGACCTGGAGATCTACCGCAAGAACGCCGACGGGTCGCTGACCCAGGTCGGCTCCTCGGGCAACCTGCCCGGTGAGAAGGAGTCGACGGAGGTGGCCGCGCCGGAGCCGGGCACCTACGTGCTGCGGGTGATCAACTACGCGTCGGCCACCCCGACCTACACGCTCGAGGCGACGCTGTTCGACTCGACCACCGTGGACTCCGAGGTGGTCCCGGGTCTGATCGAGAACTGGACCCTGACGTGCGAGAAGGACGGTCAGGTGCTGCAGCAGGTGCCGGTCGTGGTGGACCGCGGCCAGCAGGTGAAGGCCGACCTCACCACCTGCATGAACCGCTGGAACGCCAAGCCGTGAGCTGCGGGACCGGGCCGGGGGTCGCCCCCGGCCCGGTCCCCTCTCGCAGCGGATCCGTCGGCGCAGGAGTGAGGCGCCCGGATTCGGGGAATGACAGGATCAGCACCCATCGGTCCCCCGTCCCCGGCCCTGTCCCAGCGGGCCGGGGCACGGCCGGGGCCGTCGCCTCCGAGGGGGCCGGCGTGGTCGGATGTCCGCATGGCTGCTGACCCGCGCCCCGCCCGGCTCTCCGCCAGCGAGCTGATCGACCTCGTCATCGACGAGGGCTCCTGGTCGTCGTGGGACACCCCGCCGCAGCGCGGAGCCGTGCCAGAGGCGTACGCCGCCGAGCTCGCGGCCGCCGAGGAGTCGACCGGCCTGGACGAGGCCGTCCTCACCGGCGAGGGCCTCATGCGTGGCCGGCGGGTGGCGGTCGTCGCCTGCGAGTTCCGGTTCCTGGCCGGCTCGATCGGGGTGGCCTCGGCCGAGCGCCTGGTGCGGGCGGTGGAGCGGGCGACCGCCGAGGGTCTGCCGCTGCTCGCCGCCCCCGTCTCGGGCGGCACCCGGATGCAGGAGGGCGTGGTCGCCTTCGTGCAGATGGTGAAGATCAGCCAGGCGATCGCGGCCCACAAGGCGGCGGGGCTGCCCTACCTGGTCTACCTGCGGCACCCCACCACCGGCGGCGTGATGGCCTCGTGGGGCTCGCTCGGCCACGTCACGGTCGCCGAGCCGGGCGCGCTGGTGGGCTTCCTCGGGCCCCGCGTCTACGAGGCGCTCTACGCGCGGCCGTTCCCCGAGGGGGTGCAGACCTCGGAGAACCTCTTCGCCCACGGCCTGGTCGACGCCGTGGTGCCGCCGGAGGAGATCGCGGACATCCTCGACCGGGCGCTGACCGTGCTGCTGGCCCCGCGCGACGTCACCCCAGACCCGGCGAACCCCGCCGACGACGAGATCCCCGACGTGGACACCTGGGAGTCCGTGACGCGCTCGCGCCGGCCGGAGCGACCCGGGGTACGACGGCTGCTGAGGTACGCCGCGACCGACGTCATCCCGCTCAACGGCACCGGGCAGGGCGAGTCGGACCCCGGCCTGCTGATCGCGCTCGCGCGGTTCGGCGGGTCGCCGTGCGTCTTCCTCGGCCAGGACCGGCGCGGGCAGACCGAGGCGCACCCGCTCGGCCCCGGGGCCCTGCGGGAGGCGCGGCGCGGCATGCGTCTGGCCGCCGAGCTGGACCTGCCGCTGATGACCGTGATCGACACCCCGGGGGCGGCGCTGTCCGTGGAGGCCGAGGAGGGCGGGCTCGCCGGGGAGATCGCACGCTGCCTGGCGGACCTGGTGACGCTACCGGCGCCGACCCTGTGCCTGCTGCTCGGCGAGGGCAACGGCGGCGGGGCGCTGGCGCTGCTGCCGGCCGACCGGGTGATCGCGGCGCAGCACGGCTGGCTCTCGCCGCTGCCGCCGGAGGGTGCCAGCGCGATCGTGCACCGCGACCTCGACCACGCGCCGGACATGGCCCGGGCCCAGGGGGTCCGCTCGCTCGACATGCGCGACGCGGGGATCGTGGACCGGATCGTGGCCGAGCGTCCCGACGCCGCGGACGAGCCGGTGGAGTTCTGCCGGCGGCTCGGCGAGGTGCTGCGCTACGAGCTCGCGACCCTGCTGCACCGGGACCGGGGCACGCTCACCGCCGACCGGGCGGCGCGCTACCGGGCGCTCGGGCTCGGCTGACCCCGGGGGCCGTCCGACGGCGCCACTTCAGCGACCGGTCATGTCCCGGAACGTGTCGGGCTGGGTCCGGGCCAGGTGCAGCCGCGCCCGCCGCCGGTAGCGCCAGGATCTGCACCAGCCCGAGCACCCAGCCGACGTACTGCACCGACATCGCCAGCGAGTAGGCACGCGGCGAGTAGTCGGTGCCACTGCCCGGCGTGAGCGCGTCGAGCAGGACCCCGATGGCGAGCATCATGAGCAGCGAGGCCACGAAGCCGCCGACGTTGACGATCCCGGTCGCCGAGCCCAGCCGGTCGGCGGGGTTGAAGGTGCGGGCGAGGTCGAAGCCGATCATCGACCCCGGCCCGCCGAGCCCGGTGGCGACCACCATCACCGCGAGCAGCCAGATCGGGGCGTCGCCGGGCCACAGCAGCACCGCCGCCCAGCTGACCATCGTGGCCACGACGATCGCGAGCACCAGCGTGGACCGCTGCCAGGGGTGCCGGGCGATGAAGCCGCCGACCGCGGGGCCGCCGACCATCATCGTCACCACCAGCAGGGAGAGCAGCAGCCCCGCCGCGGTGCGGCCGGTGTGCTGGCCGTCGACGAAGAACGGGTAGCCCCACAGCAGGCCGAGCACGTTGGCACCGAACTGGGCGGTGAAGTGCGACCACAGCCCGAGCCGGGTGCCGGGGTCGCGCCAGGACAGCTTGAGGTCGCGGCCGACCGTCCGCACGTCCTTGGCGGTGCGGGAGGGCGGCGTAGCCGGGCGGCACGTCGCGGACCAGGAGCAGCACCAGCAGCCCGAGCAGCACCCCGACCGTGGCGCTGCCCACGAAGGTGGTGGTCCAGCCGAACCGGTCCAGCGAGCGAGCCAGCGGGATGGCCGCGACCAGGGCGCCGCACTGGCCGAGCAGCGCCGTCCAGGCGGTCAGCACCGGGCTGCGCATCGGCGGGAACCACGACGCGATCAGCCGGAGCACGCTGATGAACACCATCGCGTCGCCCATGCCGACGAAGATCCGGGCCGCCACGGCTCCGGCGTACGCCGTGGTCACGGCGAAGCCGAGCTGGGCGACCGTCATCAGCACCGCGCCCGTGAACAGCAGCCGCTGCGGGCCGTACCGGTCGATCAGCACGCCGACCGGGATCTGCATGCCGGCGTACACCAGCAGCTGCAGCACGGTGAACGTGGACAGCTGCGACGCCGAGATCTCGAACCGCTCCGTCGCCGCGAGCCCCGCCACCCCCAGCGACGACCGGTGGAAGATCGCGAGGAAGTAGACGCCGACGGCGGTGAGCCACACGACCGTCGCGCGCGCACCCCCCGGCGGCCCGGCCACGACCGCTCCGGTCAATGCGACTCCCGGGCGAGGGCGATCGACCAGCGCAGGTGCGAGGTGACCACGTCGTGGAAGGCCCGCTCGTCGTCGCCGCGCAGGGCCTCGAGGACCCGGTCGTGCTCGGCGATCGCCTCGTCCATCCGGTCGAGGCGGCCGCGGATCATGACCGAGGTGAACAGCGTCTGGCGCTCCCGCAGCATCCGGTAGATCGAGGAGAGCACCGCGTTGTCGGCGGCGTCGACGATGTGCTCGTGGAAGCGCCGGTCGGCGTCGGTGAACCCCGCGCGTGTCATGCTCGTTGCGGCACTGCCGCATGTCGGCGTGCGCCGCCTCGACCTGCGGCAGCAGCACCGCCCGGGCCGCGAACGACTTGGCCGCGGTGTGGATCTCGACCAGCTCGCGGGCCTCCAGCACGTCCTCGACGTCGTGCATCGAGAAGGTGGCCACCACGGCCCCCACCTTGGGCCTGAGGTGCACCAGCCCCTCGACCTCCAGCCGCAGCAGCGCCTCCCGCACCGGGGTCCGGCTGACCCCCAGCTCGTTGGCCAGCGCACCCTCGGTGATCACGTCGCCGGCCTCGTAGATCGCCGACAGGATCGCCCACTTGGCGAAGTCGTAGGCGCGCCGCGCGGCGGACCCGGGGGACGGAACGGACTCTCTCATGTTGCATACATCATCCCGGAGCCGCGGACGGGCCGGACTCGCCGGGGCCCGGACAGGTCGCGCATCCCTGGGCGATCTGCCCCTTCCCGGGGCGATTTCCCCGTGGGAAGGGGCCAATTCACTGGGTACCCAGTGAATTGGCCCCCCACGGTCAGTGCAGCAGCGCGTTCCCCGGGTCCTCGAGCACCGCGGCGACGTCGGCCAGGAAGCGCGAGCCCTTCTCGCCGTCGATGAGGCGGTGGTCGAAGGAGAGCGCGAGCGTGGTGATGTCGCGGGGCTTGATCTTGCCCTTGGCGGTCACCCACGGCTGCTTCCGGACGGCGCCGAAGCACAGGATCGCGGACTCGCCGGGGTTGATGATCGGCGTACCGGCGTCGACCCCGAACACCCCGACGTTGGTGATCGTGAACGGTGCCGCCGGCCATCTCGGCGGGCTGCGTCTTGCCCTCGCGGGCCACCCGGGTCAGGTGGTTGAGCGCGCCGCCCAGCTCGGGCAGCGACATCGCGTCGGCGTCCTTCACGTTGGGTACGACGAGGCCGCGCGGCGTGGCCGCGGCGATGCCGAGGTTCACGTAGTGCTTGTAGACGACCTCCTGCGCGGCGTCGTCCCAGGCGGCGTTGATCTCGGGCGTCCGCCTCATCGCCAGCAGCACGGCCTTCGCCAGCACCAGCAGCGGCGAGACCTTCACGTCCCGGAAGTCCCGGTGGCGACCGGAGCCGCTCCACCAGCTTCATGGTGCGGGTGACGTCGACGGTGATCCACTCGGTGACGTGCGGGGAGGTGAACGCCGAGTCCACCATCGCCTGCGCCATCATCTTGCGCACGCCCTTGATCGGCTCGCGGGTCTCCCGCTCCCCCGCCGACCTGTCAGGCGTGAGGGCGCCGGGGCGCGCTGAGCCCCTGACAACTCGGCGGCGGCCGCCTGGACGTCCTCGCGGGTGACGGTGCCCTGCGGACCGGACGGGGTCAGCGAGAGCAGGTCGACGCCGAGGTCCTTGGCGAGCTTGCGGACCGGCGGCTTGGCCAGCGCCCGCGCGGGGGCGGCGCCCTCGTGGTGCGCCGCCGGCGTCGAGGGGACGGGGGTCTCCTCGGCCTCGACCACGTCGGCGGACTCGGTGCCGCCCCGGCGTGAACGCGCCCTGCAGCTGCAGCTGCGCGGCGGCTCCCGCCTCCGAGGCGGGGCTCGCCCCACCCCGGCGCGGACGCCGCTTGGCGGCGGACTCGCGCGGGCCGTAGCCGACCAGGGTCTGGTTCTCCCCGCCGCCGGTGGCGGCCGGGTTGGACATGTCGATCTCCGCCGGGGCCTGCTGCGGCGGGCTCGGCCGGGGCGGCCTCCGGTGCGGCGGGCTCGGCCGGGGCCTCCCCCGCCTCGCCGATGCGGATGATCGGGGTGCCGACCGGGATGGTCTCGCCCTCCGGCACCAGCAGCGCCTGGATGGTGCCGGCGTACGGCGAGGGCAGCTCGACCAGCGACTTGGCGGTCTCGATCTCCACGACGATGTCGTTGACCTTGATGACGTCGCCGACCTTCACCTTCCAGGTGACGATCTCGGCCTCGGTGAGCCCCTCACCGACGTCGGGCAGCTTGTACTCGTTCACGGGTTCTCCTCAGGCGTGGGGGTCGACGACCGCGACCACCCGGTGGGTCAGTAGGCCAGCGACCGGTCGACGGCGTCGAGCACGCGGTCCAGGTCGGGCAGCCACTCCTCCTCGATCCGGCTCGGCGGGTACGGCGTGTCGAACCCGCCGACCCGCAGCACCGGCGCCTCGAGGGAGTAGAAGCACTCCTCGGTGATCCGGGACGCGACCTCCGCCCCCATGCCGAGGTTGACGTGCGCCTCGTGGGCGATCACCGCGCGGCCGGTCTTGCGCACCGACTCGACGACCGGGCCCATGTCGAGCGGGGAGAGCGTGCGCAGGTCGATGACCTCGATGCTCTGACCGTCCTGGGCCGCGGCCTCCGCGGAGGCCATGCAGGTCTTCACCATCGGGCCGTAGGCCAGCAGGGTGAGGTCGGTGCCCTCGCGCACGACGCGGGAGGTGAACAGCGGCTGCGGCTGCACCGACTCGTCGAGCTCGGCCTTGTCGGCGTGGTACTGCCGCTTGGGCTCGAGGAACACCACCGGGTCGT
Organism: uncultured Actinomycetota bacterium; assembly: GCA_963834275.1. GTDB lineage: Bacteria > Actinomycetota > Actinomycetes > Propionibacteriales > Nocardioidaceae > Nocardioides_B. The sequence goes on along the minus strand of CAWIBA010000003.1, from coordinate 1,242,102 downwards.
CGCACTTGATGGCCTGCTGGATCATCCAGTAGCCGTCGACCGGGTTGGAGCAGGCCACCACCTTGAGGCCCGGGCGTGTGCGCGAACTGCGCCTCGGGGCTCTCGCTGTGGTGCTCGACCGCGCCGATGCCGCCGCCGAACGGGATCCGGATGACGATGGGCATCTTGACCTTGCCCTGGCTCCGGAAGTGGATCTTGGCGACCTGGCTGACGATCTGGTCGTAGGCCGGGTAGACGAAGCCGTCGAACTGGATCTCGCACACGGGCCGGTAGCCGCGCATCGCGAGGCCGACGGCGGTGCCGAGGATGCCGGACTCGGCGAGCGGAGAGTCGATGACCCGGTCCTCGCCGAAGTCCTTCTGCAGGCCGTCGGTGATGCGGAAGACGCCACCGAGCTTGCCGACGTCCTCGCCCATCACGAGCACCTTGGAGTCGTCCTCCATGGCCTTGCGCAGACCGGCGTTGAGGCCCTTGGCCAGGGTGATCTTGCTCATCGGTGGGCTCCTGCCGTGGTCTCGAAGCTGTCGAGGTAGGCCGCGAAGCCGTCGCGCTGGGCGTCGAGCTCCGGGCTGCCCTCGGCGTACACCTGGTCGAAGACGTCGAGGATCCGCGGCTCGGGCAGCGCCTTGCAGCCCTCGCGCAGGTGCTCGCCGAGCTTCTCGGCCTCCTGGTCGATCTCGTCGAAGAAGTCCTGGTCGACCAGGCCGTTGCGGGTCAGGTAGACGCGGACGCGCTGGATCGGGTCCTTGAGCTTCCAGTGCTCGAGGTCCTCCGAGAGCCGGTAGCGGGTCGGGTCGTCGGTCGTGGTGTGCGCACCCATCCGGTAGGTGTAGGCCTCCACGAAGGTCGGGCCCTGGCCCTCGCGGGCCCGCTGCAGGGCGGCCTGCGACACGGCGTACGTCGCGAGCACGTCGTTGCCGTCGACGCGGACGCCCGGGAAGCCGAAGCCGAGGGCGCGCTGGTAGAGCGGGATCCGGCTCTGCCGCTCGATGGGCTCCGAGATCGCCCACTGGTTGTTCTGGCAGAAGAACACGACGGGCGCGTTGTAGGACGCGGCGAAGATGAACGCCTCGTTGACGTCACCCTGGCTGCTGGCGCCGTCGCCGAAGTAGGCGACGACGGCGGCGTCGCGGTCGGCGTCACCGGTGCCGACGACGCCGTCGCGCTGCAGGCCCATCGCGTAGCCGGTGGCGTGCAGCGTCTGCGCGCCGATCACGATCGTGTAGAGGCCGAAGTTGCCGTCGTTGGGGTCCCAGCCGCCCTGGTCGACGCCCCGGAAGAGGCCGAGCAGCCGCAGCGGGTCGATCCCGCGGGTGTAGGCGACGCCGTGCTCGCGGTAGGTCGGGAACACGAAGTCCTGCGAGCGCAGCGCGCGCCCGGAGCCGATCTGTGCGGCCTCCTGGCCGAGCAGCTGGGCCCAGATGCCCAGCTCGCCGTGGCGCTGCAGGGCGGTGGCCTCGGTGTCGATGCGCCGGGTCAGCACCATGTCGCGGTAGAAGCCCTTGATGGCGTCGTCGTCGAGGTCGAAGCTGAACTCGGGGTGCTCGACGCGCTCCCCCTCGGGGGTCAGCAGCTGCACGAGCTCGGGACCACCGTCGGCCTGGTTGGGCCCGAAGACCTCACCGAGTCCGGGGCCGAAAGCCCCGGCGTGATGCCCCTCAGGATGTGGATGGCTCACCTGCACTCCTTCGTGTCGTCGGCGCCCGCGGGGTCTCCGCTGCCGGCTCTGGGAGCTGACGGCTCGTGCCGAGCCGCCTCAGACGACCGCGGGGATGGTGCGGCAGTGCTGACGGCGACGCGGCCGTGGTCGGACCGTCGCTGTGACCGGTGCCACACCGGTCGCTCGTGGTCCATAAGGTACCGGGCCCCTCCGCGGCCTGCCTAATCCGGGCACCCCCTCCCGGGCCGGGGTCCGGGTGGCCGGATCTCGACGGCTCCTCGTCCGAAACCCGCGCGACACCGTCGGTCGCGGACCCTAGCCTGTCAGGGGCACAAGGGAGGGACGGTCATGACACCTGGGGTGCGGCAGGCGCCGGCGTTCGGCGTCGTCGTGGTGGCGCTCGTCGTCGTGTACGTCGTGTGGGGCTCGACGTACCTCGCCATCCGGATCGTCGTCGAGGAGGCGCCCCCGCTGACGTCGATGGGGCTGCGCTACACCACGGCCGCGGTGCTGCTCGGCGGCGTGCTCGCGCTGCGCGGGGGACCGGGCCGGCTGCGCATCACCCGGCGCCAGGCCGTCGGCGCCGGCTTCCTCGGGCTGATGCTCCCCGTGCTCGGCAACGGCCTGGTCTCGGTCGCGGAGAGTCTCGGGGCCCCCTCCGGCGTCACGGCGCTGCTGATCGCGGTGGCGCCGCTGATCATCGTCGTCTTCCGGCTCGCGGAGGGCGACCGGCCCCGCGCGCTGACGCTGCTCGGCGTGCTCGCCGGTCTCGTCGGGCTCGCCGGGCTGGTCCTGGCCGGCAGCTCCGGCGAGGCGGGGTTCCCCCTCGGCCCCGGCCTGCTGGTGCTGTTCGCCTCGACCTGCTGGGCCCTCGGCTCCTACCTGCAGCCGCGCCTGACGCTGCCGCGGGACGTGTTCGTCACCGTCGTCTACGAGATGCTGTTCGGCGGGCTGGTGCTGCTCCTGGTCGGGACCCTGTCGGGTGAGCGCTTCACCGGCGCGTACGAGACCCGCACCTGGGTGGCGCTGGGCTACCTGGTCGTCTTCGGCTCCGTCGTCGCGTTCACGTCCTACGTCTGGCTGCTGGCGAACGCGCCGATCTCGCTGGTCGCCACCTATGCCTACGTGAATCCGGTGGTCGCGGTCTTCCTCGGGTGGCTGGTCCTCGCGGAGGCCGTGACGCCCGCGGTGCTGGCGGGGGGCGGCGTCGTGGTGCTCGCGGTCGCGCTGGTGATCAGCGCCGAGCGGCCGCGCCGGGCGCGGGCGGTCGTCACGGCGCCGTCGGGTGAGCCGCGCCCCGACCCCGACCCCGAAGACGATGTCCTGAGCCGGGCCTGAGGACGGGCGGGCGGGCCCACCCGAGGCGACCGTTTTGCGCCGTTCGGGATGGCCCGATCAGGTGGTTTCCGGGTTCGTCCCTTCCGCTGCCGCGGTCCGAGTCGCTATTGCTGGGCGCACGCGCGTGGCAGCGGGCCCGCGCCTCGTCACAAGGGGGACTCACACATGACCCGATCGAAACCTGCCGTGCGCCTGGCCGCGGCCGCCCTGGGCGTCGCCCTGGCAGCCGGCGGCCTGGCGGTGGTCACCACGCCGACCGCCACCGGCGCGCCCGGCGACACCACCAAGGTGCGGATCACCAAGCGGAACGTCGTGCGCATGCCGACCACCCTGGCGCCCGGCCTCCACCGCATCGTGGTCCGCTCCGTCGGCGCCTCCGACTTCCAGCTGGTCAAGCCGGCCCGCGGCTACACCAAGCAGCAGCTCGCCGACGACGTCACCGAGGGCTTCGAAGGCGACGCCAAGGCGTTCCGGCGGTTCGAGCGCAACACCCTGCTCATCGGCGGGGTCTCGGCCGACACCGGCGAGAAGGGCGTGATGTGGGCCAAGCTCGGCCGCGGCAAGTACTGGGCGTTCGACACCAACCCGACCCGCTTCCTGGCCGAGAAGATGCTGACCGTGCGGGTGCGCGGCGACCGCCAGCGGGGCGCGCTCCCCGCCGAGCCCGCGCTGGTGGCGGACGGCATCACGAGCTTCGCCCCCGACCCGGCCGCGATCCCCGCCAAGGGGAAGGTGACGCTGCGCAACGAGAGTGACGCCAACCACTTCTTCGCCATCGCGCGACTGAAGAAGGGCCGGACCCTCGCCGACGTCGACGCGTGGATCGAGGAGCTCCAGAACGGCAACGAGGGCCCGTCGCCGATCCGGTTCGGGGTCGGCACGCAGTCCGGCGCCGTGAGCCCGGACCGGTCGATGACCCTCAAGTACGACCTGCCGCCGGGTGAGTACGTGCTGCTGTGCTTCTGGCCGATGCCCGAGCACGACTTCATGCCGCACATGTTCATGGGGATGTACCGCCAGCTGACCCTGGGCTGACGGCGTCGCCAGCCAAAGCGGCGAGAGGGGCCCGGCGGACGCCGGGCTCCTCTCCCGTCTGCGGTCACCCGCGTGCGCGGGCGGCCGCCAACCCCCCTGGAGTCCCCGCGTCGGACCCCCCTGCTGGTCCGACGACGGGACCGAACCGTGGCGTCGGGATGGTGCCGTGCGCCGACAGCGGCCGTGGACCCTGCTCCGGGCCGCCGGCCGCGGGATGGTCCCGGCGCAGCCCGCGCATCAGGTCGATCATGTGTCGCACGCCGTCGAGGTCGCCCGAGGACCGAGCGGTCCGGAGCTGTTCGCGAGCGACCGCCAGCGCGAGTGCCGTCTGGCCCTGCGCGGCCAGCCGCGTGGCCTGCACCACGACGTCCTCCCGCGCGAGCGCCTGCAGCGCCTCGTCGATGGCCGCGGCGGTCGACGGCCGCACCCACGAGTCCAGGGCCGCGGAGACGAGCCCGCCGCCGAGCCGGAACCCGCCCGCCGACCGCTCCACCAGGCCCAGGTCGACGAGCCCGTCCAGGACCTCGTCGGAGGGCGCGGGCCGCCCGATGATGTCCATCGCCCGGCGCACCACGGCCGTGCTGATCGTGGTCCTCGCGACCGCCAGGACGGAGAGCACGTCAAGGGACACCCCGTCGATGCCGCGCAGCACGGGTGCGAGCGCGGCGGCGCCACGCGCCTCGCCCGGGTCGTGCTCGGCCAGCTGCAGGCCGTCCGGGCGCCAGACGATGCGCCCCTGGGACACCCACTCGCAGGCCACCCGGCAGGCCGCGCCGGCGTACCCGGAGGACCGGCGGCGCAGCTCCTGGAGGAGCGACGGAGCCGGGGTGCCCTGGAGCAGCATCGCGGCGAGCTTCTCGAGCTCGTCCGCGTCGAGGCGTCCCACCTCGACGACGGCATCGCCGCCCGGGCCGCCGGTCACCCCGGTCGGCGGCTCGCTGGCCCGCACCACCACGACCCCGCGGCAGCGGGCCGCCAGGGCGTGCACGATGTTGACCGCCCAGGTCGGCGGCAGGCTCCGCGAGGGCAGCAGCACCATCCCCGGCGCCGCGCCGTCGTCGCCGCCGTCGAGCGCCTCCGGCGCGTAGGTGTCGAAGGGCAGCGACGAGAGGTCGTACACCGGCAGCCCCAGACGGCGGGCGGCGAGGTCGGCGACGGTCCGCCGCCCCGAGCCCTCGGGCCCGCACAGCCACACGACGGACCCGGCCGCCGGGTCGTCCAGCACGCGTTGCGCAGCGGCCACCAGGTCCTCGACGGTCCGATCGACGCCGACGGCCCCCCACCGCTGCTGGGGGGCGGACGAGCCGCTGAGCACCATCATGTGCAGCGCCCGGGTCTGCGCGGAGGGGTCGACCCCGAGCCGGTCGGCGAGGTCGTGCCGCAGCTGCTCGTGGACGTCGAGCGCACGGTCGGTCTCCCCCAGGCCGACGTGCGCCCGCATCAACGCGCGAGCCACCTCCTCGGTCAGCTCGATGTCCCGGGCGCGCAGGGCGAGGTCGAGGCTGTCGCGCAGCCACCCCCGCGCCGCGGCGGCCTCGGCGCCGGCGAGCAGCAGCCGTTGCCGCTGCCCGCGGAACCAGTCGTGCGACTCGGCGTCCCACTCGCCCGCGGTCACCTCGACGTCGCCGGTGTAGAGGGCCTCCGCCTCGCGCACCAGGGCGACCACGGCCTCGGATTCGCCGGCCCGCCGGGCCTGGTCGACCTCGTGGATGTGGCGCGTGTAGGCGACGGTGTCCAGCCACACGTCGGTGAGGGCCAGGCACGCGGGCTGGCGCTCCAGGCAGTCGCGGCCCAGGATCTTCCGCAGCTGGCTGGCCGCGGTGCGCAGGCTGGCGCGACCGTGGTCCCAGTCGACGGCCGGCCAGAGCCGGTCGACCACCGAGGCCACGGACATCGGCCGTCCCCCGTTGAGCGCCAGCAGCCGGAGGAGGTCGAGCGTCTTGGACGACCGCCACTCCTCCGGACCGACGACGCTGCCATCGGCCCGCCGCACCAGCAGCGGCCCCAACAGCCGCACTTCCACACTGTCCATCCCCGGCCCCCCGGCCCTCTCGTGGAGTCCCCACCCCCGTTCGACTCCCCTAGTTGTACGGGCAGCCACAGGTGGCCGGTAGGCACATTTGCGAAACCCTCCGAATGACCGGGCGTCGTTAGTCCGTTCGCGTCAGGGACCCCGGGACCAAACGGACCAACACGGGCCACCCCCACACCCCCCACGCCCGTTTTACGCTCGTTTTACGGTGCCGACTGGTATTTCACGCTGCGCTCACGCCGGCGGCAGCACACTCGGGACGTCAGGCATCCCGGGCCGCGGCGACATGGGACGCAGTGACAGGCGGAGGCCCCCATCTTCCCCGGGATGGGGGCCGACGCACGTCCCGACGCGGGGCCCCCCGGCGCCGCCCTTGTGACCGGCCGGTAACTTTGCCGTCATGAGTGATCGGACCGTCTCGGCGAGCGTGACCATCGCCGCCCCGCCCGCCACGGTCTTCGGGATCGTCGCGAACCCCCACGAGCACCCGCGGATCGACGGCTCCGGGTCCGTCCGGGCCGTGGTCGAGGGTCCGGAGCGGGTGACCAAGGGCGACCGTTTCCACGTCGACATGCGGCTGTTCGGGGTGCCCTACCGGATCACCAACACGGTGGTGGAGTACGAGCCGGACCGCCGGATCGCCTGGCGGCACTTCGGCGGCCACCGCTGGCGGTACGAGCTCGAGCCGAGCGGGTCCGGCACCCGGGTGACCGAGACCTTCGACTACTCCCGCTACAACCTGCTCTGGCGGTCCCTTCTCGAGGTGACCGGCTTCCCGCGGCGCAACCGGGCCGGCATCGAGGGCACCCTGGACCGGCTCAAGCGGGCCGCGGAGGGTGACGCGGGCACCGCCTGAGCCGTCGGTCCGCGCCAGGACGACCCGGCGACGCCCCCCTCGCGACGCCGCTACCGTGACCTCCATGACGCGAGGGGCCACCCAGCCACAGCCGTCGTCGGCGGCCGGCGAGGCGACGCTGCGGGCCCGGATGACGGCGCTCTGGCCCGACGTGGTCCGCCCGCTGCGGGGTCTGTACGGCGACCGGCCCGACTTCGACGTACTCCTGGGCCGCCTGCGCGAGCAGGTGACCGCGGCCTTCGCCGCTCGCTCGCCGGAGCTGCGGGCCCTCGACGAGGCCCGCCTGGTGACGCCCGACTGGTTCCAGCGCACCGACCTGCTCGGCTACGTCTGCTACACCGACCGCTTCTCCGGCACCCTGCGCGGACTGCCGGACCGGATCGGCTACCTGCGCGAGCTGGGTGTCACCTTCCTGCACCTGATGCCGCTGCTCGAGCCGCGCCCGGGACCCAACGACGGCGGCTACGCGGTGGCCGACTACCACGCGGTCGACCCGCGCGCTCGGCACCCTCGACGACCTGCGCCACGTCGCCGGCGTGCTGCGGGGTGAGGGCATCTCGCCTGGTGCTGGACCTGGTCTGCAACCACACGGCGCGCGAGCACGAGTGGGCCGAGCGGGCCCGGGCGGGCGACCCGACGTACCTCGCCTACTTCCGCACCTACCCCGACCGCACCGAGCCGGACCGGTGGGAGCGGACGCTGCCCGAGGTCTTCCCCGACTTCGCACCCGGCAACTTCACCTGGGATCCCGAGTGCGAGCGCTGGGTGTGGACGACGTTCAACGAGTACCAGTGGGACCTCGACTACACCAACCCCGACGTCTTCGCGGAGATGTTCGAGGTGATCTGTCACCTCGCCAACGTGGGCGTCGACGTGCTGCGCCTCGACGCGGTCGCGTTCATGTGGAAGCGGCTGGGCACCAACTGCCAGAACCAGCCGGAGGTGCACCTGCTGCTGCAGGCCTGGCGGGCGCTGTCCCGGATCGTGGCGCCGGGCGTCATCCTGCTGGCGGAGGCGATCGTCTCCCCCGACGACCTGGTGGGCTACCTGGGCCAGGGGGAGGGCGCCGGCAAGGAGTGCGAGCTGGCCTACCACAACGTGCTGATGGTCAGCCTGTGGAGCGCCCTCGCCGAGCAGAACGCCACCCTCCTCACGCACACGCTGCGGGCGATGCCGCCGATCCCGCCGACGGCGGCGTGGCTGACCTACGTGCGGCTCCACGACGACATCGGCTGGGCGGTGACCGACGAGAACGCCGGCGCCGTCGGGCTCGGCGGCTTCGACCACCGGGCCTTCCTGTCGGACTTCTACTCCGGGGAGTTCCCGGGGTCGTTCGCGCGGGGGGCCGTCTTCCAGGCCAACCCGGCGACCGGCGACCGGCGGATCAGCGGCTCGCTCGCCTCCCTGGCCGGGCTCGAGGTGGCCCTCGAGATCGGGGACGACGAGGCGGCCGCGGTGGCGGTGCGGCGGATCCTGCTGCTGCACCACCTGATCCTCACCTTCGGCGGGATCCCGCTCGTCTACATGGGCGACGAGCTCGGCATGCGCAACGACCCGGCGTACGCGCTGGAGGCCGACCTCGCCGCCGACAACCGGTGGCTGCACCGTCCCCGGATGGACTGGGCGGCCGCCGAGCGGCGCACCGACCCCGCCACCATCGAGGCGCGGATCTTCAGCGAGCTGCAGCGCATCGTGCGGCTGCGCGCCGCGACCCCGGAGCTGCACGCGCAGGCCGAGGCCGAGGCCATCTGGCACGACGACCCGCGCGTGTTCATGCTGCTGCGCACCAGCGCCCGCGGCGACGTGCTCGTGCTGGCCAACGTGGCGCCGCACGCCTTCGACACGACGCTGCCCCCAGGCTGGGACCGCGTCGTGGACCTGGTCACCGACGAGCTCGCCGAGTGGCGGATCGGGATGGCGGAGTACCAGGTGCGCTGGCTGCGTCGTGCCTGACCGGGGGGCCAATTACCACGGTCCCGTGGTAATTGGCCGCTTCCCACGGAGAACTCCCCGTGGGAACGGGCAGAAGACCGTGGGGAGTGCCGCGGTCCTCACGGGCGGTCAGGCCAGCGAGTCGACCCACGCCTGGTGCAGCGCCGAGAACCGGCCCCGCCCCGCGGCGACGAGGTCCGCCGGCGAGCCGTCCTCCACCACCCGGCCGTGCTCGAGGACCAGCACCCGGTCGGCGATCTCCACCGTGGAGAGCCGGTGGGCGATGATCACCGCGGTCCGGTCGGCGAGGATCGTGCGAAGGGCGTGCTGCACCAGCCGCTCGGAGGGTACGTCGAGCGAGCTGGTCGCCTCGTCGAGGATCAGCACGTCCGGGTCGGCGAGGAAGGCCCGCGCGAACGCCACGAGCTGTCGCTGGCCCGCCGAGAGCCGGCCGCCCTTGTTGGCCACGTCGGTGGCGTAGCCCCGGGGCAGCCGCTCGATGAAGTCGTGCGCGCCGATCGCCCGGGCGGCCGCCTCCACCTCGGCGTCGCCGGCCCCGGGGCGGCCGAAGCGGATGTTGTCGGCGACGGTCCCGTCGAACATGTAGTTCTCCTGGGTGACCATCACGACCGAGCGTCGCAGCGTCGCCTCGTCGAGGTCGCGCAGGTCCACCCCGTCGAGCAGCACCCGCCCGCCCGACGGGTCGTAGAAGCGCGACAGCAGCTTGGCGATGGTCGTCTTGCCGGCGCCGGTGGTGCCGACCAGGGCGACCGTCTGCCCGGCCGGCACCGTGAGGTCGAGGCCGGGGAGCACCGGGACGCCGTCGACGTAGGAGAAGCCGACGTCCTCGAAGCCGACCTCCCCGCGCACCTGGCGCAGCGGCACCGGCGCGGCGGGCTCCGGCACCGTCGGCTCCTCCTCCAGGACGCCGGAGAGCTTCTCCAGGGCGGCGCTGGCGGACTGGAAGGTGTTGTAGAACTGCGAGATCTCCTGCATCGGCTCGAAGAACTGCCGCAGGTACAGCAGGAAGGCGGCGAGCACGCCGACGGTGACCTCGTCGTGGAAGGCGAGGTACGCGCCGTACAGCAGCACCACCCCGATGGTCACGTTGCCGATCAGCTTGATGCCCGGCATGAACCAGGCGACCAGCCGGAAGGCGCGCAGGTTGGCCCGCCGGTACTGGTCGTTGACGTCGTCGAAGATCTCGGTGTTGCGCGGCTCGCGGCGGAACGCCTGCACGGCACGGATGCCCAGCATCGACTCGACGAAGTGCACGATGACGAGGGCGACCTTCTCCCGGGTCACCCGGTACGTCGAGGCCGACTCGCTTGCGGAACCAGTTGGTCAGCCACAGCAGGAACGGGAAGCAGAGCAGCGCGACCAGCGCGAGCTTCACGTCGAGCACGAGCAGCAGCACGGCCGTGCCGACGAGGGTCAGCACCGCGGTGACCAGCCCGTCGAAGCCGGTCTCGAGCATCTCGTCGAGGGCGTCGATGTCGGAGGTCTGCCGCGAGATCACCCGGCCCGAGGTGTAGTCGTCGTGGAACGCCGGGCTCAGCCGCTGGAAGTGCCGGTAGACCCGCCGCCGGATCTCGAGCAGCATGTCCTGGCCGATGCGGCCCGACAGCAGCAGGAAGGTGCGCCGGGTCACCGCCTGCAGCAGGGTGGCGAACAGCGCGATCCCGACCACCGTGAACAGCACCGAGGTGTCGCCGTCCTCGCGGATCGGCGGGATGCCCCGGTCGATGCCCTCCTTGACCAGGTAGGGGATCGAGAGCCGGGAGGCGTTCTCCAGGAGCACGATCGCCACCAGCACCCACACCCACCGGCGGTGCGGACGGAGCAGGTCGCCGAGCAGCCGCCGCGAGCGCGTCCGCAGCAGGCCCGAGACCTCGCCGGTGACCTCCTGCCCGTCGGCGGCCACGCCGCGCCAGGACGCCTCCCCGGCGGGCGGGGTCGTCGGGGTCGTCGGGGGGCGCTCATGCCGACACCCCCTCGAGCTCGGCGTCCGTCTCCGCGTCGGCGGCCAGCAGCTCGCGGTAGGCCGGGACGGTGGCGAGCAGGTCGCTGTGCCGGCCGACGTGGGTGACGGTGCCGTCCTGGAGCAGCGCGACCTTGTCGGCGAGCAGCACCGTCGAGGCGCGGTGCGCGACGACGATCCCGGTGGCGTCCGCGAGGACGCGCCGGAGCGCGTCCTCGACCAGCTTCTCGGTGTGCACGTCGAGCGCCGACAGGGTGTCGTCGAGCACCAGGATCCTCGGTCGCGCCAGGACCGCCCGCGCCAGCGCCAGACGCTGCCGCTGACCGCCGGACAGCGACATCCCCTGCTCGCCGATGCGGGTGTCGAGCCCCCAGGGCAGGTCGTGCACGAACCCCGCCTGCGCGACCTCGATCGCGTCGAGGACCTCCGCCTCGGTCGCGTCGGGGCGACCCAGGGTCAGGTTCTCCCGGGCGCTCATCGAGAACAGCGTCGGCTCCTCGAACGCGGTCGCGACCACGGACCGCAGGTGGTCCAGCTCGAGGTCGCGTACGTCGACCCCGTCGATCGTCACGCGGCCGGCGGTCACGTCGTAGAGCCGGGGCACGAGCGCGGTGAGCGTGGTCTTGCCGGAGCCCGTCGCCCCGACCAGCGCGACCGTCTCGCCGGGAGCCACGTCGAGGTCGACGTCGTGCAGCACCGGCCGGTCGGGCTCGTCGGGGAACGCGAAGCCGACGCCCTCGAGGCGCAGGTGCCCGCGCGGCTCCTCGAGCACGCGGTCGCCGGCGACGATCGAGGGCTCGGTGTCGAAGATCTCGTTGATCCGGGCCGCGGCCGTCATCGCCTCCTGGGCCATGGCCAGGATGAAGCCGAGCGCCGCCACCGGCCACACCAGCGACAGCATCAGGGTGATGAAGGCGACCAGGGTGCCCGGCGAGAGGTCGCCGCGCCCGACACCGAGCGCGCCGAGCAGCAGCACCGCCACGACCGCGAGGTTCGGGATCACCTCGAGGAAGGTCCAGAACTTCGAGGACAGCCGCACCTTGTCCATCGACGAGGCCCGCAGAGCGTGCGGGCGGCCTCGTCGTACTGGCGCGCGACGTGCCCGCTGCGTCCGAACGAGCGGATCACCCGGTAGCCGACGGCGCCCTCCTCGGCCAGCGTGGCGAGGTCCCCCTGCTCGTCCTGCACCTTGCGCGAGACCACGACGTACTGGCGTCTCGAAGCGGTTCGACAGGGCGATGATCGGCACCGCGGTCGACGGCGACGACCAGGCCGAGCGGCCAGTACATCTGCAGCAGCACCGCCGTGACCGCGACGAGCTGGACGCACGTTGATGACCAGGAAGAGCATGCCGAAGCCGAAGAAGCGGCGGATGCTGCTGAGGTCGGTCGTCACGCGCGAGAGCAGCTGGCCGGACTGCCAGCGGCCGTGGAACGCCATCGGCAGCTGCTGGAGGCGCTCGTAGAGGTCGTGCCGCATCACCGTCTCGACGCTGAGCACCGTGCCGGACTGCACCCAGCGGCGCCAGAAGATCAGCGCCGCCTCGACCACACCCAGGGCGAGCGCGAGGAGGCCCAGCGGGAGGACCGGGTCGATCTGCTTGTCCGTGATCGGGCCGTCGATCAGCGCCTTGGTGACCAGCGGGATCGCGATCGAGAGGGCGATGCCCGACCAGCGCGGTCCCGAGCATCACCGCCAGCGCGCCGAGGTGGGGGCGGAGGTAGCCCCGCAGCCGCCACAACGAGTGGACGCCGGCGGGCGGCTGGTGGTGGGGCCCGGCGGGCGCGGCGTCGTCAGACATGCAGGTGGTGGTTCCCCCTCGTCAGGTCCGGGCGCACGGGTGCCTGGGGCGCGCCGGAGGTGTAAGGCACAGGCTATCGGGTGCTCCTGACAATCCCAACCGCTTTTCGGCCCGCGGATCGGCCCGTCGGCGTCCGGCTAGGGTGACCGCCATGACGACGCCCGGCCCGCAGGTCCGCCCCGCCATCGCGAACATCCCGGCCTACGTGCCGGGCAAGCCGCCCGCCGCCCGGCCCGGGGTCCCGACCTACAAGCTGTCCTCGAACGAGAACCCGAACGCGCCGCTGCCCGGGGTCCTCGAGGCCGCGGTCGAGGCAGCCTCGGCGATGAACCGCTACCCGGACATGGGCTGCACCGCGCTGTACGCCGCGCTCGCCGAGCGCCTCGACGTGCCGACGGCCGACCTCGCGGCGGGCACCGGCTCGGTCGCCGTGCTCTACCACCTGCTCCAGGCGTTCTGCGAGAACGGCGACGAGGTGGTCCACGCGTGGCGGTCGTTCGAGGCCTACCCGATCGCGGTCGCGGTGACCGGCGCGACGTCCGTGCGCGTCCCCCTCACCGAGGACGCCCGGCACGACCTCGACGCGATGGCCGCGGCGGTCACCGACCGGACCAAGGTGGTCATCGTCTGCACTCCCAACAACCCGACCGGCCCGGCCGTCGGGCGCCGCGAGCTCGAGGAGTTCGTCGCCAAGGTGCCGCCCCACGTGGTGGTGGTGGTCGACGAGGCCTACCGCGAGTTCGTCCGCCTCGACGACCCCGTCGACGCGGTGGACCTCTACCGCCGGCACCCCAACGTGGTCGCGATGCGCACCTTCGCCAAGGCCTACGGGCTGGCCGGCTTCCGGGTCGGCTACGCGGTCGCCCGGGAGCCGATCGCCAGCGCGGTCCGGGCCTGCTCGCTGCCCTTCGGGGTGTCCTCGGTGGCACAGGCGGCCGCCGTCGCGTCGCTGGCCCGCGAGGACGCGCTCCTCGAGCGCGTGGACGGCATCGTCGCGGAGCGCACCCGGGTCGTCGAGGCGCTGCGGGGGCAGGGCTTCGCCGTCCCCGACGCGCAGGGCAACTTCGTCTGGCTCGGCCTCGGCGAGCGGACGCTCGACTTCGCGAGGGCCGCCGAGGAGGCGGGGGTGATGGTGCGGCCGTTCGCCGGCGAGGGTGCCCGGGTCTCGGTCGGTGAGTCGGCCGGCAACGACGTGCTGCTCGAGGTCACGGAGAGCTTCGCCCGCTGACCCTGCCGGGTCGCGGGTGAGACGACAGGGGCATCGCCGCTGCACACCCCTTACGCTGTCCCGGTGTCGACCGCCACGCTCAGCGCGCCCGTCAGCCACCGCCGTCCGGCGGTCGGCCTGGCGCTCGTCGTGCTCGGCGCGTCCCTCTTCATCGTCAACGCCGGGGTCTCCCGGGTCGCGCTCCGCGCCGGGGTCGACCCGCTCACGCTGACCACGGTCCGGGTCACCGGCACGGCACTGATCCTGCTGCTCGTGGCGGCGGCGTTCCGGCGGGGCGCGCTGCGTCCGCCCCGCGGGCGCCTGGCGTGGATGCTCGTGGCCCACGGCCTGGTCGGGGTGGCCGCCCTGCAGTGGACCTACTTCGTGGCCATCGACCGGCTGCCGGTGGGGATGGCGCTGCTGCTGGAGTACCAGGCCCCGATCCTGGTCGCCGTGTGGGCGCGGGTGGTGCAGAAGGAGCACGTCCGGGGACGCATGTGGATCGGTCTCGTGCTCGCGGTCGCCGGCCTCGGCGCGGCGACGGGGATCGGCAGCGGGCTCTCCTTCGACGCGGTCGGGATCGTCGCCGGGCTCGGGGCGGCGGTCTGCTTCGCGACCTACTTCCTGATCGGCGAGCACGGCGTCGGCCTGCTCGAGCCGATGCGGGTCATCCTGTGGTCGTTCCTGGTGGCGACCGTCGCGCTCAACGTGGTGTCACCGCTGACGTCGTTCGACCCGTCCCTGCTGGACGACGCCGCGCCCCTGCTCGGCCGGCTGGACGGGCTCGACCTGCCGCTGTGGTCGTTGCTGGCCTGGATCGTCGTGCTCGGCACGCTGGTGCCGTTCGGTGTCGAGCTGGCCGCGCTGCGGCACCTGCGCGCCACGACCGTGACGATGATCGCCATGCTGGAGCCGGTCGGCGTCGTCGCGCTCGGCTGGCTCTGGTTCTTCGAGGCCCTGGACACCGTCGCGTTCCTGGGCTGCGTCGCCGTCGTGGCCGGGATCGTGCTGGCCCAGTCGGCCCGCCGGGCAGCGGTGGTGGTCGAGCCGCCGCACCTGTAGGTGATCAGGCGCCGGCGGGCACCGGCGCCGGCACGCTCAGCCGGGCGGCGAAGGTACGACGCGACGCGACCTGGGCGTAGTACGCCGACTTGCGGCGGGCGGCGCAGGAACCGGGAACGGCCGGGGCCGCCCCGGTCTCGTCCAGCGACGCGACCAGCGCCCCGCGGAGCAGCTTGACCGCCTCGGCGCGCAGCTGCGAGACCCGCGACTCGGTGACGCCGAGCTCGGCGGCGATCTCGGCCATCGGACGCTCGGCGAAGTAGTAGTCGCGCACGACGGCACGGAGCCGCTCGGGCAGCTCGTCGATCGCGTCCCGCAGGTAGGCCACCCGCTCCCGGTCGACCAACGTGTCCAGCGGGGTCGGTCCGGTCGAGGGCAGGATCTCCTCGACGGTGGCGCCGTCGAGGCTGTCCAGCGAGCCGACGCAGGCTCGGGCGACGTCCTCGCGGTGGGCGGCCAGCTCGGCAGTGCCCATGCCGAGCGCGGCAGCGACCTCGGCGTCCGTGGCGGGCCGGCCCAGCGTCACGGCGAGGGAGCCGCGGGCCTCGTCCACCTCGCGCGCCCGGCGACGCACGGATCGGCTCGCCCAGTCGAGGCTGCGCAGCTCGTCGAGCAGCGCACCACGGACCCGGGTCCCGGCGTAGCTGGCGAACCTGACCCCGCGGGCCGGGTCGAAGGACCGGGCCGCCTGGGCCAGGGCCAGCAGCCCCGCCGACATGAGGTCGTCCCGGCCCACGTGGGTGGGCACCCGGGAGAGCATGTCGCGGACGAGGTGCCCGACGAGGGGCAGCGTCTCCCGCACCAGGGCGTCCACGTCGGGAGCCATGGCGACATCGGCGTCGGAGACGTCGGCGGGGGTGTAGGGGAGCACGAACTGATAGTCGGTGCCCGGACGGGGGTGCTTGACGGCTTACGTCGGCTTCGAGCCGTTCGACTTCTCCCCCTGCCACGAGGGGGTCATGGCGGCACTGGCCCGACCGGGCCAGTGCCAGGGGGCCGTTCGGTTCGCGTCCCTCGGCTCGCGCCCCGTCGCGCGGGACCACTCAGGTGCGACCCCGGGGGGCCGATGGTCGCTGTGCAGACACATTCACCCACCGGAGGCCCGACGATGTCCCAGCAGGACCTCTCCTCAGCCCTGTGGTGCGAGCGCGAGCTGCTCGAGACCCTGCAGTACAAGCTGGAGGTGGAGCGGCTGCTGCTGGAGACGGGTCGGGAGCACCGGCTGACCACGGCGGCCCGCGAGGTGGACTCGGTCGTGGAGCGGATCCGGGCGCTGGAGACGCTGCGCGGCCTCGAGGTCGACCTGCTGGCCCCCGAGCTCGGCCTCGCAGCGGGCGCGCGGCTCCGGGACGTGGCGGACGCCTGCACCGAGCCCTGGCGCACCATCTGGCTCGACCACCGGACGATGCTGACCGCGGCGGCGACCGAGGTCTCGACCGGGCTGCAGCGCGTCCACCAGCTCGTCCTGGAGGCGGGACCCGCGCGGCCGGTCCAGGCTCCCCCGGTCGGCCACCCCGTGAGGACCGACGTGCCGACCGACGGGCCGACACACGTGCTCAGCGACGAGATGATCGACCGCGAGCTCGACCTGCTGGCCCGCGACCTCGCCGTCGACTCGGTGACCCGGGCCCTGCCGTCGTCGCTGGCGGAGTTCCTGCGCTGAGCGCCGAGGGCACCGACCCGGACCCACCGGCCGGTGGCACCCCCGGATAGCCCGTTCGCGCCCCTCGGCCGACCATTCGGCCGGTTCCTGCCCAGAATGTCCGTTTTGCCGGATTCTCGACGCGAGCTGCGCCACGATGGCTGTGCCGGCGGGGGTGAGGGATGGGCCGGCACACCCCGGGGGGCGCGAGGGGTGAAGGGGGACACGGGCGGGTCCGCGCGGCAGGTGTCGCGCGGGCCCGTCTCCGGCCGTCCCCGAGGCGCCCGGCCCGGCTTCGGATCCGGCATTCCGGCCCTCGTCCCGAACTGGCAGTATCGGGTCTCGTGAGGTTCCTCATCTGGGTGACGGTCAACGCGCTGGCTCTCGCGGCCGCGGCCTGGCTGCTCGACGGGATCACGGTCTCCGGCGACACCCGCGGTGACCAGGCCCTCACGCTGGTCCTGGTGGCGCTGATCTTCGGCGTCGTCAACGCCGTCGTCGCGCCCGTGGTGAAGCTGCTCTCGTTCCCGTTCATCCTGCTCACCCTCGGCCTGCTCCTGCTCGTCATCAACGCCCTGATGCTGCTGCTCACCGAGGTGGTCTCGCGGGCCTTCGGCCTCGGCTTCGGCGTCGACGGCTTCTGGACGGCGGTCGTCGGCGCGATCGTCATCACCGTGGCCACCTGGGCCCTCGAGATGGTGCTGCCGGAGGAGGACTGACGTGGCCGCGGTCCCCGAGCTCCCCCGGCCCCGCCGCGCCGGCGCGCCGTACCGCGTCGCCCTGGTCTGCCTGGGCAACATCTGTCGCTCGCCGATGGCCGACGTGGTGCTGACCGAGCGGCTGGCCGACGCAGGGCTGGACCGCGCCGTGCAGGTGGTCAGCGCCGGCACCGGGGGCTGGCACGTGGGCGACCCGATGGACCGACGGGCCGCCGCGCTGCTCACCGCGCACGGCTACGACGCGAGCCGCCACCGGGCGGAGCGTTTCGAGAGCAGCTGGTTCGACGACTGTGACGTCGTGCTGGCCATGGACGGCGACAACCACGCCGCCCTGAGCGAGCTGCGCCCCGACGTCGAGCACGGCCGGCTGCTGATGTTCCGCGACTTCGACCCGCGCCGCGCCGGTGCGCACGACCGCGACGTGCCCGATCCCTACTACGGCGGCGACGACGGCTTCGAGAGCGTCCTCGGCCTCGTCGAGCGCACCTGTGCCGCTCTGGTCGAGGCCCTGCGACATGCGGTCGCCGCCGAGACCCGGTCCGCGGGGGGCTGACGTGGCGCGCATGGGGGCGGTCGCGCAGCGCGCCGAGCGACTGCTCGGCGCGGCGGTCGTCGCCACCGCACCCGTGGCGGGCGGGGACATCTGCACCTCGACCCGGCTCCGGCTCTCCGACGGCAGCTCGGCACTGATCAAGACCCGGCCCCACGCACCGCCCGGGTTTTTCACCCGCGAGGCGGAGGGGCTCCGGTGGCTCGGCGACGCGCGCGGGGTCGGCGTTCCCGAGGTCCTGGCGGTCGAGGAGGACTGCCTCGTGCTCGCCTGGGTGGAGAACGGAAAACCCAGCCTTGAGGCCGCCGAGCGGTTCGGGCAGAGCCTGGCCACGACGCACGCGGCGGGGGCGCCCGGCTTCGGTCGCGAGGAGGGTGACGGGTTCATCGGCACGCTGCCCCTGCCCAACCGGTCGGCGCCGACGTGGCCGGAGTTCTACGCCACCCGTCGGGTGCTGCCCTACCTGAAGCTCGCCGCCGACCGCGGGCACATCATGCCCGAGGACGTCGCGTCGGTGGAGTCGGTCGTCCGCCGGCTGGTGGACCTCGCCGGACGGGACGAGCCGGTCGCGCGCCTGCACGGCGACCTGTGGGCCGGCAACCTGCTGTGGGGCACCGACGGGGCCGTGTGGGTCGTGGACCCCGCGGCCCACGGCGGACACCGGGAGAGCGACCTGGCGATGCTGGCGCTGTTCGGCTGCCCGCAGCTGCAGCGGGTGCTCGACGCCTACGCGGAGACGACCCCCCTCGCCGACGGGTGGGAGGAGCGGGTGCCGCTGCACCAGCTGTTCCCGCTGCTCGTGCACGCCTGCCTGTTCGGCGGTGGCTACGGCGCCCGGGCCGGCGACGCGGCGCGCGCACTGGCCTGACCCGGTAGGACGACCCCGGGCGCGGCACGGAAAACAATTGGTCCTGAATGTCTGCGAAGACCCCGGCTTGCTGTGACCATGGAGGCGCACGGATGAGGCCCGCGAGGGTCTGCCACCGACCCCGGGAGCCCCCGCCCATGTCGTCCCAGCCGAGTCTGCGGTCTGCCACGGTGCCGACCGACTGGACGCGGGCTCTGGCACGCGCGCTCCGCGGCGACGGGGTCACCAGCCACTTCCAGGCGATCGTGAGTCTCCAGGACGCGGCGGTCGTGGGGCACGAGGCGCTGATGCGGTTCCCCGGTCATGCCGTCGCCTCACCCGCGGCCTGGCTCGAGGCCGCGCACGCCCACGGCTGCGGCGCCGAGCTCGAGGCCGTGGCGCTGCGCTGTGCCCTCGCCTCGCGCGACCGGCTGCCGGCCGGCGCGTTCCTGTCGGTCAACGTCGCACCCGCCGTGCTCTCGCACCCCGCCGTCCGCGAGGCGTTCCTCGGCGAGGGGTCGCTGAACGGCGTCGTCGTCGAGCTCACCGAGCACGCGCGCGTGGAGCACTACGGGGTGCTGGCCTCCGAGCTGGACCGGCTGCGCTCGGCGGGCGCGACCATCGCGGTCGACGACACCGGCGCCGGGTACGCCGGCCTGCAGCACCTGCTCAGCATCCGCCCGGAGATGATCAAGCTCGACCGCACGCTGATCGCGGGCATCGACCGGGACCGCCCGCAACGGGCGCTGGTGGAGATGCTCCGGTCGTTCGCGAGCCGGTTCGGCGCCTGGGTGGTCGCCGAGGGGGTCGAGACCGCCGGGGAGCTGGCCACGCTGCGCCGGCTCGGCGTACCCCTCGCGCAGGGGTACCTGCTCGGCCGGCCCGGTCCCGGCTGGCAGGCGCTGTCGGAGGAGGCCGGGACTCGCCTAGGAGAGCTCGCGTCGCTGACCACCGGTCCGACGCTGCGGCTCCTCGTGGAGCCCGCGGTCGGCGTCCGGCACGGCCGGAGCCGGGCCGGTGACCCGCTCGAGCTGCACGTGGACACCGGGATCGCCGAAGCCGCGCACCGCGCGATGGGACGCGACGAGGACCAGCGCTTCGACCCGCTGCTGTGCACCGACTCCACCGGCGCCCGCGTGGGGATGGTCCGGATGGAGCATCTCGTCGAGCAGCTCGCGGTGCTCGCCCAACCCGCCCCCTGACTCCCCGAGCCCTCGTCTCTCAGGACGGACTCAGGTGAGGATGGCAGAGTGGAAGCGTGCCGACCGGTTCCGACGTTGCTGCCGCGCGCGTGCTCGTGGTCGACGACGACCGCGCCGTGCGCGAGTCGCTGCGCCGGTCGCTGGAGTTCAACGGCTACGAGGTCGCGCTGGCCGGCGACGGGGCCGAGGCCCTGGCCAGCATCGCCGGCCGGGCGCCCGACGCGCTCGTGATCGACGTGATGATGCCGCGACTGGACGGCATCGAGACCACCCGGGCGCTGCGCACCGCCGGCAACGACCTCCCCATCCTGGTGCTCACCGCCCGGGACTCGGTGGGCGACCGCGTCGAGGGGCTCGATGCGGGTGCCGACGACTACCTCACCAAGCCGTTCGCGCTCGAGGAGCTGCTGGCCCGGCTGCGCGCACTGCTGCGCCGGGCCCACAACCCCGCCGAGGCCGACGACATCGACGGGTCGCGGCTCTCCTTCGCCGACCTGTCGCTCAACGCCGCCACCCGCGAGGTGCACCGGGGCGACCGCGCGATCGAGCTGACCCGCACGGAGTTCGCGCTGCTCGAGATGTTCCTGCGCCGGCCGCGCCGGGTGCTGGAGCGGGCGTTCATCCTCGAGGAGGTCTGGGGCTACGACTTCCCGACCACGGCCAACTCGCTCGAGGTCTACGTCGGCTACCTGCGCCGCAAGACCGAGGCGGGGGGCGAGCCGCGGCTGATCCACACCGTGCGCGGCGTCGGCTACGTGCTGAAGGAGGCCTAGCGTGACCCGGCCACTGGACTGGGTGTACCGGCGGTCGCTGGCCAGCCGGGTGACCCTGCTGGCCACGATGGCGGTCGGGCTCTCGGTGGCCCTGGTCGCCGCCGCGGCGTACTTCACCGTCCGGCACCAGCTGCTCGACACCCTCGACCGGTCGCTGACCGCGCGCGCGTACGCCGCGGCGCAGTCGAACACCCTCAACCGGCTGACCGCCGACGAGGTGCCGTCGTGGATGGTCGGCGCCGCCGACGTGCGGATCGGCTTCATCAACGCGGACGGCGGGATCCAGTCGGCGCCGGAGGAGAACGGCGAGCCGATCACGCTGGGCCGCCCGGAGATCCAGGTGGCGCGCGGGGTCGCCACGCACTCGGCCCGGACGATCCGCAACTCCGAGGGCGAGTTCCGCGTCGCGGCCGTGCAGAGCAAGGAGCCCGGGGTCGCGCTCGTGCTCGCCCAGTCGCTGGACAGCAACCGCTACACCCTCGACAAGCTCGGGTTCGTGCTGCTGCTGTTCGGCGCGCTCGGCGTGATCACCGCCGGGCTCGCCGGCTGGGCGGTCGCCCGCAACGGCCTGCGTCCGGTGCGCCGGCTCACCAGCGCCGCGGAGGAGATCGCGCGCACCGAGAAGCTCGAGCCGATCGAGATCGAGGGCAACGACGAGATCGCCCGGCTGGCCAGCGCCTTCAACGCGATGCTCGCGGCGCTGGCCGCCTCCCGCGACCGGCAACGGCAGCTCGTCGCCGACGCCGGGCACGAGCTCCGCACCCCGCTCACGTCCCTGCGCACCAACCTCGACCTGCTCGCGCAGGCCGACCGGCGCGGGGGGCTGTCCCCCGAGTCGCGCGCCGAGATCCTCGAGGACGTCCAGTTCCAGATCGGCGAGCTCACCACCCTGATCGGTGACCTCACCGAGCTCGCCCGCGAGGAGACCCCGCCGGTGACCCTCGAGTCCGTCGACCTGGCCGACGTGGCCGCCCGGGCGGTGGAGCGGGTCCGGCGCCGGGCCTCGAGCCTGCACTTCGACACGCACCTGGAGTCCTGGTGGCTCACCGGCGACGCGGCGGCCCTGGAGCGGGCGGTCACCAACCTGCTCGACAACGCCGCCAAGTGGAGCCCGCCCCTCGGCACCGTCACCCTCCGGCTGGAGAAGGGGGTGCTCCGGGTCGCCGACGAGGGCCGCGGGATCTCCGACGAGGACCTGCCGCACGTCTTCGACCGGTTCTACCGGTCGACCGACTCGCGCGGTCTGCCCGGATCAGGGCTCGGGCTCTCCATCGTGCGCCAGGTCGCCGAGCGGCACGGCGGGTCGGTCCGCGTCGGTCCCGCCGATCCCGAGGGCGGGGCGGCGTTCTGGCTGTCGCTGCCGGGCACGCCCTCGGCCGCCGACGAACCGGCCCGGGAGACGCTCGGCTCCCACTGAGCCGCCCGCCCCACCCCGCCTCACGGTGAGGTCAAAGTGCGTTCTCAGCGGGCCCTCAGCCTGGTTCGCCATCCTGGGGGGCATGACGCACTACCCCGCCCCCGGATCCGGCCCCCAGCCCGACGACACCCTGCGGATCACCGACCCGGGGCCCGAGGTGAGCCATCGTTACGAGCCGCCGGCGTTTACGCCGGGCGGTGACGGGGGAGGTTCCCGGCCGGGCAAGGGGTTCGCCGCCGCACTGCTGGTGGGTGCCCTTGTCGTGGGAGGACTCAGCGGCCTGGCTGGCGCCGCCGGGTACTCCGCACTGGATGAGCTCGTCGGGGACGACACCGGTCAGGCGTCGTCCCCGACGGGATCAGAGGGCTCCACCGACACCGCGGTCTCCGAGAGCCCCGATGTCCCGGCGGCCGACGGCTCGGTCCAGCAGGTCGCGGAGTCGGTGCTCCCTTCGGTCGTCAAGATCAACGTGACGGGCACCCAGGGGGCGGGCTCGGGCTCCGGGATCATCCTCAGCGAGGACGGCGAGGTGCTCACCAACAACCATGTCGTCGAGGTCGCCGAGGGGGGTGGCCGGCTCTCGGTGAGCTTCTCCGACGGCTCCTCCAAGCCGGCGGAGATCGTCGGCACCGACCCGCTGACCGACCTCGCGGTCATCCAGGTCGAGGACGCGACCGGGCTGACCCCGGCAACCATCGGCCGGTCCGGCCAGCTCGACGTCGGGGAGAACGTGGTGGCCATCGGGTCGCCCTTCGGCCTCGAGGCCACGGTCACCACCGGCATCGTGAGCGCGCTCAACCGCGCGGTGTCGGTCGGTGGCGGGCAGGGCACCGACACGACGTACCCAGCGATCCAGACCGACGCGGCGATCAACCCCGGCAACTCCGGTGGGCCGCTGGTGAACATGAAGGGCGAGGTCGTGGGCATCAACTCCTCGATCCGTACGGCGTCCAGCGGCCTGGCCGGCGAGGGCGGCTCGATCGGCCTCGGCTTCGCCATCCCCATCGACAACGTGCTGCCGATCGTCGACCAGCTCCGCAACCAGGAGACGCCCACGCACGCCCGCCTCGGCGTCTCCGTCACCGACGCCTCCCGGGACGACGGGCTGCTCACCGGCGCCGGCGTGCAGCAGGTCAGCGCCGGCTCCGCCGCCGAGGACGCCGGGCTTCGGAACGGCGACGTGATCACCAAGGTCGACGACCACGTCATCACCGACAGCCGAGTCGCTGGTCGCCACGATCCGCGGCCACCGGCCGGGCGACGAGGTGACGCTGACCGTGGTCCGCGGCGGCGACACCAGGACGGTCACCGCCACGCTCGACAGCGACGAGGGTCAGCCCACCTCCTGACCCGCCTCCCCCGAGTCAGGCGTCGGTGCGCCCGTGCGCGTCCCCCCACGCGCGGGGGCACCGGCGCCGCTCAGGGTTGCAGGACCGCACGCAGCCGGGCCGCCTTCCAGCGCGTCTCGGCGTACTCCTCCTCGACGTCCGAGCGCACGGTGATGCCGCCGCCGGTGCCGAGCGTGTAGGCCCAGCCGTCACCGTCGCGCTGCGCCACGAGGCTGCGGATCACCACGCCCAGGTCGGCCCGGCCGTCGCCCGAGATCCAGCCGAACGCCCCCGCGTAGACGCCGCGCGGCGTGGCCTCCACCCGGTCGATGATCTCCATGGTGCGCAGCTTGGGCGCGCCGGTCATCGAGCCGGGCGGGAACAGCGCCGCCAGCGCCCCGACGGTCGACACGTCCGGCCGCAGCCGACCGCGGACCGTGGAGACGAGCTGGTGCGACGAAGGGTAGGTCTCCACCTGCATCAGCGCCGGCACGTCGACCGTGCCGGGCTCGCACACCGTCGAGAGGTCGTTGCGGAGCAGGTCCACGATCATCAGGTTCTCGGCGCGGAACTTGGGGTCGGCGGCGAGCCGCGCTGCCTCCTCCTCGTCGGCCGCCGGCGTGGCCCCGCGCGGGGTGGTGCCCTTGATGGGCTTGGTCTGCAGCGACCGGTGCCGGTCGACCAAGGCGTAGCGCTCCGGGCTGGAGCTCAGCAGCGCGACGTCGCCGTGCCGGAGGAAGCCGGCGTAGGGCGCCGGGTTGCTGGCGCGCAGCCGCAGGTACGCCGCGACCGGGTCGACCGCCGACCGGAACCGCTCCCGGTAGGTCAGGTTCACCTCGTAGCTGTTGCCCCGGCGCAGCTCGGACTGCACCTCGTCGAAGGCCCGGACGTACCAGTCGGGGGCCGCCTCGCTGACCGCGTCGTCGCGGGCGCCGCCGGGTCGTTCGCCGGGCGGCTCGTGCTCGATCACCACCGGGCGGCGCACCCGCATCCACACCGCGTCGGGGACGTCCCCGGCGGGACGGGCCGGCAGGTCCGCGCGGCTCGCATGGCCGAGGTAGCCGACCCAGGACACGTCCGGGTCGCCACGGTCGCGGGACACCTCCTCGTCGAGGACCGCGAAGACGTCCTCACCGACCACCTCGCTGCCCCCGTCCCGGTGCCGCCGGACCTCGCGGCTGCCGGCGTCGTAGGTGAGCGACACGTCGTCCGCCTCCAGGAAGCCGAGGATGGACCGACGGCCCGACCACGGCCGGGAGCCGCCGCCGTCCAGCCAGAACATCCGTTCGTGCCGCTCCGCACGGCGGGTCACCAGCCGCTCCGGCTCGGTGCTCACGACAGCCTCAGGAAGTTCCCGAGCAGGCGGTCACCGTAGGCGGTCAGCACCGACTCGGGGTGGAACTGGACTCCCCACAGCGGTCGCCGGCGGTGCGCGACGCCCATCACGACCCGACCCGCAGGGACGTCGCACCAGGCGTTGACGGCCAGGACGTCGGGGACCTCGAGAGCGGCCAGCGAGTGGTAGCGGACCGCGTCGAACGGGGACGGCAGGCCCGTGAACGCCCCGGTGCCGTCGTGCGCCACGGCCGCCACGTCACCGTGTGCCGGCTCGACCTGGCCCACCCGGCCGCCGTACGCCGAGACCAGCCCCTGCATGCCGAGGCAGACCCCGAGCACGGGCACCGGCGACTCGAGCAGCAGCCGCCGCCCGACGGAGAAGTCCCGCTCGTCGTCCGGCGTACCCGGGCCCGGCGAGAGCACCAGGTGCGTCCAGCCGCCCGCCAGCACCTCCTCCGCCGAGACCTCGTCGTGCTCGACGACGGCGGGCACCGTGCCCGTGACGGTCGCGACCAGGTGCACCAGGTTCCACGTGTAGGAGTCGTGGTGGTCGACCACCAGCACCCGGGGAGCCTCCGCCGGGGTGACGGCTCGGTCGGGCGCCGGAAGGGAGCGCGCCTCGCCGGGCCGGGTGCTCACGCGAGGAGCTCGCGCACCAGGTCGTGGATCAGGTCATAGCCGCGCTCGGTGAGGATCGACTCGGCGTGGAACTGGATGCCGCGGTAGTGCGGACCCCGCACCAGGTGCACGTCGCCGCTGTCCGGGTCGGCCTCGACCTCGACCCCCTCCGGCAGCCCGCCGCCCGACCGGGCGGGGTCGACGCGTCCGACGAAGGTGTTGTAGAAGCCGACCCGCTCCACGCAACCCGCGATCTCGACCGGGGACTGGGTGCCCTGGAAGACGATGTCCTTGAACGCCAGCGGGATCCCGAGGTGGTGGCAGAGCGCCTGGTGGCCCAGGCACACGGCCAGGAACGGCTGCCCGTCCGCATCAGCTCGTCGACCGCCGCGCGCAGCCGGGCGATCTTGGGGTCGTCGCCGTCGCGGGGGTCGCCGGGCCCGGGGCCGACGACGACGAGGTCGTAGCCGTCGAGAGCGCCCGCGGCGTAGTCCTCGTGGCGGACCACGTCGCTGCTCATGCCGAGCACCGCGAGCACGTGGCGGAGCATGTTGACGAAGTCGTCCTCGCCGTCGAGGATCACCGCCCGCTTGCCGCGCAGCCGCGGGTCCGGCGGCGCGCCGGCCTGGTCGGTGAGCCAGAACGACGACAGCCGACGGTTGCGGGCGTTGAGCAGCAGCAGCACGTCCTCGTCGTTGACCAGCTCGGTGACGTTGGCACCGGAGGCAGGCGCGGGCGGCACCAGCCCGAACGCGCTGAGGATCCCGCCGGCCTTCGCGTGGGTCTCGGCGACCTCGTACGCCGGGTCGGAGTCGCGCACCAGGGTCGCCCCCGCCGTCACGGTCAGGTGCCCGTCGGGGCTGACGTCGGCGGTGCGGATCACGATCGGGCTGTCGACCACGGCGCCGCCCTCGGGGTCGCGGCCCAGGATGGCGAGGGCTGCGCCGTAGTAGCCACGACCCTCGGCCTCGTACTGCTCGATCAGCCGGCACGCGTTCTCGACCGGTGACCCGGTGACGGTGGCGGCGAACATCGTGTCGCGGAGCACCTCGCGCGGGTCGCGGTCGGTGCGCCCCGCCAGCAGGTACTCGGTGTGCACGAGGCGGCTCATCGGCTTGAGGAACGGCCCGAGCACCTGCCCGCCCTCGTGGCAGATGTCGCACATCATCTTGAGCTCCTCGTCGACGACCATGAAGAGCTCGTAGATCTCCTTCTCGTCGCGCAGGAAGTCCAGCAGCGGGGCCCGGAGGTCGTCCGCGGACGCCTCCCCGGCGGGCAGCCGGAAGGTGCCGCTGATCGGGTTCATCCGCACGTCGCCGTCATGGATGGTCACGTGCCGCTCGGGGCTGGCGCCCACGAGGTAGCGGTCGCCGGTGAAGAACACGAACGTCCAGTAGGCGCCGCGCTCACGCTCGAGCAGCCGCTTGAACACCGTCAGCGCCGCCGCCGGGCCCCAGTCGGCGAGCCGGGCCCGGTAGGAGCGCCCGATGACCAGGTTGGCGCCCTCACCCTGACCGATCTCGTCGGCGATGATGGTGCCCACCAGCTTGGCGTAGGCCTCGTCGTCGGTGTCGAAGCCGCCGCGGTCGTCGAACTCGACCGGCACGTCGTCGATCGCCGCGACGACCTCGGCGACGGAGAACTCGCGCTCGCTCTCCACGTCGACCACCACGAGCGGGGTGCCGTCGTCGTGGGCGCGGAAGCCGCGCTCGCGCACCTGCCGGAACGGCACCGCCAGCAGGCGGTCGGCGATGTGCCCGTCCTCGGGGATCCCCTCCTCGAGGGGCACGTCGAGCAGCGACTCGACGACGCGGCGGCGGCCGCCGACCAGGCCGACGGTGTCGCGGTCGCCCGCCCGGGTCGAGCGGCGGATGATCGCCCACGCCTCGTGCTCCTGCAACGCCTCGATCGCGGAGCGGGCGTCGGCGGGCGCGGTCATGGCCGGAAGCCTACGACGCGCGCACCCCCGCCGACTTGTCAGAGGGTGAGTACGCCGGGGCGCCGCTGACGCCCTGACAAGTCGGCGGGAGGTCAGGCGGTGACGGTGACCATCCGCTGGGTGGCGCGGGTGAGCACGACGTAGAGCGTCGCCCGGCCGGTGGCCGACTCGTGCTCGATCTCGTCGGGCTGCACCACCACGATGCCGTCGAACTCGAGGCCCTTGGTGTCGAGCCCGGTGAGCACCGCGATGCGGGCCTCGTCGCGTCCTTCACCGCGGGTCGCGTCGGCGAACTCCGGCCAGGACCGCAGCCAGCCGGTCACCTCGGCGCGCCGGTCGACCGGCACCACGACCGCGACGGTGCCCTCGACGGCCTCCGCCAGCCCGGCGACCACCTCACGCACCCCGTCGTGCAGGTCGTCGACCCGGCGCTCCTCGGGCGGGAACCCGGTCGCGCGGACGGCGTCCGGCAGGTCGGCGTCGAGGCCGACGCGCCGGGCGTAGGCCGCCGCGAAGTCGTAGATCTCCTTGCTGTTGCGGTAGTTCGTCGACAGGTGGAAGTCGTGCCGGGCCTTGTCGCCGAGCGCCTCCTCGCGGGCCGCGGTGGCCTCGGCCGGGACCGGCCACGACGACTGGGCGGGGTCCCCCACGATGGTCCAGGTCGCGGTGCGCCCGCGCCGGCCGACCATCCGCCACTGCATGGGCGTGAGGTCCTGGGCCTCGTCGACGAGGACGTGCGCGTAGCCGTCGTCCTCGGTGCGGGCCATCGCGCGGCCGCGGGTGAACTCGCGGTCGGTGACGGTGGTGAGCTCGGGGAGGTTCTCGTCGACCAGGTGCGCCAGCGGGTCGTCCTCGTGCGGGTGCTCGGGCGCGTCACCGATCAGGTAGCGCACCTCGTCGATCAGGGCGACGTCCTCGACCGACCAGTCCCCCGCGGGGCGGTCCTGCCAGGACTTGCTGAGCAGGGCCAGGTCGTCGTGGCTGAGCACGCCCTCGCCGACGCGGCCGAGCAGCTCGGGGTCGCGCAGCCAGCCCAGCACCTCGGTGGCGTCGAGGGCGGGCCACCAGGTCAGGGCGAACTCGAGGAACGACGAGTCCCCGAGCATGACGTCGACGAACTCCTCCTTGCCGCGCTCGCGGCCGCGCTCCCCGCGGACCTGCCGCCAGAGCGCGTCGAGGAGCGTGGAGGCCACCCGCGGCAGCTGCCGGTTGCGCTTGCCCTGGGACAGCAGCTGGCGGCGGAGCTGGTTGAGGTCGCGTCCGGACAGGACCAGGGTGTCGTCACGGTAGAAGACCCGGAACTCGCGCGGCGCGCCCGGCACCGCCTGCCGGGCCGCGCGGCGCATCAGCTCGGCCATCCGGGCGGCGCCCTTGACGTCGGCGACGGCCGGGGCGTCGTGCCGCGCGGCCTTGACGCCGTTCACCACCTCGCCCAGCGAGCGCAGGGCGACGGCGGTCTCGCCCAGCGACGGGAGGACCCGCTCGATGTAGCGCATGAACACGCCGGACGGGCCGACGACGAGCACGCCGCCGGTCTCGTAGCGGCGCCGGTCGGAGTAGAGCAGGTAGGCGGCCCGGTGCAGGGCGACCACCGTCTTGCCGGTGCCGGGGCCGCCGGTGATGGTGACCACGCCCTTGCTGGGCGCCCGGATCGCGCGGTCCTGCTCGGCCTGGATGGTGGCGACGATCGAGTGCATGGTGCGGTCGCGGGCGCGGGACAGCTGCGCCATCAGCGCGCCCTCGCCCACCACGGGCAGTGCGTCGGCGTCCGGGTGGTCGGGGTCGAGGAGGTCGTCCTCGACGGCGGTCACCCGGGCCCCGGCGCACCGCAGCACGCGACGTCGTACGACGCCCTGGGGGTCCGCCGCGGTCGCCTGGTAGAACACGGCCGCCGCGGGCGCGCGCCAGTCGACGAGCATCGGGTCGCGGTTCTCGTCGCGCAGCCCGATCCGGCCGATGTAGCGGGGCCCGTCGCCCTGGCTGACCGCGTCGTCGAGGTCGAGGCGCCCGAACACCAGCCCCTCGTGGGCGGCGTTGAGGGAGGCGATGCGCTTGGCGGCCTGGAAGACCATCGCGTCGCGCTCGACCAGTCCCCCCTCGTGCCCGAGGCTGCCGCGGCCGTAGCCCTCGCGGGCCAGCGCCTCGGCGTGCTGGGTGGAGAGTGCGAGCTGGCGGTAGACACGGTCGACGAACGCCTGCTCGGAGGCGATCTCGTGCTCGGCCACGTCGTCGTGGGCGACATCGACGGACAAGTCGTTCCCTTTTCCTGGGTGCAACGGGTGCTGCGATTCAGACAAGTCGGTAATCCTACCGCCGCTGCGCCGACGACTCGGACGGTTTCCGCCGGACCGGCCCTCAGGCGGACGGGACGGTTCACAGGCCGAGCAGGGACCGCGCCCGGAGGGCTTCGGGTGACCCGGCCAGACCCCCCGGCCCCCACCGCCGGTCCAGGTGTGTCAGCACCCGGGCGGCCTCGGGGCGTCGCTCCCACTCGGCGAGCAGCAGCGCCAGCCGGGGCAGCCGGAACGGCTGGGTCAGCCGGCCGGGGTCCTCGCCGAACCAGGCGGCGAGCCCGGCCCGGTCGGAGAGCTGCTCGAGCCAGGCCAGCGCCTCGTGCACGGCCGCCGGCAGGCCACCGGGGGCGGGGTGGGCCCGGTGGGTGAACGACCCGTCGGCGGGGACGAAGCGCGCGCGGGCGGCCATGTCGCCGTCGAACAGCTCGGGGACGACGACCGACGCGTCCACCCACACGCGACCCACCAGGTCGGTCCCGTCGGCGAGCTGCCCGCCGGCCGGGGCGAACATCAGCACCTGGGCGAACCCGTCGTGTACCCGCCGCTCGAAGTACGTCGCCTCCGAGTGCTGCGGTCCGGGTGCGAACCCGGCCGCGCCGATCGCCGCGCGGACACCGTCCGCCGTGGCGACCAGGTCGGAGACCTCCTCCGCGGTCAGTGCTCCCGTCGGCGCCGGCTGTCGTGGGTTGCGGTTGACGTCGACGACGACACGGACCAGCAGCGCGTGCACGTCGGCGAGGTCGAGGTCGGTGTCCAGGAACAGCACCTCCCGGTCTTCCGCGAGCACATCGCGCACGCCGGGCTGCTCGGCGACGGCCACCTCGAGCCCGTCGTCGTACGCGTCGAAGAAGGAGGCGACCTCGTCCGCGAGGACGACCACCGTGTTGAACCCCGGCATCGACGCCTCGTCGGACACCTCGATGAGGTCCGGCAGGTCGTCCACCCGTGGATCCTCGCCGTCGTACCGGGGCACCAGCGCCTCCGCCGCGAGGGCACGGACCGCGGCCGCGACCGGGTCCGGCTCGCTCCGGGGCAGCCGCCGCCCGGGCGGCGCCGGGGCCGGCCAGCCGGTCCGGGGGTCGTCCGGCGGGTCGTGCCGTTCGTCGCCGCGTCGCCACCAGCGCATTCGCCACCCCCGGTCTCTCGTCCGCTGCGCCACGGTGTCGACGCCCGGGGCGGGACCAGGGTGCCGCAGACCCACCGGTCGGAGCCAGCACCCCGACGGCGTGTGCGCGCGGGCGCGGCGGGCCGGACCGCGTCACCGGCGGGGTCACCAGGGCTGGGCTACCGTCGAGGGAGACAGTCTGGGTGCCGCGTCGCAGGGAGCCAGCCATGATGACCCCGATGCTCCTGTTCCTCCTGGTCGCCGTCGCCGGCGTCGCCGGGTTCTCGATGGGCCGCAGCTCCGCCGCGCCCCCGTCCTACGACGCGGCCGCCCTCGACCGGATGAGGCACGAGACCGCCGCGCTGCGCGAGCTGGTGGCCCGGCTCAAGGACACCGCCTGGGACCACCGCGAGCTGGACTCCCCACTCGCGACCATCGTCATCGACGAGATCCGCAGCTACGAGAAGAAGGAGCTCGGTCCCTGACCGTGCGCCGACGTGGTCAGCGACCCTTCGCGGTGCCGGCCCGGGCGGCCTCGTAGGCCTCGAGGTACTGCGCCGGCGGCACCCGCCGGATGACCTCCCCGACCACGTCGAGGGGGATCTGGTCCAGGCGCTTGAACCGCACGCACGACTTGCCCATGTCGAGCCGCAGGTCGCGCTCGGCGTACTGCCCGCGGAACCAGTCCTCCAGGCCCTCCACGGCGTAGACCCCCATCAGGTAGAGCGACAGGTGGTTCTTCTGGGAGGCCAGCGCGGCGACCCCGAGCGGTTCGCCGTTGTAGGTGTCGGGATAGGCCTCCAGCGGGATGACCCAGCTGATCATGCCGTGCGCGACCACCTCCTCGTAGCCCTCCGGCAGGTGCTCGTTGACCGCGTCCCGGACGGCGGCGACGATCTCGCGCCGGTCCGGCGGCAGCTCGTCCAGGTACTCCTCGACCAGGGTGGCGTCGCTTCGCATGCCACCCAGTATCGCGCGGGCTGACCCGCCCGCCTCGGTCGATCCGGCGGGCCGGGTGTCACCTCTTCCGGTTCAGGAAGGCCAGCATCGCGGCCTTGGCCTCCTCGGACCCGAACAGCCGCGCGGACAGCGCCGCGAGGTCGGCGCCGTGGGCGTCGATGCGCTCGACCAGCGGCCGGCCCACGAGGGCCTTGGTCTCGCGCAGCCCCTGCGGGGTGCCCTGGGCGAGGGCCGCGCAGACCCGGTCGACCTCTGCGTCCAGCTCGTCCTCGGGGACGGCGAGCGTGACCAGGCCGTAGCCCGCGGCAGCGTCGCCGTCGAACACCTCGCCGGTGAGGAACGTCCGGGCGGCCGCCCGGTCGGTCATCCGCGGCAGCACCGACAGCGAGATGGCTGCCGGGGTGAGGCCCAGGCGGACCTCGGTGAAGGCGTACGTCGCGTCGGTCGCGCTGACCGCGATGTCGGAGGCCGCGACGATGCCGATCCCACCGGCGCGGACGTTGCCGTGCACCCGGGTGACGACGGGCTTGGCGAGCGTGGCGATCCGGCGCTGCAGGTCGACCAGCACGCCGGCCGCCTTCTCCATGCCCTGGCCGGCTGCCTCGGAGAGGTCGGCGCCGGAGCAGAACGTGCGCCCCTCCGCGCGGACCAGCACCACCAACACGTCGTCGTCGCGCTCGGCGCGCTCCAGCCCGGCGAGGAGCTCGCCGACGAGCTGCTTCGACAGGGCGTTGCGGTTGTGCTGGCTGTCCAGCACCAGGCTCGCGACGGGACCGTCGACGCGGTAGTGGACGAGTTCGCCGTCGTGCTCGCTCACGCGTTCTCCTCAGTAGGACTTGGGCAGGCCCAGCGAGTGCATGCCCACGAAGTTCAGGATCATCTCCCGTGACACCGGCGCGATCCGGCCGGCGCGGGCGGCCACCAGCAGCCCGGCCACACCGTACTCCTGGGTGATCCCGTTGCCGCCGTGCGCCTGGACCGCCCGGTCGGCGGCGTCGCAGGCGGCCTCGGCGGCGGCGTACTTGGCCATGTTCGCGGCCTCCCCGGCGCCGGCGTCGTCGCCCGCGTCGTAGAGCGCGGCCGCCTTCTGGGTCATCAGCCGGGCCAGCTCGATCTCGATCTTCGACTGCGCCAGCGGGTGCGCCAACCCCTGGTGGGTGCCGATCGGGGCGCCGAACACCTCCCGCTCCTTGACGTAGGCGACCGCCCTGTCCAGCGCGTAGCGCGCGAGCCCGGTGGAGAAGGCCGCGGCCATGATCCGCTCGGGGTTCAGCCCGGCGAACAGCTGGGCGAGCCCGGCGTCGGTGTCACCGGGGTCACCGACCAGGGCGTCAGCGGGCAGCCGCACGTCGTCGATGAACACGGTGAACTGCTGCTCGGGGCTGACGATCTCCATCGCGATCGGCTGGTACTCGAAGCCGGCGACGTCGGTCGGGACCACGAACAGGCAGGGCTTGAGCCGGCCGGTGCGCGCGTCCTCGGTGCGGGCGACCACCAGCACGTGGTCGGCCTCGTCGACGCCGGAGATGTAGACCTTGCGGCCCGTCAGCACCCAGCCCTCCTCGGTGCGCCGGGCCGTGGTGGTGATGTTGTGCGAGTTGGTCCCGGCGTCCGGCTCGGTGATCGCGAACGCCATCGTCGCGGTGCCGTCGGCGATCCCGGGCAGCCAGCGGCGCTTCTGCTCGTCGGTGCCGAAGCGACTGATCACGGTGCCGCAGATCGCCGGCGAGACGACCATCATCAGCAGCGGGCAGCCCTGGGCGGCGAGCTCCTCGCAGACCGCGGCCACGTCGCCGATGCCGCCGCCCCCGCCGCCGTACTCCTCGGGGATGTTGATCCCGAGGTAGCCGTGCCGGCCGATCTCGAGCCACAGGTCGGTGGTCCGGCCGCCGGTGCGGGCCTGCCGCACGAAGTAGTCGCGGCCGTAGCCGCCGGCGAGCTTGGCCACGGCCTGCCGCAGCGCCCGGCGCTCGTCGCTCTCGGTGAAGGCGGTCGGTGCGGTCTCGCTCATGCTTCTTCCTCCTGCTGGACGACGGCCAGGACGTCCCCGGCGGCGACCTGGTCGCCGACGGACACGTGGATCTCGGTGACCGTGCCGGCGTGCGGAGCCGACACGGAGTGCTGCATCTTCATGGCCTCGAGCACCAGCACCGGGCCGCCCGCGGCGACCTCGTCCCCGGGCGCGACGGCGAGCCGGACCACGGAGCCGGGCATCGGGGCGAGCAGCGACCCCGAGGCGACCTGGGCGGCGGGGTCGCGGAAGCGGGGGGTGCGGCGCAGCCCCACGTGGCCACCGGCCGAGTCGACGTCGACGGACTGCGCCGTCACCGCGACCTCGCACCGGTGCCGGACGCCGCCGGCCTCGACGACCACCTCGTGCGGGGACGCCGCGACGGCGGAGTGGACACCGTCGGCGGAGCGGTAGCCGCCGCGGCCCCCGTGCCACTGCACGACGACCTCGTGGCCGCGGTGCTCGAACCGCGTGGTCTGTGGCGCGGACACGACGTTGCGCCAGCCGACCGGGACGCCCCGTTGCACGGCGCGGGCGGCGGCGGCGTGCTCGGCCACCGCGACGGCCGCGGCGAAGGCGCTGAGGGCCGCGGCGTCATCGTCCGGCTCCCGCTCGAGCAGGCCGTGCCGGACGAGGAGGTCCGTGCTCAGGTCGGCGGCGCCGAACGGGGCGGAGCGCAGCACCCGCAGCAGCAGGTCGCGGTTGGTGGTCACGCCGTGGATCCGGGCGCCGGACAGCGCGCCGGCCAGGAGCCGGACCGCCCCGTCCCGGGTCTCCGCGTGCGCCACCACCTTGGCCAGCATGGCGTCGTAGTGGGTCGACACGGTGCTGCCCGCGGCGTACCCGGCGTCGACCCGCACCCCGGGGAGCTCCGGGAACGCGAAGGCGGTCAGCACCCCGCTCTGGGGCTGCCAGTCGCGCGACGGGTCCTCGGCGTACAGCCGCGCCTCCACCGCATGCCCGCGAGGGGTCACTCCATCAGGGCCCTCACCGGCGCGTCGCGACACGAGTGACCCCTCGGCCACCGCCAGCTGCTGCTCGACGAGGTCGACCCCGAAGACCGCCTCGGTCACCGGGTGCTCGACCTGGAGCCGGGTGTTCATCTCCAGGAACCAGAACCGCTGGTCGGCGGGGTCGAGCAGGAACTCCACCGTGCCGGCGCCGACGTAGCCGATCGCGGCGGCCGCGGCGCGGGCGGCCTCGTGCAGCCCGGCCCGGGTCTCCTCCGTCAGCCCCGGCGCGGGCGCCTCCTCGACGACCTTCTGGTGCCGGCGCTGGACCGAGCAGTCCCGGTCACCGAAGACGACGACGCCGTCGCGGTCGCCGACCACCTGCACCTCGACGTGTCGGCCGCGCTCGACGTACCGCTCGACGAAGACGGTGCCGTCGCCGAACGCGGACAGCGCCTCGGCGGAGGCCGCCGCCACGGCGCCCGCCAGCTCGGCGGGCTCGCGCACCACCCGCATGCCCCGGCCGCCACCGCCGGCGGAGGCCTTCACCAGCACCGGCAGGTCGGCCTCGGTCACGGCGGCGGGGTCGAGGTCGGGCAGCAGCGGCACCCCGGCGTCGGCCATCCGCTTCTTGGCCTCGACCTTGGAGCCCATCAGCTCGATCGACTCGGGGTCGGGCCCTACCCAGGTGAGCCCGGCGTCCCGGACGGCACGGGCGAAGTCGGCGCTCTCGGAGAGGAAGCCGTAGCCGGGGTGGACGGCGTCCGCGCCGACGGCCCGCGCGGCGTCGACGAGCAGGTCGATGCGCAGGTAGGTGTCGCTCGGGCTGTCACCGGCGAGCAGTACGGCGAGGTCGGCCTCGCCGACGTACGGCAGCCCGGCGTCGGCGTCGGAGTGCACGGCGACCGTGCCGATCCC
The DNA here is from genome assembly GCA_963834275.1 of uncultured Actinomycetota bacterium. Lineage (GTDB taxonomy): Bacteria > Actinomycetota > Actinomycetes > Propionibacteriales > Nocardioidaceae > Nocardioides_B. Next base: position 1,206,587 of record CAWIBA010000003.1, on the reverse strand, counting down.
GAGGCGACGGCAGGTGCGGAAGACGCGCGAGGCGATCTCGCCGCGGTTCGCGACGAGCAGCCGCCGGATGGGGGTGGGCGAGCCGACGCTCCGGGTGGTCGAGCCGCCGCTCCGGGTGGTCGAGCTTGTCGAGACCATCTGACTCACATCCTGAAGACGCCGAAGCGGTCGGTGCCCTCGACCGGCGCGTTCTCGATCACGGACAGGCAGATGCCGAGCACCGTGCGGGTGTCGCGCGGGTCGATCACGCCGTCGTCGTAGACCATCCCGGACAGGAAGAACGGCAGGCTCTGCTCCTCGACGGACTGCTCCACGAAGGCACGCATACCGGCGTCCTGGTCCTCGTCGTAGGGCGCGCCCTTCGCCTCCGCCGCCTGCCGGGCGACGATCGAGAGCACCCCGGCGAGCTGGGCCGGGCCCATCACGGCCGACTTCGCGGAGGGCCAGGTGAACAGGAACCGGGGGTCGAAGGCCCGGCCGCACATGCCGTAGTTCCCGGCGCCGTACGACGCGCCCATCATGATCGAGATGTGCGGCACCGTGGAGTTGCTGACCGCGTTGATCATCATCGCGCCGTGCTTGATGATCCCGCCCTGCTCGTACTCCTGGCCGACCATGTAGCCGGTGGTGTTGTGCAGGAAGAGCAGGGGTACGTCGACCTGGTTCGCGAGCTGGATGAACTGGGCCGCCTTCTGCGACTCCTCGCTGAACAGCACGCCCTGCGCGTTGGCCAGGATGCCGACCTGCCGGCCGTGCACCCGTGCCCAGCCGGTGACGAGCGAGGCGCCGTACAACGGCTTGAACTCGTCGAACGCCTGCGCGTTGCCCGGACCGGCCCCGTCGCAGAGATGGGCGATCACCTCGCGCGGGTCGAACGGCTCCTTGAGGTCCTCGGGGATCAGGTCCAGGAGCGCGTCGGGGTCCCGGTCCGGCTCGCGGAAGCCCCGGGTGGTCGAGCCTGTCGAGACCACCGCCTTCCGCCAGTTGAGCCGGGCCACGATGCGCCGGCCGATCCGGATCGCGTCGTGCTCGTCGAGGGCGAGGTAGTCGGCCAGCCCCGAGGTGCGGGCGTGCATCTCCGCCCCGCCCAGCGACTCGTCGTCGGACTCCTCACCGGTCGCCATCCTCACCAGCGGCGGCCCGCCGAGGAACACCTTCGCCTGCTCCTTGACCATCACGACGTAGTCGCTCATGCCGGGGACGTAGGCCCCGCCCGCGGTCGAGCTGCCGAAGACCAGGGCGACGGTCGGGGTCCTGGCCGCGGACGCCCTGGTCAGGCCCCGGAAGAGCTCACCGCCGGGGATGAAGATCTCCTTCTGCGTCGGCAGGTCCGCGCCGCCGGACTCGACGAGGTTGACGGTGGGCAGCCGGTTCTCGCGAGCGATCTGGGCCGCGCGGAACACCTTCTTGACCGTCCACGGGTTGCTGGCGCCACCGCGCACGGTCGGGTCGTTGGCGACCACCATGCACTCGACCCCCTCGACCACGCCGATGCCGGTGACGACGGAGGCGCCGACCGCGAAGTCGGACCCCCAGCCCGCGAGGGGGGACAGCTCGAGGAACGCGGAGCCCTCGTCGACGAGCAGCTCGATGCGCTCGCGGGCGGTGAGCCGGCCGCGGCTGCGGTGCCGCTCGACGTACCGCTCACCGCCGCCGGCGACGGCCTTGGCGTGCTCGGCGTCCAGGGCGGCGATCTTGTCGAGCATCGCCCGGCGCCGCGGGTTCGCGACGGTCTGCGGGGCGCTCACGGTGCGAACCCCAGCAGCTTGGCGTTCAGGTCGGCGAGCACCTCGGTGGCCCCTCCTCCGATTCCGAGGATCCGGGCGTCGCGGTAGTGCCGCTCGACCTCGGTCCCGTGCATGTAGCCGCTGCCGCCGAAGAGCTGGACGGCCTGGCTGACCACCCACTCGGCGCACTCGACGGCGGTGGCCTTGGCGTGCAGCGCCTCGGCCAGCGGCTCCTCCCCGGCGACGTGGCGGCGGGCGGTCTCGCGGGTGTAGCTGCGCGCGACGTCGACCCGGCGGTGCATCTCGACGAGCCGGTGCTGCACCACCTGGTTGGCCACCAGCGGCCGGCCGAACGTCTCCGCGGTCGCGGCAGTACGCCGCCGCGAGGTCGAGCGCCCGCTGGGCGATCCCGTAGCCGTGCGCGGCGAGGGCGAGCCGCTCGACGACGAACGCCTGCGCGATCCGGACGAAGCCGGTGCCCTCCTCGCCCACCAGGTTGGCCTCCGGCACCCGCACGCCGGTGAACGAGAGCTCGGCCGTGTCGGAGCAGTGCCAGCCCATCTTGGTCAGCACCCGCTGCACCTCGAGGCCGGGCGCGCCCCTGTCGACGACGAGCAGGCTGATGCCGCGGTGCCCGGGCCCGCCCGTGCGGACGGCGGTGGTCACGAAGTCGGCCCGCACGCCCGAGGTGATGAAGGTCTTCGCCCCGTCGACGACGAGCGTGTCACCCTCCCGCCTCGCCGTCGTGCGCAGCCCGGCGACGTCGGACCCGCCGCCCGGCTCGGTGATCGCCAGCGCGCCGATGGTCTCGCCGGCCAGGGTCGGCCGCACGTAGCGGTCGATCAGGTCCCGGTCTCCGGAGGCGATGATGTGCGGCAGCGCGATGCCGCCGGTGAACAGGGCGGCGAGCAGCCCGCTGGACGCCCCGGCGTCGGTGAACGCCTCGGAGACCGCGAGCGCGTCGAGGAAGGTGCCGCCGCTGCCGCCGTACTCCTCGGGTACGCCGAGTCCGAGCAGGCCGAGCTTGGCCGCCCGGGCGTGCAGGTCCCGGGGCACCTCGCCGGCGTCCTCCCAGTCCTGCAGGTGCGGCACCACCTCCGCGTGCACGAACGCGCGCGCAGTCTCGCGCAGCGCCTCCTGCTCCAGGGACCAGAACCCTCCCCGGGTGGTCGAGCCGCCCCGGGTGGTCGAGCCGCCTCGGGTGGTCGAGCCTGTCGAGACCACGCCCTCGCTCACAGCAGCACCTCCGGAACGTCGACGTACCGCGCCCGCACCCACTCGCCGAGCGCCTTCGCCTGCGGGTCGAACCGGCTCGACGCCGCGACCCCGTCGCCGAGCAGCCCGGGCAGCACGACGTTGACCCCGCCGAGGTTGGGCAGCGGGTGCACCTCCACGTCGAGCCGGGCGGCCTCGGGCACCAGCCGCCGTACGACGTCGGGGGTGACCGTCGCCAGCAGCCAGGCGACCCGGTCCGGCCGGCCGGTCGCGTCGCGGGCCCACAGCCCGAGGTTCGCGTCGCCACCCTTGTCCCCGGAGCGGGCGTGCGCGACCAGCCCGAGCGGGACCCGACGGGTCGGTCCGGCCGGGACGGGGGGCGTCTCGAGGGGGGCGGCGTCGGGGCGAGGGGTCACCTGTGCGGCGACACGCCGGTGAGGGGCCTGAGCTTCTGACCCCTCGCCGGTGGTGAAGGTGGCCTGCGGCGTGACGTCGTCCCGGGACACATGGGCTGCGCGGTACACCCCGTAGGGGGTGGCCGGGGCCGGCGGCGCGGTCAGCGTGAAGCCGGGGTAGGAGGCGAGCGCGAGCTCGACCAGCGGGGCCGTGAAGGCTCTGCCGACCACGGCCTCCTCGGCGTCCCGGACCGTCACCCGCAGCCGGCAGGACGCCGCCTCCTCGGTGTCGGCGTCGGCGTGGTCGGTCCGGGCCAGCGCCCACTCCACGTCCCTCGGCCGGCGGTCCGCCAGCGCCGCCTCGACCTGGTCCCGGGCCCAGGCGGCCTTGGCGTCGATGTCGAGCCCGGTGAGCACGAGCTCCGCGCCGTTGCGGTAGCCGCCGAGGAAGTTCAGGCACACCTTCAAGGTGTCGGGCGGCGCCGAGCCGCGCACCCCGCTGACGAGGACCCGGTCGGGCCCGTCGTCGGCGAGCCGGACGCTGTCGAGGTGGGTGGTGACGTCGGGACCGAGGTACGCCGGGCCCTGCACCTCGTACATCAGCTGCGCGGTCACCGTGTCCACCGTCACCGCACCGCCCGTGCCGGCGGGCTTGGTGACGACGAACGACCCGTCGGCCTCGAGCTCGACGAGGGGGAAACCCAGCGGCCGCGCCCGGTCGGCGGCCGGCGCCCCGGCGGGGACCAGGTCGAGGAAGCCGGAGAAGTTGCCGCCGGTCGCCTGGGTCCCGCACTCGACGACGTGCCCGGCGACGCTCGCGCCGGCCAGCGCGTCGTGGTCGTCGGGGCACCAGCCGAAGTGCGCCCATGCCGGCCCGACCACGAGGGAGGCGTCGGTGACCCGGCCGGTCACCACCACGTCGGCGCCGCCGGTCAGCGCCTCCACGATCGCCCCGGCACCCAGGTAGGCGTTGGCCGTGAGCGGCCGGCCGAACCGCTCGTCGACGAGCCCGAGGGCGTCGATCCGCGGACGCAGGTCGTCGCCGTGCACGAAGGCGATCGCGGGGGCGAGGCCGAGGCCGGCCGCGACCTCGGCGAGCCGCTCGGCCAGCCCGCGCGGGTTCAGCCCGCCGGCGTTGGAGACGATCCGCACCCCTCGCTCGACGGCGAGGCCGAGACAGTCCTCCGCCTGCCGCACGAACGTGCGCGCGTAGCCGAGCGAGGCGTCGCGGAGCTGGTCGCGGCCGAGGATCAGCATGGTCAGCTCGGCGAGGTAGTCGCCGGTCAGGTAGTCGATCCCCGGGTCGGTCGCCTCGAGCATCTCCCGCATCGCGGAGAGCCGGTCGCCGTAGAACCCGCTGCAGTTGCCGACCCGGAGCGTCATCGGTCCCCCTGCCCGGCGTCGACGGGCGGCCGGCCGGGGCCGCTCGGTCCCGCGAAGGCCTGGGCGATGTCGAGCCACCGGTCGGCGTCCGGTCCCTGGGCCTCCAGGTCGGTGTCGCTGCGGTGCACCCGCTGGGTGACCAGCAGCGCGAAGTCGTACGCCGAACCCCGCACCCGCTGCGCCGCGTCGGCGGAACCGTCCTCGAACAGCCCGCCCCCGGGCAGCACGAGGGCCACGTGGATCGGCTCGGCCGGCACGTCGAGGCCACGGCCGGCGAACGCGAAGCCGCGGGTGCGGACGCCGAGGTGCGCCACGTGCCTGACCCGGTCGTCGGCCGGCAGCTGCACCCCGAGCGCGGCGGCCACGTCGCGGGCGTGCGCCCAGGTCTCCATCAGCCGCGCGGTCGCCATCGAGGCCGGGCTCATCGGGGGCCCGTACCACGGGATCCGCTCCCCCGCGGGGTGGTCGCGCAGGGCGCGGTCGAGCGCCGCGCGGGCGGTTCGCCACCGCTTCAGCAGTTCACCGGCCGGGACTGCGGCCCCCCGGGCGGCCTGCGCGTCCACGAAGCCGCCGGGGTCCGCGGCCGCCTCGAGGACGGACGCGTCCCAGGCCTCCCGGTCGGTCGCCGCCGCGACCGCGGTCTCGTCGGTCCACGCGAGGTGCGCGATCTGGTGGGCGACGTCCCAGCCGGCCGCCGGGGTCGGCGTGCGCCAGCCTCCGGCGGGTCCGTCGTCCAGGCCGGCCACCAGGCCGTCGAGCTGCTCGCCCTCCGCCCTCAGGTCGGCGAGGACCTCCTCCAGCCTGTTCATCCGTCCCCCGGCACACGACTCGGCTGCGGATGACGGGGGGACTCACGCGGGGCGGACGCAGACGAGTCGTCCTGGATCCGGTCCGCGAGCACCCGGGCCCACTCGCCGAGGATCCGGTCGCGGCGCGCGGTGTCGTCGGAGATCGTGGTCGCCAGGCCGAGCCCGCGGACCAGGTCCAAGGTGGCCTGCACGAGCTCGCGCATGCCCGGCTGCGACTCGTCGACGCCGAGCAGCTCCACGGTGTAGCGGTGGGTCTCGCGGCCGAGGCGCTGCTCGAGCGGGCCGACCGCCGCGCGCAGCTCGGGGTCGGTGCGGGCCGCGACCCACAGCTCGAGGGCGGCGGTGAAGGCGGGGCTGGTGAAGTGGTCCGCGAGCATGCCGAGGACGGCGCGGGTGCGCCGCCGCCCCGCCGGCAGGGCGGCGGCGGCCGCGCGCAGCTCGCCGACCCGCACGTCCGCCAGGTGCTCGACCGCCGCGAGCACCAGGGCGCTCTTGCTGGGGAAGTGGTGCAGCTGGGCGCCGCGGCTCACGCCGGCGCGCTGCGAGACCAGGGTGGTCGACGTGGCGCTCCAGCCGCGCTCGACCAGGCACTCGACGGTGGCGTCGAGGAGCCGCTGCCGCATCGCGCGGGTGCGCTCGCCCTGGGGCACGCGGCCCGCAGCCCCGGTCGTGCCCACCGTGGTCGTCACCGGGCCATCCTCCGGCCCCGCAAACAAACAGTCAAGCCTGACTGTTTATGGCCCGGGCGCGCGTCCGCGGGCACACCGTCTCGACCCGGCCCGGCCCGGGTGACACGATGACGAGGTGCCGACGGCCTTCCGGACCGCGACGGCGGAGGACCTGCCCGCTCTCCGCGACCTCGAGCGCGAGGCCAGCCTGGCCGCGCTCGGCCACGTGTTCCCGCCCGACCGGTTCCCCTTCCCCGACGACGCGGTGCTCGCGCGGTGGCAGCTCGTGCTCGACGACCCGTCGGCGTCGGTGCTGGTGGCGTCCGCGTCCGACGACGACACGCTGGTGGCGCTGGCGGCGTACGACGACACGACCCTGCGCCACCTCGCGGTCCGGCCCGACCACTGGGGCCGGGGACTCGCCTCCGCGGCCATCGAGGTGGCCCTGCACGCGATGGACAGACGCGGCTGCACCGTCGCCTCGCTGTGGTGCCTGGAGGACAACCACCGGGCCCGACGGCTCTACGAGCACCTCGGCTGGCGGCCCGAGGCCGACCGCCAGGAGGCGCCGTGGCCGCCGCACCCCACCGAGATGCGCTACTCGCGACCGATCCCGCAGTCGGAGCACTGAGGTGGGGACGCCCGGACCGGCCGTGCGCGGGTGCCAGGGCACCGGCGAGCCGTTCGTCCACGCGGGCACGCCCGCCGGCCGGTGGGTGCTGACGGCCGCGATCCTCGGGTCCGGCGTGGCCATCCTCGACGGCTCGGTGGTCAACGTGGCCCTGCCCACCATCGGCCGCGAGCTCGACGCGGAGGTGGCCCAGCTGCAGTGGGTCGTCAACGCCTACCTGCTGACGCTCGCGTCCCTCATCCTCGTCGGCGGCGGGCTCGGCGACCGCTGGGGTCGGCGCCGGGTCTTCCTGATCGGCACCGTCGGGTTCGGCCTCGCCTCGCTGCTGTGCGCGGTCGCGCAGACCGCCGACCAGCTGGTGCTGGCCCGGCTCGCCCAGGGCGTCGGCGGGGCGCTGCTCACTCCCGGCAGCCTCGCCATCATCCAGGCGTCGTTCGCGCCGCAGGACCGAGGCAAGGTGATCGGACAGTGGGCGGGGCTCGGCGGCGTCGCGGCCGCGATCGGACCGGTGCTCGGCGGCTGGGTGATCGAGGTCTCGACGTGGCGCTGGATCTTCCTCGTCAACGTCCCCATCGCGGCGTTGATCGTCTACGTCGGGCTGCGGCACGTGCCGGAGAGCCTCGATCCCGACGCGCCGCCCGGCTACGACTTCACCGGGTCGGCCCTCGGGGTGGTCGGCCTCGGCGGCCTCACCTTCGCCCTGATCGAGATCAGCTCGCCCTACGCGCTGCCCTTCGGCGCCGCGGGGGCGCTCGCCCTGGCGGCGTTCCTGCTGGTGGAGTCGCGCAGCCCGCACCCGCTGATGCCGCTGCACCTGTTCGGCTCCCGGCTGTTCACCGTGGCCAACGCGATGACGCTGCTGGTCTACGGCGCCCTGGGCGCGATGACGTTCTTCCTGGTGCTGCAGCTGCAGGTGGTCGCCGGCTACACCCCCTGGCAGGCCGGCTTCGCGACCGTGCCGATCACCCTGTTCATGCTGGCGCTGTCGTCCCGGTCCGGTGCGCTGGCCGCGCGGATCGGTCCCCGGCTGCAGATGTCGCTGGGCCCGCTGCTGTGCGGTGCGGGCGCGCTGATGCTGGTGCCGGTCGGCGCCGGCGCGAGCTACTGGCTCGACGTGCTGCCGGGGATGTCGGTGTTCTCCCTCGGGCTGGTCGCCCTGGTCGCACCGCTGACCACGAGCGTCCTGGCGGCCGCGCCGGACCGCTTCGCGGGGGTGGCGAGCGGGATCAACAACGCGGTGGCCCGCACCGGCTCGCTGCTCGCGGTGGCGGCCCTGCCGCCGCTGGTGGGCCTGGCCGGCACCGACTACGCGCGACCGGAGGTGTTCACCGCCGGCTACCGCGACGCGATGCTCGTGTCCGCGGGCCTGCTCCTCGCCGGAGGGGTGATCACCTTCCTCGGTCTCGGACGAACGACCGGAGCCGCCCGGCAGCCGTCGCCGGCCGTCCCGTGACGCGGGCCCGTCCGGCCCGGCGCTCCCGGGCGATCTCCGCGCGGTACTTGTGGAAGTCGACCTCCAGGGTGTGCCGCCTGGAGGAGACGAACCTGGCGCCGAGCGCCTCGTCGTACCTGCGGATCTGACGCCACATCTCGTCGTACGACGGCAGCGAGGCGGCGCCCGTGACCAGGTCGGCCACCCAGTGCGACTGCGCCTCCGCCAGCGGCATGATCGCACCGATCGGCTGGATCAGGCCGACGAAGTAGAGCCCGGGGTGGTCGGGGTGGACCACCCGCCGGAACAGGTCCACGTGGTTGTCCTCGGTGCGCACCACCCGCTGGTCGAGGAACGGGAAGCTCACCTTGTAGCCGGTGCAGTAGACGACGACGTCCACCTCGTGGGCCGAGCCGTCGACGAAGAACACCTTGGAGCCCTCGAACCGGTCGACCGTGCGGCAGCACCGTGAGGTCGCCGTGACCGAGCCGGGTGAGCAGGTCGTCGCTGACGGTCGGGTGCGCGTGCAGGACCCGGTGGTCGGGGCGCGGCAGGCCGTAGTCGGTCAGCCGGCCCTGCGTCACCCGGAGCAGCGTGGCCAGGGCGGCCTGCTGCACCGGGAGCGGCATCCGCGCCACGGGGCCGTCGGTGAGGTGGTCGGTGGGCATCCCGAACACGTACTTCGGCACGATGTGCGCCCCGCGCCGCATCGCGAGGTAGGTGCGCTCGGCCACCCGCGAGGACTCCACGGCGATGTCGGTGGCGGAGTTGCCGATGCCCAGCACCAGCACGCGCTTGCCCTCGAGCAGGTCGGGGGTGCGGTAGTAGTGCGCGTGGATCTGGGTCCCCGGGAAGTTCTCCGCGCCCGGGAACGAGGGCTCCGGCCAGCGCGGGTCCCAGTGGTGGCCGTTGGCCACGACGACCTCGGTGTAGCGGAGCGTCTCGGGCTCGGACGGCTCGCCGTTCACGTTGCGTGAGCGCACCGTCACGTCGTACCCGCCCGTCGGGACCGGCTCGACCTTCACGACCTCGGTGCGGAACCGGATCCGCTCGCGCAGCCCGAAGTGGTCAACGAAGTCGTCGAAGTACTGCGCGACCTGCCAGTGGCTCGGGTAGTCCGGCAGGTCCTCGGGCATCGGGTAGGCGGCGTACTCCATGAGCTGCCGCGAGGTGTTGATGTGCAGCGAGCGGTACGCCGAGGACAGGCCGTTGTCGTTGCCGTAGCGCCAGTTGCCGCCGACCTGGCTGCCGATCTCGAACACGTCGACGTCCAGCCCGCGTGCGGTGAGGACCTGCGCGGCGGTGATGCCCGAGGAACCGGCGCCGATGATGCAGACCGGCTGTGACATGCGCTCCCCCGGGGTCGGTGCGTGGACGGACGGGGACCCAGGGTGTCAGAACCACTCGTCGGAGGACAGGCCCGGCCGTATCCTGCGGTCGTGCCCTTCCCCTCCCCGCCGTGGCGTCTGTCGGCGCAGGTGTGGCTCTCGGTGTTCCGCATCGGCGACACCGGTCGTCCCGACCGGGAGCCTGGCGTGTACGGCGCCGCGTTCGCGGCCTACGAGGAGCCCGGCGTGCTCACCTACCGTGAGCTGGTGGTGGCGCGGCTGCTCGACGTCCGGCACCGACGGCTCCGGGTCACCGACATCTGGGTCGACTCCGCGGCGTCCCGCGACGGCGGGAGGGCGCTGTGGGCGGTGCCGAAGGAGCTGGCCGAGCTCGACCTGGAGGAGACCCGGGTGGGTCCGACCGCGCACACGGCGTTCGCCGCCCGGGTCGACGGACGCGAGGTGGCCGCCGGGCAGTTCGCCGGTGCGCCCGGCGCCGCGCTGGTGCGGGCGCCGTTCGCCGGCTCCACCGCGCAGCTGCGCCCGGACGGCACCGAGGTGTCCGCGGCGATTCGCGGCACCGCGAGATCCCTCCCTGCGCTGGGCTCCTGGGACTTCGCGCCCGACGGGCCGCTCGGCTTCCTGCACGGGCGGCGGCCGGTGGTCTCGTTCCGGCTGTCCGACGTGCGGCTCACGTTCGGCTGACGCCCCCCGGGTCGTCCTCGGCCGGGCGATCCGCCTCCGCGCGGCGGGACGCTTCACGGATCTCGAAGACCTCGGTGGCCAGGTCCCCGACCGTGCGGGCGACGTCGCGGACCGCGGTGCTGATGATCCCGGCAACCGTGCCGACGGCGCTCGCCGTCGCCTCGACGGTGCCCTGCAGCGCGTCCTTGCGGATCTCGCCCTTGCTGATGCGGTCCCTCATCCGTCCTCCGCCCTCGTCCCGGTGGTCCCGGCTCGACCGGTTCGACCAGGGACAAGTGTCACGCAGCCGGCCGGACGGCGTCCACGGTGTCCGGGACCGGCTCCGGCGTACGGCGGCCGGGCAGCGCCAGGCGGCAGATCTTGCGCGCCACGCTGCCGAGCTGTTGGGAGAGCGACCCGGTGTTGTAGGCCAGGCCGTAGCGCTCGCACAGCTCCCGCACCTCCGGCGCGATCATCGGGTAGCGGCGGGCCGGGAGGTCGGGGAACAGGTGGTGCTCGATCTGGTGGGAGAGGTTGCCGGTGAGCACGTGGAACACCTTGCCGCCGGTGATGTTGGCCGAGCCGAGCAGCTGGCGGACAGTACCAGCGGCCGCGGGTCTCGTCCTCGGTCTCCTCCTCGCTGAAGGTGGCCACGCCGGCCGGGAAGTGGCCGCAGAAGATGATCCCGAACGACCACACGTTGCGCACGAGGTTGGCGGTCGCGTTCCCGACCAGGGTGGGTACGAAGAGCGGGCCGGTCAGGGCCGGGAACAGCAGGTAGTCCTTGAGCACCTGGTTGCGCACCTTGCGGATCATGCCGCGATGCAGGTGCTTGGTGTCGGCCCAGGTGCGCCGGCCTGCGAGGATCTCCTCCACCTCGAGGTCGTGCAGCAGCACGCCCCACTCGAAGAACAGCATCAGCAAGGTGGCGTACACCGGGTTGCCGAGGTAGTAGGGCCGCCACTGCTGGTCCTCGTCCATCCGCAGGATGCCGTAGCCGATGTCGCGGTCCTTGCCGAGGATGTTGGTGTAGGTGTGGTGGATGTAGTTGTGCGAGTACTTCCACTGCTCGCTGGGGCACATGGTGTCCCACTCGTACATCCGGGAGTTCAGCGCCGGGTCGCCCATCCAGTCGTACTGGCCGTGCATGACGTTGTGGCCGATCTCCATGTTGTCGAGGATCTTGCTGATGCTCAGGGCCGCCACGGCAAGCGGCCAGGCGGGCGGGAGGTAGAACAGGGCGCGGCCGGCGACCTCGAAGCCGCGCTGGGTCTTGACGACCTTGCGGATGTAGGCGGCGTCCTCCTCGCCGAGGCTGTCGAGCAAGCGGGTGCGCAGCGCGTCGAGCTCGGCGCCGAACGCCTCGACCTGCTCGGGGGTGAGGTTCACGTGGGTGGTGGTCATGGGTCCTCCTCAGGAAGAGGGTGTCGGTGGGGTCAGAGCTCGACGGCGCAGGAGCCGACGGGCCGGTTGACGCAGATCTGGATGTCCTCGTCGGGCATCGAGGACTCGGCTCCGGTGACGACGTTGCGCACCGTGCCCTCGGTCTTGCGGGCCGTGCAGGAGTGGCAGATGCCCATCCGGCAGCCGAACTCCGGCCGCAGCCCCGCGGCCTCGGCCTGCTCGAGCAGCGTGGCGCCGGTGTTGGCGGCGGCGGTGCCGGCGCGCGTGAACGACACGTCGCCCTCGGCGTCCCCAGTGGCGGCCGGGGACGGGGGCCGGAACCACTCCAGGCGGAGCCGGTCGGAGCCGTCGTACGCCGCCCGCACCGCCTCCATCAGCGGGGCCGGGCCGCAGGCGTAGGTGGGCAGGTCGCGGTAGCCGGGCACCAGCCGCTCCAGGTAGGCCGGGCTGAGGTACGGGTCGCCCGCGCCGGGGTGCAGCAGGTGCACGTCCACGCCGTACCCGGAGCGCCGGACGACGTCGAGCTCCTCGGCGAAGATCGTGTGCTCGGGTCCGCGTGCGTAGTGCAGGAACGTGACCCGGCCGCGGTGCGTGCGGCGCTGCAGGCTGCGCAGCATCGCCATCACCGGGGTGATGCCCGAGCCGCCGGAGATCATCAGCAGGTGCTCGGGCACCCGCTGCGGCAGCACGAACTCGCCCTGGGCCTGCGACAGGTGCACGACCTCCCCGACGGGCGCGGTCGCCAGGTGGCGGGAGACGACGCCGTCGGGGTTGGCGCGGACGGTGATCGTGAACCGGTCGCCGGGGCCGGAGTCCGGGCTGGAGATGCTGAACACGCGCGTCGTCCGGCGCCCGCCGGGGACGTCGACGCCGAGCTGCACGTGCTGGCCGGCGGTGTGCCCGCGCCAGGTGCGGGTCGGCTGCAGGGTGAGCGTGACCACCGGCGGGTGGCCGGAGACGTCGACCTCGCGGTGCGCGCCGACGATCCGGGCGCGCACGTCGTGGGCCGCCCACATCGGGTTCACCTGCTCGAGGTAGCGGTCGACCCCGTGCGGCGAGGTGAGTGCCGCCAGCACCGGGGACCGGAGGAGGGTCTGGGTGATGCTCATGTGGTCATTCCTTTCAGTGAACAACCGTGCACTCAAAACCCTCGCAGGCATACCCTGGGTATGTCAACGTGTCCCGTGCCACTCGACGACGCCGGCCGTCGGAGCGCCCGCAGCGCCGCCGGTTCGGCGTACGCGCGTGCACCGGGACTAGAGTGCGGGGCGTGGTCGAGCCGGAACGGGACGCGGGACCTGGGTCACGCAGCGCGCGCAAGGAGCGGACCCGGCGGGCGATCCTCGACGCCACCCTGGCGGCGGCCGGCGAGGGGTCGCTGGCGACGGTGTCGCTGCGCCGGGTGGCCCGCGAGGCCGGCATCGTGCCCACGGGCTTCTACCGGCACTTCGCCTCCCTGGAGGAGGTGGGGCTGGCGCTGGTCGACGAGTCGTTCGCGTCGCTGCGCGGGATGCTGCGCGACGTGCGCCGCGGCAGCCCGGAGCTCTCCGGCGTGATCCGCAGCTCCGTGGCGATCCTCCTCGAGCACGCGCGCCGGCAGGAGGCGCACTTCCGGTTCATCGCCCGCGAGCGGGTCAGCGGGCCGCGCGAGGTGCGGCTGGCCATCCGCCACGGCCTCGAGCTCTTCGAGCGCGAGCTCGCCACCGACCTCGCCCGGCTGCCGCGCTCGGAGGCATGGTCCTCGGAGGACCTGCGGGTGATGGCCGGCCTGATCGTGACCGTGATGGTCTCGACCGCCGAGTCGGTGCTGGAGGCGCCGCCGGACCGGCCGGAGGTGGAGCGTGAGCTCGTCCGGACCGCGGAGCAGCAGCTGCGGATGGTCGTGGTCGGCGCCGCCAACTGGCGCTCGCGCGACTGACCCCGCATGTGAAGCGGAGCTGTCGCTGCCTCACCGAGAGCCGGCAGGGCGCGGAGCGCCCATGACTCCGCTCTACATGGAGCCCGGGCGGGCGTTCTGCCACAGCCCGATCGTGTTCCCCTCCGGGTCGCGGAAGTACGCCGAGAAGCCCATGTCGCCGACGGGGGTGCGGCCGAGCAGGGTGGCGCCGCCGAGCTCCTCGATCTTCGCCAGCGCCTCGTCGATGTCGTCGACGTCGACGACCACGGTCGGGTGCCCGAACGACTCGCCGCGCTGGACCATGCCGCCGTTGATGAAGCCCGCCTCGGAGGGCCCGCCGTCCGTCGTCGGGCCCGACGAGATCATCGTGTAGTCCATGCCGGGTACCTCGGACATGTCCCAGCCGAAGGCCTCGGCGTAGAAGGCCCGGGCCCTGACGCCGTCGTCGAAGGGGATCTCGAAGTGCACCACGCGTCCGGTCATGCCTGACTATCCCATCAGCCGCCGGGCCAGCGGTAGCGGAAGGTGCCGCAGCGCGAACGCCACCGGCACCCACGGCCACGACGGCACGTAGGCGCGGGGCTTCTCCTTCTCCACCGCGGCCACGATCGCGGCCACGCCCCGCTCGGTCGAGACGATGAACGGCACCCGCCGGGCCGACTCGTTCATCTCCGAGCGGATGTAGCCGGGGTAGACGACCGACACCTTGACCGGGGTGCCGTGCAGCTCGGCGCGGACGCCCTCGGCCAGGTGCGCGACTCCCGCCTTGGTCGCGGCGTACGTCGTGACGGCCCCGGGCATCCCGCGGGCCGCGGACACCGACGAGATCATCACCAGGTGCCCGGCGCCCTGCTCCCGGAAGACCTCCAGGGCCGCCTCGGTCTGGGCCAGCGCGCCGACGAAGTTGGTCGTCGCGGTGTCCCGGTTGGCGTCGAACCGGCCGGTGCCCAGCGGCGCGCCCTTCCCGAGGCCGGCGTTGACCACCACCCGGTCGAGGTGCCCGAGGTCGGCGCGGAAGTCCCGGAACGCCTCGAACACCGCCTCGTGGTCGTTGACGTCGAGGGGTCGCACGGCGACCCGTGCGCCGGGGTGTGCCGCCGTGATCTCCTCCCGCAGCGCCTCGAGCCGCTCGGCGCGGCGGGCGCACAGGGCGAGGTCGTGACCGAGGGCGGCGAACTGGCGCGCCATCTCCGCGCCGAGCCCCGAGCTGGCGCCGGTGATCAGGATCGTCTTCGTCATGGGGTCCTACCTGTAGGTGGTGAGCTCGCGCGCCGGGTGCTCGAGGTGGCCGTGGTCGTTGAAGGAGACCAGGGTGGTGCCGCGCCGGCCGACGACGACCTTGGTCACCGAGGCGTTCACGACCACCGGGGCGAGCCGCCGGTGCAGGTCGGCACCGCCGCCGAGCAGCTCGGCCACGACCCGCGCGATCGGGCCCCCGGAGGTGACGACCACGGCGGTGCCGCCGCCCTCGAGGCGGCCGGCCAGGTCGTCCAGCGCGCCCAGCACCCGTTCCCCGAAGGCCGTGAAGGACTCGGTGTACTCGTCGTCGTAGGTCCCGGCGGTCCACCGGTCGGTGGCGGCCTCGAACCAGGCCTGGAACTCGGCGCGGGTCGGGGTGTCCCCGGCGAAGGTGTGCGGCTGCCGCTGCAGCACCTCCTCGTGGTTCATCTCGTCCCACGCGTCGTCCTCCCGCCAGGGCGACCACCCGGCCGCCTCACCGAGCAGCCGCGCGGTCTCCCGCTGCCGGGTCATCCGCCCGTGCAGGCACACCTCCGGCCGTACGCCGCGGGCGCCGAGGGCGCGGCCGAGCACCGCAGCCTGCTCCTCACCGAGCGGCGAGAGCCGGTCGTAGTCGTCCGCCCCCCAGGACGCCTGGCCGTGCCGGACCAGCAGCAGCACGCTCACGGCGCCTCCGCCACGAGGCGGGAGCAGCGCTCGTCGAGGAGCCGCACCATCGGCAGGAACTCCCCGTAGGCCGGGTTGGTGGTCTGCCCGTGGTGGAACCGGTAGTAGATCTGCTGCGCGATGACGGCGAGCCGGAACAGCCCGAACACCTCGTAGAAGAGCCACTGCTCGGGGCCGACCTGCCGGCCGCTGCGGGCGGCGTACTCGCGCACCATCTCGGCGCGGGTGAGCATGCCGGGCAGGTCGGACGGCTGCCGCCGGAGCTGCCGGAAGCCGGGCTCGTCGTCGGCCTGGACCCAGTAGGCCAGCGCACCGCCGAGGTCCATCAGCGGGTCGCCGAGCGTGGCCATCTCCCAGTCGAGGACGCCCCGGACCCGCAGCGGGTCGCGCTCGTCGAGGACCACGTTGTCGAGCCGGAAGTCGTTGTGGATCACGCAGGTCGCGACGTCGTCGGGCCGGTGCTCGTCGAGCCAGCCCATCACGGGCTCGAGGTCGCCGACGTCGTCGGTGCGGGCCCTGCGGTACCGGTCGGACCAGCCGCCGACCTGCCGGGCGACGTAGCCGGCGCCCTTGCCGAGGTCGGAGAGCCCAGCCCGTTCCGGGTCCACGGCGTGCAGCTCGACGAGCACGTCGAGGAACCGGCCGCACAGGGTGCGGGCCTGGTCCTCCGACAGCGTCATACCGGCGGGCAGCTCGGAGCGCAGGATCGGGCCGGCCAGCTTCTCCATGACGTAGAAGTCCGAGCCGATCACGGAGGGGTCGTCGCAGAACGCCACCATCGCCGGCACGTAGCGCGAACACGGGCGCGAGCCGCGACTGCACGGTGAACTCGCGGCCCATGTCGTGCGCGCCCCGTGGCTTGGTGCCCGCCGGTGGCCGGCGCAGGATCAGCTCGCGGCCGGGGTAGGTGAGCTGGAAGGTCAGGTTGGACGCGCCACCCGGGAACTGCCGCACCTCCGGAGTCGTGTCGAGCCCGGTCGGGTCGTCGGCGTGGGCGCGCAGCCAGGCGGCCACGGCCTCCACGTCGAACGCGTCCTCGGTGCGCACCTCGCCGGCGGGGTTGAGCTCGCTCACGGGTCGCTCCTCTCCTTCAGGCGGGTGGCGGTGCGGCGCATCTCCGCGGCGTAGGCGGCCGGGTCGCTCCGCTTGAGGTGGTACGCCGCCCGGGCCGGCTCGTCCGGGACGACCAGCTCCACCCCGTCGTCGATGCCGGCCAGCACCGCCGCCGCGATCTCATCGGCGGTCAGCGGGGACTGCGCCACCATCGCGCCCACCTTGGCCGCGACGTCGGCGTCGGCCCCGGACAGCGAGCGCATCAGGTTGGTCCGGAAGTACGACGGGCACACGACCGTGCAGCCGACGCCGTAGGGCGCCAGCTCGTGCGACAGCGTCTCCGAGAACGCCACCACCGCCGCCTTCACCGCGTTGTAGGCGCCCATCCCCGGCGGGTGCACCAGCCCGGCGAGCGAGGCGACGTTGACGACGCGGCCGGACCCCTGCGCCTTGAGCACGGGGGCGAAGAACCGCGTGCCGCGGACCACGCCGAGGAGGTTCACCTCGGTCAGCGTCCGCCACTCGTCGAGCGTGCAGACGTCGACCCGGCCGCCGCCGGCGATGCCGGCGTTGTTGACCAGCACGTCGAGACCGCCCCAGTGCTCCGCGACCCACTCGCGCGCGGCAGCCCAGTCGTCGTCTGAGCGCACGTCGAGGGCGAGCCGGGGCTCGTCGGCGACCGGCACGGCGTCGGGGAGGTCCGTGGCCAGCACCCGGTCGCCGCGGGCCCGGAAGGCGGCGGTGAGCGCGGCCCCGAGTCCCGAGCCGGCCCCGGTGACGAGCACGCGTCGGGACGCGTCCCCCGCTGCGGCGCCGGTCACTCGTACTTCTTCAGCTCGAGCCTGGCGATCACGCCGCGGTGCACCTCGTCGGGACCGTCGGCCAGCCGCAGGGACCGGGCGGCGGTCCACGCCGCCGCGAGCGGGAAGTCGTCGGACATGCCGCCCGCCCCGTGCAGCTGCATCGCCATGTCGACGACCTGCTGGGCCATCAGCGGCACGGCGACCTTGATCTGGCTGACCTCGGCAAGCGCGCCGCGCGGGCCCGTCGGTGTCGAGCTTCCAGGCCGCGTGCAGCACCAGCAGCCGGGCCTGGTCGATGGCGATCCGGGCGTCGGCGATCCGCTCGGCGTTGCCGCCGAGCCTGGCCAGCGGGCGGCCGAACGCGACCCGCGAGGTGGCCCGCCGGCAGGCCAGCTCGAGGGCCTTCTCGGCCAGCCCGACCAGACGCATGCAGTGGTGCACGCGGCCGGGCCCGAGCCGGCCCTGCGCGATCTCGAAGGCGCGCCCCGGTCCGAGCAGGATGTTCGACGCGGGCACCCGGACGTCGGTCGAAGGCGAGCTCGGCGTGCCCGAGCGGCTCGTCGTACATCGCCATCGCGGTGAGCTTCCGGACTCGACGGTGACCCCGGGGGTCTCGCGGGGCACGAGCACCATCGTGTGCCTCGAGTGCCGGTCGGCGTCGGGGTCGGTGAGCCCCATGAACACGAGCATCTTGCAGTCCGGGTTGCCGGCGCCGGTGGACCACCACTTGCGCCCGTTGACGACGACCTCGTCGCCGTCGAGCGACCGCGGTGGCCTCCATGTTGGTGGCGTCGGAGGAGGCCACGTCGGGCTCGGTCATGCGGAACGCCGAGCGGATCCGGCCGTCGAGCAGCGGCTCGAGCCACTGCCGCTTCTGCTCCTCGGTGCCGTACTTCAGCAGCACCTCCATGTTGCCGGTGTCGGGCGCGTTGCAGTTGAGCACCAACGGGGCGAGGAACGGAGCGTCCGGTCTGCTCGGCGACGGGAGCGTAGTCGAGGTTGGTCAGCCCGGCGCCGCCGTCGGTGCCGTAGCGCCGCGCGTAGTCGTCCTCGTGCCCGGCTGGCAGGAAGAGGTTCCACAGTCCTCGGGACCGGGCCTTCGCCCTCAGCTCGTCCACGACCGGCAGCGGCGTCCACGGGTCACCGCCCGACTCCCGCAGCCGGGTGATCTCCCGCTGGTGGTCGGCCTCGACCGGCTCGACCTCCTCGTCGACGAAGGTCCGGACGCGCGCGGCGAGGTCGGCGGCCCGGGGCGAAGGGCTGAAGTCCATGCGGTCGACCCTAGAGGGTTCACGCGGATGACCTAGGCTCGCGGGCATGCGTCAGGACTCTCGCCGCCACCGCCGTCGCCGGCCTCGCCCTCACCCTGTCCGCCTGCGGCGGGTCGGGGGACGACGAGCAGGCCGCGAAGGCGATCTCCGCCTCGATCATGGAGGGGCAGGACGGCGCCGCCACCGACGTCTTCACGATGAAGCGCGGCGAGGCCGACTGCATCGGCGAGGGGTTCGTCGACGAGATCGGCGTCGAGCAGCTCCAGGAGTACGGGTTCCTGACCGAGGACCTGAAGGCGGAGCCGATGGCCGACGTGGCCATGGAGACCGGGGACGCCGAGGCGGCCACGGGCGTCCTGTTCGACTGCGCCGACGTGCCCGAGCTGATGTCGCAGGCGATGGCGTCGGGCCAGCAGCTCGACGAGAAGACCCGCAAGTGCCTCGACGGCGTGCTGACCGAGGAGAAGCTGCGCTCGATGTTCACGCTGATGTTCAGCGGCGAGCAGGACAAGGCCAGCCAGGAGGTCGTCGGCCCGATGATGGAGTGCGCGGCCCCGACGCCGTGACCGGCGCCCGCGTCAGCGGGCGCCGGTCGGCGGGCGACCGAGTCAGGTGGAGACGACGGCGACGACCCGGGAGCGGATCTCGGGCCTCGCCCAGGCGCCGGCGGTGGAGACCAGCTTGGCGGCCGAGAACAGCAGGAACGGCACGCGCCGCCAGCACCGACCACTGCCAGGGGCGAAGGTCATGGCCCCGAAGAACATGCCGGTCAGGGTCGTGGAGAGCGCCAGCCGGGCCGAGTAGCCCACCATCACCACCGGCGGCGCGGGCGTGGCCCGGGCGCTGCGCAGGTCGACCGCGAACGGCGAGCGCACCGACCACCGCAGCGAGGTGGCCACCACCTGCACGGTGACGACCACCGCGCAGGTCACCACCGCGACGACCCGCGACGCCGAGGGCTCGCCGGCCCGCACCGCGCCCATCACCAGGGTCAGCGTGGTGGTCGACGAGCAGCACCTCGGTCAGCACGATCGCCCGGGAGGTGAACGCGAGCCGCGGCCCGACCGGGAGACTGTCGCGCCACAGCGCACCGCGGCCGTCGAGGCACCAGGAGTTGACCCCGAAGAGCAGCGCCCCGCCCGAGGCGACCAGCCCCGGCAGGATGCTCAGCATCATCCAGTCCAGCCCGCCCGCCAGCGCCACCAGCCCGGGCAGCAGCGCCAGCACGGCGAGCCCGCGGCGCAGCGGCACCGAGCGCCAGACGGCGGCCCGGTCGGTGCGCACCAGGGCCACCAGGTCGGAGGCGGGGTTGGCGCGCGGGGGCCGCGAGGAGGTCTCCTCCCGCAGCTCGTCGCGCGCCGGGTCGGCGTACCACCGCGGCGGCGACGACGGCACCGGCGACCACCGCCACCACGGCCACCAGGGCGATCTCCAGGACCACCCACAGCCAGGGCAGCAGCTGCGCCGTCGGCTCCGTAGAGCAGGCCGAGCGTGATCGTCAGCGTCGGGCTCCGGTCCAGCAGCGGGACCAGCCGGTCGGTCGACGATGAGGCCGGCCAGCACCAGGCCGAGGAGGACCGTCAGCAGCCGCACGGTCAGCACGCCGTGCGTCGCCGCGGCGCACCCACTCGACGCCCCAGGCGAGTGACCTGCGCGATCGCGGTGGCGGCGAACAGCCAGAGCAAGACCGGCAGCAGGGCCAGCGGCAGGGTCCACCGGGGCCCGACGACGTAGGCGCTGGCGCCGAGCAGCGTCCACGACTGGAGCATCCAGGCGATGTTGAGCGGCGCCATCAGCAGCGCGCCCAGGTGGTCGGTGGTGGGGCTGACCGGGTAGGCGACCGCCTGGTCGCGGGGCAGCAGCTCGCGGCCGCCGCCGGACGCCGCCGCGGAGATCGATCGCGATGACGAGCACCCCGATGTAGGCCGAGGGGCAGCAGCAGGAGCACGTCGGAGCGGCGCTCGTCGCCCTCGGGCAGGTAGGCCGGGAACCAGCAGGCGATGACCGTGAAGGCCAGCAGGAAGGCGAGCGCGAGGACCAGCGACCGCCGCGAGCGGCCCCGCACGGCGGAGGACCGGAACCGCAGCAACGGTCCGACATCGGCGACGCCACGTCGCATCTCGGCGAGGCGGCGGCGCAGCGCCTGCGCGGCGCCGGTGCGGGGTGCGAGTCCGGCGGGGTCAGTCGAGGAGAGCGCGGTAGACACCGGCACCCGCCTCCCCGGTCATCTCGCCGGCGGGCACGGCGGCGACCGCCCGGCCACCGCGGAGCACCACGGCGTCCTGGCAGGCGTCGACCGCGAGCTCGCGCAGGTGCGTGGAGACCAGCACGGCGCTGCCCTCGGCGCGCGCGTCGGCGATCACCTCCATGGTCGCCTCGACGCCGAGCGGGTCGACGCCGTCGAAGGGCTCGTCGAGGAGCAGCACCCGGGGCCGGTGGAACGCGGCCAGGATCACCGACATCCGCCGGCCCATGCCGTGGCTGAAGCCCGAGGTCACCCGGTGGGTGGCGGCACCGAGGTCGAAGCGCTCGAGCAGCTCGCGAGCGTGCTGCTCCCAGCCGCGGTCCAGGCGCCGCAACCGGGCCGCGAGCTGGAGGTGCTCCCAGGGAGTCGCGCGCGGCACCAGGCCGCCCACGTCCGGGCAGTAGCCGACGACCCGCTTCACCCCGAGAAGGTCGGTGCGGATGTCCTTGCCGGCGACGGTGACGACGCCGCCGGTCGGGGGGATGACCCCCGCGAGCACGCGCATCGTGGTGGACTTCCCGGCGCCGTTGCGGCCGAGCAGGGCGGTGGCGGTGCCGGCGTGCACGGACAGGTCGATCCCCTGCACGGCGTCGACCGGGCCGAACCGGACCCAGAGCGCGTTGATCTCCACGAGCGGCGTACTCACCGCGCCATTCTCACCCGGGGACCCGCGCCGGGTGTCCGGAAACGACGGATTCGTCTGCAGCCCTCGCCGACAAGTCGTCGTCTCAGGCGGGGAAGGAGCCGTCCCGCTCGGCGAGGTCGACGAGGTACGCCGGGGGCGCGAAGCGCTCGCCGTAGGCGGCGGCGAGCTCGCGGGCCCGGGCCACGAAGCCCGCGAGCCCGCCCTCGTAGCCCTGCATGAGCTGGACGGCTCCGCCGGTGTTGGCGGGGTAGCCGATGCCCAGGACCGAGCCGATGTTCGCGGCGGCCGCGGACTCGATCACGCCCTCCTCGAAGCAGCGGGCGGTCTCGACCGCCTCGATGAACAGCATCCGGTCCTTGAGGTCGAACAGGTCGTCGAACCCTGGGGTCCGGTCCGA
This sequence comes from uncultured Actinomycetota bacterium, assembly GCA_963834275.1. GTDB lineage: Bacteria > Actinomycetota > Actinomycetes > Propionibacteriales > Nocardioidaceae > Nocardioides_B. The sequence goes on along the minus strand of CAWIBA010000003.1, from coordinate 1,184,694 downwards.
CGGGGGGAAGGTGTCGGCCAGCCCCTTCCAGAGACCGACCCGCCTGCCGGACTCGTCGTAGTCGTAGAAGCCGGCACCGCGCGCCCGTCCGGACCGGCCCGCCTCGATCATGGTGGCGACCACGTGGTCGGCCGGGTGCCGGGGCACCTCCCGCCCCTCGGCCCGCAGCGCGTCGGCCGTGGCCTTGCGGATTTTCGCCATCAGCTCGAGGTTGAGCTCGTCGGAGAGCTGCAGCGGCCCGACCGGGTAGCCGGCCTGGGTGGCGGCCCGCTCCACGCTGACCGGGTGGTGGCCCTCGGCGAGCATCGCGAGACCCTCGTTGACGTAGGTGCCGATCACCCGCGAGGTGTAGAAGCCGCGGCTGTCGTTGACCACGATCGGCGTCTTCCTGATCCGCTGGACCACGTCGACGGCGCGGGCGACGGTCTCGTCCGACGTCTTCTCGCCGCGGATGATCTCGACCAGCGGCATCTTGTCGACCGGCGAGAAGAAGTGCAGGCCGATGAAGTCGGCGGGGCGGTCCACAGCCTCGGCCAGACCGGTGATCGGCAGCGTGCTGGTGTTGGAGCACAGCAGCGCGTCCGGGCTCACGACCTGCTGCACCTCGGCGTACACCTCGGCCTTGAGCCGCGGGTCCTCGAACACCGCCTCGATGACCAGGTCGCAGCCCGCGAGATCGGCCGCGGCGGCGGTGGGCGTGATGCGCTCCAGCACCTCGCCGGCCTGCTCGTCGTTCAGCCGGCCGCGCTGCACCTGCTTGTCGAGGACCTTCTGCGCGTAGGCCTTGCCCTTCTCGGCGCTCTCGACCTCGACGTCCTTGAGGACGACCTCGATGCCGCTGCGCGCGCAGGCGTAGGCGATGCCGGCGCCCATCATCCCGGCCCCGAGCACGCCGACGCGGCGGGGCTCGAACCGCTCGAAACCCTCGGGGCGCAGCGACCCCGCGTTGATCGCCTGCAGGTCGAAGAAGAAGGCCTGGATCATGTTCTTCGAGTTCCGGCCGGTCACCAGGCTCGTGAGGTAGCGCGACTCGATGCGGGTGGCGGTCTCGAAGTCCACCTGCGCGCCCTCGACGGCGGCCGACAGGATCGCCCGCGGGGCCGGGTAGTCGGCACCCTTGAGCTGCTTGCGGAGGTTGGCGGGGAAGGCCGGGAGGAACGCCGCGAGCTTCGGGGAGGACGGGGTGCCGCCCGGCATCCGGTAGCCGGGCCGGTCCCACGGCTGGAGCGCCGCCTCCTCGTCGTCGCGGTGCGCGTTGATCCAGCCCTTCGCGGCGGGGAGCAGCTCGTCGCGGTCCTGCACGAGCGCGTCCACGAGGCCCTTCTCCCTCGCCACGGTGGGCCGCATCTGCGGACCCTGGAGCAGCACGTCCATCAGCGCCGCGGAGAGCCCGAGCATCCGGACCGTGCGGGTCACCCCGCCCCCGCCGGGCAGCAGGCCCAGGGTGACCTCCGGCAGGCCGAGCTGCACGCCGGGAGCGTCGACGACGATCCGGTGGTGGCAGGCGAGTGCGATCTCCAGGCCGCCGCCGAGGGCGGTGCCGTTGATCGCGGCGACCACCGGGCGGCCGATCGTCTCGAGCCGTCGCAGCTGCGCCTTGACCGCCTCGACCTCCTCGAAGACCGCCGCCGCGTCGTCGGGTCCGGCCTGCACCATCGCCTTGAGGTCGCCGCCGGCGAAGAAGGTCCGCTTGGCGCTGGTGACGACCACGCCCGGGACCTCCGCGCCCGCGGCTAGCTCCCGCTCGAGCCGGTCGAGCGCGGCTCCCATCGACTCCCGGTAGAGCCGGTTCATCGTGTTCGCGCTCGAGGTCGGGTCGTCCAGGGTGAGCACGACGATGCCCTCGGCGTCCTTGTCGTAGCGCACGGCGGTCTGGGTCTGCTCGGTGGTGGTCATCGAAGTCCTGTTCGTTGCTGGAGCCGTCGTTGCTGCTGCGGGTGGGCTGCCGTCGCCTCGCCGGTCAGAGCCGCTCGACGACGGTCGCGATGCCCATCCCGCCACCGACGCAGAGCGTGGCCAGGCCGTAGCGGAGGTCGCGGCGCTCGAGCTCGTCGACCAGCGTGCCGAGGAGCATCGCGCCGGTGGCGCCGAGCGGGTGCCCCATCGCGATCGCACCGCCGTTGACGTTGACCACCTCGTGGGAGAGGCCCAGGTCCTTCATGAACCGCATCGCCACCGCGGCGAACGCCTCGTTCATCTCCCACAGGTCGATGTCCCCGACGTCCAGCCCGGCCTTGGCGAGCGCCTTGCGCGAGGCCGGCGCCGGACCGGTCAGCATGATCGTGGGGTCCGCGCCGGAGACGGCGGCCGAGAGGATCCGGGCCCGCGGGGTCAGGCCGAGCTCGGTGCCCACCTGCTCGGTGCCGATGGCGACCAGCGCCGCCCCGTCGACGATCCCCGAGGAGTTGCCGGCGTGGTGGACGTGGTCGATCCGCTCCACCCAGTGGTACTTCTCCAGGGCCACCGCGTCGAAGCCGCCCTGGTCGCCGATGGCCGCGAACGACGGGGGCAGCCCGGCGAGCGTCTCCACCGTCGTGCCCGGCCGGATGAACTCGTCGCGGTCGAGGACCGTCAGGCCGTTGCGGTCGCGGACCGGGACCACCGAGCCGTCGAAGTAGCCGTTGGCCTGCGCCTTCGAGGCGCGCGCCTGCGACTCCGCGGCGAAGGCGTCGACGTCCTCGCGGGTCCAGCCCTCCAGGGTGGCGATCAGGTCCGCCCCGATGCCCTGCGGGACGAACGAGGTGGTGAGCGCGGTGGCGGGGTCCATCGCCCAGGCACCGCCGTCGGAGCCCATCGGCACCCGCGACATCGACTCGACCCCGCCGGCGAGGATCAGGTCCTCGAAGCCCGAGCGGACCCGGGCCGCGGCCTGGTTGACCGCCTCGAGGCCGGAGGCGCAGAAGCGGTTGAGCTGCACGCCGGCGACGGTCTCGGGGTAGCCCGCGGCGAGGGCGGCGGTCTTCGCGATGTCGCCCCCCTGGTCGCCGAGGGGCGAGACCACGCCCAGCACCACGTCGTCGACCCTGGCCGGGTCGAGGCCGGGGTTGCGGGTCCGGACCTCGTCGAGCAGACCGACGACGAGGTCCACGGGCTTCACCTCGTGCAGCGAGCCGGTCCGCTTGCCCCGCCCGCGCGGGGTGCGGATCGCGTCGTACACGAAGGCCTGGGGCTCATGCGCCATCTCGCGCGTCCTCATCTGGTCGGGGCCGGGACTGTCTTTCGATTGTGACACTCATGCTGTTAGCGTCGTCAACCACTGTGACCCTCATCTCCCGGAGGCAGCCACCCATGTCGGCTCCCGACCCCGCCGGCGGCCCAGTCGAGGAGCTGCTGACGCTGGACGAGCTCACCCGCCGCACCGGGATGAGCGTGCGCAACATCCGCTTCTACACCTCCCGCGGGCTGCTGCCGGCCCCGATCCGGCGCGGCCGGTCCGGCTTCTACTCCGCCGACCACCTCGCCCGGCTCGAGCTGGTGCGGGAGCTGCAGGCGCACGGGTTCACGCTGGCGGCGATCGAGAAGTACGTCGCCCGGATCCCCGCGGACGCCACCCCGGAGACCATCGCGCTGCACCGCAGCCTGCTCGCGCCCTGGATGGCCGAGCTGCCCGAGACGCTCTCGCGCCGCGAGCTGGCGAGCCGGGCGGGGCGCAGGCTCACCGACGACGACCTCGACACGCTCAACGCGCTGGGCATCGTCTTTCCCACCAAGCAGGGGAAGTACCAGGTCGCCGTGGCCCACCTCTCCGTGGGCGTGAGCCTGCTCGACCTGGGCATGCCGTTCGACGCCGCCCTGGCCGCCCAGGACATCTTCCAGGCGCACGGTCGCGCGATCGCCGACGAGCTGACCGACCTGTTCCGCACCAAGGTGTGGCCGGCGTACGTCGAGGGCGGCGCGACGCCCGACCAGATCCGCGAGGTGGTGGAGAAGTTCAAGCCCGTGACGGTCGCCGCGCTGGTGACGGCCTACGAGTCGGCGGTCGACGAGACCAAGCGCGAGACCGTCGCGCGCCGCGCCCGGTGAGCCGGGCGTGAGCGAGACGGTCGCGCTGGGCACGGGCACGGGGCCCCTGCGCGGGGTCCGGGTCGTGGAGGTGGCCGGGATCGGACCGGGCCCGCACGCCGCCATGCTGCTGGCCGACCTGGGCGCCGACGTGCATCCGGCTCGAGCGGCCCGGCGGCACCGCCAGTGCCGGCCCCCGGGCGGCCGACCTGCTCACCCGGGGGCGGCCCAGCGTCGCGCTCGACCTCAAGCACCCGCGGGGGGCCGAGACCGTGCTCGCGCTGGCCGATACCGCGGACGTGCTGCTGGAGGGGATGCGGCCCGGCACCGCGGAGCGGCTCGGCATCGGACCGGAGGAGGCCCTGGCCCGCAACCCGCGACTGGTCTACGGACGGATGACCGGCTGGGGCCAGGACGGTCCGCTGGCGCCGACCGCCGGCCACGACCTGGACTACCTCGCGACCGCCGGGGTCCTGCACGGGCTCGGGCAGACGCCCGACCGCCCGCAGTTCCCCGGGAACCTGCTCGGCGACTTCGGCGGCGGCTCGACGTACCTCGTCATCGGGGTGCTCGCCGCGCTCCTGGAGGCCCGCGGCAGCGGCCGGGGGCAGGTGGTCGACGCCGCGATCGTGGACGGGACCGCGCACCTGGCGACGATGTATGCGGGGATGCTGGCCGGCGGGGCCGTCCAGGAGCGGCGGGCCTCCGGGCTCCTGGACGGCGGCGCACCCTTCTACGACGTCTACGAGACGGCCGACGGGCGGCACGTGGCGGTCGGCGCGCTCGAGCCGCAGTTCTTCGACGAGCTGGTCCGGCTGCTCGAGCTCGACGACCCTCCGGACCGGCTCGACCTCGACCGGTGGCCCGAGCTGCGCCGGCGGCTCGCGGACCGCTTCCGGGAGCGGACCCAGGAGGAGTGGACCGAGGTGTTCTCGGGCACCGACGCCTGCGTCGCGCCGGTGCTCCCGCTGTCCGAGGCGGCCACGCACCCGCATCTCGCCGCCCGCGGCACCTACGTCGAGCGGGACGGGGTGCTGCAGCCGGCGCCGGCGCCGCGGTTCTCCCGCACCGGGCCGACGCTCGGCGCAGGTCCCAGCGTCGCCGGCGGGCAGACCCGCGCGGCGCTCATCGCCTGGGGCGTCCCCGACGTCGACGACCTGCTCGCCTGCGGCGCCGTCGTCCAGGCCTGACGACGACTCGTCCTGCCAAGTGCTGCCGGTGGCGCTCAGTGGTACTGGTGCATCACGGCGTGGCCCCGGCCCCGGCCGATCATCCACTTGTTGACCGGCACGGTGACGACGAACGCGACCGCCAGGGCGAACGCGAGCGCGCCCCAGAACAGGTACGACGCCAGGCCGGCCTCCATCGCCCCCGGGACGGCGACGAGGACCGCGTTGTCCACGACCTCCATCACCAGGATCGAGATGGTGTCCGCGGCCAGCGCCACCTTGACCGCCGCCCGGAAGGTGAGCCCCGCCCGGAGCACCGCCTGCATGGTCAGCAGGTAGCCGAAGAAGAAGGCGAGCGTCACCGCGAGCGCGACGCTCGGCCAGACCGACCAGCCCCACCAGGTGGCCAGCACCATGCCGAGCACCTCGCCGATCGCACAGCCGGTCAGGCAGTGCAGCGTGGCGCTGACCGCCGTGCCCCAGCCGGCGGCCTGGGATCCGTGGGCGTCGTGGTGGTCGTGGACGCCGGCGGCCTCGGGGCTCGTGGCGTCGTGGGCCTGCTCGGCCGTCGCGTGGTCCGTGAACGGGTGGCTGCTGTGCTCCATGGCCACCGTTATACCCCTGGGGGGTATAGGCTCACAAGACCCGGCGCAGAAATTTCTTGGTGCGCTCCTCCGCCGGATCCGTGAGCACCCGGTCCGGAGGTCCCTGCTCGAGGATGACTCCCTCGTCGAGGAAGCAGACCGTGCTCGCGACCTCGCGGGCGAAGGCCATCTCGTGGGTGGCCAGCACGAGCGTCGTGCCGCCCAGCGCCATGTCGCGGACGATGTCGAGCACCTCCCCGACCAGCTCCGGGTCGAGCGCCGAGGTGACCTCGTCGAGCAGGACGAGCTCCGGCCCGGTCGCCAGTGCGCGCACGATCGCGGCCCGCTGCTGCTGGCCGCCGGAGAGCCGGTCGGGGTGCTCGCCGGCCTTGTCGGCGAGCCCGAAGCGCTCGAGCAGCTCGCGCGCCCGCTGCTCGGCCTCGCCGCGCGCGACACCGTGCACCTTGCGCGGTGCGAGCGTCACGTTGTCGAGCACGGTCATGTGCGGGAACAGGTTGTAGGCCTGGAACACCATCCCCATCCGGGCCCGCACCGCCGGGCGTCCACCCTCGGGTCGGTGACCTCCTCCCCGTCGAACCAGATCTCGCCGTCGTCGACCGGCTCGAGCAGGTTGAGGCAGCGCAGCAGCGTCGACTTCCCGCTGCCCGACGCGCCGATCAGGCAGACCACGTCGTGCCGGCGCACGGTCAGGTCGACGTCGTGCAGCACCACCTTGTCGCCGTAGGCCTTGCGCAGGTTGGACACGCGCAGCAGCGCCTCGCCGGTCATCGCGCGCCCGCCCGCTCGCGGCGCGCGTAGCGGCGTCCGAGCCAGTCGGTGAAGCGCGCCAGCGGGACGGTGAGCACGACGAAGAAGACCGCGGTGACGAGGTACGGCGTGTAGTTGAAGTTGAAGTTCGCGTAGTCGCGGGCGGCGAACAGCGCCTCGAAGACGCCGACCGCCCCGACCAGCGCGGTGTCCTTCTGCAGGGACACGAAGTCGTTGAGCAGCGGCGGTACGACGCGGCGCACGGCCTGCGGCAGCACGACGTGGCGCATGCTCTGCGTCGGCGACAGCCCGAGCGCGTCGGCGCTGGCCACCTGCGAGGGGTGCACCGACTCGATCCCGGCCCGGAACACCTCGGCGACGTAGGCGCCGTAGGACAGCACCAGGGCGCTCACGCCCAGCCACAACAGGCTGTTGGTGACGCCCTGGAGGCGCAGCGCGGGGATGCCGAAGCAGAACAGGAACACCACCAGGATCGTCGGGACGCCGCGGAAGACGTCGGTGTAGAGCACCGCCAGCGCGCGCACCGGGAACAGCGCCGGGGCGCGGGTGCTGCGGGCGACCGCGACGAGGGCGCCGAGCACCAGGATCAGCGGCTCGGCGACGAGGAACAGCAGCACGTTCTTGCCGAAGCCCGCCCAGATGGTGGGCAGGGCGGCGTGGGCGTCCTCCCACGACAGGAACGTCTCCCGGAAGGTCGGCCACCCCGGCGAGGCGGTGACCGCGACGACGAGCAGGCCGGCCACGACCACGGTGGCGGTCGTCGCCACCGCCGCGGAGCGCACGCGGAGCCGGCGCCGGACCGCCTGCCGCTCGACCTGCCGCGGGCTCGGCGTCCAGTCCGGCGGGGCCGCGCTCACCGGAGCACGGGCACGTCGACCACGTCGGACAGCCACTGCTGCTCGAGGTCGGCCAGCACCCCGGAGTCGCGCAGCGACGCGAGCGCCTCGTCGACGCAGGGCACCAGCTCGCTGTCCTTCTCGAACAGCAGGCCGAACTCCTCCGTCTCGCCCACCTCCGGCTGGAACTGGCCGACGATCGTGGCCTTCGGGATCTCGACCGCGGTGATGAAGAACGCCGTCGGCAGGTCGGCGAGGAACGCGTCGATCTGGTCGTTGTTGAGCGCCTGCTTCGCGGCGTTGGTGTCGTCGAAGACCAGCGGCTCCTGCTGCACCGGCTCGATGACGTCGCGGATCGCGGTGAGCGACGTGGTGCCCGTCTGGGCGCCGAGCTTGAGCCCGGCGAGGTCCGCCACGGTGCGCGCCGCCGCGGCGGGCGAGTCCTTGAGCGCGATCACCGCCTGGGCGGCCTCGTAGTAGCCGTCGGAGAAGTCGACGACCTCGGCCCGCTCCGGGGTGATCGAGATCTGGTTGATGTCGAAGTCGAAGTCCTTCGCGCCCGGCGCGTAGGAGCTGTTGAACGGCACCCTGACCCAGTCGACCTCGTCGGCGGCGAAGCCGAGCTCGTCGGCGACCGCGTAGGCCACCGCGGACTCGAAGCCCTCGCCGTTGGTCGGGTCGTTGTCGACGAACCACGGCTCGTAGGCCGGCTTGTCGGTGCCGACGGTCAGCCGGCCGGGGTTCTTCAGCGCGAGATGGCTCGGCGGCGCAGGCGTCCGGAGGGCGACTCCTCGGCGGCGGTGGTCTCGGGGGCGTCCGGCTGTTCTTCGGCTGGGCGTCCTCGTGCGACCGGCGCGCACGCGGCGAGCAGGAGGGCCGAGGCGGCAGGGCGGGCAGCAGGCGGATCGGGCGCATGGCTCGATGCTAGGGCCGCGGCCCGGCCGCCCACCGAGCTGTCTCGGCGCGCGTGACCCACCTCACCTGTGCAACTAGTTGCATAGGGTCGGTCCGGGCGCCAGAGTGGGGGCATGGCCCTCGAGCACGCGATCCTGGTCTCGCTCAGCGAGCGACCCGCGTCCGGGCTCGACCTGACCCGTCGCTTCGACCGGTCGATCGGCTTCTTCTGGAGCGCCACCCACCAGCAGATCTACCGGGTGCTGGCCCGCATGGAGGCCGACGGCTGGGTCAGCCGCACCGACGTCGCGCAGACCGGGCCGGCCGGACAAGAAGGTGTACGCCGTCACCCCGGCCGGCCGCGACGAGCTCGAGCGATGGCTGGCCGAGCCCGGTCGCCGCCGAGTCGTTCCGCAGCGAGCTCGCGGTGCGAGCTGCGCGGCGCGTCGTACGGCGACCGGAGCGCCGTGCTCGGCCAGGTGCGCGACCACCGTGCCGACCACGCCACCCGGCTCGCGCACTACGAGGCGCTGGCCGCCCGGGACTTCCCCGACGCCCGGCCGGCCTGTCGCCGGCCGCACCTCGACGTCTACCTGGTGCTGCGCGGCGGCATCCGGCTGGAGCGGTTCTGGGTCGAGTGGCTCGACGAGTACCTGCAGGCACACAGCGTCGACCGCCGGCCGAGCCCACCGTGACCACCGTGACCACCGTGACCACCGGCAAGGAGCGGCCCGATGACGCCGTACCCGCACCTGCTCGCGCCCCTGAACGTCGGCGGCCTCACGCTGCGCAACCGCGTGGTCATGGGGTCGATGCACACCGGGCATGGAGGACCGGACCCGCACCTGCCGGAGCTGGCGGCGTACTTCGCCGAGCGCGCCCGCGGCGGTGTCGGGCTGATCGTCACCGGCGGCTACTCCCCCAACGTGCGCGGCTGGCTGCTGCCGTTCGGCTCGATGATGACCCGGCGCCGGCACGCCGACCGGCACCGTCGGCGTCACCGACGCGGTGCACGCCGAGGGCGGCGCGATCGCGCTGCAGATCCTGCACGCGGGACGCTACGGCTACACCCCGCTCAACGTCAGCGCCTCGGCCACCAAGAGCCCGATCACGCCGTTCAAGGCCGGCGCGCTCAGCGGCCGGGGCGTGGAGCGGACCATCGGCGACTACGTCGACGCGGCCCGGCTGGCCCGCCGCGCCGGCTACGACGGCGTCGAGATCATGGGCTCCGAGGGCTACCTGATCAACCAGTTCCTCGCCCCGCACACCAACCGTGCGCACCGACCGCTGGGGCGGCAGCGCCGAGAACCGGATGCGCTTCCCGGTCGAGATCGTCCGGCGCACCCGCGAGGCGCTCGGCGAGGACTTCCTGGTGATGTTCCGGATGTCGCTGCTCGACCTGGTCCCCGACGGGCAGACCTGGGACGAGACGGTCGCGCTGGCGCGGGCGCTCGAGGAGGCCGGCGCCTCGGTGATCAACACCGGCATCGGCTGGCACGAGGCGCGGGTGCCCACGATCCTCACCCAGGTGCCGCGCGCGGCCTGGTCCTGGACCACCGCGCGGCTGCGCCCCGAGCTCGGCATCCCCGTGTGCGCCTCGAACCGGATCAACACCCCCGAGGTCGCCGAGCGGATCCTGGCCGAGGGGCAGGCCGACCTGGTCTCGATGGCCCGCCCGTTCCTGGCCGACCCCGAGTTCGTGGCCAAGGCCGCCGCGGGCCGCGCCGACGAGATCAACACCTGCATCGGCTGCAACCAGGCGTGCCTGGACCACACCTTCGCCAACCGGCGCGCGTCCTGCCTGGTCAACCCGCGTGCCGGGCGCGAGACCACCCTGCGTGCTCGCGCCGACCCGGGCCGCCCGGCGGGTCGCGGTCGTGGGCGCCGGGCCGGCCGGGCTGGCGACCGCCGTCACCGCCGCCGAGCGCGGTCACCGGGTCACCCTCTTCGAGGCGGCCACCGAGATCGGCGGTCAGTTCCGGCTGGCCAGGCGGATCCCCGGCAAGGAGGAGTTCGCCGAGACGCTGCGCTACTACGCCCGACGTCTCGACGTGCTCGGGGTCGACGTGCGGCTCTCCACCTGCGCCGACGTGGAGACGCTGCGCGGGTACGACGACGTCGTCGTCGCCACCGGCGTGGCACCGCGGGTGCCGGACCTGCCCGGGATCGACCACCCGAAGGTGGTCTCCTACGCCGACGTGATCACCGGCGCCGTCGCCGTCGGCGCGAGGGTCGCGGTGCTGGGCGCCGGCGGCATCGGCGTCGACGTCAGCCACCTCCTCACCCATCCCGAGGGGGTCGCCGTCCGCGAGCCGGGACATGCCGACGACGACTGGTTCGCCCACTGGGGCGTCGGCGACCCGGCCGTGGACCGCGGTGGCCTGCGGGAGAAGAAGCCCCGGGTCCCCCCGCGAGGTGCACCTGCTGCAGCGCAAGACCTCCTCGATCGGCCGGGGCCTCGGCAAGACCTCCGGCTGGGCGCACCGCGCCGTGCTGCGCGACTCCGGCGTGCGCCTGCTGCCGGGGGTCCGCTACGACCGGGTCGACGACGACGGCCTCCACGTCACGCTCGGTGAGGGCGAGTCGGCCGAGTCCCGGGTGCTCGACGTCGACCACGTCGTGGTGTGCGCCGGGCAGGAGCCGGTGCGCTCGCTGTACGACGACCTGCTCGCGCGGGGGACGGCACATCGGTGCCCGCCGTGCACCTCGTCGGCGGCGCGGACGTGGCCGCCGAGCTGGACGCGAAGCGCGCCATCGAGCAGGGCACCCGGGTCGCCGCCTCCCTCTGATCAGGCGTGGGCGGGGCCGAGGTCCTCGTGCGCGCTGTGACCCGCCGGCTCGATCTGGAACGTCGCGTGCTCGACGTCGAAGTGGGTGGCCACGCAGCCGCTGAACTCGTCGAGCAGCGGCCCGACCCCCCGCTCGGCGAGCACCTCGTCGCTGACCGTGACATGCGCCGACAGCACCGGGATCCCGCTGGTCAGGGTCCACGCGTGCAGGTCGTGCACGTCGACCACGCCGGGCACGTGGGCGAGGTGGTGCCGGACCTCGTCGAGGTCGAGGTGCGCGGGGGTCGTCTCCAGCAGCACGTTCACAGCGTCGCGCAGCAGCGTGTAGGAGCGCGGCAGCACCAACGCGGCGATGGCCAGCGTGGCGATCGGGTCGGCCCGGTCGAAGCCGGTGGTGAGCAGCACGACGGCCGCACCCACCACGAGCACCGACCCGAGCAGGTCGCTGAGCACCTCGAGGTAGGCGCCGCGCATGTTCAGTGACTCGTCGCGCCGGCCGCGCAGCACCAGCAGGGACACCAGGTTGGCGGCCAGTCCCACCGAGGCGAAGGCGAGCATCGGCCCCGCCTCCACCTCCGGCGGCTCGCGCAACCGGCGCACGCCCTCGAACAGCAGGTAGCCGCACACCGCCAGCAGCACCACCGCGTTCACCAGGGCGGCGAGGATCTCCGCCCGGTGGTAGCCGAAGGTGCGGCGGTCGCTCGCGGGCAGCGACGCGACGTACGACGCCGACAGCGCCAGCGCGACCGCGGCTCCGTCGGTGAGCATGTGCCCGGCGTCCGCCAGCAGCGCCAGCGACCCGCTCACCCAGGCACCGACGACCTGGACGATCACGAAGACGCCGATGATGCCCAGCACCAGCCACAGCCGGGCACGGTCCTCGCCCCGCCCGGCGGCGTGCCCGTGTCCGTGCCCAGCACCCATGCGGCTCAGACTAGGGGCCGGGTGATCGCGCGCAGGTCGCGGTTCGCGGTATGCATGGGCGCATGGCGCACTCGCTGGTGGCGATCCCGGTCCCCGACCTCGAGGACGTGGTGCGCCCCCGGCTCGAGCGGGCCGCGCCGGACGAGGTGCCCGCCGACCCCGACGACACCGTCGCCCACATCACGCTGCTCGGGCCCTTCGTCGCCCTGACCGACCTCACCGAGGGCGTGCTCGACGAGCTCGAGCGGTTCTTCGCCGACGTCACGCCCTTCGAGTTCGCGCTCACCGGCATCCACCAGTTCCCCGGCGGCACCGTCTACCTGTCGCCGGCGCCCGCGGCCCCCTTCCGGCACCTGACCCAGGAGCTGCACCGGCTGTTCCCCGAGCACCCGCCCTACGGCGGCGACTTCGACGAGGTGATCCCGCACCTGAGCGTGCCGATCCCTGACGGCGAGTCGATCGCGACCCTGGAGTTCGAGCTGGCGCCCCGGTTCCCGGTCCCGACCTTCGCCCGCGAGGCCGCGCTGTACTGGTGGGAGCCGGGCGGGGTCCGCACCGTGGCGACGTTCCCCTTCGGCACCTGGGCGGCCTGAGCCGCCGTCGTACGCCGGTCAGCCGCGGTCGCGCTTGAGACCGGCCAGCATGCCGCCGACGCCGAGGCCGGCGAGGAGGGGGCCGACGATGGCCCAGAACGTCACCCCGGTCATCGGGCTGCCCTCGAGGTAGCCCAGCCCCTGCAGCGTGAAGACCGCACCGACGACGAACATCAGGGCGCCGAGGGTGACCGGCAGGGTGCGCTTCATGGGTCGATCCTAGGCGGCGATTCCCGAGCCGCCGGCAGCACCGTCGGGGGCACCGGCCCGCGAGCCCCCGACGAGCACCGCCGGACGATGTCAAGCGCGACATGCCGGGGAGAGGCGGGATTTTCGCTGGAAGTGCTCATGCGACCCGGGGGCCCTGCCGATGACCCCGGGGACCGCATCCGTCACACCAGCCACCCGGGACTCGTCCACATGCCCTCCGCAGCACCCGCAGCCGGCCCCTCCGAGCACCGGACGGCCCGCGTCCGCGCGCACCGGCTGCGACGCCTCGTCGGACTCGTGGTCGCGCTCGTGGTGCTCACCCCCGCGGCCGCCTCGGCCCTGCCGATCGACCCCTTCGCCGGCTACCAGCCCCAGAAGCGGTGCAGCCCCACCCCCAAGCCGGGCACCGTGGCGCTGGCGGGGTGGCTGATGAAGCGCTACCCGGGCACCGGGTCGATGGGCATCAGCCGCGGCTGCGGCTCGAGCGGCGTCTCGGAGCACAAGGAGGGTCGCGCGTTCGACTGGGCGGTGAGCCACTCCTCGTCGCGCGACCGGGCCTACGTCAAGGACTTCCTGGCCCTGGTCCTGGCTCCGGACGCGGAGGGCAACCCGGCGGCGCTGGCGCGCCGGATGGGGATCATGTACCTGATCTGGAACGACCACGTGTACGCCTCCTACCGGCAGTTCGAGAAGCGGCCCTACCTCCACTCGGCGTGCCGCAAGAAGAAGAAGTGCTCGGTCTCGCTGCGGCACCGCAACCACGTGCACATCTCGCTGTCCCGGGACGGCGGCCACGCCCGGACCAGCTGGTACCAGTCCGTCGGCAACCCGCCCGGCGACACCCCGCCGGCACCGAGCCCGACCCCGCCCGCGCAGCCGGCCAAGAAGAAGCCCCGGATCCCGAAGGCCCCCCCGATCGCCGACGAGATCAAGCTCAGCCGCAAGAAGCCCTACAAGCGGATCCGGGTGCCGCTCGACGGCTCGACCTGGAAGTCGAAGAAGTGGCGGCTGCGCGGCGGCAAGAAGTACAAGGTCACGGTCGCCGGGCTGGTCGGGCTCGGCCACCCGGACCAGGTCGCCGACGCCACGTGCACCTGGTCGGCCACGGCCGGCGCCTGGGTCGGTGAGCCGGACGCGGCGACCGCGCGTCGGTACGGCGCGCTCGACGTACGCGTCAACGGCAAGGCCCGGTTCGGCGAGTCCTGCGCCGAGAGCCACACCTACAGCACCACGCTGGTGACGCGGAAGTCCAAGCGCCTGCGGGTGAAGCTCGCGGGGCGCGTGGAGGACTCGAACGGTGCGCTGGTGCTGACCGTGTCGAGACGGCGCACCGACGTGAGCCGGGCGCTGCCGAGCTTCCCCGCGCTCACCGCGGCGCCGGCCGCACGGACCACGACCCGGGCCCACGGCCTGCTCGCCGAGACCGTCGAGGTGCCGGCCGCGGCGGCGGACGGGGTCACCACCAGCCAGGAGGTCGAGGCCGGCGCCCGCTACCGGGTCACGGTGTCCGGGGTCGCCGAGCTCGGTGGCGGCGTGCAGAGCGACGGGTTGTGCGTCGCGGTCGGCGGGCACTGGTACCCGCGGGCCTCGCTCGACCTGCGCCATCCGGGCGCCTCGCACGGCAACCTCTACGTGGACGGGGCGCCCTTCGCCGGCGGGCCGGCCGACTGCGCGACCCGCACCCACGTCGCCGACATCACCGCCGCGCGGACCGGGCAGCTGCAGCTGGCCCTGTGGGACCCGCACGGCCCGGCCGGCAACAGCGGCGCCCTGAGCGTCACGGTCCAGCGGCTGTCCGGCCTGCAGGACCCGCGGCAGGTGCGCGGGGAGGCCCCCTCCGGTGACGGTCCCTGGACGCAGCCGCGGGACTGGTTCGCGGTCGCGGTCGCCGACCCGGCCGGCACCGTCTCCACGATGCGGCTGCGCAAGGGCGAGCGTGTCGACGTGCTGGTGCGCGGCACCTACACCTCGCACGGCGTCACCGCGGACGCCACCTGTGTGGCCACCGCGGCCGGCTGGGCACCCCGGGACCCGGGGCTGCTCGTCGAGCAGGACCCGCTCGAGCTCTGGGTCGACGGCGAGCTGCTGCCCTGGCGGCCCGTGGGTCCCACCAGCCCGTGCTCGTCGGAGCACACGTACGCGACCACCTACGTCGCGGACAAGAGCGGACCGGTCCGGCTGGCCGTTCTTGATCTGGACTATCGCGACAACTCGGGCAATCTCGAGGTCACCTTGGAGAATCGCCGCTGATCAAGCGTCGCCCGCCGGCGCTGCGCCCATTAACGTAGCCCGATCGCGTACGAATCGTTGTGGGCGGGGGAGGCAAGGTGAAAAGGTTGGCCGATTTGCCCCGCAATGTGGCTGATTCGCCCACAATTGTGCGCCAGGGGGTTTCCGGTGGGGGCCGGGGGGTGCACGCGATGCGAAGCCAGCATGACCAGAACCGGATCCGGAGTCTGGCGGCGCTCGCGCGCGCCCTGGGGAAGTCCGAGTCGACCCGGACCCTGCTCGAGCAGGCCGCCGAGGAGGCGCTGCGCACGCTGCGCGCCGCGAGCGTCTCCGTGTCCCGGCTCGAGCCCGACGGCCGCTCCATCCGCACCATCATCAACGTCGGCGCGCTGGGCCCCGCCGAGGAGCGCTGGCCCGAGGACGAGACCTACGACATGGACGAGTTCGCGAGCCTCGACATCGCCGCGGACGAGCGGCTGACCTGGCGATGGCTGCGCGACGACCCGGCCACCCCGGAGTCCGAGCGGGCGCTGCTGCGCCGCCTCGAGAAGGGCTCCTCGATGTCCGCCCCGCTGATCGTCTCCGGCAAGCTCTGGGGGGAGGTCTACGCGACCCGGCACGTCGGCGAGGTGGGGTTCGACGAGGACGACGTCGCCTACCTCGAGGCGTTCCTGGCGATCCTCGGCGGGGCCCTGGCCCGCGCGGACCGCGAGGAGGCGCTCACCCAGATGGCCTACCACGACCCGCTGACCGGTCTGCTCAACCGGCGGGCCATCGACGAGCACGCCCGGGTCGCCTTCCAGGTGCCCGAGGGCAAGCAGCGACACGTCGGCGTGGTGGCCCTCGACATCAACGGCCTCAAGCAGACCAACGACCGGCTCGGCCACCAGGCCGGCGACGAGCTGATCCAGCAGGTCGCCCACCACCTGGTCGCGGCGTTCAGCAAGCTGTCCGCGTGCGTGGTCGGCCGGGTCGGTGGGGACGAGTTCACGGTGCTCAGCGTGGACCTGTCGACCGACCCGCTCGTGGCCCTCACCAACGAGGTGATCGGCCACAGCTGGGACAGCTCGCCGGACACGGCGCTCTCGGGCGGGGTGGCCACCGCGGTGCTGACACCCGAGCGCGAGCTCAGCCCGTCGCAGGTGTTCGTGGCCGCGGACCAGGCGCTCTACGTCGCCAAGCGCGAGCGCCGCCGGACGGCCGTCGTCGCCGACCCGGTCTGAGCCAACGGGGCGCCGCCCTGCCAGCATTGGGGCCATGACGGTCGAGCCGGTCGAGGTACGCCGTGCGGCGTCCCGGCCGAGCACCCGCGGCCCCGGCCTGGTGTCGCGGCACTCCTTCTCGTTCGGACCGCACTACGACCCCGGCAACGTCGGGCACGCGCTGCTGGTGGCGCACAACGAGGACGACCTCCGGGACGGCGGTGGCTACCCCACCCATCCGCATCGTGACCTCGAGATCGTGACCTGGGTCCTCGAGGGGGGACTGCGGCACGAGGACTCCGAGGGGCACGCCGGGGTGCTGGTGCCCGGCCGGCTGCAGCGGCTCAGCGCCGGCAGCGGCGTCCGGCACTCCGAGGTGCACGACCCGGCGTCGGGCCCGGTGACTCGTTTCGTGCAGATGTGGGTGCTGCCCGACGAGCCCGCCCTGACCCCCTCCTACGCCCAGCAGGACATCGAGGCGCTGCTGAGCCCGGACCGGCTGGTGCCCGTGGCGTCGGGCCGTCCGGGGCCTCGCGACGCCGCGGTGCCGCTCCACAACCGCGACGCCACCCTGCACGTGGGGCGGCCGGCCGACGTGACGGTGCCGCTGCCCGATGCCCCGTACCTGCACGTCTTCGTCACCCGCGGCACGGCCGAGCTGGAGACGGGCGGGCTGCTCGAGGAGGGCGACGCCGCGCGCCTCACCGGCGCCGGCGGGATCCGCCTCGCCGCGCACGGCCCGTGCGAGGTGCTGGTCTGGGAGATGCACCGGGCTCGTTAGCGGCGCCGACGCACCCGGGCAGTCCCGCTAGCGCAGGACCCGGAGCGCGCCGGGCCGGACCGTGGCGGTGAGCGGCAGCGCCGCGAGCCTCTCGCCGTCGCCGTACGCCGCGACGGGGTCCGGGTCCGGGTCCGGGCACGCCAGCGTCACGCGGCGTCCGCGCAGCAGCCGCACCTCGTCGAGCTCCACGTGCGTGCCGTCGTAGAGCCGGGGCAGGTTGCGGACCAGCCCGAGCCGGCTCGCCGCCCGCACCACGACCACGTCGAGCAGTCCGTCGGTCACGGAGGCGGCCGGCGCGATGTGCATGCCCGCCCCGTAGTAGCCGGAGTTGGCGACCACCACGGTGTACGCCGTCTCGACCGCCCGCTCTCCGTCCACCTCGATCGTGAAGCGCCGAGGGCGACAGCGCAGCACGGCCCGCACCGCGGCCCACGGGTACTGGAGCACCCGCGGCAGCCGGCCCGAGCGGTCGACGATCTCGGAGGCGAGGGAGTCGACCCCGGCGTAGACGCTGCCGAGCACGACGCGCTCACCGGTGTGCAGGACGTCCACCGCGGAGGGCTCGCCCTCCAGCAGCCGGTGCGCCAGCGCCGGTGGGTCGCCGGCCAGGTCGAGCATCCGTGCGAAGTCGTTGCCGCGGCCCGCCGGCACGATGCCGAGCACGCCGCCGGTCTCCACCACCGCCGTCGCCACCGACGCGAGCATCCCGTCACCGCCGACGGCCACGACGACCTCGCCCCGGGCTGCGGCCTCGCGGGCGAGCGCGTCACAGCCCCGCGGGCCGGGGCTGTAGGTGACCCGCACCGCGGCGCCGGCCTCGCGCAGCAGCCGGGCCACCGGGACCACGGCGGCGGGCGCGGACCCGCCACCCGAGTGCGGGTTGACCAGGCAGTGGAAGGCCCGCGGTCGCGCACCCGCCGGCGGCGCGGCCCCGCGCGCCTGCCGCGGCGCCGTCACGGGACCAGGACGCCCGGGTTCAGGACGCCGTGCGGGTCGAGCCGCTCCTTGACGGCCCGCAGCACCGCGACGCCGACCGGGCCGATCTCCTCGGCGAGCCACGGCCGGTGGTCCCGGCCGACGGCGTGGTGGTGGGTGATCGTCGCGCCCGCGGCGACGATCGCGTCGGAGGCAGCGCCCTTGGCGGCGGCCCACTGGGCGAGCCCGTCGCCGACCTGGCGTGCCGCGGCCGTGAAGTACAGCGAGGCGCCGGTCTCGTAGACGTGCGAGACGTGGCAGAGCACGACCGGTCCGCCGCCGTCAGCGCCGGGTGCCGGCGCGAGCGCGTCGCTCAGGGCGGCGGACACCTCGGCGTACAACCGGGGGAGGGCGGACCAGAAGGTCGCGGTCTCCAGCGTCTCCACCAGCACGCCGACGTCGAGCAGCGCGTCCCGCAGGTAGGGCCCCCGGAAGCGGCCCGCCGCCCAGGCCTGGCCGTCCTCCGCGCCGACGGACGTGCCGCCGAGCTCGGTCAGCCGCGCGCCCACCACGGCCCGGTCGGCGGCCACCCTCTCCGCGGTGCCCTCGAAGCCGGTCACGGCCAGGCAGCCCCCGGTGCCGCCGGCGCCCACCCGGTCGGGCTGCGCGAGGTTGAGCGCGGTCTCGTTCTCGTCGGAGAGCCGCAGCACGGTGGGGGCGTGGCCGGCCTGCACGAGGTCGCGGAGTGCGGCGAGCCCGTCGGCGAAGGAGACGAACCGCCAGGTCTCGTAGACCTTCGCCTCGGGCAGCGGGCGCACCCGCACGGTGACCTCGGTGATCACGCCGAACGCGCCCTCCGAGCCGAGCACGAGCTCGCGCAGGTCGGGACCGGCGGCGTCCGCCGGGGCGCGGCCGAGGTCGAGGTCGCCGATCGGGGTGGCCGCCCGCAGCCCGACGACGAGGGCGTCGAACCGGCCGTAGCCCGAGGATGCCTGGCCGCTGGAGCGGGTGGCCGCGAAGCCGCCGATGGTCGCGTACTCGAACGACTGCGGGAAGTGGCCCAGGGTCAGCCCGTGCTCGGCGAGCAGCTGCTCGGCGCGGGGTCCGCGCACGCCCGCCTCCAGCACGGCGGTCCCCGAGACCGGGTCGACGGACACGAGCCGGTCCAGGCGGGCCAGGTCCAGGGCCACCACGCCGGCGTACCCGTCGCGCCGCGCGACCAGCCCGCCCACCACGGAGGTGCCGCCACCGAAGGGGACCAGCGCGACCCGGTGCTCGCCGCACCAGGAGACGACCGCCGACACCTGCGTGTGGTCGGCCGGCAGCACGACCGCGTCGGGTGCATCGGCGGCGTCGCCCGCGCGCATCCGCAGCAGGTCGGGCGTGGACTTGCCGCGGGTGTGCCGGATCCGGGACTCGTGGTCCAGCCGCACGTGCTCGTCGCCGACCAGGTCGCGCAGCCCGGCCAGCAGGTCCTCGGTGAGCCGCGGCGCCGGCAGGCGGACGTCGGCCAGCGGCGTGGTCGGGTGCTCGACGGCGGGGCCGAAGGCCAGCTCGACGAGGTCGCGGGCCGCGTCGGGCAGGGGGTGGTCGGCCGCGGCCGGGTCGCCCCAGCGGGCCCAGTGCATCTGGTCGGTCATGCGTTACACTGTGACATATGACGTCACTTCGTCACAACGACGCCGGCGCGGCCGGGCCCGACGGCCCCGACCGGGCGCTCGACGCGGCCCGCGCGGCGATCCTGGCGGTCGGCCTGAAGCGGACCACGCTCACCGACGTCGCCCGCCGGGCCGGGGTCTCGCGGATGACGCTCTACCGGCGGTGGCCGGACATGCAGACGCTGCTGGCCGACCTGATGACCCGGGAGTGGTCCGTGGTCGTGGAGGACCCGGCCGAGATGGGGCTGGGCGCCGCCGCGTCGGTGCTGGACCGGATCGTCGGCAGCATCGGCGCCACCGTGGTGGCGCTGCGCGACAACGAGCTGTTCCGCCGGATCGTCGAGGTCGACCCCGAGCTGCTGCTCCCCTACCTGCTCGACCGGCGCGGCCGCACCCAGGACAGCCTGCTGACCCTGGTCGAGGCGGCGCTCACCGAGGGACAGCGCACCGGCGACGTCCGGCCCGGCGACGCCCGGCTGATGGCCCGCACCCTGCTGCTCACCACCCACGGGTTCGTGCTGTCCGCCCACACGATGTCCGACCTCGACGGCGCCGAGCCTGCTGCCGGCGGTCCGGTCGACCCGGGGCTCGACGTGGAGCTGCGGGTGCTGGTGGAGCGGTACCTCCGGCCGTGACGGCGCCCCCCGTCAGGGCCCGCACGGCACTCGACCGCGGCGCGGCGGGCGGCCGAGCTCGCCGAGGCGGCCGACGGCCGGGTGGTCGACCTGCTGGTCGTCGGCCTCGGGGTCACCGGCGCCGGCGTGGCGCTCGACGCCGCCTCCCGGGGGCTGTCGGTCGCGCTGGTCGAGACGCGCACGACCTCGCGTTCGGGACCTCGCGCTGGAGCAGCAAGCTCGTGCACGGCGGGCTGCGCTACCTCGCCCACGGGCAGCTCGGCGTTGCCCACGAGAGCGCGGTCGAGCGCGGCATCCTGATGGGCCGCACCGCCCCCCACCTCACCCGGGCGCTGCCGATGCTCGTCCCGCTCGTGCCCGATGGTCTCGCGCGGGCAGGCGACCGCGGTGCACGCCGGCCTGCGCGCGGGCGACGTGCTGCGGGCGGCCGCGCGCACCCCGCACGGCGACCTTCCCCGGCCGCGCGAGTAGTCGCCGCACCGAGACCCTCGCCCTCGCGCCGGCCCTGCGCGGCGCCGGGCTGCGCGGCGGGCTGCTCTCCTGCGACGGGCAGCTCGAGGACGACGCCCGGCTGGTGGTCGCGCTGGCCCGCACCGCCGCCGGGCACGGCGCCCGGATCCTCACCCGGACCCGCGTGCAGGTCCTCGACCGGGACGGCGCGCGCGTCCGTGACGAGCTACCAGCGGCAGCACCCGCAGGTGCGGGCCCGGGCGGTGATCAACGCCACCGGCGTGTGGGCCGGCACCCTGGTCGCCCGAGGTCGCCTGCGCCCGTCCCGCGGCACCCACCTGGTGCTCGGCCCGGCCGCGCGCCCGGCCTGCGGACGGCGCTGACGGTGCCGGTGCCCGGCGAGGGCAACCGGTTCGTGCTTCGCGCTCCCCCAGCGCGACGGCCGGGTCTACGTCGGGCTGACCGACGAGCCGGCGGACGGCGCCGGTGCCCGACGTGCCGCTGGCGCCACCGAGACCGAGATCGGCTTCCTGCTCGACGTCATCTCCGCGGTGCTGCGACGGCCGCTGCACCGCGAGGACGTGGCTCGGCAGCTACGCCGGGCTGCGTCCGCTGCTCGACGGCCGGGCGGCCGGACCGCCGACCTCTCCCGCAGGCACGCGGTGCTGACCTCCCCCGACGGCGTGGTGACGGTCGTGGGCGGCAAGCTCACCACCTACCGCCGGATGGCCCAGGACGCCGTCGACGCCGCCGTGGCGCGCGTCGAGCCTCGCCGCCGGCCGGTGCCGCACCCGCGACCTGCCGCTGGTCGGTGCCGCTGCGCGCGAGCGGCTGCGCGGTGCTCAGCAGCCGGGACGGCTCGTGCGCCGCTACGGCACCGAGGCGGGCGCGGTGCTGGCCGACGCCCGGGCGCGGACCGGCCTCGCCGACGACGAGCTGCTCGCACCGGTGGCCAACGGGGTGCCGGTGACGAGGGCCGAGCTGCTGTGGGGGGTCACCCACGAGGGCGCCCTCGACGCCGGAGACCTCCTCGACCGGCGCACCCGCATCGGTCTCGTGCCCGCGGACCGCGCGGCCGCGAGGGAGCTCGCCCACCGGCTCGTCGGCGACCTCTTCGCGGACCTCGCTCCCTAGGACGCCAGGCCCGTCGACCACCTCGGCACCGGGCAGGTCGCCCAGCGCAGCGCCCGGCAGCAGCAGCTTGGAGCGCCGGACCCCGCTGCCGATCACGGCGACCTCCAGGCCGGTGACCGATGCGTCGACCAGCACCCGCCACTCCTCGGGCAGGCCGAGCGGGGTGATCCCGCCGTACTCCATCCCGGTCTCCTGCACGGCCCGGTCCATCGGGTGGAAGGACGCCTTGCGCACGTCGAGCAGCCGCTTGACCAGCGAGTTGACGTCCGCCCGGGTGTCGGCGCGCACGACGCAGGCGGCGACCCGCTCGTCGCCGGCCCGCGTCCCGGACACCACCACGCAGTTCGCGCTCGAGGTCAGGGGTACCTCGTACGCGGCGCTCAGCGCGGCGGTGTCGGCCGCGTCCGGGTCGATCTCGACCACGCCCACCTCGTCCGCGCGGAACCAGCGGGCCAGCCCGCCGGCCACCGCGGGGGCGGCAGCAGGTCCGGCGTCCTACGCCGGGCGACCGCTCAGGCCGGCCGATGCTCGGGGTGCTCACCGGGTCACCCTAAGAGCAACAGCCCGACAGGAGAACTTCTGCACAAGTCCCTCTACAGCATGAAATTTCTGGGTTAGGGTCCGATGGTCGCGAGGGGATGTCGCAGGCTGCCGGTCACACCTGCAGTTCGTACGGCGGACCAGGGCAGACCCTCATCGCTCTACGAGCACCCGCAGCCCGCCTGCGCCCGGCCGTCCACGGCCCCGGCCCGGCGGGCCACGACCGAAGGGATACACCCTTGTCAGCCACTGCACGATCCCGCGGCTTCGCCCTGGTGGCGGCCGCAGCCGGGTTCGGCCTCCTGGCCGGCCCTCTCGCCCTGACCGCCGGAGCCGTCGCCGACGACGGCGCCACCGAGGCGGCCGAGAAGTCGGCCAAGAAGTCGAAGGCAGCCAAGCACGGGAAGTGGAAGGTCAACCTCGACCTCTACGCGATCAACGACTTCCACGGTCAGCTCGAGGTCGTCCCGCCCGACACCCGGCCCGGCCGGTCGTCCGGCGGCGAGGTCCTGGACGGCGACACCGAGGTGACCGCCGGAGGCGCGGAGTACCTGGCCACGCACCTCAAGGAGTGGCGCGCCGCCTCCCGCGAGCGCGGCGCCCGGCCGCTGACCGTCGCCGCCGGCGACCTCATCGGCGCGTCCCCGCTGCTCTCGGCCGCCTTCCACGACGAGCCGAGCATCGAGGCGATGAACGAGGTCGGCCTCGACATCTCCTCGGTCGGCAACCACGAGTTCGACGAGGGCTACAACGAGCTGAACCGGCTGCAGCGGGGTGGCTGCCTCGACGACGGCGACGGCCGCGACAACCAGAACTCCTGCCCGAGCCCGTGACAGCCCGTTCGAGGGCGCCAGATTCGACTACCTCTCGGCGAACGTGAAGAAGACGAACACCGGCAAGACGATCCTCGCGCCCTACAACGTCAAGAGGGTCGAGCGGCGAGCGCGTCGCGTTCGTCGGGATGACGCTCAAGGACACCCCCAACATCGTGACCAGGCCGGCGTCGAGGGCCTGTTCTTCGGCGACGAGGTCAAGACCGTCAACGAGCTGGTGCCGCGCCTGCGCGACCGGGGCGTCAACGCGATGGTGGTGCTGCTGCACCAGGGCGGCGTCCCCGCCTCCATCAGCGAGCCCAGCGGCTGCGACCAGGTGACCGGCCCCGGCATCGACATCGCGAAGGCGCTGCACCCCGAGATCGACGTCGTCATCCAGGGGCACACCCACCAGCCCTACATCTGCACGGTGCGCGACCCGGCCGGCAAGAAGCGCCTGGTCACCAGCGGCTACGCCAACGGCCGTGTGGTCACCGAGGTGCGGCTCAAGCTGCGCGGCAAGAACGGCGAGGTCGTCCGGGGCAAGTCCCGCGCGATCAACCGGATCGTCACCAACAGCGACGGCACCGCCGCCGACGCGGCCCTGACCGCGCTGATCGACCGCTACAAGACGCTGGTCGCCCCGATCGCCAACAAGGTGATCGGCCGGCTCGCCCCTGCCGAGACGCCGAGCCAGAACCTCTCCCGGACCGCGACCAACCCGGGCGAGGAGTCCGCCGCTGGGCAACCTGATCGCCGACGCCCAGAAGGCCGACACGTCCACCGGGTCGACGCCGACCCGGTGGTCGCGTTCATGAACCCGGGCGGCATCCGCGCCGACCTGGTCGAGAACGCCGCGGGTGACATCACCTACGGCGCGGCCTTCTCCGTGCAGCCGTTCAACAACTACCTGGTCTCCATGGACCTGACGGGTGCCCAGCTCCGCGCGGTGCTCAACGACCAGTGGAACGGCCGCAACGAGACCAGCAACGTGATCCTGCAGGTCTCGGGGATCCAGTACGAGTACTCCCGGGCCGCGGCGGCGGGCACCGGGGACGCGGTCGTCGGCACGCCGATGCTCGACCTGGACCGCAACGGGTCCTACGAGGCGGCGCTCGACCCGGCCGCGACCTACCGCGTGGTGGTCAACTCGTTCCTCGCCGACGGCGGGGACGGGATGCCGACGCTCGCCCAGGGAGCCAACAAGTTCTTCGGTGGGCTCGACATCGACGCGCTGGCGGCGTACCTCGGCGCCAACAACCCGTACACGCCGGCCGCGGACAACCGGATCACCCGGGCGCCCTGACCCGGAGCACGCACAGCAGGAGGGGGTGGCCCGTTCGGGCCACCCCCTCCGTCGTGTTCGGCGCCGGTCGGCGCCAGGGGTCGAGCTTCAGCTCGTCACCTCCTGCCGCAGCCGCAGCCCGGCGAGCGCGGCGAGCAGCAGGGTCACCCCGGTGACCAGCAGGATGCCGGCCGCCCCGAGCGAGCCCTCGGCCCAGTCGTAGAGCGCCTCCGGCACCGCGACCGTCACCGCGACGACGCCGGTGACCAGGTAGGGCCAGGCGCGGGTGACGACGTACAGCCCGAACGCCGCCGCACCCAGCGCCGCGGTGGCGACGTAGGCGATCCAGGCGTTCTCGTCGCCGAGCGACATCTGGGCGCCGATGAACGCCATCACGGACCCGACGACGCGCGCGGTGCTCAGGTCTCGCCACACGCCGACCTCCGCGAGCACCAGCCACAGCACACCGAGGCCCAGGATGCTCATCGCGATCGGCACGATGCTGGTCGAGTCCGACGGCAGGGCAGCCAGCCCGGAGGGCACCATGGTGAACGCGGCGACGGCAGCGGCGACCTGCCCGACGGGGGACGGGATCACCAGGTAGCCGGCGAGCACCACCACGAGCGCGGTTGCCGCCGCGAGGAACACGACCAGGTCCTCCTGCTCGAAGGCCAGCAGGTCCCCGAGCCAGATCCCCACGGCGAACGCGGCCGCGAGCCCGGAACCGGCCAGGAGCACCGAGGCCAGCCGGCCGCGGAGGTCGGCGAGCGGTTCGACACCGGCCCGGCCGGCCGCGCGGGCGAGCACCAGCCCGCCCGTTGCGAGGACGACCGCGGCGAACAGCGCCAGGACCCACCTGCCCGACCAGGCCGAGGTCGTCCCAGGCGGCGTCGAGGAAGAGGGCGGCGGCACCGACGACGAAGGCGCCGCCGACGTACCCGGCGATCTCCGCGATCCGGCGCCGCAGGGGCGCCCGGTGCCCGGTCTCACCGGCCAGCGCCTGGCTGACGACGGTCTCCGCCTCGCTCGCGCGGGCGGGGTCGAGGAGTCCGGCGCCGACCAGACCGGTGACGACGGCGGACGTTCTGCTTGTGGTCATGCACCCAGCATCCCGCGGGCCGGCCGGCGGCCCCAGGGTCGGTGTACCTAGCTCGCCTGAGTACGCGTCCCCAGACCACGCAGCAGCGTGACCTGCCCGTGCTCGTCGACCTTGCTCAGCGCGCCGCCCGGAGCAGCCGCTCCAGCAGCGGACCGGCGGTGCGGGAGCCCGAGTCCCCGACCTCGACGAAGACCGCCACCGCCAGGTCGCCCTGTGCCCCGACCATCCACGCGTGCGTCTGCAGCGGCTCGGCCTCGCCGAACTCGGCGGTGCCGGTCTTGGCGATCACCGGCGGACCGGGCACGTCGGCCAGGGCGCTGCCACTGCCCTCGGTCACCACGCCCTGCAGCAGCCGGCGCAGGGTCGCCGCCTCGCGGCTGGTGAGCGGCCGGTCCGGCGCGGCGTCGTCCACCGCGTGGTCCGGCAGCAGCCGGGGTACGACGGTGCGCCCGTCCGCGACCGACGCGGCCACGGTCGCCATCACCATCGGGGAGGCGAGCACCTGGCCCTGCCCGATCATCGCCGCCGCGCGGGAGGTCTCGGACTCCGGCTCCGGCACCTGCCCGAAGTAGGCGGGGAAGCCGAGGTCGTGGTCGACACCGAGACCGAGCGCCGCCGCCGCCCCGGCAAGGTCGGCGGCGCGCCCACGCGCGTTGACGAAGGCGGTGTTGCAGGAGTTCGCGACCGCGGCGGCGAGCGTGATCCGCCCCGTCGCCCCCGCCGGGTAGTCGTCGTAGTTCTCGAACCGCTTGCCGTCGACGACCGTCGAGTTCGGGCACGAGACCGCGCTGATCGAGTCCAGACCGGCTCGGAGCAGGGCCAGGCTGCTCACGATCTTGAACGTGGATCCGGGCGCGTACTGGCCGAAGGTGGCGGTGTTGAGCCCGCCCGACCCCGGCCCACTTGCGGCGGCGAGCAGGTCGCCCGTGGACGGGCGCAGCGCCACCAGCGCCGACGCCGGCCCGACGTCGGCGAGGATCCTCTCCGCCGCGACCTGGAGGTCCGGGTCGAGGGTGGTGCGCAGCGGCTCGCCGGGCACCGGGTCGGTCTCGAAGAGCGTGCGGCT
Source organism: uncultured Actinomycetota bacterium (assembly GCA_963834275.1). GTDB lineage: Bacteria > Actinomycetota > Actinomycetes > Propionibacteriales > Nocardioidaceae > Nocardioides_B. The sequence continues at coordinate 1,158,098 of CAWIBA010000003.1, read as the reverse complement.
GCGGTCGCCGTCGACGGCGACGACCTCGACGCCGGGGGTGCCGCGCAGCTGCTCGTCGTAGCGGGCCTGCAGGCCGGACAGGCCGGCTTCGTCCCCCGCCTCGTAGGCGCCACCCGACTTCTCCACGACCTCGGCAGTCACCTGGCCGACGGTGCCGAGGATCGGGCGGGCGAACTCGCGGGTCGGCGCGAGCGGGAGCGTGTCCTCGAGGATGCCGACGCCGCCGATCGAGCCGGCTGCCCGCAGGGACGCGGTCGCGTCGGATTCGCGCAGCACGATGGCCTCGACGAACGCCTTCTCCCCCGCCGCACGCACCCGCTCCTCGAGGTCCCCCGCATCCACGTCGACGAGGCGGGCCAGCTGCCGCGCGGCCGACCCGGCCTGCTGCTCGGTCGACACCTGTGCCTTGTCGACGCCGAAGCGGAGGACCCGCCGGTCCCGGACGATCCGGGCTTCACCGGCGCCGAGGATCTCCGCCCGTGGCGCCTGGACGGTGCTCAGGTCGAGACGCTCACCGTCGCGCAGCCCGAAGATCCGCTGACCAAGTCGCACCGACCAGGCCCCGTCCTCCGCCCGGACGAGCCGGGCGGTGCCTTCCTGCTCCCAGGTCTCGTCGGTCTGCGGGAGGTCCCAGACGTAGCCCAGCCGTGCGGTGGCATCGTCGCCGGACTCGTCCTCGGTGACCTCCGCGACCGAGACCTCCGCCGTCGCCTCGCCCAGGCCCTCGGTGGCCCGCTCCCACGCGCGCTGCGCGGCACCGCGCGGCCGGCCGGCGAACAGGGCACCGTCCAGGCGGCCCCGGCTCAACCCCTCGGCCAGCGCATCGGCGGTGTCCTCGGGCGCCGGCCCGTCGTCGGCCGTGCAGGCAGCGAGGCCGCCGCAGAGCAGCGCGCCGGCGGTCAGCAGTGACAGGCGTCCCCCGAGTCGGATCACCGGACGATCCGACCACCCCGGGGTCGACGAGTCAAAGTGCCCCGCCGGACCGATGAGTTCGGGGCCCGGCGCCGGTCTGCAGGCGTGAGGGAAAGGGCGTAGGCGTCTGCGCACCGACCCGGCCTAGGCTGTCCGGCGACGAGGGGAGCTCCATGACCACCGAGACATCGACCCAGCCCGACCTGGTGTCGGACGCGACCGGCGCGGAGCTCCCGTCGTCCGCGGAGCAGTACCGCCGCGAGCTGCTCGCGCACTGCTACAAGATGACCGGCTCCGTGCACGACGCGGAGGACCTGGTGCAGGAGACCTACCTGCGGGCCTGGCGCTCCTACCACTCGTTCGAGGGCCGGGCGTCCGTGCGGACGTGGCTCTACCGGATCGCCACGAACGTCTGCCTGACCGCGCTCGAGGGCAAGGACCGCCGCCCGCTGCCCACGGGACTCGGCCAGCCGGGCAGCACCGCCGGCGACCCCCTCGACGAGCGCGGCGAGGTGCCGTGGCTGGGGCCGGTGCCCGACGCGCTGGTGAGCCCCGAGGGGGCCGCCGAGGCCCGCGACAGCATCCGGCTGGCGTTCGTGGCGGCCCTGCAGCACCTGCCGGCCCGGCAACGGGCGGTGCTGATCCTGCGGGACGTGCTGCGCTGGAAGGCGGCCGAGGTCGCCGAGGCCCTCGAGACGACCACCGCCGCGGTCAACAGCGCCCTGCAGCGGGCGCACGCCCAGATGGAGCGGGTCCGCGCCAGCCAGGAGCCGGCCGCCGAGCCCACCCCCGAGCAGCGTGTCCTGCTCGACCGCTACGTGCAGGCCTTCTGGGAGAAGGACATCGACGCGATCGTGTCGATGCTGGCCCGTGACGCGACCTGGGAGATGCCGCCGTTCGCGGCCTGGTACCAGGGGGCGGCCAACATCGGGCGGCTCATCGACACCCAGTGTCCAGGCGGCCGGCACGACATGCCGATGCTTGCGACGCGCGCCAACGGCCAGCCGGCCTTCGGTCTGTACATGCGTCAGCCGGACGGCGACTTCCTGCCCTTCCAGCTGCAGGTGCTCGCGTTGGGAGCGGACGGCATCGAGCACGTGGCCGCGTTCTTCGAACCGGGGCTGTTCGCCACCTTCGGCCTCCCGGAGCGGTTGCCGGCGGACCACCGGGCAGCCGACGTCCCCTCGTGATGTCCCGGCCGTCCGGTGCCGTCGTCGAGCGGACCCTGCTCGAGGCGCCGGCGCTGCTCGAGCGAGCCGTCGGCTACACGCGGGGGACCCTCTCCCTGCTGGCCGGGGTGGACCCGGCACGCCGACCCCCTGCGCGGACTGGGACCTGGTCCGGCTGCTGCGGCACATGGACGACTCGCTGGCCGCGTTCACCGAAGCCGCCGAGGGCGGGTACGTCGCCCCGGCCGGCCCGCGGGCGGAGGCACCCGCCGAGCTCGCGGCGTCGCTGCGCGACCGGTCGTGCCGGCTGCTGGGCGCCTGGGCGCACGAGCCGGGCCGCCCGGCCGTGTCGGTCTCCGGACAGGGGCTCGCCACCACGGTGCTCGCGGCGACCGGCGCGCTCGAGATCGCGGTGCACGGCTGGGACGTCGCACGCGCGTGCGGCACGGACCGTCCGCTCCCCGACCAGCTGGCGGAGGCGCTGCTGGTGGTGGCGCCCCTCGTGGTGCACGCGGACGACCGGCCCGGGCGCTTCGCCGCGCCGTACGACCTGCCGGCGGGCGCGACCGCGTCGGCCCGGCTGCTGGGCTTCCTGGGACGCCGGTGACCGTTGCTCGCACCGCCCCCGACGGGGCGGGGGCGACGCCGGGCCCCGTCGGGCGTGAGTCTGGTCACGTGCGCGGGACCCCGGGGGTGCGCTGACCTGCGCGGATATCCGCAAGCCCGGCGTGGCCAGGTCGGCCCCGGGGTACCGTAATTGGATGCTACGGATGCCCAGTCGCGTCAGCATGCTTGCTTACGCCGCCGCCACCACGACCGTCGTGGTGGCGCTTGGCATCTCCTTCCAGCCGGTCAGCCCCAACGCGGAGAACTCCCGGCTCACCGGGGCCGCGCTGTCCCAGCCCCGTCAGCCCGAGCGTCCGGGGACCGATCCCCAGGCCCCGGTCGAGGACACGTCGGACGCGTCGGCGTCGGCGTCGGCGGCCCCCGCCGACCCGGCCACCGCGCCGCCCACCACCATCGCCGGAGCCCCCGACAAGCAGCGGGTGGCCCGCGAGGTCACGATCAAGAAGATGTCGCGCGAGCAGCTGCTCGCCCTGCGCGCCGAGGAGGCGCTGGCCCGGCTGCCCGCGCCCGCCGAGTTCGTGATCAGCTCGTTCAACGTGCTCGGCAGCAGCCACACGGCCGGCAAGGCGCGGATGGCCTCGGGGGTGACCCGGGTGCGCACCGCGGCCTCGCTGCTCAACATCCACGGCGTCGACGTGGTGGGCTTCCAGGAGCTGCAGCCCGACCAGTACCGCGCCTTCCTCGGAACCGCGGGCGGCGCCTTCGACGTCTACCCCGGCCTCGCCGCCGGTCCCCTGGGCGTCGACAACTCCATCGCCTGGCGCACCTCGGAGTGGACGCTGCGGGAGTCCCACACGGTGCCGATCCCCTACTTCGGCGGCAACCTGCGACCGATGCCCTACGTCCTGCTGGAGCACAACGCGACCGGCCGGAAGATCTGGGTGGCCAACTTCCACAACCCCGCCTCCAACTCCAAGCGCGGCAACAACGACCGGCACCGGGCGGCCGCGGCGGCCCGCGAGGTGGCGCTGGCCAACCAGCTGTTCAACGACACCGGCTACCCGGTGTTCGTCACCGGTGACATGAACGACCGGGAGGCCTACTTCTGCCGGATGACCGGCGGCGCGCCGATGGTCGCGGCCAACGGCGGCAGCAACGACGGCGGCTGCAACCCGCCGCCGTACCCGATGCCGGTCGACTGGATCTTCGGCCACGAGATGGTCACCTTCAGCGGCTACGTCCGGGACGAGGGCCCCCTGGTGCGTCGCACCTCGGACCACCCGATGATCCGTGCCACCGCCACGCTGGACGGCCAGGACGGCCTGCCGGCGGCGAGCGACTAGCCCGCCGAGGTGCCCAGACTCAGGTTCGCGGGCCGGATCGCCGGGGCCGGGTCCACCAGCGGCACGCGGGTCGTGGTGGGGCGGTGGTCGGCGAGCCCCTTCGGGGAGTTCGCCGACGCGATGGTGGAGACCGCCGCCGGGCACCGGGTCCTCGTCGCCCCGACCCGGGAGGTGGCCGACTTCGTCGCGACGACCTACGTCTTCGACGAGGTCCGGGTCGAGCCCGTGACCGTCGAGGACCTTCCCGCCGGGTGGCGCCTGACGAGCCACTCCCTCGACCTCGACCTGCACTTCGGCCCCCGCACCGGCCTCGGGCGGCTGCTGCGGATCGTCCCCGAGCCGGTGGCGACCCACCCCGCCTGGGCCGCCGCGGCCGACCCGGTCAGCCGGATCGTGCTGCGGGGGGTCCGGACCCGTGGGACCGCCACCCGCGGGCGGCGGGAGTGGTACGGCGCGACCGACGTGCACGCCGTCACCGCGGTGACGGGCAGCTTCGACGGGACCCCCCTGGGCGACCTGCGCCCGGTGCACCCACCCTGCCGGTTCGGCTTCTCCTCCACGCCGAGACGGCCGTCGGTGACCGACGTGGTGACCACGGTCGACGTCGCGGGCTGAGGCCCGGGGGAGTCCGCGTTCGTCCCACCCGGGCCTGGGGCCCTATACCCATCCGGGGTATAGTGGCGGCAAGCGATCGAGGAGGAGCCGATGAGCACCACCAGCACCTACACCGTCACCGGCATGACCTGCGGCCACTGCGTCCAGTCGGTCACCGAGGAGGTCCGCGAGCTCGACGGCGTCGAGGACGTCGAGGTGGCCCTCGAGTCCGGCACCCTCACCGTGACCAGCTCCCAGCCGCTCGACGACGCGACCGTGCGCTCGGCCGTCGAGGAGGCCGGCTACGCGCTGGCCTGACCCACGGCTCGGCGCCCGCCCGACACCGACCAGGGAGGCACGATGAGCGCTCTCGACGAGAACCCGACCGAGCAGGTCGACCTCGACATCACCGGCATGACCTGCGCGTCCTGCGCCAACCGCATCGAGCGCAAGCTCAACAAGCTCGACGGGGTCACCGCCAGCGTCAACTACGCCACCGAGAAGGCCCGCGTCGTCTACCCCCTGGACCTGGCGCCCGAGGCGCTGCTCGACACGGTCGAGCAGGCCGGCTACCACGCGACCCTCCCCGCAGCGCCGCGACCGGAACCGGCCGCCGCCGACTCCGGGGGGCCCCCCGAGACCCCCGAGGACGCTGCGGCGCGGTCGCTGCGCACCCGCCTCACGGTGTCCGCCCTGCTCTCCGGTCCGGTGGTTGCGCTGGCCATGGTGCCGCCGCTCCAGTTCGACTACTGGCAGTGGCTGTCGCTGACGCTCGCGGCCCCGGTCGTGGTCTGGGGCGGCTGGCCGTTCCACCGGGCGGCGTGGCTGAACGCCCGGCACGGCACGTCCACGATGGACACGCTCGTCTCGCTGGGCACGCTCGCCGCCTTCACCTGGTCGCTCTACGCCCTGTTCCTCGGCACCGCGGGCGAGCCGGGCATGACGCACCCCTTCGAGCTGACCGTCGCGCGCACCGACGGCGCCGGCAACATCTACCTCGAGGTCGCGGCCGGGGTGACCACCTTCCTGCTCGCGGGCCGCTACTTCGAGGTGCGCTCCAAGCGGCGCGCCGGCGCGGCCCTGCGGGCCCTGCTGGAGGTGGGCGCCAAGGACGTGGCCGTGCTGCGCGACCTTCCCGACGGCACCCGGACCGAGGTCCGGGTCCCGGTCGGCGAGCTGAGCGTCGGCGACCGCTTCGTCGTACGACCCGGCGAGAAGGTGGCCACCGACGGCGTCGTCGAGGAGGGCGCGTCGGCGGTGGACGAGTCGATGCTCACGGGCGAGTCCGTCCCGGTGGAGGTCACCGCCGGTTCGCCGGTGGTGGGCGCGACGGTCAACGCCGGCGGCCGGCTGGTGGTGCGTGCCACCCGGGTCGGCGCGGAGACCCAGCTGGCCCGCATGGCCCGGATGGTCGAGGACGCCCAGAGCGGCAAGGCCGAGGCGCAGCGCCTCGCCGACCGGATCTCGGGCTTCTTCGTCCCGCTGGTCATCGTCCTGTCCCTGGGGACCCTCGCGGTCTGGGTGCTCAGCGGAGGCGGCTGGGTCGTCGGGTTCACCGCCGCGGTCGCGGTGCTGATCATCGCCTGCCCCTGCGCCCTCGGGCTCGCGACCCCGACCGCCCTCCTGGTGGGGACCGGCCGCGGTGCCCAGCTCGGCATCCTGATCAAGGGTCCCGAGGTGCTCGAGACCACCCGCCGGGTCGACACCGTGCTGCTGGACAAGACCGGCACCGTGACCGCCGGGAAGATGACCCTGGTCGACGTCGTGGCCGCGGACGGGGTCGACGAGGCGGACCTCCTCCGCACCGCGGGCGCGGTCGAGTCGGCCTCGGAGCACCCGGTCGCGCGCGCCGTCGCGGCCGCGGCGGCCGAGCGGACCGGACCGCTGCCCCAGGTCGAGGACTTCGCCAACCTCGAGGGCCTCGGTGTCCGCGGCTCGGTCGAGGGGCGTGAGGTGCTCGTCGGCCGCCCCCGGCTGCTCGCCGAGCAGGGCTGCCCGCTGCTCCGCCGACCTCGACGCCGCCCGTGCCGAGGCCGAGGCGGCCGGACGCACGGTGGTGGCCGTGGGCTGGGACGGTGCCGTGCACGGCCTGCTCGCCGTGGCCGACGCCGTGAAGCCGACCTCCGCCGAGGCCGTCCGCATGCTGCGCGACCTCGGGCTCCGGCCGATGCTCCTCACCGGCGACAACACCGCGGTCGCGCGGACGGTGGCCCGCGAGGTGGGCATCGACGAGGCCGACGTGGTCGCCGAGGTGCTCCCCGGCGACAAGGTGGCGCGGGTGCGCGAGCTGCAGGAGCTCGGCCGGTCCGTCGCCATGGTCGGCGACGGGGTCAACGACGCCCCGGCCCTCGCCCAGGCCGACCTCGGGCTGTCGATGGGCACCGGCACCGACGTCGCGATCGAGGCGGGCGACCTGACCCTGGTCCGCGGCGACCTGCGGGTGGCCGCCGACGCGATCCGGCTCTCCCGCCGCACGCTGGCCACGATCAAGGGGAACCTGTTCTGGGCGTTCGCCTACAACGTGGCGGCCCTCCCCCTCGCCGCCGCCGGCCTGCTCAACCCGATGCTCGCGGGCGCGGCGATGGCGTTCAGCTCGGTGTTCGTGGTGAGCAACAGCCTGCGGCTGCGTGGCTTCCGCAGCAGCGTCGACCCCGCCTGACCGCGGGCCGTGCCGGGTGGTCGAGCCTGTCGAGCCCTGCCGGGTGGTCGAGCCTGTCGAGACCATTAGTCATCTCGACAGGCTCGATGACCCGAACACCCGGGTGGTCGAGCTTGTCGAGACCATCAGTCATCTCGACAGGCTCGATGACCCGGCCGCCCGCTCGATGACCCGAGGTCGATGACCCGAAGGGCCCCGGGGGTCAGTCGTGCTGGGGTAGCCGCTGCCTGACCAGCGCGGCCCGGGCGGCCTGCTCGACGAAGTAGGGGCTGCTCTCCTGGCAGGCGCCCGCGCAGTCACAGACCGCGTCGACGACGACGTGCCAGGGCAGGCTGGAGAACTCCTGCACCAGTCGCTCGGCGATGCCGGCTACTTCCCGCTCCATGACATTCGCTCCCGAGTTCGACCCCGCGCACGGACTGTTCCCACGGCGACGGTGCCCCAACCGGCGACGAGCCGGTTGTCTGGACACCCGGCGGCGGAACCCTATCGGTTGTCCAGATCGGTGGGCACCCGGGAGTCTGGGCCCATGGCCCTGCACCTGCACAACGTCACCTTCGACTGCGCCGACGCCCGCGCCCTGGCGACGTTCTGGTCCACCCTGACCGGCTGGAACGTCTACTACGACGACGACCCGGAGGTGCTCGTGGCGCCGCGGTACCCGCACGACGGCACCGGGCTGCTGTTCATCCCCGTCCCGGAGGGCAAGACCGCGAAGAACCGGGTGCACCTCGACCTGGCGCCGGACCGCGGCACCCGCGACGAGGCGGTCACCGCCGCGGTCGCCGCCGGTGCCCGGGTCGTGGCCGACCACCGCAAGCAGGAGGGGACCGGATGGGTGGTGCTGCAGGACCCGGAGGGCAACGAGTTCTGCATCGAGCGCGGCGTCGAGGAGGCCGGCCCGCCGCGACCCCGCCAGTTCCGGATCGGCACCTAGGCCGGGTCCTCGGGGGCCTCGGCATCGACCGGGTTGCGCAGCTTGTCGAGCCGGGCCTCGAGCAGCTCGGTGCGATGGGCGTTGCCGTGCAGCCCGAGGTACCGCTCGCCGAACACGGCGAGCAGGGCGTCGTCGAGCCGGCGGACCGCGCCGGGCGGGTAGCGGTAGCCCATCCGCTCGTTGATGACCGCGCTGTCGACCGAGGTGAGCAGGCCGGCCAGCTCGTCGAGCGAGGTGATCCCGAGCTCCAGGAGCAGGCCGGAGACCCACGCGTAGTGGTCGGTGCGCGACCAGCCCGCGTCGGCGTACTGCCCGGCGAGGAAGGTGGCCAGGTCCTGGGCGCTGATCCGCGGGTCGCTCGCGTCGGGCGCGGGCCGCTGGTCGGTCATCGCTGCCTGCAGCCGGTCGCGGATGGTGGAGAACTCGCGGTCGGCGAGCTCGAGCAGCCCGGCGGCCAGGGTGAACCGCCGGTCGAGGTCCGGGGCGTGCTCCTCGGGCATGGTCCCCTTGTAGCGGATGTCGTGCTCGAACTCGGCCCAGGCGTGCTGGAGCACGGTGCGCACCTGTACCTGCGCGCTGCGTCCCTGCAGCGCGGTCGGCGCCGGCGGCGGCCGCGGCGTCGACGGCGACGAGCAGGTGCCGGCTGGCGTAGCCGAACCGGCCCTCGCTCGCGGTCTCCTGGCCCATGTCGCGGTCGTCGAGCACCCGCAGCTGGTCGGCCGAGCAGGTCGGCCACGGCGGCGACGTCGCGGTGCAGGTAGGTGATCACCCGCAGCCCGATCTGGTCGGTGATCTCGGTCAGCGGGTCGGCGTAGAGGGGCCGGCCGTCCGACCGCTGCGGTCGGCCTTGGCGGCGAACGACGCGACCCTCTTGGCCCGCCCGGTGACGCTGAGGTAGTTGATGCCGGCGTCGTCGAGCAGCGTCGTGACCAGCTCGACGTAGGCCGCCGTGGCCTTCTGCAGCTCGGGCTGCAGCGCGGCGTAGGCCTGCACCGCGTGCCGCACCGGACCGGCACGCGGTGCGCGCGGGCTCGGCCGGTGGCCCGACGGCAGCGTCGGGGTGACGATGTAGCCGGTCTCCAGGTCGCCGTACGTCGTGGTCAGCTCGGGCCTGCCGCTCGGCGAACATCGCGACGTAGGCGCACACGACGGCGTCGACCTGGTCCTCGACGCGGCGCAGGTCGCTCTTGCGCGCCGCCGACTCGACCGAGCGACCAGCGCCGTCCAGTCGGCGTGGTCGGGCAGCCGCAGCGGCAGGTCCGCGTCGCCCAGTCCCTCGAGCAGGTGCACCAGTCGTCCAGCAGCTGCGGCGCGCAGCCCGGGCAGCGGCCGACCCGGCTTCTTCTTGTACTTCAGGGTCCGGCCGAGCCGGAACAGCGAGACCGTCGCCGGGTGCGGGTACACCTCGATCGCTCGCCGCTCCGGCCGCGACTCCGGGTCGATGTCGAGCGCCAGGGCGCTCGGCGAGCCGGGCTCCCCGAGGCCCGTCGGCGAACTCCGGCTTGCCGTGTTCGACGGGTGGGCGCCGGCGTCGAACCGCGCGAAGTCGCGGTTGAGCGCCGGCCTCGCCGGGCCGGTTGCCGGTCGGCGTTCGCACGACCAGCGGCGCGTCGAAGGCGACGAGGCACGGCCCGTCGACAAACGGCGCCGAGAGCCGCGGCGATCTCGTCGTCGTGCTGGGCCGCCGCGATGTGCAGCAGCCGCCCGGCGTCGTCGAGGACGGCGACGCCCGTGGGCTTGTTCGGGCCCCACGCGAGGTCGATCCCGACGAAGTGCATGCGCCCACCCTGCCGCATGCTCGCCGCCCGGGCGGCGACGGCCGCTCCGCCTCGCGGGTCGGCGGGTATGGACGGGCCGCACGGCGAGTGGTTCGGTGGGCGGAGCGATGACTTCCGCGTGCGGAGCGGGTCCATCCTCAGGGGCCGGTCCCGGCCCGCCACCACGCCGTTCCAGGAGGGAACCATGGCAGCACAGCTCAACCCCTACCTCAGCTTCAAGGACGACGCCCGCCAGGCGATGGAGTTCTACCAGGGCGTCTTCGGCGGCGAGCTCACCGTCAACACCTTCGGCGAGTTCGGTGCCGACCCGGGGCCCGAGAGCGACAAGATCATGCACGCCCACCTCGAGACCGCCAACGGCTTCCACCTGATGGCCTCCGACACCCCCGAGGGGATGAGCTTCCAGCCCGGCACGAACATCTCGATCAGCCTCAGCGGCGAGGCGGCCGACGGCCTCGAGACCTACTGGGAGCGGCTCAGCGACGGCGGCACGGTGACGATGCCGCTGGAGAAGCAGATGTGGGGCGACACGTTCGGGATGTGCACCGACCGGTTCGGGATCTCCTGGATGGTCAACATCGCCACCGCCGACGCGACGGCCCCCGCCTGAACCGCCCCCGCCAGCCCCGGGAGGACGGTCCCACGGGCCGACACGCACAGCCACCACCGGCAAGGACCGAACCAATGACCGACAACCGGAACCCCGAGGTCGACGCCTGGTTCGCCGCCTACGAGAACCCGCAGAAGGACCTCGTCCAGGCGGTACGCCGGGTGGTCCTCGACGCCGACCCCCGGGTCTCGGAGGCGGTCAAGTGGAAGGCGCCGACGTTCGTCTACCGCGGCAACATCGCGTCGTTCTACCCGAGGACGAAGACCCACGTCTCGCTGATGTTCCACAGCGGCGCGAGCCTGCCCGACCCCTCCGGGCTGCTGGAGGGCGAGGGCGACACCTCCCGGGTGGCGCGCTTCACCGACGCGAACGACCTGACCGACAAGGCGGAGGCGCTCCGCGGCCTGGTGGCCGCCTGGATCGACCTCAAGGACGGCTGACCGTGGCGTGCCGTCGCAGGCCGAGCCAGGAGACCGCGACGAGCACCGCCACGAGGACCTGCGCCGCCACCAGCCACCGCTCCGGGTAGACGACCCCGGTCAGGTAGTGGTCGATGAAGCCGCTCTCGCTCAGCCGCGCCCGGCCGGCGCGTTCGCGGGCCCAGCGCTCCAGGCTGGTCAGCGGGCACCCGTAGCCGACCAGCACGGAGCCCGCGCCCCACAGCACGACCGCCGCGTGCAGCCAGATCGTCCGGGGCCAGCGCCAGGCCAGGAAACCGCCCACGGCGAGGTAGACGAGGAACCCCAGGTGGGCGACCAGTGCGGTCGTGACCAGCCAGCCGTACGGCATCCGCAACGCCTCCGTCCGCGGCACCGGTTGACGCTTCCAAGCGTACGGCGCCCGCGACGTCCGGTTCGTGCTCGTTGCGCACCCGCGTTTTCGGGGGCGGGCCCGGTTTGTCCTGGCGCCATCGGGTCATTGCCGCCGCCAGGGCGCTGGAGGACAGTCTTTTCGGGCCGGCGCCGCGCACCCCGGCTCCCCGACACCCGTCCCGGCCCTCGACCATCGAGCAACTGGAGGATCCATGCGTACCGGAACCGGTTTCGCAGCTGTCGGCGCCGTCGCCCTGGTGGCGGCCCTGGGGACGACGGGGAGCGCACAGGCCGACCGGGGCTCGGGCTCGGGCTCAGGCGGCGGCTCGGACCGGACCGTTCGGATGCTGGACGACTGCGACCCGGCGACGTTCAACGTGTTCGTCGGGCCCGACACCTGCGTCGGTGACGGGGACACCGAGTTCTTGGAGCTCATCGACCAGCTGCTCGACGAGGGCGAGGCCGGCAAGTGGCGCAACAACCCCGACGACACTCACGTCGACAAGGGCGAGTCGGTGAAGGTGAAGAACCTCGGCGGTGAGGCGCACACGTTCACCCGGGTGCAGGAGCCCGGCGGCGGGGGCTGCGTGGACGAGCTGAACGAGGTGCTCGGGCTCGAGCCGGCCGCCGGCGCCGTGTGCGCGGTGGCAATGACCCAGGGCATCGTCCCGCCGGGCGGCTCCGCGGCGGTCCCGGCGGCGGACCTGCACGTGGGCCACAACCACTTCCAGTGCATGATCCACCCCTGGATGACCACCGAGATCGAGGTGCGGGGCCACCGGCACTGACACGCACGGGTGGCGTGGACGAGGGTCCGCCGATGTGACGCCGACGCGAAGTTTGCGTACCTTGGGCCGATGCTCGCACCCCAGCTCCGCCGTCTGACCGTCCTCGGCAGCGCCGCCGCGCTCGCCCTCGGCCTCGCCGCCCCGGCCTCGAACGCCGACCACGCGCGCCCGCCCGGCCCGGTGAACGCGCAGACGACCTACGACTGGGGCAAGCCGCTCTGGCAGGACGACTTCATCGGACCTCGGAAGTCCATCTGGCGGGTGGCCGGGCGCGGCAACGTGCGCAACCAGCACGGCATGCTCACCCTCAACACCGCCAAGCGGGGCAGCACCGTCGCCACGCTCAAGGGGACCGGCCACGAGGTCGGCCGCTGGGAGATCCGGCTGCGCTCCCGCCAGTACTCCCGCTCGCACGCGTCGTACAAGGTGCGCACCGAGCTCGTCCCCGCGGCCAAGCGGCCGCAGCACTGCGGGGCACGGAACATCGCGCTGAACAGCTACACGCTCGGCGGCAACCGCGCCCACCACTACGTCCGCTCGCTGCCGCAGCGTCAGGTGGTCGCGCACACGGGCGTCAACCTCGGCACCGACAAGTGGCACACGTTCGCCGTTGAGCTCACCCGCAAGCGCGTGTCCTGGTTCGTCGACGGCCACGTGATCAGCACCTCCAAGCGGCCCGCCGGCCTCCGCAACGTGCCCTACACCGCCCGGTTCACGATGGTCGGCAAGCCCGGCGCGCGGATGAACCCGAGCCGGATGCAGATGGACTGGCTGCGCTACTACACGCTGCGCAAGCCCAACAGCAAGTCGGTGGCCGCCCCCAAGCCCAGGGTGCGCACCTACGCCGGCGCGTGCTGACCCGGCGCCCCGTGCCCGCAACCCGCTGACGGGGTCACCACGGCCGGGATAGCGTGCCCGGATGAGGCGCCTGCCGCACGAGAACGTCGCAACGGTCCTGGTGGACCCGTGCGCGCTGCGCGACCTCGAGCTCGACCTGATGGCGCTGGACCTGCTGGTGTGGCCGGTCCGCACCGCGCCGAACTGCACCGACGGTGAGCGGATGGCCTTCCAGGTGCGCCGCCGCCTGCTGATGCGCCAGCGCGGGGCCTGGGACCTCGCCGCAGGCTGGACCCCCGTCTGGGTCGGCTTCGGCTCCAGCTGGCGGCAGGGCGACGAGCCGCTGCCCTGGGCGGCCCACGCGGCCCTGTGGGCGGTGTTGGACTCCTACGCCGAGCAGGTGCGGTTCCACCGCCGGCTCGGCGGCGTCCCGGTGCTCACCGTGCCCGCGGACGTCACCCGCCGCCGCACCCCCTGACGCACCGCCGGCCACCAAACCGGGCAAGAAGGGCACGCCCCCGCCGCCGGGACCGGCCTGAGTAGGCTGGCATCGAGGCTGGTCGTGGTGAGCACCCCTTCCGCATTCTCCGCGAGGCGCGTCCTCGGACTCGCCCTCCTGGTCGTGCTCGCGGCGCTGTGGGTCGGGCCCGCCGTGGCCGGGGCCGCCACGGACCCGCCCCGGGTGCTCGCCACCGAGATCGCCACCCCGGTCACGCCGGTCGTCGCCGAGCACGTCGGCGGCGGCCTCGAGCGCGCCGCCGACGGCGGCTACGACGCCTTCCTCATCGAGATGGACACCCCGGGCGGTCTGGCCGTCGCGATGCGGGACATCGTCAACGACATCCTCGCCAGCCCGGTGCCGGTGATCGTCTACGTCAGCCCCGAGGGCGCGCGCGCCGGGTCGGCGGGCGCGATCATCACGTTCGCCGCGCACGTGGCGGTGATGGCGCCCGGTACGACGATCGGGGCCGCGACGCCGGTCGGCATGGAGGGTGAGGAGGTCTCGGACAAGATCGTCAACGACGCCGCGGCGCAGGCGGAGGCGCTCGCCCAGCTCCGTGGGCGGGACGTCGGGTTCGCCGTCGACACGGTCCGCGAGGGCCGCTCCGCCGCGGTGGACGAGGCCGTCGAGCTCGGCGCGGTGGACGCGAAGGCCCCGTCGCCGGCCGCGGCCCTCGACGCCGCCGACGGGCGGCAGGTCACCGTGGTCGGCGACCGGACCGTCACGGTGCGCACGGCCGGCGCCGTCGTCGAGCCTCACGAGATGGGCCTGCTCCGCAAGGTGCAGCAGGCACTGGCCGACCCCAACATCGCGTTCCTGCTGCTGACCCTCGGCACGCTGGGGCTGATCTACGAGCTGGCCACCCCCGGCGTCGGGGTGGCCGGTGCGACCGGGGCGACCGCGCTGCTGCTGGCCCTGTTCAGCCTGTCCGTGCTGCCGGTCAACGCGGTGGGGCTGCTGCTCCTCGCGGTCGCGATCGGGCTCTTCGTCGCCGAGGTCCTCGCCCCCGGGGTGGCCGGGTTCGGCTTCGGCGGGGCCGTCGTCCTCCTGCTGTCCGCCGTCTTCCTCTTCGACGACGCCCAGGGCGTGTCCGTGGACATCACGGCCGCCCTGCCGCTGGTCGTCGTCATGTTCGTGCTGGTCGTCCTCGCCGGCCGGGTGGCGGTGCGGTCGCGCCGCCTGCCCTCGACGACGACCGGGACCGACGTCTTCACCGGCCACACCGTGCCGGTGCGGGAGGCGTCGGGAGTCACCGGCCGCAGCTTCACCCAGGGGGCCTGGTGGGCGTTGCGCAGCACCGGCCCGCCGCTGCAGGTGGGCCGGGACGTCCGGGTCGTCGGGATCGACGGGCTCACCCTCGTGGTGGATCCCGAGCCGTCACAGCCGGCACAGCCAGGGCCGCAGTCCGCGCCCGGAAAGGCCCCGACATGACCAACGGAACCCTCATCGGCCTCGCCATCGCGGTCGTGGTGGTCGCGGCGATCCTGTGGGCGGCGATCCACGTGCTGCCCGAGTACGAGCGGGGCGTCGATGCTGCGCCTCGGCCGGATCCAGCCGCTGAAGGGGCCGGGGCTGATCGTCATCATCCCGGTCATCGACCAGCTGATCCGGGTCAACCTGCGCACCCAGACCTACGACATCCCGCCGCAGGACATCATCACCAAGGACAACGTCACCGTGCACGTCAACGCGGTCGTGTACTTCAACGTGGTCGAGGCCACCAAGTCGGTGCTGTCGATCGACGACTACCGGTTCGGCACCCAGCAGGTCGCCCAGACCACGCTGCGCAGCGTCCTGGGCCAGACCATGCTCGACGAGCTGCTCACCAAGCGCGACGAGATCAACACCAACCTCCAGCAGATCATCGACGGCGTCACCGACCCCTGGGGCGTGAAGGTCACGCTGGTGGAGGTCAAGGACGTGATCCTGCCGGAGAGCATGCGCCGGGCGATGGCCAGCCAGGCCGAGGCCGAGCGGGACCGGCGGGCGAAGGTCATCCACGCCCTCGGCGAGAAGGAGGCGGCCGCGAACCTGGGCGACGGCGGCGGAGATCATGGAGCGGCACCCGGCGGCGCTCCAGCTGCGCACCCTGGGGACGTTGCTGGAGCTGGGCTCGGAGCGCAACAGCACCATCGCGTTCCCGGTGCCCATGGAGCTGCTCCGGTTCCTGCAGAGCCCCTCCGGCGACGGTGGCACCCCGCGCCCCTGATCCGGACCAGTGGGGCCGCTCGGGTCACAGGCGTCCGCCCGTGAAGGAGAGGATCTCCCGGACCCGCTCCTTCGCGGCCTCGCAGTAGTCCGCGGCCGCCTGCTCGGCCGCCTCCCGGTCGCGGGCCTCGAAGGCCTCGACCAGACGGCCCTGCACCTCCACGAACTTCTGCGACGTCACCGGCGTCGACCCGAAGGACCGAGTCATCACGCTCTTGATGCTGAGCCGTCCGAACGTGGCGGTGAGCAGCGGGTTGTGGGCCAGCGCGACGAGCGTCTCGTGGAACGAGTAGTTGGCGTCCAGGTAGCCCTGGAAGTCGACGAAGCGGTCGCCCACGAGGAGTGCGGCCATGGCATCGAAGCGGCTCCGGAGCCCGGCGACCTCGTCGTCGGTCACCCGGTGCATGGCCAGCGCGATCACGCCGAGCTCGATCGCCAGCCGCGCGTCGAAGGTGTCGTCGGAGGTGCGGACGTCGAACGCCGCGACGACGTAGCCCCGGTCCGGGTCCCGCCGGACCAGCCCGTCGGTCGAGAGCCTGGTCAACGCATAGAAGGCGGCCGCCTCGTCCACGCCGAGCTGGTGGGCCAGCTCCTCGAGCGCCAGGGCGTGGTCGGCCGGGTAGACGCGGCCGAGGACCAGCTCGCGCGCCCGGCCGTAGACCTCGTCGTCCCGGGCGAACTCGAAACGGCCGAACCCCCCGCGGAAGTAGGTGAGCGGCTGGCCGTCCCCCGCGGTCGCCGAGACCACCCGACCCAGGAAGATCGTGTGGGTGCCGCCGACGACGCGCTCGACCACCTCGCACTCGAGGTGGGCGAGAGCGTCCGCGAGCAGCGGGAGGCCCAGCGCCCCGGTGCGCACCGAGACGTCACGGAACTTGTCCCGGCTCGCAGTGGCGAACTGCCGGGCCAGCTCGCCCTGGTGCTCCCCCAGGACATTGACGACGTACCGCCCCGACGCGGTGACGGCGTCCGCGGTGGGGACGGAGTTGTTGATGCAGGCCAGCATCATCGGAGGGTCCATGGAGAGTGAGGTCACCGAGCTCGCGGTCATGCCGTGCCGCCTCGGCCGCCCTCCGCGGTGGTGACCACGGTGACCCCGCTGGGGAGGTGCCCGACGACGTGACGGAAGTGGGCCGCGTCCACCGAGGGGGCCGCGCTGGGGGCTGCCGGCTTCATTCCCTACCTCCGTCGAATGGTGTTGGGCACTCATTGAACAAAGCCGGCCGGCAGCACGCACTCACGCCGGCCGTGAGATTGCCGGAACCGCGCTGGCGGAGGCCGTAAGGCGGGCCCCGCTGCACGCGCCCGGGCCGCGGCGGCGCGGCTCCACTCACGGAATCCGACATCAGCCGGGGCGATTTTCACGTCCCGGGCCACTCCCGCCGACCGGACCGGCGGGCTTCACTTCGGGGGTGATCAACGCAGCCGTGGTGGGCCTCGGATGGTGGGGCCAGAAGATCGTCGCCGACCTGCAGGACAGCGCCGAGGTGCGGGTGGTGCTCGCGGTGGACGTCGACGCCGAGGCTCGCGAGCGCCTGTCCGAGCGGGGGGTCCGGACCGTCGCCAGCCTCGAGGAGGCGCTCACCGACGATGCTGTGGAGGCGATCGTGCTCTGCACCCCGCACCGCCTGCACGCGGAGCAGATCGTGGCGGCGGCGCGAGCCGGCCGGCACGTCTTCTGCGAGAAGCCACTCACCACCACCGGCCAGGAGGCGCGGGACGCCATCGCCGCGGTCGCGGCCGCCGGCGTCCAGCTCGGCATCGGCCACGAACGGCGGTTCGAGCCGGCGGTCCGCAAGCTGCGCGAGATGGTCCTCGGCGGTGAGCTCGGGGTCCCCCTGGTGCTGGAGGGCAACTTCAGCCAGGACAAGTTCCTCGACCTCGCGCCGGACAACTGGCGACTGTCGGACGAGCACGCACCGGTGGGCCCGCTGTCGGCGACCGGCATCCACCTGGTCGACCTGGCGATCGCCGTCTTCGGCCGCCCGACGGAGGTCTGGGCCCGGCTCGGCACACACGCGACGACGTTCGAGAACGGCGACACCCTGACCGTCACGATGGGCTTCGAGAACGGTCAGACCGCCCTGATCACCGCGATCCTCACCACGCCGTTCGCGGGCCGGGTCACCCTCCTGGGGTCGAAGGCGTGGGTCGAGATCCGCGACCGCAACCATCCCGAGCTCCCCCGCGGCTGGGACGTCACCACCATGCACCGCGGCGCCGAGCCGGTGACGGAGTTCTACCCTCCGCACCCCAGCGTCCGCGAGAACATCGAGACCTTCGCGCGGGCAGCACGAGGGCTGGAGACCTACCCGGTCTCGCTCGAGGAGATGCAGTCCAACGTCGACGCCTTCGAGGCGATCTCCCGCTCGGCGCGCTCCGGCGTGGTCGAAACAGTGGGATGATGCCCGCGGCGTACCGCTCGGCCCGCGTCCGGCGG
Source organism: uncultured Actinomycetota bacterium (assembly GCA_963834275.1). Taxonomy (GTDB): domain Bacteria; phylum Actinomycetota; class Actinomycetes; order Propionibacteriales; family Nocardioidaceae; genus Nocardioides_B. Next base: position 1,139,942 of record CAWIBA010000003.1, on the reverse strand, counting down.
ACGACCGAGGGGAGCTAGCGCGTGGCGACACACGAGGTCCAAGTGGTTCGACAGCACTCCGCTGCCCTCCGAGCTCCACGAGCACGTCGACGCCTTCCCGATCGAGGACATGATCGACACCGTCATGGACCGGTGCACCTCGACGGTCTTCCCCAGCACGTCCGCGACGAGGAGTTCGTCGGTCGGCTCCGGGCGAGCGTGGCTCCAGAACGCGCACGCCCTGCGGGAGGTCCTGGCCGGTCGCAGCGTCCTCGACCGCCTGCACCTGGACCAGGTGCTGACCTTCGCCACGGTCCAGGCGCAGCTGCAGATACCCGCAGACGTCACTCCAGCGCTCCTACCGGCTCAGCTTCTACACCCAGTGGGAGATGTGGACCGCGCACGTCGCCGCGTGGCTCGACGACCGGGACCTGCCTCGCGGGACACGCCGCGGCGGTGCAGACGCAGCTCACCCGCGACATCCTGACCTACCAGGACCACGTGGCCTCGCTGGTCGCCGAGACCTACACCCGTGACCACGAGGCGCTCAACCGCTCGCGGGCACACGTGCGCAGGAGCCTGGTGCGCGACGATCCTGCGGGGGAGGGCGGCACGCTGACGGCCTCGGACCTGGCGGTCCTGGCCTACCCGCTCGACGCCCACCACATCGCGGTCCTGCTCCCTCGGACGGCCGAAGGGGCCGCGACCCGGCTCGCCGACGCGCTGCGCGGCCACGCACAGCGGGTGCCAGTCGCTGACCTACCCGCTCACGCTGGGCAGCACCGTCGTGTGGCTGGGCCGGCTCGACCCGTGGCCTCCGGACGGCCCGCAGTCGCTCGCCGACGTCGCTGGACGAGGTCGGCGCCGACGGCCTCGGTGAGCAACCCGGGCGCCGGTGTCGACGGTTTCGCCGCCGCGCTGCGCCAGGCCGAGGACGCCGAACGCGTCCGCGCGCGCGTGGGGCGACCTCGAGCGCGCCCGCCGTCGTCCGCTACGCCGACGCGGGCCTCGAGATCCTGCTGCTCCAGGACGCGGAGCTCGCCCGGACCTTCGTCGGGCCGAGCTCGGGCCCGCTGGCCGGCGCGGACGCCGAGGCGGGCCGGCTGCGCGAGACCCTCGAGGCGTCGTTCCGGTTCGGCAGCCACGTCGCCGCGGCCGAGCACCTCCAGCTCCACGAGCACACCGTCCGCAACCGGCTGCACAAGGCCGAGACGCTGCTGGGCCGCATCCCCTCAGGAGCGGCGCACCGAGCTGCAGGTCGCGGTGCGCCTGGTCCGGCTGCTCGGCGCCCCGACTGACCGTGCCGGGGCTCGACCGAACCGAGCCAGGAAGTCGGCCGAGCAGGTCCGCGAACTCCCGGGGTGCTCGTACGCCGTCGCGTGGGCCGCCGCTCGAGCCAGGCCGCGCGGGCGTCGGGCAGGTGCTCGCCCGAGCCACTCCGTGGCCGCGCGGAACGGCGGCGCGTCCTCCTTGCCGCACGCCACCAGCGTGGGTGCGCGTGATCGAGCCGACCAGGCCGGTGGTGTCGGCGACGGCGAGCGCCTCGCAGGTGCGCGCGTACCCCTCGGGGTCGGTCTCCAGCAGCAGCGCGCGCACGGCGGCGACCTGCTCGGGCGGCGTCCTCGCGGTAGGCCGGCGGAGAACCACAGCGACTCCATCGGCTCGGCGACCGCGCGCCAGGCCCTGCGTCCCGCACGACGGCCGGCGCGTTCGCGCCACATCGACCGCATCTGCGTCGCGGGTAGACGGCGACCGTGTCGGCGAGCACCAGCCGGTCGACGAGGTCGGGCGACGGCGCGGCGAGCACCTGCGCCACCAGGCCGCCGAGCGACACGCCGACGAGGTGCACCGGGCCCGGCGTCCGCGACGTCTGCCTCGACGGCGTCGGCGTAGGTCCTCGATGCCGGCCGCCCGGCGCGCGGCAGCGGGCCCGGCCGTGACCGAGCAGGTCCGGCGCGACCAGGACCGGGCCGAGGCCGGCGGGAGCGCCGTCGCGCACCGGGTCCCAGAAGCGGTGGTCGACGCCGAGCGGGTGCAGCAGGACGACCGGCGTGCTCACGCCCGTTCCCGGGGCGGCAGCCGCGGCGCCCCGTCCGGCGGGGGCGTGCCCGCGGCGTTCATGGTCATGGCCAGGGTCGTGTAGTAGCCGGCCGTCGCGACCGCCTCGACGACCCTCACCTCGCCGAGCAGCCGCCACGGCCGCGTCGTACGTCGCGTCGGAGACCTGTCGGGTGCGCTGCAGCTCGTCGACCAGGTCGTGCACCACCGCGACCTCGGGACGGCCGCCCGTCGGACGGACGCCGCGGGCGACCGCGTCGACGACCTCGACGGGGAGGCCCGCCGCGAGCGCCAGCGGGTGGTGGTAGCCGAACTCGAAGTCCTGGTCCCACGCCCGGGCCACGCAGAGGATGACCAGCTCGACCAGGTCGTCGTCCAGGACGCTGTCGAAGCGGAGGTACTCGCCGACCAGCTGGAGCCGCGTCATCAGCTCCGGGCTGCGCAGGAGCGGCACGAAGGGACCGACCAGCGAGCCGCGCGGCCCGGACAGGATCCGGGACCGCGCCTCGCGCTGCTCCTCGGACAGGTCCCTCGTCCGCCAGCGGCGGCAGGCGGTCCTGCGTCACGCGTCCGTCCCCAGGGCCGCGTTCACCTCGGGCATGACCTTCTGCGCCATCAGCTCCATCGAGCGCCTGGCCAACGTCGGGTCGACCCAGTCCAGGCCGGCGTACACCAGCTCGCCGAACGTCGCCGACCTCCTCGCGGAAGCCCAGCAGCTGCTCGGTGACCGACTCCGGGGTGCCCGAGATCACCAGCTCGTCGACGACGTGGTCGAGCGTGATCTCCTCGTCCGGCTGGTCGCGGTGGGTCTTGAACAGCTCGAGCCGCCCCAGCTTGCGCATCTTCTTCAGCATCTGGGAGTAGTAGAACCGGTAGGGGCTGTTCTCGTCGGTGCGGGCGTAGGACTCGGCGACGGCCGGGTCGTCGGCGACGAAGACGGTGCGCGCGACCCGCCAGTCGGCGGGGTCGGCGATCAGCCCGGCGGCCTCCTTGCCCTGGACGTAGTTCGGCCAGTGCGTGGCCACCCACTGCGGCAGCAGGAAGTTGGCCGACAGCGGGTGGAAGTCGCGCTGTCCCATGGCGATGACGCCCTTGGAGAACGGCGCGACGACGGTGCCGACGATCTCGGGCCGCGGCTGCTGCAGGGGCTTGGGCATGATGCCGACGCCCGAAGTCGAGGTCGATCGTCGACTCGGTGGTGACCTTCCACCGGTTGTCCGGCAGGTCGATGGCGTACGGCGGGTCGAGCTCCCAGATCTTCTCGATGACGTCGATCGCCTCGGCGAACATCTTGTTGCGGTCCTCGGCGAGGATGCCGAGCGCCTCGGCGTCCGAGGCTGAGCGCGCCCGGGCTGATGCCGAGGATGAAGCGACCTCCGCTGAGGTGGTCGAACATCGCGGAGTTCGCGGCCACCAGCACGGGGTGCTGCTGGGACAGGTTGGTCGTGCCGGTGCCGAGCCGGATCTGCGAGGTCTCGCGAGATCAGGGTGGCCAGGAACAGCAGGCTGTTGGTGATGTTCTCGTGCTGGTCGGTGAGGTGCTCGCCGATGAAGGCGTCGTGGAAGCCCAGCTGGTCCGCCAGGATCACCGCGGCGCGGTCCTCCTCGAGGGTCTCGGCCCAGGTCCGGCCGAGCGGGTGCAGCGGCATGGAGAAGTAGCCCAGTCTCACGGCGTCTCTCGCTCTCTTGTCACGTCGTCGTGGTGGGGTCGCGGGCAGCTTCCGACCCACGACGCAGTCTCGTCCGCCGATCGGTGCCCGGTGCAGTGGCGCCGACAGTGAATCTGGCCGACGGCGATGACGTGGTCCGTCAGTCGCCGCAGGACGGGGCAGGACCGGGCAGGATCGGGCACGACCGGGGCGAGCCGTCATCGTCCGCCCGAGACGTCCAGGACGGTCCCGGTGACGAACGACGACGCCGGACGAGAGCAACCAGACGATCGCCTGCGCCACCTCCTCGGCCGTGCCCGGCCTGCCCATCGGCTGGGCCGGTCCGAGTCGGGCCGCCCGGCCGGGGTCGCCGCCTGCGCGTGGATCTCGGTGTCGATGATGCCGGGGCGCACCGCGTTGACCCGGATGCCCTGCGCCGCGGTCTCGAGCGCGAGCCCGCGGGTGAGGGTGTCGACGGCCGCCTTGCTCGCCGCGTAGTCGACGTACTCGTGCGGCGAGCCGAGCTGGGCCGCCCGCGACGACACGTTCACGATCGCGCCCCCGTCCCGCCCGCCGAGGTCGACATCCGCCGCACCGCAGCGCGGCAGCACAGCGCCGTCCCGACGACGTTGACCGCCAGCACCCGCGCCCACCGTCTGGGCGTCGATCTCCACCATCGGCCGCTGGTCCTCCAGCACGCCGGCACTGTTGACCAGCGCCGTCACCCTGCCGAGCTCGTCGGCCTGCGTGAAGAGCCGCTCCACCTCCGTCTCGTCGCTGACGTCGCAGCGCACCGGCCGCACCGGACCGCCCCGCATCGGCCAGCCGTTCGGCCACCTCGTCGGCCTCGTCGTCACGCGAGCGATAGCCCAGGCACAGCGCGTAGCCGGCCTCACCAGCAGCACCGCCGTCGCTGCTCCGATGCCGCGGGTGCCGCCCGTGACCACCGCGACCGGGCGGCTCACGAGACGCTCCCGCTCCCCACGGCCGAGCGCGGCGATGTCGTCCCCGCCATACCCCCCCGCGGAGAGACGCTGAGCCGGGCCGCCGCCGCGGCGGTGACGGGGACGTCGAGGCCGGCCGGCCTGGCTGCGGCGGCGACGATCAGCCGCGGCGTCCTTGAGCCCACCGTCGACGGCGAACGCGGGCGAGTAGTCCTGCGCGAGCGATCGCGCGTCCCTTCTTCGCCACGAACGGCGACTCGAGCGGCCCGCCGGCGATGGCGTCGAGGAAGGTGGCGGGGCGAGTCCGAGCGCCGGAGGCGACCGACGAGCGACTCGGCCAGCGACGGCCGTCACCGTGACCACGAACGCGTTGGTCGCCAGCTTGAGCCGCGACCCGGCCCCGGCCTCCCCGAGCCACAGGGTGCGCGAGCCGATCGCGTCGAGCACCGGGGTCAGCACCGCCCGGGTGTCGTCCGGGCCCGGACGCGAGCACCACGAGGGTGCCCTGCTCCGCGGGCTGCCGGGTGCCCTGCACGGGCGCGTCGACGTAGCGCAGCCCGAGCTCGGCCGCGACCTCCGCCAGCCGGGCTCGCGCCCTCGACCCCGACGGTGCTGGTCTGCAGCAGGACCGCGCCCGGCGACCAGCCACCGGCCGGCCTCGCGCAGCACCTCCTCCACGGTGTCGGCGTCCCAGAGCATCGTCACGAGCACGTCGGCGTCGCGCACCGCCTCGACCAGGTCCTCGCACACCGTCACGCCGCCGTCCGCGAGCGGTCGCGGCGCGGGCGGCGGTGCGGTTCCAGGCACGGGTGTCGAGCCCGGCCGCGGCGAGGTTGCGGGCCATGCCGGCCCCCATGGTCCCGGTGCCGAGGACGCAGACGCGGGGCGGCGGGGCGTTGACCTCGTCCGTGCTCGTTGTATACGGTCACGGCTACATGTATACCAAGAAGGAGACGCCATGACCACGGCCGACATCCGCCCGACGGTGGAGCTCCCCTCCGGGCCGCTCGCCACCGGGCTGCGCATCGGCGGCCGCGTCGTCGAGGGACACGGTCCGCGGCTCGACGTGCTCAACCCCGCCACCGGCGCTGTGCTCGCCGTCGCCGACAGCGCCGACGAGGCCGACGTCGAGGAGGTCGTGCGGGTCGCGCAGGAGACCTTCGACTCCGGCGTGTGGAGCCGGATGCCGATCCACGAGCGGTCCCGCATCCTGCACCGCTTCGCCGACGGCATCGCGGAGCGGATGACCGACCTCTACCGGCTCGAGACCGCCAACAACGGCCGGCCGATCACCGAGACCAAGGCGCAGATCACCCGGCTGCCCGAGTGGTACCGCTACAACGCCTCGCTGCTGCTCGCCGACCGCGACGCGGTCGTGCCGATGCCCGGGCCCGTACCACTCCTACACCACGCGGCTGCCCGCTCGGCGTGGTCGCGATCCTGGCGTCGTTCAACCACCCCATGATGATCGCGTCCAAGTCGCTCGCGCCGGCCCTGGCGACCGGCAACTCCGTGGTGCTCAAGCCGTCGGAGCAGACGCCCGCTCACCGCCATGCTCCTCGCCGACATCGCCCACGAGGCCGGCATCCCCGACGGCGTGCTCAACGTCGTCAACGGCCTCGGACCGACGGTCGGCGCCGCGCTGACCGAGCACCCGCTCGTCAAGAAGGTGGTCTTCACCGGCGGCACCGAGCCCGGCCGGTCGATCGCCGTCGCGGCGGCCCAGCGGTTCGCCAAGACCACCCTCGAGCTCGGCGGCAAGTCGCCGGTGCTGTTCTTCGACGACACCCCGGTCGACGTCGCCGCCCGCGGTGCGGCCTTCGGCGGCTTCATCGGCGCCGGCCAGACCTGCATCGCCGGCAGCCGGCTGCTGGTGCAGCGCAGGCATCCACGACGAGTTCGTCGACGCCCTGGCCGAGGTGGCCGAGAGCATCCGCATCGGCGACCCCGGCGAGGCCGACACCCAGCTCGGGCCGGTCATCTCCGCCACGCGCCCGCGACCGGATCCTCGGCCGCATCGCCGAGGGCGTCGCGCGACGGGGCCCGCGTCGTGACCGGCGGCAGGGCCGCGGAGGTGCCCGGCCTGGAGGACGGCTTCTTCGTCGAGCCCACCGTGCTGGCCGACGTCACCAACGACATGGCGTGGCCCGCGAGGAGATCTTCGGCCCCGTCGTCGTGGTCATCCCCTTCGACGACGAGGACGAGGCGGTGGCGATCGCCAACGACTCGCCGTACGCGCTCGGCTCGGCGATCTGGACCCGCGACGTCGCCCGCGCGCACCGCGTCGCCGGCGCGGCTGGAGGCCGGCATGGTGTGGGTCAACGACCACCACCGGCTCGACCCGTCCTCCCCGTGGGGCGGCCTCAAGGAGAGCGGCACCGGTCGCGAGGGCGGCTGGGAGTCGTTCCACGACTTCACCCAGGTGCGTGCCGTCACGGTCCGCACCGCACCCGACGACGTCGACTGGTACGGCGGCAAGGCGACCGGAAGGCTGAACTGATGAGCGACCTGACCATCCACCCCGTCGAGGACGGCGTCGTCCTCGTGGAGCTGGACCGCGACCGCCGGAGAACCTGTTCAGCATCGAGCTGTGCGGCCGGCTGGCCGACCTGCTCGACAACCCGCCGGAGGGCACCCACGTGGTCCGCTTCCGGGCCGCGGGCGAGGTGTTCTGCCTCGGCCGGGACCGCGGTGGCTCCGCACCCCGGCCGAGGTGCGTGCGCGAGGCGGAGGCGCTCGCCGGGCTGACCCGCTCCGCGCAGCGCACCCGCGTCGTGACCGTCGCCGAGGTGCAGGGCGACGCCGCCGGCTTCGGTGTCGGGCTGATCTCGGCCTTCGACGTGTCCGTGGCGGTGCGCGCCGCGCAGTTCCGCTTTCCCGAGGTCGGCATCGGGCTGGCCCCGGCCCTCGTGCTGGCCTGGCTGCCCCGCGTCGTCGGGCGCCGCGAGGCGTTCTGGCTGACCGCCACCGCCGAGCCGCTCGGCGCCGAGCGCGCCGTCCGGCTCGGGCTGCTCAACGAGGTCGTCGACGACCGTGACCTGCTGGTCAAGCGGGTCGACGAGATGGTCGCCCAGCTCCGCTCGCGCAGCGCGCGCGTGCACGGGGACATCAAGGACATGCTGCGCATCTTCGGCGACTGCGGGGACGACCAGGCGCTCGACGTCAGCATCGACCGGCTCGTGGTCGGATCGCTGCGCCGCGGCGACGGCTGAGGCGGACCGCCGTGGACGCACCGTGTCGGCGGCCGCCACGCGGGTGACGCGCGACCTGCGCGAGCGGGTCTCGCAGCGGCGCCCTGGGCCCGGGCACGGCGCTCTCGCAGGCCGGGCTGGCCGAGGAGTACGGCGTCAGCCGAATCCCGGTGCGCGACGCGCTGCAGGTGCTCGCCTCCGAGGGCCTGGTCGACCTGCGCGGCGCCACGGCGCTGGTCACACCCCTCACCATCGAGGACCTCCAGGAGCTCTACGAGCTGCGGGAGGCCGTGGAGCCGGTGGCCACCCGGCTCGCGGTCCCTCGCGTCGGGCGCGCGGCGATCGCCCGGATGACCCAGCTGCTCGCCGTGATGGACGACCCGGTCACTCGGTCCCGGCACCTGGGTGGAGACCAACGCCGCCTTCCACGCCGAGGTCTACACACTGGCCGGGCGGCCCCGGATGATCGCGCTGGTCGAGCAGCTGCGCCGGCTCACCGACCGCTACGTCTACTTCCACCTCGACGTGGTCGGCAAGTCCGCCACCTCCAGCAGGAGCACCGCGAGATCCTCGCGGCGGTCCGGGCCCAGGACGCCGCCGGCGCCGCCGAGCTCACCCGCGAGCACCTCGCGTCGTCGCACGCGGTGGTGCTGGACTACCTGCTCGCGCACGAGGACGCGGTCGCTCGCTGACCTGCGCCCGGCCAGCCGGCCGGCGACAGCCCGGGAACCGGCAGTGGGCGTCACGGAGCACCAGCGCCTTCCAGATCCCGTTCGTGACCAGGCGTTGGGTGCGCCCGACGTCGAGGACCTCGCCGAGCGATCCGAGGACGGTCGGGATGATGTCGGCGTCACAGGCAATCCGGCGTACGGCGGACGCCGAGAGCGCGTCTCCGCTGTCGAGGCTGGCCGCGCCGACGCCCTGTCGGAGCGTCTCGAAGTCAGGCGCGACCGTCACCCGCGGTTTGGCGCCGTGCTGCTCCGGGAGCAACCCCTCGGACTCCTGCGCGTCGAGCGACAGCTCGACCAGCGCGTCCCAGCAGCGGGCACCGTGGTCACGCAGGTCGCGGCCGGTCTCCCCACTGTCGGGGTCGGTGCCCGGCCATGGAGCCGCGAGCGCGTGCAGGGCAGTCTTGATGATCGCCGCGTCCTCGACGCTGCCGCGGCCCCGGACCCGCACACCCCCGACGCCGTCGTCGGCGATGGAGAGAAAGCGGGTGAGGTGCGCGGAGCGCTCCACCGGTCGAGCGCCCGCTCCTCCGCCCGGGCGCTGCCGTCGGGGTCGAGCACCTCGAGCAGGTGCTCGCCCGCCTTGCGCAGCTCGGAGGCGTTGAGCGAGGCGGCGTGGTCGAGCAGCATCCGCTCGGCCTCGTCGCGGATCGACGGCGCGGTCGGCAACCGGTCGATGGCGGCGACCACGACCTCGGCCTGCTCGGGCGAGAGGTCGCCGGCGTGGAGTGCGAGCAGCGTCGCCGTACGCCCGCCTCACAGGCTCGCACCGTGCGCAGCAACCTGGATGCGTGACCCCGGTGACCGCCCGCCACCTCAGTCAGGTAGTCCCCCGGCGACACCCACCCCGCGGTCTTCGCTGTCTCGCTCGCCTCGATCTCCACCGCCGACAGATTCCTGGCCTCATCGTCGCCGGCAGTGGGCCCCGATCTGCTCACCCGGGAGATGCGTCCCACCGGTTCCTGTTGGCGTGCCTACACCTTCAACTTGCTGACGTTGCTCGTGATGCGTGCGCCGTCCTTAGCCAGGAACACGATCTCGCCGAACTCCAAGGTCGACCAGTCGTGGGTGCCGTCGGTCAAGGGCTCGGAGGCGAAGATGACGGACGTCGCCTCCTCCAGGTTGCAGGCTTCGAAGTCGTCGGCCGACTCGGCCTGCTGAGAATTGCGGCCCGCGAACAGATACATCGGCTCCAAGAGCATGGAGAGAGCGAAGTCACCTGTGCCCGGGGCGGATTCTCGTAGCACTCTCCAGTCCCCAGCCGGCTCGGTCTCCCCCTGGTGTCCGGCGCCGAAGTTGACCCCGATGATGCGGTTCGGAGAAACCAGGGCCATCTTCAGCTTGGTCAACTCTGCGATATCGAGATCCTTCATGGCCTGGACGATGAGCCGCAACATCTCTTCGAATGCACTTTTGACATCTTCGTCGCTGTCGCTCTCGAGCAGGGAGAGGAGAAGCACATACAGGAATTCAGTGTCTGTGCTGCCCCGCATCTGCCTCAGATAGTCGTCCTTGCAGTACCGCAGCAACTCCCGCTGCAGGAGCTTCCAGTTCGGCAGGTCACCGTTCTGAGCAACGATCCACGGGGTCCCTTGGTAGGAGAAGGGATGGCAGTTCTCGTCGGCCAGAACGCAGCTCGAGTTGTAGTCGGCTGCTCTCACATGAGCAAGCAGCGTGCTGGCCTGGAGACTCGGAATGATTCCTTCGACATTGTCGTCATAGAAGGCAGCCGCGGGCCGGTGGTAGAGCAGGGGGCTCTCTGGCTTCAACAGATGCTCGCTCCAGATCCCGAATCCCCACCCTGCCAGCTGCAGCTGCGGATGACGCTCGGGATCCAGGGTCTGGTTGATCAGACTGTTCCCCGGCTTGAGCAGCAGGTTCTCCACAGGAATTTCTGGCCCGATATAGGCGAGCACTCGGCACATGCGTTTCCCTCACTGACGGGTCGTCGTCCTGTGGCGTGAATCTCGAAGCAGGCGCAGCGCCCTGCGCCGGCCCGAGTGATCTCGGGACCCGACCGGCGCGCGACGAGGTCTGCAGCCTACGACCCCGGAGGGGGTCGTCGCGTCGCCATGGCGCGGTGGCGTACTGAGCTGCCGTCGGACGCCGCGCGGTGCGGACCACGACGCCCCTGAAGGAAGTCACCGATCCACCAGGGCTCAGCGGGCAACCATCCCCGCCGAAAGGTCGATGTCCGCCGCACAGAGTCCGGGCATGTGCAGCATCGCGACGACCGCAGCGGCCACCTCGTCCTCGGTCAGCATCCGGTGCAGCGCCGCCCGCGAGACGTAGGCCTCCTCCGCCTCCTCGTAGGTCGTGCCGGTCCGCTCGGCCTCCAGCCGGAAGTTGCGCGTCATCCGCGGACCGTCGACGGGCCCCGGGGAGAGGCAGTTCACCGAGACGCCGTGCGGACCCACCTCGTAGGCCAGGGTGGTGGTCAGTCCGATCACCGCCATCTTGGAGGCGGTGTACGGCGTGCGGCGCGTGAGCGGGCGCTTGCCGCTGACCGACGCCAGGTTGATGACGTCGCCGGCTCCCCGCTCCACCATCGCGGGCAGAAAGGCGCGGCACATCAGGTAGATGCCCCGGACGTTGACCGCGAAGACCTCGTCCCACTCGTCGGGCTCGATGTCGACGAGGGATGCCACCGGGCCGGGAACGCCGGCGTTGTTGACCAGGATCTCGACCGTCTCGTCGCTCACCTCGTCGGACAGGGCCTTCACGCTGGCAGGCTGCGCGACGTCCGCGACCGCGGTCCGGACACTGCCCGGCGAGCCGTCGGCCTCGGCTGCGACGGCGTCCAGCCGCTCCCGGGTCCGGCCCACCGCAACCACGCGTGCACCCCGCGATGCGAGCGCGAGCGTGATGGCTCGTCCCAGCCCGTTCCCCGCTCCCGTGACCAGGGCGGTGCGGCCCGCCACCCGGTCGCCCGGGAAGACCGGCGCCGTACCGCCGGTCATGCCTTCGCGTCGAGCAGGGCGACCGCCCGGGTCGGCCCGCCGTGGGCGCCGAGCACCTTGAGGGGGAACCCGACGAAGGTGAACCGCCGACCGATCAGCTCGTGCAGGTTGGTGAGGTTCTCGTAGTGCGTGATGTGGTGGCTGCGGCACATCATGTGGCACGGGTAGGACTTGCTGGTCGGGTTGTCCGGCGTCGGGCTGTCCACGCCGAACGTCTTGACGCCGTGGTCGACGATCCACTGGCTGCCGGTCTCGCCCAGCCCGGGGAACTCACTGAGGTACTCCCGCTTCCCGGCGTACTTGCCGTGGGTCCCGGTGTGCAGCAGCAGGATGTCCCCCCGCTCGACGGTGACGTCCACCGCGTCCTGGGCAGCGTCGAGATGCTCCGCCGTGATGTCCTGGCCAGCGCCGACGTGGGAGACGTCGAGGCAGACGGCGGGGCCGTAGAAGAGGTCGAGCGACATCTGGTCGATGGTCTGCGCCGACGGGTCGGGGTCGAGGTGGGAGAACGAGTCGACGTGGGTCGGCCCGTTGTCGTTGATCATGAAGCCCTTGGTCTGGAACGAGAAGCCGCCGACGAAGCGGGGCGCCGTGTCCTCGTGGGAGGCGTGGTCGAACACCACGGTCTTGAGGTGGCCGGGGTAGACCTGCATCCCCTGGTAGATGTCCTGCGACAGGTCGACGAGCTGCATGTGAGACGGCCTTTCTGGGGGTGGGTGGATCGGGTCAGGGCTGCACGGGGAACAGTCCTGTCGCGGCGAGGGCGGCGAGGACGCACGCCTCATCGACGTCGGAGACATCGCCGCTGACGCCGACGGCTCCGACGAGGTCCCCGTCGGCGGAGTGGACGAGGACCCCGCCGGCGGCCGGCGCGAGGCGGCCACCGGTCACGGCCGCGAGGGCGGTGAAGAACTCGGGCTGCTTCTGGGCGCGCTCGCCGATCGCGCGCGAGGACATCCCCATCCCCAAGGACCCGTAGGCCTTGGCCGTCGCGATGTCCACGCGCAGGATGCCGGCGCCGTCCTCACGCTTGACCACGACGGGGTGGCCACCGGTGTCGAGCACGACGACCGCGAGCGGGGCGGCGTCGATCTCACGGGCGTGGGCAAGGGTGGCGTCGGCAAGGGCGTCCGCCTGCTGGAGGGAGAGGTTCATCGCGTCCGCCCCTCGACGATCTCGAGCAGGGCCGCGGCGTCGGCGTCGTCCCAGCCGTTCTCGGCCGCCTCGACGTACAACGGGAGGGTGGCGTCCAGGACCGGGGTGGCCACTCCGACGTCGGACGCGAGCTCCTGCACGAGCCCCACGTCCTTGACGAACATCGACACCCGGGCGGTCGCCGGGCGATAGCTGCGCTCGACCATGAGTGGACCGCGCTTGTCGAAGATGACCGAGCCGCCGGCACCCTCGCGCACGGTCTCCCAGAGCACCTGCGGGTCGAGCCCCGCGGCGACGCCGAGCGCGAAGGCCTCCGCCGTCGAGGCGTTGTGGATCGAGACGAGCAGGTTTGCGACCAGCTTCATGGTGGTGCCGTTGCCGAAGGGTCCGACGTGCCGGACCGAGCGCGCGAACGCCTCCAGCACCGGCCGCACCTGCTCGAACGCCTCCGCGTCACCGCTGCCGAGCACCACGAGGTCGCGGTCGCGGGCCTGCGCGCCCGTGCCGCTGAGCGGGCAGTCGAGCAGGACCACGCCCGCCTCAGCCAGCACGTCACGGCACTCGCGCTTGACGGCCGGGGACAGCGTCGAGGTCTCCACGACGATCGTCCCGGCGGAGGCGACCGAGGCGAGCCCGCGAGCCACCTCCAGCGCCGCCACGGACGACGGCAGCGAGGTGAGGACCACCCCGGCCTCGCGGCCGAGCGCGCCGAGGTCGTCGGCTGCCCGACCGCCCCGCTCGACGAGCGCCTCCTGCGCGCCCGCCACGGGGTCGACCCCGACGACGACGAAGCCGGCGGCCATCAGGTGGGTCGACATCGCCGAGCCCATGATCCCCAGACCGACGACACCGACGGTCGTGCCGGGTGCGACGACGTCCGTGGTCAACTCAGTCCCCCAGCTTCAGCAGCCTGGCGGCGGTACCGCCACGGATCGCGACGCGCTGCTCGTCGCTGAGCGAGGTGACCCCGTCGATCTGCGCCAGCGGGTCGTAGTGCCCCATGTCGAAGGGGTAGTCGGTGCCGACGACGACGTGGTCGGGACCCATCTGCTGGATCAGGAACTCCAGGTGCGGGGAGTCGAAGACCAGGCAGTCGACGTAGATCTGCTTGAGGTAGCTGCTCGGCGGTCGGGAGATGTGGTGCCGGCCCTCCGGTCGCAGGTCGTAGGCGTGATCCATCCGCGAGGAGTAGAACGGCAGGTAGCCGCCGCCGTGCACCGCGACGAGCTTGACGTCGGGGTGGTCCTCCAGCACGCCGCCGTGGATGATCCTGGTCAGCGCGACCGTGGTGTCGAGCGGGTTGCCGATCACGTTCGTCAGGTAGTACTTCCGGAGACGCTCGCCGCCGGTGAAGCCGTTGGGGTGCAGCATCACCACCACGTCGAGCTCCTCGGCCTTGGCCCAGAACGGCCGGAAGCGGCGGTCGTCGAGGTCCAAGCGCGTTGACGTTGGTGTTGATCTCGACGCCGCGGAAGTCGTACTCCTTGACGCAGCGCTCGAGCTCCTCGACCGCGGACCGCACGTCCTGCATCGGCACCGTGGCCAGCCCGACGAAGCGGTCGGGGTGGTCGGCGACGACCTTGGCGCGAGGTTCTCGTTCTGCATCCGGGCCAGCTCGCGGGCGAGCTCGGGGTCGGCCCAGTAGAAGTAGCCGGCGGGGGCGACCGAGATGGCCTGGACGTCGATGCCCATCTCGTCCATGTCCGCGAGACGCGTCGCCGGGTCCGTCGCCTTCGGCATGATCTCCTTGACGTGACCGACCTGGTACGCGTTGGTCTCGTCGCCGCCGAAGTAGCTGAACGGCTCCATCTCCGGCGCCATCAGCCCCTCCACGAGCGGCAGGCAGTCGGGGAGGATGACGTGGGCGTGGATGTCGACGGTTCTCGGTGATCCGCTGGGCATCTGGTGGGTTCTCCTGTCGAGACGGTTGGGGTGGGTCGCTGGGGTGACGCTTCAGCCGACGGCCGCGGCCGCGGCCGGCGCCCAGGGCAGGTCGGCGCCGGCGTACTTGTGCGCGCGCACGTCGCCCGACCGGGCATGGCCCTCGAAGAGCTCGACCCGCGCGGCGCGGCCGCAGAGCTCACCGAGACGGGCGCTCGCGGCGCGGTCGGTGACCTCCTGGTAGGTGACCGTCCGCAGGTACTTCCCGACCCACAGGCCGCCGGTGTAGCGGGCGGCGCCGCGCGTGGGCAGCACGTGGTTGGTGCCGATCACCTTGTCGCCGTAGGAGACGCAGGTGCCCTCGCCGAGGAACAGCGCGCCGTAGTGGCGCATCTGCTCGAGCGCCTTGCGCGGCTCGGCGGTGAGGATCTGCACGTGCTCGCTGGCGAAGGTGTCGGCGAGGGCGTACGCCGCGTCGAGGTCGTCGACGACGTGCACCTCGCCGTGGTCGCGCCAGGCCGGTCCGGCCATGTCGTTGGTCGGCATGTCCGGGCAGGATCGCGTCGATGTGCGCGATCGCCGCGCGGGCCAGCGCCTCCGACGTGGTGATCAGGACCGCCGGCGAGTCGGGTCCGTGCTCGGCCTGGCTGAGCAGGTCGACGGCGACCACGAACGGGTCGGCCTGCGTCGTCGGCGACGACGAGGATCTCGGTGGGGCCGGCGAAGAGGTCGATGCCCACCTCGCCGAACAGCTGCCGCTTGGCCTCGGCGACGTAGGCGTTGCCCGGGCCGGCGATCAGGTCGACCCGCCCGATGCGTCTCGGTGCCGACGGCCATGGCGGCGACGGCCTGCACGCCGCCGAGCAGGAAGATCTCGTCGGCGCCGGCGAGGTGCAGGGCCGCGACGGTGGCCGCGGGCACCTCGCCCCGGATCGGCGGCGTGCACGCGGTGACCCGCTCCACGCCGGCGACCTTGGCTGTCACCACCGTCATGTGCGCCGAGGCGGTCAGCGGGTAGCGGCCGCCGGGGACGTAGGCCCCGGAGGCCTCGATCGGCAGGTGCTTGTGCCCGAGGAGGACACCGGGCTGGGTCTCGACCTCGAGGTCCTGCATCGAGTCGCGCTGCCGCTGGGCGAAGTCACGCACGTTGGCCTGCACGACGCGGATGTCCTCGACCACCTGGTCGGGCAGCCCGGCGACGAGCTCCTCGATCTGCTCGCGGTCGAGCCGGAACGACTCGGGCGACCAGTGGTCGAACTTCTCCGAGTAGCGGCGGACCGCGTCGTCGCCGTGTGTCCGCACCTCCTCGATGACCTCACGGACGACGTCCGCGACGGCCGGGTCGCTGGTGCGCGACGAGCCGGCGCCGGTCGGCGACTTCAGCTGCTTGCTCATGGATGCCTCCTGCTGGGGGCGCGACGGATCGCGCGGTGGTGCCGTGGTCGGCGCGGGATCAGGCGACGGGCTCGGCCTGGCGGCCCATCTCCTTCATCGCCTCGAGCCGCGCGAGCACCTCGGCCTGCAGGGTGGCGACCGTCGGGTCGGTCTGCCGGCGGGGCGCGGCAGGTCGATCGTGATGTCCTCGAAGATCCGGCCGCCGGGCTGGAGCACGATGATCCGGTCGGACAGCTCGACCGCCTCGACGACGTCGTGGGTCACGAACACGACGGTCTTCTTCGACTGCGCCCAGATGTCCTGCAGCTGCTGCGCGCAGGCCGCGCGCCGTGATCGCGTCGAGGTGGCTGAACGGCTCGTCCATCAGCAGCAGGTCGGGCTCGACCGCGAACGCGCGGGCGATGCCGACGCGCTGCTGCATGCCGCCGGAGAGCTGGCCGGGGTAGAAGTCGGCGTTCTTGCCCAGGCCCACCATGTCCAGGTAGCGCTTCGGCCCGGCTGCTGGCTCGTCGCGTCGTCGGTCGTCCTGGACGTACATCATGTTCTTCATGCACGCGTGCGCCACGGGCAGCAGCCGGGGGTCCTGGAACACGTAGCCCATGCGGGCCGGCTTGCCGTCGTCGCTGGTGACGGCGATCTCGCCCGAGGTGTGCGCCTCGACGCCCGGAGATGATGTTGAGCAGCGTGCTCTTGCCGCAGCCCGACGGCCCGACGATCGACACGAAGGTCTGGCCGCGCACCTCGAAGCGTGATGTCGTCGAGCACCCGGCTGGCTGCGGGCGTGCCCAGCGTCGAAGGTCTTGCGCAGGTTCGTTGACGGTCAGGACGGCCATGGGAGCTCTCCTAGTGCTCGGTGAGGTCGGCGATGGTGGGTGCGGTGGCGCGGGCGCGGGACGGCGCTCATCAGCGCGTCCCGCCAGCGGAACGCCCGCTGTGATCGCCGGTCGAGGACGAGCTGGTCGAGGATGACGATGAAGCCGACGAACAGCACGACCCAGGCGGCGAAGCCGCCGTAGCTGGTTGGCGTCGTACCAGTAGCGCGCCCGGTAGCCGACGCCGCCGGAGCCGCCGAACCACTCGGCCAGCAGCACGCCGTTCCAGCCGATGATGATCGCGAACCGCATGCCGGCGATGACGTAGCCCGTGACCGCCGGGCAGGACGAGGTCGCTGACCCG
Source organism: uncultured Actinomycetota bacterium (assembly GCA_963834275.1). Lineage (GTDB taxonomy): Bacteria > Actinomycetota > Actinomycetes > Propionibacteriales > Nocardioidaceae > Nocardioides_B. The sequence goes on along the minus strand of CAWIBA010000003.1, from coordinate 1,122,826 downwards.
GCGCGCCGAGCGGCACGCCGTAGGTGGACGACATGTCACGCAGGTCGCGGGACACGCCCCGGACGCCCTGGGCCACGTTGACGATGACGAACGGCACCGCGGTCAGGAACGTCGTGACGATCGGGCTGAGGTCGACCGAAGCCGAACCACATCACGGTGAGGAAGGCCCAGATGATGGCCGGGATGGACAGCGCGACCAGCACCGGGCTCTCGAAGAACGCCCGCGCCATCGCGGACAGGCCGATCAGGACCCCGATGACGATGCCGACGACGATCGGCAGGGCGACGCCGATGCCGAAGCGGTAGAAGGTGTCGAGGCGAAGTTGCCGAACACCTCGCCGCGGCTGAACTCCTTCGACCAGCGAGGCGACCACCGACGGCGGGCCGGGGATCCGGCTGAAGAGCCCGCGAGCGCCACCCACAGCAGGAACGAGGACGACGTAGAACGTGAAGCGCGCCGCCCGGTCGGAGGTGAGCCGCTGCTGCCACACCGGGCTGCTCGGTGGCGATCTCCGTCCGAGCGCACTTGCGGCGGGTCAGGGTCTCGGTCGCTCCCCGCGGACTCCTCTCTTCCGGGACGCCAGGCGAGAGATCCGGGTCTCCGGCCTTGCGGCAGGACCAGTCGCTCGATGACGAGCATGAACACGATGAACAGGCCATCCAGGCGATCACGCCGGTGATGTCGAACAGCTGGTACTCGGTGCGGATCTGGAAGCCGACGCCGTTGGTGCCGCCGAAGACCTCGGTGAGCGCCTCGACCTTCCAGGCGACCGCGAACGACATCCGGATCGCGGCGAACATGAACGGCACGATCGTCGGGATGAGGACCTCGCGGCGGATCTGCTGCGGCGTGCGGCCGAAGGCCTGGCTCATCTTGACCAGTGACTGGTCGACCCCGCGGATGCCCTCGGCCACGTTGAGCGCGACGTAGGGCGTCGAGACCAGGGCGACGGCGAGCACGGGGCCCAGGTTCGACAGGCCGAAGATGATCAGCGACAGGACGGCGTAGATGAGCGCCGGGATCGTGCCCGGCGACGGTCACACCGTCGTGGAAGAAGGCCCGCCAGTAGTTGAAGCGGCCCATGAGGTAGCCGACCGGTGCGCCGACCAGGACGGCCACCCCGAAGCCGGCGAACGTCTTGAGCACGCTGGCGAAGAAGTCGGTGACGAAGCGCGCCGCTGGCGACGATGCTCCCGCATCTCGACCGAGACCTCGACGGGTTCGGCAGCGTGCCGAACGGGAGCGTAGTACGCGAGCCACCTGCCAGATGGTGCAGCATGACGACCCATCCGGCGCGAGGAGGGCGAGCGCGCTTGCGCTTGCTGCGCGCCGAGCTCGTCGGGCGACGGCCTCGCCCTCCGGCCAGGTGACCGCGGCGCGCCGTCGGCGGCGCCTCGACCACAGGTCGGCATGGTCTCTCCTCCTGCGCCGGTCGGGTGACCGGCCGGCGTCACGCGGGATCAGGACTTGGCTCGAGGATCGTGAAGCTCGGGCGCCTCGACGTCCTCCTCGACGAACCCGGTCTCCTTCATCAGGTCGAAGACCTCGCGTCTCGCCCTCGACCCACTCGTCGTCGAGGTAGGTCGTGTCGACGAACCAGTCGAACTTGTTGTCCAGCCAGTCCTGCGATGAAGGCCATCTCCTCGGGCGTCCGGACGGCGAAGTCCTCGGGGTAGGCCGCGATGATCTCGTCGCGGTGCTCCTGCCACTCCTGGATCCCGCGGTCCCACAGCTCGATGAGGAACGTCGCCTCCTCCGGTGTTCTTCTCCACCCAGGCCTCGCGGGCGACGAACACGTTGGTCTGCGGGTGCGTGGTGTCCTCGGAGTCGGCAGCGAAGTTCTCCGCCCAGATCTGGGCAGCGCCGACTTGGAGTCGTAGAGCGGCTTGAGCTCGACCGCTGGACAGCTCGGGGATGGCGAAGTCGGGCAGGCAGCAGGCAGGCGTCGGCGTCGCCGCGCGCGACCAGGCTCGCCAGGTTCTGCGATGTCGGTCACGACCAGCTCGAAGTCGCCGCCGCCGGCGCGCAGGTCGAGACCGCAGTGCTCCTTGCGCGTACATCGCCCCAGATCAGCGTGATGCGACACCGCGGTGTACGTGACGATCTTCTTGCCCTCGAGGTCGCAGATGTCCTGGGCGTCGCTGTCGGCCGCGACGGCGACGATGCTGCGGTCGGTGTTGTACTTGCCGAAGCATGGTGGTCGGCTCGCCGGTCTGCGCTCTGCCAGCTCGGGCACCTCGTAGGAGGCGGCGGAGATGACGTCGGCGTGACCGCCGGCGTAGACGCCGAACTCGTCCCAGGAGGACGAGGTGAGGATCTGGATCCCGGCCTCCTCCTCCATCTCCTGCTTGATGCCGTTGTCCTCGATCCACTTCCAGACCGGGTCGGGCGCCATGACCATGTTGACGACGCCGCCGGCGTCCGCGGCCTCGCCGGCCTCGGCGGCCCCGGGACGGGAGCCGCAGCCGGAGGCCACCAGGCCGATGACTGCAGCGCCGGCCACGATGCGCCAGCGGTTCGAACCGATGTTGCGAGCTGTACTCGATGTCGTGCCTCTCAGATCGTGCGATGGGTCCGCGGGATTTCGGTTTCGTGGTGACGGGCCCCAGAGCGTCCCGGGGGGCGACGACCGGGTGTGACGCACGACACTGCCGTGCGCGTCGTTGCAAAGTCAAGCATTTCTCGGGAATTGGCTACCCATGTCTGACCCGCGTCCGGAATGGTAGGTGTCACCGTCGTGCTGTGCCGTGGGGCGCTGAATCCGCTACGACACAGGCAAAACTGTGTGTTGACAGTGTCCGCCCAAGCGCCTACGTTCGCGGTGCATACCTTATGCATTTCTGCCCGCACCGGTTGCCTGTGCGCGGCGTCGACACGAGAGCGAGAGACGGCCGGTGAAGATCAGGGACGACGAGCAGGGCACGGCCGAGGACCGCCCCGCCCGGCGCGGGCGGGCGGGACGCGCCGCGACCAGCTGGACCGTCGCGGACGAGGCGGGCGTCTCGCAGTCGACCGTGTCGCGCGCGCTGCGTGGCGACCCGCGGGTGCGCGAGGAGACCCGCCAGCGCATCTCCGAGGCGGCGCGCCGCCTGGGCTACGTGCCGAACTCGCTGGCCAGCAGCCTGGCCACCCAGTCGACCAAGACGGCCGGGGTGGTCGTCTCCGACCTGACCAACCCGTTCTTCCCCTACCTGCTGACGCCGATCTACGACGAGCTGCAGCTGCTGGGCTACCGGGTGGTCCTGTTCGCCGAGCGCACCGACATCCCCACCGGCCAGGAGGCCCTGTCGCGCCTGCTCGACCGGTCCATCGACGGCGTCCTGGTCACGACCGCGACCCTGGGCTCGCAGTTCGCCGACGTCCTGCGCGAGCGCGAGCTGCCGATGGTGCTGCTCAACCGCTACATCGACGGCACTGGACGTCGACCGGGCGATCAGCGACAACCGCGGTGGCGCGTACGCCGCGGGCCGCCACCTGCTCGCCCTCGGGCACCGGCGGATCGCGCGTCGTGCGCGGTCCGGCCAACACCTCGACGAGCCGGGACCGCGTGGCCGGCCTGGTCGAGGCGCTGCGCGCCGAGCAGGTCGAGCTCGACCCCGCGCTGGTGCGCGAGGGCTCGTACTCGCACCAGAGCGGCTACCAGCACACGCAGGACCTGCTGCGCCTGCCCGACCCGCCGACCGCCATCGTCTGCGGCAACGACGTCGTCGCCTTCGGGGCGCTGGACGCCGCGCGGGCCGCTGGGCGTCCGGGTCCCCGAGCGACGTGTCGGTCCTCGGCTTCGACGACATCCCGATGGCCTCGTGGGAGGTCTTCCAGCTGACCACGGTGCGCCAGCCGTTCGGGGACATGGCGCGCGCCGCCGCCCGCATGCTCGCCGAGCGGATCGAGCACCGCGGCGAGATCGGCCCGGGCCGCGAGCGGCTGTTCGCCACCAGCCTCGTGCGCCGCTCCACCACGGGCCAGGTGAGCTCCTGAGGCTGCGCGGGCGGGGGCCTTGGTCGATGTCATGGTCGGCCTCCTCGTTCGCGTCGGTCGTGACGGGGCAACGCCGGCACTGTCCGGTCGGCGCGGGCGGCGCGGTGTGACGTACGTCGCCTTCGTGACCCAGCCTCGGTCGGGCGCCCACCGCCCCACCATGTGTGGCCACCCATTCCTGAAGCGGCGGCGTGGGGCCCCGCACATCGGCGGGCGCGCACTGAGCGAGCGACCGTTGACCCCATGACGCCGGCGACCCTCCTGCCACTCGACAGCCGTCCGGTTGGTCCGGACGAAGCCCGCCTGCTCGCGGACAGCCAGGGCTGAGGGATGCCCGAGACCTCGCCGGGAGGCCGGCTCCTCGTCGCCTGCCTGCTCGGCGGCTCGGCGGGATGGGCCATGACCGCGGCCGGCGCCGGCGCCGGCACCATGGCCGAGGCCTACGGTGCCGACCTGCTGTGGGTCGGCCTGCTCACCGCCGTCCTGGCCGCGCCGTACGCAGCGCTGCAGTTTCCCGGTGGCGTCCTCGTGGACCGGCTCGGCGTCCGCACCGCGACCACGGCCGGGCTCTCGCTGGTGCTCGTCGCTCACCTGCTGGCCCTGCTCGCTCCGCTGCCGTGGCTGGCGATGTCGTCCCGGCTGGTGTCGGGCGCCGGCTTCGCGGTCTGCTTCGTCTCCGGCGCCGAGCTCGCGCGGCACAGTGGTCGCGGCTCGAGGGGGATGGGGATCTTCGGTGGCGTCGCGCTCGCGTCATCCGGCTTCGCCGTGCTCGTGGTGCCCTTCGCAGAGCTGGCGGTCGGTTGGCGCTCGCCGTGGCTGACCACGGCGGCGGTCACCGCCGTGGCGCTGCTCCTGGTGCTGCGCCTGCCCGCGTCACCCGCGAGGCGCCACCCGCCGCGCCCGGGCCCCAGTCTCGGCCGGTCCCCGCGGCTGCTGCGCGACGGCCAGCTGTTCCGCCTCGCCTCGGTGCACGCCGTGACGCTCGGCATCGGACTGGTGCTGTCCTCCTGGGCGACGACGCTGCTCGTCGACATCTGGGACTTCGGCGCTGCCGCAGCCGCCGTCGCCGGCTCCTGCGTGCTCGGCCTCTCGGTGGTCAGCCGCCCCCTCGGTGGTCACGTCGCGGCGGCGTACCCGGGCCGCGACCGCCTGGTCTGGGTCGTGGCGCTGGTCGCCTGTGCCGGAGGCACGCTGGCCCTCGCCCGACCGAGCCTGCCCGTCGTCGCGGTGCTGGCCGTGGTGGTTCTCGGCGTGTTCAGCGGACTGCCGTTCGCGAGCGTAGTGGGTGCGGCGCAGGCGCGGCAGCCGCGCAACCCGGCCGCGGCGGTGGGCGTCATGAACACCCTGGCGTTCGGGCTCGTGGTCGCCGCGACCCCGGTCGTGGGCTGGGCGGTCGACCACGGACACGGCTCCATGACGCTGCTCGTCGTGGCGCTGGTCTGGCTCGTCCCTCTGGCGATGCTGCCCCGCGTGGCCGGTCCTCAGCCTGAGGGTCTCGCCGCTCCCTGACGCGGCGAGCCCAGCGCGTCGGCGACCTCGTCGGCACTCAGGGCGACCTGGAGCTCGGCCAGCGTCCGCACGTGGGCTGTCGACATGCCGAGCAGCTGCTCGGCCTTGCGGATCCGCAGACCGACCGTGTTGGGGTGCACGAACAGGGCAGCTGCGGTCGCGGCCGTGTTGAGGTCGTGCTCGACGTAGGTGCGCAGCGTCTGCTCCAGGGCTGTTCCCCGTGCGTCATCGTGGTCACGCACCGCGGCCAGGGTCTCGGCGGCGAACCGCCGCAGCTCGGCGACGTCCTCGAGCTGGAGGAGGAGACCGTGCACGCCGAGCGACTCGAAGCTGGCGACCGTGTCCACCTGCCCGCGCAGGCCGGCCATCATCGCCGCCCCGCGGGCGCGGCGGTAGGCCGGCGGGTAGTCGCCGAGGGCGCTGCACAGCGGTGAGACCGCAACGGCCGCGTCGGCGGTGCCGTCCACCCGGCGCAGCTGGCGGAGCAGCTCGCCGGCCCGATCACGGATCACGGCCGCATCGTCGCCCGGCCAGAGCAGCACCACGTCGTCGCTGATCGCGCTCACGAGGGCACGCGGCTGGACCGTCGAAGCCAGGGACCGCGCCACCGAGAGCACACGGGCAGCCCCACCACGCTGAGGCCCGGTCCGCACCACGATGACGGCGTGCGCCGCCGTCAGGTCGTGACCGAGCCGTCCGGCCCGCTCGGCCGCGGTGACCAGGCCGGACGGGTTCCCGGTGAGCAGGTCGCTGACGACCTCCCCCGAGAGCCGCCACTCGACCTCCAGCGCGGTGCGGGCCCGGAGCACCTCCAGGGCACAGACCGTTGCGGCCTGCTCCAGCGCCCGGACGTCCATCGCCGGCAGCGCGCGCGGACCGGACGCGGGGCGGGGGACCCAGATGCGCGCCACCAGGTCGTGGCCGAGGACGACGGGAGTGGCGTGTGCCTCGGTCTCGGTCGCGGCGACCGGTGGTCCGTCCCGGTCGACCCGGGCCAGTTCGGTGCCGGACGGCTCCTCACTCACGAGCACCGACGTGTCGAGAAGGTCGGCGAGCGCCGACGCCACACCCGCGACCCCGCCACCGCGGAGCGCCACCTGGGTCAGCTGCTCGTGCACCGCCTCGCCCCGGCGGAGCAGCTCGTGCTGCTCGGCGAGCACGTTGTTGGCGGTGAGCAGCTCGGCGATGGTCGCCGCCTCGCGGTCCCGCAGCCGGGCCGTCTCGATGGCGACCCCGGCCTGGTCGGCCAGGAGCGACAGCAGGTCCTGCTCGTCGGAGCCGAACTCGTGCGGGACCCGGGTGTAGCAGTTCAGGGTGCCGACCCGCTGCCCCGAGGAGGCCACCGGGACCGAGATCATCGAGCGATAGCCCTGCTCGCGGGCGACTCCGCCCCACGGCATGAAGGTCGCGTCGGCCACGGTGTCGACCACCTGCACCGACCGGCCGGTCAGAAACGCCTTGCTCGACGGGGCCTGGAGGTCGTCGCGGGGGGCGAGGACGACCGGATGGTCGGCGTTGACCTGCTCGACGTACCGCTGCGAGAGACCGTGCGCGCCGGTGATGATCAACGCCTCACGACGCTCGTCGACCAGGAGCACGGCGCAGAAGTCGTAGCCGAGCAGGCTCGACGCCGTTTCGGCGACGAGGTCGAGCACCTCCGGCAGCGAGGTCGGCTGGTTGAGCGCCGTGGCGATCCGGGCGATCGCCTCGAGCCACGGGCGGAGTTCGACGGGACCGGTCGACTGCATGACGAGACTGTGCCACGACACCTGGAGTCGCGCTATGCCTGTGCGGGGACACATGTCCGCGGCGCCGTCAGGCGGACAGAGTGGACGCCATGAGTGAGCCCGACCGCTCCGGCCCCCGCGACGCCGACGTCCACGTCGTCCGCGCCGGCGACCTGTCAGACGACACCCCTCAGACCTCCGGCCTCAAGCGCTTCGAGGCGGTCTCGGCCCGCCGGCTCGGGTCGGAGGACCTCTGGATGGGGCTCTCGGTGCTGCCGGCCGGCAGCAAGACAGGTGTGCACCACCACGGACAGTCCGAGACGGCTCTCTACATCCTCAGCGGCGTCGGCCGCTGGTGGGTCGGTGACGCACTCGACGAGGTCCGCGAGGCGCACCCGGGCGACTTCGTCTACATCAAGCCGCACGTCGTCCACTGGGAGGAGAACGCCAGCGCGACCGAGGAGGTCCGGATGGTCGTCGCCCGCACCACGCAGGACGCCATCGTGGTCAACCTGGAGAACCACCCGCACGGTCCGGCCCTCGACGGTGGCGAGAGGTACGACCATGACTGATGCCGGCACCGCCCGGCGCGCCGTGGTCGTCGGCGGCTCCTTCGCCGGTCTGACCGCGGCGCTGCTGCTCCGGGAGCAGGGCTTCGAGGTGGACGTCTTCGAGCGCACCCCGACCTACCTCGACGGCCGCGGCGGCGGCATCGTGCTGCAGCCGGACACCGTCCGCTGGATCGTCGAGCGACCGCACGACTTCGGTGTCGACGACGTCAGCATCGGGTCCTCGTTCACGCGGTACATCGGGGACGGCAACAAGATCGTGCACGAGGAGCCGGCGGCCTGGAGGTTCAGCTCCTGGACCACGATGTACCGGGTCCTCCTCGACGACTTCGGCACCGACCGCTACCACCTCGGCGACCACGCCGTCGGGGTCAGCCAGGACGACGACGGTGTCGACCTGCGCTTCACCAGCGGCCGCACCGAACGGGCCGACCTGGTCGTCTTCGCCGACGGCATCTCCTCCGTCGGCCGCCGGCGTCTGCAGCCGCGCGTCCAGCCCCGCTACTCCGGCTACGTCGGCTGGCGCGGCTGCGTCCCGGAGCGGGACGTCTCCGTGGAGACAGCCGACCTGATCCACGACGCCACCACGTACGCGGTCACCGACGCCTCCCACATCTGCATGTACCCGATCCCCGCCGTGAACGGGGGGCTCGAGCGCGGGGACCGCCAGCTCAACTACGTCTGGTACCGCAACGTCGCCGAAGGACCCGAGCTCGACGAGATGGTCACCGACCAGCGGGGCTTCACCGCGCCGGTCTCGGTGCACCCCGGCCAGGTGCAGCAGCGGTACGTCGACCGGCTGCGCGCCGACGCGGTCCGGATGCTGCCTCCCGCCGCCGCCGAGCTGGTCATGCGCACCCCCCAGCCCTACATCCAGATCGTGCTCGACATCGCCGTCCGCCAGATGGCCTTCGGCCGGGTGGCACTGATCGGGGACGCGGCCTTCGCCGCGCGACCGCACGCCGCCGCCGGCACCGCCAAGGCCGCCTCGGACGCCTGGGCCCTGGCGGACGCCCTGGCCGCGGAGCCGGACATCCCCCGTGCGCTGCGCGCCTGGGAGCCCGGCCGGCTCGCCCTCGGCGACGACCTGCTGCGCCGGGTCAGCGAGATGGGAGCACGCTCGCAGTTCACCGGGTCATGGGACCCCACGGACCCGGCGCTGCACTTCGGCCTGTACGGCCCGGACTGCTAGCCGGCGGTCGACCGGGCCTCCACTCTCGCGTTCCTCTGCTCGGCCTCGACCCCGCGTAGCCGCCCTTCGACGTCGGCTGCTGACCGGGCCGCCGCAGTGCAGGGGTGGCAAGCGCCCGGTGACTCCTGAGAACGTGGGCGCATGGCGGTCATCGTCGTCGGCGCGGGGTTGGCCGGGCTCGCCGCGGCCCGTGCCCTGACCCGGGCGGGAACCGAAGTCGTCGTGCTGGAGGCCCGCGACCGTGTCGGCGGCCGCACCGAAGGCCTGCTGCTCGATGACGGGACCCCGCTCGAGCTCGGCGGGCAGTGGCTCGGCGAAGGCCACACCCGGATGGCCGAGCTGGTCGCCGAGCTGGGCCTGGCGACGTTCCGCACCTACAACGACGAGGGCGAGCTGTTGCTGGACCTCGGCGGCAAGCGGTCACGGATGGCGTCCCACAAGGGCGCGTCACCGAAGCTGTCGCCGTTCGTCCTCGCCGACCTCGCCCAGGGGCTGGCCCGGTTCGAGCGGCTGGCGAAGCGGGTCGACCTCCGGCAACCCTGGCGGACCAGGGGTGCCGAGCGCCTGGACGGACAGACCTGGGAGACCTGGATTCGCCGCAACCTGCGCACCCGCACCGGCCGGGAGTACTTCCGCGTCGTCTGCGAAGGCGTCTGGGCCGCCCAGCCGGCGGACCTGTCGCTGCTGCACGCGCTGTTCTACACCCACTCCAACGCGGACCTGGAGACCCTGGTCTCGGTCGACCGCGGAGCCCAGCGGGACCGGGTGGTCGGGGGGTCGGTCCGGGTGGCCGAGGCGATGGCCGCCGACCTGGGTGAGCGCGTGCGGCTGGGCGACGCCGTACGCCGCATTCGTCACGACCACTCGGGTGTGCGCGTGCAGACCCGGTCGGGTGCGGAAGTCGAGGCCGACCACGTGGTGGTCACCCTGCCGCCGACCCTTGCCGGCCGGCTCGAGTACGACCCCGTGCTGCCGTCGTGGCGGGACCAGCTCACCCAGCGGCTGCCGGCCGGTTCGGTGGTCAAGTGCTTCGCGGTGTACGACGAGCCGTTCTGGCGCGACGAAGGGCTCAACGGGCAGGCGATCTCGGACCGCGGTCCGGTCAAGGTCACCTTCGACAACTCACCGCCGGACGGGCGCCCCGGCGTCCTCCTGGCCTTCATCGAGGGCCGTGACGCGAGGCTCGCCGTCCGGCAGACCGAGGACGAGCGAAGGGCGGCGGTGCTCATGAGTCTCGCCCGGTTCTTCGGGCCGCGCGCCGCCGAGCCGGTCCACTACGTGGAGCGTGACTGGATGGCCGAGGAGTTCACCCGGGGCTGCTACGGCGCCCACTTCACCACCGGCGTGTGGACGTCCTACGGCGAGGCGTGGCGCGAGCCGGTCGGCCGGATCCACTGGGCCGGGACGGAGTGCTCACCGGAGTGGAACGGCTACATGGAGGGTGCGGTGCGCAGCGGCGAGGCGGTCGCCGGCACCCTTGCGTGACCGCGGTCCACCAGCCCCGCCGTCCGCGGCAGCAGCGGACCCTTGTGTGAACACCCGCACGCCTGTACGGTTTTCTGTACAGGAGGAACCATGAAAACCATGAGCTACACCGAGTCGCGCGCCCGCTACGCCGAGGTGCTGGACAGCGTGGTCAACGACCGCGAGGAGGTCGTGATCACCCGCGCGGGCCACGAGCCGGTGGTGCTCATGTCACTCGCCGACTTCGAGTCGCTGCGCGAGACCGCGTACCTCATGAGATCGCCGGCCAACGCTCGCCGGTTGCTGGACGCGATGGAGCGTCTCGAGGGTGGCCGCGGCGAGCAGCACGATCTGGTCGACGCCGACTGAGCATGCTCCTGGTCTGGGACGCCCATGCATGGGAGGACTACCTGTGGTGGCGGGCCCAGGACCGCAAGGTCCTCAGACGCATCAATCTGCTGATCCAAGACATCCAGCGCAACGGCAACAGTGGCATCGGCAAGCCCGAACCCCTCAAACATGACTTCGCGGACTACTGGTCGCGAAGAATCACCGACGAACACAGGCTCGTCTACAAGGTCACCGGCACCGAGGTTCGCATCGCAGCTTGCCGGTACCACTACGGCCGCTGACGAGCCGAGCGCCCAGCGGCACCGCTCATCGGCAGACCCCGGACGCAGCTACTAGTGCGACGTCCGGAAACAGGTGACATGACCAACGGGCGGAGTTACGGGCGCCTTCGCCGCACTCCTTGCCAGGTGGGTCCGGACGCGGGAATGCGCGGAACGCGGCAGATGCGTGCGTTGCAGGCAACTCCTGCCCGGTACGGTCCGGGGATGCCCGACTTAGCCCCCCTGTTTGCCGCGACTCCCGTCCTGGAACGTCCGACCTTGGTGGCGGTGGACGGCGTCGACGGGAGCGGCAAAACGACCTTCGCCGAACGCCTCGCAACTGCTTACACCGACCGGGGCAGGGCAGTGCAAGTGGTTCACATGGACGACTTCCTCAACCCGCGGTCGGTCCGATACCGCATGGGCAGAAGCTCGCCAGAGGGATTCTTCAAGGACACCTACGACCTTGTCGCGTTCACCACCAAAGTGTTGCATCCCTTGCGACCTGGAGCCGACCACGCAATAACGCTGCGCGCCTTCGACCATCGCGCTGACAAGCCCCTGGACGACGATTCTGTCGAGGTCCCGCCGCAAGCAGTGGTGATCATCGAGGGCATGTTTCTGCACCGCGACGAACTCTGCAGCTGGTGGGACATGTCCATCTTCTTGGACGTGCCGTTCTCGATCACGGTCCCGCGCATGGCTCAGAGAGATGGCGCTCCCCTGGACCCAGATCACCCCTCATGGCGCAGGTACCTGCAAGGCCAAGACATCTACCTCTCGGCATGCGAGCCAACCGAACGAGCGACGTACGTGATCGACAACTATTGAGCAGACCGGCATCCGGTCATCGGCAAGAGCGGTCATGTCGCAGCACGTTCAAAGCACGAGAACCTGACATGACAAGCGGCCGTGTCAGGTCTATCCGGACGACGCAGCTAGCCGTGGGCCATGTCCACGAAGCGCGAGTAGTGACCCTGGAACGCGACGACCACGTCGCGGGTGGGGCCGTTGCGGTGCTTGGCCACGATCAGGTCCGCCTCGCCCGGGCGCGTGGACTCCTTCTCGTAGACGTCCTCGCGGTGCAGCAGGATCACCATGTCGGCATCCTGCTCGATCGAGCCGGACTCGCGCAGGTCGGACATCATCGGCCGCTTGTCGGAGCGCTGCTCCGGGCCGCGGTTGAGCTGGGAGAGCGCGATGATCGGGACGTCGAGCTCCTTGGCCAGCAGCTTGATCTGTCGGGAGAACTCGGAGACCTCGAGCTGGCGCGACTCGACCTTCTTGCCCGAGCTCATCAGCTGCAGGTAGTCGATGACGATGAGCCGCAGGTCGTGGCGCTGCTTGAGCCGCCGCGCCTTGGCCCGGATCTCCATCATCGTCATGTTGGGCGAGTCGTCGATGAACATGGGGGCCGAGGAGACCTCGCCCATCTTGCGCGCGAGCTTGGCCCAGTCCTCGTCGTTCATGAGGCCGTTGCGCATGTGGTTGAGCGGGATCCGCGCCTCGGCGGACAGCATGCGCATGGTGATCTCGGTGCGCGTCATCTCCAGGGAGAAGATCACGCTGGTGAGGTTGTGGTGGATCGACGCGGCCCGGCAGATGTCGAGGCCGAGGGTCGACTTGCCGACCGCGGGGCGCGCGGCGACGATGATCATCTGCCCGCCGTGCAGCCCGTTGGTGAGCTCGTCGAGGTCGGCGAACCCGGTCGGCACCCCGACCATCTCGCCGTCGCGGTTGGAGATCGCCTCGATCTCGTCGAGGGCGGACTCCATGATGTCGCTCAGCGGCGAGTAGTCCTCGGACGCGCGACGTTCGGTGACGCCGTAGACCTCGGCCTGGGCCCGGTCGACAACGTCGTCGACCTGGCCCTCCCCGGCGTAGCCCATCTGCGCGATCCGGGTGCCGGCGTCGACGAGGCGGCGCAGGATCGCCTTCTCCCGCACGATCTCGGCGTAGTAGCCGGCGTTGGCCGCGATCGGGACACTCGCGGACAGGGTGTGGAGGTACGGCGCGCCGCCGACCCGGACCAGGTCGCCGCGGCGCTGCAGCTCGGCCGCCGTGGTGACCGGGTCGACCGGCTCGCCGCGGCCGTAGAGGTCGACCATCGCGTCGAAGATGGTCTCGTGCGCGGGGCGGTAGAAGTCGGTGCCGCGGACGGACTCGATCACGTCGGCGATCGCGTCCTTCGACAGCAGCATCGAGCCGAGCACGCTCTGCTCGGCGTCGTTGTCCTGGGGAGGGGTGCGGTCGGCGTAGCCGCCCGATCGTCCGGTCGGCGCCACCGGGGCGGACTCGAAGTCCTCCCACGGCGGTGCGTCGGCGGAGAAGTCGGTGCTCGCGCTCATCCTGCTCCCATCTCCGGACGACCCTGGTGCGACTGTACGGACGCGCACCCCCGAAACCGGGGCCCGTCCCCGCGCAGGCGCGTCGCGGGCCACCGGGGCACGCGGCAGGACCGGCCGGGCATGCGCAGGGCATGACGAACGGCCGAGGAACCGGGGCGACGGGGTCCGCGCCGTGTCGGCGCGTGACCTCAGATTAGGGGGGTTCGGGGGGCAGCGGAAGCGCCCCGTCCACAGGGCCTGGGGACAAGTCGGTCGGGCGTGTGGAACACGCCCGACCACCATGTGCACAGGCTGTTGACGCGACTGTGGAGAAGTCCCCGACCGAAGTCGCCTCATGGTCGCTGACCTGCGGTTTCGCCCCACCGCGGTTGTGCACAACAGAAACCTTCCCACGAGTTTCGTTCACCCGGACGCCGCCTGGTGTTTCCGGTCCCGGGACCGCGCGCCGACAGGAGTATTCACAGGTGATGACTAGTTACACACAGCCCGAACGGACTAGTCCCTGTCAGAGGCATCTCGCTTAGTGTTCCTTACGATGCGCCGGTAGGCTGGCCCGGTGAGCCGGACCGACAGGGCGACGACCGCGCGCGGCACCGGCCACGACCGCGAGATTCTGCGGCTGGCGGTGCCGGCCTTCCTGGCCCTGGTCGCCGAGCCGCTGTTCCTGCTGGCCGACGCGGCCATCGTCGGCCACCTGGGCACCCCCGAGCTGGCGGGCCTGGGGATCGCCGGGGCGGTGGTGCAGACCGCGGTCGGGCTGTGCATCTTCCTCGCCTACGGCACCACCGCGTCCGTGGCCCGCCGGGTGGGGGCCGGTGACGCCCGCGGCGCCCTCGCCCAGGGCGTGGACGGCATCTGGCTGGCGGTGCTGATCGGGCTGCCCACGACGGTGCTGGGGGTGCTCGCCACCGGTCCGCTGGTCGGGGCGTTCGGGCCCGACCCCGACGTCGGCGGCCATGCCGTGACCTACCTGCGCTGGGCCTTCCTGGGCGTCACCCCCCTGCTGGTGATGCTGGCCGCGACCGGCGTGCTGCGGGGGCTGCAGGACACCCGCACGCCGCTCGTCGTGGCGGTGGCCGGCAACGCACTCAACGTGGTGCTCAACGTGACGCTCGTCTACGGGCTCGATCTCGGGATCGCCGGCGCGGCGATCGGCACCGACCTCGCCCAGCTGGCCTCGGCGGCGGCGCTCGTCGTCGTGGTCGTCCGGGCGGCGCGACGGCACGGCACCTCGCTGCGCCCGGACCTGCCCGGGGTGCGCCGGGCCGCCCACGCCGGGGTCGCCCTCGTGGTCCGCACGCTGACCCTGCGCGCCTCGCTGCTGGTGATGACCTACGGCGCGGCGACGCTCGGCGCGACCGCGACCGCGACGCACCAGCTGGCGATGACGATCTGGACCTTCCTCGCCTTCGCCCTCGACGCGATCGCGATCGCCGCGCAGGCGATCACCGGCCGCTACCTCGGCGCCGCCGACGTCGAGAGCACCCGCGCGGTCACCCGTCGGATGGTGCGGTGGGGCCTCTGGTCGGGCGTGGTCACCGGTCTCGGCCTGGCCGCGGTCGCCGCCGTGCTCGGCCCCCTGTTCACCCCGGACCCGGCGGTGCACGCGATGCTCTGGCCGACGCTCCTGGTCGCCGCCGCCCTCCAGCCGGTCGCCGGCGTCGTGTTCGTGCTCGACGGCGTGCTGATCGGCGCCGGTGACGGACGCTACCTGGCGTGGGGCGGCATCGTGGTGCTCCTGCTGTTCGCCCCTCTGGCCTGGCCGGCGGTCGCGCTCCCGGCCACCGCCGGCTCCGGGCTGCTCTGGCTGTGGGTCGCCTTCGGGATCGGCTTCATGGGCAGCCGGGCGGTCGTCCTGCTGCACCGGGCCCACGGCGACCGCTGGCTGGTGACCGGCGCCGGCTGACGGGTCCTAGGCTCGCGGGGTGACGCCGCTGCAGAGGATCGCGATGGGGCTGGTCATCGTCATCGTCGACGCACTCTTCGCCGGGTACGACGGCGTTCCCGACCCGCTCGGCTGGGTGCTGGTCCTCACCGGCCTGTGGCCGCTGCGCAGGCTCCTGGACACGCCCGGCCTGGTGCCGGCCGCCGTCGTCAGCCTGGTGGTGGCGCTGGTGACATACCCGCCGCAGGTGGCCGGCCGACTGGACGACACGGCCGGCTGGGCGCTGTCGCTGCCGCAGCTGGCCTTCGGGTTCCTGCTGTGCAGCGCCCTGGCGGCCGGCGTCCCGTCCGCGGCCGGACGGTTCCGGGTGCTGCGCTGGCTCTTCGTCGTGCTGGCCCTGGGGCCGGTCCTGGTGCTCGGCGGCGGCGTCGGGGTGCTGCGAGACCCCCTGGCGTTCCTGGCGGTCGCGGCGCAGGTCTACCTGGTCTACCTGCTGTTCCGGTGCTCGGGCGAGGTCCGCGCGGGGGACCCGGCCGTCCCGGAGCCACCGGCCTTTACCTGACGCATCGGGCGCACAGCGGGCCAAATCCGGACGCATCGCTTCGGTACTAGGACCATGGTCCACTACTCCGCTGTTCCTGCGCTCCGTCATCGTCTGGACCAGAGGCGATCGAGGATCCGAAGCCCCCATCCCCCTGATGAAGACCCTCGAGGCCCCACCGCCGTGGGGACGTGTGCCCCCCACGTCCCCACGTCCCCACGGCGCCTCGCCCCTGCACGTCTCCGTGCCGCCCCCGTGGCCCTCACCCGCCGGCACGGAACGCAGCGAGGGCCGCTCCCCCAGCGGGGAGCGGCCCTCGTGGTCCCTCTCGGCGACGCCTCAGGCGGGCGTCACGTTGAGGTTGACCGTCGCGTCCAGCTCGTCGTGCACCTTCACGGTCACCTGGTGCGCGCCCAGGGACTTGATCGGGTTGCCGACGATGATCTTGCGCTTGTCGACCTCGGCGCCGGACGCCGCGATCGCGGAGGCGATGTCGCCGACGGTGACCGCACCGAACAGGCGGCCGCCCTCACCGGCGCGGACGGGGAGGTCGAAGGTCGCCCCTTCGAGCTTGGACTTGACCTGCTGAGCGTGGTCGAGGTCGCGGACCTCGCGGCTGGACCGCGCGGCCTTGATCGACTCGATGGTGCGCTCGCCGCCCTTGGTCCAGCGGATCGCGAAACCGCGCGGGATCAGGAAGTTGCGGCCGTAGCCGTCCTTCACCTCGACGATGTCGCCGGGGGCACCGAGGCCGGAGACCTCCTGGGTCAGGATGAGCTTCATCAGTGATTCCCCCTCTCTCAGCGAGCCGTCGACGTGTAGGGCAGGAGCGCGACCTCGCGGGCGTTCTTGACCGCGGTGGCGACGTCGCGCTGGTGCTGCACGCAGTTGCCGGTCACCCGACGCGCGCGGATCTTGCCGCGGTCGGAGATGAACTTGCGGAGGAGGGTCGTGTCCTTGTAGTCGACGTAGGACACCTTCTCCTTGCAGAACTGGCAAACCTTCTTCTTCGGCTTGCGGAGTACTGGCTTGGCCATTGTGGTGCTTCCTTTCGTGAAGCCCGGCCGGGGCCGGAATGGTCGTCAGTGGATGGGGTGTGGAGCTGGGTGCTGCTGGTGCTGCTGCGGTGGTCTCGACGAGCTCGACCACCCGGTGTGCTGCGGTGGTCTCGACGAGCTCGACCACCCGGTCGGGTCAGAACGGGGGCTCCTCCGAGGAGCCGCCGGACGCCCACGGGTCGTTGGACTGCTGGCCGCCACCCGACGGGGCGCCGCCCTGCTGGCCGCCCCAGCTGCCGCCGGAGCCGCCCTGGTTGCCGCCGCCCTGGCTGCCGCCGGACGCCCACGGGTCGTCCCCGCCGCCGCCGGAGAAGCCACCGCCACCGCCACCACCGCTGCGGGTGGTCTTGGTGACCTTGGCCGTCGCCATCTTGAGGCTCGGGCCGACCTCCTCGACGTCGATCTCGAAGACGGTGCGCTTCTCGCCCTCACGGGTCTCGTAGGAGCGCGCCTTGAGGCGGCCCTGGACGATCACCCGCATGCCCCGCTGCAGCGACTCGGCGGCGTTCTCCGCCGCCTGCCGCCACACCGAGCAGTTGAGGAACAGGGTCTCCTGGTCCTTCCACTCGTTGGTCTGTCGGTCGAACTGACGCGGCGTCGACGCGACGGTGAAGTTGGCCACCGCTGCACCCGACGGGGTGAAGCGGAGCTCGGGGTCGGCGGTGAGGTTGCCGACCACGGTGATCGAGGTTTCGCCTGCCATTCAGGCCTCCAGTCTCGAGTAGCGACTCAGTGGCGACCGGGGGAATCGGTCTTCGGGTGACGTTCCTGACGCGTGGGTGCGGGTCAGCGAACGTCGGGACGAATGACCTTAGTGCGCAGCACCGACTCGTTCAGGCCGAGCTGACGGTCGAGCTCCTTGACGGTGGCCGGCTCGGCCTGCAGCTCGATGACGGCGTAGATGCCTTCGGCGTTCTTGTCGATCTCGTAGGCGAGGCGGCGACGTCCCCAGACGTCGACCTTCTCCACCGAGCCGCCGTCCTGACGGACGACGTTGAGGTACGTGTCGAGCGAAGGCGCAACGGTGCGCTCTTCCAGGTCGGGGTCGAGGATGACCATCACTTCATAGGCACGCAAAGCGGTCTCCACCTCCTTCGGACTCAAACGGCCACAGCATTTCCGTGGCAGGAGGGCTTGCGTACGCCGGCAGGTCTCACGCGATGGGCGCTGCACCCGGGCGGCGTGTCAACGGCCCGACGTCCAGTCATGTCCTGGAGTCGAGCCGATCGACCGCCTCAGGCTACCAGCGCTGCTCCGCGGCGGCGAAATCCTCGTCCACAGGCAGAATGCGAGGTCAGAGCCGTTCGAGGGCCTCGCGCATGCCCTGCTCGGCCTCGTCGCCGAGCTTCTTGAACGCCGGGGCGAGGACCAGCCCGACCAGCCGTCCGGCGAAGGAGAAGGTGAAGTCGGCGACGTACCGGACCTCGGTGCCGTCCGGGGTCGGGGTGAACGTCATCGTGTCGACGGCGGTGACCGTCTTGTTGCGCCCGCGCACGACGAACCGCTCGCCGGGGACGTGCTCGACGACGGTGTAGGTGAGCTCGGTCTCGCGGCCGGCGAACCGGGAGGTGTTGCGGTACTCCGTCCCCACCCCGCCGTCACCGGAGACCCGGACGGTCCCGACGGTCCCGGGGTCCCACTCGTTGGTGGTGGTGAAGTCGGACAGGTAGCCGAACACCCGGTCGACGGGCTTGTCGGTGCGGACGGTTCTCTCCACGCGCATGCCGCCAGCGTAGGCGAACCCTCCTAGGCTGACTCCATGGCTGAGCTGAAGATCGGTGCACACGTCGACCAGACCGACCCCGTCGCCGAGGCCAAGGCCCGCGGCGCCGACCTGGTGCAGTTCTTCCTCGGCGACCCGCAGGGCTACAAGGGCCCCGAGATCCGGTACGCCGGAGGGCCCGAGGCCCTGCGCGACGACGCGGCGGCAGCCGGCATCGACCTCTACGTGCACGCGCCCTACATCGTCAACGTGGCCACGACCAACAACCGGATCCGGATCCCCTCCCGCAAGCTGCTCCAGCAGCACGTCGACGCCGCCGCGGCGATCGGCGCCAAGGGGCTCATCGTGCACGGCGGCCACGTCAACAAGGCCGACCCGCCGGAGAAGGGCTTCGACAACTGGCGCAAGGCCGTCGAGGCCACCGACCTCAAGCTGCCGGTGCTGATCGAGAACACCGCCGGCGGCGACAACGCGATGACCCGGCACCTCGACCGGATCGAGGGGGTCTGGGAGGCGATCTCGGCGGCGGACGGGCACGAGCAGGTCGGCTTCTGCCTCGACACCTGCCACGCCCACGCCGGCGGCAACGACCTCACCACCCTGGTCGAGCGGCTCCGGTCCATCACCGGCCGGATCGACCTCGTGCACGCCAACGACTCCCGCGACGACTTCGACTCGGGCGCCGACCGGCACACCAGCCTCGGCGCCGGGAAGGTCGACCCCGACCGCCTGGCCGCGGTGATCCGCGAGGCCGGCGCCCCGGTGGTGTGCGAGACCCCCGGCGGGCCCGACGAGCACCGCGCCGACTTCGACTGGATCCGGTCGCGCGTCTAGAACCATCCAGGTCCCTTTACGGGCCCGCCGGAACGCGGCCCCCGACCGTCCGTTTTGACGCAATCTTCACGCCTCGCCTCAACACTTACTTGGACTTGCGGGGGGGCCGCAGGTTCGTGCAATGGGATGGGGATTCGCTATGGGCCAGCCTGTTCGGGGAACGGGAACTCGGGTCAGCAAGACGGGGGCACATCGGAAGGACAAGCCGGGGACACATCGGAAGGGGTCGGGCAGGACGAGGCTGCGGCGGGGCATCGCCTCAGCCACGACGCTCCTGCTGGGGGTGGGCCTGGCGCCGATCCTGACGACGGCACCGGCGGCTACCGCGGCGCCCGTGGGCCAGGGCTTCCACCTGAACGCCTCCGACATCCGGTTCATCTTCCGGCAGATCCAGATCTCCGAGCAGCACGCGGTCACCGCCACGACCGCCGACCCCTGCGGCACGCTGATCGGGCCGGGTGCGAACCAGATCCCGAGTCTGCAGAACGCCCGTGAGCTGCCCTGGGGCCTGCGCACCGTCGACGGCTCCTGCAACAACCTGTTCGACGGCCGCGAGCGCTGGGGCGCGGCGGACGTCGAGTTCCCGCGGCTGCTCGAGAGGGACGCACACCCCGGCTACGGCACCGGCGGCGACGTCAGCGACCCCGAGCCGCGCCGGATCAGCAACCTGATCGTCGACCAGTCGCCGAACAACCCGGCCGCGGTCGAGGCCGCCGGCACCGACCAGCCTGCGCCGGGTGACGGTGACACTCTCTTCATCGGCAACGAGGCCCCGGACGTGGGCCTCTCGGCGCCGTTCAACTCGTGGTTCACGCTGTTCGGGCAGTTCTTCGACCACGGCCTCGACCTGGTCACCAAGGGCGGCAACGGCATCGTCACCATGCGGCTTGACCCCGACGACCCGCTGGTGCTCGCCGGCCCCGACGGCACGCCCGGCACGGGCGACGAGGTGCCGGCCGGCACCCCGATGATGCTGACCCGGGCCACCAACGTCGGATCGGGTGGCGCCAACGAGGCCGAGAACACCACGACGTCGTACGTCGACCAGAACCAGACCTACACCTCGCACCCCTCGCACCAGGTCTTCCTGCGCGAGTACGAGCTGCTCAACCCGACCACCGGGGCCGCCTGCACCACCGCGGGCCCGACCTGCCGGCCGGTCGACACCGGACGGCTGCTGACCGGACCGGGCGGCGGCATGTCCACGTGGGCGGACGTCAAGACCCAGGCCCGCACCAAGCTCGGCATCAACCTGCGCGACGCCGACGTGCTCAGCGTGCCGCTGCTGGTCACCGACGCCTACGGGCACTTCGTGCGCGGCTCCAACGGCTTCCCGCAGATCATGCGCACCGGGGGCAACCCGCCGCTCCAGGGCAACCCGGCCGCGCCGGTCATCACGACCAACGCGGTCCCCGCGGGGCACGCCTTCCTGGTCGACATCGCACACCACGCGATCCCCCGCCCGAGCTTCGGGCCGGACGCCGACACGGTGCTGACGCCCAACATCCTGCAGTGCCGCGGGCCCAACACGCCGGCGGGCTGCGTCAACGCCTACGACGACGAGATGCTCGCGGCGCACTTCATGGCCGGCGACGGCCGGGTCAACGAGAACATCGGTCTCACCGCCGTGCACCACATCTTCCACTCCGAGCACAACCGGCTCCGCAACGACTTCGCCGCGCTGATCGACGACCCGGCCACCGGGCTGACCACGCAGGAGCGGGCCGCGTGGAAGGCAGTCGGCGCGCAGAGCGGGTGGGGCTACGGGGAGCGGCTGTTCCAGGCGTCCCGGTTCGTGACCGAGATGGAGTACCAGCACCTGGTCTTCGAGGAGTTCGGACGCAAGGTGCAGCCGATGATCAACGCGTTCGGCGAGGGCGGCACCGGCTACCACACCGAGATCAACGCCGATATCCGCGCGGAGTTCGCGCACGCGGTCTACCGGTTCGGGCACTCGATGCTGACCGAGCAGGTCACCCGCCTCAAGGCCGACGGCAGCGACGACAGCAAGCGGCTGCTCGACGCCTTCCTCAACCCGCCGATGTTCCTCCAGGGCTACGGCACCCCCGAGGCGGCGGCCGGCTCGATCGTGCGCGGCATGACCCGCCAGCCCGGCAACGAGATCGACGAGTTCGTGACCGGGGCGCTGCGCAACAACCTGCTCGGGCTGCCGCTGGACCTGGCCTCGATCAACCTGGCCCGGGCACGCGACACCGGGGTCCCGAAGCTCAACGCCGCCCGGCGGGCGTTCTACGCCGAGTCGGGGAGCACCCAGGTGAAGCCCTACGAGAGCTGGGCCGACCTCGCGTTCAACCTCAAGCACCGGGCGTCGCTGGCGAACTTCATCGCGGCGTACGGCACGCACCCGACCATCACCGGCGGACTGGAGTCGCGGCGCACCGCTGCTGCCCGGCTCGTCTACGGCGCAGAGGGCGCGGACGGCATCCTCAACGACGTCGAGGCGACGCCGGAGAACGAGGCGGCGGACAACCTGACCGACATCCCGGCCGACCGGCTGGCGTTCATGAACAGCAGCGTCCGGCAGGGCACGGAGCCCAACCGCTGGGTCAGTGGCGGCAACGGGGTCACCACCACGGGGGTCGACGCCATCGACCTGTGGGTCGGTGGGCTGGCCGAGAAGCGGATGGTCTTCGGCGGCATGCTCGGCTCGACCTTCAACTACGTGTTCGAGCGGCAGATGGAGGACCTGCAGGAGGGTGACCGGTTCTACTACCTGTCCCGCACCGCGGGCCTCAACCTGCTCACCCAGCTCGAGGGCAACTCCTTCGCCGAGCTGGCGATGCGCAACACCGACGCCGAAGGCCTGCCGGCCGACCCGTTCTCGCACCCGGCCTACGTCTTCGACGTGACCGCCCTCGGGAACGGTCCCGGTATCGACGACGACCCGGCCACCGAGTGGCGCGAGGACCTGCTGCTCACCCGGATGCCGAACGGCACCATCCGGTACGGCGGTCCCGAGCACGTGGTCTTCAACGGGTCGGACGACAGCGCCGCCGGGGACCGGGTCTGGTCCAGCGAGGGCGACGACACCTTCCGCGGCAACGGCGGCAACGACTGGGTCGAGGGCGGTGACGGCAACGACAACCTGATCGGCGGGCTCGGCGACGACACCCTGCTCGACCTCAACGGCGACGACAACATCAAGGGTGGCGACGGCGACGACGTCATCTCGTCGGGCACCGGGGGCGGGGGCGACCTCAACCAGGGTGGCCGCGGCCGCGACTACATCATCGGCGGCAACGACATGACCGAGAGCTTCGCCGGACCGGGCAACGACTTCGTGTTCGCCGGCGACGACATGGACACGGTCTTCGGTGACGACGGTGACGACTGGATCGAGGGCGGTCGTGGCCCGTTCAACCTGCTCCAGGGCGACAACGGCGCGCCGTTCGCCAACGACCTCAACCGGCCGGCCACGACGTGCTCATCGGGTACGGCGGGGAGCAGGACTACGACGCCGAGGGCGGGGACGACATCATGCTCGCCGGGTCCGGCATCCAGCGCAACGAGGGCATGCGGGGCTTCGACTGGGTCACCCACCAGGGCGACCCGCAGCCGGCGGACTCCGACATGTTCCTCACCGGGCTGCTGCCTCCGACCGTCGAGACCAACCGGGACCGGTTCGACCTGGTCGAGGGTCTCTCCGGCTGGGACAAGAACGACGTGCTGCGCGGCGACGACCGGGTGGCGGCCGACTTCACCAACGGTGAGGAGTCGCACGAACTCGCTGACCCAGCTGCCGGCATCAACCGGATCACGGGGCTGGCGGGCCTGATGAACGGCGCGCAGAGCTACTCGAGCGGCAACATCCTCCTCGGTGGCGGCGGTGCCGACACCCTCGAGGGCCGCGGCGGCGACGACATCATCGACGGCGACGCCCAGCTCGAGGTGTTCCTCCGGGTGCCCGACCTGAGCACGCCCAGCACCACCGACACCCGGCTGGTCACCAACATGGCCGCGGTCAACGCCGACGTGATCGCGGGGCGGATCAAGCCCGGCGACATCACCGTGGTCAAGCGGATCGTGACCGTGGCCGGTGCCGGTGACCGGGCGCTGTTCTCCGGGCCGCGCAACGAGTACACGATCAGCCCGCGCGACAACAACGGCTGGCAGACCGTCGCCCACACCGGTGGCACCGGCCTGGACGGCACCGACCGGATCCGCAACGTCGAGCAGTACGTGTTCGGCGTCGGCACCCCGCCGACCGACACCCCGGACGTGCCCGACGCGCCCACGCTGTCCGCCGCCACGGCGGCAGCCGGCAGCGCCACGGTCACCTTCGCCCAGGGCTTCGACGGCGGCACCCCGGTCACCGAGTTCCGGGTGCGGGTGTTCGAGGAGGGCGCCACCGTGCCGTTCCGGGTGGTCAGCGGCTTCCCGGGCACGGCGACCAGCGCCACCATCACCGGGCTCATCCCCGGTGTCCCGGTGAGCTTCACGGTGGTCTCCGTCAACGCGATCGGGGTGAGCCAGGAGTCGGCGATGAGCCGGCTGGTCACCCCCTCGGCGGCGCCTCCCCCGGGCACCGGTGGCGGCGGCACTCCGCCACCGACGACCGGTGGGGGCGGCACCACCCCGCCGTCGACCACCACGCCGCCTCCGCCGGGTGCGGGCAGCGCGCTGAGCGCCCCGGACAAGCCGAAGGTCCGCAAGGCCAAGTCCGGCAAGCGCGGCGGCAAGAAGACGGCCATCGCCAAGTGGCGCCCGCCGGCCGTCGACGGCGGCTCTGAGATCACCGGCTACCGGGTCTACGCCTACAAGCTACGGCCCAACGGCAAGGTGCAGCGGGTGATCCGCTCCAAGTTCGTCAAGCCCGACCGGCGCCGGCTGGTCATGCGTCTCCCGGCGGGCCTCTACCGCTTCCGGGTGATGGCGATCAACGACATCGGCAAGGGCAAGAGGTCGGCACGGTCCAACACCGTCGCCAGCCGATAGCCCCCGATCGAGGGCGGTGGCGTCCGCGTAGGCTCAGGCCTCGTGAACGCCACCGCCCCGACCGTCCGCACGATCACGCCGGCCGCGCACCTGGAGCACCTCCGGGAGCAGCGGTCGGCGAGCTTTCTGCAGACCCCCGCCTGGGGCGAGGTCAAGGGCGAGTGGCGCCGCGAGTCGATCGGCTGGTTCCGGCCGACCGACGGCGCGGGGGTCCACCACCAGGAGCTCGTCGGCAGCGCGCTGGTGCTCTACCGCCAGCTGCCGAAGGTCAAGCGCTACCTCGCCTACCTCCCCGAAGGGCCGGTCATCGACTGGGCCGCCGACGATCTCGGGGCGTGGCTGGCGCCGCTGGTGCGGCACCTGAAGCGGTCCGGCGCGTTCGGCGTGCGGATGGGGCCCCCGGTCGTGGTGGCGCGCTGGTCGGCGGCCGACCTCAAGGCGGGGATCGCCGATGACGCCGTCCGCACCCTGTCCGACGTACCCCCGACCGAGCGGTCCCAGGAAGGGGCGCGGGTCGTCTCCCAGCTGCAGGAGCTCGGCTGGCGCCTCCAGGGTGCCGAAGGCGGCTTCGCCGCCGGCCAGCCGCGCTTCAACTTCCAGATCCCGCTCCGCGAGGTCGAGGGCCGCGACGCGGGCGAGCCGCGCTCGGAGGACGACGTCCTCGCGGGGATGAACCAGCAGTGGCGCCGCAACATCAGGAAGGCCGACAAGGCGGGCGTCGAGGTCGTGCACGGCGACGTGTCCGAGGCCGGCTCCCCCGACCTCAAGGCCTTCCACGCCCTCTACGAGCACACCGCCGAGCGCGACCACTTCACGCCCCGGCCGCTGTCCTACTTCGAGACCATGTTCCGGGCGCTGCTCGCCGAGGAGCCCGACCGGATCCGGCTGTACCTCGCCCGCCACGAGGGCGACCTCGTCGCGGCCACCGTGTGGATCCGGGTCGGCACCCACACCTGGTACTCCTACGGCGCCTCGTCGACCGAGAAGCGTGAGGTCCGCGGCTCCAACGCGGTGCAGTGGCGGATGATCCAGGACGCCCTGGCGGCCGGCGCCGACGTCTACGACCTGCGCGGGATCACCGAGACCCTCGACCCGGACGACCCGCACGTCGGGCTCATCCAGTTCAAGGTGGGCACCGGCGGCGACGCCGTCGAGTACGCCGGCGAGTGGGACCTGCCGCTCAACGGCCCGATCTACAAGGCGTTCGCCCTCTACATGTCCCGACGGTCCGGAGGACGGTGAGCATGTCCCTGACCCTGTTCGTCGACGGCGACCGCTGGCGCGCGCACCTCGAACGGGTGCGCGACAGCCATCCCGGGATCGTCCCGGTGGCCAAGGGCAACGGCTACGGCTTCGGCATCGCCCGGCTCGGCGAGCTGGCGACCTGGCTCGGCGTGGACACCGTCGCGGTGGGCACCTACGCCGAGGTGCCCGAGGTGTCCAAGGCCTTCGACGGCACCGTCCTGGTGATGACGCCGTGGCGCCCCACCGAGAAGCGCGCGGTCCTCGACGACCACGTCGTGCACACCGTGGGCCGGCTCGACGACCTGCGGGCGCTGACCCGCAGGACCGAACGTCCCCGCGTGATCCTCGAGCGGCTGACGTCGATGCGGAGGCACGGCTTCTCGGCCCGCGAGCTGCGCGAGGCCGTGCGCCTGTGGGCCGAGGTCGGCGGGGTCCGGCTCGAGGGCGTCGCGTTCCACCTGCCCATCGGCCAGGGGTCGCACCTCGCCGAGGTCGAGCGGCTGATGACCGACGTGGTCGCGGCCGGGATGCCGGCCAAGCGGATCTGGGTCTCGCACCTCACCGACCGGGAGCTCGAGGACCTGCGCCACCGCTACGCGGACTTCGAGTTCCGGCCGCGGATCGGCACCTCCCTGTGGCTGGGTGACCGCGGCGCGCTGCAGGCCCGGGCGACCGTCCTCGACGTGCACCCGGTCGCGCGCGGCGACGTCTTCGGCTACCGCGGCCGCACCGCGCCCCGCGGCGGCCACGTCGTGGTCGTCTCCGGCGGCACCGCCCACGGCATCGGCCTGGAGTCCCCGACCGGCGGCGCGACGCTGCGCGACCGGGCCGCCCGGGTGGCCAAGGGCGGCCTCGACGCGGCCGGCTTCGTCCGCTCGCCGTTCACCATCGACGGCAAGCAGCGGCTCTTCGCGGAGCCGCCGCACATGCAGGCGTCGATGCTCTTCGTGCCCGCCGGCGTCCGGCTCCCCGAGGTGGGCGACGAGGTCGACGTACGCGTGCGCTTCACCGCCACCGACTTCGACGAGACCGTCCTCACCTGAGCCTCAGCCCCGGTACGACGCGACGTCCTGGTGGTCCTGGGCGCCCGGCGACGACCCGGGCGTCGCGTCGTACCGCGCGGTCGGCTCCATCGGGTCGTCGGTGACGCCGTCGGCACGGACCGGGTCGTGACGGGGGGCCAGGATGTCGCGGACGACGACGCCGGCCAGCCACAGCTCGGCGGCCACCCGCACCCCGATCGCGACCCAGTAGGCGTGGTCCGACTGGCCCGCCGTGGCGGACGCGGTGAAGCCGCCGAGGTAGAGCCAGACGGCGACGAAGTAGAACGCCTCACCGGCCTGCCACAGCAGCAGGTCGCGCCAGCGCGGCCGGGCGAGGACGGCGAGCGGCAGCAGCCACAGGACGTACTGCGGCGAGTAGACCTTGTTGACCAGCAGGAAGCCGACGACGACCAGGAAGGCGAGCTGCGGGATCCGCGGTGTGCGCGGCGCGAGCAGCCCCAGCGCCAGCACCGCCACGCAGACGGCGCCGAACCAGATCCAGGAGGCGACGTTGATCCCGCCGGCGGAGACCTGGTGCCCGCTCTGCTGCCAGACCAGCCACAGGGAGCCGAGGTCGGCGCCGCGCTCGTCGTTGAACGACCAGAACACCTTCCACTGCTCGAGGCCGTAGAGCAGCGCCGGCAGGTTCGCCAGCAGCCAGGCGCCGACGGCGGCGACGGTCGCCCGGGCGAACGCACCCAGCCGGCGCCGCCGCAGGCACACCACGAGCAGCGCGCCCAGCAGGAACATCGGGTAGAGCTTGGTGGCCGCGCCCAGCCCGATGAGCACGCCGGCCAGGACCGGCCGGTCCCGCGACCACGCCCAGAAGGCGCCGGCCACGGCCGCGACCGCGAGCAGGTCCCAGTTCACCAGACCCGTGAGGACCAGCGCCGGGCTGAGCGCGAACGCCGCGGCGTCCCACGGGCGCCCGGGGTGCGTGCGCGCCAGGAACCAGGCCGCCAGCAGCCCGAACGCCGCGAGCAGCACCGCGGTGACCTGGAAGTAGAGCCAGGACTCCTCCCGCACGCCGGGGGCGCCGCCCACCGCGTCACTGGTCAGCGCCTCCCGCTCCCCGACGTCGGGCCACCCGCTGACCGCGTGGGTCAGCAGCGCCGCGCCGTAGGCGAAGTACCCGATGACCACGGGGTACTCCATGACCTGCCACCGGCCCCCGGTGTCGGAGTACGGCACGCTGCGCTCGGCGAGCCCCCGTCCGACGTACAGGTAGGGGACGTCGGAGTAGCAGAGGGCGGCGTACCGGTAGGACTCTCCGGTCCACTCCGCGCGCACGCACGGCGTCTTCTGCACCATCCCGAGCAGCAGGGCCACGCAGGCGAAAGCCAGCACCACCCGCACCGGGGTCCACCAGGGGTGGCCGGCGGAGCGGCGGCCCGACGGCCCGCCGACCCCCTCGCTGGCCGCGCGGGCCAGCGGGTCGTTCCGGGTCGGGGCCGCCACCTGGTGCACGCGACGACCCTACTGAGGTCCGCCGCTGGAGAGCGTTACTGCGGGGGCGGCTGGCTGGGTGTCGGGCTCGGCTTGCCGGTGTTGCCGTTCCCGTTGCCGGGCCCGCACAGGATCCCCTCGCAGGGGCCGCTCGGCGACGGCGGCGGGACCGACGGAGTCTCGGTCGGCGTCGGGGAGGCCGTCTGGGACGGCTGCGGGGTCCGCGACGGCTTGGGCCGCTTGGTGGGGCTCGGAGCCCGGCTCGGCTCCGGGGCCGGCGGCGGCGGCGGTGCGACGTGGTCCTCGTTGGTCGCGTCCAGACGCGCCGGCTCCGGGAACTCCATGACCGGCGCGCCCTGCAGGGCGTTCTCGGTGAGGGTCGCCCAGGTGCGGGCCGGGTACTCGCCGCCGTAGAAGGTCGGCATGAACCCGTCGAGCGGCGCCTGGCCCTTGCCGCGGACGTACATCACCGCCGTGGACAGCTGCGGGGTGTAGCCCACGAACCACGAGGACCGGATGTTGCCGTTGTCGTTGGTGGCCGTGCCGGTCTTGCCGGCGATCGGGCGGCCGACGGTGTTGGCGTTGGTGCCGCTGCCCACCGCGGCGACCTGCTGCAGCGCATAGCTGACGTCGCTGGCGATGTCGGCGGAGAACACCCGCCGCTTCTCGCGCTGGTGGGTGTAGCGGACCTCGCCCTCGGCCGAGCGCACCCGGTTGAGGACGTACCAGTCCTTGGCCTGGCCGGCGTCGGCGATGGTGCCGTAGGAGTTGGCCATGTCGATGGGGTTCACGATCGCCGAGCCCAGCGCGACGCCGGCCTCGGGCCGCAGGTCGGTGGAGTCCTCCGGGACCCCCATGTCGACCGCGGTGTCGACGACGGCCTGCGGCCCGCGGTCCATCGACAGCGTCAGGTCGACGTACGCCGTGTTGATGGAGTCCTCGGTCGCCTTGAGCAGGGTGACGGCGGAGCCGTAGTCCGAGCCCCCGTCCTCGCCCTGGTTCTCGAACTCGGTGTCGCCGACCTCGAGGGGCGAGTTGCCCTCGAAGGTGCTCTCGAGCGAGTAGCCGTCCCTCATGCCGGCGGTGAGCGCGAACGGCTTGAAGCTGGAGCCCGGTGCGCCCCCGGCGACCGCCCAGTTGGTGCCGCCGTTGCTGCGGAGGTAGTCCTGGCCGGCGAAGAAGCCGCGTAGCGCGCCGTTGCGGGGGTCGACCGAGGCCGTCGCCACGTGCAGGCCCTTGAGCCCCTTCGGTCGGTTGGCGAGCACGGCGCGGGTCGAGGCGCGCATCGCCTTGCGGGTGAAGGTGGTCGTGACGCGCAGCCCGCCGCCCTCGATCTCGGCGTCGCCGAAGCCCTGCTCGCGGAGCTCCTTCTTGACCATCTCCAGCATGTAGCCGCGCTGGCCCCCCAGGGAGTCGTTCTCCACCACGCGGGGGAACTTCGGCAGCCGCTCGCGGAGCTGCCCGCCCTCGCCGGGGTCGAGCTCGCCCATGTCGACCATGCCGTCGATGACGTAGCGGTAGCGGGAGAAGAGCTCGTCCTTGGCGTCCCGGCCGTTGCTGGGGTCGAGGTTGTTGGGCGAGTTGAGGATGGAGGCCAGCACGGCCCCCTCGCGGACGTCGAGGTCCTTGGCGTCCTTGTCGAAGTAGGCCTGGGCGGCGGCCTGGACGCCGTACGCACCGCGACCGAAGTAGATGGTGTTGAGGTAGCCCTGCAGGATCTCGTTCTTGCTCTGCGTCTGCTGGAGCTTCAGCGAGAGGAAGGCCTCCTTCACCTTGCGGCTCAGGGAGCGCTCGGTGGAGAGGTAGAAGATCTTGACGTACTGCTGGGTGATGGTCGACGCACCCTGCGTCGCGTTGCCCTGGGCGTTGCTGAACGCCGCCCGCAGGATGCCCTTGGGGTCGATCCCGCGGTTGGTGTAGAACGTGCGGTCCTCGGCCGCGATCACGGCCGCCTGGACGTGGGCCGGGACGTCCGAGAGCGAGACGCTGGTGCGGTTCTGCTCCGCGAACCGGCCGAGCTCGGTCTTGCCGTTGGCGTAGTAGACGATCGTGGTCTCGGTCTGGAAGTCCTCGTTGGGGTCCGGGATGTCGGTCGCCATGTAGCCGTAGGCGAACGCGGCCGTCCCGAGCAGGAAGAACACCAGCCCGGTCAGCAGCCCCCACTTGAGGAGGCGGCGACCGATCGAGCGCGCGCCGCCCCCGCCGGCCGCGCCGCCACCCTTGCGGTTGCCCGTCCCGCGGCCGCCGCCGCCCGTGCTGCGGCCCGACCCGCCCTGGGCGGGGCCCCGGGCGGCCCGACGGCCCGACGAGGACGTGGCCGCTCCGGCCTTGCGTTGTGCGCTCACGAGGAAGACTCCGGGGACTGCGGGGACATGGATCAGAAAGGGGTTGCCCTCGGCGTGGCCGGGCGAAACCCCGGACCAGGGTACGGGCGGGGCCCGCCGAGACCGAAAACGCCGCCGTCCGACCGCCCGATCGGGCCATGGACCAGCACCCTCGATATATCGGTACGATAGGTTCGCACGATAGGAACAGTCGATACGACCGTGGGGCAGGAGGTGACCGTGACGCGACGTGGGGAGACCCTCGAGCTGGCGGTGCTGGGGCTGCTGCACGAGTCGCCGTTGCACGGCTACGAGCTGCGCAAGCGGGTCAACACCGTGCTCGGCTGGGGGCGGGTGCTGTCCTACGGCACCCTCTACCCGGCCCTGAAGAAGCTGCTCAAGGCGGGCTACATCGCCGAGGACGTGGCGGTCGTGCCTCCCTCGACCAGCCGCCGCCAGCGGATCACCTACGCCCTCACCCACCTCGGGCAGGAGCGCTTCGCCGCGCTCATGGCCGAGGCGGGACCGGCGGCGTGGGAGGACGACAACTTCGACGTCCGGTTCGCCTTCTTCAGCCGCACCGACATGGAGATCCGGCTGCGGATCCTCGAGGGCCGCCGCTCCCGTCTCCAGGAGCGGCTCTCGCGGGTGCAGAGCCAGCTCGACCGGACCCAGGAGCAGATGGACCGTTACGCCACGGAGCTCCAGCGCCACGGCGTCGAGTCCGTCGAACGGGAGGTCCGGTGGCTGTCCGGCCTGATCGACGCCGAACGCGGCGGGGCGACCGCAGCACCCGACCGGTCCAGTCCGGAACCAGACCACCAGCCAGACCGTACGACGCAGCCGGCACCGACCGCGGCTGACCAGACCTAGAAAGCGAGAGTGAGCCCGATGGGTTCGGTACGAGTAGCAATCGTGGGGGTGGGCAACTGCGCCACCTCCCTCATCCAGGGCGTCGAGTACTACCGCAACGCCGCCGCCGGCGAGTCCGTGCCCGGGCTCATGCACGTGGAGTTCGGTCCCTACCACGTCTCCGACGTCGAGTTCGTGGCCGCGTTCGACGTCGACGCCAAGAAGGTCGGCTTCGACCTTTCCGAGGCGATCACCAGCTCCGAGAACAACACCATCAAGATCGCCGACGTCCCGCCGCTGGGCGTGACGGTCCAGCGCGGCCCGACCTACGACGGGCTGGGCAAGTACTACCGCGAGACCATCGACGAGTCCGACGCCGACCCGGTCGACGTCGTCGCGGTGCTCCGGGAGACCAAGGCGGACGTGCTCGTCGCCTACCTCCCCGTGGGCTCGGAGGAGGCCGACAAGTTCTACGCGCAGTGCGCCCTCGACGCGGGGGTCGCGTTCGTCAACGCGCTGCCGGTGTTCATCGCCTCCGACCCGGTGTGGGCCAAGAAGTTCGAGGACGCCGGCGTCCCGATCATCGGCGACGACATCAAGTCACAGGTCGGCGCGACCATCACCCACCGCGTCATGGCGAAGCTGTTCGAGGACCGCGGCGTGACGCTGGACCGCACCTACCAGCTCAACGTCGGCGGCAACATGGACTTCAAGAACATGCTCGAGCGCGACCGTCTCGAGTCGAAGAAGATCTCGAAGACCCAGGCCGTCACCTCCAACGTCGGCCACGACCTGGGCGCCCGCAACGTGCACATCGGCCCCTCCGACTACGTGCAGTGGCTCGACGACCGCAAGTGGGCCTACGTCCGCCTCGAGGGCCGCGCGTTCGGCGACGTCCCGCTGAACCTCGAGTACAAGCTCGAGGTGTGGGACTCGCCGAACAGCGCCGGGATCATCATCGACGCGATCCGCGCGGCGAAGATCGCGAAGGACCGCGGCATCGGTGGCCCGATCCTCTCCGCGGCGACCTACCTGATGAAGTCGCCGCCGGTGCAGATGCCCGACGACCAGGGCCGCGTCAGGCTCGAGGCGTTCATCAGGGGCGAGATCGACCGCTAGCCCCGGTCCGACGACCCGACCGAGGGGTCGCGTGGAGCCCGCCGCACCGGCGCGCGCCGCGTGGCCCCTCGTCGCGTCCGGCCGGCTCAGGCGACCCGGGACCGAAGGTCCTCGACGAACCGCTCCCGGTGCCGGTTGCGGGCGCCGAGGTAGGGGCGGCTCTCCAGCACCGCCAGGCACCAGGCCCACCGCTGCAGCGCGTCGGCGTCGAGGTCGGGCCGCAGCCGCAGCACCTCCGCGAGACAGTCCGACACGGGGCGCTCGCCGCCGCCCTTGACGAGCCACATGGCCACGTCGAACAGCGCCGGCCCGAGCGCGGGCAGCGGGTCGACCACGGTGAGGCCGTGATCGGAGACGATGAGGTTCTTGGGCTGCAGGTCGCCGTGCAGGAGCACCGGCTCCCCCTCGTCGTACACCAGCTCCGAGAGCACCTTCTCGACCAGCACCAGGTCCGCCTGGGCGCGGTCGTGGCCGGGCTCGGCGAACCGGTCCGCCGCCCAGCCGATCCGGCGGGCGAGGTTGGCGTCGACGGACGGGAACGCGTGACCGGTGGTGTCGGCGCAGTGCAGGAGGTCGGCCAGGTCGACCACCTCGGCTGTCGTGTAGCTGCCGGCTCCGACCCAGCCGAGGAAGTTCATCAGCATCGCGTTGTCGACGGGATCCGACCGCAGCACGCGGGCGGCCCCGTCCCCGGACCAGGCGCAGAGCGCGGCGACCTCGGCGGCTCCACCGGCGATGCTCGCGGGGATCTTCAGCACGGTCTCGCCGTCCGGCCCGCCGCACTTCACGCACAGCGACTCGGAGCCGCCCGACAGCACCTGGTCGGGCACCAGCCCCCAGGACTCGAAGAGCTCCTCCGCGCGCGCGACGGCGTGCTCCAGCCAGCGCTCGCTGGCCTCGCGCCCGAGGCCGTAGGCGAGGTTCTCGCGGAGCGAGTCCGGGATCGGTGGCACCGAGCAACCCATCGTGATGTCCCCCATGTGGTTGGTGCGGGACCTGGGCCGGACACGGCCGCAGGTCGGGTGCAAACTGCATGCTATGCGAGCCGCCCGTCACCTGACCCACCTGCTCCGCGGGTCCGGGTTCCGCCGGCTGTTCGCGGTGCGGGTCGCCAGCCAGCTGACGGACGGGGTCTTCCAGGTCGCGCTGGCCGCCTACGTCATCTTCTCCCCCGAGCAGCAGCCCTCGCCGGGGGCGATCGCGGGGGCGCTCGCGGTGGTGCTTCTGCCGTTCAGCGTGCTGGGGCCCTTCGTGGGGGTGTTCCTCGACCGGTGGTCGCGGCGCCAGGTGCTGGCCTGGTCGAACTTCGTGCGGGTCGGGCTGGTCGCGCTGCTGGCCGGTGCGGTGTTCGCCGACGTCCGGGGGCCGCTGTTCTTCGGGCTGGTCCTGGTCTGCCTGTCGGTCAACCGGTTCCTGCTCGCCGGGCTCTCCGCCGCCCTCCCGCACGTGGTGGTCCGCGAGGACCTGGTGACGGCCAACGCGGTGACGCCCACGGCGGGGACGCTGTCCTTCCTGGTCGGTCTCGGGCTGGGCACCCTCGCCCGCGGCGGCTGGTCCGCGGTGCTCCCGGCGGGGCGCGTGGACGCCGACGTGGGCGTGCTGATGACGGCCTCGCTGCTGTACGGCGGGGCGGGTCTCCTCGCGATGCGGATCCGGCGCGACGCCCTCGGCCCCGACTACGACCCCGCCCGCCCGGCGGTGCGGGAGGCCGCCCGGCACGTGGCCGCCGGGCTGGTCGACGGGCTCCGGCACCTCGGCGGCCGCCGGCCCGCGGCGTACGGGCTCGCCACGATCGGGGCGCACCGCTTCTTCTACGGCATCTCGACGGTGTCGCTGATCCTGCTCTACCGCAACTACTTCCACACCGTCGACGAGGGCGACGCCGCCTTCAACGACCTCTCCTTCGCGGTGCTGGTCAGCGGCGCGGGCTTCGTGTCCGCCGCCTTCCTCACCCCGGTCGTGGTCGAGCGCATCGGCCACCGGGCGTGGATCCTCGGCCTCCTGGTGGGCGCCGCCCTCACCCAGGTGTTCCCCGGCGCGCTCTACACCCGACCGGCGCTGCTGGTCGCGGCGTTCTTCCTCGGACTGGCCTCGCAGGGCATCAAGATCTGCGTGGACACCCTCGTCCAGACGAACATCGACGACGCCTACCGGGGGCGGGTCTTCGCGCTGTACGACGTCATCTTCAACGTCGCCTTCGTCGCCGCGGCCGCGGTGGCCGCCGCGGTGCTGCCGGCCACCGGGAAGTCCTACCCCGTGCTGGCCGCCATCGCCGTCGGGTACCTCCTGACCGCCGTCGGCTACGCGCGGCTCACCGCGCGCCCCACGGTCCTCGCCACCAGCCGGTAGCGCCGGATCTCCGGGCCTGGCCGGAACGACGTCGATGGTCGATCCTGGGCGCATGAGGATCGCCGTGCTGGGGACCGGGGCCGTCGGGCGCAACGTCGCGGGCCGGCTGGCCGAGATCGGCCACGACGTCACGCTGGGCACCCGCGACCCGGACGCCACCCGGGCCCGGGAGGACTTCGAGGAGCCCGTCGGGGTGGGGCTGGTCACCTTCTCGGAGGCGGCCGGGGCCGCCGAGGTGGTGGTCAACGCGTCGAACGGCGCCGCCACGCTCGACGTGCTCGCCCGGGCCGGGGCGGACAACCTCGCGGGCCGGGTGCTGCTCGACCTGGCGAACCCGCTGGACTTCAGTCACGGCATGCCACCGACGCTTCTCGTCAAGGACACCGACTCGCTGGCCGAGCAGGTGCAGCGCGCCCACCCCGACGCCCGGGTGGTGAAGGCGCTGAACACGATGAACAACGAGCTCATGGTGCACCCGGAGACGCTCGCCGCCGGTGACCACACGGCGTTCGTCGCCGGGGACGACGCGGAGGCGAAGGACCTGGTCAGCCGGCTGCTGGCCGAGCTCGGCCACCGCGACGTCATCGACGTCGGCGACCTCACCGGCGCCCGCGCCCTGGAGATGATGCTGCCGCTGTGGGTGCGGCTGATGGGCACGCTGGGCACCGCGCACTTCCAGTTCAAGGTGGTGCGCTGAGGGTGCCGCGCTAGCTGAACAGGTCGCCGATCACGCCGCCGCCACCGCCGGAGCTCGAGCCGCCGGAGGGCGGGACGAACTCGTAGGGCTGGACGACCACGAAGCCGGGGCCGTGGAAGGCGTACTGGAAGGCCTCCCCGGAGCCGCCGCGCAGCATCGACTTGAACTTCATGCTCGAGACGACGTTGGGGACCAGGTTGGCGGACCAGGCGACGGCTGCCTGGACGTCGACGTACGTCGGCTGCTGCGAGCAGTCGAGAACGACGGGGTGGCCGACGGTGCACAGCGCGAGGGTGCCGGTGCCGGAGACGGTGGTGTTGAACAGCCCCCCGGCCATGATGCCGGCGCCCTTCACCCGGTTGATGTCCCACTGCAGCGACGCCTCGAAGGCGAGCAGGTTGCGGCCGTTGACGCTGACCCCGTCACCGTCCAGCTCGACGAGGTAGACGTATCCGCTCTCGTTGGCGAAGAACACCTCCCCCTGACCGGTGACGCGCATCAGCGGCATGTCCTCGCTGGTCATCACCTTCTTGATCAGCTTGCCCACGCCGCCGGCCTTCTCGTGGTGGAACTCCACCCGGCCCTGGTAGGCGACCATCGCGCCCTTGACCGCGAGCACGTCGTCGCCGAGGGCGACGCGCAGCATCTGGGAGTTCTGCAGGCCGAACCGGTGCCGGCCGTCCACCTCGAGGTTGTCCTGCTGGA
Organism: uncultured Actinomycetota bacterium; assembly: GCA_963834275.1. Taxonomy (GTDB): domain Bacteria; phylum Actinomycetota; class Actinomycetes; order Propionibacteriales; family Nocardioidaceae; genus Nocardioides_B. The sequence continues at coordinate 1,086,650 of CAWIBA010000003.1, read as the reverse complement.
ACAGCTCGCTCTTCATGCCGGGGAGCCTATTCCGAAGTACCGCCGACGGGGGGATGCTGGGGTCGGGAGGTCCCGTGGCCCTCACACAACCGGTCGACCGGCCGGTCCACCGGCCGGATCACCCGCGGCTGACCGTCCTCGCGGCCGCGGTCTCCGTGCTGCTCGTGCTCGGGCTGCCACCGGTCGTCGGACGCCTCTTCCAGGTCGTGCCTCCGGAGGAGCCGCCCGACCGCTTCCCCCTCACCGAGCGGGCCCGCCGCGCCGCCGAGCTCGAGGGCGCCAGCATCCTGCGGGACCGGGTCATCCTCTTCCTCACCCCGGAGATGCGACCGCCGGTGTTCGACCCCTCGAGGCGGGTCGAGGCCGACGAGGTGGCCGGCCAGCTCGTCCCGCTCGGGGTCAGCGGGCTGCTCCCCACCAACGCCTACCTCGCGCCCCCCGAGGCCCGCGAGCTCGCCGGGGGGCTCTGGGAGAGCGACGGGGTCTACTCCAACCTCGGCCCCCTGGTGGCCGGCTGCCTTCCGCGGTACGACGACCCGCCCGGGGAGTGCAGCCCCCTGCTGCTCACCCGCCAGTCCGACGGCTACTACCCCTACCCCCGCTCGTGGGGCACCTCGACCTTCCTGGAGCCCGGCACCCCGATGCAGGCGCGGGTCCTGCAGGTCCTCGGCGGCCGGGTCGTGGTGGGCGGCGGCTACGGCACCGGCATCGACCGGGTCGTGGTGCGGCTGGCCAACGGCAGCACGGTCGCGGCGTTCACCACCCGCTCGGCCTCCCCCGGCGACACGATCTGGTGGGCCGCGGTCACCCGCGAGCCCGTCGAGGCCACCGCGTACGACGACCGGGGCAGGGTCCTCGAGACCGTCGACCTCAACGGCCGCTACCTCTGACGGTCGGCCCACCAGGCGCGCAGCGCCGCCGTCGCCTCGTCCTCGGACATCGGGCCGTGGTCCATGCGCAGCTCCAGCAGGTGCCGGTAGGCCTCGCCCACCTCGCGCCCCGGCGGCAGTCCGAGGATCTCCATGATCTGGTTGCCGTCGAGGTCGGGCCGGACGGCCGCGAGCTCCTCCTCCTCGGTCAGCCGCTCGATCCGGGTCTCGAGGTCGTCGTAGGTGCGGCGCAGCCGCTCCGCCTTGCGACGGTTGCGGGTGGTGCAGTCGGCGCGGGTCAGCACGTGCAGCCGGGCGAGCTCAGCGCCGGCGTCGCGCACGTAGCGACGCACCGCGGAGTCGGTCCACTCTCCCGCCCCGTAGCCGTGGAAGCGGAGGTGCAGCTCCACCAGCCGGGTCACGGCGGCGATCTCGTCGTTGGAGAACCGCAACGCCTTCATGCGCTTGCGGGTCATCTTCGCGCCGACCACGTCGTGGTGGTGGAACGTGACGGTGCCGTCGTCCTGGAAACGACGGGTGCGCGGCTTGCCGACGTCGTGCATCAGCGCGGCGAACCGCGACACGAAGTCGGGGCCGCCCCCGGGCAGCCGGTGCTCCAGCTCGATGCTCTGCTCGAGGACGGTGAGCGTGTGCTCGTAGACGTCCTTGTGCCGGTGGTGCTCGTCGCGCTCGAGCGCCAGCGCGGGCAGCTCGGGCAGCACGTGCTCGGCCAGCCCGGTCTCGACCAGCAGCGTGAGGCCGCGGCGCGGGTACGGCGCGCAGACGAGCTTGACCAGCTCGTCGCGGACCCGTTCGGCGGAGACGATCTCGATGCGACCCGCCATCGCGGTCATCGCGACCACCACGTCCGGGGCGACGGCGAAGCCGAGCTGCGCGGCGAACCGGGCGGCACGCATCATCCGCAGCGGGTCGTCGGAGAAGGAGTCCTCCGGGCGGCCGGGGGTGCGCAGCAGCCCGTGGGCCAGGTCCACGACGCCGCCGAACGGGTCCTCGACCGTGTTGCCCGGCAGGGTCACCGCCATCGCGTTGACGGTGAAGTCGCGGCGGCCCAGGTCGCCGGCCAGGCTGTGCCCGAAGTCCACGGCCGGCTTCCGGGAGGCCGCGTCGTACTCCTCGGAACGCCAGGTGGTGATCTCCACCTGGTAGTCGCCCTTGCGGGCCCCGATGGTGCCGAACGCGCGGCCCATGTCCCAGGTGGCGTCGGCCCACCCCTTGAGCAGGCGTTCGGTGGTGTCCGGCCGGGCCGAGGTGGTGAAGTCGAGGTCGTTGTGCAGCCGCCCGAGCATCGCGTCGCGCACCGGCCCTCCGACCAGGGCGATCTGCTCACCGACGGCGTCGAAGCGTGCGCCGAGCTCGGCCGTGACCTCCGCGATCGACGCGAGGGCCTCGATGACCCGCTCCTGCATCTCGGTGACGCTGGGCAGTGATACCGCCGGCGCGAGAGCGTTCGGGGAAGTGGGCTCGGACACGGGAGGCCACTCTATCCGGGGGCCTCGCGACCCCGATGGTTAGCCTTGCCGTGTGATCCGCCCCGTGCTCTCGCGCGCTGCCGCATGCCTGGCGGCCTGTCTCGCGACAGCACTCGCCCTGGGTCTGGCCCCGGTCACCGCGTCCGCCGCCACCGGGCCGCCCCGGCGCGCGGTCGACGACAGCCCGCTCGGGGTCACCCTCGACACGATCACTCCGTCGGTGATCCCGCGCCGCGGGCCGATCACGATCAGCGGCGACGTCACCAACCGCAGCGAGGACACCTACACCGACCTGCACGTGTACCTGTTCCACTCGCCGGCACCGATCACCTCGCGTGCCGCGCTGGCCGAGGCGGCGATGACCGACCCGGCCACGGACGTGGGCCCCCGGGTCACCCCGGAGGGGCTGTTCGACGAGATCGGCGACCTGGGGCCGGGGGAGACGGCGCCGTACTCCGTGACCGTGCGCCGCAGCGACCTCGCGATCAGCGGCGAGCCCGGGGTCTACTGGATGGGCGCGCACGTGCTCGGCGCCGTGGACGGTGTGCGCAGCGGCGTCGCGGCCGGCCGGGCCCGTTCCTTCGCGCCGCTCGTCCCGGCCTCCGCACGCCCGGCCGACCTGGCCCTGGTGGTACCGCTGCGCGAGCGGGTCCGCCGGTCCCGGGACGGCAGCCTGATCGGGCTGGGGCGGTGGCAGCGAGCCCTCGCCGACGACGGACGGCTCGGCCGGCTCGCGCAGTTCGCGGCCGGGTCTACCGGGCCCCTGACGTGGCTCGTGGACCCGGCGGTGCTGGAGGCGGTCGAGTCGGTGGCCCGGGACGACCCGCCGCGGTTCATCGGATCGGACGGCACCGGTCCGGGCGGGGGTGAGGCCTCCGGGTCCCCGTCCCCCACGCCCGACGAGGATGCCGCCGCGGCCCCGCCCGCCGAGGAGGTCGAGGACCCCAGCACGGAGGCCGTCGCGGCGCAGCAGTGGCTGGACGCCCTCGTCACCGCGGCGCAGGGCGACGCCGTGCTGACGCTGCCGTACGGCGACGTCGACGTCCCGGCCTTCAACCGCAACCAGCTGCACCGCACCGTGCGCCAGGCCCAGCGGCTCAGCGACGACGCGATGGCGGGGCTCGACGTCGAGACCAGCCCGGCCGTCGCTCCCCCGGTGGGCTACCTGCCCCGACGGGCCCTGGAACGGGTGGCCCCCGACACGACGGTGCTGCTCAGCGACCTGGCCCTGCCCACGGTCGCCGACACCGTCGTCAGCCGGACCGACGGCACCCGCGTCGTGCTCACCGACACGGCCGCGGCGAGCGGCGGGCCGGGGCCGCAGCCGGCCACCGAGGCGCTCGCGCTGCGCCAGCGGATCCTGTCCGACCTGGCCCTGACGTCGCTCGACGGCGACACCTCCCAGCCGGTCGTGGTCTCGCTGCCGCCCCGGTTCGACCCGGGAGAGGACTGGCGGGCCGCGGACTTCTTCGGCGGCCTCGACGTCCCGTGGGTCCGCCAGGTCGGCCTCGACGGAGTCCTCGCCGAGGGTCCGTTCACCCCGAACGACCAGGCACCGCTCTACCCCGCCTCCCAGCGCGACGCCCACGTCCCTCTCGCCAACCAGCTCGCGACCCGGGAGCTGGAGGAGGTCGGCACCGTGTACGCCGGCCTGCTGAGCGACAACGACTCGGTCGCCGACGAGCTCGCCAAGCAGGGGATGCTGGCCTCGTCGTACTTCGTCCGCAACCGCCCGGTCGCCGCGCTGCGGCGGACCCGCAACGCGGCGGCCACGGTCCGGCAGGCCTGGCAGCAGGTGGTGGTCGACGGCCCGCCGTTCGTGCGGATGACCAGCCAGACCGGGCCGATCTCGATCACGGTCGAGAACGGCCTCGACGTGCCGGTCACGGTCGGGCTCGAGGCCCGGGTGGTCGGCGAGGACCTCGCCGTCTCCGCGCCCGACCCGATCTCCCTGGGTCCCGGGGAGCGCGCGCCACTGCGGCTCCAGGCAGACGCGACCAGCATCGGGGTGCACACCGTGACCATCGCGGCCACGACCGCGGACGGGGCCCCGCTCGGCAACCGGACCCAGTTCACGGTGCGGACCAGCAACGTCGGCACGTTCGTGTGGATCGTGATGGGGCTCGGCGCCGGCGTGCTGGCGGTCGCGATCGCGATCCGCCTGGTCCGCCGGGTCCGGCGGGCCCTCGCGCCGGCGGCCGAGTCGCCCGACGACCCCGACCGTCCGGGCGGGACCGACGACGAGGCTTCCGGTGCCCCCGCCCCGGAGCCGGGCGCGGTGCGCGGCCCGGCCCAGGGTCCCGCCACGGACCGCGCGAGCGACGACGGGGACGGCGCCACCCGCCCCGTCGAGGGGGCGACTTCGTGAGCAGTGCGCCCGGCGAGGCTGCGGGCACCACCCCCGAGCCTCGCGAGGACGGCTCGCTGCTGTCCTCGAGCGCGGTGATGGCGGCGGGCACGGTCGGTGTCGCGGCTGAGCGGCTTCGTGCGCAACGCGCTGCTCGCGGCGGCGATCGGCTTCGAGCTGCACGCGGACGTCTTCAACATCGCCAACACCGTGCCCAACATGCTCTACATCCTGCTGGCGGGCGGCCTGTTCAACGCCGTGCTCGTGCCGCAGCTGGTCCGGGCGATGAAGAACGACCCGGACGGCGGCGAGGCCTACGCGCAGCGCATCGTCACGCTCGCCGCGCTGTTCCTCGCGGGGGTCACGGCGGTGCTCGTGGTGGCCGCACCGCTGCTCATGCGGGTGTTCCTGGACGGGGCGTTCTTCACCGCCGAGCTCGCCGAGCAGCGGGCGTCGGTGATCGCGTTCGCGCGCTACTGCCTGCCACAGGTGTTCTTCTACGGCATGTTCGTGCTCGTCGGGCAGGTGCTGGTCTCCCGCGGGCGCTTCGGGCCGATGATGTGGGCGCCGATCGCCAACAACGTCCTCGCGATCGGCACCCTCGTCGCCTACCTGCTGGTCTTCGGCCCGGCGGCCGGCGACGAGCTCACCGGCGGCTACACGACGGGCCAGGAGGCCCTGCTCGGGCTCGGCTCCACGGCGGGCATCGTCGCCCAGCTCCTGGTGCTGCTGCCGTACCTGCGCGCGGTCGGCTTCCGGTTCCGCCCCCGTTACGACTTCCGGGGCACCGGACTGGGGCACACGCTGCGGCTCGGGCTGTGGACGGTCCTCTTCGTGGTGGTCAACCAGATCGCCTACACCGTGGTCGTCAAGCTCGCCTCGAGCGGTACGGCGGAAGCGGTGGCCGGCCCAGCGGCCGGCGGGGCGACCGGCGGGACCGGGACCGGCTACACGATCTACGCCAGCGCCTTCCTGGTCATCATGGTCCCGCACTCGGTCATCACCGTGTCGCTGGCGACGGCGATGCTTCCGCGGCTCTCGGCCAGCGCCGCCGACGGCGACCTGTCCGCGGTGTCCCGGGGGGTCGCCTCGACCCTGCGGCAGGCGCTCGCGCTGATCGTCCCGGTCGCCGTCCTGATCCCGATCGTCTCTCTCGACGTGGCCAACCTGGTCTGGGGGTACGGAGCCGCCTCCGCGACGTTCCGGGACGCCGCGGTCGCCCTCGCGCTGTTCGCGCCCGCCCTGGTGCTGTTCACCAGCCACTACCTGATCCTGCGCGGCTTCTACTCCCTGGAGCGCACCCGCACCGTGTTCTGGGTGCAGTGCGTGATCGCCGGCACCAACATCGCGCTGGCCCTGCTCCTGACCCGCAGCCTGGGCGCCGGCGACACGGCCTTCGCCCTCGTGCTCGCCTACGGCGGTGCCTACCTGGTCGGCGTCCTGCTGTCCTACCTCTGGCTGCGGCACGCCCTCGGTGGCCTGGAGACGGGTGCCCTGGCGCGGTTCGGGCTGCGCCTGCTCGTCGCCGTCGGTGCCGCGGGCCTGGTCGGCTGGGCCGTGCGCCAGGGGCTGCACGCGGTCGTCCCCGACAGCGGCAAGCTCGACTCGGTGCTCGTCGTGGCCGCCGTCACGGCGGTGGGCGCCGGCGTGTACCTGCTGCTCAGCCGGGTACTCCACGTCACGGAGGTCACCGCCGTGCTGCGTGTGGTGACCGGCCGGCTGCGTCGGTGACCGGGACCGCGGTCGCCGGGCGTGCGTCGGCCGTGACGGGCCGCTGACCGGCACGCCCTACGATGGCGGAGGGGACGGTTCGGAGGAGCGGAAGGGAGGGCCGTGGCGGATACGGAGATCGGCGCGGGCAGCGTGCTCGCCGGGCGTTTCGTGCTCGAGGACCTCCTCGACGAGACCCACGGTGCCAAGTTCTGGCGGGCGACCGACCGGATCCTGGCCCGCAACGTCGCCGTCCACGTCATCAGCTCCGACGACCCCCGCGCCGACGCGCTCGTCTCGGCCGCCCGCACCTCCGCCACCGTCACCGACGGCCACCTGCTCCGGGTGCTCGACGCCGCCACGGAGGACGGCTACACCTACGTCGTCAACGAGTGGGGCAACGGCGTCTCCCTGGACCGGCTGCTCGCCGAGGGACCGCTGCCTCCCCGCCGGGCGGCGTGGGTGGCCAAGGAGGTCGCCGAGGCGATCTCCACCGCGCACCGGCACGGGATCGCCCACGGCCGGCTGCTCCCCGAGAACGTCGTCGTCACCGAGTCCGGCGGGGTCAAGCTGGTCGGTTTCGTCGTCGACGCCGTGCTGAACGGTCGCGAGTCGACGCGGGTGACCGGCGGCGCCCCCCTCGGCGAGCACGAGGCGGACGTGGTCAACCTCGCCGCCATCCTCTACGCCGGGCTCGTCGCCCGCTGGCCCGGCACCGACGGGTCCACCGTCGCCGACGCCCCCGGCGAGCAGGGCCGACCCATGCGGCCGCGCCAGGTGCGCGCAGGCGTGCCGCGCTCGCTCGACGCGATCTGTGAGCGCGTGCTCAACCCCGACGCCCATCACCAGGTGACGCCGCTCGAGACCGCCCACGAGGTGTACGCCGCGCTGTGCGACTACATCGGTGACCCGGGCAGCCCGGCGCCGCTCGGGGAGCCGCTGAGCCTGCTCGACGAGGAGGAGGCCGAGCGGCTGCAGGAGGACGACGGCCCGCCGACCCAGGCGGTGGCGCCGCCCGGCGCCGACCCCGAGGCGACCCAGGCGGCGGCCACCACCTTCGGCGACACCTTCGAGAAACGGGCGCTGGCCGACCTGCGCGACGACACCGAGCGCACCCGCGTCGTGCCCCCGCCCCCGCCGTTCTCCGACCCGGAGCCGCGGCCCCTCTTCGCCTCCGAGCAGCCCCGCGCCCCGCGGCCCAGCCCCGACCGGCCGCGCAGCACCGGCTTCGGCAGCGGCACCATCCCCCCGGTGTGGGGCCCCGACGCCGATGACACCTCGCACGGCGGCCGCGACGACACCGGCTACGTCGAGGAGCCGCCGGGCCGCAGCTGGATGCGGCTGGCGTTCGCGGTCGCCGGGGTGCTGGTCCTGGTGCTGGCCATCGTCTTCGCGTTCAACCTCGGCCGCGACTCCACGGCGCCGCAGGACGAGGCGACCGACGAGGCCTCCGAGCAGCCGTCGCAGGTCGCCGACCCGCAGCCGCTGGCCCTCGACGCCAGCAACCTCGACGACTTCGACCCCGAGGGCGACGGGCAGGAGGAGAACCCCGAGAGCGTCCCGCTGGCCGTCGACGGGGACCCGGCCACGGCCTGGCGCACCAGCACCTACTTCGACCCGCTGAGCGCCCAGAAGTCGGGTGTCGGGCTGATGGTGGATCTCGGTGAGCCGACCGACGTCGCCGACGTCCAGGTGACCCTGCTCGGCTCAGGGACCGACGTGGAGCTGCGGGCGGCGCCCGACGCGACCGCGGCACCGACCGCCCCGGAGCAGATGCGCGTGGTCGCGGAGGAGACCGGCGCCGGCACCGACCTCACGCTGGCCCCGGACCGGCCGGTGACCACCCAGTTCCTGCTGATCTGGCTGACCGAGCTGCCCGCCGTCGAGGGCGGCTACCGCGGCCAGGTCGCGGAGGTCGTCGTCCGCTCGTGAGCGAGCCGACCGCCTCCCCCGGCCCCGACGACCGGGCGCTGCTCGCCGCGCACGTCGCCGGCGACCCCGAGGCCTTCGGCACCCTCTTCGCCCGGCACCGCGACCGGCTGTGGGCGGTCGCGCTGCGCACCACCGGCGACCCCGAGGAGGCGGCGGACGCGTTGCAGGACGCGCTGGTCGCGGCCTTCCGCCGCGCGGAGTCCTACCGCGGGGACGCCGCGGTCACCACCTGGCTGCACCGCATCGTGGTGAACGCCTGCCTGGACCGGCTGCGGCGCCGCAAGGTCCGCCTCGCCGACCCCCTCCCCGACGACCTCGAGGAGCGCGCCGACCGGGGCGCTCTGGTCACCAGCACCCAGGACGGACCCGGCACCGAGGACCCGGCCGACCGTGCCGTCGCCGGCGAGCGCCGCGCCGCCGTCCTCGCGGCACTGGGCACCCTGCCCCCGGAGCAGCGAGCCGCCCTGGTGCTGGTGGACATGGAGGGCTACTCGGTCGAGGAGACGGCCGCCATCCTCGCCTGCGCCCCCGGCACCGTGAAGAGCCGCTGCTCGCGGGGCCGCTCCCGGCTGCTCCCGCTGCTCGCCGACCTCGCCCCCGAGCACGCGGCACGGAACCACCCCGACCCGGACCGCGTCCCATCCACGGTCCCGGATCCGGGAGCCGGTACGCCGGGAGGCCCGCACGCCCCGCCCGCCGAGGCGCGCGACGTACCGCCCGACCAGCCCGACCAGCCCGACCAGGAGGTGAGCAGCCCGTGACGTCCGAGCAGGAGGAGCGGGTCCGCCGTGTCCTGCGGTCGCTGCCCCCGGAGGGACCGGTGCCCCCGGACGTGGCCGCCCGGCTCGACGCCCGGCTGGCCGACCTGGTCGCGGAGCGCGGCCCGGTGGACGGCACCGGTGGACGGCACCGTGGACGGCCCGGTGGACGGCGCCGACGAGCTCGCCGCCCGGCGCCGGCGCCGGCGGCTGGCCACCGGCCTGGTCGCCGCCGCCAGCGTTGCCGTGATCGGCATCGGGCTCGGCACCGTGGCCGAGCTCACCGGCAGCGGCAACGACGCGCTGACCTCCGGGTCGGCGGTGTCCGACGACGCGGGGGCGGGCGCCGCCGCGGAGTCCCCCGAGGTCCGGCCGGAGATGGCCCCGGAGATGGCCCCGGAGTCGGCACCGGGCGACGCCACCGGCGAGAGCGACGGCGGCGCGGCGCCGGAGGGGCCGCGGTTCCTCAGCACGCCACGCCAGGACGTCTCCTCCGCGACGCTCGAACGGGACGTCACCCGGGTTGCCGGGCGGGCCGAGCCGCGGACGGCCCGCGAGGGCGTCGCCGGCGACCGGATCCTGACCGAGGCCGACCCGCGCGGTCGCGCGGCGCTGCGGCCGTGCGCCGTACCGTCCGCCGGTCCGGGTGACCTCCTCGCCCCGGTCCGCCTCGACGGGGACCCGGCCACCCTGGTGCTCCGGTCTGCGACGGACGGGACGCAGGTGGCGAGGATCTACGCGTGTGGCGACGCGGACTCGCTGCTCGCCTCGACGACCGTGCCCGGCCGCTGACCGCACCCGGGGTGGCGGCCCTCCGCGGTGTGGACGGCGGGCGAGCCGGGCATGCTCCGGGAATGACCGGCACCTAGGATCGGTTTGCACCCATGGGCGCGCTACGCACCGAACCGCGCGGCCCCACTGCTGTCAGCACCGTCTCACCCCCAGGGAGCACCGCCCACATGTCGTCTGAGTCCTCCGACCTCCGCAACGTCATCATCGTCGGGTCCGGCCCGGCCGGATACACCGCCGCGGTCTACGCCGCGCGCGCGAACCTCCGCCCGCTGGTCTTCGAGGGCTCCGTGACGGCCGGCGGCGCGCTGATGAACACCACCGAGGTCGAGAACTTCCCCGGCTTCCGCGACGGGATCATGGGCCCCGAGCTGATGGACAACATGCGCGGCCAGGCCGAGCGGTTCGGCGCCGACCTGGTCGCCGACGACATCGTCTCGATGGACCTGACCGGCGACGTCAAGGTGGTCAAGGACGGCTCCGGCACCACCCACCAGGCGCGCGCCGTCATCCTCGCGATGGGCTCGGGCTACCGCAAGCTCGGCCTGCCCGACGAGGAGCGGCTCTCCGGGCACGGCGTGAGCTGGTGCGCGACCTGCGACGGCTTCTTCTTCCGGGACCAGCACATCGCCGTGGTCGGCGGCGGCGACTCCGCCGTCGAGGAGGCGACGTTCCTGTCCCGCTTCGGCTCCAAGGTGACCCTGATCCACCGCCGCGACGAGCTGCGCGCCTCCGCGATCATGCAGGAGCGCGCCAAGGCCGATCCCAAGATCGAGTTCGCCTGGAACTCCGCGGTCGAGGAGATCCACGGCGACGACAAGCTCACCGGGCTGACCCTCGTCGACACCGTCACCGGTGAGAAGCGCGAGCTGGACGCCACCGGCCTGTTCATCGCCATCGGCCACGACCCGCGCTCGGAGCTGATCGTCGACCAGGTGGCTCTCGACGACGAGGGCTACGTGCTGGTCGACCAGCCGTCGACCCGCACCGACCTCGCCGGCGTGTTCGCCTGCGGCGACCTCGTCGACCACCACTACCGGCAGGCGGTCACCGCGGCCGGCACCGGGTGTGCGGCCGCGCTCGACGCCGAGCGCTTCCTGGCCGCGCTGGACCACCACGCGTCCACCGCCGGCACCGCCGAGGCGACCGCCGAGGAGGCCGCCGCCGAGGCGGCGCTCGTCGAGCAGGTCCAGACCGCCGGCGCCTGACCCGTCCCGACGCCGGGAAGAATCGTCCCCGGCCTCGTGTTCACTGCAACAGATCCGCCCCCGCCGAGGACAGAACAAAAGAGGAGATCCCGTGGCTGACATGCAAGCCGTGACCGACGCCGACTTCGAGGCCGAGGTGCTCAAGTCCGACAAGCCCGTGCTCGTCGACTTCTGGGCCGAGTGGTGCGGGCCGTGCCGCCAGGTCGACCCGATCCTCAAGGAGATCAACGAGGCGCACGGCGACAAGATCACGTTCGTCAAGATGAACGTCGACGAGAACCCCGTCACCCCCGCGACCTACCGCGTGACCGGCATCCCCACGCTCAACGTCTACCAGAACGGCGAGGTCGTGAAGCAGATCGTGGGCGCCAAGCCCAAGGCCGCGCTGCTCAACGAGCTCAGTGAGTTCATCGGCTGACCGCTGCCGACCACCCGGTGGCCCGCTGCGGGTCACCCGACCGGACGCCCGGAGCCCTCGAGGCCCGGGCGTCCCGCGGTTCCCGGGGTCCCTGCGCGGCCGGAGGTTTGACAAGCCCGCCCGGGCTGTTTTGAGTAGGGGTCCAGCGGGTACGTCGCCCGCGCGCCCGGCCCCGCGCCCGGCGCCCACCCACCGAGCACGTCCAGGAGGCGGCATGACCCAGGCTCACGCCGCCCCCCTCTACCGACGCGGTGACGTGGGCCCGGCGGTCCAGGAGATCCGCGCCCGGCTCGAGACCCTGGGGCTCGTCGACCCTGCCGCTGCCCGCTCCGAGGAGTTCGACGGCGGCCTCGACCACGCGGTCCGCGCCTTCCAGCAGCAGCGCGGTCTCTCGGTCGACGGGATCGTCGGGCCGAACACCTACCGGGCGCTCGAGGAGGCCCGATGGCGGCTCGGCGACCGGCTGCTCACCCATGTGCCGGGTGCGGTGCTGTCCGGCGACGACGTGATCGCGCTGCAACAGCGGCTGCTCGACCTCGGCTTCCAGGTCGGCCGTGTGGACGGCCGGTTCGGGCGTCAGACCGAGCTCGCCGTCCGGGAGTTCCAGCGCAACGTCGGCGTCCCCGCCGACGGCACCTGCGGCCCGGCGACCCTCAAGGCGCTCGCCCGGCTGGCCCCCATCGTGCGCGGCGGCCGTCCCAACGCGATGCGGGCCGAGGAGCGGATCCGCAAGGCCGGGCCCCAGCTCACCGGCAAGGTCGTCGTCATCGACCCGTGCGTCACCCGGATGCCGGCCGGCCCGATGGCCGACGACGCCGAGGCGCTGATCTCCGACCTGGCCAACCGCGTCGAGGGCCGGCTGGTCGCCACCGGGGTGCAGGCCTACCTCACCAAGCGGGCCGGCGCCGAGGAGGCCTCGGAGGTGGAGCGGGCCGACTTCGCCAACCGGACCGAGGCCGACCTGTGCATCTCGCTGCAGGTCGACGCCTCGAGCAACATCGACGCGTGCGGCGTCTCGACGTACTTCTTCGGCATCGACTCCCACGGGGCTTGGTCCTCGGCCGGCGAGCGGTTCGCCAGCCTCGTGCAGCGCGAGATCGTCGCGCGCACCGACCTGGTCGACCTGCGCTCGCACGCGAAGAACTGGGACCTGCTGCGACACACCCGGATGCCCGCCGTCCGCATCGACGTCGGCTACCTGTCCAACCCCGGTGACGCCGCCAGGCTCGGCGACGCGGCCTTCCGCGACGTGCTCGCCGAGGCCGTCGTGGTGGCCGTCCAGCGGATGTACCTCAGCCCGGAGACCGACACCCGCACCGGCCTGCTCCGGTTCGACGAGCTGCGCGCCGCGATCCGCTGAGCCGACCCGCGGGTGGGAGTCGCGACACCAACCCGCACTCGGCGTCAGTGCGTGTGCCGCTCGGTCGCCGGGCTGGCCGCCCGGCCGGGACGGACCGCGCCGAGCAGCCGCTCCAGCGCGGCCTCGACCTCGCTGCGCCAGGTGACGGCCGACTTCACCTCCAGCCGCATCCGGGGGTAGCGGGGGTGCGGCCGCTCGGTCTTGAAGCCGACCCGCAGCAGGTACTCGGCCGGCAGCACGCACGAGCGGTGGTCGACCGGGGCGTCCCGCTCGCTGCGGTGGTCCCCGAACGCCTCGACGGCGCGGATGCCGCCGCGCTTGACCAGGTCGCGCACCACGCTCTGCATCAGCATCCGGCCGATGCCGCCGCCGGCGTGCTCGGGCAGCACCATCGCGGTCGAGAGGAGCACGGCGTCCTCGCTGACCGGGGCGGTCGGCATCGCCTGGGCCCCCGGCAGGTACGGGGCGGGCGCGTAGGCGACGAAGCCGACCGCCTCACCGTCGACGTACGCGACCCGTCCGCACGAGCCCCACTCGAGCAGCACCCGGGACAGCCACGCCTCCTTCTCGGCCGCCGCGTCGCCGGAGTCCACGGCGCGCTGCCGGCGCACCGGGTCGAGCTCCCAGAAGACGCACGACCGGGCGTCCTCGGGCAGGTCTGCGAGCGTGTCGAGCGTGAGCCGGGCGAGCCGGCGGCCCGGACGCGTGACCGGTAGTCCCATGTCGTGACCCCTGTGCGGCGGGAACGGGGAGGATGCTTCATCCTAGAACCGCCTGCAAGGAGTGGTGATGTCGAGCGAGATCAGCCGAGCCGGGTCGGGACGCACCCGGCTCGACAGCTACGTCGACCGGTACGCCGCGCGCACCAACGGCATGACCGCCTCGGAGATCCGCGCGCTCTTCTCCGTCGCCAGCCGCCCGGAGGTCGTCTCCCTCGCCGGCGGGATGCCGAACATCTCCGGACTCCCTCTCGACGTGGTCGGCCGCGCCATCCACGAGCTGGTGGAGCGCCGGGGCGCCACCGCCATGCAGTACGGCTCCGGCCAGGGAGACCCCACCCTGCGGGAGCAGATCTGCGACGTGATGCGGCTGGAGGGCATCGAGGCGCACCCCGACGACGTCGTGGTCACCGTCGGCTCCCAGCAGGCCGTCGACCTGGTGACCCGGATCTTCTGCGACCCCGGCGACGTGGTGATCTGCGAGGCCCCGTCGTACGTCGGGGCGCTCGGGGTGTTCCGCGCCTACGAGTGCGACGTGGTGCACGCGGAGATGGACGCCGAGGGGCTCGTCCCGTCCGCGCTGCGCGAGGCGATCGCGACCTGCCAGGCGCAGGGACGGCGGATCAAGTTCCTCTACACGATCCCGAACTACCACAACCCCGCCGGCGTCACGCTGACCGCGCAGCGGCGCACCGAGATCCTGGAGATCTGCCGCGAGGCCGACGTCCTGGTCCTCGAGGACAACCCGTACGGCCTGCTCGGCTTCGACGACGACCCGATCCGGGCGATGCGCGCCGACGAGGCCGACGGGGTGATCTACCTGGGGTCGTTTTCCAAGACCTTCGCCCCCGGGTTCCGGGTGGGCTGGGTGCTCGCCCCGCACGCGGTCCGCGAGAAGCTCGTGCTGGCCCAGGAGTCCGCGACCCTCTGCCCGCCGGCGTTCTCCCAGATGGCGGTCTCGGCCTACCTGACCAGCCACGACTGGCTCGGCCAGATCAAGGAGTTCCGGGAGATGTACCGGGAGCGCCGGGACGCGATGATCGGGGCGCTCGACGACCTGATGCCGGCGGCGGCGCGCTGGAACGTCCCGGGCGGCGGGTTCTACGTGTGGCTGACCCTCCCCGAGGGGCTCGACGCGAAGGCGATGCTGCCGCGCGCGGTCACCGCTCGGGTGGCCTACGTGCCGGGCACCGCGTTCTTCGCCGACGGGTTCGGGGCGCAGAGCATGCGGCTCTCCTACTGCTACCCGACCCCCGAACGCATCCGCGAGGGCGTACGCCGGCTCACCGGGGTGATCGAGGAGGAGCTCGAGCTGCGCGAGACCTTCGGCGCGACCGCCCGCGGCGTGCACCGTGGCTACGAAGCCCCCAACAGCGACCTCACCTAGGAGACGGATGGTGCCGACGGGCTCAACCACCACAGCCTCGGGCTCGCCCGGCAGGGCACCCCGGGTGCTCGTGCTCGCCGGGGGACTCTCCCACGAGCGGGACGTCTCGCTGCGCTCCGGGCGGAGGGTCGCCGAGGCGCTGCGCGACGCCGGCCTCGAGGTCGACGAGCGCGACGTCGACGCGGGGCTGCTCCCCTGGCTCCGCGAGCACCGCCCCGACTGCGTGGTCCCGCTGCTGCACGGGGAGACCGGCGAGGACGGCGCGCTCCGCGAGATCCTGGAGCTGGTCGGGGTCCCCTACGTGGGCGCCGGGCCGGCCGCCTCCCGGGTCGCGTTCGACAAGCCGGTCGCCAAGGTGGTGGCGGCCCGGGCCGGACTGGACACGCCGGCCTCCGTGACGCTGCCGGCCGAGACCTTCCGCGAGCTCGGTGCCGCGGCGGTCATGGAGTCGCTCGTCGAGAGCGTGGGGCTGCCGCTGATCGTCAAGCCAGCCAAGGGCGGGTCCGCCCTCGGCTGCAGCGTGGTGCGCACCGCGGACCAGCTGCCGGGGGCCATGGTCGACGCCTTCGCCTACGGCGACACCGCGCTGGTCGAGCGGCTGGTCGAGGGCCAGGAGGTCGCGGTGACGGTGGTCGACACCGGGGACGGGCCACGGGCCCTGCCGGCGGTCGGGATCCACCCCGACGGCGGCGTCTACGACTACTCGGCCCGCTACACCGCCGGCAGCACGGAGTTCGTGGTGCCCGCCAAGCTCGCCGACGAGCTGGCCGCCGAGTGCGCGCGGGTCGCCGTGGTGGCCCACGAGGCGCTCGGTCTGCGGCACCTCTCCCGGTCGGACCTCATCGTCGACGCGGGGGGCCGGGTGTGGTTCCTCGAGGTCAACGTCGCCCCGGGACTCACCGAGACCTCCACGGTGCCGCTGGCGGTCGCGGCGGCCGGCCTGGAGCTCGGCGCCCTGATCGCCGAGCTGGTCGCCGTAGCGCGGACACCCCTCGACCGTTCCCCCGGCTGACTGCGAGGATCGGCCCGTGCGCGACCTCACCTACCCGCCCGTCATCGTCACCGCCAAGCTGGCCTTCCGGGCGCTGGGGCTGCGCTTCGCGATGACCGGCACCGAGCACGTGCCCCGCTCCGGCGGCGCCCTGCTGGCGTTCAACCACATCTCCTACGTGGACTTCGTGCTCGGCGGCTACGCCGCGCGGCCCTCGAAGCGCCTGGTGCGCTTCATGGCCAAGCGCGAGCTTTTCGACCACAAGGTCGCCGGGCCGTTGATGCGCTCCCTGCACCACATCAACGTGGACCGGGCCGACGGGCTCGCGTCGTACGACGAGGGCGTGCGGTACCTGCGCGCCGGTGAGGTGGTCGGGATCTTCCCCGAGGCGACCATCTCCCGCTCCTTCGAGATCAAGGAGATCAAGACCGGCGCGACCCGGTTGGCCGCCGAGGCGGGCGTCCCGCTGGTGCCGGTGATCCTGTGGGGCACCCAGCGCCTGATGACCAAGGACCACCCGCGCGACTTCGGCCGCGGCAAGACCATCGCCATCCACGTCGGCGCGCCCCTGCACCCCACCGGCGCGGACCCGACCGCCGAGACCGCCGAGCTCCGGGCGGTGATGTCCTCGATGCTCGACGAGGCGATCCGCGCCTACCCCGCGGACGAGCAGCCGCCGGGCTCGTGGTGGCTGCCGGCGTCGCACGGCGGGAGCGCGCCGTCGCCCGAGGAGGCGAAGCGACTCGACCAGGAGGAGAAGCGGCGCCGGGCCCGGGAGCGGGCCGCCCGGCGCGCCGCTCGGTCCTGAACGTCGCCGTTCGCCCTCTTCGCCCGGTTCGCGGTGATTGAGGGCGGTCTGCCCGGGTGAGCCGTCGGCGAGACCGGTCCGGCGCGGCCGGTCCCCGTGCTGAGTCGATCTGGCGCTACATCGACGTGTCGACAAATCGCTATGTCGACACGTCGATCTATTGCTGTCCCCCGTGGTTCGTCTGCGCACGCGGGTCCATGATCGCCACGATCCGCTCCAGGTCGGGGAGCGAGGCGAACTCCACGGTGATCTTCCCCTTGGAGCGACCGAGGTCGACCTTGACCCGGGTCTCCAGCCGGTCGGAGAGCCGTTCGGCGAGGTCGGCCAGCGCCGGGGCGGTGGGCTTGTTGCGCCGCGCGGCCGGGCGGGAACCGGACCCGAGGTCGCCGACGGTGACGATCTCCTCGAGGCCGCGCACCGAGATCCCCTCGGCCACAACGCGTCCGGCCAGCCGGTCCTGGATGTCGGCGTCGTCGACGGCGAGCAGCGCGCGGGCGTGACCGGCCGACAGCACCCCGGCCGCGACCCGGCGCTGGACGGCGGGGGACAGCTTCAGCAGCCGGAGGGTGTTGCTGATCTGCGGCCGGCTGCGCCCGATCCGGCCCGCCAGCTCCTCGTGCGTGCACCCGAAGTCGTCGAGGAGCTGCTGGTACGCGGCGGCCTCCTCCAGCGGGTTCAGCTGGGACCGGTGCAGGTTCTCCAGCAGCGCGTCCCGGAGCAGGTCGTCGTCACCGGTCTCCCGGACGATCGCCGGGATCACCTCGAGGCCTGCCTCCTGGGTCGCGCGCCAGCGCCGCTCCCCCATGATCAGCTCGTAGCGCCCGTCGGCGGGCGATCCCACCGACCGCACCACCACGGGCTGCAGCAGGCCGACCTCCTTGACGGAGTGCACCAGCTCGGCCATCGCGTCCTCGTCGAAGACCTGCCGCGGCTGGCGCGGGTTCGGGGCGATGGCCGTGACGGGCAGCTCGGCGAAGTACGCGCCCTCCACCGGCCGCAGCCCGTCGGAGTCGGGCGACCCGGACGGGGTGTCGGCGGGTGCCGCCGGCACCGCGGTCACCGCGCCGGTGGTCGCGCCGGTCGTCACGCTCGGGTCCGCGGGCCCGGTTCCCGAGCCGCTCTCCCCGGTTGTCGCAGCCGCGTCCGGGGCGGGGGCGCCGTCGGACGACGGCTCCTCACGCGGGGCGGTCGGGATCAGCGAGCCGAGACCGCGGCCGAGACCACGTCGGGTCGGGGGCTTCTGGGTCATCGAGCTCCTCCTGCGGTCACCTTCAGGGCCATTTCACGGGCTGCTTCGAGATAGCTGAGCGCCCCGGGGGATCCGGGGTCGTAGGTCATCACCGTCTGTCCGTAGCTCGGTGCCTCCGAGATGCGCACCGACCGCGGGATCGCGGTGGCGAGCACCTGGTCACCGAAGTGCTCGCGCACCTCGTCGGCCACGCCGGCCGAGAGCCGGGTGCGGGCGTCGTACATGGTGAGCATGATCGTGGAGACGTCCAGGCCGGGGTTCAGGTGTGCCTTGACCATCTCGACGGTCTCGAGCAGCTGGCCGAGCCCCTCGAGGGCGTAGTACTCGGCCTGGATGGGAATCAGCATCTCGTCGCCGGCGACCAGGGCGTTCAGCGTGAGCAGCCCCAGGGACGGCGGACAGTCGATGAGGACGTAGTCGAAGCGGTCGTCGGCCGGATCCCGGGCGACGTCGGGGCAGATCTGCGGGTGGCCGTGCAGCGCCTTCCGCAGCCGGCTCTCCCGCGCCACCATGCTGACGAGCTCGATCTCCGCCCCCGCCAGATCGATGGTCGCCGGCACCACGAACAGCCCGTCGATCTCGGGGCAGGGCTGCACGACGTCCACCAGGGCGGTGCCCTCGACGATCGCGTCGTACGTCGACGCCACCCCCCGGTGGTGCTCGATGGCGAGGGCCGTGGAGGCGTTGCCCTGGGGGTCGAGGTCGACCACCAGCACGCGCAGGCCGCCCTGGGCCAGGGCCGCGGCGACGTTCACCGTGGTGGTGGTCTTGCCGACGCCGCCCTTCTGGTTGGCGACGACCATGACTCGGGTGTGGTCGGGGCGGGGCAGCGGCCCCCGCAGGCGCAGTCCCTCCCGCACCAGCAGCTCCTGCTCGACCGAGCGGGCGAGCGGTGTCGTGCCGTCGTCGATGTCGGCCACCACCTGGGCCACGTCCGCGGCGGTGCGGTACGCCGGACCCGGCGCGGGATGTGGGCCGAAGCGAGAGGGGGAGGTCGTCACCGGGGGCTCCTCGGGTGCGATCGGGGGCGTGGTTTCACGTGAAACCGACGGGGTGGATGTTTCACGTGAAACCCCGGGGTCGGGTGCGGTGGCTTCCTGTGGATCCGCCTGTGGATTCTGTGGGTATCCCGGCCAGCCGAGCGGGGCGGGCCGCCCGGGAGCGCGGACCGCGTCGTCCGACGCGCCCCCGACCGGCCACCCCAGCCCGGGAGTCGTGGGGATCGATGTCGTCACGAGGAGCGGCCTTTCCTGCGCGCCCGGGACCCTCGGCGTGGGGTGCCCGAGGTTCCGGGAGGGGACGGAAGGTCACAACCTAGTCGGGAGGGTCGGGTGGCTTCCACCCGCACCACCGTGGTCGGTGGATCGATCACGCCCGTCCCCAGCCTGAGCACGGTCACCTCGCCGGCTCCGTGCCGCCGCAGCTCCTTGCCCGCGGAGGCCAGCTCCTCCTCGGCCGAGGCGCCCTTCATCGCCACCAGCAGGCCACCCTCGCGCACCAGCGGCATCGACCACTCCAGCAGCCGGGCCAGCGGGGCCACCGCCCGCGAGGTGACCACGGCGAAGTCCCGCGACCCGTGCAGCTCCTCGGCGCGAGCCCGGACCACCTCGACGTTGGTCAGCCCCAGCCGCTCGACCGCCTCGTCGAGGAACGTGGCGCGCCGCAGCAGCGGCTCCACCAGGCACATCTCCACGTCGGGACGGGCCAGCGCGAGCACCAGCCCCGGCAGCCCGGCCCCGCTGCCGATGTCGCACACCGAGGCCGACGCCGGAACCGCCTCGCCGACCACGGCGCAGTTGATCAGGTGACGCTCCCACAGCCGGGGAGTCTCCCGCGGGCCGATGAGCCCCCGGACGACGCCGTCGGTGGCCAGCAGGATCGCCGCGTACCGCTCCGCCAGCGGCAGCCGGTCGACCCGAAAACCCCCCGCGCCGCGGCCGGGGCGCGTCGGGGGTGTTTCACGTGAAACGTCGGCTTGGTCCGCGCCGGAGGCGCGGTCACCCAGCGGCCCCGGTGGCTCCGTCAACGCAGGAGCACCACGACGTACCGTCGCGGCTCCTCGCCCTTCGGACTCCGAACGCAGCCCGGCCTCCGCGACGGCGTCGTGCACCACCTTGCGCTCGAACGGGGTCATCGGCTTCAGCGAGACCGGCTCGCCGGTCGCCTTGCACGCTCGGCGACGGTCTCGGCCGCGAGTCGCTCCAGGCGCGCGCGCTTGTCGGCACGGTGACCGCTGATGTCCAGCATCAGCCGGGACGCGCTCCCCGGTCTCCCGGTAGCACCGCCAGCCGGGTCAGCTCCTGCAGCGCCTCGAGCACCTCGCCGTCCCGCCCGACCAGCTGCGTGAGGTCCGCGCCGACGATCGAGACCGAGGCCCGGTCGCCCTCGACGTCCATGTCGAGGTCGCCGTCGAGGTCGGCGATGTCGAGCAGCTCCTCGAGGTAGTCGGCCGCGATGTCGCCCTCCCGCTCGAGCGGGCCAGCCGGTCCGACTCCGACGGGTCGTCGTCGTCGTCGGCAGCGTCGGTCTCAGTCGGCTCACCAGCCTCACTAGCCTCACCAGCCTCGCTGGCCTCACTGGCGTCGAGCCGCTCCTCGAACAGCTCCGCGGCGGGTTCGTCCTCGGCGGCCGGGGTGTCGGCGACGTCTTCCTCGTCGGCCAGCTCAGACAGGTCGGTCCGGTCGGTCTGGTTGGTCTGGTCGCTCACGGTTCGGGTCCTCCGTTGGTCGTGGCGCGGCTGGTCTCGACGATCCGGGTTCGTGCCTTGCCGTCGCCCGGACGCGGCTTGGGCGGGCCCGGCTTACCCGGGGGCCGTCCTTCTTCCGCTGCTCGCGCGACTGCCGCTTGGGCTGCTGACGCGTCTGGTGCCGGCGGCGCCGGCGGCGCGTCCTCGTCCTCCGGCTGCGGGTCGCGGCAGGCCCTTGCGCCCGCCGCTTGGCCGCGACCGCGGGCCTGCTTGGCGGCCTGGCGCGGGCGTGCCGGGAGCGGGGTTGTTGCGAATCACGTAGAACTGCTGGGCCATGGTCCACAGGTTCGAGGTGGTCCAGTAGAAGAGCACGCCGATGGGGAACGCGACGCCGCCGACGGCGAACACCAACGGCAGCACGTAGCAGCAGCATCTTCTGCTGCTGGGCGTACGGGCCGGTCATCGCGTCCGCCGGCATGTTCTTGCTCATCAGCTGGCGCTGGGTCAGGAAGGTCGTCAGCGTCATCGCGACCACCAGCACCGCGGCGAGCAGGCGCACGTTGAGCCGGTCGCCGTCGGCACAGGAACGTGTTCGAGATCGTCGCCCCGAGGACAGACCGCGTCACCGAACTGGGTCGTTCTGCGTCTCGGTCATGAAGCCACGCTCGGTCCCCGGGTCCTTCGCGGCCTGGTCGATCAGCCGGAACAGGGCCAGGAAGATCGGCATCTGCACCAGGATCGGCAGGCAGGACGCGAACGGGTTGGTCCCCGTCTCCTTGTAGAGCTTCATCGTCTCCTGGGTGAGACGCTCCCGGTCGTGGCCGTACTTCTTCTGCAGCTCCCTGACCCTCGGCTGGAGCAGCTGCATGTTCCGGCTGGACTTGATCTGCTTGACGAACAGCGGGATCAGCGCGGCCCGGATCACCACGGTCAGGCCGACGATCGACAGCACCCACGCGACGCCGGTGCCTCCGGGCCGAAGACGCGCGCCGAAGAGCCGGTGGAACCCGAGCAGCACGACCGACGTCGACCTAGTAGAGCGGCGTCATGATGAAGCTGCCGACGTCGGTGAAGAACTCGATCACTCAGGCTCCTTGAGTCTCGGAGTGGCGCTCGGTGCTGTCGCGCGTCGGATGGGGCGGTGACGGCGCCGTCGCGCGCCCGCTCGGGCGACACGGGGTCGTAGCCGCCGGCGGCCCACGGGTGGCAGCGGGCCAGGCGGCGGGCAGCGAGCCAGGAGCCGCGAACGCTGCCGTGCACGGTGACCGCCTCGAGCGCGTACGCCGAGCAGGACGGGTGGTAGCGGCAGACCTGACCGTAGAGCGGGCTGATCAGCGGCCGGTACGGCCCGCAGGAAGCCGATGAGGACGTACTTCACCGGGCACCGCCAGCGGCAGCCCGGCCGAGCGCCCGCGCCAGGGCGGTGTCCAGGTCGGCGCCCAGCTCGTCCGACGTCGCGTCCGGCGGCGGCCGGAAGCGCCCGCACCACCAGCACGCGGAGCCCGGCAGGGACGCGATCCGGTGCCCGGGCGAGGTGCCGCAGCCGGCGCTTCACCTGGTTGCGCACCACCGCTCCGCCGACGGCCTTGCTGACGACGAAGCCGACCTGCGGACCGGGAGATGAGGGGTCCGCCGCACGACCGAGCGTCCGGACGGGGCGGGGTCGGCGAGGTGGACGACGAGCGTCCGCGTGCCGGCCCGCGCTCCGCGCCGGATCGTCGGCGCGAAGAGCCGGCTCCTGGTGAGCCGGTGGGCCCGCGTCAGCACCGGTCGGCGGTGATGGTCAGACCGAGATGCTCTTGCGACCCTTGCGGCGACGCGCCGAAAGGATGGCGCGGCCGGCGCGGGTGCGCATCCGCAGGCGGAATCCGTGCACCTTGTGGCGGCGACGGTTGTTCGGCTGGTACGTGCGCTTGCTCACGAGCTTGTCTCCGGTGTGTCGGGAGTGGTCAGGTCTGCGGTGCCGGGCTACAGTCGCCCGGCCGGTCGCGGCCCGTGATCGACCCGCACCGCGCACCCGCGGAAGGCGCCTGGCAGCCGGTCCGCCACGAGGGCGGGGGCTGGCGTGACGTGGGCATGCGGCACCGGTCGACTCCGGTTCGACCTCCCAACGGTACGGGGTCGCCGGGAACAGGGTCAAACCGAGCGCGGCACCCGTCCGGACCCCCTGTGGACAAACGCTTGATCCACAGGCTGGCCGCTTGTTAGCGTTCGCCGGTCCCGAGTTCCCCACGGTGGACGTCCCCGCGTTCCAGGGTCGCTGGACCAGGTGCCCAGCGGATTCCGAAAACCGCTTCTGACCTGCTCGAAACAGGGTAGAACTGGGCGTTCTCACCGGCCTCGGCCCGGTGCCTCCCTCCATCAGGCCCGGATGCACAACCTGTGGACAAAGGTGTGGACCACAAGCGGAACCAACCGGGGAAGGATCCCTACGTGGACGACAACACCGCCGACAACGGCAGCCCGAGCAGCACACCGGCGGCCGATCTCGGCTCCGTCTGGCGCACCCTGATCGCCGACCTGCCGCCGAACCAGCGGGCCTGGCTGACCGCCAGCCGGCCGGTGACGCTGCACGAGCACACAGCCATCATCGCGGTGGCCGACGAGTTCACCCGCAACCAGCTCGAGGGCCGGCTGCGGACCCGGCTGGAGGACGCGCTCGGCAACCAGTTCGGCACCCAGGTCCGCATCGCCGTCACCGTCGACCCGGAGCTGGAGGCCGCGGCCCCCGGCGGCGGTCCCACCGACGACACCGCCCTCCAGACCCGCGACAGCCGCGGCGACCACCGGCACGACCACGCCTCGGCGGACGGACACGACCACATGTCGATCAATCCATCCATCGACATGTCGACGAAATCCCCTCGACGTGCCCACGCCGCTGGCGACCGCGGCGGCGCGACCTGCCGGCACCGCCCTCGAGACCCGGCTGAACCCCAAGTACATCTTCGAGACGTTCGTCATCGGCTCGTCCAACCGGTTCGCCCACGCCGCCGCCGTCGCGGTGGCCGAGGCGCCCGGCAAGGCCTACAACCCGCTGCTGATCTACGGCGACTCAGGCCTGGGCAAGACCCACCTGCTGCACGCGATCGGGCACTACGTCCGCAGCCTCTTCAACGGGGCCCGGGTGCGCTACGTGAGCTCGGAGGAGTTCACCAACGAGTTCATCAACGCGATCCGCGACGACAAGGCCGCGACCTTCCAGCGGCGCTACCGCGACGTCGACGTCCTGCTCATCGACGACATCCAGTTCCTGGAGGGGAAGATCCAGACGCAGGAGGAGTTCTTCCACACCTTCAACACCCTCCACAACGCCAACAAGCAGATCGTCATCACCTCCGACCGTGCGCCCAAGCGCCTCGAAGCGCTCGAGGACCGGCTCCGCAACCGGTTCGAGTGGGGCCTGATCACCGACGTGCAGCCGCCCGACCTCGAGACCCGGATCGCCATCCTGCGCAAGAAGGCCGCGACCGAGCGGATGACCGCGCCGCCGGACGTGCTGGAGTTCATCGCCAGCAAGATCCAGACCAACATCCGCGAGCTCGAGGGCGCGCTGATCCGGGTGACCGCCTTCGCCAGCCTCAACCGCCAGCCGGTCGACCTCACCCTCGCCGAGATCGTCCTGAAGGACCTGATCCCCGAGGGCGGCGAGCCGGAGATCAGCGCCGCGCTGATCATCGCCCAGACCGCGGCGTACTTCGGGCTCTCCATCGACGACCTGTGCGGTTCCAGTCGCAGCCGCGTCCTGGTGACCGGCCGGCAGATCGCGATGTACCTGTGCCGCGAGCTCACCGACCTGTCCCTGCCCAAGATCGGGCAGCAGTTCGGCGGGCGGGACCACACCACGGTCATGCACGCCGACAAGAAGATCCGGCAGCTGCTGGCCGAGCGGCGCTCGGTCTACAACCAGGTCACCGAGCTCACCAACCGGATCAAGCAGCAGGCCCGCCAGGCGTGATGCCCCGGTCACGGCGGGCGACCGCCCCTGGGGAGCGGCGTGTGCAGAATTGTCGTTCCCTCGTGCACGGGCTGTGGACAACCAGGTGTACGACGGGGTCGGCCGGTCGGTGACCCACAGGTTGTCCTCGTTCGTCCACCCGCCGTCCACACCCGGTCGGGACGAAGAAATCGCCTCTCACCTGCGAAAACGACCCTTGTCCACAGTATCCACCGAGCCTGTTAACACGACGGGACTACACATGGATCAGGCCCCCGTGAACTTCAATGCGCGGCCCGACCTGGGGACAACGCCTCCGACAGCCGGCCCCGCCCTCCCGGGGGGCAATCACAAGTTCCGTACTCCCGCTGTGCGCCACCCCCTCCGCATGACAGGATGCTCACCCCTGGCAGCGGACCCGGTTCCTGTGGTTCGCCGCCGGCCCCTCAACTTCGTGCACGTCATCGCAGGAGGCGAACACCCGTGAAGTTCCGCGTCGAGCGCGACGTCCTCGCCGACGCCGTCGCCTGGGCAGCCCGCAGCCTCCCGGTCCGGCCGAGCGCGCCGGTCCTGGCCGGTCTGCTGATCGAGACGACCGACGACGGCCTGCAGCTGAGCACCTTCGACTACGAGACCTCCGCCCGCGCCACCGTGCCGGCCGACGTCACCGACGAAGGCACCGCCCTGGTCTCCGGTCGGCTGCTCGCCGACATCTGCCGCAGCCTGCCCGCCAAGCCCGTCGAGATGACCATCGAAGGCTCCAAGGTCTCGCTCACCTGCGGCAGCGCGCGGTTCAGCCTGCAGACCATGCCGGTCGACGAGTACCCGTCCCTGCCGGACATGCCTCAGGCCACCGGCACGGTGCGCAGCGACGTCTTCGCCAACGCCGTGAGCCAGGCCGTGGTCGCCGCCGGCCGCGACGACATGCTCCCGGTGCTGACCGGCGTCCGCATCGAGATCGACGGCTCCGACCTCGCCCTGCTGGCCACCGACCGCTTCCGGCTCTCGCTGCGTGAGCTCGGCTGGGACCCGGGTGCCACCGACGTCAGCGCGGCCGCGCTGGTGCCGGCCAAGGTGCTCGCCGACACGGCGAAGTCGCTCACCGCCGGCGCCGAGGTGACCATCGCGCTGTCCACCTCGGGCTCCGGGGAGGGGATCATCGGCTTCGAGGGCTCCGCCGGCGGTGGCGTGCGCCGCACCACCACCCGCCTGCTCGACGGGGAGTTCCCCAAGGTCCGCAGCCTCTTCCCGAGCGAGCAGCAGACCATCGCCCGCGTCGACCGCGCCACGCTCGTCGAGGCGGTCAAGCGCGTGTCGCTGGTCGCCGAGCGCAACACCGCGGTCCAGCTCGCGTTCACCGACGGCACCCTCACCCTCGACGCCGGCAGCGGCGACGAGGCGCTGGCCACCGAGCAGATCGACGCCGACGTCAAGGGCGCCGACATCACCACCGGCTTCAACCCCCAGTTCCTCCTCGACGGGCTGACCGCGCTGGAGGCACCGGTGGTGGAGCTCGCCTTCACCCAGGCCTCCAAGCCGGCGGTCATGGTCGGCGTCGACAGCCCGGACGGCGAGGCCGACCCGGCGTTCCGCTACCTGCTGATGCCGCGCCGCCTGCTGTCCTGACCTGCGGCACCGGCGTCCTGCTCGGGCGGAGCCCCGCCGAGCGCGGGTCTCCCATCCGTCCGGCGCTAGGGTGGCTCGCATGGAGATCGGGCTGATCGGGTTGGGCAAGATGGGCGGCAACATGCGCGAGCGGCTGCGCCGCGCGGGCCACACCGTGGTCGGCTACGACCGGAACCCCGAGGTCAGCGACGTGGACGGCCTCAAGGCCCTGGTCGCGGCGCTGCCGACCCCCCGGGTGGTCTGGGTGATGGTGCCCTCCGGCGACCCGACCCGCGCAACCGTCGCCGAGCTGGCCGACCTCCTCGAGGAGGGCGACATCGTCGTCGACGGCGGCAACTCCCGCTGGACCGACGACCAGCTGCACGGTGACCTGCTGGCGGAGAAGGGCATCGGCTTCGTCGACTGCGGGGTCTCCGGCGGCGTGTGGGGCCTGGAGAACGGCTACGCGTTGATGGCCGGCGGCGAGCCCGCGCACGTCGAGACGGTGCAGCCGATCTTCGACGCCCTCAAGCCGGAGGGCGAGTTCGGCTGGGTGCACGCCGGCAAGGTCGGGGCCGGGCACTTCTCCAAGATGGTCCACAACGGCATCGAGTACGCCCTGATGCAGGCGTACGCCGAGGGCTGGGAGCTGCTGCAGAAGGCCGAGATGGTCGACAACGTCACCGAGGTCTACCGCTCCTGGCGGGCGGGCACGGTCATCAGGTCCTGGCTGCTGGACCTCATGGTCGCCGCCCTCGACGAGGACGAGGGGCTGTCCCAGATCCGTGGCTACGCCGAGGACTCCGGCGAGGGACGCTGGACGGTCGAGGCGGGCATCGAGCACGCCGTGGCCACGCCCGCCATCACCGCGGCCCTCTACGCGCGCTTCGTCTCCCGCCAGGACGACAGCCCGGCGATGAAGGCGGTCGCCGCGATGCGCAACCAGTTCGGCGGGCACGCGGTCCACACGGACGCACCCCCCGGCGGTGAGGCCGGCGGCGGCACCGCCGACCAGGCCGACTCCGCCGCGGCGGCGGGCTCGGGGTCCGCCGAGGGCGAGAGCTAGAACGACCGCGTGCACGTCGTCCGCCTCTCCCTGCACGACTTCCGGTCGTACGCCGACGCCGAGGTCGTGCTGCCACCGGGGGTGACGGCGTTCGTCGGGCGCAACGGGCAGGGCAAGACCAACCTCGTGGAGGCGGTCGACTACGTGGCCCGGCTGTCGTCGCACCGGGTCTCCGGCGACGCGCCGCTGGTCCGGTTCGGGGCCGAGCAGGCCGTGATCCGCGCCGCCGTGGTCCGCGACGGCCGCGAGGCGCTGCTCGAGGTGGAGATCAACCCCGGCCGCTCCAACCGTGCCCGGGTCAACCGGTCGCCGCTGCCCCGGGCCCGCGACCTGCTCGGCCTGGTGCGCACCGTGCTGTTCTCCCCCGAGGACCTGAGCCTGGTGAAGGGCGACCCGTCCGAGCGGCGCCGGTTCCTCGACGACCTCCTCGTGCAGCGCGCCCCCCGCTACGCCGGCGTCCGCTCCGACTACGACCGGGTGCTGCGCCAGCGCAACGCCCTGCTCAAGAACGCGGGGCAGCGCGGCGGCCGCCGTACCGGCCCCGACGAGCACTTCGCGAGCACGCTGGAGGTGTGGAACCAGCAGCTCGCCTCGCTCGGCGCCGAGCTCCTCGCCGCCCGGGTCACCCTGGTGGCGGAGCTCGAGCCGCTCGTCGGCCGCTGCTACGCGGCGGTCGCCCGGGGGGCGGCCCGCGACGACGCCGGGCTCAGCTACCGCCCGTCCTTCGACCTCGGTCCGGTCACGGGGGCCGACCCCGACCGGACCGTCCTGCGGGACGCGCTCCTCGCCGAGCTCGACCGCCGCCGCGCCGAGGAGCTGCAGCGCGGTCTCACCCTCGTCGGGCCGCACCGCGACGAGCTGCTCCTCGGCCTGGGGCCGCTGCCGGTGCGGGGCTACGCCTCGCACGGCGAGTCCTGGTCGTTCGCGCTCGCGCTGCGGCTCGCGTCCTACGACCTGCTCCGCGCCGACGGCGACGACCCGATCCTGATCCTCGACGACGTGTTCGCCGAGCTCGACGCCGAGCGCCGGGACCGGCTCGCCGAGCGGGTGGCCGGCGCCGAGCAGGTGCTGGTGACCGCCGCGGTCGCCGCCGACGTACCGGCCCTGCTCACCGGCCACCGCATCGACGTCGTCGACGGGAAGGTGGCCGCCCGTGCCGACTGACCCCACCGACCCCACCGAGTTGTCAGGTGCTGAGGGCGCCCCGGCGCCGCCACCCTCTGACAACTCGGCGGACACGCACGACGACACCGGGCTCGACCTGGCCCGCAGCATCGCGCGCGGCCTCGCCGGCAGCCGCCGTACGGCGAAGCGCCGGCCGCCCTCCCGTCGCGGCCGCCGGCCGGCCGTCGACCCCGCCGCGTCCGGCGCGCACCCCGACGACCGCGACCCGCAGCTGCTCGACTCCACGATCGGGCGGCTCATCGCCGACCAGGGCTGGGGCACCGACGTGCGGGTGCACGGCGTGTTCAGCCGCTGGGACCACCTGGTCGGCCGGGAGGTGGCCCAGCACTGCCGGCCGGAGTCGTTCAAGCCCGGCGATCCCGGCGGCACGCTGGTGGTGCGCACCGACTCGACCGCGTGGGCCACCCAGATGAAGCTGCTCGCGCCGACGGCGCTGCGGCGTCTCAACGAGGAGCTCGGCGAGGGCACGGTCACGCTCATCGAGGTGCTCGGCCCGCACCTGCCGAGCTGGAAGAAGGGCCTGCGCTCGATGCGCGACGGCCGCGGCCCGCGCGACACCTACGGCTGAGCCGACGGTGGCTCGCGGGTCCGGCCGGACCCGCCGGCGCGAGACCGGCTCAGGGCCCGTCCACGGCCCCTCGGTCCGTATGGGGACCTGAACCCGGCCCTGGGATCGCGTCCAAGTGGCCCTGTGAGGCCGGGAAACGGCCTTCTGGAGTCCGGATCCCCCGTTTCCGCGAGTGGGTGTGCCTCGAATCGGGCCCTGGCGGGTATATTGGGCGCTGAGGTCGAGCTCCCGCCAGGAGTCGACCTTCGTCATGCCGACACCGCGCGGCACGCCCCGGCAGCTGCCGGTGAGCGACCAAGTGCAAAGGATGGCTCGTGGCCGACCAGCCCACCCCCGCAGGGGATGCAGCGACCGACACCCACCCCTCCGCCGACGTGGTCTCCGAGACCGCGGCCGCCCTCGCCCCGGCCGGCTCCTCGCACGCCGTCGAGGACGGCAAGTACGACGCCTCGGCGATCCAGGTCCTCGAGGGCCTCGAGGCGGTGCGCAAGCGTCCCGGCATGTACATCGGCTCCACCGGCGAGCGCGGTCTGCACCACCTGATCTGGGAGATCGTCGACAACGCGGTCGACGAGTCGCTCGCCGGGCACTGTGACCAGATCCGGGTCACGCTGCTCGCCGACGGCGGTGTCCGCGTGGAGGACAACGGGCGCGGCATCCCCACCGACACCGCCCCCGGCCAGGACATGCCGGCGGTCACGATGGCGCTGACCATGCTGCACGCCGGCGGCAAGTTCGGTGGTGGCGGCTACAAGGTCTCCGGCGGCCTCCACGGGGTGGGCGTCTCGGTCGTCAACGCGCTGAGCAGCCGGCTCCAGGTCGACGTGTGCAACCGCGGCCACCACTGGCGGCAGACGTTCAGCCTCGGCGTGCCGACCGGTCCCCTCGAGCAGCTCGAGGCCACCGACGAGACCGGCACCACGGTCACCTTCTGGGCCAGCTCCGACATCTTCGAGACCACGAACTACTCGCTGGAGACCATCACCCACCGGATCCGCGAGATGGCCTTCCTCAACAAGGGCCTCGAGATCATCGTCCGCGACGAGCGCCCGGACGCGGAGGACATCGCGGAGGCGGTCGCCGACGAGACCGTCAGCGGCGACGTCGACGGCGGCCCCGACGACATCAAGAGCGCCGGCCAGGCGCTGGAGCAGCGGTTCCGCTACGACCGCGGCCTGATCGACTACGTCGAGCACCTCAACCGGCGCAAGGACAAGGCCAACCCGAGCATCATCTCGTTCGCGGCCGAGCAGGAGCTCGACGACGGCAACGGCATGAGCCTCGAGATCGCCATGCAGTGGAACACCTCGTTCCAGGAGTCGGTGCACACCTTCGCCAACACGATCAACACCCACGAGGGCGGCACCCACGAGGAGGGGTTCCGCGCCGCGCTCACCACCCTGGTCAACAACTGGGGCGAGGAGTGGGGGCTGATCAAGAAGAAGGAGGACCGGGTCTCCGGCGACGACGTGCGCGAGGGCCTGACCGCGATCATCTCGATCAAGCTCGGCGAGCCGCAGTTCGAGGGCCAGACCAAGACCAAGCTCGGCAACACCGAGGCGAAGAGCTTCGTGCAGCGCCTGGTCAACGAGCAGCTCGGTGACTGGCTGGAGAAGAACCCGGCCGAGGGCAAGGACATCGTCCGCAAGGCGCAGGCCGCGGCGTCGGCCCGGATCGCGGCCCGCAAGGCGCGCGACCTGGCCCGCTCCCGCAAGGGCCTGCTCGGGGGCGGCGGCCTGCCGGGCAAGCTGGCCGACTGCCAGTCGACCAACCCCGAGGAGTGCGAGGTCTTCATCGTCGAGGGTGACTCGGCGGGCGGCTCGGCCAAGTCCGGCCGCGACCCGCGCATCCAGGCGATCCTGCCGATCCGCGGCAAGATCCTCAACGTCGAGAAGGCCCGGCTCGACAAGGTCCTGGGCAACCAGGAGGTCCAGGCGATCATCTCCGCGCTGGGCACCGGCATCCACGAGGAGTTCGACCTCGACAAGCTGCGCTACCACAAGGTGGTGCTGATGGCCGACGCCGACGTCGACGGCCACCACATCAACACCCTGCTGCTGACGCTGCTGTTCCGGTTCATGAAGCCGCTCATCGAGCACGGCTACGTCTACATGGCGCAGCCGCCCCTCTACCGGCTGCGCTGGAACAAGCCGCACGAGCACGAGTACGTCTACTCCGACGCCGAGCGGGACGCCATGATGCGCGCCGGGATCGAGGAGGGCAAGAAGCTGCCCAAGGAGAACGCGGTCCAGCGCTACAAGGGTCTCGGCGAGATGAACGCCGACGAGCTGTGGGAGACCACCATGGACCCGGACCAGCGGCTGATGCTCCAGGTGACGCTCGACGACGCCGCCCAGGCCGACGAGATCTTCTCCATCCTCATGGGCGAGGACGTCGAGCAGCGACGCTCGTTCATCCAGCGCAACGCCAAGGACGTCCGCTTCCTCGACATCTGAGGAGTGAGGCGGAGGTACGCCGAGGCACGAGGTGTGCCGGAGCCGAGCCCCGCAGGATGTCGAGAGACAACACAGCCATCTGACCGCTCTTCGATGGTGACGACGAGAGAGACAGCCAGTGACAGACAACGTGATCGAGAACGGACCCGGCGGCCGCATCGAGCCGGTCGAGCTCCAGACCTCGATGCAGCGCTCCTACATCGACTACGCCATGGCGGTCATCGTCGGTCGCGCGCTCCCGGACGTGCGCGACGGTCTGAAGCCCGTGCACCGTCGCGTGCTCTACGCGATGTACGACGGCGGCTACCGGCCCGACCGCGGCTTCTCCAAGTGCTCGCGCGTCGTCGGCGACGTGATGGGTCAGTACCACCCGCACGGCGACTCCGCGATCTACGACACCCTGGTGCGGCTCGCCCAGCCGTGGGTGATGCGCGCCCCGCTCATCCACGGGCAGGGCAACTTCGGCTCCCCGGGCAACGACCCCGCGGCCGCGATGCGCTACACCGAGTGCCGGATGGCGCCGCTGGCCATGGAGATGGTCCGCGACATCGACAAGGAGACCGTCGAGTTCCAGCCCAACTACGACGGCCGCTCGCAGGAGCCGGTGATCCTCCCGGCGCGGTTCCCCAACCTGCTGGTCAACGGTTCGGCCGGCATCGCGGTCGGGATGGCGACCAGCATCCCGCCGCACAACCTGCGTGAGGTCGCCGACGGTGCCCGGTGGGCGCTCGAGCACCCCGACGCCACCCGCGAGGAGCTGCTCGACGCGCTCCTCGAGCGGATCAAGGGCCCGGACTTCCCCAACGCCGCGCTCATCGTCGGCCGGCAGGGCATCGAGCAGACCTACCGCACCGGCCGTGGCTCGGTCACCCAGCGCGCGGTCATCGAGGTCGACGAGGACGCCAAGGGCCGTACGTCGCTGGTGATCACCGCAGCTGCCCTACATGGTCAACCCCGACAACCTGGCCCTCAAGATCGCCGAGCTGGCCGACACCGGCCGGGTGCAGGGCATCGCCGACGTCAAGGACAACACCTCCTCGCGCACCGGCCAGCAGCTCGTCGTCGTGCTCAAGCGCGACGCCGTCGCGCGGGTCGTGCTCAACAACCTGCTCAAGCACACCGAGCTGCAGACCAACTTCAGCGCCAACATGCTGGCGCTGGTCGACGGCGTGCCCCGCACGCTGACCCTCGACCAGTTCATCAGCCACTGGGTGGCCCACCAGATCGACGTGATCCAGCGGCGCACCCGGTTCCTGCTCGCCGACGCCGAGCGTCGCGCGCACATCTTCCGCGGTCTGGCGAAGGCGCTGGACATGCTCGACGAGGTGATCGCGCTGATCCGGCGCTCGCCCGAGGTCGACGACGCCCGCCAGGGCCTGATCGCGCTGCTGGACATCGACGAGATCCAGGCCAACGCGATCCTCGACATGCAGCTGCGGCGGCTCGCGGCGCTGGAGCGGCAGAAGATCATCGACGAGCTGGTCAAGATCGAGACCGAGATCGCCGACCTCGAGGACATCCTGGCCAACCCGCCGCGGCAGCGGCAGATCGTGTCCGACGAGCTCACCGAGATCGTCGACAAGTACGGCAACGACCGCCGTACGCAGATCATCGCCGCCGACGGCGACCTGTCGATGGAGGACCTGATCCCCGACGAGGAGCTCGTCGTGACGATCACCCGCGGTGGCTACGCCAAGCGCACCCGGGCCGACCTCTACCGCACCCAGAAGCGGGGCGGCAAGGGCGTGCGCGGCGCGACGCTGCGGGGCGACGACGTCGTCGAGCACTTCATGGCGACGAGCAACCACCACTGGCTGCTGTTCTTCACCAGCGCCGGCCGGGTCTACCGCACCAAGGCCTACAACCTCCCCGAGGCGTCCCGTGACGCCAAGGGCGGTCACGTCGCCGGGCTGCTGTCGTTCCAGCCCGACGAGGAGATCGCGCAGGTGCTGGCGATCCGCGACTACGACCAGGCCCCCTACCTGGTGCTGGCCACCCGCAACGGCCTGGTGAAGAAGACCCGGCTGGGCGACTACAACAGCCCGCGGCAGGCCGGCGTCATCGCGATCAACTTCCGCGAGGACGACGACGAGCTGATCGGCGCCGAGCTCGTGAACGCCGACGACGACATCCTGCTCGTCTCGCGCAAGGGCCAGGCGATCCGGTTCCCCGCCGACGACGGCCAGCTCCGGCCGATGGGCCGGGCCACCTCGGGGGTCACCGGCATGAAGTTCCGCGCCGACGACCAGCTGCTGTCCATGGCGGTCATCCGGGCGGAGCAGGTCGCCGCCGAGGAGGCCGCAGCGGCCCGGGCCGAGGAGGCCGGGGCGTCGACCGAGGCAGGCGAGCTGCCCGACGTGCAGGAGCAGTACGTCTTCACCATCACCGACGGAGGCTTCGCCAAGCGCACCAGGATCTCGGAGTACCGCCAGCAGTCGCGCGGTGGGCTCGGCATCAAGGCGATGAAGCAGGACGACGACCGCGGCAACCTCGTGGGCGCCTTCATCGTCGTCGAGGGCGACGAGGTGCTGGCCATCAAGCAGTCCGGCCAGGTGACCCGCAGTGCGATCGACGAGAACCTCCGCCCCACCGGCCGCGACACCAAGGGCGTGCGGTTCGTCGGCGTCACCAACGGTGACAGCGTTGCTCAGGTCGCCCGCAGCGTCGAGCGGGCCCCCGAGATCGAGGAGGCCGTGGACGGAGCGGCCGACGAGTCCGGGGTCGATGGTGAGGTTGGGACCGACGTGGCCGCCGGGGCGGAACCGTCCGTCGCGAGTCGTGACTCCGACCAGGAGGATGCGACAATCGTGGCGGAGCGGTCCGACGACGGACCGGCCGAAGATGTCGCCCCGAACGAGGAGTCCTGATGGCTGACCGACGTGCCGACGACACGCCGCTGGCACCGCGGCGCTCGCTCAACGGCCCGGCCCAGGCGTCCGACGAGTCGCGGCGACCGCTGACGGAGCGGGTCTCGGCTGCCGTCTCCGCGGCGAGCAGCGCGGTGCAGCAGGCCGCCTCCCCCTCGGGCCCGGGTGCCGGCACGACCACCGTCACCGGGCGGCCGTCCTCCGGGTCGAGCGCCCAGCAGGCGCGTCGACCGCGCACCCGCCGCGCGCGGCTCCGGCTGGTGCATCTCGACCCGTGGTCGGTGATGAAGACGTCGTTCCTGCTCTCCATCGCCTTCGGCATCGTCACCGTCGTCTCGGTCGCGGTCGTGTGGGCGGTGCTGGGTGCCGCCGGCGTCTGGGACTCGATCAACTCCACCGTCACCGACGTCCTCGGGGGCGAGTCCGCCGACACGTTCGACATCGAGAACTACATCGGGACCAGCCGGGTCCTCGGTTTCACGATGATCGTCGCCGTCGTCGACGTCATCCTGATCACCGCGATCGCCACGCTGGGCGCGTTCCTCTACAACCTCGCGGCCGCCCTCCTCGGTGGCCTCGAGGTCACCCTGGCCGAGGACGACCACTGAGCTGAGCGCTCGCCGGCGACCGGGCGGGACCGGCATCTCGCAGGGTGCGCCCCCGGGCCGCCCTGGGTTTGGGCGGCGCCGACGCGATGGGGTAATCTCTGCCGTCGGCAGCCGCCCGAGCACCCGCCCGGGAGCGTTGCCGAGTCACCATGCCGCACCCCCCACGGGCCTATAGCTCAGACGGTTAGAGCGCTTCCCTGATAAGGAAGAGGTCAGAGGTTCAAGTCCTCTTAGGCCCACCCTCCCCCTCCTGCCCCACGTCATCGCGGGCCCCCCGCTCCCGGGGGTAAAAAGTCCGATTTTCGGCACCTTTGTGAGCTTCCCGGTCCTACTCTCGGTGGGGTCGATGTAGGAGCTGATCGACTGCGACGCCCAGCCGGGGCTGTCGCGGACCGGGGGAACGACTGTGCGATTCGTGGGGCGACGACGCCCGGAGACGCGCCCGAGGCGCTGGCACCGGGTGTACTACGGGCTCGCGCTGTTCGACGTGATCGTCGTCGGCATGGGACTGCTGCTCAACCACATGATCATCGACACCCACAACCAGGCCACCGGCATGAACATGGTGTGGGAGAAGCGGCTCGACCGGATCCTGGACCTGGGCACGGTCGCGGGCAAGGTCAACGCGCCCGGCAACGACGTGTTCGAGTCCCGGGCCGTGGCGGCGGAGTCGGCACGCCAGCGCAAGGCCATGCGCCGCTTCGACGTGCTGATGACCGACATCCGCCACGACCTGCGCGAGGTGTCCCCGGGCAACGCGGCGGTGCTCCGCGCGGACCTGCGCGAAGTCGACGACCGGATGCAGGAGATGGTCCGCGAGGCGCGCCGCATCTTCCGCTACTTCGACCGCGGCCGAGCCGACCTCGCCGGGCGCCGGATGGCGGCCATGGACCGCCGCTACCACGACGTCAACAAGGCCATCACCCGCACCCGAGAGGACGTCGGCGAGATCCAGCAGGGTCTCTTCGACGTGCAGAAGGCGCACGCCCGCGACCTGCGGGACTTCGAGTACCTCATCGCCCTCTTCGTGGTCCTGATGATCAGCTGCGCCACGGCGTACGGGCACCGGATCAAGCGCGAGCTCGAGGCCCGGGAGGCCGAGCGCGCCGACCACATCCGCCGGCTGGAGGAAGGGGCGCGCAAGCTCCGCGAGGCCAACGCCGCCCTCATCGACGAGGTGGCCGCCCGCAACGAGGTCGAAGCCCGGCTGCGGGCGAGCGAGGAGCGTTACTCCCTCGCGGCCCGCGGCGCCAACGACGGCCTCTGGGACTGGAACCTCGACACCGGGGAGGTCTACTTCTCCCCCCGCTGGCTCAGCCTGCTGGGGTTCATCGAGGACGAGCTGTCCGGCGACCCCGACGAGTGGCTGGACCGGGTCCACCCCGAGGACCTGCCCGAGCTGGAGGAGCAGCTGCTCCAGGCCGAGGCGCACGCCCGCTCCTTCCAGATCGAGCACCGGATGCGGGACCGGGACGGCGACTTCCGGTGGTTCCTGGTGCGCGGCATCGCCACGGTCACCGACGGCGAGCGCCGGCTGGTGGGGTCGCACTCCGACGTCACCGCGCGCAAGCAGGCCGAGCTCGACCTGGTGCACGACTCGCTGCACGACGCGCTCACCGGGCTGCCCAACCGGGTGCTCTTCCTCGAGCGGCTCGACCACGTCCTGAAGCGGGCCCAGCGCACCCAGACCGCGCCGTACGCGGTGATGTACGTCGACCTGGACCGGTTCAAGCAGGTCAACGACGGGCTCGGTCACCTCGCCGGGGACGAGCTGCTCACCCGCTTCGCCGATGTCCTGCGCCGCAACGTCCGCCCCGGGGACACCGCGGCCCGGCTCGGCGGAGACGAGTTCGCGATCCTGCTGGAGGACGTGCGCGGCGACGACGAGGCCCGCCACGTCGCGCACCGCATCCTGGGCGAGCTGGCCGAGCCGATCGCCGTGAACGGGACCGACGTGCACATCTCGGCCAGCATCGGGCTGGCCAGCGGCCGGTGCGCCTACACCACCACCACCGAGGTGCTGCGCAACGCCGACGCTGCGCTCTACGCGGCGAAGCGGGACGGGCGGGGTCGTCTGCAGGAGTTCCAGCCCGACCACTTCGAGCACATCTTCGACGCCCTCCGCCTGGAGATCGACCTGCGCGGCGCGGTCGCCCGAGGCGAGATGTACGTCGTCTACCAGCCGATCGTCAGCCTCGACTCCGGCCGGCTGGCGGGCGTGGAGACCCTGGTGCGCTGGACCCACCCCGAGCTCGGACCCGTCCCGCCGTCCACCTTCATCCCGATCGCGGAGGAGTCCGGCGCGATCACCGAGATCGGCGAGTGGGTCCTCGAGCGGGCCTGCCGGGACGTGGCCACCGGTCTGCGCACCCCGGCCCTGGACGCCGAGCCGCTGTTCGTCACGGTGAACGTCTCGCCCCAGCAGCTCCGGGACGACGCGCTGGCCGACCGCGTCCTACGGGTGCTCGAGGAGACCGGGCTGCCGCCGAGCCGGCTGAAGCTCGAGGTCACCGAGAGCTCGGTCATGCGGGACCGGGAGCAGGCCATCGCCCTCCTCCACCGGTTGCGTGGGCACGGGATCCGGATCTGCATCGACGACTTCGGCACCGGCCACTCGGCCCTGTCCTACGTGCAGGACCTGCCGGTGGACGGCATCAAGATCGACCGGTCGTTCGTCAGCCGCCTCTCCGACGCGGGGACCGGCAACCACATCGTCCGCGCCATCGTCGACCTGGCCCACCACACCGGCCTCGACGTCATCGCCGAGGGTGTCGAGACTGCCGACCAGCGGGCGGCGCTGCTCGGGCTCGCCTGCGAGTACGGGCAGGGCTACTACTTCTCCGGACCCCTCGACCTGGCGATGCTCCGCGACGTGCTGACGGTCGAGCGGCACGTCGAGACCCGCGAGTGCACCATCGGACAGGTTGTCGCCACGCCCCGGAGGGGCCACCCTGAAGGCGTCTCAGCATCGGGCTGAGCATCGACTCGTGAGGGTCACGATGCGCAAGATCCTGCCGGTTGTGTGCGCCGTCCTTCTCGTGGTGCTGGTGGCACCGCCGTCCTGGGCGGCCGTCTCGGTGGACAAGGCGGAGCTGAAGGGATCCACCCTCCGTGTGGAAGGTCGTGGCGCCGTGCCCGGCGGCGCGGTCACGGTGACCTCACCCGAGTCCACCGCCTCCGGGACCGCCGACGGAGCCGGCACCTTCCGGCTGGAGTCCTCGTCGTTCCGCTCGAGCACCTGCCGGGCCA
Source organism: uncultured Actinomycetota bacterium (assembly GCA_963834275.1). Taxonomy (GTDB): domain Bacteria; phylum Actinomycetota; class Actinomycetes; order Propionibacteriales; family Nocardioidaceae; genus Nocardioides_B. The sequence continues at coordinate 1,048,388 of CAWIBA010000003.1, read as the reverse complement.
CGGTCGCGGACGCCGCGTCCAGCACGACCGTGACCCTCTCCGGGTGCTCCGTCTCCTCGCCCCCTCCGACCCAGCCACCGCCGCCGAGCGGAACGTGCACGATCGTCCCCACGACGTTCCCCGACGGGAATGTCGGCACCCTCGCCACCTGGTTCTTCAGCACCCGGGACTGCCGCACGTCCGAGAGCCCGGTGCGGTTCAGCGTGGTCGCGGGTCAGATCCCTCCGGGGCACCCGGTTGTTCACCCAGGGTGTCTCGTCCGGCGGCATCACCGGAACACCCACGACGCAGGGGTTGTACAGCTTCACCATCCGCGTGCGTGACTTCACCGGCGCCTCCGACACGGAGTCGTTCTCCATCCGGATCAACGCACCACGTCCGCTGGTGATCACCAACCAGAGCGGCACGTTGTCACCGGGGACGGTCGGTCAGTTCTACTGCTGCGGCAACCTGTTCGCCGACGGCGGGGTCTCCCCGTACACGTGGACGCTGCGCTCGGGTCAGCTGCCACCCGGGCTCTCGCTGCAGGCGAGCCCCGGCCGGATCACCGGCACCCCCACGACCCCGGGGACCTTCACCTTCGTGGTGCGGGTCACCGACACGCGGGGCGCCTTCACGGAAGGTACGTTCTCGATCACCGTCTCCTGAGTCCGACGGAGGTCAGGGAGCCGGTGACTCCGCCGCCTCGACGGGCGACACAGGGTGGGGGGACAGCAGCACGCGCGAGGTGTCGTCGGCCATGACCGCCCGGGCCTTCCCCGAGGTCTTGGCCGCGTACATCGCCTGGTCCGCGGACCTGAGCAGCCAGTGCGCCACGGCCCCGGGTTCGTTCGCCAGTGAGACGTCGGGTGGGCCCACCGGCGCGCGCCGGTCGTCGTCACGCTGCCGGGGCCCGCGGCCCGGAGGGTGGGCGCCCCAGTGGTGGGTCACCCCGACACTCATCGTCACGTGCGCCTCGTGACCGTCCAGGAAGAACGGCCGCCGCATCTGCTCGACCACCCGGTGTGCGATCGCCTCGGTGTCGTCGGGGTTCTCCAGCAGCAGCGCGAACTCGTCGCCCCCGAGGCGGGCGACGGTGTCCTCTGCCCGCACGCACCCGAGCAGCCGCTCCGCCACCAGCTTGAGCAGCAGGTCCCCGGCGTCGTGACCCCGCTCGTCGTTGACGCGCTTGAAGTCGTCGAGGTCGCAGAACAGCAGGCCCAGCGCGGCCCGGGGCCGCTGCAGCGCGTGGTCGAGCCGGTCGTTGAAAAGGGCCCGGTTGGGCAGGCCGGTGAGGTGGTCGTGCAGCGCCTGGTGCTGCAGCAGGTCTCGGGCCCGGCCCAGCTCGGCGTACAGGCGCTGGTTCTCCACCATCGCGAGGAACTGACGGGAGAGGACGAGGACGACCAGGGTGACGCCGAGGGTCACGCTCACCAGGGCGTGATCCGGGGCCGCGACGATGTCGTAGGACAGGGCGACCGAGGCCGCGGCCAGCGGCACGTAGGGCAGGGCGCTCGCGGTCAGGGACGGGGACCCGGTCTCGGCCGGCTCCGAGGAGCCCGCCGACCGAGGCTCCGAGCCCTGGGCGAGCGCCGCCGCCCCGACGTACAGGAACCCGAACACCCACCCGCTGCTGATGACGTCGGCCGAGCCGTAGGCGCCCACCGAGACCAGGTAGAGGTAGGCGCTGTCGGCGAGCGCGAGGGCGCCGAGCCCCGCGGCGAGGACCAGGAGGACGCCGCGCTCGCCCCGTCGGCCGCGGGCGACGGCCACGAGGACCAGGGTGCCGAGCACGACGTCGCCGATCGGGTAGGCGACCGACAGCGACGCCGCCAGCCAGTCGGGGGACCCCTCCGCGACGACGGCGCGCAGGCTGGTCACCCAGGACAGGACCAGCAGGGACAGCGCGATGATCGCGCCGTCGAGGAGGTCCCGCCCCCGTGCCGCGAGCGTGCGCTGGCTGCCCAGCCAGAGGAGCAGGCCCACGCCGCTGGCGAGGGGGAAGACCAGGAACCCGACGTCCGCGAGGGACGGGAACGGCACCTCGACGCCGGCGAACACCTCGTAGTAGGTCCAGGCCACCTGGCCGCCGGCCCAGGCACCGACCCCGACGGCGAGCCAGCGCCAGGCCCCGACGTAGGGGCCGCTGCGTCGCCCGGCGCGCACACACATCAGTGCGGCGAAAACCGCCGCCGCGAGCTGACCGAGGTTGCTGACGACCATGAGGGACCGGTCCCCCAGGGACGGGAGCTCCAGCACGGTCACGAAGCCCAGGCCGAGCAGAGTCGCGAGAGCGGGACACGTCCAGCTGCGCATCGGCTTCCTCACCGTCCGCCGGTGCAGCCCCGGTCGCTTCCGGTCCCCAGTGTGCTGCACGTCGGCGATCCCGAGGATAGGCGGCCGGACCCCCGGACGTGACCGATTTCGGATAGTGCGCGGTGATTTTTCCCGGGGCCGGGGTTGCTAGAGTCGTGGCCCGGCCCCCGCCGGGACGAACGTCGCACCACCGAGAGGTCTCCACTGTGAAGAAGCTGCTGTTCATCGCCCTCGCCGCCGCCGGCGCCGTGTTCGCGAACCGGAAGCTCAAGGCCGGCCAGGAGGAGCAGGCTCTCTGGGCCGAGGCGACCGACAACGTCACCAAGTCGTCCTGAGCTGACGCACGGCCGGGCACCGCCCGGCACCAGGGGCCATGGCGCAATTGGTAGCGCACCTGCTTTGCAAGCAGGGGGTTAGGGGTTCGAGTCCCCTTGGCTCCACCACGTTCCGGCCGGACGACATGGCTCCCCGGGTGGCCTGGGTGGGTTCATGGATGGCCGAGGTGGCTCCCGGGTGGTCGAGCCCGCCGAGCTCACTTAGCCTCACAAGGCCGCCGCAGCGACTCCCGCAGGTGGGGGGGACACGACCACTCGGTCGCGGCATTGCGGACCACCGACCCGGCCCACGCCCCCTGGTCCAACCGGGCCATTTCAGCCCATCTGTGACTCACGTCACCAAACGCCCAGCACACTCACCGTTGGCGAGAACGCCCAGAGGGGGCGTGCTCACACAACGGGGGGTTATGTCATGACTGCTGGACGTCATCGTGGATCACGAGCGGCAACAGCGAGGATTCGAGGCGGCAACGCGCTGCTCGCGCTGTGCGTGGCGGCCGTCGGGTCGTTCGGGCTCACCGCCCCGGCCGAGGCCGTCGTCAGCTGCACGTTCGACGCCGGCACCGGGACGCTGGTGCTGGAGCGGGAGGACGCCCTGCGCATCTCGCAGGCGGGGGGCGCGTTCGTCATCACCGACGCCGGCGCCCCGGTCGGCTGTGGCGGGTCCGTGCTGCTGGCCGACACCGCGACGGTGCTGGTCACCGGGACCGACGCCGACGACGAGTCGGTCACGCTGGACCTCGGCAACGGGGCCTACACGGGGGTGGGCGCGAACCCCATCCACTTCACGTTCAACCTCGGCGCCGGCCGTGAAGACGCGGTCGTTCTCGAGGGTGGGGACGCCGCCGACACCGTCGCGGTGAACGGCAACGTGGTCACGCTGGCCAACGGCAGCACCGTCACCCTCGGCGACGTCGAGCGGCTGACCGTCAACGGCAACGGCGGCAACGACACCCTGACGGCGAGCGGCACCACCGCCGGGCTCACCCTGGACGGCGGGGCGGGCAACGACACGCTCACCGGTGGCGACGGCAACGACACCCTGCTCGGCCGGGCCGGCAACGACATCCTGAACGGCGGCGCCGGCAACGACCGGCTCGTCGGCGGCCCGGGCGCCGACTCCTACGACGGCGGCGCCGGCACGGACACCGCCGACTTCTCCGCCGACGTCGACGCGGTCAGCGCCAACCTGCTGGCCGGCACGGCGAACCGCCGCCGGCAACACCGAGCCGCTGGTGGCCATCGAGAACCTGTTCGGCTCCCCGTTCGACGACACCCTGGTCGGCGACGACGCGGCCAACGCCATCGACGGCGCGGACGGCAACGACTCGATCCGCGGCCTGGCGGGCTCCGACGACCTGGACGGCAGCGACGGCGCGGACACGCTGCGCGGCGGCCTGGACTCCGACGACGTCGACGGCGGCAACGGCAACGACACCCTGTTCGGCGACGGCAGCGGCGACACGATGCGCGGCGGCTCCGGCAACGACAGCATCTTCGGCGACAGCGGCAACGACACCATCAACGGTGGGGACGGCGCGGACAGCATCGAGGGCAACGGCGGCAGCGACACCATCAACGGTGACCACGGCGACGACACCGTCAGCGCCGGTGACGACAGCGACTCCGTCAACGGCGGCGAGGGTGACGACACCCTCGACGGTGACGGCGGCAGCGACACCCTGACCGGCGGCTTCGGTGGGGACACGCTGCGCGGCGGCGAGGCGGACGACACCCTCGACGGCAGCGCCGGAGACGACACCTTCGACGGCGGTGCGGGCACCGACACCGTCACGTTCGCGGCGTCCCCGTCGGCGGTCGAGGCCAGCCTCACCGACGGCGAGGCCTCGGGCTGGGGGTCGGACACGATCGGCGCGGTGGAGAACCTCGTCGGCTCGGCGTTCGGCGACACCCTGGTCGGCGACCAGTTCGTCAACGTGCTGGACGGGGGCGCGGGTGACGACACCGTCGACGGGGCGGCGGGCGACGACACGCTGCGCGGCGGCGCGGGGACGGACACCGTCAGCTTCGAGTCGGCCGGCAGCGGGGTGACCGCGACGCTCACCTCCGCCACGGGCAACGGCACCGACACGATGTCCGGCTTCGAGAACCTGACCGGGTCGGCGCAGGACGACAGGCTCACCGGCGACGCCGGCGCCAACACCCTGCGCGGTCTGGCCGGCAACGACAGCCTCGACGGGGCGGGCGGCGACGACGTACTCGACGGTGGCGCCGGCAGCGACAGCACCAGCTTCGCCGCCGCCGCGGGCCCGGTTGCGGTCGACCTGACGGCGGGAACCGCCTCGGGCCTGGGTGCCGACCGGCTCGCCTCGGTGGAGAACGTGACGGGCTCGTCCCACAACGACGTCCTCATGGGCAACGCAGACGCCAACGCCCTCGACGGCGCCGCGGGTGACGACACGGTCGACGGCGCCGGCGGGGACGACAGCCTGCAGGGTGGGCCCGGCACCGACACCGTGAGCTTCTCGACCGCCGGTGGCGGCGTCACGGCCAGCCTGGCCTCCGGCCGGGCGGCCGGGCACGGCAGCGACGTGCTGGCGGGCTTCGAGAACCTCTCCGGCTCGGCACACGGCGACACCCTCGCGGGGGACGCCGGGACCAACCGGGTCCTCGGCCTCGGTGGTGACGACACCCTGAGTGGTGGCGCCGGCAACGACGTCGTCGACGGCGGCGAGGGTCGGGACACCGTCAGCTACGCCGCCGCCGCCGGTGGGGTCCGCGTGGACCTCGCGGCGGACCGGGCCACCGGGGAGGGCACCGACCTCCTCCCGGGCATCGAGAACGTCACCGGCTCGGCGTTCCGTGACGTGCTGCGCGGTGACGCTGCGGCCAACGTCCTGCGCGGCGGTGCCGGCAACGACCGGCTCGCGGGCCGGGGCGGCGCCGACCGGGAGGCCGGCGGTGCGGGCAACGACGTGCTCGACCAGGGTCGCCGGCGGAACGGGTCGGACCACCTGTCCGGCGGCTCGGGCAAGGACACCGTCAACTACTCCAAGCGCAAGGGTGCCGTGAAGGTCACCCCGGGCAAGGGGGCCAACGACGGGCAGCGCCGCGAGCGCGACTTCGTGAAGGGGAACGTCGAGCGCGTCCGTCGCTGACCTGACGGGGTACGCCGGGTCGGGGTCTCTGGACCCCGGCCCGGCGTTCTGCGCCGTCCGGGTGGCGGTGACGGGCCGCGGATCCTTGCCCCGCGCATCGCCACCCTGGTAGAGCGGTCGCACACGGATCGCAGGCAGTGGGCCAGGTGAGAGGACGTTGACGACGATGACCGACGTGGAGAGGGTGCTCGACGACGCGGGGGTCAGTAACCCGAGGGTCCGCGAGTACGTCCGGCACTGGGCGGACCTCACCGGCGCCGCCCGGGTCGAGGTGGTCAACGCCGCCGACGACGAGCGCCTGGTCCGCGAGGCCCTCGAGGCCGGGGAGCTGCTGCCGGCCGGCGAGGGCCGCTACTACTCGCGCAGCTACCACAAGGACACCGCCCGCTCCGAGGAGCGCACCATCGTGGCCACCGCCGACGAGGCCGACCGCGGCGTCTACAACAACTGGCGGCCCTCCGCCGAGATGAGGCCGATGCTCGAGGAGCTCATGCGCGGTGCCTCGGCCGGCAAGACGATGTACGTGGTCCCCTACCTGATGGCGCCGCCCGGCTCGCCGCTCGCAGAGTTCGCCGTGGGGGTCGAGCTCACCGACCACCGCCCGGTCGTGCTGCACATGATCCGGATGGCCCGGGTCGGGGTGCAGCACGTGGAGGGTCTGGCCGACCCCGACCGGTTCGTGCGCGGCGTGCAGGTCACCGGCGACCTCGAGAACCTGGGCCAGGGCACCGACGACGACCAGCGCTACTTCGTGACGTTCGCCGACGAGCGGACCATCCTGCACTTCGGGTCGTCGTACGGCGGCAACGCCCTGCTCGGCAAGATCGCGCACGGGCTGCGGCTGGCGTCGTACGACGGCTGGAGCTCGGGACGGTTCCTCGCCGAGCAGTTCATGCTGATCGGCATCACCGACAAGGAGACCGGCCGCCGCTACCACGTCGCCGGCGGGTTCCCGAGTGCCTCCGGCAAGACCAACCTCGCGATGATGCTGGCGCCCGAGGCGCTCGGCGAGCGCTACCACGTCTCGTTCTACGGCGACGACATCACCTGGTTGTGGGTCGACCCGGAGGACGGCCGGCTCTACGGCATGAACCCCGAGTTCGGGGTGTTCGGCGTCGCCAAGGACACCAACGAGGAGACCAACCCGACGGGCGTGCGCTCGCTCGGCCCCGGCACCGGCACGATCTTCACCAACGTCGCCTACAACGACGTCACCCAGGAGGTCTGGTGGGAGGGCAAGACCCCCGCGCCGCCGTCGGACGTCACGGGTTGGCGTGACTGGAAGGGCCGGCTCGTCTCCGAGCGCACCGGGGACGAGCGCGACGAGCCCTGGTCGCACCCCAACAGCCGGTTCACGACCACGCTCGCCAACGTGCCCAACATCGCCGACGACTTCGAGGACCCGCGGGGGGTCCCCGTCGACGCGATCATCTTCGGCGGACGCACCAGCGACCGGGAGCCGCTGGTCCGGGCGATCACCGACCGCGCGGAGGGCGTGTACGACGGGCTGACCCTCGGTGCCGAGGCGACGTTCGCCGCGGAGGGGGTCGACGGCCAGCTGCGCTACGACCCGATGTCGATGAGGCCCTTCCTGTCCTACGCCGAGGGCGCCTACGCCGCGCACTGGCTGACCGTCCTCGGCCGGGTCTCCGAGCTGCCGATCTTCGCCCACGTCAACTGGTTCCAGCGCGACCCCGAGGACGGGCACTTCCTGTGGCCGGGCTACCGGGACAACCTGCGCCCGCTGCTGTGGCTGCTGCGGCTGCGGGACGGGGAGGTGACCGGCCGGGAGTCGCCGGTCGGCATCCTTCCGACGCGCGAGGAGCTCGACCTCGAAGGCGTCGAGGTGGCGCCGGGCGACCTGGACCGGCTGCTGAGCCTCGACGTGCCCCGGTGGCGCGAGGAGCTCGCGAACCGGGAGGAGCACCTGGCCCGGTTCGAGGGCCTCCCCGAGGCGATCTGGGAGGCGCACCGACGCGTCGCAGCGGCGCTCGATGCGGCCGGCGCGTGAGGACGGGATCCCCGGCCCCACGGGGCATTCCGGACGAGGCGGCACCAACCCGGACGATGTGCCACGGCTCGTCCTGGTCGTAGCACTGAGGTCCCAGCGACACGGCCCCAACGGTCGTTATTCCGGGGCAGGTCGTGCTTCATGATGAAGGCGTCAAACACCGGCCCTCCCGGAAAAGGCGCGCGATGGACAGCACGAGGAACGTCGGCCCGGTCTCGCTGACCCGGACCCTGGCGCTGGAACAGATCGACGACTCCGGCAACGCCGCGCCGATGCTGGTGGACTTCGGCTACGACCCGGCGGACCCCTACGCCGTGTCGCTGCGGTTCGCAACCGCCGAGCCGGCGGTGTGCTGGACGTTCGGCCGCGACCTGCTGCTGTGCGGCATGTACGAACCCAGCGGCGACGGGGACGTGCACGTCTTCCCCAGCGTCGAGCCCTCCGGCGTGGCGGTCGTCCTCCTCGAGCTGATCGGGCCCGAGGCCGATGCGCTCGTGAAGGTGCGGACCCGTGACCTGGAGCCGTTCGTGGACCTGATGTTCGCGACCGTGCCGGCGGGCGACGAGCCGGAGCACCTCGAGCTCGACCGCGAGATCCAGTCGTTCCTCAGCCGCGAGGGCTGAGCGCGCCGCCGACCACCTGCGCGGCGCCGGACACGTCCGGCCCGGCGCCGTCGTACCGCCGCACGTTGGCCTCGTCCAGCATCACCGACACGAACGTGTGCGCCGCCTGCCGGCGCAGCACCGGGTCGACCACGTGCTCGACCGCGGCGTCGAGGACGGCCTCGGTCAGGTCGAGCATCCCCTCACGGAGCGCCCGCAGGTGCTCGCGCACCTCCGGGTGGGTGCCCGACTCCCGGAAGATGATCGTGCGCAGGACGACTGACTCGTGATCCCCGAGCCGCAGCCGCCGGGCCAGCCGCAACAGCGAGCCCACCGGGTCGCCGAGCCGGGCCACATCGCGAGGGTCGAAGCGCGAGGCGTCCGGCAGCCGCTCGTCGAGCAGCGCGCGCAGGATGTCGATCTTGCGCGGGAAGTAGTAGAAGACCAGCCCCTTCGGCACCCGGGCGGCGGCCGCGATCGCGGCCGTGCCGGTGGCGTCGAAACCGTCCTCCGCGAACCGGCTCTCGGCGGCGTCCAGGATCCGCTCGCGCCGCTCACCCGTGGTCGGGTCGTCCTGCCGGGCCGTGCGCTTGGTCAAGGTTCGCTCCCTGCGCCCGGCGAGCGGGCAGTGCGGTGCGGGTGGCCGGCTCGCGGCCACCCGCAGTGGTGGCGGCAGCGCCTTCTAGTGCGAGGCCGCCAGGTTGTGGTGCATCCGGTTGGTGGCCGGCAGGGCGAGCGCGCCCACGAGGAGGGTGACCGCGCCGGCGACCCACGCCGTCCAGGCCAGTCCCTGCATGTCGGCGAAGCCCATCACCCAGGGGGAGATGAACAGCAGCACCCCGAGCACCGCGTGCGAGCCCTCGGAGATGACGTCCCCGGGGCGGTAGAGGGAGAACGCCGAGGCGGCCACGATCAGGGCGCCCAGGACCACCATCGTCCAGGTTGCCGTGGTCTCGCGCTCGACGACGAGGGGTGACAGAACAGCGCAGGCGCCGGCGACCAGCGCTACCCAGTCCTGCCATCGTGTCCACTGACGCATGATGTCCTCACCTTCGACAGGACCCGTCGCGTACAAGGCGGATCGGATACCACGATCGTGCGCTTGTTTGACCGGTCGGTCAAGGGCCGGAGGTCCTAGTCGGTGAACCCGGCGAGCACGTCGAACTCCGTCGCGTCGTGCGCCGAGAAGACCGTCACCTCGGCGGCGTGGGTGGCGTGCAGGTCGCGCAGCCGGTCCTGGTTGGCCAGCCGGGCGGTCCGGTCCATCTGCACGAGGGTCTGGAAGACCCGCAGGCCGGACGGGCAGGTCGGCGGCCGGAGCTTCTCGTCGCGGAAGAAGTACGCATCCCCCGCGTGCAGGAACCAGCCGCCGGAGGGCCGCCGCACGGCGACGGCGCTGTGGCCGCGGGTGTGCCCGGGCAGCGGCACCAGCAGGACGTCCTCCCCCACCGCGCGGACGGCGGAGAACCCGAACCAGTCCTCACCCCCCGCCCCGTGCTCGGCCCACCGCGGTCCGTGCGCCCACTGCCCGGTCACGTAACGGCCCTTCTCACGCGGGCTCCTCCGGGCGCGCGCCGCGGCGAGCTCGTCGGCGTGCACGTGCACCCGCGCGGCCGGGAAGTCGCCGAGACCACCGGCATGGTCGAGGTCGAGGTGGGTGACCACCACGTCCCGGACGTCGGCCGGGTCGAGCCCCAGCGCCCGCACCTGGGCCACGGCCGGCTCGGCGGGGTCGAGCACCGCACCGAGCACGGCCTTGGTCGGCCCGAGCCGCTTGGGCTCGGCCAGGTCACCGGTGCCGAAGCCGGTGTCGACCAGCGTCAGCCCGTCGGCACCTTCCACGAGCAGGCAGTGCGCCACCAGCCGGTCCGGCATCACCGGCAGGCGGCCGAGGGCGGGACGGAAAGAGGCGCAGTTGAGGTGGTGGATGCGGGTGGTCACGACCGGCATCGTGGCACAGCGCACAGTCCGCGCCGGCCGTCCCCGCCGGCGACACGGCCCGCCGTAGGCTCGGGAGGTGCCCCAGTCCGCCGCGAGGACGCTCACCTCACCCCGGATGCTGGTGCTGCACGCCTTCGGGATCGCCGCCGTCACCCTCGCGACGCTGCTCGCCCTCTGGCAGCACGACGCCTGGCAGTCCGGTCGCGCACTCGCCGCGCGCGACCTCGCCGGGGGGCGACCGGTCCCCCTCGACGCCGTGCTCGGACCCGACGACGCCTACCCCAACGACCAGGTCGGCCGCCCGGTGAGGTTCAGCGGCGAGTGGCTGCCCGAGGGGACCGTCGAGGTCACCGACCGCGTGCTGGACGGGCGCGACGGGCGGTGGGTGGTCACCCCGGTGGCCGTCTGCGACGGCGGCTGCGCCGGCGCGCCGGCGGTCCTGGTGGTGCGGGGCTGGGCCGCCGCCGGGTCCGACGTACCGCCGCCGCCGAGCGGCCGGACCGAGGTCACCGGCTGGCTGCAGCCCGGCGAGGGCCGCGGACTGCCCGACCCCGACCCCACCGACGACCTGCTCCCCGAGCTGCGGATCGCCAGCGCGGTGCAGCACGTGGACACCGACCTGTACGGCGGGTACGTGATCGCGCGGGTGGTCTCGACAGGCTCGACCACCGGGGACGGGCTCGAGCCGGTCACGCCGGACGCGCTCCCCGAGCCGGAGGCGTCCACCTCCCTGCGCAACCTCCTCTACGCGTTCGAGTGGGTCGTCTTCGGAGGGTTCGCGCTGTTCCTGTGGTGGCGCTGGAGCCGCGACGAGCTCGACCGGGTGGTCGCCGCCGAGCGCGCGGTCGAGGACGACGACCCGGAAGGCGGGGCCGGACCCGCGGGCGCGGACCGGGACGCTTCCAGCGCTGAGATAGCGTCCTCCCCGTGAAGGCTGCGCTGCTCCGCTACCAGGTGATGGCCACGATCGTCGGGATCCTCCTGGTCGTGCTCGTCCTCGTCGGGGTCCCGCTGGCGAACTTCGACGGGACGCCCATGTGGCACGTCTTCCCGAGCACCCCGACGCTGTTCGTCGAGGGCAGCACCCCGCACGCGGTCGGCGAGGCGATCACGACGTACCTCGGCGTCGCCCACGGCTGGCTCTACATGCTCTTCCTCGTGGTGGCATTCCTGCTGTCCCGCAAGGCCGGCTGGTCGCTGCCGTTCACGCTGACCACGCTGGCGAGCGGCACCGTCCCGCTGCTGTCGTTCTGGGCCGAGAGGCGGGCCACCCGCCGGGTGCGCGCGCAGCTGGCCGCCGGCCCCGGCGCGGCCACCCCGGACGGCCCCGGGGTGGCGACGGGCTCGCCCACCGGCAGATGAGCGGGCGGACCGCCTTCGTGCTCGGCGGCGGAGGCCTGCTGGGCGCGGTCGAGGTCGGCATGCTGCGGGCGCTGTTCGAGGCGGGGGTCGAGCCCGACGTCCTGCTCGGCACCTCGGTCGGCGCCCTCAACGGCGCGCTGGTCGCGGCCGACCCGGGCGACGGCGTGATCGACCGGCTGGTCGAGCTGTGGGAGAGCGCCGTGTCCGGCCGGGACGTGTACGGCGACGGTGCGGTCCGGCAGGTGCGCCGCGCGGTGCGGACCGGGACGCACCTGCACTCCGCCCGCCCTTTGCGCGAACGGCTCGCCCAGGAGCTGGGCGACCGGACCTTCGACGACCTGAAGATCGAGCTGCAGGTGTGCGCCGCCTCGATCGAGCGGGCCGCGGAGCACTGGTTCACCTCCGGCCGCGTCGTCGACGCCGTCGTCGCCAGCGCGGCGGTGCCCGGCCTGCTCCGCCCGGCGGTGGTCGACGGCGAGCACTACCTCGACGGCGGCATCGTGAACTCGATCCCCGTCGGCCGGGCCGTCGAGTGCGGCGCCGACCGGGTCTTCGTGCTCCAGGTCGGCCGCGTCGACCGCCCGCTGCAGCCCCCGCGCAAGCCGTGGGAGGTCGCCCGGGTCTCGTTCGAGATCGCGCGCCGGCACCGGTTCAACCGGGAGATGGCCGCGCTCCCCCCACACGTCACCGCCCACGTCCTGCCGACCGGTGGCGGCGGCCCCCAGGACGACCGCCTGCTGTCCTACCGCGACTTCCGCGGCGTCGTACGCCGGATCGACGCGGCCTACCGGGCGTCGGTCGACTATCTCGAAGCCGCCCTGTGACCGCCCTGTTCCGGCGGGTGGTGCTCGCCCCCGCGCTCATCCTGCTCACCCTGGTCCTGCTGACCACGATCCCGCTGTGGCTGCTGCTGGCGGCGGTGCTCTCGCCGGTCGTGCCCGGCCGGCTCCGGCCGCTGCGGATCCTGTCGCTGGTGATGATGCACCTGGTGCTCGAGAGCCTGATGCTCGTGGAGCTCTTCGGGCTGTGGATCGCCTCCGGGTTCGGCCTGTTCATCCGCCGTCCGTACTTCGAGCGGATCCACTACGACATCGTGCAGACCTACCTGGTGGTGTTCTTCCGGGAGGCCCGGCGGGTGCTGCGGCTCAAGATCGTGACGCAGGGCCCCGCCCCCGACGCCCACCCGGGCGAGCCGCTGCTGGTCTGCTGCCGGCACGCCGGTCCGGGTGACTCGTTCACGCTGATGTACGCCCTCATGCACTGGTACGGCCGGGAGCCCCGGGTGGTGCTGCGGGACACCCTGGCCTGGGACCCGGCCATCGACGTGATCCTCAACCGGCTGCCGAGCCGCTTCGTCTCGCCCGGACGGCCGGGTCAGGATCTCGAGCAGCAGATCGGCGCGCTCGCCCACGGCCTGGACACCAACGACGCGTTCGTGATCTTCCCCGAGGGCGGCAACTTCACCCCGGAGCGCCGGCAGCGGGCCATCGACAAGCTGCGGCGGCTCGGCCTGGAGGCGATGGCGCAGCGCGCCGAGCGGATGGAGAACGTGCTGGCCCCGCGTCCGGGCGGCCTGCTCGCCGCGTTGGACGCCGCCCCGCACGCGGACGTGGTGCTGGTCGCGCACACCGGCCTCGACCACATGCTGACGCTCGGGGACGTGTGGCGCGAGCTGCCGATGGACAAGCAGATCATCATGCGCTGGTGGCGGGTCGCCCACGAGGAGATCCCGGACGGCCGCGAGGAGCGCATCGACTGGCTGTACTCCTGGTGGGAGCGCATCGACGCCTGGATCGAGGAGCACCGTCCCGTCGACCTGCCGCCCCCGCCCCCGCTGATCGGCAGCCGGCGTCGTAGCTGACGTGTCCGAGCCGACGGGGCCGCCCCGGACGTGCGAGGGCCCGGCCCCCCGTGGGGAGGCCGGGCCGTCGACGGTGCGGGTCAGTCCTTCTTGACGTCGATCGTCTCCGCCGGGTTGTCCGGCGTGGTGGCCTCGTGCGGCTCGGCCGCGGCGTCCGCCGCCGCCACGTCCGGGGAGGAGCCGCCCTGGTCGTGGCCGCTCGGCTCGCCCTCCGCCCGGTGCGCACCGGCCGGAGCCGCCGGGGCCGGCGCCGGGGTGGGCGTGGGCGTCGACTCCCAGGTGGTCGTCGCGGACCGGTCGGACATCTTCCGCGCCACGAAAGCGACCGCACCACCCAGTCCGAGCAGCAGCAGGAACTTGCGGAACCGGTGCCTCTTCGGCGCCGGCGCCTCGACCTCGCCCTTGAGGGCGGCGATGGCGGCCTTGCCGCGCCTGCCGGTCTCGCCGCGGACGTCCTCGGTCGCCTCACCGGCGGCGGCGAGCGCCGCGGTGAGCACCGGCAGGACGTCGGTGGTGAACTTGTCGCGGGCGTCGTGAACGGCCGGGGACGCCTTCTCCCGTGCCTCGGCGATCACCGGTGCCGCCTTCTCGCGGGCCTCGGCGATCATCGGCCCGGCCTTCTCACGTGCCTCCGCGATCATCGGCCCGGCCTTCTCCCGGGCGGTGCCGACGGCGCTCTCCACCTGCGGCCCGATCCGGTCGGCGAGCCCGCTGGCCCTCTCGTTCGCGTGGTCAAGGAAGTTCTTCGACTTCTTCGGCATCTGTGCGGTTGCCCCTCTCGGTCTCACGGAACGCTGTGCCCGTTCTGACCTCGATCATGCCCGAGCCGCTTCGCCAGTCAAACCCCGGTGGTGCGTGCGTGGACGCGGGCCGGGCCCGGCCTCGACCCAACCTGCACGCCCGGCGGACCGGCCGGCTTGCCGCTCGTGGGAGGATCGGAACCGGGTCGATGCATGGTCGGCCCGGACACAGATCCTTCCCAGAAAGGCGCCTCGTGGCCGAGACGTACGCAACCCTCAAGACCAACCACGGCGACATCGTCGTCCACCTGTTCCCGAACCACGCCCCCAAGACCGTGGAGAACTTCGTCGGTCTGGCCGAGGGCAGCAAGGAGTACGTCGACCCGGAGTCGGGCGAGCGCACCACCGGCAGGTTCTACGACGGTCTGGGCTTCCACCGGGTGATCCCGAACTTCATGATCCAGGGCGGCTGCCCGCTGGGCACCGGCACCGGCGGCCCCGGCTACACCTTCAAGGACGAGTTCCACCCCGAGCTGCAGTTCGACCGGCCGTACCTGCTGGCGATGGCCAACGCCGGCCCGGGGACCAACGGGTCGCAGTTCTTCATCACCACGGTGCCGACCGACTGGCTGAACAACCGGCACACCATCTTCGGCGAGGTCGAGGAGGAGGCGAGCCGCAAGGTCGTCGACACCATCGGCAGCACCGCCACCGGCCAGGGCGACCGGCCGGTCGAGCCGATCGTGATCGAGACCGTCGAGGTGGATCGGCGCTGAGCACGTCCGGACCGGACCCCGCCGGGCAGTCCGGGGCCGCCTCCGAGGCCCCGGTCTGCTACCGGCACGCGGACCGCGAGACCCACATCCGGTGCCAGCGCTGCGACCGGCCGATCTGCCCGGACTGCATGCGCACCGCGGCCGTGGGTTTCCAGTGCCCGTCGTGTGTCAGTGAGGGCGCCAAGCAGACCCGGTCCGGCCGGACGGCGTACGGCGGTGTCCGGCCGGCCAACCCGGCGCTGACCTCGCAGGTGCTGATCGCGCTCAACGCCGCGGTGTTCCTGTTCCTGCAGATCAGCGGCGGCGCCTCGAGCGCCTGGTTCTACCGGCTCGCGCTGCTGCCGGCGCGCGGGGTCGCGGTGGTCGACGGGACCCCGACCGTCTTCGACGGGGTCGCCGACGGTGCGGTCTGGCAGCTGATCACCACGATGTTCACCCACGTCGACCTGTGGCACATCGGGTTCAACATGGTGGCGCTGTGGGTGCTCGGCCCGCAGCTCGAGCTGGTGCTGGGCCGGGCCCGCTTCCTCGCCGTCTACTTCCTGTCCGGGATGAGCGGCAGCGTGCTGGTCTACTGGCTGAGCAACGTCAGCACCCCCACGATCGGCGCCTCCGGCGCGCTCTTCGGTCTCATGGGTGCGTTGCTCGTGGTGGTCTACAAGGTGCACGGCAACGCACAGCAGATCCTGCTGTGGATCGGGCTCAACTTCGTCATCACCTTCCTGGTCCCCTTCATCTCCTGGCAGGGCCACCTCGGCGGGTTCATCGGCGGCCTGCTCATCGCCGCCGCGTTCGTCTACGCCCCGAAGGCGCACCGCTCCCGGTGGCAGCTGGCCGCCGCCGGCACCCTGGTGGCTGTGCTCGTCGTGGCGATCGTCGCGCGCACTCTCGTGCTGGTGTAGGTCGGCGGCCAATTCACTGGGTACCCAGTGAATCGGCCCCTTCCCCAGGCGAACTCCCCGTGGGAAGGGGCGGTTCGCTGGGGGCAGTACGACGTACGGCGCCGCGCGCCGAGGCGCCGGGTCAGGCGACTCTCCTGAGCAGCCGACGGATCCGGGCGGCGGTTGCCGCACCTCGCTCCAGGTCGCCCCACGTCAGGCGCACCATCGACCATCCGGTCAGCTCCCTGAGCAGGTCCTCGCGGCGCTTCTCGCGGAACACCGCGTCGGCCGGCTCCTCGCCGGGATGCAGCAGGCGCCCGTACTTGACCTTCCCGTCGAACTCGCCGAGGAGACGGTGGTCCGGCCAGGCGAAGTCGCTGACCCCGACCAGGCTCCCGCGGTCGCGGACCTCGAACTGGAGCTCCGGCGCGGGCAGGTGGTGCCGGTAGCAGAGGTAGCGGGTCCGCGACTCCCCCACCGACTCCGCGCGGCCGTCCGCGAGCCGCAGCGCGAACCGCAGCCGGCGGGACCCCGGCCACTCCGCCATCAGGTCGGCCATGGCCGCCAGCTCGGGACGGCTGCACCCACGACGCAGGGCGGAGTCGAGCGTGACGACGGCGGACTCGGTCGAGGTGAGCAGCGAGGTCTCGAGGGCGGCCCGCGCGAGTGGCACCAGGCGCAGTCCCTCGACCGTCGCCAGATCGCTCCCCAGGCACAGGCCCTCGTGATGTACGACGCCCGCCTCGGTGCGGCCCGTCAGCCCGTCGAGCCGGGTGACGTGCACGAGGGAGAGGTCGAGATCCCACAGCTCGAGCCCGTGCCGCTCGGCGGCGCTGACGTGGCTCAGCACCGCCCGGTCGCCGAGGCGGCTGGCCACCGCGTGCGCCAGGATGCGGTGCCGGCCGCGCGCGTCGGCGGCCGCCCACCGCCCCGGGAGGGTGTAGACACCCTGCCGGATCCGGGTCCATCGCCCGCTGCGCAGGGCGCGGCGAATGGCCTTGTCGTCGTACCCGTTGGCCAGCGCCTGCGGTCGGGTGAAGTAGCCGTGCATCTCGGCGTGCAGCGTGAGTCGGTCCACGTCGCAAGGCTGAGGGCGCGGCGGTCCGGCCGGGCCCGGGCGCGCCTTCGGGTGGGGACGAGCGGCCCGCTCCTCACCCTGGGGACGGCTTCGGGTGCCGCCATGGTGCCGATCGAGTACCGCCCACGGCGATCTGCCCCTTCCCACGGTGAGTTCCCTGGGGGAAGCGGTGGATTACCACGGGACCGTGGTAATTGGCCCCACCCGAGGTTTGCCCGTCACGGCCCCGGGGTAACAGCCGCACTGCGGGGTGAGTTTCCACACTGGGGACAACTGCTGTGGACAAATCCCATCGTTGTGATTCGTGCACAGCCGTGTCCACAGCCTGTGGGTAACCAGGTTCCGCCGAGGGTGCAAAACGGACGTGAAAAAGCGCCGGCCGTCGTACGACGGGCCGGCGCTCGGTGTCACGGATGCGAGCGGGTCACTCCCACTTCGTCGCGTAGACGAAGCCCACCGCCATGAACCCGATGCCCACCACCAGGTTGTACTGGCCGAGGTTCTTCATCAGCGGGATCGAGAGGTCCTGGCCGGTGATGTAGTAGACGACGATCCACACCAGCCCGACCAGGAAGCAGCCGAGCATCCCGACCACGACGCCGCGGCCGCGGCCGAGCGGCGTGCTGGGGTGGGCGGCGATTGCCAGGCCGAGGAACAGCAGCACGAACCCGACCATGAAGTTCCAGCGCTCCAGCTCGCCCATCCAGGTCAGCCGGTCGCCGTCCTGCGCGACGTTGATGTAGACCACCATCCACGCGATGCCCACGGCGGCCACGACGGCGGCGACGACGGTGCGAGCGGCCGACACGACCGGCTCGGGGGTGGCGCCTCGCTGGGTACGGGGCTGGTGCTGGGACACGTCGGGTCGCTCCTCGTGGTCGGGTGCCGCGACGCTGCGCCGCTCCGGGGTCGCCGGGCGGCGGGCCGCTTGTTGCCTGGGCTAGCGTAGTCGGGACCCGAACCCCGCACGAAAGCACAGGGCCGATGACCCCCTCCGAGTCCCACGACCCGGGCTCGGGCCACCCCGACTGGCGGCCCGCACGCGGCCGCCGGGGGCTGCACCGGCTCCGGGCGGCTGCCGCCGCGCGCGACCGGTCCCGGGGCACGCGGCGGTGGTGGTGGCGCGGCGCCGCGCCCGTCGGGTTCGTCCTCGCCGGCACCCTGTTCGTCACCAGCTGGTCCAGCTCGGGCGGCACCGACCTGCGCGGCGGACGGTACGACGACCTGCCCGGGCTGGCCGCGGCGGAGACCCGGAGGCTGGAGCGGCTCCGCGCCGAGCAGGAGGAGCTGGCCGCCGAGGTGGACCGGCTCACCGAGGAGCTCGGCAGCTCGATCGGGGCGCGCGAGGCCCAGGCGGAGGCGCGGCAGGCGGAGTCGCCGGCCGGGCTGCGCGCGATCTCCGGCCCGGGCCTGACGATCACCCTCGACGACGCCCCGGACGCGGTGCAGGACGCGACGCTCGACCCGGACGAGGTCGACAAGCTGGTCGTGCACCAGCAGGACATCCAGGCCGTCGTCAACGCGCTGTGGAGCGGCGGCGCGGAGGCGATGACCATCCAGGGGCAGCGGGTGGTCTCCACGACCGGGATCCGCTGCGTCGGCAACACCGTGGTGCTCCACGACGTGCCCTACGCGCCGCCGTACGTCATCCGGGCCGTCGGTCCGACCGACTCGATGCTGGACAGCGTCAACACCAGCCCGTTCATCGGCTTCTACCTCGAGGACGTCGCGGCCTACCAGCTCGGCTGGCAGGTGAGCATCGACGCCGCGATCCGGCTGCCCGCCTATGCGGGCTCGATCGAGCTCGACTACGCCCGCCCGGTCGGCGAGGAGGCCCCGCTGCCCGACGACCGGACCTGACCCGCCTCGGCCGGACTACTCCTCCGGCGGCGGGACGACCGGCGACTCGGTCGGGCTCGGCGGCGGTGACGGCTCCGGCTCCTCGGTCGGCGAGGGCTCCGCGCTGGGCTCCGGCTGCGGCTCGAAGCGGGACACGGTGATCACGATCGTGGTGCCCTGCGGCTGACGGGTGAAGGGCTCCGGCGTCTGCCGCAGCACCTGCCCGGGCTCGGAAGGCGTGTCCGCGTCCTCCTCGACCTCGACCTGGAAGCCGGCGTTCTCCAGGCGCTGGGTCGCCTCGCCCTCCTGCAGCCCCACGACGCTCGGGACCCGGCGCGGACCGGCCGACCAGAAGATCCGCACCACGCTGCCGGCGGCGACGCTGGTCGCGGCCTCGGGATCGGTGCGCAGGACCGTCTGTGCGGGCTCGTCGGAGCGCTGCCGGATCAGCCGCGGCTCGAGGCCGATGTCGGTGATCTCCTGTGCGGCGTCATCCTTGTCGTCGCCGATCACCGAGGGGACGACCACGTCGGGATCCCCGCTCGACACGGTGATGTCGACCGCGCTCCCCGGTGGCACCAGCGACTGGGCCTCCGGGTCCTGGTCCATCACCAGGCCGCGCCGGAAGTCCGTCGACGCCTCCCGGTTGACCTCGCCGAGCTCCAGGCCGGCGTCGGCCAGCCGCTGCTCGGCCTGCCGCTCGGTCATGTCGATCAGCGACGGCACGGAGTTCTCCTCCGGACCCGAGTTGAACAGCACGGGGCCGAACACCACCGCACCGATCAGCAGGGCGAGGATGGCGAGCCCGGCGGCGAGCAGCGGCCACAGCTTCCGACGCTTCTCGTCCTCGTCACCGTCGTCGTCGCGGCCGGTGAAGATCGAGGTCTGCTCGTGGGCGTCGGCCTCGTACGCCGTGGGCGCGGCGGCAGCCGCGGCGAGGGCCGGCGCCACCACCGGCTGCCCGTTCAGGTAGCGCTCGATGTCCGCGCGCATCGCCGCAGCGCTCTGGTAGCGGTCCTCGATCCGCTTCGCCAGCGCCTGCATCACGATCCGGTCGATCTCCGGCGGCAGGTCCGGGTCGAGCGACGAGGGGGGCGCCGCCTGCTCACGGACGTGCTGGTAGGCCACCGACACCGGGCTCTCGCCGACGAACGGGGGCCGTCCGGTGAGCAGCTCGTAGAGGAGGCACCCGGTGGAGTACACGTCGCTGCGGGAGTCGACGGTCTCACCCCGCGCCTGCTCGGGCGAGAGGTACTGCGCGGTGCCGACGACGGCGGCGGTCTGCGTCATCGTCGACGACGCGTCGGCCACCGCCCGGGCGATGCCGAAGTCCATCACCTTCACGTCACCGGAGGGCGTCAGCATCACGTTGGCGGGCTTGATGTCGCGGTGCACGATCCCGGCCCGGTGGCTGTAGTCGAGGGCGGACAGCACCCCGGAGGTGAGCTCGAGCGCCCGCTCCGGCAGGATCTTCCGGCCCTCGCGGAGGATCTCGCGCAGCGTGCGCCCGGCGACGTACTCCATCACGATGTAGGGCTGCGGCACCTCGGTGCCGTCGGTCGACATCTCCTCGCCGGTGTCGTAGACCGACACGATCGCCGGGTGGTTGAGCGAGGCCGCCGACTGCGCCTCACGACGGAACCGGGCCTGGAACGTCGGGTCGCTGGCCAGGTCGGTGCGCAGACGCTTGATGGCGACGGTCCGGCCGAGCCGGGAGTCGGTGCCCTTGCGCACCTCGGCCATCCCGCCGCGTCCGAGCATGTCGCCGACCTCGTAGCGGCCGCCGATCGTCAGCTTCCCGTCCGGTCCGTTGCTCACTACCTCAGTCCTCGGTTCCTTGGTCCTTCTTGGCCTGGCCGGGTGCCTGGAGGCTCTGACCCGGCACCTCCTCGGGCAGCTCCTCAGGCAGCTCCTCCTTCGGGGGCTTGTCGGCGACGAAGATCGTCACCTCGTCGCCCTCCTCGAGGGTGCCGGCGGGAACGACGTCGGTGACGGTGTCCTCCTCGAGGGAGCCGTCGTTCTCGACCTTCTCCTCCTTGACCTTGAGACCCATCGCCTCCAGCCGGGCCTTGGCCTCGTCCTTGGGCATCCCGATGTAGTCCTCGGCGACGACCTCGACGGTGGCCGGCTCCTCGGGGGCGGCGGTGGTCGGCTCCTCCTCGGGGGACGGGGTCTCCCGGGTCGGCGACTCGCGCGGACGGGCGGGCTCGCTGGTGGCGTCGTCGGTGCCGTCGGAGGTCGGCTCCCCGCCCTCGTCGCCGCTGCCGAGCCAGGCGACGAGCAGCACGAGCAGCAGCACGGCGACCGCGGCGGCGGCCCAGGGCAGCCAGGCCGGCCTCCCGGCGCGGTCCCGCCGGGTGTCGGGCGGGACCGACGGCGGCGGGGTCGCGCCCATGACCCGGGTCGCCCCGTCGTCGGCCGCGGCAGCGCCGGCCACACCGGCGGCACCGGCGGCACCGGCGGCACCGGCGGCCGCAGCGCCGGCTCCGGGCCGGACGGGCGCTCCGCGCAGTGCGGCCGCGAACGCCTCCATCGACTCGAAGCGGTCCGCCGGGTCCTTCGACAGCGCTACCGCGACGGTCTCCCGCAGCTGGCGGGGCACCGAGTCGGGCAGCGGCGGGGGCTCGTCGCGCAGGTGCGCCAGGGCGGTCGAGACGGGGGTGTCGCGCTGGAACGGCCGCGCACCGGCGAGGCACTCGTAGAGCACGACCCCGAGGGCGTAGACGTCACTGGCCGCCGTGGACGGCCGCCCCTCCGCCTGCTCGGGCGACAGGTACGCCGGGGTGCCCACCACCTGGCCGGTCTGGGTGATGCCGGCGGCGTCCGCGGCCCGCGCGATCCCGAAGTCGGTGATCTTGACCCGCCGGTCGGGGGTGATCATCAGGTTGGCCGGCTTGACGTCGCGGTGCACGATCCCGAGCCGGTGGGCGGCGGCGATCGCGTCCGCCGCCTGCGCGGCCAGGTCGGCGGCCGGCTCGGGCGGCATCGGCTCGCCGCTGCGCAGCAGCGCCGACAGCGGCTGCCCCGGCACCAGCTCCATGACCAGGTAGGGCCGCGGGTGCTCCGAGCCGTCCTCGGCCGGCAGCTCCCCGAAGTCGAAGACCGAGGCCACCCCGGGGTGGTGCAGGGCGGCGGCGTGCCGGGCCTCCCCCTCGAAGCGGGTGCGGAACTCGGGGTCGTCGGCGTACTCGGGCTTGAGCACCTTCACCGCGACCTCGCGGCCGAGCACCGTGTCGGTCGCCCGCCAGACCACGCCCATGCCCCCGGTGGCGATCCGGGAGTCGAGGCGGTAGCGGGGCTCCGCGGCGCCGTTCACCGGTTGATCACCGCCTCCATCACCGACTTGGCGATCGGGGCGGCCAGCCCGCCACCGGAGATGAGGTCGTTCGCGACGCCGGCGTCCTCGACGAGCACCGCCACGGCCACCTCCGGGTTGTCGGCCGGCGCGAAGGAGACGAACCAGGCGTAGTTGGGCCGGTCGGCCTCGCTCTGGGCGGTGCCGGTCTTGCCGGCCACCTTGATGCCGGGGATGGCCGCGGGTGCCGCGGTGCCGTTGTCGACGGTCTCCACCAACATCTGGGTCAGGTCGCGGGCGACCGTGGAGCTGACGGCGTCGCGGAACGGCTCCGGGTTGGTCTTGTCGAGCACCGACAGGTCCGGGGCGCGCACCTCGTCGACGAGGTAGGGACGCATCGCGGTGCCGCCGTTGGCGATCCCCGCCACGACCATCGCCATCTGCAGCGGGGTGGCGGCCACCTCGTACTGGCCGATGGCGGAGTACGCCGTGAGCGGGTCGTCGACGTCGGCGGGCGGGAACCGGCTGACCGCCTGGCGGTTGAGGTCCTCGAGGTAGGTGTCCCCGAAGCCGAACTTCTCGGCCTGCTCCCGCAGCGCGTCGTCCCCGAGCTGCATCCCGATCGCACCGAACGAGGTGTTGCAGGACTGGGCGAGGGCCTGGGTCAGCGGGATGCGGCCGCTCCCGCAGATGCCGGTGGCGTAGTTGGGGAGGTCGTTGTCGGTCTGCGGCAGGTCCAGCACGTCGCCGCCGCGCACCATCGAGTCGGGCTGGTACTGGCCGCTCTCGAGGGCGGCCGCGGCCGTCACGAGCTTGAAGGTCGACCCCGGCGGCAGGACCTCCTGGGTCGCGCGGTTGGTGAGGGGGCTGCTCTCGTCGGCGAGCAGCCGCTTGCGGTTGTCGGTGACGGCCCCGAAGTCGTGCGAGGACAGCACGTTGGGGTTGTACGTCGGGTTCGACACCATCGCCAGGATCTTCCCCGTCGACGGCTCGAGGGCCACGACCGCGCCTCGGGTGCCACGTCCCAGCCGCCGCAGTCCGGTGAAGGCGGCGTTCTGCGCGGCGGCGTCGACGGTCAGCGTGACCGAGCCACCCTTGGGCTGGGTGTTGCCGATCATGTCCACGACCCGGTTCACGAACAGCCGCGGGTCGGCGCCGGAGAGGATCTCGTTCTGCGTCAGCTCCACGGCGTCCCGGCCGTAGGTGTAGGAGTAGTAGCCGGTCAGGTGGGCGTACTTGAACGGCTGCCGGTACTTCCGGAGGAACTCGAACCGGTCGTCGACCGGGACGCTCTCGGCGACGGCCTGGCCGCCGGCCAGGATCGCCCCGCGCTCCCGGGAGTACTCCGCGTCGCGGACGCGCTTGTTGTCGTCGCGGGAGTTGAGGTCCCCGGCCTGGACGTACTGGAGATAGGTGGAGTTCAGCAGCAGCCCGACGAAGAGCAGCATGCAGACGATCGACATGGTGCGGATCGGCCGGTTCATCGGGGCCCCCGCGGGAGTGTGAGCGAAGCGAGCAGCCTCGTGGGGTGATTCATCGCATGTTCACCACCTGGGTGGCGTCGTCGCCGTCGTCCCCGTAGCCGTCGGAGGCGAGCTGCGGCATCGGCCGCCGGGCCTGGTCGGAGATCCGCAGCAGCAGGCCGATCATCACCCAGTTGGCGACCAGCGACGACCCGCCGTACGACAGGAACGGCGTGGTCAGGCCGGTCAGCGGGATCAGCTTGGTGACCCCGCCGATCACCACGAACACCTGCAGCGCGAACACGACCCCGAGGCCGGTGGCGATCAGCTTGCCGAACGCGTCGCGGGCGACGAGGGCGGTGCGCAGCGCGCGCTCGACGATGAGGCCGTAGAGCACGATCAGCGCCATCACGCCGGTGAGGCCGAGCTCCTCGCCGAGGGAGGCGACGATGAAGTCGGAGTAGGAGAACGGGATCAGCGTGGGGTCGCCCTGGCCGAGCCCGCGTCCGACGAGTCCGCCCCACGCCATGCCGTACATGCCCTGCACGATCTGGTAGCCGTTGGCGTCCGGGTCGAACGGGTCGGTCCACGCGAGCACGCGTGCCTGGACGTGCCCGAACAGCAGGTAGCCGACGTAGGCGCCGCCGGCGAAGAGCGCGGAGCCCACGACCAGCCACCCGGGCCGCTCGGTCGCCACGTAGAGCATCACCAGGAAGAGCCCGAAGAACAGCAGGGACGAGCCCAGGTCGCGCTGGAAGACCAGCACGCCCAGGCTGACCAGCCACATCACCAGGATCGGTCCGAGGTCACGCCCGCGCGGCAGGTCGATGCCGAGGAGCCGGCGGCCGGCGAGGGCGAGGGCGTCGCGGTGCAGCACCAGGTAGCCGGCGAAGAAGACCACCAGGCACACCTTGGCGATCTCCCCGGGCTGGAAGCTCAGGGGGCCCAGCCGGATCCAGATCCGGGCGCCGTTGATCGTGGTGCCGAGCACGGGCAGCAGCGGCATCACGAGCAGCGCGATCGCGGCCAGGCCCGAGGTGTAGGTGAACGCCTGCAGCCGGCGGTGGTCGCGCAGCACCGCGAGGACGGTCACGAACAGCGCGACGCCCAGCGTCATCCAGATCAGCTGGTCGCGGGCGAACGTGTTGGCGTCGCTGTCGGCGGCGAGGTTGGCCAGGTCGATGCGGTAGATGATCGCGAGGCCGAGGCCGTTGAGCGCGGCCACGATGGGCAGCAGGACCGGGTCGGCGTACGGCGCCAGGAAGCGCACCGCGAAGTGGCCGGCCACGCAGAGAACCGTGAGCCACCCGCCGTACCCGATGATGTCGACGGGGACCTCGCCCTCGACGCCGAGGCCGACCGCGGCGTAGCCGCCCACACCCACGACGAGGCTGAGCACGAGCAGGAAGAGCTCGGCACCGCGCCGCCGCCGGTGGGTGAAGCCGAGGGGCAGCGCGTTGAGCGGGTTGAGCGTGCTCACGGCGTCGCCTCCGCGTCGGGCGACGCCGCCGGGCTCGCGTCGTCGGGCTCGATGCAGTCCGGCGGCGCGATGGTCGGCGACGGGCTCGGCTCCGGCGACGGCTGGTCGCCGCCCTGGCCGTCCTGGCGTCCGTCCCGGGTGGCCCCGTCGGAGGGCGTCGGCTCGGGCTCGGGCTCGGGCTCGGGGCAGACCCGGGCCAGCTCGGTGATGTTGGCGACGATCTCCTCGGCCTCCGCCTCGCTCTCGGCGGCGATACCGTCGCGCACCTGGGCGGCGCGGGCCGAGGGCAGGGACTCGATGGTGATGTTGCTGGTGCGCCACACCCGGTTGAGGTCGACGAGGTCACCGGGCAGCTCGGACTGGATGCCGCGGTAGATGGCGACCCGGTCGTCGGCGATCGCGACGTAGAACTGCCGCTGCGACCAGTTGTAGGCCCACACCGTGCCACCGGCCACGAGGGCCAGCAGGACGGCCAGGATCAGCAGCCGCCGGAACCAGGCGAACCGGCGCGGTGCGCGCGGGGCGTAGCGGAGCGCCTCCGGGTCGACCGGTCGACCGTCGTGCACCGCCCCGTCGGGGCCGCCGTCGACGGGCTCCATCTCGCCGGTGTCGCCGCTGCGGTGACCGCGGAAGAAGCTCTTCGAGCCGGTGGCCTTGCGGGGCTGCTCCGCCGCGGCACCGACGAGCATCGGGCCGGTCGTCGCGGCGGCCGACGTCTCCGGGTCGGCCGCACCGGCGTCGCCGTCGACCACGTCGGCCACCACGACGGTGATGTTGTCGGTGCTGCCCGCGTCGAGGGCGGCCCGGACGAGCTCGACCACGGCGTAGTCGATGGTGCCGGTGCTGAGGATGTCCGCGAGCCGGTCGGCGTCGAGCACGCCGGAGCAGCCGTCGCTGCAGAGCAGGATCCGGTCACCCGGCGCGAGCTCGACGTCGAAGAGGTCGGGGTCGGTGTCGTGGACGCCGTCGACGGCCCGCAGGATCAGGTTGCGGTGCGGGTGCGAGCGGGACTCCTCCTCGGTGATCCGGCCCTCGTCGATCAGGCTCTGCACGAAGGTGTGGTCCTTGGTGAGCTGGCTCAGCACACCGTCGCGCAGCAGGTAGCCGCGGCTGTCGCCGACGTGGCCGACGGTCAGGCGGGTGCCGTCGAACAGCCCGGCCGTGACGGTCGTCGAGGTGCCGTCGAGCTCGGGGTCCTGGTCGACGAGCTCGGCGAGCCGGTCGTGGGTGCGGTGGATCGCGCCGGCGAGCGCCTCATGGGTGTCGTCGGGGGCGGGGCCGTCGAGCCGGCGCAGGATCTGCACGGCCGTGCTGCTGGCGATGTCGCCGCGCGCGGCCCCGCCGACGCCGTCGGCGATGACCAGCAGGTGGGGGCTGGCGAACCCCGAGTCCTGGTTGTCCTTGCGGACCTGGCCCACGTCGGAGAGCGCGGCGTACCGCAGCGCCAGGCGGCCCCGAGGCTTGGAGTCGATGTCAGTCATCTGTGAGGGCGCCTACTTGCGGAGCTCGAGCGTCGTCTTGCCGATGCGGACCTGGGTGCCGAGCTGCAGCGTGGTCGGCTGGGTCAGCCGGGACGAGCCGATGTAGGTGCCGTTGGTGGAGCCGAGGTCCTCGACGAACCACTGGTCGCCGGACGAGGCGATCCGGGCGTGCCGGGTGGAGACGTAGTCGTCGTCGAGCCGGATCGCCGCGTCGCTCCCGCGTCCGATGAGCAGCGGCGCGAGGTCGAGGGAGATGTTCTCGCCGGCGTTGGCGCCCTCGGTGATGGCCACGTGCGTCGGCGCGCCCCGCGGCCGCTTGCTCGGCCGGGACTTCGCCTGGCGGCGGGCCTGCTTCTCGGCACGACGGTCGGCGCGCGGCGTCTGCTCGATGCGGGCGCCGAACATGTCGGAGCGGACGACCGAGATCGCCGACAGCACGAAGATCCACAGGATCGCCAGGTAGGCGAACCGGATCAGGATGAGGGTCAGCTCAGACACCGTGACCTCCCGAGCCCTCGGACGGCGAGGCGACGTAGCGGATGGTCATCGTGGTGTTGCCGATCTTGACGGTGCCGCCGTCGTCGAGGGTCGCCTGGGCGACCTTGTGCCCGTTGACGAGCATGCCGTTGGTGGACCCGAGGTCGTGCACGCTGACCTGCGGACGACCGGCCCCCTCGTCGGCGAAGATGCGGATCTCGGCGTGCCGGCGCGAGACCCCCGGGTCGTTGATGCGCAGGTCGGCCTCGGTGCCGCGGCCGATGACGATGCCCGGCGGGTCCAGGGGGTGCTTCATCCCGTTGACCTCGAGGATGACGTTGGCGCGCCGTACGGCGGTGTCGGTGACCGACGCGTCCGACATCGGCGTCACCGAGGCGAGCGCGGCGCTGCGCACGTGGAAGCGTCCGGTGGAGAGGTCGTCCTTCTCGTCGAAGGCGATGCTGACCGGACCGGTGAAGACGTAGGACTGCTCGTGGGCATGGTCGCGGAGCATCTCGACGAGCTCGTCGGAGAGGGTCGAGGAGTACGGCGCCAGGCGGGCGTAGTCCTGGGGGGAGAGCTCGACGTGGAACTGGTTGGGCACCAGCCGGCGGTCGCGCGAGAGGATCTGCGCGGAGTTGTCGACCTCGCGCTGCAGCGCGGCCGCGACCTCGACGGGCTGGACGGCGGAGCGGAAGGCCTTCGCGAACGCGCCCGACACCATCTGCTCCAGCCGGTTCTCGAAGCGCTGCAGGATGCCCATCCGCCACCTCCTCGTGCCCTTGTCGACTGCGTGTCCGGTCTCGGTGTCCCGCCAGCGGCACCACCGTAGGTGTACCCAGGCACCCGGTCGCGAACCGACCACCCCCGGCAGCGGAGCATGACACAGGGGACCATCGTCGCGGGCGCGCGCTGGTACGGCTTGCCTGCATCGTATCGGGAGGGGTGAGGCGTCCCGCGCCCGCCGTGTCCCGGGGCCCGCCCCGGCCCCGATGCCGGTTTTGGAGGCACCTGGGCGTTGGGCTACCCTGAGCAGGCTTCACGCGCGAGTGGCGGAATAGGCAGACGCGCACGGTTCAGGTCCGTGTGTCCGAAAGGACGTGGGGGTTCAACTCCCCCCTCGCGCACCACCACCCGGGACATCTCCCGGGGCCCGAGACCGGGTGACCAGGAGACTGGCCGCCCGGTCTTCGTCGTTCCTGGGAGAACCGGCCACCGACTTGTCAGAGCCTGGGTACGCCGGGGCGCGGTGACGCCCTGACAACTGGGCGGGCCAGCGCCTCGGTCCACCCGAGCTCGGCGCCGATCGCCCGCGCCGTCGCGGACACCTCGGGCAGCAGCTGGTCCATCCGCGCGGCCGGCAGCCGGATCGACGGGGCCGTCACGCTCAGGACCGCCATCAGGTCCCCGTGCGCGCCCAGCACGGGCACCGACATCGTGTTCACCCCCGGCAGCGTCTCCTCGAACGCGCGCGCGTGCCCGGCCTCCCGCACGCGCCGCCACCTCGCGCAGCAGCGACTCCGGCGCCGGCGGGTTCACCGGCACCAGGTCGGCGTGCTTGCGCTGCCGCCACGATCTCGGCGATCTCCTCGTCGGACCGCACCGCGAGCAGCAGCCGGGCCGGCGCCCCGGACCACAGCGGCAGCGGCCGGCCGATGTCGAGCCGCGCGTGCAACCCCAGCTCGGACTCCACCTGGTCGACGTGCAGGAGCTGGTCCGCCAGCGCCACCGAGATCCCGACCGTCTCCCCGGTCGCGTCCCGCAGCGCCGCCATGTGCGGCAACGCCACCTGTCGCACGTCGATCGCGCCGCTGGTAGGCCATCCCGAGCGCCAGGGCGCGCGGGCCGAGCCGGTAGCTGGCGGGTGACGGGGTCCTGGGTGGCCAGATCCACCGACTCCAGCTCCGCCAGCAGTCGTTGCACCGACGACTTCGACAGCCGCGACGACTCCGCGATCGCCGCGCACCGGCTGCGGGCTGCTCGGCTGCGGCCAGTGCCTCGAGCACCCGCACCGCGCTTGCAGCACCCTCCGGCCGGGGCCCCGGCCTCCGCCGGCCCGCGGGGTCTGCCGCTCCGCAGTCCGATGCAGGTGTCACGAGGCTCCTCCTTGACATGCGACGGGATCCCTCCCCAAGATGTGCTGTCCCACACACGCGCATCTATGTCCCACTCTACGGGACAGTCGCGGAGCCCGACACCCGATCCAAGGAGCAGACGATGGGCCAGCCAGCGCCACTCTCGGGGCCGAGGCGCCCGACGTGACTCCCACCTCGATCCGGCAGGTCGCCGGCGCGAGCCTGCTCGGCTCGGTGGTGGAGTGGTACGACTTCTTCCTCTACGGCACGATGGCGGCCCTGGTGTTCAACAGCCAGTTCTTCCCCGACTACGACCCGCTGGTCGGCACCATGATCGCGTTCGCGACGTTCGCCGCCGGATTCGTGACCCGCCCGCTGGGCGGCTTCATCTTCGGGCACTTCGGCGACCGGATCGGCCGTAAGAAGATGCTGGTGATCACCATGCTGATCATGGGCCTGTCCACGTTCGCGATGGGCCTGCTGCCCAACTACGCCGCCATCGGCGTCGCCGCCCCGATCCTGCTGCTGGTCGCTGCGGATGCTCCAGGGCATCGGCCTCGGCGGCGAGTGGGGCGGCGCGGTGCTGCTGTGCGTCGAGCACGCGCCGGGCGGCAAGCGCGGCTGGTACTCCTCCTGGCCGCAGCTCGGGGTCCCGATCGGCCTGCTGGCCTCCACGCTCGCCGTCACCGCCGTCACCGCCTCTGCCCGACGAGGACGTTCGCAGTCCTGGGGCTGGCGGGTGCCGTTCCTGATCTGCATCGTGCTGGTCGTCGTCGGCCTGGTGATCCGCCTGAAGATCGACGAGCCGCCGGCCTTCAAGAGCGCTGGAGAAGGCCGACGACCAAGGCCAAGCTGCCGCTGGTCGAGGTGTTCCGCCAAGCCACCCCAAGGTGACCTTCCTGGCGATGGGCGCCCGGGTCAGCGAGAGCGTCACCTTCAACATCTACAACGCGTTCCTGGTCACCTACACCGTCACCGTGCTCGGCCTGGACAACTCGGTCGTGCTCAACGCCCTGCTGGTGGCCGTCGGTCGTCGGGCTGTTCGTGATCCTCGGCGCCGGCCGGCTCTCCGACCGGATCGGCCGCCGGCCGGTCTTCGGCGCTCGGCGCCGCGCTCGCGCTGGTGTCGCGCGTTCCCGATCTTCGCGCTGGTCAACACCGAGAACCCGCTGCTGATCACGATCGGCGTCGTCATCGGCTGGGGCATCGCCGCCTGCACCATGTTCGGCCCCGAGGGCGCGCTGTTCGCCGAGGTGTTCCCGACCCGGGTCCGCTACTCCGGGATGAGCGCGGTCTACCAGATCGGTGTCATCCCCACCGGTGCCGTC
The DNA here is from genome assembly GCA_963834275.1 of uncultured Actinomycetota bacterium. Taxonomy (GTDB): domain Bacteria; phylum Actinomycetota; class Actinomycetes; order Propionibacteriales; family Nocardioidaceae; genus Nocardioides_B. The sequence goes on along the minus strand of CAWIBA010000003.1, from coordinate 1,017,949 downwards.
GCCCCGCTGATCGGCACCTCGCTGGTCTCGGCCTACACCGGCTCGGTGTGGCCGGTCGCCGTCTACGTGATGGCGATGGCCGCCGATCACGCTGGTGTCGCTGTTCTTCCTGCCCGAGACCCACCGGCGCGACATCAACGACGCCACGCTCGGCGCCACCCCCGGAGACGGCCGGCTGCCGAGCCGAGGCTCGCCGCGACCGGCACCCGCTGACCGTCCACCGGCACGCACGTACCCAGGAGCCGAGACTCATGACCGCACCACACCGGACCCACCGGCGACGCCGCCCCGACGTGCTGCTGATCCTCGCCGACGACATGGGCTTCTCCGACATCGCGTCGTACGGCGGCGAGATCCACACCCCGTCCCTGGACCGGCTCGCCGACGGTGGCGTGAAGATGACGCAGTTCTACAACACCGCGCGGTGCAGCCCGTCGCGGGCGTCACTGCATGACGGGCCTGCACCCGCACCAGGTCGGCATCGGCATCCTCAACTTCGACGACGCCCCCGACGGCTACCCCGGCAACCTCGCCGAGGAGTGCGCCACCATCGCGGAGGTGGTGCGCGCCGCCGGCTACGGCACCTACCTGTCCGGCAAGTGGCACCTGGCCGTCGACATGGACACCCCGAACGACGCCTGGCCGACCCGCCGCGGCTTCGACCGCTTCTTCGGCACCCTCGAGGGCGCCGGCGTCGTTCTACCGTCCCCGCACCCTGGTCCGCGACGAGACCAACATCGAGCACGAGGCCGAGCAGGACGGCTGGTTCTACACCGACGCGATCTCCGACACCGCGGTGGAGTTCCTGCGACGACCACGAGCGAGCAGCGCCCCGAGGACCCGTTCTTCATGTTCCTGTCCTACACCGCGCCGCACTGGCCGCTGCACGCGCACGAGGACGACATCGCCCGGTACGACGGACGCTTCGTCGGCCGGCTGGGACCGGCTGCGCGAGGAGCGGCTGGAGCGGCTGGTGAAGGCCGGGATCATCGACCCGCACTGGCAGCTCACCCCCCGCGACGAGCGGGTCCCGGCCTGGGACGAGATCGTCGACCGCGAGTGGGAGGCCTCCCGGATGGCCATCTACGCCGCGCAGGTCGACCGGATGGACCAGGGCATCGGCACGGTGCTCGACCAGCTCGAGGCGACCGGCCGGCTGGAGAACACCCTGGTGGTGTTCCTCTCCGACAACGGCGGGTGCGCCGAGGAGATGCCGCCCGGCGACGGGGCCCGGGAGTTCGTCACCGCCTTCGTGCCGCTGCAGGACACCACCCGCGAGGGTGAGCCCGTCGTGGTCGGCAACGACCCGGCGGTGCGGCCCGGCCCCGAGTCGACGTACATGTCCTACGGACGCGCCTGGGCCAACCTGTCCAACACCCCGTTCCGCGAGTACAAGCACTGGGTGCACGAGGGCGGCATCTCGACCCCGTTCATCGCGCACTGGCCCGCCGGGCTCCCCGCCGGTGGCGACCTCTGCACGGCGCCCAGCCAGCTCGTCGACGTGCTGCCGACCATCGCCGAGGTCGCCGGCGCGGGCTACCCGCGCACGCGCAACGGCGCGCCGGTGCCGGAGATGGAGGGCCGCAGCCTGCTGCCGCGTGCTGCGCGGCGAGCCCGACGACGCCGAGCGCGACCTGTTCTGGGAGCACGAGGGGAACTGCGCCGTCCGCCGCGGCAGGTGGAAGCTGGTGAAGAAGTACCGCGGCGCCTGGGAGCTCTACGACATCGAGGCCGACCGGACCGAGCTGCACGACGTCGCCGGCGACCACCCCGGTCTCGTCGACGAGCTCGCCGCCGCCTGGCAGGCGTGGGCCGACCGTTGCGGGGTGCTGCCCCGGGAGAAGGTGCTGGAGATCTACGCAGCCCGCGGGCGCGGGCTCCCCGAGGAGTGAGCCCGGTGCCGGGCCCCGACGCCGACACGGACCGCGACGCCGGCACGCCTTCGCGGCCGTGCTGTGGCCCGGCCCGGCCCGCCACCAGCGCCACCGGTCCGCCGAGGCCGACGCCCGCCCGCCGTCCGGCGAGCCGCACGATGAGCGACACCGTTGGCCCGCCGGTGGTGTGGCTGCCCGGCGGCGCCTTCGCGATGGGCAACGAGGACGAGCTGGCCCGCCCCGAGGACGGCGAGGGTCCGGTCCGCGACGTAGCCATCGGCGCGTTCGGGATCGACACGCACACGGTCACCAACGCCGACTTCGCCGCCTTCGCGGCCGAGACCGGGTACCGCACCGAGGCCGAGCGGCTCGGCTGGTCGTTCGTCTTCGCCGGCCACCTGCATCCCGACGCCCGCGCCCACGTGCACACCGGCACCGCTCCCGGCACCCCCTGGTGGCTCCCCGTCGCCGGCGCCACCTGGACCTCCCCGCACGGCCCCGGGTCGAGCATCGCGGAGACCCTGGACCACCCGGTCGTGCAGGTCTCGTGGGCCGACGCCTCGGCGTACGCCGCCTGGGCCGGCCGGCGGCTGCCGACCGAGGCCGAGTGGGAGTACGCCGCCCGCGGCGGGCTCGAACGGGCGCGCTACCCCTGGGGCGACGAGCTGTACGGCCCGGCGGGCGAGCACCGGTGCAACATCTGGCAGGGCCGGTTCCCCCGGCACAACACCGCCGAGGACGGCTTCGCGGCCACCGCCCCGGCCACCTGGTTCGAGCCCAACGGCTACGGGCTCTACCAGTGCGTCGGCAACGTGTGGGAGTGGTGCGCCGACTGGTTCGACCCGGGTGACCCCTCCGCGAGGGTGATCCGCGGCGGGTCCCACCTCTGTCACGACTCCTACTGCAACCGCTACCGGGTCGCCGCCCGCACCGGGACCCCGCCGGACACCGCCACCAGCCACACCGGGTTCCGCTGCGCCGCCGACTTGTCAGAGCGTGGGTACGCCGGGGCGCGGTAACGCTCTGACAACTCGGCGGCGAATCGTCGCAAATCGTGCATGACCTTTGACCATCTGGGTCGTTTGGTGTGCGAAGGCCCGGGAGGCCGGGCGGAGGGTCCCGGTGGGCGGCGTGGGTCCAGCGGCCTTCACACGGACCCAAACAGGAGCACCACATGTCGCGATCCGTCACCCGGATCGGAGCGGCCTCGCTGGCCACCACCTTCTTCCTCCTCGGTACGGCGCCCGCCTACGCGGCCCCGCTGTCGACCGCGGAGGCGACCGCGGTCCGCGGCTCGATCGCCGGGAGCCCGGCCGACTCGGGCGCGGTGAGCGCGGCCCACGACGGCACCGCGGAGCAGCGCACGGGGGAGGCCAGCCCGCCGGTCGGCGTGCTGGGCAACCAGCGGCTGCTCAACGTGGGCGTGCTCGCCCAGGAGGCGACCGCCTCGGTGCGCAACGGCGCCGGCAGCTCCGCCGCGTGTGCCGGCATCGCCGGCAACGGCGGCTCGGTGGCCCAGGTGGGCGGCTCCCGCTGCCTCACCCCCGGGGCGCCGGTCGGGCTGTCGGTCGCGAACCTGGACCTCACCGGCACGGTGCTGGTCGACCCGCGCTCCGCCCTGGAGCCGCTGTCCGGGCTGCAGCCGGTCATGGACCAGCTGGTCGGGCCGCTGACCCACGCGGTCAGCACCGGCCTCGCCCCCCTCGGTGAGACCGGGCTCGCCGGCTCGCTGGGCGTCGTCGAGGCGCGCTGCACGGCCACGCCGGGCGCGGTCGACGGCACCTCGACCATCACCGACGCGCGGCTGACCCTCACCGTGGGCGGCACCCCCGTCGACGTGGTCAACCTGCCCGTGAACCCGCCGCCGAACACCGAGGTCCTCGTCGGCCTCGACGCCGTCGCCACCACCGTGCTCCAGGCGGTCCGCACCAACCTCACCACCACGCTCGACGGGGAGCTCGCGCCGCTGAGCGCCGTCATCGACCCGGTGCAGCAGCAGATCGTCGACGGTGTGCTGGCCGAGGTGGCGCCCCAGCTGGCACCGCTCAACGACGAGGTGCTGCGCATCGTGCTCAACCGGCAGACCCGGTCCGCGCACAGCATCGAGGTCACCGCGATGAGCCTCGAGGTGCTGCCGGCGGCCCGTGAGGTCGAGGGGTTCCCGCTCGCCGCGGTGGACCTCGGCCGGGTGAGCTGCGGCCCCAGCGGCCAGGTCGTGAGCTTCGACGAGCCCGGCCGGGTGGAGCGGCCCCGGGCGCAGCCCAACCTGCCGAAGATGCCGACCGTCGTCGCCTCCGGCGTCGCCGGCGAGCAGGAGGCCTGGTACGACGGCCTGCTCGCGCCGGCCGGGCTGGTCGTGCTGGCCTCGACGGCCGGGTTCCTCGGCTACCGCAGGATCTCCGGGTCGTGACCTCCGCGGACGGCTTCAGCCCCCGGCTGCTCGTCGTCGCCGTCGCGCTGACGGTCGGGGTGCTGGCGTTCCTGCGTGGCTCGGACGACCCCGCGACGGGGGCCGACGTGACGCCGGCCCAGCCGGTCCGGCTGGTGGTGCCCGCCCTCGACCTGCGCTCGTCCGTCACCCCGATCGAGGTGGACACCGCCGGCGTGCTGTACCCCCCGGACGACGTCGACGTCGTGGGCTGGTGGCGGCGCAGCGCCAAGCCGGGCCGCGAGCGCGGCCAGACGGTGCTGACCGGGCACACCGTGAGCACCGGCGGTGGCGTCATGGACCGGCTCGGCGAGCTGGAGCCCGGAGACCGGGTGCGGGTCCGCACCTCCGAGGGCTGGGTCCGCTACCGGACCACCCGGGTGCGGACCTACTCGCGGGCCGAGCTCGCGGCCGACGCCCGCGCCCTGTTCAACCAGCGGCGGTCCCCGCGGCTGGTGCTGATCACCTGCACCGACTGGGACGGAGCCACCTACCGCAGCAACATCGTGGCGTTCGCGCGGCCCCTCGCCGGGGCCTCGGGCTGAGCAGACCCTTGACAGGCGGTCCCGCCCCCGGATAGACCAGCGGGTAGGCCTTTTAGACCGAAGGTCTACTCGCGTCGGAATCTCGGAGACCCAGATGCAAACGCTCGACCTCGTCGTCATCGTCGCCTACCTCGCCGGCTCCGCCTGGCTCGGCCTCCGGCTCTCGGGCCGGCAGCGGGACCTGAAGGGCTACTTCCTGGGCAACCGGGACCTGCCCTGGTGGGCGGTGTGCCTCTCCGTGGTCGCGACCGAGACCAGCGCGCTGACCGTGATCAGCGTGCCCACGGTCGCCTACCTGGGCACCATGACCTTCCTCCAGGTCGCGCTCGGCTACCTGATCGGCCGCGTGGTGGTGGCGCTCGTCCTGCTGCCCCGCTACTACCGCGGCGAGATGACCACGGCCTACGCCTACCTCGGCCTCCGCTTCGGCCGCGGCATGCAGGGCACCGCGTCGGTGGCGTTCCTGTTCACCCGGCTGCTGGCCGACGGGGTCCGGCTCTTCGCGGCCGCCATCCCGATGAAGGTCATCCTCGACGGCTTCGGCATCGAGCTCTCGTTCTTCGCGATCATCGCCGTGCTGGGGCTGGTGACGGTCGCCTACACCCTCGTCGGCGGCATCCGCGCGGTCGTCTGGGTCGACGTCCTCCAGATGGCGGTGTACGTCGGCGGCGGCCTGGTGGCCCTTGCCTACCTGGTCAACAGCGCGGACGGGAACTTCCTCGCCGCGGCCTCGGACGCCGGCAAGACGCAGATCCTCGACTTCACGTCCGACCCGATCTCGGCGCCCTACGCCTTCGTCACCGCCGTCATCGGCGGTGCGCTGCTGTCGACGGCCTCGCACGGCGCCGACCAGATCGTCGTCCAGCGGCTGCTGACCTGCCGGAGCCTGCGCGACGCGCAGAAGGCCGTGGTCGGCAGCGCGCTGCTCGTCTTCGTCCAGTTCGCGCTGTTCCTGACCGTGGGCCTCGGGCTGTGGAGCTACTACGACGGACAGGCCCCCGAGGACCTCGGCCTGCAGACCGGCGACCAGATCTTCCCCACGTTCATCGTCGACGTGCTGCCGGCCGGCGTCTCGGGCCTGCTCCTCGCCGGCATCATGGCCGCCGCGATGAGCACCCTGTCCTCGTCGCTGTCGGCCCTGTCCTCCTCGACGATGGCGGACCTCTACGAGAAGTTCACGCACCGGACACTCGACGACGAGCGCGGCCTCCGGCTGGGCCGGATCTTCACGCTCGGCTGGGGCCTGGTCTTCATCGGCGCCGCGGCGCTGTTCACCGGCACCGACAACCCCGTCGTCGAGCTCGGGCTCAGCGTCGCCGGGCTCACCTACGGCGGCCTGCTCGGCTCCTTCTTCCTGGGACTGGCCGTCCGTCGGGCCCGGCAGCTGGACGCCATCGTCGGCTTCGCCAGCGCCGTCACCGTGATGGCCTACCTGTTCCTCTTCCAGCGCGAGCTCGTGGGCTTCACCTGGTACACCGCGATCGGCGTGGTGATCACCCTCGCGGTGGGGTGGCTGCTCTCGCGCCGGCACGCCGACGACTCGCCGCTGGCGGACCGGAGCGCCGACGAGGAGACCCGTCTCGGGGCGGGCCGCGCGGCGGGCTGACCGGCTGCGCGGACCGTGGGCCGGGCGCGGGCTCAGCGCGTGGCGCCGGTGACCTGCAGGGCGGGGTTGCGGAACGTGTCCGGCGTCTCGAGCCGCTCGAACCGGTCGAGCGGCCAGACGATGCCCCACACCTTGCCGACGACGGCGCTCTCCGGGACGGTCCCGCCGCCCGGCAGGTCCTGGTGGAAGCGGGAGTCCTGGCTGTCGGGGCGGTTGTCGCCCATCACCCAGATCCGGTCCTTCGGGACCTCCACGTGGAACCGGCGCGCGGACGGCTCCGCGTTGCCGGCGAGGTAGTCCTCCTCGTCGAGGGGGACCCCGTTCACGCGCACGCGGCCCTGCCGGTCGCAGCAGCGGACCCGGTCGCCGCCGACCCCGATCACCCGCTTCACCAGGTGCCCGCCGGTGGGGTAGAGGCCGATGCGGGCGAGCACCCGCTGGATCGGCGTCGGCTGGGCGATCGCCGCGCCGAGCCACCGGTCGCCGGGGTCGGCGAACACGACGACGTCGCCGCGCTCGACGCGCTGGTCGCCCCAGTAGGACACCTTCTCGACCAGGATCCGGTCGTCGTCGGCGAGCTGCGGCCGCATCGAGCCGGAGGGCACGAAGAACATCTGCGCCAGGAACGTCTTGACCAGGGCCGAGACGAGCAGCGCCACCGCGAGCAGCAGGACGGTCTCGGCCACAGCGGCATCGACCGCCGACTCTTCGGCTCACCGTCGCCGGGCCGGCCGCCCCGTCCGTCATGGCGCCGAGCCTATGCGACGCGCGATGAACGGGACCGTGCCCGGCGCGGCGCCGGGACGGCGTTACCCGGGGCCCTTGCCGCTGGGTTTACATATCCTATGGTTTTGTAAACCGCGAGATCGGAGGTCCCGATGGCCAGCACCGCAACCGTCCCCGAGGGCTCGACCGCGCAGTGGACGGACCGGAAGAGGTACCTGTGGCTGCTCGGCCTCGTGGTGCCGTCCCTGGCGTTCCTCGCCTGGGGGCTGGTCGCGCTGACCGGCTGGTCGGTGTTCTGGTTCCTCGGGCCGATCGTCGTCTTCGTCGTCGTGCCCGCGGTCGACCTGGTCGCGGGCCTGGATCGCAGCAACCCGCCGGACGACGTCCTCGAGGCGCTCGAGAGCGACCGCTACTACCGCTGGATCACCTACCTCTTCCTGCCGATCCAGTACGCCGCGCTGGTGTGGGCCTGCTGGATGTTCACGCAGAGCAACCTCAGCACCGTCGACAAGGTCGGCCTGGCGCTGACGGTGGGCACCATCGCCGGCATCGGCATCAACACCGCCCACGAGCTCGGCCACAAGAAGGAGTCGCACGAGCGCTGGCTGGCCAAGATCGCGCTGGCGCAGAGCTTCTACGGCCACTTCTACATCGAGCACAACCGCGGCCACCACGTCCGGGTGGCGACCCCCGAGGACCCCGCGTCCAGCCGGGTCGGCGAGACCTTCTACGCGTTCTGGCCGCGCACCGTGGCCGGCTCCCTGCGCAGGGCCTGGAACCTGGAGAAGCGCCGGATCACGCGACGCAGGCGGCACGCCTGGTCGCTGGGCAACGACGTGCTCAACGCCTGGCTGATGTCGGTGGTGCTCTGGGGTGCCCTGGTGGCGGCCTTCGGCCCCGGCATCCTGCCGTTCCTGGTGATCCAGGCGGTCATCGGCTTCTCGCTGCTCGAGGTCGTGAACTACCTCGAGCACTACGGGATGCTGCGCCAGCGCACCGGTCCCGACCGGACCGGGCGCTACGAGCGCGTGGACCCGAGCCACTCGTGGAACAGCAACAACATCGCCACGAACGTGCTGCTCTACCACCTGCAGCGGCACAGCGACCACCACGCCAACCCGACCCGCCGCTACCAGACCCTGCGGGACTTCGAGGAGTCCCCGGTGCTGCCGACCGGGTACGCCGGCCTGATCATCCTGGCGCTGGTCCCGCCGCTGTGGTTCAAGGTGATGGACAAGCGGGTGCTGGCGCACTTCGGCGGCGACATCACCCGGGCCAACATCCAGCCGTCCCGGCGTGACCGGGTGCTTCGCAGGTACGCCGGGTCGACGACCCCGGTCGGCGAGCGGGCCGCCTAGTGGCGCGCTGGTCCTGCCCCGGCTGCGGGTACACCTACGACGAGGCCGCCGGCGACGACCACGAGGGCTTCCCCGCGGGGACCCCCTGGTCCGACGTACCCGACGACTGGTGCTGTCCCGACTGCGGCGTCCGGGAGAAGGTCGACTTCGACCCGGCCTCGTAGGGTGGCGCCATGACGGTGACCGCGACGGGGGTGCGCGAGAGGCTGCTCGCCAGCGCCGCGGAGATCACCTGCGAGTCGGGCTGGGCGGCCGTCACCATGGGCAAGGTCGCGGCCCGCGCCGGCGTCAGCCGGCAGACCGTCTACAACGAGCTCGGCACCAAGCCCGCGCTCGGGCAGGCGATGGTGCTCCGCGAGCTCGACCGGTTCCTCGCCATCGTGGAGCGGGAGCTCGACACGCACGACGACCTGGTGACCGCGATCCGGTCGGCCGCCGAGCAGATCCTGCTGATGGCCCGCGGCAACCCACTGCTGCACGCGCTGCTCGCGTCGGCGCACAGCGTCTCGCGCGGCAACGAGGCGGCGTCCACCAACGACCTGCTGCCGTTCCTCACCACCGACGCCCAGCCGCTGATCGAGGCCGCGACGCACGTGATCGACGCGCGCGTGGAGCGCTTCCCCGAGCTCGACCTGGATCCCCGCCGGCGCACCGTGGCCATCGACTCGATCGTGCGCCTGGTCCTCAGCCACGTGATGCAGCCCGGGGGCTCACCCGCCGAGACCGCGGACGCGCTCGCCTGGATCGTCGCCCGGGTCCTGCACCGCGACTGACCTCTCCCGGGTGGTCGACCCGGCCCGGGTGGTGGACCGCCCGGGTGGTCGAGCAGGCTCGGGTGGTCGAGCCTGTCGAGACCACCAGGGTCAGGACGCGCCGGGCTCCCCCATGTCGGGCAGCCCCTCGACCTTCTTCTCCCCCGAGTCGCCGTCGCCGGAGTCGTCGTCCTCGGTCTCGGACGGGTCCTTGGCCAGCGGGTTGTCGTCGGTCGGCTGGAGGTCCTCGGGGAGGTCCTCGTCGGCGATCAGCCCCACGTCCGGGGTCTCGCGCCGGTCGGCGCCGCCTTGGCCGCCGGTGCTGCCGGTGTCCTCGGCGGGCTGGGTGCTCTCGGTGTTCCCGGTGTTCTCGGTGTTCTCGGTGTTCTCGGGGCTCGACTCGCTCATGGACGCGTCGTACCCCGATTCGTCCGACGTCATCCCCGGGGGGAGACGTGGTGCGCGGACGAACCGGGGTACGGCTGGGTGCGACTCAGCTGTGGGTCAGCGTCACGGCATGAGCACCGAGTCGATGAGGTACACGGTCGCGTTGGCGGTCTGCACGCCACCGCAGATGACAGAGGCGTCGTTGACCATCAGGTCGTCGCCGGAGCCGGAGATCTCGACGTCGCCACCCTGCACGGTGGTCTGGGTGGTGCCGGCGAGCTCGTCGGGCGTGATCTGGCCGGGCACGACGTGGTAGGTCAGGACGGTGCTCAGCGTGTCCGCGTTCTTGGGCTGCGAGAGCGCCTTGACCGTCTTCTTCGGCAGCTGCGCGAACGCGTCGTCGACCGGCGCGAACACGGTGAACTCGTCACCGTTGAGGGTGTCGACGAGGTTCACCTCGGGGTTCAGCCCACCGGACACGGCGGCGGTGAGGGTGGTGAGCAGCGGGTTGTTGCCGGCGGCCACGGCGACCGGGTCCTCGGCCATGCCCGCGACGGAGCCCTCGCCGTCCGGCACCTGCTCGGCGTAGCCCTCGCAGCCGGGGCCGACGAGGTTGGCGGCCGGGTCCATCTCCTCGGACTCCTCCTCCATCGGCGTCGACTCCTCGGCGGGGGTCTCGGAGGCGGTGTCCTGCGAGGTGGCGTCGGCGGCGGGCTCGTCGCTGCCGCAGGCCGCGGTCAGGGTGATGGCGGACACGACGGCGACCGTCGCGGCGTACTTCTTGATGGTGCGCATCGTGGGTGCGTCCCTTCGGTTGGGGGGGAAGATTTCCCTTGCTGTGTGGGGGGTTCGGTCTGCGTCGCGGGCCGGATGGGTGCGGCGGGGAACAATCCGCGGCCGTTACACCACCGTGACGTCGACGCTGTGCCAGCCGGTCGACCCGTCGGGCGCGATCGGGGCACGCTCGGAGGTCTGGGTGTAGCCGGACCGGTCGGTGGCGCGCACCTCGATCTTGTGGCTCCCCTTGGGGGCGTCCCAGCGGTAGACCCACTGCCGCCAGGTGTTGACGTTGTCCTCGTCGGCGAGCTCGGCCTCGCGCCAGGGACCCCCGTCGACGCGGACCTCCACCCGCTCGATGCCGCGGTCCTGGGACCAGGCCACACCGGCGACCGGCGTCCGCCCGGCCTGGATCCGCGCGAACGAGCGGGGTACGTCGACCCGCGACGAGGTCTTGATCGGTGCCTCCGCCGAGTAGCCGCGGGTGGTCCAGTAGGCCTTGAAGTCCGCGAACCGGGTCACCTCCAGGTCGACCAGCCACTTGGTCGCCGACACGTAGCCGTAGAGGCCCGGGGTGACCATGCGCACCGGGAAGCCGTGCTCGAGCGGCAGCGGCTCACCGTTCATGGCGACCGCGACCAGCGCGTTGCGTTCTGAGTCCAGCAGCACCGGCAGCGGCGTCCCCACCGTGAAGTCGTCGACGCTGGTGGACTTCACCGCGTCGGCGCCCTCCTGCACCCCGGCCTCGCGCAGCAGCTCGCGCATCGGCACCCCGATCCAGGTCGCGTTCCCGACGTACTCGCCGCCGACCTCGTTGGAGACGCAGGTGAGCGTGATCCGCTCCTCCACCAGGCGGCGGGAGAGCAGGTCCTCGAAGGAGAGCTCGAGCTCGCGGTCGACCATGCCGTGGATGCGCAGCCGCCAGTCGGCGAGGGAGACATCGGGCACCCGGAGGGCGGTGTCGACGCGGTAGAAGTCCCGGTTGGAGGTGAGGTGCGGGGTGATCCCCGTGACGTCGAGGGTGGCGCCCTGCGGCACCGGCGGCGCCGGGACGGTGGGCCGCGGGACGGTGAGGTCGGCCCGGGCCGCGGCGGCCGCGGAGCCGCCGAACTGCTGGCTCACGACACCCCCGGCGGCAGCGACGGCGCCGACCGCGGCGGCCGCCCGCAGGAACGCCCGCCGGTCGAAGGCGGCCGGCAGCTCGTCGCCGGGGACCGTCGCCGGCAGCAGGTCCTGCACCAGCAGCCTCGGCCCGCCCGAGGACGGCCGCGGGCGAGCCCGGAGCCCGGGGCCGGCGACCTCGTCGGGTGCGGACGCTTCGGGCGCGGCCGCAGGCGGCTCGGCCGGCGTCTCCCGCGGCCTGCGCACGGTCCGCAGCAGCACGGTGAGGGAGACCAGCCCGACGACGAGCAGCGCGAGCGGGGGCAGCAGCCTCGCCGCCGCACCCGCGGTCGCCGCGCGGTCGGTGAGCGCTGCCGCGGTGGCCACCACGGTCAGCACCACGAACGCACCCGCGGCGACTCGCGGCCGGCGTACCCCGGCGGCGCCGGCCGCGAGCGCGAGCAGCACCACGGTGCCGACCACGCCACCGATCAGCACCGCCTTGTCGGCGCTGCCGAACGTGGAGATCGCGAACTCCTTGAGCGGGCGCGGGGCGGCGTCCACCGCCCGGTTGGCCACCGCCAGCAGCGGCGACGTCACACCGTCCAGGACCGCGGCGACCGCCTCGGCCGCCGCGACGCCCGCGGCGCCGGCCAGCAGTCCCGCGACGCCTCCGGCGAGGAGGCGTCGCGCAGGGCCGGTCGTGCCGCGGGTCGTGTCCATGGTGGTGGTTCGGTCCCTCGGCGGTCACGGATGGGTGAAAGTCGTGTGCCCGCTTGCGCCAGGGGGAACACTGGGGACCGGACTCGGAGGGAGCCCGTGATGGGGAGGCAAGGACCGGCCGCACGCGCCGTCATCGGCGGCTGCCTGCTCCTCCTCGGCCTCGGCACGGCGTGCACCGGCCCGACCGCGGAGCGCACGCCGGACGCGGCCGTCGCGCCGCGGTCGGACCCTCCGCCGGCCAGCAGCGAGCCGGCCACGGAGCTCACGGTCGCCGACCCGGGGCCGTTCGAGCCGCCGCTGCTGACCGCCGACGTGCTCATCACGAGCACCGACCCGATCCCCCGGCGCGTGCAGCGCCGGATCCGTCGCCTCGACGGGGTGCGGGCCGCGATGCCGATGTCGGTGGCCGCGCTCTCCTCCAACGGCCGCACGCTCACCATCGCCGCGGTCGACCTCGACGCCTACCGGCACTTCACCCCGATGGAGACCGCCTCCGCCGACGACGTGTGGCGACGGCTGGCGGGGGGCGAGGTCGCCGTCGACCCGGCCGTCGGGCGCAAGCTCGAGGAGCGGCGCGGGTATCTCAAGCTCGGCACCCAGGAGGACGCCCCCGAGGTGCACGTCGGCGCGTACGCCCCGCTGTCCAAGCGGATCAGCGCGGTCGTCACCCGCCCGCGCGGCGAGCAGATCGGGATGGACGAGGACAACGCCCTGCTGGTCTCCACCGGTCGGCTCACCCCGTCGGTGCTCACCGGCCGCATGCAGCGCATCCTCGGCGACTCCGCCTCGCTGCAGGTGCTCGCGCTCGAGTTCGACGTGGACGTCGACCAGACGGCGGTGCTCACCGGCAGCAGCGCGGCCGACGCCGTCGGGTCGTTCCGCTACACGGCACACCCGAACGGCCGGATCACCCCCGACCGCGCCTGGGTCGAGACCAACATCCGCACCGAGCGGGTGCCGATCCTCGGGTCGGTCACCTGTCACAAGGTGATGCTGGTGCAGCTGCGGGCCGCGCTCGCCGAGGTGGTCCGGTCCGGACTGGCGCACGAGATCAACCCGGACGAGTACGCCGGGTGCTACTTCCCGCGCTTCATCGGCTACGACCCCGCCAAGGGGCTCTCGCTGCACTCGTGGGGCATCGCCGTCGACCTCAACGTGCCGGGCAACCAGCGCGGCACGGTCGGCGAGATGGATCGCGAGGTGGTCGCCATCTTCAAGCGGTGGGGCTTCGCCTGGGGCGGCGACTGGAACTACACCGACCCCATGCACTTCGAGCTGGCGTCGATCGTCCGTCCCGGCTGAGGGTCCCCGGGTCATCGAGCACGGGTCTCGGGTCATCGAGCTTGTCGAGATGACTGGGTGGTCTCGACAGGCTCGACCACCCGGGGGCTCGGGTCATCGAGCTTGTCGAGATGACTGGGTGGGGGCGGGGTGGTCTCGACCACCCGGGCTCGACCACCCGGCTCCGACCACCCGGGCGTGGCTAGGGTCGGCGGCATGCGCGCACTCCACGTCACCCGACTCGACGGTCCCGACGGCGTCGAGGTCGTCGAGGTCCCCGAGCCCACACCCGGCGAGGGGGACGTCGTCGTGGAGGTGAAGGCCGTCGGTGCCAGCTTCCCCGACCTGCTGCTCTCGCGGGGTGACTACCAGCTCAAGCCCGACCCGCCCTTCCAGCTCGGCGTCGACTTCGCCGGGATGGTGCGCTCCGCGCCCGACGGCTCCGGGTTCGCGCCGGGCGACCGGGTCGCCTGCGTCCTGCCGTACGGCGGTGGTGCGGAGGTCGTCGCGCTCGGCCCGGACAGCGTCTTCCCGCTCCCGGACGCGGTGTCGTTCGAGGCCGGGGCGGCACTGCCGATGAACTACCTGACCGCCCAGTTCGCGCTCGCGACCCGCGCCGGGCTGAGCCGGGACGAGACGGTGCTCGTGCACGGCGCGGCCGGTGGCGTGGGGACCGCGACGATCCAGGTCGCCAAGGGGTACGGCGCCCGCACCGTCGCCGTGGTCTCGACCGAGGAGAAGGGGGAGGTCGCTCGCGCGGCCGGCGCCGACGAGGTGGTGCCCGTCGACGGCTTCCTCGCGGCGGTGAAGGAGCTGACGGGTGGCCGGGGCGTTGACGTGGTGGTGGACGTCGTCGGTGCCGACCTGATGACCGACTCGCTGCGCGCGCTGGGACCGCTCGGACGGCTCCTGGTCGTCGGGTTCACCGGCGGCACCATCCCGGAGGTGCGGGTCAACCGGCTGCTGCTCAACAACATCGACGTGCGCGGGGTCGGCTGGGGCGCCTACGCCATGGCGCGGCCCGGCTTCATGCGGCAGCAGTGGGACCAGCTGGTGCCGATGATGGAGAGCGGCGTGGTCGCCCCGCCGATCGGCCGCACCTACGCCTTCGACCAGATGGGCGCCGCCCTCGACGACCTGGCCTCCCGCCGTGCCCTCGGCAAGGCCGTCGTCGTCCTCTGAGCCACCACCTGTCGAGAGCACTTTCCCCTTGTGCACAACGAGAAAACGCTCACGGAACTGTCGGTGGTCACCACTAGGTTCTTCGTATGACGACAGCGGTGGAGGACCTCGACGGGCAGGGGCTGGCCGATGCCCTGGTCGCGAACCACGCCGCCCTCCTCGCCGCCGAGTGCCGGGAGCTCGTCCTCGCCGCGCGCTGGGCCGACCTGCACCCGGCCGAGTCGCTCGAGCCGCGGCCGGTCCTCGCGGGGATGGAGCGTCCGCGTCGGTTCGGTGGGTCCGGCACTCCGGAGGCCGGTGAGTTCTGCGCCGCGGAGCTGGCGGTCCTGACCGGCCGTTCGATGGGTGCCGCGGCGACGTTGATCGCGGACGCGCTCGACCTGCGGCACCGGCTCCCGCTGCTGTGGGCATCCCTGGAGGCCGGGACGGTCCGTGCGTGGCAGGCCCGGCACGTCGCGAAGCGCACGAGGGCCACCGGGCTGACGCTCGCGCAGGCCCGCGAGGTGGACCGGACGACGACGCCCTACTTGGCGACGTTGCCGTGGGGCCGGTTCGTCGACCTGCTCGAAGCCCGCATCATCTCCGCAGACCCGGCCGCAGCCGAGGCCCGCCGGGAGGCCGCCGAGCTCGACCGGTTCGTGGTGACCGGACAGTCCACCGAGCACGGCCTCAAGACCCTGGTCGCGAAGGCCACGGCCGGTGAGGTGATCTACCTCGTCGCCACGGTCGACCGGCTCGCGCAGATCCTCGAGCTCGAGGGCGACAGCAGCCCGGTCGGTGTCCGTCGCTCGAAGTCGTTGGGCATCCTCGCCCACCCCGCCCGCGCCCTCGCGCTGCTCCGCAAGCACGAGCTGCCCGGTGACGTGGAGCCTGTCGAGACCACCGCACCCGACAGCATCCCGCTCCCACCCGCCACCCTCTACGTGCACGTCTCCCGGGAGTCGCTGCAGGCCGGCGAAGGTGTGGCCCGGATGGAGGGCGTCGGCCCGATCACCCTCGGCCAGGCCAGCGAGTTCCTCCGCCACGCCCACGTCACGGTCGAGCCGGTGATCGACCTCGACCGCGACGTGCCGGTCGACGCCTACGAAGTGCCCGCCCGGCTCCGCGAGCAGCTCCACCTCCGCACCCCCGCCAGCGCGTTCCCGTGGTCGCCCTCGACCAGCCGGCGGATGGACATCGACCACACGGTGCCGTGGTCTCGACAAGCTCGACCACCCGGGACCGCTCGACCACCCGGGACCGCTCGACCACCCGATGAACCACAGACCCGGATCGGGAACCTCGGCAAGCTCACCCGCGTGGAGCACCGCGCCAAGACCCACGGCCCCGGCTGGCAACACCGACAACCCGAGCCGGGCGTGCACGTCTGGCGAACCCCCCACGGCTACCGGTTCCGCGTCGACGCGACCGGCACCCACTTCCTCGGCCAGGTCCCCGTGCCCCGGACCCCGCTGGAGCGCGCCTTCGCCGCCGTGCTCGACCGCTGACGCGCGGTCGGACCGGTCAGCCGAGCGTGACCTTCGCCGCGTAGTCGGGGTGCCGCTCGACCCATGCCGTCAGGAAGGGGCACGTCACGCGCAGCGCGAGGCCGCAGGTGAGCGCCTGGTCGAGCACGGCGCGGGCCAGGGCGCTGCCGATGCCGCGCCCCTCCAGCTCGTCGTGCACCTCGGTGTGGAACAGCACCCGCGTGCCGCGGTGGTCGACGTACTCCACGAACCCCGCCACCCGGCCGCCCTCGTCGAGGGCCTCGTAGCGGTGGGCGTCCGGATTCTCGATCACGGTCACGTCCATGTGGCCGATCATCGCAGTGGCGCCCGGGACCGCGTGGGGGCAGGTGGTTAGTGTGAGCGGGTGACGATGCTTGACGACGCCCGCCCGGGCATGAGCCCCGACATCCGCCCCCAGGACGACCTGTTCGGCCACGTGAACGGCCGCTGGCTGGACGAGACCGAGATCCCGGCCGACCGGTCCGCCTGGGGCTCCTTCACCGTCCTCGCCGACGCCGCCGAGGAGCACGTGCGCCAGATCATCGAGGAGCTGGCGCGGGGCAGCCACGAGCCCGGCTCCAACGCCCAGAAGATCGGCGACCTCTACGCCAGCTTCATGGACGAGGAGCGCGTGGAGGAGCTGGGGTCCGCGCCGATCCGCGCCGACCTGGACGAGCTCGCCGCGGTCTCCGACAAGCGGGCGCTGGTGGCGTTCGTCGGTCGGCTGGAGCGGCAGGGCGGCGGCGGCTTCTTCGGCGCGTACGTCGACAGCGACGACCGTGACTCCGACCGCTACCTGGTCAACATCCTGCAGGGCGGCCTGGGCCTTCCCGACGAGTCCTACTACCGCGAGGACAAGTTCGCCGAGGTGCGGGAGAAGTACCTCGCACACCTGCAGCGGATGTTCGCGCTCGCCGACGTCGACGACCCGGCCGGGGCCGCCGAGCGGGTGATGGCCGTCGAGCGCCGGCTGGCCGAGGGCCACTGGGAGCGGTCCGCCACCCGCGACGTGCTGAAGACCTACAACCTGCGGACCCTCGCCGAGCTCGAGCAGTCCGCCCCGGCGTTCGACTGGGACGCGTGGGCGAGCGCCCTCGGCGCCGACGAGAGCACACTTGCCGAGGTGTGCGTGCGGCAGCCGTCGTACTTCGAGCACCTGTCGACGGCCGTGCAGGAGGTCGACCTCGAGGACTGGAAGGCCTGGGCGGCGATCCGCGTCATCCGCGCCTCCGCGGCGTACCTCTCCTCGGCGTTCGTCGACGAGAGCTTCGACTTCTACGGCAGGACCCTCAACGGCACCCCCGAGCTGCGGGCCCGCTGGAAGCGCGGCGTCGCCTTCGTGGAGGGCGCGATCGGGGAGGCGGTCGGCGAGGAGTACGTCGCGCGGCACTTCCCGCCGCGCGCCAAGGAGATGATGGACGAGCTGGTCGCCAACCTGATCGAGGCCTACCGCAGGCAGATCGACGCGCTGGACTGGATGACCGAGGAGACCAAGCAGCGCGCCTACCGCAAGCTCGAGACCTTCCGGCCCAAGATCGGCTACCCCGAGAAGTTCCGCGACTACTCCGCGCTCGAGGTGCGGCCCGACGACCTGATCGGCAACGTCCGCGCCGCCGCCGCGTTCGAGACCGACCGGGAGCTGCGCAAGATCGGCTCGCCGGTCGACCGCGACGAGTGGTTCATGCTGCCGCAGACCGTCAACGCCTACTACAACCCCGGCACCAACGAGATCTGCTTCCCGGCCGGCATCCTGCAGAAGCCGTTCTTCGACGCCGACGCGGACCCGGCCGAGAACTACGGCGGCATCGGCGCGGTCATCGGCCACGAGATCGGGCACGGCTTCGACGACCAGGGCTCCCAGTTCGACGAGGTCGGCAACCTCGACGAGTGGTGGACCGAGGCCGACCGTGCGGCGTTCAAGGAGCGCTCCGACAAGCTGATCGCCCAGTACGACGGCTACGAGCCGCGCGACCTGCCGGGCGAGAAGGTCAACGGCGCGCTGACGGTGGGCGAGAACATCGGCGACCTCGGCGGGATCACGATCGGGCTGAAGGCCTACGAGATCAGCCTCGACGGCCGGGAGGCGCCGGTCGTCGACGGGTACACCGGGACGCAGCGGGTCTTCCTCAGCTATGCGCACATCTGGCGCACCAAGCGGCGCCGCGAGCAGATGCTGCAGCTGATCACCACCGACCCGCACTCCCCCTCCGAGTTCCGCGCCAACATCGTGCGCAACCTCGAGGAGTTCCACGAGGCGTTCGACGTGCAGCCCGGCGACGGCCTGTGGCTCGACCCGCAGGACCGCGTCCGGATCTGGTGAGACGCTCGGCGGCCAATTACCACGGGACCGTGGTAATCCACCCGTTCCCACGGGGAACTCCCTGTGGGAAGGGGGCGTTCACCACGGGACCGTGGTAATTGGCCCGGCCGCCTCAGCCGAGCAGCGCGAGCAGCACCCGGGCGTAGGCACGCTCCGGGTCCACGTCGAGCTCGCGGAGGGTCCGGCCGTCGGGGGTGACCGCGTCGACGGCGTACCCGTCCCCGGCCGGCTCGAGCTTGCGGAACGCCGCGCCGAGCAGCTGCCGCAGCTGCGCCTCGTGCGGCAGCCAGACCACCTCGTCCTGCGCGATGGCGTCGAGCGCCCACTCCGTGGTGCCGTTGAACTTCATGACCGCCCCGGTCGGCAGCTGCTGGGTGTCGATGGTCATCTCGCTCACCACGAACACCTGGCCGTCGAGGTCGCGGTCGGGGATGGCGAACCGGTCCCCGGACGCCGGCGTCCAGGTCACGCCGACGTCGCGCAGCCGGGTGGCGAGGTCGAGGGTGATCACAATGCCGAGTCTGACATCCGGGGTGTGACAGGCTCCGCCCGTGCGCCTGCTGGTGATCTTCGGTCCGCCCGCCGTCGGCAAGATGACGGTGGGCCGCGCGGTGGCGGCCCGCAGCAGCTTCCGGCTGTTCCACAACCACGCCGTGATCGAGCCGCTGCTGGAGGTCTTCGACTACGGCACCCCGCCGTTCATGACGTTGATGGGCGAGTGGCGCCGCCGGGTCGTGCAGGAGGCGGCCGCGTCAGGCACCGACCTGCTCCTCACCTTCGTGTGGGGGCTCGAGCTGGACGGCGAAGCGGAGTTCATGGCCGAGCTGCTGGCGCCGTACGTCGAGTGCGGCGCGGAGGTCGCCTTCGCCGAGCTGTACGCCGACCTGGACACCCGGCTGGACCGCAACCGCACCGAGCACCGGCTCGCCGAGAAGCGCTCCAAGCGCGACCTGGACTGGTCCGAGGGCAACGTGCGCGAGGCGGAGCGGCACGTGCTGAACACCCGGCCCGGGGTCGACGGACCGGGTGCACGGATGCTGGCGGCGCACCGGCACCTCCGCCTGGACAACACCGCCCTGTCCCCGGACGAGGCCGCCGACCGGATCCTTGCCTGGCTCGACGGCTGACGCCGATTGGTGGTGTGGGTCAGCCCTTCTCGGCGCCCGTGTTGGCACCGGTGACGAAGTAGCGCTGGAAGACCACGAACACCAGCGCCACCGGGATGGTCATCACGCAGGGCGGCCGCCATCGTCAGCGGGAACTGGTTGCCCGAGCCCGAGCTGGCCGCTGGTGAGCGTGGCGACGCCCTTGGTCAGCGTGTACAGCGACGGGTCCTGCGAGGCCACGATGAAGTGCGGCAGCTCGTTCCACGACCCCTGGAAGGACAGGATGGTCAGCGTGAGGACGGCCGGGCGCGCCATCGGCAGCACCACCGACCAGAAGATCCGGAACGTGCTCGCGCCGTCGATCCGGGCGGCCTCCTCCACCGACACCGGGATGTTCTCGAAGAACTGCTTCATGATGAACACGCCGGCGGCGTCCACGAGCAGCGGGACGACCAGCGCCGGGTAGCGTGTCGTAGATGGTGAGCTGCTTGAGCACGAGGAACTTCGGGATCAGCAGGATCACGCCCGGCACCGCCAGCACGGCCAGCACCGCGGTGAACACCGCCTCCCGGCCGCGGAACCGGATCCGGGCGAGCGCGTAGCCGGCGAGCGAGTCGAGGAAGACCCGGCCGGCGGTGACGGCGACGGTCACGACCACCGAGTTGAGGAACCACAGCGGGAACTCGGAGTCGGCGAGCCGCCCGAACGACCGGCCGGTGAACGGCGACGGCGCCAGCGAGAGCGGGTTGCGGACCGCGTCGGGGTCGGTCTTGAACGACGTGCGCGAGCTGGATGAAGAACGGGTAGAGGTAGATCAGCGCGAAGGCGACCAGCACGACGTACCCGAGGAACAGCGCGAGGGCGCGGCGGTTGTCGATCGGCCGCCGGGTGGCCGGCGAGAGCGTGCTCATCGGGCGTCACCACCCACCGCGGCCAGCACCTTCCGGCGCCGGCGGTCGCGCGCCCGGGCCGCCCTCCGCTCGGCGATCGCGTCCTTGTCGCGGAACAGGAACCGCTGCACGCCGGTCAGTACGAAGATGATCAGGAAGAGCACGAAGGCCATCGCGGCCGCGACGCCCCACTGCTGGCCCTCGAAGGCGTAGAAGTACTGCAGGTACGCCGGCGTCGAGGTGGTCTTGCTCGGCCCGCCCGTCGTCATCACGAACACCTGGTCGAACACCTGCCAGGTCCCGATCAGGCCCAGGGTGATGACCAGCAGCAGGGTCGGCCGCAGGTGCGGCAGCGTCACGGCGCGGAACGAGTTCCACCGGTTGGCGCCGTCGATCCGCGACGCCTCGACGACGTCCTGCGGGACGTCCTGGAGCGCGGCCAGGAACATCAGCATGAAGGTCCCGGTCGTGGTCCACACGACGAGCATGATGATCACGCAGAGCGCCACGCTCGGCCCGGACAGCCAGTCCCACCAGGTCAGGCTGAGCGGGCCGCTGCCCGCCAGCGCCTGGCGGCGGCGCGGACATGTCCCAGAGGCCGAGCCGGTCGCCGACCAGGTGGAACAGCCCGCGCGCGTCGCTGAACCAGTTGGGTCCGTCGATGCCGACCAGGCCGAGCAGCCGGTTGACCGCACCGGACCCGGTGAACAGGAACAGGAACGTCAGGCTGATCGCGACCGAGCTGGTCACCGACGGGAAGTAGAACGCGCTGCGGAAGAAGCCGCGCGCCCTGAGCAGCTGCTGGTTGAGGAGCACCGCGAGGAACAGGGCGAACACGGTCTGGGCCGGCACGACGAGCAGCACGAAGTAGAAGTTGTTGCGCAGCGACGTCATGAAGTCCTGGCGGGTGAGGCCGTCCTCCGCGAACAGCACCCGGTAGTTGTCGAAACCGACGAAGCCGGTGTCTCCCGAGAAGGGGCTGCCGCGGCCGGTCCAGTCGGAGACCGAGACCCACAGGGCCATCAGGATCGGGACCAGCAGGAACAGCCCGAGGACGACGAGGGTCGGGGCGACGAACAGCCACCCGGAGACGTTGGCGCTGTCGCCCATCCGGCGGCGGGGTCGCGGCGTACGGCGACCCCGCCCCGGACCCGCCGGCGGCGCCGGTGGCGTCGCCGACGGGTCCCGGGTGTCGGTGCGCGGGTCGGAGGTCACTCGACCGCGGCCTCGGCGTTCTTCTGGAACGACGCGAGGACGTCCTCGGCGTTCGCCGTCTTCAGGCTCTCCAGCTGGGAGTCGAGGTCGGCCAGCGCCGGGCCGATGCCCGGGAGGTTGACCGGACCCTGGCCGTACTCGCCACCGGCGATGAACGCCGAGTCCTCGGGGAAGCTGTCGACGTAGTCGCCCTCCGCGGCCTGCCGACTGGGCATCACGCCGAACGCGTCGGCGAACTCGAGCTGCTGGTCGGGCGTGGTGAGGAAGTCGACGAACTCGACGGCGGCCGCCTGGTTGTCCGAGTCGGCGGCGATGCCCCAGCACTGGGTGAACTGGAGCGTCCCCTTGCCGGCCGGGCCCTCGGGGAGCTCGGCGACGGTGTAGTCGACGTCGGGGTAGTCGTTCTCCATGGCGCCCTTGATCCAGTTGCCCTCGATCGTCATGGCGGCGCGCTCGGTGCCGAACGCCTCCCCTCCCCAGCCGGAGTCGAGGTCGGCGGAGAACGCGGCGTCGCCGCTCTTCAGCAGGTCCTGGGCGTAGCGAAGCGCCTCGGCGTTCTCCGGGGTGTCCGCGGTGATCTCACCGGTCTCGCTGTCGGTCCAGAACCCGCCGTTCTGGACGAGGAAGGCGCCCACGCGGTCGCGGCCCGGGCCGAGCGCGAGACCCACCTGGTCGCCGGTGGTCAGCTGGCCGGCGACGTCGGAGAGCTCGTCCCACGTGGTCGGGATGTCCGCGTCGGTGAGTCCCGCGTCCTCCCACGACTTCGTGTTGATCTGCAGCGCGAGGGTGGAGAAGTCCTTGGGCACGCAGTACTCGGTGCCGTCGAGGGTGAACGTGTCGCGCAGGGCCGGGTAGAAGTCGTCGAGGTCGTCGACCTGGTCGGCGTAGGCGTAGAGGTTGTCGTTGACGGCGTAGTCGGCGAAAAGCCCGGCGTCGAGGTAGAAGATGTCCGGCGGGTTGCCGCCGGCGAAGCCCTGCGAGAGCTGCTGCGCCATGTCCTGGGCGACCTGGACCTTGACCTCGTTGCCGCTCTCCTCGGCCCAGGCGGCGGCAGCGTCCTCGACGGCCTTGGTCTCGGCGTCGCCGCTGGAGGCGATCAGCATCTCGAGCCGGGCGGGGCCGTCGTCGCCGCTGGGTCCGCCGGCGTCGCCGGAGCCCTCCTCCTCGAAGCCGCCGCCTCCACAGGCGGCGAGGACGGTGGCCGAGGCCAGGGCCAGGGTCGCGAGGCCGGCCCGACGGGGGCGGCTGTGCGGGTGGCGACGGATCATGCGTGCACTCCTTGTCATCCGAGTTTGAGCTGAGTGGTCAGGCAGGTAGGGCCAGGGCGGGTGCGAGCAGCACGCCCCGTGCGACCGGGTCCGCGCCGGCGAGGCGCGGGCCGAGCAGGTCGAGGCAGGCGTGCGCCGCCTCGCGGATCGGCTGGGCCACGCTCGGCAGGCCGAGGGCCTGGGTGACCGGCGTGGCGTCGAAGCCGACCAGCAGCGGCCGGGCCTCGGCGGGCAGCGCCTGGGCGGCCCGGTGCGCACCCAGGGCGAGGGTGTCGCTGGCGCACACGATCGCGTCGGGGCGCAGGGCCGGGGGCCGGTCGAGCAGGCGGGCGGCGGCGGCCTCGGCGTGGTCGGCGAAGTTGAGCGCGGTGTCCTCGAGCCGGTCCCCGGTCACCCCGGCGGCCTCGAGGGCCTCGACCCAGCCGCGGCGCCGGTCGGCGCCGGTCGCCCCGTCGTCGGGCCACCCGAGGAAGGCGATTCGGCGGCAGCCGCGGTCCAGGGCGTGGGCGACCGCCAGTGCCGTGCCGGCGGCTCCGTCGACGTCGACCCAGTCGTGGGGGGCGACCTCGTGCCCCCAGGGCCGGCCGAACGCGCAGAAGGACTGGCCGGTGGCCGAGAGGTAGGTGGGCCGCTCGTCGGTGGCGCTCGTCGCCGTCAGCACCACCCCGTCGGCGCCCCGGCTGTGCAGCAGGTCGTCGAGGAGCGCGACCTCCTCCTCCTGGGTCGGCTGCGCAGGGTAGAGCACCACCCGCAGCCCGGTGCGGTGGCCGGCCTCGGCCAGCCCGTGGAAGAACGTGTCGAGGACCAGGCCCGAGATCCCGTCCTGCTGCCGGTCGGCGCGGACGGCGATGGCGTGCGCGCGCCGGGTGGCGAGCTGGCGGGCCGGCAGCGAGGGGCGGTAGCCGGACTCGCGCACCGCGGCGAGGACCCGGTCGCGGGTGCTGGCGCGCAGCCGGTCGGGGTGACGCAGCGCGTTGGAGACGGTCTGCCGGGAGACGCCGGCGCGGGCCGCGACGGTGTCCAGGGTGGCCTGCGGGTCGACCGCCACTGCGCCTCCTCTCCCGGCCGCGGGGCCGGTTGTCGGGTGCTGCCGTTCTGCCCTAGGGTTTTGAGCGCTCAAAGTTTGAGCGCTCAAAAATGTACCGTTCCGCACCCGATCTGGGAAGAGTGGTCCGCTTGGCTACCGCGCAGCAGCCCTGGTTGCACGACCTGACGCTGGTCCTCGCCGCCCCGACGCAGGTGTGGTCGGCGGCCGACGGACAGGTGCGTCCGGGCGGGGCCCAGGGCCTGCTGCACGGCGACCGCCGGCTGCTCGACCGGCTCCTGCTGACCGTCGACGGCGAGGAGCCGACCCCCGTCGCCCAGCACCCGGCCGCCGGGGGCGACGGGCACGTGTTCGTCTCGGTCCCGCGGGGCCTCGGCGACCCGGGCCCCGACCCCACCGTGCGCGTGACGCGGACCCGCACCGCCCGGCCCGGGACGGTGACCGAGCGGGTCACCCTCACGTCCACCGCCCGGTCCGCCACCGCCTGCACGCTGGCCTTCCGGCTGTCCGGCGACCTGGCCTCGATGGACCAGGTCAAGGCGGGGGTCCCCACACGCACCGCGGCACCGGTGACCGTCGACGGGTCGATCGCCCGCTGGACCGACGGTGGGTTCACCGGCGAGGCGACCGCCGCGGGTGCGGCGTACCACCGGGAGGGCGACGTGCTCACCACGTCGTGGTCCCTCGAGGTGCCCCCCGGGGGCTCGGTCACCCGGGAGCTCGTGATCAGCACGTCCGACGCCGACGGGGTGGTGACCGCCCCGGCGCGCACCGCGGGCTGGTCCGCGCCCTCGGTCACCAGCGCCGACCGGCGGCTCGGCCCGGTCCTCGACCAGGCGCTCGCCGACCTGCGGCTGCTCCGGCTCGCGATGACCGACGCCCCCGAGGAGGAGTTCCTCGGCGCGGGAGCGCCCTGGTTCCTCACGCTCTTCGGTCGCGACAGCCTCTGGGCGGCGCGGATGCTGCTGCCGGTGACCACGGACCTCGCCGGGTCGACGCTGCGGGTGCTGGCGGCCCGGCAGGGCACGAGGACCGACCGGGACACCGCCGAGCAGTCGGGCAAGATCCTGCACGAGGTGCGGGCGCGGGCCATCGACGTGCACGACGAGGGCCGCGCGTTCCGGCTCCCACCGGTCTACTACGGCACCATCGACGCCACCCCGCTCTGGGCGACGACCCTGCACGACGCGTGGCGATGGGGACTTCCCGCCGACGAGGTCGAGCCGCTGCTGCCCGCCCTGGAGGCCGCGCTGGCCTGGCAGGTCGAGCACGGCGACGCCGACGGTGACCACTTCCTGGAGTACGTCGACGAGACCGGCGCGGGGCTGGCCAACCAGGGGTGGAAGGACTCGGGCGACGCGGTGCGCCGCGCCGACGGGTCGTGGGCGAGCGCGCCGGTGGCGCTGTGCGAGGTGCAGGGCTACGCCTACGCCGCCGCGACCCGCGGTGCCGACCTGCTCGAGGCGTTCGGCCGGCCCGGCACCGACCGGTGGCGCGCATGGGCCGAGCGGCTGCGGGAGCGGTTCCGGGAGCACTTCTGGGTCGAGGACGCCCGCGGGCCGTTCCCGGCCGTCGCCCTCGACGGCGCCAAGGAGCCGGTCGCGTCGGTCACCAGCAACATCGGTCACCTGCTCGGCACCGGGCTCCTCGACCCGGACGAGGTGGACCTGGTCGCGCGGAGGCTGGTCGGTGCGGACCTGCTCTCGGGCTTCGGCATCCGCACCCTCTCCAGCGACGCGGCGGGGTACTCCCCGACGGGCTACCACGTCGGTTCGGTCTGGCCGCACGACACCGCGATCTGCCTGGCCGGGCTCGCCGCCGAGGGGCGTGCGGAGGCGGCGCCGGTGGCCGAGGCGATGCTCGCGGCCGCGCACGCCTTCGGCGGCCGGCCGCCGGAGCTGTTCGCCGGCGACGCGAGCGTCGTGCACCCGGTGCCGGTGCCCTACCCGGCGGCGTGCCGCCCGCAGGCCTGGTCGGCGGCCGGGACGGTGGCGCTGGTGGCGTCGCTGCTCGGGCTGCACGCCGACGTACCCGCCGGGACGGTCACCGCTGCGCCCGCGTCGCCCTGGCGGCTCGGGGCGACCGCGGTCACCGGGCTGAGGGCCGGCGGACGGGACCTGTCCGTCGACGTCGACGCCGGGGGTGCGGCCACCGTCCGGTGGTGAGCGGTCAGGCCAGGAGGGCGAGGTCCTCGTCGTCGAGCTCGAGGTGGACAGCGGCGGCCGAGTCGGCGATCGACTCGGGCCGGCTGGCGCCGGGGATCGGGATGACGGCCTCGGAGAGGCCGAGCTCCCAGGCCAGGCACACCTGCTGCGGTGAGACCCCGTGCCTGGCGGCCACCTGCCCGAACGCGTCGTGCTCGCCGAGGTCGCCGGCCCGGCCCATCCCGCCCAGCGGCGACCAGGCCAGGAAGGCCAGGCCCAGCTCGGCGCAGAGGTCGATCTCCGGGGCCGAGCTGCGGAAGCTCGGGGAGAACTGGTTCTGCACCGCGACCAGGCCGTCGCCGAGGATCTCGTGGGCGAGCCGGATCTGCGCGGGGTTGGCGTTGGAGAGCCCGGCGGCGGCGATCAGCCCCTCGTCGAGGAGGTCCTTGAGCCCACCCATGGTCTCGGCGTAGTCGACCTTCGGGTCCGGGCGGTGGTGCTGGTAGAGGCCGATCTGCTCGACCTCCAGGCGGGCCATCGAGGCCAGGCAGGCGTCCCGGAGGTGCTCCGGTGAGCCGTCGAGCAGCCAGTGGGTGCCGCGACGGGTGTGCCCGCCCTTGGTGGCGACCAGCACCTCGTCGGCACCGGCGCCGTACGCGCGCAGCGCCTCGGCGACCAGCAGCTCGTTGTGGCCGAAGGTCGCCTCGTCGGGCGCGTAGGCGTCGGCGGTGTCGATCAGCGTGACGC
Source organism: uncultured Actinomycetota bacterium (assembly GCA_963834275.1). Lineage (GTDB taxonomy): Bacteria > Actinomycetota > Actinomycetes > Propionibacteriales > Nocardioidaceae > Nocardioides_B. Next base: position 990,987 of record CAWIBA010000003.1, on the reverse strand, counting down.
CCTCGTCGAGGGCCCGGTGGATCGCGGCGACGCCCAGCTCCTCGTCGTTGAAATCGCGCACGGACATGGGCATCGCGCCCAGACCGATCGCGCTGACGGTCCGGTCGCCGATGCGTCGCTGCCTCATGGGGCCCAGCCTAGGGACGGCGCCCGGCGCCGCCGCCCAGGCGGTCCAGCACCAGGGCCAGCGGCGGCCAGTCCGCGCGGCCGCGGCGGGTGACGGCGTAGGAGCGCAGGCGTACGTCGGGGTCGCGCAGCGGCAGCAGCGCCACCCCGGGCCGGGTGGGCTGGTCGGCCGGCAGCAGGCCCACCCCGAGGCCGGCCAGCACCAGGTCCTGGACCAGGTCGAGGCTGTCGACCCGGTGCGCGACCGCCGGCTCGAAGCCGGCCAGCGAGGCGACGGTGCGGAGCACGTCCTCGTCGGCGGTGTTGCGGGAGTTCACCACCCAGTCGCGTCCGGCGAACGCCCCGAACACGCGGCGGGCGTCGCCGGTGACCCCGGCGTCGCCGGCCGGGACGGCGAGGCCCCACGGCGCGGACCACAGCGGCGTCGCCTCCAGGGTGCGGTCGAACGCGGCGGGCGCCAGGTCGTAGTCGTAGGTGAGGGCGAGGTCGACGTCGTCGCGGGCGAGCAGCGCGTAGCTCTCGAACGGCTCGTGCTCGTGGATCAGCAGCCGCACGTCCGGGTGGGTCTTCCCCAGCTCGGCCTGCACCGGGAGCAGCGAGACCCTGATCGCGGTCGCGAAACCGGCCACCCGGACCGTGCCCGCCGGCTCGGACCCGGGGTCGAGGTCGAGACGTGCCGCCTCGACCGCGGCCAGGATCGTGACGGCGTGGTCGGCGAGCCGCCGCCCGGCCGGCGTGAGCCGCACCCGGCGCCCGTCGGGCTCGACCAGCGCGGTGCCGGTCTGGCGGGCCAGGGCCGCGATCTGCTGCGACACCGTCGAGGTGGTGATCCCCAGCTCGTCGGCGACCTCCCGCATGGACCCGAGCCGGGACAGCTCGAGCAGCAGCTCCAGGCGGCGGGTCTCCATCCGACGATTGTTCACGGATCCCGAACGTTTTGTCCATCCAATTCACGTGGACCCGAACGTTTCGGGCGTGGCCTACTGGTCGGCATGTCCAGCACCGCCGAGCTCCGCCCCGCAGCCCCGCCCGCGCCGACCGCCTCCTCCGACGCCCGCAGCGGCGTGGCGCTGGTGCTGGGCTCGATGTTCTGCGTGCAGCTCGGGGTGGCTGCGTCCGTGTTTCTCTTCGACGACATCGGCGCCGCCGGCACCGCCTGGCTGCGCCTCTCGTGGGCGGGCCTGCTGATGCTGGCGCTGGTGCGGCCGCGCCGGGCGCAGTTCACCCGCTCCTCCTTCCTGGCGTCGGCATCGCTGGGGGTGGTGACGGCGGGGGTCACCCTGCTGTTCACCGAGGCGATCGCGCGGCTGCCGATGGGCACCGCCAGCGCGCTGGAGTTCCTCGGCCCGCTCGGGGTCGCGGCGTGGCGGGGGCGCGGGCGCGCGCGCCTGTACGCCGGCCTCGCCGCCGCCGGGGTGCTGCTGCTGACCGAGCCGTGGCACGGCGCCACCGACCCGGTCGGCGTGGCCTACGCCCTCGGCGCCGCGGCCTGCTGGGCGGGCTACATCCTGCTCACCCAGCGGGTGGGCGACCAGGTCCCAGGGATCGCGGGGATGGCGGTGTCCATGCCGGTCGCCGGGCTGGTGGCCAGCGTGCTCGTCGGCCCCGGCGTCGTCGGCTCGCTCACCTGGGAGATCGTGCTCGCCGGGCTCGGCCTGGCCGTGCTGCTGCCGCTGGTGCCGTTCACGCTCGAGATGGTCGCGCTGCGCCGCCTGACGACCGCCGCGTTCGGCACCCTGATGGCGCTCGAGCCCGCCTTCGCCCTGGTCATCGGCCTGGTCGTGCTCGCGCAGGTGCCCGGCTGGCTGCCGGTGCTGGGCATCGGGCTGGTCGTCCTGGCCGGGGTCGGCGCCGAACGCACCGGCGCGCGCGACCCCGCCTGAGGCTGTCGGTCCTCAGCTCAGGGAGAGCGTGGCGCGCATCAGGTTGTGGTCGGAGGGCACGACGCCGTTGACCTGCAGGGTGGCCGGGTCGTAGTCGACGACGACGGCGTGCTCGAGCACGGGCAGGCGCCGGGAGGCGAAGATCCAGTCGATGTGGTTGCCGGTGCGGGACCGGTCCTCCTCGTAGGCGAAGGTGCGCACGTCGCGGCTGCCGCGGTTGAGCGAGTTGATCCAGCCGTTGACCGTGACCCGGGCGCGCGGCCGCTGCACCGGGTTCTGCCGGTAGCGCTGGCCGAGCACGTCGTCGTACCCGTGGCGGCGCATGCGGGGCAGCATCTTCTCGGCGACCGGGGAGTACTTGGTGGCGTTGAAGTCGCCGACGGCGACGACCGCCCGGTCCTTGCGGAGCTTGCCGATCTTGCGGATCATCTCGCGCCACTGCGCCTTGGCGACCTTCTTGACCTTGGGCTCGAGGTGGGTTGTGGTGAACAGGAACTCGGTGCCGTTGGTCCGCGAGCGCAGCACCGCCCATCCCAGGTGCGAGGGGCTGTGGCTGCGGACCTGCGCGTCGTACTTCAGCTTGCCGTGCCGGACCAGGCTGAGCGTCCTCGTGTTGTAGAGGATCCGGTCGCTGTGCGAGGCCTTCCGGTTCTTGGACCGGCACTTCCAGCTCGTCGAGGGCTTCTTGCAGTTGTAGGCGTAGCGGTTGGTCAGAGCGTAGGCGCCGCCCGCCTTGTTGAGCCCGTTGCGCAGGTCGAGGAACTGGTTGTGCCCGTCGACCAGGCGCGGCGCGAACTTCTTGCTCGGGTTGACCTCCTGCACGCCGATCACGTCGACGGCCTGGCCGAGGATCTGCCCGATCACGGTGCCCCGGCGCTCCGCCCAGGTGCCCAGGTTGCCGCTGCCGTCCAGGCTGACGTTGCGGACGTTGAACGTCGCCACCCGCAGGTCCACAGCGGCGGCCCGCCCAGTTGCCTGTTCGGTGGCGTGGTCGCGGGTGGCCGCCGGTGCGGCGGTGGCCCGGTCGGTGCCGAGGGCGCCGAGGGGCAGGGCGAGGGCAAGGCTGACGGCCAGGGCGACGACGGTGCGCATCGAGGACTCCGGGGGTCGGGCGCCCGGCCGGTTCCCGGACACTCCGCCCCAGAGTAGGACAGATCGCTGTCCTAGCGACGAAACCCGCACCATCAGGGCAGGGTCAGCGTGGCCCGGACCATGTTGTGGTCCGACGGGATCACCCCGACCATCTGCCAGCTCGACGGGTCGTAGTTGGCCACGACCTTCCACTCCGGCACCGGCAGATGGTTGCTGGCGAAGATCCAGTCGATGTTGTGCCCGGGCCGCCACTGCTCCCGGTAGTACTTCGAGACCCGGACGTCGCGGCTGAGCTTGTTGGCGGTGTTCATCCAGCCGTTCACCAGCGACTGCGCGCGCGGGTGGTTGATCGCGTTGACGTAGGGCTCCTGGTTGAGCACGTCGCCGTAGCCGTGGGCCTTCATCGCCGGGAGCATCTGGCTGCCCAGCGACGACGACCGGTGGGTGTTGAGGTCGCCGGTGGCGACGACCGGGCGGGTGCCCTTGAGGGCGTCGATCTTGGCGATCATCTCCTGCCACTGCGCCTTGCGGATCGACTCGACCTTGGGCTCGAGGTGCGTGGTGGTGAACAGGAACTCCGAGCCGGTCGCGAGGGTGCGGAGCACCGCCCAGCCCATGTGCTGCGGGCTGGTCGTGGAGCGCTGGGCCTTGAACTTGAGGCTGCCCTGGGCCACGAGGGCGAGCGTGCGGGTGTTGTAGAGGATCCGGTCGCTGTGCGAGGCGCCGCGGTTCTTGCGCTTGCAGCGGTACTGGGTGCGGGCCTTCTTGCAGTTGAACGCGTACTTGTTGGTCAGCGCGAACGCGCCGCCGGCGGAGTTGAGGCCGTTGCGCAGGTCGACGTACTGGTTCTTGCCGGCCACCAGCCGGGACTTGTACGCCGAGCTCGGGTTGACCTCCTGCACGCCGATGACGTCGACGTTCTCGCCGATGATGTTGGCGATCACGCCGGCGCGCCGCTCGCGCCACGGGCGCTGCTCGCCCTCGGTCTTGTCGAGGCTGACGTTCTGCACGTTGTAGCTGGCCACGCGGATGTCCATCGGCACCCGCGCGGACGCGTTCGCCGTCGTGGGCGCCGCCGTCACCGTCAGTGCTCCCGCGACCCCGACCGTCACCAGCCCCGCCAGCGCGCGGCCGGCCCGTCCTCCCAGGATGTTGCGCATCGCCAGTCCTCCCAGACCTGTGATCCGTGTGCGCGGGCCGCGACGGCCCACCTCTCCCCCTCTGAGATATCGGCAGGCCCGCTGAGGACCTGAAGGGTTCCCGCTCCCGGCTGCGTCACACGCCCGCTACGGTCCCCGCATGGCTGCGCCGCGCTCCGAGACCCTGCACGTCCCCGGCCTGGTGCTCGTCGAGCACGAGCTCGAGGTGCCGCTGGACCCGTTCGCGCCCGCCGACGACGAGACCCTGACCGTGTTCGCGCGGGAGGTCGCCGACCCGGAGGGCCGGGAGCGGCCGTTCCTCGTCTACCTCCAGGGCGGCCCGGGCCAGGAGGCGCCGCGGCCGACCCGGCAGCCGACCAGCCCCCCGTGGCTGGACCGCGCGCTGCGGGACTTCCGCGTGCTGATGGTGGACCAGCGCGGCACCGGCCGGTCCAGACCGGTCGGCGCGCTCCCCGGCCTGACACCGGCCCAGCAGGCCGACCACCTGGCGCTGTTCCGGGCGGACGCGATCGTGCAGGACTGCGAGCGGCTGCGCGAGGCGCTGGGCGTGGACACCTGGAGCCTGCTCGGGCAGTCGTTCGGCGGGTTCTGCGCGCTGCACTACCTCTCGGTCGCGCCCGGCAGCCTGCGTGAGGTGCTGTTCACCGGCGGCGTGCCCCCGGTGGGGCGGGCCGTGGACGAGGTCTACGCCACGACGTTCGCGACGATGCGCGAGCGGAACGCGCGCTACCACCGCACCTACCCCGCCGACCGCGGACGCATCCGCGAGGTGCTGGAGCGCTGCGAGGCCGGCGAGATCGTGCTGCCCGGGGGCGACCTGCTGACGGCGCGCTGGTTCCGCCAGGTCGGCAACCTGCTGGGGATGAGCGACGGCGCCGCCCGCCTGCACTACCTCCTCGAGCGCGACCTCGCCTCGCCCGCCTTCGCGCACGACCTGGCCGCCGCGCTGCCGTTCCAGGGGCGCAACCCGCTCTACGCCGCGATCCACGAGGCCTGCTACGCCGACGGGCAGGCCACCCGCTGGTCGGCCCAGCGGGTGATGCCCGAGGACTTCCGCGAGGACCCGACGCTGCTCACCGGGGAGCACGTGTTCCCCTGGTCGTTCGACGACGACAGCGAGCTGCGGCCGCTGCGTGCGGCGGCCGACCTGCTGGCCGAGCGCGAGTGGCCGCGGCTGTACGACGAGGACGCGCTGGCGTCGTGCGACGTGCCGTGCGCGGCCGCGGTGTACGCCGATGACCCGTACGTCGACGCGGCGTACTCGCTGGAGACCGCCGCGCTGGTGCCGACCATGCGGCCCTGGGTCACCAACGAGTACGAGCACAACGGCCTGCGCGCCGACGGCGAGCGGATCCTCGACCGGCTGATCGGGATGGCCCGCGGCCGGCTCTGACCGCCGAGTTGTCAGAGCGTCGCGGCGCCGGGGCGCTTCCCCGCTCTGACAAGTGGGCGCAACCCGAGCGCACGCTCCGCCATGCTCGTCAGCATCGCGCGCATCTCGGGCTCCGGCAGGCGCGCGCTGTGCGGCGTGGAGTTGATCAGCCCGAAGCACGCGTGCGCCCGCGCCCGCGCCTCGGCGGCGCCGAGGCCGGGGTCGGACCTCCCGCATGCGGTCGGCCCACAGGTCGACGTACCGACGCTGGAGCGAACGCACCCGCTCGCGGGCCTCCGTGGGGAGAGAGGCCCAGTCGCGGTCCTGGACGACGATGAGCGGCTTGTGGTGCAGGGCGAACTCGACGTGCCAGTCGACCAGCGCGGCCAGCGCGCGCCGGGGGTCCGGCTCGCCGACGGAGCGCTCGCGACCGACCCGGAGCAGCTCCTCGCTGATGGAGACGAGCATCTCGGCGAGCATCGCGTCCTTCGACGGGAAGTGCTTGTAGAGGGCCGGACCGGAGATGCCGCAGGCCGCGCCCAGCTCGGCGACCGAGACGCCGTGGAACCCGCGCTCGGCGAAGAGGCCGGCCGCGGTGGCCAGGATCTGCTCACGTCGGGTCGGGCAGCCGCTACTAGCGAGCCGGTTAACGTTCGCTAACCTAGGAGGGCCGCGCTCACACGACCGGTGCAGACCCGACCGACCGAGGAGGTTCCCCCGATGGCTGAGGACATGAAGGCTGCTCGTCGACGACCTGCGCGAGCGGCTGGCCCGCGCCCGGCAGGGCGGGTCGGAGTCGGCGCGCCGCAAGCACCTCGACCGCGGCAAGCTGCTGGCCCGCGACCGCGTCGACCGGCTGCTGGACCCCGGCAGCCCGTTCCTGGAGCTGAGCCCGCTGGCCGCGACCGGGATGTACGGCGCACCCGACGGTCCCGACACGGTCCCCTCGGCCGGCATCGTCACCGGCATCGGCCGGGTCAGCGGGCGCGAGTGCGTGGTCGTCGCCAACGACGCCACCGTCAAGGGCGGCACCTACTACCCGGTCACGGTGAAGAAGCACCTGCGCGCCCAGGAGGTGGCCCGCGCCAACCGGCTGCCCTGCGTGTACCTGGTGGACAGCGGCGGTGCGTTCCTGCCGATGCAGGACGAGGTGTTCCCCGACAAGGAGCACTTCGGCCGGATCTTCTTCAACCAGGCCAACCTCTCCGCGCAGGGCATCCCGCAGGTCGCCGCGGTGATGGGCTCCTGCACCGCCGGCGGCGCCTACGTGCCGGCGATGTCCGACGAGACCGTCATCGTCAAGGAGCAGGGCACCATCTTCCTCGGCGGTCCGCCGCTGGTGAAGGCCGCGACGGGTGAGGTGGTCACCGCCGAGGAGCTCGGCGGCGGCGACGTGCACGCGCGCCGGTCCGGCGTGGTCGACCACCTCGCCGACGACGACGCGCACGCGCTGGCCATCGTGCGCAGCATCGTCGGCACCTTCGAGCGGGTCGGCGCCGGCACCACCGGCCACCGGCTCGAGGCGCACGCCGGTCGAGGAGCCCGCGGAGGACCCCGCCGGCCTGTACGACGTCGTGCCGACCGACTCCCGCACCCCCTACGACGTGCGCGAGGTGATCCGGCGCGTGGTCGACGGCAGCCGGTTCCACGAGTTCAAGCAGCTCTACGGCGAGACGCTGGTCTGCGGGTTCGCCCGCGTGTGGGGCTACGAGGTCGGCATCGTCGCCAACAACGGCATCCTGTTCAGCGAGTCGGCGCTGAAGGGCGCCCACTTCATCGAGCTGTGCAACCAGCGCGGCATCCCGCTGGTGTTCCTGCAGAACATCACCGGCTTCATGGTCGGTCGCGAGTACGAGAACGGCGGCATCGCCCGCGACGGCGCCAAGCTCGTCACCGCGGTCGCCTGCTCGGTGGTCCCCAAGTTCACCGTCGTGATCGGGGGCTCCTTCGGGGCCGGCAACTACGGCATGTGCGGACGGGCCTACGACCCGCGCTTCCTCTGGATGTGGCCCAACGCCCGGATCTCGGTGATGGGCGGCGAGCAGGCAGCCTCCGTGCTCGCCACCGTCCGCCGCGACGGCCTCGAGGCCCGCGGCGAGGAGTGGTCGGCCGAGGACGAGGAGGCCTTCAAGGCCCCGATCCGCGAGCAGTACGAGCACCAGGGCTCGCCCTACTACTCCACCGCCCGGCTGTGGGACGACGGCGTCATCGACCCCGTCGACACCCGCCGCGTCCTCGGCATGGGACTGGCCGCCGCCGCCCACGCCCCGATCCCCGAGCCGTCCTACGGCGTCTTCCGGATGTGATGAGAATGGTCTCGACAGGCTCGACCCCCCGTGAGGTCTCGACCCCACCGACCCGCTGTCCACGCTGCTGGTCGCCAACCGCGGCGAGATCGCGCTGCGCGTGATCAGGGCGGCTCACGAGGCCGGGCTGCGCACCGTCGCGGTCTACTCCGACGCCGACCGCGAGGCGCAGCACGTGCGCGCCGCGGACACGGCGGTCCGGATCGGCCCGACCCCGGCGGCCCAGTCCTACCTCGACATCGACGCGATCCTCGAGGCCGCGCGGCGCACCGGTGCCGACGCGGTGCACCCCGGCTACGGGTTCCTCTCGGAGCGGTCCGCCTTCGCCCGCGCGGTGACCGACGCCGGCCTCGTGTTCGTGGGCCCGTCCGCCGACGTGATGGACCGGATGGGCCGCAAGGACCTCGCCCGCGAGATCGCGGTCGCGGCCGGCGTGCCCGTCGTACCGTCGGCGGAGCTGCGCGGCGACGACGTCGACGCGTCCGCGATCGGCGTACCCCCTGCTGGTCAAGGCCGCCGCCGGCGGCGGCGGCAAGGGGATGCGGATCGTGCGCGACCCCGACGGACTGGCCGACGCGCTCGCCGCCGCGCGCCGCGAGGCGCGCAGCGCCTTCGGTGACGACACGCTGCTCGTGGAGCGGTACGTCGAGCGCGGCCGGCACGTCGAGGTGCAGGTCCTCGCCGACGCGCACGGCAACGTGGTGCACCTGTTCGAGCGCGACTGCTCCGCCCAGCGGCGGCACCAGAAGGTGATCGAGGAGGCGCCCGCCCCCGACCTCAGCGACGAGGCGCGCAAGGTCGCTGCACGAGTCGGCGGTCGCCCTGGCCCGGCAGGTGGGCTACGTCAACGCCGGCACCGTGGAGTTCCTGGTCGACGGCGACGACGTCTTCTTCCTCGAGATGAACACCCGCCTGCAGGTCGAGCACCCCGTCACCGAGATGGTGACCGGCCTCGACCTCGTCCGGCTCCAGCTGGCGGTGGCGGAGGGCGAGCCGCTGCCGTTCACGCAGGACGAGGTCACCTGCACCGGGCACGCCTTCGAGGCCCGGGTCTACGCCGAGGACGCGTTCAACGGCTTCCTCCCGCAGGCCGGCGTCGCCGAGGTGGTGCGCTGGTCGCCGCGCGCCCGCGTCGACGCCGCGCTGGAGTCCGGGCAGGTGGTCGGCACGTCGTACGACCCGATGCTGGGCAAGGTGATCGTGCACGGCGCGACCCGCGAGGCCGCGCGGCGCGCCCTGGTCACGGCGCTCGACGACACCGCGATCCTCGGCCTGACCACCAACCTCGGCTTCCTGCGCGCCCTCGCGGCCTCCGACGCGTTCCGCGACAACGAGGTGCACACGGCCTGGCTGGACACGCACCCCGACGCGATCCGGCCGACCGGGTCCGACGTCGCCGCGGTGCTCGGCGCGTGGGCGCTGGCCCACGACCAGGTGCAGGACGAGGGGCCGTTCGGCACCGCCGACGGGTGGCGGCTGGCGGGTCCCGCGGCCCCGACCCCGGTGGAGCTGGTGGTCGACGCGGAGACGGTGCTGTTCACCGTCGGCACCGACGAGGTCACCAGCGGCCCGGCCTCGGCGCCTGCGGACGCGGGCCGCACCTGGCGGGTGCACCCCGATCGCGTCCGACGCGGGCGTGCTGCGGGTCGAGCTCGACGACCGCGTGCACGAGGCGGCTGTGCGGATCGGCGCGCACGCCGTCGACGTCGCGCACCTCGGGCACACCTTCACCTTCCCCCGTCCCGACGCGTTCGGCCCGGGCACCGCCTCGGCGGCCTCCGACGGCACGGTCGCCGCCCCGATGCCCGGCACGGTGCTCGCGGTGTCGACCGAGGTCGGCGCGAAGGTCGACGAGGGCGACGTGCTCGGTGTCATGGAGGCGATGAAGATGGAGCTCTCGCTCAAGGCGCCGGTGGCCGGCACGGTCACGGAGGTCGGTGCCGCGACCGGCGACCAGGTCGCCCTGGGCGCCACCCTCTTCGTCGTCACCGCCGACTTGTCAGAGGGTGAGAGCGCCCCGGCGCCCCCACGCTCTGACAACTCGGCGGGCGGAGGCTCCGATGCGTAGGCCGCAGCTGGTCCGCGACCCGTCCCTGCCCGAGCGGGTCACCATCTACGAGGTCGGTCCCCGCGACGGGCTGCAGAACGAGCCGGCGGTCGTGCCGGTGCAGACCAAGGCCGCGTTCGTGCAGCGGCTCGCTCGAGGCCGGCCTGCCGGTCGTGGAGGCGACCAGCTTCGTGCACCCGAAGTGGGTGCCGCAGCTCGCCGACGCGGCGGAGCTGCTCGCCCTCCTGCGGGACGTCGACGGTGTCGACCCGCGCAACCTGCCGGTGCTGGTGCCCAACGAGCGCGGCCTCGACCGGGCGCTGGAGAACGGCTCGCGGCACATCGCGATCTTCGGCAGCGCCACCGAGACCTTCGCCCGGCGCAACCTCAACCGCGCCCTGGACGAGCAGTTCGCGATGTTCGAGCCGACGGTCACCCGCGCCCGCGACGCCGGGCTCGACGTCCGTGCCTACGTCTCGATGTGCTTCGGCGACCCGTGGGAGGGCGAGGTGCCCGTCGAGCAGGTCGTCACCGTCGGCCAGCGGCTCTTCGAGCTCGGGGCCTCCCAGCTCTCGCTGGGCGACACCATCGGGGTCGGTACGCCGGGGCACGTGACCGCGCTGCTCGACGCGTTCAACGCCGCCGGCCTGCCCGACGACGTGCTCGCGATGCACTTCCACGACACCTACGGGCAGGCGCTGTCCAACGCGACCGCGGCGCTGCGGCACGGGGTGACCACGTTCGACGCGTCCGCCGGCGGGCTCGGCGGCTGCCCCTACGCGGAGAGCGCCACCGGCAACCTGGCCACCGAGGACCTGGTGTGGATGCTGCACGGCCTGGGCATCGAGACGGGGGTCGACCTCGAGAGCCTGGTCGCCACCAGCGTCTGGATGGCCGAGCAGCTCGGCCGGCCCAGTCCCTCCCGGGTGGTGCAGGCGCTGGCCGGCTGACGCCGCGGCGCGCGCCGCGCGCAAACCGGCTCCCCTGCGCGGTCGTTTCGGGGTTCGGGCAGAATCGCCCGCATGACTCGTCGCGTGTACCTCCATGTCGGGGCGCCGAAGACGGGCACGACGTACCTCCAGGACCGGCTCTACGCCAACCGCGCCGAGCTGGCCCGCCACGACGTGCACTACCCGCTCGGCCTGGCGGCCAGCCACTTCAAGGCCGCCCTCGACCTCGTCGACCTGTCCTGGGGCGGGCAGCGCGAGGACGCCCGCGGCGAGTGGGACCGGCTCGTCGACCGGGTCCGCCGTCACCAGGGCACCGTGCTGATCAGCCACGAGATCCTCTCCGGCGCCCGCCCCGCCCAGGTGCGCAAGGCGATGGCCGACTTCGAGGACGACGAGGTGCACCTGGTGTACTCCGCCCGCGACCTGGCCCGGCAGATCCCCGCCGAGTGGCAGGAGGGCGTCAAGCACCGGCGGCGCCGCTCCTTCGCACGGTTCCTCACCCAGGTGCAGTCCGCCCGGCGCACCAAGCCCAGCCTGTGGTTCTGGAAGGCGCAGGGGCTGCCCGACGTGCTCACCCGCTGGGGCGAGGGGCTCTCCCCCGACCGGGTCCACGTGGTCACCGTCCCCCAGGCCGGCGCCCCCCGCGACCTGCTGTGGGAGCGCTACTGCCAGGCCTTCGGCATCGACCCCGCCTGGGCCCCCGAGGAGTCCGACCGCGAGAACGTCTCCATCGGCATCGCCGAGACGGCCCTGCTGCGCAAGCTCAACCGTCGCCTGAAGAAGGCGGGCCTGCCGGGCGAGGACTACCGCCGCCTGGTGCGGCAGCTGATGGTGCACGAGACGCTCGCCCACCGCAAGGACATGACCCGCGCGACGCTGCCGCCGGTCGCCTACCCGTGGGCCGAGGAGGTCGCCGAGGAGTGGATCGAGTGGATCCAGGGCGCCGGTGTCCACGTCGTCGGCGACGTCCAGGAGCTGCGGCCGGTGCGCCCTCCGGAGGACGTCGAGTGGGTCAACCCCGACCGGCCGCGCCGGGGCGACATGATCGACGCCGCCCTCGACGCGCTGGTCGCGGTGACGATGGAGGCGGCCAACCGGCCCGACCCGCACGACCAGATCGGCGCCAGGATCGGGCGCGCCGCCCGGCGGCTGCGCGGCCAGTGACGGCCGCCGCGTCGTCCCGCGCCGTCGCCCGGTCGTGGGTCGAGCACCTGCGAGCCGGCGGCACCACCCCGTGGTCCGACTGGGTCCGGGACCCGCCCGCTGCTGCCGGCGGGTCCGGCCCTCCGGGGCCGCTTCCCGGCGCCGCCCAGCTCGAGCTGGTCCGCCGGCTGGCGACGGTGTACGCCGGGTCGCCCGGCGGCCTCACCAGCGAGGCCTTCACCGCCCTGGCGGACGGGGCCCTGCGCCGCTCCGGCCCCGGACGCGGCCTCCCCGAGCTGCCCCTCCCGCTGACGGGCGCGCCTGCGTCTCCCGTGGGTGCACCGCCCACCGACCCGGGCAGCGTCCCCGTGGAGGAGCTCGTCCGGCTCGGTGTCGGGCTGCTCGCCGACCGGCTGGCCATTGTCGGCCCGCTGCCTCCGGTCCGGGCGAGGCGGCGCCGGGTGCTGGCCCGGCACGCGTTCCACCTGGCCGGCGCCCCGGTGACGACGTCCGGCGTGCGGGCGTCGCTGGCTTCGGCCGGGCGGGTCGAGGGCGGCTGGTCCCCCGAGGTGCTGCTGCTCGCCGTACCCCTCGACGAGCACCTGGCGCAGGTGTGGAGCACCCGGGTCCAGCACGGCGCCCCGGTGCGCTGGGAGACGTTCGCGGGCCGGTGGGCGCGGCGGGACGCGCTGCCGCCCTCGGCCGACCTGCCCGCGATCGCGTCGTACTGGCGGGGCAAGGTCGGCGCGCACCGCGTGCACGTGGTCGCCGCCGACGGGCCGGCCGGTGCGGTGGCGACCGCCGCGCAGGTGCTCGCACCCCGCCGTTCCGTGCCCGCCCGTCCCGGGACCGACCCGGCCCCGCTGGACCCGGCGGCCAGCGACCTGGTCCGGCGGCTCAACGGGGTGCTCAACGTGCGTGCCGGTGCGGAGGTCCGCGCCGGGCTGGTGCGCCGCGCGCTGAGCCTGCTGCCGGAGGCCGGCGCGTCGCGGCTGGCGCTGCCGCACCGGTACCGCGCGTGGGCGGAGCAGCGCGCGGAGCGGGTGGCCCGGGAGCTGACCGCCGGCGGCTACCCTGTGCACGGCGATCTGGCCCGGATCGCACCCCGCCACGCCGGGGCGGCCGCCCCGCGGCGTCCGGACGTGCTGACCCTGGTGCTCGCCACCTGTCTGCGGACGGCGGAGCTCGAGACGACGGGGGCGGGAGGATGAGCCGGTGACGCGCCGCAAGGTGATCGTGCACGTGGGCGTGCCGAAGACCGGCACGTCGTACGTCCAGGACCGGCTGTTCAGCAACCGCGAGGCGCTGGCCGCCGGCGGCACCCTCTATCCCGCCGACCGGTTCGACGCGCACTTCCTGGCCGCGCTCGACCTGATGGAGCTGCAGTGGGGCGGGCTCGAGAAGCAGGCCGTCGGCGCCTGGGACCGGCTCGCGGAGCAGGTCCGCGCCTGGGAGGGCACCGTGATCCTCTCCCACGAGATCCTCGCCACCGCGTCCCCGGCGCAGGTGCGCCGGGCGCTCGACTCGTTCGGTGACGACGCCGAGGTGCACGTGCTGCTCTCGGCCCGCGACCTGGTGCGGCAGATCCCCGCCGAGTGGCAGGAGAACGTCAAGCACCGCCGGGTGGTCGGCTACCGCGACTACCTCGACAAGATCGCCGACCCGGCCCGGCGCGGCACCCTCGCCTCGTGGTTCTGGGGTGTGCAGGAGGTGCCCGACATCCTCGACCGCTGGGGCGCCGGGCTGCCGCCGGAGCGGGTGCACGTGGTGACCGTGCCACCGCCGGAGGCGCCCCGCGGCCTGCTGTGGGAGCGGTTCGCCTCGGTGTTCGGCCTCGACCCCGCCGCCCACCCGTCGTCGTCGGGCCGGCACAACCCCTCCCTCGGCGTCCCCGAGACCGCCCTGATCCGGCGGATCAACGAGCGCGTCAACAACGGGGTGCTGGCCAACGAGGACTACCGCCAGTTCGTCCGCGAGCTGCTCGCGCACCGCAACCTCAGCTCACGCGCGGACTCCCCGCGGCTGATGCTGCCGCCCGACGTGCGCGGCTGGGCCGAACGCCTCTCCGAGACCTGGGTCGAGGTGCTCGCGGCGCGCGGGTACGACGTCGTCGGCACCCTCGACGACCTGCGACCCGGTCCGGCCACCGCGGACCCCGACTTCGCCGACCCCGACGCCCCCGACGAGGAGCTGGTGGCCGACGCGTCGCTGCACGCCATCGTCGCGCTGCTGCAGGAGGTCGCCCGGCTGCAGGCCGTCGAGCACGACCTGCGCGAGGACCTGCACGCGGCCCATCGCGAGCTGGACCGCGCCCGCGGGCTCTGGTTCCGGGTCAAGCGACGGCTGGTCCGCTCCGCGGACTCTAGCGTCGTGGCCGCGCGGGGGCTGGCGTTCTACCGGCGGCTCCGGGGTCGTCGGGCGGCCTAGCGGGGCGGCCAATTCACTGGGTACCCAGTGAATTGGCCGGTTCCCACGTGGAACTCCCCGGGGGAAGCGGCAGATCTCCGTGGGCAGCGAGCGTCGCGCGGGGTCGCGCCTCAGCCCCGGTTGCGGGGCAGCAGCTCGCGGTCGGCGTACCGGCCGATCTGCCAGGTCGCGTAGCCGTCGACCCCGGCACCGACGAAGCCGCCCATCACGGGGACCCGACGTCCCACCATCGTCACCGCGCGCTTGCCAGCGACCCGGGTGAGCAGCTCGGAGGTCACCTCGGCCGCCATCAGGTGGTCGAGGTGCGGGTCGTACGCCGGGGCGGTGGCGATGGCCATCGGCGGCGCGGGGATCATCTTCTTCTTGATCAGCCGCTGCACGTCGTCCTCGCCGAGGATGCAGGCGAGGATCGCGTTGCGGACCCGCCGGTCCTCGATGTCGTAGCCCCGCAGGTGCGCGATCCCGGCGACCATCCGGCACTGGATCAGGGCCAGCCCGGCGATGTTCGCGGGCACCGAGACCGCGGCCAGCGTGAGGCCGCCGAGGTTGGTGGCGAAGCCCTGTGCGCCCGCGAGCCGCACGTGCTGCTCGATCACCTCGTCGACCGCCTTCTCGGCGTCGCCGCGGCACTCCCTCAGCTTGCGGTCCGCGCCCACTGCGGCGGCCGGCAGCGGGCCGATGCCGCGGATGGCCCGTTGCAGCGCCTCGTGGATGAAGTTCGTGGTCAGGTCCGGCGCGAGCTTGTGGGCCTGCGGTCCGAGCCGGCGACCGAGCTCCTTGCCGATCCCCATGCCTCTCCCTCCTGCGGGTCGTTGCCACCACACTAGGGGCTGCCGGCAAGCGGGATCGGCGCTCCCCCCGACCCCTCGCCGCGGCTCTCGCGGGCGCCCGGCGGCCGCGGGCACAATGAGGAGGTGCCCGTCGAGAGGACCGGTCCCTCCCCGATGCGGGGACCGGTCGAGCCGCCGCTGTCGCCGTGGATGTTCCCCGACCTCCGCGCGCAGCAGCCGCGACCCGAGGACGCGGACGACCTGGTGGCGCTGGGCGCCGACCTCGAGCCGGGCACGCTGCTGGCCGCCTACCGTTCGGGACTCTTCCCGATGCCGGACTCGTCGACCGACCAGATGCTCTGGTGGTCGCCCGTACGCCGGGGGGTGCTGCCGCTCGAGGGGCTGAGGGTCTCGCGCTCGCTGCGCCAGTCCGCGGCCCGGATGGAGGTCCGCGTCGACACGGCGTTCGACGAGGTGATCGCCGCGTGCGCCGACCCCGCCCGCGACAGCGGCTGGATCGACTGCACCATCGAGCGGGCCTACACCCGGCTGCACGAGCTGGGGTGGGCGCACTCGGTCGAGACGTGGCGGGACGGCGAGCTCGTGGGCGGGCTGTACGGCGTCGCGATCGGGGGGCTCTTCGCCGGGGAGTCGATGTTCCACCGGGTCCGCGACGCCTCGAAGGTCGCGCTGGTCGGCCTGGTCGACCTGCTCCGCGACGAGCACGCGGACCGGCGGCTGCTCGACGTGCAGTGGCAGACCCCGCACCTGGAGTCCCTCGGGGTGGTGGAGGTCCGGCGCCCGGAGTACCTGGCTCGGCTGGAGCGGGCGCTCGACGTGCCGCTGCCCCCCGCGTTCACCTGACCCGCGGGCGGGGCGGTGGTCTCGACAGGCTCGACCACCCGGGGACGGCTCGACCCCCGGGGACGGGCTCGACCACCCGGGGGTCAGACCACCTGCGGCGGTCGCCCGGTGTCGCTGACCATCGGCCGGCCGGCGGCGGCCCAGTCGATCATCCCGCCGTCGAGGTTCACCGCGTCGCGGCCGAGCGAGGCGAGGTAGGCCACGGCCCGCGCGGACCGGCCGCCCACCTTGCACACCACGAGCACCTGCCCGCCGGGGACCTCGTCGAGGCGACCGGTGAGCTGGCCGAGCGGGACGTGCAGGGCCCCGTCGATGTGGCCGTGGCGCCACTCGACGTCCTCGCGGACGTCGAGCACGGTCAGCCCCTCCGGCACCGGGTCGGGTACCCCGGAGACGGACACGGTGGGAACGGCCTGCACGTGGCCCAACCTACTTCAGCAGCCGGGACATCCGGCGGTCGGCCAGCGGCTTGCCGCCGGTCTGGCAGGTGGCGCAGTACTGCAGGGACGAGTCGGCGAAGGACACCTCCCGCACGACGTCGCCGCACACCGGGCACGGGAGGCCGGCGCGGCCGTGCACGGCCAGGTGGCTCTTCTTCTCACCCTTCAGGTCGGCGGCGGCGAGGCCCCGCGAGCGGTCCACCGCGTCGCCCAGCACGGTGCGGATCGCGTCGTAGAGCGCCTCCAGCCGGTCCCCCTCGATCCCCGATGCGGGGGCGAACGGCGACAGCCGCGCGGCGTGCAGCAGCTCGTCGGAGTAGGCGTTGCCGATGCCGGCGATCGTGCCCTGGTCACGCAGCACCCCCTTGACCTGGGCCCGGCCGGCGCGCTGGAGGATCTGCCGCAGCGCCTCGCGGGTGAAGTCCTCGGCGAGCGGGTCGGGTCCGAGCCGGGCGATGCCGGGCACCTCCTGCGGGTCGCGCACGACGTAGACGGCGAGCCGCTTCTGGGTGCCGGCCTCGGTGATGTCGAGCCCGGAGTCGTCGTCGAGCACCACCCGCGCGGCCAGCGGCGACTTGCTGCTCGGCCGGGGCGGCAGCCTCGGCACCTCGTCGCGCCAGCGGATCCAGCCGGCCCGGGACAGGTGCACCACCAGGTGCAGCCCGGAGGCGCCGATGTCGAGGAACTTCCCGTGCCGGGTGACGCCGTCGACCATCAGCCCGTTGAGCGCCGTCAGCGGCGGGTCGAACGTCTTCAGAGCGCTGAACGCCGCCAGGTCGACACGGGCGATGGCGCGCCCCTCCAGCCGACCGGTCAGGTCGAGGGCGAGACCCTCGACCTCGGGGAGCTCGGGCACGGCCTCAGTCTACGAGCGGGTCAGCCGGCCAGGGTGCCGTCGCGGTCGAGGTCCACGACGGTCGCGGGGTCCGGGCCGAAGGCCGAGTCGAGCAGCCCGACCCGGTGGTGGTCGTACGCCGCGTCCAGGCCCTGGCGCAGCACCGCGATCAGGTCGGGGACCTCGTCGATGGGCAGCCGGAACGACCCCGCGCAGGTGCCGCCGCGCCACAGCGACAGCACCACGACGTCGGCGTCGGGGTGCCAGGAGACCCGCAGCCCGCGCCCGTCGCCGCGCGCGTCCAGGAACACCTCTCCGGTGGCCGGCAGGGGCGACGGTCGCAGCATGGCCGCCATTCTGGGCCGCCGCGTACCGAACTGTCACCGTCTGGCGCGATATTTCATGCCTCGCTACGACTCGCTAGCGAAATCTACTGAATCTCCTAGACGGGTCGATAGATTCCTGGCATGGATCCCGTGCGCAACCCCTACGCCCCCGGCGCCGGCCAGCGCCCGCCCGAGCTGGCCGGCCGGGACCGGGAGCTGCGGCAGTTCGAGGTGACCCTGGAGCGGGTCGGCGCCGGCCGCCCCGAGCGCTCCATGGTGCTCTCCGGGCTGCGCGGCGTGGGCAAGACCGTGCTGCTCAACGCCCTCCGCGGCCAGGCGGTCAAGCGCGCCTGGGGCACCGGCAAGATCGAGGCGCGCCCCGAGCAGTCGTTCCGGCTGCCGCTGGCGCAGGCGGTGCACGCCGCGGTCCGCGACATGGCGCACCGGCACCGCGACCCCGACCGCGTCGACGCGGTGGCCGGCGTGCTCAAGTCGTTCGCCCTCCGCACCCCGCTCGAGGACCGGAAGGGCATCCGCTGGTCGCCGCCGGTCGACGTACCCGCGGTGCGGGGACGTGCCGACTCCGGCGACCTCGAGCTCGACATGATCGAGCTGTTCACCGACGTCGCCGACCTGGCCCGGGACCTCGGTGTCGGTGTCGGGATCTTCGTCGACGAGATGCAGGACATCTCCACCGCCGAGCTCGCCGCCCTGTGCGGGGCCTGCCACGAGATCAGCCAGCAGGGGGCCCCGCTGGTCGTGGTCGGGGCCGGGCTGCCGCACCTGCCCGTCGCGCTGGCGGCCAGCAAGTCCTACGCCGAGCGGCTCTTCCGGTACGTCGAGGTGGACCGGCTGCCCCGGGAGATGGCCGCCCGCGCGCTGCTCGTCCCGGCCGGCACCGAGGACGTCGACTACGACGCGGCGGCCCTCGACGAGCTCTACCGGCTCACCGACGGCTACCCCTACTTCGTGCAGGCCTACGGCAAGGTCACCTGGGACGCGGCCGTGGAGTCCCCGATCCAGGTCAGCGACGTGCGGGAGGCCGCGCCCGAGGCGGAGCGCGAGCTCGCCGTCGGGTTCTTCGGGGCGCGCTACGACCGAGCCACCCCGGCCGAGCGCGACTACATGCGGACGATGGCCGAGCTGGGCGCCGACAACGACGACGGGTCGGTGACCACCGCCGACATCGCCTCCTCGCTGGGCCGCAAGCCGCAGAGCCTGTCCCCGGCCCGCGACGGGCTGATCAAGAAGGGTCTGGTCTACTCCTCCGAGCGCGGCACGGTGGCGTTCACCGTGCCCCACTTCGGCAAGTTCCTGCGCGCCCAGCACGCCTGAGAGTCGGGGCTCACGCCCCGACCGATGAGTCCGCGGCGCCGGCGCGGTCCAACCAAGCACGAGCATCGACATCGAAAGGGCCACCACCCATGGGCAGCATCGCGGTTCACGAGTTCATCTCGCTCGACGGCGTCTTCGAGGACCCGTCGTGGACCTTCGAGCACGGCTTCACCGACACGATGGGGGAGGTCCTGGGCGCGATCACCGGTGCCTCCAAGGCCATCCTGCTGGGTCGGCGCACCTACGAGATGTTCGCGCCCGCGTGGTCGACCCGCACGGTCGAGGACGACCCGGGCGCCCCGTTCTTCAACGACACCCACAAGTACGTCGTCGGTGCGCAGGAGCCCGACGTCGACTGGGGACCGTCCACGCGGCTCGGGGCCTACGACCCCGAGGCGGTGCGACGCGTCAGGGACGAGACCGACGGGACCGTCTTCACCAGCGGCAGCGGCCGGCTGGTTCGCGCGATGCTGCGCGACGGCCTGGTCGACGACCTGCACCTGTTCGTCTACCCGGTGGTGCTCGGCTCAGGGGAGCGGCTGTTCGCGGACGGGGCCGACACGACCCGGCTCACCCTGAAGGGTCACGACGTGTTCGAGAACGGCGCGGTGCACCTGCGCTACGGCCCCGCCTGAGGCGTTCCGTCACCGGCGGGTGTGGCGGCGTCCCGTGGACGCGCGGCGCCTGCCACGATGGGGACATGCAGCGCGCCGCCGGGCGACCGCAGGTCGTGGCCCACCGAGGCTCGAGCTTCAGCACGGCCGAGCACACGCTCGGCGCCTACGTGAGGGCGCTCGACGAGGGCGCCGAGGGCCTCGAGTGCGACGTCCGGCTCACCGCGGACGGCCACCTCGTCTGCGTGCACGACCGGCGCGTCGACCGGGTCGCCAACGCCCGCGGCGTCGTCTCGACCATGCAGCTCGCGCAGCTCGACGAGCTGGACTTCGCCTCCTGGAAGAACCCATGGGCCGACCTCGACGACGAGGCCCCCGAGATCGACGAGGGGACCCGCCGGGTGCTGACCCTGCGGCGGCTGCTCGAGGCCGCCCGCGACTACGACCGGCCCGTCGACTTCGCCATCGAGACCAAGCACCCGACCCGCTACGCCGGGCTCGTCGAGCGCCGCCTGGTCGAGCTGCTCGCCGACTTCGGCTGGGCGGGGGCCGACTCCCCCGCGCGGGTGATGAGCTTCTCGTGGCTGGCGCTGACGCGGGTCAAGAAGCTGGCCCCCGCCCTCGACGTGGTCTTCCTCCTGGACCGGCAGCACGCGTGGCTGCTGGCGAAGGAGGTCGCCTCCGAGGGCTGGGTGGCCGGGCCCGGGATCACGTTCCTGAAGGAGAACCCGCGCGTCGGGAAGCGGCTGCGCAAGCTGGGCCGGCGCATCCACGTGTGGACGGTGAACACCGAGCAGGACCTCGACCTCTGCGTGGACCTCGGGGTGGAGGCGGTCATCACCGACCGTCCGGCGATGGCGCTGCAGCACCTCACAGCAGGCGGACCGGGCGGAGCCGCGGGACCCGCGTAAGGGCAGCACACCGCTCGGGACCGTTTTCGGGGGCCGAGGGGTGCCGATCGGGGCGCCGATCGGGCGCGGATCGGAGTTTGCGCTCGGTGGCCTCGGGAAGTATCCCCACGAGAGTGAAGTTTCCGAGACAGAGGCGGGTTTCTTTGTGGGCACCAGCTCGCTGCGAGCAGGACGCGCACCGGTGACGATGCACGTCCCCTTCGCCGCGTCCTCGGTCGCCGTGGCCCGGCGCAACCTCAAGAACTGGCTCGAGGAGGGCAGCGTCACCGGCCCCCTGGTCGACGACGCCCGCATCGTCATCTCCGAGCTCGTCGCCAACTCCGTGCGGCACGCCCAGCCGCTGCCCGGCGGGGACATCGAGATCACCTGGGGCCTGGAGCCGCGGGGGCTGGCCATCACGGTCAGCGACGGCGGCAGCGCCACCCGGCCCCGCCGGGTGCAGGCTGCCTCCTCCGCGCTCGCCGGCCGCGGCATGGCGATCGTCGAGTCCCTGGCCCTGACCTGGTGGTCCGACCAGAGCCGGGCCCGGTCCTCGGTGCACGCCGTGCTCGAGGTCTGACCGGTCCCGCGCCGGGAGGGCGGCCTGCCCCTCAGTAGGGTCGGCGCCATGGGTAAGAAGTCACGGGTCCGGAACCGCCAGGAGCACGCCGAGCGCCCCGCGCACGAGGTCGGGCCCCGCCAGCCGTGCCCGTGCGGCTCCGGCCGTCGCTACAAGGCGTGCCACGGCAGCGCCGCCGGCCCGGCGCCGGCGTACGTCGGCCGACCGTTCGCCGGCCTCGAGGGTGAGGCCGACCTCATCGCGATGCGCGAGATCGTGCCCGCCGCGAGCGCCCCGCTGACACTCGCCGGCGACGCCGACCGGTCGGTGCTGCTCTGCACGCTGCTCCCGGGTGCCGCTCCGGCCCTGGTCCGCCAGGACGGGTCCATCTGGCTGGGGCTTCAGGTCCAGCACTCGTTCGGCGACCCGAGCCGGGACCTCGCGGCCGTCCTCGAGCGCGCCCTGGACGCGGAGCCGGGTGAGGTCGTCGGTCTCACCGACGCTCCGGGCGAGGGCAACCGGCTCCAGGACCTGGTGGTCGATGGACCGCTCGAGGTCACCGTGCACGGCGGGTTCGACTTCTGGGTGGCCGACGTCGAGGACCCCTCCGGCGCCGTCGCCGCCTCCCTCGAGGCGGCCAACGCGGCCGCGCACCCCACGGCCCGGCTGGCCTCGGTCGACGCTGCCTACTGGACCGACGTCGGGACGAAGGAGCACCTGCGCTGGGTGATGCCCCACGACGACGAGGAGCTGCTGCTCAGTGCCCTGGCCCGGCTGCACGCCGCCGGCCGGGACTCGATGGTGGCGGGGTCGCGACTGGTCGGGATGTTCCGCACCCAGGGGGTGCTGGTGCCGGTGTGGGACCTTGCCCTCGGCACCGGCGCGGAACCGCTGGAGGAGCCCGCGGCCCGCTTCGCCGAGGACCTGCGCGCCGCCCTCGCCGACGACACCCCGCTCTCAGCCGAGGAGCGCGCCGCGCGCAACGGGCTCGCCAACCGGCAGCTGACGATCCGATGACCCGCCGCCAGCCCGCCACTAGCAGAGGCGCGTCGGCTCCGTCGTCAACGGACTAGACCATCGGGGTGTTTTCGGTGTGGCGCCCGCCATATCGGCCGGTCTCGGTTGATCCCGGGGTCACGGACACGTAGATTTCTCCTTGCCCGGTCGTTGTTGTATCCCCCGTCAGCAACGGCCGGGCTTTTTCTTTGCCCGGCCGAGGTGTCGAGGTCCGGGACCGGTGGTCCGGACGCCCCCGGCGGTCAGGCCGGGAGCGGCTCCCGGGAGACCGGGCAGGACATGCAGCGCGGCCCGCCCCGGCCCGAGCCCAGCTCCGAGCCGGCGATCGCGACGACCTCGATGCCGGCCTCCTCGAGGCGGGTGTTGGTCTCGATGTTGCGCTCGTAGGCGACGGCGACCCGCGGCGAGATGGCCAGGGTGTTGTTGCCGTCGTCCCACTGCTCCCGCTCGGCGGTCACCGGGTCGAGGCCGGTGTCGATCTGGTGCAGCGTGTCGATGCTCATCGCCTTCGCCGCCGCCACCAGGAACGGCTCCGCCGCCGAGGTCTGCAGCAGCAGGTCGGCGTCGGTGTCGCCGTCGCGGCCGACGCAGGTGATCGTGTGCGCCCGCAGGCTGTCCGCGACGTTGGGGTACATCACGATCTTGTCGACGTCGACCATCGTGCACACCGTGTCGAGGTGCATGGTGGCCCGCTCCTGCGCGATGGGGACGGCCAGCACCGTGTGCGCCAGGTCGGCGGCGAACACCTGGCGGGCGAGGCGCTCGGCGCCCGCCGGTGTGGTGCGCTCGCCGACCCCCACCGCGATCACCCCGTCGGCCAGCAGCAGCACGTCACCGCCCTCGACGTGCTCACGCTGCCAGCCGTGCAGCTTCGGGGTGCCGACGAAGCGCGGGTGCTCGGTGTAGATCAGCTCGGTGAGCTGGGTCTCGCGCTCCCGGGCGGGCATCGCCAGCGAGGTGATCGCCACCCGGTCGCGCACCCACACGCTGGAGTCGCGGGTGAACAGCAGGTTGGGCAGCGGGTCGATGAGGAAGTCGTCGCTGGCGAGCAGGCTGGTGACGAGGCCGTGGCCGCCGCGCACCTCGTCGTTGCGCACACCGGCCGTCAGGAACGCCGCCAGCTCCTCGGCCGACTGGTCGTGCAGCGCGCCGGTCAGGTACTTCCGCAGCGTGTCACCCAGGTGCAGGCTGGCCATCGCGCCCGAGATCGCCCGGTCGCGCGCCTCCGGGCTCTGCAGGGTCTCGACCAGCAGGTCCATCAGGTAGAGGACCTCGACGTCCCGGGACCGCAGCGCCTCCGCGAACGCGTCGTGCTCCTGCTGCGCCCGGCTGACCCACGGGATGCCGTCGAAGAGCAGCTTGTCGTTGTTGCGGGGGGTGAGCCGCTTGAGCTCCGGGCCGGGCCTGTGCAGCATCACCGTCCGCAGCCGTCCGACCTCCGTGTCCGCTCCGTGCGGGCGGTCGTGGGGCGCTGCTGCGGCGGAGTCGAGGCTCATGCGCGCAGCGTAGCGACCCGGAACGGGGTGGACGGGGTCAGCCCGCGACCAGCTCGTAGACGGTGAGTGCGGCCAGGACCAGGCAGACGGCGGCGCCGACGTAGTGGAGCACCGAGAGGCGCAGGTGGCGCAGCAGCACCCGCCCGGCGAGCACCGCGAGACCGGAGACGGTGAGCAGTGCCGCCCAGGCGCCGAGGAACACCGACAGGTGCGCCTCGTACCTGGTCACCAGGCTGATCGTGAGCAGCTGCGAGAGGTCTCCCCACTCCGCCGCGAACAGGATCACGAACGACGCGGCCGCCGCGGTCAGGAACGACTTCGAGCCGTCTCCGCCCGCCTTGGCGGCGTACTCCTTCTCCTGCTCCCTCTCGCTCGCGTCGGCGCCGGGCGCGGTGCGGACCAGGATCACCGCACCGGCGAGGAAGATGAGCAGCGCCACGGACCGGATGACCGTGTCGGGGAGCAGCGTGGCGAGTGCCCCGGCGGTGACGGCGACCCCGGTCTGGACGGCGAAGGCGAGGCCGACGCCGACCCAGACGGCGAGCGGCCGGAACCGGGTCGACAGCACCAGCGCGGCGATGAACGTCTTGTCGGGGAGCTCGACGACGAAGATCGTGGCGAACGCGACCGCGGCGACGGTCAGGTCCACCGGCCCTCCTCGACGGCGGCGACGGCCGCTGCGAGGACGTCCCTGGCGGGGCGGCCGGTGCTCGCCGCCACCCGGGCGACGTCCTCGTACTCGGGCTGGGCGTTGACCACCTCGCCGTCGAGGCGGGCCAGCTTGACCGCGACGTCGAGACCGTCGACGCGGACGGTCCGCATCTCCCGGTCCAGTGCCGCCTTGCCGACGCGGACCTCGCGCACCCCGATCGTGGAGGTGTGCCGGAACACCGCCCGCCGCACCTCGTCGGCGCGCTGGGGGGAGACGAGGGCGTGCAGGGTGTGGGCCGGGCGGCCCTTCTTCATCAGGATCGGGGTGAGCCAGGCGTCGCTCGCGCCCGCGTCCAGCAGGGCGGCCAGCACGCCGGGCCACAGGCGCGGGTCCAGGTCGTCGACGTTGGTCTCGATGACCAGCGGGCCGTCGGCGGGTCCGCCCGGGTGGCCGGCCGCGCTCTCCTCGCCGACGAGCAGCCGCAGCACGTTGGCGTGGCCCTCCGGGTCGCGGCCGCCGGCCCCGACCCCGATGCGGTCGACCACCATGGCCGGCTGGGGGCCGTAGGACGTGGCGTGGCTGACGAGCAGCGCGGCCCCGGTGGGCGTGCACAGCTCCATCGCCGGCGCGGTCGCCGGCCCGGCGTACGACGGGACGCCGCGGAGCAGCTCGGCGACGGCCGGCGGCGGCACCGGCAGGGTCCCGTGCGCGCCGCGCACCGTGCCGGAGCCGACGGCCACCGGCGACACCACCAGCCGGTCGAGGCCGAGGTGCACGAGCCCGGCGCTGACCCCGACCACGTCGGCGATCGCGTCGAGCGCGCCGACCTCGTGGAAGTGCACCTCGTCCGGGTCGGTGCCGTGCACGGCCGCCTCGGCCGTGGCGAGCCGGTCGAACGTGTCGTGGGCGCGGACCCGGACGTCCTCGTGCAACCCCGCCCCGGCCAGCAGCGCGCGGACGTCGGTCCAGGTGCGGTGGGTGACGGAGTCGGCGACGTCGACGTGGCAGCGGGTCGCCGCGAGCCCGTTGCGGAGGACGCGTTCGGGACTGATCGCGACGTGCTCGGGCGCCACCTTGTCGACCGCCTCCGCGATCACCCCGACCGGCACCCCGGCCCCGACGAGGGCGCCGAGCAGCATGTCGCCGCTGGCCCCCGAGGACGCGTCCACCCAGCCGATCACCGCGCGGGACCACGATTCGTCGGCGCGGCCTGGGGGGACTCACGCTGGGGGACCGCAGACGAGTCGTCACGGCGCGCCCGGGGCGCGGCGTTGCGGGCCACCCGGGCGGCGAACACGCCGGCGCCGTAGCCGTTGTCGATGTTGACGACCGTGACGCCGGGCGCGCAGGAGTTGAGCATTCCCAGCAGTGCCGCGATGCCGCCGAAGGAGGCGCCGTAGCCGATGCTCGTGGGCACGGCCACCAGCGGGGTGCCGGTGAGCCCACCGACCACGCTGGGCAGGGCGCCCTCCATGCCCGCCACCACGACCAGGCAGTCCGCGGCGTCGAGCTCCTCCCGGACCGCCAACACCCGGTGCAGTCCCGCGACGCCGACGTCGTTGACCCGGACCGTGCCGGCGCCGTACACGCGGGCGGTCAGCTCGGCCTCGGCCGCCACGGGAGCGTCCGAGGTCCCCGCGGAGACGACCGCGACCAGCCCGGCGGGCTCGAGGAACGGACCCACCGTGACCGCGCGCGCCACCGGGTCGAGCACCGCCCCGGGTACGCCGGACCGGACGGCGGCCATCGCCTCGTCGCCCAGCCTCGTCGCGAGCACGGCGCGGTCGGGGTGCGCCGCCGTCAGTGCCCGGAGGATGCCGACCAGCTGCTCCGGGGTCTTGCCCGCGCCGTACACGACCTCCGGGTCGCCGGTGCGTCCGGCACGGCCGGTGTCCAGACGGGCATAGCCCAGGTCGTGGATCTCCTCGCCGGTCACGGGGCGAATCTATCGCTGCCTTGCCAGCGGCCCCGGGCGGGGAGATGGTGGACGAGGGGTCGACAGCAGCAACAAGAGGAGGGCGTGATGGCGAAGCAGGAGACGTACGCACAGGGGGCCCCGACCTGGATGGACCTGATGACCACCGATCCGGCGGGGGCCAAGAGCTTCTACGGCGGACTGTTCGGGTGGGACTTCGCAGACATGCCGATGGACACCGGCGGCGTGTACTCGATGGCCCGGATCGAGGGTGACGACGTGGCGGGGCTGGGGGAGCAGCCCCCGGACATGGCCGGGATGCCGGCGATGTGGAACGTCTACCTGGCCGTCGACGACGTCGACGCCGCGGCGGGCAAGGTGGAGGAGTCCGGCGGCACGGTGCAGATGCCGCCGACCGACGTGATGGACCAGGGCCGGATGGCGTTCGTCGCCGACCCGGCCGGCGCCATGGTCGGTTTCTGGCAGGCGGGCAAGCAGCACGGGGCGGCCCGCAAGGACGAGCCGGGTGCCTTCACGTGGAGCGAGCTGCTGGCCGCGGACTTCGCCGCGGCGCTGCCGTTCTACCGCTCGGTGCTCGGGGTCGACGTGCAGGAGATCCCGATGCCCGACGGCAGCACCTACCACGCCCTGCTGGCCGGCGGGCAGCAGGTCGCCGGGGCGATGGCGCCGCCGATGCCGGAGACCCCGCCGCACTGGCACGTGTACTTCCACGTCGACGACGTGGAGGGCGCCAGCAAGCGGGCCGAGGAGCTCGGCGGCTCGGTGGTGGCGCCGCCCTTCGAGGTCGAGGGAGTCGGTCGGTTCGCGGTGCTCGCCGACCCGCAGGGCGGGATGTTCAGCCTGATGACGCCCGCGGAGCAGCCCGCCCAGGGCTGACCGGCCGCTGCTGGGCCGTGCGCGGCGGGCACCGGACGCGGCCCCTAGGCTGAGCGGCATGCCCGGTGTCCCGCCTGCCCGCTACGCCTACCTCGGTCCCGAGGGGACGTTCACCGAGCAGGCGCTGCGCGGCCTGCCGGCCGCCGCGAGGGCGGAGCTGCTGCCCTGCTCGACGGTCACCCTCGCACTCGACGCCGTGCGCGGCGGCGAGGCCGACGGCGCCGTGGTCCCGATCGAGAACTCCGTCGAGGGGTCGGTGCCGGTGACCCTCGACGAGCTCGCCACCGGCGAGCCGCTGATGATCACCCGCGAGATGACCGTGCCGATCGCGTTCAGCCTGCTCGCCCGGCCGGGCACGAGGGCGGAGGAGATCCGGCGGGTCGCGACCCATCCGCACGCCGCCGCGCAGACCCGCCGCTGGCTGGCGCTGCACCTGCCGGAGGCGCAGGTGGTGCACACCTCGTCCACCGCCCAGGCGGCGTTCATGCTCACCCGCGACGACGCCGAGTGGGAGGCCGCGATCTCCGCCCCGGTGGCCGCGGAGCACTACCGGCTGGCCACGCTCGCCACCGGCATCGCCGACAACCCCGACGCGCTCACCCGGTTCGTCCTCGTCTCCAGGCCCGGGTCGCCGCCGCCGCCGACCGGGCGGGACAAGACGTCGCTGGTGGCGTTCATGCGCGACGACCACCCGGGCGCGCTGATGGAGATCCTCGACCAGCTCACCATGCGCGGGGTGAACATGACCCGGATCGAGTCGCGGCCCACGGGCGCGGCGCTCGGCAACTACTGCTTCTCGATCGACTGCGAGGGGCACGTGGAGGACGCGCGGGTCGGGGAGGCGCTCATGGGCCTGCGACGGGTGTGCGCCGACGTGCGCTTCCTGGGGTCCTACGAGCGGCACGACGGGGTGGCGCCGACGATCCGCCCCGGTACGTCGGACCGCGAGTTCCTCGACGCCGCCGCCTGGCTCGCGCGCCTCCGCAACGGCGGCTGACCCCGCGCCTAGCCTGTGCAGCGATGAACGAGTCGCTGCTCCTCGCGCTGGCCGTGCTGGCCTTCCTCCTGGCCCTGGTCGCGCTCGCCGTCGCCCTCCTGGCCGTGCGTCGGGCGGGCCGGCGCCCGAAGCGCAACCGTCGCGCCCCCGAGCTGCCCACCGACGTGCAGGGTCTGCGCGGCGAGGTGCACGCGCTGCGCGCGGAGGTCTCAGACGCACTGCGGCACCTGTCCGTGGTCCGCTACGACGCCTTCGGCGACATGGGCGGGCACCTGTCCTGGTCGCTGGCCCTCGTCGACGACGCCGGCACCGGGGTGGTGCTCACCTCGATCCACGGGCGCAGCGACGCACGCACCTACGCCAAGGGCGTGACCGAGTGGAGCTGCGACCAGCAGCTCTCCCCGGAGGAGGAAGAGGCGATCAAGCTCGCTCGCACGGGCTGACCCCTCCCAGGCAACCTGTCGGCTCCCCGCGCGTCTCGAACAGTGACAGGAGACGACAGGGGAAGAGATGACAGTGACGCAGATGGCGCCGGACCCGGTGGCGCTCTATGCCGCGCACCGGCTCGGGCTGGTGCGACTCGCGGTGCTGCTCGTCGACGACGTGCCGTCCGCCGAGGACGTCGTCCAGGACGCGTTCGCAGGCTTCCTCGGCCGGGCGAACCGGCTCGACGACCCGGACAAGGCGCTGGCCTACCTGCGGACGGCGGTGGTCAACAACGCCCGGTCGGCGCTGCGCCGCCGTCGTACCGCCCGCGCCTACGTCCCGCCGCACGAGGTCACCCCCGACGACCCGTCCGGTCGGGCGGTGCTCGCCGAGGAGCACCGCGAGGTGATCGAGGCGCTGCACGGCCTGCCCGAGCGGCAGCGTGAGGTGCTGGTGCTGCGGTACTGGTCGGACCTCTCCGAGGCGCAGATCGCCGAGGCGATGGGGATCAGCCGCGGCACCGTGAAGTCCACGGCCAGCCGCGCGCTGTCCGCCCTGGAACGTCAGCTCGGGACGAAGGAGGTCATCCGATGAGCACCCGCACACCGATCGAGGAGCGGCTCAGCGCCGCCCTGAACGCCCGGGCCGACCAGGTCACCCACGAGGACCTGACCACGCTGCTCGTGCCGGCTCGCCGGCGCTCGCGCCGGGCCGCCGTCGTCGCCGCCGGACTGTCGGCCGCCGTGGTCGCGGCGGTGGTGGCCGTCCCCCTGGTGGCCGGCGACCGGGGCACCGAGCCGCGGCCGGCACCCCCGGCCACGGACCCCTCCCCGTCGGCCCCCCAGCAGCAGCGCGCGGAGGTCACCGCCGACCTCGACGGTGACGGCGAGGACGACCGCGCCTGGATCGCCGGGGGTGAGCTGCACGTCGCGGTGAGCAGCGGCACCTCCTTCGGCATCCCCGTCTCCCCGGGCACCCGCCTGCTGCCACCGGTCACCGACGCCGGGACGGTCAACCCCGTCGTGGTGGCCGTGCCACCGGCCGGCGCCGACGAGCCCGGCACCACCGTGGCCTACAGCGGGAACACCCTCACCGCCGCCGACCTCCCCGACGGCGTCGAGCTCGGGCCCGGTCGGACCGTGTGGGTCGACGCCGTCGGCGCCCTGATGGTCGCCGAGTACGACGCCCGCGTCCCCGAGAACCAGCGGGTCCGGGTGGCCGCCACGTCCTACAGCCGGGCGCGGTCCGGGGCCGGGCTCATCGACGCGCACGACGCCGG
Organism: uncultured Actinomycetota bacterium; assembly: GCA_963834275.1. GTDB lineage: Bacteria > Actinomycetota > Actinomycetes > Propionibacteriales > Nocardioidaceae > Nocardioides_B. Next base: position 961,169 of record CAWIBA010000003.1, on the reverse strand, counting down.
CGACCTGTGCTGGGACCGGGTCACCCACGCACACCCGGTCGCGTGCGACGAGCTCCCGCCGGAGTGAGCCGTCCTGCTAGATGCCCGGGGTCGCCGTGACGGCCGGGTGCTCGCGGCGGCCGCAGGGCCCGTCCGCGCGCACGTCGAGCGTCGCCGACGCCACGTCGATGGCGACGGTGGCCAGCGTGCGGTGCCACAGCACGGGGTCCATGGTGCGGTCGGGGTGGCAGCAGATCCCGCCGACGTCGCCCTCCGGCTCGTGGTCGGTCATCGCGGCCACCACGTCCCGCGGGGTCGCCGGCGGGACACCGGCGAAGGCCGTCTCGAGCTTGGCGAGCCGGGTCGCGCTCGAGGTGCTGATCGTCGCGGCGAGGCAGCCGTCGCGCCCCTCGGGCGAGACGAAGCTGTTCGTGCGCACCAGCAGCCCGTCGGTGGCGTCGAGCCGGCCGGGACCGCCCGGGAACAGCTCGAACGTCGCCCCGTCGCCCGCCCGGTCGACCACGGTCAGCGAGGTCGACGCAGAGGTCGGCTCCTCGACGATCTTGGCGGCGTCGTCGAAGCAGGTCGCCTCGTCGAGGATCCGGCGGCTGAGCAGGTGCACCGGGTAGCCGACCGTGCCCTCGGCGACCCGCGCGGCGTCGTTGGCGTGGTGGAGCATGTTGAGCATCACGCCGACGCCCTCGGCGTTGACGCCGATCTTGGCGAGCATGCCGTACTCCGTGACCGTCTCCACGGTCCGGCCGTCCGGGTGCTCGAAGCGCCAGTGGAACCAGCCGTCGGCCATCGCGTCGTACCAGTCCCAGGTCTGCACGGCGAACGGCGTGCCCCCCGGCGGCACGGACACGACCGAGGAGCACTCGGTGACACCGGTCGGGTTGGCCGCCACCAGCAGCTCGGTGCGGGCGTTGACCGCCGCGATCTCGCGGACCGGGCGTCCCGCCCCTTCGGCGATGCCGGCGATCTCGTCGGCGTGCTCGGGGGCGACCCGGGTGATCGTCTCCCAGGCCCGCTCGGCCCACAGGTCGACGTCGAAGGGGCCGCCGGCGCGGGCGGCGAGCAGCCGGCGGTACGCCGCGACCGTCGCACCGATCTCGGAGCGGAACCGCTCGCCCAGCTCGAGGCCGCGCTCCCGCGGGGGCAGCACGGAGGACGTGAACGTCGTGGGTCGGGTCACCCCGTCACGATAACCGGACCGACGGCGGCGGCCCGTCCGTCGGGTCAGCGGGGCACGCGCACCAGGAGCCGGCCGTGCAGCACCTCGCAGTGCATCTCGCGGCCGGCGCCGATCGAGTCGCCGTCGAGCTGGCGGGGCGTGTCCGCGCCGGCCCGGATGCTGACCTTCCGCCCGGTCATCCGGTTCACGAGCTCGTCGGTGCGCTTGCCCTTGCGCAGCACCCGCAGCGCCAGCGGGATCCAGGACAGGAACCGGCTGGGGTGCAGCAGCACGATGTCGAGGATGCCGTCGTCGATCGCCGCATCGGGCAGCAGCGGCATCCCGGCCGTGAGGTAGCCGACGTTGCCGACCACGACCGTGCGGGCGCGGTGCCGGGTCCAGGGGCCGTCGTCGACGGAGACCTCCAGCCGGACGGGTGGGTACATCAGGTTGCGCAGGCCGGAGACGACGTAGGCCAGCCAGCCGACCTTCGCCTTCACCTCCTCGCTCGCCCCCTCCATGATCGCGGCGTCGAAGCCCATGCCGGCCATCACCAGGAAGTGCTCGTCGTCGGGGATGCCGTCCCCGGAGATCCGGACCAGGTCGATCGCGCGGTCCTGTCCGTTGAGGGCGACGTCGATGGCGGCCTGGAGGTAGAGGGGCACGTCGAGGTTGCGGGCGAGCAGGTTCCCGGTGCCCGCCGGCAGCACGCCGACGGCGACGCCGGTGCCCGCGAGCTCCGCGCACACCGTCCGCACGGTGCCGTCGCCGCCGCACACCAGGACGAGGTCGGCGCCGTCGACGGCCGCCTGCTCGGCCATCGCGCGTCCCGGGTCCTCGACCGTGGTCTCGTGCCAGGTCGGCCGGCTCCAGCCGGACTCGGCGGCCAGCTTCTCCACCAGGGCCTTGAAGACGGTGACGTCCTCGACCTTGATCGGGTTGAGCACGACCGCCAGCTGCTTGGTCACGGGGCCCGGGCTGGGGAGCGCCTGGTGGTGCCGCGGCCGGTGGGAGGGGTCGTAGGCGGCGGCGCCGGCCAGCACCCAGAAGGCCCCCACCGCGAAACCGGCGACGACGTCGGAGATGTTGTGGACCCCGAGCAGCAGGCGGTCCGCGGCGACCAGCAGCACCAGTGCCAGGGCCGCGCCTATCACCGCCCGGCGCACCGACGCGCGGCGCACCAGCATCGCGGTCAGCAGGATCACGACACCGGCACCGGAGGCGATCCCCGACGAGTGCCCGGACGGGAACGAGAAGCTGTCGAGGACGCGCAGCGGGTCCTCCTGGACGGGCCGGTCGCGCTCGACGAGGCGCTTCATGACGTACGTCGTCAGCGAGGCGCCGAGCATCACCCCGACCGCCCAGCCGGCCGGTCGCCGGTGCCCCCGCAGGAAGAGCAGCGCGGCGCCGACGGCGGTGTAGAGCGTGAGTGCGAGCGTGCCGAACGCCGCCTCGACGACGAGCAGGGCCCGCACGACACCGTCCCGCGAGGCGGCCCACCGGTAGGCGGTGTCGCCGACCTCCTCGTCGACCGTGCCGAGCGCGTCGTACTCGACCAGGACGGCCAGCACCGCCACCAGCAGCGCACACAGCACGGCCCACGTCCACAGGACGCGGCGCGAGCGGGCGCTGAACGGCACGGGGATCTCCTGGGTCGGGGCAGGACGGCGTCCAAGTATGACCGGTGCCCGGCACCCGGCCGGGCGGCGGGCGAGGCTGGGGTTCGTACACTCGACAGTGCCCGGACGACCTGGCGGCAGTCCTCGCCCGGTCGTCGCCGCAGCGAGCTGGAGAGGTGCCGATGTCCACCGTCCTCGGCATGCTCGCCACCGCGCTCGCGGGCCCCGCGCTGCTGCTGGGCGGCACGTTCCCCGGCTACGGGACGCTGCACGGCCCCACGGTCCCGGCCCCGGTGGACGCCGCGATCGCGGCGGCCGACCCGGCGCCCGAGACCGGCGGGAGGGTCCGGTTCAACGACCCCGCCGGCGGACGGGCGCAGCAGTTCTCGCTGGTGCGGAGGATCGACCGGGCGATCCGCGGCGCCGAGGCCGGGGCCACGGTCCGGCTGGCGGCGTACTCCTTCGCGATGCCGTCCACCGCCCGGGCCCTGCTGGCCGCGCACGACCGGGGTGCGAACGTGCAGGTGGTCGTCGACGACCACTCCGCCCACTGGGGCGCGGTACGGCGGCTCCGCGAGCGCCTCGGGACCGACACGTCCGCGGCCGACTTCGTGAAGGTGTGCCGGCTGTCGTGCCGGGGTGGCCGCGGCAACCAGCACGCCAAGTTCGTCACGGTGTCCTCCGGCACGAGCGGTGACCACCTGGTGATGGTCGGCTCGCTGAACCTGACCAACTACAGCTCGCAGCGGCAGTGGAACGACCTCTACGTGGCCTCCGACCGGGGCGCGCACGACCAGCTCGTCGACGTGTTCGAGCGGATGGCGGACGACCGGCCGCAGGAGCGACTGGCGGTCCGCGTGACGGCCAAGGGGTTCGAGACCGACCTGGCGCCGTACACGACCGGCAGCGGCGGCGACCCGATCAAGCGCCGCCTGGACCGGGTGCGCTGCCGCGGCACGTCGCTGCTGTCCGGCAACGGCGAGCGCCGCACGGTCGTCCGGGTCGCGATGCACGCCTGGAACGGTGACCGCGGCATCGACCTGGCCCGCCGCGTGGCGCGCCTGCACCGCAGGGGCTGCGACGTCAAGGTGCTGTACGGCAAGGGGATGGGCCGGGCCGTCGCGACCACCCTGCGCGACAGCGGCGTGCCCCTGCGGGACAGCAACAACGGCGGGCGCCGGGTGCACCACAAGGTGATGATCCTGTCCGGCGTGCTGGGCCGGCAGACCGACGCCAACTACGTGTGGACCGGTTCGCACAACTGGTCCGACCGCTCGCTGCGCAACGACGAGATCATGTTCCGCGTCTCGGGCCGGCACCTGGTGCAGGACTACCTGGCCAACTTCCGGCGGATGTGGCGGGCCGCTCGCTGACGCGTCAACGGGCGGTCGAGCTTGTCGAGACCGCTCCAGGCCGGATCGCCGGGTCGGTCCCGGCACCTGCGAGCGGCCCCGAGCCCTGGGTCGCGCGGGGGCGACCCGCGTCGTGGCTAGGCTGAGCGGGTGATCGACCCACGACTGCTCCGAGACGACCCCGACCGGATCCGCGCCGCCCAGGGCAAGCGCGGCCTCTCCGCGGACGTCGTCGACCGGGCCCTGGCCGCGGACGAGCGACGTCGGTCCTCGATCGCGGAGTTCGAGCGGCTGCGGGCCGAGCAGAAGCAGCTCGGTGCGCAGATCCCCAAGGCGCAGGGCGACGAGAAGCAGCAGCTGCTCGCGCGCACCAAGGACCTCGCGGCCGCGGTCAAGAAGGCCGAGCAGGCGCAGGGTGAGGCCGACGACGCCTACCGGGCGGCGATGCTGTCGATCCCCAACCCGGCCGCCGACGAGGCGCCCGCCGGGGGCGAGGACGACTTCGTGGTGCTCGAGGAGGTCGGCACGCCTCGCGACTTCGCCGCCGAGGGCTTCGAGCCCCGCGACCACGTCGAGCTCGGCCGGATGCTGGGTGCGATCGACCTCGACCGCGGGGCGAAGGTCTCCGGGGCCCGCTTCTACTACCTGACCGGGGTCGGCGCCGACCTCGAGCTCGCGCTGGTCAACATGGCGATGGACCGGGCGCGGGAGGCCGGCTTCACCACGGTGATCCCGCCCGCGCTGGTCAAGCCACGCGCCATGGACGGCACCGGCTTCCTCGGCCAGGCCGCCGACGACGTCTACCGGATCGAGGGCGAGGACCTCTACCTCGTCGGTACGTCGGAGGTGCCGCTCGCGGCGTACCACTCCGACGAGATCCTCGACGTGCAGACGTTGCCGCGCCGCTACGCCGCGTTCAGCCCGTGCTACCGCAAGGAGGCAGGCTCGCACGGCAAGGACACCCGGGGCATCATCCGGGTGCACTGGTTCGACAAGGTCGAGATGTTCACCTACACCACCGTCGAGGAGTCGTTCGCCGAGCACGAGCGGCTGCTGGCCTGGGAGAAGCAGTTCCTCGACCGAGCTCGACCTCGCCTACCGGGTCATCGACGTGGCCGCGGGCGACCTCGGCCTCTCCGCGCAGCGCAAGTTCGACTGCGAGGCGTGGATCCCCACCCAGGGCAGGTACCGCGAGCTCACCTCGACCTCCAACTGCACGGACTTCCAGACCCGCCGGCTCGACATCCGCGGCCGGTTCGAGCAGGGCACCCGCCCGCTGGCCACGCTCAACGGCACGCTGTGCGCGGTCCCCCGCACCATCGTGGCGATCCTCGAGACCCACCAGCAGCCCGACGGGTCGGTGCGCGTCCCCGAGGCGCTGCGCCCCTACCTCCAGGGGCGCGACGTGCTCACCCCGGTGACGGCGTGAAGCGCGACTTCACCGGGTTCACGCCGAAGCTCGTCGCCCTCGACATCGACGGCACCCTGTACGCCAACGTCCCCTCGACCGGCGCCGTGGCGAGGAGGTCATCACCCGCCGTGGCGGGACGCCGTCGAGCGGGCCGTCGACGCGGGCGCCCACATCGTGCTGTCCACCGGGCGCTCGACGTTCGGCATCACCGAGGTCTGGGAGCAGCTCGGGCTGCCGCGCAACGGCGACGGCCAGGTGCTGACGGTGGCCTCCAACGGGTCGGTGATGTTCTCCTACCCGCCCGTCGAGGTGCTGAAGGCGGTCACGTTCGACGCCAGCCAGATCGTGTCGATGCTGATGGAGCACGTGCCCGACGCCGCGGTCGCGGTCGAGGAGATCGGCGTCGGCTACCGGATCAACCGGCCGTTCCCGGACGGGGAGATCACCGGCCAGATGAAGATCGAGCCCGTCGAGGACCTGGTGTCCGAGCCGGTCACCCGCGTCATCATCCGCGACCCGCACTCCTCGGAGGAGGAGTTCGTCGAGCTCGCCGAGAAGGTCGGCCTGCAGGGCACCAACTACTTCATCGGCTGGACGGCGTGGCTCGACCTGGCCCCCGACGGGGTGTCCAAGGCCTCCGCGCTGGCCGACGTCGCAGAGCGGCTCGGCGTCGACCGGGGCAACGTGCTCGCGATCGGCGACGGCCGCAACGACATCGAGATGATCCGCTGGGCGGGCCGCGGCGTGGCCATGGGGCAGGCGCCGCTGGAGGTCCAGGAGGCCGCCGACGACGTGACCGAGACCGTCGACAACGACGGCGTCGCGGTCGAGCTGTCCCGCTGGTTCTGACCGCCGGCCGTGCTCAAGCTCGTCGCCACCGACCTGGACGGCACCCTGCTGCGCCGTGACGGCACCGTGTCCGCGCGGACGCGTCGCACCCTGGACGCGCTCGACGACCTGCGGGGTCACGGTCGTGTTCGTGACCGGCCGGCCGGTGCGCTGGATGGACTCCCTGTGGCAGCACGTCGGCGGGCACGGGCTCGCGGTCTGCAGCAACGGCGGCGATCGTGTACGACGTCGCCACGCACCGGATCCGCAGCCACCGGCCGATCCCCGTGGACGTGGGGCTCGAGGCCGTGGCCCGGCTGCGAGCCGGCGTCCCCGGCAGCACCTTCGCCCTCGAGCGGACCGACGGGTTCGCCAAGGAGCCGGACTTCCGGGAGACCGACCCGCCGCCCACGTCGCTGGAGGTCGGGCCCATCGACCGGATCCTCGACGACCGCACCGTCAAGCTGCTGAGCCGGCACCTCGACCACGAGCCGGAGGACTTCTGGCTGGCCACCGACCGGCTGGTCGGCGACCTGGTGACGACCACCTGGTCCTCGGTGGGCGCACTGGTGGAGATGAGCGCAGCGGGGGTCACCAAGGCCTCCACCCTGGAGCTGCTGTGCCAGGAGAAGGGCATCGCCCCCGACGAGGTGGTCGCGTTCGGTGACATGCCCAACGACCTGCCGATGCTGGCCTGGGCCGGCACGTCGTTCGCGATGGCCGACGCCCACCCGACGGTCCTCGACCTGGCCGACCACGTCGCGCCCGGTCACGAGGACGACGGCGTGGCGTCCGTCCTCGAGGACCTGTTCGGGCTCGAGCCGGGCAGCGGACCGTGAGGCTGCTGCCGCTGCTGGTCGGCGCCGCAGTCGTCACGCTGCTGCTCCTCGGCCTGGTGGCGATGCTGCGGGCCCGGGCCCGGCGGGACGACGCCGACTGACGCGCACTCGGCGCGGCCCCTCGGGCGTGCCCCCTTCCGATATCGCGGATTCCGCGCAAGAGTGGCCTTCCAGTCGACAGTGGCGCAGGTCACGTTCTTCGGTGCGGGAGGTCTTCGGATGTCTTCGAACGATGCGGTGGGTGCAACCCGAGAGGCGTTGACCACACTCGCGGCGGCGGTGCTGCGGATCCGCAACGACTACGGCGACACCCTCGGCGTACGCCGGCTGACCTCCGACGTCGACCGGCTGCAGGACGACCTCGACGAGCTGGGCGACCCCAAGCCGGGGCACCGCCGCGGCGTCCGAGGAGGACCTGCTCGAGATCGTCGACGACAGCCCTACGACGAGAGCATGTGGCAGGACGCCGAGTCCGAGTCGCAGCACGCCAGCTCCCCGCCCGAGAGGGACGGTCCATCGCCTCGACCATCGGCGTCCGCAGCCCGCGCCGTGCCCGCATCCCCAGACCGCACCCTCCGCCAGGACCACTGGTGGCTCGCCCCGCCGATCACGTTCGTGGTCTTCACCGCCTTCGTCGTCTACGCGACCTGGCGGCGTTCTCGGTGGCCGACTACTACGCCTCGCCGTACCTCTCGCCGTTCTACTCCCCCTGCCTGGCGGCACCTGCGTCGAGGGCTCCGGCGACTTCGGCACCCCGGTGGGCGACTGCTGGCGGCTGTCGCCCGGCGCTGATCATCCTGATCTTCCCGCTCGGGTTCCGGATGAGCTGCTACTACTACCGCAAGGCCTACTACCGGGCGTTCTGGCTGAGCCCGCCGGCGTGCGCGGTGGCCGAGCCGCACGGCCGCTACACCGGCGAGTCGCGCCTGCCGCTGATCCTGAACAACGTGCACCGCTACTTCTGGTACGCCGCCATGGTGGTCGGCCCTATCCTCACCCTGGACACCGTGCTCGCCTTCCGCGACGCCGACGGCGAATGGGGCCACATGGGTCTGGGCACCGCTGCTCTTCGTGGTCAACATCGTGCTGATCTGGCTCTACACGCCTCGGCTGCCACTCGTGCCGGCACGTGCTCGGGGGGCGGCTCCGGCACTTCTCCACGCACCCGGTGCGCTACCGGCCTGGACGGTCGTCTCGCGGCTGAACACCCACCACGCCGAGCTACGCCTGGGCTGTCGCTGTTCTCGGTGGCGATCGCTCGACCTGTACGTCTACCTGCTGGCCACCGGCGCCTTCGACGACCCGAGGTTCTTCTGACATGGCTCGAGCCGAGCGCGACGAGCAGCTCGCCACCCGATGACCGGCAACCGGCTGACGCCGGAGAGTCGCCGGGACCTCGGCACGGGCTACGAGACGCACGCTACGACGTCGTCGTGATCGGCGCCGGCGGGGCCGGGCTGCGGGCCGCGATCGCCGCGCACGACGCCGGCGCCGAGCGTCGCGATCGTGTGCAAGTCGCTGCTGGGCAAGGCGCACACGGTGATGGCCGAGGGCGGGATCGCCGCGGCCATGGGCAACGTGCTACGCCGAGGACGGCTGGCAGGTGCACTTCCGCGACACCATGCGCGGCGGCAAGATGCTCAACAACTGGCGGATGGCGCAGCTGCACGCGCAGGAGGCGCCCGAGCGCGTGCTCGAGCTGGAGGAGTGGGGTGCGCTCTTCGACCGCACCGACGGACGGCCTGATCTCCCAGCGCGACTTCGGCGGCCACCGCTACGCCCGGCTCGCGCACGTCGGCGACCGCACCGGCCTGGAGATGATCCGCACGCTGCAGCAGCGCGCGGTCGACCTGGGCATCGACGTCTTCATGGAGTGCACGGTCACCGAGCTGTTCCGCGACGACGCGCACGGCCGGCCGCGGATCAGCGGCGCGTTCGGCTACTGGCGGGAGACCGGACGCTTCATCGTCTTCGACGTCCCCGACGGTCGTCCTCGCCACCGGCGGGATCGGCAAGTCCTACCAGGTCGACGTCGAACTCGTGGGAGTACACCGGCGACGGGCACGCGCTCGCGATGCGGGCCGGCGCCAGCCTGATCAACATGGAGTTCGTGCAGTTCCACCCCACCGGCATGGTCTGGCCGCCGTCGGTGACGCGGGATCCTCGTCACCGAGTCGGTGCGCGGCGACGGCGGCGTGCTGAAGAACTCCGAGGGCGAGCGGTTCATGTTCGACTACATCCCGGAGTACTTCAAGAGCGAGACCGCCGACACCATCGAGGAGGCCGAGGGCTGGTACACCGACAAGAAGAACCACCGCCGGCCCGCCCGAGCTGCTGCCCCGCGACGAGGTGGCCCGGGCGATCAACTCCGAGATCAAGGCCGGCCGCGGGTCGCCGCACGGCGGCGTCTTCCTCGACATCGCCTCGCGCCGCGACGCCGAGTTCATCCGCCGGCGGCTGCCGTCGATGTACCACCAGTTCAAGGAGCTCGCCGACGTCGACATCACCGCCGAGCCGATGGAGGTCGGCCCGACCTGCCACTACGTGATGGGCGGCGTCGAGGTCGACGCCGACACCGAGCAGAGCGCCGGTCGAGGGCCTGTACGCCGCCGGCGAGGTCGCCGGCGGCATGCACGGGTCCAACCGGCTCGGCGGCAACTCGCTGTCGGACCTGCTGGTCTTCGGCCGCCGCGCCGGCCACAACGCCGCGTACCACGCCTACCGCGCTCGGGAGGACCGGCCGAGCCGTCGACCGAGGAGCAGGTCCGGGCGGCCGTCCGCGGCGGCGCTGCGCGCCGTTCGAGGAGGCGGGCGGTGAGAACCCGTACACCATCCAGAAGGACCTGCAGGACGTGATGCAGCGACTGGTCGGCATCATCCGCAAGGCCGACGAGCTCGCAGGCCTCGCTGGACGAGATCGAGAGAGCTCAAGGAGCGCGCCACGAAGCTCACGGTCGAGGGCCACCGGCAGTACAACCCCGGCTGGCACCTGGCGCTGGACCTGCGACAACATGCTGCTGGTCTCCGAGTGCATCGCCAAGGCCGCGCTGGAGCGCCAGGAGTCCCGCGGCGGGCACACCCGCGACGACTTCCCCGACCCCCGACGGAGTGGGGCGCGGTCAACCTGGTGCTCACGCTCGACCCGCGGACGCGAGCCCTCGGCCCGTGGCGATGCGGCACCAGCCGCTGCCGGGCATGCCCGACGACCTCACCCCGCTGTTCGAGGAGAGGCTGACGAGTGACCGGTGGTCGAGCCCGTCGAGACGACGTCAGCGAGGAGAGCCAGTGAGCTACAACCTGCGGATGAGGGTCTGGCGCGGCGACGCGTCCGGCGGCGAGCTGGGCGACTACAACGTCGCGGTCGAGGAGGGCGAGGTCGTCCTCGACGCGATCCACCGGCTCCAGGCGACCCAGGCCGGCGACCTGGCGGTGCGGTGGAACTGCAAGGCCGGCAAGTGCGGCTCGTGCAGCGCGGAGATCAACGGCCGGCCGCGACTGCTGTGCATGACCCGGCTGTCCGACTTCGACGAGGACGAGGTCATCACGGTCACCCCGATGCGCGCGTTCCCGGTGATCCGCGACCTCGTCACCGACGTGTCCTACAACTACGAGAAGGCCAAGCAGGTGCCGTCGGCGCGGCTGACCCCGCGCGACCCCGACGGCAAGCGCCGGATGAAGCAGGCCGACGTCGAGCGCGGCCAGGAGTTCCGCAAGTGCATCGAGTGCTTCCTGTGCCAGGACACCTGCCACGTCGTGCGGGACCACGAGGAGAACAAGCAGGCCTTCGCCGGCCCGCGGTTCTTCCTGCGCTACGCCGAGCTCGACATGCACCCCCTCGACACCCACGACCGCCGGGCGCTGGCCCAGGAGGCCGCCGGCCTGGGCATGTGCAACATCACCAAGTGCTGCACCGAGGTCTGCCCCGAGGGCATCAAGATCACCGACAACGCGATCATCCCGATGAAGGAGCGCGTCGTGGACCGCAAGTACGACCCGGTCGTGTTCCTCGGCGAGAAGATCTTCCGCCGCTCCGACCGCGCCTCCCGCACCGACCCCTGACGCCGAGGAGTCAGGTAGTCAGCCCCCTCACCGGCGCGTCGGTGCACACGTGACCCCTCGCCGGGCCCCACCCCCGGCGTACCGTCGGCGCATGGCACTTCTCGAGAAGCAGGAGATCGACAGCGCGCTCGCCGGCGACCTGGACGCATGGTCGCAGGAGGGCGACGCGATCGTCCGATCCGTCAAGGCGCCGTCGTTCCTCGACGGCATCGAGCTGGTACGCCGGGTCGCCGACGCGGCCGAGGCCTCCGACCATCACCCCGACATCGACATCCGCTGGCGGACCGTGACCTTCCGGCTCTCCACGCACAGCGAGGGCGGGATCACCGATAGGGACCTCGCCATGGCGGGCACGATCGACAAGCTCGTCTGACCCATCCCCGACTTGTCAGAGCGTCAGCGCGCCCGGGCGCCGTGAGGACCTGACAGGTCAGAGGTACATGCCGCCGCGGCCGTGGTCCTCGCCGTCCTCGCCCGGGTGGGCACGGCCGGCGCGGGCCTGCTGTGCGGCCTGGAGGGCCTCGTCGGTGGGCACCATCCCCGGCGGCAGGGCCCGGCGCATCTGCTCCAGCTGCGCCCGGGCCGCCACCTGCTGGGCGTAGATCGCGGTCTGGATCCCGTGGAAGAGGCCCTCCAGCCAGCCGACCAGCTGCGCCTGCGCGATCCGCAGCTCGGCCTCCGACGGGGTCTCCGAGCTGAACGGCAGCGAGAGCCGCTCCAGCTCCTCGACGAGCTCCGGGGCGAGACCGGCCTCGAGCTCCTTGATCGAGGAGCGGTGGATCCCGGCGAGACGGGCGCGGCTGGCCTCGTCGAGCGGGGCCGCCTTCACCTCCTCGAGGAGCTGGCGGATCATGCTGCCGATCCGCATCACCTTCGCGGGCTGCTCGACGAGGTCGGTGATCTGGCGCTCGGCCTCCTCGGCGTCCTCCTCGGTCACCTCGGCGGTGTGCCTGCCGGAGGTCGCGCCCATGCCATCGGGGCCGACGACCATCACGCGCGCGTCGTCGTCCTCGGAGGTCTCCTGGCTCTGGCGGTGCGGCTCGGTCATGGTCCCCACCCTAGACGGGGATGCCATCGGACCCCGTCGCGAGCACGATCTTGCCGGTGTGGCCGCCCTCCTCCATGAGCCGGTGTGCCTCGCCGGCCCGGTCCAGCGGCAGCACGGTGTGCACGACCGGGCGGACCGTGCCGTCGGCGACCAGCGGCCAGACGTGCTCGACCACCGCGGCGCAGATCGCGGCCTTCTCGTCGACGGGCCGGGAGCGCAGCGAGGTCGCGATGACGGCGCCGCGCTTCTGCAGCAGCTTGGCGATGTCGAGCTCGCCCTTCGCGCCTCCCTGCATGCCGATGATCACGAGACGGCCCTCGAGAGCCAGCGCGTCCAGGTTGCGGTCGAGGTACTTGGCCCCCATGTTGTCGAGGACGACGTCGGCGCCCCGGCCGTCGGTGGCTCCGCGCACCTCCTCGACGAAGTCCTGCTCCCGGTAGTTGACGACGACGTCCGCGCCGAGCGACCGGCACAGCTCCACCTTCTCCGCGCTCCCGGCGGTGGTGACGACCCGGGCGCCCAGCGCGTGCGCGAGCTGGATGGCCATCGTGCCGATCCCGCCGGCACCGCCGTGCACGAGCAGCGTCTCGTCGGCGCGCAGCCCGGCGACCATGAACACGTTGGACCACACGGTGCAGGCCACCTCGGGGAGCGCCCCGGCGGTGGTGAGGTCCACGCCGTCGGGCACCGGCATCACCTGGCCGGCGGGCACCGCGACCTTCGTGGCGTAGCCGCCTCCGGCGAGAAGCGCGCACGCCCGGTCGCCCACGGACCACCCGGTCACGCCCTCGCCGACCGCGCTGACGGTGCCCGAGCACTCGAGGCCGAGCACGTCGGACGCGCCGGGCGGGGGCGGGTAGAACCCGCGTCGCTGCAGCGTGTCGGCGCGGTTGACCGCGGTGGCGGCGACGTCGAGGAGCACCTCGCCGGGTGCCTCGGTGGGATCGGGCAGGTCGGCGACCTCGAGGACCTCGGGTCCGCCGGGCTCGGAGGCGATGACGGCACGCATGGCGCCGACGCTAGCCGAGCCCGTGCCGGCGAGGCGTGCGGTGGGTGGCTACTCGACGTCGACCAGGTCGTCGTCGACCTCGACCTCGACCTCGGCCAGCTCGTCCTTCTCGCCGCCCCACCGCTCGGCCAGCGCCGAGGCACGGGCGGCGAGCTCCTCGACCTTCTCGGGGCTACCACCGGCCAGCGCGGCCGCGTACCCCAGCAGATAGGTGGAGATGGGAGCCGCCACGCGCTCGACCGAGTGGGCCGCGTCGCGCGCGAGGTCCAGGATCATGCCCTCATCGACCTCGGCGTCGATGTCGAGCGCATCGCACAGTTCGTCTATCCAGTCGTGCAGGGTCACGAGTCCCAATGTCGTACGGCTGCGGGCAAGTTGCAAGCGCCGACCCCCCGGACTGGCCGGTCCGGATCGCTCGGCGCCGCTCGGTGCAGGCGTCTCGCGCGGTGGCGTCACCCGCCGAGGTCGCGCAGGTCCTCCCAGGTGTCGACGTCGCGGGCCTCCTCGCCCACGGTCGGCACCTCGCGCAGCCGTAGGCCGCCGACGAGGCGGTGCACGGGGAGTCCGTGCTCGTCAGCGCGGAGCGCCGGTCGCGCCTTCGTCAGGGACGACAGCCGGTAGACGGCGGCCAGCGGCTGGCGGCGTCCCGAGGGGTCGACGAGCAGCGCACCGTCGACGTCCGGGTCGGCCTCGACCGCCCAGGTCAGCCTCGCGACGGTGCCCGCGTTCACCTTCGGCATGTCCACCGCGAGCACGCACACGAGGTCGGGGGTCCGCAGCAGCCGGTCCACCCCCGCGAGCAGCCCCGCCGCGGGGCCCCCGCCGGCCGGGTCCTCACGGGTCCAGGTGACCGGCCGGCTGGTGGGCACGTCCGACCCGACGACCACGACCTCGACGGCGGCGACGGTCGCGGCGAGCGCGCGCTCGAGCAGCGTCACCGCACCGACCTCGATGGAGGCCTTGTCGACCCCGTCCATGCGCACGGCCGTCCCGCCGGCGAGGATGACCGCCGCCAGTCGGAGCGGGGTGCCGGCGGCCGGGGCGTCCATGTCGCCCAGTCTGGCAGGCTGGGCGGATGGCCCGGCCGCACACCGACGCTCCCCGCACCGACGGGGGCGAAGACCTGACCGTCTGCCTCGTCCAACGAGCCTCGGGGCTCGACCCGGCCGACAACCGGGACGCCCTCGGGGTCGTCGACCGGATCGCCGGCGCCCGGCCGCGGCCGCTGATGGTGGTCTTCCCGGAGGTGTTCGCCCGCGACTTCGGCAAGCCCGGCTCCGACATCTCCGCCTACGCCGAACCGTTGGACGGGCCGTTCGTGGCCCGGCTGGCCGAGCTCGCGGCCGAGCACGACGTAACGCTGGTGGCCGGGATGTTCGAGGTCAGCGAGGACTCGGACCGTCCGTACAACACGCTCGTCGTCGTCGGGCCCGACGGCGTGCGGGCGACGTACCGGAAGGTCCACCTCTACGACTCGTTCGGCTACCGCGAGTCCGACCGGCTGCTGGCCGGCCCGGTCGACCCCGTCGTGGTCGACGTCGCCGGGGTGCGGGTGGGCCTGATGACCTGCTACGACCTGAGGTTCCCCGAGCTCGCGCGCGGCCTGGTCGACCGGCAGGCCGAGCTCCTGGTGGTGCCGGCAGCCTGGGTGGCGGGCGAGCGCAAGGTCGCGCACTGGCGGACGCTGGTCACCGCCCGCGCGATCGAGAACACCGTGTACGTCGCGGCTGCGGCGCAGCCGGGCCCCCGCTACACCGGGCACTCGATGCTGGTCGCGCCGAGCGGTGACGTGCTCGACGAGGCCGGCGGGTCCGACGACACCGTCGTCGTGGGCGCCGTGAGCCGAGAGGTCCTGGCGGACGTCCGCGCGACGAACCCCTCCCTCGCCAACCGGCGGATGTGAGCGCCCGGCCGGGCGATATCCTGCCGGGGTCCGCTGCGGGCCCCGCCGGATACGACAGCAACCGACGTCTCGAAGGGTCTCACCGTGCCACGTCCTGACCAGAAGCCTGGTCGGCGTCGGGCCACCCCCGAGCCCCGGAGGCGGCTGTCGCGACGGCCGGACCGGGAGGCCCGTCACCCCTCCACCGCGCCCCGGGGCGTGACCCCGACGGCGGCGGAGGACCCGGCGCCGACCCCGGGACCGACCCCCGCCTCGACGGCGGCCTCCGTGCCGGAGACCCCCGCGCGCACCCGGGTGACCTCGCCCCCGCCGGCACCGGCCGACGAGGCCACCGCTCCCCGGCTGGACCTCCACCCCGACGTCCCGCTCGTCCCCGGACCCACCGCCACCGCGCCCGAGATCCCGGACAACACCCAGCGGCGCACGCGCTGGCGGACGCTCTCGCACGGTGGGCTGACCCTCGTCTGGCTCCTGGTCACGCTGGCCTCGCTGGCCGCGATGCTCACCGGCTGGGTCGACCTCGGTGTGCCGGGCGCGGTCGAGCCATGGCTCCCGCTGGGTGGTGCCGTCGCGGTGACGACCACCTACGCGTTCACCCTCGCGGTCCGCACCGGCGGTCGGCCGCTCGTCTCCCTCCTGCTGGCGGGGGCGTTCTCGGCCGGCGCGGTGCTCAGCGGCGTGCCGCTGCTGCTCGCCGGGGCGGTCGTCGCCACGGCGGCGATGGGGGCGGTGCTCGGCGTGCTGGTCACGGTGCCCGCGGCGCGGTACGCCGGAGCGGTCCGCGAGTGCCTGGTGGCGGCGTTCGTGGTGGCGGTCGCCGCGTTCGCCGCCAACGCCTACGGCGCGGACGTCTCGGTGGAGCGCAGCAAGTACCTCGCCCTGGCCCTGGCCCTCCTCGGCACCCTCGCGCTGGTCTACCGGCTGGGCGCCGGGTTCCAGGGTCTCGGCACACGCGGAGCCATCGTGGTGGTCGGTGGCGCCGCGCTGCTCGCGGTCACCCTGGCCTACACCGAGGCGCTGGCCCGGTGGGGCTCGCCGGAGATGATCGAGACCCTCGAGACGATGTGGCGCGACCTGCGCGAGACCCTCGGCGCGGTACCCCGACCCCTCGACGCGCTGCTCGGCTTCCCCGCGCTGGCCTGGGGCGTCACGACCCGCGCTCGACGGCGCCAGGGGTGGTGGCCCTGCGCCTTCGGCGCCGTGGCGCTGGCCGGCATCGCGACGAGCCTGCTCGACCCGCGGATCACGCTGATGGAGGCCGGCCTGCGCCTCGGGTACGGGCTGGCGATCGGGCTGCTGCTCGGCTACCTCGTGGTCCGCATCGACGCGTTCCTCTCCGGCACCCGCGGCGCACGGGCCCGGAGGGCCGAGGAGGCGACCGCGCACCGGCCGGAACCGCGTCGTACCGCGGCGCTGCTCTGAGCGTGTCCGCCCGACCGCCGCACGGGCCCGTGGCCGGTGTAGCGTCGCCGCCATGGCGCGTGAACCCCGGACAGCAGACATCGTCGCGGAGATGGTGGCCAACGTGATGACGGTCGCCGTGCGGCCCGGGGACTCCGTGGCGGCCGGCGACACCGTCGTGCTGCTCGAGTCGATGAAGATGGAGATCCCGGTGCTCGTCGAGCACGCCGGGACCGTGAGCGCCGTCAAGGTGGCCTCCGGTGACGTCGTCCAGGAGGGCGACGTCCTGGTGTCCCTCGACCTCGCCTGAGCTCCCACCGCGGCGCGGCCTCCGCGGCTGCGCGACTGCGTGACGACCGGGGGAATACACTCCCCACCGTGCACCGGGCGACCGGTGGCACGGAGGGGTGCCGGAGTGGCCGATCGGAACCGCCTTGAAAGCGGTCGCTGGCAGAGATGTCAGCCGCGGGTTCGAATCCCGCCCCCTCTGCGCAGTCCGGCGTGACGCCGGCGCATCTGGCGGCTCGGGGGAGTGCGCCTGGAAAGGACCAGATGGCACCGCGCAGGATCTTCGCGTTGGGTGGAGGCGGCTTCTCGATGGAGCCCGACAACCCTGTGCTGGACGACTACGTGCTCGAGCTCGCCCGGACGAGCCGGCCCCGGGTCTGCTTCGTGCCGACCGCGAGCGGCGACTCGCCGGAGTACGTCAGTGCCTTCCACGACGCGCTCCACGACCGCGCCGAGACCAGCGTGCTCCGGCTGTTCACCCGCGAGCACGAGGACCTGCGCTCCTTCGTGCTCGCGCAGGACATCCTGTACGTCGGTGGTGGCAGCACCGCCAACCTGCTGGCGGTGTGGCGCGCGCACGGCCTGCCCGAGATCCTCGCGGAGGCGGCCGACCGCGGAGTCGTGCTGGCCGGCATCAGCGCCGGCATGAACTGCTGGTTCGAGGCGTCGGTGACCGACTCGTTCGGCGCCACGCTCGGTCCGCTCCGGGACGGGCTCGCCTTCGTGTCCGGCAGCGCGTGCCCGCACTACGACGGCGAGGAGCGTCGCGCCGGCACCTACCAGGCCCTGGTCGCGGAAGGGTTCCCGGCCGGGTACGCCGCGGACGACGGGTGCGGGCTGCTGTTCGAGGACGGGCGTCTCGCCGACGTGGTCTCGTCGAGGCCGGGCGCGGACGGCTACCGGGTCGAGGCGACCGAGGGCGGCGTCACGCAGACGCCCCTCGGGGCGAGGTACCTCGGCGTGGCCCGCACCGCCTGACGCGTGCCGGGGGCTACTCCGACCCGCCCAGCTCCAGCGAGACGCTGTCGTAGACCAGGTCGTTGAGGTGCTGCCGGTAACGCTCCAGGGACCCGACCAGCTTGGTCAGCTCCTCCCGGACCCCCTCGACGTCGGGCGACTCGAGCACCTGCGGGCCGAGGTCGGCGAGCCGCTGCACCAGCCCGTCGCGCTCGCGGTGCAGGCTCAGCTCGCGGCTGGCCAGCCAGGCGTCGCCGCCCCGGGGCCCCACGGGGGCGAGCGCGTCCTTCACCGCCGACATGCGGTGACGCACGAGCCAGCGCCACATGTGATGACGGCGGGGAGCCTCGAGGGCCTGCTGAAGGCCCTGGATCGCGCTCTCGAGACCGGTCATTCGCCACCACCTCTGCGCTGTGTGGGGACTTCCGAGTGTGAACCCCTCACCCGGTTGTGACAAGAGCCATCCGCCGGCCATTTGGCCTCGGGCCCACCCCCCGGGTTGAATCGGGCGCATGCCCAGCAGCGCCGCCTCCTCCGACTATCGGATTTCGGGACCTTTCGCCGTCCGCATGCTGGGTCTGCTCCTGGGACTGGCCGGCCTGATGGTGCTGCTCGCCGCGGCCGTCGTCGCCCTGCTGGGCTGGCCCCGCGCGGTGCTGTCGGTGGTGCTGCTCGCGGCGGTGCTCGCCGTGGTCGGGGTCGGGGCACTGCTGACCCGTCGCGCGACCGTCGTCCGCCTGGACCAGGACGGCTACGCGGTCCGGCTGGTGCGGGGCGCGGGTGTGAAGGCCGGGCGCTGGAAGGACGTCGAGGATGTCGTGGCCACGACCCTCGAGGGTGCCCGCTGCGTCGTGCTGCGCCGCCGGGACGGCCGCACCACCACGATCCCCGTCGACATCCTCGCCGCGGACCCGGACGCGTTCGTGCGCGACCTGCAGCAGCACCTCAACCGGGGTCACGGCTACCGTCCGATCGGCTGATCGGGCCGGTTGGCTGCGCTCGGGACCCGCCCGGTAACCTGTGCCTCGCTGCCTGGAGGTGTCGCCTAGTCCGGTCTATGGCGCCCGCCTGCTAAGCGGGTTGAGGGCAAACCCCTCTCGCGGGTTCAAATCCCGCCACCTCCGCCAGTCAGGCGCACGGCCTCGTCCCCTCACGGGTGCGGGGCCGTGCGTCATTCCGGGAGCGCGCCCTCCGGCTCGTCGAAGGTGAGCTCGACGTAGTCGCCGACGACGAGGTCGCCGGTCGTCCGGACCGACACCGGCTGCACCCCGGCCGGGCGGCCGTCGCGGTAGGTCACCAGCGTCACCTGGGCCTCGCGACGGAGCTTGCTGCCGATCGCGAGCGCGAACGCGGCCCCACCGGTGGTGCCATTGGTGTAGGTCCAGCCGGTGCGACCGTTCTCGCCGACGACCGACGTGGGCCCGAGCTGCACGTGCAGGTGACCCCCCAGCACCAGGTCGACGCACCCACGGGTGAGCGCCTCCCGGCCGCTGTTGGCGTCGTGCACCAGCAGCGTGCTCACCCGGTCGCCCTCCGCGTCCCGCTCACAGGCCAGGTCGGCGAGCAGCATCCGCTGCTCGTCGAAGGAGATGCCGCGCTCGTCGCGCCAGCTCCCCAGGCCGCTGCTGCGCACGTCGCTGGCGCCGAGCAGCCGGATCCCTCCGGGGCCGTCGATCACCTCCCCGTCGAGGGTGGTGAAGCCGAGGTTGCCGAAGTGCTCGACGACGAAGTCGCCGTTGTCGTGGTTGCCCGCGATCGCGTAGCGCTCGTCGAAGTCCGCGAACGCCTCGTCGAGCGACTCGAGGCTGAACGCCTCCCACGCGCTCCCGGTGGACGTGTCGTCGCCCGCATCGAGCAGGAACGTCGCCCCGCCCGCGTCCGCGACCGCGCGGGCGACCGGGTCCATTCCGACGTTGTCGTGCCGGTCGCTGACCAGCAGGGCGACCACCTCGTCCTCCGCGGGCGTGCGCAGCTGCCCGGCCAGCGCGGCCGGCGCGGACTCGACGATCGACCGGTAGAACGTGAGGCTCTTGCGATAGGTGTCGATCGCGCTCTCCACGAGCCGCCGGGTGCCGCTGGTCATCAGGCCCTCACGAACCTCGATGCCGGCCGCCTCGTCGGGGATCTCCAGGTCGGGCAGCGCCTCCCGAAGCGTGACCCAGTCCCCGGCGTCGACGGGTGGGGTGGCCTCGTCACGGATCACGGCGACCGAGGCGGCCAGCAGGGCCACCGCGAGGCCGGCGGTCACGGTCCGGCGTACGGTCAGGGGGTGGGCGAGCTGCCGCCAGCGCTCGCGGCCCACGAGCAGGACCAGGCCCGGCGCGAGCAGGCCGCCGAGGAGGCCCATGATGGCGCTGTCGACGGCGAGGTCGGTCAGGACGTCGCGGACCTTGGCGACCTGGCCCTCCGGCTGGCTGGCGATGAAGGCGTAGCGCTCGATCAGCGCCTCGTAGCTGCGCAGGTCCGTGGTGCCGAGGTCGATCGAGGCGCCGAGCCGGCCACCGGTGGGCAGCCGGAAGCTCGGGATGTAGGGGCCGGTGTCGACGGTCGCGTAGCCGTCGACCGAGGGGCGGACCGTGGCGTCATGGCCCGCGATCACCGTGCCACGCGACCCGGACAGGAACAGCACCACCGCCAGGGCCGCGGCGAGCAGCAGCCAGGACACGGTCAGGGCGACCAGGTGCCGGCCGCTGGGCCGGCGGCGGCGCAGCAGGCCGCGGACCCGGGTCGGGAGTGCCCGGAGCCCCGCACGCACGCGGACGCCGCGGTCCCGGCCTGGTCCGCTCGGGGTCGGGTCTGGCATTCGTTGCACGATTACGCAACCATAATGCGCATCGGGTCCGGTTCACGCACGGGCTCGCAGACCGGATTGCGTGGATTCAGGCGGTTCGGGGGACCACTCGGATGCTGGTCGCAGTATGGGGTACCGGAGGGCTCGGTGTCCCGAAAAGGCCGGTTCTGCAGAAACATGCAGTGCACACTCCTGCGGGTGGCTTTCTGTGGCCTGGGTCGCCGTCGTGGCCGACACTAGTGACAGACGGGCAACCGTCAAACCCCTGGGACTGAGAGCACGAGGTAACAGATGACCAAGCGCACCGTTGCCAAGTTCGCCGCCGGCATGCTGCTGGCGTCGAGTGGCGTGGTCGCCGGCCTTACCACCCCCGCCGTTGCCAGCGACTCGGGCTGGAACGGGACCCGCCTCGCCGGGACCTCGGACAGCGGCTGGAACGGCACCAAGGTCACGAAGACCAAGAAGACCAAGGACGGCAAGGTTCGCCGGGCCGTCAAGTCGAACTCCGACAGCGGCTGGAACGGCACGCGCGTCGGCACCACCTCGGACTCGGGCTGGAACGGCACGTAGCTCCGAGCGACGCTTCGGCGTCGACCCCACAAACGCGGTTCGGCCCACCTCCCCCCCGGGCCTGATCGCCACATAGGTTGAGACGGGGACGAACGAGTCAACCCCCCCGGCAGTTCGATCCCAGCGCCATCCCCCCGGCCCGCCTCAACCGCGAATGCGAGGGCAGTCGTCGTCAGGGTGACTGCCCTCGCACTCTTTCCACCTCCCCCGGGTCGGCGGCCTCCCAGGCCTGAGCCGGGGGAGCGGCACGTCCGGGGGTGTCGGGGGAACGGTCAGCGCTCACCGTCCGGGCCGACGTCCAGCTCGTCGATGCCCTCGACGTCGTCGCCCGGCGTGGTCGTCGACGGTGTCGAGCGCCGGCTGCCGTCGCGGCCCATGGCGTAGCCGAGCTGGAAGCGCGTCTGCACGTCGTACTCGTCCTTGAGGGCCGCGATGTAACCGGCGTAGGTGCGCGTGCTGACCCCGAGCCGCTTGGCGCTCGCGGGGTCGCTGTGGCCCTCGACGAGCAGCCGGATCGTCATCGCCCGGACGTCCTCGGCGATGTGGCGCTCGGCCTGGTTGCCGCTGACGGTGAAGGGCTGCGCCCGCTCCCAGGCACGCTCGAAGATGTCGATGAGGTAGGCGATCAGCGACTTGTCGTAGATCGCGATCGCGACCTCGTGGTTGTCCGAGGCGGGCACCAGGGCCACCTGCCGGTCGCAGACGATGAGCCGGCGGAAGAACTCGTCGAGTGTGCGCACCTCCGCGCCGTGCGCGGTGATGTCGGCGACGTACTCGCGGGTGGCCGGGCTGTGCCGGGCGGAGTGCTGGTAGAGCGTGCGCATCCGGGCGCCCCGGCTGAGCAGCTTGACGTCGCGCTCCTCGGCCACGGCCAGGGTGCTGGCCGGGCGGCGGCCGTGCGGCTGGGCGGTGAGCATCTCGATGCGGGTGTCGTTGACCGCGGCGACGATGAAGTTGTTGATGTTGTCGAGGCCGTGGATCTCGGTGATCGGGTTGACCGCGGCCCGCGGCGAGGTGCGGAAGACCTGGCCGAGCTCGCTGAACGCGTCGGCCCAGCGCGCGGACTCCGCGAGCAGGTCGGCCCCCTGCTGGCCCAGCGGGACGACGATCTGCGCCTGCACGGCTGCGGGGTCGGTGGGGACGAAGCGCCCGGCGGTCTCGTCGTGGCGCAGCAGCCCGATGTCGAGCAGCAGGTCCAGGGCCGGTCGCATGGCCGGCTCACCCAGGCGCGGGTCCCCGTCGGCCAGCCACCCGTGCGAGACCGCGTTGCTGTAGATGCGCGCCGCGGTGGTCTCCAGCAGGTGCCGGTCCTCGGGGCCGTACGTCCCGCGCGGCGCTCCCGACTCTCTGGTCACCTGCGCAAGTATGCCGCCTGCCGAAAGGGGGAGGGCCCCACCCTGGCGGATGGGGCCCTCGTCGTCCTTCGGTGCTGCGTCCGCGACGCTCACATGCCCAGGCGGGCCTTGAGGCCGTCGAGCTCGGTCCAGAGCACGGCCGGCAGGTCGTCGCCGAACTTCTCGAACCACTCGGTGATCTGCGGGATCTCGGCCTGCCACTCCTCGACGTCCACCGCGAGCGCGGCCTCGAGCTCGGCGTCGGTCATGTCGAGACCGTCGGTGTCGAGCGCGGCCGGGGTCGGCACGTGGCCGATGGGGGTCTCCACGGCCTCCGCCTGACCGTCGATGCGCTCGACGATCCACTTGAGCACGCGGCTGTTCTCGCCGAAGCCGGGCCAGAGGAAGCCGCCGTCGTCGTCGAGGGCGCGGCGGAACCAGTTCACGTAGAAGACCCGCGGCAGCTTGGCGGCGTCGTGATCCTTGCCGACGGTGATCCAGTGGTCGAGGTAGTCACCGGCGTTGTAGCCGATGAACGGCAGCATCGCCATCGGGTCGCGGCGGACCACGCCGACCGCGCCGGTGGCGGCGGCCGTGGTCTCCGAGGAGAGCGTGGCGCCCATGAACGTGCCATGGGTCCAGTCGCGGGCCTCGGCCACCAGCGGCACCGTGGTCTTGCGGCGGCCGCCGAACAGGATCGCGTCGATCGGCACGCCCTGCGGGTCGTCGTACTCGGGCGCCAGGATCGGGCACTGCTTGATCGGCGTGCAGTAGCGGCTGTTCGGGTGGCTGGACAGCTCGGCGCTCTCCGGCGTCCAGTCCTCGCCCTTCCAGGACCGGGCGTGCGCCGGGGTGTTCTCCATGCCCTCCCACCAGACGTCTCCGTCGTCGGTGAGCGCGACGTTGGTGAACACCGAGTTGCCCAGGTCGATGGTGCGCATCGCGTTGGGGTTGGTCAGCTCGTTGGTGCCCGGAGCGACGCCGAAGAAGCCGAACTCCGGGTTGACGGCGTACAGGCGCCCGTCCTGGCCGATCCGCATCCAGGCGATGTCGTCGCCGAGCGTCTCGACCTTCCACCCCGGGATGGTCGGCGCCAGCATGGCGAGGTTGGTCTTGCCGCAGGCGCTGGGGAAGGCCGCGGCGATGTACTTCACGACGCCCTCGGGGCTGGTCAGCTTGAGGATCAGCATGTGCTCGGCGAGCCAGCCCTCGTCGCGTGCCATCACCGAGGCGATGCGCAGCGCGTAGCACTTCTTGCCGAGCAGGGCGTTGCCGCCGTAGCCCGAGCCGTAGGACCAGATCGCGCGCTCCTCGGGGAACTGCACGATGTACTTGGTGTCGTTGCACGGCCAGGCGACGTCGGCCTGTCCGTCCTCGAGCGGCATGCCGACGGAGTGCATCGCCGGGACGAACGCCGACTGGGTCTCCTCCATCCGGCGCAGCACCGCGGTGCCCATCCGGGCCATCACCTTCATCGAGACGACGACGTACGCCGAGTCGGTGATCTCCACCCCGAACATCGGCTTCTCGGCCTCGAGGTGGCCCATCACGAACGGGACGACGTACATCGTCCGGCCCTTCATGCACCCCCGGTAGAGGTCGGTCATGATGGCCTTCATCTGCTGCGGGTCCATCCAGTTGTTGGTGGGCCCCGCGTCCCGCTCGTCGACCGAGCAGATGAAGGTGCGGTCCTCGACGCGCGCGACGTCGGTCGGGTCGGACTGGGCGAGGAAGGAGTTGGGCTTCTTCTCGGCGTTGAGGCGCGTGAAGGTGCCGCTCTCGACGAGGGCGTCGGTGAGCGCCTCCCACTCGGCGTCGTCGCCGGTGCACCAGTGGATCCGGTCGGGCTGGGTCAGCTCGGCGACCTCCTGGACCCAGGCGAGGATGCCCTCGTGGGTGGTCGGGGCGTCCGCTTCCTGCGTGCCCGTGGGGGTGGTCGTGGTGTCCGTGGTCATGCCTACCGGAGTCCTCTCGCGCTTCGCACCCGTCGGGAACGACGGACGGCCACCGAGCGTGTCGGTGGTGTGGTCGGGGAGATGTGATCGCCGCGCCCTTGCAGCGACTGCTGTGCCCGCCGGGGACCTCCCGTGCCGAGACGTGCCGGCGAGTGCTGGTGAATCTACGCACAAGGTCGAGAGGGTGACTATTGGATCGGTCCAAGGTGTGACGCTCGACCATGGGGTTGCGTGGGACTGCCCCCGAGCCTGTGTGAACGAGTGGGAGTCGGTGGGATCCGCGCGTTGTTTGCGCAGGTGAGACGGCGGCCGCTCGGCCGCGGTTCTCCCTTTTCCCACGGACTCTCACACCCGGCCGCGCAGGCCCGGCTGAGCCCGACCGGTGCCCGATTTCGTCCGCCCGCGGGCCCCGCGCTAAGGTGTGCGAGGCCAATCGGCCGTGCGCCCGTAGCTCAACGGATAGAGCATCTGACTACGGATCAGAAGGTTAGGGGTTCGAATCCCTTCGGGCGCGCCACCGCAGGACCCCAGGTTTCTCCCCCGTGACCTGGGGTCCTGTGGTCTTTCCGGACCTCCCCGAGACCCGCGCCGAGCGCCGGGTCGCCCGACCTTCGGTCGGAGACGACGAAGGCAAGGAGCCGTCGCTCCTTGCCACCTCCAAGGTACAGCCGCGAGGGGGTCTTGCGGCAAGGCCCCGGTGGTGGCACAGACTTCTCGACCGGACCCGGGAAGCGAGTGATGGCATGCACGAGGTGGTCGTCGTCGGAGCCGGCCCGACCGGCCTGATGCTGGCGGGGGAGCTGGCCCTGGCCGGGGTCGAGGTGGTCGTCCTCGAGCGGCGTGCGACACCGGAGCTGGTCGGCACCCGTGCGCGTGGGTTCCACTCACGGACGATCGAGATCCTGGACCAGCGGGGCATCGTCGACCGGTTCCTCGCCGAAGGTCGGACGGTCCAGGCGCTGAGCTTCGGCAGCACCTCGCTGGACGTCGGCGGCTTCCCGTCGAGGCACCCCTACACGCTGGGGCTGGGGCAGAGCAGCATCGAGCGGATCCTGCTCGGCTGGGTCGAGGAGCTCGGCGTGCCGGTGCGTCACGGGCTCGAGGTCACCGGGTTCGACCAGGACGAGACCGGCGTCGACGTCCACCTCGCCGGGGGTGAACCGCTCCGTACGGCGTACCTGGTCGGCGCCGACGGCGGGCGCAGCGTCGTCCGTACGGCGGCCGGCATCGACTTCCCCGGAGCGGAGGCGACCCGCAGCCACCTGATCGCCGAGGTCGAGGTGACCGAGGAGACGCCCGCCGGCATCCGGCTCGACGACGTCGGCATCCACGCGATGAACATGCTGGAGGACGGGCGGACCGTCGGGGTCGTGGTGACCGAGCAGCAGCTCGCAACCGCGAGCGAGCCGACGCTGGCCGACCTCCGCGAGGCGCTGTCGGCCGTGTACGGCACGGACTTCGGGGTCCACGACCCGACGTGGATCTCGAGGTTCACCGACGCCACCCGGCAGGCAGCCGTCTACCGCTGCGGGCGGGTGCTGGTCGCCGGGGACGCCGCCCACATCCATCCCCCCACAGGCGGCCAGGGGATCGGCCTCGGCGTGCAGGACGCGGTCAACCTGGGCTGGAAGCTCGCCCAGGTCGTCCGGGGCGTCTCGCCCGTGGGCCTCCTCGACAGCTACCAGGCGGAGCGGCACCCGGCCACGGCCCGGGTCCTGAGGAACGTGATGGCCCAGGCGGCGCTCCAGCGAGGGGACGCGCGCACCGAGTCCGTGCGCGACACGTTCTCCGACCTGCTGGGCTCCGACGAGCCCCGCACCCGGCTCGCGGGACTCCTGTCCGGCCTGGACGTGCGCCACGACCTCGGCGAGGGCCACCCCCTGCTCGGACGCCGCATGCCCGACCTCGACGTCACCACCGCCCACGGTCCGCGGCGGGTCTTCGAGCTGCTCCACGACGCCCGGCCGCTGCTGCTCGACCTCGGTGAAGCCTCCCGCGTGGACATGACCCCCTGGGCGGACCGGGTCCGGTACGTCGAGGCGGGCCACACCGGGACCTGGGAGCTGCCCGTCGTCGGCGCCGTTCCCGCCCCCGTCGCCGTCCTGGTCCGCCCCGACGGTCACGTGGCCTGGGTGGGCGACGGGACACGGACCGGGCTCGACGAAGCCCTCACCACCTGGTTCGGCCCACCGCGAGACCGGACGGCCCCGGACGGCGCGCTCCGAGGGTGGGCTTGACGTGCCGTCGAACGTCCGTACATTAGATACCCCAACGGGTATCAACCAAGAGGAGCCCCCGGCATGGAGATCCACTCCTTCCGCACCCCAGGCCTCGGGGACCAGACCTATCTGCTCGAGCACGAAGGCAAGGGCATCCTCGTCGACCCGCAGCGCGACATCTCGCGGTTCCTCGACGCCGCAGCGTCGCGCGACCTGGACCTCCGCTTCGTGCTGGAGACGCACCTGCACAACGACTACGTCTCCGGGGCCGAGCAGGCGGCCACCCGGACCGGGGCCGAGCTGGTGCTCCCGGCCGCGGCCGCCGCGGCCTACCGGTACACCCCCGCGTTCCACCTCGAGGAGCTGACGGGGGAGGACGGACTCTCCATCCGGCCGCTGCACACCCCCGGGCACACCCCCGAGCACACGAGCTACGTGATCCTCCTCGACGGCAAGGAGGTCGCGGTGTTCTCCGGCGGCAGCCTGCTCGTCGGCTCTGCCGGCCGCCCCGACCTCCTGGGCCCGGAGCGGGCCGAGACCCTCGCCCGGCTCCAGCACCAGTCCCTGCACCGGCTGGCCGGGCTTCCCGGTGACGTCGAGCTGCTGCCCACCCACGGCGAGGGCTCGTTCTGCACCTCGTCCGGGGCCGGCAAGTTCACCTCCACCATCAGCGAGGAGGTCGCGTCCAACCCGCTGCTGCAGATCGCGGACCCGGACGACCTGGCCAAGGAGATGCTGCGCCTGCCGATGCCGATCCCAGGCTTCTACCGCTTCATGGGCCCCGCCAACACCCTCGGCGTCGCGCCGATGCCGGCCGAGGCCAAGCCCTCCCTGACCGCCGACGACCTGCGCCGCGAGGACCTGCACGTGGTCGACATCCGCCCCCGCGACCACCAGGCCCTGGGGCTGGTCCCCGGCAGCGTGCCCATCGAGATGGGCATCGACTTCGGCAGCTGGGCCGGCTGGCTGGTGCCCTACAACGAGCCGGTCGCCATCGTGGCGGACCCCGACCAGGACGCCCAGGAGGCGGTCACCCAGCTCGCGCAGATCGGCTTCGACGCCGTCGTGGGGGTCACCAACGACCTGCCGACCGACGCGGTCGGCCCGGGCTTCACGCTCGTGGACGTCGACGAGGCCCGCCGGCTGCTGTCCGAGGACATCGCGGTGCTCGACGTACGGATGCCCAGCGAGCTGGAGCAGGTCAGGCTCCCCGGCGCCGTCGAGCGGTTCGTCGCCGACGTCTTCACCCAGGGCATCCCGGAGGACCTCGACCCGGGCGCTTCCGTGCTCGTCGCCTGCGCCGGCGGCCGCCGCGCGTCCATCGCGGCCGGCCGGCTCGTCGCCGAGGGCTTCACCGACGTCCGGGTCCTCACCGGCGCAGGGATCCCCGACCTCGTCGCCTGAGGCATCCTTGGAACACCCGCCCTCGCAAAACAGGAGAAACACATGGCAACCGACACCAGCAACGTCCAGACCGTCGGCGTCGCCGAGGCGCAGACGCTCCTCGAGCAGCCCGGCACCCTCGTGCTCGACGTCCGCAGCCCGGGTGAGTTCGAGACCGCCCACATCGACGGGGCGGTCAACATCCCGGTGGACCGGCTCGACCCCCACCTCCGCGAGATCGTGGCCGCCGCCGGCGGCACGATGGTCCTGGTCTGCCAGAGCGGAGGCCGTGCCGAGCAGGCCGCCACCAAGCTGACCCGTGAGGGGAGGCAGGACCTGGTCCTGCTGGCCGGCGGCATGAACGCCTGGGAGGCGGCCGGGGCGCCGGTGCAGCGCGGCGAGGTCCAGCGATGGGCCCTGGAACGTCAGGTCCGCCTGGTCGCCGGGTCGATCGTGTTCGTTGCCGTGGTGGCCAGCCTCTGGGTCCCGGGACTGCAGTGGCTCGCCGCCGCCATCGGCTTCGGGCTCGTCTTCGCCGCCGTGAGCAACACCTGCATGATGGGCATGCTGCTGAGCAAGCTCCCCTACAACCGGGGTGCGACCTGCGACATCGACCAGGCCCTCAACCGGCTCGGCGCCCGCTGACCGAGAGGTCGGGACCGGCGACGCACTGACCGTCCGCCGGTGGCGGTCCGCGGACGAAGGAGAGGTGCAGATGTCTCGGCGCAGCACCGAGGTCGGGTCCGACCCCGACTACCGGTTCAGCCTCGCGAACGAGCGGACCTTCCTGGCCTGGATCCGGACGGCCCTGGGGCTGCTCGCCGGCGGGGTCGCGGTGGTGGCGATCCTCCAGGACGTCGGTCACCCCGCGGTGCAGGCGGCGATCGGGGCGGTGCTGATCCTGCTGGCCGTGCTGCTGCCGCCGATGGCCTACCGCCGCTGGTCCGCCACCGAACGCGCGCTTCGCACGGGCGTGTCCCTGCCCCCACCCGGCCTGCTCCGGCTGGTTACCGGGGGACTGGTCGTCGTCGCGGTGCTGGTCGCCGTGCTCGCGCTCTTGTGAGCGGCCGGTGAACGGCTCCTCGTCCCCGGGTGCGCCGGAGCCGCTCGCGCATGCCGTCGCCGCGCTCGAGCGGACGGCGCTGGCCTGGGAGCGCACGGCGTTCTCCCTGGCCGCCGTCGGGACGCTGCTGCTGAAGGTGGTCCGCGGCGGCCGCGTCACCGAGGCGTCCGGGCTCCTGATGATCGGCGCCGCGGTCCTGATCGTGCTGGTGATGGTCCCGTACGGCTACCACCGGGCACGGACGCGGGTGGATCCGGACCGGCCGGCGGAGGCCTTCGAGTCACCGGACCGGTGGCGGCCGGTCGTGCTGGGGGCCACCGCCGTGCTGGTGAGCCTGACCGCCGTCGCCGTGACGGCGGACCTGTGGGTGATCGGGGCGCTGTAGATCCAGTCGGGATGGCGCGGTTGCGGGGCCGGCGCGTCATGTCCTACGGTCCTCCAAAGAACTTTGGAGGAGGTGTGGGCATGTCGGCTGAGATGAAGGACCGGCTCTTCGACGAGCTGGCCGTGGTCGGCAAGGCCTTCGGGAGCGCCAAGCGGTTGCAGCTGGTCGAGCTCCTGGCCCAGGGTGAACGTGGCGTGGAGGACCTGGCGAGAGCCGCGGGGATGGGCGTGAGCACGGTCTCCGCCCACCTGCAGGTGCTCAAGACGTCCAACCTCGTGGCCACCCGGCGCGAGCGCACCAAGATCCTGTACCGCCTCGCGGGCGAGGACGTCACCGCGCTCTACGCCTCCATGCGGGCCGTGGCCACCGAGCGGTCCGCCGACGTGGCACGGGCCCTGGACTCCTACCTGAACGTCCCGGGAGAGGGCGCCGTGGGCGTGGTCTCCCGCCACGAGCTGGTCCGGCTGCTGGAGACGGAGGAGCTGGCTCTCCTCGACGTACGACCGGCCGAGGAGTACGGCGCCTGGCACATCCCCGGCGCCAGGAGCGCCCCGCTGGAGACGCTCGAGGAGCTGGCGCCGGCACTGTCCGTGGCGCCCCGCGTGGTCACCTACTGTCGCGGCAGCTTCTGCGTCCTGGCCCACGACGCGGTCCGGCTGCTGGGAGCCCGTGGCGTCGAGGCGAGCCGCCTCGAGGACGGCATGCTCGAGTGGCGCAGCGCCGGCCTGCCCGTCGTGGGGACCGGCCCGTGACGCGGACGGCCCTGGCGGGGCTGCGCACCTGGACGGCGCGTCGGTGGGTCACCGCTCTGGTGGCGGCCGGGGTCTTCGGCGTCCTCGTGGCCGTCCCCACCGACCTCGTCGACACGCCGCTGTTCTCGCGCCAGATCGCTCCGACCTGGTGGTCCTGGCCGGCGCTCGTCATCGCCGCGGTGCTCGGCGGCCTGCTCGTCGCCACCTACGTCGACGCGGCGCCCCCCGCCGAGACCAGGAGCCGGACGTCCGGGTGGCTGGGCGGCACCCTCACCTTCCTGGCCGTCGGGTGCCCGGTCTGCAACAAGCTCGTGCTCCTGGCGCTCGGCACCTCGGGAGCGTTGGCGTGGTTCGCGCCCCTGCAACCGATGCTGCAGGTGCTCGCGCTCGGCCTGCTCGCCTGGGCCCTGCGCACCCGGCTGCGTGGCGAGCCCACCTGTTCCCTGACCGATCCCCCTCGCAAGAGCCAAGGAGCCGCACATGTCTGACCGGAAGAGCGCCTTCGTCCCCACCGTCGTGGCGGCGGTGGCCGGCCTGGTGGTGCTCGTCATGGTCGCGGGCCCCGCCCTGACGTCCGGCACCGACACCGACACCGGCGAGGACCGCGCCGACACGGCCGCCGAGACCCGCGGCGACCCGGGTGCCGACTCGGGCGCCGACCCAGGTGCCGACCGGGCCCCCGACGACACCTGGGAGCAGCTGGTCCGCCGGGAGCCGGGAGATCCGATGGCCCTGGGTGAGGTCGACGCACCGGTGGTGATGATCTCGTACTCGGAGTTCCAGTGCCCCTTCTGCGGCAAGTTCGCGCGGGACACCGAGCCCGGCCTCGTCGAGAAGTACGTGGCGGACGGAACGCTGCGCATCGAGTGGAAGGACTTCCCCTACCTCGGTCCGGAGTCCGTCACCGCCGCGATGGCCGGACGCGCGGCCGCCGCGCAGGGGAAGTTCTGGAAGTTCCACGACGCCATGTACGCCGACCAGCTCCCGCCCAACAGCGGGCGGCTCGACGAGGCCTACGTCGCCTCGGTCGCCGAGCGCGTCGGCCTGGACCTGGGCCGGTTCCGCCGCGACATGAGTGACGCGGAGACCCGGCGAGCCGTCGAGCAGGACTTCGCCGAAGGACAGGCCATCGGGGTGACGGGCACGCCCACGTTCGTCATCAACGGGGTCCCGATCATCGGTGCCCAGCCCGCCGACGCGTTCGAGCAGGCCATCGAGGAGGCCGCCGCCGAGGCCCGGGAATGACCGAGGTCAACACCCTCGTCGCACTCATCGCGGGCGTGCTCGCGCTGCTGTCCCCGTGCAGCGCCCTGCTCCTCCCGTCGTTCTTCGCCTACGCCTTCGCCAGCCCCCGCGCGCTGCTCGCCCGGACGGCGGTGCTCTACGTCGGCCTCGCCTCGACCCTGGTCCCCCTCGGGGTCGGAGCCGGATTCGTGTCGACGCTGTTCTACGGTCATCGAGCCCTGCTCATCTCGGTCGCCGGGTGGACCGTCATCGGGTTGGGCGTCCTGCAGATCCTGGGCCGCGGGTTCGCCGTGCCCGGCGTCTCCACGGTGCACTCGTGGGTGATGGGGCGCGACGGGGAGGGCTGGCTGTCCACGCTGATGCTCGGCGCGGTGTACGGACTCGCGGGGTTCTGCTCCGGCCCGGTGCTCGGGGCCGTCCTGACCGTGGCGGCGACGGAGGACACCCCGTTGAGCGGCGGCCTGCTCCTGGCCGCGTACGCGCTCGGCATGACGGTCCCGCTCTTCCTGCTCGCGCTGCTGTGGAACCGCTTCGACCTCGGCCGCAGGGCATGGCTGCGGGGACGACCGCTGCGGGTCGGCCCGCTCGTCACGCACACGACCTCCCTGGTGTCGGGCCTGCTCTTCGTCGGCGTCGGCGTGCTCTTCCTCCGCTACGACGGGACGGCCGGCCTCACCGGAGCGCTCGGGCTGGGAGACACCACGGATCTCGAGTTCGCGGCCCAGCAGGCCGTGTCGGAGTGGGTGGGTCGTGTCCCGGGCTGGTTCCTGCCCCTGCTCGTGGCCGCGGTCGCCGGAGGGGTCGCCTGGTCCCGTCACCGCCGGGGTGACGGGGAACAGCACGAGGACGAGGATCCGTCCGCCGGACCGGCCGCGCGGCCCACGTCATCGGCGACGCACCCTCGGACGCGGGTGCGCCGGTGACGTCGCCGACGCTCGGGCTGCGGGCGAACCTCCCGCAGTTCGTGCTGCTGGTCGTGGTCAACGCCCTCGTCGGCGGCATGCTCGGCATGGAACGGACCGTGCTCCCGCTGCTGGCCACCGAGGAGTTCGCGGTCGAGCGGTTCAGCGCGGTGCTCACCTACATCGTCGCCTTCGGGCTGGCCAAGGCCGGCTCCAACTACCTGGCCGGCACGCTCGCCGACCGGTTCGGCCGCCGGGCGGTGCTGATCGCGGGCTGGCTGATCGCGGTGCCGGTGCCGGTACTGCTCATCGTCGCGCCCACCTGGGGCGTGGTGGTCGCGGCGAACGTCCTCCTCGGCGTCAGCCAGGGCCTGACCTGGTCGATCACGGTCATCATGAAGATCGACCTCGTCGGCCCGCGCAGCCGTGGGCTGGCGATGGGGCTCAACGAGGCCGCCGGTTACCTCGCCGTCGCCGGCACCGCCCTGGCCACCGGCTACCTGGCCGCGAGCTACGGTCTGCGCCCCGCCCCGTTCTACGTCGGCGTGGCGTTCGCCGCCATCGGGCTCGGCCTCTCCGCCGTCGTCGTACGCGAGACGCGTGGTCACGCCGCCCTGGAGGCGGCCGAGCACGCAGAGCGGCGGACGTCGTCCGGGCGGCCGGGGACCGAGTCCCGGATGTCGGACCGGCAGGTGCTGCTGCACACCAGCCTCCGCGAGCCGGCGCTCTCGTCGGCCAGCCAGGCCGGGCTGGTCAACAACCTCAACGACGGCGTCGCCTGGGGGCTGTTCCCCGTCCTGTTCGCCTCCTCCGGTCTCGGCGTCGGCCAGATCGGGGTCCTCACCGCGCTGTACCCGGCGGTCTGGGGGCTCGGCCAGCTGGGCACCGGCGGTCTCTCCGACCGGTGGGGACGCAAGGGGCTGATCGTGGCGGGGATGCTGCTGCAGGCACTCGGGCTGGCCCTCGTCGCCGTGGCGGACAGCTTCGCGTGGTGGGCCGTCGCCGCGGTGGTGATCGGGGTCGGGACGGCGATGGTCTATCCGACCCTGCTCGCGGTGATCGGCGACGTCGCCCACCCGTCCTGGCGGGCCCGCTCCGTCGGCGTCTACCGGCTGTGGCGCGACGGAGGCTTCGCCGTCGGTGCGCTGCTCGCGGGGGTGGTGGCCGACCTGTTCGGGATCAGGGCGGCCGTGTGGGTGGTCGCGGCCCTGACCGCGGCGTCCGGGCTGGTGGTGGCGTGGCGGATGTACGAGACGCACCCGGAGCCGTCCCGGACGGCGCCGAGCTAGTTCGCGGGGCGGCCGACCGGGCGTAGCATCCGGACCATGAGGCGGCCGCCGTCCGCGGGGGTGTCGGCATGATGCCGGCCGGTTTCTTCCCTGCCGTCGAGCCGGACGCGCCGGTGCGGCCCCTGCTGCAGCGCCTGCGCCCCCTGGTCGAGACCGAGATCGAGCGGTACGACGACGGGCCGGTCACCGTGCACGCCGAGCTCCGCGCGGCGCGCGGGGCCGACGGGGGCGCCGACCTGGAGCGCTTCTACTGGTCCTCGCAACGGCCGGAGCCGCATGCGCTCTGGGGCTTCGCCGCGCGGACGCTGCACTGCGCGGACGATCCCGACTCCGCGCGGGTCCACGACTTCCCGTCGGAGCCGGCCCTGACCTGGCTCGACTCCGCCGACGGGCCGCTGCGCCGCGGCGACCGCGCCGAGCACGTCGAGGTGCTGCGCTACATCCCGATGCGCCGGCTCACCTTCCGGCTCCTCGACGGCCTCGGCCTCCCCGAGCGCGTGATCGCGAAGGTGAAGCGCTCCGGCGGCCTGCAGCGCGCCACCAACGCCTTCCTCGCGGTCGGCCGCGCCGCCCACCGCCGACGGGACGCGCCCCGGGTGCCGCGGCTGCTCCGGGTGGAGCCTCCGCGACATGCGCTCTACCTGGAGGAGCTCCCGGGCCGACCGCTGCCGGTGGCGGTGGCCGGCTTGGACCCGAAGGCCGCGATGGCGCGGCTGGGGGAGCTGCACTGCGCGCTGCAGGAGCTGGAGGTGAAGGGGCTGCCGACCCGTCGGGCCGCCGACTGGCTGGCGGACGTCCGCGAGGCCGTGGAGCGCGTCCGCCTCTTCGTGCCGTCCGCCGCCGGGCGCGCCGCGGAGGTCGGCGCCTCGCTGGAGCGCGCCGCTCCCGGCGACGACCACCTCGTCTTCTGCCAGGGCGACTTCCTGCCCGGGCAGGTCCTCGTCCACGAGAGCGGCTGGTCGGTCGTCGACCTCGACGACAGCCGCTACGCCGACCCGCTCTCCGACGTCGCCGACATGTGGCTCGGCCTGTCCCGCGAGATGGGCCTGCCCCCCGCGGCCGTCGCCGACGCCCGCCGGGAGTACCTGGGCGCCTACGCCGACCGGGCCGGCACCCCGATCGACCGCGACCGCTGGCGGTGGTACCTGACCGTGCTGCAGCTCAACCAGCTCGGGAAGCGGCTGACCAAGGGGCGGGTGGCACCCGGCGAGACAGACGCGGTCCTCGACGTGCTCGGCTCGGGGGGCGACGGGCTCGGCTGACGGCTCAGGCCTCCAGCAGTGCGACCACGTCGGAGTGCCGCGCCACTGCGTCCGCCAGCGACGCCTGCCAGCCGGGGGCGTGCCGTCGCAGGTGCCGGTAGCACCGGTTCACGAACTCCGCGTCCGCGCACAGCCTCAGCACCGCCGGGTCGACGGCGGTGCCGGCAGCGTCGACGTACGACGTCAGCAGCGCCTGGCTGACGTCTCGGGCGGCGGTCCCGGGCAGGTCGCGCAGGGCCAGGTCCACGACGAACTCCGCGAGGTCCAGCTCGGGAGCCGCGCGCACCATCGAGTCGAGGTCGACCAGCACCGGCCCGGGCTCGGAGGCGACGAGCTGGTCGAGGTGGAAGTCGCCGTGCGCCGTGACGACCCGGGGCCGCCCGACCTCGTGCCGCCGGCCCACCGCGGAGGCGACGAGCGCGGCGAGGGGAGCGCCGACGGTCGGGAGGGCGCGGGTGAGCTTGGTGGCCTTCTTGTCCAGCTCGGCGACCAGGTCGTCGAGGGTCAGCGTGGGGGCGTCGGCCCCGGTGGCGTGCAGGGCGGCGAGCGTCGCGCCCACGTCGGTCGCCCGGGACGCGAGCGCCTCCGGCGCCACGGCGACGGTGAGCGGCTCGCCGGTGACACCACGGGTCCAGAGCACGCCCAGGTCGGGGTCGGTGCCGAGGGGCTCGGCGATCCGGAGCCGCGGACACGACCCGGTGGCGGCCCAGAGCGCCTCGTGCCGGGCCGCCGCGGCGGCGACACCGTCGGCGAGGTGCTTGGCGAAGACCGTCGCGTCCCGCCCCGGGGAGCCGTCGAGCCGCATCGTGACGCTCGCCTCCGGCTGGTAGCGGACCACCGTCGTGCGGGGCCGGTCGGTGCCGAGCAGGTCGCGGACCTCTGCCGGCAGCACCCGCGCCAGCCGGGACGGGTCCACCAGGACCGGCAGGGCCGGGAGCCGCGGGTCGTCGGGGAACGACCACACCACGACGTCGAGAGCGGCGAGGTGCCGGCTGCGGCCCTCGCCCCGGTCGGTGCGGTCCCGCCGGAAGGCATCCGCTGCCGCTGCCGCGTCCGGGAAGCCCCGGACGTACAGGCGGGCGGGGGGCCCGGCAGCGGGGGTGACCACGCAGGTCGCCCAGCCGCGGCACAGCGGCGACTCCGGGCGGTGCGGGTGGGTCAGGCGCGCGTCGAGCAGCCGCACCGACTCGACCGGGCCGGTGACGCCCAGCGACTCGGCGTGCTCCGCCAGGGCACCGGCCAGCCAGGACTCGTCAGCCAGGTTGGGCAGCCACACCGGGCGCCTCCCGTCGTAGGGACCTCCCCGACCACCGGGGGAGGGCCCATTCTGCAACGGCTCGCACGTCCTAGGACCAAAGTTCACTACCAGCCTCCGAACGCCCGGGCGAGACTCGAAACGACCCGTCGGAGGTGGTGTCGTGGTGACGAGAGACGTCTGTGTCCTCGGTCTGGGGTACGTCGGTCTCCCGCTCGCGTGCGCCGCGGCGGGCGCCGGGCACCGGGTGGTCGGCTACGACCCGGACCGCCGCCGGGTCGACGCCCTGCGGCTGGGGCTGAGCCCCGTCGAGGACGTCGAGGACCGGCTGCTGGAGAAGATGCTGGCGAGCGGTCGGCTGGTCTTCACCGACGACCCCGAGGACATCGCCGGCAGCGACACGTTCGTCATCTGCGTGCCCACGCCGCTGACCGAGAAGACCCCGGACCTGTCGATGGTCGACGCCGCGGTCGACATCGTGGCGGGCGTGCTCCAGCCGGGCGGGATGGTGATCCTCGAGTCGACGACCTACCCGGGCACCACCGAGGAACGGGTCGCCCCGCGCATCGCCGAGGCCACCGGGCTGCGCGCGCCCGACGACTACCACCTGGTCTTCTCTCCGGAGCGGATCGACCCCGGCAACCCCATCTACTCGCTGGAGAACACCCCGCGCGTCGTCGGCGGCCTCGGACCCGCGGCGGGTGACGCCGCCGCCACCTTCTACGCGTCGTTCATCGACGAGGTGCACCGGGTGTCCGGTCCGCGCGAGGCGGAGATGGCCAAGCTGCTGGAGAACACCTACCGGCACGTGAACATCGCGCTGGTCAACGAGATGGCGATCTTCTGCGAGGAGCTCGGCATCGACCTGTGGGAGTCGATCGGGGCGGCCTCCACCAAGCCGTTCGGGTTCGCCCCGTTCACGCCCGGCCCCGGTGTCGGCGGGCACTGCATCCCGGTGGACCCGTCGTACCTCTCCTGGCGGGTGCGGCGGCTGGGCTACCCGTTCCGCTTCGTCGAGCTGGCCGGCGAGATCAACGACCGGATGCCGGTGTACGTCGCGTCCCGGATCGCCGACCTGCTCAACGACGCGCACAAGTCCGTCGCGGGCTCACGGATCCTGGTGCTGGGCGTGGCCTACAAGCGCGACCTCGGCGACATGCGCGAGTCACCCGCGCCCGTGCTGATGCGGCGGCTGGAGAGCCACGGCGCCGACGTGCGCTGGCACGACCCGCACGTCACCCCCGACCAGCTGCGCGACTCCGGCGGCCTCCCGGTCGGCGACCTGACCGTCGACGAGCTGGAGGAGGCGGACCTGGTCGTCATCCACACCGACCACGCGGCGTACGACCCCGCGATGATCGTGCGGCACAGCCGGCTCGTCTTCGACACCCGCAACCTCACCGGAGGCCTGCGCGCCGACCACGTGCACCGGCTCTGACACCCATGCGGGCGGGGAGCCCGGCCAGGTGGGCCGTGCGCGCGGCGGGGTGGCCGACCACCAGGTCGAGCAGCCCGGCGAGGTCGGCGCGGTCGTCCGCGGACATCACCTCGTGGTGCAGCATCAGGCCCACCGGGCCCGGTGAGGTGGCGCCGTCCGCGAGCAGCCGGCCGCGACCGGCGCGGTCGACGGGGACCTTCTTGCGCTTGGCGAACCAGTCCACGGTGATCGGCTGCTCCGCAAGCCCGGGTACGCCGGCGACCCCGGCGGTGACGTCGCGGGACAGCACCTCGAAGCCGAGGTCGCGCAGCACCTCGGCGGTCCACGGGGCGCAGCGGTTCCAGGGCGGGGTGAAGACCGGCGGCAGCTCGCCGAGCATCGAGCGGAGCCGGTCCCGTCCGCGGGCGATGTCCTCGGCCTGCTGCTCGGCCGACCGGCTGGGGCCGAACTCGCACTTGCGGCCCTCGGGCTCGTGGTTGACGTGCGCCCGGCCGTGCTGGTGCACGGTGAGGTCGTCGGTCTCGCGACGGCGGGTGAGGAGGTCGACGGTGCGGGCCGTCATCGCGTCCGGGATGGCGGCGACGTCGAGGGGGGCGCCGGCGTCGACGAACACGTCGAGCAGCGACTCGAGCCCCTCGTCGTCCCACCCGGCGTCGTCGTCGCGGAAGAAGAACGTGACCGGGTCGCCGGCCGTGTCCAACACGGCGCGCAGCGGGTCGAGCCAGCCGGTCACGGCACCGGCTCCGTGTGCGGGGCCGGGGCCAGCGTCCGCAACAGCCGCGACGTGCGGGTGCGCCCGTCGAGGGCCAGCGGGACCGCCAACGGCGTCCAGCCGAGCGCGTCGCCGACGGCGTCCGCGAGCGTCCTGCCGGAGAGCCGGTCCGCGTCGAGCACGCGCAGCGCGCCCAGCCGCTCGAGCCGTCGGGCGCGCTCGGCCTGCTCGTCCTCGCGCCCCTCGCCGTACGGCACCACGACCGCGGGCGTGGTGCTGCCGAGGATGTCCATCGTGGTGTTGTAGCCGACCTGGCTGACCGACACCGCGGAGGCGGCGATCTCGCCCCCGAGGTCCGGCAGGTAGCGCACGACCTCGAGCCCCTCGGTGCCGGCGGCGTGCGTCGTCAGCTCCGCGACCACCGGGTCGGGCAGGAACGGGCCGGTGACGATCACCGTGCGCAGCCCGTGCTCGGCCTGGAGCCGGGGCTGTGCCTCGACCGCAGCGCGGAACAGCGGGGCCCCGACCAGCCCGCCGCCGGCCGACACGAGCACGCGCGGCTCCCGCGCCCGGATCACGGTGCGGTCGACGCGACCACGGACGAAGCCCGTGTAGTGCACCGGCGTCTCCAGCGGCACCGTCGGGTGGAAGGTCTCCTCGAGTGTGGCGAACCGCTCGTCGGCGTGCACGAGCACGGCGTCGAAGTAGTCGTTGGCCAGCCGGCTCGCCCGGTCGTCGTGTCCCTGCTGGTCGCGCCGGCTGCCGACCAGGATGTCGCGCAGGCTGCACGCCACCAGGGGCCGCGGACGGGCGGCGCGCGCCGCCTCGAGCAGCGGCATCAGCTCGGTGCGGAACTTCTTGCGCCCGAACGGGAAGAGCTCGACCAGCACGACGTCGGGGCGGGTGGAGTGGAAGGCGTCCTGGATCATCGACCGGCGCATCTCGACGGCCGTGTCGACGTCGTAGCGCTCGTCGCGGCTGACCAGGGCGTAGTCGGCGTCGAGGCCGAGCGCGGGCAGGTGCACGATCTCCACGCCGGCGGGCTGCGGCAGGTCGGCCGGCCAGGGCCCGCCGTTGAGCAGGGTGACGTCGAAGTCCTCCGTGAGGCCGTCGACCACGTTCACGGAACGGACCAGGTGCCCCAGCCCGACGGAGTGCTGGCACCAGAACAGCAGCCGGGGGCGGCTCATGCCCGGTCCTCGGCGGCGTCGCGCGCCCAGTCCAGCGCCGTGGTGAGCACGCGCTCGAGGTCGCCGAGGGTGGCGAGGTCCACCCGGCTGACGGCCCGGACGGCGCGTTCGACGAGCAGGGCGGCGGCGGCGTACCAGCGCAGCTCGGCGGCCGACGGGGGCCGGGGGTAGGAGGTGAGCAGCGCCTCGGCGGCGGCGGTCGCGGTGGCCGGGTCGATGGTGTCGTGGGGTCGGGGGCACCACAGCCGTGCCAGCGTGGCACCGAGCTCGGCCGCGGCCGGCCCGATCGCTGCCTGGTCGAGGTCGACCAGCCCGATGTCGCCGCCGTGCACCAGGATGTTCTTCGGGTGCAGGTCGCCGTGCAGCAGGGCGTCCGCCGCGGGCCGGTGCGGCACGGCCAGCAGCGCCACCACGACGTCGAGGGCCAGGTCGGCCAGGTCGGGTCGCGCCTGCCGGAGGAGTACGCCGGCCGTGGCCAGCCGGTCCGGCGCGAAGCGGTCGAACGCCGGGAGCCCGGCGGCCGGCGTCGCGTGCAGCACACCGAGCGCCTCACCGAGCGCGGCCATCGCGGCGGGCACGCGGGCCCGGGGCGTGTGGTGCAGCGGTTCGCCCGGCACGGGGGAGAACAGCGCCATCCGCAGCTCGGGCAGGTAGCCCACGGGCTCCGGCAGCACCGGCGCCCCGGAGCGCGGCAGCCGGGCGCGGACGGTCCGGAGCGTCTCGACGCTGCGCAGCCCCTCGTCGCCGGCGTGCACCTTCGCGAACCCGACCGTGGCACCGGCGGCGTCCAGGCAGCGCACGGTGGCCGCCTTCTCCGGCGTGTAGGCGAGCAGCTCGCTGCGCGCCCACGGCCGTCCGAACACGTCGCGCAGGGCGGCGGGCGGGTCGACGAGCCGGTCCAGGCCGCGCAGCTTGCGGTCCTGCGGGAAGACCCAGAACACCGTGCTCAGCGACTCGTCGAGAGCCACCGCGTCGGCCGGCGCCCCCTGGCGGGCGGCCTCGTCGCGCGCCCGCAGGAACTTCGCGGGCGCCTTCGCGGCGGTGAACATGCGGGCACTGACCAGGCGGCTGCCGTCCTCGCCGGTGAGGCGGTAGGTGGCGCGCAGGCTCTCGCCCGGGCGGTAGCGCGCCCGGACCCGCACGCAGCCCGTGACCGGCGCGCCCCCGCCGGCCCGCCCGGCCAGCGACGCGAGGAGGGCCGCCACCCGCTGCTCGTCGAGCAGGTCGTCTCGGTGCGGCAGCGCCGGGTCGGGAGCCAGGCCGGGGGAGGTGCCGAGCACGGTGCTCACGGGGTCTCGTCCCCCTCGCTGCCGCGGGCCCGGTGTGCCAGGTTGACGTGCGGGGCGTCGGGCCGGTCGGGGTGCCACAGGATGTGGTCGGTGGTGCCGTCGGCGCGTTCGACCTCCAGCCGGCCGGTGCTCAGGTCCGCGGACCACAGTCGCGGGGACGTCCCGTCGCGGCGGGGGGCCAGCAGCGTGAGCAGCGTCGCCGCCGGTCCCCGGGGCGGGCGCGCGACGAGGACCGGCGCGGGCGTCCGGACTCCGTACTCGGCGGACACCCAGCCGGGCTCCACGCTCGCGGCAGGGGCCGGTGTCCCGGTGACGTCGAGGTGCAGGGTGCCCGTCGAGAGCCGGGTTGTGCCGCCGGGGAGCCGCTCGACCTCCGGTGCCTCGTCGTCGGCCAGGTGCCAGCGCAGTGCGTAGTCGTGCGGATCCTCGGCGTGCAGCGCGTCGAGAACGAGCCAGTAGTCGCGGTCGACGAAGAGGACGGCGCGCCGGTGCACCGCGTCGTAGGCCGGGCTGGTCACCTCGCCGTACAGGAGGTCGAACCCGTCGAGCGAGCGCCGGTCCAGCAGGCGGCACTCGAGCCGGGGGCCCTTCGGCTTGCCGCGCCGGTAGGGCTGCTGGTCGAGGTCGTCGACGGTCACGGTGTTGTGCGCCGCGGTGCCCTTGAACCAGTGCCGCCAGTTGGGCTCGTCCTCGGCGTAGGTGTAGCGGCCCGGGTCGACCACGAGGGGGTGACCGAGGCCGTAGGCCTCCACGGACAGGGCGTCGTAGTGACCGTGGCCTCCGTCGCCGAGCGGACCCGCACCGAGGATCAGGAACCGCTCGTCCTCGAAGGCCTCCTGCGTGCCCCACCCGCTGCGCTGCACGTGGTAGCCGGCGACCGGGAAGTCCGCACAGCGCTCGGCCGGCGGCACCCCGCGGCGGCCGCGGCTGGCCACGTAGCCCAGCTCGTCGTCGTCGAGGACCTCGGCGGCGAGCCCGAGCAGGTCGAGGTAGCTGCCGGAGTCGCTGTCGGAGAGAGCGGGGATCAGGCCGTCGGGCCGGTGCAGGTGCAGGCCGAACCGGCACGCGGCGCGCAGCCGCTCGTCGTACGCCGGGGGCACCTCGCCGCCGAACCGAGCCACGTTGACCCGGGCGCCGAGGAAGGAGCGGAGCGCGATCAGGTGGTAGTGGGTGGAGCGCTCGCGGTGCACCCCGTCGGCCCACACGTCGGTGAGCAGGTTGTCCTGCAGCAGCCTCCACGCGGTGCCGGCGCGGGTGCCGTCGGCGTCGAGCACGGGGAGCCCGAGGGACACGACCAGCAGCGCGAACAGCTCCAGCGTGCGGTGGTTGCGCTCCGGGGTGAGCTCCGCGGTGACGTGGTCGAGCTGGGCCGCCATGCTGGTGAGCAGCCGCTCCTGCAGTCCTGCGTCGAGCCCCGGGAAGCCGGGGACCCGGTCGAAGCCCTGCCACGCGTAGAGCCAGTTCTGCAGCCGGCGTGCCGTGACGTCGCTGGTGTCGGCGTCGGCCGGCCGCTGCTCGATCCAGCTGTCGACGAGCGCCTGCCAGGTGCCGAGGTAGGCAGGGTCGGTGGTGGCGGCGTAGGCGTGCGCGAGGTCGAGACCGAAGTAGAACTTGCTCCACTCGATGTGCCACTCCTCGTCGTGGTCCAGGCCGCCGCCGTGCCAGTCCGGGGGCAGGCCCAGGTCGAGGGTCTGGCCGGCGTACCGGAACCGGCCGGCGCGGGCGTCGTCGGCGACCCGCCGGTCGCGGTGGAGGTGCTCGATGGGGCAGTGCACCTGCCGTGGCCGCAGCCGCCGTGACGAGTCCGGCGGGGGTTGTTCCTGCAGCACCGTCATCCCCGACCCTTCGGGCCGGTCAGCAGCGCGGCCATCCGGGCCGCGGTGGCGTCGGCGTCGAACCGCTCCGCGATCGTGCCGCGGCCGGCATCGGCGAGCTGCTGCGCGAGCCCGGGGTCCTTGACCAGCCGGTGCAGGGCGTCGGCGAGGTCGGCGGGTCGGTCGGGTGCGACGACCAGACCGTTCTCCCCGTCGCGGACCAGCTCGGTGATGCCCGAGACCCCGGTGGTCACCACCGGCAGGCCGCAGGCCATCGCCTCCATGAGCACGTTGGGGATCCCGTCGCGGTCGCCGTCCTCGAGCACCCGGCAGGGGAGGGCGAAGACGCTGGAGCGGCAGTACTCCTCGAACAGCCCGGTCTGGGTGAGCGGGCCGCGGAAGGTGACCCGGTCCTCCAGGTGACCGGCGGAGACGCGCGCCCGCACGTCCGCCTCGTGGTCGCCGCTCTCGCCGGCGATGACCGCCTCGAAGTCCACGCCCCGTCCGCGCAGCAGCGCCAGCGCGTCCACGAACGTGTCGAGTCCCTTCTTACGGACCAGGCGGCCGACGGCCAGCAGCCGCACCCGCTCCGGGGTCGAGCGGGTGACACCTTCGGCGACCAGCCGCTGGAAGTCGGCGTTGAGCCCGTGGTAGACGACGTGCACCGGCGTGCGGGAGCCGAGGGCGGCCAGGTGCTCCCGGTTGGCCTCGGTGCAGGTGACCACGAACGACGCGGCGTCCAGCTTGCGGCGCAGCAGACCGGCCGGGTTGAGCTCGTCGGTGTAGATGTCCTTGGCATGGCCGGTGAACGAGAACGGCAGCCCGGTGATCGCCGCGGCCAGCCAGGTGACGGTGGTCGCCCCGTGCGCGAAGTGGGCGTGGAACCGGCCCACGTCACCGGCGGTGTCGACCCGGTCCGCCAGGTCGACCGCGAGCAGCAGCTCCTTGAGGTAGATCCTGCGCGGTGGCGCGAGGAGACGGCGGCGCGCCCGCACCGCCTGGGAGAGAGCGAGGCCGGATGCGCGGAGCAGGCCGAGCGGGTGGCGGCGCGCGGTCCGGACCAGGGCGGGCCGGAAGGTGCCGAGGTTGGCCGCGAGCCAGCGGGCGGCGCCGGAGGCGGTCAGCGACGAGGTCTGGTGCAGGTACTCGGGCTGCGCGCGCACGCGGCGGACCACGTCGTGCCGGACGTCCTCGTCGGCGGCCTTCTGCACGTACAGGCGCAGCGGCACCCCGAGTCGTTCGACGCGGTAGATCTCGCTGGCGATGAACACCTCCGAGAGCCGCGGGTAGCCCTTGAGGACGTACGCGACGCGGTCCCCCGACGGCGTGGTGGGCTCAGGCATCGGCGGGCTCCACGGTGCGGGCGTGCAACCCGTCCAGGTGCGCCACGAACCGCCGGGTGCAGGCGGCGAGGTCGAAGTGCTGCTCCACGAAGTGCCGGCCCGCCGCGGACAGCGCCGCCCGCAACCGCGGGTCGGTCAGCCGGTAGAAGGCATCCGCGAGGGCCCGGTCGTCACCCGGTGGTACGACGACGCCGCTGCGGGCGCCGCGGACGGTGCTTCCGAGCGCGGCCACGTCGGATACGACGAGGGGCCGACCGCAGGCCATCGCCTCGAGCGCCACGTTGGGCAGCCCGTCGCGGTCACCCGCACTGTCCACGACGGAGGGCACGGCCACCACGTCCGCCCACGCGTAGTGGTCGGGCAGCTCGACGTGGGACCGCCGTCCGGCCAGCACGACGTGCCCGGCGACCCCCTGGCGGCGCGCCGACTCGGCCAGCGCGGCGCGCTCGGCGCCGGTGCCGATGATCCGCAGCTGCACCGGGACCCGCGACCGGGCGACGGCGTCGACGAGGGTGGGGAAGCCCTTCTTCTCCACGAGTCGGCCCACCGCCAGCACCCGCAGCGGGCCGGCGCCCGCGGGACGCGGTGCGGGCGCGAACCGGACCAGGTCCACTCCGTGCGGCAGCAGCCGCACCGCG
This sequence comes from uncultured Actinomycetota bacterium, assembly GCA_963834275.1. Lineage (GTDB taxonomy): Bacteria > Actinomycetota > Actinomycetes > Propionibacteriales > Nocardioidaceae > Nocardioides_B. Next base: position 916,473 of record CAWIBA010000003.1, on the reverse strand, counting down.
GCCCCGTCCACGTGCACGTGCTGGGCGACGTCGGTGTTGCACGGCACCACCCCGACGGCCGCCCGGGCGCGCGCCGCGAGGTCGTCGGCGGCGACCTTGCGCGCGTCGAGGGCGTGCGTGCTGAAGCTGTAGCCGACGCCGAGCCGGTCCGCGGCCAGGGCGGCCACCTCGGCGGGCCGGTGTGCGAAGTAGCCGTGCACCCCGTCGACACGCTCGCCCCCGAGGTCCGCGACCAGTGCGGCCGCCTGGGTGGACGCGTCCCCGTCCGGCAGCTGCCGGAGCAGCGGCAGCAGCTCCTCGACACCCGGCTGGGGAGCGGCGCCGTCACCGGGCTTGGTGGCGTAGAGGCGGATCAGCATCCCGGCCCGCGCCAGGGCGACGAGCTCACCGACCGCGAAGGTCTCCGAGGTGCGGGGGAACCCGCTCATCACCACGGCGAGCCTGGCCGTCATGCGAGGACCGCCCTCATCGGCTGGCGGGACTCCACCCAGCTGAGCTCGGCGGCCAGCCCGTTCTCGAGGGAGACGGCCGGGGACCAGCCGAGCTCGCGACGGGCCAGCGTCACGTCGGCGGAGGTGCGGACGACGTCCCCGCGCTGGATGGGGTGCCGCTCCAGGGTCAACGGGCGTCCGGCGATCCCCTCCAGGATCTCGATCACCCGCGCCAGCGTGGCCTCCTCGCCGCCGCCCACGTTGTAGACGTCGGTGCTGGTCGCCTCGGCGTGCGCGGCCCGCACGGTCGCGTCGACGGCGTCGGCGACGAAGGTGAAGTCGCGCGACTGCGAGCCGTCCCCGAACATCGGGAACGAGCCCCCGCTGACGAGCGCGTCGCTGATCCGCCGCATCGCCATGTCGGGACGCTGACGCGGACCGTAGACGGTGAAGTAGCGCAGGCCGGTGGTGGCCAGGCCGTGGGTGCGGTAGACGCGGGCCAGGTCCTCGCAGGCCCTCTTGGTGACGCCGTACGGCGAGCGGGGCCGGGTCGGGGTCGTCGTCTCGCGGCACGGGTGCTCCTCGGCGTCGCCGTACACCGACGACGAGGACGCCCACACCACGCGACCGACCCCGGCCGTCTCGGCGGTCTCGAAGACCCGCTGGGTCGCGACCAGGTTGTTGGCGGCGTAGTAGGCGAAGCTGGCGCCGAAGCTGTCCCGGACCCCGGCCTGGGCGGCGAGGTGGAAGACGGTGCTCGCGCCGGTGAAGGCGTCCTGCCAGCCCTCGCCGGTCAGGTCCTTCTCCACGAGGTCGAAGCGGGGGTCCCCGGCCAGCACGGTGAGGTTGGCCAGCTTGTCCGTGCGCGGGTAGTAGTCGGTGAAGCAGTCGATGCCGGTGACCTGCCACCCGTCCCACAGCAGACGCTCGCACAGGTGCGACCCGATGAAGCCGGCGGCGCCGGTCACGACCGCCCGGCGAGGTGTTTTCGTCATGTGTGCTCCAGGTGAGTGGTGTCCGGGACGGGGGTCGCGAACGGGTCCGGGTGCGGACCCCCGACGTCGAGGCGTTGCTGGGTGCCCGTCATGCGGGCGAAGACGGAGTCGGTGGTGAGCAGGTGCTCGGGCGTGCCGTGCTCGACGACCCGACCGCCGCTCAACACGGCGACGTGGTCGGCGCTGCGGGCCAGCACCGTCGAGTGCGTGATGAGGATGGTGGTGCGGCCCTCGATCAGGCGCTGCAGGCCGGTCATCACCTGCTGCTCGCTCTCGGCGTCGAGGCCGGTGGTGGGCTCGTCCAGCACCAGGACGGGCGGGTTGCGCAGCAGCACGCGTGCGATGCCGATGCGCTGCCGCTGACCGCCGGAGAGGCCCAGCCCGCCGGGGCCGAGCATCGTGTCGAAACCGTCGGGCAGGGACCGGATGAACCGCAGGGCGTCGGCGGCGCGGGCGACCTCCTCGACCTGCGCCAGGTCGGCGTCGGTGCCGTAGGCGATGTTCTCGCGCACCGTCCCGCTGAACAGGATGGTGTCCTGCAGGAGCACCCCGACCTGGTCGCGCACCCAGCGCAGGGGCCAATCGCGGGCGTCCCGGCCGTCGATCCCGACGGTGCCGCGGCTGGGGTCGTAGAAGCGGGCGACGAGGGCGCCGACGGTGGACTTGCCGGCGCCGGACTCGCCGACGAGGGCGAGCCGCGAGCCGCTCGGCACGTGCAGGGTGACGCCCTCGAGCGCCGGGCGGTTCTCGGTGTAGCGGAAGTGCACGTCGTGCAGGTCGACGGTGCCCTTCGCCCGGTGCGCGGGCACGGGCCCGTCCGCTCCGTCCGAGCCGTCGACGAGCACCATGTCGGAGGACAGGATCTCGGCGATCCGCTCCAGGCGGGCGAACGCCCGGGCGGCGCGGCTGGCCTGCTTGGCGATGTCCTTCAGCGGCTTGTAGAGCTTGCCGGTGTAGGCGACCACGACGACGAGCTCACCGGGGGTGATCCGGCCGTCTGCCACCGACATCACCCCGAGCACGAGCACCAGCGCGGTCGCGACGGCACCGAGGACGTCGACCCAGGCCCCGAACCTGGCCTCCACCCGGGAGCTCTCGACGCCGACCACGAGCCGCTCGGCGCTGCGCCGCTGCACCCGGTCGTGCTCGAAGCGCTCGGTGCCGAAGGCCTTGATGACCGGCATCGCGGAGAGCGCCTCGGTCGCGAGCGACGCGATCTCGCCCTCCTTGGCGCGCTGGCTGCGGGCCATCTGCCGGATCCGCCGCTGGTAGTGCATCGTCGTGACGAAGAGCACGGGCGTGACCAGGAAGGCGACGAACGCCAGCAGCGGGTCGAGCCAGAACGTCACCGCGAACATGCCGACCAGCACCAGCGAGGCGGACGCAAGGGTGCCGAGGGTCTGCGAGAACAGGTCGCCGACGGCGTTGACGTCGCCGGTCACCCGGGCGACGAGGTCGCCGGTGTGCCGGCTGGAGTGGAACATCAGCGACAGCCGCTGCAGGTGCTCGTAGGTCGACGTCCGCAGGTCGTGCACGATCTGCTCGCCGGACCGGTTGAGCCAGAAGTCCGAGAAGAACGCGGCGGCGGCGTTGACGGCGGCGATGCCCAGCACCAGCGCGGCCAGCCCGGCCAGGAGGGTGAAGTCGTCGCGGTCGAGGGAGAAGCGGGTGCCGCGGTCGGTGACCAGCGAGTCGATGGCGATCTTCAGCGGCCACGGGGCGGCGAGCTGGGCGGCGGTGAGGGCGATGGTCGACGTGGCCGCGCCGGCGAGCGAGGGCCAGTGCCGACGCGCGTGCCCCCAGAGCAGCCGCAACGCCGGGTGTCGGGGTCGTGCCGAGGCCCGAGCCGCGGGCTCGCGCCGAGAGGGCCTGCGTGGACGAACGGACACGAAGCCCCCCTCTCTTGTCGACGGCCGCCAGCCCGGGTGATCTGAGTCGGCCGCATGTCGTCACAGAGAGCCCCGGTGCTGTGGTGAGCTCGCCTCTTCATCGTCGGGCGACGCTGGTCGCGACAACTACTGGACGAAGGTCCTAGCACTGTCGGAACCGTGCGGAACCGGGCGAGACTGGGCCGCATGGCCACCGAGACCGACCGCACGGACCGGGCACACGCCCGGTACCGGCGGCGCCTGGAACGCCTCGCGGACGGGGCGGTCGAGCCCTACCTCGACGCCTGGGCGGCGCGCCGCTCCGTCCGGGTCACCGGCCCGTGGAGCCGCTCCTACGGCAAGCTGCGGCCGGGGCGCTCCCCGTGGGCCCTGCTGGTGTACGACGCCGCCGGCGCGCCGACGGTCTCGGTGCGCCTGCTGGAACAGGAAACGGGGCGGGTCGTCGCCGGGCCGGACGACGTCGTGGACGCCGGGGAGCTCGGCCGCGTGGAGGTCGTCGCCTGCACCGAGGACCCCGCCCTGCCGGGGCTCGCGGAGGTGATGGCCTCGCTGGAGGGCCCGCGCGTCGCGCGCTACCACCCCGGGGACCGGTGCACGGTGACCGGCGGCAGCGGTGCGGAGGCACGGTTCGTCAAGGTCTTCTCCGGTGCGGCCGAGGAGGTCGACGACCAGGAGGACGCGCGTCTCCGGTGGGCGGCCGCGCGGTCCGGGATGCTCTCGTTCGCCGTGGCCGAGCCGCACGGCTGGCAGGAGCGGACCCGGTCGAGCTGGTACGGCGTCGTCCCGGGCACGCCGCTCGAGCCGCACCTGTCCGGACGCGAGGCGCCGGACCTCGTGCGGCGCGTCGGGGAGTCGCTCGGCGAGCTCGCCGTGTCGGGGCTGCGGCCGGCCCGCGTCGACGACGCCCCCCGCCAGCTCGCCCGGACCCGGCGCCAGCTGGGTCGGGCGGCCGAGGCGGTGCCCGCCCTGGCCGAGGACCTGGACCGTGCGGCTCGACCGGCTGTCGCGGGCGCACGACGTGCTGGGGCCCCGGCCATTGGTGCCCCTCCACGGGGCGGCGCACCTGGGCCAGTGGCTCGTCGGCGAGCGCGGACGGCTGGGGCTCGTCGACTTCGACCGGTTCGCGCTGGGCGAGCCGGAGTTCGACCTCGCCACGTTCCTGGTCGAGCTGCACGCCGTCTCGGACGTCCGCGGCTCGGGGGACGACCTGGGGGAGCGGCTCCTCGACGGTTTCCGCTCCCGTGCCGGCGACCCGGACCCCCGGCGGCTCGCGCTCTACCTCGTGCACAAGCGGCTGGCCCGCGCCGCCCGGTCGGCGGCCGGGCTGCGCCCCGACGGGGAGGAGCGCGCCCGCCGGCAGCTCGACGAGGTGTGGCCGGCGTTGCACGCGTTGGCCTGACGGCGGTGCCAGGACCGACAGGATGGCCGCCATGACGAGCAGAGTGGCGCCGGCGCCATCGGGCCGAGTCGGGCTGGTGGTGCTCGACGACTACCAGGACGTCGCGCTCTCGGTGGCCGACTGGTCACCGCTGCGCGAGCGGGCGGAGGTCACGGTGCTGCGCGAGCACCTGGCCGGCGAGGAGGCGGTGGTCGAGCGGCTGGAGGAGTTCACCGTCGCCGTCGCGATGCGGGAGCGGACGCCGTTCCCGCGGACCGTCCTGGAGCGGCTGCCCCGCCTGCGCCTGCTGGTCACCACCGGGATGCGCAACGCCGCGATCGACCTCGGGGCCGCCCGGGACCTCGGCATCACCGTCTGCGGCACCGGAGGGGGCGCGTTCGAGGCGGCCGAGCACGCCTGGGCCCTGCTGATGGCGGCCGCCCGACGCCTCGACGTGGAGATCGGCAACGTCCGAGGTGGTGGCTGGATGACCACGCTCGGCACGACGCTGGAGGGGCGCACCCTCGGCCTGGTGGGGCTGGGACGGCTCGGCGGCCGGGTCGCGGGCTACGCCCGCGCGTTCGGGATGGACGTCGCCGCCTGGAGCCCGAACCTCACCGACGAGCGCTGCGCCGAGGTCGGTGCCCGCCGCGTGGCGACGCTCGACGAGCTCCTCGCCGGCTCGGACTTCGTGTCCCTGCACCTCGTGCTCGGGGAGCGCTCGAGCGGCCTGATCGGCCGGCGTGAGCTGGCGCTGATGCGGCCGACCGCCTGGCTGGTGAACACCAGCCGGGGGCCGCTGTGCGACGAGCAGGCCCTGCTGGCAGCCGTGCGCGACGGCGTCATCGCGGGCGCCGCGCTCGACGTCTTCGGCGAGGAGCCGCTGCCGCCGGACCACCCGGTGCGCACCACCCCGAACGTGATCGCCACCCCGCACATCGGCTACGTCACCGGGCAGGCCTACGCCGAGCGCTACGGCCAGGCCGTGGAGGACGTGGTCGCCTGGCTCGACGGGACGCCGCTGCGCGTGCTGACCTGAGGCCGTCAGGCGACGAGCAGGCGGACCGCCACGACGTACCCGAACGCGACGACGAGGGTCCGGAACAGCGCCGGGGACAGCCGCCGGCCCAGGTGGGCACCGACCCAGCCGCCCACCAGCGACCCCGCCGCAACCAGCGCGACGACCGCCCAGTCGAGCGGCGCCGCGAACACGAAGACGACCGTGGCCGCCGTGTTGGCGGCCAGGATCGCGAGGTTCTTCAACGCGTTGATCGCCTGCAGCGGGATGTCGAGGCCGAGGGCGAGGAAGGCCACCAGCATCACGCCCTGCCCGGCACCGAAGTAGCCGCCGTAGACGCCGACCAGGGACGCCACCCCGCTCAGCCGGGGCCCGAGCGTCTCGCGGTCCGCCGCGACCGGCCGGCCGCGGCGCGCCGCATGCCGTCGGACGACGGACGAGACCAGCGGCTGGACGCCGACCAGCGTCGCCGCGAACAGCACGAGGTAGGGCACGACCACCTCGAACGCCCCCGGCGGGAGGGCGAGGAGCAGCGCCGCGCCGACGAGCGCACCGGCCGCGCTGGTCAGCGCGACCCTGGAGACCAGGTGCGGGTAGCCGCTCATCTCGCGGCGGTACCCCCAGGTGCCGGTGACGCCGCCCGGGACAAGGCCGACGGTGTTGCTGACGTTGGCGACGAGGGGGCTCACGCCGACCGCGAGCAGGATCGGGAAGCTCACCAGCGAGCCGGCGCCGATGGCGGTGACCACGACGCCCGCGCCGAGTCCCGCGCCGAGGACCGCGAGCACCTCGAGCCACTCCACCCGCGGAGTCTAGACACCGGGGCCGGCGGCGATCGGGCCGGATTTCCGGCGGTTCGAGGATTCGGCCGCGCGGCTCCTGGGAACGGTGGCCTGTGACCACGGTCACGTCTCGGGAAGCAAGGAACGCCTCATGTCCCCTGAATGGGTATCCATCCTCGCCCTGGTCGCACTCTTCGTGGTCGGCACCGTCCTGCCGATCAACATGGGTGCGCTCGCCTTCGTCGCCGCCTGGCTGGTCGGCATGTACTCCCTCGGCATGGACGAGGGCGACATCGTCGCCGGGATGAACGCCGACCTGCTGCTCACCCTGATCGGCATCACCTACCTCTTCGCGCTCGCCAAGAACAACGGCACCGTCGACCTCATCGTCAACAAGGCGGTGCAGGCCGTCGGCGGCCGCGTCGGGCTGATCCCGTGGGTGATGTTCTCGGTGACCGGCGTGCTGACCGCCATCGGGGCGGCCAGCCCGGCCGCCTGCGCGATCATCGGGCCCATCGCGCTCGGCTTCGCCGGCCGCTACAGGATCAGCCCGCTCCTGATGGGGATGCTGGTGGTGCACGGCGCTCAGGCCGGCAGCTTCTCCCCGATCAGCATCTACGGCACGATCACCAACTCGGTCATCGCCCAGAACGACCTGCCCAGCGGCGCGATCGCGATCTTCCTGACCAGCCTCGTGGTCAACGTGGTGATCGCGTCGGTGCTGTTCGTGGCGCTCGGCGGCCGGGACCTGATGAAGCGCCGGATCGACACCAGCGACCTGGGCGCCGCCGGCGGGGAGGGCCCCGGCGCGGGGCCCGGGGACGCGGGCGGTGGGGTGTCCGCCGCCGGTGCCACGCGGGGCGGCGGTGCCGCGCCGGGCGTCACTGCGACCCAGGTGGAGGCACCACCCGCGCAGGGCATCCGGACCGAGCAGGTGGTGACCCTCGTCGCCTTCCTCGCCGTCGCCGTCCTCGCCCTCGTCTTCGAGCGCAACATCGGCTTCGTGGCCATCACCGCCGCGGTGCTGCTGGTCGCGTTCTTCCCGTCCGCCAACAAGAACGCCGTCTCGCAGATCGCGTGGGCGACTGTCCTCCTGCTCGCCGGGGTCACCACGTTCGTCTCGGTGCTGGAGGAGGCCGGGACGCCGGAGTACGTCGGACTGCTCGCAGCGGGCATCGGCGCGGCCGTGCTGGCGGCGCTGCTGCTCTGCTACGTGGGCGGCGTGGTGTCCGCCTTCGCGTCGTCGACCGCGCTGCTCCCGGTGATCATCCCGATCGCGATCCCGGTCATCACCGAGGGCAACATCGGTGCGATCGGCCTGGTGGCGGCGCTGGCCGTGTCCTCGACGATCGTGGACGTCAGCCCGTTCTCCACGAACGGCGCGATCATGCTGGCCAACCGGCCCGAGACGATCAGCGAGGAGAGGTTCTACAAGCAGATCCTCGCCTACGCCGCGATCGTCGTGGCGGTCGGACCGCTGCTCGTGTGGGCGGCGATCGTGCTGCCCGGCTGGGGCTAGGCACCCGACCCGGCGGACCGTCGACGGCAGGCCGCGCCGCGGTCTACGGTCGGGACCGTGACCTTCGAGGTGGCCGCCGACTCCTACGACCGGTTCATGGGCAGGTTCTCCGAGCCGCTCGCGGACGAGTTCGTGGGCCTCGCCGGGCTGGTCGAGGGCCGGCGCGCGCTCGACGTGGGGTGCGGCCCCGGCGCCCTGACCCGCCGGCTGGTGGCGGTGCTCGGCGCGGACGGCGTGGCCGCCGTGGACCCGTCGCCGCCGTTCGTGGCCGCGGTCCGGGACCGGTGCCCCGGCGTCGACGTACGTCGGGCCTTCGCCGAGGACCTGCCCTTCGAGGACGACAGCTTCGACGCGGCGCTGGCCCAGCTGGTGGTGCACTTCATGAAGGACCCGGTCGCGGGGCTGCGGGAGATGGCCCGGGTCACCCGGCCCGGCGGTGTCGTGCTCGCGTCGGTGTGGAACCACGCGGGCGACTCCGGACCGCTGTCCACCTACTGGCGGGCGGTGAAGCAGCTGGACCCGAGGGCCCAGGACGAGGGCAGGCTCGCCGGCACCACCGAGGGGCACCTGGCCCAGCTCGCCGGCAGCGCGGGGCTGGTCGACCTGCGGCCGACCCGGCTGAGCGTGCACGTCCCCTTCGCGTCGTTCGAGGACTGGTGGCAGCCCTACACCCTGGGCGTCGGGCCCGCCGGTGCCTACGTCCAGCGGCTCGACGAGGCCGACCGTGCGGCGCTCCGGGCACGGTGCGCGGAGCTGCTCCCGGAGCCACCGTTCGAGGTGACCGCGAGCGCCTGGTGCGTGGTCGGCCGGGTCCCCGCCGGCTGACCGGCGCTAGACCGTGACCGGACGCGGCTTCGCGCGCCTGGCCACGCGACGGTCGCGGGCCAGCGCGAGCAGGTTGAGCGCCGCCCAGCCGAACGTGACGCCGAGGACCCTGGTGCGGGTGTCGTCGTCCTGGGCGTGCGGGGCCAGCAGCAGCCCGTCGGAGACGTCGCACGCGATGCGGACCACCATCGCCGCCTGCACCGCGCGCTCCGACCGGGCGAACATCCCCACCGTGCTGATCGCCAGGTCCCGCCCGCCGTACGTGCGCGCCAGGAGGTCGTACCCCGCCTGCGCCTTCCTGTCGTCGGTCAGGAAGCGGCCCAGGTGGCGCGGCTCGGACAGGGCATAGCCGGCGTACGTCGCGCTCGCTGCCGACATCAGCCGGCTCCAGGTCATCGTCATGGGTCCTGTGTACCCGAGCGCTGGTGGGACAGGCGTGGACCGGCGGCCGACGCTACGGTCGGTCCGTGAGGATGTTCGTCGCCCTGCTGCCCCCGGACAGCGCCGCGGAGGACCTGGCGGAGTTCCTGGCGCCGCGGCAGGACGCCGGAGACGGGCTGCGGTGGACGGTCCCGGACCAGTGGCACGTCACGCTCGCCTTCTACGGCGAGGTGGCCGAGCGGCACCTCGACGACCTCGTGGAGCGGCTGGGACGCGCGGCCGCCCGGCGTACGGCCGTCGACCTGCGCATCGCCGGCGCCGGGGCGTTCCCCAACCCCGGACGGGCGAAGGTCGTGTACGCCGGGGTCGACGCCGCCGGGCGCGAGGAGGAGCTGCGCCGGATGGCGACCGGCGCCCGCGCGGCCGGGACCAAGTCGGGCGCCGGCGGTGACGGCGGCCGCTTCCACCCGCACGTGACCCTGGCGCGCAGCGGCAGACCGATCGAGGCGACGCGCTGGCTGCGGGTGCTGGAGCCCTACCGCGGCCCGGCCTGGACCGCCGCGGAGATGACGCTCGTGGAGTCGCACCTGGGCGAGGGGCCGTGCCGCCGGCCGCGCTACGAGGTGGCGGAGTCCTTCGCGTTCGGCGGAAACCGCGGCGTAACGACCCCGTGAGAGGGTCGAAGCGTGCACGTGACGCGGATCGGGTTCACCCCGCTGAAGGGGGCTCGGCACGCCGAGCACCCGTCGGTGACGCTCACCGAGCACGGACCCGCGGGCGACCGTCTCCTGTGCCTGGTGGACCCCGCCCGCGACCGGGTGCTGCGCACGGTGGAGAACCCGATGCTGGTGCGGGTGCTCGCGGCCGTCACGGGCGGCCGCCTGGAGGTCCTGGTCGAGGGACGCGCCGCGATCGGTGTGCCCGAGCCGACCGGCGAGGTGTGCAAGGTCGACTACTGGGGGCGGGTGGTCGAGGTCGAGCTGCTCGACGGCCCGTGGTCGCCGCTGCTGTCCGCCCACGTCGGTGTCGACGTGGTCCTGGCCCGCGCGGCGCACCCCGGTGACGTGGTCTACGGCGGCTCGGTGAGCCTGGTGACCACCTCGTCGCTGCACCGGCTCTCGGCGCGCCTGGGCCGCCCCGTGTCGGGCGCCCGGTTCCGGCCGACGTTCGTCGTGGACACCGCCGGGCTGCCCGCGGGGGTGGAGGCGCACTGGGCCGGCCGGGAGCTCGCGGTCGGCGGCGCGGTCGTGCGGGTCCGCGGCGCGGTGCCGCGCTGCGCGGTGGTCGACCTGGACCCCGTCTCAGGGGCCAAGGACCTTCCCGTCCTGCGGACCCTCGCGGGATATGGTCGTGGTGAGGGAGCCGTCCCGGCACGGGAGCCGGAGTTCGGTGTGGACGCCGATGTCGTGAGTCCGGGCCCGGTCGTGCTCGGCGACCCGGTCGCGGTGGGAAGGACGGGCTGAGAGATGCCGTTCCTGCTGCGCGTCGAGCTGCCGGACGTCCCGGGTTCGCTGGGTCGGGTGGCGACCGCCATCGGTGAGGCCGGCGGCGACATCGAGGCCATCGAGATCGTCGAGCACGGCGCCGACGGCGTCGCGGTCGACGACGTACTGCTCGAGACCGCACCCGGGGTCATGCCCGACTCCATCGTGTCCGCCTGCAACCAGCTCGACGGTGTGCAGGTGGTGTGGATCTCCCGGTACGCCGCCGGCGGCAACATCTTCCTCGACCTCGAGGCGGTCGAGACGCTGACGCAGAGCCCGGCCACCGCGTGCGACCAGCTCGTCGACCTGCTCCCGATCACCTTCCGCGCCGACTGGGCGATGCGGGTGCGCAAGGGCGACTCGGGCGCGACGGTGCTGCACCGGACGTCCGCCGCGCCCGACCTGGACGGCGACCATCGACGGGCTGGTTCCCGCGCCCGCACGCCGCCCGGCTGCCGCTGCCGCAGGACTGGCGGCACCTCGAGTCGACCCTGGTCGCCGGGGCGCCGCTGAACGACCACGGCGAGATGATCGTGTTCGGCCGCCGCGGCGGGCCCGACGTACTCGACTCCGAGCTGGCCCGGCTGGAGCACCTCGCCGCCCTGGCGGTGTCGATCACCCGGGCTGGCTGAGGCGGGGGCCAATTACCACGGTCCCGTGGTAATCCACCCGTTCCCCAGGTGAACTCCCCGTGGGAACGGGACGTTTACCACGGTCCCGTGGTAATTGGCCGCCCCGCCCCGGCGATAACCTGCCGCCATGCCCGACACCCCGGCCGTCTCCGAGATCTTCGACCCCGCTGCGTGGACGCCGGTGCCCGGCTTCGAGGACCTGACCGACCTGACCTACCACCGGGCCGTCGAGCACGGCACGGTGCGCATCGCGTTCGACCGGCCGGAGGTGCGCAACGCGTTCCGGCCGCACACCGTCGACGAGCTGCTCCGGGTGCTGGAGCACGCGCGCGTGTCCAGCGACGTGGGCTGTGTGCTCCTCACCGGCAACGGGCCGTCCCCGCGGGACGGCGGCTGGGCGTTCTGCTCCGGAGGCGACCAGCGGATCCGCGGCCGCGCGGGCTACCAGTACACGAACCCGGAGGGGGCGGACGGGCGCGCGGGGGAGACGGCCGACCACGTCGACAAGGCCCGGCTGGGCCGGCTGCACATCCTGGAGTGCCAGCGGCTGATCCGGTTCATGCCCAAGGTCGTGATCTGCGTGGTGCCCGGCTGGGCCGCGGGCGGCGGCCACTCGCTGCACGTCGTCGCCGACCTGACGATTGCCTCCCGCGAGCACGCCCGCTTCAAGCAGACCGACGCGGATGTCGGCTCCTTCGACGGCGGTTTCGGCTCGGCGTACCTCGCCCGGCAGGTGGGGCAGAAGTTCGCCCGGGAGATCTTCTTCCTCGGCGACGACTACACCGCCGAGGACGGGCACCGGATGGGCATGGTCAACGCCGTCGTCGACCACGCCGACCTGGAGAAGGTGGCGCTGGACTGGGGGCGCAGGATCAACGGCAAGTCACCGACCGCGCAGCGGATGCTGAAGTACTCCTTCAACCTGATCGACGACGGGCTGGTCGGCCAGCAGCTGTTCGCCGGAGAGACCACCCGGCTGGCCTACATGACCGACGAGGCCGTCGAGGGCCGCGACTCCTTCCTCGAGAAGCGCGAGCCCGACTGGTCGCCGTTCCCCTGGTACTACTGATCCGGCGCGGCCGGGAGTTCGGGCCTGCCTGCCCTCGGCCCGGAAACTGACGGACGGCGCCCCTTGCGCATTCGGACTCCGGTCTGTCATCGTTGCTGGACCGTTCCAGCAACCAATCGGAGCTCTCCCCGTGACCTTCCTCGACCGCATCGCGTCCGCCCCCATCTCCTGGGGCATCTGTGAGGTCCCCGGCTGGGGGCAGATGCTCCCCACCGAGCGGGTGCTGACCGAGATGACGGACCTGGGGATCTCCGCGACGGAGTACGGCGCGCCCGGGTTCCTCCCCACCGACCCCGAGGACATCCGCGGGGTGCTCGACGGCCACGGCATGAGCCTGCTCGGCGGGTTCACCCCGCTCGTGCTGCACGACCCCGCCCGTCGCGAGGAGGCGCTGGCCCGCACCCGCGCGGTGGTCGACCTCTTCAGCCGATCCGGCGCCTCGACCCTCGTGTCCTGCCCGGTCATGGACGACGACTGGTCCGTGCCCCGGCCCCTGGACCGCGACGAGCACAAGCACCTCGTCAAGATGCTCGCCGAGGTGGACGCCATCTGCGCCGACGCCGGCCTGCGGCAGGTCCTGCACCCGCACGTCCAGACCGTCGTCGAGACCTCGGGCGACGTCGAGCGGGTCCTCGACGACTGCGACGTCGCCTGGTGCCTCGACACCGGCCACCTGGCCATCGGCGGCACGGACCCGGTGGACTTCGCCCGCCAGGCCGCGGACCGGGTGGGTCACGTCCACCTCAAGGACGTCCGGCTCGACCTGGTGCCGGCCCTGCTCGACCGGTCGACCTCGATCATGCAGGGCGTGCAGGCGGGCCTGTTCCCGTCGCTCGGGCAGGGCGACCTCGCGCTCGCCGACGTCGTCGTCACCCTCGAGCGCGCGGGCTACGAGGGCTGGTACGTCATCGAGCAGGACACCGCCATCACCGGGGCGCTCCCGGACGAGGGCGAGGGGCCGGTCACCGGGGTCCGCGACTCGATGCGCTACCTGCGTGAGGTCGTCGCACCCCTGGTGGAGCAGGGCGCATGACGGCGGACAGCCTCGACCTGCTCGCGCTCGGACGAATCAGCGTCGACCTCTACGCGCAGGAGCCGGGCGCGTCCTTCGTGGAGCCGCAGACCTTCGTGAAGTCGATCGGGGGGAGCCCGAGCAACGTCGCCGTCGCCGCCGCCCGCCTCGGGCTGCGGTCCGCGGTCGTCACCGCCGTCGGCGCGGACCCCCTCGGCGAGTACACCGTCGCCAAGCTCGAGGCGCTCGGCGTCGACACGCGGTACGTCGGCGTCCGGAAGGACGGGCGCACCCCCGTCGTGCTCATCGCACTGGAGGACCCGGCCGAGCCGACGATCACGTTCCTCCGTGAGCCGGGAGCCCCCGACACCACGATCGAGCCGGACGCGGTCGACGCCGACACGGTCGCCACCTGTCGGGTGCTGTGGACCAGTGGCGCCACCCTGGCGGCCGGCGCGACGGCCCGCACCGCGATGCGGTGGCTCGAGCAGCGCGCCCGCCGCCCGCACACCGTGCTGGACCTCGACCTCCGGCCGAGCCTGTGGTCCGACCCCGACGAGGCCACCGCCGCCGCCACCCGCGCGATCGCGCTCTCGAGCGTCGTGATCGGGAACCGCACCGAGTGCGAGATGGCGCTCGGGACCTCCGAGCCGCACGCCGCGGCCGACGTGCTGCTCTCGCGCGGCGTGACGACGGCCGTGGTGAAGATGGGAGCCGACGGCGTCCTGCTCGCCACCTCCGAGGAGCGCGTCGTCGTCGACCCGATGCGCGTGACCGCCCGGTGCGGGTCCGGGGCCGGCGACGCCTTCGGCGGTGCCCTGGCGGCCGGCCTGGTCGGCGACTGGCCCCTGGCTCGGACCGGGTGGCTCGCCAACGCTGCGGGCGCCCTCGTCACCTCCCGGCTCACCTGTGCCGACGCCATGCCGACGCTGGTCGAGCTGGAGGCCTTCGCGGCCGGGGCCGGGCGGACGGCGACGGGGGTGACCTCCGGTGGCTGACCACGACCGCGCCCTGAGCGACAGGGACTTCCACGCCGTCATCGAGACCCGGGTCCGCGAGCCCGGACGGCTGCCGAAGGCACTCGCGACCCGCCGCCGCCGGCCGCTGGTGGGCGAGGACGGCCGGATGCTGCTGCTCGCCGCCGACCACAGCTCACGGGGCAAGCTGTCCATCGGCTCCGACCCGATGGCGGCCGCGGACCGCCGTTCGCTGCTCGACCGACTGCTCACCGGGCTCGCGGACCCCCGGGTCGACGGTGTGCTGGGCAGCGCCGACGTGCTCGAGGAGCTCGCGCTGCTCGGTGCGCTGGACGGCCGGCTCGCCGTGGGCACGATGAACCGCGGCGGGGTCGCCGGAGCGATGTGGGAGCTCGACGACCGGCTCACCGCCTACGACGCCGAGCACGTCGTTTCCCTCGGGCTCGACGGTGGGAAGACCCTGCTGCGGGTCGAGCCGAACGACCCCGGGGTGCCACGCACCCTCGAGACGGTCGCCCGCCTCACGACCGAGCTGGCCGACGCCGGCGTGATGACCCTCATCGAGCCGCTCCCCTACCGGGCTCGCCCCGGGGGAGGCGTCGAGCTCGACCCGTCGGAGGACGCGCTGGTCCGGATGGTCGCCCTCGCCAGCGGCCTGGGGTCGTCGTCGGCACACACCTGGCTGAAGATCCCGGTCACCGCCGACCCCGCACGCGTCGCCGCCGCCACGACGTGCCCGGTGCTGCTGCTCGGTGGAGACGTCGGCCGCGACCACGACCAGCTCTTCGACGCCTGGCAGCGCGCCCTGCAGGTCCCGAACATCCGTGGCCTGGTCCCCGGTCGGGCCTTGCTCTACCCCGAGGTGCTGAGCGTGCGCGACGCCGTCGACCGCGCCGGCGCCCTCGTCCACCCCACGGCCGCCCCGCCCCCTCCGGAGGACCCCTCATGAGCAACCACTACCGCGGCGGCGCCCTGGCGTCCGCCGACACCCTCGTCACCGTCACCCCCGAGCAGGCCGGCTGGGCCTACAGCGGGCTCGAGGTCTTCGACCTCGGCGCCGGGCCCGTCACCCGGGTGCTCGACGGGACCGAGGGCGTCCTCGTGCCCCTGTCCGCCGCCGACCTGCGCATCACCGTCGACGGTGACCCGCACACCCTGCGCGGACGCGCCGGCGTCTTCGAGGCCGTGTCGGACTGGATCTACCTCCCCGTGGGGGCCCGCGTCGAGATCGAGGCGGCCGCGGGGGAGGTCGCCCTGTGCACCGCCCGGGCGACCGAGCGGTTCCCGGTCTGCGTGACCGCGGCCGAGGACGTCCCGGTCGAGGTCCGCGGCGGGGGACGCGCGTCCCGCCAGGTCACGAACATCGCGACTCCCGACTCCTTCACGGGGGCCCACCGGATCAACGTCTGCGAGGTGATCACCCCGGGCGGCAACGTCTCGTCCTGGCCGCCGCACCGGCACGACGGCATCGGTGACTGCGAGCCCACGAACGAGGAGATCTACTACTTCCGGATGGGCCGCCTCGACTCGTCGCACGGCCACCCCCACGGGCAGGGCCTGTTCCGCGTCTACACGGTCGACGGGTCCTCCGACGAGACCGTGACGGTCCTCGACGGCGACGTCCACCTCGTCGCCCAGGGCTACCACGGACCCTCGACCGCCCAGCCGGAGTACCCGATGTACTTCCTCAACGTGCTCGCCGGTCCGGCGGAGGAGCGCACGATGGCGTTCTGCGACGACCCCGACCACCACTGGATCCGGGAGGCGTGGGCCGACCAGGGCCAGGACCCCCGGCTCCCGATGACCGCGGCCTCGGGCCGGGTGGCCCGATGAGGCGCCGCCTCGGCATCGCCGTGCTCGGCCTCGGCTGGATGGGCCAGGCCCACTCGCGCTCCGTGCGCCGCATGCCCGGCCACTTCCCGCACCGCTCCTTCGACCCCCAGCTCGTCGTGTGCGCCGACCCGGTGCCCGACCGCCGCCGGCAGGCCGTCGAGGACTTCGGGTTCGAGCGGGCGGTGGAGGACTGGCGCGAGGCGGTCACGGCGCCCGACGTGGACGCGGTGTGGATCACCGCGCCCAACATGCTGCACCTGCCGATGATCGAGGCCGCGGCGGCCGCCGGGAAGGCGGTCTTCAGCGAGAAGCCCATCGGCGGCAAGCCCGAGCACGCCGTCGCGGCGCTCGGGCACGCACAGGCATCCGGCGTCGCCACCGGGGTCGGCTACTGCTACCTCTGGTCGCCCCTGATCCTCCACGCCCGCGAGCTCATCGCCGGCGGAGCGCTCGGCGAGATCACCCACTACCGGGGGCGCTTCCTGTCGATGTACGGCAGCGACGCCCTGGGCCTGCTCACCTGGCGGTTCTTCCTGGAGCAGGCCGGGTACGGCGTCACCAGCGACATCCTCAGCCACTCGGTCGCCATGGCGCAGTTCCTCGTCGGGCCGGTCACCGAGGTGGTCGGGATGGCCAACACGACCATCCCACGCCGTCCGCTGCCCACCGGGGCCGCCAGCCACTACGGCCTGGGCAGCCCCCAGGACCCGACGGGGGAGGTCGAGAACGAGGACTTCGCCTCGATGCTGTGCCGGTTCGAGAGCGGGGCCACCGGCACGTTCGAGGCCAGCCGCACCGTCGTCGGCCCCGAGAGCCAGAACGCCTTCGAGGTCTACGGGACGAAGGGCTCGCTGAGCTGGAACCACGAGCGGATCAACGAGCTGCAGTACTACGCGGTGACCGACTCGCCCAACTCCGGCTACACCACGATCTTCGGCGGGGAGCGGTTCCCCTTCCACGGCGCGTTCGTCCCCGGGCAGGCCAACAGCATCGGCTTCGAGGACCTCGTCACCATCCAGGACTTCGCCTTCCTCGAGGCGCTGGCCACGGGGGAGCGGTTCACCCCCGGGTTCTCCGAGGCCGTCGACGTCGTCAGCGTGCAACAGGCCCTCATCGACTCGTGGGAGTCGCGGGGGTGGCAGAGCGTGCAGGACCTGAAGGAGGCGGTTCGATGAACACGGTGAGGATCACCACGGCAGAGGCGCTCGTGCGCTACCTCGTCGCCCAGCGCACGGAGGTCGACGGTCGGGAGGTGCCGCTGTACCCGGGCGTGTTCGCGATCTTCGGCCACGGCAACGTCACGAGCCTGGGCCACGCCCTCGAGCAGCACCGGGACGAGCTCCCGGTCTGGCGCGGTCAGACCGAGGAGGGGATGGGCCTGGCGGCGGTCGCGTTCGGCAAGGCCACGCGGCGCAGGCAGGTCATGGTCGCGACGAGCTCGATCGGCCCCGGCGCCACCAACATGGTCACCGCCGCCGGCGTCGCGATGTCCAACCGCATCCCCGCCCTCTTCATCTCGGGTGACGCCTTCACCTCGCGCCTGCCGGACCCCGTCCTCCAGCAGGTCGAGCACTTCGGTGACCCGAGCACGACCGTCAACGACAGCTTCCGCCCCGTCGTGCGCTACTGGGACCGGATCACCCACCCCGCCCAGCTGCTCAGCTCGCTCCCGCAGGTGACCCGCACGCTGCTCGACCCCGCCGACTGCGGCCCGGCCTTCCTCGGGCTGCCCCAGGACGTCGCCGCGACCGCCTACGACTACCCAGCGAGCTTCTTCGAGCCCGTCGTGCACCGGGTGCCGCGGCCGCGGGCGGACCGTGCGGAGCTCGAGCGGGCAGCCGCCGTGCTCCGGGCCGCCGAGCGTCCGGTGCTCATCGCCGGTGGTGGCGTGCACTACTCCCTCGCCGAGGCCGAGCTCGCCGACTTCGCGCTGCGACACGGCATCCCGGTCGTGGAGACCGTCGCCGGCAAGTCCTCGGTCGTGGCCGACCACCCGAGGTACGCCGGTCCGGTCGGGGTCACGGGGGCCGCCGAGCCGAACGAGGCCTGCCGCGTGGCCGACGTGGTGCTCGCGGTGGGCACCCGCCTCAACGACTTCGTCACCGGCTCGTGGACCCTCTTCGACGCCGACGCCCGCATCGTGGCACTGAACACCGCGCGCTTCGACGCCACGAAGCACCGCTCGACCCCGGTGGTCGGCGACGCGCGCGAGAGCCTCGTCGAGCTGTCCGCGCTGCTCGGCGACTGGTCGGCTCCGCAGGAGTGCACCGACCACGGGACCGAGCTGCGTCGGCGACTCGGTGACTTCATCGCCGGTCGCGTGGCCGACGACGGAGAGCTGCCCCTGAGCTACGCGCAGATCATCGGCGCGCTGCACCGCACCGCGACGCCCGAGGACTACGTGATGACCGCCGCCGGTGGGCTGCCGGGCGAGCTCAACGTCAACTGGCTGAGCAAGTCCGTGGCCAGCTTCGACTGCGAGTACGGCTTCTCCTGCATGGGCTACGAGACGGCCGGCGCCTGGGGCGCGGCCTTCGCGCGCACCGAGGGCGAGGTCCTGTGCCTCGTCGGCGACGGCTCCTACCTCATGCTCAACAGCGAGATCTACTCCTCGGTCCTCTCCGGGAAGAAGTTCATCCTCGTCGTGTGCGACAACGCCGGGTTCGCGGTCATCGAACGGCTCCAGAAGAACCAGGGTGGTGCGTCGTACAACAACATGCTGCGCGACGCGCGCGGACCGCACAGCGACGTACGGGTCGACTTCGTCGCGCACGCGGCGTCGCTGGGCGCGCACGCCACACGTGCGTCCTCCATCGCCGACCTCGAGGCCGCGCTCGAGAAGGCCCGCACCCACGACCGCACGAGCGTCATCGTCGTCGACGTGCGCGAGTCCGACTGGACCGAGGGCGGCCTGTTCTGGCAGGTCGGCGTGCCCGAGGTCAGCGAGCTCGAGACGGTGCGGGAGGCCCGGGCCGTCCACGAGGCCGGGATGGCGTCCCAGCGCCGTGGCGTGTGATGTCCTCCGGGGCCGACGCGGGGGCGACGGGCCGGACACACCCGTCGCCGCACCCGACGATCCGCGACGTCGCGGCCAGGGCCGGGGTGTCCAAGTCGCTGGTGTCCCTGGCGCTGCAGAACGCCCCCCGGGTCGCGCCCGAGACGCGGCAGGCCATCCTCGCGGCGGCCGAGGAGCTCGGCTACCGGCGCAACGCCGCCGCCCACGCGCTGGTGGCGCACCGCACGCGCACCATCGGGGTCTTCGTCCTCGACCTGCACAACCCGATCACCGCCGACGTCCTCGACGCTGTCCAGGCCGAGGCGCGGCGGCGGGACTACCGCACCATCGTCGTGGTCGGAGGTGACGACGCAGCGGCCGAGCGGGCCGAGCTCGAGAAGCTCCTCGAGTTCCGGGTCGAGGGGATCATCGCTGTGGGCCACCGGCTGCCGGACGGGGCGAGGGAGGCCGTCACCGCCGAGTGTCCCGCGGTCATCATCGGCAGCGAGCAGCGCGGCATCCCCCACCTGGTGTCGATGCGCAACGACGACGTCCTCGGTGCGGGCCTCGCGGTGGACCACCTCGTCGAGCTGGGTCACCGTCGGATCACCCACGTGGACGGCGGGCCCAGCAGCGTCGCGCGGGACCGACGTCGCGGGTACCTCGCCGCGATGCGGCGACACGGGCTGGGCGACGACGGCACCGTGGTCAAGGGGTCGTTCACCGACGAGGGCGGCTACCGGGGAGCCTCGCTGGCCCTGGACGTCTCGGACCCTCCCACCGCCCTGTTCGTCGTCAACGACCTCGCCGCGATGGGTGCCCTGGCGGCCGTGGCGGACCGGGGTCTCGCGGTGCCCGGGGACGTCTCGGTCGTGGGCTACGACGGCACCCGGTTGGCCGGCATCCGGCCCTTGGCGCTCACCACGGTCGGCCAGCCCCTCCAAGAGCTCGGCAGGCGGGCTGCTGCGCTCCTGTGCGGACGGCTCGACGGGGAGCCGGCGGGCGCGGCCTCGACGCGGCTCCCACCCGCGCTCGTCGTGCGACGGACGACGGCGCCACCGAGACCGCCCGGGCACAGCGGCTCCCGACGGTCAGGGCTCGAGGGCTGACGTGTCGCCCGAGCCGCTGACCTCGCTGCCCGCGCCGCGCACCGCGGACTCCGCCGAGGCACCGCCGCTGCGCTGGGGGATCCTGGGCACCGGGTGGATCGCCGACACCTTCGTCACGTCGCTTCGCCGGCACACGCGCCAGGTCGTGCACGCCGTGGGGTCGCGCACGACGGAGTCCGCGCGCCGGGCGGCCACGGCGTGGGACGCCCCCGTCGCCCACGGTTCCTACGAAGCCCTGGTCGCGGACCCCCGCGTCGACGTCGTCTACGTCGCCACCCCGCACAACTACCACCTCCAGCACGCCCTGCTCGCCATCGAGGCCGGGAAGCACGTGCTCGTCGAGAAGCCCGTGGGACTCGACGCGGACGAGGCCCGGGCCATCGGGGACGCGGCCGCAGACGCCGGCGTGTTCTGCATGGAGGCCATGTGGAGCCTGTTCCTGCCGAAGTTCGACGTCGTGCGCCAGGTGCTCGAGGCAGGGAGCACTCGGCCGCGTCGTCGCCGCGCAGGCCGACATGGGCGAGCGGTTCGACGAGCCGCACCGGATCATGCGGCCGGAGCTCGCGGGCGGGCCGCTGCTCGACCTCGGCACCTACGCCGTCACGTTCGCGACCTGGGCCCTGGGGGCGCCGGACGTCGTCACCGCGGTCGCCACGCCCGCCCCCAACGGGATCAACGGCCAGCTGGCCATCGCCCTGGGTACGCCGTCCGGCGGGACCGCCTCCCTGCACACGACGATCCTCGCCGACACGGCGACGACCGCGAGCATCGTCGGCACCGAGGCGCGCATCGACCTCGGCACCCGGTACTACCTCCCGGGGCCGATGACCCTGCACCAGCGTCGCGGTCCGTCGCTGTCGTGGGCGGAGCCGATGGTGGAGCACGACGCGCTCCACTTCGAGGCCGCCGAGGTCGCGCGCCGGGTGACGGCGGGCGAGACCGGGTCGCCGCTGCGGCCGTGGGCCGACACGGTCGCGACCCTGGAGGTGATGGACCGGGTCCGGTCCGCCACCGGACTCGGCTTCGACGAGGCCCGTGCGCACCGCGAAGCCTCCGGTTGATCCCGCGCCCCACGCGGGCCGGGGCCGCGTGGTGCGAGAGGATCGGTCACATGACCCCTGCCGCACCTCGTCGCGCCGGCGAGCTCCCCGGGCACTGCTGAGCGCCGCCGATGGGTGCGACGACTCACGAGCTGACGATCGGTGACCGCGAGGTCGTCAAGCGCTACCGCTCCTGGGACCGGGGCGAGCCGGACCGGGAGTGGCGGGGCCTGACCCTGCTGCACGAGCACGGTCCGGGACTCGCGCCCGAGCCGTTGGCGCGGCGCGACGTCGACGGCGCGCCGGAGGTGGTGATGACCCGGCTCCCGGGCGTCGCCCTCGGGGAGGGGCCGCTGACGCACGACCAGGTGGACGGGCTGGTCGCCGCGGTGGACCGGCTGCACGGTGCTGTTCCCAGCGACCGGCTGGACGCGCTCCCGGAACGGATCGCCGGGCCCGCCGCCATGCTCGGCTGGCTCACCGACTGGGACCTCGGGGACGTCGCCTCGCTCGAGGCGCCGGTGGCGCGGGCCGTCGAGGCCTCGCTGACCTGGCTCGCGTCCGGGGAGGCACGCCGTCTCGGTGGGCCGCTGGCGGAGCGCGCGTTCGCACGGGCCGACGGCAACCTCGCCAACGCGCTCTGGGACGGCGACACGGTGCGCTGGGTCGACTTCGAGGACTGCGGCGTGAGCGATCCCGCCTACGAGGTCGCCGACCTGGTCGAGCACGTCTCGGTGCGGCTGCCCCGGCTGCTGGACCCCGACGACGTGGTGGCCCGGCTCGGCTGGACCGGCGACCGGGCCGTCCGGCTGCACGGCTTCCGACGGATGTTCGCGGTGTTCTGGCTGTTCATGCTGCTGCCGGGTGGCCCCGCGCACGAGCGCAACCCCGCCGGGAGCCTGGAGGACCAGGCGGCCTGGACCCTGCGGCTGCTGGGGGACCTATGACGGACGAGACCCGGTGGGAGCGGCTCACCGGCAGGCTGGGCGGCGAGGAGTACGCCGCCCGCTTCGAGGCGCTCGCCGCGAGCGGCGAGGACCCGCACGGGGAGGCCACCTTCGTCGACGGCCTGCTGGAGCGGGACTCCCTGGTCCTCGACGCGGGTTGCGGCACCGGCCGGGTGGCGACCCGGCTCGCCGTGCTCGGCCATCGCTGCGTCGGGGTGGACGTCGACGCGTCGATGCTGGCCGTGGCGAGACGCGAGGCGCCGGGGCTGACCTGGGTGCTCGGCGACCTCGCCGACCTCCCCGACGACGTCGTCCTGGCCGCGCCGTACGACCTGGTGGTGATGGCCGGGAACGTCGTACCGCTGCTCGCGGAAGGCACGCTGCCCGCTGTCGTAGACGCGCTCGCGGGCGTGCTGCGTCCCGGCGGGCTGCTGGTCGCCGGCTTCGGCCTGGACGCGGCGCACCTGCCGCGCGGCTGCCCGGTCACCCCGCTGGCGGAGTACGACCGGGCCGCGGCCGGGCTCAAGGAGGTCGCCCGGCACTCCACCTGGACGGCGGACGCCTTCGACGAGGGGTCCGGTTACGCCGTGGTGGTGCACCGGAAGTGACTCGGTCGGGTCTTGTCCCGCGCCCGTGACGAGGAGAACAGTCGTGGGCATGACCGACGTGGACACGGACTTCTCCGGGCTGCGCGCGATGTTTGTCAACTGCACCCTCAAGCGCTCACCGGAACGCAGCCACACCCAAGGGCTGGTCGACATCAGCTCCGACATCATGCGACAGCAGGGGGTCGAGGTGGAGGTGCTGAGGGCCGTCGACCACGACATCGCCACCGGGGTCTACACCGACATGACCGAGCACGGCTGGGCCAGCGACGAGTGGCCGGCGATCCACCAACGGGTCATGGCCAGCGACATCCTGGTACTCGCCGGGCCGATCTGGCTGGGCGACAACTCCAGCATCATGAAGCAGGTGATCGAGCGGCTGTACGGCGCGTCGGGCGACCTGAACGACGCCGGCCAGTGGGCCTACTACGGCCGGGTCGGCGGCTGCCTGATCACCGGCAACGAGGACGGGATCAAGCACTGTGCCCAGAACGTCCTCTACTCGCTGCAGCACATCGGCTACGTCATCCCGCCGCAGGCCGACGCCGGATGGATCGGCGAGGCCGGCCCGGGTCCGTCGTACCTCGACGAGGGCAGCGGCGGCCCCGAGAACGAGTTCACCAACCGCAACACCACCTTCATGACCTGGAACCTCATGCACCTGGCCCGGATGCTGAAGGACGCCGGTGGCGTGCCGGCGTACGGCAACCAGCGGAAGGCCTGGGACGCGGGGGAGCGCTTCGGGTTCGCCAACCCCGAGTACCGCTGACCCGGCACCGCCACCGGGGCTACCACCAGCCCTGCCGTCGCGCCCAGCGCAGCAACAGCCCGGAGATCGTGACCATCGCGAGCACCACCACCAGCAGCTGGGGGACGTTGGTGCTGTCGTTGACGATGACGTTCATGCCGTAGACGGAGGCGAGCGCGGTCACCGGCAGCGTCACCGCCGCGATCACCGCGAGACGCTCCATCGCCACCGTCATCTTGGTGTTGACCTTGGTCTGGTAGAGCTCGATCACCCCGAACAGGAAGTGCGCCTCCCCGTCGGCCACCGAGCGCACCCGGTCGAACTGGTCGGCGAGGTCGCGCGCCAGCTCCCGGGTCTGTTCGGGCACCCAGCGGTCCAGCGTGCCGATGCGCGCGCACACGTCGTGTGTCTGGGCCGCCATGGTGCGGGCGGTGATCAGCTCGTGGCGGATCAGGAACATCCGCTCGAGCACCGCCTCGGGCTCGGTGAGCTGCGACTCCATGACGGTCTGCTCCAGCCCCGGCAGCCGCTCGGCCACGTCGCCGACCAGCGCGCGCTGCGCGCGGGCGACCCCGGAGGCCACGGCGTACGCGACCTCGGCGGGCGTCGCCGGCGCGAACCGACCCTCCTCGATGCGGTGCCGCACCGCCTCCGTCTCCTCCAGCGCCGCCTCGACGGGCACGAGCGGGTTGAGCGGCCCGTGCACGGTGACGAGGTAGCGGTCCCCGACGATCAGGTCGACCTCGAGCATGTGCACGTGCCCGGCCCGCCCGAGCAGCGGGGTGTGCATGGTGATGAACCAGTGGTCGGGATAGCTGTGCACGGTGGGCACGTGGTTGCGCCGGCTGCACGCCTCCACCACCTTGGGGTGGCAGCCGAGCCCGTGGAGGAACGCGTCCACCTCGTCGTCCCAGGCGGGTACGTCGACCCAGAGGAAGCCGTCGTCGCGGAGGAGGAGCACGACCACGTCGTCGCTGGGCCGGTCGTGAACACCGCCGGCGTCGACGTACCGGACCTGCATGTGCTCAGCGTGTCGCCTCCGCCGGTCCTCGTAAAGCGCCCGGGAAGCGCCCCCGGGGGACCGCGGTGGCCGAGCCTGCCGAGGGGTCTCGACAGGCTCGACCACCCGGGGGTGCCGGCTCGACCACCCGGGGGTGCCGGCTCGGCCACCCGGACGGGCAGCGGGGTCAGCGGCCCGCGGACCTCACCCGGGACTTCAGGATGAAGAGCCCCTCCTCGATGCCGGTCACGGCGACGATGCCGTCGTCGAAGAACGGGTAGTTGCCCCAGGTGCCGGCGAACGTCGTGGAGTCGTCGGCCGGGTAGACGTCGAAGAAGCCGCGCTCCTTCAGCTCACCCTTGTCCACCTTGTAGGTGTCGTCGATGCGCAGCCCGGAGGTGTAGTTGCTCTTGAAGGCCAACGAGTCCTTGATGAAGATGTTGTGGTCGATGGACGAGTTGCCGTTGTCCTCCATGCCGGTCAGCCGAGGGCTGTCGAGGTCCTGCAGGTCCCACACGTAGGTCGTGGTGGCCGTCGACCGTCGCCCCGGAGCTCGTCGAGCTCGTCACCGAGCAGGAAGTGCCGGTGGTCCTCGGTGAACCAGCCTTGGTGCGTGTAGGCGGAGGTCTCGTAAGGCGCCCGCGCGACCATCTCCACGGCACCCTTGTCGGTCACGTCGAGGACGGTGACGGTGTCCTCGTTGGAGGCCACGCAGATCTCGCGGCCGGTGTAGTCGGCGTCCGGTCCGTGGTAGTCCACGCACTGGATGTCGTGGGTGTAGCCGTCGCCGTTGTAGCAGCCGACGAACGCCGGGCTCGTCGGCGTCGAGAGGTCGTACATCATCGGGCCGCCCTGGGGGTCCGGGCAGCCGGGCTCGGTGACCCCGTGACGGGCCCCGATGACGGCGAGCGTGCCGCTGTCCTCGTTGATCGCGATGTTGTGCGACCGCCCGACTGTGGTGATCCGGCCGTCGTCGCTCCAGGTGCGGGCCCCGGTCACGCCGCGGAGCCGGGTCAGGTCGAAGATCTGCACGCCGTGCCCGACGGCCTCCGAGCCGATGTAGGCGTGGTCGGCGTAGGTCTTGATGTCGCCCCAGATGTGCCCGCGGTGGTTCGGGTCGGGCGCCGGCGAGGGCAGCGTGCCGAGGTACGTCGGGTTCCTGGTGTCGGTGATGTCGACGAAGGCGGTGCCCTCGTAGAGCTTGGCGAGCACGTAGTTGCGGCCGGTGACGGGGTCGGTCCAGCCCCACACGTCGTTGGCCCAGATCGAGTCGAGCTCGCTGAGCGGCAGGAACGCCTCGAGGTCGACCTTGTGGCACGGGAAGATCCCGGCCATGTCGTCCTCGCAGCGAACGCCGGACTGGCGCTCCTGCGGCACGCCGCCGGGGCTGACGTCCTCGCGCTCGAGGTCGAAGCCGGCCTCCTTGCCGCTGCCGTCGTGCGTGGGGTGGGCGGTCGCGGCCGTGGTCGTGGCGACGAGCGCGATGGTGGCCGCGGCTGCGGCCAGGGCCAGGTGCAGAGGTCTTCTCACCCGAGACTCCTTTGTCCGAGAAATGAAAGGAGCGGCTCACGTTATGCGTGGGAGCGGGGTGCGGCAAGAGGTTTGCGACCCCCCGAGGAGGTCCCCGGCCCTGAGACACGGGTCCCGAATCATGGCCGGGTGTTGACGGGTGCCCTAGGTTGCCCAGGGTGAAGATCGCAGTGGCCAGGGAGACCCGAGAGGGCGAGACGCGCGTCGCCATGGTGCCGGAGCTGGTCGCCAAGCTGACCGGACTCGGTTACGAGGTGGCCGTCGAGCCGGGTGCGGGTGAGGGTGCGCTGCACGGCGACCAGGAGTACGCCGACGCCGGGGCGGTGGTGTCCGACGACGCCCTGTCGGGGGCCGCGCTCGTCGTCTCCGTCGCTCCGCTGGACGCCGCCACCGTGCGGTCCCTGCCGGCGGGCACGGCCACGCTGTCCTTCCTGCCCGTCGGCCAGAGCCTCGACCTCGTCGCCGACCTCCGGGACTGCGGCGTCACGGCGTTCGCGATGGAGCTGGTGCCGCGGATCAGCCGGGCACAGTCGATGGACGCGCTCTCGTCCCAGGCGCTGGTCGCCGGCTACCGCAGCGCGATCGTCGCGGCCGGGCTGCTGCGCCGGTTCTTCCCGCTGAACATGACGGCGGCCGGCACGGTGCCGCCCGCCCAGGTGGTCGTGCTGGGGGCTGGGGTGGCCGGGCTGCAGGCGATCGCCACCGCCAAGCGGCTGGGCGCGGTGGTCAAGGCCTACGACGTGCGCGCCGCCGCCGCGGAGGAGATCCGCTCGATGGGCGCGGTGTCGATCGACCTCGAGCTCGACACCCTGGAGGGTGCGGGCGGCTACGCACGCGAGATGACCGAGGACCGTGCGCAGCGGCAGCGCGAGCTGCTGGCGCCGCACATCGCCGCCGCCGACGCCCTGATCACCACCGCGGCCGTTCCCGGCCGCCAGGCGCCGCTGCTGGTCACCGCCGAGATGGTCGAGCAGATGGGCCCCGGCTCGGTCGTGGTCGACCTGGCCGCGGAGAGCGGCGGCAACGTCGAGGGCTCGGTGCCGGGCCAGGTGGTGCGGATCGGCGACGCGCAGGTCTGGGGCGGCGCCAACGTGGCCGCCCAGATGCCCGGACCGGCCTCCCGGCTCTACGCCCAGAACATCGTCAACATGGTCACCCTGATGACCGCCACGTCCGACGAGGGCGCCGCGTTCGCGCCCGACTTCGACGACGAGATCGTGTCCGGGTCCTGCGTCACCCACGACGGCGCGATCCGTCACGAGCCCACCCGGGAGGCGCTCGAGGGGCCCGCCCGGCCCACGGCCGAGCCCGCAGACCCCTCCGAAGGCAGCAAGCCGTGAGTGCAGCCGCAGCGGGTGGTCGAGCCCGTCCGAGACCCACCCCCGAGCCGGGAGAGCCGCATGAGCGAGCCGATCGTCTGGCTGACCATCTTCGTCCTCAGCGTCTTCGTCGGCGTCGAGGTGATCTCCAAGGTCTCCTCGACCCTGCACACCCCGCTGATGTCCGGCGCCAACGCGATCCACGGCATCATCCTGCTCGGCGCGATCATCGTCACCGGCACCGCCGACTCGACGATCGGCCTCGTCGTCGGTCTGGTCGCCGTCGTGCTGGCGACGGTCAACATGGTCGGCGGCTTCGTGGTGACCGACCGGATGCTGCAGATGTTCACCCGCAGGAAGCCGGCGGCCCGCGCGGACAGCACGGCGGGTGAGCGCCGATGACCCCCACCTGGGTCCAGCTGGTCTACCTGCCGTGCGCGGTCTGCTTCATCCTGGCGCTCAAGGGGCTCTCCGGGCCGCGGACGGCCCGCGGCGGCAACCTGCTCGGCGCGGCCGCCGCGGTCGTCGGCTGCGCGATCGTGTTCTTCTACCTCGACCTCGAGCACGTCCCGCAGATCCTGGCGGCGATCGCGCTCGGCTCGGTCGGCGGCCTGGTCGGCGCCCGGCGGGTGCAGATGACCCAGATGCCGCAGATGGTGGCGCTGTTCAACGGCGTCGGTGGCGGCGCCGCCGCGCTGGTCGCGCTGCTCGAGCTGGAGCACCTCATCGCCACGTGCCGGCTGGTTCGACCTGGCCGCGACCGCGTTCACCATCGTGGTCGGCTCGGTCTCGTTCGCCGGCTCGGTGGTCACCTTCCTCAAGCTGCACGAGCTGATGACGTCCCGGCCGGTCGTGTTCCCGGGGCTCCCGGTGCTCTTCGGCGGCGCGCTGGTCGGCGCGGTCGCCCTGTCGGCGGTGACGGTCACGTCGCCGGCGATGGCGGCCGGGATCGGGCTCGGACTGCTCGGGCCTGCTGGTCGGCGTCCTGCTGGTGCTGCCCGTCGGCGGCGCCGACGTACCGATCGTCATCTCGCTGCTCAACGCCTTCACCGGCCTGACGGTCGCCGCCGGCGGCTACGTCCTCGGCAACACGCTGCTGCTCGTGGCCGGCACGCTCGTCGGCGCCGCCGGCACGTTCCTGACCCAGCTGATGGCGGCGGCGATGGGCCGCTCGGTGACGAACATCCTCTTCGGTGCGCTGAAGGGCGGCTCGACTCTCGGTGCGGGCCAGGCCTCCGACCGGCCGGTGCGCTCGGCGGGGGCGGAGGACGTCGCGATCCTCCTCGGCTACGCCTCCAAGGTGATCATCGTGCCCGGCTACGGGCTCGCGGTCGCGCAGGCGCAGCACACGCTGCGCGAGCTGGTCGACGTGCTCGACGAGCGCGGCATCGAGGTGGACTACGCGATCCACCCCGTCGCCGGCCGGATGCCCGGTCACATGAACGTGCTGCTCGCGGAGGCGCAGGTGCCCTACGAGCAGCTCAAGGAGATGGACGACATCAACGGGGAGTTCAAGCAGACCGACGTGGTGCTGGTGGTCGGCGCCAACGACGTGGTGAACCCCGCCGCCAAGACGACCCCGGGGGCACCGATCTACGGGATGCCGATCCTCAACGCCGACGAGGCGCGGCAGGTGATCTTCCTGAAGCGGTCGATGCGTCCCGGCTTCGCCGGCATCGAGAACGAGCTGCTGTTCGAGCCGGGCACCACGCTCCTCTTCGGGGACGCGAAGGACACCCTGGGCAAGCTGCTCAGCGCGGTGAAGTCACTCTGACGTCGCCGTGAACCGGCCAGCTGCGCGCCCGGGTGTGACCGACGTCCGACGGCGGCGGGTCTTGAGGGCCCGCCCTCCTGGGTACTCTCGGCATGGGAGGGACCCGCGTCGACCCCCGTGTCGACCCGAAGCAGGAGGTCCTGCATGACTGACCACGACGACGACGAGCGCCTGGCGCGCCCCGACGGACACCGCTACAGCGCGCCGGAGTCCTCCGAGGAGACCCGCTCCAAGAGCTGGGACTTCGCCGTGCTCGGGCTCCTGGTCGCGGTGATCCTGGTGCTGATCGCGACCGGCACCGTCCCCATCTTCGACATCTGACGCGGCGCCCGCGGGCTCGCCGGGTGGTCGAGGCGCTGCGCCGGGTGGGTCGAGCCGGTTCGCCGGGTGGTCGAGCCTGTCGAGACCCCTCAGCCGACGATGCCGTAGAGCCGGTCGCCCGCGTCCCCGAGACCGGGCACGATGTAGCCCTTCTCGTTGAGGCGCTCGTCCATGCCGGCCGTCACCACGGTGACCGGGATGTCCAGGCCGGCGAGCTCCTTCTCCAGGCGGTCGCAGCCCTCCGGCGCCGAGAGCAGGCAGATCGCGGTGATGTGGTCGGCGCCCCGCTCCACGAGGAACCGGATCGCCGCCGCGAGCGTGCCGCCGGTGGCCAGCATCGGGTCGAGCACGTAGCACTGCCGGCCGCTCAGGTCGTCGGGGAGGCGCTCGGCGTACGTCGAGGCCTCCAGCGTCTCCTCGTTGCGCACCATGCCGAGGAACCCGACCTCGGCCGTCGGCAGCAGCCGCATCATGCCGTCGAGCATGCCGAGACCGGCGCGCAGGATCGGCACCACCAGCGGCTTCGGGCTGGCCAGCTTGACGCCCTGGGCGTCCGACACCGGGGTGGTCACGGTCACCGTGTCGACGCGGACGTCGCGGGTCGCCTCGTAGGCGAGGAGGGTGACCAGCTCGTCGGCGAGGCCGCGGAACGTCGGCGAGTCCGTCCGCTCGTCGCGAAGCGTCGTGAGCTTGTGAGCGATGAGCGGGTGGTCCGCGACGTGGATGCGCATGGGCTGAAATCTAGTGGTGGACGCATCCTGGTGCGAGGCCGGGCGCTCTGCCACCATCGACACGAAGGGTCCACCGTCACCGCACAGCTGAGATGCACCGACCGGGAGGCCGGATGTCCGAGTTCGACGCCAACGCCGAGAGCGTGGACTTCGCCTTGGTCGTCTACCGCGAGGAAGGCGTGTGGCAGCTGCAGGAGCTGGCCCATGAGGTGGTCGGCGACCTCGAGGGGTTCGCCCGCGAGCTGCGCCGGTGGCCCGGTGACGGCGGCTCCCTGGGGATGGCCGCCTTCGACGAGGACTTCTTCCTGCTGGTGCGGGTGCTGGGAGAGCGCACCAAGATGCTGCTCTCCGACATCACCGCGGCGACCGACTGGCCGATCGCCCGCGAGGCCGTGGAGGTGCTCGACCTGCCGCTGCCCGACGACGACGACGAGCCCGCCCCGGCCGGGGACCTGTCCATCGTCGCGGATCTCGGCATGGGCGCCATGGACATGGGTGCGCTGCTCGACGACGTGGAGCTCTACCCCGACGAGATGCTCGCCGACATCTCCACCCGGCTGGGCTTCGGCGCGCTCTACGACCAGGCCCTCGGGGTCACCACGCCGTGACCCCGCTCGACCGCTGGGCCGCCCCGATGCGGGAGGCCCTCACCGAGGCGCGCGCCGCGCTCGCCACCTCCGACGTACCCATCGGGGCCGTGGTCCTGGCCGCTGACGGGGTCGTCATCGGCAGGGGACGCAACGAGCGGGAGGCGGCCGCCGACCCGACCGCGCACGCCGAGGTCGTGGCGCTCCGCGAGGCGGCCCGGGTGCGCGGGGAGTGGCGGCTGGACGGCTGCACCCTGGTGGTCACCCTCGAGCCGTGCACGATGTGCGCCGGCGCGAGCGTGCTGGCCCGGGTGCAGCGGGTGGTGTTCGGGGCGTTCGACCCCAAGGCGGGGGCGGTCGGGTCGCTGTGGGACGTGGTGCGCGACCGCCGGCTCAACCACCGGCCGGAGGTCGTCGGCGGGGTGCTGGCCGACGAGTCCGAGTCGCTCCTCCTGGACTTCTTCGCCACGCACCGGGACTCCCGCGAGGAGTGAGCCCGAGGAGTGGGTCGGGCGGCTCGGCCTGATTTCGGGAGTCCGACCGGGGTCCGGTACCCTCATCGGCGGTGGCGTGTCCGAGCGGCCTAAGGAGAACGCCTCGAAAGCGTTTGTGGGCGCAAGTCCACCGAGGGTTCAAATCCCTCCGCCACCGCCAGCCGACCCGATGTCGCAGACATCCGCTCGGCCCGGACCCACTCGCGTGGGTTCGGGCCTTTGTCGTCGCTGACCTGTTGATCGGGTCGGCCCGGAGGCGCATCCTCGAAGGAGGAGGTTGCGATGAAGTCCTCGACTGTCCCCGACGGCATCCCGATCCTGTCCCGAGGCCGGCACCGGTCCCCCCGACGAGGCGCGTGCTTCATGGAGATGGCGTCCGTGCTCTCTGGCGAGAGGTGGAGCGACCATCCCGGTTGCACGCATCCGCTGCTGGCCGAGCTGGCCCGGCAGGTGAACGACCGC
This sequence comes from uncultured Actinomycetota bacterium, assembly GCA_963834275.1. GTDB lineage: Bacteria > Actinomycetota > Actinomycetes > Propionibacteriales > Nocardioidaceae > Nocardioides_B. The sequence goes on along the minus strand of CAWIBA010000003.1, from coordinate 884,586 downwards.
ACCGGCGACAGCGGCCGCCAGGAGCTCGTGTCGCTGATTCCGACGGTGGTGGGGCGGCTCGGGGACGAGCGCACGTGTGTCACCGTCTCGGTGGCCGTGGCCGCGCACGTCATCCTCGACGTCCCGGAGGCGACCCAGCGGGTGCTCGCCGGTGGACTGCTCCAGGCCGAGCAGCAGTGCGCCGACGGCGGGCCGGAGCTGGCCGCCACCGGGCGTGCCGCCCGTGCCGCGCTCGAGCTCGTGCCGGGTGCGGTGGCCTGGGTCGAGGGACTGGGCGTGCGCCGGCGGATCACGGCCAAGACGTTCGCCAAGTACTGCGCCCCGACGATGGTCAGGTGCGCCGTCGACGGTGTGGCGGAGGCCGGCAGCGCCGACTGCGACCGGCGGTTGCGGGACCTGCTCGACGTCGGCATCGCCGCCTGTCCGGTGCCCGAGGCGGTGGCGCATCCCGGCACCGGCGTGCCCCAGCCGCTGCGCTGACCCGCGCTGACCCGCGTCGACCGGGGTCCGGCTCAGAGGACCTTGGTGCCGTACATCTCGCCGAGCGGGTCGCAGATGAGCTCCAGCCGCTCCCCGTCCGGGCCGGGGAAGTAGATCGAGGTGGTGCTCTCCTCCTGGTAGCGGACGCCGGCCGCGTCGAGGTTGCCGCGCAGCCGCTGCCACCGCTCCGGCTCCACCGAGATGGCGATGTGGTGCAGCCCGCCGAGCACCTCGGCGTACGGGCCGAGGTCGAGACCGGGGAAGTCGAAGAAGGCGATCAGGTTGCCGTTGCCGATGTCGAAGAAGAAGTGGTTGGAGCCCGGGTAGTCCCGGTTCTCGAAGATCTCCGTGAGCGGGAACTCAAGCACGTCCTGGTAGAAGCGCACGGTCCGCTCGACGTCGGAGCTGATCAGCGCGAAGTGGTGCAGTCCCCGCGCGGCCGAAGGTGGGCGGTCCTCGCGCAGGTACGTCGCGCGGATCCGGTCGCGCTCGGCGTCGATCGCGGTCAGGTCGAGATCGGTCACCGGTCCTCCTCGGAGAGGGACGACGTCGAGCAGGCGCCGCGCTCGCACCGCGGACGTTGAATCTTGTACGACGCTACCCGGGGGGCCCGTCCGCGTCATGGTCCGAACGAGTCATATCCGGCGGATTCGCTCCGTGCCCGGTGGTGGCTCGCTAGCGTCGACGTCTCGGCAAGGCGCCGGCTCCAGGCGCGCCCCGCCGCACCCGCACTCGACGACTGGGAGAACTCGATGCGCAAGACCACCCGTGCCCTGACCGCCGGTGCCGCGGTCGCCGCCGTGCTGGCCGCGCCGCTGGCCGTGGCCGCCCCTGGGAAGTCCGACCCGGTGGAGCGTCACCAACGGCAGCTGATGAAGCGGATCGACAAGGTCTCGGACCGGCTGGACCGGACGGTCCGTCCGAACCGGATCGACCGGCTGACCCAGTCCACCCAGGACGAGCTCAAGGACAACGTGGCGGAGGACCAGGCCGAGCTGGACGCGATCGGCGTCACGGTGCAGGCCGCCGACGAGAGCTTCGACTACCGCGCGACGCGCAAGGAGATCAAGCAGAACCGGCCGGAGAACTACCGGAAGGTCGTGAACGTGCTGCGCAAGGCCGAGCGGCTGCTCGGCAAGGCCGAGGCCGGCTCCGACGCCGCCACCGCACTGGGCGCGGTCGTCACCGAGGGCCTCACCGTCGACGACGACACCGCGAAGGCGGACCTGCGGTCGCTGCGCAAGGACCTCAACGCCGCGAAGGACCTGCTGCCCGACACCGACGCGGACTGATCGTCGGGAGCGTCTGCGGCGGCTCGGCCCGGCTCACCCGAGCCAGGTGCCGAGCCGCCGCAGCGCCTCAGCGATGTCGTCCGGGTGGCCGGCCGAGGAGAACCGCAGGAACCGGTTGCCGACCTGGGTGTCGAAGTCGATGCCCGGGGCGGTGGCCACCCCGGTGTCGGCCAGCAGCCGGTGGCAGAACGCCATGGTGTCGTCGGTGAGGTGCCCGACGTCGGCGTACACGTAGAAGGCCCCGTCGGCCGGAGCCATCCGGTCGATGCCGAGGCGCGGCAGGCCCTCGAGCAGCAGCTGCCGGTTGGCGGCGTAGCGCGCCACGTGCCCGTCGCACTCGGCGTACGACGCGTCCGCGAACGCCGCCAGCGCGGCGGCCTGGGCGAGCGCCGGCGGGCAGATCGTGAAGTTCCCGGTGAGCACGTCCACCGGCCGGCGCAGCCGCTCCGGCACCAGCATCCAGCCGATCCGCCAGCCGGTCATCGAGAAGTACTTCGAGAACGAGTTGAACACCACCGCCTCGCGGGAGGTCTCCCAGGCCGAGGAGCGTGCCGTCGGCGCGGCCGGGTCGGGGTACTCGATGCCGTGGTAGATCTCGTCGCTGATCAGCTGCACCCCCTGCTCCTCGCACCAGCGCGCCAGGGCGGCCAGCTCGCCGGGGGTCAGCATCGTCCCCGTGGGGTTGGCCGGGCTGGCGACGACGAGCCCCTGCACCGGCCTGTCGAGCGCCTCGAGCATCGGCACCGTCGGCTGGAACCGTGACTCCGGCCCCGTGGGCAGCTCGACCACCTCGCAGCCGAGGGCCGCCAGCACGTTGCGGTAGCAGGGGTAGCCCGGCCGGGCGATCGCCACCCGGTCCCCGGGCTCGAAGGCGGCCAGGAAGGCCAGCAGGAAGCCACCCGAGGAGCCGGTGGTCACGACCACGTCGTCGGGCTCGACGTCGAGGCCGTGGAAGCGACGGTGGTGCCCGGCGATCGCGGAGCGCAGGGCCGGCGTGCCGATCGCCTCCGTGTAGCCGAGCACCTGCGTCTCGAGAGCGTCCCGGGCCGCCTCGCGGACCGGGGCGGGTGCCGGCGTCGACGGCTGTCCGGCCACCAGGTCCAGCAGGTCGCCGTGGCTGCGCCGGCGGGCCCCTGCGGCGGCGAGCAGGTCCATGACGTGGAAGGGCGGTACGTCGGCCCGGCGGGCCGCCTCCAGACGCGGGCGCATCCCGCCACGGTAGCCGCGTCGGACCGCCCACTTGGGCTATGGCCCCGGACCGGTGGCCGGGACGATCGTCGACACCGGGAACCACAGTCGTGCCGCCGCTCTCGCCACGGTCGCGGTCGTCCCCGTCGATCCCCCGGCGGGGGCGACCGCTCGGCGCGCGCGACGTCCCACCGTCTTCTCGCCCGTCCGGGCGCAGGGTGCCTGACCCCTAGGATGAGAGCCCGCCCCAGACCCGCCGAGGTGACCGTGAGCTTCGACGTGCATCAACTCGACTCCGTGCTCCTCGTGGGCGCGGCGGTCATGCTGGTGGCGATCCTCGCGGTCCGGGTGTCGGTGCGGGTCGGTCTGCCGAGCCTGCTGATCTACCTCTTCATGGGCGTCCTGCTCGGCGAGTCCGGGCTCGGCATCCAGTTCGACGACGCCAACGTCGCGCACGCGCTCGGCTTCGCGGCCCTCGTCGTGATCCTGGCCGAAGGTGGGCTGACGACCAACTGGCGGGAGATCCGTCCGGTCATGGGCACCGGGGTGGCGCTCGCGACGCTCGGCGTCGCCGTCAGCGTCGGGGTGATGGCGCTCGGCGGGCACTACCTGTTCGGGCTCGACTGGCGGCTGGCGATCCTGCTCGGCGCGGTGACCTCGCCGACGGACGCCGCCGCGGTGTTCTCGGTGCTGCGGCGGGTGCCGCTGCCGCGCAAGCTCACCGGCGCGCTCGAGGCGGAGTCGGGCCTCAACGACGCGCCGACCGTGCTGCTGGTGACCCTGGTCAGCTCCGGGACCGCGCTCGACCACGGGGTCGCGGGCTTCGCGGGCATCGTCGTCTACGAGCTGGCCGCCGGCGTGCTCGGCGGTCTGGCGGTGGGTTTCGGGGGTGCCTGGGTGCTGCGGAGGGTGGCGCTCCCCTCCTCCGGCCTCTACCCGATCGCGGTGCTCGCGTTCACGGTGTTCGCGTACGCCGGGATGGCGGTGGTGCACGCGTCCGGCTTCGCCGCCGTCTACACCGCCGCGCTCGTGCTCGGCAACAGCGAGCTGCCGCACCGGGGCGTCACCCGCTCGTTCTCCGAGGGGGTCGCCTGGCTGGCGCAGATCGGGCTGTTCGTGATGCTCGGGCTGCTGCTCTCACCCGAGACGCTGGCGCTGTCCCACCTGGGCCTGGCCGTGCTGGCCGGCCTGCTGCTCACCTTCGTCGCCCGGCCGCTGTCGGTCGTCGCCTGCGCGTGGTCGTCGCGGATGACCTGGAACGAGCGGCTGTTCGTCTCCTGGGCCGGGCTGCGCGGCGCCGTACCCATCGTGCTGACCACCATCGCGCTGGCCGAGGCCGTCGACGGGGCCGACGAGCTGTTCAACATCGTCTTCGTGATGGTCGTGATCTACACGCTGCTGACTGCGCCGACCCTGCCCTGGGTGGCCCGCCTGCTCCGGGTCGCACCGCAGGGGCAGCTGCGCGACCTCGAGGTCGAGGCCGCCCCGCTGGAGCGGATCGCGGCGGACCTGCTGCAGATCCACGTCACCGACCACTCCCGGCTCCAGGGGGTCGAGGTCGGCGAGCTGCGGCTGCCCAAGGGCGCCTCGGTCTCGCTGGTGGTGCGTGACGGGGAAACGCTCGTGCCCGACCTGCGCACCGTGATCAGGGCCGACGACGACCTGCTGGTGGTGGCGCCGCGCCGGGTCCGGGAGGAGACCGAGGACCGTCTGCAGGCGGTGTCCCAGCGCGGCCGGCTCGCTCACTGGCTGCGGTGACCGGCCGAGCGCTCAGGAGACGACGGCGCAGGCTCCCTCGTCGTCGCGGATCCGCACCGACCGGACCGGGGGCGCGAGCCGGCCGATCTCGGTTCTGATGACCACGTCGACACCGTCGCCGAGGTCGTCCTCGGCGCCCCGGGTGCGCACCTTGACCTTGGGGCCGAAGTTGCGGGCGACCAGCCGCCCAGCGGCCTCCTCGCCCTCCACGATCCACACCTGGACGCGCTTGACCCGGCCGCCGGTGGAGGTGTTGGCGACCTCCCCCTCGCGGAAGCCGCGGCGGGCCAGCGCGTCCATCGTGCCGCTGGCCAGCCCGGCCCGGGTGCCGGCGTTGAAGACGTTGACGAGGACCTCCCGGGTGCGGAGCCGGTCGCCGGGCTGCAGCCCCGCCGTCTCGCAGCTGGCGGTCGGCTCCGCCGCCTGCGGCTCCTCCTCGCTGCCGGGCAGTGGCGCGAAAAGCTCGCGGAAGCCGACGTAGAGGCCGAGGGCCAGGATGCCGACCAGCACGAGCAGGGTCACCGCGGTGGTCACGTGCCGGGAGCTCACCGAGCTCAGCCCTCCACCGCGTGCACCCGGGCGTGCAGCACCAGCCGCTGCTGCAACGCCGCGCGCAGCGCCCGGTGGAGGCCGTCCTCGAGGTAGAGGTCGCCGCGCCACTCCACCACGTGGGCGAAGAGGTCGCCGAAGAAAGTCGAGTCCTCGTCGAGGAGCGCGGCGAGCTGGAGGGTGTCCTTGGTGGTGACGAGCTCGTCGAGCCGCACCTGGCGCGGGGGCAGGGCTGACCACTCCTTGGCGGTCAGCCCGTGCTCGGGGTAGGGCCGTCCGGCACCCACGCGCTTGAAGATCACGCAGGTCAGCATAGAGAACCGGGTCGACGGACTCCCGCGGGCCGCCGTCGCGGCAGGCCCGGGCGGGCGGCCGCCAGGTGCGGCGACGCCCCGGTCCGTGACCTCCGGCGTGGGTAGGGTCGGCCCCATGACGGAGCAGGCGCCGGAGGCCCCGGCGGGACAGGACCAGGCGCAGGAGCACCCGATCGTGGCCGCGGTGCGACCCGGCTACGCGTTCGAGGGCCACGCGCTCGAGCTCGGCGGGCTGATGCTCGACGCCACCACCCTCTCCGACGTACCGATCCGGATCCCGCTGGCGATGCTCAACCGGCACGGTCTCGTCGCGGGCGCCACCGGCACCGGCAAGACCAAGACGCTGCAGCTGCTCGCCGAGCAGCTGTCCGGTCAGGGGGTGCCGGTGTTCGCCGCCGACATCAAGGGTGACCTGTCGGGGCTCTCCACACCCGGCGTCTCCCACGAGAAGATCACCGAGCGCGCCGAGTCCGTGGGGCAGGAGTGGTCCGGGCGGGGGTTCCCGGTGGAGTACTTCGCGATCGGCGGCGAGGGCACCGGGATCCCGCTCCGCGCGACCATGTCGGCGTTCGGGCCCACCCTGCTGTCGAAGGTGCTCGGGCTCAACGACACCCAGGAGTCGTCGCTCGGGCTGGTCTTCCACTACGCCGACCGGGCCGGCCTGCCGCTGCTCGACCTCGCGGACCTCCGGGCCGTGGTCCAGCACCTGACCTCCGACGAGGGCAAGAAGGACCTCAAGGACCTCGGCGGGCTGTCCTCGTCCACCGCGGGCGTCATCCTGCGCGAGCTGATCACGTTCCAGGACCAGGGGGCCGACGCGTTCTTCGGGGAGCCGGAGTTCGAGTCGAAGGACCTGCTCCGCACCACCGACGACGGCCGCGGCCTGATCTCCCTCGTCGAGCTGCCGAACCTGCAGGACCGGCCGGCCGTCTTCTCCACCTTCCTGATGTGGCTGCTCGCCGACCTCTTCCACGACCTGCCCGAGGTCGGAGACCCGGACAAGCCGACGCTGGTGTTCTTCTTCGACGAGGCGCACCTGCTGTTCGCGGACGCGTCGAAGGACTTCCTCGCCTCCATCACCCAGACGGTGCGGCTGATCCGGTCCAAGGGCGTCGGCGTCTTCTTCGTGACGCAGTCGCCGACCGACGTACCCGACGACGTGCTCGCCCAGCTCGGCTCCCGGGTCCAGCACCAGCTGCGGGCGCACACCCCCAACGACGCCAAGGCGCTCAAGCAGACCGTGAACACCTACCCGCACTCGGAGTACGACGACCTCGGCCGGGTGCTGACGTCGCTCGGCATCGGCGAGGCGGTCGTCACCGTGATGAACGAGCGGGGCGCGCCCACGCCGGTCGCATGGACGAGACTGCGCGCGCCCGAGTCGCTGATGGGGCCGGCCGACCACGCCGCGATGACCGCCACCGTCACCGGGTCGAGCCTGCACGCGAAGTACGCCGAGCCGCTGGACCGGGAGTCCGCCCGCGAGCTGCTCGCCCGGCGGCTCGAGGAGGGCGCCGCGAAGGCCGAGGCGGAGAAGGCGGCCGCCGACGCCGCGAAACGTGCCGACGACCCCGCGAAGATCGACTACCCGCAGGGGCCCGGCCGTCCCAGGTCGCGCGGCGACGACAGCGTGGTCAAGGACCTGATCAACTCACCCGTCGCCAAGGACCTGATGCGGACCGCCGCGCGCGAGATCCTGCGCGGGGTCTTCGGCACCGGTCGGCGCTGAGCAACGCGGGCCAATTACCACGGGACCGTGGTAAACGTCCCCTCCCCACGGGGAACTCCCTGTGGGAAGGGGCCAACTACCACGGGACCGTGGTAATTGGCCGCCGCCCCACGTGCTCAGCCCGGGGCGTGCAGCCAGGGCTCCTTGAGGTCGAAGAACCGGGGCTCCCCGACGCTCAGGTCGTCCATCTCCTTCATCATCGCGGCCATCTCCGGCGGGGGCTCCTTGCGCTCGCCCTCGCGGGCCTCCGCCTCGGAGGTGAAGTAGATCGCCATGGTCCACTCGCCGTCCGCGTGGCCGGCGTTGACGGTGCCGAGGATGTCGGGGCGGAACGTGGCCCAGTCGGTGGGGTCGCTGGCCATCAGCTCCCGAGCCCGGGCGGGGTCGCTGGTTCGTCCCTGCATCACCTGGACGAAGCCCGCCGTCCCCGGGTCGCCGGGCGTGTCCACGTCGACGTCGGTGCTGTCGTGGAACGCCGGCTCCGCGGTGAACAGCTTGGCGGTCTCCTCCCACCAGGCGCCCTGCTCGGTCCGTTCGCTGTTCTGCCGCGCCGCGTCCTCGGACTCGAACCGGACCAGGGCCACGAACCGGCCGTCGTCGGTGACCCCGGCGGTGGTGCCGAGCCAGCCCTCCACCGACGGAGCCATCTCGGCCACCCACCGGTCCAGCTGCGCCTTCATCGCGGCCGCGTCGGCCACCTGACCCTGGATCACCTGCACGAACATGGCGTACTCCCCTCGTGGTCTCCGGAGCCTCGGACGCTACTCCGGACACGCTGCCAGGGCGAGACATCCGGGCGGCTCTGATTGGACCCGGCCGAGGAGGGGTACCCCTCCGGGTAGCCCGCGGGTCGATCCCCCGAGGCTCCGGGCCAGGGGAGGGAGCACAACCACCCCGACCGCGTCCCCGGCCCGCGCCGGGGACGCGGCTTGCTCAGGACGTGGTTGGCCGCCCCGGGCGTCGTGGGGGCGGCGCCGGTTCGTGGCCGCGAGCCGGGATGCTGACCAGGAACGCGGCCAGGACGACCCCGCCGAGCACGGTGGTCAGGGGACGCGGTTCGGCTCCGGACGTCACGACGAGGGCGAGCACGAACAACGCGGTCTCGAGGCCGAGCCGGGCCGGGTCGGAGAGGCGGTGGCGGGCCCGCGGTGCGACCCACCGTCCCCACGCCAGGGCGGCGGCAAGAGGCATCCCCACGCCGAGGAACGCGGACACGATCGGGCTGTCGCCGCGCTGCCAGCCGCCCCAGGCCAGGCAGGCGAGCAGCCCGACCTCCGCGAGGAACCGAAGCCCCAGCAGCGCCGCCACGCGCCCCAGCCTAGCCGCGGCCGGGTCCCAGAGCGCCGGACCGCGGTACCGCACCGGTCTGTCCGCTTTCGTGCCCATCGGTTAGTGTCAGCGGGCGGTCAAGCAACGGCCGATGACGGGGACTCCTAGGAGGCGGCCATGCTTGCCGACACCCAAGGCCCGATCAGCGCGGTCGAGCGAAGCGGTGCTCAGACCGTCGTCGTGCTGAGCGGCGAGATCGATCTCTCCAACCATGCTGCGTTGCGTGGGGGCCTCAACGACCTGATCGTCGACGGGGCCGTGGACCTGGTGCTCGACATGTCCGCCGTGAGCTTCATCGACTCGACCGGTCTCGGCGCACTCATCGGCACCCGCCGGCGGGTGCACGCCTTCCGCGGGTCGCTTGCCATCGTGCTGACCGATCAGATGACCCGGAAGGTCTTCGAGATCACCGGGCTCGACAAGGTCTTCGACCTGCACGAAACGCTCGACACCGCGGTCCGCGCCTCGGCCTAGCCGGCGCGCCGGACGCTCAGACCGCCCAGCGGACCGCGTCGGCGGCGAAGTCGCGGCCGGCGCTTGATCGCCACGGTTACGCCGTGTGACGGCTGGTTGGACTCTGCCGCGCGAGGGCCCTCCCAGGGGACCTCGCCCACCCACGAAGACGTGGGACGTGGCTGCGCCGACCGGCCCGACGGGGGAGGCGGGCCGGTCGGCGTGCCCTCAGTCTGCCGCCTCGGGCGCCGCCGCCGCCCGGTGCGCAGGGGCCGACCTGTCTGGTGCATCCGCACTAGATGCACGAGATGCATGACCCCCGGGCAGCCACACGGTCACCTCGGTGCCGCCGGTGGCGCGGCCGGCGATCGTGCACCGGCCGCCCGCCGCCAGGGCCCGGTCCCGCATCCCGGCGACTCCCCGGTGGCCCGGCTCGGACCGGATCGAGTCGGTGCCGACGCCGATGCCGTCGTCGGAGACGTGGACCAGGAGGGCGCCGTCCCGTCCCGCGATCGTCACGGCGACGTGCCGCGCCGACGCATGCTTCCGGACGTTGGTCAGCGCCTCCTTGACGATCCGGTAGGCAACGGCCCGGGTGGCGTCGGGCACGTCCGGCTCCTCCGTGCCGTCCACCACGACCAGGACGTCGTCCGCCTCGAAGATCTCCGCCGCGGCGTGGGACAGCGCACCGCGTAGCCCCTGGTCGAGCGCGGGCGGCTCGAGGTCGAACAGGAGGGCACGCAGCCGGCTGGTCGCCTTGTGGACGATCGACTGGAGGCTCTCGAGCTCCTCGAGGAGATCGGGTGAGCGTTCCCTGGCCTGCCTGAGCAGGAGCCCGATCCGCAGCTCCACCGCCGCGCAGGCCTGCACCGGGTCGTCGTGGACGTCCGCGGCGATTCGGGTGCGCTCCGCATCCTGGGCCCCGACGAGTCGGGTGAGCAGGGCCTGGCGCTGGTCGGCGAGCTCGCGGAGTGCGCGCTCCGAGGCGAGCCGCTCGGTGATGTCGCGCTGCACGGTGGCGATCGCGAAGGGCTCGTCGGTCTCGACGTCGCGCATCAGGAAGCTCTCGGACACCACCGGGATCGGCGAGCCGCCGCGGTGGTCGTGCAGGGCGGTCTCGGTCGCCCAGTGGCCGGCCGTGAGCAGGGTCGGCCGGCCCACCTGGTCGAACTCGGCCCGCTGGTCGGCCGCGAGGTAGTCGGAGAGGACGGTCGTGGCCACGTTCACGTCGGACGGCAGCCCGATGAGCTCCCGGCCGCCGGGGTTCAGGTAGGCCACCCGGCCGTCGAGATGAGCGATGGCGATGACGTCCGACGAACTCTCCACCAGGGCCTTGAACTGCATGTAGTCGGAGCTGGTCGCCCGCAGCGCCGCCTCCGTCTCGCGAAGCTCGGTGACGTCCTGCCCGATCCAGGCGGTTCCGAGGGGCTGGCCCTCGACCGGATGGAACAGGGGGACGACGTCGACGTGGGTGGTTACCTTGCCGGCCGGGAGCACCAGCGTGACGTCGCCGGACCACCCGTCCCCCTCCAAGCCGGTGCGCACCTCGTCCTGCAACGGCGGGGCGATCTGCGCCAGCTCGGCGGCCTCCCACACGGCCCCGCTGACGCTCAGGCCGGTACGGCGGACCCGGGGGTTGGCATACACCAGCTGGTCCTGCTCGTCGGAGATGGCGATCAGGTCGTGCGACGCCTCTGCGAGAGCCTTGAACTTCACCAGCTCCGCGTAGGACGCCCGCTCGGCGTCGAGGAGCACGGCGTTGTCGAGTGCGAGGGCACACCTCTCGGCGACCTCGGTGGCCAGACCGGTGTCGGCCGGGCCGAAGCCGTCGCGCCCGTCCCGACGGGCGATGTCGACCAGCCCCACCAGGTGGCCACGCGAGCGGAGTGGCACCCGCAGCACGTGCCGGAGACCCTCGGAGGGTGCCGCAAGGCGCAGCAGCTCGTCCGCCGGGCCGCCTCCCGCGGAGGCGATGAGCCGTTCCTCCGCGCTCTGCGGGGCTGCGGTCACGGTCGGCCCGCCGTCGGCGCGCACCGGCCGTTCCCGCGGGGTCACGAGCCGCGCCTCGACCCCGTCCCAGAGCGCCCGCACCGCCAGGTCGGCCGAGTCCTCGGACCGCACCCACAGCACGCCCACGTCACCGAGCGGCTCCGTGGCCGCGCGCACCACCCGCGGCAGCAGCGTGCCTGGGTCGAGAGCACTCTGGGCGAGCACCTGGGAGAGATCGGCCAGCAGGCCGGCTCGGGAGCGGGCGGAGTCCATCTCGCGTTCGAGCCGCCGCTGGTCGGTGATGTCGGTTGCCACGCCGATTGCTCCCGTGACCACGCCGCCGTCGCCGCGCATCGGCTGGTAGAGGACCGACAGGACGCGTCCCTGGAAGTCCCGCTCGACGGTGAAGGTCTCGCCGTCGAGGACGGCTCGCAGGTGTCCCTGGGCCGTGGGGTCGTCGGCGTAGACCTGGAAGAGGTCCTGGCCCTCCAGCTCGTGAGGCCGGGTCCCCAGGGCCTCGAGCCCGGGACCCATCGAGAGGGTGCAGCGCCCCGTGGCGTCGAACCCGAAGATCACCTGGGGGCCGACGCCGTTGCTCGTCCGAGTCGGCTGTGCCATCCGACTCCTCCCCCCGCTGCTAGCCGACCGTCGAACGCAGGCCGGTCTCCGTTCATCGTAGGCGCGCGAGCGGGCGGAAGATTCCCACCGGGCGTACCGCGGTTTCCCGATCTCCCTGATACTGGGTGGTCGAGGCCTCGAGAGCGGCCACGGGGGAGGTTTCACGTGAGCGGAGAGCCCGCGGACAGGGACGTGCTGCGTGGTCGCCTGAGCAGGCCGATCCGGGTGCTCATCGTCGACGACCACCAGGCGCTGGCCACGAGCCTGGGCCACGTGCTGGACGGGGAGCCGGACATGATGTCCGTGGGAGTCGTGCACACGCTCGCGGAGGCACGGGAGCGCATCGTCGCTGCCGCACCGGACGTCACCCTTCTCGACCGGCGGCTGCCCGACGGGGACGGCGTGGCCGCGATCGGAAGGCTCCGGGCGTTGCGTCCGACGATGAACGTCGTCGTGCTGACCGCCTCCGTGGGCGACGACGTGCTGGTCCAGGCGGTCGAGGCCGGGGCCGCGGGGTTCGTGTCCAAGACCCGGGGGCTCGCCGAGGTGACGGCCGCGGTCCGGGCAGCCGCGGAGGGCGAGGTGACGATCTCGCCGGAGCTCCTCTCCCGGCTGCTCGTGAAGCTGTCGGGGTCCCCCGGCCCGGGCGCGTCCCTGACCAGGCGCGAGCACGAGGTCCTGAGCAGGCTGGCCCTCGGTCTCTCCAACGCCGCTATCGCCGAGGAGCTGACGGTGAGCGTGCACACGGTCCGCAACCACATCGCGAACATCTCCGCGAAGCTGGGCGCCCACAGCAAGCTGGAGGCGCTCTCCATCGCGATCCGTCGCGGCCTGATCGCCCCGCCGTGAGCCGGGCATACCCCAGAGACCGAACGCCGGGCCGGACTCGACGAGTCCGTCCCGGCGTTCCCGCTGGTCAGCGTGGCGGAGGATAGGGGATTCGAACCCCTGAGGGCTGTTAACCCAACCCGCTTTCCAAGCGAGCGCCATAGGCCACTAGGCGAATCCTCCGCCGGAGAGGCTACCGGTCTCCCGTGGGTCGATGAAATCGGTGTCCCGGCCCCAGCCGACTTGGGGGGCCGTCGCGGTGTCACCTAGACTTCGGGCCAACCCCCCGTGCGGCGGCATCTCGCCCAACTCCCCCAGGGCCGGAAGGCAGCAAGGGTCAGTGAGCTCTGTCGGGTGCGCGGGGGGCCTTCTCATGTCCGGACACCGGTGGCGACGACCGGCGCCTACTCACCGTCCGCGGGTCCGGTTAGGGTTCTCGACGTGGACGCACCCCTCGCCCTCTACCGCCGCTACCGGCCGGAGTCCTTCGCCGAGGTGATCGGCCAGGACCACGTCACCGGGCCGCTGCGCGCGGCGCTGACCAACAACCGCGTGCACCACGCCTACCTCTTCTCCGGCCCGCGCGGCTGCGGCAAGACCACCAGCGCCCGCATCCTCGCGCGGTGCCTGAACTGCGAGCAGGGCCCGACCGACGACCCCGTGCGGCACCTGCCAGTCGTGCACCGACCTGGCGCGCGGCGGACCCGGCTCCATCGACGTCATCGAGATCGACGCGGCCAGCCACGGCGGCGTCGACGACGCCCGTGACCTGCGGGAGCGGGCCTTCTTCGCCCCGGTCAACAGCCGCTACAAGATCTACATCATCGACGAGGCCCACATGGTCTCGCCGGCCGGCTTCAACGCCCTGCTCAAGCTCGTCGAGGAGCCGCCGGAGCACATCAAGTTCGTGTTCGCCACGACCGAGCCGGAGAAGGTCATCGGCACGATCCGGTCGCGCACCCACCACTACCCGTTCCGGCTGATCCCGCCGCGCACCCTGTCCGACTACCTCCAACAGCTCTGCGACCAGGAGGGCGTCACCGTCGACGCGGCCGCGCTGCCGCTGGTCGTGCGGGCCGGCGGCGGCTCCGCCCGTGACACGCTGTCGGTGCTCGACCAGCTCATCGGCGGTGCGGGCGCCGACGGCGTGACCTACGCGCTGGCCACCGGGCTGCTCGGCTTCACCCCCGAGACGCTGCTCGACGAGGTCGTCGACGCGTTCGCCGCCGACGACGGCGGCACCGTCTTCGGCGTCGTCGACAAGGTCATCGAGACCGGCCAGGACCCGCGCCGGTTCACCGAGGACCTGCTGCGCCGGCTGCGCGACCTGGTGATCATCGCCGCGGTGCCCGACGCGCCCGCCACGGGCCTCATCGACGTGCCCGCCGACCAGGCCGAGCGCCTGGTCGCGCAGGCTGCCCGGTTCGGCCGGTCCGAGCTCAGCCGGGCCGCCGACCTGGTGGCGACGGGACTGACCGAGCTCAAGGGCGCCACCGCGCCGCGGCTGCTGCTCGAGCTCATCTGCGCCCGGGTGCTGCTCCCGGGCGCCGACCACTCCACCGAGGGCGTGCTGGCGCGGCTCGACCGGCTCGAGAAGCGGATGTCGATCGAGGGCACCCCGTCCGGTGCGCGCCCGGCCGCCCCGAGCGGCGCGGCCCGGCCCGCACCCGCGGAGCCCGCGCCCACGCGCACCCCCCCGCCCGCCGCGCCGACCCCCGAGGTCCCGACGGCCCCGGAGCCCTCGATGGCTCCGGTGGAGGCGCCGGCCCCGCAGCCGGACGCGCCGGAGCAGGCGGCGCCGGAGCGAGCCGCGCCGCCGGAGCGAGCCGCGGCACCCGTCGGCGGAGGCCTGACCCTGGTCGACGTACGCCGGCTGTGGCCGGACCTCCTCGAGGCGGTCAAGGCCAAGCGCCGGTTCACCTGGATCCTGCTCAGCCAGAACGCCCAGGTCGCCGCGGTCGACGACAAGACGCTGACGATCGCGCTGGTCAACGCCGGGGCCCGCCAGTCGTTCTCCAGCGGCGGCAGTGAGGAGATCCTGCGCCAGGCGGCGATCGACGTGATCGGCCACGACTGGCGGGTCGAGGCGATCGTCGACCCGACCGCCCAGCCGGGTGCCCACACCGACACGGTGACGAAGCCGGCGGTCGTGACCGACCCGGCGCCGTCCCCGACGCCGGACCCGCCGCCGTCGGCACCGGACCCCGAGCGGGGTGCGCCGGCAGCCGCCCCGGAGCGCCGGCCGGTCGACCCGGAGGCGGTCGCCTGCGCCCGCGGCGCGATCCAGGAGACCCGGCCCAAGGGCGGGCCGGGGCGCCACCAGGACCGTGCGGCCTCCGACGCCGACGCCCACCCCGACGACCCCGACGCCGACGACGACCTCGGCGGCGCCGAGCTCCTGGAGCGGGAGCTGGGTGCGAGCATCATCGAAGAGATCAAGCACGACTGAGCCCCGAGCGAGAGTGGATCCCATGACCAGCAACACCCCCGAGACTCCCGGCGGCGACCCGTTCGGCGGCTTCGACATGAACGCCCTGCTGCAGCAGGCCCAGCAGATGCAGCAGCAGATGATGGACGCGCAGGCGCAGCTGGCCGAGGCCACCGTGGACGGCACGGTCGCCGACGGGCTGGTCACGGTCACCGTCAGCGGCACCGGCGACCTGGTCGGGGTCAAGATCCGCCGGGGCTCGTTCGACCCCGACGACACCGAGGACCTCGAGGACCTGATCGTCGCGGCCTACCGCGACGCGCGGGCCAAGTCCGACGCGCTCGCCTCCGAGCGGCTCGGTCCGCTGGCCGGAGGGCTCGGCGGCCTCGGTGGCGACACCGGCGGGGGCCCGGGCCCCGGCCCGGGCTTCTGAGGGCGACGAGACCGACCACCCATGTACGAAGGCATCGTCCAGGACCTGATCGACGAGCTCGGTCGGCTCCCCGGCGTCGGGCCGAAGAGCGCGCAGCGGATCGCGTTCCACCTCCTGTCGGCCGACCCGGTCGACGTCCGCCGGCTCGCGCAGGTGCTCGTCGAGGTCAAGGACCGGGTCAAGTTCTGCTCGGTGTGCGGCAACGTCGCCGAGGAGGAGACCTGCCGGATCTGCCGCGACCCGCGCCGCGACCCCGCGGTGATCTGCGTGGTCGAGGAGTCCAAGGACGTCGTCGCCATCGAGCGCACCCGTGAGTTCCGCGGCCGCTACCACGTCCTCGGCGGCGCGATCTCGCCGATCGAGGGCATCGGCCCCGACGAGCTGCGCATCCGGGAGCTGATGACCCGGCTCGCCGACGGCGTCGGTCACCGAGGTGATCCTGGCCACCGACCCGAACCTCGAGGGCGAGGCCACCGCGACCTACCTCACCCGCCTGCTCCGGCCGATGGGCTTGCGCGTGACCCGACTTGCGAGTGGACTGCCGGTAGGAGGAGACCTCGAGTACGCCGATGAGGTCACCCTGGGGCGTGCTTTCGAAGGGAGACGATCCGTCGATGACTGACCTGACACCGAGCGTGCTGGCGGCGCGGGGGTGGCCCCGCCGACAGCGACCTCGAGGACTTCGGCCAACAGATCGCCGACCAGGTCGAGAGCTTCCTGCTCGCGCTGCGGGCCATCGCGCGCGGCGACGCCTCCGGCGGGCGAGGCGATCTCCCTGCTGCTGCTCGAGGTCAGCCAGATCCTGCTGGCCGGTGGCCGCCTCGGCGTGCACACGGACTTCACCCCGGCCGACGAGTACGAGCCGGACGTCGGGCCCGACCCCGACCTCGACGCGATGCGGCTGCGGCTCGCGGTGCTGCTCGAGGGCGTCGACGTGTACACCAAGGTCTTCGACCCCTACGACGACCCGCCCGAGCTGGTCTCGTCGCTGCTCTCCGACGACCTCACCAGCATCGCCACCGCGCTCGCGCACGGGCTGCGGCACTTCCGCGCCGGGCGCGTCAGCGAGGCGCTGTGGTGGTGGCAGTTCTCCTACATGTCCTCCTGGGGCCACGACGCCAGCGCCGTGCTCCGGGCGCTGCAGTCGGTGGTCACCCACGACCGGTTCGACGTCGACTTCGAGAGCGAGCAGGAGCAGGTCGAGGCCGCGGACGAGATGCTGGAGGACGTGAACCCCTGACCTGACGGTCTGTCCGCGATCCGTCACGGCTGGGGGTGCCGGACGGTCTCTCGATAGACTCGGACCGTCATTTTCGAGACCGACCGGACGAGGAGTCACCGTGGGCATTGTCGTGCAGAAGTACGGCGGCTCCTCCGTCGCCGACGCCGAGGGCATCAAGCGGGTCGCGCAGCGCATCGTGGACGCCAAGCGGGCGGGCAACGACGTCGTGGTGGTCGTCTCCGCGATGGGTGACACCACCGACGAGCTGATCGACCTCGCCCAGCAGGTCTCCCCGCTGCCCGCCGGTCGCGAGCTCGACATGCTGCTCACCGCCGGCGAGCGGATCTCGATGGCGCTGCTGGCGATGGCGATCGGCAACCTGGGCCAGATGGCGCGGTCCTTCACCGGCAGCCAGGCCGGCGTGATCACCGACAGCTCGCACGGCAAGGCCAAGATCATCGACGTGACGCCCGGGCGCATCCAGCGGGCCCTGGACGAGGGCGCCGTCGCGATCGTCGCCGGCTTCCAGGGCGTCAGCCAGGACACCAAGGACATCACCACGCTCGGCCGCGGTGGCTCCGACACCACGGCCGTCGCGCTGGCCGCCGCGCTCGGCGCCGACGTCTGCGAGATCTACAGCGACGTCGACGGCGTGTTCACCGCCGACCCGCGGATCGTCCCGACCGCGCGCAAGCGCGACCGGCTCTCCTACGAGGAGATGCTCGAGATGGCCGCCTGCGGCGCCAAGATCCTGCACCTGCGCTGCGTGGAGTACGCCCGCCGCTACGAGATGCCCATCCACGTCCGGTCGTCGTTCAGCCAGCGGACCGGGCACCTGGATCACCGACGAGGACGAGGTGGACGACATGGAACAGGCGATCATCGCCGGCGTCGCGCACGACCGCAGCGAGGCCAAGATCACCGTGGTCGGCGTGCCCGACAAGGTCGGTGAGGCGGCCCGCATCTTCGAGGCGCTCGCCGAGGCGCAGATCAACCTCGACATGATCGTGCAGAACGTCTCCGCCGCCGCCACCAACCTCACCGACATCTCCTTCACGCTGCCCCGCGACGACGGCCAGACCGCGATGGCCGCGCTCGCGAAGATCCAGGCCGAGGTCGGCTACGACTCGCTGCTCTACGACGACCAGATCGGCAAGGTCTCGCTGATCGGCGCGGGCATGCGCTCGCACCCCGGGGTCACCGCCAAGTTCTTCGCGGCGCTGGCCTCCGCCGGCGTCAACATCGAGATGATCTCCACCTCCGAGATCCGGATCTCGGTGATCGTCGACGAGGCGCAGGTCGACGCCGCGGTCACCGCGACGCACACCGCCTTCGACCTCGACTCCGAGGACGTCGAGGCGGTCGTCTACGGGGGGACCGGCCGATGAGCACCCCCGCTCGCTGCGCTCGCGCCGCGTCGGGGACCCAGCTGAGCTCGTTCGGCACCGGTGGCGAGGGCGTCCGGATCGGCGTCGTCGGCGCCACCGGTCAGGTCGGCGGCGTCATGCGGCAGATCCTGCTCGGAGCGCGCGTTCCCGATCGCCGAGATCCGGCTCTTCGCCTCGGCCCGCTCCGCCGGCTCCACGATCGGCTTCGGCGGCCGCGAGGTCGTCGTCGAGGACGCGGCGACCGCCGACCCGAGCGGCCTGGACATCGCGCTGTTCTCCGCGGGGGCCACCACCTCCCGGGCGCTGGCCCCGCGGTTCGCCGCCGCGGGGGCCGTCGTGGTCGACAACTCCTCGGCCTGGCGGATGGACCCGGACGTGCCGCTGGTGGTCAGCGAGGTGAACCCCGAGGCGCTCGACCGGGTGCGCAAGGGCATCATCGCCAACCCGAACTGCACGACGATGGCCGCGATGCCGGTGCTCAAGCCGCTGCACGACGAGGCGGGCCTGGTCCGCCTGGTGGCGAGCACCTACCAGGCGGTCTCCGGCAGCGGGGTCGCCGGCGTGGAGGAGCTGGCCCAGCAGGTCGCCGCGGTCGGCGAGCGCGGGCCGGAGCTGGCCCACGACGGGTCCGCCGTACCGCTGCCGGCGCCGGCGAAGTACGCCCGGCCGATCGCCTTCAACGTGCTGCCGATGGCCGGCTCGGTCGTCGACGACGGCAGCGACGAGACCGACGAGGAGCAGAAGCTCCGCAACGAGAGCCGCAAGATCCTCGACATTCCCGACCTGCGGGTGTCCGGGACCTGTGTCCGGGTGCCGGTCTTCACCGGGCACTCGCTGTCGCTCAACGCCGAGTTCGCGCGGCCGCTGCCCGCCAAGCGCGCCATCGAGCTGCTCGCCGGGGCGGCGGGCGTGGTGCTCACCGACATCCCGACGCCACTGCAGGCCGCGGGCCAGGACCCGAGCTACGTCGGCCGGATCCGGCAGGACCCGGGAGTCGACGACGAGCGGGGCCTGGCGTTGTTCGTGAGCAACGACAACCTGCGCAAGGGCGCCGCGCTCAACACCGTCCAGATCGCCGAGCTGGTCGCCGCCCGGCTCTGACCGTCCGGCCCGTCCGGCCGCAACCCAGTCGGCGGCGCGGCTCAGCGGACGTCGACGCCGGGGCCGTCGTCGAGCTGCTCGACGATGCGGCTGGTGACCCACCAGGCGAGCAGGTAGGCCGCGGCCGTGACGAGCGGCACGACGACGAACATCCATGCGCTGAACACCGCTTCGAGCAGTGCCACCATCGCCACGACGGCGGTGACCCCGACGCCGAGGAAGCTGGTGCTGCGGGGCTCGGGCACGTGGAGCCACGTCAGCAGCGCGGTCCCGGCGAGCACCATGGCCACCAGGATCCCGATGAGCAGCAGCAGCCCGGGGCCGCCGCCGCAGGAGTCGGTGCCGCGGACGAGCTCGCAGCCCCGGAGCCCGCCGTAGGTCAGCAGCACCCCCAGCAGGCCGACGAGCAGCCCGGTGAGCGGCGCGGCGACGGTCGCGGAGAGCCGCGGGCCGGTGCCGAGCGACGGGCGGGCACGGCGCGGCCGGGCCGGACTCGTCGGGGCCGGTTCATGGGCCGGGGCCGGGGCGGCGGGCTCCGGCGTGGTCCCGGGGTGGGCGTCGGTGTCGTCAGCCGGGGGCGGGGCCGGCTTCGTCGGGGTGGGCCGGGCCACGACGAGGGGCTCGGGGGTCGGCGGCGGCCGCTCCACCTCGGGCTCCGGTTCGGGCGCGGCCTCGGCCGTGGGTTCCGGCCGGGGCTCGGGCCGCTCCGCGGCGGTCTCCGGTGGCGGCACCGGGTCACTCGGCCTGCGACGCTTGCGCCGGAAGAGGGACGGCAGCTCCAGCGTCGGCTCGGACTCGTCGCCGGTCGGGTCGCCCATGCCGCGCAGTCTGCCAGAGCCCACGGGAAGCACCCGGCAGCGACCTGAACCCGAAAGCGCCCCGCAGACACCAACTTTTGCATTTCACAAGATTTTTGCGGCGGTGGGCGACCCTCAGTCTGATGTCAGCGCGACCGGGGGGTCGCTGAACCGGGGAGCAGCACTCATGAACACACGCACGTCACCTTGTCCTTCCACGCCCGCACATGGCCCACGACGCCGGATGTCCACCCTGGCGTCCGGACTCCTGGCCGGAGCCCTGGCTGTCGTCGGGCTGGTCCCGCTGACGGCGCCGGCGTCCGCCGCCACCCTGTACGCCTCGACGGTGGGCCCCGTCGACCACAGGACGGGCTACCCGTTCTGGTACGGCGACAGCACCGGCCTCCGGCTCGAGCTCTGCCTCGACCAGGAGCAGGACCCACGGTGCCCGGTGGTCTCCGACCGCCAGGACCCGGGTGCGCCGCTGTCGGTCCCGGAGAACTTCCCCGACGAGGCGTTCTGGTGGGCCGCCGACGCCATCATCGACGACCCGGCGGGGGTCCGCGCCCGGCTGGTGCTCGCGCAGGAGGCCGCCTTCGGCGGCACCGGTGAGGTGGCCGTCGGCCAGCAGGTCGCGTTCTCGCGGCTGCGCGTGCGCATCGACGACCTGACGCCGGGTCAGAGCTACCACGTGACCACGCCGTACGGCGAGGACGACTTCGTCGCCGACGACCGTGGCCGGATCTTCGAGACCAACGACCAGGGCTGTCTCATGCCGCCCTGCGACTTCGCTGCCGGCCTCGACGGTCAGATCGGCCCGTTCCTCGTCTGGGACGGCGGCGCCCCCGCGGGCTACGTCGGCGACCCCACCGTCGAGCACACGGTCACCGGCAGCCCCACCGGCGCCAACCTCTTCCGGGTCGAGGGCCCCGACGTCGGCGGTCCGGGCGTGAACGTGATCGAGACCGACCTGTTCGCCGTGCAGGGGCGGGTCGCGCGACCGCGTGGCACCGTCGACCTGCCGGGCGACCTGTACGTGACCGGCACCGAGCTCACGCTCACCTCGTCGTTCCCGGGCGAGTCGCAGATCCGCTACACCACCGACGGCACCAACCCGAGGAACAGTGCCACCCGATCCGTCTACAGCACGCCGATCGTGCTGCGGGAGGGTCCGATGACCCTGCGGTACGTGGTGCAGGCCCAGGGCCGGTTCAGCGAGAACTACCGGGAGGAGTACGTCGGGCGCAGTGACCTCTCCACGGTGAGCGCAACCCCGGGCCCGGCCACGTCCCCAGAGGTGCTCGAGGGCCGGCAGGACGTCGAGCTCACCGCGACGACGACCTCCGTCGACCCGGTCACGGGCGCCCAGACCGAGACCCCCACGGTCGGCTCGATCTACTACACCACCGACGGGACCCGCCCGCGCCTGGACGTCTCCGGCAACCCGGCCGGGACGACCCGGCTCTACGACGCCGCCGACCCGATCGCGGTCACCCGCACCACCCTCGTCCGGGCGTTCTCCCTGCCCGACGGCGCGGGCGCGGAGGCCGGTCCGGTCTCCCGGTTCCACTACGTGATCCACAACTTGCGCGCGGTCTCCCCCGACCAGTGGTGGGGCTACCCGTCCTCGCTGACCGACATCGGTCTGCCCGGTGCCACCCCGGGTGACCCGAGGGTCGACCCGGTCGAGCTGGAGCTGTGCCTCGACGACCCGCTGTGCCCGGTCGTCGGGGACCTGCCCGACCCGTCGCGCGGGATCTCGTTCCCGGACAACTTCCCGGACGAGTCGTTCTGGTGGTCTGGTGAGGCGGCGTTCGAGACCGCCGGCGGCATCCGCGCCCGGCTGGTCCTCGCCCTGGAGGCGGCCTTCGACTCGGCCACGCCCCAGGACCAGCACCAGATCGCGTTCGGCCGGATCCGGGTCCGCATCGACGACCTGGTCCCGAACGCTACGTACGAGATCGTGCACCCGTACGGCGTCATCCGCACCCAGACCGACGACCGCGGCCGGCTCTTCTACACCGACGACAACGGCTGCATGGTCGGGCCGTGCGGGGACTTCCAGCGGCTCCTGACCCAGCCGGTGGGGCCGGCCCTCCGCTGGACCGACGGGGCACCCGCGGGGTATCTCGGCGACCCGACCGCCGAGGAGGGTCACCGGGTCACCGGCAGCCCCTACGGCACCAACGAGTTCACCGTCACCCAGGTCACCAACGGCAACGGGGCCCCGGTCTCGGTGCCGCTCGGCTCGACCGACCTGTTCAGCGTGCAGGGCAAGCTCGCCGGGGGCCCCGGCGTGATGGCCAGCTGGCAGACCGGGCTGTTCAACCACGAGCTGGACGTGACCCTGACCGGCACGAACACCACGTCGATCCACTACACGACGGACGGCACCGAGCCGACCGCGGCCAGCCCGGAGTACGACGGTCCGATCCACATCGGCGAGGGCGAGACGACGCTCAGCTACATCGGCGTCGGCCCGGGCGGTACGTCGCTGGTGGAGACCGAGGTCTACACGGTCGACCTGACCGCACCCGAGGTCAGCGCGTCGCCCGCGTCCGGTGCGTTCACCGCGCCGCAGGACGTCGTCCTGTCGGCCAACGAGCCCGGTGCCCAGATCCGCTTCACGACCGACGGGACCGACCCGGCGGCCGCGACGGCCCAGGCAGGGCCGGGTCCCGTCACGGTCCGGGTGGCCGACAGCCTCACGATCCGCGCGCTGGCCGTCGACCCGGCCGGCAACGTGGGCCCGGAGCAGTCGTTCGGCTTCACGGTCACCCCACCTCCCCCGCCGCCCGCAGCAGGCGGCACCGGCGGCACCCCGCCCGCGGACGGCGCGGCGGCGACCACCGGCGTGACGCTCGCCCCGACCACCGCGGGTCCGCTGAACGCCGGGGGCGCCACCACCCTGCAGGGCGTGCTGGCCCCCAACGGCCAGGTCCTCGGCGGTGTGCCGGTGGTGCTCCAGGCCCGTCCCCTCGGCGCCGGGGCTCGGACGCTCGCGGCCGGCTGGGTCGACGTGGCCACCACGACCACGGCGGCCGACGGCAGCTACGCGTTCACCGTGGAGCCGACCCGGTCCGTGGAGTACCGCGTGGTGTACAACGGCGACGCGACCCACGCCGCGGCGGTGAGCCCGACGCAGCGGGTGAGTGTGAAAGCCGTCGTGAAGCTCGTCCGGCCCGACCGCCGGGTCGGTCGGGGCGACCGCTTCACGCTGCGCGGCAAGATCGGGCCGACGATGCGCGGCGCCACCGTGGTGGTGAAGCTGAACGGACCGGGCCGCCGGCACGACCGGGTCCGCGCCACGGTGGGCCGCGACGGCAGGTGGAAGGTGACCCTGCGGGCGCCCCGCAAGACCGGCCGCTGGACGGCGAAGGCGGTGTGGCGCGGCGACGCCGAGGTGCTGCGCGACGCCAGCCCGACCCGGAGGTTCCGCGTCACCCGTTAGGGCACGGCAGGTCGGGCCCCGTCACCTCACGGTGGCGGGGTCCGTCGCCGTCAGGGCGTGCGCGGCCCGACCCGGTGCCCGCCGAGCTGCTCGAGCACCCCCAGTGTGCGGAGCGCCGCCACCGCGCTCGCCGCGAGGAGGACCAGGCCGGCGCCGGCCAGGACGACGGCGGCCGGTCCGAGGTCGAGCGGGGCACGGCCGGCGTACGTCTGGACCAGGGTGGAGCCGACCAGGAGCACGTAGCCCGCCGCGGCCACCTCGACGACCCGGAGGCGCTGCACGTCCGTCGCCCGACCGGCCAGAAGCACGATCGCCAAAGCCGGCAGGACCTGCACGGCGTGCAAATTCACGGCGTGCGGCACCTTCAACGCACCGGCCGGTCCGAACGTGTTGCCGCCCCCGGCGATCATCTGCACGCCGACCGCGTTGCTGACGAGCATGAGCAGGAGCCCGAGCCGGATCGCCAGGGCGAGGCTCGGTTGCGCGTCGAGCCGGAGCCATGACCAGATTGCGACCACGACGGTCAGCAGCACCACCACCGCGACGAGGAGGCCCATCATCGAGAACACGGTGGAGTCGAAGGCGGTGCCCTCGTTGAAGTGGGAGGGCACCCCACGCCACCGCTGCATCGTGATCAGGAACACCTCGCCCAGCGAGGCCAGCGAGAGGAGACCGAGCAGCACCCATCCGGCCACCCGGCCGGGACGCAGGAACGTCACGAGCCAGGCGATCGTCGCGACCGTGATCCCGAAGGAGAGCCCGAAGACGACCGGCTTCCGCCAGGAGACCGGCCCGGTCCACGGCCCGCCGTCGACGGCGTAGACCCCGAGATGGAACAGCCCACTCCCGACCAGGAGCGCCGCGCAGGCGTAGGCGAAGCGCTGGTACGGCGCCACGGGGGTGAACCGGCCCCGGCGCAGGATGTCTGCGATCACGGTCCTCATCGAGGCTCCTCGGGTCTGGGAGGCGACCCCCGAGGTCGCGGCCGGACCCGCGCGGCCTCGCGTTGGGCACTGTCGACGTTAGGAGCCTCCGGTGAGGCCGTCCATGGCCCGACCGGGGGGCCATGGACGGGCCGGGAGGGCCGACCGGTGCGCGGCGAGGCACTATGGAGCGTGCGCAAAGGCTGGTGGCGCGACCTGGTCCGCAGGCTCAGCCGGGCGCGGGCGGAGGGCCGCGCCGCGGTGCTGTGGTCGCTGCGGATCACCGTGGCGGCCGTGGCCAGCTATGTCGTGGCCACCCTGTTCTTCCCCGGCACCCAGCCGCTGCTCGCCCCGCTGACCGCGATGCTCGTCGTCCAGGTCACGCCGGTGTCGCTGCTGGCCAGCGGTCTCGACCGGGTCCTCGCCGTGGTGGCCGGGGTGCTGCTCGCGGTGGGCTTCTCGGCGGTCGCCCCGCTCGCCTGGTGGAGCCTCGGCCTGCTGATCCTGGCCGCGATCACGATCGGCCAGGTGCTCCGGCTGCGCTCCAACCTCATCGAGGTGGCGATCAGCGCGATGCTCGTCCTCGGAGTCGGCGCCCTCGGGGCTCCGTCGGCGGCGTGGCAGCGGATCGCCGAGACCCTGGTCGGCGCCGCGGTCGGCATCGCCGCCAACCTGCTCTTCCCGCCCAAGGTGGCCAGCGCCGACGCGGGCACCGCCATCGACGAGCTGGCCGACACGGTCAGCGACCTGCTGCGCCGCGCCGCCGACGAGCTGGCCGAGCTGGCCCGGTCCGGCGGCGACGTGGGCCCGGCCGCGCGCGACTGGCTGGCGCAGGCGCGGCAGATCACCCACACCATCCCCCGGGTGGAGGCCGCGGTGGAGCACGCGGAGCAGGGCCGCCGGCTCAACGTCCGCGCCGTGGGTACGCCGGACGTCGGACCGGGGCTGCGACAGGGGCTCGAGTCGCTCGAGCACACGGCCGTGGCCGTCCGCGCGATGCTGCGCGCGGTGGTCGACGCCACCGACGATGCCTCCTGGCTGGGTGACACCGCCGAGGACGTCTACCTCGGGCTCGCGCAGACCTTCCGGGAGATGGCCGACGGGGTCGACGCGTTCGGGCAGCTGGTGCGGGACGAGGCGGACACCGGCCGGCGGCTGAGCGCCGCCGACATGCACGCGGTGCGGGACGCCCTGGCCGGGCTGCACGAGGCCCGGGCGCGGCTCGACGACCTGCTCACCGCGGCCGTTGCTCCCCAGAGTGTCGAGCTGCACGTCGCGGTGCTCTCCACCGTCAAGAGGCTGCTGGTGGAGATGGACCTCGACGAGCGGATCCGCCGTCAGCTCCGGATGCTGCGCACCCGCCGGTCCCGACCCGGCCCGACGGGGCCCACCGCCGGCGAGCAGGCAGCGGCCTCGGAGCCGTCACCGGACGCCGAGACGCAGGTGCTGCCGGCCGCCCCCCGGCGGGGGCGCGACCGGCGGCGGACCTGACCTCGTCGGGACGCGAAGAAGCCCCCGCTCGCGCGAGCGGGGGCTTCTTCACACCATGTGGTTCTCGGTCGGGCTGACAGGATTTGAACCTGCGGCCTCCTCGTCCCGAACGAGGCGCGCTACCAAGCTGCGCCACAGCCCGAGTGCCGACGACCCCGCCGGCGGCGCGGGAGTCTAGCCGACGCCTCCGGCACCCGAGAAACCGGTGGCGTCCGCACCGGGGTCGTCGTCTGCGCGGGGGCCCGGGGTCAGCGTCAGCAGGGTCGCCTCGGGGCGGCAGCAGAAGCGGACCGGGGCGTAGGGCGACGTGCCCAGCCCCGCCGACACGTGCAGCCAGGCAGCTCGCCGGCGTCGCCCGGTCGCGGCCCCCGCCGGGTGCCGGTGCAGGCCCTTGGCGCGGGCCGGCTCGAGGTCGCAGTTGGTGACCAGGGCCCCTGTGCCGGGCAGGCACAGCTGGCCGCCGTGCGTGTGCCCGGCGAGCATCGCCGTCGTAACCGTCGCGCGGCGAACTGGTCGAGCACCCGCAGGTACGGCGCGTGCGCGACCCCGACCCGCACGTCAGCGGTCGGCGTCGGCGGGACCGGCGACGGCCGCCAGGTCGTCGTACCCCAGGTGCGGGTCGTCGACGCCGGCGAAGGCGAACGTCGTGTCGACCCACGCTGCAGCTCGTCCCGACGGTTGACAGGTCGACCCAGCCCCGCGCCTCGAAGCCGTCGCACCATGTCGCGCCACGGCAGCGGCGGGCGTGTGCGTGGCCGCTTGTCCGTCGTCGGGCAGCAGGTAGCGCACCGGGTTGCGCGAGGTGGGTGCGAAGTAGTCGTTCGACCCGAAGACGAACACACCGGGCACGTCGAGCAGCCCGTCGAGGGCGTCGAGCAGCAGCGGCACCGCGTCGTGGTGCGCGAGGTTGTCGCCCGGTGTTGACCACCAGGTCGGGTTCCAGGTCGGCGAGCGCACGCACCCAGTCCTGCTTGCGGCGTTGGCCCGGGGTGAGGTGCAGGTCGCTGAGGTGGAGCACCCGCAGGGGCCGATGCCCCGCCGGGAGGACCGGCATCTCGGCGGTGCGGAGCGCGAACCAGCGCACCTCGACCAGCGGACGCGTAGGCGAGGCCGGCGACCGCGGCCGACGCTGCCGGGCCGGCCAGTCGGGCGAGCCGCGGGGCGCGAGCGGCGGGAGTGAGCATGGGCCAAGACTGACACAATGCCGCGCATGAGCGAGCTCAAGGACCGTCTGCGCACCGACCTCACCGCCGCCATCAAGGAGCGGGACACGGCCTGCGCTCCTCGACGCTGCGGATGGTGCTCACCTCGATCACCAACGCGGAGGTGGCGGGCAAGTAGTCCCGCGAGCTCACCGACGACGACGTCGTCGGCGTGCTCAGCACCGAGGCGAAGAAGCGCCGCGAGGCCGCCGAGGCCTTCGACGAGGCCGGCCGCACCGAGATGGCCGGGAAGGAGCGGGCGGAGGCGGAGGTGATCGCCGACTACCTGCCCGAGCAGCTCGTCCGAGGCCGAGGTCGCCGACCTGGTCGCCTGCGATGATCGACTCGCTCGGCGTGGCCGAGGAGGGCATGAGGGCCATGGGCCGGGTGATGGGTGCCCTGCAGCCGCAGGTGAAGGGGCGCGCCGACGGTGGGTTCGTCGCCGCCGAGGTGCGCCGCCAGCTCGCGGCTCCTGAGGAGCGCGAGGCGCGAGCCGGCTCGACGGGCCGGTCCGGGCGGCGCCCCTCAGCCGCGCCCGTTGCCGTTGCCGTCGCCGTTGCCGCCGCCGTTGCCCCGGCCCCGCCGTTGCCGCGGCCGTCGTTGTCGCCACCGCCGCCACCGCCGTGCCGGTGCTGGGCGGCGGCGGTGTCGGGCGACGCCGTTGGAGACGTAGATGGTGACCGTGCTGCCGGTGCCGATCTGGGTGCCCGAGCCGGGGGACAGGTAGGCGACGGTGCCGTAGGAGTTCGATGCTGTTGACCTGCGGGCCGATCACCGGGTTGAAGCCGGCCTGCGGCAGGATGTCGGCGGCGCTGGACGGGTCGTAGCCGTAGAGCGAGGGCACCGTGATCAGCCGACCCCGGATGGCGGTCGGGTCCGGGCACGGTGAAGTTGGTGTCGGGGAGGAGTCGGGTCGATCGCCTTCATCGCGTCGCCCCACATCGGCCCGGCGTTGGTGCTGCCGACGGCGCTGCTGATGTAGCGGCCGCCGACCGTCTGGCCGTTGAGGGTGATCCACTCACCGGCCTGGTTGGCGCCGGCGATCATCGAGGCGGTCGCCAGGTCGGGCGTGTAGCCGACGAACCAGACCGCCAGGTTGCTGTTGGTGGTGCCGGTCTTGGCCGCCGAGGGCTGCCCGAGTCGAGAGCCCGGCGCCGTAGCCGAAGCCGCCGGGCTCCTGCACGCCACGCAGCACGTCGTTGACCGCGTCGGCGACCGCGTTGGGCAGCAGCCTGCTTGCACGTCGCGGGGAAGTAGGTCGGATCTGCCTTGCCGTGGCTGTTGAGACACCGCGGTCACCGGGCGCGGCTCGCAGTAGCTTCGCCGCGCGCGGCGAAGGTCGCGTAGGCACCGGCCATCGTCAGCGGGTCGGTGTCGGTGACGCCGAGGGTGAACGGCGGCACGACGTCCTGGTCGGGCACCGTCGATGCCCATGTCGCGGGCGAGCGTGACCGGTGCGCACAGGCCGGTGCGCCGCTCGAGCTGGGCGAAGAAGGTGTTCACCGACTGCTGGGTGCCGCGTGTAGAGGTCGAACGTGCCGCTGCCGGTGGAGTTCGTCGGGGACCAGATGTCGGTGCTGGCCAGGTTGCCGTCGCAGGTGCGGAAGGAGTTGTTCGGCAGCGAGATGGTCGGCGGCGACGGGATCTGGGTCGAGAGCGGCACGCCCTGCTTGATCGCCGAGGCGAGCACGAAGACCTTGAACGTCGACCCGGCCTGGAAGCCGTTGGCGTCGCCGTACTCGGCCGGCACCACGTAGTTGAGGTAGGTCTGGCCCTGCTTCTTGTTGCTGCCCATCGGCCGGGACTGGGCCAGCGCGCGGACCTCGCCGGTGCCCGGCTGGACCATGGCCAGGCCGCCGATGGCCCGGTCGGTCGGGTTGACGTGGCTGGCCACGGACCGGTCGGCGGCGCGCTGGAAGCGCAGGTCGATGGTCGTCCTGATCGTCAGGCCACCGCTGTAGAGCAGGCGCTTGCGCTCGTCGCGGGTCTTGCCGAGAGCCTTGTCGGCGAGGAGGTACTGCGATCGCGTAGTCGCAGAAGAACGGCGCCCGCGGACGAGACGCAGCCGTTGCGGTTCGGGCGTGACCTTCGAGCGCCAGCTTGCGCGGTCCATCGCCTTGTCGGCCTCGGACGCGAGATCACGTTGAGACGCAGCATCGTCGCGCAGGACGGTGTTGCGGCGGTTCGCGCGCCTCCAGCGGGTCGTTGGTGGGGTCGTAGCCGGTCGGGTTCTTCACCAGCCCGGCCAGCAGCGCCGCCTCGTGGCAGCTTCAGCTTGGAGGCAGGCTTGGAGAAGTAGTGCCGCGACGCGGCCTCGATGCCGTGGGCGCCGTCGCCGAAGTAGGCGATGTTGAGGTAGCGCTCCAGGATCCAGTCCTTGGAGTACTTCTCCTCGAAGGCGATCGCGTAGCGCAGCTCGCGGATCTTGCGCTCGTAGGTGTCGGCGATGGCGGCCGCCGCTCCGCCTCGGTCTCGGCCTGGTTGAGCAGCGTCATCTTCACCATCTGCTGGGTGATCGACGAGCCGCCCTGGACGGTGCCGTCGGCGACCTCGTTGGTCACGAACGCGCGCAAGCGTGCCGCGCAGGTCGAGGGCGCCGTGCTGGTAGAACCGGTAGTCCTCGATCGAGATGATCGCCTTGCGCATGATCGGCGCGACCTTCGCGAGCGGGACGTTGACCCGGTTCTCGTCGTAGAGCGTCGCCAGCAGCGCGCCGTTCTTGCGCCAGCAGCCGGGTGCGCTGCGGCAGCGGCTCGGCGGCCAGGTCGGCGGGGATCTTGTCCATGCTGCGGGCCACGTCGCGGGCGCCGAGCCCGACCACGCCGGCGAACGGGATCGCCAGACCCGGCCACGAGGACACCCATCACGGCCGCCACCGCGACCATCACCCCGAGGTGGGAGAGGACCGAGGCAGGACGGAGCGAATCGGTGCGACGACGACGGCATGGGCATCAGGGTACGTGACGGCCTCGCGGAGCGGTCGCCTCTACCGCAGCGCGGCCGAGCTGTCACGGGTCCTGGCCGGACCCGGCGCGCCGGACGGCCGAGCGCTCGTAGTCCTCAAGGAGGCCTGGACTAGGCCCGTAATGGCCCCTTCGGTGGCCCCGATTCGCCCCGGATGTCACGTCTGCTCCGATGCCCGGTGGTTGACCCCCCCGTCCCGGCAGCCGCGATCGGCTGACTTGAGTAGTTCCTTTGGACTATCCACAGTTGGCATCCCTCCGTGTCTGTTTCGCGCCGTTATCACTCTTTACCTTTCTCTTGGGGATTGACTCGAACGATCTGCGCACCAGTGCAGGTCCCCTCGGATGGGAGCCGAGCTATGACGTGGAACGAAGACTGGGCCAGCAGCGCGACCTGCAACCAGGCCCGACCCGACGAGCTGTTCGTCCGGGGCGCCGCACAGAACCGTGCCAAGCAGATGTGCGCCGGCTGCCCGGTGCGCACCGAGTGCCTCGCCGAGGCCCTCGACAACCAGATCGAGTGGGGCGTCTGGGGAGGCATGACCGAGCGTGAGCGTCGCGCGCTGCTGCGCCGCCGGCCCAACGTGACGTCCTGGCGTCTGCTGCTCGAGACCGCGATGGCCGACCACGCTGCCGCGGTGGCCGTGACGAGCCCCGAGGTCGTCACCGCCTGAGCCACCGGCTCAGGCGGAGAGCAGGTCTCCGATCACCCGCAGGCCGTCGAGGTCGTGCACGTCGGTCGAGAGCGCCGGGACGACCGCGGTGGGCACGTGCGGGTGCGCGGCGGTGAAGCGTCGGCGCAGCCGCGGCTCCCGGGTCGACGACGCGGGTCACGGTCGGCGGCGAGCGCGCAGCAGCCCGGCGGTGAGCCCGTCGGGTGCGGCCGTCGCCCGGCGCCGTCCGCCAGCCGCTCGGCCGCGGCGGTCGCCTGCTCGGCCGGAGAGCCCCTGCTGCCTGGATGCGCCCGGTTGACCACGAGGCCCGCGAGCGGCATCTGCTCCTCGCCCAGCCGCTCCACGAAGTACGCCGCCTCGCGCAGCGCGTCCGGCTCCGGGGCGGCGACCACCAGGAACGCCGTACTCCGGCGCCTGCAGCAGCTCGAAGGTCTTCGTGCGCGCGCTGCCGGAAGCCGCCGAAGAGGGTGTCGAACGCCGCCACGAACGTGGACAGGTCCCGGAGCACCTGCCCGCCGAGGATCTTGGTGAGCGCGTTGGTGACCACCCCCAACCCGGCGGTCATCAGCCGGGCCGGGCCCTTGGCCGGCGCCAGCATGATCCGGATGAACCGGCCGTCGAGGAAGCTGGAGAGCCGCTCCGGGGCGTCGAGGAAGTCCAGCGCCGAGCGGGACGGCGGGGTGTCCACCACGATCAGGTCCCAGCGCCCGGAGCCGCTGCGCGTCCCGGCGCAGCTGGCCGAGCTTCTCCATCGCCATGTACTCCTGGGTGCCGGCGAACGAGCTCGACAGCGCGACGTAGAACGGGTTGGCCAGGATCTGCGCCGCCTTCTCGGGGCTGGCCTGCGCTCTCGACGACCTCGTCGAAGGTCCGCTTCATGTCCAGCATCATCGCGTCGAGCGAGCCACCCGCTCCCGGCGTCGACGTCGGGCACCGGTCGAGGCACGTTGTCGAGCGTCTCGATGCCCATCGACTGGGCCAGCCTGGCGCGCCGGGTCGATGGTGAGCACGACCACCTGGCGACCGCGCTCGGCGGCGCGGAGCGCCAGCGAGGCCGCGGTGGTGGTCTTGCCGACGCCCCCGGACCCGCAGCACACGATGACGGCGGTGCCGCGGTCGTCGAGCAGGGCGTCGACGTCGAGCGCCGGCTGCTCGTCGGGCTTGCCGGCCAGCGGGCCGATGCGGCTCGTGGCGCGCTGGGAAGCCGGGCTCATGCCATGCCCTGCTCGATCAGGTCGGCGGCCAGCTCGTAGAGCGCACCCAGGTCGATGCCGTCGGGCAGCCGCGGCAGCTCATAGGTGGGCACCTCCAGGTCGGCGATGCGGGCCCGCTGCCGGTCCTCGAGCTCCCGGCGCTCCGCGTGGTCGTGCGCCTCGAGCAGCAGCCCGTCGACCAGCTGAGGGGTGACGTCGACGCC
The DNA here is from genome assembly GCA_963834275.1 of uncultured Actinomycetota bacterium. Lineage (GTDB taxonomy): Bacteria > Actinomycetota > Actinomycetes > Propionibacteriales > Nocardioidaceae > Nocardioides_B. The sequence goes on along the minus strand of CAWIBA010000003.1, from coordinate 852,569 downwards.
GGCCTTGCCGAGGTCGCCGAGGACCGCCTTGCGGGGCAGGCGGTCGTCGAGCGCGAGCGCGCGCGCCTCGTCCGAGAGCTCCTTGCGGCGCACGAGGTTGACCACCACGCCGCCGACCGGCAGCCCGTCCGCGGTCAGCTCCGCGATCCCGTCCGCGGTCTCCTGCACCGGCATGTCCTCGAGCACGGTCACCAGGTGCACGCGGGTGCGTTCCGAGCGCAGCAGGGTCATCACGGTGTCGGCCTGGCTGCGGATGGGACCGACCTTGGCGAGGCCGGCCAGCTCGCTGTTGACGTTGAGGAACTGGGCGATCCGGCCGGTCGGTGGGGCGTCGAGCACGACCGCGTCGTACTGCCGGGCGTTCTTGCCACGCCGGCTGCGGTGCACCGCCTCGTAGACCTTGCCGGTCAGCAGCACGTCGCGCACGCCCGGGGCGATCGTGGTCGCGAAGTCGATGACACCGAACCGTTCGAGGGCCTTGCCGGCGCGACCGAGCCGGTAGTAGATCGCGAGGTACTCCATCAGCGCCGACTCGGGGTCGATGGCCAGCGCGTAGAGGTCGCCGCCGTCGTCCGGGGCGCTGGCCACCCGCCGCTCCTCGTAGGGGAGCGGGGGCACGTCGAACAGCTGGGCGATGCCCTGGCGGCCCTCCACCTCGCAGAGCAGCACCCGCCGGCCGCGGCTGGCGATCGCGAGGGCCAGCGCGGCGGCGACGGTGGTCTTGCCGGTGCCGCCCTTGCCGGTGACCACGTGCAGGCGTACCTCCGGCCAGTCACCGGTCTCGCTGGCGGTCGGGTCGGCGCTCACCCGACCGAGCCTAACCACCCCCCCATGTGACCTGGCTCATGTCGGGTGCGGACCCGTGGGCGCCGCACCCCGTGTGGGATCCGTCGGTGTCGCCGGCCCGTGGCGCTGGCTAGGGTGACTCCGAGTCGGTCGAGGAGGAGTGGCGTGGACAAGGTGGTCGCGAGTGCCGCTGAGGCGGTGGCGGACATCCCGAGCGGGTCGACCCTGGCGGTCGGTGGGTTCGGGCTGTGCGGGATCCCGTCGGTGCTGATCGAGGCGCTGCTGGAGCAGGGCGCCGACGAGCTGGAGGCGGTGTCGAACAACTGCGGTGTCGACGAGTGGGGTCTGGGGCGGCTGCTGTTCGCCAAGCGGATCCGGCGGATGATCTCGTCGTACGTCGGGGAGAACAAGGAGTTCGCGCGGCAGTACCTCGCCGGTGAGCTGGAGGTCGAGCTGACCCCGCAGGGCACGCTGGCGGAGCGGATGCGCGCCGGCGGCACCGGGATCCCGGCGTTCTTCACCGCGACCGGCGTGGGCACGCAGGTGGCCGAGGGCGGCCTGCCGTGGCGGTACGACGCCGACGGCAACGTGGTGGTCGCCTCGCCGGAGAAGGAGGTGCGCACCTTCCCGACCCACGAGGGCGACAAGGAGTTCGTGCTGGAGCGGGCCATCGTGGCGGACTTCGGAATGGTGCGGGCCTGGAAGGGCGACCGGCACGGCAACCTCGTCTACCGGCAGTCGGCGCAGAACTTCAACCCGCTGGCGGCGATGTGCGGTCGGACCACGATCGCCGAGGTGGAGCAGCTCGTGGAGCCCGGTGAGATCGACCCGGCCCAGGTGCACACGCCCGGGGTGTTCGTGCAGCGGGTCGTCGAGCTGACCCCCGAGCAGGCGGGCGACAAGAGGATCGAGAAGCGCACGGTGCGGACGAACGGGGAGGGATCCTGATGGGCTGGTCGCGGGAGGAGATGGCCGCGCGGGCGGCCTCGGAGCTGACCGACGGGTCCTACGTCAACCTGGGGATCGGGCTGCCGACGATGGTGCCCAACTACGTCGCCGACGACGTGGAGCTGGTGCTGCAGTCGGAGAACGGCATCCTCGGCGTCGGGCCCTACCCGGCCGAGGACGAGGTCGACCCGGACCTGATCAACGCGGGCAAGGAGACGGTGACGCTGCGCAAGGGCGCGTCGTTCTTCGACTCCGCCACGTCGTTCGGGATGATCCGCGGCGGCAAGATCGACGCCGCCATCCTGGGCGCGATGCAGGTCTCCGCGCACGGCGACATCGCGAACTGGATGATCCCCGGGAAGATGGTCAAGGGCATGGGCGGCGCGATGGACCTGGTCCACGGCGCCAAGCGGGTGATCGTGCTGATGGAGCACGTCGCCAAGGACGGCTCCCACAAGATCGTCGAGGAGTGCTCGCTGCCCTACACCGGCAAGGGCGTGGTGCAGCGGATCATCACCGACCTGGCCGTCATCGACGTGATCGACCCGGCCACCGGCGAGCCCGCCGCCCCCGGCACCCACGGCGACCGCGCCCTCAAGCTGGTCGAGCTCGCCCCCGGCGTCACCGAGGACGAGGTCCGCGAGAAGACCGAGCCGTCCCTGCTCTGACGCCGAGGAGTCAGCAGCTCAGCCCCCTCACCGGTGTGTCGCTGCGTCAGTGACCCCTCGGCGAGGGGCGTGGGCCTGGGCCTGGCCCGGGTCGTGGCTCAGGCGGAACGGCGCGCGCGGCGCCCGGCGTGCGCGATCCCGGCCCGGAAGGTCTCGATGGCGCGGGCCGGGTGCCGGAACACGTCGTCCGCGCCGACCACGTCGACGACCCACCCGCGCTCGTCGCGCAGCCAGGCGCGGCGTCGACGGTCGCGGACGCGCTGGTCGGGCGAGCTGTGCCAGGCCACGCCGTCGTACTCGGCGGCGTAGCGGATCTCCGGCAGCCCGAGGTCGAGGCGGTAGGCCTCCCAGCCGTGGTCGTCGGCCACCCGGACCTGCGGGGTCGGCGCGGGCAGCCCGGCGTCGAGCCAGAGCAGGCGCATCACGGACTCGGCCGGCGACTCGGCGCGCGGGTCGGCCAGCGGCGCCAGGCCGCGCAGCCGCACGACGCCCCGGAACCCCTTGAACCGCTGGACCTCGGCCAGCAGCTCCTCGTGGGTGAAGTCGCGGGTGCGCAGCATCGCGTCGAGCGCCGCGATCCCGCGCGCCCGGGAGCGTGTGCGGGCGAGGTCGAGGGCGGTGCGCAGCGCGGTCGTGACCCGGACCCCGTGCAGCACCTCGACGTCGCGGGGCTCGAGCAGCCGGCGACGCCCGTCCGCGCCGGGCTTGCGCACCCGGGTGCGCTCGAGCGGTTGCACGATCGACAGCGGCGGCGGGATGACGTGGTCCCCGCGGGCGACCAGGTCGACCCCGCGCACCCACGCGGCGCACTCGTCGGCGACCACGGCGGTCGGTGGCACGACCATCGACAGGGCGCGGGCGCGGAGCAGGAGGTCGTCGTCGGCCGCTGCGTCGACGTACACGCCGCGGAAGACCCGGCGGAGCACGCCCTCGCGCGTGAGGCGGTAGAGCTGGGTGCGGGTGATGCCGCGGTCGAGCGCCTGCGCGACGGTGAACGGCTCGCCGAGCGGGAGCCGGTCGTCGGTGCGGAAGGGGAGCAGCGCGTCCATGCGGGCACGATCCCCGCTCGCCGCGCCCCGTGCGGGTTGTCCACAGGGGCCGGTGTCGACGAGGGGTCAGTTGTGCAGCGACACGCCGGCCAGGAGCCCTATGAGCTGACCCCTCGCCGGATCAGAGGTCGGGGTGCCGGGTGGCGAGCCGGTAGAAGCCGGAGTGGAAGACCAGGGGCTCGCCGCCGGGCGCGTCGTAGGACTCGATCTCGCCGAGGAACAGCACGTGGTCGCCGGCGTCGATCCGGCCGCGGTGGTCGGGGAGCCTTCGGCAGACGAAGTGCGCCACCGTGCCCTCGAGCACCGGCGGTCCGTCCCCCGGGGCCAGCCGGACGCCGTCGAACTTGTCCGTGCCCGACGTCGAGAACTGCCGCGAGAGGTGGTGCTGGTCCGAGGCCAGCACGTTGACGGCGAACCGGTCGCTCGCCTCGAACGCGGCGAGGCTGGGTGACGAGCGGGCCGCCGCCCAGAGCACCAGCGGAGGGTTCAGCGAGACCGACGTGAACGAGTTGGCGGTCATCCCGTAGCGCACGCCGTCGACGGCGGTGGTGACGACGGTGACGCCGGTGGCGTACTGGCCGAGGGCCCGGCGCAGGTCGCGGGTGTCGAAGGGGCCGGCCGCCGCCGCGCGCTGCTCCGCCAGGAACGCCGCGGTGGCTGACGGGTCGAACCACCAGGGGTCGAACAGGCGCGCGTCGTCGAACCCGGCGGCGATCCGCTCACCCACCCCGGGCACGGTCGCCGCGGCGACGAGAGCCTCCCGCTGGTGCGGCTCCAGGGGTCGCAGCCAGTCGTTGGTCCACCGGGTCGCGAACTGCGCCCAGCCGCGCCAGAAGTTCTCGAACGTCCGCTCCATCCAGCCGGCGTCGAACGCCCCGGCGTGGTTGGTGATCGCGTCGAGGTAGAACGCCGCGGACTTGATCGCGTTGTTGGAGCCCTGGCTGGTCAGCGGGTCGTTGAGCACCGTCACGTCGGCCATGCCGAGCACGGGCACCCCCGAGGGCAGCGTCCCGACGGGGCGGCGTACGACGGGGGTGAACCGGCCGCACAGGGTCGAGCCCTCGTCGACCAGCGTGGCGTCGTCGAGACGCTCCGCCAAGGTCGGGAACTGGTCGGCCAGCACGCGCTGCAGCCGGCTGCGGTGGTCGGCAGGCGACGCGACGTCGGCCCACACGTCGAGGGGCCCGCCGGGCACGGCGGTGACGACGACGATCTCGCAGGGACCGTCGACGGTGAGCGCCGGGCAGGTGAAGCACTCCCCGACCCCCTCCACCAGGTGGTAGCAGAAGCGCTCGTCGGTCGCGCCGCCCCGCAGGTAGGTCAGCACCGCGGTGCGCTGCGGCTCGGAGTGCGGCGAACGGCCCTCGTCGACCGGGAACAGGTCGCCGAGCCCGCCCCGGCCGGTCGACACCACGACCAGGTCGTGGCTCGCCGCGAGCTCCTCGACGTCCTCCACGCCCGCGGAGCGCACGACCACCTTGCCGCCGAGCCGCTCGATCTCGTCGAGCAGGGCCGGCACCTTGACCCGCAGGTCGACGGAGAGCGCCGGCGCCGAGAGCGGTACGTCGAAGGCGGCGGCCGTGCCGTCGGCGCACCGGACGTCGAAGGCCATCCGCTCGATGCGGGGGGCGTCCGGCAGCAGGCCGGGGACGCCCAGGGTGGCCTCGACCTCCAGCGCGGACTCGAAGGTGACCTGGCTCGACATCACCGAGCCGCCACGGATCTCCTCCGCGGCCCGGTCGGTCATCAGCGTGACGGTGCAGCCGTGCCGGAGCAGGCCCAGCGCCAGCGTCGTACCGGCGGGACCGGCGCCGACGACCGCCACGCTGCGACTGCTCATGCACCCAGCGTCTCACCCGGCGCCGGGGCGTCCCGGCGGGCGTCCCGGCCCGTGCTCCCTGAGCGAGGGGTCACGCGTGTGGCGACACGCCGGCCAGGAGGCTGAACTGCTGACCCCTCGGCGTCAGGGGTCGGTGAGGGCGGCCCGGACGACCGGCCACACGTCGGAGAGCGGGTCGATCAGCTCGAAGTGGCCGGCGTCGACCATCCGCAGGTCCACGCGCGGGTGCCGTTCGGCGAGCGGCGCGGCCCTGGCTCGGCGGTACGACGTCGTCGCGGCTGCCGTGCACGACGACCACCCGGGTCGCGGGGTCGGCGTCCTGCAGCAGACCCAGCGGGTCCGCGGCGGCGTACGCCTCGGGAACGTCGTCGGGCGCGCCGCCGAGCAGCGCCTGGGTGGCCCCGTCGCCGAGCCGGTCGCGGGCCGCGGACGCCAGGTCGGCGACCGGGGCGAGCGCGACCACCCGGTCGACCCGGTGGCCGGACCCGTCGGCAGCCGCGCGGCCCGCCAGCCACAGCGCGAGGTGACCCCCGGCCGAGTGGCCGCACACCGTCGTGGTGCCGGTCGTGACGCCCAGCCCGGCGAGCAGGCCGGGCAGCGCGGCGACCGCGGACGCGACGTCGTTGCCGGTGATCGGCCAGCCGCCGCGGCCGCCGACGCGGCCGTACTCCGGTGTCGCGACGACGAGCCCCGCGCCCACCAGCGCGCGGGCCATCGGCCGGACGTGGCGCCGGTCGTAGGCCTGCTTCCAGAAGCCGCCGTGCACGAGCACCACCAGCGGGTGCGGGCCGGGCCCGGAGGGCAGGTGCACGTCCACGACGCCGTCCTCGTGGTCGGCGTACCGCAGCACCGCGTCCGGCAGCGCGGCCGGCCGCGTCAGCACGTCGTCGGAGGACGCGGAGGACGGGACGGGCACGGGGGCCACCGTAGCCGCCCGCCCACCGATCGGGCCCGCGCAGGGCTAGGGTCGGGCGCATGAGCGAGACGACCAAGTGGGAATACCTCACCGCCCCGGTGCTGGTGCACGCGACCAAGCAGATCCTCGACAACTTCGGCCAGGACGGCTGGGAGCTGGTGCAGATCGTGCCGGGCATGAACCCGGAGAACCTCGTCGCCTACTTCAAGCGGCCGGTGCAGTGAGCAGCCCCGAGGAGCGCCTCGAGGCGATGGGGCTCAGCGTCCCCGAGGTCGCCAAGCCGGTGGCCTCCTACATCCCGGCGGTGCGCAGCGGCAACCACGTCTTCACCTCCGGCCAGCTGCCGATGCGCGAGGGCCAGCTGCTCACCACCGGCAAGGTCGGCGGCGAGGTCAGCGCCGAGGAGGCCGTCGAGTGCGCCCGGCAGTGCGCGCTCAACGCCATCGCCGCCGTGCGCGCGGAGATCGGTGACCTCTCGCAGGTCAAGCGGATCGTCAAGGTCGTCGTCTTCGTCGCCTCGACCCCCGACTTCACCGGCCAGCCGGGCGTCGCCAACGGCGCCTCGGAGCTGTTCGGCGAGGTGTTCGCCGAGGCCGGGCAGCACGCCCGCTCGGCCGTCGGCGTCCCGGTGCTGCCGCTCGACGCCCCGGTCGAGGTCGAGCTGATCGTCGAGGTCTAGACCGTGCCCGCGGACCCGGTGACCCGCCTGCCCGACCACCTCGTCGAGCACGCGCTGGCGTTCGAGGGCGGCTAGCGCACCCCGGTCGAGCCCAAGCACGCCTCCACCGTCGTGCTGCTGCGCGATGCCTCGGACGGTCGGGGCGGGCCCGGTTCGCTCGAGGTCTACCTGCTGCGCCGGCACGTCGACATGGCGTTCGCGGCCGGGCATGTGCGTGTTCCCGGGCGGCGGCGTCGACCCGCGCGACTTCGACCACGCGATCGGCTGGGTCGGGCCCGCACCCGCCGCGTGGGCGGCGCGGATGGGCGTCGACGAGGCCCGGGCCCGGGCGCTGGTGTGCGCGGCGGTGCGCGAGACGTTCGAGGAGTCCGGGGTGCTGCTGGCCGGTCCGTCCGCCGGACGAGGTGGTCGCCGACACGACCGGTGCGGACTGGGAGGCCGACCGCGTCGCGCTGGAGTCGCGCGAGACGTCGTTCACCGACTTCCTGTCGCGCCGCGGGCTGGTGCTGCGCACCGACCTGCTCCGGCTGTGGGGGTCGTGGGTGACACCGGTCTTCGAGCCGCGGCGCTACGACACGCAGTTCTTCGTCGCGCAGCTGCCGGCGGGTCAGGTCACCCGCGACGTCTCCACCGAGTCCGACCGGGTGCTCTGGTCGCCGGTCCGCGAGGCCATCCGGCTGGTCGACGCCGGCGAGATGCTCATGCTGCCGCCGACGTACGTCACCTGCGCCGAGCTCTTCGACCACGACGAGGCGGGCGCGGTGCTCGACGCCGCCGAGCACCGCGACCAGACCCCGGTTCAGCCGACCGTCGTGCGCGACGGCGACGGGGTCTACCTGTCGATCCCCGAGCGGCTCGTCGAGCTCGGCCGCGACGTGTCCGGCGCGAGTGCGCGGATGAGCTGGTCCGGCGGGCGGTTCGGCGGGCGCGCCACCTGCGTGCTCGCGCCGAACCCGGACGTGATGACCCTGGACGGCACCAACACCTGGGTGCTGCGGGAGCCGGGGGCGCGCCGGTCGGTCGTGGTCGACCCGGGCCCGGAGATCCTCGAGCACCTCGACGCCGTCGCCGACGTGGCCGGCGACGTGGCCGTCGTCCTGCTCACCCACGGCCACCTCGACCACTCCGAGGCCGCCCGGTCCTTCGCGGAGCGGGTGCGGCTGCGGCGTACGTGCGCTCGACCCGGGGCACCGGCTGGGCGACGAGGGCCTCGCTCGACGGCGACGTGGTCGCCGTCGACGGGCTGGAGGTGCACGTCGTCGGCACGCCCGGGCCACACCTCCGACTCGCTGTCGTTCGTGCTGCCCGCCGGAGCGGGCGGTGCTCACCGGCGACACGGTGCTCGGCCGCGGCACGACGGTCGTGGCCCACCCCGACGGCCAGCTCGGCGCCTACCTCGACTCGCTGCAGCGGCTGCACGACCTCGCCGAGGCGCGGGAGGTGACCGCGGTGTGGCCCGGGCACGGGCCGGTGATCGGCGACGCGCTGGCCGCCCTCGACCTCTACCTGGCCCACCGCCGGGAGCGGCTCGAGCAGGTGCGCGACGCGCTGGACGAGCTCGACGACCCCGCCGCCGAAGACGCCGCGCGCCGCGTCGTCGAGCGCGTGTACGTCGACGTCGACCCGGTGCTCTGGGGCGCGGCGGAGCTGAGCGTGCGGGCCCAGATCGACTACCTGCGGGGCGGGTGAATTACCACGGGACCGTGGTAAACCGCCCCTTCCCACAGGGAACTCGCCCGTGGGAACGTCCCGATTACCACGGGACCGTGGTAATTGGGCGCCAGCCTCAGCGGGCGCGGCGGGACAGCCGCTCGATGTCCATGATCACGACCGAGCGCGGCTCGAGCCGCACCCAGCCGCGGGAGGCGAAGTCGGCCAGCGCCTTGTTGACCGTCTCCCGGGAGGCGCCGACCAGCTGCGCGAGCTCCTCCTGGGTCAGGTCGTGGTGCACGTGCACGCCGTCGTCGGCGGTCCGGCCGAAGCGGTCGGCGAGGTCGAGCAGCGCCTTCGCGACCCGGCCGGGCACGTCGGAGAACACCAGGTCGGCGACCACGTCGTTGGCCTTGCGCAGCCGGCCGGCGAGCTGGGAGAGCAGCCCCCGTGCGACGCCGGGCCGGCCGTCGAGCCAGCGCAGCAGGTCCTCGTGGGACAGCGAGGAGAAGGTCGTGTCCGTGACCGCGGTGACCGTGGCGGAGCGCGGCCCGGGGTCGAACAGGGACAGCTCGCCGAACATCTGGCCGGGGCCGAGGATCGCGAGCAGGTTCTCGCGTCCGTCGGAGGAGGTGCGCCCGAGCTTCACCTTGCCGTCGGTGACGACGTAGAGCTTGTCGCCCTCGTCGCCCTCGTGGAAGAGCACCTCGCCGCGGCGCAGCCGCGTGTCGGCCATCGACGCACGCAGGGCGGTGGCGGCCTCGTCGTCGAGTGCGCTGAACAGGGGGGCCTGGCGCAGCACGTCATTGTCCACGGGGGATCCTCCCCGTCGATCGCCCCGTCCGGAGTGCCCGGGGTCGTACATGTCACAGTCTGTCGTATGCGGCCGTGGAATTCGAAGGAGCCCACGCCCGACGCCACGGACGGCGTGTCGGAGCCCCCTTCTACGCTGGGTCCGTGCCGCCGTCCCCGCTCTCCCGCGCCCCGACACCAGCCTCGTCCGCCGCGCGCGCAAGATCGACCGGGTGCTCGCCGAGACCTACCCCGAGGCGCGCTGCGAGCTCGACTTCGACAACGCCTTCGAGCTGCTCGTCGTCACGGTGCTCTCGGCGCAGACCACCGACAAGCGGGTCAACGCCGTCCGCCCGGCGCTGTTCGCCGCCTACCCCGACGCGCGCCGCGATGGCCGCGGCCGACCGCGAGCGGCTCGAGCAGATCATCCAGCCCACCGGCTTCTTCCGGGCCAAGACCGAGTCGCTGCTCAAGCTCTCCCAGGCCCTGGTCGAGCGGTACGACGGTGAGGTGCCGGCCCGCCTGGAGGAGCTGGTCACCCTGCCCGGGGTCGGCCGCAAGACCGCGAACGTCGTGCTGGGCAACGCGTTCGGCATCCCCGGCATCACCGTCGACACGCACTTCGGCCGGCTGGCCCGGCGCTTCGGGTTCACCGAGCAGACCGACCCGGTCAAGGCCGAGCACGAGGTCGGCGCGCTGTTCCCCGCGAAGGACTGGGTGATGCTGTCCCACCACCTGATCTGGCACGGCCGCCGGGTCTGCCACTGCCCGCAACCCCGCCTGCGGCGCCTGCCCCGTCGCGCGCTGGTGCCCGTCCTACGGCGAGGGCCCGACCGACCCGGTCAAGGCGGCCGCCCTGGTCCGCACCGAGGGCCGGGCATGAGGCGTCCGTCCGCCGGCGGCGGACGGTCGCGGCGGCATCGCGGGCACGCCTCGCGCCGCTCGCCGGGTCGTGGGGCCGCGAGCGGTGCACCGGCCCGCCTCCGGCCGAGCAGGACGGTGCGAGGGCGCCGCCCGTCGGTGCCGGCGTCCCGGGTCGACGTCGACACGCCCGGGCTGCGCGCGGCGAAGACGGCGGCCGGCATCGAGCCGTGCGAGCCGGGCCCCGGGGACCCGACGACGGCGGAGCCGCCGCTGCCGGACCTGACCCTGGCCGTGCCTCGGCGGCGGCGCGCCGGTCGGCCTGCGCGGGCTCCGCGGGCCGCTGGTGATCAACCTGTTCGCGCAGTGGTGCGGGCCCTGCCGCGACGAGCTGCCCTACTACCAGCGGCTCCACGAGGAGGGCGACGGGCGCGTCCGCGTGCTCGGCATCGACTAGCTCGACACCCAGCCCGACGGCGCCCTGGCGCTGGCCCGGGAGACCGGGGTGACCTACCCGCTGCTCGCCGACCCGGCCGGGGCGCTCCGCGGCGAGTTCCGGATCCGCGGGCTGCCCGGCGTGGTCTTCGTCGACGAGGACGGGCGAGGTCGTCGACGGTGGAGTTCCGGGTGATCGACTCCTACGACGAGCTCGACCGGTCTGGTGGAGGAGCACCTCGACGTCACCGTCTGACCGCCTGGGTACCCTCGATCCCGTGTCCGAGTGCGCCGAGTGAGCCCCCCTGCCCGCCTGGCTCGAGCCGGTACGAGCGGCGCCCGGGACATCACCGCCGACGAGCTGACCCGGTTCGTCCCGCCCGAGGACGCCGAGGCCCGCGAGGGTGCGGTGCTGATCCTCTTCGGGGAGGGCGCTGCCGGACCCGACCTGCTGCTCACCGAGCGGGCCCACGACATGCGGTCGCACCCGGGCCAGGTGTCGTTCCCCGGCGGCTCGTCCGACCCCGGCGACCCGGGCCCCGAGGCGACCGCGCTGCGCGAGGCGCAGGAGGAGACCGGTCTGGACCCGGCCGGCGTCGACGTGTTCGCCACCCTGCCGCGGCTCTGGCTGCCGCCGAGCAACTTCGCGGTGACCCCGGTGCTCGCCTGGTGGCGGGTCGAGACCCGCGTCTCGGTGGTCGACCCGCGCGAGGTGCACGCCGTCTTCCGGGTGCCGATCGAGGAGCTGCTCGACCCGCAGCACCGGGTCTCCGTGCGGCACCCGTCGGGCTGGCGCGGACCCGGCTTCCTGATCGGCGACGGCAAGGACCTGATCCTGTGGGGCTTCACCGCCGGCATCATCTCCCGGCTCTTCGACTTCCTCGGCTGGACCCGCCGCTGGGACGACAGCGTGCTGCGCGACCTGCCCGACCACATGCTGGCGGCCCCCCGCGAGACCGGCGCCGCGCCGCCTGCCAACACCCGGTTCCGCGCGAGCGAGGACCGCCGCGTGAACTTCCTCGACTGGTTCCTGATCCTGCTGGTGCTCGCCTACGCCTTCTCCGGCTACTGGCAGGGCTTCATCGCGGGTGCCTTCGCGACCGCCGGGCTGCTGCTCGGTGGCCTGCTCGGCATCCTGGTCGCGCCGCGGCTGCTCGGCGACGCGGCGCCCGCGCTCTGGGTGTCGCTGGCCGCGCTCTTCGTGGTGCTCGTGTGCGCGTCGTTCGGCCAGGCGGTGATGCAGTACGCCGGCACACGGCTCCGCGACCGGATCACCTGGCAGCCGGTCCGGGCCGTCGACGCCGTGGGCGGCGCGGCCCTGAGCGTGGTCGCCGTCCTGGTCGTGTCCTGGGCGCTCGGCGTCGCCGTCAGTCGGGCGCCAAGCTGCCCTGGGTCAGCAGCCAGGTGCGGGAGTCGGCCGTGCTCGGCCGGGTCGACGACGTGATGCCCGCCCGCGCGGTGACCGCCCTCGACTCCTTCAACGACGTGGTCGGCTCGAGCTTCTTCCCGCGCTACCTCGAGCCGTTCGCCCCCGAGCGGATCGTCGAGGTGGGCCCGCCGCCGGGGCGCATCGCCCGCGACGCCGACGTACGCCGGCCGCCGCCAGCGTGCTCAAGGTCAGCGGGGAGAACTGCCTGCAACCGCGGCGTCGAGGGCACCGGGTTCCTCTACTCCCCGACCCGGCTGATGACCAACGCCCACGTGGTCGCAGGCGTCGACTACGCCGAGCGTGATCGTCGGCGAGACCGAGGTCGCCGCGCGCGGTCGTCTACTACAACGAGGACCTCGACATCGCCGTGCTCGCGGTCGCCACGGCGGCCGGCCGTTCCTCCGGTTCGACACCGAGGGACGGGAGCGGCAGGCCGGGGCCGTGCTCGGCTACCCGCAGAACGGTCCGTACGACGTGCAGTCCGCCCGGATCCGCACCCAGCAGCGGCTGCGCAGCCCCGACATCTACGGCGAGGGCACCGTCGTCCGTGAGGTGTACTCGATCCGCGCGCTGGTCCGACCAGGCAACTCCGGTGGGCCGCTGGTCTCACGTGACGGGCAGGTGCTCGGCGTGATCTTCGCGGCCTCGGTCACCGACGACGAGACCGGCTACGCCCTGACCGCCGAGCAGGTGCAGCGCAGCGCGGCCCAGGGCGCCACCTCCAACGTCCCGGTCGACACGGGCCGCTGCGCCTGACCCCGCCGGCCGCCCGGCCGGAGGTCACAGGGTGGCGAGCCAGCGGATCAGCAGGTCGCTGAAGGCCGCCGGTGCCTCCTCGGGCGCGAAGTGGCCGACCCCGGGCAGGACGCTCTCGGTCAGGGGCCCGGTGACGTGCCGCCGGGTCGCGCCCCGGGCCCGCCCGGGCAGGGCCGGGTCGTCGGCTCCGTGCACGGAGAGGACGGGCTGGGTGACCGGCGTCTGCATCGCGCGACCGAACGCCCGGCCGTCGGTCCGGACCCGCGAGCGGACCAGCCAGCGGTGGTACTCCAGCGCACAGTGCGAGGAGGGCCAGACGCCGATCGCCGACTGGTAGGTCCGGACGGCGGTGTCGTCGGGGAAGGCCGAGGCGGGCGACGACCAGCGCTCGAGGTGCTGACGGACGTAGCCGCGGCGCGGGTCGGCGAGCCGGCGCTCGGGAAGGTAGGGCAGCTGCATGGCGAGCACGTGGCGCAGCGCGGGAGCCGTCGGCCGGCGCGTCAGCCCGGAGAGCATCGTCGCCGGGTGCGGCGCGGCCGCGACCGCGAGTGCGGACACCTCGCGCGGGTGCAGGGTGGCCGTCGCCCAGGCGATGTAGCCACCCCACCCGTGCCCGACGAGCACCGCGCTGCGCTCCCCGAGCGCCTTCACCACGCCGCTGACGTCCTGGGCGAGCGTCACCGGGTCGTAGCCGTCGGGGGTCTTGTCGGAGCCGCCGTAGCCGCGCAGGTCCATCGCGACGGCCCGGTGCCCGGCCGCCGCCAGCGCCGGGAGCTGGTCGCGCCAGCACCACCAGAACTCGGGGAACCCGTGCAGCAGCAGCACCAGCGGGCCCGGCCCGGTCGAGGCGTCGGGCAGCGACTCGGCGACATGGAAGCGCGCGCCGTTGGCGGCGACGTAACGGTGGGTCCACGCACCCGGCAGCTCGACGGGGCCGTCGCCCGGCCGCGCCCCGGACGTCATCGGCGCGTCAGGAGCGCTTGAGCAGGGACTTGGCCTCCTGCGCCTGGTGGATCGCCCGCTCGGGCGCCTTGACGCGCTTGACCTTCTTGATCCCCAGGAAGGCGAGCAGACCCGCGACGAGCACGTAGAGCCCGAAGACGATCAGGTAGCACCAGGCCAGGTGCAGCCCGGTCATGGAGAGGAACTGGGCCAGGGCCACCGAGAGCATGATCACGGCGAGGAGGGCCAGGAAGGCGGCGCCGGCGAAGAGCCCCACACCCGTGCCGCCGGCCTTGAGGCTCACCTTGAGCTCGGACTTGGCCAGCGCGATCTCGTTGCGCACGAGGCTGGACATGTCACGGCTCGCGTCGGCGAACAGCTTGCCGACCGTCGGGTCCTCCGGGGAGGGCACGGCGGGCTTGCGGTGGCGTGCCGTCTGCGGGGTGTCGCTCGTCATCGGGTCTCCTCTCCCGGGCGACCCTACCGGGGTGACCCCGCCGACACGCGAGGCCGGCCCGAACGGCGGGCGTCGGGCACCGGCGGCTCTCATGGGAGCGCGCCCCGGCCCCGGGGCGGGGACGGGGCGCGCGCAGCCGGCAGGGGCGGGTGGCTAGTCCTCGGAGCCGCCGCCGAGGTTCTTGGAGATCAGGTCCATCACCGTGGAGTCGGCCAGGGTGGTCACGTCGCCGACCTCGCGGTGCTCGGCGACGTCCTTGAGCAGCCGCCGCATGATCTTGCCCGAGCGGGTCTTGGGCAGCTCCGGCACGACCATGATCTGCCGCGGCTTGGCGATCGCCCCGATCTCGCCCGCGACGTGCTTGCGCAGCTCCTCGACGATGTCGGAGTTGTCGGCGCCCTCGCCGGTCGCGCTCTCGCGCAGGATCACGAAGGCGCAGACGGCCTGGCCGGTGGTCTCGTCGGCGGCGCCGACGACGGCGGCCTCGGCGACCTTCGGGTGCGAGACGAGCGCGGACTCGATCTCCGTGGTGGACAGCCGGTGCCCGGAGACGTTCATGACGTCGTCGACCCGGCCGAGCAGCCAGATGTCGCCGTCCTCGTCCTTCTTGGCGCCGTCGCCGGCGAAGTAGTAGCCCTGGCTCTGGAACCGCGACCAGTAGGTCTCCTTGAAGCGCTCGTCGTCGCCCCACAGCGTGCGCAGCATCGCCGGCCACGGCTCGGTGAGCACCAGGAAGCCGCCGGACCCGTTGGGCACCGGGGTGCCCTTGTCGTCGACCACGTCGGCCTCCACCCCCGGGATCGCGGTCATCGCCGAGCCGGGCTTGCCGTGCGTGACGCCGGGCAGCGGGCTGATCATGATCATCCCGGTCTCGGTCTGCCACCAGGTGTCGACCACCGGTACGTCGCCGCGGCCGATGTGCTCGCGGTACCAGACGTAGGCCTCGGGGTTGATCGGCTCGCCGACCGACCCGAGCACCCGGATGCTCGACAGGTCGAACTTCTCCGGGATGTCACGGCCCCACTTCATGAACGTCCGGATCGCGGTCGGGGCCGTGTAGAAGATCGTCACGCCGTACTTCTCGATGATCTCCCACCACCGGCCCTTGTGCGGGCTGTCGGGGGTGCCCTCGTACATCACCGAGGTCGCGCCGTTGGCGAGCGGGCCGTAGACCATGTAGCTGTGCCCGGTGACCCAGCCGATGTCGGCGGTGCACCAGTAGACGTCCGTGTCGGGCTTGAGGTCGAAGACGGCCCAGTGCGTGTAGGCCGTGCCGACGAGGTAGCCGCCGGTCGTGTGCAGGATGCCCTTGGGCTTGCCGGTCGTGCCCGACGTGTACATGACGTAGAGCGGGTGCTCGCTGTCGAAGGCCTCGGGCTCGTGCTCGGCGGACGCACCGTCCACGACGTCGTGCCACCAGACGTCCCGGCTGTCGTCCCACCCGTCCTCGCCCAGGTCCTGACCGGTGCGGCGGACGACGAGCACCTTGCGGACCACGTCGCCGGACTTGGCGACCGCCTCGTCGACCGCGGGCTTGAGCGCCGAGGGGGCGCCGCGCCGGTAGCCGCCGTCGGCGGTGACCACCACGTGGGCGTCGCAGTCGGTGATGCGGCTGGCCAGCGCGTCGGCCGAGAAGCCGCCGAACACCACCGTGTGCGGGGCGCCGATCCGGGCGCAGGCCAGCATCGTGACGACGATCTCGGGGATCATCGGCATGTAGATGGCGACCCGGTCGCCCTTGCCCACCCCGAGCTCGGTGAGCGCGTTGGCCGCCCGGCACACCTCGTCCTTCAGCTCGGCGTAGGTGAGGGTGCGCGTGTCGTCCTCGGGCTCGCCGACCCAGTCGATCGCGACCTTCTCACCCCGGCCGGCCGCGACGTGCCGGTCCACGCAGTTGACCGAGGCGTTGAGCGTCCCGCCGACGTACCACTTCGCGAAGGGCGGGTCGTCCCAGTCGAGCACCCGGTCCCACTTCTGCTCCCAGTCGAGCCGTTCGGCCTGCTCGGCCCAGAAGCCCTCGCGGTCCGCCGCGGCCCGGGCGTACCAGCCCTCGGTGACGTTGGCACTGGCGGCCAGCTCCTCCGGCGGGGCGAACCGCCGCTCCTCGTGCAGCAGGTTGGACAGGGTCTCGTCGCTCATCCGGAACTCTCCTCGAGATGTCGGTCTGCTTGGGGCGGGTCCGTCTCGCAACCTACCCGCCGTCGCGGGCCCGCACGACCCCGGCGACGGGGTCGTGCGGGCGCCGGACGGGCGCGGGGGCCGGCGGGTGAGTGGTGGCTCAGCCCACCTCGTCCGCGTCGGCGTGCCGCGCGACCAGCTCGGTGCGGCCGGGGTAGCGGATCTCCTCGACGAGCTCCTGCATGATCGGCGACGGCTTCGTGGTGAACTGCGAGACCACGATGGTCACCGCGAAGTTGATCAGCATGCCGATCGTGCCGAAGCCGGTCTCCATGATCCCGAAGATGCCGTCGGAGTTGCCGTAGATGTCGATCGTCCACAGCATGTAGGCCATCGTCGTCACCAGGCCGGTGATCATGCCCGCGGTGGCACCGGCGGCCGTGCAGTTCTTCCAGAAGATGCCGAGCACCAGCACCGGGAAGAAGCTCGCCGCTGCCAGGCCGAACGCCAGCGCGACCACCTGGGCGACGAACCCCGGCGGGTTGATGCCGAGGTAGCCGGCGACCAGGATCGCCCCGCCCATCGCGATCCGGCCGACGAGCAGCTGCTGCCGGTCGGTCGCCGAGGGGTTGATCTTCTTGAAGTAGACGTCGTTGGCGATGGAGCTCGAGATCACCAGCAGCAGGCCGGAGGCCGTCGACAGCGCGGCGGCCAGGGCGCCCGCCGCCACGAGACCCACGATCGGGGCCGGCAGGCCGCCGATCTCCGGCGAGGCCAGCACGATGATGTCGTTGTTGATGAGCACGTCGGAGTAGCTCAGCGTCGTGTCGGGGGGCAGCGCCGCGATCGGGCTGCCGTCGGCCTGCGTGATCAGGCCGACGTCCGACCACGTGTTGAACCAGCCCGGCACCTCGGACAGCGCCGTCCCGTCGATGTCGTTGATGATCTGCAGCTTGCTGAACGACGCCACCGACGGGACGGTGACGTAGAGCAGCGCGATGAAGAACAGCGCCCACAGCGCCGAGAACCGTGCCGCGCGCACCGACTTGGCGGTGTAGAACCGCACGATGACGTGCGGCAGTCCGGCCGTCCCGAACATCAGTGCCGCGGTGATCAGCACCATGTTCAGCATGTTCGTGCTGGTGAACGCGGCGGTGTACTCGGCCAGCCCCAGCTCCACCTGGAGGGCGTTGAGCTCGTCGAGGATCTGGCCGAACCCGATCTGGGGGATGGGCATCCCGGTCACCTTCGCGGACACCGCGACGGCCGGGATCAGGTAGGCGACGATCAGCACCGAGTACTGGGTCACCTGGGTCCAGGTGATCCCCTTCATGCCGCCGACCACCGCGTAGAAGAACACGATGGCCATGCCGATGACGACGCCGACCTCGGTGGTCACCCCGAGGAACCTGGTGAACACCAGGCCGACACCCGCCATCTGCCCCGCGACGTACACGAACGACACGACGACGGCGGCGAGCACCGCCACCATGCGAGCGGTCTCGTTGTAGCGGTCGCCGACGAAGTCGGGGATCGTGTACTTCCCGAACTTGCGGAGGTACGGCGCCAGCAGAAGGGCGAGCAGCACGTAGCCGCCCGTCCACCCCATCAGGTAGACCGAGCCGCCGTAGCCGTTGCCGGCGAAGGCGACGATGCCGGCGAGGGAGATGAACGACGCCGCGCTCATCCAGTCCGCGGCGATCGCGGCGCCGTTGGCGACTGCCGGGATGCCCCCACCGGCGACGTAGAAGCCCGACGTGTCGGAGACCCGGCTGGCGTAGGCGACGTAGATGTAGGCGCTGAAGGTCGCGATCGCGAAGATGAGCGTCCAGAGCTGGATGTCGGTCACGAGTGGTGGACCTCCTCCTCGTAGGTGTCGATCCCGAACTCCTCGTCGAGCTTGTCCATGCGCCAGACGTAGACGGCGATCAGGGCGAGGAAGGTGAGGATCGAGCCCTGCTGGGCGAACCAGAAGCCCAGCGGGAAGCCCGCGATCACGATGGTGTTGAGAGGCTGCACGAAGAGGATCCCGGCGCCGAACGACACCAGGGCCCAGATCGACAGCAGCACGGCCATCAGCCTGAGGTTTCTGCGCCAGTACTCCCGGCGCTGTACGTCATCCATGGGGCCTCCGTCAGGATGGGTTGGACGAGGGGACCCTCCCCCGACCCCGGAGCTCCCCGAGCGGTCTCCGCGGCAGGTGCGGTCACGATGCTTCGGAGATTCACAGCGTCCGGACCGCAGGGTCAAGGGTTGGCCGCGGCTGCGACGGCACCGATCGGTGGGCGGTCGGGAATCGTCGCTCAGTGGTCGGTGACGGCGGGCGCTCCGCCGCGGTCACCGCCTAGAGTCGGGGGATGCCCCGTCCTCGCGTCGACCCCGCCCGCAAACGCCTCGGGCTCGCGGTGCTGATGGTGTCCGTCGGCTCCTTCCTGCCGTGGCTGGACACCGCACTCGGCGCGGTCTCCGGGGCCCGCGGCCCGGGACTGTGGACGTTCTACGCCGCGATGCTGGGACTCACCGGCGCACTCGTCCCCGCGCGCCGGCTGGGCGGCGTGCAGGGGGCGATCATGTCCCTGGTCTGCGTGGCGCTGCCGCTGTGGCAGCTCGCCAGGGCCGTCCGCCTGCTCGGCCTGGGTGGGGGCTGGCTGCCCGGTCCCGGCCTGGTGCTGGTGTTCGGTGGCGGGGTGCTCGCCGGCGCCGCGGCCTGGCAGCTGCTGCGGCCGGCGACCTCCCCGTCCGCCGCCGGGGCGGGGCATCAGAGCGGGTAGGGGCCCCGGTCGAGCTGGACGTCCTCGGGGGTGTGCAGCCGGACCATCGTCCGGGAGACGTTCCGCGGCAGCCGTGACGGGGTCAGCCGGGACACCACGACCATGGTCAGGAACGCGATGGGCACCGTGACCGCGGCCGGCTGTGACGAGACCGCGCCGAGCCAGCCGGTGGGGGTCGCGTCGACGAGGGTCAGCACCACCGCGCCGCCGGACAGCCCACCGCCTGCGAGCAGACCGGCGACGGCCCCGGCGTCGGTCAACCGCCGCCACCAGATCCCCAGCACGAGCAGCGGGCAGAACGTCGAGGCGGCGACCGCGAACGCCAGCCCCACCGCACGCGCGACGCCCACCCCCTCCGCCGCGAGGGCCAGCGCCAGCGCGACGGAGACGGCGAGCACCGCCGCGGCCTGGAAGGACCGGACTCCCCGGAACCGCCGGCCCAGCACGTCCTGGCTGATCACGCCGGCGACCGCGATGGTGAGGCCCGAGGACGTGGAGAGGAAGGCGGCGAAGGCGCCCGCGGAGGTCAGCGCGGAGAGGAGGTCGCCCCCGAGGCCGGGCACCATCCGGGCGGGCAGCTCGAGCACCACCGTGTCCGTCGCGCCGCTCGCGACCAGGTCGGCGGCGTAGAGCCGTCCCAGGGCGCCGTACACCGGGGGCAGCAGGTAGAAGACGCCGAGCAGGGCGAGCACGACCAGCGTGGTGCGACGGGCCGCTCGACCGTCGGGGTTGGTGTAGAAGCGGACCACGACGTGGGGCAGCCCCATGGTGCCGAGGAACGTCGCCACGATGATCGAGTACGTCGTGTACGTCGAGTGGAGCGCGTTCCCGCCGCCCGTCGTGAGCGGGGTGGCCCACGCGTCGCCGGCCAGGCCGTCGGCGACCACCGAGGGATCGGCCGGCGAGACCGCCCCGTCGCCGACCCAGACCGAGAGCAGGAACATGGCCGGGACCAGCAGCGCGGTGAGCTTGAGCCAGTACTGGAACGCCTGCACGAAGGTGATGCTGCGCATGCCGCCGAAGAAGACGTTGACGAGCACGACGGCCGCGACCACCACGCCGCCGACCCACGACTCCGTGCCGGCGACGGTGCCGAGGGAGATGCCGGCGCCCTGGAACTGAGGCATCAGGTAGAGCCAGCCGATGGCGACCACGAGAAGCGACGACAACCGGCGCACCGTCCGCGACTCCAGGCGTGCCTCGGCGAAGTCGGGCAGCGTGTAGGCGCCGGACCGGCGCAGCGGGGCGGCGACGAGGACGAGCAGCAGCAGGTAGCCGGCCGTCCACCCCACCGGGTACCAGAGCATGTCGGTGCCGAACGCGAGGACGAGGCCGGCGACGCCCAGGAAGGAGGCGGCCGAGAGGTACTCACCTCCGATGGCCGACGCGTTCAGGGCCGGACGGACCGACCGGGAGGCGACGAAGAAGTCGCTGGTGGTGCGCGAGAAGCGCCAGCCGTAGGCACCGACCCCGAGGGTGGCCAGGCCCACCAGGGTGACGGCGACGATCCCGAACGACGGCTGCACGAGGACGCGCCTAGGACCGCTCGACGACGTCGGTGAAGTCACGCTCGTTGCGCTCGGCGGCTCGCACGTAGACCCAGCCGAGCCCGAAGAGCAGGGGGTAGACCGCGAACGCGAGCAGCACCCATGACGAGGGGCATCCCGAGGACCTGCAGCGCGAACACGCCCGGCAGCAGCAGGAAGGCGAGTGGCAGGCACCCGACGAGGACGGCGAGCGCGACGACGACCAGGGCCGCGAGACGCAGCTGGGCGCGCACCAGCGACGACATGTAGATCTCCCCGAGCCGGGTCTGCGCGTCGATCTCCGAGGTTCCGGTGACGCGGCGGCGCACGGCGCCGGTGCGGTCCCCGGTGACCCGGACCCGGCGCGGCGGCTGCTCGGTCGTCACCGGTGACTCAGGCCTTCGTCCCGGGGCGGGCCCGGCGGACCAGCAGGTCGCGCAGCTCGCGGGTGTGCCGTCGGCTCACGGCGAGCTCCTCGTCGCCGACGACGACGGTGCACCGTCCACCGTCCACCCGGACCTCGGCGACGTGCGCCAGCGCGACGAGCAGAGACCGGTGGATCCGCACGAAGCCCGCGTCGCGCCACTGCTCCTCCAGGGTGGTCAGCGGGCTGCGGATCAGGTGGCTGTCCTCGCTGGTGTGCAGCCTCGCGTAGTCGCCGTGCGCCTCGACGTACAGACACCTCGGAGCGGGCCACGAAACGGGTGACCCCACCGAGCTCCACCGGGATGTGGTCGTCGGCGTCCGGACCGGCGCCGCGCGACTCCACGACGCGACGGACCGCCTCGGCGAGCCGGTCCTCGCGCACCGGCTTGAGCACGTAGTCGACCGCGTTGAGCTCGAAGGCGTCCACGGCGTGGTCGTCGTACGCGGTGATGAAGACCACCGGCAGCGCCGCGGCCGAGCCGGCGAGCACCCGGGCCAGCTCGACCCCGGTCAGACCCGGCATCCGGATGTCGGTGAACACCGCGTCGATCCCGCCGCCCTGGAGCGCGGCCAGCGCCTCGGCGGCGCTGCCGGCGGTGGTGACGCTGCCGATGCGGGGGTCGCGCCGCAGCAGCCAGGCCAGCTCGTCGAGGGCCGGTCGCTCGTCGTCGACGACGAGGACCCGCAACGGACCGGTCATTGGTGCACTCCAGGGGCGTACTTCGGCACCCGAACGATAACCTTCGTCCCCGCTCCGCGGGCGGTCTCGACGACCAGGCCGTAGTCGTCACCGAAGGCGCTGCGCAACCGCTCGTCGACGTTGCCGAGCCCCACCGAGTCGAGCTCGACGTCCCCGGTGAGCGCCCGCCGCACCCGCTCGGGATCCTCGCCGACGCCGTCGTCCTCCACCGAGATGACCGCCTCACGGTCGAAGTCCTCGGCCGTGATCTCGACGTGACCGGGACCGTCCTTCTGCTCCAGTCCGTGCCGGACCGCGTTCTCGACGAGGGGCTGCAGCGACAGGAACGGCACGACGACGGGCAGGACCTCGGGCGCCACGCGCAGCGTCACCGTCAGCCGGTCACCGAAGCGCGCCTTCTCCAGCATCAGGTAGCGCTCGATGGACTTCAGCTCCTCGGCGAGGGTGGTGAACTCGCCGTGGCGCCGGAACGAGTAGCGCGTGAAGTCCGCGAACTCGAGCAGCAGCTCGCGGGCGCGCTCGGGGTCGGTGCGCACGAACGAGGCGATCGCGGTGAGCGAGTTGTAGACGAAGTGGGGGCTGATCTGGGCGCGCAGCGCGCGCACCTCCGCCTCCATCAGCCGGGTGCGGGAGGCGTCCAGCTCGGCCAGCTCGAGCTGGCCGGACACCCACTCGGCGACCTCGTCGGCCGCTCGGACCAGCCCGGCCGAGGCGGACGGGGCGAACACCTGGAAGGTGCCGACGACGCGTTCCTCGACGGTGAGCGGGGCGACGATGGCGACCCGCAGCGGACAGGCGACCTCGTCGCAGGGGATGCCGTCGTGCCCGAGCACCACGGTCGCACCGTCGGCCAGCACGTGCGCCGCCAGTCCGGCCGACTGCGTGGCGTGGTGATGCTGGCCGCCGTCCCAGGCGAGCAGCCGCTCGGTGTCGGTCAGGGCGACGGCGGGGGCGGCGAGCAGGCTGCGCAGGTGCCGGATCGAGCGCTGCGCGGAGCCTTCGGTGAGCCCGCCCCGCAGCGCGGGGGTGGCCAGCGCGGCCGTGTGCAAGGTGCGGAAGGTGGCGCGGTCGGCCTCGGTGCCGAGGTGGCGCCGGCGCAGCCACCCGAACCAGGTGCTCACGGGCCCGCACTCACTGGAAGTCGATCAGCAGCGTGTCGGCCTCGTCGTCGTCGGTCGGCGGGCCCGAAGGTCGGTGGTCGTCCTCGTCCGGCGCGGCCTGTGCGCGGACAACGGCCCGGAAGCAGTGCGTGAGGTAGGGCAGCAGCATGCCGTCGGCACCCCGGCCGTAGCCCTCGTAGAGCGCGTCGACCCGGGCCAGCAGCTCGTCGCGTTCGGCCGACCTGGCATCGCCGCGACGCTGGGAGCGCGACACGACGAGGTCGCGCAGCCGGCCGCGGTCGAGCGGCTGCCAGAACCTGAACTGGGCGCTCTCCACGAACCCGAACAGGTGAGAGGACAGCAGGTCCTGCGTCGGGTCGGCGTCCTGCTCCCGGTCGTCGAGGAGCCGGCCGAGCCGACGGACCCACGGGATGCGTTCGTCGCGGACGTTCCACGCCAGCGCGATCCGGCCGCCGGGCTTGAGCACCCGGGCGATCTCGGAGAGGGCGAGGTCCCGGTCGAAACGGTGGTAGGACTGCGTCGCCACCACGACGTCGGCCCAGCGGCTGCGCACCGGGATCTGCTCGGCCCGGCCGAGGGTGGCGACCGCGTCGGGGTAGCGTGGCGGCGAGGTGCCGGACCCGCGGCTCGAGCGGGTCGGTGGCCACCACGCGGTGGCCGCCGCCGAGCAGGCCCGCGGTGAGCGTGCCGGTGCCGGCGCCGAGCTCGACGACCCGGCGCGGGCGCGGTCCCGACCAGCCAGGCGAGGGCCTCCTCCGGGGTAGGCCGGGCGGGCCCCCCGGTCGTGCGCCGGTCGCGCCCGTGGACGACGGGGCGCGGGTGGGGGGCTCGGCGGGCGGCGGCATCGTCCGCGAGGCTACCCCGCCGGCGAGCGGTCGAGGCCGTGTCCGGGTGGTCGAGCCGTCCTCCGGGTGGTCGAGCCTGTCGAGACCACCGTCGTTGCTTCGCCTTGCCGCGACGGCGCCCGCGTAATCTCGATTACATGATTACAACCGAGCAGGTGCGGGGCGCTGGTTCACCGGGCGGCTGCCCGAGGAGTGGAAGGTGGCGCGCGCCCGAGGTGACGGTCGACCGGGACGAGATCACGGTGATCCTCACCGTCGCCGACGTGGAGGTGGCGGACGACGCGTCGGAGGCCGAGCGCGACGAGGCCCGGGCCGGCCGGGTGCGGGCGTTCCGCGAGGACACCCGCGAGCGGCGGATCGAGATGGCCCGGGAGGCGGAGCACCGCTTCGAGCGGAAGGTGTCGTGGGGGGTGCGGGTCGGTGACCACGCGAGCTGTTCACCCACCTGGCCGCCCCGGTGATGACCCGGCTGCGCCAGCCGCAGCGGCAGGTGCTCGACACGCTGGTCGATGCCGGCGTGGCTCGGTCTCGTTCGGAGGCGCTGGCCTGGTGCGTCCGGCTGGTCGGCCAGCACGAGGAGGACTGGCTCGGCGAGCTGCGCGAGGCGATGAGCCACGTGGCCGAGGTGCGGACGAAGGGCCCGGCGGCCTGAGACCCGCCGCGGGGTCCCGGCCGGGCGCCGGCGCCGAGGCGTCCCGCTACGCTTCGCGCCTGTGACGGACTCCGACCCGCTGGCCCGGCTCGACCGACCTCGAGGGAGTCGCGTCCGCGATGACCTCCACGCGGGACGGCATCGACGCGTTGCTGCGTGACCGCGGGCTGCGTCGTACGACGCCCGACCTGACCGCCGAGTCGCTGCTGCGCGGCGCGCACGCGAGCGCGGTGCTCGAGGGCTCGGACGTGCATCGCTCGACGCGTGCGGATCGCCGGCGGTGACCCGACCGCACAGGCGGCGCTCCGGGTGTCCACCGAGCTGCTGGGACTGGTGCCGGTGCTCGCGACCGCGCCCCTGCAGGCGGTGGCCCGGACCCACACGCTGGCCGCCAAGGGCGTCGTCGACGACGTCGACCTGGGCCGCCCCCGCGACGCGGTCGCGGCCGCGCGGCTGCACGACCTGGGCGGGATGCTCTCCCGACCGACCGCCGCCCCCGCCCTCGTGGTCGCGGCCGTCGTGCACGCGGAGATCGCGACCGTCGCTCCGTTCGTGTCGCACAACGGCATCGTCGCCCGGGCCCTGGAACGGCTGGTGCTCGTCGCCCGGGGAGTGGACCCGACCTCGCTCACCGTGCCCGAGTCCGGGCACCTGCGGCTGCGTCGCGAGTACGAGTCGAACCTGCGTGGCTACGCCGAGGGCGGGGCCTCCGGGGTGCATGCCTGGCTGCTGTACGCGGCCGAGGCGTACGCCGCCGGGGCCGAGGCGAGCCCGCTGGCCTGAGGACCACATGCGAGCGGCACTCGTGGAGAGATCCCAGAGTGCCGCCGCTGACACGTGAGACCGATGGCTACCAAGCGTGCACCGGTGAATGTCGTCCCGGGTGAACCCTGAGATCGACGCCCAATAGGAAGGGTAGGTCGCCGCGTGGGTACCTGGCTCATGTGCGGGTCTGGAGTTGTGTCTCCTTTGTACGCCGTGTCTCCAGCGCCGGACAAGGGCGCCCGACGATGGTCTAGGTGAGGGTACGGCTGATCCGGGCGAACTGGTCTATGAGCCGGTGTCACACGGCCCGGTCGACACGCCGGCGCGCGGCCAGGTAGACGGCACCGCCGACCGCGGCCGCGGTGCCGAGCGCCAGGGCCGCCAGCGTCGGCTTGCTCTGCGGCAGCCGCATCCGGGCCCGCAGCGCCACCGGCCGGGTGAAGACCAGCACCGGCCACCCGCGTTGGGTGGCCTGGCGGCGCAGCTCCCGGTCGGGGTTGACCGCCGAGGGGTGCCCGACGATCTCGAGCATGTGCAGGTCGGTGACGGAGTCGCTGTAGGCGTAGCTGCGGGAGAGGTCGTAGCCCATCTCCCGCGCGAGCTCCTCGATCGCGGTGGCCTTGTTCTCGGCGTACGCGTAGAAGTCGATGTGCCCGGTGTAGCGACCGTCGACGATCTCCATGCGGGTGGCGATGACGCCGTCAGCGCCCAGCATCTCGCCGATCGGCTCCACGACCTCGGCGCCGGACGCGGAGACGATCACGACGTCGCGGCCGGCGAGCTGGTGCTCCTCGATCAGCGAGACCGCCTCGTCGAACACCAGGGGGTCGACGATCCGGTGCAGGGTCTCCGCCACGATGTCGCGGACGGTCTGCACCTCCCAGCCGGCGCTGAGCTCGGAGAGGAACCCCCGCATCTTCTCCATCTGGTCGTGGTCGGCTCCGCCGACCAGGTAGACGAACTGTGCGTAGGCGCTGCGCAGCACGGCGCGCCGGGAGATCAGGCCGCCCGCCTGGAAGGACCTGCTGAACGCCAGCGTGCTCGACTTCGCGATGATCGTCTTGTCGAGGTCGAAGAACGCGGCGGGCCGACCGGTGGCCCGTGCAGCCATCGACCGCCTCCGTCTCGTGGGTCCGCGCGGCGAGCCTGCCGAACGGTTCGATCTCCGTCCGTAGCATAGTGAAGACGACATAGCGTAAAGAGCGCGCTACCATCGGTTGCCGCTGTCCGCACCTCGTCGCGGGCAGGACGACCCGCCCAGATCCCAGCGACATCCCCCCAGTCGCTGGTCGAGGGGCCGGGCTCCCCCCGAGTCCCGACCCCCGCGGCCCCCGGTCATCCCCCCGACCGGGGGCCGCCCCCTTCCGCGCGCCCGCCGCCGGCCGGGTTCCGTCCCCACCGGGGCGAGACGGGTCGCGGTCCACAGCACGCACGGTGACGCGGCCCGGCGCACCTCCCGCCAGGCACCGTCGACGCCATGCACCCGGCCACCACCTCCCGCGGCGACAGCCGCGTCCAGGACCTCGCGCTGCCCGTCCTGCTCGTGACCGGAGACGAGCGGCTGCTCGGTGACGTGCTGCGCCTGGCCGCCGCCGCGGGCGTCACCCTCGACGTGGCGCACGACGCGGGCGGTGCGCTGCGCTCCTGGTCGACCGCCGCCCTCGTGCTGGTCGGGCGCGACCTCGTCGAGGAGCTCGCAGCCCACCGACCCGCACGCCACGAGGACGTGCACGTGCTCGCCGTCGCCCCCGCGCCCGACGCGGTCTTCCGGGCTGCCCTCGCCGTGGGCGCGCGCGACGTGGTGGAGCTGCCGGCCGGCGAGCCCTGGCTGGTCGAGCTGCTCGGGGACGCGGTCGACGGAGGTCGCGCACAGGGCGGGGTCGTGGGCGTCATCCCCGGCTCGGGCGGCGCCGGCGCCAGCACGTTCGCGGCGGGCCTCGCCCAGGTCGCCGCCCGGTCCGGTCCCGTCGTGCTGCTCGACCTCGACCCGTGGGGGGCCGGACTGGCCCGCACCCTGGGCTACGAGGACGTCGACGGCATCCGGTGGGACGCGCTGGCGGCGGCCGGCGGCCGGCTGGGGTCGCGCTCCCTGCGCGCCGCACTGCCCTCCCGGTCCGGGCTGTCCCTGCTCACGTTCGGTGCCGACCCGGTCCCCGGCGGCCTCGACGAGGTCTCGGTGCGCGAGGTCGTCTCGGCGGCCCAGCGTGCCGGCGACCTGGTGCTCGCTCGACCTGCCGCGCACGGCCGCCGCTCCGCCACCGGGACCCGACCCCGCCGGGGCGGGGCTCGCGCGGTGCGACCGCCTGCTGGTCGTCGTGGTCGGCACCGTCGCGGGAGTCGCCTCGGCGGCCCGGGTGACGGCGGGCCTCGCCGCCACCCGGATCGAGGTCGGCGCCGTGGTCCGCACGGTGACCGGAGCCGTGCCGCCCGCCGCCGTGGCCGAGGCGTTGGGGCTGCCGCTCGTGGCGGACTACCCGAGCCGTCGGCGCGTGGTCGAGCAGGTGGATCTGGGTCTGGGCCCGGCGCGCTCGCGCCGCGGGACGCTCGCCCGGGCCGCACGGGACGCGCTCGACTGGGCCGCGACGGTGCGGCGGTGACGGTGGCCGGGGTCGGTCGGCGCCCGGGACACGACGTCGTCGAGGCGGTCCGTGAGCACCTGGCCCGTCAGGGTGCCGACGTCACACCGGCGCACGTCGCGGCCGCCCTGCGCGACCAGGGCCGTCCGGTCGGGGACGCCACCGTTCTCGCCGTCCACGACCGGCTGACCGCCGACGTGCTCGGTGCCGGTCCGCTCGAGCCGCTGCTCCGGCACCAGCGGCGTCACCGACGTGCTGGTCAACGGGCCGGACGCCGTCTACCTCGACCGCGGCGCCGGACTGGAGCTCACGGCCGTGCGCTTCCCCGATGACGAGGCTGTCCGCCGCCTGGCCCAGCGGCTGGCCGCCGCGGGCGGGCGGCGCCTCGACGACGCCACGCCCTTCGTCGACCTGAGACTCCCCGACGGCACCCGGTTCCACGCGGTGCTGGCACCGTTGTCCCGTCCCGGGACCAGTGTGTCCTTGCGGGTGCCGCGCGGCCGGGTCTTCTCCCTCGACGAGCTGGTCACCTCCGGCTCCCTGGACGGACGGGGGGCGAGGCTGCTGCGCCGGGTGGTGGCGAGCCGGCTGTCGTTCCTGGTCAGCGGTGGCACCGGCTCCGGCAAGACCACCCTGCTGTCCGCCCTGCTCAGCCTCGTCGACCGGCGCGACCGCCTGGTCCTGGTCGAGGACGCCAGCGAGCTGCGTCCGGACCATCCGCACGTCGTCGGTCTCGAGGCGCGACCCGCGAACGTCGAGGGCGCCGGCGAGATCCCCCTGAGGACCCTGGTGCGGCAGGCGCTGCGGATGCGGCCCGACCGGCTCGTGGTCGGTGAGGTCCGCGGCGCCGAGGTGACCGACCTCCTGGCCGCGCTCAACACCGGGCACGAGGGCGGGTGCGGCACGCTGCACGCCAACTCCGCGTCCGACGTGCCGGCACGGGTCGAGGCGCTGGCCATGGCCGCGGGGCTCCCGCGCAGCGCCGTGCACAGCCAGCTGGCGTCCGCGGTCGACGTCGTCCTACACCTGACCCGCGACCGGTCGGTTCGGCGGCTGGCCGAGGTGGCGGTGCTCGAGCGCTCCGACACCGGCGAGGTGCACAGCGTCGCCGCAGCGCTCGTGGGCCGGGACGGGGTGACCCGCGAGGGACCCGGCGCCCCGATGCTGGGACGCCTGCTCGAGGACCGGGCGGTCCCGTGAGCCCACCCACGGGCCTGCTCCTGGTCGCCGCCGCGACGCTGGCGGGCGCCGCTGTGCTGCTGCTCGCACCGGCCCGTGCCCGGCTCCCGGTGGCAGCTGAGAAGCCGCGGCCACGGACCCGCTTCCCTCCGGCCGGTGCCGGGCCACCCGTGGTCGGCGGCGCCGCGCTCGTCGTCGCGGTCCGGCTGACGGACGCGTCGCTGCCGCTCGTGGCCGTCGGCGCGGGCTGCGGCCTGGCGACCTGGCAGGCCTGGCGCCGGCACCGGTCCGCCCGCCTCAGGGACCGGAGACGCGCCCGGGTGGTGGAGGTCGGTGAGGCCCTCGTGGGCGAGCTGCAGGCCGGTCGACCGGCTCCCGACGCTCTGGGCCGGGCGGTCGACCTCTGGCCGGAGCTCGCGCCGGTGGCCGCGGCGGCGCGGCTCGGTGCGGACGTGCCCGGTGCCCTGCGGGAGCAGGCCCGGCTCCCCGGCGCCGAGGGGCTCGCCGACCTGGCCGCCGCCTGGCAGGTGTCCCAGCGATCGGGAGCGGCCCTCGCGGCGACCCTGAGCCAGGTGGTCGCGTCCGCGCGGGCGAGGGCCACGGCCGGCCACCTCGTCCGCGGTGAGCTGGCCTCGGCCCGGGCCACCGCCCGGCTGGTCGCGGTGCTGCCCGCCGGCACCTGGCTGATGTCCGCCGGGACCGGGGGCGACGCGTGGGGCTTCCTGGTCGGCCACCCGGTCGGGCTGGGGTGCCTGGCGGCCGGCACCGCGCTGGTGTTCGCGGGGCTGGCCTGGATCGACCGGATCGCCGCGGCCGTGGACCGGCCGTGATCGCGACGGTCCTGGCAGCCCTGCTCACGGGACTGGCCGTGCTGATGCTGGTGCCGGCCGGTGCGCCGTTGCCCGGACGACCAGGGCGCGGACCTCGGTCGGCACCCCACCGGCAGCACCGGCTGCCCGTCCTGGCGGGCGTCGGTTCCGCGACGGCTGTCGCGCTGCTCGTGGGCGGGCCGGTCGGGTGGACGCTCGGCGGCGTCACGGGGGTCGTGGCGCTGGCCGCCGTACGCCGCATGGAGCCCCCGGCGGCTCGCCGCCGGCGGGAGCAGCTGGTGGCGGGTCTTCCCCACGTCGTCGACCTGCTCGCCGCCTGCCTCGCGGCCGGCCAACCGCCCGCGACGGCCATCGACCAGGTGGCCGGGGTCGTGGGTGACCCGTTGCGGCACGAGCTCGAGGAGGTCTCGGCGCGGCTGCGGCTCGGCGTGGACCCCGTCACCGTCTGGCGGGGCCTGGCCCGGCATCCGGAGCTCGGGGTGTGGGGGCGGTGTCTGCTGCGGGCCACTGAGAGCGGCGCCTCGGTCGCCGACACGATGGCGCGCCTCGCCGACGACCTTCGGGTCTCGACCCGAGCCGGTGTCGAGGCCCGGGCCCGCGCCGTGGGGGTGCGCGCCGCGGTGCCGCTGGGCGCCTGCCTGCTGCCCGCCTTCGTGCTGCTGGGCGTGGTCCCTCTGGTCGCC
The DNA here is from genome assembly GCA_963834275.1 of uncultured Actinomycetota bacterium. Taxonomy (GTDB): domain Bacteria; phylum Actinomycetota; class Actinomycetes; order Propionibacteriales; family Nocardioidaceae; genus Nocardioides_B. The sequence continues at coordinate 822,169 of CAWIBA010000003.1, read as the reverse complement.
GGCTCGCTGTCGGTGCTGTCGCTGCCGTGACCGCCGGGTCCCCTCCACAGCCGACGCACGGCCACCGGCGTCCCCAGAGCCGACGACGCGTCGCCCCGCGGGGGAGCGGCTCGACCAGAGTCGGCGACACACATCCACCGCCCGTCCGGGCTCACCGGGCAGGCCCATCGAGGAGGACTCATGACCACGTCACCCGTCGCACCCGTCCGGCGCACCCAGCTCTCGTCGGCAGCCCGCTGCCGCCGTGACGACCGGGGCGTCGCCACCGCCGAGTACGCCGTCGCCACCGCCGCCGGCTGTGGCCTCGCGGCGGTGCTCATCAAGCTGCTCACCAGCGACTGGGGCCAGACCCTGTTGAAGACCCTGTTCGACATGATCTTCAAGGCCATCGGCCTCGCGTGACACCGAGGCACCCCGTGCGGCAGGCGAGGGTGAGTCGCGGCCGGGCCGCTCCCGCTCGACGGTCCACGCGACGACCGGCTCGACGATGCCAGCGGGGGGCCGCGACGGCCGAGACCGTGATGGTCCTGCCGGTGCTCGCGCTCCTCACGTTGCTGCTCGCGTGGGGGCTGGCGCTCGCGGCCGCCCAGACCCGGGTGGTCGACGCCGCCCGCGAGGTGGCCCGCGCCGTGGCCCGGGACGAGCCCCGCGGTGTGGCGCTGGGGCTCGGTCGCCGGGTGGCACCCGAGGGCTCGGACATCAGGGTCAGGACCTCACCCGGGCGGGTGGTCGTCGACGTGTCGGCGCAGGTGGGGGGCCCGGGTGGGCTGGCTCGGTTCGTGCCGGCTGTGACCCTCGAGGCCGAGGCGGTCGCCGCCACGGAGGCGCGATGAGCCGCCGGTCGGGGCACGACGAGAGCGGCGCGGCCACCGTCATGACGGCACCGTTCGTGGGGATCCTGGTGCTGGTGGTCGCCCTCCTCGCCTTCCAGGGCGGGATCGTCGTCGCGCAACGCAAGGTGCAGGCGGCCGCCGACCTGGCCGCGCTGGCGGCGGCAGCGGCCGGGCAGCGGGGCCGGGACGCCTGCGCGGCCGCGGCCGCGTTCGCCACGGACAACTCGGCGCGCCTCACCGGCTGTCGTCTCGGGGGTCCGGGCGGGGCGGAGGTGCTGGTGACCGTGGACCGTGCCGGCCCGGCGTTTCTCGGGCGGGAGGTGACCGTGCGGGCCTCGGCGCGGGCCGGCCCGGGCCCGCCCTGACCTCAGGCCCGGTGGCTGCCCTCGCCGCCGGTCGCGGTGTCGCCCTTCGTCGGCTGGGTCGGCTGCGTCGATGTGGTCGGCGTGGTCGGCGTGGTCGACGTGGGGGCCTCGCCGCTCACGGTGGTGCCCCTCGTCTCCGTGGCGGAACCGTGCTGCGTCGCCTCCTGCCGCTCCACCTTCTCGGAGAGGCGCGAGAGCTCCTTGCGCTCCTTCCGGTGCTGGTTGGCGCGGCGCAGGCCGCTCTGCATCAGTGCCACGCCGGCCACCACGAGCAGCAGGGTGAGCGCGCCGAGCAGGTAGATCGTCAAGGTGTTCACGGTGATGTTGAGAACGCCGCTGTCGAAGGTGACCTCCTGAGTCCCCGAGGAGAGGAAGCCGACCAGCAGCGCCGCTGCCAGCAGGAGGAGGAGAATTCCGAGAACCAGCATGGTCGTCCTTTCGTCGCGGGCGCTGCGCCCACCTCCGAGCCTAGTCCGCCTCGGCGTCCGGCTCCGGGAGCGACTGGCAGCACCGCCCGCCGGGCGCCGCCCGGAGCGGAGTGGTCAGGCCAGCAGGAGGTCCAGCAGGTCGACGGCCGCCGCCTTGTCGAGCGGGGAGTTGTTGTTTCCGCACTTGGGGGACTGCACGCACGACGGGCAGCCCTCGGGACAGCGGCACGCGGCGATCGTCTCCCGGGTCGCGGTGAGCCAGTCCCGGGCGGCCCGGAACCCGCGCTCGGCGAACCCGGCGCCGCCGGGATGGCCGTCGTAGACGAACACGGTGAGCCGCCCCGTGTCGGGGTGCAGGGCGGTGGAGACGCCGCCGATGTCCCAGCGGTCGCAGGTGGCGAAGAGCGGGAGCAGGCCGATCGAGGCGTGCTCGGCGGCGTGCGCCGCTCCCGGGAGGTCGCGCGCCGAGAGGCCGGCCTGGGCGAGCGCCTCGGCCGGCAGCGTCCACCAGACCGCTCGGGTCTGGAGCACCCGCTCCGGGAGGTCGAGCTCGTGCTCGTCGAGCACCTCGCCGGTGCCCAGCCGCTTGCGCAGGTAGGACACGACCTGGTGGCTGACCCGGACGTCCCCCACGACCACGTCCGCGGGTCCCCAGGACTGCCGCTGGACCTCACCGGTGATCGCGATGTCGGTGATCTCGCGGGCCGAGGTGAAGTAGTCCGGGTCGGCCTGCCGGACGACAGCGACCCCGTCGTCGAGATCCAGCTCGCTCACCACGTAGGTCTCGCCCTGGTGCAGGTAGACCGCCCCGGCGTGCGCCGTCCCGTGGGCCGCGCCCTGGTCGACGGTGCCGACCAGCCGGCCGGTGGCCTCCTCGACGAGGCGGACCGGAGCCCCGCCCGTGGAGCGGATGTCGGCGAGGTCGCTGGCCCGCCGACGGTCGGTCCAGAACCAGCCGGCGGCCCGGCGACGCAGCAGCCCGGCGTCGGTGAGCGCCGCGACGCCCGCCTCGGCGCCGGGGCCGAAGAGGGCGAAGTCCCGCTCGGTCAGCGGGAGCTCCTCGGCGGCGGCGCACAGGTGCGGGCCGAGGACGTAGGGGTTGTCGGGGTCGAAGACGTTGGCCTCGACCGGCGCGCCCAGCAACGCCTGGGGATGCGTCACCAGGTAGGTGTCGAGCGGGTTGTCGGTCGCGACGAGCACCCCGAGCGCGTCCTGCGTCCCCCGCCCGGCCCGGCCCACCTGCTGCCAGAACGCCGCCCGGGTGCCGGGGAAGCCGGCGAGGAGCACCGCGTCGAGGCCCGCGACGTCGATGCCGAGCTCGAGGGCGTTGGTCGCCGCGACCCCGAGGAGTCTCCCCGCGCGGAGGTCCGACTCCAGCGCACGACGGTCCTCGGGCAGGTAGCCCCCGCGGTACGCCGCGACCCGCTCGCCGAGGCCCGGGCGCACCTCCTCGAGGAGGCGCCGGGTGGTCAGCGCCACCGTCTCGGCCCCGCGCCGCGACCGCACGAACGACAGGGTGCGCACGCCGTCCACGACGAGGTCGGTCATCAGGTCGGCCACCTCGGCGGTGGCGGACCTGCGCACGGGGGCACCCAGCTCGCCGGTCCAGGCTGTGAAGGGCGGCTCCCACAGCGCGATCGACCGCCGCCCCCGAGCCGAGCCGTCGTGCGTGACCGCCTCGACGGGCAGGCCGACGAGGCGTGCCGCGGACACCTCCGGCTCGGCGACGGTGGCCGAGGCGAGCACGAACGTGGGGGACGATCCGTGCGCCGCGCAGATCCGGCGCAGCCGGCGCAGCACCTGCGCGACGTGGGCGCCGAAGACACCGCGGTAGTGGTGGCACTCGTCGACCACGACGAAGCGAGAGCGAGCCGAGGAAGCGCGACCAGCGGGCATGGCCCGGGAGCAGCGAACGGTGCAGCATGTCGGGGTTGGTGAGGACGTACTCCCCGTGGTCCCGGGCGAACTCCCGCTGCTCCCGGGTGGAGTCGCCGTCGTGGGTCGTGGCGGCGAGGTCGGGCACGCCCAGTGACAGCACGGCGGTGAGCTGGTCCTGGGCCAGCGCCTTGGTCGGGGACAGGTAGAGCGCCGTCGCGCCCCGCCGCCCGTGCCGGTCGCGGGACTCGATGATCCGCGTCAGGGCCGGCATCAGGTAGCCGAGCGACTTGCCGGACGCCGTGCCCGTGGACAGCACGACGTGCCGTCCGGCGCGGGCGGCCTCGGCCGCCTGGACCTGGTGCGTCCACGGCCGGCTGATGCCACGTCGCTGCCAGGCGTCGGCGAGCGGCGGCGCCAGCCAGCGGGGCCAGTCGGCGCGCTCGCCGGGACGGGCCGGCAGCTCCTCGAGATGGGTCAGCCGTTCGTCGTCCGCATGACGCGCCGACAGGCTCCGCAGCAGGTCACGGGGCAGCGCGTCACGGGGCTGGGCTGCGGCATCCGACGGCACCTCGAAAGTCTCGCAAACGGCACCGACCCGCGGACTGCGCGGACCTGTCTGCATCTGGCAGAGTGACCGTCGGGCCCCGGGGGTGCATGATTGAATGCACTCGGGGAGCCCGAACGTCGGGCTTGACCGTTTTGCACGGCAACTTTCGAGGAGTAGCGCGTGGATCTTTCACTGGAGACGCGCCACGAGGATGGGCACACCATCATCGAGGTGGGCGGCGAGATCGACGTCTACACCGCACCCAAGCTGCGCGACAAGATCACCGAGCTGGTCGGCAACGGCGAGTACAACCTGGTGATCGACATGGAGAAGGTCGACTTCCTCGACTCGACGGGCCTCGGCGTCCTCGTCGGCGGCCTGAAGAAGGTGCGGGCGCACGACGGCTCGATGCGACTGATCTGCAACCAGGAGCGGTTGCTGAAGATCTTCCGGATCACCGGCCTCGCCAAGGTGTTCGTCATCCACGGCTCGCAGGCCGACGCTCTCGCCGAGCGTTGATGGGGCGCGGGGTGGCACGCCCCTCCACCGGCATCTCGGTCTCGATCGCTCGGGACCCTGCCCTCGTGCGCACCGTCCGGCTGATCGCCGCCGCGGTGGCCCGCCGCGCCACCGGTGACGAGGAGTTCGTCGAGGAGGTCCGGCTCGCCGTCGGCGAGGCGTGCGCCCTGATGGTGGGGGAGGACGTCTCCGACGCCGGTCCCGTCACCGTCCGGCTCGCCATCGACGACCGGCTGTGCGTCGACGTGGTCGCCGAGGGCCCGGTCGCCGTGGCCGACTCGCCCAACAGTGACGTCGACGGTGTCGAGCCGTGGGCGCTGCTGCGCGGGCTGATCGACGACCTGTCCGTCGAGCACGACGGTGCCCGCACGACCCTGTCGATGTCCTGGCCGGTCGCGGCCAACGTCTGACGGCGCTCGGCCCTCGCCCCCGGGGGGCGAATGTGGCCGACGCCACACACCCTGCCGTCCCATCCCGCGAGGACGTCAGTAGACTCCCGCTCACCAACGCGCGTGAGGCAGGTCACGTCCTGCCGGCGTCCAGGTGGAATCCGACCTCCGGGTGCGCGCGCACAAGTCCGTTGGGCCGAGCGCCCATGCGGAGGAGGACGTATGTCCGGGCACATCTTTGCCGCCGAGATCGGTGGCGAGGCTGCGACCGTGGACCTGTCCGGCGGCAACATCACCTTCGTCTACATCGTCCTCGCCATCGCGGTCATCGCGCTGGTGCTCGGGGCGATGTTCCGCAGGCAGGTGCTTGCAGCCGGCGAGGGCACGACCAACATGCAGAACATCGCTCAGGCCGTGCAGGAGGGCGCGAGCGCCTTCCTCGGCCGGCAGTTCCGCACCCTCGGGGTCTTCGCCGTGGCGGCCTTCGTGCTGCTGTTCCTGCTGCCGGCCGAGGAGGGGCGAGCGTCCGCATCGGCCGGTCGGTCTTCTTCCTGGTCGGGGCCGGCTTCTCGGCCGCGATCGGCTACCTCGGCATGTCGCTGGCGGTGCGCGCCAACGTCCGCGTGGCCGCGGCCGCCCGCAGCGAGGGCCGAGACCCGGCCATGCGGATCGCGTTCCGCACCGGTGGCTTCGTCGGCATGGCGACGGTGGGCCTCGGACTGCTGGGCGCCGCCCTCGTGGTGATGCTCTACAAGAACGACGCCCCGACCGTCCTCGAGGGCTTCGGCTTCGGCGCCGCCCTGCTCGCGATGTTCATGCGCGTCGGCGGCGGCATCTTCACCAAGGCCGCCGACGTCGGCGCCGACCTCGTCGGCAAGGTCGAGAACAACATCCCCGAGGACGACCCGCGCAACGCGGCGACCATCGCCGACAACGTCGGGGACAACGTCGGTGACTGCGCCGGCATGGCCGCGGACCTGTTCGAGTCCTACGCCGTCACGCTGGTCGCCGCCCTGATCCTGGGCAAGGCGGCGTTCGGCGCCGAGGGCCTGGTGTTCCCGCTGATCGTGCCGGCGATCGGTGCGCTCACCGCGATCCTCGGTGTCTTCATCACCAAGCCCCGCCCCGGCGAGAACGGCCTGAACACGATCAACCGGGCCTTCTACATCTCGGCCGGCGTCTCGGCGCTCCTGTGCACGATCGCGGCCTACGCCTACCTGCCCGGCTCGTTCAGCGAGCTGTCCGGCGTCTCCGAGTCGCTGGCCGGCGTACGACGGCGACCCGCGACTGATCGCCAGCGCGGCGGTGCTCATCGGTATCGTGCTGGCGGCGATCATCCTGTCGCTGACCGGCTACTACACCGGCACCGACCACCGTCCCGTCAAGGACGTCGGCACCACGTCGCTCACCGGTGCCGCCACCGTGATCCTCTCCGGCCTCTCGGTCGGCTTCGAGTCCGCCGTGTTCACCGCCCTCGTGATCGGTGCCGCGGTGTACCGCGCGTTCCTGCTCGGCTCCGGCGTCGTCGTGATCTCGCTGTTCGCGGTCGCGCTGGCCGGCTGCGGCCTGCTCACCACCGTCGGCGTCATCGTGGCGATGGACACGTTCGGTCCCGTCTCCGACAACGCCCAGGGCATCGCCGAGATGTCGGGCGACGTCGACGGCGAGGGCGCCCAGATCCTCACCGAGCTCGACGCGGTCGGCAACACGACCAAGGCGATCACGAAGGGGATCGCGATCGCGACCGCGGTGCTGGCGGCGACCGCGCTGTTCGGCTCCTACACGCAGGCGATCGAGTTCGAGCTCGGCGAGACCTTCACCGCGAACGTCTTCTCCGCCGACGTCCTGGTGGGTCTGCTGATCGGTGCCGCCGTCGTGTTCCTCTTCTCCGGCCTGGCGATCAACGCCGTCGGCCGGGCCGCGGGTGCGGTCGTGTTCGAGGTGCGCCGCCAGTTCCGGGAGATCCCCGGGATCATGGAGGGCACCGGCCGCCCGCGAGTACGGCCAGGTCGTCGACATCTGCACGCGGGACTCGCTGCGCGAGCTGGCCACGCCGGGCCTGCTGGCGATCTTCGCGCCGATCGCGGTGGGCTTCGGCCTGGGCGTGGCGCCGCTGGCCGGCTACCTGGCCGGGGCGATCGGCACCGGCACCCTGATGGCGATCTTCCTCGCCAACTCGGGTGGGGCCTGGGACAACGCGAAGAAGCTCGTCGAGGACGGCAACCACGGCGGCAAGGGCTCCGAGGCCCACGAGGCCACCGTCATCGGCGACACGGTCGGCGACCCGTTCAAGGACACCGCCGGTCCCGCCATCAACCCGCTGCTCAAGGTGATGAACCTGGTGTCGCTGCTCATCGCGGCCGCGGTCGTCCAGATGAGCGTGGGTGAGGGCGAGAACGACGTCCTGCGGATCACCATCGCGCTCGTGGCCGCCGCGATCATCGCCGTGGCGGTGTACATCTCCAAGCGCCGTCCGGTCGCGATCGGGGACGCGGAGCCCGCCGAGACGGCCGTCTCCGCCTGACCCACCGACGAGAGGCCACCTCCTCCCCACGCCGGGCGGGAGGTGGCCTCTCGGCCTGTCGGGGGCCACGGCCTAGAGTCGCGTGACGTGACCCAGCTGAGCCCCGCGCACGTCGACCGCCTGCGTGACGCGCTGCTGGCGGCCGGTTACGACTACGCCGGAGTGGCCGACCTCCTCGGGCCGACGGCCCACCGGGCGCTGTCGCGCAACGAGACGACCCCGGGCCTGCGGGCGACCGGGGACGGGTCACCGCTGGCCACGCTCACCCGGCTGTGGCCGCTGCAGGCCCCGGTGCCCGAGGCGGCCGCCGACGCCGCGCTGCCGGGGCTGGTCGGGCCGTTGTGCTCGGCCGGCCTGCTCGAGCGGTCGGGTGCGCAGGTGCGTGCCGGGATGGACGTGCGGCCCTACGCCGACGACCGTCGCTCCTGGTGGGTGGTCAGCGACCTCACCCCCGGCCTGGACGGGGCCGGGCACCGGGTCGGTCCGGACCACGTGCTCGGCATCAGCGGCGCCTCGTCCTCGCTGGCCCAGCTCACCGTGCGCGACCCGGTCGGTCGGGCGCTCGACCTGGGCACCGGCTGCGGGGTGCAGGCGCTGCACCTCGCCGACCATGCCGGGCACGTGGTCGCCACGGACGTGAACCCGCGAGCCCTCGCCATGACCCGTCTCAACGCCCGGCTCAACGGCGTCGACGTCGAGGCGCGCGAGGGCAGCCTCTACGAGCCGGTCGCGGGCGAGCGGTTCGACCTGGTGGTCACCAACCCGCCGTTCGTGGTGTCTCCCGCGGACGGGGAGCGGCTCGTCTACCGCGACTCCGGTCTGCCCGGCGACGAGATGGTCCGCCGGGTCGTGACCGGGGCGGTCGACCACCTCGCCCCCGGCGGTCGGGCCCAGGTGCTGGCCAACTGGGTGCACCGCCACGGAGAGCCCTGGCAGGACCGGGTCGGCGGCTGGGTCCGGGGCCGCGGTGTGGATGCCTGGGTGGTGCAGCGCGAGGTCGTCGACCCGGCGGAGTACGTCGAGCTGTGGCTCAAGGACGCCGGCCTGCACGGCACCCCCGAGTACGTCGCGCGCTACGACCGCTGGCTGGGCTGGTTCGCCGACCAGCGGATCGAGGCGGTCGGCTTCGGCTGGGTCAACCTGCGGCGCGTGGACCGCACGCCGGTGCTGCACCTGGAGGAGTGGCCCTACGAGGTCGAGCAGCCGCTCGGCCCCGAGGTGGCCGACCGGGGACGGCGTACCGACCTGCTGGCCGGCCCCCCCGACCTGGCCGGCGCCCGCCTGGTCACCCGCGACGACGTGCGCCAGGAGACGACGGGGATGCCCGGCGCGGCCGACCCCGAGACCATCGTGCTGCGCCAGCAGCGCGGGATGCGGCGCGCCCACCGGGCCGACACGGTCGTGGCCGGACTAGTCGGCGCCTGTGACGGTGATCTCACCGTCGGTCAGATCCTGGACGCGCTGGCGACGCTGCTCGACCGGGAGGGCGACGAGCTGCGCGACACCTACACGCAGGAGATCCGGGGCCTCGTCGCCGACGGGTTCCTCGACGTGCGCGGCGACGGCTGAGGCCCCTCGGTGGTCCGGTCCGCGGGGAGAGCGGGGGGACGCCGCGTTGACAGAGCGCGTTACCGTGTCTGGCGCGGAGCCCTGGCGGAACGCCGGGCCGCATTCATACCGAGGAGCAGAACACACGTGGCAGGAAACAACGGGGCCGGGCGCAAGCTCGTCATCGTCGAGTCGCCCGCCAAGGCGAAGACGATCGCGGGCTACCTCGGCGGCGACTACGTCGTGGAGTCCTCCATCGGGCACATCCGCGACCTCCCGCAGAGCGCCGCCGACGTCCCGGCCAAGATCAAGGGCGAGCCGTGGGCGCGGCTCGGCGTGGACGTCGACAACGACTTCACCCCCTACTACGTGGTGTCCCGCGACAAGAAGTCGCACATGACCAAGCTCAAGGGGCTGCTCAAGGACGCCGCCGAGCTCTTCCTCGCCACCGACGAGGACCGCGAGGGCGAGGCCATCGCCTGGCACCTCCTCGACGAGCTCAAGCCCAAGGTGCCGGTCCGCCGGATGGTCTTCCACGAGATCACCAAGCAGGCGATCCAGGCCGCCGTCGAGTCGCCCCGCGACATCGACATGGACCTCGTCGAGGCCCAGGAGGCCCGGCGGATCCTCGACCGGCTCTACGGCTACGAGGTCTCCCCGGTGCTGTGGAAGAAGGTCATGTCCGGCCTCTCCGCCGGCCGGGTCCAGTCCGTGGCGACCCGGCTGGTCGTCGACCGCGAGCGGGAGCGGATCGCGTTCCGCACCGCGTCGTACTGGGACCTCGAGGGCACCTTCGACGCCGGCGACCGCCACGACGAGCGGATGTTCCCGGCCAAGCTGCACTCCGTCGACGGGGCGCGCGTCGCCCGCGGCTCCGACTTCACCGCGCTGGGGCGGCTCAAGGAGGGCGCCAACGTCGTCCACCTCGACCGGGCCCGCGCCGAGGCGCTGTCCGCCGCGCTGTCGGAGACCACCTTCGAGGTCCGCTCGGTCGAGGCCAAGCCCTACACGCGCAAGCCCTACGCGCCGTTCCGCACCACGACGCTGCAGCAGGAGGCCTCCCGCAAGCTCGGGTTCGGCGCCTCGCGGACGATGTCCATCGCGCAGCGGCTCTACGAGAACGGCTTCATCACCTACATGCGCACCGACTCCACGACGCTCTCGGAGTCCGCGGTCGCCGCGGCGCGCCAGCAGGCCCGCGAGCTGTACGGCGCCGAGTACGTCCCGGACCAGCCGCGCACCTACGCCTCGAAGGTCAAGAACGCCCAGGAGGCCCACGAGGCGATCCGGCCGGCCGGTGAGAACTTCCGCACCCCGGCGCAGACCGGGCTCACGGGGGAGGAGTTCCGGCTCTACGAGCTGATCTGGATGCGCACCGTCGCCTCGCAGATGACCGACGCCGAGGGCCGTTCGGTCACGATCCGGCTCGGCGGCGCCGCCGCGTCCGGCGAGGACGTGGTCTTCTCCGCCTCGGGCCGGGTGATCACCTTCCACGGCTTCCTCAAGGCGTACGTCGAGGGCCGCGACGACGAGGGCGACTCCGACGACCGCGAGACCCGGCTGCCGGCCCTCGACCAGGGCGACCCGGTGTCGGCGGCCGCGCTCCGGGCGGCGGGCCACGAGACGAAGCCGCCGGCCCGCTACACCGAGGCGACGCTGGTCCGCGAGCTCGAGGAGCGCGAGATCGGCCGGCCGTCGACGTACGCCTCGATCATCGGCACCATCCTCAACCGCGGCTACGTCTACAAGAAGGGCACCGCGCTGGTGCCGGCCTGGCTGGCCTTCTCGGTGATCCGGCTGCTGGAGGAGCACTTCTCCCGCCTGGTCTCCTACGAGTTCACCGCCTCGATGGAGGACGTGCTCGACGAGATCGCCGCCGGTCGCCGCGACCGCAACACCGAGCTCGCCTCGTTCTACTTCGGCAACGGCGACGTGGACGGCCTCAAGAAGCTGGTCTGCGAGCTCGGCGACATCGACGCCCGTGAGCTGGCGACGTTCCCGATCGCCGACGGCATCGACCTGCGGGTCGGCCGCTACGGGCCCTACATCGAGACCACCGCCGACGACGGCGAGTCCGTGCGCGCCAACGTGCCCGAGGACCTGCCGCCCGACGAGCTGACCCTGGAGAAGGCCCGCGAGCTGCTGGCCAACCCGGCCGGCGAGGAGACCCACCTCGGCGCGCACCCGGAGACCGGCCTTCCGGTGGTGGCGAAGAACGGGCGCTACGGCCCCTACGTCACCGAGGTGCTGCCCGAGGACGGCCCGAAGGGCAAGAAGCCGCGCACCTCGTCGCTGTTCAAGTCGATGACGCTGGACACCATCACCCTCGAGGACGCGCTGCAGCTGCTCACGCTGCCGCGGGTGGTCGGCGTCGACCCCGAGTCCGGCGACGAGATCACCGCCCAGAACGGTCGCTACGGTCCCTACCTGAAGAAGGGCACCGACTCCCGGTCGATCGACTCCGAGGAGAAGCTGCTCACGATGACCCTCGAGGAGGCGCTGGAGATCTACGCCGAGCCCAAGCAGCGCGGCCGCGCGGCCGCCGACCCGGGGCGCGAGGTCGGCACGGACCCCGAGTCCGGTGCGAAGGTGACGGTCAAGAGCGGCCGGTTCGGCCCCTACGTCACCGACGGCGAGTACAACGCGACCCTGCGCCAGGGCGACGACGAGGCGACGATCACCATCGAGCGGGCGGCCGAGCTGCTGGCCGAGCGCCGCGCCAAGGGCCCCGCGAAGAAGGCGGCGAAGAAGACCGCGAAGAAGGCGGCCAAGAAGGCCACGGCCAAGAAGAGCGCAGCGAAGAAGACCGCGAAGAAGACGACCAGAAGGCGGCCGCCAAGGCGGCCGACTCCTGACCGACCCCGGGACCTAGGGTGGCCCCGTGAGCCAACACCAGCAGGCGTCTGCGGTCGACAGCCTGAGGCACGCCCCGACGCACTCGCTGGTGGCGGTCCTGCGGATCCCCGACTTCCGCCGGCTGTGGATCGGGCTCGGCCTCTCCAGCCTGGGGGACTGGATGGGGCTGCTCGCGCTCACCGCGATGGCCAACGCCAGCGCCGAGTCCTACGCCGGCAAGAACTACGCGATCGCGACCGTGCTGTTCCTGCGCGTGCTGCCCGCCCTGGTCATGGGTCCGGTCGCCGGCTACATCGCCGACAAGCTGGACCGGCGGCTGACGCTGATCTGGGGCGACTACATCCGTGGTGCGCTGTTCCTCACCATCCCGCTCGTCGGGCAGCTGTGGTGGATCTTCGTCGTGACCGTGCTCGTCGAGACCGTCTCCCTGGTCTGGGGGCCGGCGAAGGACGCGACCGTGCCCAACCTGGTGCCGCGGCACCGGCTCGAGGCGGCCAACCAGCTGAGCCTGGCCACCACGTACGGCTCGGCCCTGCCCGCGGCGGCGATCTTCACCGGGCTGACCCTCGTGGACAAGCTCTACCGCAACCTGTTCGACTGGTTCGACCGCGGCCCGATCGACCTCGCCATCTATGTCAACGGCGTGACGTTCATCGTCTCCGGCATCGTGATCGCGACCCTGAAGCACATCCCGCGCGGGCCCGCGGACCACGACACCGAGGCCACGGTCTGGACGGTCGTCGTGGACGGCTGGAAGTACGTCGGCACCACCCCGGTCGTCCGCGGCCTTGTCATCGGCATCGTCGGTGCCTTCGCAGCCGGCGGTGTCGTGATCGGGCTGGCGCGCACCTTCGTGGCCGACCTCGGCGGCGGCGACCCCGGCTACGGCGTCCTGTTCGGCGCGGTGTTCCTCGGCCTGGGGCTCGGGATGTGGAAGGGACCGCGGCTGCTGCACGGCCTGTCCCGCCGCCGCCTCTTCGGCATCGCGCTGACGACCACCGGGCTGCTGCTGTTCCCGCTGGCCCTGGTGCAGCAGCTGGAGATCGTCACGGCGGTCACGGTGGTGCTGGGCTTCTTCGCCGGGGTCGCCTGGATCACCGGCAACACCCTGCTCGGGCTCGAGGTCCCCGACGAGGTGCGCGGTCGCACGTTCGCCTTCGTCGGCTCGATGATCAGGCTCTCGCTGGCCCTGGTCCTCGCCGCCGCGCCCCTGATCGCCGGCACCATCGGCACCCCGCGCATCCCCCTCGAGGACGCCCGCGGCGAGCCGTTGCTGGTCTACAACGGCGCGGCCATCACCTTCCTCATCGCGGCGGTGCTGATGACCGCTGTCGGCGTCACCGCCTACCGTCAGATGGACGACCGGAAGGGGATCCCCCTCGTGAACGACCTGCGGCACTCGTTCAGCGGCACGCTCGGCGTCTTCTCCGCCACCGGGTGCTTCATCGCCCTCGAGGGTGGTGAGGGCGCCGGCAAGTCGACCCAGGCGCGGCTCCTCGACGACTGGCTCCGCGAGGAGGGCTACGACGTCGTGCTCACCCACGAGCCGGGGGACACCGAGGTGGGGCAGAAGCTTCGCCGCATCGTGCTCGACCCGGCCACGGGGGACATCTCCCACCGCACCGAGGCCCTGCTCTACGCGGCCGACAAGGCCGAGCACGTCGACTCCGTCGTGGCCCCCGCCCTGCAGCGCGGCGCCGTCGTGATCACCGACCGCTACGTCGACAGCACCCTGGCCTACCAGGGCGCCGGGCGCGACCTGGTCGACCGTGAGGTGGAGCGGATCGCGCGCTGGGCCACCAGCGACCTGCGACCCAACCTCACCGTGGTGCTCGACCTGCCGCCCGACCAGGGGCTGACCCGGTTCGAGGAGCGCGACCGCATCGAGGGCGAGTCCGTCGAGTTCCACGAGCGGGTGCGCGACATGTTCCTGCAGCTCGCGTCCGGACAGCCCGAGCACTACCTCGTCGTCGACGCCCGCGCACCGATCGAGGCGATCGCCGCCGAGATCCGGGCCCGGGTCGAGCCGCTGCTGGACGCCGCTGCGCGCACGACGCCCGCGGACGAGTCGGTGGACGACTCCCCGACCCTGGTCGAGGGGGGCAACCAGTCGTGAGCGGCCAGGTCGGCACCCCCGGCCCCGCCGCCGTACGCCCGGGCGCCGTGTGGGACGCGCTGGTGGGTCAGCGGCACGTGGTCGAGGTGCTGTCCCGCGCCGCGGCCGGGCAGGGCATGACCCACGCCTGGCTCTTCACCGGTCCCCCGGGGTCCGGCCGCTCCAACGCTGCGCTCGCGTTCGCGGCCGCACTGCAGTGCCTCGAGGGCGGCTGCGGCCGGTGCCACGCGTGCCTGACGTCGCTGGCCGGCACCCACCCCGACGTGAGCGTCACCCGGTCCGAGACGTCGGTGCTCTACATCGACGACATGCGCGACCTCGTGCACCGCTCGGCGCTCGCCCCGGCCGAGAGGCGCTGGCAGATCATGGTCGTCGAGGACGCCGACCGGCTCGGTGAGCGCACCGGCAACACCCTGCTCAAGGCGATCGAGGAGCCGACTCCCAAGACGGTGTGGCTGCTGTGCGCCCCCACCCTCGAGGACGTGCTGCCCACGATCCGCTCGCGGTCGCGCACCATCGCGCTGTCCACGCCCACGGCCACGGAGGTGGCCCGGTTCCTGATGGAGGAGGACGGGGTGGCCGAGCCGGTCGCGGCGTTCGCCGCGCGGGCCAGCCAGGGACACATCGGCCGGGCCCGGGCCCTCGCCCGTGACGAGGCGACCCGCAACCGGCGCCGCGAGGTGGTGGCCATCCCCGGGCGGCTGACCTCGCTGGGAGCCTGCATGAACGCCGCGGCCAACCTCGTGGAGATCGCCCGCGACGAGACCGAGGCGATCACCGACAGCACCAACGCGCGCGAGATGTCCGAGCTCGACGCGACCTACGGCGACGACCGCAAGGCCAGGCAGTCGCGGTCCTACAAGGCCGCGCTGCGCGAGCTCACCCACAGCCAGAAGCAGCGCCAGAAGCGTCGGGAGATGGACGTCATCGACCGCAGCCTGATGGACATCATGTCGGTCTACCGCGACGCGATCGCGGTGCAGTCCGGCGCGCCCGGGGCGCTGGTCAACGAGGAGGTCCGCGGCGATGTCGACGACCTGGTGCGCAGGTCGACCCCCGAGGAGAACCTCCGCCGCATCGACGCGATCTTCCTGGCGCGGGAGAACATGACCGAGTTCAACGCGACCCCGCTGATGGCCCTCGAGTCGATGATGGTCTCGTTGCGGATCCGCTGACCGCCCCGGGACGGCGCGGTCCGGCGGCACCGCGCGACCGTAGAGTGTCCCGCGTGGCCCCTCCCGCACCCCGCCGCGCGCTCGCCGCCGCCCTCCTGCTGTCGGCTACCGCCGTGCTGGCCGGGTGCGACGCGTTCACCTCCGACGAGCCCGAGCTCCCCGAGGCGTCCCTCTCCCCGAGCCCGGTGGAGTCCGCCGACCCGGAGGAGGAGGCGGCGCCGGACCTGACCCGCTACTACGAGCAGGAGCTCGACTGGGAGCGGTGCGCCGGCCAGGACTGCGCCCAGCTGGAGGTGCCGCTCGACTACGCCGACCCCGACGGCGAGACGATCACCCTCGAGGTGCTGCGGGTCCGGGCCCGTGACCGGGACCGGCGGGTCGGCTCGCTCGTGGTCAACCCGGGTGGGCCGGGCGGCTCCGGCGTCGACTACGCGTCCAACGCCGCGGCGTACTTCGGCCCCGAGCTGCTGCGGGCCTTCGACGTCGTCGGCTTCGACCCACGGGGGGTCGGCCGGTCGACGCCGCTCGACTGCCTCCCCGACGCGCAGCTGGACGTGCTGGTCGCCGCCGACCCCGATCCCGACACGGCCGCCGAGGTCGCCCGGTCCGACCGGCTGGTCCGGCGGCTGGGGCAGGGATGCCTGGAGCGCAGCGGCGCGCTGGCCGAGCACATGTCCACCGCCGAGGCCGCCCGCGACATCGACGTGCTGCGAGCCGCGCTCGGCGACGCCGAGCTCAGCTATTTCGGTGCGTCGTACGGCACCTTCCTCGGCGCCACCTACGCCGACCTGTTCCCCGACCGGGTTGGCCGGATGGTCCTCGACGGTGCGCTGGACCCCTCGTTGAGCACGCTGGAGCTGAACCTGGTGCAGGCCGAGGGGTTCGAGACCGCGCTGCGCGCCTACGTCCGCAACTGCGTCGACCGCGGCGGCTGCTTCCTCGGGGGTTCGGTCGACGTGGGCACCCGGCGGATCCGGCAGCTGCTCGACGAGGTGGAGCGGCGGCCGCTTCCCGCGGACGGGCGCGAGCTCGCCGTCGGCAACGCGGTGCTCGGCGTCTGGGCGCCCCTCTACAACGAGGACTACTGGGACATCCTGGACACCGCCTTGCGGTCCGCGTTCGGCGGCGACGGCGCACCGCTGCTCTCGCTGTCCGACGCCTACGTGTCGAGGGGCAGCGACGGCTTCCTGAACAACTCGCTCGAGGCGCTGTACGCCGTGAACTGCCTCGACCACGACGACTCGATCCCGAGCTCGGAGGTGGAGCAGTACCTCCCCCGCTTCCTGGAGGCGTCGCCGACGTTCGGGCGGATCTTCGCCTACGGGCTCTCCGGGTGCGCCCAGTGGCCGGTCCGCACCGGCCGGGTGCCCGAGGAGATCGCCGCCGAGGGTGCCGCGCCGATCCTGGTGGTCGGCACCACGCGCGACCCCGCGACGCCGCTGGAGTGGGCCGAGGCGCTCGCCGACCAGCTCGAGTCCGGCGTGCTGGTCCGGCGCGACGGCGACGGCCACACCGGCTACCTCGCCGGCAACGAGTGCGTGGACTCGGCGGTGGAGTCCTACCTCGTCTCCGGCACGGTGCCTGACGGCACCGTGGACTGCTGACCGTCGCCCCGGGCCGGTCGCCGGCTACCGCGGGTGCACCGGCTCGGTCAGCGCCTGGATGCGCCGGGTGGCCAGGTCGATCATCAGCCGGGCGGCCGGCGACAGGATCGCGTTGGCGCGGTGCACGATGGCGAGGGTGTCGAACTGTCGCGGCCGCAGCGGCACCCACCCGGCCTCCGGGGCGAGCCGGTGGAGCAGCTGCTCCGCGGCGCCGCGCGGGATGACCGAGTCCGCCAGGCCCATGCCGACCAGCTCGACGGCCGTCTCGACGTCCTCCACCTCGATCCGGGTCTTCGGGTTGCGCCCGGTCTCGTGCAGCATCTGGCGGAGCACGAGCCGGGTCGAGTCGGTCGCCCGCCAGGTCGTCTCGGGCATCACCAGGGACGCCCGGGCCAGGCGGTGCGCGGTGACCGGCGCGGCCAGCCTCTCCGGGTCGGTGCTGATGTAGACGAGCTCGTCGCGTGCCACCGGCGTGACCTGCATGCCCTCGCTGCCCACGGTCGGGACCGCGATCATCGCCGCCTCGATGCGTCCGCGCCGCAGGTCCTCCTGGACGTCGGTGGAGTTCTGGCCGATGAGCTCGACCCGGACGCCGGGGTGCCGGGCGAGCACGTCGGCGACCAGCCCGGCCCCGGCGTACAGGCGCGCGGTGCCGAACATGCCGAACCGGATGGTCCCGGTCTCCAGCGCGGTCACGCTCGCCACCGCGCGCCGGGCCTCCTCGGCGGCGGCCAGGGTGCGCTCCGCGTGCGGCCGCAGCGAGTCGGCGACCGTGGTCGGGGACGACGCCGCGGCCCACCCGGCGGAACAGCTCGGCGCCGACGCGACTTCTCCAGGGCGCGGATCTGCTCGGAGACCGACGGCTGCGCATAGCCGAGCTGCTCGGCGGCGGCGGTCAGCGACCCCTGCTCGTAGGTGACCAGGAAGCAGCGGAGCTGGTGCAGCGAAAGCATAGGGCTCTCCTATGAGTTCTCAAGGAAAGAGAGGCTACCCCTATGACAGCAGAGAGTCGACCATAGTGGTGTACAAGTCCAAGCAGTCCCGAGGGAGGTCACCCATGTTCGACCACAAGTGCACCGCGTGCGACAAGCGTCAGCTCATCTTCCCCGGCCAGGTGACGTCCCTGGTCAACACCGCGGACGGCATCGTCGTCACCCACACCTGCTGGTGCGGCGCGGAGCAGACCTGGGTCACCGGCAAGGCCGCGTCGACCCGCACCGCCGCCGCTCTCGCCGCCTGACAGCGGTCCCGGCCGGATTTCATGCCGGCGGAACGGAACCGTATACTCGCGGTCGTTGCCCGGACCCGGACGCGTCTCCGGACGTCCGGGCAGCGTGCCGCCTTAGCTCAGTCGGTAGAGCGATTCACTCGTAATGAATAGGTCGTCGGTTCGATTCCGACAGGCGGCTCCACCTCCAGGCTCTGACCTGCGCTTTCTCGTCATCGCAGCAATGACGGCAGCCGCGTCACGTCCCAACTCAGGTGAAACTCAGGCGAAACCTCCTGGTGCTGAAGAAGAACCAGGTGCGCTCCAGGCGTGCATCAGCACGAGCTTGCCGAAAGCGGTCAGCTCGCTGACTCCGCTACCAAGAAGTCGGGTGCTGCGGATCTGAGTGCTCCCGTGCAACCGTCGATGCTCTTGCCGGTGCCGCTGTGACGCTGCAAACCTGTAGTTCCCCGTCCGGTCGGAGGCACCCGTTGGGCAAGTTGATCTACGCAGCCAACACCTCGCTCGACGGCTACCTCGAGGACGAGACCGGCTCCTTCGACTGGTCGGTGCCCGACGACGAGGTGCACGCGTTCTGGAACGAGCACGAGCGGCACATCGGCACGTCGCTCTACGGCCGCCGCATGTACGAGACGATGTGCATCTGGGAGAACGACGACTGGTTGACGACTGAACCGGCTGTCGTCCGCGAGTACGCGGGGATCTGGCGCCACGCCGACAAGATTGTCTACTCCACGACGCTCGAAGCGGTGTCGACCGCGCGGACGAGAATCGAGCGGCAGTTCGACCCCGACGTGGTACGGCGGCTCAAGGAGGCGTCCAGCTCGGACCTAAGCATCGGCGGCGCGACCATCGGGGCCGAGGCGTTCCGGCACGGGCTGGTCGACGAGTGCGTGCTGCTCCTGTGCCCGGTGCTCGTGGGCGGCGGCAAGCCGGCGCTGCCCCAAGGCGTTCGCCTCGACCTCGAGCTGCTGGACCATCGACGGTTCGACAACGGCGTGGTCTACGTCCGCCACGCGGTTCGACACCCCGCCTGACAGTTGCGCCGGATCGCGGTCGATGAGTGCGTCCGCTGCGGCGAAGCGACGCGCGTCGTGGCGCCGATGTTGGGCCCATGGGCTCCACGATCTTCTGGATAGATCCACTGCGGACATCCGGTTGCTCACGACACACTTCCTGTGGGATGCACTCGGTTCTGGTCTCGCTCCTGGACGGGCTGCCTTCCCACCTTCCGCTTCTCGTCCTGCTCGGCTCGATTCTTGCGCTGCTCACTTCACCGTTGCCGGGGCGCGGTCCTCGGCTGTGGCAGCGCCGGGACCCATGGCGCCGATACAAGTTCGCGGCGAGGCAAGCGGTCATGTGCCGAGCAGCTGGTCGATGCGAAGGTCCACTCCTTCTCGCGTGGGGGCGTTGCCGTGAACCCGCGAGCGAGGCCGACCACGTGTATCCCTGGTCGCGGGGAGGGCTCACGGTGGTCGGCAACGGTCAAGCTTTGTGCCGCACCCACAACCATCGAAAGTCAAACCTGCGTCCGCCTTGGTGGTACGTCGTATCGCTTGAGCGCCGACGGAGGGCGTACTTCCCGCCTGGTGCCGAGACCAGGGTGTCTGGGCGCATGAGCGCCGATGAACTGGCGGCACGTCGAGCATGGAGGGACCGACGGCGCCGACAATCGGGCGCTTGATTCGCAAGGCGCTCGCGGCGGTATGACGTCCTCTGCTCGTCGCGACTTGGTTTTGGAAGTGCGACGGGACGAGACCTGACAGGATCTTCCCCGTGCGGATCGGGACGTGGAACCTCGAGGGCAAGTGGTCCTCTCGTCACCTCGCTCTCGTTGAGGGCCAAGAGTGCGACGTGTGGCTTTTGACAGAGGTGCCGAGCGAGGCTTCGATCCCCGGCATGGCGGCAGCACAGGACCGCGCAGGCCATGGGGCAGGGGAAGGCCTGGGCTGGCATCTTCAGCTTTCTTGATGTCATCCCCCTACCGGACCCGCACCGTGCAACCGCGATGGCGCACGGTGACGGCCTCCGCTTGCTCAGCTCGGTCTTGCCATGGCGCGCCTGTGGCGCGTCCTGGGACGGATCCACTCTGGCCGAGAAGATGAGCGCCACCTTGTCTTCGCTGAGTGAGCACATCGACGAGACAACCATTTGGGGCGGTGACTGGAACCAGGCGCTTGAGGGCCGCGATTACGTCGGCAGCACGGGCGGCCGCAAGGGCATCCTCGAACTCGTCGAGGCCTCACAACTTTCGGTGCCCACCCGCACTTTGGCCAGCGCGGCGCGAGGCCACCGGTCCATCGACCACATCGCGGTTCCGATCAGCTGGGATGTTACCGGCGCTCACCGCCTCGAAGCGACCGTTGACGGACAGCGACTGTCCGATCACGACGCCTACGTAGTCTCGGTCGATCGGGAACGAGAGACGGCCTGAGGTGGCGGAAGGACGCGGCCCACGCGGCCGGTCAGGAGGACTACCCGGCGACGGGAACGTGACCGGGGTACGGTCAGCAGTGGAGCCGACTCCGGCGCCACAACCAGGGAGCCACCATGGCCGACAAGTCACCCCGCCAGCACATGACCAAGAAGGACGGCAAGTCCCTCAAGGAGAAGCGGGCGGAGAAGCACGCGAAGGCCGACGCCAAGAACAAGACCGAGATCGTCCCGCCCGGCAAGCGGTAGGCGCTGCTCGGGTAAGGCCCCGGGAATACGCCAGAAGGCGGCGAAATGACGCGGGGTCTTCGGTTGTGCGCATCGCGGCAGTTGCCCAGGGTAATCAGCGCCGCTTGCGGCCGCACCGCGCCATGACATTCACCGAGCACGCACCACCATGGCGGTGTTCTTCCGCCGTTCCGGCGGGTCAGGGTCGATGGGCGCTCCCGGCCCGGTCAGGTCGCGGGGCTGGTGCTCAGCCGCGGTGGGTGCTCCCACTGGTCGTCGGTCTCGCTGAGCACCTTCCAGCCGATCGGAGCCATCCCGACGACCATGGCCGCCAGTGCGACCGCGAACACCACCGCAGAGCCTGTCGGCAAGGACGCCGCGAACAGCAGCGCACCGAGACCGAGCGCGCCGGTTGTCCACATCGGAGCCAGTCGCGCGCGATACAGGCCGTAGCTCATCGCCATCAGCCCGCCGGGGAGCAGGAGCACCGCCACCAGCAGCACCGTCCAGCGGGTCGAGCCGAACTCGAAGATGCGCTCGTACAGCACTGCGGCTCCGGCCACGCGCGAGCGTCCGAGTTCAGTGACGACGATCGTCTCTGCCGCGGCGACGGCGAACAGCGCCATGGTACCGGCCAGAGCGACGGCGCCACCGAGGATGCCCTCGGCTGGACGCTGCTCGTGCAGTTGGTGAGCCAGGCCGAGCACCGCACTGACCATCAGCAGCATCGACACCATGATGAACCAGTGGGAGAGTTCCCACCGGTCCGCGCTGCTCGAGATGATTTGGTACTGGCGCACCGGGTCCGTGGTCTCCGGCGGATGCAGAATGCCGCCGACGAACAACAGGGCGGGCGCGGCGATCAGGCACGCCCCGCAGAGAACCTTGCGGAGCCGTTCGGACCTCGAGAGAGTTCCCATGGCAATCTTCCTTCGGCTCTGGAACGAGTGTCATCCCGTTGGCCCCCGCGAACAAGGTTTTGGCGAGCACGCGCACACGGACCGAACGGGACGGCTGCGTTGGTGTCTGTCGTCTGACGAGCAATGACCAGACGCCGCCCGCATGTCCATGCGGTTCCACGCAGCGCTCGATCGTTGACATGACTTTGAGGTCGGGCCGCCCTTCTTGCGGCGGAATGGGACAGCCGCTGTCGCGGCGGAAGGACGCGGTCGGGAGGGACTTGCCGCATGAACGCGACGGGCCGTTGCTGGCCGCGCGAGCAAACTGTTGGTCAGACGTCGTAGCTCACGAAGGCCTTGCAGTTCTCAGGCTTGCCCGAAACCGTGGGCTCGGCGTCGATTCGGATGGTCTTACCCGAGGGGACCAAATCCGGATAGGTGGAAGTACCGCCGATGATTTTTCCGCCCGCGTTATAGCAAACGACCCCGACGCGGGGGGACTTGAGATCCTCACTTGTCTCGTTCGTTAGAGCGAAGGAGGCAACGAATCCGCCGAATTCAGCGCGCCGGACCTCGGTCGACTCCAGAACAGGTAGCGGTGCCTTGGACTCTTCGGTTGTCCCGTAGTCACTCAGCGACACGGATGGATCGATGCTCGTGACCTTGGCACCCTTGCCCAGGTCGGTGGGTGTCACCGGCATTGCGATCTCCTGTCCCACCCACTTGAAGGACTCCACCTGTTCGGCCGTGGCCAGGATCTGACCAGCCTCGTCCAAGAAGTTGACGGATACGGTCACGAACTCGCCGATAGCTGCCTCACTGTCCGTGGTTACGACAACCATCGCCTGCGTCGTGTACTGACCCTGAGCAAACCCCGAGTCGACGATCGTTGCCGTCGGATCTCCGCCCACACTGCCTGAGTCGGCGTTTCTCGCGCCGCCGTCACTGCCAGCGGCTTGTTCCTTCTTATCGGAACTTCCGCCGCATGATGCGAGCAAGCACATGAGCACGACCACGAGCGCGAACCGAGATTTCATGCAGCGCAGGCTACCGACATGCAGGGATTGGAGGTGCCAGAATGCGGCGCGTCGGGTCAAGTTGGGGATCATCGGCCACTGGCCAGCAGTCCGACAGACACAGTCGCCCGGCTCGCGGCGGATAGACACAGCTTCTCTCGCGGCGGATAAGCGCACGTGCGAACCTCAGGGGTTGTTGTTGCCGAGGCAATCGACCTCATCGATCGTGAGCGCCCGAACAGGTGTACCGACAACTTCTCCGGCGTTGTCGGGCAGCGCAAGGTAGCGCTTGATCTCGCCAGTGGGCTTGTACCGACTTAGTGCGGATACGACCTGTTCGCGCGAACCAGCGTTCACCACTGCCAAGATGTCGACAAACGACGGCGCAGTCTTCGCCGCCATCACGAATCGCCTGATCGGAAGCCCTGGCAAACCCTTGAGTCGCGGTTGGTCGAACGCGCGTGCGTGCGCGAGCAACAGCGGCGTGACCTCGCGTGTGGTCGGAGCCCGGCCGTCAAGCCCCGAACGGCAGTCAACGTAGACGCTTTCCAGCTGTGACGGCGTGAATCCATCGGCGAGAACGTGTGCCCGATGCGTCACCTGGCATACCGCGCTCCAGCCATCCCGTGGTGTCCGGATCTCACGCTTGAGCTCGACGAGAGCCATTCGACCTTGACGATCTAGGAACACGAAATCGATCGATGGGAGGTTCCATTGGCGCCGCGAGTCATTGACTCGGTAATCCGTCATCACTTCCCAAGCAGCAAGGAAGAAGTCCTCGCCACCGAGCGAAACCAACTCACGGCTCAACCAAGACCTAGTCAGGCACCTCTGTAAGGACCACTCAGTGCCGGAAAGCTCCATTTCCGGAGGATACGGCCGATCCAGCTCGGCCGTCGTGAGGACCACACCTGCTCGCGGCGGATTGACGCAGTCTCAGTTGCCACGGCGCGCACGTGCGGACGTCGCAGTCAGGCGCTTTACGCCACGGTTTGCGCAAGCCGTGCAACCGCCGCGGCCACCCGGGACCCGAACATGACCGGGTCGTTGTGGTCGGCGTCCGCAAGCACCACCCGCTCCGCCAGGGTCGGGACACAGTCAGCGACCTGGGCGCTGAGCGTTGAGGGAACCACCGAGTCGCGGTCGCCGTAGATGACGGTCACCGGCACATCGCTGGTGACGAGGTGCTCCACGACAGGAAACCGGTCACGCAGCAAGGCGCGCACCGGTAGCCAGGGGTAGTGGTGTGCTCCCACGTCGGCAAGGTCGGTGAAGGGCGAGCGGAGCACCATGGCCGCCGGCGGGTGCCGAGCCAGGAGAGCCGCGACGACGCCTGAGCCTAGGGACTCGCCGAAGTAGAGGGTCCTTTGTGCCGGGTAGCCGAGCTCGTTCAGGGCCTCCGCGGCGGCGTCCGCGTCGAGGGCGAGGTCGTCTTCGCTGGGGTTGCCCGGGTTGCCGCCATAGCCGCGGTAGTCCATGAGCAGTACGGCGAGGCCGTGGTGGCTCAGCTCCTCAGCGAACTCGGCTCTGCTTGTCCGGTTGCCCGCGTTGCCGGGCGCGACCAGGACCGCCAACCCGATGTCGGCCGGACCGGCCGCCGGGACGAACCAGGCGCCCAGTTCCAGTCCGTCGGCCGTATGGAGCGTGACGTCGCGGGCACCGGCGATGATGTCCGCGGCGGGGGGCACCGGTGTGGGGTCGGGGAAGTAGATGAGTTGACGCTGCAGCCCCCACAGCATCGCAACCACCGTCCCCACGAGCAGCAGGCCCACGAGGAGTCCACGCCTTGGCCCCCTGCTGTTCGGCCTGGTCATTCTTCATGCTCGCCTCGACGCTCCTGCGCCGCAAGTGAGACGGCCGGAGGGGCAGGATGAGCAAGGGTTCGCGCGCGGCGGTATGACGTGCATGTCTCCGGCGAACGAAAACTGACGAGCGCGTGCAGCGCCAAGGACGTCATCGGCAAGGAGATCTGCGATGGCCTGTACGTCGTCTGCTACTGCCCGCTTGATCGTGTAGCACTGCCCGTTGACTTTGAACTCCTAGAGGGGTGCACCATGAGCCACGACAGCACGCTTGCTCGCATTCCTTGGGTCCGCTTCGCGGGCCGCACCCACCGGAGGGTCGATGAGTCAGTCGCCGTCAGGTGATGGGCGGACGCGTCCGTGAGACGGTGATGCTGTTCCGGGTGGTGACGTAGCCGAGGTCTTCGTTGAGGCGCCGCATCGGCGCGTTGCCAGCCTGCGTCCACGTGTAGATCTCTTCGAGTCCGTTGAGAGCAGCCCAGTGCAGGGTTTGGCGCTTGAGATGTGAGGCGATGCCCCGGCCGCGCCAGGTCCGGCGGACTGCGGTAAGCGCGTTTTCGGCGCGTTCGGGCCGGTCGGTGTCCCGGTTGAGACCAGCGCAGCCGATCACTTCGTCGTCGTGCAGGGCCAGGAACATCGGGTCGCCGCCCCACGACGTGTTCCACTGCTCGGCGCTGATCTGCAGCGGCGAGTACAGCGCGAAGTCGGCGAGCACCTCTTTGCCGAACGTCTCGAAACAGGCGGCCCACAAGTGGGAGCCTCGGCGCGCCTCGACCACCTCGACGCCGGCCGGCAGACCCGCCGGAGCCGGTTCGTCGCCCACCGCGCGTACCTGTTCGACCTCGCGGTCGACCTCGACAAACCCGTGACGCTCGGCGAAGGCCAGGGACCCCTCATCGTCGACACCGGCCACGACCGTGGACAGGCCCAGGCCGCTGCAGTGCTCGGCCAGAGCGCGTAGGAGCGCCGACCCCACACCCATGCGACGATGCCCCGACAGGACGCGCGGGGCGACGAACCCAGCCCCGGCGGTATCGGACCGATCCGCGATGCCGGAACCCACCACGTCGCCGTCCTTGACTGCGAGCATCAGCAGCCGGTCCGCCGAGTCCTGCGCACGCATCTCCTCGACGGTGAGGCAGCGCTCCTCTGGCGCGACGGCGAGCCGGACGGCTCGCCACGCCTCGTATTCTTCGTCGGTGAGACAGAAGGAAAGCTCCACAGATCGCAATGTAGTGGCCTGGTCACCGATTCCAGGGTAAGACCGACGCAGTCAGTTCGGCATGAGAGGGCACCGCACGCGAGCCCATATTGGGCGGAAGGACGCTAGTTGTTTTCACGTTTCGCGCTTTGAAGCCCCGGCCAGCCACTGGGTCGATGGGCCGCCGGGACCGACCGGGGAGCCTGGTCGGTCCCGGCGCCGGGGAATGCTCAGGTGAAACTCAGGTGAAACCGCCGGTCCGCTCGGTTCTGGCCGGTCCTCGTCGGGTGGGCGGTCGCGACGAAGACCGTCGTTCCCGCAGGTCAGAGTCGGTTTCTGTGTCTGACTTCCGGACGGTCGAGGGCTTCTACTCCTAATGAATAGGTGTAGAGCGAGCAGCGTCGCCGACTCAACGAGGACGGCGGCGTCGAGTGCCTCGACGGAGCCGAGCTGCGCCTCGAGACCGGCGACAGCGAGGCGTGGCCGCGACCGGTCAGAGCGAAGCCCAGCGCCTGATCGACGAGGCGCGGTGGCTCTGGTCGGCACCTACCAGAGCGACGTCACCCAGAACGTCTCCTCAGTCGCCGAGCGCGCCGGCGTGCCGCTGGTCATCGACGTGGCCGTCGACGACGCGATCCTCGAG
This sequence comes from uncultured Actinomycetota bacterium, assembly GCA_963834275.1. Lineage (GTDB taxonomy): Bacteria > Actinomycetota > Actinomycetes > Propionibacteriales > Nocardioidaceae > Nocardioides_B. Next base: position 795,937 of record CAWIBA010000003.1, on the reverse strand, counting down.
CAGGGCTACAAGAACACCTTCCGTATCCAGCCGAACGCCACAAACATGGGCATCGACGGCGGCGAGGCGCTCCTGGCGATGGCGGAGCAGAACGAGGAGTCCATCGACAGGGTGTCCTACATCCACGTCGAGGCGCCTTCGGTCAGAGCGTGTACGACGCGTTCGCCGCCCTCGCGGAGGAGAACGGCATCGACGTCAAGGAGGTCACCTACTCCCGTCGAACTTCAGCGACGCCACCACCATCGTGCGGCAGGCCGCCGCCGACGACCCGGACGTCATCCTGGCGACCGGCTACTACCCCGACAGTCTGCTTGTCGCCCAGGCCGTGCAGCAGCTGGACCCCGACATCCAGGCCTCTACGGCATCGCCAACGGCGCATTCGACAACAGCCCGTTCCCCAACGACGCCGGCAAGGCCGGGGAGGTGTGCTCAGCGCCAACTACCACTACGACATGAACGACGAGCGGGTGACGGATGTCCGCGAGCGTTACGAGAAGCAGTACAAGCAGCCGATGGAGACCGCGGCCGTGCTGACCTACCAGGCTGTCGAGGTCATCGAGGCGGCGCTGGAGGAGGCATGCAGTACCGACCCGACCGCGATCCGTGACGCGATCGCCGAGCTCCAGGTCGAGGACTCCCTGCTGGCATTCGAAGGCCGATCACCTTCGATGAGACCGGCCAGAACGAGAACGCCACGGTGATCGTCACGCAGGTCATCGACGGTCAGATCCAGCAGGTATTCCCCGACGAGTTCAAGACTGCCAATCTGGCCTACCCGAGCCGCTGACAGGAGCCTGATCGAGCATGCCGGAGCACACCCGGTCAGCGTCGGACGCGCCGGACCTGAAGGCGTGGTGCCTGGCTGGCGAAGCAGCGCCTTCCCCTCCTCGTCGGCGCCGCGGTGGTAGGCGGTCTCCTGCTGACCTACACCGTCGGTGACCGTGACCCCGGCTGTCACCCAGTCCGTGATCACGGCCTGCTGCTCGGGCGTCTACGCCTTGGTGTCGGTCGGCCTCACCCTGATCTTCGGGGTGTTGGCATTGTGAACTTCGCGCACGGGCGATGCTCAGCTTGGCCATGTTCATCGTCTACTGGCTGACCACGAGCATCGGCTTCCGGTCTACGTGTCGACGCTGGTGGCCGCGACGCTCATGCTGGCTTCGGCTACCTCGTCCAACGCTGGCTGCTCAACAACATGGTGATGTCGGCAGCCATGAGGGTCAGTTGCTGGTCACGCTTGGCTCTCGCTCCTGCTCACGAACCTGCTCTTGATGGTCTTCGCGGCGGCCGCTGACGGTGCCCAGCTCGGTCGAGGCTCTCTGAGGATCTTCGGCGCCATCGCCTCTTACGAACGCCTGATCGCCTTCGGTAGTCTGCCCTGGTCTCGGTAGTGCTGACCCTCGCGCTGAAGAAGACGGCGTTCGGCATGTCGATCCGCGCGGTCGCCGCCAACAGTCAGGAGCCGCTCTGGTCGGTGTCAACGTCGGCCGTGTCTATGCGCTCACCTTGCTCGGTGCGGCCTGTGTCGGGGTGGCCGGCGGCCTCCTCGCCCCGTTCCTCAGCTCATCCCAGCGTCGGAGAATTCACCATTCTCGCGTTCGTCATCGTCGTCCTCGCGGCCTGGGAAGCGTGACCGGTGCCATGGTGGGAGGCCTGATCATCCTGGTCGTCGGTCGATTCCGACAGGCGGCTCCACATCCAGGCTCTGACCTGCGCTTCTGGTCAGGTGACCACGGAACCCGGGCCATGTCCCGACTCAGGTGGCAACCCCGGACCGAAGTTGCACCCTTGCGCGTGGGTGGCTGCCCCGGTCGGAATCAGGCGAACCGGTCGTAGATGCTGTTGCGGAATCGACCTTCGGGGTCGTAACGCTTCTTGAGAGCGAAGAACTCATCGAGCATGGGGTAGGCACGCATCACCTGCTCGTGCGTGTAGTGCTGCTGGTAGGGGAGGTAGAAGGTGCCGCCCCGCTCGAGGGCGGCGTCCAGCAGCTCGCGGTTGAGAGCCGCCATGTCCGCGTTGGCGTCGGCGCTGATCTGCTGGCTCAGGTAGAGCACCACGGAGAGCCGGTCGCCGCGGGCGTAGTCGAGCAGGACATCGCTGTCGTGCACCACGCGGACCGAGGCGTTGAGCAGCTGGGCGTCGTGACGGCGCAGGCTGGTGCGGGCGGTGGCGAGGAACGACGGAAGCTGCTCGGGGGGCAGGAAGTACTCCTGCAGCACGTCGGTGTAGCGGGTCATGTTGTTGCGGAGCAGGCCCAGGTCGTTGTGCATCGCCTGGTTCCGCGAGACCAGGCACGACTCGGCGGCGCGCAGCGCCTCGTTGCGCGGCTCGTGGCATGGCCGGACGTGGGGGAGGAGGTTGCGCTGCAGCGTCCACTTGGTCCGCTGCGCCAGGCCGCCGTGCCGGGCGAGGTTGAGTATCAACCGCCCGAAGCGGGAGTCCTGTTCGGACCGCAGCGGCGGCATCGGCTCGGTGTAGTTCGGGACTTCGTGGTGGGTGTAGACGATCGCCTGGTCGAGCAGGGATCCCGGCGAGGTGGACAGGTGGGCGTAGGCCAACCGTGCGCCGGGGTCGGTGAAGACGTGCTGGCGGAGGTAGCCGGGCAGCTCGCCGGTGGCGACGCTGGTCTGCCGGAGCTCGTACATCTGGTTGGGCACCAGATCGAGCTCGACGTCGACGATGACCCCGAGCAGGCCGTAGCCGCCGATCACGGCTCGAAACAGCGCGGGCTGCTGGGTGCGGGAGAGTAGGTGGACGCTGCCGTCGGCGGTGACCAAGGTCAGGGAGCGGACTGTCGAGGCGAGGCTGCCGACCCGGAAGTCGGCGCCGTGCGCGTTGACCGACACGGTCCCGCCGACGCTGAGGGAGTCGATGCTCGGCATCGCGGCCACGGCCAGACCGTGGGAGTGCGCGGCCGTGAGCACGTCACGCCAGATGGCGCCGGCGGCCACGGTCGCGGTCTGGCGGACGGGGTCGATCCGCACGGTTGCCATGTCGCGCATGTCGAGCACGAGCGCACCCGCGACGGCGTTCTGCCCGCCCATGGCGTGCCGGGTGCCGGAGGTGACCACGGTCAGGTCGTGGGTCCGCGCGAACGTCAATGCCCGGCGGACCTCCCTGACGTCGACCGGACGCGCCACCCCGTAGACGGGGGTGGCATTGAGGCACGAAGCGTCGTTGACGGTGCCCCGGACCTGGCTCAGCCAGCGCGGGTAGCCCTCGACAACCCTCCCGAGCTGGCCGGTCGACGGGGCTCGCGAACCGGCGGGACCGTTGGTTTCGACGGAACTGGACGGGACCGTGGCGAGGTCGGCCCTGATCGCGCAGTCCTCGCCGGCAGCGGGAGTGCCGGTGTACTGCTCGAAATGCAGTCCGGCGACCAGCACGACCACGAGCAAGAGACCGGCGGCATAGGTGCGGACCGGGTGACGCCGGCTGCGGTCAGGCCTCCGTCGGAACGGCGCCGATGACTCAGACGGCCCTGGCGAGACGGGTAGCGACGACACCTCGTCGGGCGGGGAGTCATCGGGGACCATCGTGTGGCCCCCACCCGAGCGACCTGGCCGCGGACACGGCGCGCCGGAAAGACCACGCGGACCGGGAGCGAGGTGGCCGCCGCACTGACTGCGCAGGCGACCGGGGAGCACGCTGCCGGGTCCTGGTCGGCGGGCGGCACGCCGGGGGCCGAGGCGAGGAGCGCGCTGTCATGGGTCACATCCTGAGCCCCCGCGGCCCTTCCGGCATCAGTTCCCGTACTCAAGCGAGGTGACCCAGGCGGCAGAATGGGCTACTCCGAACGGTCTGGGCGGTGCGAAGGGGCATGGCGTGCGCTGGTCGCTTCCGCGGTGTGGTCGCGTGCGTCGTCCGGCGCACCCGGGTGCGCACGCACCCGTAGACGACCGGGTTCGGAACGACCATCGGAAGGGAGTCGCGTCCAGGCGAACCCGGCCAGCCCGATCAGCACCGGCCACAGGGCAAGGCGTTCGAGTGCACCGGATGCGGGGCCGTCGCCGGAGAGCACGTACGACACGGCCGCCGTGCCGGTTACCACTCCCGCAGCCAAGAGCGCCCTGGCCAGTCGCGGCCGGTCATTGCGCAACCGCGCACCGAGAACGATCAGCGCGACCGGCTGTCCCACGAACAAGGGGGCCGCGGCGATCGCATGCAGGGTGCCGTCTTGGTCGAGAGGCGCGAGACCCGTGGCGACCGAGCTCAGCCCGGAGACCAGGAGCAGCCCTGTGACCCATGGTCCCAGAGGGCGCGAGAGCAGCACCGCGCCGCCGACCAGCAACGCGCCGAAGCCGATGAATGAGCCGTTCATCAGCTCGTGACGCGGCGAGCAGTACGCCGCCGAGCAACCGACCTCACCGAGTCGGCTGACCGAATCGGAGAGGAAGCTGTACCCGCCCGTTGTTGCCGCCGCGACGACGAACTCGGTCGCGATATAGGCCGGTCGCACGAGCAGTGCCAGCGCTCCCCAGCGCGCAGCCCGGTGCCCGGGGACTTCCAGGAACCGTCGCCTGCGGGCTAGGGGCATCACGCCACCGTAGACCGGTCTGGGCGGGAGGACGCCTCTCATCCTCTCGCCCCGTCATGGACGCTCCGACATCGACCGAGGTCGTGTGAGCGCCCCGGTCGTCCTACCTCGCCGGGCGCGTAACGCGCGTCCGCTCGTCGGTGGAGTATCGCTCGCCGACCCCCGTCGCCACTTCCTCCAGCCGGCCGCCCGCGGAGTCTCCGGCGAGGGTGGGCGTCCCCCCACCGGCATGCTCGACCATCCCGGCGAGCACGGACCGCATCGCCTCCTGCGCCGTGTGCTGCGGCGACCAGCCGAGCTCCGTACGGATCCGCGTGGTGTCGAGGAGCGGGAGTGCGCCGACGAGCTCCAGCAGTGCCGGCTCGGCCGGAATGGCGTGGAGATGCCATGCTGCGGACAGGGTGCCGCGAGCGAGGGCGCGGGGGACATCGACGGGCCTCGCCCCGAGGAGCCCGGCCACGGCGGAGGCGTCGAGCACCGGGTCGGCCGCGACGTTGAAGGCACCTCGTGCGGAGCCCGTCACCACGGCGAGACGGTAGGCCTCGGCGACATCCCGGGCGTGCACCGCCTGCAGCACAAGCCCGCGCGGCCAGGGAAGCACCGGGAGGCGCCCGCGGCGGAGCAGGCTGGTGGGCATCAGCGGTCCGGCGAAGATCCTTCGCTGCTCGGTGGCGGCCCTGCGCTGGAAGATGAAGGCCGGGCGCAGCCTCGCCACCCGCATGTCGGGATGCCTTGCCTCGACGACGTCCAGCAGGCGCTCGACGTACGCCTTCTCGCGCCCGTACGCCGCGGTGGGGAGGCTGTGCGTCGACCAGGACTCGTCGACCATCGAACCGGGGGCCGGAGAGTAGGCCCCGACGGAGGACGCGTAGACCAGCGTCGAGACGTCCGAGGTCGTCGCAGCCTCGAAGACGCGGGCGCTGCCGAGCACGTTTGCCTGCCACGTGACCTCGGGTCGGTGCGTGGGCTGGAACATCCAGGCAAGGTGGATTACCGCATCGGCATCCGCCAGATGCTCGGTCACGTCGTCGCGGGCCACGTCCGCCGCGCTGTCGGTGACTTTCGGATCCGCGGAGGTCGGGACCCGGCGGGCGAGGCCGACAACCTCCGAGACGCTCTCGTCCGCGGCCAGGGCCTCCAGTACCGCGCTACCGACGTTGCCCGTTGCCCCCGTGACCACCACACGTATCTCGGACCACCCTTCGACGTGATGCATCGGGGCGTACCCCTGTCGCGCTGGCGCATGCCGGGCGTTGACCCGAGCCCGCGCCGCGGCTGACCCCCGAGGCCCAGGTCGCGGGGCCCGGCGCCTCGCCCGCGCTTCGGCGGGATGTGCCACTTTGTGCGTTTCTGGGCAAAACGCCCACTTCGTCCCTTGCGCGAGGGTCACAATGGTCAACATGGATGCGCGCCAGGTTGACCAGCTCAGGAACATCGACCCCGCTGTGCTCGGAGCGCGGGTCAGGGCGGCGCGCATCGCCGCGGGGCTCACCCAGAAGGAGCTGGGCGGGGACGACGTCACCGTCAGCTATGTCTCCCGGATCGAGAGCGGCACCCGCCGTCCCGAGCCACGCGTGCTCACGGCGCTGGTCGGACGTCTGGGGCAGACGGTCGACGACGTGCTGACCGGGTCGCCCGGACCGGAGGCCGAGGCGCTGCGCGTCGACGTGGACTTCGCCGAGCTCTCCCTCGAGCTGGGCGACGCCAAGGAGGCCGCTGCGCGCCTGGACGAGATCCTCGCCGACGAGGCGGTGCACGGGACCCGGGAGGGGCTGCGAGCCAGGATGCTGAGGGCCCGTGCCTACGAGGTGACCGGCGACCTCGACGGCGCCATCATCGCACTCGAGTCGCTGCTCGCCGACGACGCCGGCGAGCAGGGTGTGGCCTGCGGCATCGCGCTGAGCCGCTGTTACCGCGAGACCGGGGACCTCACCCGAGCCATCCAGACCGGCGAGGCGATGCTGACCCGCCTGAACGACAGCGGCCTCACCGTCGGCGACGAGGTCGTCCAGCTCACGGTCACCGTCGCGGCCGCCTACTTCGAGCGCGGCGACACCCACCATGCCGTGCGGATGTGCCGGCGGGCCACGGACGCCGCCGACCGGTTCGGGTCGGCCCGCGCCAAGGCCTCGGCGTACTGGAACGCCAGCGTCATGGAGGAACGACGCGGCGCGGTCGCCGCCGCGGTGCCCCTGGCCGAACGCGCGCTGGCTCTGCTGAGCGAGGGGAACGACGCCCGCAACCTCGGCCGGCTGCGCACCCAGCTCGGCATCATGCAGCTGCAGCTCGACCCGCCGGACACCGAGGAGGCGGAGCGCAACCTCGAGGCCGCCGCTGCCGAGATGGCCTCGAGCAGCGCCAGCGAGGTCGACGTGATGCGCAACCGGCTGGCCCGGGCCCGGTCACGCTTCCTGGCCGGCGACCTGGCGGAAGCGGAGACGCGGGTGGCGGAGGTGCTGTCCTCCCGCGCCGAGCAGATGCCCCTCAACGAGGCCGAGTCGCACGCACTCCGCGGCCAGATCGCCGCCGCCCGGGGCGACCTCGGCGGCGCGAGGTCCGCCTTCCTGGCCGCCGTCCGGGTGATGAGCGCGATCGGCGCCGACCGGGGCGCCGGCCAGCTCTGGCTCGATCTGGGGGCGCTTCTGGAGTCGGTCGGCGAGCTCGACGCGGCCCGGGAGGCCTACCGCAGCGCGGCGGTCTCCACGGGCCTCAGCGTCCCGTCGACGGTGGCGAGCTACGTCACCGCGTGAAGGACAGGACAGCCGTCGGCCGCCCCGTCCGAGCCAGCTGAACCGCAGGGGCTCAGCAGCACCAGCTGGAGTTGCCGGCGGTCGTCGTCGTGGTCACGCCGGTGACCCCGAGGACCGAGACGACGGTGAGCGTGATGACGGCGGCCACTCGGGCGGCACCGGTACCGAACTTGCGAGACATGATCTGCTCCCTCCCCGCAGTGACCTCGTGTCACTTGCCAGGGGGACAGTCAACCTCAGTCAAGTCGCCAGGAAAAGGACCCCGGTGGACTATTGAGTCTAGTCTTGTTCAATGAGTCAAGAGGGTTACCTGACGATTTGACCGATTTTTCCATATTTCCCTGCGCATGGGCGGACACTGGAGTCCCTGGGGGCAAGCAGGCACCGATGCGGACCGAGGGGGTGTTGTGGAGCACAGTCCCAACTGGCGCGAGACGCTGCCGTTCTCCACGCTCGGCGCGCTCTTCGACGACGCCCCGAACGGCATCGTGCTGCTCGACGACCGCGGCTCGATCCTCAGCGCCAACCCGGCGATGGGCGAGCTGCTGGGTGCCAGCACCTCCAGCCTCCAGGGCCGCGACCTCGCGATGCTCTCGGCCGACCTGGGGGACACCGGCGTCGGCGACCACCTCCGCGAGGTCCGGGGCGGGCTGAACGGCCGCGCCCACGCGTTCTGGACCGCCCGGCACGCCGACGGCCACCCGGTCCACCTCGCCCTGTCGAGCACGACCATCGGCGGCACCGACGGCTCCGACCTGATCCTGACGACGGCGGTGGACGTCAGCGACCGGCTGCGGCACCAGCAGCAGCTGACCTACATGACCGACCACGACGCGCTGACCGGGCTGATGAACCGGAGCCGGTTCTTCGCGGAGCTGCAGCGGCACCTGAGCATCGGGGACCGGCCGTCAGGGGCGTTGCTGCTTCTCGACCTCGACCGGTTCAAGGAGGTCAACGACTCCCTCGGCCACGGCACCGGAGACCACCTGATCATCTCCGTCGCCTCGCTGCTCAGGTCGGGGGTCGGCCGGCACGACCTCGTCGCCAGGCTCGGCGGGGACGAGTTCGCGATCCTGCTGCGCGACGCCGACGCCGTACGGGCCGAGATCGTCGCCAAGGAGGTCCTGGAACGGGTGCGCGCCCACGCCCGCGGCCTGGAAGGGGCGCACCGCCGGATCACGGCCAGCATCGGCGTCGTCCTGGTGACCGACCGGCACGGCTCCGCCAGCGACCTGCTCGCCGAGGCGGACATGACGATGTACGACGCGAAGGAGGCCGGTCGGGACCAGTTCGCGATGCTGGACTTCACCCGGACCAGCCAGCCACGCTCGCGGGCCCGGATCGAGTGGACCGACCGGCTGGAGAGGGCCATCGCCGAGGACGCCCTGGTCCTGCACCTGCAGCCGATCATGGACATGACCTCCGGGCGCGTCACGGGAGCCGAGGCCCTGCTCCGGCTCGTCGACGGTGACACGCTGATCCCGCCGACCCACTTCCTCGAGGTCGCCGAGGAGTCGGACCTGATCATCGAGGTCGACCAGTGGGTGATCGCCCGGAGCCTGGAGCTGCTCGGCGAGATCCAGCGGACCTGGCCCGACTTCCGGCTCGAGGTCAACCTCTCCGGGCGGTCCCTGGGATCGGCCAAGGTGGAGGAGACCCTGCGCGCCGGGATCGAGAAGCACGGCGTCGACGCGACCGGTCTGGTGCTGGAGGTGACCGAGACCGCTGCCGTGGCCGACATCCAGGCCGCCCGCGCCTTCGCCCAGCGTCAGCGGGCGATCGGCTGCCGGTTCGCCCTGGACGACTTCGGTGCCGGGTTCGGGTCGTTCTACTACCTCAAGCACCTGCTCTTCGACTACGTGAAGATCGACGGCGAGTTCGTCGCCCAGTGCCATACGAACCCGACCGACACCACCATCCTGAGGTCCATCGTCGGGATCGCGCACAGCCTCGGCAAGCAGGCCATCGCCGAGCACGTCTCCGAGCCCGAGATCCTCGAGGCGGTCCGGGCCGAGGGCGTCGACTTCGCCCAGGGCTACCACGTGGGCAGACCGGTCCCCGTGGAGGAGTTCATGGCCCAGCAGGTCGCCCGGCGCGCCACGTCCGGCTGTCGTCCCTGAGCACGTGCGCGCTCCCCGGCGGGCATCGTCTCCCGACGCGGCTCCCGGCGCGGGGGGACCGGACCCTGGTCGAGACCGGCCCACTCCCCTCGCCGCATGCGAGGATGGGGGCGTGTCCGAACCCGATGTCGGCGGGTATCAGCCCGACGCAGGTGTCTTCGACGACCTGCTCGTGGCGCTGATCGCTGTCGACCTCTCCGGCCAGGTGGTTCGGCGCAACCCGTTCGCCGAGCGGATGCTCGCGGACCCGGTGCCCGAGGGACCGTCCGCCGACCCGGAGGGCGAGGTCTTCGACCCGAGTGCCAGCGGGATGGTCGCGGAGATCATCGGCCACGTCCGCTCCGGCGGATCCTGGACCGGAGTGCTCCCGGTGCAGTGGCGGGGCCAGCCGGTGCAGGTCACGACCTCCTGGAGTCCTCATCGGCGCGACGGGGAGGTCGTGGGAGCGGTGGTGGTGCTGGAGCCGCTCACGGACGTCGACCGCCATGCCCGCCGGGTCGCCGAGCGGCTCGGTCGGCTGGCGGCGGTGACCACCGAGCTGCTCACGGCGTCCGACGTCGAGACCGTGGTCTCCGTGGTGACCGAGCACATGGCGGACGCCGCCGGCGCGACCACGGCGTCCGTCGCCCTCCTCGAGGGGGAGACGCTGCGACTCGTCGGTCTGCGCGGCGGGACCAAGGACGCCCGCGAGCGCTGGGCGACGTTCCCGCTCTCGCTGGCGACGCCGGTGGGGGACTGCGTGCGCTCGCTCCAGCCCCTGGTCCTGGCCGGTCGGGACGAGGTCGCACGACGCTACCCGGACCTCGAGCTGGCGACCGAGGGCGAGCGGTCCCTCGTCTGCCTCCCCCTCAAGGCATCCGGTGAGCCCATCGGGGGCATGTCCCTCTCCTTCCCGGGCGTCTTGACCTTCGACCGCACGGAGCTGGAGTTCCTCAGCATCCTGGCCGACACCTGCGGGCAGGCGATCGCGCGCATCCGCGCCGTTGCGGATGCCGCCGAGCGAGAGCTCAAGCTGACCTTCCTCGCCGACGCCAGCGCCGAGCTGGCGAGCAGCCTCGAGTACGAGGCGACCCTCTCGGCCGTGGCCTGGCTCGCGGTTCCCCGCTTCGCCGACTGGTGCGTGATCCAGCTGCTCCAGGACGGCACGCTTCGCCCGCTGGCGCTCGCGCACCCCGACTCCGTGGGCGAGGACCTCATCCGGGACCTCCAGGAGCGCTACCCGCCCGACCCCGACGCGCCCAGGGGCGCTCCGCAGGTGGCCCGCACCGGGGTCAGCGAACTGGTGCCCGACATCACCGACGAGATGATCACCGCCGCGTCCGTGGACGAGGAGCACCGCCGGGTGTTGCTCGACCTGAACTTCCGCAGCGCGATGTCGGTGCCGCTGAAGGTGCACGGCCACATCCTCGGCGTGATCACCTGGGTCACGGGCGAGGGCGGCCGCCGCTACGGGCCGGAGGACCTGGCCTTCGGAGAGGACCTGGCCCGTCGCGCGGCCGTGGCGATCGACAACGCCGAGCTGCACTCGCAGGTGCGCGACGTCGCCCTCCGGCTCCAGCAGGCGGCCCTCCCCAGGCAGCTGCCCAACGCCGAGGGCTGGGAGGTCGCGGTGCGCTACTCCCCGGCGGGGAGGACGGACACGGGCGGCGACTTCTACGGGCTGGCACCGCTGGACGACGGGCGGGTGGTGGTCTTCGTCGGGGACGTGATGGGCCGCGGCGTCGAGGCCACCTCGGCCATGGCGCAGATGCGCTCCGCCGTACGGACGCTGCTGGCGGTCGACCCCGACCCGACGACCGTCCTCGCGGGGCTGGACAAGCTGTTCGACCGCTTCGACATCGACCAGCTCGTCACCCTGGTCTACGCGGTGCTCGACGCGGATCGCCAGCAGGTGCAGATCATCAACGCCGGCCACCCGGCTCCCGTCCTGGTCCGGGCGGACGGGCCCGCGGTGATGATCGAGGCGACCGACACGCTGCTGCTGGGGGCCGGGGGTGGTTCCCGCGAGGTCGTCACCCACGAGTTCACCGAGTCCGACGCGTTGCTGCTCTTCACCGACGGTCTCGCCGAGCGGCGCGGCGAGGTGATCGTCGAGGGCTACGAGCGCATCACCCGCGCGGCCACGAGCCTGCGCGAGCCGGACCTGCAGGGAGCGCTCGACGCGCTCGTCGCCGCCGTGCGCGACCCGACCCGGGATGACGACGTCGCCGCGCTCGCGGTCCGCCCCAAGCTCGGCCACTCGCGCAAGCGCCCCGAGCAGTCCGCCGAGGTCCACGAGACGTGGCTGCTGCCCAGCGACCGCACGGCGTCCGGCGTGGCCCGGCGGCACCTCGAGCGCGCCTTCTCCGACCTGCCGCCGGACACGTGGACAACGCGCGGCTGCTGACCAGTGAGCTGGTGAACAACGCGATCGCCCACGGGAGCGGACTGGTGGCCCTGACGGTGGACTTCGACGGCCGGCGGCTGCGGGTCGAGGTCCGGGACGAGTCCTCCCGGCAGCCGGAGCCGCGGGACGCGTCGCCGCTCGCCGAGACCGGCCGCGGCCTGCACATCATCGAGGCGCTGTCGACGGACTGGGGTGCCACCCCCTCCGGGGTCGGCAAGAGCGTCTGGTTCTGGATCGACGTTCCCTAGGCACCCGGGCGCCGCCGGAGCGACGGACCAACGAGGCGCGGACGGCGTCGCAGGCTCGAAAAGTTGCACGGGCAGAAACCTGTGCAAGAGATCGGCCGGATCACGCCGCCGGTGGGAGAGTCCTCCGTGTGAGGCTGGAGCCGGGGGAGGCGATGGCGGTGGGGATCCGAGGGGCCTTGATGGCGTTCGCCGTCCTGACCGGGGTGATGGCGGTGCTGATCGCCGCCGCCGACGACGCGCTCGGGAGCGTGACCGGGTGGGGCGTGCTCGTCAGTGTGCCGATGCTCGGCACGGCGCTGGCGGTCGCCGCGCTGGCGCTCGCGCACCGGACGGTCCGCGACTAGGGAGCCCGAGGGTCAGGAACGGACCAGCCGGGCGATCGCGGCCGACGCCTCCGCGATCTTGTCGTCGATCGACCCGTCCGGCTCCTGAGCCGCGCGCACGACGCAGTGGTGCAGGTGGTCGTCGAGCAGCCCGAGCGCCACGCTCTCGAGCGCCTTGGTGGCCGCGGACACCTGGGTGAGGATGTCGATGCAGTAGTCCTCCTGGTCGACCATCCGCTGGAGGCCGCGGATCTGGCCCTCGATGCGGCGCAGCCGCTTGAGCTGCGCCTCCTTGTTGTCGATGTAGCCGGGGTTCGCGTGTGCCGTCATCGGTGTCCCTCCTCGCGAGCACCATCATACCCCTAGGGGGTAGAGGCGAGCCCCGGCGAGAGGGGCACGGGGGTCTCGCCGGGGCTCGCATGGGGGAGAAGAGATCGGGGCGGAGCCAGCTCGGGAGAGAGTTGCCGGAGGGACCGGCGCCCAAACACCCCGCTCGCGACGGCCGGGGGCCCAAGGTCCCGAATCGCCCCGACCGACGACTCTGAGCACCAGCCGGCCCTCCGGCGAGCCTGGACACATGACAACAACAGCCGCCGCAGGAGCAGTGGTCGTCGGCTACGACGCCACATCACACAGCGACACCGCCCTGGCCTGGGCGGTGGAGTACGCCGAGGGGCACCGGCGCCCCTTGCTGATCGTCCATGCCGCGGGCATGCCCACGGTCTACGAGTCCCCCACCGCGACCTCGGAGAGCCGCCGGGAGCTCGACGTCGAGGGTCGCCGGGTCGCCGACCTGGCACTGGCGCAGGCCCGCAGCCTCGCCTCCGAGCTCGAGGTCCGGGTGCAGGTCTACCTCGGCAGCGCCCGGCACGTGCTGCCGGACTGTGCGCCGGGTGCCCACCTCCTCGTGGTCGGGTCCCGGGGACACGGCTCGGTCGGCAGCCTGCTGCTCGGCTCGGTCAGCGTCGGTGTGTCGACACAGGCGCCCTGCCCGGTCGCGGTGGTCCGCGAGCCGGAGCGCCGGGACCCGGACAGCGCCTTCGCCGGACGCGTCGTGGTCGGCGTGGACGGGAGCGACACCTCCCCCGGTGCGCTGGACGTTGCCTTCGAGATGGCCTCCGAACGCGGCCTGGCCATGAGCGTCGTCCACGCCTGGGGCGGCGACTACCTCTACAGCGAGCGCGGCTTCCGCGAGGCGGCCCACGAGATCGCCGACGAGCACGAGCGGCTGGTCGCCGAGCGGCTGGCCGGCTACGCCGAGAAGTACCCCGACGTCGAGGTCACGACCCGGCACGACGAGGGCGCGGCCGGCCGGATGCTCGCGGCAGCCTCCCGCGACGCCGAGCTCGTGGTGGTCGGCTCGCGCGGGCGGGGTGACGCGGCCGCCACGCTGTTCGGCTCGGTGAGCCGTTACGTCGTCGAGCACGCCGGCTGCCCGGTCGTCGTGGTCCGCCGGGGCGTTCACCCGGCCTGATCCGGGCCCGGCCTCTCGGCCCGGTTCAGTGCGGTCCGGGCGCCGGCCGGCTCATCGGGACGTGCGGGATCCCGTCGTCGAGGAACTCGGGTCCGGTGACCTCGTAGCCGAAGCGCGCGTACCAGTGCGCGAGGTAGGACTGGGCGTCCAGCCGCGACGGCCGTTCCCCCACGAGGTCCAGCGCTCGCCGCATGAGCGCGTCGGCCAGCCCGCGGCCGCGGTGGGACCGGGCGACCAGCACCCGTCCGATGCGGGCCCGCGAGCCGTCGTCCAGCACCCGCAGGTAGGCCACAGGCCGCCCCTCGTCGGCCACCCACACGTGCCGGGTGCCGTCCTCGAGGTCACGGCCGTCGAGCTCGGCGTACGGGCACTCCTGCTCGACGACGAAGACCGACTCGCGCAGCCGCCACAGGGCGTAGGCCGTCCGGCCGTCGAGCTCGTCGAACGCGGCCACCCGGACCTGCACCTGCATGGCGCGGAGCCTAGGGCACGTCGGTGGGTGCTCGGGGGACGCCGCCGCCCCTGGAAAACGTCGGTGCCCGGGGCCAGGATCGAGCCATGGCCGTCGCCGCCGCCGCCCTCCTCGACCTGGCCGCCACGCTGCCCGAGTCCGGTGAGCGGGAGTACCTCGAGGAGTCGACGATCTTCACGTTCCGGGGCCGAGGGCTGGGCATCGTCTCGGCCGACGGGCGGGAGATGTTCGTCAAGTCGACGCCGGCCGAGCGTGACGCCCTGGTCGGCAGCGACCCGGAGGTCTTCGCCGCGTGGTACGCCTCGGGCCGCTTCGCCTGGGTCCGGGTGCGCCTCGACCGGGTCGACCCCGACGAGGCCCGCGAGCTGGTCGTCGAGGCGTGGCGCCTGACCGCGCCGAGGCGCATGGTGCGCGCCTACGACGAGGCGCACGCGCCGGGGTGACCGGTCGGGGGCCGGACGGGCGGGACGCGGCCCGACCGACGAGGCGGGCGTTGTAGGGTCGAGGCACCACGACAGGGGAGCGTCACCAGGACGCTGAGAGTGCGGACACTGCCGCAGACCCTCGAACCTGCTCCGGCTCATACCGGCGAAGGAAGTCGAGTCTCGACCGTTTCGGCGGTCCCCTCCCGATGACCCATCAGGGAGAGACATGCGCACCACCACACGACGGGCCCGGGCCCTGGGCCTGGCCTCCGCCGGGGGCCTGATGCTCCTCGCCGGCTGCGCCCTGGACAGCCCGGCCGACCCCGGGGACGACGCGAAGCGGGTCGTGGTCGCCACCCACGAGTCCTGGAACATGTCGAAGAGCGTGATGCGGCAGTTCACCGAGGAGACCGGCTACACCGTCACCGTGCAGCCCTCCGGCGACGCCGGCGCACTGACCAACAAGCTCGTGCTCACCAAGGACGCGCCGATCGCCGACGTCGTCTACGGCATCGACAACACCTTCGCCTCGCGGGCCGTCGAGGAGGGCGTCCTGGCCGAGTACACGCCGCCCGACGACCCGGGCGAGGAGCTCGAGCCGCGGGACCCGACCGCCGCCGAGCAGCTCACGCCGGTCGACTACAGCGACGTGTGCGTGAACATCGACGACACCTGGTTCGCGGCCAACGACGTGCGGCCCCCGGCCTCGTTCGACGACCTCGTCGACGAGCGCTACCACGGCCTGTTCGTCACCGCGGCGCCGAGCACCTCCTCGCCCGGGCTCGCCTTCCTGGCGGCGACGGTCGCGCGGTACGGCGAGGACGGCTGGGCCGACTACTGGCGGCGGCTGGTCGACAACGACGTGAAGATCACCGCCGGCTGGTCCGACGCCTACCAGGTCGACTTCACCCAGGGTGGAGGCTCGGGGGACCGGCCGATCGTGCTGTCCTACGCGAGCTCGCCGCCGTTCACGATCCCCGAGGAGACGGGGGAGCCGACCACCAGCGCGCTGCTGGACACCTGCTTCCGGCAGGTGGAGTACGCCGGGGTGGTCGACGGTGCCGGCAACCCGGCCGGCGCCGAGGCGTTCGTCGACTTCATGGTCGGCCGGTCCTTCCAGGAGGCGCTGCCCGACCACATGTACGTCTTCCCCGCCGACCCCGACGTCCCGCTGCCGCAGGCGTGGGCCGAGTACGCCGTGCCGGCCGAGGACCCGGCGACCCTGCCCGAGGCGGTCATCGCCGAGCTCCGGGCCGACTGGCTGCGCGACCTGGGCGGACGTCACCTCACGATGAGCCGGGCGCGCGCGTTCGGGGCGGGTCGCCGCGCTGGCGGTGGTCCCGCTGGCCGCCCTGCCGGTCTTCTTCGTGCTCCCGGTCGGCGGGATGGTCGCCCGCGGGCTCTGGGCCGACGGCTCGTTCGACCCGGTCGGCGCCGCTCGAGGTGCTGACCCGCGCCCGGACCCGGCGGGTGCTCTGGTTCACGCTCTGGTCCGCGGGACTGGCCACCCTGGTGACGCTCGTGCTCGGCCTGCCCGTGACCTTCGTGCTCTACCGGCTGCAGCTCCCGGGCCGTCGCTTGCTGCGCGCGCTCGTCGTGATGCCGTTCGTGATGCCGACCGTCGTGGTCGGGGTCGCCTTCCGGACCCTGCTCGCGCCGTCGGGGCCGCTGGGCCGGCTCGGGCTGGACGGCAGCGCCGCCGCGATCATCGCGGCGATGGTCTTCTTCAACCTGGCGGTGGTGGTCCGCACCGTCGGCTCGATGTGGGAGCACCTCGACCCGCGCCGCGAGCAGGCGGCGGCCGCCCTCGGGGCCACCCCCGGCCAGGTGCTCCGCACCGTCACGCTGCCCGCGCTGGCTCCCGCCGTGGTCGCCGCCGCCAGCGTCGTGTTCCTGTTCTGCGCGACCGCCTTCGGGGTGGTGCTCACCCTGGGCGGGCTGCGCTACGCCACCGTCGAGACCGAGATCTACCTGCTCACCACCCAGTTCCTGGACCTGCGCGCGGCGGCCGCGCTGTCGCTGCTGCAGCTCGCCTTCGTCACCGGCCTGCTCTTCGCCGCCCACCTCACCCGGAGCCGCCGGGAGCACGCGGTCGAGCGGTCCGCCGCGCGGTCCGTGGCCCGGCCGGTGCGCCGGGGCGACCTGCCGGTGCTGCTCGGCGCTCTCGTGGCGCTCGCCCTGGTCGCGGCGCCGGTGCTCACGCTGGTGCTCGGGTCGCTGCGGGTGGAGGACGGCTGGGGGCTGCAGCACTACCGGGCCCTCGGCACCGCCGGGGCCGACAACGCCCTGCGGGTGCCGGTCACCGAGGCGCTGGTGAACTCGTGGCGGGTCGCCGTCGACGCGACGCTGCTCGCGATGGTGCTCGGCGTGCTGGTCGCCGTGGTGGTCTGCCGCACCGGGCGCGGCCGGTCGGAGCGGCGCGCCCTCGCGGTCCTGGACGCGGTCTTCATGCTGCCGCTGGGGGTCTCGGCGGTCACCCTCGGCTTCGGCTTCCTGATCACGCTCGACCGGCCGCCGCTGGACCTGCGGACGTCGCCGCTGCTGGTGCCGATCGCGCAGGCGATGGTGGCCCTGCCGCTGGTGGTGCGCACGCTGACCCCGGTGCTCCGGTCGATCGACCCGCGGCAGCGCCAGGCCGCCGCGGCGCTCGGCGCCTCGCCGCTGCGGGTGCTGCGCACCGTGGACCTGCCGATGGTGTGGCGCCCGCTGCTGGCGGCCACCGGCTTCGCGCTCGCGGTGTCGCTGGGCGAGTTCGGGGCCACCAGCTTCCTGGGCCGGCCGCAGCAGCCGACCATGCCGGTGGTGATCTACCAGCTGATCGGCCGCCCGGGTCAGGCGAACTACGGGATGGCGCTCGCGGCCTCCGTCGTGCTCGGCCTGGTCACGGTGACGGTGATGACCCTCGTCGAGCGGCTGCGCCTCGGCAGGATGGGAGCCTTCTGATGGTGTCGTGGGCCCCGACCAGCCGTGTGCTGCCACCGACCGTGCCGGCCTCGAGGTCGCGACCTCACCGTGCACTTCGACGGGGTGGCCGGCCGTCGACGACGTCAGCCTGGCCCTCGACCCGGGGCCGGGTGCTCGCGGTGCTCGGGCCGTCGGGGTGCGGCAAGTCCACCCTGCTGCGGGCGGTCGCCGGTCTCGAGCCGTCGCCGCCGGGTCGGTGTCGTACGACGGGCGCGACCTCGCCCGGGTGCCCACGCACCGGCGCGGCTTCGCGCTGATGTTCCAGGACGGCCAGCTCTTCCGGCACCAGTCCGTCGGCGGCAACGTGGGCTACCCGCTGCGGATCCGGCACCGCCCCCGGGCCGAGGTGGCCGCCGGGTGGCCGAGCTGCTCGACGCTGGTCGGGCTCCCCGGCTACGAGGACCGCAGCCCGGCCACCCTCTCCGGCGGTGAGCGGCAGCGCGTCGCCCTGGCCCGCTCGCTGGCCGCACGAGCCCCGGCTGCTGCTGCTCGACGAGCCGCTGAGCGCCCTGGACCGGGAGCTCCGGGAGCGGCTGGCCGTCGACCTGCGCGAGATCCTGGTCGCGGCCGGCACGACGCGCTGTGCTGGTCACCCACGACCAGGAGGAGGCCTTCGCGGTCGCCGACCGGATGGCGGTGATGCGGGCCGGCCGGGTGGTGCAGGAGGGCACCCTCGAGGAGGTCTGGCGGCGCCCGGTCGACGGTGACGTCGCGACCTTCCTCGGCTACGCCACCGTCCTGCGAGGGCGCGCCCGCGCGCCGGCTCCTGGCGGCCGGCGGCCGGTCCGGCCACGCGGACGTGGGTGCGGTGGCGCTGCGCCGTTCGGCGCTGCGCTGCACCGCCGACGGGGCCGCTGCACGGCCGGGTGCTGTCCGCCCGGGTCACCCCCGAGTCAGCTCCGGCTGGTCGTCGCCGGTCGCGGGGTCGGCGAGGTGCACGCCGTCGCCGAGCCCGGCGACGACGGTCCGAGGTCGGTCACGAGGTCCGGCTCGGGCGTCGACCTGGCCCGGGCGGCGGTGCTGCCGGCCCGAGCGCGCCGGCGCGCGGGGCGTCTCCTAGAATCGTCCGTTGTGAAACGGCCGCCTACGGACTCCTGGTCGGGGTCGCCCTCGTCATGGGGCTGCTGGCCGTCACCGCCAGCCTCCAGCTCGGCGAGCCGCTGCGCGACCCGGACGGCTTCCTGGGGCCGTCCTGGCTGCGGCTGCCGCTGATGGTGGCCGGTGCCTTCGTCATCGACGTGGTGCCCCGCTCGCTGTGGCGGGCGCGCCCGGGACTGGCGCTCGCCGCCGGGCACGCCCTGACGATCGTGCGACGAGCACTGGACCCGCGAGCGGGTGACCCTGGTGGTGATCGGGCTGACCAGCTTCTTCGTCACCTACGTCAGCTACCGCAACCTGAAGAACTTCCTGCCGCAGCTCGGCCGGCGAGACCCAGGACCCGCTGCTGCACCGGATCGACCAGGTGCTCGCGTTCGGCAACGAGCCGGCGGTGCTCCTGCACAGCGCTGCTGGGCGAGGGCGTCGCCGCGCACGTGCTCGCCTTCGTCTACCTGTTCTTCCTGCCGCTGTCGCCGGCGTCGCTGGTCGTCTGGCTGGTCTGGTCGCGCAACATCAGCTACGGCTACTGGTACGCCACCGCGCACTGCCTCACCTGGGCGCTCGGCACCGCCAGCTACTACCTGGTGCCGTCGCTCGGGCCCCAACTTCGCCTACGTGTGGCTGTACGCCGACCTCGACCAGACCGGCGTCAAGGCCCTGCAGGACGCGCTCTACTACGGCCGCACGGACATCGCTCTACAACCCGTTCGCCGACTCGATCCAGAGCGTCGCCGGCTTCGCCTCCCTGCACGTCGGGATCATCCTCACCCTGGCCCTGGTCACCCAGTACACCGTGCGGCACGCCTGGATCCGGTGGTCGATGTGGATGTTCTTCGTGCTGACGGTGCTGTCCACGCTGTACTTCGGCTGGCACTACATCGCCGACGACATCGCCGGTGCGCTGATCGCCGGGATCTCGCGTCTGGATCGGCGGGCTGGCCACCGGGCAGAAGTTCGACCGGCGCGGCCGTGCCTCGCACCCCACCACCTCCACGTCCCGGGTGCCCGTCGGGGTGTCGGCGGGGCGGCGAGACCACGGCCGGCGACCCGAACGGCGGCAGCAGTAGCCCAGGCGGGCCATAGACGCCTAGTCCCGACCACGCGAAACTGATCCACGACTCGGGGGCGGTTTGGATCGTCGTCGGTGCCTTGGCTCGCGTATCCTCGACTCATCGGACCCGACGGGCCAGCAGCGCGGAACGTTCCACCGCTCCGTGGATCCCCGGTCGCAGGCCCGGTAGTGTTGGATCGTGGCCCTGCCCCAACCTCCCAGTGGGGCCAGACGCCAACGGTCCCGCCCCATCCTCCCAGTGGGGCGGGACCTGTTTCCATGCCCGCTCCCCTGGACGGAGGCCCGAAGCGGCCCCCGGGAGGCGCTCGGCCACCTTCGCCCACCCTGTCCCGACGGGCTCGATGCCGAATTACAATCCTGTAATTCGTCAAGCCGACACGCCGTGGGGCCGAAGTTTTTTTTGTGAAAACTGTTCCCTTTGGGGCGGATGAGCACTAGCGTTCCGGCGGCACGTTCCGGTGCGACTCGGGTGGTCCGCCGGTCGGCGGGACGGCGAGCCGTCTGGGAGGGCGGACGCCAGCTCGCACCGACACCTGTCAACGGGCCCTGCGGGCCGAAGGGACAGCGGCTCGCAGGGCCCACGACGACAGGCACGGTCCGGTGCGACGCCGCTCCGCACGACGGCCTGCGTGGCCGCCCTGGCCGCTGGCCCTGGGCACCGCCGGGCCGGCGGTCGCCGACCGTCCGACCGGACGACGCCGACGCCCCGTCGCAGGCCCGCGGCCGAGGCGCAGGCGGTCGCCGAGGACAGGCCGCCGACGTGGCCGCGGATCAGGGCCGGGCTGCTGCTGGCCAACCAGCGCCTGGAGGTGGCCGCCGTCGCGCGCCGAGCAGGCGTCCGAGGCCTACAACGGCGCGCTGTGGCGGCTCGAGCAGGCCGAGGCCGTCGCCGTCGACGGCCCGCGCGGACGCGGCGGAGCGCCCGGCGCGCGGTGGCCGCGCAGCGGGACGCCATCGGCGCCCTGGTCGCCGGCTCGTACCAGCAGGGCGGCGAGCTCTCCGCCCTGTCAGCGCGATGCTGGCCGCCGACGGCCCCGAGGGGGTGCTGGACCAGTACGTCGCCTTCCAGGGCGCGTCCACCTCGCTCCAGGCCGACTACCAGCGGTTCGCCGCCTCCGACGTCCTCGCCCGGGTCTTCAGCCGAGCCGGGCGGTCGCGGCCGAGCGTCGCCGACGGGCGGCCGCCGGGAGGCGGCGCTGGCCCGGGCCGGCGCCGTGGCCGCAGCCGGGCGAGGCCCAGGGCCATGGCGGCCGGAGCATCGCCGCCGAGAAGGACGTGCTGATCCGCGGCGCTGGCGCGACGCCCAGCGGCATCTCGGTCAGGCTGGCCCGCAAGCGGCAGACCGCCCTGGAGGAGATCGCGCGGCGACGCGCCGCCGAACGGGCCCGCCGGAGGCCGCCGATGCCGCTCGCGCCGAGGCGCGTGCTCAGCGGCCGCGGACCGCCGGGCAGCGGAGCAGCGAGCCGCAGCCGAGGCTGCCGCGCAGGCCGCCGCGGAGGCCGCCCAGTCGTCGGCTCCGAGCGGCCGGCCCGACCCCGCCCCGCGACGGACCCGGAGCCGCTTCCACCCCGCCCCGGCCGAGGCCCCACAGCCCGCCCCGCACCCCGCCGCGCCCCGGCTCCCGCGCCGCCGCTGCCCCCGCACCGCCCCGGCTCCCGCCGCCGCCCCCGGTCGCCGCGGGCGGCGCCCTGGCGGCGATCGCGTTCGCCATCGACCAGGTCGGCGAGCCCTACCGCTGGGGCGCGGCGGGACCGGACGCGTGGGACTGCTCGGGGCTGACCATGATGGCCTGGCGCGCCGGCGGGCGGATCGCTGCCGCACTACTCGGTGGCGCAGTACCAGCCGGCAGCCCGGTCGGGCCGGCGAGCTGCGAGCCCGGTGACCTGGTGTTCTGGAGCTCCAGCAGCTCGCCGCGGGGTATCCACCACGTCGCCCTCTACGCCGGCGACGGCCGATGATCGTGCACGCGCCGCGGACCGGTCGACCGGTGAGCGGTGGAGAGCATGTACTACTGGGTCCCGCCGACCCACTTCGCGCGTCCCTGACGGCCACCCCGCCAACGATCGGGAAGCATTGGTCCGCATGACCCCGACAAGCTCGACGTGGCGGCCCTGACCGCCCTGCTCGACGGCCGAGTACGCCGACGTCCGCGCGCTCGTGCGCGAGCAACCTGGTCCAGCACGCCGTCGATCCTCGACCGACGCCGAGCGAGATGAGCCGCGACGACTTCCGGCAGCGGGTGCTCGACGTCGTCCTGATGATGGCCGGCACCGGTCAGACCGGGTTCGGCTTCCCGCGCGGAGTACGGCGGCGGCGAGGACATCGGCGCCTCGGTCGCCGCCTTCGAGACCCTCGCGCTTCGGTGACCTCTCCGTGCTCACCAAGGTCGGGGTCCAGTTCGGCCTCTTCGGCGGCGTCGATCCTCCAGCTCGGCACCCAGCCCACCACGACCGCCTACCTCGCCGAGACCTGTCCGCGGCCGACCTGCTCGGCTGCTTCGCGATGACCGAGTCCGGGCACGGCTCGAACGTGCAGGCGCTCGAGCACCACCGCGACCTACATGCCCGACACCCGTGAGTTCGTCGTCGACACCCCGACGACCGAGCGCGCAAGGACTACATCGGCAACGCTGCCGCAGCACGGCCGGATGGCCGTGGTCTTCGCCCAGCTCGTCGTCGACGGGGAGCTCCCGACGGCGTGCACGCCCTCGTCGTGCCGCTCCGCGACACCGAGGGCCGGTCCGGCGCCCGGGCGTCCGGATCGAGGACTGCGGCCAGCAAGATCGGCCTGAACGGCGTCGACAACGGACGGCATCTGGTTCGACGGTGTCCGGGTGCCCCGGCGCGAACCTCCTCGACCGCTACGCGGTGGTCACCGAGGACGGGCGCTACTTCTCCGACATCGAGCAACCCGACCGGCGCTTCTTCACCATGCTCGGCACCCTGGTCCAGGGCCGGGTCTGCGTCGGCGGCGCGGGGATCTACGCCAGCAAGGTCGCCCTCACGCTCGCCATCCGGTACGCGCTCCAGCGGCGGCAGTTCGGTGGGCCCGGCGGACGGCGCCGAGCAGCTGCTCCTCGACCACGGCCAGCACCAGCGGCGACTGTTGCCGCTGCTGGCCAGCACCTACGCCCTGCACTTCGCCCAGGAACGGGTGGCGGCCGACCTGCACCGGGTGTTCAACGCGGTTTCGGACGGGACCGCTGACCCCGCCGCCGCCGGACGACGAGCACGACCGCCGGGCGCTGGAGTCGCGGGCGGCCGGCACGAAGGCGCTCGGCACCTGGCACGCCGTCACGGACGATCCAGGAGTGCCGGGAGGCCTGCGGGGGTGCGGGCTACCTGTCGGTGAACCGGTTCGACGCGCTGCGCGCCGACACCGACGTGTTCACCACCTTCGAGGGCGACAACACCGTCCTGCTGCAGCTCGTCGCCAAGGGCCTGCTGACCGACTACAAGGACTCGTTCGGCGACCTCGACCAGGTCGGGATCGTCCGCTTCGCTGGCCTCGGCGGCCGTCGAGTCGGTCCTGGAGCGCACCAACGCGCGCGTCGATGCTCGAGCGGCTGCGCGGACGCCGTGCCCGGCGGCCGGGACTCCGTCGACGACCCCGACGCCGGACTCCAGGACGGCGCGCTGGCACCTCGAGATGCTGTCACGTGGCGCGAGGAGCACATGCTGGCTCGACGGTCGCCCGGCGGCTCCAGCGTGGCATCGACGCCGGGCGCGAGCCCGCCGGAGGTGTTCGGCCTGCTGCCAGGACCACGTGATCGGCGCCGCCTGGGCGCACGTCGAACGGCATCGTGCTCGAGGCGTTCCTCGACAAGCTCGACGCTCGTCGACGACGGGCCGAACCGGGACGCGCTCAACCACCTGGCCGACCTGTTCGCGCTCGTCCTGCATCGAGTAGGACCGCGGCTGGTTCCTCGAGCACGGCCGGCTGTCCAACGCCCGCGCCAAGGCCGTCACCCGCAGGGTCAACGAGCTGTGCCGCCGGGTCCGCCCGCACGCCGAGCGACCTCGTCGACGCCTTCGCGTGCCCGCAGCAGCTGCTCAGCCCGGAGATGCTCGGGCCCAGCGACCTGACCGGCCGGGCTCAGTGGCGGCTCAGGGGTCGTCCTTGGCCGCGCGCGAAGGAGGCCGAGTCACCTCGTCCTCGGCCTCGGTGCGGCCCACCCACTCGGCGCCCTCGACGGACTTGCCGGGCTCGAGGTCCTTGTAGACCTCGAAGAAGTGCTGGATCTCGAGCCGGTCGAACTTGGAGACGTGGCTGATGTCGCGCAGGTGCTCCAGGCGCGGGTCCGTGGCCGGCACGCAGAGCACCTTGTCGTCGCCGCCGGCCTCGTCGGTCATCCGGAACATGCCGATCGCGCGGCACCGGATCAGGCAGCCGGGGAACGTGGGCTCCTGGAGCAGCACCAGGGCGTCGAGCGGGTCGCCGTCCAGGCCGAGGGTGTTCTCGATGTAGCCGTAGTCGGCCGGGATACTGCGTGGAGGTGAACAGCGTCCGGTCCAGCCGGATGCGCCCGCTCTCGTGGTCGACCTCGTACTTGTTGCGCTGCCCCTTGGGGATCTCTACCAGTACGTCGAACTCCACTTGACTTCCTTCCGCTCTTCACCGCGACCACACCGTCGGGCTAGTCTCCCGCACATCGAGACGATTCGCAAGACTCGGGAGGGGGTCGAGGTGGCGCACCGTGAGCAGGCCACGCCGCCGGCCCCCGCGACGCCGCGTCCGGGCGGCTGGCTCCGGCGGCTCGACCGCCGGCCTCGTGGTGCTGGCCTCGTGCTGGCCGCGGCCGCGACCTACCGCTTCGACCTCGGGCCCCGCTGGTTCGGTTTCGACGACCCCTCGCCGGTCGGACGAGCCGGCCGCCGTACCCCCGCCGCGGGGGCTGACCCTGGCACCCGCCGGACGCTCCGGTGCCGGTCGCGGTCGCCGAGGCCGCGCCCGCCGACGCCGACCCGCGGGCCGTCCGCCGCGCCGTGCCCGCCTGCTCCGCGGACCGGCGGCTCGGGCCCCCGCGTCGTCGGTCGCGGTCAGCCGGCTCTCCGACGGTGACGGTGGTCTTCCGGCGCGGGCCGCGACCGGGTGATCCCGCCTCCACGCTGAAGATCCTCACCGCCGCCGCCGTGCTGACCGCGCTCGGCGGAGGACCACCGGTTCCGGACCACGGTGGTCGCCGGCGGCTCCGGCGCCGGCGAGATCGTCCTGGTCGGTGGCGGCGACCCGTTGCTGTCGCGGGAGCCGGTCACCGACGAGGAGGCTCTACCCCGCGCGGGCCGACGTGGAGACGCTGGCCCGGGGCACCGCGCGGGCGCTGCGCGGCGGGGGCGCCCCGGGTCCGGCTGCGCTACGACGCCTCGCTGTTCTCCGGGCCGGCGGTGAGCCCGGCCTGGGAGCCGTCGTACCTGCCGGACAACGTGGTGAGCCCGATCAGCGCCGCTGTGGGTGGACGAGGGCGTGACCCGGACAGCCCGATCCGCAGCGACGACCCGGCCCTAGAAGCCGCCGCGGAGGCGTTCGCCCGCGCGCTGCGAACGGCGCGGTATCGAGGTGACCGGTCGGTCCGGCGCGCCCGGAGCCGCCCCCGAGGGCGCCAGCGAGCTGGCCGAGGTCGAGTGCGCCCCGCTCGCCCAGATCGTGCGAGCGGGTCCTCGACGTCAGCGACAACGAGGCGTCCGAGGTGCTCGCCCGGCACGTCGCGCTGGCGACCGGCCGGCGACCGGGTTCCTTCACGGACGCCGTCCCGCGGTGGCCGAGACGCTCGCCGGGCTCGGCGTGGACGCCGTCCGGCGACCGGATCCTCGACGGCTCCGGGCTCTCCCGGGGCAACCGGCTGCGCGCCCGAGACGCTGCTGGCGCTGCTGGCGTCGCGGCCGGGTCCGACCACCCCGGAGCTGCGCCGCTGCTGACCGGGCTGCCGGTCGCCGGGTTCACCGGGTCGCTCGCCGCCCGCTTCGACACCGGCGCTCGCCGAGGGACGGGGCGCGGTCCGGGCCAAGACCGGCACGCTGAGCGGCGTGCACGGCCTGGCCGGCACGGTGACGACCCGGCGACGGGGTGGTGCTCGCGTTCGTGGCCATCGCCGACCGGGTGCGGAGCTCGGACACCCTCGCCGCCCGGGCGCTGCTGGACCGGGTTGCCGCCGCGCTCGCCGCCTGTCGCTGCGGTACCGCCGACCGCCGCCGTCGGCCCCTGCGTGACCCCGGAGCGCGGCAACCCACGATGTCCGAGGGGTGGCGCCCACCACGTAGGCTCGAAGACATGGTGGCACGCTCGACGATGATCGACTGGGACCTCGCGGTGACGGCCGCCTCGCGCATGGCCGGGCCCGGGGCCGGCCATCTCCCGCGAGCGAGGCCGAGGACACGCGTGGCCGAGCTGCGGGCCGGCGCCGAGCGTCCACGCCGCTGGTCCGCGAGTTCACCGGGCTGCGAGGCGGACGGTCCGGACGGCCCCGGTCCTCGTCGTCGACCGGCACGGCTGGGTGCAGGCCAACGCCGACGGCTTCGCCGAGGTGTTCGCCCCGCTGGTCGAGCGGATCCAGGAGCGCAAGGGGGCGCCCTCGCCGGCTGGCCGAGGCAGTCGGGTCACGGGTCACCGGGCTCGAGGTCGGCGCCCTGCTCGGCTTCATGTCCTCGAAGGTGCTCGGCCAGTTCGACCCGTTCTACGGCATCGCAGCCTCGGCGGCGCCGACGCGACGTCGGACACCGGGCCGGCCGGCCGGCTGCTGCTGGTGGCCCCGAACATCGTGCACGCCGAGCGCGAGATGGACGTCGACCCGCGCGACTTCCGGCTCTGGGTCTGCCTGCACGAGGAGACCCACCGGGTCCAGTTCACCGCCGTGCCGTGGATGCGCGACCACATCCACGGCCAGATCGAGAGCACTCGTCGGCGAGATCGAGGTCGACCCGGCGCAAGCTGGCCGCCATGGTCGGCGAGGGTGTCAGGCGCATCGGGGACATCCTGCGCGGAGACGACGACGTGAGCCTGCTCGACCTGTTCTCCTCCGCCCGGCAGCGCGAGGTCCTCGACCGGATCACGGCGGTGATGTCCCTCCTCGAGGGACACGCCGACGTGGTCATGGACGGTGTCGGCCCCGACGTGATCCCGACCGTCGCGGAGATCCGGCGCCGCTTCAACGAGCGTCGCAAGGGCAGCCAGCTACCTCGACCGCGTGCTGCGCCGGCTGCTCGGGCTCGACGCCAAGATGGCGCAGTACCGCGACGGCGCAGCCTTCGTGCGCGGCGCCCTCGACCGGGTCGGCATGGAGGGGCTCAACGCCGTGTGGGCCGAGCCCGGCAACCTCCCGACCCGCGTGGAGATCGGCGACCCGCGACGCCTGGGTCCGGCGCGTGCACGGCGGAGCATGACGCTCGACCCGGCCGTCGCAGCCGTCCGGCTGGCCGTGCGACGCGTCCTCGACGAGATCCCGGATCCGGACGGGCGCGCGGTCCTGGTGGCGTGCTCCGGAGGGGCCGACTCGCTCGCGCTCCTCGCCGCCACCGTCTTCGAGGCCCGCCGGCGGGCGCTGCGCGTCGTCGGCGTGACCGTCGACCACGGCCTGCAGGAGGGCTCGGGTGCCCACGCGGACCGCGTCGTCGAGCAGATGGCGGCCCTCGGGGCGGACGAGACGGTCGCCGTCCGGGTCCGGGTGGATCCCGCCGGGCTCGGGCCGGAGGCGGCGGCCCGCGAGGCCCGGTACGCCGTCCTCGAGGAGGTCGCCCAGCGCAGCGGCGCGGCCGCTGGTGCTGCTCGGCCACACCCGCGACGACCAGGCGGAGACCGTGCTGCTCGGGCTGACCCGCGGGTCCGGCGGTCGCTCCATCGCCGGGATGCGGCGCGCGTACGACGCGATCCGGCGGCCGCTGCTCGACCTCACCCGCGCGCAGACGGAGGCCGCCTGCCGGGCCGAGGGGCTCGGCTTCTGGGAGGACCCGCACAACCGAGACCCTCGCTTCACCCGGGCGCGGGTCCGGCACACCGTGCTGCCGGTGCTCGAGGCCGAGCTCGGGCCGGGGGTCGCCGACGCCCTGGCCCGCACCGCCGACCAGCTGCAGGAGGACGTCGACCGCGCTCGACGCGCTGGCCGCGGCGCGCCCTCGCGAGGCGTCCGCCGGCCGGACGGGCTCGACGTCGACGTGCCCTGCTGCCGCGGAGACCGCCGCTCCGGCGCCGAGTGATCCGGCTGGCCGCGGTCGCCGCGGGGTCGCCGCCGCGGCGAGCTGTTCCGGGTGCACGTGCTGGCCGTCGACGCGCTCGTCACCGCCTGGCGGGGCCAGCGCGAGGTCCAGCTCCCCGGACACCTGTCGCGTGGTGCGGGAGGGCGGTCGCTCCGGTTCGCCCGTCCGGAGACGCCCCGGACGCTGTGGGAGGCTGACGCCCATGGACGAAGCGCACATCGAGGGCGACCTGGTCAACGTCCTCTTCACCGAGGAGGACATCCAGAAGCGGCTCGGTGAGCTGGCGGCGGAGATCGAGAAGGACTACGAGGGCCAGGACATCCTGCTCGTCGGCGTCCTCAAGGGCGCGGTCATGGTGATGGCCGACCTGGCCCGGCACTTCGGCCGGCACGTCGAGATGGACTGGATGGCGATCTCGTCGTACGGGTCCGGCACGAAGTCCTCGGGGGTGGTGCGGATCCTCAAGGACCTCGACACCGACATCAGCGGGCGCCACGTGCTGGTCGTGGAGGACATCATCGACACCGGTCTCACGCTGTCCTGGCTGGTGTCGAACCTGTCGTCGCGCGGCCCGGCGTCCGTGGAGATCGTCACGCTGCTGCGCAAGCCGGAGGCCCAGCAGATGACCGTGGACGTCCGCTACGTCGGGCACGACATCCCCAACGAGTTCGTGGTCGGGTACGGCCTGGACTACGCCGAGCGGTACCGCAACCTCCGCTGCATCGGCACGCTCGCGCCGCACGTCTACTCCTGACCGTCCCCTCGCCGCCGGGCGAGCTCACCGGTCGCTGGCGCCCGGGGCCGCCGAAGGTGGGACAATGGGTGATTCCGACGGCGCATGTACCGTCGCGTGTCGTCGAAGTGGTTGAGCTGGCAGGAGGGCGGGGCGCCGACCCCGGATCATGGATTTCAAGCGTATTTTCCGCGGCCCCTGGCTGTGGATCGTCATCGCGGTCGTCGGCGTCCTGGTGGCCCTCCAGTACCTCGCGCCCAACGGAGGCTACGACGAGGTCGACACCTCCGAGATGGTCGGCCACATCAAGGACGGCTCCGTCAAGGAGATCACGTTCGTCGACGGTGACCAGGAGATCCGCGCCGAGCTCGACGACGGCAAGAAGGTCGTCGCCACCTGGGTGGGCGGCCAGCAGCAGGGCATCCTCTCGCTCGCCCAGGACGGCGTGGAGCGGCGGCTCGATCGAGAAGTCGAACTCCGAGAACCCGCAGCCGAGCCTGCTCGGCTCGATCCTCGCGACCTTCCTCCCCTTCGTCCTGATCATCCTGCTGTTCCTGTTCCTGATGAACCAGGTGCAGGGCGGCGGCGGCCGGGTCATGCAGTTCGCGAAGTCCAAGGCCAAGCTGATCAGCAAGGACATGCCCAAGACGACGTTCTCCGACGTCGCGGGCTGCCAGGAGGCCATCGAGGAGCTCGGCGAGATCAAGGAGTTCCTCCAGGAGCCGGCGAAGTTCCAGGCCGTCGGCGCCAAGATCCCCAAGGGCGTCCTGCTCTACGGCCCGCCCGGCACCGGCAAGACCCTGCTCGCCCGCGCCGTCGCCGGCGAGGCGGGCGTGCCGTTCTACTCGATCTCGGGCTCCGACTTCGTGGAGATGTTCGTCGGCGTCGGTGCCTCACGGGTCCGCGACCTGTTCGAGCAGGCCAAGGAGAACGCCCCCGCGATCGTGTTCATCGACGAGATCGACGCCGTCGGCCGGCACCGCGGTGCCGGCATGGGCGGCGGTCACGACGAGCGCGAGCAGACGCTCAACCAGCTGCTGGTCGAGATGGACGGCTTCGACGTGCGGGGCGGGGTCATCCTGATCGCTGCCACCAACCGGCCGGACATCCTCGACCCGGCGCTGCTGCGCCCGGGTCGCTTCGACCGGCAGATCGGCGTCGACGCCCCGGACCTGGCCGGGCGGCACAAGATCCTCCAGGTGCACTCGCGCGGCAAGCCGATGAGCCAGGACGTCGACCTGATGTCCGTGGCCCGTCGTACGCCGGGCTTCACGGGCGCCGACCTGGCCAACGTGCTCAACGAGGCGGCGCTGCTGACCGCGCGGGAGAACCGCAAGCTGGTCGACAACGAGGCCCTCGACGAGGCGATCGACCGGGTGATCGCCGGGCCGCAGCGGAGCAGCCGGTTGATGAGCGAGAAGGAGAAGCTCATCACCGCCTACCACGAGGGCGGCCATGCCCTGGTGGCCGCGGCGCTGCCGGGCACCGACCCGGTGCACAAGGTGACGATCCTGCCGCGCGGTCGGGCGCTGGGCTACACGATGGTGCTGCCGGACGAGGACAAGTACTCCCAGACCCGCTCGGAGCTGCTCGACAAGCTGGCCTACATGCTCGGCGGCCGCGCCGCCGAGGAGATGGTCTTCCACGACCCGACCACCGGCGCAGGCAACGACATCGACAAGGCCACGTCGCTCGCCCGCGCGATGGTCACCCAGTACGGCATGACCGAGAAGCTCGGCGCGATCAAGCTCGGGGACGACAACTCCGAGCCGTTCCTGGGGCGTGACATCGGGCACACCCGCAACTACTCCGAGGACGTCGCCGCGATCGTCGACGAGGAGACCAAGCGGCTGCTCAGCTCGGCGCACCAGGAGGCCTTCGACATCCTCGAGGAGAACCGGGACGTCCTCGACAGCCTGGTCATCGAGCTGCTGGAGAAGGAGACGCTCGACAAGGAGCAGGTCGCACAGATCTTCGCCCCGCTGCGGCGCCGTCCGGTGCGCCCGGCGTGGACCGGCTCGCCGACCCGCTCGCCGTCGGCGATCCCCCCGGTCGACGTGCCGGCCGCGGTGAAGGAGCGCGCCGCCGCCAACGGCAGCCTGACCGACGGCGGCGAGGGCGGCGTGATCCTGACTCCCCCCGGCAGCGGGGGCGACGTGCACGGCGACCCGGGTGTCTCCTCCGATGTCGATTGAGCCGATCAGCCGGGAGGAGCCCGACGAGGTCCCGGACTTCGACCACGACCGCGCCCAGGCGGCGGTCCGCGAGCTGCTGATCGCCGTGGGGGAGGACCCCGACCGGGAGGGGCTGCGCGAGACCCCGGCCCGGGTGGCCCGCGCCTACGCCGAGCTGCTCTCCGGCATGCGTCGTACGGCGGACGAGGTGCTCACCACCACCTTCGACGCCGGCCACGACGAGATGATCCTGGTGCGGGACATCGAGCTGTGGTCGATGTGCGAGCACCACCTGGTGCCGTTCACCGGCGTCGCCCACATCGGCTACATCCCCAACGAGAACGGCCGGATCACCGGGCTCTCCAAGCTCGCCCGGCTGGTCGACGTCTACGCGAAGCGGCCCCAGGTCCAGGAGCGGCTGACCACCCAGATCGCGGACGCGCTGATGCGGATCCTGGAGGCGCGCGGGGCCCTGGTGGTGATCGAGGCCGAGCACCTGTGCATGACGATGCGGGGCGTGAAGAAGCCGGGGTCCAAGACGATCACCTCGGCGATCCGCGGCGCCATGCACAACGCCGCCACGCGGCAGGAGGCCATGAGCCTCATCACGCGCGGCACCCGCTGACCGACCACCCGGCCGTTACGATGGCCTGACTCATGACCGAGACGACGGAAAAGCCCGCCCCTCCCCGGCCCTCTGAGCCGGGGGGTCGTCGCGCGCGCCACCGCCACCCCTCCTCCGGGACCCCCGGCTGGCTGCGCGGTCTCGCGATCGCGGTCGTGGTGGCCCTCGCCGGGGCCGGCGTCTACGCGATCGGCGACAACCTCACCACGGCGGAGCCCGCCACCGTCTCCACGCGGGTCGACGTGCCGTCCGGCGGGGTCATGCCCGGCGAGCGGTTCCGGGTCGCCGGGGCCGTCTCGACGGCGTTCGAGCGTCCGGTCTACCTCGAGCGGCAGGACCGCGGCTCCTGGTCGCGGCTGGCCACCGTGCAGACCGACGAGGACGGCCGCTACGAGTTCCCCCGGGTCAGCGCGGAGGACAGCTCCCGGTTCCGGGTCGCGGTGCCCGCCATCCGCAACCTGGGACAGACCCACCCGGCCGTCAGCAAGCAGGTCCCCGGCCTGCGCGTCGTTCCCCAGGAGGTCTCGGACTTCTCCGTGCTCCCGGGGATCGTCCAGCCGGGCGAGCTCGCCGCGGACGCGGGTGAGGCCGACCTGTTCGCCGAGGCCGCCTTCACCCCGGCGCGTCCGGGCCGCCCCGTCCTCGTCCAGCGCCGGCTGCCCGGGGGGAAGTGGGAGCGCGTGGGTCGCGACACGCAGGGCGACGAGGGCAAGGTCCGGTTCCCGGTCCCGCAGGACGCCGCCAGCCCCTACCAGTACCGCGTACTGGCGGTGCCCCACGACGGCGCCCCGGCCGCGTCGTCGGAGGCCCAGGGCTCCAACCGCTGGCGCCTGGACCTCGACGACCAGTTCACGTTCGGCTACGACCCGGCCCGGTGGGTCACGCGCGGTGACGTCCGGGACCCGGCCTCCAAGCGCACCTGCGCCAAGGGCGACCCCAGCATGGTGTCGGCCAGCAACGGCACCCTGGACCTGCGGGTGGCCCCGGACCCGACCATGGCCCCCGACTCGTGCACCTGGAGCAACCCGGACAACGGGTCCGGCGGCACCGACGACTACTACCTGAACGCGCACGTGGGCACACAGGGCGCCTACTCCTTCCGCTACGGCGTCGCGGCGGCGCGGTTGAAGTTCCACGAGCCGCGGGGCATGCACGGGGCGTTCTGGCTGCAGGACAGCGGTGAGCCCGAGGGCACGGTGGGCGCCGAGATCGACATCGTGGAGTTCTTCGGGCGCGGGTTCAACAACGGGGGCATCGCCCAGTTCATCTACCCGCAGGAGGCCGAGGAGGTCGGCGGCACCCAACCCGACGCCGAGAAGGCGCTCCAGGGCAGGGGCGACAGCTGGTGGGACCGCTACCACGTCTTCAGCGTGGAGTGGACCCCCGAGGAGTACGTCTTCCGGATCGACGGCGTGGAGACGCTCCGCACCGACGTGGGGGTCGCCGACCGCAAGGTCTTCGTGATCCTGAGCCTGCTCACCTCCGACTGGGAGCTGAAGAAGATGCCCGAGGCGGGCACCGGCACCGCCTCGGTCGACTGGGTGCGGGTCTGGCAGGACACCCGGCTCGCCGACCAGAACCTGTGAGCGGACCCGGGGCCGACTCGTCCCACCCGAAACATCCGCAACATGCGCGCCCATTCGGGATCGTCGGTTACGCTGGCTGAGCACCCTGACACCTATCCCACCTCGGGGGTTTCCCACCCATGTCTTTCCTGCGCGCCTTCGTGGCGCTCGTCCTGGCTGCCGCGCTGACGCCGCTGCTGCTCACCGCCCCCGGCAATGCCGCGTCCGTGAACGCCGCCGCCAACACCTCGTCCTCCGCCGACGCGCGCCCCTCCGCCCGCGTCAAGGCGCGCAAGGGCCAGAGCGCGCGCATCACCGTGCTCCCCAAGGTCTCCCAGAAGGCTCGCGGGACCAAGAGCGCGGACAGCGCGAAGGCCGTTGGCGAGATCAAGGTCTCGCCGGCCAAGAAGGGCCGCAAGGTCGTCGTCCAGCGCAGCGCCGACAACGGCGCCACCTGGTCCAAGTACACCGTCGTCAAGACCAACGACCGCGGCTACGCCCACTTCCGGCCCGCGTCCGCGCCCGCCGGCGGCTTCTGGACCTACCGCGCCCAGGTCAAGCGGTTCAAGGGCAAGCCCGCCTTCACCACCGGCTCGGCCGCGGACCGCTGGAGCCTGCTGTTCGAGGACCAGTTCAGCGGCGGCTCGCTCGGTCCGGTGTGGGAGACCCGGGGTGACTTCTACGACAAGAAGTCCAAGCGGAAGTGCTCCAAGGCCTCGCCGAAGATGACCAAGGTCGGCAAGGGCGTCCTGACGCTCAAGGTCAAGAAGGACCCCGCCCGCCGCGGTGACGTCTGCAAGTGGCGCAGCCCCGGCGGCAAGGTCAAGAAGTTCAACTACTACCTCAACGGGCACGTCGGCACCGACGGCCGCTTCGACTTCCGGCACGGCGTCGCCGCCGCGCGGGTGAAGTTCCAGAAGCCGCAGGGCATGCACGGGTCGTTCTGGATGAACACCTCCGGCGACCCCGAGGGCAGCCGTCCGGTCGAGATCGACACCGTCGAGTTCTTCGGCAAGGGCTACAGCAAGGGCGGCCTCGCGCAGTTCCTGCACTACAAGGGCCGCAAGATCGGTGGCCTGCAGCCGAGCGCCAACGACGTGCTCCGCGGCAGCGACAACTGGTGGAAGAAGTTCCACGTCTTCTCCGTCGAGTGGACCCCTGGCGGCTACTCCTTCCGCATCGACGGCCAGGAGACCTTCCGCACCACGAAGGCCCGCTCGGACAAGCAGGTCATCGCCATCATGAGCCTGCTGTCGTCGGACTGGGAGCTCGACCAGATGCCGAAGTCGGGCAAGGGCTCGATGAAGGTGGACTGGTTCCGGGTCTGGCAGGACCAGAGCATCGCCTCGCAGAACCGCCAGTGACCGACGCCTGACCGTCGCGATGTGCGCCCCCGGCCGGACCCCGGCCGGGGGCGCACGTGCGTCCGGGCCGGTCCCGCGGGGCGACGGCACCCGGCTAGTCTGCCGGGGTGCATCCCCGGCCCCTCCGCTACGTCGACGGACTGCCCCGGCCGGCGCGCTGCCTGGTGATGGGGGTGGTCAACGTCACGCCCGACTCCTTCTCCGACGGGGGGCGGTTCCTCGACCACGACCGGGCGGTCGAGCACGGCCTGGTGCTGGCGGCCCAGGGAGCCGACCTGGTCGACGTCGGCGGCGAGTCGACCCGCCCCGGGGCGGTCCGGCCGGGTCCCCAGGAGGAGCTCGACCGGGTGGCCCCCGTGGTGGAGCGGCTCGCCCGGGAGGGGGTCCTCGTCTCGATCGACACGATGCGCGCGAGCGTCGCCGCCGAGGCCGTCCGGGCGGGTGCGGTGCTCGTCAACGACGTCTCCGGCGGCCGCGCCGACGACGACATGTTCCCGACCGTGGCCGCCCTGGGCGCGCCCTACGTGCTGATGCACTGGCGGGCCCACTCCGCCGAGATGGCCGATCATGCGAGCTACGACGACGTCGTGGACGACGTGGTGGCCGAGCTGGCCGACCAGCTGGAGGCCGCCCGCGCCGCCGGCATGGCGCCCGGCCGGATCGCGGTGGACCCCGGCATCGGGTTCTCCAAGACCGCGGACCAGAACTGGCAGGTGCTGGCGGGCCTGGACCGGCTGCACGAGCTGGGCCAGGCCGTGCTGGTGGCGACCAGCCGTAAGCGCTTCCTCGGGCACCTGCTGGCCGACGAGACGGGTCGGCCCCGACCGCCGTCGGAGCGTGAGGACGCGACCACGGCGACGACGGCGCTGGCCGCGGCGGCGGGGGCCTGGTGCGTCCGCGCCCACGACGCCCGCGCCACCGCGGACGCGGTGCGGGTCGCGGCGCGCTGGGGGGAGTCGACCCGATGACCGACGAGCACGCTGCGGTGGAGGCCGCCAACGCCGCCTTCTACGCCGCCTTCGAGAACGCGGACCTCGATGCGATGCGCGACCTGTGGCTCGAGCACGACGAGGCCCTGTGCGTCCACCCGGGCGCGCTGCCGGTGCGGGGTACCCCCGCCATCAGCCGGTCCTGGGCGCTGATCATGGCGAACACGCCGTACATCCAGTTCTTCCTCACCGACGTGGAGGTGAGCGTCCTGGGCAACGTGGCGTCGGTCACGTGCACGGAGAACGTGCTGACCGCCGACGACCGGGCCGGACCGGACGGGTTCGGGGGCGCCAGGGCGGTTGCGAGCAACGTGTTCGTTCGCACACCGGACGGTTGGCGGTTGTGGATCCACCACGCCTCCCCGGTACTGTCGGGGCCAGATCATGACTGACGCCACGCCCTCCCTCCGCATCGAGACGCCGGCCGTGAGCCGCGACCAGGTCGCGCCCGCGGACCGGCTCTCGGTCCTGGGGATCGAGGCGTTCGGCCACCACGGGGTGCTCGACTTCGAGCGCCGTGACGGGCAGGTGTTCCGGGTCGACCTGACCCTGGGCGTGGACACCCGCACCGCGGCGGTGAGTGACGACTTGCAGGACACCGTCGACTACGGAACCCTCGTGGCGGCAGTGAAGCGGGCGATCGAGAACGACCCGGTCGACCTGATCGAGACGCTGGCCCAGCGCATCGCCGACGTCTGTCTCGCCGACCCACGGGTCGGATGGGCGGACGTCACGCTGCACAAGCCCCACGCGCCCATCGAAGCGACGTTCTCGGACGTCGCCCTGACGATCCATCGGAGCCGACCGTGACTGAGACCCCGAACCCCAACATCGTCGACACCGACACCCTCACCGGCGAGATGCACCCGATCCGCCGCTGCGTGCTGGCGATCGGCTCGAACATGGGGGAGCGCCTGAACAACCTGCAGGGTGCGGTCAGCTCGCTCGCCGACACCCCGGAGGTGTGGGTCACCGCCGTCTCACCGGTCTACGAGAGCGAGCCGGTCGACGCTCCCGACGAGTCCCCCGTCTTCCTCAACGCCGTCGTCCTGGCCGACACCACGCTCTCGGCGCGGACGCTGCTGGACCGGGCCCTCGCGATCGAGGACGCCTACGGGCGTGAGCGGTCCGAACGCGGTGCGCCGCGGACGCTCGACGTCGACCTGATCGTGGTCGGTGACCGCCGGGCCTCCGAGCCGGACCTCGTGCTTCCCCACCCCAAGGCCCAGGACCGCTCGTTCGTGCTGGCACCGTGGAACGACGTCGAGCCGGGCGCGGAGCTCCTCGGTCAGGGCCCGGTGGCCGAGCTCCTGGAGAAGGCCGGCCGGGACGGCATCACCCGACGAGACGACCTCTCGCTCAACCTGCAGTGAGCCGCCTGCCCGATCCCGAGCAGGAGCCGGCCCCCGACCCGCCCGACCCGGCGGGAAGGGTCGTCCCGACCCGCCCGGGGACCCTCGTGGTGACCGGGCTGGTGGGACTGGTGGCGGGGTGGGCGCTGCGCCCGGTGAGCATCGGCCTGCAGGACACGGCCCCGCGGGTGACCTGGATGCAGGTGCTCGCGCTGGTGCTCGTCGCGGTCATCCTGGCGGCGGTCGCCCGGTCGACCCACCGCAGCCTGCAGGTGCGCCGCGAACGCCTCGAGCCGCACCGTGCGGTCAACCGGCTGGTCCTCGCGAAGGCCTGCGCGCTCGCCGGCGCCGCCGTGGCGGGCGGCTACCTCGGCTACGCGCTGAGCTGGCTGGGCGTGAGCGAGGCCGACCTCGCCGGGGAGCGGCTGCTCCGCTCGGCTCTGGCCGGCGTCGCGGGTGTGGCGATCGTCGCCGCATCCCTCGCCCTCGAACGAGCGTGTCGAGTCCGCCGGGACGACGTGTAGAACCTACCCTTTTGTCATGGCCACTTCTTCCCCGTCGTCGTCGGCCCCCGCCCCGACTCGTCCGTCCCGGCGTCGCCAGCGGAGCGTGCGGGTCACCGTCGCGGTGACGATGCTCTCCGCGGCCACGGCCGCCGTCCTCGTCGCCCTCCCCACACAGTCGCCGATGTGGCTGAGCACCGCCGCCCTGCTGGCCCTGGCCTGCGGTTGGGCCGCGGCCCGCATCACCTACTCCGAGCTCGCGCAGACCCGCCGGGACAGCGCCGCCGACCGTGCCGCGCAGGCGCAGGCCTACCGACTCATGTTCTCCGAGCGCGCCTCCGAGCACGCCGAGTTCACCACCGCCATGACCGACCGGATGGCCCAGACCGACCGTGAGGTCACCGACCTCCAGTCCAGCGTGGTGGACGCGCAGCGCCGCGCGGCGGAGGCCGAGACTCGGGTCCAGCGGGAGACGCACCGGGCCCGCGAGGCCGACGCCAAGGTCGTCGAGCTGCAGGAGCGGGTGCAGGAGCTCGAGATCCGCCGCGCCGAGCAGGCCGACCAGCTCGCCACCTGGGAGGGCTTCGAGACCGTCGTCGACCTCATGGCGTGGGAGGAGAAGGTCGGCGCCGTGACCAAGGCCGCCCTCCCCCCGGAGCAGCAAGAGGCCTGACCCCCGACCAGGGGTACGCCGGTCGGCGGCGCCGCGATGCGGAACACTGGGGGCCGTGAACCCCACCGAGCAGCACCTGCCCGAGTCCCTTCTGACCGCGCTCCCGGAGGGATGGGCGGCGTCCGCGCCTGACGCGGCAGACGCGGCCGGAGCTTGCCGACCTGCTCCGCCGGCACGAGCGGCAGGCGCGGGGCTGGGCGGGATCCTCCGAGGACGACGTGCTCATCGAGGTGTCCGCGCGGGGCTACATCACCCGCGAGAACGTCATCCTGCGCGACGGTGACGGGGAGACTGCGCGGCTGGGCCAGCGCCCACGACCGGGCGGCCGGCCGGATGCTGTTCATGATGATCGTCGACCCCGGGCTCGGCGGCGAGGCGGCGGACCGGGTGGCCGACCTGCTGATGGGCTGGGGTGAGCACGCCGCGCGGCGGATCGGGGCCGAGCGCGGGCTCGACGCGCAGCAGATCGACTCGGGCGCCTTCGCCGACGACGCGCGCCAGCAGCGGTGGCTGGAGCGGGCCGGCTTCAGCAAGGTCCGCACCTGGTGGCAGATGTCCCGTCCGGTCACGCCCGACGAGGCCGACCTCGAGACGGACGCCGGCGACGGCGTGCGCATCCGGCAGGTGGAGCGACAGGGCACCGGCATGCCGCCCGAGGACGACCTGCGGATCGTGCACGACGTGCTGGAGAGCGCGTTCGCCGACCACTTCAACTCCCACGAGGAGACGTTCGACGAGTTCGTCTTCCGGCTGCGCGAGGACCCGGGACACCGCTGGGACCACTGGTGGATCGCCGAGATCGTCGACGAGGGGCGGGAGCCCGAGCCCGCCGGCGCTCTGGTGGCCGCGGTCCAAGAGGGGGAGGGCGGCGAGTCGGACGGCAGCTACGTCGAGTACATCGGCGTGCTCGCCAACGCGCGCGGCCGTGGAGTGGCCAAGTCGCTGCTGTCCACCGTGATCGCCGACGCGGCCGCCCGCGACCGCGACCGCGTCGGGCTCGAGGTCGACGCGGACTCGCCGACCGGGGCCGACGGCCTCTACATCTCGATGGGCTGGGTCAGCCAAGTACGTCACGCAGTCCTGGCACAAGGACGTCCCCGTCAGCTGACCGCCGTCCTCAGCGAGCGTCGACGGATCCCCGGTCGACCGGGTCCTCGTTGACGGACCGGCGCAGGGCGCGGTGCACCCCGTCGGGTGTCAGGACGCCGACCAGGCGGCCGTCCCGCGAGACCCCGACCCGGGCGTCGTCCTGACGGAGGAGCGTGGCGAGCGCGTCCTCGAGGGAGCTCGACAACGGCACCGACGTGGCGGGCTCCCGGCCGTCGCCGGGCTCGAGGTCCGACTCCTCGATGGGCGTCACGGACAGCCGGCGCAGACCCCGCGAGGCGCCGACGAACTCGGCGACGAAGTCGTCCGCGGGCCGCCCCAGCAGCGCCGCGGGCTCGTCGTACTGCGCCAACCGGCCGCCGGCGGCGAAGACCGCCACCTTGTCGCCCATCCGGATCGCCTCGTCGATGTCGTGGGTCACGAAGAGGACCGTCTTGTCGAGCTCGCGGGCGATCCGGGCGAACTCGTCCTGCAGCCGGGTGCGCACGATCGGGTCGACCGCGCCGAACGGCTCGTCCATGAGCAGCACCGGTGGGTCGGCCGCGAGCGCCCTGGCGACCCCCACCCGCTGACGCTGACCGCCGGAGAGCTGGTGCGGGAACCGGCTCGCGTACTGGGCCGGGTCCAGGCCCACGAGGCGGAGCAGCTCGTCCGCCCGTTCCGCCGACCTCCCGCGGTCCCAGCCGAGCAGCGACGGCACGGTGGCGACGTTGGCGCGGATGGTCTGGTGCGGGAACAGGCCGACCTGCTGGATGACGTACCCGATCCGGCGGCGCAGCCCGACCGGGTCACCGTGGGTGATGTCCTCTCCGTCGAGGAAGATCCGCCCGCTCGTCGGCTCGATGAGCCGGTTCACCATCTTCAGCGTCGTGGACTTGCCGCACCCGGACGGCCCGACGAGACACACGGTGCGCCCGCGGGGCACGTCGAGGTCGAGCTCCTGCACCGCGACCGTGCCGTCGGGGTAGGTCTTGCCGACCCCCACGAGCCGGATCATCGGGCCGTCCGCCGACCCGTCGGCCGAGGGACCCGACCGCCCGTCAGCGTCGGCCTCGGGACCCGTTGGGCTACGGTCGCTCATGTGGTTCCCCTGTCGGCGGCGTCGAACTGCCTGGTGCGCAACGAGTGGGTGTGCGCCGAGTACTTCAGCACCCGGTCCTCGCAGCTGACCGACGCACTGGTGGAGCACGTCTGGATCACGGTGGTCTCCGTCCTGCTCGGCCTCGCGCTGGCATTCCCGCTCGCGCTCATCGCCCGACGCTACCGAAAGCTCGAGGGGTTCGTGGTGGGCACCACCACCGCGATCTACACGATCCCGTCGCTCGCGCTGTTCGCGCTGCTGCTGCCGGTGACCGGGCTCAGCGCGAGCACGGTGATCATCGGGCTGGCGCTCTACTCGCTGACGATCCTGGTCCGGAACATCATCGAGGGGCTCAAGGCGGTCCCCGCGGACGTGCTCGAGTCGGCGGTGGGGATGGGCTACGGTCGCGCCCGGCTCCTTCTCGGGGTCGAGCTGCCGCTGGCCCTGCCCACGGTGATGGCCGGTCTTCGTGTCGCCGCGGTGTCGACCGTCGCACTCACCACGGTGGGCTCGATCGTCGGCTTCGGCGGCCTGGGCAACCTCCTGATCCAGGCGGTGGACAGCCAGTTCCGTGCGCAGGTGCTCGCCTCCGGGGTGCTGTGCGTCGTGCTCGCCGTCACCTTCGACCTGCTGATCGTGGGGGCGCAGCGCGCCTTGACGCCCTGGTCCCGGACCCGATCGGCCGTGTGAGCCGTGCGCCAGCTCGCCCCTGTGCCCGTCGGCCCTGAACGGAGAGGAGCCGTCTCGTGATCAACGACGTGCTCGCCTGGTACGCCGACCCCGCGCACTGGCGGGGGGAGGACGGCCTGGTCAACCGGTTCGTCGAGCACGGGCTGCTCACCGTGACCGCGATCGTCGTCGCCGCGCTCATCGGCCTGCCGGTCGCCGTCTGGCTGGGCCACGTCGGCCGGGGCGGGCTGCTCGCGGTCAACATCAGCAACATCGG
Source organism: uncultured Actinomycetota bacterium (assembly GCA_963834275.1). Classification (GTDB taxonomy): domain Bacteria; phylum Actinomycetota; class Actinomycetes; order Propionibacteriales; family Nocardioidaceae; genus Nocardioides_B. The sequence continues at coordinate 754,767 of CAWIBA010000003.1, read as the reverse complement.
ACGGGCGGTGCCGACCTTCGCGGTGCTGCTGCTGCTCGCCATCGGGCCGGTCGGCAGCGGGCAGCTCGGCCCCTACGGGCGGGCGGGGGCGGCCACCCTGATCGCGCTGGTCCTCTTCGCGCTGCCGCCCATCATCACCAACGCCTACGTGGGCATGCGCGAGGTCGACCGCGACACCGTCGAGGCCGCCCGCGGCATGGGGATGCGTCCCGGACAGCTGCTGAGGACCGTTGAGATCCCGTTGGCGCTGCCGCTGATCGTGACCGGTCTGCGGCTCGCGGTGGTGCAGGTCTGGGCGACCGCCACCATCGCGGCCCTGGTGGCGGGTCCCGGACTCGGCCGGATCATCACCCTCGGCTTCGTGCGTCAGGACGTGCCGCAGGTGGTCGGTGCCGCGCTCGTGATCGCCGTCATCGCGCTGCTGCTCGAGGTCGCGCTCGTGGGGCTGCAGGCACTGGTCGACCCGGTGGCCCGGGCCCGTCGTGCCGCCGCCCCGGTCGCACCGGACAGCCTCGTGGGTGAAACGGCGTAGGAACTGTTGCCCTGTGGCCGTATCCTGCGACTTGAGCGGGTGCACGGCACGGGTGCCCGCCGGACACGCGCGGCGACCGACGCCGCGGGACACAGAAGGCGGAGACCGACATGACGGTGCCCACACGTTTCCTTTCCCGACGGCTCGCCCTGGCGGCGGCCCTGCTCCCGCTGGCGCTCGCCACCGCCTGCGCCGGCGAGGACGCCCTCGACAGCGGCAGTGACGGCGGCGACAGCGGTGACGGGGGCGGCGGCAAGGTCGTCGTCGGTGGCCAGAACTTCACGGAGATGCAGATCATGGCCCAGATCTACCGGTGGGTGCTCGAGGACGCCGGCTACGACGTCACGCTCAAGCTGGTGGAGAGCCGCGACGTCTACACGCCCGAGATGCAGAAGGGCCGCGTCGACGTGTCGGCCGACTACCTGTCGTCGATGACCGAGTACCTCAACGCGCAGGCCAACGGGCCCGACGCCGAGCCGGTGGCGTCCAGCGACCCCGACGAGACGGTCGAGGAGCTGCGCACTCTCGCCGAGCCGACCGGCATCGAGCCGCTCGAGCCGGCTCAGGCGCAGGACGCCAACGCGTTCGTGGTCACCAAGGAGTTCGCGGAGGAGAACGACCTCTCCACACTGAGCGACCTGGCGGCGCTGGGCGAGCCGGTGACGCTCGCGGCGGCCGAGGACTGCGCCGAGCGCGACGAGTGCAAGGTCGGGCTCGAGAAGGTCTACGGCCTCGACATCACCAAGGTCGAGCCGCTCGGTTTCGGCTCGCAGGGCACCAAGGACGCCGTCGTCGAGGGTGAGGTCGTGCTCGGCCAGGTCGGCACCAGCGACGCCTCGCTCGACTCGCTGGGTCTGGTGCTCCTCGAGGACGACCAGGAGCTGCAGAACGCCGAGAACCTCGTGCCGATGGTCAACAGCGAGTTCATCGACGCCAACCCCGAGGTGGCCGACGCCCTCAACGAGATGTCGGGGGGCCTGACCACGGAGGACCTGGCCGCGATGAACGCGAAGGTGGACCTCGAGCGGCTGCTGCCCGAGGACGTCGCCCGCGACTACCTCGTCGAGCGCGGCGTGATCGAGGGCTGAACCGCGGGCGTCCGGGCGCCCGGTGCGGACCGGGCATCCCGGACTGCCAGGATGCAGTCGTGAGTGGACCCCGCCCCAAGACCTGGCCCGACCGGCTGCGGCGACGGGTGCGGGCCTCCGCCGGGACGGTGCGGTCGCCCGCGCGCCCGCGGGTGAGCGTCGTCGTGGTCGTCCGCGGGGCCGCGTCGTACGTCGACGACTGCGTCGCCTCGGCGCTGGCCGCACACCCCGCCGTCGAGGTCCTGCTGGCGCCCCTCGACCCGGTCGCCGAGACCACGGCGCGTGCGGTGTCCGCCGGCCGCCGGGTCCGGGTGCTGCCCCTGGACGGAGCCTCGCTCGACGGGGCGGTCGCCGCGGCGCGAGGGGAGCTGCTCGCCTTCGCCGACGCCGACGACCTGTTCCCCGAGGGCGCCCTCGTGCGGCTGAGCGAGGTGCTCGCGGCGGGCACCTCCGACCTGGCCGTGCGCTGCGTGCACCGGCACGCGGGCGGGCGGACCCGACCCCCGACCTGGGAGGAGACCGTCTTCGACCGGCCCCGCCCGCAGGTGCGGCTCGTGGACTGGCCGGACGTGCTGGTCGGGGCCGACCTCGTCGGCACCCTCTACCGCACCGCCTGGTGGCGCGAGACCGGGCTGACGGTCGCGGGCTGGGGCAGCCGCGAGGTCACAGCGGCGCGGGCCCTGGTGGCCGCCGGTGCCGTGGACGTGGTGCCGGGGTGCGGCTACGAGGTCCGCCTACGCGACGTGTCGCTCCCCGTCGACGAGCAGGCCCGGTTCCGGCCGGCCGCCGTGGGCGTCCGGGTCGATGCGCTGCGCGAGGTCGCCGCCCTGCTGGCGGAGGCGGACGCGGCGACCTACCGCCGCTGGCTGGTGCTGACCCTGACCCATGTGCTGCCGCCACTGCTCGTCGACGCGGTCGGCGGGGGCCCCCGCTCCCTGGCGCTGCTGGCGCCGTTCGTCCGCGACCTCGTCGGCGACACCGGCCCCGGCGCCCTCGCCGACGTGCCGGTCGGCGCGCGACTGCTCGCCCGTGCCTCCCAGGGGAGCCTGCACGACGTCGCCCTGGTGCAGGACCTGCTGGCCGACAACCCGCACGGGCTGCCCACCGAGCGGTCCGCCGAGGGGGCGCAGGTGGTGTGCCTCCCCTCGGGGCTGGGCATCCCGGTGCCGGACGCGGTGCGGCGCGTCGAGCAGGTCGACCGGGTGCTGCGCACCGTCGTGGGCCCCCTGCGGCGGGGCGAGGCAGGCGGTCTCGAGGTGCGCGGTGCGGCCTTCGTCGAGTACGGCGAGCGCGTCACGCCGCCCACGGTGACGCTGGCGGGTCCGGACGGGCGGCACGCGCCGATGCTGATCGAGCCGCACACCGACGACGACATCAACCTGTGGGCACGGCGCGCGTGGGAGGACCGGTCCGGGACCGGCTTCCTCGCCACCTTGGAGCCCGAGCTGGTCCCGCCGAGCCCGGAGGGACGCTGGCGGCTCGACGTGCACCTCGGCCGCCGCGCGGACACCCACGAGGTGACGCTCGCGGTGGCTGCGGCCGCCCCCGGGTCCACGATGGTGCGCGCCCGGCTCGAGGACGACCACCTCGTGGTGACCGGCGGCGGAAGCGCCCCGGCCACGATGCGACTGGCCGGGGAACGGGGCGTCTCGCCCCCGGCGCCGGTCGAGGAGCAGGACCGCGCCTGGACGGCACGTCTGTCGCTGTGCACCGAGCTGTTCGGCGACAGCGTGCCGCCACCCGCCGGCCGCTACTCGGTCGAGGCGCTCGACGCATCGAGAGCGCCCGTCCCTGTCCGCTGGGACCTCGAGCCGACCGGAGGGGAGCTGCTCGGAGACCGCTTCCGGCTGGTCCCGGCACAGACTGCGGACGGCGCGAGCCTGGCCGTCGCGGCCCCGCTCAGCACACGGGAGAGGAGCGCGTTCGGCCAGCAGTGGCTGCAGACCCACGTCTATGCGGCTCCGTCGGCTCCCACCTACGACGCGACGGTGGTGCTGGAGACGTTCCGCGGTCGCAGTGTGGGGGACAGCCCCGGCGCCATCGGTCGCGAGCTCCAGACCCGAGGTCTCGACCTCGACCTCGCCTGGGTGGTCGACGACCCCGGGGTGGCGGTGCCGGCGGGGACCCGGGCGCTGCCCCGGCGGTCCGAGCGGTGGTACGACGCCCTGGCCCGGGCCCGGGCGTACGTGGGCAACGCCGGCGCGCCGTACTGGTTCGAGAAGAAGGCCGGGCAGGTGCACCTGCAGACGTGGCACGGCACCCCGCTCAAACGTCTCGGCGAGGACCGCGGCCCGGGCGACTTCCAGACCTGGCGGCACCGGCGCCGGATCGCGCTGCAGGCGGCCGGCTGGGACGCGATGATCTCGCCGAGCCCCTTCTGCTCGGAGGTGTTCCGCAGCGCGTTCCGCTTCGACGGTCGGTTCCTCGAGGTCGGGTACCCCCGCAACGACGTCCTCGTCGGGCCGGAGCGCGACCGGGTCCGCGCACGCGTGCGCGACGCCCTCGGGCTCTCGCCCACCGACCGGGCGGTGCTCTACGCCCCCACGTGGCGGGAGTACGTCGGGGTCCGGGACGCGAAGCCGCTCTACCTCGACGCCCCGCTGCTCACCCGGCTCGCGCCCGAGACGGTCGTCCTGGTGCGGGGGCACTACAACAGCACGCACCAGGCGGACGTCTTCGCGAGCGAGCAGCGGATCCTGGACGTGACCCGCTACCCCGACATCGCGGACCTGTACCTGGCGGCGGACGCCCTGGTGACCGACTACTCCTCGGTGATGTTCGACTTCGCGCTCACCGACAAGCCGCAGGTCCTGCTGGTGCCGGACCTCGACCAGTACCGCGACGTCGAGCGCGGCTTCTACTTCGAGGTCGAGGACGCGCCGCCCGGGCCGATGGTCGCGACGACCGAGGAGGTGGCCCGGGTGCTGCTGGGTGCCGACGCGCACGCACCCGCGCGGGCGGCCTTCCGCGAGCGGTTCTGCCCCTGGGACGACGGCCGCGCGTCGGCCCGCACCGTCGACTGGCTGCTGTCCCAGATCTGAGCGCGGGCCCGCGTCGGGGACTCGCTAGAGTGCCGGGGCAGGGTTCCGCAGGGGTGCCGGGGAGGAAGTCGAGTGGACGACGCACGCGCACCGCGGCGGCTGGCCGGGAGACTCGCGTCCCGGCTCCGCCGGGGCGGTGGGGCTGTGCAGCCGCCCCCCGAGGCGGCACCCGCGACGGCACCGGCGGCACCGGCCACGGGGACGGACGCGGAACCGCTGGTCAGCGTGGTCGTGCCCGTGTACGCCGTCGAGCAGTACGTCGACGACTGCCTGCGGTCCGTCCTCGGCCAGACCTACCGCAACCTGGAGGTCGTCGTCGTCGACGACGGCTCACCGGACGGATCGATGAAGATCGTGGCCGCCCACGCGGCCGCCGACGACCGGGTGCGGATCGTGACGCAGGCCAACGCCGGCCTGGGGGCCGCACGCAACCGGGGCATCGAGGAGGCCCGCGGCGACCTGCTCACCTTCGTGGACTCGGACGACACCGTCCCCCTCAACGCGATCGCCGCGCACGTGCGCTCCCTGCAGCAGAGCGGCTCGGACTTCTCCGTCGGTGCGCTCGAGCGGCAGCAGCACGAGACGTCGTACGTGCAGAAGCCCTGGTCGCGCCGCCTGCACGAGCTGCCCCGCCGGGGGGTGACGCTCGAGGAGGTGCCCGACGCGATGGCGAACGTCTTCGCGTGCACCAAGGTGTTCCGTCGCGAGTTCGTCAACGCGATCGGGCTCCGCTTCCCCGTCGGGGTGCGCTACGAGGACCAGGTCCCGATCACGCGCGCCTACCTCGAGGCCCGCAGCTTCGACATCCTCCCCGAGGTCGTCTACAGCTGGCGGGCCAGGCGCGACGGGTCGTCGATCACCCAGCAGAAGGCGCGCAAGGACGACCTGCACGACCGGCTCGCCGCCGTCGACGAGGTGGCTCGGATGGTGCGGGCCAGCGGAAGCCGGGCGGTGCTCCAGTCCTGGTACGGCAAGGTGTTCGAGTTCGACCTGATGGCCTACATCCGGGCCAGCCTGGATGCCGACGACGCCTACTACGCCACGCTGGCGGAGACGGTCGCGCACGTGCTGGACGGCGCGCCGCCGGAGGCGTGGACGTTCGTCGACCTCCGGCACCGGCTCGCCGCCTGGGCCCTGGTCCACGAGGGCCGCGAGACGCTCACCCGGCTGCTGGAGTCGCCGTTGCCGACCGGCAACATCCCGGTCAGGTCGGCCGGGCAGGGCCTGGCCGCCGACACCGCCGCCCTCGGGCTGCGCGACGGGGTGCCCGACGAGCTGCTGGCGGTCACCGACAAGGACCTCCTCGTCGAGGCCCGCCTGGACGACCTCGCCTGGGACGGCGACGACCTCGTGGTCTGGGGGGTGGCCGCCACCCGCTACGTCGACTCCGGTCGGGACCACCGGGTGACCCTGGAGCTGCGGCGGCCCCGCGGCGGTGACCCGGTCCTGGTGCCCACCCGGGGAGAGCACGTCGCGGACGCCAACGTGTTCGTCGACCGGCATTTCGAGGACCATCGCGACGACGGGTTCGTGGCCGCCGTCCCGGCCGCCGACCTGGTGGCACTGACCGGCGACGCGGTGAAGTCGGTCTGGCACACCCGGGCGACCTGCGCGTCACTGGGGGGTACCCGGCAGGCGGTGCTCCGCGAGCGGGTCGGGCACGGCGGGTCCGCCGCGCCGCGCGGCCGGCTCGTGGACGGGGCACTGGTCGACGTGCAGTGGTCGGACCGGCTCGGGCTGGTGCTGCAGGTGCGGCGCGACTGGGTCGTGCTGTCCGGGGTCGAGGTGGACGGTGAGGCCGTGGTCCTGCGGCTGCGCGCCGCGCCGGGCGTCGAGCCGCGCGCCGTCGCCGTGCAGCAGCGCCGCGTCGGCGCGGTCCGGCCGGTGGACGCGGACGGGGGCGAGTGGAGCGTCAGCGTCGCGACCGACGACCTGGCGTTCGACCAGGACGTCGCCGGACGGCGGCTGGTCGTGGAGACCGCGGAGGGACGGCAACCGCTGCTCGCGCTCGACGACCTTCCTCCCGTGCCCGCGCCCGGCGGCCGGGTCGTGGTGCAGACGGGGGACGGGTTCGTGCGGGCCGTTCCCCGCCGCGGCGTGCTCGTGGCCGAGCACGTCGACCTGACGGCAGCCGGCGCGCGTGTGCGGGGCGTCGTCGTGGGCGACCCTCCGGCCGACCTGGCGCTGGTCGGACCCCGGGGCCGGACACGGGCGGTGCCGGTGGATGCCTCCGGTGCCGCGTGGAGCGCGGAGCTGCCCCTGGTCGCCACGCCGCTCACCGGCGGGGACCCCCTGCCCCTGCCCCGCGACACCTACCGTCTCGAATCGGGCGCCGACCACGCGGTCCTCGCGGCCCCGGGACTGGTGCCCGGCGCGGCGGCAGGCCGCGGCGAGGAGCCGGAGTGGTCAGCCCGGCGCAGCGACGCCGGGGAGCTGCTCCTGCACCGGGGCCGGGGCGACGACCTCGACACGCACACCCGGCACGGGCAGCGCAGCCTGCAGAACGGACCCTACGTCGCCGTCCGGGCCGCCGGCCGGGCGCCGGTCGTGCTGTTCGACTCCTTCGTCGGGCGCGGTCTGTGGCACGGGTGCGCGGCGGTCGCCCGGGCCCTCGCCACCGCTCGACCGGACCTGGAGCTCGCCTGGTCCACCCGCGACGAGAGCCTCCCGGTCCCGCCCGGCACCCGGCCGGTGCTGCGCCAGTCGGCCGAGTGGTACGACCGGCTCGGCGCCGCCGCGCACGTGGTCACCAACGGGACGATGCCGCGCTTCTACGAGAAGGCGCCGGGCCAGCGGCTGGTGCAGCTGTGGACGGGCACGCCGGTGCTGCGCTTCGGGCACGCCGTCGTCGCCGAGGAGGAGGGCGGTGCCGCCGACGTGCGCGCACTCGACCGGGACGTCGCCCAGTGGGACCTGCTCTGCACGGGCGGTCCTGCCGCGACCGCCTGGATGCGCGAGGCCACCGGCTTCGGCGGGCGGGTGGCCGAGGTCGGCCACCCGGGGCTGGACACGTTCGCGAGAGAGCGGGACGGCCGCCGCGCGGCCGTCCGCGAGATGCTCGGTCTGGGCGACGGCCCGGTGCTCCTGTACGCGCCGACCACCCGGCACGCGGTGCGCGCGCACACCAAGCGGGAGAAGATCGCGCACTTCGAGCCCGAGCTGGTCCGGGCCGAGGTGCCGGGGCTCACCGTGCTGCACCGCGGACACCCGAACACCGCCAACCAGCCGACGGTGGTCGAGCCGGGGGTGGTCGACGTGACCCTCTACCCTGAGCTCGCCGACCTGGTGCTGGCGGCCGACGCCGTGGTCACCGACTACTCCTCGCTGATCGTCGACGTGCTGGCCTCCGACACCCCGCTCGGGCTGCTGGTCCCCGACCGCGAGGACTTCGAGGAGCGCGGCTTCTTCCCGGACCTGTTCGACGCGCCACCGGGGCCGCTGGCGGCGACGACCGAGGACCTGCTGCCGTGGCTGACCGAGGGGCTGGGTGCGAGGTACGAGGGCCGGCAGCGGCTCCGCGAGCAGCTGCTGCCGCTCGACGACGGACACGCCGCCGAGCGGCTGGTGGCGGACGAGTTCGGGTGAGCGGCCGCGCGGCGCGGGGCACAGCCACATCGCGTGTCCGTCACAGGTCCAGTGGCTCCAGGTAACGCGGCATCACCACGCGGCTGCCCGGCGCCACGCGGCGGACGGCGGCAACCATTCGGTCGAGTCGGTCCTGGGTGGGCCCGTCCATGGCTCGCGGAGGGTTGACGAGCGGCGTCTCGAAGCCGTCCCAGTGCACCGGCACGATGGTGCGGGGACGCCCCAGGGCCTCCAGGAGGCGCGGCACGTAGGCGTGGGTGGTGCCGCTCGAGGGAACCGGCACCATCGCGACGTCGGGAGCGAGCCCGACCAGCTCCCGCTCGACGAAGTCGCTCGCGCCCATCACGAAAGTGCGATGCCCCGACGGGTCCTGGAGCCAGTAGCCGAGGGTGTCACCCTCCGGCAGGTCGGCGATCGTTACCGGCGTCGGGCTGATCACGCTGCGGGTGCCGGGGAAGAGCACCGCTCCGCGCGCGTTGCGACTGTGCAGCGACGGGACCACCCCGACCACGAAGCTCCCCAGCTCCAGCACCTCGCCTCCCTTGACCGAGGCGAGACGGCCCTCGGGTACCCCGCACGCCCGGGCGGCCGCACACGTGGTCTCGGTGCCGAAGACGGTCGCGCCGCCCTCGCGGGAGATGAACGGCACGTCGCTGAAGTGGTCCCAGTGGGTGTGCGTGACCAGCACCGTGGATGCTCCGTTGGTGTGCGTGCGGGTCGCGTCCGCATCGGTCCTCAGCGGGGTCCTCGGATCGAACGACCCAGCAGCCAGTCCGGTGTCGAAGCGCGTCAGGTACGGGTCCACGAGCAGGATCTGGCCCCCGAGCTCGACACGCCAGCCTGCCGTGCCCAGCCATCGGTAGGTCGCCAACGGCGTGCCCCGCCGACGCGCACGGTCTCGCGCCGTCGCGCTCGCGGGCCCGGAAGGCAGCGAGGCGAGCGCCGTCGCCCCGGCCCCGGCCAGCACGGCGCGGCGACGCGACAGGAGGCCGGTTGTCGGGTGGGCCGTCGAGGGTGCCGGCGGAGAGTGGTCGGTGGTCTCGTCACGGGGCACGGATCCTCCTGGGGTGGGAACGGAGCCACGATCCTGTGGGACCCGCGAGACATAGTCAAAGAGTGTTGACGACTCGCATCTATATGAGATGAATATGATCAGTCGATGGACCTATTGCGTCATCTCCGCTTCTTCGTCACCGTCGCCGAGACCCGTCACTTCGGGAACGCTGCGGGCCACCTCGGGATGACCCAGCCCCCGCTGTCACAGGGAGTGGCACGCCTGGAGCGGCAGCTTGGTGTCCGGCTCTTCGATCGGGATGCCCGCGGGGTCCGGATCACCCCGGCCGGGGCGGCGCTCCTGCCAGGCGCCGCGGACCTGCTGACGGCGGCCGAGGTCCTGCTGGCCGCGGCCTCCAGGCACGTGGAGCCGGACGCGCTTCGGGTCGGTGTCGTCCCCGAGCTCGAGGAACGGGTCGCGGAGGTGGTGGGAGCGCTGGCGGCGCACTCGACCGTCCTGCCGCGCGTTCTGCCCAGCGTCGAGCTGTCGGACCTGGTGGCGGACGGTGAGCTCGACCTCGCCGTGGTGCGGCACCCGGGCCTCGTCGACGGCAGCGTCGCGGGTGAGGTCGTCGAGCTCCGGACACGACTCGAGACGCCCCCCGCGATGAAGTCGACCGGGGCCGTGCGGCTGGCTCAAGTACACCTCCCGATCGCCACGGCGCCGCGCCGCCATCACCCTGCGGCTCACGACCAGCTCGTCGACACGTTGCGCCGCCACGGCCACTCCGGCGCCACCGTGGAGACACCGGACCCCGTGACCGGGCAGGCCCTCGTGGCGGCCGGAAGGGCGGTGCGGCTGCGTCGCGACGGGGTGGGCATCCTCGGGAACCCGCTGCCGCTCCGTGTGCGCGTGGTGTATCCCGCGCATCCGCTTCGCCGCCGGGAACTGCCGTATGACGCGCTGGTCGACCGGGTCGAGGCGGCCCTTCGATGACAGTCGACGCCATCGCGGACGTCTTTGCCGACGCCTCGGTGACGGGGAGTCTGCACGCCCGGCTGGTCGGGCAGCCCACGGCACCGACCGTGGGGTGGCGGGCAGCCGAGCCCGTCGCGATGGCCTCGGTCTACAAGCTCCCGGTCGCAGTCGCCTGGGCGCGCATGGTCGATCGCGGGGAGATCGATCCCCGGAGCCGGGTGCGTCTCGACCGATCGGGCCGGACGGACGGGCCGACGGGGCTCTCGCTGCTCCTCGACCCTGTGGAGATGAGTGCGCGGGACCTGGTGAGGCTCATGCTGACCGTCTCCGACAATGCGGCGGCCGATGCCGTCCTGGCGACCGTCGGGCTACCCGCGGTGAACGCCATGGTCCAGGACCTGGGACTGACCTCGACCGTGGTGCGCAGCGGAGCCGCCGCCACGGTGGAGCAGGTGCAGGACGACACCGGCGCCGCCGACTTCGCCGCGGCTCTGCGCGCCCTGGCGGCACTGGACCGCGAGGTCCGGACGAGTGCCTACGACCCGGCGCTGTCGTCGTCCACGACCGCCGCGGACATGACCGCTCTGCTCGCCCAGCTCTGGACCTGGGAGGGTTCTGCCGCCGCCCTGGTGCGGACCTCGATGGCCCAGCAGGCAAGCCGGCACCGGCTGGGCTCGGGCTTCCCGCACGACGACGTGGTGGTCGCCGGCAAGACAGGGACGCTGGGCACGCTGCGTCACGAGGTCGGCGTGGTCACTTTCCCGCACGAGGTGCCGGTCGCCGTGGCGGTCTTCACGCAGTCCGCCCGCGCCGAGCGTCACCTTCCCCGGGTCGACGCGGCGGTGGGTGCCGCCGCACGGCTGGCAGCCGCGGCCCTCCGCCGTCAGCTCGCCGACTGAGCCGGGCCCGACCCGTCAGGCGCCGGGGCGGTGGTGGATCGCGGCGTCGAACTGCGCGATCGCCCGGGCGTTGTACTCCCGGGTGTCGAGCGCCTTGGCGTGGACCTCGCCGTCGAGGAACTTCTGCAGCCCCTCGGCGACCCCCTTCACCGTCTGCGGTACGACGATGCCCGCGTCCGCGGGGACCGAGTCCCCCACCGACGAGAACGCCGTGGTGATGACGGGCAGCCCGAGGACCCGGGCCTCGAGGATCACCATCGGCTGACCCTCATAGTCGCTGGACAGCACGAAGCAGTCGCTCTCGGCGAGGATCGCGAACGGGTTGTCCACCAGGCCGGCGAGGGTGACCGCGGAGTCCATGCCGAGGCTGTTGACCAGCGACTGCAGCTCCTGCTCGAGGGGGCCGTAACCCATGATGACCAGCCGGATGTGCGGGTTGCGCTCGTGGACCTTCGCGAACGCCTTGATGAGCCGGGCATGGTTCTTCGCCGGCGACAGGCGGCCCACGTTCACGAACGTCGTGATGCCCTCCTCGCGGGCCGGGGTGCTCAGCCGGAGCCGGCCGCGGGCCTCCCGGAGCACGTCCTCGACCGAGTAGTGCTCGAGCAGCACGTTCATCGCGGAGGTGAGGTTGTCGGTGTCGATGGCGACCTGACGCCCGCTCGTCGCGGTCGCGACCTCGTCCCCCTGCGCCTTGGCGACGGCCTGCGACGCGGTGAGGCCCGCGAGCTCGAGGATGCGCTCGCCGTCGATGGTGTTGACCGCGTAGGTGAACCGCTCCGGCGGCGCGTAGTCGGCCAGCGACTTGCGGTTGACCTGGTCGAGCTCGGGGGACACCGAGACGAGGTGGTCGAAGTACTTGTAGGTCGTGAACACGGCCTGCAGCCGGTCCTCGAGGTGCTTCTCGCCGATGGTCTCGCGCTGCATGTCGGCGTACATGTCGTTGTGCAGCCAGATCGACTTGTGCTTGGCCTCGGTGACCGAGAACAGGAACGGCGAGTAGCAGCCGTAGCCGCTGAAGTCGATGAGGTGGTCGAACCGGGCGTGCCCGAAGACCCGCTGCCACTCGTCGGTCCAGAACTTCACGTGGTGGCTGCTGAGCTGCTCGGGCAGCCCGTGCTCCATCAGCTTCCTGGTCTCCTGGCGCACCTGACGCGGGGAGCCGAGGAAGCTGACCATCCGCGGGATCACCCGCACCCGCGGGTCGACGAGCGCGGCGTTCTTCAGCCGGTCCCGGCCCTTGGAGAAGGTGTAGAAGGCGGTGACGTCGTACTTGTCGTAGTCGAGGTTGCGCAGCAGGTTGAGCGCCGAGGTGGTGATGCCCTGCGTCTTGAGGCTGCCGAGGTAGATCAGCAGCGTCTCCTTGTCGGTGCCGAAGTCCCGGCGGACCACGTAGGAGGGGTCCTCGTTGCGCCCGAACACAATGTCGACGAGCCGGGCGCAGACCGAGCCGTCGTCCTTGGGGTTGTAGACCGTCGCGAGCTCGGCCGACCGGTCGGAGGGGCCCGCCTCGAGGGCGGTGCCGACGGCGGCCACGAGCTCCGGCATGGTGGCGCACACCGGCCCGGGGAGGTCGGTCTCGGCGAGGTAGAGGCCGCGCCCGGACCGGTAGTCGTCGAGGTCGGGCACGTAGTGGACGACCGGGCGGCCGGTGGCGAGGAAGTCGAAGAAGATCGAGGAGTAGTCGGTCACGAGCAGGTCGGTGACGCCGAGGACCTGGTTGGTCGGGACCCCGTTGGGCACGAGGAAGTCGCAGTCGCCGACGCGGTTGCGCACCGCGTCGTACACGACCTGGTGCACCTTGAGCAGGACGACGTACTCCGCAGGGTCCAGGGCCTTCTGCAGGTCCCTCACGGTGGCCAGCAGCTGACCGGCGTTGACCCGGGGGTCGGCGAACGTCTCGCCGCGCCAGGTCGGCGCCACCAGCACGATCTTGCGGCCCTCGACCTTGAGGCCGCGCTCCTCCAGCGTCCGCAGCACCGGGCCGGGGTCCTTGACCGCCTCGACCTGGCGGTCGGTGCGGGGGTGCCCCTCCTCCACGACCGCGCCGCGGAAGATGCCCTGGAGCCGGTAGGCCCGCCGGTGCATGGTGTCGGTCATGAACTCGCAGGCGCTGACCAGGTAGTCGGCCTGCAGGAAGTTGCGCATGACGTTCTTCGACAGCGCGCCGCCGTTGGGCATGTCGTAGCCCATGTGCTTGAGCGGGATGCCGTGCCAGGTGTTGAGGTAGGTCTGCTCGGGACGTTTGGCGAGCTCCTGGGGGAAGGTCGCGTTGTTGACGAGGTAGCCCGCGGTGGCGAGCGCCTTGAAGTAGGCGTCGGACCGCATCGTGACGAACCGGACCTGCGGGTTGTCCGCGAACTCGGCGAGCACCTCCGGGTGCTTGTCCGGGTCGTCGAGCGCCCAGACGTGCTCGAGGTCGGCCATGTCGGGCCGGCCGAGCAGGTGCCGGAAGATCGCCTCCGGGTTGTCGAGCATGCCGTTGCCGGAGAACGACTCGTAGAGCACCGTCCGCGGCTCGACGGGCGCGCGGCGCCAGCGGGCGTAGCGGGTGGCGGTCACCGACTCACGGGCCTCGCGGGCCCGGGTGCGCAGCGCCATCCGCGCCCGGAGGGCGCCCACGACGCTGGGGGCGGGGTGGGCCTCGGTCACTCCCGGCCCCGTCCGCTCGTGACCGCCCGGACCTTGCGCACCACCCGTCGGGCCAGGGAGGGCGTGGCCGGGGTGGTCTTCTCCTGCAGCTCCCGGGAGACGCGTCGCCGCGTCTGCGCGCGGGCGACGTCGACCGAGTAGTTGGTGTGGTCCTGGCTGAGCGCGACCGAGTAGGTGTGCAGCTGCCCGTAGGCCTCACGCATCTCGTCGTTGCTCGCCATGGCGGCGGCGTTCCGGGGGTCCTTCGCCAGCGTGTCGAGGTTGTTCCACACGGTCTCGGCGATCTCGACCAGCTGCCGCGGCACGTCGAGGTCGTCCCAGGTGAGCTGGGACCGGTGCAGGCTGACGTCGATGAAGTCGTCGATCGGGTGGTGCTCGCGACCGTGCAGGTCGGCGTCGAGCTCCAGGCCGACCTGTGCGCCGGCCTGGAGCAGCGCGGCCCGCCAGTCGGAGATCATGTCCGTGTAGTGGACGAACGCGCGGTCGCTCTCACGGCCGACGCGCTCGTTGGTCAGCGCGACGTTGACCCAGCCTCCGAGGTTGCCGGTCTCGCGGGCCCGGCGCCGGTCGGCGTCGGCGTTCTTGAGGTAGTGCATGTCGCGGGACCCGACCACCTCTGCGGGGTGACGGAGCATGGTCAGGAACCGGGTGTCGACGCCCAGGTCGCGGGCCACCGGCACCCAGAGGTTGCGCAGCCAGAAGGCACGGGGGTCCTTGACCACGATCTGGCGGCCCTGCAGCTGGGTTGCGAACCACTCGCCGAGCTCGTCGCGGAACGCCGGCTTGGCGCACGTGGGCTGCATCAGCTCGTAGGCCTCGGGCCGGGCGTCCAGCGTGCGCACCCCGGCGTCGGCGAGCACCCGCTTCTGGAACTCGACGGTCCACTTCGGCTCGAAGTAGCCGCGCGGGTTGGCCTCGTTGGCGGGGATCTCCGGCTGCGGGATGTAGGACCCGAGCATCTTGAGGCTGCCGGTGACCGTGCTGGTGCCGCTGCGACCCGATCCGGTCACGATGACCAGGGTGCGCGCCTCGGCGTCCGGGGCGCTCTCGAGCTCAGGTGGCATGGGCTGCACGATACCGGTGAGCGGGACGGTCGGCGGACGTGGGACTCGGCCGGTGGCCTCGCCGGGGCGTCACTTGTCGATGTCGCCGACGACGAAGAACATCGAGCCCAGGACGGCGACCATGTCGGCCACCACGCAGCCGGTCAGGACCTCCGGCAGCACGGCGATGTTGTTGAACGACGCGCTGCGGAGCTTGAGCCGCCACGGGGTCTTCTCGCCGCGGGAGACGAGGTAGTAGCCGTTGACGCCGAGCGGGTTCTCCGTCCAGGCGTACGTCGCGCCCTCCGGCGCCTTGAGGATCTTGGGCAGCCGCACGTTGACCGGGCCGCGGTCGAGCGAGCGCAGCCGGTCGACGCACGCCTCGACGATGTCGAGGGAGACCTGCACCTGGTCGAGCAGCATCCCGAACCGGGCGTAGCAGTCGCCCTCCTCCTGGGTGATCACCTGCATGACGCCGTCGGCCACGAGCTCGTCGTAGGCGAGGTAGGGCTCGTCGCGCCGCAGGTCGAAGTCGACGCCGGAGGCGCGGGCGATGGGCCCGGTGACGCCGTACGCGTCGACGAGCTCGCGCGACAGCACCCCGACGCCTCGCGTGCGGGCCCGGAAGATCTCGTTGCCGAAGATCAGGCCCTCGATCTGCGGCATCCGGGAGCGGACCGCGGTGGCGGCGTCCTCGGCCCGGTCGAGCCAGCCGGCCGGGATGTCCTCCTTGAGCCCGCCGACCCGGTTGAACATGTAGTGCATCCGGCCGCCGGAGATCTCCTCCATCACCGCCTGCAGCGTCTCCCGCTCCCGGAAGGCGTAGAAGATCGGCGTGATGGCGCCGAGCTCGATCGGGTAGGAGCCGAGGAACATCAGGTGGTTGAGCACCCGGTTCAGCTCGGCGAGCAGTGTGCGCAGCCACACGGCCCGCGGCGGCACCTCCATGCCGAGCATCCGCTCGACCGCCAGCACCACGCCGAGCTCGCTGGAGAAGGCCGAGAGCCAGTCGTGCCGGTTGGCGAGCACGATGATCTGCCGGTAGTCGCGGACCTCGAACAGCTTCTCGACGCCGCGGTGCATGTAGCCGACCACCGGGTCGCAGTCCACGATCCGCTCGCCGTCCAGGGTCAGCTTGAGCCTGAGCACCCCGTGCGTGGCCGGGTGCTGGGGGCCGATGTTGAGGACCATGTCCTGCGTGGCCAGCCCGCCGGGGGCGCCGCCGCCCCGGTCGTGACCGGCGAAGCCGGCGGCGCCGTCGCCGACCCCGACGACGACCTGCTCGCGCCTTCCCGGTGCCACGTCGGTCATCCTCGCACGGTCAGCCGCCGGTCAGCCGTCGCCGCAGCGACCGCTTCGGCTTCCCGGCCGCAGACTTGGCCGCGGTGGGCTCCTCCGACGCCCGGGTCCCCGCGGCGAGCCGGTCCCGGTCGGCCGCACCCCTGGCCCTGGGCTTCCGGGGCGTGGTCGAGGGCCCCGGCTCCGGGTCGGGCGCGGGGGCCGTGTCCCCGGCGCGGGTGAAGCCCTCCTCGCCACCGTCGAACCACCAGCTGCCCGACACCGCGTCCACCGCGTCGTCGAGGTCCTCGGCGCGAGCGAGCACCCGGGCCGCCCGGGTGAACGCCGAGGTGCGCTCCAGCCGGACCACCCGCCCGTCGGTCAGGAGCACCGACGACAGTCCGCGGTCGAGCTTCATCATCTCCCGGGCCAGCCGGGCCACCGCCTCCCGCTCGGGGGCCCAGCCGGTGGGCAGCAACAGGCGGTACGGCGCCGGGAAGGCCGTCTCGGGAGCCGCCTCCGCGAACCGCACCCGTCCCTCGCCGGCGTACTCCGCGTGCACCAGGCGGAGCTCCCGGTCCGGGTCGCCGAGCGGCCGAGCGGCGCTCGTCGCCGAGCCTCCCCCAGGGTCCGACCAGCACCACCTCGACGTCGTGGAACGACGCGGTGAGCAGGGCGTCCACCGAGTGGCGCACCTGCTCGAGCGCCTGCCCCTCGGCCTCGACGACGGCCTGCACCCAGGGCACCGAGTAGGAACGACCCTTCGTCCGCCAGTGCCGCAGGTCGGGCACCCGGTCGGTGACGAACGGACGGTTGTAGCGGTTCACCTCGTCCTGGCGCTGCATGAGGTTGGTCCGGCCGAGGTGCCACGACCGGGCGTCGTCGTCCGGGACGAAGACCGCGCCCTGCTGGGCGAGCCGGTAGCCGAGCTCGACGTCCTCGCCGAGCTTCAGCAGCGAGTCCATGCCACCGGCGGCGTCGTACACCTCGCGCCGTACCGAGGCGCTGGCACCGGTGTGCACCAGGTAGCTGCGGGTGGGGTTGGCGGTCAGCCCGTCGGTCTTGGCGATCTGCTCCACCACCCAGTCGTGCTCGCTCGTCCACCGGTCGGCGAACAGGTCCCGGGCCCGCCCCTCCTCGACGGCGGAGACGGTGTCGTCGAGGTCGGGCAGTCCGCCCGCCTCGTCGGCCACGTCGACGAAGAGCTTGTGCCCCAGCACGACCGCGTGGTCGACCAGGTGGTGCCAGCGCATCTGCGCCTCGACCTCGTCTCGGTGGGGGAGCATGTCGGCGTCGAGCCAGTGCACGACGTCGCCACCAGCGGCGAGCGCGCCGGTGTGGCAGGCGTGCGCGCGGCCCCACGAGTGCTCGGTGCGGACGACCCGGGTGTTGGCCGGGCGCCGGTCGGGGAGGTCGACCGGGATGCGGCTGCCGTCGTCGACCACCACGACCTCCAGGAGGTCTTGGGGATAGGTCTGCGCGGCCAGCGCGGCCAGCGTGAAGGGCAGGGTCCTTCCCGCGTCGTGGGCGGGGACCACGACGGTCACCGGGAGGCTCGGGGTCCACTCGCCGAGTGCCGGCGGGGTGAGGCCGGGCCAGTCGTTGCCGCGGACCCGCGGCTGGTCGGTGTAGCTCATGGTCCCTCCCTCGGTCGGTCGGCCTCGTCCGGGTCGAGCAGCGGGCTCGGCCGGAAGCCGCGCCACTGGTGCCACGAGAGCCTGCGGCTGACGAAGTAGCCGAGCCCGGGGTCCCAGGTGTGGCCCTGCGCTCCACGACGGAGCACGTAGCCGTGACCGTGGCTGCGGTAGACGGTGCCGCCGGCGTCCCGGACGGCCGCGAGCAGGCCGGCGTCGACGAACTTGCGGGTCTCGCGGAAGCCGCCGACCGCGGTGAAGGTGCCGCGGTCGACGAGCATGGTGCCGCCGGCCACGATCGGGCGGTACGCCTCCGTGGCGTCCTGGCGGCGCACGGTCGTGCGCAGCGGCTCGACGTAGGTGAACTCGGGCGGCGTGCCGACGACGTCGGCGCCGCTGTAGGAGCGGGCGAGCAGCAGGTCGGCGACGAAGTCGCGGCCGTACCAGTCGTCGTCGTCCATCTTGAGGAGCACGTCGCCGCTGGCCGCGCGACCCGCGCTGTTGAGGATCGACCCGAAGACCTGGTCGGCCGGCGCCTCCAGCACGGTCAGCGGCATCCCGGAGCCGGCGCGGAACGCGTCGAGCTCGGCCGGGTCGGCGGTGAAGCCGTGCGTCACCAGCACCAGCTCCACCCGCGCGGCCCGTTGCCGGGCGACCTGGCGGAGCGCGAACGCCACCTGCTCGGGCCGTCGGGTGGGGAGCAGCACGGAGACCGTCGGCTCCGGCATCGTCTGCAGGCCGTGTGTGCGGCCGGCTGCGCGGCGCCAGCCGGAGGCGGAGTGGTGCCGGAGGGCCGCGCGTCGGAGCCGGATGCTGTGCGCCTCGCGGGCGACGATGTCGGCCAGGTCGAGCCCGGCCCCGGCGGTCGCGCCCGTCGATCCCTGCTCGAGCGCCGCGACCACGTCCGGGTGCAGCAGTGCGGCGGCCCACGCGGGGACGGCGCCGCAGACCAGCGGTACGCCGGCCATGGCCAGCCCGGCCACCACCCGGGCGTAGGCGTGCGGGCCGCGGGCGCCCTCCCAGGACAGGTGCACGGCGGCGAGCCGGCGCAGCCCGTCCAGGTCCTGCTCAGAGGGGCCGTGCCGGGCAGAGAGGAGCGTCGTGCCCTTCGCTGTGCGCAGCTCGAGCCGGTCGACGTCCTCGTGCGGGACGAGGTGGGCGACCGGCTGCCGGTGCTGGCGCTTGAAGCCGACGGGGTTGAGCAGCCGGTCGTCGAGCCCGCCGAGCGCGACCGGCCCCGTGTCGCGGAGCCGGGCGAGCCCCGCGTCGTCGTACCGCTCCCAGGTGAGGTCGGGCCCGGCAGCGACCGTCACCGGGTGCCGGACGACCACGGGGTGGGGGTTCGCGGCGGCGGGCGTGGACGGGGGCTCGTCGTCGGCGACGACGAGGTCGGGCGGGAAGTCCGCGGCCAGGTCCGGGCCGGCGTCGCCCGGACCGATCACGGCGCTGCGGTCGCCGACCGGCCACCGGTGCGGTCCCTCGGCGGGGGCGCCGACGGTCGGCCAGCCGGGCGGGTCGATCCGGTGCGGGGTCAGGGAGCGGAGGAACGCCGCGAGCACCTCGGCGACGGGGGCCGGCTCGGCGAAGTGCGCGACGGCGGCCGTGCGGTCGCCGGTCTGGGCCCGCAGGTGGAGCAGGCGCGGCCACTCGGGGCGGGTGGTCAGGAGAGGGGGCGCGGACGCTCGTGCGACGACCACGCCGACGGCACGCGCGGTGAGGGAGGAGGGGACCGCGCTCACCGAGCGCCGGGCCGAGACCAGGTCGGCGGCGGCGAGGAGGGCCGCCCCCAGCTCCGAGGGGTCCTCGGGGCCGGGTAGGTCCACGCGAGCGGTCGCGGGGAGGTCGAGAGCGGCGAAGCCCGCCTCGTCCAGCAGGGGGTCGCAGAGGACGACCACGTGTGCAGCCTCGGCGAGCAGGTCATCGACCGCGTCGGCGCCCCGTCGGCTCAACGACGCCCCAGGCTGCGGAACTCCCAGCCGGCGGCGCGCCAGGCGGCCGCGTCGAGCAGGTTTCGGCCGTCCAGGACCCGGCGATGGCGGACCACGGACCCGACCTCGGCCGGGTCGAGCGCGCGGAACTCGCGCCACTCCGTCAGGTGCAGCAGCAGGTCGGCGCCCTCGCAGGCCGCCAGCGCGCTGTCGACGTAGGTCAGGGTCGGGAACCGCTTCGCGGCGTTGGCGTTGGCCTTGGGGTCGTAGACGGAGACCTCCGCGCCGGCCAGGTGGAGCTCGCCGGCCACCCAGAGGGCGGGCGAGTCGCGGACGTCGTCGCTGTAGGGCTTGAACGCGGCCCCCAGGACCGCGATGCGTGACCCCACCAGGTCGCCGACCAGGTCGCGCGCGATCTGGACCACGCGGTGCCGCCGGTGGAGGTTGATCCCGTCCACCTCGCGCATCAGGCTGGTGAGCCGGTCCACGCCGAGCTCGCCGGCACGGTGCTGGAAGGCGCGGATGTCCTTGGGCAGGCAGCCGCCGCCGAACCCGACACCGGCGTTGAGGAACTTGCGCCCGATCCGGCTGTCGTGCCCGAGCGCATCGGCGAGGTCGACGACGTCGGCGCCCGCGACCTCGCAGACCTCCGCGATGGCGTTGATGAAGGAGATCTTGGTGGCGAGGAAGGCGTTGGCCGAGACCTTGACCAGCTCGGCGGTGGCCAGGTCGGTGACGACGACCGGGGTGCCGTCCGCGATCGCCTTCGCATACACCTCGCGCAGGGTCCGCTCGGCCGTCGGCTCGCCGACCCCGAACACCAGGCGGTCGGGGCGAAGCGTGTCCTCGACCGCGAAGCCCTCGCGCAGGAACTCCGGATTCCACGCCAGGCGCGCGTCGTCCACGGGTGCCAGGTCGTGCAGCGTCTCCGTCAGCCGGGCCGCGGTGCCTACCGGCACGGTCGACTTGCCGACCACGATGGCCCCGGCCCGGACGTGCGGCGCGAGCATGGCCATCGCGCCCTCGACCTGGTCGAGGTCGGCGCCCAGCCCGTTGGCCTGCTGCGGCGTACCGACGCAGAGGAAGTGCACGTCGCCGAAGGCGCCGGCCTCCTCGAAGGAGTCGGTGAACCGGAGCGCCCCGGACTCGACGTGCCGGCGGAGCAGGTCGTCGAGGTCCGGCTCGTAGAACGGGGCCCGGCCGGCCGACAGCTCGGTCAGCTTGTGCTGGTCGAGCTCCACCCCGAGCACCTCGTAGCCGAGCTCGGCCATCCCGGCCGCATGCGTGACCCCGAGGTAGCCACATCCGATGACCGTAACGCGCATGGCCGCGAGTCTAGGGGTTCCGGAGTCGCCCAGGCAGCGGCAGCCCTCAGGCGTCGCGCTGCTCGAGCAGGCTCAGGAGGTAGGACCCGTAGCCGCTCTTGACCAACGGCTCGGCTCGGGCTGCCAGCTCGTCGTCGGTGATCCAGCCGATGCGCCACGCGGCCTCCTCGGGGACCCCGATGCGCAGCCCCTGCCGGGACTCGATGGTGCGCACGAAGTTGGCCGCCTCGTTCAGGTCGTCGACGGTGCCGGTGTCGAGCCAGGCGGTCCCGCGCTGGAGACGCTCGACCGTCAGCCGATCCTGCTCGAGGTAGATGCGGTTGAGGTCGGTGATCTCCAGCTCGCCCCGCGCCGACGGGGTCAGCGAGTGGGCGTGCTCGACCACGTCGTTGGCGTAGAAGTAGAGGCCGGGCACGGCGTACCTGCCCTTCGGCTTGGCCGGCTTCTCCTCGAGCGAGATGGCCCGGCCGCTCGCGTCGAACTCCACGACGCCGTAGGCGGTCGGGTCCGCCACCCGGTAGCCGAAGATCGTCGCGCCCTCCGGGGCGGCCATCTCCTGCAGGTGCGTGCCGAGGCCCGGACCGTAGAAGAGGTTGTCGCCGAGGATGAGCCCCACCGGCTCCTCACCGATGTGCTTCTCGCCGATGAGGAACGCCTCGGCCAGCCCGTTCGGGGCGTCCTGGACGGCGTAGGTCAGCGAGATGCCGAACTGCGAGCCGTCCCCGAGGAGGCGGGTGAACGACGCGGCGTCCTCCGGTGTGGTGATCATCAGCACGTCCCGGATGCCCGCCAGCATCAGCGTGGACAGCGGGTAGTAGACCATCGGCTTGTCGTAGACGGGCATGAGCTGCTTGCTGACCCCGAGGGTGATCGGGTGCAGACGGGACCCGGTGCCGCCGGCCAGGATGATTCCGCGCATCCTCGCACCCTAGGGCAGACCGTCCCGGCAGTGAGGGCCTGGTGCTTGCCTCAGAGGTGCCGCTGGACTGCGTTCACCAGGACGCGGGCACGGGACAGGAACGACTCCTCCTCGCGCACACGTTGCGCGATCCCCGCCAGCGTCTCCGGGGAGGGGAACCGCTCCCGACCCTCGGGGCTGCACAGGAAGCCGAGCTCGTCGACGGACCGGTACACCTGGACCGCCCCCTCGAACGCCTCCTCGATGCCGGGCACGGCGTCGCTGATCACCCGAGCGCCGGCCCCCACCGCGTCGAAGATCCGGTTGGCGATGAACCCCTCGCGTGCCATGTCGTCCCAGTGGTCCGCGAGCACCAGGCCGCGCGTGCGGTAGACGGCGGTCACCTCGTGGTTGGGCACGTAGGAGCTGCGGAGCACGGGGGCCGGTACGAGGCCCTCCCAGCCCGGGCCGTGCACCTCGAAGTCGATGCCGGCCTGCATCGCGTCGAAGACGACCTGGCGGCGGCGGTCGCCGTACTTCCCGCCGACGAAGACGGGACGGGAGCCGTCGCCGGCCGGCACGTCGGGAGACGGCAGCTGACGGGCGTCGACGGCCTGGCGCAGGACCCGCACCGGACGGCCGGAACGCGCGGTCATCTGGCGGCTCCAGGACTCCGACGCCGCGAAGACCAGGTCGAACGACTGCAGCTCCTCGACCGAGACGTCGTCGGGGTGGCTGATCACCCACAGCACGTTGATCTTGCCCGCCTGAGGGTGGATCCGCTCGAGGCCACGGATGCCGAGAACGACGTCGTCGAGGTACGACGCGTGCGACTGGTGGGTGCCGCGCCGGTAGGTGACCACGTCCTGGTCGAGCTCCCGCAGCGCGGAGGCCAGGGAGCGGGCCAGGTGCGTGTCACCCCAGTTGTCGCCGGAGGGGCCGGGGATCGACGGGAGCTTGATTCCCCATCGCAGCCGCTCGCTGGGTCGCAGCCGGGGGGCCGCCTGGCCGTCGCGGGTGACGACGGGGCGGGGCGCCGGGATGGCGACGTCGTCCGCGCCGATGTGGGCCAGCCGGAAGCCTGCGTCCGTCAGCCGTTCGGTGTCGGGGGCGGGCAGCTTGGAGCGCCAGCGCCGCATGAAGGCGGTCCGGTTGGCCAGGATGTGCTGGCCCCGGCCCGGTGTCTTGCCCTCGAGGTGCGTGATCCGTGACTGGGGCACCACGCGGAAGCCGCCGGCGAAGCGCTCCGAGAGACGCAGGCAGAGGTCGACGTCCTCCATGCCGTTGACGAACTCGACGTCGAACCCACCCACGGCCTCGAACTCGTCCGACCGCAGCAGCATGGCCGCCGCGGTGATGGCCGAGAAGTGGCGCTCACCGGCTCGCCGGGCGTCCTCGGGCGGATGTCCCACGAGGAAGTGGCAGGGCAGGGTGTCCTTGGCCGGGAAGTAGGTGCCGGCCGACTGGATCGTGTCGTCCGCGTAGAGCAGGAGCGGCTGCACGCCGCGTACCGATGGGTCGTCCAGGGCCTCCAGCAGGGGAGCGAGCCAGCGCCCGCGTGGAACGGTGTCGTTGTTGAGGAACAGCACCGTCTCCCCGGAGGAGACGGCGTGCCCGACGTTGCAGCCGAGGGCGAAGTTGAGGTTGCGCGCCACCCGGTGGTAGCGGACGCGCGGCTCACTGATGAACGCGGCCACGAGGCGCGCGCCCACCTCCGGCTTCGACCCGTTGTCCAGGATGACGATCTCGACGTCCTCCAGCGGAGTCGTGCGCAAGGTCGCCGTCACCGACGAGATGGTCAGGCGGAACTCGTCGTAGCTGGGGATGACGATCGACGTGCGCCCGGGCACCCGGGTGACCGCGTCCGGACGGCGGGTGCACTCGAGGACGTGCCGCTGCACGACGTGGGCGACGGGCCACGCCGCGTGACGTGTCTCGTCATCGGCCGGGTGCGGGTGGTGCGGGTCGAGGCGGCCGGCCACGATCGGGAGCAGCGGCCACACGGCGCGGTGTGCCACCTCGAGCAGGAAGTCCTGACCCGAGGCGGGGTGCTCGAGGGCGCCGCAGACGTGGGTGGGGTGCTCCGTGGACAGGTGCGACCGGCGGACCATCGCACCGCCCAGGCGCACGTCGAGGGAGTGCACCAGGCGGTCGTGCTCCTCACCGAAGCTCTGCAGGAGCTCGGTGTCGCCCTCGCCCAGCCGGGCGAGCCACGCCTGGGCAGCGACCAGGTCTCGCCGGTCCATGGCCGCGGTCATGCGGCGCAGGTAGTCCGCGTTCCAGTCGATGTCGGGCTCGAGGAAGGCGACGAACTCTCCCGTCGCGTTCCAGAGCGCGGCGCAGCTGTTGTCCCGCGTGTCCCCGCCCGGGCAGGTCTCCACGACCTTGAGACGCGAGTCCCGTGCGGACGCTACCTCGACGACCCGGGCGAGCTCCGGCTCCCAGCTCCCGCTCGGGATCAGCAGCTCCCAGTCGGTCAACGTCTGGACCCGCAGCCGGTCGAGCACCTCGATGAACTGACGCGGCGACGTCGGGGTGCCGCACATCAGGGAGACCCGGACGGACGTGGTCGGGGCGGGTACGGCGTCCTCGCTCTCCCGGAGCAGGGCCTCGATCGCGTTGTCGTGCCCCGGTGTGCGCACCACGACGTCCGGGTGCAGGGCGCCGGCGGCGGCGCGCGCGTGCTCGATCAAGGCGGCGCGCGCCTCACCCAGTGTGGGTGCGGGGCCCCAGTAGCCGGGCGGGACAGGGAGCAGCGACGTGTCGTCGGCCAGCGCCAGGAACTGCGCCAGGGCGCTCCTCGGGCGGTCGGGGCCGATACCGTCGTGCTGGAGCGCCGGCGGGAAGAACAGGGGTCCGGCGGAGGCCGCCCAGCCTGCCTCGGACTCGAGGTGGTCCAGCACCTTGCCGATCTGGCCGCGCCGCCAGGCCGTGCGCACCGTGCGGGGCACGGAGTAGATGTCCAGGAGCGGATGGGGGGACCGGCCCTGGGGCATGCCCACGTTGAGGCAGTGCCGCGCCGCGTGTCGCGGGGACTCGAAGTCGCGCCCGGCCGCCGCGGTGTAGAACTCGACGTCGAAGACTCCGGAGTCGAGCAGACGGTCGATGCGGGGGGTGGGCCGCTCCTCCTCGGTCGCCGAATGCTCCGGGTCCCGACCGCGCAGTCGGCGCAACCGCTCGGCGACCCGACGAGTCGGGTTCGCCCGCGGCGAACCCGCCCCCGAAGGGCCACGCTGAGGCTGGCTAGCTGCAACCATGTGAGAACCCGGCGGTCAGCCCGCCCCTCTGCCTTATCGGTACCAGTCCGGCTACGACAGCCGGCGAGTCTACCGAAACACCCCTGCCGCAGTCGAAATTCGTTGTAGTGCTCACGAGGACCTCCCGGCGCGCGGGCTCAGCCGACCCGGACGGTGATCGAGCCGACCGGGCCGGGAGTGCGGTCGCCGGCGACGGCGCCGTGCTCGCGGACCCACCGCTGCACGATCTCGCGCTCGTCGGGGCGGGCGGCGTCGTCGAGGATGAAGCGCGCGCCGGGGGCGCACCGGTCGCGCAGCAGCGGCAGCGCCGGGTAGCGCGCCAACGGACCGGTGGTGCCGGGCGGGCCGTCGACGAACACGATGTCGAGGTCCTCGAGGCCCTTGACCCGGCTCAGGTCGTACCAGCGGAACTGCTCGCCGGCCACGTCGACGTCGACCAGCGGCGCGTGCACCACCTCGACGAACTCCGTGAGACCGTGCCTGGCCACCTCGGCCCTCGTCCTGGCGGCGTACTCCTCGTCGTGCTCCAGGGAGATGCAGCGTCCGTGACCCTGACGCTCCAGGCAGTAACCGACCCAGACCGAGGAGCCTCCGCTGCCGATCTCCACGACCGTCGCCGGGGCGGTGTCGATGATCTCCCGGACCAGGGCGCTCACCGTCAGAGAGCTCGCGGCCCAGCCCTGCGTGGACGGCATCGTCGTGCGGGCCGGGATCAGGGCCCGCAGGTCGATGAGGGCCTCGATCTCGCGAACACTCCTCGCATGCTGCTCCGCGCTCGACCGGCGCAGCCGCCCGACCAGGCCGGCGGTCTCGCCCCGCCGGTTGGGGAGTGGTTCCGCGTCGACCGGCTCGGCAGCCTCGGCGTCGCTCAGCGCGCCGCGGACGTAGAAGAGGATGACCACCTGAACGGCCAGGACCAGGACGAGCGCGGTCACGACAAGTGTGATCGCCAGGCTGGGACTCACGATGCTCCTCGCTGGATTGTTGGTCGCGGACGAAGTGGTCGGTCTGGTCAGACGGAGTGACGGACACCCAGGACGCCGCGCACCCGAGTCTCGTCGAACTCCTCGCCGAGCCACGCGAAGAGGCCGCGGAGAGCAGTCGGATCCGCAGTGTAGTCATCGAAGTGCACGCGGTAGGCCGCGTCACCCAGCTCGGCCGCCAGGTCGAGGATCGCGGACTCCATCCGCTCCAGCCGGCCGTCCCGGGGCTTGTCGGGCCACCAGCCACTCTTCAGCACGGCCTCGCGGTCGCGGGTGTTGATCACGAAACGCGCGTCGGGGAACAGCTGACGCAGGAACTGCACGTACTCGGGGAGATCCTCCTGGTACCACCGGATCTCCTTGAACCCGGTCACGCGGGTGCTCGGCTCGGGCCGCAGCAGCGTCTCGGTGACGAGGCGGCGGAGGACGCGCAGTGAACGCGTCACCGGGAACTCGTCGAGCCCGAAGTGCGGGTTGGTGGTGTCCAGGGGCAGCTCGAAGCGCTTCCGGAGCCGTCGCTTGCGGGCACTGGCCGCGGCGTGGAAGCGGTGCAGGTGGTAGACGGCGCCGTCGTTCTCGCCGCGGATGAGGTAGCCGGGGATCGAGTTGAGCACGCCGAGCAGCAGCGTGGAGCCCGAGCGTCCGTACGTGACCACGAAGAGGTGCTGGAGACCGTCCTCCGTCGGGTCCGGCCGTGCGTTCACCGCGCCATCCTTGCACGTACGCTCGGCCCCGTGGACGAGCTCTTCGCACCCCCCGGTCCCGCGTGGCAGCCGGTGTCGCCGTCCCTCGCGCGCCTACGACGGCTCTTCCTCGGTCTCACCATCGGGGTGCTGACGCTGTTCGTGGCCGCGCTTTGGGGCCTGCTCGACCCGCCCGCGTGGCTCCCGGTGACCGGCTTCGTCCTGCTCGCCGCGACCGGTGCGGGCGCGTGGGCGCTTATCGGCCGGAACGCGCGACGGTGGGGGTACGCCGAGCGGGACGAGGAGCTGTTCATCACCCGGGGCGCGCTCTTCCGTCGTCTGGTCGTCGTTCCCTACGGGCGGATGCAGTACGTCGACGTGCAGGCCGGTCCGATCGACCGAGCGTTCGGGCTGGCCAGCATCCAGCTGCACACGGCAGCCCCCGGCACCTCCGCCCGGATCCCGGGCCTACCGGCCGACGAGGCCGCCCGGCTGCGTGACCGGCTCACCGCGCTGGGCGAGGCGCAGGCGGCCGGGTTGTGACCGAACCGGAGGTCCCGGCGGAGCGGACCTCGCACCGGCTCTCCCCGTTGACGCCGCTGGTGCGGGGGGCCGTGTTCGTCGTAGCGGTTGCCGCGACCACGTGGGACGACGTCCTCGAGGGCCGCCTCGGCACGTTCGCGTTGGTCCTGCTCGGCGTCCTGCTGGCGGGCGCGCTGTACGGCTACGTCTCCTGGCTGCGCACGAAGTACTGGATCGACCGGACCGAGCTGCGCATCGACACCGGCGTCGTCTACCACCAGTCGAGACGGATCCGCATCGACCGGCTGCAGGGCGTCGACATCGTGCAGCCGTTCGTGGCCCGGCTCTTCGGGCTGGCCGAGCTCAAGATGGACGTGGCCGGAGGCGACCGGGAGGGCTCCCTGGCCTTCCTGCCGTTGAGCGAGGCGCACCGGGTCCGGGAGGTGCTGCTCTCCCGGCGGGACCAGGTGCGCCGACCCCCCTCCGGCCCGGAGGGACCCGCGGCCGAGGAACCGGTCCCCTGGGCGCCGCCGGACCACGACATCGCCGTCCTCCAGCTGCCCACGCTGCTGCTCAGCATGCTGCTGTCCGCAGAGACGGTCTGGCTGGTGGTGGGAAGCATCTTCGTGGGCGTCGCCTTCCTGGCCAACGGGGTGGTCGTGCTCGCCCCCGCCGTCCCCGTCGTCGGCGGGATGGCGCTGATCTCCGTGCGGAAGCTGTCGGCCTACTACGGGTTCACGGTCAGCCAGACGTCCGTCGGGCTCCAGGTCAAGCGAGGGCTGTTCGAGCGTGCCACGCAGACGATCGCCCTGGCCCGGGTGCAGGGGGTCGTGGTCAGCGAGCCGATCCTGTGGCGGCGGATGGGCTGGGCCAAGCTGGACGTCTCGGTCGCGGGAGCGGGCGGCACCGCGGAGGCGGACGGGAAGCCCGCGGCCACGACGGTGATGCCGGTCGCCCCGCGCGGCTTGGTCCACGAGCTGGCCGAGCACCTGCTCCGAGGTGGTGACGACGGCGTCGAGGTCAGCCTCGACGCGGTGACGCTGACCGCGCCGCCCCGGACCGCCCGCTGGCTCGACCCCGTCGCCCGACGGTTCATGGGCGCCGGGATCGGCGAGGAGCTGGTGCTGGCGCGGGAGGGGTGGCTGAACCGTCGTACCCATGCGGTCCGGCACGCCCGGGTGCAGTCGGTCCGCCTGAGCCAGGGGCCGCTCCAGCGCAGGCTCGGGCTCGCCGACGTGCACGTGGACAGCCCGCCCGGGCCGGTGCACGTGCGAGCGCGACACCGAACGGCGGCGGATGCGAGGCGGATCTTCGAGGAGGAGCGGGACCGGGCGCGGCTCGCGCGCACCCGCCAGCGGTGACGAGTCCGGTCAGGTCGTGAGCGACGTCGGGGGTACGTCGCCCACGGTCGTCACCACCCAGGCCAGGTCGCCGAGCCCGCCCTCGATGGTGAGCTCGACGGCTTCCGTCGCCGTGCCCAGGTCGCGCAGGTAGCCGGCGGGGTCGTGGGTCGCCCGGTCGAGGTCCGGACGCGTGCCGATGACTCCGAGCCGACGAAGCGCCTCCCGCTGGGTGAGGACGACCCCGGCGACCCGGGCGGCAAGGGCGTCCACGGACACCGGGGCCGTCACGTCGCGGGAGCCGTCGGGCCGCACCTCGACCTCGCTGCCGTCACGGTAGGAGCGCAACGACCCGAACGGCGGCCTGCTCGACCGGGTGTGCCCGTAGTCGACGGCGATCGCCAGGCCCCGGGTCACCCGGCGTACGACGTCCACCCAGGCCGCGTCCCGGCTGCTGCCGACCTCGGCCCGGGTGCCCGGCTCGGACGGGTCCAGAGGCCACCAGCGCGCCAACCACTCGCCGACGGAGCCGGGGACGGTGCTGTGCGTGACCGGGTGCCCCAGCGACTCGCTGCCGGTGGCCGCGTCCACGTGCACCATGCGGGCCCTCCCGTCCGTCCCCATCTCCACGACGTGGCAGGGGATGTTGTCGAGCCACTCGTTGGCGAGCACCAGCCCCTCGACCGACTCGGGAAGGGCGGTGGTCCACGCGATCGGGTCGGGCAGGTCGTCGGGTCGTCGGCCCACCTCCACGGCGAGGAGCTGGAGGTCCGGAGCCGACTCGTGCACCTGCCGGAGCAGCTCGCCGCGTCCCGCTCCGATGTCGACGAGGGTGTCGAGCCCGGCCTCCCGCATGAGCCGGACGATCGCGCGTGCGAAGAGAGGAGACGCGTGCACCGACGTGCGGAAGTGCGCGACCGGCGCCTCCCGCCGGAAGAAGCCGGCGGCACCGTACAGCGCGTCGTCCCACGCGGCACGCCACGGCGGGTCGGTGGTCGGGGGCGGGACCGGGGGCATCCCGAGAGGGGTGGACACGCGGCCAGGGTACGGCGGTTCCCGGCCGGCTCGACCAGCCGTGACTCGACCATGCCCCGAGGGCTGTGACCCAGGACACCCGGCGCCGGGGTTACCTCCGTGAAATGCAGGCCATAGGCTCGACGTTGACATCAGCGACAAGTCCGGTACCCGACGAGGGACTGGAACGAGAAGGTGATGGGTCATGACCCGTATCGGGGTTGTCGGCGCCGGCCGGGTCGGTGCCGTCCTCGCCGCAGCACTGCGCGACCACGGTCACGAGATCGTCTCGGTCGCCGGTGAGTCGTCCGCCTCGCGCACGCGCATCGAGACGCTGCTGCCGGGGGTCCCCGTCGCCAAGCCGACCGCCGTGTCGCGGTCCTGCGACCTGCTGCTGCTGACCGTGCCCGACGACATGCTGGGCAACGTCGTGGCGATGCTGGCGGCGAGCGGGGCGATCCGCGAGGGCCAGTACGTCGTGCACACGTCGGGCAAGCACGGGCTCGCGGTCCTGGAGCCCGCGGCCCGGGTCGGTGCGCAGGTGCTCGCCATGCACCCGGCGATGACCTTCACCGGCACCGACGTCGACCTCGGCCGGCTCGAGGGCTGCGTCTACGGGGTGACCGCCACGCTCGACACGCACGAGCTCGCCCGCGACCTGGTGCAGGACCTCGGCGGCCGCATCACCTGGGTGCGCGAGGAACGTCGGGCGCTCTACCACGCGGGCCTCGCGCACGGGTCCAACCACCTGGTCACGCTGGTCACGCAGGCGATGGACCTGCTGCGCGCGTCCGGTGCGGAGGACCCGGCGGCCACCCTGCGGCCCCTGCTCGGCGCGGCTCTCGACAACGCGCTCTCCTACGGCAGTGCCGCTCTGACCGGACCGATCGTCCGCGGTGACGTGGAGACGGTCCGGGCACACCTCGACGACATCGCCGCCTCCGCGCCCGAGACCGTCGAGGCCTATGTGGCGATGGCGCGCGCGACCTCCGACCGGGCGGTCCTCGACGGGCGCCTGCTGCCGATCCGGGCTGCGAAGCTGGCCGGGATCCTCGACGACGCGCTGGCCCGGGCCACGACGGGCACCACCGGTGACCGCTCCAGCACCGGGACCGGTGGGTGAGCACCGTCGCCGCTCCGGTCGTCGCGACCACCCGTCAGCAGCTGCACGAGCTCCTCGCGACGCGCGACGGGGGCGCCAGGGTCGGTCTCGTCCCGACCATGGGGGCGCTGCACGACGGGCACGCATCCTTGCTGGGCCATGCCCGGGCCCGACTGGACGGCGCCGACCACCTCGTCGCATCGATCTTCGTGAACCCGCTCCAGTTCGGCCCCGGCGAGGACCTCGACCGCTACCCGCGGACGCTCGACGCCGACCTGGACATCTGTGCGACCCAGGGCGTGGACGTCGTCTTCGCGCCGACGGTCGACGAGGTCTACCCCGGTGGGGAGCCCCAGGTGACGGTCTCGCCCGGCCCGCTGGGTGAGGTGCTGGAAGGTGCGATCCGTCCGACGCACTTCCGGGGGGTGCTGACCGTCGTCGCGAAGCTGTTCGGCCTCGTGCGCCCGGATGTCGCCGTGTTCGGCGAGAAGGACTACCAACAGCTGGTGCTGATCCGACGGATGGCCGAGGACCTGTGCATGGGCGTCGACGTCGTCGGCGCCCCGACGGTCCGGGAGGAGAGCGGGCTGGCGATGTCGTCGCGCAACGCCTACCTGGACGGCGACGAGCGGGTCGCGGCCGGGGCGATCTCGACCGCGCTGCGCGCGGCCGTGGACGCGGCCGAGATCGGTGCCGACGGGGCGCTGACGGCTGCGCGGGCCGTCCTCGACGAGGCGAAGGGCGTAGAGCTCGACTACCTGGAGCTCACGGGCCCGGACCTGGGTCCGGCGCCGAGCCGCGGAGACGCGCGGATGCTGGTCGCAGCCCGCGTCGGGTCCACCCGGCTCATCGACAACATGCCGCTCCACCTCGGCACGAAGAACCCGGGAGGTTCCTGATGCTGCGCACGATGATGAAGAGCAAGATCCACCGCGCGACCGTCACCCAGGCCGACCTGCACTACGTCGGCTCCGTCACCGTCGACGAGGACCTGCTCGACGCCGCGGACCTGCTTCCCGGTGAGCTCGTGCACATCGTCGACATCACCAACGGTGCGCGGCTCGAGACCTACACGATCGCCGGGGAGCGGGGATCCGGGGTGATCGGGATCAACGGGGCGGCGGCCCGCCTGGTCCAGCCCGGCGACCTGGTCATCCTGATCGGCTACGCGCAGATGGAGACCGCGGAGGCGCGACAGCTCCGGCCGCACGTGGTCTTCGTCGACGCCGGCAACCAGGTCGTTGGCACCGGTGCCGACCCGGCCGGGGCGCCGCCAGGATCCGGGCTCGTCCGGGGCGACACCCTCGCGGCCCGCTAGATTCCAGGCGTGAGGACACTCCCGGCCCGGCTGCTGGCTCCACCTCCCGGGTGGACGACGTACGCCGACGTCGTCGTGGTCGGCTCCGGCATCGCCGGCCTGACCGCCGCGCTGCAGGCGCGCCAGGTCGGCTCGGTCATGGTTGTCACGAAGGACATCCTCTCCGCAGGGTCGACCCGGTGGGCCCAGGGCGGGATCGCGGCGGCGCTCGGTCCCGGCGACACCCCGGAGCAGCACCTGCACGACACCCTGGTGGCCGGCGCCGGGCTCTGCGACGAGCAGGCCGTGCGCGCCCTGGTCACCGAGGGACCCGAGGCGGTGCGCGAGCTGATCTCGCTCGGCACCCAGTTCGACCACACCGAGGCCGGCGAGCTGTCGCTGACCCGCGAGGGCGGGCACCTGCGCGACCGGATCGCGCACGCGGGTGGTGACGCCACCGGCGCGGAGATCCAGCGTGCCCTCGTGGCCGCGGTGCGGGCGGCGCCGGACATCGAGGTGATCGAACACGCGCTGGTGACCGACCTGATCCCCGGTGAGGGCGGCGGCGTCGCCGGCGTCACCCTGCACGTGATGGGGGAGGGGCAGAGAGACGGCGTCGGCGCGGTGCACTGCCGGGCGGTCGTGCTCGCGTCGGGAGGACTGGGCCAGGTGTACTCCGCCACCACGAACCCGTCCGTCGCCACCGGCGACGGAATGGCGCTCGCGCTGCGTGCGGGCGCCGTGCTGCGCGACCTGGAGTTCGTCCAGTTCCACCCCACCGTGATGTGGCTCGGACACGGCTCCACGGGCCAGCAGCCGCTCATCTCCGAGGCGGTGCGCGGCGAGGGGGCCTTCCTCGTCGACGACTCCGGCACCCGGTTCATGACCGGGCAGCACGAGCTCGCCGACCTCGCGCCGCGGGACGTCGTGGCGAAGGCGATCATGCGCCGCATGCACGAGACCGGGCGCCCGCACGTGTGGCTCGACGCCCGGCACTTCGGTGCCGACAAGTGGGAGACCCGGTTCCCCACCATCCTGGCCACCTGTCGTGACCACGGGATCGACCCCGTCACCGAGCTGATGCCGGTCGCGCCCGCCTGCCACTACGCCTCCGGAGGCGTGGCCACGGACCTGTCCGGCCAGTCGTCGGTGCCGGGGCTCTTCGCCTGTGGCGAGGTCGCCTGCTCCGGGGTGCACGGCGCGAACCGGCTGGCGTCCAACTCGCTGCTGGAAGGACTGGTCTTCTCCCGCCGGATCGCGCTCCGTCTGCGTGAGGGGCTGCCGCCGCGCCAGGACCCCGGGGTGGACGCCCGGACGCCCGGGCTCGTCGACGGCGGTGCCCGGCGTGAGCTGCAGGACGTGATGACCGAGCGGGCCGGCGTGCTCCGGTCGCGCGAAGGGCTGACCGTCGGGGGTCTCGAGCTGGAGGCCTGCGCAGCCGCAGGCGGTCACACCCCGGGCGTGGACTCGTGGGAGACGACGAACCTGCTGACGGTCGGGACGGCGCTGCTGGGCGCGGCCGGGATGCGCGAGGAGACCCGCGGTTCGCACTGGCGCGACGACTTCCCGGAACGAGACGACCGGGACTGGTCGCGGCACATCGACGTACGGCTGATCGGCAGCGAGCTCGTCTACGACACCAGCACCCTGCACCGGCAGGTCGCCACCGACTCAGGAGGATCACGATGACCCGGCCGGCCGAGACGCCGCTCGACGCCCTGCCCGACGGTCTCGTGGGAGCCCTGACCGCCGCGGGGCTGGACCCTGTGCACGTGCACGCCGCCGTGGCGGCCGCGGTGGCCGAGGACCTTCCCGGCGAGGACGTCACGAGTGCCGCGACCATCGACCCCGCGCAGCGGGCGACCGCCGACCTGGTGGCGCGTTCGCCCGGCACCGTCGCCGGCCTGGACGTGGCCGAGCTGGTGTTCCGCTACGTGGTCGGGGACCTCGACGAACCGGGTGCGGTCGAGCGTCCGGTGACCGACGGCACCGCGGTCGCAGTCTCCGACGTACTGATGTCGGTGACCGGCCCGGTGGACCTCCTGCTCACCGCCGAGCGCACCGCCCTGAACTTCTTGTGCCACCTGTCCGGCGTCTCCACCGCGACGGCGGCCTGGGTGGCGGCACTCGACGGCACCGGGGCCCGCGTGCGGGACACCCGCAAGACGACCCCGGGTCTGCGGACCCTGGAGAAGTACGCCGTCCGCTGCGGCGGGGGTGTGAACCACCGGGCCACGCTCTCGGACCAGGCGCTGGTCAAGGACAACCACGTGCTGGCCGCCGGCGGCGTCGTCCCCGCCTACCGGGCCGTGAGGGCCCGGTTCCCCGACGTGCCGGTGCAGGTCGAGGTGACCACGCTGGACCAGCTCCGCGAGCTGCTGGACGCCGGCTGCGACCAGATCCTCCTCGACAACATGGGCACCGACCTGATGGCCGAGGCGGTCGCGATCAGCCGAGGGCGGGCCACGCTCGAGGCTTCCGGTGGCCTGGACCTCGCGGTCGCCCGCTCGGTCGCCGCAACCGGGGTCGACTTCCTCGCCGTGGGGGCACTCACCCACTCCGCGCGGGTGCTCGACATCGCCATGGACCTGCGGGCCGCGGTCGCGACGTGATCCTCCTCTGTGCCGACATCGGCAACAGCCACACCACCCTCGGCCTCGTCGAGGACGGCGAGATCCTCGACCACTGGCGGGTCGCCACCGACGAGAGGCGGACCGCCGACGAGTGGGGGCTGCTCGTCAAGGGGCTCCTCCTGGACTCCACCGTCGCCGGGGCGCACGCGGGCGTCGCCGTCTGCGCCACCGTTCCGGCCGTGCTGCACGAGTGGCGGGAGATGCTGCGGATGTACCACGGCGACGTCCCGCACGTCGTGGTCGAGCCGGGCGTGCGCACCGGGGTGCCCGTGCTGATGGACAACCCGCGCGAGGTCGGCTCGGACCGGATCGTCAACGCGCTCGCCGCGGCCCAGCTGTATGACGGGGCCACCATCGTCGTCGACTTCGGCACCGCCACCACCTTCGACGTGGTGAGCGAGAAGGGCCAGTACATCGGGGGCGCCATCGCTCCCGGCATCGAGATCTCGCTGGAGGCCCTGGGGCGGCGCGGCGCCCAGCTGCGCAAGGTCGAGCTTCTCCGGCCCCGCTCCGTCATCGCCAAGAACACCGTGGAGGCGCTGCAGTCCGGGGTGCTCTACGGGTTCGCCAGCCAGGTGGACGGCATCGTCGGACGGATGCTGGAGGAACTGCGGCTAGAGCCTGGCGAGGCCAACGTCGTCGCGACCGGGGGCTTGGCGCCGCTGGTGGTCGAGGAGTGTTCCTGCTTCACCGACCACCAGCCGTGGCTGACTCTTCTCGGCCTCGAAATGGCCCATGCGCGCGCTCTCGGCTGATCGCCGGGCGGGGCGGGGACAGCCGGCACGTATACTTCCGCGCGTTCGCCAGCCCATCTCGCGCTACCCGAAGGAGTCCCCTTGCAGGAGCATGCGCCGGACGCTCCCGTGAGTGTGACCGTCCAGACGGTCGTGTACCAGAACTCTCTTGCCTCACTCACGCGGACGCTGGAGGCGCTCGACAACTCGGCGCTTGTCGGCAAGCGTGAAGGATTCTGCTCGAGGCTGCTGGTGGTGCTCGGTGACGCCTCTCCGTTGCGCGTGCTCAGCGACGAACAGGTCCTGGAGCTGAACCGGCGGTTCTCCCACATCGACGAGGTGATCTACACCTACTTCGCGGAGAACACGGGTACGTCCAAGGGTCACAACCTGATGGTCGAGCTGACTCCCAGTGAGCATCTGGTGATCGCGAACCCGGACATCGTCGTGGATGCCAGGGCACTCTGGCGTCTTGTGAGCGTTCTCGAGGACCCCGGGGTCGGAATCGCCGAGGCGAAACAGCTGCCCGTCGAGCATCCCAAGGAGTATGACCCGGAGACCGGGCTCACGTCCTGGGCGAGTGGTGCCTTCTCGATGACCCGGCGCTCCCTCTTCCAGGAGCTGGGGGGGTTCGACGAACAGTCCTTCTTCATGTACTGCGACGACGTCGACTACTCGTGGCGCGTGCGCGAGGCCGGTTACTCGGTGGTCTTCCAGCCGGCCGCCCTCGCCTACCACGACAAGCGCCTGACGCCCGAGGGTCGGTGGATGCCGACGTCGGCAGAGCACTACTACTCGGCGGAAGCGGCACTGCTGTTGGCGCACAAATGGTCACGCGACGATGTCCTCACCCGAATTCTCGCTGCTTACGAGGCGTCCGGGAGTGCCGAGCAGAAGCGCGCGTCGGAGGTCTTCCAGCGACGCCATGAGTCCGGGGAGCTGGCCCCGCCACGCGACGCAGAGCACCGGGTCGGCCGGTTCGTCAAGGGCAACTATGCAGAGCACAGGTACGCGCTGTGAGCGAGCACAGGTATGACAACGCTGTCTCAGCGTCGAACGTCTACGGACGGACGCTGACGCTGCTCGCGAGACACCTTCCTGAGGATGCGACCGACCTGGTGCACCTGGATCTCGCCTGTGGATTCGGGCGGATTGCCGAGGAGCTGACCTCGCGCGTTCGGCCTGCACTACGTCGGGGTCGACGCGGATCCGTCGGGTCCCGACTCTCTCATGGAACGAAAGTTCGAAGCGCACGTCGCACATCTCGAGGCACCCGATGTAGAGGACACGCTTAGGAAGATCCTGGACGGGCGGCGACTGGCCTCGGTGACGGTGCTCGACGGGATCGAGCACCTGGTGGACCCGAGGCCGACGTTGCTGGCGCTGAGTTGTCTGCTGGGCGAGCATCGGGCTGTCGGCGTCCTGAGTGTTCCGAACGTGACACACCTGGATGTCGCCACGAAGGCTCTGCTCGGCGACTGGGAGTACACGGACACCGGTCTCCTTGACCGGACTCATCGGACGTTCTACAGCGCCGCGTCGCTGGAACTGGCCCTGCGGGAGACCGGCCTCCGCCGGGTCGATGAGCACAACGTGGAGATCGCTCACAGCGATCAGCACTTTCCGCGGGACCACGTCGCCCTGGCCGAGGCGACCGAGCTGGGGACCTGGCTTAGGGGACTGCGACAGCAGGCCGAGCCGCATGCGCGGACCAACCAGTTCGTCTGGGCGGTGAGCGCGGCCCCCCAACGGCGGCGGGCCGAGTGTGCCGTCCGAGGATGCTCCGTTCCTGACGGTGCTGATGCGCACCCAGGGACGAAGAATCCAGGAGCTTCGAGAAGCGATGCTGTGTCTGGCGTCGCAGGTGTGCGATGACTTCGAGGTCATCGTCATCGCCCACAAGACCAGTGTGGAAGAGCAGATCGCGATCGAGCAGGTCATCGAGGACCAGCCCGCACACCTGCGGAAGCGGGTCCGGCTGCTCCTGCTGGACCACGGCAGCCGCGCCACACCACTCAACTTGGGGCTGGCGGAGGCCCGCGGACGGTACATCGGGATCTTCGACGACGACGACCTCGTACTGGCGAACTGGGTCGAGGAGTTCGCACGCGCCGAGCGGGACCACAGCGGCCGCATCCTTCGTGGTGTGACGCTGCGCCAGGAGGCTGCCGTCACGACCGTTCGAGCGCAGCACGGGGTGAGGGCGGTCAAGTCTCCTGTGAACGACTGGAGCCGCGAGTTCTCGATCGGGGAGCACCTCGCGTGGAACCAGTCGCCCACCCTGAGCTGGGTCTTTCCCCGGTCGCTCTACGCCGACCTGGGCATGTCCTTCGACGAGTCCATGACCACGACCGAAGACTGGGAGTTCCTGCTCAGGGCGGCCGCTGTCGCAGGAGTCACGGACCTGGACCGCGTCGTGGCCATCTACCACTGGTGGGGAGACCGGACCTCCTCCCGGACCCTGCACACGCGTGAGGAGTGGTTGGCCAACCAGCGCGAGGTGGAACGACGTGTCGATGCACGCCCCTTCCTGCTGCCCGCCGGGGAGACGAGGAAGCTCCGCACCGACACGATCCGGCTCAGGGAGCTCGAGCGCATCAACCGCGCTCAGCAGAAGGAGCTTGTGAAGTCTGCCCGACGCACCGCCTTCCTCGAGGCCAAGGTCGGGAGACTGAGGGAGAAAAAGGAGGGAGCAACGAAGGCCCTTCGACTCGAACGTCGGCGGCGGGTCAGACTTGCGCGCAGGGTGGCCTCGTTGGAGCGTGAGGTCCGTCTCCCACTGACCGCCCGCCTGAAGAGAAGGCTCCTCCGCTGGCGATAGAGGCTGACCTGCCCTCGCACCACAGCGAGGGTGTCCGATGAGAAACTCGAGCCGTAAGTGCGAGAAGGGACTGATCGCCGCATGCCCGGCGCGACAAGCACGAGTGCCCGTCGAGACGACTCGGCGTCATCGTCCCCCGCCCCCACGGGGCCGGGAGCCACGACCGCTCAGCGCCGTCGAGCGGAACTCGCCCTGTGGGCCCTCGCGCCAGTTGCAGCTCTGCTCCTGCTCGCAGTGGTCCCCTGGCTCGGCGCCCTGGTGTCCAGCGCGATCTTCGTGGCAGCAGTGCCTTGGGGCCGCTCGGCCAGCGGGCGGATGGTCAAGCTCTTCCTCGTGGCCTGCGGGCTGCTCGCGCTTGCATTGGCTGCCGGTGAGAGCCTGGGGTTCCGAGTGCTCTCGCCGGACCGTGTCCAGTTCATGGCAGCTGCCCCGGCCGCTGCCGGAGTCGCAGTTGCCTGGCTCTTCCTCTTCCGACGGAAGCCTGTTCCCCTGCCCCGAATGGATTCCGGACTGATCCCACTGGCAGTTCTGCCGATTTTCGGTTGGTGGGCAACGGCCCACCCAGCCATGGGCCCGTCACTGGGGCAGGAGATCGGCGGGCTCATGGCCCTGGGTTGGGACCACCAGTCACACTTCAGCATCTTTGCCTACCTCTTCGAGCAGGGGGGCGTGTGGCGCTCGGGCCCGCCGGACGCGGGGTCCATGTTCTTGGGTTATCCCCCTCTCGCCGGTGCCATCGGCGTGGCCTTGTCGATGCTGGTCGGAGCAGAGGGCCCGGCTCCTCAGCTCCTCGACTACTACACCCAGACGTCGGGGTTGATGTTCGGGATCTCGGCGGCCCTTCTGGGCTGGGTCGGGGGGAGGGCCGCGCGTCGGATCGCGCCGAAGGCCCCCGCCGGCGCGGTGTGCGTCATCGCCGGTGTAGTGGTCGGCGGTTATGTGGTACTTGGTCCTTCGTTCGCGTTCTTCGACTACGGCTTCACCAACTTCCTGTTCGCCGTCTCCTTGTGCGTGGCTGGTTCCTGGATCGCCGTCACAGAGCTGCGCGAGCGTCCACGCGTTGCCGCCATGGCCGCCGTGTGTGCGACGACGGCCGGAAGTCTCCTGTGGACGCCACTGGTGGTGCTCATGTTCCCGGCGGGCGCCCTGATCGTCATCTCGGCGATTCGCCGGCGACGATGGCTCGATCTCACGGCCGCGATGGTGATGGCGGCCGTGGGGGCTGGTGTCGCGTACTGGCAGGTCGTCCGGATCGCGCCCGACAGCGGCCAGGCGACCTCGTTGGCGCAGACCCTGGCCGGCATCGGGGGAGGGCAACCCGCGGCCCCCCTTCCCCACATCGTGGGACTAGCGGCCCTGAGCCTGGCAGCCTTGGTCCTCGCCGAACGTGGGCGGGCATTGACGTGGCGGCTGTTGCTGCTGCCCGCCGCCGCCGCCGCGCTCCTGGCCCTGGTGTTCGTCTGGAACACCATCCGGTTCGACCTGCCAGCCAGGGACTCCTACTACGTGGCCAAGTCACTCTGGATCGTCTACCTCGGGCTCGTTCCCACGATCGGGGCCGGTGTCGGACTGGCGTTCTCGGCCGTCCCGGTCGGCCGCGCGCCGGGAAGGTCAGGCAGAGGCTCGCTGGCGCGATCGGCGCGGATGTCCGTGGCAGGCGTCGCGGCCGCGGCGCTCGTCTGGTCGACTGCTCCGACTCCGAACGCGCCCAACGGGTCGATCGACTACTACTCAGTCCCGGTCGGAGGGCAGGCTCTGCTCGACCGAGATGACATCTTTCGGGGGATCGCTCAGGGCGACGTCGTGGCGCGAGCGTCAGAGCTGACGCGGAGCACGCCGCGCCGACTCGCCATCGCATGGGACAGCGGAGACTTGCTCACGAACCGGTGGCTGGCCTCGTTGCGCGGGAACCTGACCGGCCATGCCGACCGTGTCCTGTCGTCCTTGTTGGGTGCCCCGTATGCGGAGCCGGCCGCCGCTGCCCTGCGTCAGGCGCTGGTCTCGGACCCGACCCTCCGGGTCGTCGTCGTGTGGGCGAACCCTGACAGCCGGGAGTTGCTCAGGCAGCTGAAGGCCGAGTTCGGCCCCAGGGTCCTGCTGCGCAGGATGTGACCGGAAGGGGCAGAGTTAGAACCTCAGGACGGAGCCGTCGCGGCTTCGGACCCGGGGTGGCCGGGGCTGCCCGCCACGAACACGTCCTCCACCTCGCGGTCGAACGTCTCGCGCTCGCGCACGATCGTGTCCCGAAATTTGGCCTGCCGCTGGTAGTGCAGGTCGATGTCCCCGAGGATGTGCTCGACCACGGCTGCGGCGTTGCGGGGCACGTCGCCGCCGGGATCGATCCGATGGTCGTCAGGGATGGGATAGTCGCGTGAGTTCGCCCCCGCCCCTTGGTTCATCACGAGGGATATCGCGCCGAGAGCGGCCGCTTCGCGAGGCATCCGGTCCTTGCCCGGCTGATGACCGAGGTCCAGGTAGATGTCGCTGCGGGACATGACCCAGTGGACCTGTGCCCTGGACATCCCGACGATCGGTTGCCAGGCCGTTCGACCGTGGACATGCCCGCGGGTCTCTCGCACGAGGGCGCCCCCCTTGGCCACGTTGTAGCAGACGAGCGGGCCGCGGCACCCGAGGTCGGCAGGTAGTGCCGGGGCCGCCGTCGTGTAGTCGGAGAGTCGTCGGGCCTCGAGACCCAAACGCTCTCGCAGGAAGATTCGGGCGTACTCCGACTGCGCCAGGTGTTGTATGCCGTCCAGCTGCGAAGCGACGCCTCGGAGCGGGTCCTCCTCCTCGAACCCGGGTGAAGGGACCGTCCTCGTCGCCAACGGCTTTCCCCGGAGCGCCTGGGCGTTGTCGATGCTCAGCCACCACAGGAATCGTTCCGCCGGCCCTCGGTCGAGGACCGGCTCGATCCAGACCTCCGGGCACACGATCGCGTCACCGGGTCTGTCGGAGGCTTCCGACTGCTCAGGGGCGTGGTACGCCGCGTACTCGGGGACTCGGGGGGTCTCCGCGGTCCCGGGCATGGGCACCAGAAAGGCGTCCTGTCCCTTGCGGCGCAGAGCGTCGACGAGCTGGTGCAGTGCCTCGGGCCCCCCGGTGCGGACGCCGCGGGGGTAGTAGACCGAGATTCGGTTGAACCGATGCGAGCCCAAGGTCGGTGTGTCCGTTCGGATCGTGGCAAGACGGGATGATTCTACTCAGGCGTAGGTGCTGGCCTAGGCTTGGTCTCCATGGAGTCTCAACGACGCGACCCGCAGCCGACGTCGCCGTCGTCGTCTGCCGAGGACGACCTGCCCGAGCAGATGCGGGTCCGCCGCGACAAGCGCGCCCGGCTGATCGAGTCCGGGGTCCCGGCGTACCCCGTCACCGTCGAGCGGACCCACACGCTGGCCGACGTCCGCGGGCGGTACGACGACGCGGGGCTGGAGCCGGACACGCGCACCGGCGAGCAGGTCGCGGTCGCGGGACGGGTCATCTTCCTGCGCAACACCGGCAAGCTCTGCTTCGTGCGGCTGCGCGAGGGTGACGGCACCGAGCTGCAGGTGAT
Source organism: uncultured Actinomycetota bacterium (assembly GCA_963834275.1). Classification (GTDB taxonomy): domain Bacteria; phylum Actinomycetota; class Actinomycetes; order Propionibacteriales; family Nocardioidaceae; genus Nocardioides_B. Next base: position 712,956 of record CAWIBA010000003.1, on the reverse strand, counting down.
GCTCTCGCTGGCGGACGTCGGCGAGGAGTCGCTGGCCGACTTCAAGGCGCTCGTCGACCTCGGTGACCTGCTCGCGGTGCGGGGCGAGGTCATCACCAGCCGGCGCGGCGAGCTGTCCGTGCAGGCGGGGACGTGGTCGATCGCCGCGAAGACGCTGCGTCCGCTCCCCAACGAGCACCGTCCGCTGTCCGACGAGGCGCGGGTCCGCCTGCGCTACGTCGACATGATGCTGCGGCCGGAGCCGCGGGAGATGGTGCGCGCCAAGGCGGCGGTGCTGAGGTCGCTGAGGAGGACCCTCGACGATCGCGGCTACCTCGAGGTCGAGACCCCGATCCTGCAGCTGCACCAACGGCGGCGCCGCGGCCCGGCCGTTCCGCACCCACCTCAACGCGCTCGACCAGGAGATGCTGCTGCGGATCGCCCTCGAGCTCGACCTCAAGAAGGCGATGATCGGCGGGGTGGACCGCGTCTACGAGATCGGCCGCACGTTCCGCAACGAGGGACTCGACTCCACGCACGCGGCCGAGTTCTCGATGCTCGAGGCATACGAGGCCTACGGCGACCAGCACACGATGATCGAGCTCGCGAAGAGCATGGTGCGTGACGCCCATTTCGCGCTCGGCTCGCCCGAAGTCGTCGGACGCGACGGCTCGGTCATCGACCTGCAGGGAGAGTGGCGTGAGGCGCCGATCCTCGAGCTCGTCTCGGAGGCGGTCGGCACGGAGGTGGACGTCCACTCGGACGAGGCGACCCTGCGGGAGCTGGCCGCCAAGCACGACGTGGAGCTCCAGCCCGACTGGGACGTCCCGGAGATCGTCGTGGAGCTGTTCGAGCAGCTCGTCGAGGACACGCTCATCCAGCCGACGTTCGTCATGGACTACCCCGAGAAGGTCAAGCCCCTCGCCAAGCCGCACCGTTCGACTCCCGGCCTCAACGAGGCCTGGGACCTGGTGATCAACGGCGTCGAGCTGGGCGCCGCCTACTCCGAGCTCAACGACCCGGTCATCCAGCGCGAGCGCCTGGTCCAGCAGTCCCTGATGGCAGCCCAGGGCGACCCAGAGGCGATGGACCTCGACGAGGCGTTCCTCCGGGCGATGGAGTTCGGCATGCCGCCGGCCGGAGGGATCGGCATCGGCGTGGACCGGCTGATCATGCTGCTGACCGGCGCCTCCATCCGCGAGACGATCCTGTTCCCGCTGCTCAGGCCGGAGTGAATTCCACCGAGATTTGGGTACTCGGATTATCGGAAAACATTTAGCACGCTATTCTTCGGATATCTACCCCTGGGTGACCTGCATTTTCGGGTCCTGATTTCCGAAAGGCCGAAATAGATGGCACAGCGTGTGAACGTGGTCCTCGTCGACGACCTCGACGGCAGCGACGCGGCGGAGACCGTGACCTTCGGGCTCGACGGCGTCGACTACGAGATCGACCTCAACGAGACCCATGCGGGCGCGCTGCGCGAGGCACTCGCCCTGTACGTCGGCCACGGCCGCCGCACCGGGGGACGCCGCCGACGGGGCCAGGTGGCCTCGGGGACGGGCGCGGTGACCAAGGCCGCCTCGGCCGGGGGCGCGAGTGCCGCGGAGATCCGGGCCTGGGCCCGCGAGAACGGCTGGGACGTGCCCGAGCGGGGCCGGGTGTCGGCCGAGGTGCGCTCCGCCTACGACGCCGCCAACTGAGCCGGGGTCCGGGCCCCGATCCCGTCCCCGGTCCGGTCCGGTCCGGACCGGGAGGCGTGGCCCGGCCCGCCCGGGGGAACTGCCAGGTGGGCGGCTGTTCGCTGACGGCGAAGCCGTTACCGGCGTCGATCCGGAACACGTAGGCTGGGCGTCGGGGTTGAGACCCTTGTGCATCCGCCGTGGAGCACACCGGAACCACCCCGGGCACGTGCGGCAGACTGCAGGTGCAGGCACACGGGCCCCGTGACACGGCTCCGGCCTCATGCCGGGGCACTGGCAAGGAGCGATGCGACATGTTCGAGCGGTTCACAGACCGGGCCCGTCGGGTGGTCGTGCTGGCGCAGGAAGAAGCCCGCATGCTCAGCCACAACTACATCGGCACCGAGCACATCCTGCTCGGCCTCATCCACGAGGGTGAGGGCGTCGCCGCCAAGGCCCTCGAGAGCCTCGGCATCTCGCTGGAGGCCGTGCGCGCCCAGGTCGAGGAGATCATCGGTCAGGGCCAGCAGGCGCCGAGCGGCCACATCCCGTTCACGCCGCGCGCCAAGAAGGTGCTCGAGCTGTCGCTGCGCGAGGCGCTGCAGCTCGGCCACAACTACATCGGCACCGAGCACATCCTGCTCGGCCTGATCCGCGAGGGCGAGGGCGTCGCCGCCCAGGTGCTGGTCAAGCTCGGCGCGGACCTCAACCGGGTCCGCCAGCAGGTCATCCAGCTGCTCTCCGGCTTCCAGGGCAAGGAGACCGCGACCGCCGGGGCACCCCAGGAGGGCGCGCCGTCCTCGTCGCTGGTGCTCGACCAGTTCGGCCGCAACTACACCCAGGCCGCCCGCGAGGGCAAGCTCGACCCGGTCATCGGGCGCGAGAAGGAGATCGAGCGCGTCATGCAGGTGCTGTCGCGCCGCACCAAGAACAACCCCGTCCTCATCGGCGAGCCGGGTGTCGGCAAGACCGCCTGCGTGGAGGGCCTGGCCCAGGCGATCGTGCGCGGCGACGTGCCCGAGACGCTCAAGGACAAGCAGATCTACAGCCTCGACCTCGGCTCGCTGGTCGCCGGCTCCCGCTACCGCGGTGACTTCGAGGAGCGCCTGAAGAAGGTGCTCAAGGAGATCAAGACCCGCGGCGACATCGTGCTGTTCATCGACGAGCTGCACACCCTCGTCGGCGCCGGTGCGGCCGAGGGCGCGCATCGACGCGGCCTCGATCCTCAAGCCGATGCTGGCCCGCGGCGAGCTGCAGACCATCGGTGCGACCACGCTCGACGAGTACCGCAAGCACCTCGAGAAGGACGCAGCGCTCGAGCGCCGCTTCCAGCCGATCCAGGTGCAGGAGCCCTCGATCGCGCACACGATCGAGATCCTCAAGGGCCTGCGCGACCGCTACGAGGCGCACCACCGGGTCACCATCACCGACGAGGCGCTGGTCTCCGCGGCGACGCTGGCCGACCGCTACGTCTCCGACCGGTTCCTCCCCGACAAGGCCATCGACCTGATCGACGAGGCGGGCTCGCGGCTGCGGATCCGTCGGATGACCGCTCCGCCGGACCTGCGCGAGTTCGACGACAAGATCGCCGACGTACGCCGCCGCAAGGAGAGCGCGATCGACAGCCAGGACTTCGAGCTGGCCGCCTCGCTGCGCGACGAGGAGAAGAAGCTGATCCTCGCCAAGGGCGAGCGCGAGAAGCAGTGGAAGGCCGGCGACATGGACGTCGTCGCCGAGGTCGACGAGGAGCTCATCGCCGAGGTCCTCGCCGTCGCCACCGGCATCCCGATCGTGAAGCTCTCCGAGGAGGAGTCGACCCGGCTGCTCAAGATGGAGGACGAGCTGCACAAGCGCGTCATCGGCCAGGAGGAGGCCGTCAAGGCGCTCAGCCGGGCGATCCGGCGCACCCGCGCCGGCCTCAAGGACCCGAAGCGTCCCGGCGGCTCGTTCATCTTCGCCGGCCCCTCCGGCGTCGGCAAGACCTGGCTGTCCAAGTCGCTCGCGGAGTTCCTCTTCGGCGACGAGGACGCGCTGATCCAGCTCGACATGAGCGAGTTCAGCGAGAAGCACACCGTCTCGCGGCTGTTCGGCTCGCCCCCCGGCTACGTCGGCTACGAGGAGGGCGGTCAGCTCACCGAGAAGGTCCGCCGCAAGCCGTTCTCCGTCGTGCTGTTCGACGAGGTCGAGAAGGCCCACCCCGACATCTTCAACTCGCTGCTGCAGATCCTCGAGGAGGGTCGCCTGACCGACTCGCAGGGCCGGGTCGTGGACTTCAAGAACACCGTCATCATCATGACCACGAACCTCGGCACCCGCGACATCAGCAAGGGCGCGAGCCTCGGGTTCCAGCAGGCCTCCGACCTGCAGGGCAACTACGACCGGATGAAGGCGAAGGTGTCCGAGGAGCTCAAGCAGCACTTCCGCCCCGAGTTCCTCAACCGCGTCGACGAGATCGTGGTCTTCCCGCCGCTGACGCAGGAGCAGATCGTCTCCATGGTCGACAACATGATCGCCGGCGTGGAGAAGCGGCTGCGCGACCGCGACATGTCGATCGAGCTGACCCAGGCCGCCAAGGACCTGCTCGCCAAGCGGGGCTTCGACCCGGTGCTCGGTGCCCGGCCGCTGCGCCGCACGGTCCAGCGCGAGATCGAGGACACGCTCGCCGAGAAGATGCTGTACGGCGAGGTCGGCCCCGGCCAGATCGTCCTGGTCGACGTCGAGGGCGAGGGGGTCGAGGCGAAGTTCACCTTCGAGGGCAACCCGAAGAGCGAGCTCCCCGACCTGCCGCCGATCGAGCGCGACCACGGCCGAGCCGGACAACGGCTGAGCCACACCGCACGACGAGGGCGTCCCCGCAGGGGGCGCCCTCGTCGGCGTCTAGGGCAGCGCGTAGGCGTCCTCGCCGGCCCGCACCAGCAGCCCGTCGCCGACCAGCGAGGCCAGGCAGCGCTCACGCTGCTCCGCTCCAGGCCAGGCCGCCTCGATCCGGGACGCGTGCACGGGGCCGTCGTCGTCGCGGACCAGCGCCAGGATCCGCCCGCGGCACTGCCGGTCGGTGCCGTCGTACCGCTGGCCGCGCCGCGGCGGCCCGTCGTACGCCGGGTAGCCGGCAGCCCGCCATGCGCACAGGTCCGCGACGGGGCAGCCCCCGCAGCGCGGCGAGCCGGCGACGCAGACGGTGGCCCCCAGCTCCATCACCGCCACCGACCAGACGGCCGCGCTGACCTCGTCCTCGGGCAGCACGGCGGCCGCGAGGTCTCGTTCGGCGCGGGTCACCCCTGACGCCGGGAACTCGGCGCCGGCGAGGGTGCGCGCCAGCACCCGACGCACGTTGGTGTCCAGGACCACGTGCCGCTGGCCGAACGCGAACGACGCGATCGCGGCGGCCGTGTAGTCACCGACCCCGGGCAGCGCCAGGAGCTCGTCGTAGGTGGCGGGCACCTCGCCCCCGTGACGGTCCCGGATCGCGTCGCGGCGGCGTGCAGCCGCAGGGCCCGTCTCGGGTAGCCGAGACGGCCCCAGGCGCGCACCGCCTCGCCGGGCGGTTCCGCGGCCAGGTCGCCGGGCGACGGCCAGCGGTCGAGCCACCGCTCGTAGACCGGCAGCACCCGGGTGACCGGTGTCTGCTGCAGCATGAACTCGCTGACCATCACCGCCCATGCCGAGGCCGCCGGTTCGCGCCAGGGCAGGTCCGGGCGTGCTCGCCGTACCAGTCGAGGACGCGGGCGGGCAGCGGTGCGAGGGACGTCATGGCGCGACAACCCTAGCCAGGCAACGGATCCGCACCCTGGCGGAGTGGCATACCGGCACCGCGTGGTCCGCGAAGTTACGGTTCGTCCATGAAGGGGTTGCCTCGTCCGCGGGGATCGCTGCCGGCGCGCGTCTACTGGTTACGCCGCACGCTGGTGCTCGCCGTGGCGCTCGGCCTCGTCTTCGGCATCGCCCAGCTGCTCGACGGGACCGGCGACCCCTCGAACGACTCCGCCCGCGTCGTGGGAGCCGACCCGGCCGCCACCGAAAGCGCCCCGGCCGCGGTGTCGACCGCCGACAGCACGCCCACGGCGGACCGGTCCGCCGACAGCACCCGCTCGGGCACCGGCAAGAAGCGGAAGCCGAGGAAGACCGAGACCCCCCTCGCCGTGCCCACCGGCCCCTGCCGCAGCAGCGACGTCGTCGTCACCCCCAAGATCCGCGCGTCGGCTCACGCGGGCCGCGTCGTCCGCCTGCGGCTCAAGCTCACCAGCCGCGAGGCGGAGGCCTGCACCTGGACGGTGTCGCCGGAGACGCTGGTCGTCAAGATCACCTCGGGTGAGGACCGGATCTGGTCGAGCCAGGACTGTCCCGCCGCCGTGCCGCAGGCCGACGTGGTGGTGCGCAAGGAGGTGCCGGCCAAGGTCGACATGGGATGGCGCGGGCAACGGTCCGACAGCACCTGCTCCCGCCAGGCCGGCTGGGCGCTGCCCGGCTTCTACCACGTGGAGGCGGCCGCCTTCGGGGCTGAGCCGACGGACGTGCAGTTCGAGCTCGAGCCGCCCGTCGCTCCGACCCGCACCGCGAAGCCGAAGCCGGAGAAGGACAAGTCGCGCGAGAAGTCGGACGACCGGGACGCGGCGTCCGGTCGGGACGGTGCCGCACGCGACGGCGGCCGGGGCCGGCGCGACTAGACGTAGCGCTCGAGGATGCTCGACTCGGCCAGCCGGGAGAGCCCCTCGCGGACGCTGCGGGCGCGGAGCTCGCCGACGCCGTCGACGGCCTGCAGGTCGTCGATGCTCGCCGAGAGCAGCTTCTGCAGGCTGCCGAAGTGGTCGACCAGGCGGTCCACCACCGCTCCCGGCAGCCGCGGCACCTTGGCGAGCAGCCGGTAGCCGCGCGGGGTGACCGCAGCGTCGAGGTGCTCGCTGGCGCCCGAGGCCGAGCGCGCGGGCCACGGCGCCGACGTCGACCAGGTCGGCGGGATCGAGGGTCTCCAGGTCGCCCAGCACCTCGGCCGCGGTGCGCCGCCGCCGGGTCAGCGTGATGTAGTCGCGGATGACGAGCTCCCGCTCGGCGTCGACGCCCGTCACGAGCTCGTCGAGCTGCAGCGAGAGGAGCCGCCCGTCGCTGCCCAGCTCCAGGACGTAGTCCTCGATCTCCCGCGCGATGCGGGTCACCATCTCCAGCCGCTGGGCGACCACGGCGACGTCGCGCACGGTGACCAGGTCCTCGATCTCCAGCGCCGAGAGCGTGCTGGAGACCTCGTCGAGCCGCAGCTTGTAGCGCTCGAGCGTGGCGAGCGCCTGGTTGGCCCGCGACAGGATCTGGCCGGAGTCCTCGAGCACGTAGCGGGTCTCCCCGACGTACACGGCGATGATCTGCATCGACTGCGACACCGAGATCACCGGGAACCCGGTCTGCCGCGCGACGCGGTCGGCCGTGCGGTGCCGGGTGCCGGTCTCGTCGGAGTAGATGGACGGGTCGGGCATCAGGTGCACCGCGGCGTTGATGATCCGGCTCGCGTCCCGGTCGAGGATGAGCGCCCCGTCCATCTTGGCCAGCTCGCGCAGCCCGGTGGAGGTGAAGGCGACGTCGAGCTGGAAGCCACCGGTCGAGATGCTCTCCACGACCTTGTCGGTGCCCAGCACGATCAGCGCACCCGTGCGGCCCCGGAGGATCCGCTCGAGCCCGTCACGCAGGTCGGTGCCGGGAGCGATGCTCGCCAGCGTCGCGCGCAGGCGGTAGTCGTCGTCCGCCCGGTCGGTGGGTGCCACGTGTCTCCAGGTGTGCTCGCTGCCGGCGATGTCCCGGCGTGTCGCGGACGTCAGTCTAGGGTGCGCGGCGCGGTGCGCGTGCTTTCGTGACACGACCGGCACACAATCGCGGCATGAGGCTGCTGGTCCTCGGCGGGACCGCGTTCGTCGGGGGAGCCGTGGTCGACGCCGCCCTGGAGCGGGGCTGGTCGGTCACCACCTTCAACCGCGGAACCCGCCCGGAGCGGCGCCCGGGGGTCGAGCACCTCGTGGGGGACCGGACCCGGCCCTACGACGTCGCCCGGCTCGGGGCCGGACGCTGGGACGTCGCCGTCGACACGTGGGCGGCGGCGCCGGTCGTGGTGCGTACCAGCGCCGAGCTGCTCAGCGACGCGGTGGGCCGTTACGTCTACGTCTCGAGCCGCGCCGTCTACGCGTCCCCGGTGCCGGCCGGCCTCGACGAGGACGCCCCGACCGTCGCCGCGTCGGCGGGTGCGCCGTCGGTCGGGTACGCCGAGGACAAGCGTGGCGGGGAGCTCGCGGTCGAGCAGTCCTTCGACGGCCGGTCGCTGCTGGCCCGGGCCGGCGTCGTCCTCGGCCCGGGGGAGAGCCTGGGTCGCCTGCGCTGCTGGCTGGCGCACGTGGACCGGCCCGGCCGCGTGCTGGCTCCCGGCGAGCCCGAGCAGCCGTGGCGGTACGTCGACGTGCGCGACCTGGCCGGCTGGCTGCTGGAGGCTGTCGCGGCCGGCCACGCGGGGCCCTACAACCTGGTGAACCCGCCCGGTCACGCGACGACCGGTGCGTTCCTGGACGCCTGCCGCCGCGCCGTCGGCAGCACGGCCCGCTTCGCGTGGACGGGGACGGCCGCGCTCGAGGCGGCGGGCGTGGACCGGTGGACCGCGCTGCCGGGCTGGGTGCCCCCCGAGCCGGCTCAGGCCGGCCTGCTCACCACCGACGTCAGCCGGGCGCTCGCCGCCGGGCTGCGCTGCCGGCCCGTCCACGAGACCGTCGCGGACACGCTCGAGTGGCTGCGGGCCACCGGAGGGCTCGGCCACCGGCCCGAGCGCGACGGCACCGAGCGGCTGGGTCTGGACCAGGCGACCGAGGCTGCCGCCCTCGGGGGATGACCCGCGGCCCGGGCCGCTAGACGACGTCCAGGGCGGGCGGCAGGTCAGGGGTGCGGCCCGGGCTGAACAGGGGCACGGTCTCGCCGCGTGCCAGGTCGAGCACGCGGAGGGCGGCGTCGAGGTCGGGGACTCCCACGACCTCGAGACCGTCCACGGTGCGCACCGCACCGGGCCGGGCGCCGGGCTCCAGCGGGACGATCGCGGCGCCGAAGCCGAGCCGGGCCGCCTCCGCGATGCGCTGCGGGGTGTCGCGGACCCGGCGCAGCTCGCCGGCCAGCCCGATCTCGCCGATCGCCACGACGTCGGTCGGCACCTCGCGGGACTTCCACGCCGAGGCGATGGCGACCGCGGTCGCCAGGTCGGCCGCAGGCTCCTGGATCCGGACCCCGCCCACCGTGGAGGCGAACACGTCCTGGGTGTGGAGGCTGATCCGGCAGCGCTGCTGCAGCACGGCGACGATCATCGCGGCCCGGGAGGAGTCGAGACCCGACGTGGTGCGCCGGGGCCGCTCGGCGGCCGTCGGCGTGACGAGCGCCTGGACCTCGGCGAGGATCGGACGGCGCCCCTCGAGCACCACGGTCACGCAGGTGCCGGCCACCGGCTGGTGGTGCCGGGCGACGAACAGCCCCGTCGGGTCGGTGACGGCGACGATGCCGGTGCCCGACAGGTCGAAGCACCCGACCTCGTCGACCGGCCCGAAACGGTTCTTCACCGCCCGGACCATCCGCAGCCGCGAGTCGCGCTCGCCCTCGAACTGCAGCACGACGTCCACGAGGTGCTCGAGCACCCGCGGCCCGGCGATCGACCCGTCCTTGGTGACGTGCCCGACCATCACGGTGGCGATGTTCTGGGTCTTGGCCACCCGCACCAGCGCCGCCGCGACCTCGCGCACCTGGGTCACCCCGCCCGGCACCCCGTCCACGTCGGCGGCGCCGATGGTCTGCACCGAGTCGACCACCAGCAGCTGGGGCCGGACCTCGTGGATGTGGGTCAGCACCGCGCCCAGGTCGGTCTCGGCGGCGAGGTAGAGGTCGGGGTGCACGCCGCGGGTGCGGTCGGCGCGCAGCCGCACCTGGGACGCCGACTCCTCCCCGGTGACGTAGAGGGTGCGCAGCCCCGAGCCCGCGGTCCGGGCGGCGACCTCGAGCAGCAGCGTCGACTTGCCGACGCCGGGCTCACCGGCCAGCAGCACCGCCGCCCCGGGCACGAGCCCGCCGCCGAGGACCCGGTCGAGCTCCGGGACGCCGCTGGTGCGGGCGCGGGAGTCCTCGACCGGCACCTGGCCGATCGGCACGGCCGGTGAGGTGACCGGGCCGGCCTGGGTGCGGGCGGTCGGCGCCCCGGCCTCGGCGACGCTGCCCCAGGCCTGGCACTCGCCGCACCGCCCGACCCACTTGGCGGTCTCCCAGCCGCACTCGGAGCAGCGGTAGGAGGAGCGTTGCCGGGCGCGACCGGACGATCGGGAGCTGGTCATGCGCCGACGGTAGGCGAGCGCGCCGACAGTCGCGGTCAGGCACCCCGATCGCCCGGATGGTTATCATTTGATCGTTCCAGCAGCATGACCGGCGCCGGTCCCGGCGCCCTGTCCCGGGGGAGTGACCGATGACCAGACGGCCCGGCCACGGTGGCGGTGCGCCCACGCTGGCGACCGTCGCGGCCGAGGCCGGGGTCTCCCGGCAGACGGTCTCCAACGCGCTGAACAGCCCCGACCTGCTCCGGCCCGAGACCCTCGAGCGGGTCCAGGAGGCGATCGAGCGACTCGGCTACTCGCCCAACCGGGCGGCCCGCAACCTGCGCACCCGCGCCTCCCGCCTGATCGGCCTGCGCGTCGAACCGGCCGTCGAGGACAGCGCCAACGCGCTGATGGACCGGTTCCTGCACTCGCTCGTCGAGAGCACCCGCGACGTCGGCTACCACGTGCTCCTGTTCACCGGGGGCCAGATGGGCGGCGACGTCGAGCCTCGACGCGGACACCGCCGAGGCCGTCACGCAGGAGGCCGACCCGATGGACGGGTACGACGAGCTGCTCCGCTCCGCGGCGGTCGACGCCTTCGTCGTCACCGACACCTACCGCGGCAACCCGCAGGCGGCCTGGCTCGAGGAGCGCGGGGTGCCGTTCGTCGCCTTCGGCCGGCCCTGGGGCGACGCCCGCGCCCGGCATCCGTGGGTGGACGTGGACGGCCGCGCGGGCATCATGCTCGCGGTGGACCACCTCGTGGAGCGCGGGCACCACCGGATCGCCTGGGTCGGCTGGCAGAAAGGCTCCTACATCGGAGAGGACCGGCGCAGCGGCTGGGCCGACCGGCTGCACGAGCACGGGCTGTCCACCAGCCGGCTCAGTGCCCGCGGCGACGACACCCTCGACTTCGGCCGCCGCGCCGCCCACGCGCTGCTGGACGCCGAGCACCCCACCGCCTTCGTGCTGTGCCAGCGACACGCTGGCCATGGGCGTGCTGCGCGCCCTGCACGAGCGGGACCTGCGCCCCGGGCGAGACCTCGCCGTGGTCGGCTTCGACGACTCGCTGGCCGCGCAGGTCAGCACGCCGGGCCTCACCTCGGTGAGACAGCCGTTGGAGCAGGTCGCGGTCGAGATCGTCGCCCACCTCGGCGACCTGCTCGCGCACCGGCCGATCGCCGAGCTGGGGCGGATCCTCCCCCCGACCCTGTCGGTGCGCGCCACGACCTGAGTCAGTACCGGCGCCACCAGAGGTTGACGGCGTAGTCGACCTCCAGCCCGTGCTCGGGCCGGTGCTCGCGCAGCACCGCCTCGGCGACCTGCGGGTCGAGCTCGATGCGGACCACGGCCTCGAGGTCGGCCCGCGACTCGAAGCGCCACACCATGTCGACGGCGGTGCGCTCCCAGCCGTGACGGGACCAGAAGCGCTCCCCGGCCACGGGGTCCACGTCCGGGTAGCCGCGGCGGAACCAGCCGCCGAAGGTCGAGCGGGTGGCGTCGTTGTCGATGACGAAGGCGGTCCCGCCGCGGCGCACCACGCGGTCCAGCTCGGCCAGCCCCGGCTCGCAGCCGGGACCGAAGAAGTACGCCCAGCGCGCGTGAGCCACGTCGACGGACGCGTCCGGCAGCGGCAGCGCCTGCGCGGTGCCGACGCGCACCGAGACGCGGGGAAGGCGCGCGCTCCGGCGGGCCGCGACGCTCGCCAGGTCCGGGTGCGGCTCGACGCCGACGACCGACCGGGCCTCCGCCGCCCAGCGGGGAAGATGGAACCCGGTGCCGCAGCCCACGTCGAGCAGGTCCCGGTCCCGCCACGACGCGACCGACCGCATCGCCGCCTCGATCGCACCGTGGGGGTCGACCGCCCGGTTCTCGATCTCGTAGGTCCGCGGGTGGTGCCAGATGTTCGGGCTCGGTACGGCGCCGTCGAGAGGCTTCGCCACGGCGGCCGCCCGCGTCAGATGCGGACGAGCCCGGAGGGGGTGCTGAACTGCGCGGCCACGACGCCCGGCGTGCCGTGCGGCGCGACCCACTCGACCGTCACGTCCTCGAGGGGTTCGGTCACGGGGTCGCCGAGCCACTCGCTGACCCGATGCGGGTCGCCGGCGATCTCGAGGGTGTCGAGGTGGATCCGGCCGCTCGACCCGCTGGAGGGGTGCTCGCTGTCGGGCGAATGCCACTGGACGAAGAACGGCAGCTGCGGGTCGGCCTGCAGGCCGGTGACACCGATCTGCTTCCAGCGCAGCTCCACGCCGTCCGGCCGGTGCCGGTTGCCGTCGACTGCGGGACGGCCCAGCCGCGACTCGAGCTTGGCGATGTCGTCCACCGCGACCACCCAGCCCGAGCCAGCCGCCGCCGAGCGCGGAGCGCGCCCGCACGGCCTGACCGAACGGCGCCTTGTCGGAAGCCGGGTGGTCGAGGACCTCCACGACTTCGAGGTAGGTGCCCTGGCTCGAGCGGCAACACCATGTTGCGCGTGCCGAACCGCGGGTGGATCCCCCCGTCGCGGAACTCCTCCCCGAGCAGCGCGCCGATGCGACCGGCGGTGCTGTGCGAGCCCGTCCGGTCCGGCGGCGTACGAGAGATGGTCCAAACGCATAGCCAGCATTCTCGCCAGTGCCGGACCGCCACCCGACACTGGGGTCCGCAGACCCCTTGTGCGAGCACCCGCGCCGGGTGAACAGTGAGGAGCCTGAGACCTGGTCGAGGAGGCGCTCGACGTGGCAGGGAAGCAGGGAGCGGCCCAGACGGGCAAAGAAGGTGTCCCGGTCGCGGACCGGGCTGATGCGATCCGCAACGTGGCCCTCGTCGGGCCCGCCGGATCCGGCAAGACGACACTGGTCGAGACCCTGCTGGTCTCGGCCGGTGTGCTGAACAGGCCCGGCAGCGTCGTCGACGGGACGACGGTCTGCGACTACGACGAGGCCGAGCACCGCCAGCAGCGGTCCACCGGTCTGGCGCTCGCACCGCCGTGCACGACGGGCGTCAAGGTCAACCTGCTCGACACCCCCGGCTACGCCGACTTCGTGGGCGAGCTGCGCGCCGGTCTGCGCGCGGCCGACTGCGCGCTGTTCGTGATCGCCGCCAACGAGGGCGTCGACCAGCCCACCAAGGACGCTGTGGCGCGAGTGCGCCGAGGTCGGGCATGCCCCGCGTCGTCGTGATCAGCAAGCTCGACCACGCGCGCGCCGACTACGACGGGGTCGTCGAGCAGGCGCGGGCGGCGTTCGGCGAGAAGGTCGTCCCGGTCTACCTGCGCGAGGGCGACGAGCTCGTCGGCCTGCTCGGCGACGACCACGCCCACGACGAGCAGCGCGGGGCCCTCATCGAGGCGGTGATCGAGGAGTCCGAGGACGAGACCCTGATGGAGCGCTACCTCGGCGGTGAGGAGATCGACCGCGCGCCTGCTCGCTGGCCGACCTCGAGCGCGCGGTGGCCCGCGGCTCCTTCCACCCGGTGCTGCCGGTCGACTCCTCGACCTCGGTGTCGGCGCCCCGAGCTGCTCGACCTGGTCGTCACCGGCTTCCCCTCGCCGCTGGAGCACCCATGCCCGAGGTCTTCACCCCCGAGGGCAAGCCCGGTCCGGCGATCGCCTGCGACCCCGAGCGGCCCGCTCGTCGCCGAGGTCGTGAAGACGACCTCCGACCCGTACGTCGGCCGGGTCAGCCTGGTCCGGGTCTTCTCCGGCACCGTCCGGCCCGACGCGACCGTGCACGTGTCCGGCCACTTCACCTCGTTCTTCGGCGACCCGCGCCGACACCGCGACCGGCGTCCACGAGGACCACGACGAGGACGAGCGCATCGGCGCGCTCTCCAGCCCGCTCGGCAAGACCCAGCGGCCCGGTCGACAAGGCGGTCGCCGGCGACCTCGTGCGCGATCGCGCGGCTCAGTCGCGCGGAGACCGGGGACACCCTCTCGGACAAGGACACGCCCCTGGTCCTGAAACCCTGGTCGCATGCCCGAGCCGCTGCTGCCGCTGGCGATCGAGGCGCGGGCCAAGGCCGACGAGGACAAGCTCGGGCCAGGGTCTCCAGCGGCTGGCCGCCGAGGACCCGACGCTGCGGATCGAGCACAACGCCGAGACCCACCAGATCGTGCTGTGGTGCATGGGCGAGGCGCACGCGGACGTCGTGCTCGACCGGCTGGAGAACCGGCTACGGCGCCGGGGTCGACCAGGTCGAGCTCCGGGTGCCGCTGCGGGAGACGTTCGCGCACCAGGGCCGAGGCCAAGGGCCGGCACGTCAAGCAGTCCGGCGGGCACGGCCAGTACGCCGTGTGCGACATCACCGTCGAGCCGCTCCCGCGAGGGCACCGGCTTCGAGTTCGTCGACAAGGTCGTGGGCGGCGTCGGTGCCCCGCCAGTTCATCCCGTCCGTGGAGAAGGGCGTCCGGGCCCAGATGGAGAAGGGCGTGGCCGCCGGCTACCCCGTGGTGGACATCCGGGTGACGCTGCACGACGGCAAGGCGCACAGCGTCGACTCCTCCGACATGGCCTTCCAGACCGCCGGCGCGCCTGGCCCTGCGCGAGGCCGCCGCGCGAGCGCCAGGGTCGCGCTGCTCGAGCCCGTCGACGAGGTCGCGGTGCTGGTGCCCGACGACCTCGTCGGGACCGTGATGAGCGACCTGTCCGGACGGCGCGGCCGGGTGCTGGGCTCCGAGCCGGTCGGCGACGACCGCACGCTGGTGCGCGCCGAGGTGCCGCAGATCGAGATCGGGCGCTACGCGATCGACCTGCGCGCGTTCTCGCACGGGGCGGCGTCGTTCACCCGTCGGTTCGCCCGCTACGAGCCGATGCCCGACAGCTCGCAGCCAAGCTGAGCTAGGCGCGGGCCTGCAGTCGGGCCGTTCCAAGGGCGGAGCGGGATCGCGAACACCTCGGCGGCTGCGGCGCTCGCCGAGCGGCGGATCCGGCCGCAGGGCTGCGAGCCGGCCCTGCTCGGCTGCCAGTCCGGATCAGCGGGATGTACGCCAGCACCGAGCGCGACTCGAGGTGGGCCTCGCAGTGCCCGACCAGCTCGTCGTAGGCCGTCCTGGCCCATGAGCTCGACCAGCTCGCGCGCGTTGGAGACGTAGACCGGTGCCTGGCCGACGTGGGCCTCGGTGTTGCCCGAGCAGTACCAGTCCAGGTCGTGCCCGCCGGGACCCCAGCCGCGCCGGTCGTACTCGCGCGATCGACACCTCGGTGTACTCCGTGCCCCGTCGGGCAGCTCCACGTCGCGGAAGGTGCGCCGGATCGGCAGCTGCCAGCACACGTCGGGCTTGGTCTCGACGAAGTGCCGCCCGGTCCGCAGCGCCAGCCCGTGCAGGGCGCAGCCGGCACCGCCGGCGAAGCCGGGCCGGTTGAGGAAGACGCAGGCGCCCTCGTACGACCGCGGTCTTGCGCTCGCCGTCGTCGTCGACCTCGACCCAGTCCGTCGCCCTGGCCCCGGTCGTGGAACTGCCAGTGCTCGGCGGTCGAGCCGCTTCCTCCGACTTCTTGACGCGCTTCTCGTCGGCCTTGTCGGAGAAGTGCGCGCCGAGCGTGCAGCAGCCGTCGTCCGGCCGGTCGGCGTAGATGCCGGCGCAGCCGCGCGCCGAAGATGCACGTCCAGCGCGACGTCAGCCAGGTGAGGTCGCACCGGAACACCTGGGACTCGTCCGCTGGGTCGGCGAACTCCACCCAGGCGCGGGGAACGACGAGATCGACTTCTGGCACGCGGGCACAGCACGTCGTTCGCCGCCGCCACCCGAGGGCGCGGCCGGTAGCCTCGCCCCATGAGGTTGGGCGTGCTGGACATCGGCTCGAACACCGGTCACCTGCTGGTGGTCGACGCGCACGGAGGAGCCGCACCGCTGCCGGCGTTCTCCCACAAGGAGCCGCTGCGCCTCGCCGAGCACCTCGACGAGCGGGGGGCCGTCACCGAGGCCGGCGTCGCCGCCCTCACCGAGTTCGTCGGCGGAGGCCCTGGTGGTCGCCGAGGACAAGGGCTGCGAGGAGATGCTCGGCTTCGCCACCTCCGCCGTGCGGGACGCGTCGAACTCCGACGAGGTGCTCGAGCACGTCCGGAACCGAGACCGGGCGTGGACATCGAGGTGCTGCCCGGCGAGGACGAGGCCCGGCTCACGTTCCTGGCGGTACGACGCTGGTTCGGCTGGTCCTCCGGCCGGCTCGCCGTCTTCGACATCGGCGGCGGCTCGCTGGAGATCGCGGTCGGCTCGGACGAGGCGCCCGACGTCGTCCAGTCCCTGCCGCTCGGCGCCGGCCGGCTGACCCGCGACTGGCTCGGCCGGCGACGGTCGACGACGGCCGCGGCTCCGCGAGCTGCGCCGCTGATCCGCGCCGAGATCGCCCGCGACGCCGGCGCCGTGCTGCGCGGCGGGTCGCGCCGACCACGCGGTGGCCACCTCGAAGACGTTCCGCTCGCTGGCCCGGATCTGCGGCGCCCCGGCCTACTCGGAGGGGCCGCTGGTCCGGCGGACGCTGCGTCGCCGACGTCGCTGGCCGAGCGGATCCGCCACGCCTGATCGAGATGACATCGAGGAGCTGGCCGGCTCTGCCCGGCGTCTCGCGCGAGCCGGGCGCACCAGGTGGTCGCCGGGCGCGCTGGTCGCCGACGCGGTGATGGACATCTTCGACCTCGAGGAGCTCGAGATCTGCCCCTGGGCGCTGCGCGAGGGGATCATCCTGGAGCGGCTGGACCAGATCGGCAGCGGTCCGTCACCGGGGCGCTGACGGAGCGACGGCCACCCGCGCTCGGCTCAGGCTCGATCCCGGTGATCGCGTCCTGTCCACCGCCTCGGTCTACCCGGAGTACCACGGCACAGGGTTTCGAGCTCGCCGCCCGCCTCGGCTTCGACGCCGTCGAGGTGATGGTCGGCATCGACCCGATCAGCCAGGAGATCGACGCGGTCCGGCACCTGTCGGAGTACCACGAGATCCCGGTCTGCGCGGTCCACGCGCCATGCCTGCTGATCACCCAGCGGGTGTGGGGGACGGACCCCTGGGGCAAGCTCGAGCGCAGCGCGCGAGATGGCCCGCGCGGTCGGCGCCGACGTGGTCGTGGTGCACCCGCCGTTCCGGTGGCAGCGCGACTACGCCCGGGGCTTCGTCGAGGGGATCGCGCGAGCTCGAGGACCGCACCGGGCATCGCCTTCGCGGTCGAGAACATGTACCCCTGGCGCGCCTCCCGGCCGGCAGATGGAGGTCTACCTGCCCCGGCTGGGACCCCTCCGAGCAGGACTACGCCAACGCCACGATCGACCTCTCGCACTCCGCGACCGCGCGGTCCGACCCCGTCGAGATGGCGCAGCGGCTCGGCGACCGGCTGCGCCACCTGCACCTCACCGACGGCACCGGCTCCGCCAAGGACGAGCACCTGGTGCCGGGCCGGGGCACCCAGCCGGTGGCCGGAGCTGCTGGAGCACCTGGCCGGCCGGCGGCTTCGGCGGTCACATCGTGGTGCGAGATCAACACCCGCAAGGCGGCCGACCGGGAGGCGACGCGAGCTCGACCTCCTGGAGTCGCTCGCGTTCGTCCGGCTCAACTTCCGCCGCGGCCGAGCCGCAGCGAGACGCCGCGACCACCGCTCGCCGGCCCGCGCGGTCGCCGGCCGGGTGGCCCCGACACGCGTGGCGAGATCCTCGACGCGGCGCGGGAGTCGTTCGCGCGCCGGGGTTACGTCGGCACGACCATCCGGGCGGTCGCGTCGGCCGCCGGGCGTGGATCGCGCGCTGGTGCACCACTACTTCGGCAGCAAGGACGACCTGTTCGTGGCCGCGCTGGAGATGCCCGGTCGACCCGCGCGGGTCGTGATCCCCCTGGTGCTTCGCCGACGGCGTGGACGATGCCGGTCGAGCGGCTGCTTCGGATGTTCCTCCGGCGATGTGGGACGACCCCGAGACCAGCGCCGCCCGCTGGTGGCCGTGATCCGCGCCTCGCTCGGGGCCGCCGGACCGGTGGACCTGCTGCGCGACGGGATGCTGCGGCATGGTCTTCGGGCCCGTCGCCGCGATGCTCCCCGGCGACCGGGCCGAGCACCGCGTCGGCCTCGTGGCCAGCCAGCTGATCTGGCCTCGCCGTCGGTCGCTACGTCCTCAAGCCTCGAGCCGCTGGCGTCGATGACGCCCGACGAGGTCCTGCCTCGGTGGCCCCGACCCTCCAGCGCTACCTGGACGGGCCGCTGCCGGACTGAACCGCCTGACTGCGCGGCCCGACGGATCTTGACAGCGACCCCGGCCGGAGGATAATTCAACGCATGATGAATAACGCGGTCGTGGAGGTGGACGGACCTCGCCGTCGTCCGCGGTCACGTGCGCGCGGTCGACGACGTCTCCTTCGTCACCGTGCCCGGGAAGGTGACCGGGCTGCTCGGCCCGTCCGGGTGTGGCAAGACGACGCTGATGCGGTCCATCGTCGGCGTCCAGGTCGTCGAGAGCGGCACCGTCACCGTCCTGGGCGAGGCGGCCGGTCACCGCGAGCTGCGGAACCGCATCGGCTACGTCACCCAGGCGCCGAGCGTGTACGACGACCTCACCGTCGCCGAGAACCTGCGCTTCTTCGCCCGGGTCCTCGGCGCGCCCCTCGGCGAGGTGGACCGGTGCATCGAGGCGGTGGACCTCGCCGACCGGCACGACTCGGTGGTCGGGCGCCTGTCCGGGGGACAGCGGTCCCGGGCCTCCCTCGCGGTGGCCCTGCTCGGCGAGCCGGAGCTGCTCGTGCTCGACGAGCCGACCGTCGGGCTCGACCCGGTGCTCCGCCGGGACCTGTGGGGCATGTTCCACCGGCTCGCCGACCAGGGCACCACCGTGCTGGTGTCGAGCCACGTCATGGACGAGGCCGATCGCTGCGACCGGCTGCTGCTGATGCGCGACGGCCGGATCATCGCCGACGACACCCCCGACCTGCTGCGCTCGCGGACCGCCACCGGTGACATCGAGTCCGCGTTCCTGGCCCTCGTGGAAGGAGCCGTCGCATGAACCCCCGCGTGATGGGCGCCGTCGCCGGCCGCGTCCTGCACCAGCTGCGCCGTGACCACAGAACCGTGGCGATGCTGCTTCTCCTGCCCTGCCTGGTGCTGTCCCTGCTGTGGTGGATGTTCGACGACCTCCCGGCCGGCGGCGCCGGCTTCGACCGGCTGGGGCCGGCGCTGCTCGCTCTTATCCCGTTCACGGTGATGTTCCTCGTGACGTCGGTGACCACGCTCCGGGAGCGCTCCTCGGGCACGCTGGAGCGGCTGCTCTCGATGCCGACCGGCAAGATCGACCTGCTCGGGGGCTACGCCCTCGCGTTCGGGCTGGTGGCCGCCGTGCAGTCGACCCTGGCGGTCGCGCTGAGCGTCGGGCTGCTCGGCCTCGAGGTGGCCGGCGCGATCTGGGTGCTGGTCGTGGTCGCCGTCTGCGACGCGGTGCTCGGCACGGCGCTGGGGCTGTTCGTGTCCGCCTTCGCGCAGACCGAGTTCCAGGCGGTGCAGTTCATGCCCGTGGTGGTGATCCCGCAGATCCTGCTGTGCGGCCTGTTCGTCCCGCGCGACGCCATGCCGTCGGTCCTGCAGGCGATCAGCGACCTGCTGCCGCTCTCCTACGCCGTCGACGCGATGAGCAGCCTCGCGACGACGACCGGCTCGGCGCTGGGCGACGTCGACCTCGGCGTCTGGGGCGACATCGCGGTGGTGGTCGGCTTCGCCCTCGCCGTGCTCGCCCTGGGCGCGGCCACCCTGCGCCGTCGCACGCCCTGAGCCGCGCGCGGCCGGGGGACCCGGCCGGTACGACCGGACAGGCCCCCCGGCGTACCCTGGCGATCGTCGTGCGGCAACGAGGCCGCGGGTCGTCATCACGCTTGGAGGAGACACGTGCTTCGGCAGCCCCTGCTGATGCTCGCGCGCAGCGAGAACGTCAAGAAGGCCGTCACCGCGATGCCGGTGTCGAGCGGCATCGTGCACCGCTACGTCCCCGGTGAGGGGACCCACGAGGCGGTGGACGCGACCCGCGCGCTGATCGAGGCCGGTCTCCACGTGACCCTCGACTTCCTCGGCGAGGACACGCTCGACCGCGAGCAGGCCGACGCGACCGTCACGGCGTACCTCGACCTGCTCCGCTCCCTGACCGAGAGCGGCCTGTCCCGCAACGCCGAGGTCTCCGTCAAGCTGTCCGCCGTCGGGCAGGCGCTGCCCGACCGCGGCGAGAAGGTCGCGCTCGACAACGCCCGGATCATCTGCCAGGCGGCCCGCAACGCAGGCACCACGGTGACCCTCGACATGGAGGACCACACCACGACCGACTCGACCCTGGGCATCCTGCGCGAGCTGCGCAAGGACTTCCCCGAGACCGGCGCCGTGCTGCAGGCCTACCTGCACCGCACCGAGGCCGACTGCCGTGACCTCGCCTACGAGGGCTCGCGGGTGCGGCTGTGCAAGGGCGCCTACAACGAGCCGGAGTCGGTGGCCTTCCAGGACAAGCACGAGGTCGACAAGGCCTACGTGCGCGCGCTGAAGATCCTGATGGCCGGCCAGGGCTACCCGATGATCGCCTCGCACGACCCGCGCATCGTCGACATCGCCGGCGCGCTGGCCACCCGCAACGGACGCGCTCAGGGCAGCTACGAGTACCAGATGCTCTACGGCATCCGTCCCGACGAGCAGCGCCGCCTGGCCGAGGCCGGTGAGAAGGTCCGGGTCTACGTGCCCTACGGCGCCGAGTGGTACGGGTATCTCATGAGACGGCTCGCGGAGCGCCCGAGCAACCTGACATTCTTCCTGCACTCTCTGGTGTCCAAGAAGTAGGAGCGGCCATGGCTGGGCCACAGGTAGCGATCCTCGGGGCCGGGGTGATGGGGGAGACCCTGCTCTCCGGGCTGATCCGCGCGGGACGCCGCGTCGACGACCTGCTCGTCGGGGAGAAGCGTCACCAGCGCGCCGACGAGCTGACCGAGCGCTACGGCGTCACCGTCGTCGGCAACGTCGAGGCGGCCCAGAAGGCCGACACCCTCGCCCTCGTCGTCAAGCCGCAGGACATGGCCGACCTTCTCGGCGAGATCTCCCCGCACGTGCGGCCGGGCCAGCTCGTCGTCTCCCTCGCGGCCGGGATCACCACCGCGTTCATCGAGTCGCGCCTGCCGGAGGGCGTCGCCGTCGTGCGGGTCATGCCCAACACCCCGGCGCTGGTCGACGAGGGCATGGCTGCGATCTCGCGCGGCTCGCACTGCGACGAGTCGCACCTGGAGGAGGCGGAGGCACTGATGGCCTCCACCGGTCGGGTGCTCCGGGTGCCCGAGCGGCAGCAGGACGCCGTCACCGCGATCAGCGGGTCGGGACCGGGCTACCTGTTCTTCGTCGTGGAGTCGATGATCGAGGCCGGCGTGCACCTCGGGCTGCCGCGGGGCACCGCCACCGAGCTCGTCGTGCAGACCATGGTCGGGTCGGCCAAGCTGCTGCGCGAGACCGGGGAGCACCCGACCGTGCTCCGGGAGCGGGTCACCTCGCCCGGCGGCACGACCGCCGCCGCCATCCGCGAGCTCGAGGACCACAAGGTGCGCGCGGCCTTCCTCACCGCCATGGAGGCGGCCCGCAACCGGTCCCGGGCGCTGGCCGAGGGGCTCGACTAGGACGCGGGCTCACAGGCCCATCGCCTCGCGGGCCGCCCGCAGCACCGGGGTGGTCACCTCACGGCAGTGCGCCTCCCCGGTGGCGAAGACGGCCTCGACGCGGTCCGGGTCGGCTGCGAGCTCGGCGTACCGCCTCTGGACCGGCTCCAGCACCGCCAGCACCGCCTCGGTCGCCAGCTCCTTCAGCCCGCCGTACGTCGCGGCGGCCTCCGCGACCGCCTCGGCGGTGTCGCCCGTGCAGGCGGCGACCAGGTCCAGCAGGTTCGTGACGCCGGGCTTGCGCTCCCGGTCCGCCCGCACGGCCGACGGCCCGCTGTCGGAGTCGGTGACCGCGCGCCCGATCTTGCGGCGCACGACGTCCGGGCTGTCGAGCATCCGGATGACGCCGGCCCCGTCGCGGGTGGACTTGCTCATCTTGCGGGTGGGATCGGCGAGGTCCATGACCCGGGCGCCGGCCGGCGGCACGGTGATCTCGGGAACGGTGAAGACGGGACCGTAGGTGAGGTTGAAGCGCTGTCGCCACGTCCCGGGCCAGCTCGACGTGCTGGCGCTGGTCGTCGCCGACGGGGACGTGTGTCGGCCGGTACAGCAGGATGTCGGCCGCCATCAGCACCGGGTAGGTGAGGAGGGACGTGCGCGTCCGCGGCCGGCCCCGACCCTTCTCCTTGAACTGGATCATCCGGTTCAGCTCGCCGACGTACGCCGTGCACTCGAGCAGGTAGGCCAGCGCGGTGTGCGCGGGGACGCGGCTCTGACGGAACAGCGTGACCCGTGCCGGGTCGAGTCCGGTCGCCAGCATCAGCAGTCGGGTCTCGGTGGTGAGCGCGCGCAGGTTCGCCGGCTCGTGCTGGGTGGTCATCGCGTGCAGGTCCGAGATGCCGTAGAAGCAGGTGGAGTCCTCCTGCCGGGCCGTCATCGGGCGCAGCGCCCCGAGATAGTTGCCGAGCGTGAGGTGCCCGCTCGGGGTGAGCAGGCTGAGCCGGGTGGCGGTCATGGGTCTCCTTCGGGGTGGGGGTCACCCACGCGAAGGCGTCGACATGCCGACGGCCGCCCGGGGGCGGCCGTGGTCAGGTGCTGATGCGCGCTGGGTGGTCCGCCTAGGAGGCGGTCCACCAGAGGGTCACGATCGTGCGCACCCGAGGAGCGTACGGCGTGGAGGGCTGCGGCGTCTCGGTCCGCGTCGGCACCGTTCACCGGACGGTAGTGTCACGTTCATGTCAGGCACCGCCTGCGTCGTCTTCGACCCGACGCTCACCGACTACGACTTCGGGCCCACGCACCCGATGTCGCCGCTGCGGGTGGACCTGACCGTGCGGCTCGCCGAGGAGCTCGGGGTGCTCGACGACGTGCGCTGCCCACGGTCCCCGCACCGGTCGCGTCCGACGACGTGATCCGCACCGTGCACGACGAGGGGCTTCGTGGCCGCGGTCAAGCGGATCAGCGAGGACCCCTACGAGGTCGACGAGCGTCGAGGCCTCGGCACCCCCGACAACCCGACCTTCGCCGGCATGCACCAGGCGTCCGCCCACGTCGTCGGCGCCACCGTGGAGGCCTGCCGTCGGGTGTGGGAGGGCGAGGCGGTGCACGCGGCCAACATCGCCGGCGGCCTGCACCACGCGATGCCCGACCGCGCGAGCGGGTTCTGCGTCTACAACGACGTCGCGGTCGGCATCCGGTGGCTGCTCGACCAGGGCGCGGAGCGGGTGGCCTACGTCGACGTCGACGTGCACCACGGCGACGGCGTCGAGGCCGTGTTCTACGACGACCCCCGGGTGCTCACCGTCAGCCTCCACGAGACCGGCCAGATGCTGTTCCCCGGCACCGGCTTCCCCGGCGACACCGGCGGCCCCGGCGCCGAGGGCACGGTGGCCAACCTCGCCCTGCCGCCCGGCACCTCCGACGCCGGCTGGCTTCGCGCCTTCCACGCGTTCGTGCCACCGCTGCTGCGCGAGTTCAAGCCGGACGTGCTGGTCACCCAGCACGGCTGCGACTCGCACATCGAGGACCCGCTCGCGCACCTGATGCTCACCGTCGACGGGCAGCGAGCCAGCTACCTCGCCCTGCACGACCTCGCCCACGAGGTGTGCGAGGGCAAGTGGGTGGTCACCGGTGGGGGCGGCTACGCGATCGTCGACGTGGTGCCGCGGGCCTGGACGCACCTGCTCGCCATCGTGGCGGGCACCCCGATCGACCCCCGGACGGCGACGCCCGAGGGGTGGCGCGCCCACGTGCAGACCCTGCTCGGCCGCACCGCGCCGTTCCGGATGACCGACGGACGAACCCCGGCGTACCGGGACTGGTCGGGAGGATACGACCCGTCGAGCTGGCTGGACCGGGCCATCAACGCCAGCCGCGAGGCGGTATTCCCGCTCAACGGTCTTGACCCGCTTCCGTAGCGGCGGGACTCTGGGGGTGTCAGAGGGCTTGCGTGACGCAGGTGGACTCAAGGCGACACGCGGGGGCAAAAGTAAAAATTGGACAAGAGTCAACCCCTTCCCCATTCGTCACACTAGGCTCTATTCTCACGAGAGGCACATACGCATGGTCTCCGGTGGGGAAGCCGGAGGCGAATGTGCTGCGAGAGAGCGGTGCATGATGGCTTCAAACCCCTCCTCCGGGGACATCTCGGAGGTGAAGTTCCTGACGGTCGCCGAGGTGGCGACGGTCATGCGCGTGTCCAAGATGACGGTTTACCGTCTGGTCCACTCCGGAGAGCTTCCAGCTGTCCGGGTCGGGCGTTCGTTCCGCGTCCCCGAGGACGCGGTCAACGAGTATCTGAGGAAGAGCTTCTTCCAGACCGGCTGAAGCCCTGCCTGCAGCGGCCCAGACGGACAGAGCGACAGGAGCCGCCCCGCGCAAGCGGGGCGGCTCCTGTGTGTGCGGACGGAGCGACAAGAGCGACAAGAGCCGCCCCGCGGAAGCGGGGCGGCTCTTGTGGGTGCCGGCCGGGGAGGGTCGGCCGGCACCGGATCGGCCGGCTGGGCCGTACGGGTCAGAACTTCGTGAAGTTCGCGGCGGTGACCCAGGCGCCGGAGGAGTCGACGTAGGAGCCGACGCCGATCTGCTTGGCGTGCCGGCTGAGCAGCACCTTGCGGTGCGGCGGGGACTGCATCCAGAGCTTCACCAGGCGGTGCGGGGAGATCACGCCCTTGCCGAGCGTCTCGCCGGCGTAGTAGGCGCTGCATCGTTCGAGCAGGCTGGTCATGCTCTGGTGGAAGAACTCGTGACTGGTCGCGAGCTTCTCGGCCCAGCGCTCGGCGGCGGCCTCGGTGCACGGCTCGAGGGTCAGCTGGCCCAGGCCATGGCGGGCGCGGCGCTTGTTGACGAACAGCTGCACCTTCATCTCGTAGGTGTCGCTGCTGAACGCCATGATGCGGCTGTTCGCGGTGGCGGGGGCGGTCGTCGCGACCGCGAGCCCGACGGTGGCGAGGACGAGGGCGAGGGCCCCCATCAGGGAGCCGGCCGCGGTGCGGCGGGCAGATTTCACAGGGTTCATGGCTAAGACCCCTCCCAAGGCCTCAGGCAGTGGCGTGGCCCCGCTTCCTCCCAGAAACGTCGGGCGACCACCGGTCTGGTGTGCAAGATCCGGCGCCGGCCCCGCACAGGTGCGCTCGCAAGGGCCGGCACAAGGAGTGTCGGCGCCCGCACGCCGCGACTTGAGCCCTGGTCGGCAGGTGCTGCCCGCGACCGTTAGGCTGGTCCTTCCGTGCGCGCGGGATCCCCCTGCGCTGCCGCCGACACGCACACGAGAAGGTCCACAGTGGGTTCCGTCATCAAGAAGCGCCGCAAGCGCATGGCCAAGAAGAAGCACCGCAAGCTGCTCAAGAAGACGCGCATCCAGCGCCGTCGCCAGGGCAAGTAGGCCCGTCCCGGCCAGGGGTCCGCACATGGGGCGCGTCGTACTCGTCACCGGGGTCTCGCTCGACCTCGGGGGTCGTTTCGCGCGCCGCGTCGCGGCCGACCCGGGGGTCGACCGGGTGATCGGCGTCGACGTCGTCCCGCCCCCCGGCGACCTCGGCCCGGTCGGCTTCGTCCGGGCCGACATCCGCAACCCCGTGATCGCGAAGGTGATCGCGGGGCAGGACGTCGACACCGTGGTCCACCTGAGCGTGCGGCCGGGGAGCGGCCGGTCCTCCGGTGGTCGCGGGGCCGCCAAGGAGCACAACGTCATCGGCACGATGCAGCTCCTGGCCGCCTGCCAGAAGGCGCCCGGGCTCGAGCGGCTGGTGATGCGCTCCTCCGCGGCCGTCTACGGCAGCTCGAGCCGGGACCCGGCGATGTTCACCGAGGACATGGACGGCAAGCGGGTGCCCCGCTCGGGTTTCGCCAAGGACGCGCTCGAGGTGGAGAGCTACGTGCGGGGGTTCGCCCGGCGTCGCCCCGACGTGGCGGTCACTCTGCTGCGGCCGGCCGAGCTGGTCGGACGCCGTGAGGAGTCCCCGCTGACCCAGTACTTCCGGCTGCCCCTCGTGCCGACCCCGCTCGGGTACGACGCGCGCCTCCAGTTCCTGCACGAGGACGACTTCCTCGACGCCCTCGCCCACGCCGCCCTGGGTGGCGTGCACGGCACGTTCAACCTCGCCGGGGACGGCGTGCTCATGCTCTCGCAGGCGCTCCGTCGGTTGGGTCGTTCGACCCTCCCCGTCCCGAGCTTCCTGCTCGACGGGCTCGGTTCGGCGCTCAAGCAGGCCGGCGTGCCCGCGCCGTCGCGCGAGCTCACCAGCTATCTCACCTTCGGGCGCGGCCTCGACACCACCCGGATGCGCACCGTGCTGGGCTTCAAGCCGGCCCACACCACCGAGGAGGCCTTCGCAGCGTTCGCCCGCACCGCGAACCCGGGGCCGCTGCCCCGGCCGGAGCCGGCGGGCTCGCGGATCGGGACGGGGGCCGGGCATGGGTGACGCGGACGTCATCCCGCTGGGCACGCGCGGTCGTCCCGGGCGGGGGAGCGGCAGCGCGAAGCCGTCGTCGGCCGCACGGAACCTCGCGGGCGGCTCGTCGGCACGGGCGATGCCCTCGCGCAAGGGAGCGGCGCGTCCCGCCGGCCCGGTGCCCGACCAGGAGCGGCCGGACCAGCAGCGGCCGGGCGACGAGGCGGCCGCCGGTGAGGCGAGCCGGCCCGCGCCGGAGGCGTCGGCGCCTCCGGACAGCCGCACCGCGGCCGCCACGCCGAGGGCCGAGTCGGTCTCCGACCGGGAGCCGACGGAGGGGATCCCCTACGCCGACTGGGTGGCCGCGTTCACCGGCGCGGCCCTGGAGGTCTTCGGGGAGCGCTGGGAGACCAGGCTCGCCGAGTTCCTCGCCTTCCTCCGGCGCCGGGTCACCGGCGACTACTCGGTCGACGAGTACGGCTTCGACGCCGAGATCACCGAGCGGTTCTTCCTGGCGGCGGTCCGTCCGCTGGCACAGAAGTGGTTCCGGGTGGAGGTCCGCGGGGTCGAGAACATCCCCGAGGAGGGCGGGGCCCTCGTCGTCTCCAACCACTCCGGGACACTTCCGGTCGACGGTCTGATGACCATGGTCTCCGTGCACGACCACACCGGGCGCAACCTGCGGCCTCTCGGCGCCGACCTCGTCTTCCGGCTGCCGGTGGTCGGGGAGATGGCCCGCAAGGCCGGCGTCACGCTCGCCTGCAACGAGGACGCGGAGCGGATGCTGGCGGGGGGCGAGCTGGTGGGGGTCTGGCCAGAGGGGTTCAAGGGCATCGGCAAGCCCTACTCCGAGCGCTACCGGCTGCAGCGGTTCGGGCGGGGTGGCTTCGTGTCCGCCGCGCTGCGGACCGGCGTCCCGATCGTCCCGTGCGGGGTGGTGGGGGCCGAGGAGATCTACCCGCTCGTGGGCAACATGCCGGCCCTCGCCCGGCTGCTCGGCGTCCCCTACATCCCCATCACGCCGTTCTTCCCGTGGCTGGGGCCGCTGGGGATGGTGCCCCTGCCGTCCAAGTGGCTGATCGAGTTCGGGGAGCCGATCCGGACCGACTCCTACGACGAGGGAGCCGCGGACGACCCGATGCTCGTCTTCAACGTGACCGACCAGGTGCGCGAGACGATCCAGCAGACCCTGTACACGCTGCTCATGCAGCGGCGGTCGGTTTTCTACTGACCGGATGCGTCCTTATCGGGCGGAAGCGCAACGACGGGCCGGCGAGCGGACGGTTGCACCTTCCGGAGGCACGGTCGAGGGCGTAGTTTCGGTCTCGGCTCCGGTCAGCGTGACCTTCATTCGGGACTCGGCTCTTGGTGGCTCTGCGGAGGCCCGCTCGGGCGTTCCGAACGTCGTCTGCCACTGAGAGGGCACACCATGGCCAAGTACATGATCAGAGCTTCGTACTCGCCCGAAGGAATCAAGGGCGTCATGGCGAAGGGCGGCTCCGCTCGCGCGGACGCCATCGAGAAGCTGGCCGCCGGGGTGGGTGGCACCGTGGACGGTGTCTACTTCTCGTTCGGTTCCGATGACCTGTACGCCATCGTCGAGGCGCCGAGCCACGAGGCGATGGCGGCTATCGCCGGCACGGTCGGTCAGACCGGTGCGCTCAGCAAGTACGAGACGGTCGTGCTGCTCACTCCGGCGCAGATCGACGAGGCCGCGAGCATGAAGGTCGACTACTCGCCGCCGGGAAGCTGACCTCGCCTCCTGAAGGTGGTCGGCAACCGGGTCAGGGCAGCAGGGAGCCGGGCTGCGGGTCCGGCAGCACCGTCTCCACGGCCCCGCCCAAACCGTCGGTGATCGACCCGACCGTGCCGCCGGCGGTCTCACCGAGCTCCTCGCTGGTGTCCTGCACCTTCTTCTTGGCCGTCTCGATGGCGTCCTTCGGGTCCGGCAGCGACGTGGCGCCGCCTCCCGGGGTCTGGGCGCCGTCCTTCTGGTTGCCTGTGCCGCCGGTGGCACCACCCGGAAGTCCTCCGGTCACACCCCCCGTCGCTCCGCCGGTGACACCGCTGGGGTTCCCACCGGTGCCGCCGTCGGCTCGGGCGCCGGTGCCCCCCGTGCCGTCGCCGCGGGGCGAGGCCTTCTTGGGGACCAGGAACGGGTGGCTGTTGTCCAGCTCGGCCGGGTCGACGGCGGTCAGCGCGCGGCCGACCTCGGAGGCCACCAGCAGGATCCCGGGGACCTCGAGCGCGGGCAGGTCGCTCGCGCACGTGGCGCACAGGTTGGTGGCGCGGCGGTCGAGCGCGCGCAGCGCCAGTGCCGCGGTGGTGAGGTCCTCCTGCGACTCGGGCGGCGCCGTGCGGGCCAGGTCCTGCAGGGTGCCGATGCCGTCCGCGGTGAACTGACGGACCGTCCGGACCGTCGCGGGGTCGCCCGTCTGCTGGTAGGAGTCGAGCAGCAGGCTCCCGCCCTGCTCGGCCTGGGACGTGAAGTCCCGCAACGCCGACGGCACGCGTGCGGCGGTGACCGTGTCGGCCGCGAGCAGACCGTCGACCTCGACGAGCCGGCCGCTGGCCTGGTGGAGCAGCTCGCGGCCCTTGCCGGCCTGGCTGATCGAGACACCCGCTTCGACCCGCTCGATACCGCGCTTGACGGGGTAGAGAGCGTCGCCGGGGAGCGCGTCCTGGGCGGCCGCGGCGATCCCGGCCGTGCCGCCGAGCAGCACCGCCGCCGACGCGGCCGCGACGAGGCGGCGCTCCCGGCGGCCGTGGGTGCGCGCGGGCAGCACGAGGACACCGTCGGGCGTGAGCACCTGGGCCGCCTCGGCCATCAGCCGGGTCCGCAGCGTCGGCGGCGAACTCGGCACGGGGGACGGACCCGGGGTCCTGGGCGGAGTGCACGCGCAGGGTCCCGACGAGGTCGACGAGCGGCTGCAGCTCGTCGCGCACCTCCTGCGAGGGTGCGTCGACGGCCGCTGCGAACTCCTCGGCGCGGCGCGGCGCGCTGAAAAGGGCGGTCATCGGGACGGTCCTGTCTCGAGCGTGTGGTCGGTCAGCACTGACAACGACGCGCGGGGACCCGAGGTTACGGCCGCCGGCGGCCCGAGACGGACAAGTTTCGGAAGGAGGTCTGGGCGGCTCATCGCAGCCCCTCCGGCAACAGCTTGGCGAGGTTGCGGACACCCCGCAGCTGCAGCTGCTTGACGGCCCCGTCGCTGCGGCCGAGGACCTTGGCCGTCTCGGCGATCGACAGGCCCTGGAGGAAGCGCATCACCAGGCAGTCCTGCTGCTCGGCGGGCAGGTCGGTCAGCGCCGAGAGCAGGGTCTCGTTGGTGAGCTGGGCCAGGACGCACGTCTCGGGCCCCTCCGTGGGCGCGTCGTGAGCCGACATGTCCTCGGTGGCGAGCTCGAGGCGGGTGCGCCCGGCCTTGAAGTGGTCGGCGGTGAGGTTCCGCGCGATCGTCATCAGCCAGGCGCCGAAGTCCTTGCCCTGCCAACGGAACGAGCCCATGCTGCGCAGGGCCCGGAAGAACGTCTCGGAGGTCAGGTCCTCGGCGAGCTGGACCGACCCGACCCGGTAGTAGAGGAAGCGGTACACCGAGGTGTTGTAGTGGTCGTAGAGCATGCCGAAGGCCTCGGCGTCCCCGGTCCGGGCCAGCTCGACCAGCGCGATCAGGCGGCTGGCCTCGGCCTCGTCCTCCTCGGACGAGGCGGCCAGGTCCGTGTCGCTGCCGCCGGGCGCCCGGGCCGCGGCCCGCGGGACTCCAGGTCGACGGCCTCGCTGAGCAGTCGGCCGAGGTCGCGCCCGGAACCGCGAGGGCCGACGCCGGCACCGGCCGGGACGAGTGCGGGAGCGAGCGTCGGCGTGAGCGCATGCAGGACTGCCTGGCGCAAGGCCTCGAGGCCGCGCTGCAACTGCGCGTCACGCGTGGACAAAAGGACTCCCTCCCCGGGCGCGATCGCCCAGGATCCCGATCCCCCTCAGGTCGATGCGAATCAGCGTAGGTGCCCACCGACGATTTGTGAACCGGTGAGTAACTCACTGTTGCGTCTACTGCGGTGTGTGTCGTGTCACATCATGGTTCCAACAACGTCCCGTCGCCAAACCCGGGCCCCCGGGTCAGCTCACGCGCCGGCGGATCGCCACCGCCGCGGCGACGCTCCCGCTGGCGGCGCCGGCCAGGCCCGCCGCGACCAGGCCGGCGCGTGCTGCCTTGCGGCCGGTGCGGTAGTCGCGGATGCGCCAGCCCTGGGCCCGCGCGTGCTCGCGGAGCCGGGCGTCGGGGTTGATCGCGCAGGGGTCCCCGACCAGCGTCAGCATCGGCAGGTCGTTGGAGGAGTCCGAGTACGCCGAGCACCGGGCGAGGTCGAGCCCTTCGCGCTCGGCCAGCGCCTTGACCGCCTCCGCCTTGGCGGGACCGTGGAGCATGTCGCCGACCAGCCGCCCCGTGTAGACGCCGTCCACGTGCTCCGAGACGGTGCCGAGGGCCCCCGTGAGCCCGAGCCGGCGCGCGATGATGGTCGCGATCTCGATCGGAGCCGCCGTGACCAGCCACACCCGCTGGCCCTGGTCGAGGTGCAGCTGGGCGAGCGCCCGGGTGCCGGGCCAGATCCGGTGCGCCATGGCCTCGTCGAAGATCTCCTCGCCGAGCTCCTCGAGCTCGGCGACCGGGTGGCCCTTGATGAACTCCAGCGCGGACGCGCGGGCCTCGGCGACGTGCTCCGGGTCCTCGACGCCCACGATCCGGAAGTAGGCCTGCTTCCAGGCGGCGCCCACGATGTCGCGCGTGGTGAAGAACTTGCGGCGGTGCAGTCCCCGGGCGAGGTGGAAGATCGACGCACCCTGCATGACCGTGTTGTCCACGTCGAAGAACGCCGCCGCGGTCGGGTCGGGGGGCGTGGCCAGCGAGCTCTCCACCTCGGCCGCGGCCGCGGACGCCTCGCCGGCCAGCACGGAACGGCTGCGCAGATCGATGGCGCGAGCGGGCTTGGAGTGGCGACGTCCATGGCTCCGAGCAGCGTTCACGCCCCAAGCCTAGGGGCTGGAGGGCGCCCTCCGTGAGGGGTCCCGGGGCGGCCGCGCGGGTGTGCCAGACTCACCGCATGACCGTGCACCTCCCGGATCTCGTGCGGTCGGCGGCGGCTGCAACGCCCGACCGGACCGCCGTGGTCGAGGCGAGTGGACGCAGGGTCACGTGGGCGGAGCTCGACGCCGAGGTGGATGCCGTGGCCCACGGCCTCAACGCGCAGGGCCTGGTGGCCGGCTACCGGGTGGTGGTGGCCACCGGAAACCGGCTCGAGTTCGTCACCAGCTACCTGGGGGCGCTCCGGGCCCGGCTGGTGGCGGTCCCGGTGAACCCACGGTCCGCGACCGGCGAGATGGTGCGGATGATCGCGGACTCCGGTGCTCGGCTGGTGGTGGCCGACACCGACACCGTGACGACGGTGCGCCAGGCCGTCGCCGGCCTCGAGGACGCCCTCGTCGGCGCCGACGAGGAGCTGCGCCGGCGGACGGTGGTGCCCCGCGTGGTGGTGGTCGACGCGCCCCACCTTCCGGGCGAGACGGCGTACCCGGACCTGCTGACCGACGCGGCGGTGCGCCTGCCGCCCGGCGGCGACCCCGAGGCGCTCGCCGTCCTGCTCTACACCAGCGGTACGTCGGGTCGCCCGAGGGCGGCGATGCTCACCCACCGCGCGTTGATGGCCAACATCGAGCAGGTCGCGGCAGTGCGGCCCCCGATGATCACGGAGGACGACGTGGTGCTCGGCGTCCTTCCGTTCTTCCACGTCTACGGCCTCAACGCCGTCCTGGGCCAGGTGCTGCGCCAGGGCTGCCGCCTGGTCGTCGCCGGTGCCTTCGAGCCGGAGGCGACGCTGAGCCTGGTCGAGGACCAGGCCGTCACCGTGGTCCCCGTCGCCCCGCCCGTGCTGGCCTACTGGATGGCCGTGCCGGACCTGCGTCGCCGGCTGAGCGGGGTGCGGATGGTCCTCTCCGGCTCCGCCCCGCTGTCGCGGGACCTGGTCCGGGCGTTCACCGAGAGCAGCGCCGTGACGGTTCACGAGGGCTACGGGCTGACGGAGGCCGCGCCCGTGGTCACCTCCACGCTGTGCAGCGCTGTGCGCAAGCCGGGCTCGGTGGGTGCCGCCCTCCCGGGCGTCGAGGTCCGCCTGGTCGACGAGGCCGGCCACCGGCCCACCGGGGAGGACCCCGGCGAGATCCAGGTCCGCGGCGACAACCTGTTCAGCGGCTACTGGCCGGACGGGGCCGCCGGCCCGGACGAGGACGGCTGGTACGCCACCGGTGACGTCGGCTTCCTCGACGCCGACGGCGACCTGTTCCTCGTGGACCGGCTCAAGGAGCTGGTCATCGTCTCGGGGTTCAACGTCTACCCGGTCGAGGTCGAGGAGGTGATCGCCGAGCTCGGACAGGTCGAGGAGGCGGCGGTCATCGGCGCCGAGGACGAGCACACGGGCGAGGCGGTGGTCGCCTACGTGAGACGCGCGCCCTCCATCACGTCGGACGACGACGAGCTCGCCGCGCTGGTCCGCGACCACTGCGCGGTCCGGCTGGCCCGGTTCAAGCAGCCCAGCGAGATCCACGTCGTGGAG
Organism: uncultured Actinomycetota bacterium; assembly: GCA_963834275.1. Lineage (GTDB taxonomy): Bacteria > Actinomycetota > Actinomycetes > Propionibacteriales > Nocardioidaceae > Nocardioides_B. Next base: position 679,933 of record CAWIBA010000003.1, on the reverse strand, counting down.
GAGCTGCCGCACACGGTCACCGGCAAGGTGGCCAAGGGTCGTCTGCGGGCCGCGCGGCGCCGCCCGGACACGGGGCTGCTGGAGTGAGTCGCCGGCCACCCGGATCGAGCGTGTCCAGATGCGCCGTATCGAGCCCGTCGAGATGCGTCGTATCGAGCTTGTCGAGATGACCACGCACGGACCCGACGCGGTCACCGAGCTGGGCGAGACCCCGCCACGGGTGCTCCTCTACTCCAAGCCCGGCTGCCACCTCTGCGACGAGGCGCGCGCCGTCATCGAGGCCGTGTGCGCCGAGCTCGGCGAGCGGTACGACGAGGTGGACATCACCACCTCGGAGCGGCTGATGGACCGCTACGGCGAGGAGATCCCGGTGACCCTGGTCGACGGGGTCCAGCACGACTACTGGCGGGTCGACCCGGACCGGCTCAGGGCGGCTCTCGGCGGCCGGTGACCCGCCGGGCGGGTGCGGCGCGGGCCGGCATCTACCACACCGGTGAGCCCGCCGGCCGGGTGGGGCATGTCACAGCGGGTGTCCACCGTTACCGCTCAGTTTGTTCCCACGTTCACAAACTCCTAAAGTGAGCCTCGCCGTCGCCCTCCGGGCCAGGACCCGAACCGGCCCGTGGTCGTCGACGTGACCGGAACAGCCGTCCTCCGGCAGCACAGTAGGAGACTCGTGACGCCACGCAGCACCCGGAACGGGACCCCCTCCGTCAGGGGTCCGCGGGCGACCGCTGCGAAGCCACCGCCACCGGCCACCCGCGGGATCCCGGAGGCGACTGTCGCCCGGCTCCCCGTCTACCTGCGGGCCCTCATCACCCTGGCCGAGGGTGGCACCGCCACGTGCTCCAGCGAGGAGCTCGCCGGGGCCGCCGGGGTCAACAGCGCCAAGCTCCGCAAGGACCTCTCCTACCTCGGCTCCTACGGCACCCGCGGTGTCGGCTACGACGTCGAGTACCTCCGCTACCAGATCGCCCGCGAGATCGGGGTGACCCAGGACTGGCCCGTCGTGATCGTCGGTATCGGGAACCTCGGGCACGCGCTGGCCAACTACAGCGGCTTCAGCTCCCGAGGCTTCCGCATCGCCGCCCTGCTCGACGCCGACCCCGACCGGGCCGGAGAGACGGTCGGCGACCTGCCCATCAGCTCCTTCGACAGCCTCGAGGAGGTGGTCGCCAGGCACGGGGTGACCATCGGGGTCATCGCCACGCCCGCGCCGGCGGCCCAGGACGTCGCCGACCGCCTGGTCGCGGCCGGCGTGACCAGCATCCTCAACTTCGCCCCCACCGTGCTCTCGGTCCCGGAGGGGGTCGACGTGCGCAAGGTGGATCTCTCCATCGAGCTGCAGATCCTCGCCTACCACGAGCAGCGCAAGGCGCTCGCCGACGGCCGGCACGGCGCCGGGTTGCTCGACGACCTGGACCCCGGCTACCGGGGGGTGGTCGGCCAGTGACCAGTCCGAACCGCGGGAGGCGAGCATGAGCGTCCTCGTCGTGGGTGTCTCCCACAGGACCGCGCCGGTGTCCGTCCTCGAGCGCCTCGCGCTCGACGCCTCGGGCGTCGAGAAGCTCGTGCATGCCGTGACCGCCTCCGAGCACGTCACCGAGGCGACGGCGCTCGCCACCTGCAACCGGGTCGAGATCTACGCCGACGTCGACCGTTTCCACGGCAGCGTCGAGGCGGTCTCGCGGATGCTCTGCGAGCTGGCCGACGAGCGTCCCGAGGACGTCGTACCCCACCTCTACGTGCACTACGACGACGGTGCCGTGGCGCATCTGTTCCAGGTGGCCGCCGGGCTGGACTCCATGGTCGTCGGCGAGGGGCAGATCCTCGGTCAGGCCCGCGAGGCGCTGCGGATCGGGCAGGAGAGCGGCACCATCGGGCCCGCCCTCAACACGCTCTTCCAGCAGGCGCTCCGGGTCGGCAAGCGGGTGCATGCCGAGACCGACATCGACCGCGCCGCGCCGTCCCTCGTCTCGGTGTCCCTGGACCGGGCCGAGGCCGTGGTCGGCAGCATCGAGGGCAAGCGCGTGGTCGTCGTCGGTGCGGGGTCGATGGCCGGCCTGGCCGTCGCGACGCTGACCCGGCGGGGCGCCGCGGACGTGGTCGTCGCCAGCCGCACGCACGCCCATGCCGCCCGCCTCGCCGGACAGTACGACGGGCGCACCGTCGCCCTCGCCGACGTCCGGGACGAGATCGCCGTCGCCGACGTGCTCATCTCCTGCACCGGCGCCACCGGCGTGGTGCTTCCGCTCTCCGTGGTGGCCGCCGCGCGGAAGCGTGCCGAGGGCCCGCTGGCCGTCATCGACCTCGCGTTGCCGCACGACGTCGACCCCGCCGTCGCGCAGCTGCCGGACGTCGAGCTCATCGGCCTGTCCCGGCTCGCCGACGAGCTGCAGGCGGGCGAGGTCGCCGGCGACGTCGACGCCGTCCGTGAGGTCGTCAACGAGGAGGTCACCGCCTTCCTGACCGCCCGCCGTTCCTCCGCCGTCACCCCGACCGTGGTGGCCCTGCGAACGATGGCCACCGGGGTCGTCGACGCCGAGATGGCCCGGCTGGACAGCCGGCTGCCGGACCTCGCACCCGAGGTCCGGGCCGAGGTCGAGCAGGCGGTCCGCCGCGTCGCGGACAAGCTGCTGCACCAGCCGACCGTGCGGGTCAAGGAGCTGGCCAACGAGACCGGCGCGGTGTCCTACGCCGCCGCGCTCGCCGAGCTGTTCTCCCTCGACCCCGACGCGGTCGAGGCCGTCACCCGCGCCGTGGCTCCCGAGGAGCCGCGCGACGAGTCGTCCCGGAAGGAGGGGTCGTCATGACCCAGCCACTGCGCGTGGGCACCCGCGCCTCGCTGCTGGCCCGCACCCAGTCCGGGCAGGTGGCCGACGCCCTCGCCTCCGCGCTCGGCCGGGAGGTCGTGCTCGTCGAGGTCAGCACCGAGGGAGACGTCTCGAGCGCTCCGCTCGCGTCCTTCGGAGGCGTGGGGGTCTTCGTCAGCGCGCTGCGTGAGGCGCTGCTGCGCGGTGAGGTGGACGTGGCGGTGCACTCCCTCAAGGACCTGCCGACCGCCCCGCACGACGACATCGCGCTCGCCGCCGTCCCCCTCCGGGAGGACCCGCGCGACGTGGTGGTCGCCCGTGACGGGCTCACCCTCGGTGAGCTCGCACCCGGTGCGCGGGTCGGCACCGGGTCGCCGCGCCGGGCCGCTCAGCTGCACGCGCTGGGTCTCGGTTTCGTCGTGGCCGGAATCCGTGGCAACGTGGACACCAGGATCCGCAAGGTCTCCGAGGGTGAGGTCGACGCGGTCGTCCTGGCCCGGGCGGGAATCGCCCGGCTCGGTCGGCTCGACGAGGTCACCGAGGTGCTCGACCCGCTGCAGATGCTCCCGGCCCCCGGCCAGGGCGCGCTCGCGGTCGAGTGCCGGACCGCTGACGCCGCACTGGTGGCGGAGGTCCGAGGGGCACTGGACGACCGGAGCACGCGCGCCGCGGTCACCGCGGAGCGCACCCTGCTCGCGGACCTGGAGGCCGGCTGCTCCGCACCCGTGGGGGCACTGGCCGACGTGGCCGAGGGGGACGACGGAGAGGAGCTGTGGGTGCGAGCCGTGGCACTGTCGCCCGACGGCGGGCTCTCCATCCGCCGGTCCGCGGTCGGCTCGCCGTCGGAGGCCGCCGAGGTCGGGCACCGTCTCGCCAAGGAGATGCTGGCCGACGGGGCGGCGGGACTGATCGAGGAGGGTGCGTCGTGACCGCAGCCAAGAAGGGCGCGGCCCGCAAGCCGGCCGCCGCCGGGACCAGCGCCCGGACCAGGACGACCCAGAGCAAGACAACGCAGGGCAAGACACCACAGGGCAGGACCGCACGGAAGACGTCGACAGCCGGCAGGAAGGCTGACATGAGCGGCACCAAGACGGGTGCGCAGACCAGCGCACCCCTCAACAAGAAGAGCAAGAAGGCGACTGTGAGCAAGACGGTGACGAAGACCTCCAAGACGACCGGTGCCGCGAAGGCGGTCCGCCCCGGCCGGGCGGCGACCGGGACGCCGCCCTCGGCACCGACCGGCTTCGTGTCGTTCGTCGGCTCCGGCCCCGGCGACCCCGACCTGCTGACCGTGCGGGCGGCCGACCTGCTGCGCTCGGCCGAGATCGTGGTGACCGAGGCTCCCGAGCACGCCGCCCTCGTGGCCGCTCTCGCCCCTCAGGCCGAGGTCGTGGACGGAGGGTTCGGCACCGACGGACAGCCGCTCACCCACGCCGGCCGGGCCAAGGTCGTGGTCAAGCAGGCCAAGAGCGGCCGCCGCGTCGTCCGGCTGATGGCGGGGGACCCCTTCGTCTACGCCTCGGGCCCGGAGGAGGCGCAGGCCTGCGTGAAGGCCGGCGTGACCTTCGAGCTCGTGCCCGGCGTCAGCTCGGTCACCGCCGTCCCGGCCTACGCCGGGGTGCCGCTCACCGACAAGAAGCACCGCGAGGTCGCGGTCGTGAACTGCTCCGAGGCCCGGATCGACTGGTCGGTCTACGCCGACGACCGGACGCTGGTGCTGCTCTCCGCCGTGGGTGCGATCGGCGAGGTCGCCAAGGCGCTCGTCGAGGCCGGCCGCTCGCCCGAGACCCCGGTCGCGATGACCCGCGTGGGCACCACGACCGAGCAGGAGACCGTGGTCTCCACGCTCGACCGGATCGCCGCCGACGCCCGCGCGGCGCGCATGGCCCCGCCGGCCGTCGTCGTCGTGGGCGACGTCGTGGACCTGCGCACCACGCTGTCGTGGTTCGAGACCAAGCCCCTCTTCGGGTGGCGGGTGCTCGTGCCCCGCACCAAGGAGCAGGCGGGCTCGCTGTCCGCGCGGCTGCGTGGGTTCGGTGCGGTTCCCGAGGAGGTGCCCACCATCTCCGTCGAGCCGCCGCGCAACCCCCAGCAGATGGACAAGGCCATCCGTGGGCTCGTCGAGGGCCGCTACGAGTGGATCGCGTTCACCTCTGTCAACGCCGTGCGGGCCGTGCGCGAGAAGTTCGAGGAGTACGGTCTCGACGCGCGGGCGTTCTCGGGGCTGAAGATCGCCGCCGTCGGCGAGAAGACCGCCGCCGCCATCGAGGCCTGGGGCCTGCGCGCCGACCTGGTCCCCTCCGGCGAGCAGTCCGCCCGCGGCCTGCTCGAGGACTGGCCGCCGTACGACGACGTGCTCGACCCGATCAACCGGGTGTTCCTGCCCCGTGCCGACATCGCCACCGAGACCCTGGTGGCCGGCCTGCTCGACCTCGGCTGGGAGGTCGACGACGTGACGGCCTACCGGACGGTGCGGGCCACCCCGCCGCCGGCGCCGACCCGTGAGGCGATCAAGACCGGCAAGTTCGACGCGGTCGTCTTCACCTCGTCCTCGACGGTGCGCAACCTGGTGGGCATCGCGGGCAAGCCGCACGCGTCGACCGTCATCGCGGTGATCGGCCCGGCCACCGCCAAGACCGCCGAGGAGCACGGGCTCCGCGTCGACGTGCTCGCCGCAGAGCCGTCGGTCGAGGTCCTCGTGGACGCGTTGGCGGACTTCGGTGCCGCACGCCGTGCCTCGATGGTCGAGGCCGGCCAGCCGGTGACCAAGCCGTCGGAGCGCAGCCGCCCGTCCGCCCGCCGCAAGGCCACCTGAGCCGGCCATGACCGAGACCGGTCCCGGCTTCCCGGAGGTGCGGCTGCGTCGGCTGCGCCGCACGGCCGCGCTGCGTGAGCTCGTGGCCGAGACGACCGTCGAGCCGCGCCGCCTGGTGCTCCCGGCGTTCGTGCGTGAGGGGACCACCGGTCCGGTGCCGATCTCGAGCATGCCCGGCGTCGTCCAGCACACCCGGGACACGCTTCGCAAGGCCGCCGCCGAGGCGGCCGAGCTCGGACTGGGCGGGATCATGCTGTTCGGCATCCCGGCGGACAAGGACGCCCGCGGGAGCGGGGCCGTCGACCCCGGTGGGATCCTCAACGTCGCCATCGCCGACGTCGTCGCCGAGGTCGGCGACGCGCTCCCGGTGATGGCCGACCTGTGCCTCGACGAGTTCACCGACCACGGCCACTGCGGCCTGCTCACCCCGCAGGGCGAGGTGGACAACGACGCGACCCTCGCCGTCTACGCGGAGATGGCGCTCGCGCAGGCCGACGCCGGCGTCGACCTCGTCGGCCCCAGCGGCATGATGGACGGTCAGGTGGCGGCGATCCGCGCCGCCCTCGACGGCGCCGGCCGGCACGACGTCGCGATCCTCGCCTACTCCACGAAGTACGCCTCCGCCTTCTACGGTCCCGTTCCGGGAGGCGGTCGACTCCGCGCTGCAGGGCGACCGGAAGACCTACCAGCAGGACGGCCGCAACCTGGTCGAGGGCGTCCGCGAGGCGAGGCTGGACGTCGCCGAGGGGGCCGACCTGGTGATGGTCAAGCCCGCTCTCGCCTACCTCGACGTGCTCCGCGCGGTGCGCGAGGCCGTCGACGTGCCGGTTGCGGCGTACAACATCTCCGGCGAGTACGCCATGGTCGAGGCGGCCGCCGCGCGCGGGTGGATCGACCGCGAGCCGGCGATCCTCGAGACGCTCACGTCGATCCGGCGCGCGGGCGCCGACGTCGTGCTCACCTACTGGGCCGCCGAGGCGGCCCGGCTGCTCCGACGCTGACCGACCGGCTGCGCCGCGGCAGCAGGGTCAGCCGAGCCCGCCGGGCAGGCTGGGAGCCGGCGCGCCCGGCGCCGGCGGGTTGAGCCCGGCCAGGAGGTTCTGCACCGCGGCGGCGCCGCCGTTGAGGTAGGCGTTGACGCACTGCTGCAGAGGCAGGGCCGCGGCGTTCTGCTGGCAGTACTGCGTGGCCTGCTGCAGCGGGGTGACCACGGGCTCGGCCGGCTTGGGAGCCGGGACGTTCGGCGTGCCGCCGCCGCCACCGCCTCCGCCGCCGCCGCCGCCCGGGAGCGGGCCGCTGCCGCCGCCGCCCGGTGCGGGGGCGGGTGCCGGGGCGGGTGCCGGGGCCGCGGGCCGCCGGGGCGCCCGCGTCGGTGCCGCCGGAGCCGGAGGAACCGCCGCTGCCGCCGCTGCCCGAGCCGGAGCCGCGGGGCCCGGCCGTGGCCCCGGGGCCGGGTGCCGCGGGACCGGCGGTCTTGCCGGGCACGAACGCGGGGTCGGCGGTGAAGGTCGCCGGGGCCGCGCTGCCGTTGGGGACCGCGCGAGAACTCGCCGTCGGCGTAGGCGGTCATGATCGCCAGCACCAGGTCGACGTACTCCTGGCTGTGGTTGTAGCGGTAGACCGCGGCACGCCGGCCCTCGTCGGTGGCGAGGTCCTCGTCGCCCGAGCAGAGGTAGACGGCCGTCGCGAGGGCCGCGTCGTCGATGTCCTGCGGGTTGCGCACGCCGTCGCCGTCGCCGTCGACGCCCACCACCGACCAGGTCGAGGGGATGAACTGCATCGGTCCGACCGCGCGGTCGAAGACCGGGTCGTCGTCGAGCTCGCCGGCGTCGGTGTCGGTGATCTTGGCGGTGCCGCTGCTGCCGTCGAGGGGGATGCCGTAGATGCCGGGGGAGCTGACGCCCTTGCCCGTCAGCGTGTTGCCGCCGTAGCGGCCGTGGTCGGACTCGACCCGGCCGATGGCCGCGACCAGGGTCCAGTCGAGGTTGCAGCCCCGGTCGGCGGTGCCGATCACCTGGGCGGCGCGCTGGTAGGCCGACAGCGCCGCGTCGGGGATGCCGTGCGTCGACTCCCCGGCGACGATCCGGCGGGCCGAGCCGTCGGGCACGCCGGGGGCGATCTCACCGGGCGCGGAGACGCTCGCGGGCGCCTCGACGGCCTCGCTCGGGACGCTGGTGCCGTCGGGGAGGCGGCCGTCCTGCGCGGCGGTGGCCGTGGTGGTCGGCACCGGCCAGGCTGGCGGTCCAGGCGCCCGAGAGCAGCGCCAGCGGCACCAGGGCGGTGGCCTTCTGCCACGTCATGAGTCGGCTGGTGCGACATCGGTCCCTCTCCTCCAGATCCTTGCCGTCCCGGGCAGCGCGTCCAACGCCTGCATACCCGGAATCCCCAGTCGACACACTCAACGAGGTCCCGGCCGGGAGGTTACGCGCCGGTAAAGTAAAACCTCCTGTCTCGAGGATGGCGCCTGGTGGGCAGCCTCACAGACGGACGGCGGGGTCCGGATTCGTGACCCCACGGGTCCTCGGCGAGAATGGCACGGTGACCGCCCCGACCCCGTCGCCCCGAGTCCGCCGCCCTGTTCGCGCGCGCCCAGGCCGTCACGCCGGGAGGCGTCAACTCGCCGGTCCGCGCCTTCAACGCGGTGGGCGGCACCCCGCGGTTCATCGAGCGCGCCGCGGGGCGCGCTGCTGCGTCGACGTCGACGGCAGCGAGTACGTCGACCTGGTGTGCAGCTGGGGGCCGATGCTGCTCGGGCACGCGCACCCCGAGGTGCAGCAGGCGGTCCGGAGGCGGTCGCCCGCGGCACGTCGTACGGCACCCCGACCCGGCCGGAGGTCGAGCTCGCCGAGGAGATCGTCGCCCGGACGTCGGTCGACAAGGTCCGCCTGGTGTCGTCCGGCACCGAGGCGACCATGTCGGCGATCCGGCTGGCCCGCGGCTTCACCGGCCGGGACCTCGTCGTGAAGTTCGCCGGCTGCTACCACGGGCACGTCGACTCGCTGCTGGCCGCGGCAGGCTCCGGGCTGGCCACGTTCGCCGTGCCGGGTACGCCGGGTGTCCCGGCGGCCTCGACCGCGGCCACCCTGGTGCTGCCCTACAACGACCGCGAGGCCGTCGAGGCCGCCTTCGCCCAGCACGGCGACGCGATCGCGTGCCTGATCACCGAGGCGTCTCCGGGCAACATGGGCGTGGTGCCGCCGCGGCCCGGCTTCAACGCCTTCCTCGCCGACATCTGCGCCCGGCACGGCGCCCTCTTCGTCAGCGACGAGGTGATGACCGGCTTCCGGGTCAGCCGCTCCGGCCAGTGGGGCCTGGACGGGGCCGTGCGAGGGCTGGACGCCCGACCTGGTCACCTTCGGCAAGGTCATGGGCGGCGGCTTCCCCGCCGCCGCGTTCGGCGGCCGTGCCGACGTGATGGCGATGCTGTCGCCGGAGGGCCCCGTCTACCAGGCCGGCACGCTGTCGGGGAACCCCGTCGCGACGACGGCCGGTGCCGCCACGCTGCGGCTGGCCACCCCCGACGTCTACGCGCACATCGACCGGGCCGCGACGCTGCTCGCCGAGGCGGCCGGCAAGGCGCTGACCGAGGCAGGTGTTCCCCACGTCGTGCAGTCCGGCGGCAACATGTTCAGCGCCTTCCTCTTCGACGACGTCGTGTCCGAGGTCCGCGACTTCGCGGCCGCGAGCGCCCAGAACGTGGACCGCTACAAGGCGTTCTTCCACGCGATGCTCGACCAGGGCGTCTACCTGCCGCCGAGCGCCTTCGAGGCGTGGTTCCTCTCGTCCGCCCACGACGACGCGGTCCTGGACCGGGTCGTGTCCGCCCTTCCCGCGGCCGCACGGGCCGCCGCCGCCGCACCCGCACGAGGAGACGCATGAGCGACCCCGACGACCGCACCGTCACGACCGTGCACCTGCTGCGGCACGGTGAGGTGGACAACCCCGAGGGTGTCCTCTACGGCCGGATGGACGGCTACCACCTCTCCGAGCTCGGGCACGAGATGGCCCGCCGCGTCGCCGACGCGCTGGCCGACCACGACGTCGCCCACGTCGTCGCCTCGCCGCTCGAGCGGGCCCAGGAGACCGCCCGCCCGGTCGCCGAGCGGCACGGTCTGCACGGTCGGCACCGACCCGCGGGTGGTGGAGTCCGGGAACGTCTTCCAGGGCAAGCGCTTCGGCATGGGCGACCACGTGCTGTGGAAGCCCGCCGCCTGGCGGCACCTGTGGAACCCGTGGCGCCCGTCGTGGGGGGAGCCCTACGAGCAGGTGGCCGCGAGGATGAAGGCGGCCGTCGTCGACGCCCGCGACGCGGCCCGCGGGCGCGAGGCCGTCGTCGTGTCCCACCAGCTGCCGATCTGGGTGACACGGCTGCACGTCGAGGGCCGGTCCTACCTGCACCTGCCCACGCGTCGCCAGTGCACGCTGTGCAGCCTCACGTCGCTGACCTTCGAGGGCGAGCGGCTCACCACCGTGCGGTACTCCGAGCCGGCCGCCGACCTGATCCCCGCCAAGGACCGCAACGCCGCCTTCTCGACCGGCGGCTCCCCCGACCTCGAACGGCCCCCCGCCTGACCATGACCCGCCTCCGACGCCTCGCCGCGACCACGTGCGCCCTCCTCCTGGCGGGTGTGACCGCGGGCTGCGGTGACGCGGCTCGGCAGCTCGGGTGAGCAGGGGTTCGTCTCCGGCGACGGCATCATCACCGCCCTGCCGGTGTCCGAGCGCTCCGCCCCGGGCGAGGTGGCCGGGCGGACCATCGACGGCGAGCCGCTGTCGCTCGCCGACTTCGAGGGCCGGGTCGTCGTGGTCAACGTCTGGGGGTCCTGGTGCGCGCCCTGCCGGGCCGAGGCGCCGATGCTGGCCGACGCAGCCCGCGACCTCGCGGACCGCGACGTCGTCTTCCTGGGCATCGACTCCCGGGACCCGAGCAGGTCCGCCGCCCGCGCGTTCGTGCGCCGCTTCGACATCCCCTACCCGAGCATCTACGACCAGCAGGGCAGCACGCTGCTGGCGTTCCGCGGCACGCTCTCGCCGAACGCGATCCCGAGCACGGTGGTCATCGACCGGGAGGGCCGGGTGGCCGCCAGCGTGCTCGGGGAGATCACCCGGACCACGCTCTACGACCTCGTCGAGGAGGTCGCGGCGCACCGATGGGTGACCTGTTCCGGGAGACCGTCCTGTCCGGCTCCCTGCTGCTCGCGCTGCCGATCGCGGCGATCGCGGGGCTGGTGTCGTTCTTCTCGCCCTGCGTCGTACCGCTGCTGCCCGGGCTACCTCTCCTACGCCACCGGGCTCTCCGGGGCCGACCTCGAGCTCGGCGGGCGCGGGCGGATGGTGCTCGGCAGCAGCCTGTTCGTGCTCGGCTTCTCGTTCGTCTTCGTCGCCCTCGGCACCGTCTCCGGGGCGCTCGGCGACGTGCTGTGGGAGCACATGGCCACGATCACCCGCGTCCTCGGGCGTGGTGACGATCCTGGTGGGCATCGCGTTCCTCGGGGTGGTGCCCTGGCTGCAGCGCGACGTCCGGTTCCACCGGGTGCCGGCCGTCGGCCTGGCTGGCCGCCCCGATGCTGGGCGTGCTGTTCGGGCTCGGCTGGACGCCGTGCATCGGGCCGACGCTGTCGGCGGTCCAGACGCTCGCGTTCGCCGAGGGCACGGCGGGCCGGGGCGCCCTGCTCAGCGTCGCCTACTCGCTCGGCCTCGGCGTTCCGTTCATCCTGGCCGGCCTCATGTTCCGCCGGATGCTGGGCGCGGTCGCCTGGGTGCGCCGCCACCAGGCGTGGGTGACCCGCGCCGGCGGCGTGATGCTGGTGGTGCTCGGGCTGCTGCTCGTGACCGGCGTCTGGGACCTGTGGGTCGCCGAGCTGCGCGGCTGGGTCGGCGGCTTCGAGGTGGTCGTGTGAGCACTCCCACCGACGTCGAGCCCGCGGCCGGAGCAGGAGGCGCAGCCCGCAACCCGACCCCGCCCGCGGTCCCACCGGCCCTGCGGCCGGTGGAGCTGGTCCGCTGGGCGTGGCGGCAGCTCACCTCGATGCGCACCGCCCTGGTGCTGCTGTTCCTGCTCGCAGTGGCCGCGGTCCCCGGCTCCGTCGTACCGCAGGCCGACATCGACGCCCTCGCGGTCGGGGAGTGGAAGGCCGACCACCCCGGGCTCACCCCGGTCTACGAGTTCCTCGGCCTCTTCTCCGTCTACGACTCGGTGTGGTTCTCGGCGATCTACATCCTCCTGATGGTGTCGCTGGTCGGCTGCATCGTGCCGCGGCTGCGGATCTACTGGCGGGGGATGCGCGCCCGGCCACCACAGGCGCCGCGCAACCTCTCCCGGCTGCCCGAGTCACGCCGCTTCGAGGTCGACGGGGCCCCGCGGGACGTGCTCGCGCGGGCCGAGGCGGTGCTGCGCCGGCGGCGCTACCGGACCGTGGCGTCGTCCCCGGGCAGCCGATCCCGGACGATGCCGGCTCGGTGGCGGGCGAGCGCGGCTACCTCCGCGAGGCCGGCAACCTGCTGTTCCACGTCTCGGTGCTGGTGGTCCTGGTCGGGTTCGGGATCGGGCAGCTGCTACGGCTACAAGGGTGGCGTCGTCACGATCGTGGGCCAGGGCTTCTCCAACTCGCTGAGCCAGTACGACGACTTCGCCCCCGGCTCGATGTTCTCGGTGGACGACCTCGCCCCGCTCAGCCTCACCGTAGACGGCTTCGACGTCTCCTTCCTGACCGCCGGTCCGCAGATGGGCCAGCCGCGCGACTTCTCCGCCGACGTCACCTACACCGAGCGGCCGGGTGCGGAACCCCGGCGCTACGACCTGCGGGTCAACCACCCGCTGAAGCTCGACGGCGTCAGCGTCTTCCTCGTCGGCCACGGCTACGCCCCGGTGGTCACCGTGCGCGACGGCAACGGCGACGTCGCCTACGAGGGGCCCGTGGTGTTCCTGCCGCAGGACGCCTCGTTCGCCTCCTTCGGGGTGCTGAAGGTGCCGGACGCGGCGCCGGAGCAGCTCGGCTTCGAGGGGCTGTTCCTGCCGACGTACGGCTTCACCATGGAGCGGGGACCCTTCTCCCAGTTCCCCGACGACCTCGACCCCGTGCTGTCCCTGGTGCCCTACCGCGGCGACCTGGGGCTGGACACCGGCGCCCCGCAGTCGGTCTACCAGCTCGACAAGGAAGGCCTGGAGCCGTTCGACAGCGCGGACGCAACGCGAGGGTCGGACGCGCGGATCAAGCTGCTCCGTGGGTGACACCGTCGAGCTGCCCGACGGAGCCGGCTCGATCAGCTTCGACCGGGTCGACCGCTGGACCAAGCTCCAGGTCAGCGACACCCCGGGCAAGGGACTCGCCCTGGGCGGTGTCCTGCTCGGCATCCTGGGCCTGATGGGCTCGCTGTTCATCCGCCCTCGTCGGGCCTGGGTGCGGGTCCGGGAGCGGTGACCGGCCCGGGCGTACGGTGGTGGAGCTGGCCGGCCTCGACCGCAGCTCCGGCGGGGAGCTCGGCAGCGAGATCGACGAGCTGCAGCGGCGGATCTGCGCCGAACCGCCCGGGACCTCCCAGGAGACCAGGACATGAGCACTGCGGACTTCGCCGCCTTCTCCAACAACGCGGTCATGTTCGCCTCGATCGTCTACGTGCTGGCGTTCGTCGCGCACGTGGCCGAGTGGGCGGCCGGCCGGCCCGCCCGCGCCGGCGAGCCGGCGCCGGAGCTGGTCTCGACAGGCTCGGCTCGTCCGGGGGTGGTCTCGACAGGCTCGACCACCCGGGAGGCGGGCTCGACCACCCGGGGGACGGAGGACGGCGAGCGGGTCGAGCGCTGGGGGCGGATCGGCGTCGCGCTCACCGTCGTCGCCGCGCTGCTGCACCTCGCCGCGCTGGTCACCCGCGGCCTGGGCTCCGACCCGGTCCGGGTGCCCTGGGGAAACATGTACGAGTTCACGCTGGCCGGTGCGTTCGGCGTCAGCCTGATGTACCTGCTCCTCGGCCGTCGCCACGGCCTGCGCTGGATGGGCCTCCCGGTCACCGGGTTCGAGGTCGTGGTCCTGATGCTCGCCGCGCTCTTCCTCTACGTCCCCGCCGGCCCGCTGGTGCCCGCGCTGGACTCGTACTGGCTGGTGATCCACGTGATGGCGGCGGTCGTCGCGTCCGGGGCGTTCGCGGTCGGCGCCATCGCGGCCTGCCTGTTCCTGGTGAAGGACCGCGCCCGGGCCCGGGGGACGCTGCGGCCAGGGGGCTACCTCGACCGGCTCCCGGACCTGCCCGTCCTGGACCGGGTGTCCTACCGGCTGCACGCGTTCGGCTTCCCGATCTGGACCTTCGCGGCTCTGGTCGCCGGGCCCATCTGGGCGGAGTACGCCTGGGGCCGCTACTGGAACTGGGACCCCAAGGAGGTGTGGGCGTTCATCACCTGGGTCGTCTACGCCGCCTACCTGCACGCCCGCGCGACCGCGGGCTGGCGGGGCAAGGGCGCCGCCCTGATCGCGCTGGTCGGCTTCGCCTCGCTGCTGTTCAACTTCGTCGGGATCAACTTCTTCTTCGGCAGCGGGAGCCTGCACTCCTACGCCGGCTGACGCAGGCGCGGTCGATCCCCTGGGTAGCCGAGCCGCACTTCGATGAGTTTGGCGAGCTTCCGCCGTCTGCACCATCAAGGCTTGGGCCCAGCTGCTCAGACTCACGACATCGAGAGGACCTGCGACATGACCGAGAGCCAGCAGCCAACCGTGGCCTTCGAGACGACCCTCGTTGGATCGGGCGGAAAGACCGGTATCGCCATCCCCGAGGAAGCCATCGAGCAGCTCGGTGCCGGGCGTCGTCCTGCAGTGCACGTCCAGGTGAATGGCTACCACTACCGCAGCACGGTGGCGGTCATGGGCGGCCGGTACCTCGTAGGGGTCAACGCGGCAGTGCGGGAAGCAACGGGCCTCAACGCCGGAGACTCCGTCGCGGTGGGCCTGTCCGTGGCCACCGCACCCCGCGAGGTGGAGATCTCTCAGGAACTGGCTGAGGCGCTAGCGGCCGACCGCCCCGCCAAGAGCTTCTTCGACACGCTGTCCAACAGCCTTCAGCGCTTCCATGTCGACAACATCAACGCCGCAAAGACCCCGGAGACGAGAGATCGCCGCATTCAGAAGGCGCTCGCACTCTTCCGCGAGGGCAAGAAGCGCTAGAACCGAGCGCTGTCCGGCTCGTCCACATGCCACGAGAGGGCGCTATTTTCGCGTAGGACTGGATCGTCAGCGGCTCGACGCGGGGACAGGAGGTTTCGCAGTGGGCAACCCCGACGCAACCTCCCGGGTCTACGTCGACATGGTGGGCGACCTGTTCCACGCCGGCCACGTCTCGCTCCTCCAAGAGGCTCGCCGGCATGGAGACTGGCTGGTGGTCGGAGTGCTCTCCGACGACACCGCCGCTTCCTACAAGCGTCGCCCCGTCATGACCCTGGCCGAGCGTGTCGCCGTCATCGAGGCGTGCAGGTACGTCGACGAGGTGATCGAGGACGCCCCTTTCCAGCTGACCGAAGCCTTCCTCGATGAGCATGCGATCACGACCGTGGTTCACGGCGACGACCTGTCGCCCGAGGGGGCTGAATCCGTCTACGGGCCCGCCGTGGCAGCCGGAAGATTGGTCTACGTTCAGCGCGCCGGAGGAATCTCCACGACCCAGCTGATCCAGCGGGTGCTCGATGCGGTCGACCCGCGGAGAGAGTGACCGGATCCGGCGCGACCCCATCGGTGCCCGATCTTGTCGAACGTATGATCGAAAAGTGTCGGTGGCGCCTGGTTGAGTGTGGTCATGACGACGTCCACGCTCGCTCCTGCGGAGGCGGGTCCGGCCGCGGTGGTGGCGTCGGCGGGCGCTGTGCTGGCCGGGCTGGACGAGGTGCTGTGGGCGGCCAGGGATGCCGGGGACCTGCTGGACGTGACGGTCGAGCTGGAGCGGCTCCGGTCTCACCTGGCAGCGGTGCAGGCGCGGGTGGCGGTGGAGGTCGAGGCGAGCGAGGCGGCCAGGGCGGCGGGTTGGGTGTCGCCGGGTGACTGGCTGACCCAGGTGGCGGGTGGTCGGCGTGGGCAGGGGCAGCGGTTGCTGCGCACGGCCCGGGGCCTGTGCGGGGACCGGACTGCGACGTTGGTGGCGCTGGCGGCGGGCGAGGTGTCCCCCGAGCACGCCGAGGTGATCGTCGCGGTGGTCGACCGGCTCCCGGTCGACCCGTCGTTGCGGGAGGAGGCGGAGCGCGCGCTGCTCGACCAGGCCGTCTCGCTGAACGCCTCCGAGCTGCGCAGAGCCGGCGAGCACCTGCTCGAGGTCCTGGACCCCGACGGCACCGCGCGGGCCGAGGAGGCCGCGTTGGATCGGCTGGAGCGCTCGGCGCACCTGGGCCGGTTCCTCTCGATCGCCGAGGACGGGCTCGGTGGGGTGCGGGTCCGGGGCCGCGGCACCGCCGAGGACGCCGCGATCATCAAGACCGCGCTGCACGCGTTGGCGGCTCCGCTGCCGGGCACCGACCCGGACTGCGGGGAGGCCGGCCGGGACACCCGCGACCACGGCGCACGGTGCTGGGACGCGCTGGTGGAGACCTGCCTCGAGGCGCAGGAGTGCGCGGGGCTGCTGCCCGAGGACCACGGCGCCCGGCCCCGGG
Source organism: uncultured Actinomycetota bacterium (assembly GCA_963834275.1). Taxonomy (GTDB): domain Bacteria; phylum Actinomycetota; class Actinomycetes; order Propionibacteriales; family Nocardioidaceae; genus Nocardioides_B. The sequence goes on along the minus strand of CAWIBA010000003.1, from coordinate 663,687 downwards.
TCACCGTGACCGTGACGCTCGAGCAGCTCCGCACCGGGCTCGGCACCGCTCTCCTGGGCGCCGGGGAGGACCTCTCCGCCTCGGCGGTGCGGCGGCTGGCCTGCGACGCCGGGGTGATCCCCGCCGTCCTCGGCACGGTCGGGGAGGTGCTCGACGTGGGCCGCACCCAGCGGCTGGTCACCCCCGCGATCTGGAAGGCACTGGTGCTGCGCGACGGACACTGCCGGTTCCCCGGCTGCCGGCGGCTGCCGCTGGCCTGCGACGCCCACCACCTCGTGCACTGGGCCGACGGGCGGCGGCACGTCGCTGGACAACCTGGTGCTGCTCTGCCGTGCCCACCACGCGCTCCTGCACGCCACCCCCTGGCAGGTCCGGCTCAACCCGGTCGACCGGCGGCCCGAGTTCCGACCACCCCCCTCCCGACGCGCTCGACCACCCGATGCGCACCCACCCGACGACTGGATCCGCGAGCCGCGATCACGGGAGTGACCGGGTTGGACCAGCAAACCTGGTTGCGCGGACACCGCCGGAGGCGATGGGGTGGGCGCCCCGGGGACGGACAGGGACAGGAGGGGCGTCGGTGGCTGCTGGGCGTGGAACGGTGCTGATCACGGGAGTGGGACGCCGGCGGGGGATCGGGGCCGGGCTGGCGCTCGGGCTCGCCGAGGACGGCTGGGACCTGGCGCTCGGCTCCTGGTCGGCGTACGACGAGCGCATCGGGCTCGAGCGAGGAGCGGACGACCCCGAGCGCGTCGCGAGGGAGTGCCGGGCCCTCGGCCGCCGCGTCGACCTCGTCCCCGGCGACCTCGCCTCCGCCACGGAGCCGGCTCGGATCGTCGCCGCCGCGGCGGCGCACGGAGACCTCAGGGGCCTGGTGCTGTCGCACTGCGAGGGTGTCGACAGCTCGGTCCTGGACACCACCGTTGAGAGCTGGGACCGGCACTTCGCCGTCAACGCGCGGGCGTCCTGGCTGCTGGTCAAGGCGTTCGCCGAGACGCTGCCCGACGCGAGGACGACCGAGGTGACCGGCAGGATCGTGGCGCTCACGAGCGACCACACGGCGCACAACCTGCCCTACGGCGCGAGCAAGGGCGCGCTCGACCGGCTGGTCGTGGCGGCCGCCGTCGAGCTCGGCCCGCGGGGCGTGCGCGCCAACGTGATCAACCCCGGGCCGGTCGACACCGGCTGGATGAGCCCGGAGGTCCGGGCGCGGGGCGTCGAGCAGACTCCGGCCGGCCGGCTGGGGACGCCCCGGGACACCGCCGACCTGGTCCGGTTCCTGATGTCGGACGCGGGCGGCTGGATCAACGGCCAGGTGCTGCACAGCAACGGCGGCTTCAACGCCGGCTGAGCCCGGCCGAGGTCAGGCCTCGGGCTCGCCCTGAGGTCCCTTGGGCTGCTCCCCGCGCTTGTCGCGTCGACGCTTGCGCTCGAGGTCCCGGAGGAAGTCGGCGTCGTCGTCCGGCGCGATGACCCGGCGGGACCCCGGGGTCGGCGGGCGCTGGGGGCGGCGCGGCTGCCGTGCGCCCTTGCGCTTCTCCCAGAGCCGGAGGAGGGCGTAGATGACCAGCGCGACCAGCACGACGAGGAGAACGGCCTTGCCCATGCCCCCAATGTAGGAGCATCCGCCAACTCGCGACACGTCGCACCCGAGTTCGGTCCGGAACGAGGGGCTTAGTCTGGACCCGTGAAGGAGTTCGCCGTCTACACCCTGGCCCGCATCGGCCTGTTCGTGGCCTCGTACGCCGTGATCGCCGGTCTCTACCTGCTGGTCACCGGTGGAGACAGCCTGCCGCTGCTGTGGCCGCTCCTGCTCGCCGCGGTGGTGTCGGCGGTCTCGTCGTACTACCTGCTGCGCGCACAGCGGGAGCGCTTCGCGGCGGTGATCCAGCGCCGTGCCGAGGGTGCCTCGCGGCGGTTCGAGGAGAACCGCGCCAAGGAGGACAAGCCCTAGCGATGACGGTCAACCACGGGGCCCCGGCCGGGATAGAGCCCCGAGACGACGGCTGCTGCCGGGTGGCCCAGCGACGCGGCGACGACCGGGCCTGGGTGCACGACGCGATCCGCAAGGTCGAGGCCGACGCCAACCGCTCGGCCGACACCCACCTGCACGTGTTCCCGCTGCCGCCGGCGCTCCGGGACAAGGACGTCGACCTCTACCTCAAGGACGAGTCCGTCCACCCGACCGGATCGCTGAAGCACCGGCTCGCCAGGTCGCTGTTCCTCTACGGGCTGTGCAACGGCTGGATCCGCGAAGGCACCACCCTGACCGAGGCGTCGTCCGGGTCGACGGCCGTCTCGGAGGCCTACTTCGCGCGCCTGCTCGGCCTCCCCTTCGTCGCCGTGATGCCCGCCTCGACGTCGCAGGAGAAGATCGACCTCATCGAGTTCCACGGTGGCCGCTGCCACCTGGTTGACGACCCGGCCACCATGTACGACGAGGCGCGGCGGCTCGCCGAGGAGACCGGCGGCCACTACCTCGACCAGTTCACCTACGCCGAGCGGGCGACCGACTGGCGCGGCAACAACAACATCGCCGAGTCGATCTTCGAGCAGCTGTCCCAGGAGCGGCACCCGGTCCCCGCCTGGGTCGTCGTCGGTGCCGGCACCGGCGGCACCTCGGCCACCATCGGCCGGTACGTGCGCTACCAGCGGCACGACACCCGGGTCTGCGTGGTCGACCCGGAGAACTCGGCGTTCTTCCCCGGTTGGACCACCGGCGACGCCTCGGCGACCGGCGCCGGCTCGCGGATCGAGGGCATCGGGCGGCCGCGGGTCGAGCCGTCGTTCGTCGCGTCCGTCGTGGACCGGATGATCTGCGGTGCCCGACGCCGCATCGATCGCCGCGGCGCGCTGGTGCTCGCAGGTGACCGGACGGATGGTCGGCGGCTCCACCGGCACCAACCTGTGGGGGGCGTTGCGGATCATCGCCGGGATGTGCGAGGCGGGCCGGTCCGGGAGCGTGGTGACCCTGCTCTGTGACGGCGGCGAGCGCTACACGCACACCTACTACGACGACGCCTGGCTGGCCGCGCAGGACATCGACATCGCGCCCTACGCCGTGACGCTGGAGAAGTTCGCCGACACCGGCGAGTGGGTCGAGCCGGTCACACCGTGACCAGCGCCACGAAGACGCCGGTCGCGTAGACCAGCTCGGCGACCCCCACGTCCTGGAGCACCGGCACCAGGGCCGGTCCGCGTGCGCCGCCCAGCACCCGCCGCAGGGCGGGCGTCACCGGGACGACGAAGGCGAGTCCGACCAGCGCCCACGGGCTCGTCTCCAGCGCACGCCCGACCAGGAAGACGCCGGCGAGCGCGACCAGGAACCCGAACAGGTAGCGGGTCTGCTCGTCACCGAGCACGCACCGCCAGCGTCCGCTTGCCCGACCTCGCGGTCGGTCGGGATGTCGCGCAGGTTGTTGGCGACCAGCATGGCGCAGGCGAGCGAGCCGATCCCCGGCGCCGGCGTACCAGCCGGGCAGCGGCAGCGTCCCGGTCTGCACGTACGTCGTGCCGAGCACCGCGACCAGGCCGAAGAAGACGAAGACCATCACCTCGCCCAGCCCGTGGTAGCCGTAGGGCCGCGCGCCGCCGGTGTAGAACCACGCCGCGGCGACGCAGAGCGCGCCCACCGCGACCAGCCACCAGCTCGGTCGTCACCGCGAGCACCAGCCCGGCCAGGCAGGCGACCCCGAAGGCCGCGAACGCCGCCCGCTTCACCGCGGCCGGGCCGGCGCGGCACCCGACCCGACCAGCCGCATCGGTCCGACCCGGTCCGCGTCGGTGCCGCGGACCCCGTCGGAGTAGTCGTTGGCGTAGTTGACGCCGACCTGGAGCGCGAGGGCGACCACGCAGGGCCAGGAGGGCCTTCCACCACACGCGCGCCGTCGAGGTACGCCGCGACCCCGGTGCCGGCGAGCACGGGAGCGACCGCGGCGGGCAGGGTCCGGGGGCGCGCGCCGGCCAGCCACTGCTCAGGGGTTGCCATGGTCGGGGATTCTGGCAGGCATAGCGGTGCCGGCCCCCAGGTTTCCCGAGCAGCCTCCGTCCCGTCCACGGCACCCCGCACGAGGTGCTCGCCGCGCTGCGGGGCTGGGACGCGGCGCGCGACGAGGCCGGACCCGCTGGTGGTCGAGACCTCCGGGTCGACCGGCGAGCCCAAGCGGGTGCTGCTCTCGCGCGACGGCGCTGCGTGCGTCGGCCACGCGCCACCGCGGCGCGGCTCGGCGGTCCCGGGCAGTGGCTGCTCGAACCTGCCCCCGACGTACGTCGCCGGGCTGCAGGTGCTGTTCCGCTCCGTCGCTCGCCGGCACCGACCCGGTCGTGCAGGACGGTGCCGTTGCCCGGCGGCCGCTGCCGCGATGACCGGCGATCGACGCTACGTCTCGCTGGTGCCGACCCAGCTGCACCGGCTGCTCGACCGGACGCCGCGGTCGACGACGCCCTGCGCACGCTTCAGCGGCCGTGCTGGTCGGCGGCGCCCCGCGTGCCGGCGACCCCTGCGCGAGCGGGCCGCCGCCGCCGGTGTCGCAGGTGGTCGCCACCTACGGCATGAGCGAGACGTGCGGCGGCTGCGTCTACGACGGGGTGCCGCTCGACGGCGTGGCGGTCGCGATCGGCGCCGACCCATCGACAGGACGGCCGGACCGGTCGCGTCCGGATCGCCGGCCCGGTCCTCTTCGACGGCTACGACGGCCGGCCCGACCTGACCGCGGAGGTGCTGAGGGACGGCTGGTTCCGCACCCAGGACGTCGGCCGGCTCGACGACGACGGCCGGCTGGAGGTGCTCGGCCGGGTCGACGACGTGGTCGTCTCCGGCGGCGTCAACGTGTCCCGCGACCGCCGTCGCGGCCCGGCTGCGGGAGCACCCCGCACGTCACCGAGGCGCCGAGGTGGTCGGCGTCCCGGACCCCGAGTGGGGCCAGCGGGTGGTCGCCTTCGTCGTCCTGCGGGCCGGGCGGGCCTCGACCTCGACGCGGCGCGCGACTGGGTCTCGGCGGGCGCCCCCGCGCCTGGGCGCCGCGCGAGGTCTGCACCGGCTCGACGCGCTCCCGCTGCTCGCCAACGGCAAGGTGGACCGGCTCCGGCTGCGGGGGGGGCCCGATGACGGGCGGACCCGGGCCCCGGTCGTCTGGTCGGTGCCGATGACCACCCGGTTCCGCGGCATCACCGTCCGCGAGGGCGTGCTGCTGCGGGGCGACGCCGGATGGGGCGAGTTCAGCCCGTTCCTGGAGTACGACGACGCGGTCGCCGCGCCCTGGCTGGCCGGCGGCGCTCGAGGCCGCCGACCAGGGCTGGCCGGCCCCGCTGCGGGACCGGGTCCCGGTCAACGTCACCGTCCCGGCGGTCGGGCCCGGAGCGGGCCGCGGAGATCGTCCGGGCCTCGCGCCGGCTGCACACCGCCAAGGTGAAGGTCGCCGAGCCGGGCCAGACGCTGGCCGAGGAGGCAGGCCCGGCTGGAGGCGGTCCGTGACGCGCTCGGCCCCGCGCGGTCGCGATCCGGGTCGACGCCAACGGGCTGTGGACGGTCGACGAGGCGTGCGGCGCCGTCGCCGCCCTGGACCGGGCCGCCGGAGGGCTCGAGTACGTCGAGCAGCCGGTCGCCTCGGTGGAGGACCTCGCCGTCGTCCGCCGCCGCGTCGACGTCCCCGTCGCCGCCGACGAGTCGATCCGCCGCGCCGCCGACCCCTACCGGGTCCGCGACCTGGAGGCGGCCGACGTCGCGGTCCTCAAGGTGCAGCCCCTCGGCGGGGTGCGGGCCTGCCTGCGGATCGCGGAGGACATCGGGCTCCCGGTCGTCGTGTCGAGCGCGCTGGAGACCTCCGTCGGGATCGCGGCCGGGGTCGCGCTGGCCGCGGCGCTGCCGGAGCTGCCCTACGCGTGCGGCCTGGCCACCGTCGCGCTGCTCACCGACGACGTGGCGGTCCGCCCGCTGCTGCCGGTCGACGGCACGCTGCCGGTGGAGCGCCCCGAGGTCGACCCGGCGGCCCTCGACCGGTTGCGGGCCGGGCCCGGCCGCCGGGACCGGACTGGCTGGCCCGGCTGGCCGAGGTCGAGGAGGCGCTGTCCCGGCATGCGGCAGGATCGGGCGTCGTGACCGCCGTCCCCGCGAACGCCTCCGCCGCCCTGGCCGCCACCGTGGTCGACGAGCTGGTGCGGCTTGGCGCGCGGCACGCCGTCCTGGCGCCCGGCAGCCGGTCCGCGCCGCTCGCCTACGCGCTGCACGCCGCCGCACTGGCCGGCCGGCTGACCCTGCACACCAGGATCGACGAACGCTCCGCCGGCTTCCTCGCCCTCGGGATCGCCGTCTCCAGCCGCACGCCCGTCCCGGTGGTCACCACCTCCGGCACCGCCGTCGCGAACCTGCACCCGGCGGTGCTCGAGGCGTCGCACCGGGGCCTCCCGCTGCTGCTGCTCACCGCCGACCGGCCCGCCCGGCTCCGCGGCACGCAGGCCAACCAGACCACGGACCAGGTGCGGATCTTCGGCACGGCGACCCGCTTCGACGCCGACGTACCACCGGCGGACCCGTCGGGCGACCAGGCGGCGCAGGTCGGCGGCTGGCGGCGGCTGGCTCCGCGCGCGCCGTCGCCGCGGGCGGCCCCGCCCCCAGCTCAACCTCCAGCTCTCGGAGCCGCTGGTGCCGGGCCAGCCCGACGGGTGGAGCACGCCGGTCGACGGGCGCGGGCCGGAGCTCCCGGCGGGGGAGACCCCGAGCCCGGAGACGCTGGCCGCTCGGGCCCCGCACCGTGGTCGTCGCCGGGGACGACGCCGGGCCGCCGGCCCGCGTCCTCGCCGAGCGTGCCGGCTGGCCGCTGCTCGCCGAGCCCACCAGCGGCTCGCGCACGGGCGCCCAACGCGATCCGCACCTACCGGCTGCTCCTCGACGACGAGGGTCCCGGCAGCCTGCGCTCGCGGGTCGAGCGGGTGGTGGTCTGCGGGCACCCGACCCTGTCCCGCCCGGTGATGCGGCTGATCTCCGACCCGCACCTGGAGATCGTGGCCGTGCGCAACCGGACCGGCTACACCGACCCGGGACGTCGGGTCTCCCGGGTCCTCGACGGCCCGGTCGACGTCGAGGCGGGGGCAGACGACGGGTGGCTCGGGGAGTGGCTCTCCGCCGACGCCGACCGCAGCCGCGCCCTCGACCGGCTGCTGGCCGGGCGTTCCGGCCTCACCCCCCACCACGTGGCGGGCGCCGTGGCGCGGGCCCTGCCGCCGCGCGGGCTGCTCTTCGTCGGTGCCTCCAACCCGGTGCGCGACCTCGACCTCATGGTGCCGAGGTACGCCGTGGGCGACCGCCGGCTGGTGATCGGGAACCGGGGACTGGCCGGCATCGACGGCTCGGTCTCGACCGCGGTCGGCGCCGCCCTCGGCCGGCCGTCGACCTCCCGGGCGCTCGCGCTGCTCGGCGACGTGACGTTCCTGCACGACAGCAACGGCCTGGTGATGGGGCCCGACGAGTCGCGGCCCGACCTCACCGTCGTGGTCGTGAACGACGACGGCGGCTCCATCTTCGCGTCGCTGGAGCACGGGGCCCCGGAGTACGCCGACTCGTTCGAGCGGGTCTTCGGCACCCCGCACCACGTCGACCTCGCGGCGCTGTGCGCGGCGACCCGGACCCCGCACTGGCGGGTGGAGAGCCTGCCCGAGCTCGAGCACGCGCTGGCCAACCCGGCCGGCGGGGTCGAGGTCGTGGAGGCCGCGGTCCGACGCGACGACCGGCGTGAGCTCGACGCCGCGATCCGCGCACTCGGCGCCGACCGGGCCTGAGGACCGACCGGGCCCGGCAGGCGGGGGTTCCTGCCGGGCGCCGGGGCCTGTCCCGATCCTCCCACCGGGTGGGCAGGCGGGGGTCGGGCGTGGGCCCGGCGTTTCGGTCAAATCGCCCTGGCCCGGTCGGGCACTCCCGTCGTGACAGACTGCGGGCCATGCGGCAACCGGCCATGGCGGCGTTCGCCGCGCTGGGCCTGATCTGGGGCTCCAACTTCCTCTTCATGAAGTGGGCGGCCGAGACGATCAGCGCCGGCCAGATCACCCTCCTCCGGGTCCTCTTCGGCTTCGTGCCGGTGCTCGCGTACGCCGTACTCCGACGCGACCTCGCCTGGGCTCACGCCCGTTACGCCGGCCACTTCGCGGTGATGTCGCTGGTCGCGACGAGCTGCTACTACTTCGCGTTCGCGGCCGGGACCGCCCGTCTCGACTCCGGGATCGCCGGCGCACTCAGTGGCTCGATCCCGCTGTTCTCGTTCGTGGGCGCCGCGCTGCTGCTGCGCAGCGAGCGGGTCACGCCGGTCCGGTTGGTCGGGGTGCTGGTCGGCTTCGGAGGCGTGCTCCTCATCGCCCGCCCCTGGGACGCCTCCGGCCCGGTCGACCCGGTCGGGGTGCTGCTCATGCTCGCCGGGTCGGCCTGCGTCGGCCTCTCCTTCGTCTACGCGCGCAGGTTCCTGGCCGGGCGCGCCATCCCGGCTGCCGCCCTGACGACCTACCAGATGGGCTTCGCGCTGGTGACCCTGCTCGTCGTGGTGCCGCTCGGTGGGATCACCGACGTCGCGGGTGACACCCGGGCGCTGGTCGGGCTGGTCGTCGGGCTCGGGCTGCTCGGGACCGGGCTGGCCTACATCCTCTACTACTTCATCGTCGACCGGCTCGGGGCCGTGACCGCGGCCAGCTCGACCTACATCCCGCCGGTGGTCGCCCTGGCGATCGGCTGGCTGCTCGTGGGCGAGCCGATCGGCCCCCTCGACGCGGTGGCCGTGCTGCTCATCCTCACCGGAGTCGTGGCGCTGCGGGCGCGGTCGGTGGCGAGCTGAGCCCCGACCGCACACCCCCCGTTCGGACGGTGTGCCGGCCGAACGGTCGCTCGATGTGACCTGCATTCGCTACAGACGCGGTCCGATTCGTCCCGGGATGATGGTTTTGCACGCGCGGGGGAGCGTGACCAGGTCGTCCTCGGGGAGGAAGCGGCGACCCGGGTCCTGGCCCTGCGGGGGAGGGTCAGGAGCCGGCGGGGGTCGCCCGATGGCCGGACGGCAGCGGTTCAGCGACGACTCAGGGACCGGCCAGCGCGTCGCGGACCGGCACGAACTTCGCCTGTGCCTCGGCCAGCTCGGCCTCGGGGTCGGAGTCGGCGACGATGCCGCAGCCGGCGAACAGCCGCACGCGGGCGCCGTCCAGCTCGGCCGAGCGCAGCCCGATGCCCCACTCGCCGTCACCCGACGCGTCCATCCACCCGACCGGCCCGGCGTAGCGACCACGGTCCATCACCTCGATCTCGGTGATCAGCTCGCGCGCCCGGTCGGTGGGGGTGCCACCGACCGCCGCGGACGGGTGCAGTGCCTCGGCGAGTCCCAGCGAGGAGACGGGGTGGTCGCTGTCGTCGGTCTCGTGGGTCACGCCGGCGACGTCGGTCGCGAGGTGCATGACGTTGGGCAGGTGCAGCACGAACGGCGCCTCGGGCACGTTCATCGAGGTGCAGTGTGGCGCGAGGGCGTCGGCCACCGAGCGGACGGCGTACTCGTGCTCCTCGAGGTCCTTCGACGACCGGGCCAGCGTCGCGGCGAGGGCCAGGTCGCGCTCGTCGTCGCCGGTACGCCGGATCGTGCCGGCCAGCACGCGGGAGGTGACCAGCCCGCGCTCCCGGCGCACGAGCATCTCGGGGGTCGCGCCGAACAGCCCGTCGACGTGGAAGGTCCAGCACGTCGGGTAGCTCTCGGCGAGCCGCCGCAGCGGCCAGCGGACGTCGATGTCCTCGGCGGCGGTGGCGACCAGGTCGCGGGCCAGCACCACCTTCTCCAGCTCGCCGGCGTTGATCCGGCGCACCGCCTCGGCGACGACCGTCTCCCACGCCGTGCCGCTCATCGCGCCGTCGGAGAAGGTCACCCCGCTCGGCGGGGCAGGCTCGGGGGCGCGGTGCGATGACCGGCGGAGCGGTGATCGAGGCCGGCGCTGATCGTGGTCACCCAGGCCCGGTCGCCGCGCCGGCCGACCACGACCTCGGGCACGACGAGCACGCTGTCGCCGGGCTCGTCGGCGAAGGCGAACGAGCCGAAGCAGACCAGGCCGCTGCCGGGCAGTCCGACCTCGTCGCGGACCACCGCGGTCCGGCCGTGCTCGGCCCACCACGTCGCGGGCGTCGGCGAAGCGGCCGGCGCCCCTCGGTGCGCAGCACGGCGGCGACCCCCCAGCCGACCAGGCCGTCCCCGCGGCGCACCCAGGCCGTGCCGCCGGAGCGGGCAGCAGGGCCAGCAGGAGGTCCCGGGGTCGGCGAGCGCCAGGCTGCGCACCACGAGCGGCGCGGGCCGCGGCGGAGCCGGGTCGGCGGCCGGGGTCGCGGACTGCGTCACGGTGGGCCAGCCTACGGCCTCGCGGAGACCGTCCCGCGGAGCCCGCCCTAAGGTTGCGTGCGTGACCCGCGCCGACCTCGACAAGTAGCCCGCCGACGTCGCCGCCATGTTCGACGACGTCGCCCGGCGCTACGACCTCACCAACGACGTCCTGTCGCTGGGCCAGGACCGGCGCTGGCGCCGGCAGGTCGTGGACGCCGTGGACCCCCGGCCCGGGCAGCGGGTGCTCGACCTCGCCGCCGGCACCGGCACCTCCAGCCAGCCGTTCGCGGACCGGGGCGCCCGCGTGGTCCCGTGCGACTTCTCGCTGGGGATGCTCCGGGTCGGGAAGCGGCAACCGCCCGCACCTGGCGTTCACGGCCGGCGACGGCACCCGGCTGCCCTTCGCCGACGGCACCTTCGACGCGGTCACGATCTCCTTCGGCCTGCGCAACATCGTCGACCCCGACGCGGGCCTGCGCGAGATGCGGCGGGTGACGCGTCCCGGCGGCCGCCTGGTGGTGTGCGAGTTCAGCCACCCCACCAACCGGGCCGTTCCGCACCGTCTACCTGGAGTACCTCATGAAGGCGCTGCCCTCGGTGGCCCGCGCGGTGTCCTCGAGCCCGGACGCCTACGTCTACCTCGCGGAGTCGATCCGGGCCTGGCCGGACCAGGCCGGCACTGGCCGGCCGGATGTCCGCGGCAGGGTGGCGCGACGTCGAGTGGCGCAACCTCTCCGGCGGTGTCGTGGCGCTGCACCGGGCGACCGCCTGACCCCCCGGGGGCCGGGTCGCGGGATGTGACGGTGGCCTCTAGACTGTCCGTCGGTCGCCATTCGTGAAGCAATTCACAAAGTCACATGGGACGCCGGCGACCGCGCCACAGCCGAGACGACGAGGTACTCGCGATGACCCGGACGACCGCCGACACAGCGGCAGCCGACGTCATCGTCGTCGGCGCCGGACCGGCCGGCGCCTCGGCCGCCTTCCACCTGGCCCAGGCCGGCGTCGACGTCCTGCTGCTGGAGAAGTCGGCGTTCCCCCGCGACAAGATCTGCGGCGACGGGCTCACCCCGCGCGCGGTCCGCCAGCTGGTCGGCGATGGGCATCGACCTCGACGCGCCCGGCTGGGCGCGCAACCAGGGCCTGCGCATCGTCGGTGCCGGCCACCGGCTCGAGCTGCCCTGGCCCGAGCTGGCCTCGTTCCCGCCCTACGGCATGGTCCGCACCCGGATGGACTTCGACGAGATCCTGGCCCGGCACGCCGAGAAGGCCGGCGCCCGGCTCATGGAGCGCACCGCCGTCACCGGCCCGGTCGTCGACGAGCGCACCGGCCGCGTGGTCGGCGTCACGCGCCAAGCCCCTCGACGACCGCGGTCGCCGGGTCGGGCGCCGGTGACGACCTCGAGTTCCGCGCCCCGATCGTGATCGCCTGCGACGGCGTCTCCGCCCGGCTCGCCATCGCGCTCGGTCTCGAGCGGCGCGAGGACCGGCCGATGGGCGTCGCGGTGCGGGCCTACTACGAGACCCCCCGCCACGACGACCACTGGATGGAGTCCTGGCTCGAGCTCTGGGACGGCGCCCGCCGGGCCGGAGCAGCCTGCTGCCCGGCTACGGCTGGATCTTCGGGCGTCGGCGACGGCACCGCCAACGTCGGCCTGGGCATCCTGAACACCTCGAAGGCCTTCGAGCACGTCGACTACAAGGACATCCTCGACCGCTGGCTCGCGACACACCCCCGAGGAGTGGGGCTTCCGCGACGAGAACCGGGTCGGCACGGGTCGCCTCGGCCGCGCTGCCGATGGCTTCAACCGCAAGCCGCACTACACCCGCGGGGTGCTGCTCGTCGGCGACTCCGGCGGCATGGTCAACCCGTTCAACGGCGAGGGCATCGACTACGCGATCGAGTCCGGCCACATCGCCGCCGAGACCGATCGTGCAGGCGCTGGCCCCTCCCGACGGGCCCGCCCGCGAGCGGGTGCTGCAGGGTTACGCCGCCGAGCTCGAGTCCGACCTACGGCGGCTACTTCACGCTGGGCCGCGTGTTCGCCAAGATGATCGGCAACCCGACGTTCATGAAGCAGGCCACCCGCTACGGCCTGCCGCGCACGACGCTGATGAAGTTCACCCTCAAGCTGATGGCCAACCTGACCGACCCGCGCGACGGCGACGTGTCCGACCGGGTCATCAACGCGCTGGCCAAGGCTGGCTCCCGCCGGCCTGAGCCGCCGCGCACACGCAGACACGACAGGCAACGACAGGAGGGACACGGGAGATGGAGCTCTACGCACCGGTTCTCGCGACTCGGGCTGCTGGCCGCCGGCTTCGCGGTGTTCTCGCTGGTGATGAGCGCCGCTGGTCGGGCCCAGGCGCTACAACCGCGCCAAGCTCGACTCCTACGAGTGCGGCATCGAGCCGACCCCGCAGGCCCTGGGCGGCGGCCGCTTCCCGGTGAAGTACTACATCACCGCGATGCTCTTCATCGTCTTCGACATCGAGATCGTCTTCCTGTACCCGTGGGCGGTGCACTTCGACGCGATGGGCATCTTCGGGCTCGTCGAGATGGTGCTGTTCATCCTCACGGTGTTCGTCGCCTACGCCTACGTCTGGCAGCGCGGGGGCCTCGAGTGGGACTGAGGGCGACGGTGCGAGCCTGTCGAGACCACCGCACCTGCGCGACGGTGTCGAGCCTGTCGAGACCACCGCACCTGGACATCGACGACTACCGCCGGAGGGCAAGCCTGATGGGTATCGAGGAGAAGCTCCCCAGCGGGGTCCTGCTGACCACCGTCGAGGGCGTCGCGGGCTACATGCGCAAGGCGTCGTTCTGGCCGGCGACGTTCGGCCTGGCCTGCTGCGCCATCGAGATGATGACCTCCGGCGGGCCCCGCTACGACCTGGCCCGCTACGGCATGGAGGTCTTCCGGGCCTCGCCGCGGCAGGCCGACCTGATGATCGTGGCCGGCCGGGTCAGCCAGAAGATGGCCCCGGTGCTGCGCCAGATCTACGACCAGATGGCCGAGCCCAAGTGGGTGCTCGCGATGGGCGTGTGCGCCAGCTCGGGCGGCGATGTTCAACAACTACGCGATCGTGCAGGGCGTCGACCACGTGGTCCCGGTCGACATGTACCTCCCCGGCTGCCCGCCGCGCCCGGAGATGCTCATCGACGCGATCCTCAAGCTGCACGACCAGGTCCAGGCCACCAAGCTCGGCAGCAACCGCCTCGCGGAGATCGAGTGCAGGACGAGAACGACGCGCTCCGGGCGCTGCCGACCTCCGAGATGAAGGGTCTGCTGCGGTGAGCGACGAGGACAGACCGGGCCGACCCCCGACGACACCATCGCGGACTCGGCCGAGTCACCGCGGGCACCGAGCCCGACGCGACCGATCGGACACCGGAGAACACCCTGCCGGTCGACGCCCGAGCAGCTCCAGCCCGAGGTGGTCGGCGTCCGCCGCGGCATGTTCGGCCTGTCCGGCACCGGGGACACCTCCGGCTACGGCGGCCTGGTCCGGCCCGTGGTCATGCCGGGCGGCACGCCCCGGCCCTACGGCGGCTGGTTCGACGAGTTCGCCGACGCGCTGGAGGCCGCGCTCAGCGTCCCGAGGGCCTGACCACCGCGGTCGAGAAGGTCGTGGTGCACCGCGGCGAGATCACGCTGTTCGTCCGCCGCGACGACCTGCTGGCCACCGCGCTCCTGCTGCGCGACGACGAGCGGCTGCGCTTCGAGCTCTGCTCCGGCGTCTCCGGGGTGCACTACCCGGACGACACCGGCCGCGAGCTGCACGCGGTCTACCACCTGCTCTCGATGACCCACAACCGCCGGATCCGGCTCGAGGTGACCTGCCCCGACGCCGACCCGCACGTCCCGTCGGTGGTCTCGGTCTACCCCACCAACGACTGGCACGAGCGCGAGACCTACGACTTCTTCGGCATCGTCTTCGACGGCCACCCGGCGCTGACCCGGATCCAGATGCCCGACGACTGGCCGGGCCACCCGCAGCGCAAGGACTATCCGCTCGGCGGCATCCCCGTCGAGTACAAGGGCGCCACCATCCCGCCGCCGGACACGCGGAGGTCGTACAACTGATGAGCACAACCGCACAGGACCCAGCGGACGAGGACCCCTACGACCCCTACGCCCGGTCCAGGACACCAGCGCAGGGCACGGTCTTCACCGTCACCGGCCAGGACTGGGACTCGGTCGTCAGCGGCGTCGCCGACGAGGGCGAGGACCGGATCGTCGTCAACATGGGCCCGCAGCACCCCTCCACCCACGGCGTGCTCCGGCTGATCCTCGAGCTCGAGGGCGAGACGGTCACCGAGGCCCGGTGCGGCATCGGCTACCTGCACACCGGCATCGAGAAGAACATGGAGTTCCGCTCCTGGACGCAGGGCGTCACGTTCTGCACCCGGATGGACTACCTGTCGCCGTTCTACAACGAGGCCACCTACGTGCCTCGGCGTCGAGCGGCTGCTCGACATCGAGGACGACATCCCGGAGAAGGCGCAGGTCATGCGCGTCCTCCTGATGGAGCTCAACCGGATCTCCAGCCACCTGGTCGCCATCGCCACCGGCGGCATGGAGATCGGCGCGCTGACCGTCATGACGATCGGCTTCCGCGAGCGCGAGCATGGTGCTCGACCTGTTCGAGCTGATCACCGGCCTGCGGATGAACCACGCGTTCATCCGCCCCGGCGGCGTCGCCCAGGACATGCCGCCCGGCGCGCTCGACCAGATCCGCGACTTCGTCGCCCTGATGAAGAAGCGGCTGCCCGAGTACGCCGACCTGTGCAACGCCAACCCGATCTTCAAGGGCCGGCTCGAGGGCGTCGGCCACCTCGACCTCGCCGGCTGCCTCGCCCTGGGCATCACCGGCCCGGTGCTGCGCTCGACCGGCTACCCCTGGGACCTGCGCCGACCCAGCCCTACTGCGGCTACGAGGACTACGACTTCGACGTGGTCACCTGGGACACCAGCGACTCCTACGGCCGCTTCCGGATCCGCCTCGAGGAGATGTGGCAGTCGCTGCGCATCGTCGAGCAGTGCGCGGACCGGCTCGCCGGGCTCGAGGGCGCGCCGGTGATGGTCGCCGACAAGAAGATCGCCTGGCCGAGCCAGCTCGCGGTCGGCAGCGACGGCATGGGCAACAGCCTGGACCACATCCGGCACATCATGGGTGAGTCGATGGAGGCGCTGATCCACCACTTCAAGCTGGTCACCGAGGGCTTCCGGGTGCCGGCCGGCCAGGCCTACGTGCCCGTCGAGTCGCCGCGCGGCGAGCTCGGCGCGCACGTGGTCTCCGACGGGGGCACCCGCCCGTTCCGCGCGCACTTCCGCGACCCGTCGTTCACGAACCTGCAGGCGACCTCGGTGATGAGCGAGGGCGGCATGGTCGCCGACGTCATCGTCGCGATCGCCTCGATCGACCCCGTGATGGGAGGAGTGGACCGTTAGTGACACACGAAGGACGACCAGGACCGCGTCGACGACGACGACCGCTCGACCGTGGCCGAGCTCCGCGAGATCGCGGCCCGCTACCCGCAGGCCACGTTCCGGGCTGCTGCCGATGCTGCACCTGGTGCAGAGCGTGGAGGGCCGGGTCACCGCGCGGGGCATCGAGGCCTGCGCCGACATCCTCGGCCTCTCCGCCGCCGAGGTGTCGGGCGTCGCGACGTTCTACACGATGTACAAGCGCCGCCCCGTCGGCGACTACCACGTCGGCGTCTGCACCAACACGCTGTGCGCGGTCATGGGCGGCGACGCGATCTTCGAGCGGCTCAAGGAGCACCTGGGCGTCGGCAACGACGAGACCACCCCGACGACGGCCGCGCGCCGATCACCCTCGAGCACGTCGAGTGCAACGCCGCCTGCGACTACGCGCCGGTCGTGATGGTGAACTGGGAGTTCATGGACAACCAGACCCCGGAGTCCGCCACCGCAGCTGGTCGACGACCTGCGGGCGGGCGACGAGGTCAGCTCGACCCGGGGGCCGACGCATCTGCACCTGGCGCGAGGCCGAGCGGGTGCTGGCCGGCTTCCCCGACGACCGCGCCGACGAGGGCCCGCGCCGCCGGGCCCGCCCAGCCTGGTCGGGGCCTCGAGATCGCCCG
Source organism: uncultured Actinomycetota bacterium (assembly GCA_963834275.1). Classification (GTDB taxonomy): domain Bacteria; phylum Actinomycetota; class Actinomycetes; order Propionibacteriales; family Nocardioidaceae; genus Nocardioides_B. The sequence goes on along the minus strand of CAWIBA010000003.1, from coordinate 647,247 downwards.
CGAGCGCGGCTGGAAGCCGCGCCCGACCGGAGGGCCGCACCGGAAGGAGAGTCGAGCCGGTGACCGACACCCTGACCCCGGTCCTCTCCGACAACTGGGACGCCGAGCGCTCCTGGACGCTGGAGTCCTACACCCAGGCCGGCGGCTACACCGCCCTGCGCACCGCGCTGGGCATGGCGCCCGACGGCCCTGATCGAGCTGGTCAAGGACTCCGGCCTGCGCGGCCGCGGCGGCGCCGGCTTCCCCACCGGCATGAAGTGGGGCTTCATCCCGCAGGACAACCCGAACCCGAAGTACCTCGTCGTCAACGCCGACGAGTCGGAGCCGGGCACCTGCAAGGACATCCCGCTGATGATGGCCAGCCCGCACACCCTGGTCGAGGGCGTGATCATCAGCTCCTTCGCGATCCGGGCCGAGCACGCGTTCATCTACGTGCGCGGCGAGGTGCTGCACGTCGTACGCCGCCTGCAGCGGGCCGTGCAGGAGGCCTACCTGGCCGGGCACCTCGGCCGCGACATCCACGGCTCCGGCTACGACCTCGACGTCATCGTGCACGCCGGCGCCGGCGCCTACATCTGCGGCGAGGAGACCGCGCTGCTCGACTCGCTCGAGGGCCGGCGCGGGCAGCCGCGGCTCCGCCCGCCGTTCCCCGCCGTGGCCGGTCTCTACGCCTCGCCGACGGTGATCAACAACGTCGAGTCGCATCGCCTCGGTGCCGTCGATCGTGCGCAACGGCGCCGACTGGTTCGGCTCGATGGGCACCGAGAAGAGCAAGGGCATGACGCTCTACTCGCTCTCCGGCCACGTGACGCGGCCCGGGCCAGTACGAGGCGCCGCTCGGCATCACCCTGCGCGAGCTGCTCGAGCTCGCCGGCGGCGTCCGCGAGGGCCACGAGCTGAAGTTCTGGACCCCGGGCGGCTCCTGCACGCCCGATCCTCACCGCCGAGCACCTCGACGTGCCCCTCGACTACGAGGGCGTCGGCGCCGCCGGGTCGATGCTGGGCACCAAGGCCCTGCAGATCTTCGACGACACCACCTGCGTGGTCCGGGCGGTGCTCCGCTGGACCGAGTTCTACAAGCACGAGTCCTGCGGCAAGTGCACCCCGTGCCGCGAGGGCACCTGGTGGCTGGTGCAGACGCTGGCCCGGCTGGAGAGGGGTCAGGGCACCGAGGCCGACCTCGAGCAGCGTGCTCGACCAGTGCGACAACATCCTCGGCCGCTCGTTCTGCGCGCTCGGCGACGGCGCGATCAGCCCGATCATCGTCCTCGATCCAGTACTTCCGGGACGAGTACCTCGCGCACCTCGAGCACGGCGGCTGTCCCTTCGACCCGGCCGCGTCCACCCTCTTCGCCACCGCAGGAGCCACGGCATGAGCGTGACGCAGCAAGGAGGGCCAGGAGGTCGAGCAAGACCGACCTGGTCACGCTGACCATCGACGGCATCGAGACCAGCGTCCCCAAGGGCACGCTGGTCATCCGGGCGGCCGAGCAGATCGGCGTGCAGATCCCGCGGTTCTGCGACCACCCGCTGCTCGCGCCGGTCGGCGCCTGCCGGCAGTGCCTCGTCGAGGTGGCGCTGCCCGGGCCGGACGGCGAGCCGCGCACGATGATGGGCCCGCCCGGACGGGTCAAGCCGCAGGCCTCGTGCACGCTGGTCGCCTCCGACGGCATGGTCGTCAACACCCAGGTCGACCTCGCCGATCGCCGACAAGGCCCAGCAGGGGGTCATGGAGCAGCTGCTCATCAACCACCCGCTCGACTGCCCGGTGTGCGACAAGGGCGGCGAGTGCCCGCTGCAGAACCAGGCGATGAGCAACGGCCGGGGCGAGACCCGGTTCACGTCGAGGCCAAGCGCACCTTCCCCAAGCCGATCAACATCTCCGCGCAGGTGCTGCTCGACCGTGAGCGCTGCGTGCTGTGCGCGCGGTGCACCCGCTTCTCCGAGCAGATCGCCGGGGACCCGTTCATCGCGCTCATCGAGCGAGGCGCGCTGCAGCAGGTCGGGATCTACGAGAAGGAGCCGTTCGAGTCCTACTTCTCGGGCAACACGATCCAGATCTGCCCGGTCGGCGCGCTCACCTCCGCGGCGTACCGGTTCCGGGCCCGGCCGTTCGACCTGGTCTCCACGCCGTCGGTCGCCGAGCACGACGCCTGCGGCTCGGCCATCCGCGTCGACCACCGTCGCGGCAAGGTCGTCCGCCGGCTCGCCGGCGACGACCCGCAGGTCAACGAGGAGTGGATCACCGACAAGGACCGGTTCGCCTTCACCTACGCCCGGCAGGCCGGACCGGCTCACGCACCCCCTGGTCCGCGACGAGGAGTCCGGTGAGCTGCGGCCCGGCGTCGTGGCCCGAGGCGTTCGCCGTCGCCGCCCGCGGGCTCGAGGCGGCCGGCTCGGTCGGCGTGCTGACCGGTGGTCGGCTCACCCTCGAGGACGCCTACGCCTACGCCAAGTTCGCGCGGGTGGTGCTGGGCACCAACGACATCGACTTCCGGGCCCGCGCGCACTCCGCCGAGGAGGCCGACTTCCTCGGCGCACTCGTGGCCGGCACCGGGCCTCGGCGTGACCTTCGAGGACCTCGAGCGCGCCACGCACCGTCGTCCTCGTCGGGCTCGAGCCCGAGGACGAGGCGGGCACGCTGTTCCTCCGGCTGCGCAAGGCCGCCCGCAACGGCCTGAGGGTCTACAGCATCGCGCCCGTACACCTCCCGCGGGCTGCCGCAAGATGGACGGCACCGTGCTCCGCACGGCTCCGGGCGACGAGGCCGCCGCGCTCGAGGCGCTCGCCGACGACGGCGACGTCGCCCTCGACGGCGGCGGCGTCCTGCTGGTCGGCGAGCGGCTCGCCTCCGTCGCCCGGTGCGCCTCCGCCGCCGCGCGCGGCGCTGGCCGACACCACCGGCGCCCGGCTCGCCTGGGTGCCGCGCCGGGCCGGTGACCGCGGCGCCGTCGACGCCGGCTGCCTGCCCACCCTGCTGCCCGGCGGCCGCCCGGTCGGCCGACGCCGCCGCCCGCGTGGACATCGGCGCGGTCTGGGGCGCCACCGTCGCGCACCGAGCCGGGCCGCGACGCGGCCGGGATCGTCGCCGCGGTCGCCGCGGGCGAGCGTCGGTGGCCTGCTGGTCGCGGGCGTCGACCCCGACGACACCGCCGACCCCGCTGCCACCCGCGCCGCGATGCAGGCGGCCGGCTTCGTGGTCAGCCTCGAGCTGCGCGCAGACCGACGTCACCGCGCGCGGCCGACGTGGTGTTCCCGGTCGCCGCCGCCGCCGAGAAGTCCGGCACGTTCGTCACCTGGGAGGGCCGCTCGCGGCCCTTCGAGAAGGTGCTGGTCGAGTCCCACGCGCTGCCCGACCTGCGGGTGCTCGCCGGGATCGCCGACGAGCTCGGCACCGACCTCGGCTTCAGGACCGTCGAGCGGTGCCCGCGCCGAGCTGGCCGAGATCGGACCCTGGGACGGCGAGCGCCCGTCTCGACCACCGGAGCCGGCGCCGACGCGACCGGGGACGGCCGCGCCGGCGAGGGCGGGCTCCGCCTGGCCACCTGGAAGCAGATGATCGACGACGGCTCGATGCTCGACGGCGACGACTACCTCAAGGCCACCGGCCGGGCGGCGGTCGCGCTGGTCTCGGCCGGCGACCCTCGCGGGGCTGGGCGTCGCCGTCGGGCGCCACGGTCACCGTGACCGGCCCGACGCGGCGCGGTGACGCTGCCCGTCGGGGTGGCCGACCTCGCCGACGACGTGGTCTGGGTGCCGGCCGAACTCCGACGGCATCAACGTCAACCGTGACCTCGGGCGCCGGGTCGCCGGTACGACTCGTGGAGGCACGCATCGAGCCTGCAGGCAGCGAGCCCGATGCGACCTCCGTCCTGCCGCCGACGACCTGTCCGCCGTTCGGCCGGGACCCCTGGTGGCTGGTGATCATCAAGGCGGTGCTGATCTTCCTGGTGCTGGTGCTGCTGACGCTGTTCAACATCTGGTTCGAGCGCCGCGTCGTGGCCCGGATGCAGCACCGGATCGGCCCCAACGTGCACGGCCCCTTCGGCCTGCTGCAGTCGCTCGCCGACGGCGTCAAGCTCGCGCTGAAGGAGGACCTCGTCCCGAAGGCCGCCGACAAGGTCGTCTTCGTGCTCGCCCCGGTGATCTCGGTGATCCCCGCGTTCCTGGCGTTCTCGGTGATCCCGTTCGGACCCGAGGTCAAGGTGCCGTTCACCGACCGCACGCACCCCGCTGCAGCTCACCGACATGCCGGTCGGGCGTGCTGTTCATCCTGGCGGTGACGTCGATCGGCATCTACGGCATCGTGCTCGGCGGCTGGTCGTCGGGGTCGACGTACTCCCTGCTCGGCGGCCTGCGCAGCTCGGCGCAGATGATCTCCTACGAGGTCGCGATGGGCCTCTCCCTCGTCGCGGTGTTCCTCTACGCCGGGTCGATGTCGACCTCGGAGATCGTCGCCGCCCAGGAACGGCTGTGGTTCGGCCTGATCCTGATCCCGTCCTTCGTGATCTTCGTGATCGCGATGGTCGGCGAGACCAACCGGGCCCCGTTCGACCTCCCCGAGGCCGAGGGCGAGCTCGTCGGTGGCTTCCACACCGAGTACTCCTCGCTGAAGTTCGCGCTGTTCTTCCTCGCCGAGTACATCAACCTGGTGACCGTCTCCGCGCTCGCCACCACCCTGTTCCTGGGCGGCTGGCGGGCACCGTGGCCGCTGTCGCTGTGGGACGGCGCGAACCAGGGCTACTGGCCGTTCCTGTGGTTCATCGCCAAGGTGATGATCTTCATCTTCATCTTCATCTGGCTGCGCGGGACGCTGCCGCGGCTGCGCTACGACCAGTTCATGAAGTTCGGCTGGACGCGGCTCATCCCGATCTCGCTCGCGTGGATCATCGCGGTGGCCACCATCCGCGCGGTGAGCCTCGAGGGCGGCATCGACCGCACCTACCTGCTCGGTCGCCATCGGGGTCGTCGCGGTGATGTTCCTCGTGCTGTTCTTCGTCGGCGGCGCCGAGGAGGAGCGGCTCGAGGGCGACGAGGTGGGCGAGGCCGAGCCGTTCGACGCCTTCGCCGGCGGCTACCCTGTCCCGCCGATGCCCGGTCAGGCCGTCCAGGGCCGACACGTCGGTCACGCTGCGCGAGGCACGACCCGACATCACGCGCCCAGCAGACAGCAGGGAGCAGCTCTGATGCCCACGCTCAAGGAACAGTTCTGGGACCCGGTCGCGGGTTTCGGCGTCACCTTCCGCACCATGTTCAAGAAGGTCGTCACCGAGCAGTACCCGTTCGAGAAGAAGCCGACCGCGCCCCGGTTCCACGGCCGGCACCAGCTCAACCGCTGGCCCGACGGCCTGGAGAAGTGCATCGGCTGCGAGCTCTGCGCCTGGGCCTGCCCCGCGGACGCGATCTACGTCGAGGGCGCGTCCAACACCGAGGGCGAGCGCTACTCGCCGGGTGAGCGCTACGGCCGCGGTCTACCAGATCAACTACCTGCGCTGCATCCTGTGCGGGCTGTGCATCGAGGCGTGCCCGACCCGCGCGCTGACGATGACCAACGAGTACGAGCTGGCCGACGACAACCGCGAGGACCTCATCTACGAGAAGCAGGACCTGCTGGCCCCGCTGCTGCCGGGCATGGAGCAGCCGCCGCACGCGATGCTGCTCGGCGACGACGAGGGCGACTACTACCGCGGGGCCTTCCGGCCGCACGTCGGCGACGAGCGCACGCGTTCCGAGAGCGAGGCCTGATCCGTGCTGACCTTCTGGATCCTGGCCCCCGTGATGGTGGTCGCGGCGCTCGGCATCCTCTTCGTGCGCAAGGCGGTGCACGCCGCCCTGCTGCTCGCGGTCGTGATGCTCGGCCTGGCCGTGCTGTACGTCGTCCAGGACGCGCCGTTCCTGTTCGCGGTGCAGATCATCGTCTACACCGGCGCCATCCTGATGCTGTTCCTCTTCGTGCTCATGCTGGTCGGCGTCGACGCCTCCGACTCCGTCGTCGAGACGATCAAGGGGCAGCGGCTCGCCGCCAGCGTCGTCGGGCTGCTGTTCGGGGCCGTGCTGGTGCTGGGGGTCGCCCAGGTGACCGTCGGCGCCACCACCGGCCTCGACGTCGCCAACGCCGACGGCAACGTCGAGGGGCTCGCCCAGCTGCTGTTCTCCAAGTACGTCTTCGCCTTCGAGGCCACCAGCGCCCTGCTCATCACCGCGGCCATCGGCGCGATGGTGCTCGCCCACCGCGAGCGGATCACCCCCAAGGCGACGCAGGCCGACCTCGCCGCGCGGCGGATGCGGGACTACGCCGACCACGGGAAGCACCCCGGACCGCTGCCGGCTCCCGGAGTCTTCGCACGGCACAACGCCGTCGACACCCCGGCCCTGCTGCCGGACGGCTCGCCCGTGGAGTCGTCGGTCTCCCGGGTCCTCGTGGCCCGCGGCACGGTGCGCTCCGCTCCCGCGCTGGCCGACGACATCGACGAGCTCACCCGGGCGATGCGCCAGGACGGCGAGGTCCGTCCCGGAGCCCCCGGTGAGGAGGCCGCGCCCGCGGAGAACGCCGACGACGAGAACGACGAGGAGCAGTGATGGAGCCGACCCCCTTCCTCGCCCTCTCCGCGATCCTGTTCACGATCGGCTGCATCGGCGTGCTCACCCGCCGCAACGCCATCGTCGTGTTCATGTGCGTCGAGCTCATGCTCAACGCCTGCAACCTGGCGCTGGTGACGTTCGCCCGCGTGCACGGGAACCTCGACGGACAGGTGGCGGCCTTCTTCGTCATGGTCGTCGCCGCCGCGGAGGTCGTCGTCGGCCTCGCCATCATCATGACCATCTTCCGCACGCGACGCTCGGCCTCGGTCGACGACGCGAGCCTGCTGAAGTACTAGGAGCCTGTCAGTGACCAGCTCTGCCCTGATCCTCCCGCGGCTCGCCGAGGAGCACGGAGCCCATCCCGGTGATCGAGCCCGCAGCGGCCGACGGCGTGTTCTCCCTGCTGTGGCTGATCATCGCGCTGCCCGCGCTCGGCGCCGCGGTGATCCTGCTCGTGGGCGGCGAGCGGAGCCGCGGGTGGGCGCACCTGCTCGGCTGCGGCACCGTCATCGGCTCGTTCGCGATCAGCCTGCTCGCGTTCGTCGCGCTGCTGGGCCGCGACCCGAGGACCGCAGCGTCTCGCAGTTCCTCTACACCTGGGTGGATGCCGGCAGCTTCCGGGCCGACATGTCGCTGCTGCTCGACCCGCTGTCGGCCGTCTTCCTGCTGCTGATCACCGGTGTCGGCGCCCTGATCCACATCTACTCCATCGGCTACATGGCGCACGACGACCGGCGGCCCCGGTTCTTCGGCTACCTGAACCTGTTCGTCGCCGCGATGCTCATGCTGGTGCTGAGCGACAACTACCTCGGCGTCTTCCTCGGCTGGGAGGGCGTCGGCCTCGCGTCGTACCTGCTGATCGGGTTCTGGCAGCACAAGCCCTCGGCCGCGGTCGCCGCCAAGAAGGCCTTCGTCGTCAACCGCGTCGGCGACATCGGGATGGCCCTCGGCACCATGCTCGCGTTCGCCACCTTCGGCACGACCGCCTTCGCCGGAATCTCCGCGGTCGCGGGCGAGGCCGGCCAGGGCACCCTCACCGCGCTCGGCCTGCTGTTCCTGCTCGCCGCCTGCGGCAAGTCCGCCCAGGTGCCGCTGCAGTCCTGGCTCCTGGACGCGATGGAGGGCCCGACCCCGGTGTCGGCGCTGATCCACGCGGCAACCATGGTCACCGCGGGCGTCTACCTCGTCGTCCGCTCGAACTTCATCTACGAGTACACCGAGGTGGCGCAGACCGCGGTCGTCATCGTCGGTGTCGTCACCCTGCTCTGGGGTGCGGTCATCGGCTGCGCCAAGGACGACATCAAGAAGGTGCTCGCCGGGTCGACGATGAGCCAGATCGGCTACATGATGCTGGCCGCCGGCCTCGGTCCCTTCGGCTACGCCTTCGCGATCTTCCACCTGCTGACCCACGGCTTCTTCAAGGCCAACATGTTCCTCGGTGCCGGCTCGGTGATGCACGCGATGAACGACGACGTGGACATGCGGCACTACGGCGCCCTGCAGAAGGCCATGCCGGTCACCTTCCTGACCTTCGCGATGGGCTACCTGGCGATCATCGGCTTCCCCGGCTTCTCCGGCTTCTGGTCCAAGGACAAGATCATCGAGGCCGCGTTCGGCGAGAACCTCGTCGTCGGCCTGGCCGCCCTGGTGGGCGCCGGCATCACCGCCTTCTACATGACCCGGCTGATGCTGATGACGTTCTTCGGCGAGAAGCGCTGGGAGAAGGGCGTGCACCCGCACGAGTCGCCGAAGGTGATGACGGTCCCGCTGATCGTGCTGGCGGCCCTCTCCGTGCTGGGCGGCGTGCTGCTGCTCGGCGACTGGATCCTCGGCTGGCTCGCGCCGGTCGTCGGCGCCACCGAGCACCACGAGCTCGCGTTCTCCCCGATCGTCTACGCCTGATCGTCACCGCCATCGTGGCGGTCGGCGTGACGATCGCCTGGCTCACCGTCGGCCGGTCGGACATCCCGACGGTCGCGCCGGCCAACGTCTCCTTCGTGACCCGCGCCGCGCGCGCGGACCTCTACGGCGACGCGCTCAACGAGGAGCTGCTGATGCGGCCCGGTGACCGCTTCGTGACCGGCCTGGTCGGCTTCGACGACCGCGGCGTGGACGCGGCCGTCGACGGCACCGGCGCCGCCTTCACCGGGATGTCCGCGCGCTTCCGCCGGCTGCAGACCGGCTACGTCCGTTCCTACGCCCTCTCGGTGCTCGGCGGCTCACTGCTCGTCGTCGTCGCCCTGCTGGTGGTGAACCTGACGTGACCCTCGTGAGCCTCGTTGTCCTTCAGCACGAAATCGTCCGGGGGGTCGACACGTTCGACCGCCGCAGAAGGCTGGTGTCCTGAGTGTTTCCCTGGTTGACCGCATCGCTGCTGCTGCCGATCGTCGGCTCGGTCGTCGTCGCCCTGCTGCCCTCGAAGGGGGACCTGGCCCAGAAGGTCGCCTTCGGCTTCTCGCTGGTCACCCTGGTGCTGGTCGGGCTCGTCGGCTTCGGCTACGAGGTCGACGGGGAGCGCTACCAGTTCGTCGAGGAGCACGACTGGATCGAGGCGTTCGGGGCGCACTACGCGCTCGGCGTCGACGGCATCGGCCTGACCCTGCTCATCCTCACGGCCGTGCTGACCCCGGTCGTCATCCTCGCCTCGTGGCGTGACGGTGACGGCGGACGGTGGAGCGTGAACTCGTTCTTCGCCTGGATGCTGGCGCTCGAGGGCCTGGCCATCGGCGTCTTCGCCGCGATGGACGTCTTCCTCTTCTACGTGCTCTTCGAGGCGACGCTGATCCCGATCTACTTCCTGATCGGCGGCTTCGGCGGGCCCCGCCGTGCCTACGCAGCGGTGAAGTTCCTGATCTTCTCGCTGGTCGGCGGCCTGCTGATGCTGGCGTCCGTGGTCGGGCTCTACGTCGTGTCGGCCGACTCCGAGGTGGGGCCGACGTACCTCCTCACCGAGCTGGCGCCCATCACCGCCGGCATCGACGCCGAGCTGGGCCGCTGGCTGTTCCTGGGCTTCTTCGTGGCCTTCGCGATCAAGGCCCCGATGTTCCCGGTGCACACCTGGCTGCCGACGGTGGCGCAGGAGGCCACGCCCGGCACGTCCGTGCTGCTCGTGAGCATCCTCGACAAGATCGGCACGTTCGGCATGCTCCGCTTCTGCCTGGGCCTGTTCCCGGAGGCGTCGAAGTGGGCCACGCCGGTGGTGCTCGTGCTCGCCGTGATCAGCGTGCTCTACGGCGGGCTGGTGGCGATCGGGCAGCGCTCGATCCCGCGCCTGATCGCCTACACCTCGGTCTCTCACTTCGGTTTCATCGTGATGGGCATCTTCGTGCTCAACAGCTACGGCCAGACCGGGTCGACCCTCTACATGTTCAACCACGGGCTCTCCACCGCCGCCCTGTTCCTGGTGACCGGCTTCCTGATCAGCCGGCGCGGGTCGCAGCTCATCGGCGACTACGGCGGGGTCGAGAAGGCCGCACCGGTGTTGGCCGGCACGTTCCTGGTGGCGGGCCTCTCGTCGCTGTCGCTGCCCGGCCTCTCTCCGTTCGTCTCGGAGTTCCTCGTGCTGGTCGGCACGTTCACCTACAACTGGTGGTACGCCGTCTTCGCCGTATTCGGCATCGTGCTGGCGGCGCTCTACATCCTGCTGATGTACCAGCGCACCATGACCGGCCCGGCGCAGCCCGCGCTCGCCGGCATCAAGGACCTGAACCTCCGCGAGGTCGGCGCGCTCGCGCCGCTGCTGCTGCTGATCGTGGTGCTCGGCTTCTTCCCGAAGCCGCTGACCGCGATCATCGACCCTGCGGTCGGGCACACGCTCGAGCAGGTCGGGGCCACCGACCCCGAGCCGGCCGTCCCCGCTGCCTCGCAGACCGCTGAAGAGGAGCCCCACCAGTGATGTCGATCCTCGCCGCCGGCCCCGTCCTGGCCGCCGAGCTGCCGGACGGCGCCGCGCAGTTCACCAAGCCGAGCCTCGAGTACAGCCTGCTCTCCCCGCTGCTGATCATCTTCGGGGTCGCGCTGGTCGGCGTCCTCGTCGAGGCCTTCACGCCCCGGCCCCGGCGCTACGTCGTCCAGTCGCTGCTGGCCGTCGTCGGTGTCGTGGCCGGCATCGTGGCCACCGTCCTGGTGGCGCTGGACCTCGAGCCGCGCGGCGACAGCGCCGGCTTCGGCCAGGTGGCGGCGGAGGGCGCGATCGCCGTGGACGGACCGACCGTCTTCATCTGGGGCACGCTCCTGGTGCTCACGCTGGTCAGCGTGCTCCTGTTCGCGGAGCGGCACCTCGAGGGCGGCGTGACCGCGTTCGCGGGGCAGGCGGCCGCGCTGCCGGGCACCGAGGCGGAGCGCGAGGCGTCCACCCGCGGGCTCGAGCACACCGAGGTCTTCCCGCTGATGATGTTCGCGGTCGGCGGCATGATGCTGTTCCCCGCCGCCAACGACCTGCTCACGATGTTCGTGGCGCTCGAGATCCTGTCGCTGCCGCTGTACCTGCTGTGCGGCCTGGCCCGGCGTCGGCGGCTGCTGAGCCAGGAGGCGGCGCTGAAGTACTTCATGCTGGGGGCCTTCTCCTCGGGCTTCTTCATCTACGGCATCGCGCTGGTCTACGGCTACGCCGGGTCCATGCAGCTCGGCGACATCGCGGAGTCGGTCTCCGGCACCATCGGTGCGGACCCGCTGCTGCTCGGCGGTATCGGGCTGATGGCGGTCGGGCTGCTGTTCAAGATCGGCGCCGCGCCGTTCCACGCCTGGACGCCCGACGTCTACCAGGGGGCCCCGACCGCGGTGACCGCGTTCATGGCGGCCTGCACCAAGGTCGCCGCGTTCGGTGCACTGCTCCGGCTGTTCTACGTCGCCTTCGGCGGGGCCCGCTGGGACTGGACCCCGATGATCTGGATCGTCGCGATCCTCACCATGGCGGTGGGCTCCGTGCTGGCGCTGACGCAATCCGACATCAAGCGGATGCTGGCCTACTCCTCGATCGCGCACGCCGGCTTCATCCTCGTCGGCTTCGTGGGGCTGCACACGGTGGCCGCCGGGGGGAGCGTCGAGCTGACGTCTATGCAGGCGGTGCTGTTCTACCTGGTCACCTACGGGTTCATGACCATCGGCGCCTTCGCGGTCGTCACCGTCGTCCGCGACGCGAGCGGCGAGGCCACGCACCTGTCCCGCTGGGCCGGGCTCGGCAAGGAGTCGCCAGTCGTGGCGGGCGTCTTCGCCTTCTTCCTGCTCGGCATGGCCGGCATCCCGCTGACCAGTGGCTTCACCGGGAAGTGGGCGGTGTTCACCTCGGCGTGGCAGGGCGGCGCCTGGCCGCTGGTCGTGATCGCGGCCCTGCTGAGCGCGGTCGCCGCGTTCTTCTACATCCGGGTGATCGTCCTCATGTACTTCTCCGACCCGATCGGGGAGGGGCCCACCGTGGTGATGCCCTCGGTGCTCACGACTATCGTGATCGCCGTGGGGTTCGCGGCCACGGCGGCTCTGGGCGTCGTACCAGGACCCGTCCTCGATCTCGCGGCCACCGCCGGGCAGTTCGTCCGCTGACCGTCCTGCACCAAGGAGCACGCCCGTGACCAGCCCAGCATCGGCATCCCTCGCGCTGCCCGTCCTCGACGGGGAGCTCGAGGCACGGCTGCGGGAGCGGCTGGTCGAGGTCGAGACGGAGCTGGTCAAGGCGGTGCAGAGCGAGGCCCGCTTCGTCACCGAGGCGGCCCGGCACCTCATGCAGGCCGGGGGCAAGCGCTTCCGGCCGCTGCTGGTGCTGCTCGCCGCGGAGGCGGGGGACCCGTCGGCCGACGGGGTGGTGACGGCCGCCTGCGTGGTCGAGCTGACCCACCTCGGGTCGCTCTACCACGACGACGTGATGGACGAGGCCGCGCTGCGCCGCGGGGCCGACTCGGCCAACGCCCGCTGGGACAACACCGTCGCGATCCTCACCGGGGACTACTTGTTCGCGAAGTCCTCCGAGCTCACCGCGCGACTGGGCGCGGACGCGGTGCGCATCCAGGCCGAGACGTTCGGCCGGCTCGTCGAGGGGCAGATCCTCGAGACCGTCGGACCGCGCGACGACGACCCCCTCGACCACTACCTGCGCGTGGTGGCCGGCAAGACCGGGTCGCTGATCGCCACCTCCGCCCGCTACGGAGCCCGATTCTCCGGTGCCTCGCGCGAGGTCGAGGAGGCGCTCACGCAGTACGGCGAGATGATCGGCTCCGCCTTCCAGCTCTCCGACGACATCCTCGACATCGCCAGCGAGTCCGAAGAGTCGGGCAAGACGCCCGGCACCGACCTGCGCGAGGGCGTGGCCACGCTGCCGGTGCTGCTCGCGAAGCGGTCCACGGACCCGGCCGACGCCCGGCTTCTCGAGCTGCTCGACGCGGACCTCAGCGACGACGCGCTGCACGCCGAGGCGCTCGACCTGCTCCGCAAGCACGCGGCCATGGGTGAGGCGCGTGCCTACGTGCTCGACCGGGCCCGCGAGGCGCGGGAGCTGCTGACCGTGCTGCCCGAGGGGTCGCCGGTGCGCGCGGCGCTCGACGCCTTCGCCGAGGTCGTCGCCACGCGCACCGCCTGAGCCACCCCCACGGCGGGATCACGGTTCCTGACCCGATGGGCCGAACGTCCTCGAGCCGGCGTGGCCCGGCCGACTCGTAGACTCGGCACAGTGACACAGATTCGAGCCCTGATCTTCGACCTCGACGGCACGTTGGTCGACCACGCGGGCTCCGTGACCAAAGCGCTCGACGGTTGGCTCCCCCAACTCGGTGCGACCCTGACTGACGACCTGGCTTCGGCCTGGTTCGTTGCCGAGGAGCAGCACTTCTCCGCCTGGCGCACCCGCGAGATCACCTTCGCTGAGCAGCGCCGGCGACGCTTGCGCGACTTTCTTCCTCTCGTCGACAGGCCCGTCGGCGACGACGCGGAGCTGGATGAAGTCTTCGCCGGCTACCTGAAGCACTACGAGGCGTCCTGGACATCATTCGACGACGTCGAGGAGTCGTTGGAGGAGATCTCGCGCCTGCCGGTCGTGACGGCAGTCCTCACGAACGGCACAGAGGAGCAGCAGTGCGCGAAGCTCAGGGCGGTCGGCCTGGAAGGACGGTTCGGTCACGTCTTCACCGCCGAGAGCCTTGGCGCCGCCAAGCCTGATCTATCTGCGTATCGCCAAGTCTGCGAGGCCTTGGACGTCGACCCGGGCAGCGCGCTGCACGTGGGGGACCTGCACGCGTTGGACGTCGCTGCCCCCCGAGAGGCCGGTCTTCAGGCTGTTCACCTCGATAGATTCGACGCTGGTCCCCTGGACGAACCAGCTCGGATCCGGTCGCTACGTGAGCTGCCCGCCTTGCTGGACTGCAGCCCCGAGCGGTAGCGGCTGGTGTACGCCTTCGTCGCCGACCCAGAGAGCTGCCGACGCGCAAGGGTGCATCGCCAGGACAAGCAGAGCTTCACGCCCACCCGGCGGCGAGGACGGCCGCGAAGGCACGCTCGAGCTCGGTGGCAGGCTCGGGCAGCCGGTGGGTGCCGGTGTTGTCGACGCGGAAGTGGTGGCCCGTGGGCGTCCGCCATAGATGGACACCGGGCCGGGGTTGTCGATGTCGCCAGCCGTGCGCGTGGGTCTTGACGCGGTGCTCGGCCCGAGTGAGCCGGCCGAGGTTGTCGATCGAGGTCGCCGCCGTGCCGGGACACCAGCCGAGGGTGTGGTCGAGGTCCATCCGGCGGCTGCGAGAGGGCGACCAGGGGAACGCGGAGGCCGGCTGCCGGAGGACCATCTGCTCGCGGAGCCGGGGCGTGGCCTCGTAGCAGTCGACCGGGCGGGACTCGTCGGCCAGGTCCAGCACCGGCCGTACGGTCACCGTGGCGTCCGGCAGGCCGCCGAGCAGCTCCCGGACCTGGCCGGCGGTGACCGGCCCCACGTCCTCGACGCGCGCCACGCCTGCGCCGGACTGCAGCGCTTCGCGGGACAGGTGCACATAGAGGGTGACGGCGGGCGGCGGGAGCGTCGCATGGGCGTCGGCCCCCTCGGGCAGGGGCTCCCCGAGCAGGTCCAGCACGCGCGCCGGGTGGGCCAGCAGCCCGAGAGCCCTGGACCGTCGTACGCCGACCGGCGAGGTGTCGCCCCGCCGGAGGAGCACCTCGGCGACCCGGTCGACCACCGCCACCAGGTAGATGACCTCCCCGGCCGACGCCTTGGCGACCAGCGTCTTCAGGCCGTGCTCGTCGGACTGGCCGGTCGTGACGAACCGGTCGAGCGCCTCGGCCTCCGCGCGGGCCTCGGCCCGTCCCGGGTCCACGGCGATGATCCGCGCCTCGAGGAGGTCCTTGAACCGGCCGAACGGCAGCGCCGTCAGGTGCGGCGTCGTGGTCGCGTCCACGAGCCGCGCCTGCTGCAGTGTCAGCCCCACCGCCCGCGTCCGCCGCGCGACGTGACGGGCCTGCCACACCCGCACCTCCCCGGCCGTGGCCGCCCTCCAGAGCAGCGGCAGCCGGTGCCGGAGGTCGAGCGCGTCGGCGATGAGCTCGACGGCGGCAGCCAGCGATCGGCCGGTCAAGCACCCCCAGCTCGGCCGCGGCGAACTCGCCGGACTCGGGCGTGCCGTCACCGCCGTAGCGCCGCGGCCGCTCCATCCCCGGCAGCACCGGGCGCGGCTCCAGCGACTCCGCCGGGTGCCGGTCGGCCCACGCCGCGGCCAGCTCGATCTCGCGCGCCTCGGCCTCGACGATCGCGGTCCGGGTGGCGACCAGGGCGTCTGCGAGGCCGCGCGTGTCGAGGTCGTCCACCGGTGCTGACATGGGTTCACCGTAGGGGAGACCTCCGACAGTTCTCGATGACCGAATCCCTTGTGTGCACAGGGGATTCGGTCAGCCGGTCCGGGCGAGCTCCCGGCGGAAGGACCGCTCGAAGCCGGCCCCCATCGTCCCCATGACCGCCCGCATGGCGGCCCGGACGGCGGGCCCGCTGGCCCGGGGCAGCGGCAGGTCGGCATGCACGGTGAGCTCGATCGACAGGTGCGTCTCCCCGGCCCTGTCCCCGATCCGGTAGGTGCCCTCGACGCCGGTCCGCTCGTGGGTGCCGTCGGGCGGCGCGTGCGTGTAGTCGATCCGGGTCGGCTCGTCGAAGGCCATCCGCTCGGTGAAGCACGGGTGGAACGGCCGACCGAGCACCTGCACGCCGGTCATCTCCCACCGCCAGAGGTCCCCGTCGGCCGTGATGCTCGAGACGAAAGGCGTCAGCCGGGCGACCAGGTGCGGGTCGGTGAGCACCGACCACACCCGGTCGCGGGAGGCGGACACCACGCCGTCGGACGTCGTACGCGCGCTGAACCAGGTCATGTCACCGGGTGCCCCGGACCGGGGCCCGGGAAACGTGGAACCCGGGGCGGGGTCAGCGTCGGTACGCCGTCACGACGGACGGGCGCGGGAACGGGTCGGTGTGCGGCCAGGTGCTCGCCGGGGTCGCGAACGTCGAGCCGCCCTTCTCGCCCGGGTGCTGCACCGCCACGAACGCCGTGAGCTGGTCGTCGCTGATCAGCGGACCGCACGTCTCCGCCCCGACCGGCATCGACAGGAACTGCTGCACCTGGCCGCGCCGCGGGCCGGTCAGCGGCACCCGGAAGAGCCCGTCGTGGTGGCCGAGCGCGTTTCCGTCGGTGGAGACCCACAGGTTGCCCTGACGGTCGAACGCCACGTTGTCCGGGCAGCTGATCGGGCTGACCTGGTCCTTGGGGAACCCGGCGAAGTACGTGTCCGGGTCGTTCGGGTCGCCGCAGACCAGCAGCAGCATCCAGGTGAACCGCGCGCCGGTGTGGTCGCCGGCGTTCTCGGTGATCTCGAGGACGTAGCCGTGCTTGTTGCCCGCGACCGGGTTGGCCTCGTCGGTCGGGTACTTCGTGCCGCGGTCCCGGTTGTTGGTGAGGGCGGCGTAGATCTTGCCGCTCACCGGGCTGGGCTCGACGTCCTCCGGCCGGTCCATCCTGGTCGGGGACATCTTGTCGGCGGCGAGCCGGGTGTCGATGAGCACGTCGGCCACGGACATGCCGGGGACGAAGGACTCCCGGTCGGTGGTGAGCCGGATCCACTCCCCGGTGCCGTCGTGGACGCCGTCGCCGGAGCCGTCGCCGGTCAGCCGGGCGACGTACAGCGTGCCCTCGGTCAGCAGGGTCAGGTTGTGCTTGCGAGCCTGCTGGTTCTCCCGCGGGTCGAACCTCTCGGCGGAGACGAACTTGTAGAGGTAGTCGCCGCGCTCGTCGTCGCCCATGTAGGCGACCGCGTGACCACTGCGGGCGATGGTGATGTTCGCGCCCTCGTGCTTGAAGCGGCCGAGCATCGTGTGCTTGCGGGGCGTCGACGACGGGTCGTAGGGGTCCACCTCGACGATCCAGCCGAACCGGAACGGCTCGTGCGGCTCCGCGGCCAGGTCGAAGCGCGGGTCGGACAGGCGCCACCTGCGCTCGGCGTCGCCGCCGGCGGTGATGCCCATCCGGGCGTACGACGCGGCGTACCTGGGGTCCGGGGTGCCGGCGGTGCCGAAGTACTGGTTGAAGTTCTCCTCGCCCGAGAGCACCGTGCCCCACGGGGTGGTGCCGCCGGCGCAGTTGTTGAACGTGCCGAGGACGCGCCTGCCGCGCGGGTCGGCCGACGTCCGCAGCCGGGCGTCGCCCGCGGCGGGTCCGTCGAGCAGGAACGGGGTGCTGCCGGTGATGCGCCGGTTGTAGCGGGTCCGGTTGACCGGGCGGACCCGGTAGCCCCCGGGCTCGGGGCGTCGCTCGATCTCGACGACCGAGAGCCCGTGCGACTCGATGGCGATCCGGCGCTGCTCGTCGTCGCTGTACCGGCCGGCGGGGAACATCAGCTCCTCGTTGGTGTACTCGTGGTTGGCGACGAGCAGGTGCTTGCGGCCCGCCAGGGGGAGCACGCCGACGTAGTCGTTGTTGTAGCCGAACTGGCCGGCGGCGGAGGCGGGGCGTCTGGTTGTGGACGTCGAACCGGGGCGCGCCGGGCACCACGCGGTCGCCCCAGCGGATCAGCACGTCATGGGTGAACCCGTCGGCGGTCGTCACCTCGTCGTACGTGTTCGGAGGCACCGGGGTGAACCGGGTGGTGCCGAGGTTGCGACCCGGACGCGAGCCGTCGGCGCCGTCGTACGGGGGGTTCCGGCGGCCCCTGGCCGCGGCCGGCGCGACACCGGTCACCGCGCTCAGCGCGAGAGCACCGCCACCGGCCTTGAGCACGGAGCGACGCGCCAGCGCGGTCCGGATCACGTCCTGGACGTGCTCGTTGCCCGACGTGTTCGGCACCGGCTGGTCACAGGCGTGGCCGCACTTGAACCGGCACGTCATGTGGCTGCGGTTGCCGTGCGGGCCCTCCGGCCCGGTGGTGATGAGGGGGAGATGACGAACGGTCACCTGGGCGCTCCTTGTGCGTTCGAGGTCGGTCCGCCGACTTGTCAGGGCGTCGCGGCGCCCGAGCGCGCTGAGGCTCTGACAACTCGGCGGCAACGACGCTAGGGACCCCGGGCGAGGGGTGAGGGTGCAGGCGGTGAAGCCCCGGTGAACAGGCGGTGTCGGGGTGGGCGAGGCGGGAGCCGGGGCGCTCAGACCGCCGACGCCTCGACCACCATCCGCAGCTGGCGGCGACGGTGGTTGATCGCCTCGACGGTGAAGATCACCAGCGCGACCCAGACGAGCCCGAACCCGACCCACCGCATGGCCGGCATCGGCTCGCGGAAGAGGAGCACGCCGAGAGCGAACTGCAGCGTGGGGGCGAGGTACTGCAGCAGCCCCAGCGTGGTGAGCGTGACCCGGGTGGCCGCCGCCCCGAAGCAGACCAGCGGGATGGCCGTCACGATGCCGGTCGAGACGAGCAGTGCGACGTGCAGCGGGCCGTTGGGCCCGAACTGGGAGTCGCCGGTGAGGGTGAGGTAGGCGATGTAGCCCAGTGCCACCGGAGCCAGGACGACCGTCTCCACGGTGAGGCTCTCCACCGCCCCGGCACCGGCCTTCTTCTTGGCCAGCCCGTAGCTGCCGAAGGAGAACGCGAGCACCAGCGCCACCCAGGGCGGCCGGCCGAGCTCGACCGTGAGCCCGACGACCGCCAGCGTCGCGATGCCGAGCGCGACCCACTGCAGCCGGCGCAGCCGCTCGCCGAGGAACACCACCCCCATCAGCACGGTGACCAGTGGGTTGATGAAGTAGCCGAGCGAGGTCTCGACGACGTGGCCGTTGTTAACGCCCCAGATGTAGGCACCCCAGTTGATGGCGATCACGACGGCCGCGAGGCCGAGGATGGAGCGGGTACGGCGGTCGGCAACGGTGCGGCGGATGGACGCGACCCGCCGGAGCAGGACCACGACGACGAGCATCGTGGCCACCGACCAGGCGATCCGGTGCGCCAGGATCTCGACCGCGTCCGCCGGCGCCAGCAGCGGCCAGTACAGGGGGAACAGCCCCCACATCGTGTAGGCGGCCGCCCCGAGCAGGAAGCCGCGCGTGCTTTCCGGCACCGGCGTCAGGCGACCGTCCAGGTGTCGCCGCTGCTCAGCAGGCCGGCGAGTGCCTCCTTGTTGGTCCCCGTGCCCGAGCGGGCGGTGACGATCTGCTCCCGGGCCAGGTCGTCGTAGGTGGGGTTCTGCACCTGGCGGAAGATCCCGATCGGGGCCCGGGTCAGCACGCCGGCGTCGGTGAGCCGGGACAGCGCGAACGCGGTGGTCGGGTCCTGCGCGTGCGCGTCGTGGACGAGCAGGTCGGCGGGGTCGACGTCGGCGACCTCGACCGCGAACACCTGGCCGGAGTCGCGGTCCCGGACGACGCCGTACTGGCCCTCGCCGCCGAAGCGGATCGGCTCGCCGTGCACCAGCGGGATCAGCGCGTCGGACTTGGACTGGTTGTCCTTGATCGAGTCGAACGCGCCGTCGTTGAAGATCGGGCAGTTCTGGTAGATCTCGACGAACGCCGCGCCCCGGTGCGCTGCGGCCGCCGACAGCACCGAGGTGAGGTGCTTGCGGTCGGAGTCGATGGTGCGGGCGACGAACGTGGCCTCGGCGCCCAGCGCGAGCGACACCGGGTTGAACGGGTTGTCGAGCGAGCCCATCGGCGTGGACTTGGTGACCTTGCCCAGCTCGCTGGTCGGGGAGTACTGCCCCTTGGTGAGCCCGTAGATCCGGTTGTTGAACAGCAGGATCTTGAGGTTGACGTTGCGGCGCAGGGCGTGGATCAGGTGGTTGCCGCCGATCGAGAGGGCGTCGCCGTCACCGGTCACCACCCACACCGAGAGGTCCTCTCGGGCGGTCGCCAGGCCGGTCGCGATCGCCGGCGCGCGGCCGTGGATCGAGTGCATCCCGTAGGTGTCGAGGTAGTAGGGGAACCGCGACGAGCAGCCGATGCCCGAGACGAACACGATGTTCTCCCGGCGGAGCCCGAGCTCGGGCAGGAAGCCCTGCACGGCCGCGAGCACGGCGTAGTCGCCGCAGCCGGGGCACCAGCGGACCTCCTGGTCGGAGGTGAACTCCTTCCGGTTCTGGGGCTCGTCCGCGGTCGGGACCCCCTCAGCCCGTGGGGCAGGCCGGGGAAGGGCAGCTCGGTGGTGCTCATCGTGCAACCTCCTGGGTGGCGACGCCCGCGACGTCGTGGCTCGTCGCGGTCGTCGTCGTCGATCAGCTCGCTCACGGCCTCGGCCAGCTCGGCGGCGCGCAGCGGCAGGCCGCGCACGTGGTTGTAGCCGAGCACGTCGACGAGGTAGCGGGCCCGCAGCAGCATCGACAGCTGGCCGAGGTTCATCTCGGGGACCAGCACCGCGTCGTAGCGCTTCAGCACGTCGCCGAGGTCCTTCGGGAACGGGTTGAGGTGCCGCAGGTGGGCCTGCGCGACCTTCGAGCCCGGCGTCGCGGACCTGCCGGACCGCGGCGCCGATCGGGCCGTACGTCGAGCCCCAGCCGAGCACCAGCACCCGCGCGTCACCGCCGGGGTCGTCGACCTCCAGCGCGGGGATCGTGTCGGCGATCCGCTCCACCTTGGCCGCGCGGGTGCGGACCATCAGGTCGTGGTTGGCCGGGTCGTAGGAGATGTTGCCGTGTCCCGTCGCCCTTCTCCAGCCCGCCGATGCGGTGCTCGAGCCCGGGCGTGCCGGGCACCGCCCAGGGGCGGGCCAGGGTCTCCTCGTCGCGCAGGTAGGGCCAGAACTCCGGGCTCCTCGCCGGTCTTGGCGTTGCGGACGTGTGGTTGGGCTCGGTCGCGAACGCCGGGTCGATCTCCGGCAGGTCCTCGACGTCGGGGATCTGCCACGGCTCGGAGCCGTTGGCGAGGTAGCCGTCGGAGAGCAGCAGCACCGGGGTCCGGTAGGTGACCGCGATCCGGATGGCCTCGATCGCGTCGCTCGAAGCAGTCGGCGGGCGACCGCGGCGCGACGATCGGCACCGGCGCCTCGCCGTTGCGGCCGAACATCGCCTGCAGCAGGTCGGCCTGCTCGGTCTTGGTGGGCAGCCCGGTCGAGGGCCCGCCGCGCTGCACGTCGACCACCAGCAGCGGCAGCTCCATCATCACGGCCAGGCCGATCGTCTCCGCCTTCAGCGCGATGCCCGGGCCCGGAGGTGGTGGTCACGCCGAGGCGACCCGCCGAACGAGGCGCCGAGGGCCGCGCCGACGCCGGCGATCTCGTCCTCGGCCTGGAAGGTGGTCACGCCGAACCGCTTGTGCTTGCTCAGCTCGTGCAGGATGTCCGAGGCCGGGGTGATCGGGTAGGAGCCCGAGGAACAGCGGCAGCCCGGACTGCGTGGAGCCGGCGATCAGACCGTAGGAGAGCGCCAGGTTGCCGGTGATGTTGCGGTAGGTGCCGGTCCGCATCGGGCGCGGGCTTGATCTCGTACTGGACGACGAACGCCTCGGTGGTCTCGCCGAAGTTCCAGCCGGCCTTGAACGCGGTCACGTTGGCGTCGCGGATGTCCGGCGCCTTGGCGAACCGTGCGCTCCAGGAAGGTGATCGTGGGCTCGGTCGGGCGGCCGTAGAGCCACGACAGCAGGCCGAGCGCGAACATGTTCTTGGCCCGCGCCGGCGTCCTTGCGGGACAGCCCGAACTCCTTGACCGCCTCGACGGTCATGTCGGTCAGGTCGACCGCGTGCACGTCGTACTCGTCGAGCGCGTCGTTCTCGAGCGGGTTCTCGGCGTAGCCGGCCTTGGTCAGGTTGCGCGGGGTGAAGTCGTGGCTGTCCACGATGACCGTGGCGCCGTTCTTCAGGTCGCCCAGGTTGGCCCGCAGCGCCGCCGGGTTCATCGCGACCAGGACGTCGGGCGCGTCGCCGGGGGTGAGGATGTCGTGGTCGGCGAAGTGCACCTGGAACGACGAGACTCCCGGGCAGGGTGCCCTGCGGGGCCCGGATCTCGGCGGGGAAGTTGGGCAGCGTCGACAGGTCGTTGCCGAACGTCGCGGTCTCCTGCGTGAAGCGGTCGCCGGTGAGCTGCATGCCGTCGCCGGAGTCGCCGGCGAAGCGGATGATCACGCGGTCGAGCTGCTTGACCTGCTTGGTCACGCGGTCGCCTTCTTTCCGGGGCGAGCACGGGGACCGCGGTGGCGGGCCTCCTGGAAAGCCCCTACAGCTTTGGTGAGCCTAACACCCCTCACTCTACGTCCGCGACACGTCGCATTCACGCCTCGTCCGGATCTCGGCGGCCGCTGTGGGGCGTCTCACGTCCCGGGAAGAGATGTCCGCTCTCCGGACGCGGCCTCAGGACCAGTAGATGACGACCTTGGTGCCGAGCGGGACCCGGTCGTAGAGGCCGGCGATGGCGTTGTAGTCGCGGACGTTGACGCAGCCGTGGGAGGCGCCGTTGTAGCCGTTCGCCGCGAAGTCGGGCGAGTAGTGGACCGCCTGGCCGCCGGAGAAGAACATCGCGAACGGCATCGAGCGTGTCGTACAGCGACGACACGTGGTCGCGGGACTTCCGGTAGACCGAGAAGACCCCCTCGCGGGTCGGCAGCTCGTCCGAGCCGAAGCGGACGTCGACGGTGAGCCGGACGTCGCCGTTCGACCACCCAGCGCAGGCTGCGCGAGCTCTTGTCGATGCAGAGCACGAGACCGGTCCGGCAGCGCGGGTCGAGCGGACGCCCGTCGGCGGGGTCGGGCGCGCTTGTTGGCGAGCTCGGCGGCCGTGGGGTCGGTGGTCATGCCGTCGAGCAGGCCCGAGCGTGCGCCGGTCGACGATCCCGGTCTGCGGGATCCCGCGCTTGCCCTGGAAGCCGAACACGGCCTCGCCGGGTGCTCGGCCCGTAGCTGGCCGGTGACGTCGCCGAAGTACCAGCCGATCTGCCGCAGCCGCGCCTGGATCTGGCGCACGCGCGTCCCGGAGTCGCCGGGCGCAGAAGAGCGGCGGCCCGGCGCGGTTGAACAGCACGTCGTCGCTGGGCTTCCGCGTCATCCGCTGCAGCCGGCGCCAGGTGCGCCCGTCCACGACGCCGGTGGGCTCGAAGCCGCGTTTGCGCTGGAAGCCCCGCACGCCCCGTTTCGTCGTCCGGTCGTACTGACCGGTGATCGGCGGCGTGAACCACTGCAGCTGGGCGAGCCGGCCCTGCAGGATGCGCACCTTGCGGCCCGTGTCGCCCGGCTCGAGGACCGGGCCCGCGGTCGTCGTCGGGGCCTGTGGCAGCCGTCGCTGCGGCTGGGGTCCCGCCAGGACGGGTCCCCGGTCGCGCTCTGTCGTCGCCGCGGGCGGTGAGTCCTGCGCGGACGCGGTCATCGCGCCGAGCCCGATGACGCCGTACGACGTGCCGACAGCCGCGAGCAGGACCGCAAGGGTGGTGCCCGCCCCCACGGCTGCGCGGCGGAAACGTTGACGCCCGATCGTGCTCATGTCTCCTCAGACGCGGTGCTGGGCGGAAAGGTTGCCTGTCCGCCGACCTCGGTTGGTGACCCTGGGCAGGATAGTGGCGCAGCCGGGCTCCGTGTGGGAGGCGACCTGTGGGGGCGCGCCCCCTGCGCGTCGGCCCGGCAGTCTCTAGAGTGACCCCGTGGCGGGTTCGAGCACGGCCGACTACTTCGGCACCTACGTGCCGTTGATCGCCGTCCTCGTGCTCGGCGTGCTGCTCGTGGCGGCGATGTTCGGGGGCAACGCCCTGCTGCGCCCGACGCACGCGACGCCGGAGAAGCTGCTCACCTACGAGTGCGGGGTCGACCCGGTGGGCGAGGGCTGGGCGCAGACCCACGTGCGCTACTACGTCTACGCCTACCTCTACGTGATCTTCGCGGTCGACGCGGTCTTCCTGTTCCCCTGGGCGACGGTCTTCGCCGGACTGGGCTGGGTGAGCGTGGGGGAGATGGGCGTCTTCATCGGCTTCATCGCCGTCGGTCTGGTCTACGCCTGGCGCAAGGGGGTGCTGACGTGGACGTGACCTCGACGGACCTGGGCATGCCGACGGTCGGTCCGCTGCAGCGGCTCGCGCCGAAGCCGGCGCGCTACCTGCTCAACTGGGGCCGCAAGTACTCCCTGTGGGTGTTCAACTTCGGCCTGGCCTGCTGCGCGATCGAGTTCATCGCGACCTCGATGGCACGACACGACTTCATCCGGCTGGGCGTCATCCCCTTCGCGCCGGGTCCCCGTCAGGCCGACCTCATGGTCGTGTCGGGCACCGTCACGGACAAGATGGCCCCCGCGATCAGGCGGCTCTACGAGCAGATGCCGGAGCCCAAGTACGTCATCTCCTTCGGCTCCTGCTCCAACTCCGGCGGTCCCTACTGGGACTCCTACTGCGTGACCAAGGGCGTCGACCAGATCATCCCGGTCGACGTCTACGTGCCCGGCTGCCCGCCGCGGCCGGAGGCGCTGCTGCAGGGCATCCTCAAGCTCCAGGAGAAGATCGACGGGGAGTCCCTGCGAGACCGCTACGCCCCCGGCTACCGGGCGACCGACGCCGCGTCGGTGCAGCGCGGGCTCGTCGCCCCGCCGACCGTCACCCCGACCGAGGGCCCGGCGTGAGCGCAGGCGGGGAGCTGTGGCCCGGTCGGGTCCGCACGGCCTACGCGGACGCCCTCGCCGACGCCGTGGTCCTCGACGAGGGCTTCGGTCCGCTGACGGTCGACGTCCCGCCCGAGCGCTGGGTCGAGGCGTTGACGCTGGCCCGTGACGGCCTCGACTGCCGGTTCTTCGACTTCCTGACCGCGGTGGACGACCTCGGCGGGGAGGGCGGTGGCTTCCAGGTGGTCTGTCACGTCGCCGACCACCACAGCCCCGGCCCCGGTGGCGTGCTGCACCTGATCGTGCGCACGGCGGTGCCCCGCGACGCGGCGACGCTGCCGTCGGTCGGTGAGGTCTACGCGGGGGCACGCTGGCACGAGCGCGAGACCCACGAGATGTTCGGGATCGACTTCACCTCCGGCGGCGAGGTGCTCCCGCTGGAGAAGCTGCTGCTGCCCGAGGAGTTCGAGGGACACCCGCTGCGCAAGGAGTTCGTGCTCGCCTCGCGGGTGGCCAAGCCCTGGCCGGGGGCCAAGGAGCCCGGGGAGAGCGACCACGACACCGGACGCGCGGCGCCGGCGACCCGCCGCCGCGTGAAGCCGCCCGGGGTCCCCGACGACTGGCGGCGCGATGGGTGAGGCGCTCGAGATCGCGCTGCGGCTGGCCGTGGTGCTGACCGCCTTCCTCGTCGTGCCGCTGCTCGTCGGGCAGGTCGAGCACAAGGCGATGGCGCACATGCAGGGCCGCGTCGGGCCCGATGTACGCCGGCGCCTTCCACGGCTGGGCGCAGCTCGTCGCCGACGGCGTGAAGTTCGCGCAGAAGGAGGACGTCGTGCCCGCGGCCGCCGACCGGACGGTCTTCAAGATCGCGCCGGCCGTCGCCCTGGTGCCCTACCTCGTGGCGATGCTGGTGATCCCGGTCGGGCCCGGTCTGGTCGGGCAGGACCTCGACATCGGGCTGTTCTTCGTCCTCGCCGTGATGGGCGCCGGCGTGATCGGCAGCCTGATGGGCGGCTGGTCGAGCGCCAACAAGTTCAGCCTGCTCGGCGGCATCCGCGTCGCCGCGCAGCTGATGGCCTACGAGCTGCCGTTCGTGCTGGCCGCCGCCTCGGTGGCGATGGCCGCGGGCACGCTCTCGCTGACCGGGATCGTCGTGGCCTGGTCGCCGTGGTGGCTGCTGTGGCAGGGGATCGCGCTGTTCGTCTTCTTCGTGTCCGGCCTCGCCGAGGTGCAGCGCCCGCCGTTCGACATGCCGGTCGCCGACGCCGAGCTCGTCTTCGGCCCCTACACCGAGTACGGCGGGCTCCGGTTCGCGCTGTTCATCCTCGCCGAGTACGCCGGCATCGTCGTCCTCTCCGCGCTCACCGCCGTGCTGTTCCTCGGCGGCTGGCGCGGTCCCCTCGACGACCAGCTCGGCTGGCTGTGGACGCTGGTCAAGACGATGGGGGTCGCTTTCGTGGTGATCTGGGTCCGGGTCGCCTACCCGCGGCTGCGCGAGGACCAGCTGCAGCGCTTCGCCTGGCAGCTGCTGGTCCCGCTGGCCCTCCTCCAGCTCGCGGTCACCGCCGTCGGGGTGGTGATGACCGCATGAGGATGCCCGGACGCGGCCTGGCCAAGGGCCTCGCGGTGACGCTGCGGCAGCTCACCCGGCGCTCGGTCACCGCGCACTACCCGGACGCGCAGCCCGAGCTGCCGCCGCGCTCGCGTGGCGTGATCGCGCTGATCGAGGAGAACTGCACCTCCTGCATGCTCTGCGCCCGCGAGTGCCCGGCCTGGTGCATCTACATCGACTCGCACAAGGACGTGATCCCGGCGGCGACCGAGGGTGGCAAGGACAAGACCCGCAACGTGCTCGACCGCTTCGCGATCGACTTCTCCCTGTGCATGTACTGCTCGATCTGCATCGAGGTCTGCCCCTTCGACGCGCTGCACTGGAGCCCCGAGTTCGAGTACGCCGAGCTCGACATCCGCGAGCTGACCCACGAGAAGGACCGGCTGCGCGAGTGGATGTGGACCGTGCCGGCCCCGCCGGCGCTGGACCCGCACGCGGAGCCCGCCAAGGAGATCGGCGTCGCCGAGAAGGCCGCCGAGCGCGCCGCCGAGTTGCAGAGCGCGAGCGCCCCGGCGCCCCCCCCCCGACAAGTCGGCGGAGGGACGCCGTGAGCGCGGTCGAGGTGATCTTCCTGCTGCTGGCCGCCGTCGCGGTCGGGTCGGCGCTGCTCGTGGTGACCACGCCGCACCTCGTGCACGCGGCCCTGTGGCTGGTGGTGACGCTGGGCGCCGTCGCGGGGATCTACCTGCTGCTGGCCGCGGAGTTCGTGGCCTGGGTGCAGGTCCTCATCTACGTCGGTGCCGTCGTGGTGCTGCTGCTCTTCGCGCTGATGCTGACCCGGGCACCGACCGGCCGGCAGGCCGACCTGACCGTGCGCCGGGCGCTGCCCGCGGCCGTGGTCGGGGTGCTGGTCGCGGTCCTGCTCGGGGTCACGGTCGTGGCCGGCTTCCAGGACGTGCGGATCGACCTGGACCGGATGGTGGTCGGCTCCGCCGAGGTCACCGGCGACACGATCTTCCGGCGGTGGGTGCTGCCGTTCGAGGTGCTCAGCGTGCTGCTGCTGGCCGCGCTGGTCGGGGCGATCGTGCTCTCCCGCATGCGGGACCAGGACGCGACCACCGCGCGGGAGGGCGCTGATGCCGCTGTGGTGGCCGCTGCTGCTGGCCGGTCTGCTCTTCGGGATCGGTGTCTACGGCGTCCTCGCGCGCCGCAACGCGATCCTGGTGCTGATGGGCGTCGAGCTGATGCTCAACGCCGTGAACATCAACCTGGTCGCCTTCGACGCCTACTTCCGTGACGTGCTGCACGGCGGCCAGACCCTGGCGCTGTTCACGATCGTCATCGCCGCCGCGGAGATCGGCCTGGCGCTGGCCATCGTGCTGCTGGTCTTCCGCAGCCACGGCCACATCGACGTCGACCGGCTGCGCGACCTGGCCGACCGCGACCGCGCCGACGACGTCGAGGTCCTCGACGGGCCCGGCCGGGCGGGAGAGCGGGCCCGATGAGCTGGGTGGTGCTGACGATGCTGGTCGTGCCGTTCGCGGCGGCCGCCGGCTCGCTGTTCGTCGGGCACCGGGCCGAGACCGCCGCCCGCGGCGTCGCGCTGGGCGGCTCCTTCACCACCCTGGCGCTGGCGCTCGTCGTGGCGGTGACGCACCTCGGTGACGCCGAGCCGCTGGCGGCGGTCTACGTCTCGACGGCCGCGGCGCCCCCGCCGATCGAGCTGGCGGTCTACGTCGACCCGCTGTCCGCGGTCCTGCTGCTGCTCGCCGGGGTGGTGGCCTTCCTGGTGCAGGTCTACTCGCTCGGCTACCTGGCCGGCGACCCGCGCTACCCGTCGTACGCCGCCCTGGTCTCGGTCTTCACCGGCGCGATGTCGCACCGTCGTCGTCGCCGACGACCTCTGGATGCTGCTGGTCGGCTGGGAGCTGATGGGGGCCTGCTCGTACTTCCTGATCGCCCACCACTGGGAGCTCGCGGAGGCCCGGGCCGGCGCCGTCAAGGCGTTCCTGATGACCCGCACGGCCGACCTCGGGCTGCTGTTCGCGATCCTCGCTGCTCGGCGAGCGGTTCGACACCTACCGGATCAGCGCGATCATGGCCGGCCATCGTCGAGCGGGGCGCTGCCACGCGACGAGCTGTGGCTGCCCGCGGTGCTCGTCGTCGTCGCGGTGATGGGCAAGTCCGCCCAGGTCCCGTTCCACACCTGGCTGCCCGACGCGATGCCCGGGCCCACCCCGATCTCGGCGCTGATCCACGCCGCGACCATGGTGGCGGCCGGCGTCTTCCTCGTGGCGCGGCTCTACCCGCTGTTCCTGTCCGCCCCGTCGGCGCTCACCCTGCTGGCGCTGTCCGCCGCCGTGACGATGTTCGTCTCGGCGCTCTACGCGCTGGTGACCGACGACCTCAAGCGCGTGCTGGCATGGTCGACGGTCAGCCAGCTGGCCTACATGTTCGGCGCGCTCGCCGTCGGCGCCTGGTCCGCCGCCGTCCTGCACCTGCTCGCGCACGGCGCGTTCAAGGCGCTGCTGTTCCTCTCGGCCGGGTCGGTCGTGCACGCCGTCGGCGCGACCTCGATGTCCGCGATGGGCGGGCTGCGCACCCGGCTGCCGGACACCTTCGCGACCATGACGATCGGCTTCGCCGCGCTGGCCGGGGTGGTGCCGATGGTCGGCTTCTTCACCAAGGACGCCGTCGTCGCGGGCGTCCTCGAGGACGCCCTGCACGGCCGGCTGGTGTGGCCGTGGGTGGCCTGGCTGCTGCTCGGCTCGATGGTGCTGACCGCGGTGCTGACCGTCGCCTACTCGCTGCGTGCCTGGCTGCTGGTCTTCTTCGGGGACCAGCCCGGTGCGGAGGCCGACGTGCACGACGCGCCGCCGTCGATGCGGGTGCCGCTCTACCTCCTCGTCGTGCCGACCGTGCTGGGCGGCCTGGTGGTGGCCGACCCGGCCGGGCTGCTCGGGCCGGCGTACGACGACGAGCTCTTCCACGTCGCCGAGTCGGTCGTGATGACGGCGGTGGTCGCCGCCAGCGCGATCGCCGTGCTGCTCGTCTGGCGGGCCCGGGGCAGGTCGCTGTGGCCGCGCCTGGTGCTGCCGCACCCGCCCGTGGACCGCCTCTACGACTGGACGGTGGTCCGGCCGGTCCGCCGGCTGGCACTGCTGGTGCGGGCCGGGGACCGCGACGTCATCGACGCGTACGCCGACGGTGCCGGCGCGAGCGCACGTGGGCTCGGGGCGCTGCTGCGCCTCGCGCAGACCGGCAACGTGCAGACCTACCTCATGGTCGTGGTGGTGGGGGCCGCCGCGGTCGCGGTCCTCGCGGGGGCGGTGGCATGACCATGCACGGGCTGGCACTCAACGGGCTGGTCGCCGCACCCGCCCTCATGGCAGCACTGGTCCTGATCGTCGGGGCACGGCGCGAGACCGCGGGGGTGTGGCTGGGGGCCCTCGGTGGCCTCGCGGTGCTGGCCTGGTCGGTGTGGGCCGGCGTCCTCTCCGCGGCCGCCCTGGACGGTTCGCACGTCGACGCGGCCTGGGTGGCGAGCCTGGGCATCCGCTGGCACCTCGGCCTCGACGGGATCTCCGCTCCGCTGGTGCTGATGAGCGCGGTCGTCTTCGCCTGCGCACTCGTGGCGCTGGTCCGGCACGCTCCCGACTGCGGGGACACCGCCCGCCTCGCCGCCCTGCTGCTGGTGATCGAGGCCGGGGTGATGGGCAGCTTCCTGGCCCTGGACCTGGTGCTGTTCTTCGCGTTCTTCGAGGTCGCCCTGATCCCGATGTGGTTCGTCATCGACCAGTGGGGTGACGCGAGCGGGCGGCGCGGCGAGGCCGCGCGACGCCGGGCCGCCACCCGGTTCCTGGTCTTCACGGTGCTCGGCTCGGCCCTGATGCTGGTCGGCTTCGTGCTCGTGCGGGCGGAGGCCGGCACCTTCGACATCGTCGAGATCGCGGCGTCCTACCAGCCCTCCGGCGGCACCGCCCTCGCCGCCGCCGTGCTGGTGGCGGTCGGCCTCGCCGTCAAGACGCCGCTGTGGCCGCTGCACATCTGGCTGCCCGACGCGCACTCGAAGGCGCCGACCGTGGGGTCGGTGGTGCTGGCCGCCGTGCTGCTGAAGCTCGGCACCTACGGGTTCCTGCGCTTCTGGCTGCCGTTGCTCGACCCGTCCTGGGAGTGGCTGCGGCCGGTGGTCGCCGGGCTCGCGGTGGTGGGCATCGTCTACGCCGCGCTCGCCTGCCTCGCGCAGACCGACCTCAAGCGGCTGATCGCCTACTCGTCCGTCGGGCACATGGGGTTCGTCGTGCTCGCCGCGACCACGTTCACCGTCGGCGGCGTCCAGGCCGCGGTCTACGCCAGCGTCGCGCACGGCATCATCACCGGGCTGCTGTTCTTCCTGGCCGGGGCGGTCAAGGACCGCTACGGCACCGGCGACCTCGGCCAGCTCCGCGCTCTCTACGGGCAGGTGCCGCGCCTCGGCGGCCTGGTCGCGTTCGCGGCGATGGCCTCCCTCGGGCTGCCCGGTCTGGCCGGGTTCTGGGGCGAGATGCTCGCGATCCGGGCGGCCGTGTTCCCGGCCGCGGTCGCTGCCGCGGGAGACCTTCGTGCTGCTCGCCGTGATCGCCGCCCTCGGCGTCATCCTCGCCTCGGCGTACTTCCTCGCCCTGGTGCCGGTCGGCCTTCCAGGCCGGGGAGGGCGGCGCGGCGCCGCCCGCGCCGCCGGCGCGCGGTGACGTGACCGCGTGGGAGTGGCTGGCCTGGTCGCCGCTGGTGGCGGCCACGCTGGTCTTCGGCGTCGCGCCCGGACTGCTGCTGGCACCGGTCGCCGAGGCGACGAACGCGTTCCTGGGGAGGCCTGCGGTGACTGGGCACGGGCGTGCAGAGCATCGACTGGCTCGCGGTGGCGGCGCCGACGATGCTGGCCGTCACGGCCGTGCTGGTGCTGCTGCTCGATGCGCGACCGGGCGACCGGGACCGGCCGGGCCGCGGGGCTCTGCTGCCGTCGGTCCTGACCGTCCTGGCCTGTGCCGGCGCGGCCGTACCCGCCGTACTGCTGTGGCGGGAGCCGGTGCGCAGCACGTTCTGCATCGAGGACGGCGTCGACGGACCGGTGCTGTGCTCGTTCGACACCGACGGCTTCACGCTGGTGCTGTGGGGCGATCGTGCTGTTCGGCACGGCGGTGGTCACCCTGATCGGCACCGCGGCCCGCTCCCAGGGGCGGATCCCCCAGGGGGAGTGGCACTTCCTGCTGCTCTGCTCGGCCGCCGGCGCGCTCACCCTGGCCGCCTCCCGCGACCTGGTGACGCTGCTCGTCGCGCTCGAGGTGGTCTCGCTGCCCGCGTTCGCGCTGGTCGGGCTGCGCCGCGGCGACGCCCGGGCCGCCGAGGCGGCGCTGAAGTTCTTCCTGGTCTCGGTCGTGTCCACGGCGATCACGCTGATGGGCATCTCGCTGCTGTACGGCGCCACCGGGTCGGTGTTCCTCGACGGGATCGCCGGCCGGGGTCGCGTCGGGCGTCGAGGCCCGGTCGGTGCTCGTGACGGGCGCGCTGCTCACCGTGGTCGGGCTCGCGTTCAAGGTGGCGGCCGTGCCGTTCCACATGTGGGTGCCCGACACCTACGTCGGCGCCCCGGTCGCGGTCGCGGCCTACCTCTCCGTGGTGTCGAAGGCCGCGGGCTTCGTCGGGCTGATGCTGGTGCTCGGCCGTGCGCTGCCCGGCCTCGCCGACGTCTGGGCGCCGGTGATGGCGGTGCTGGCCGCGCTGACCATGACCGTCGGCAACGTGCTCGCGCTGCGGCAGGACCACGCGGTCCGGCTGCTCGCCTGGTCGTCGGTGGCCCAGGCCGGCTACATCCTGGTGCCCTTCGGCGCGGCCCGGTCGGGCGCGCCCGGTGACGGCCCTCGCCGGGTCGCTGGGCTACCTCGCCGTCTACGCGTTCGTGAACCTCGGCGCCTTCGCGGTCGCGGCCGTGGTCGGCACCCGGCACCCCGCGCAGCGGCTCGTCCGACTACCGCGGGCTGGTCGCCGAGGAGCCCGGCGCCGGCTGGCCCCTCGCCTTCGCACTCGTCGCGCTCGCCGGGCTCCCGCCCGGCGTGATCGGGCTGCTCGCCAAGGTGGTGGTGTTCGACGCCGCGTCCTCGGTCACCTGGCTCGTCGTCGTGATGGCCGTGAACGTGGCCATCGGGCTCGTCTACTACGCCAAGTGGCTGCGCGAGCTGTTCCGCCCCGCGGTCACCGCCGGCGCCTCCACCTACGACGTACCGAACGGGGTGGGGGTGGCGATCGGCGATGACGTTCGTCGCCGGCCTGGTCTTCTCCGTGCTGCCCGGCTGGCTGCTCGACCCGGTCCTGGCGACGCTGGGCTGAGGGCTCACCAGTCCGAGGGGATCCGTCCGCGCAGCTCCTCGGGCGCGAGCGAGGCCAGCGCCCGACGTACCCCGGTCACCACGGTGCCGGCCGCGAAGAGGTCGCTGTCGGAGCTGCTCGCGCTCCTCCCGGATCTCGTCGACCAGCTTCAGACCGCATCGTCGGCCGCAGACGCAGCCGCTCCTGGGGCGACCTCGTCGTCGACGACGAGCGCAGCACCAGGGCCATCTCCTGCAGGGCGTGCGCCGCGTACGGCCGGAGCGTCGGGCCCGAGGGCCACCCGCTGCCGGTCGGCGTGCTCCTGGTCGACCACCAGGGCGGTGAGGTCCTCGATCAGGAAGGCGACCTGCTGCAGGGCTCGGGCCTGCTGGTAGCGGCGCTCGGCGTGGTCCGCTCCCAGCGCCTCGCCCGCCAGTTCGCCCGCCGCCCGTCGGTCGCGTGCCCGACCACCCGCTGCAGATCCTCGGTGGTGGGCCGGACCGAGCGCTGCCGCGCCGCCACTCGTCGGTGGCTGAGCACCGCCTCGCTGAGCAGTCCCTCGGCGAGGTCGTCGAGCTGGTCGGCGAGCAGGTCCCGGAGCCGGGCGGCGGAGTCGGCCATCGGGTGCAGCAGCAGCGGCGGGAACGCGACGTTGAGGGCCGACACCGACCACGACGCCGAGCGCTACCAGCCCGAGGTAGGCCGTGGCGTAGTCGACCGGGTCTCCGCCGTCGACGATCAGCACGAACAGGCCGGCGATCGGGACCCAGGACGCCGAGGCGCCGAAGACCCGCGGCCACCCCGCCGCGCCGACGAGCACCACGACGAGGCGATCCCCAGCACGATCGGCAGCGGCGTGCGCATCGCGACCAGCGCGACGGCGGCCCCGGCAGGATCGCGGCCAGCCCCTGCAGCGACTCGCGCACGGATCCCGCGACCGTCGAGGTGACTGCGAGCACCGCGCCCGAGGGGCGCGTAGTAGGGGTAGTCGTCGGCGACGCCGCCGCAACGGCAGGACCAGCAGCCAGGCGAGGGAGGCGGCGAGGGCCGTCTTGACCGACAGCACCAGGTGGCCGGACATGTCCGTCGCCAGTCTCATCACTCCCGGGTTCCCCCGCCGTCCGCGGTCACACGTCGCCGCCGGCGTGACCTCCGGGCCGGATGGTGCGGGCCCGTGCGCGTGCCAGGATGGAGGTCTACCGACGAGTAACGTGAGGTGAGCCGGTGCGACGCAGCATCTACGACGAGGACCACGAGGCCTTCCGCAGCTCCGTCGCGGAGTTCCTCGACCGCCAGGTCAAGCCGCACCTCGAGGAGCACGTCGCGGCCAAGGCGCTGCCGCGCGACTTCTGGATCGAGGCGGGCAAGCAGGGGCTGCTCGGGCTGGAGATCCCCGAGCAGTACGGCGGCGTGGAGGCCGGCGACTACCGGTTCAACGCCGTCCTGACCGAGGAGCTGTCCAAGGTCAACATGGCGCTGCCGTCGTGCGTCGGGATCCACGCCGACATCGTGGCGCCGTACCTCGTGCACCTGACCACCGAGGAGCAGAAGCAGCGCTGGCTGCCGACGTTCTGCACCGGCGAGAACCTCACCGCGATCGGCGATGACCGAGCCGTCCGGGGGGTCCGACCTGGCCGCGCTCAAGACCACCGCCGTGCGCGACGGGGACGCTGGGTGCTCAACGGGTCCAAGACGTTCATCACCAACGGCTACAGCGCCGACCTGGTCGTCGTGGCGGCCCGCACCAGCCCGGAGAAGAAGGCCCGCGGCATCACCCTGTTCGGCGTCGAGGCGAGCATGCCCGGGTTCTCACGGGGCCGGAAGCTCGACAAGGTCGGGCAGGACGAGTCCGACACCGCCGAGCTGTTCTTCGAGGACGTCCGGGTGCCGGACGCCAACGTGATCGGCGAGGTCGACAACGGCTTCATCCACATGATGACCTGGCTGCCGCAGGAGCGGCTCGGCGTCGGCGATCACCAACATCAGCCACGCGGCGCAGATCCTCGACGAGACCATCGAGTACGCCAAGGAGCGCAAGGCGTTCGGGCAGCCGATCGGCACCTTCCAGAACACCAAGTTCCTGCTCGCCGACCTGGTCACCCGGGTCGAGGTCACCCAGGCCTACGTCGACCAGGCGGTCATGCAGCACACCGAGCAGAAGCTCACGCCCGTCGACGCGGCCAAGGCCAAGTGGTGGTCGGCGCAGGTGCAGAACGACGTGCTCGACCACTGCGTGCAGATCTACGGCGGCTACGGCTACATGAACGAGTACCGCGTCGCCCGCGCCTGGCGGGACGCCCGCGTGACGAAGATCTGGGCCGGCACCAACGAGATCATGAAGGAGCTCATCGGGCGCGACCTCGGCCTGTGACCATCGACTCGCCTGCGGCATGCGAGCGGGCCCGCGGGGCGACCGCAGACGAATCCTCGTCGAGGTGTGTAGCGGGTCGCCGGGTGGGTCACCCTCCAGGGGAGCGGGGACTCGGACCCACAGCAGGAGGCTTCCGGATGGTCATGGTCATGTCGCTGTTCCACAAGACTGCGCGCTGCTCACCGCAGGTGCACGCCTTCTACGGTTCGGCGGAGCATGCCGGCGCAGTGGCACGCGCCAAGTCTCGCGACGGCTTGTTCTTCGTCGCCAAGAAGTGCTCGGCGTGCGCGGGGTGGCGGCTGCACCGCCTCAGCTGAGCGTGGTCAGCGGTAGTTGGTGAACTGCACCGCGAAGTCGTAGTCCTGACCCTTCACCAGCGCGATCACGGCCTGCAGGTCGTCGCGCTTCTTGCTCGACACCCGCAGCTCGTCACCCTGCACCTGGACCTTCACGCCCTTCGGCCCCTCGTCCCGGATCAGCTTGCCGACCTTCTTCGCGTTCTCCTGGGAGATGCCCTCCTTGAGCGCCACCGAGATCTTGGTCTCCCGGCCGCTCTGACGCGGGTCTCCAGCCTCGAGGATCTTCAGCGACTGGTTGCGCTTGATCAGCTTCTCCTTGAACACCTCGAGCACCGCGCTCGCCCGGTCCTCGGCGTTGGCAGAGATCTCCACGGCGTGCTCCCCGGACCGCTCGATGGTGGCCCCGGTGTTCTTGAAGTCGAACCGCTGGCTGATCTCCCGCTGCGTCTGGTTGACGGCGTTGTCGACCTCCTGCTGGTCGATCTTGCTCACGATGTCGAACGACGAGTCGGCCATGCGGCGTACCTCCCATGCCTGGGTCCCAGGCGGATTTAGTCAGTGGGTCGGGCTGCGCTATTCTTTCCTGTCGCTGCGCCGGGCTCCAAGCCGGGTCAGCACTGGCAGGTTGCCCGAGCGGCCAATGGGAGCGGACTGTAAATCCGTCGGCTTATGCCTACGCAGGTTCGAATCCTGCACCTGCCACGTAGTGAGAAGGGCCTCTGAGCCGGGCAGCTGCCCGTCGGAGGCCCTTCGTCCGTGTTCAGCCGGGTCCGCGGGGGCAGGCGGGCAGCCGGGAGCGATGCGGCCCGGTGGCTCCGTCGACCGGTCCGGATCGGGTCAGCCGTCCGCCGGGGCGGGCAGACCCAGCTCGGGGATCCTCGGGGCGAACGAGCGCAGGGTCGCGTCGTTGTCGCGGTCGCCGCCGGGCATGTTCGCGCTGGTCCACCGCGGCAGCGCGACATCGGCGGCTCGGGCCAGGTCGTCCAGCTCAGCGAGGAGCAGTGACCAGGCATAGGCGGCGAGAACCGTGGAGACGGGGGACGTGTGCGGTGCGTCGCCTGGATAGCTCACA
Organism: uncultured Actinomycetota bacterium; assembly: GCA_963834275.1. Taxonomy (GTDB): domain Bacteria; phylum Actinomycetota; class Actinomycetes; order Propionibacteriales; family Nocardioidaceae; genus Nocardioides_B. Next base: position 611,097 of record CAWIBA010000003.1, on the reverse strand, counting down.
TCACCGGGCGGCACGCACGTGTCGATCACGACCGTGGCGTGGTCGACCAGCCGGGACTCCGTCCTTCGTGCCGCGGCCTTCTGTGCATCCATCGACGTGAAGGCGATGACGGGCACCTGGCGCTCTCGACAGGCAGCGGCCAGTTCGACGGGGTACGGGTTCGCACCGCTGGTGGAGAAGACGACGGCAACGTCCGGGGGCGTCGGTGGGCTCTCCCCCAGGACGGTCTGCGCCAAGCCCGGCTCCCGCTCGGCCTTGGTGCTGTCGACTGCGTCTCTCAGGGGGAGCAGACGCGGGTGCCACACGGGACGGACGCAGGCGAGACCACCGGCGCGGTAGAAGGACTCGCAGACCATGGCCAGTGAGTGGCCGGCGCCCGCGGCGTGGACGAGGCCATCCGCGCGGACAGCTTCCAGGATCAGGCCCGCCGCCTGGGGGATGGTTGTCGAGGAGCGTGCGTCGAGACGGTCCAGCAGCATCCGCATGCCCGCCACGTAGTCATGCATCGGGGACAACCGCCTCGAAGGTCGTGCGGAGGTCTGCCTCATCGGTCGCGCTGCGCAGTCGCTCGGCCAGCCCGCCGCCCAGTGCCGCCGCGAGGCTGCGCAGCAGCTCGACGTGGGCGGTCTCGTCGGGTGTGCAGAACGCCACCAGCAGGTCCACGGGGTCGTTCTGCGGGTGGCCGAAGCAGGTCGGCTCGGCAAGTCGCGTGACTGCGAGCCCGACCTGGAGTCCTCCGGTCTCGGGACGTGCGTGCACCAGGGCGAGACCCGGCGCCAGGACGATGTACGGTCCGTTCTCCTCGACCACGTCGATGCACGCCGAGGGGTAGTCGGCGGTGGCGGCGCCGATGTGCACCAGGGCCTCCGCCGCTTGCCGGGTCGCCGCACGCCAGTCCTCGGCATCCACGCTGTCCCGGACGGCAACCGGGCTCACTCCAGCCACCCCTGACGCTGGAGACCCTCACGCAGCAGAGAGGTGATCTTCTCCCGATCGAGGAAGTCGTCGACGGCGATGACGATCGGTGCCAGGTCGGTCAGCCCGTCGGCATGCATCTCCTGCGCCAGCACGATGTCCGGGTTCATTCCCCGGGCGGTCGAGACGTCGGTGCACTCCACGCGAGCGGGGACGTCCAGGCTCCGGAAGGCGTCCTCGACCGTCATCTTGAGGATCAGACTCGTCCCCATCCCGACCCCGCAGACGGTGAGGACCTCCAGCTGCTCCGGCCGGCTCACTGGGACGCCTCCGCCGAGTCTGTCGTGGGCGCCGTCTCGCGCTCGTGCGAAAGTCGCTGCTCGCGGTGTCCCAGCGCAAGAAGCACCACGGCGGTGGCCATGAGCGTGACGACCGGCACGAGCCAGAGGGAGGACTCGTCGATGAACGCGCCCGCGCCTTCGAGGAGCCAGGCGATCGCGTACCAGTCCGGGTCGGCCAGGGTCGCCAGCTCAGGTGCCGACGTGCCGAGGAGTCCCCAGGTCACGGCCTGTCCCACAGCGAGGACGAGGCCGGTGAGGACGCCGCCGATCAGCGCACCGCGCCACCCGGCGACCACGTTCCCGAAGACCCCGGACGCGCCACCCACGAAGAACAGCATGATCATCGGGGGAACCAGGACGAACCAGCCGGCGCTCGCGAAGATGCCGAGACAGGCCAGGAAGACCGCGGTCGCTCCGACGAAGCCGAGCATCACGGCGGTCGGGGCGACCGGGAACACGGTGGGTGCGTCCAGTGCGGGGCGTGTTCCGGGGATGACCTTGTCGCTCAGCCCCTTGAAGGCGGGGACGATCTCACCCAGGAACATGCGGACGCCGTACAGCAGGATCGCGATGCCGCCCGCGAACTTGAGCCCGACGATCACCGCCCAGACCCACGGCGACAGCGTCTCGCTCGTCTCGGCGACCTGCTCGGCCAGGACCTCGTCGTCCGCGAACGCGACACCGGCCAGCATGATCAGCGAGATGATCAGCGCGGTGCTGATGTTGACGTCCTTGAAGAAGGACAGCTGACGGGGGAGGGTGAGCTTCTCGGTGTCGTGCTTCTCCCGAGAACCGAACGGACGGGCAGCCCACCCGGTCAGCAGGCAGATCAGTGAGCTCGTGTGGCCGTAACCGAATCGGTCGTCGGGCAGGATCCGCCGCATCAGAGGGCGCATCCAGAGCGGCTGGAGGGTCCAGTAGGCGGCAACGAAGCCGGCGCCGCAGAGGACCATCGTGAGCTGGCTTGCCTGCGGAGCGATCTCGACGAGCATCGCCACGGTGATTGCGCTCACCCAGAACATCAGATGGCCGGTCAGGTACAGGTAGCGCGCCGCAGGAAACAGGCGGACCAGCACGAGGTGCAGGAGGAAGCCTGTGGTGATGACCAGGGCGATGGTCCCGCCCTGTTCTCCCAGGAAGTCCGTCATCGTGCGTTCGGCTTCGGGCGGCTGAGTTCCCATCGCACTCGCGAGCACCGTCTGGAAGCTCACCAGGCCTGCAACGAAGACGTCGACCCCGATGAACAGGATGACGACGCCGATGGTCGCCCGCAGCGCGCCGCCGACCACGTCCTCGAAGCGTTTGCGCTGCAGCGCCAGGCCCACGAGGGTGATCAGCCCGATGAGGATCGGCACCTGGCCGAAGATGTTGTTGGCGATGAACGTGAACGTGTCCTTCACGATCTCCATGGGATCCCCCTATGGCTTCTCAGGAACTGAAGGGCTGATGTCGTCGACCACCGTTGGGCGCGTGCGTCGCGAGATCACATCCCTCCTGTACACCGAATGGACGTGTTCAATCCCGATGCCCGCCCCTGTCGCGACTGGTGCGCTCGAACAAGAAGGCCCGCGAGTGCTCGTGTGCACCCAGGCACTGTGCTCCTCCACCGTGACGACCGTGGCCTCGATCGTCCGGTCGGCGGAATCGATCTCGATGCCATGAGCAGCCAGGTACAACTGGTGGAACGAGCCGCGGTCGAGGTCCCGTCCCGTCAGGTCCGACCCCGACCGCTCCGGGTGGAGGGGCGTCTGGCCGCCGTGTCTGGCCGTCAGGCAGTGGCGCCGGGGACCTGGATGTTCTGCAGCCGCAGCTGTCCGCGCGCGACCATGCGCCCGCTGTCATCCTCGGTCTCGACGAGCCAGACCTGCTGGGAGCGGCCCCGGTGCAGCGGGCGGGCCGTCGAGGTGACGAGGTCCTCTGAGACCGCCCGGAAGAAGTCGGTGGTGTTGGTGACGCCGACGACCTTGCCCCGTTCGCCGTACCAGAGCGCGGCACCGATGCTGCCCAGGGTCTCGACCACCGTGCAGTGGACGCCACCGTGCAGGATGCCGTACGGCTGGTGCAGCTCCGACCGGGCTTCCCACGTGGCGACGACCTCGTCGCCGGACGCCGTCTTCAACTGCAGGCCGATAATCCGCGCGAAGGGTCCCAGCACGTCGGCGTTGATCTCCATGGGGGCGGTGCTCCTGCCTTGGGGTTTCGGGCCGCGGCCCGGCTGTCGCGCGAGGACTGCCGGTCGGTGGGGCGTCGACCGCGGAAGTGCTCCACCCCGTTCGGTGGAGAACTCCACCGTAGCCGTGGGGAACGCTCGCCAGACGAAGGCCGAAGCCCCCATCGAGCCGGGGGTTTCCGCCCAGGGAGGGCGGCGGCGCTCCTTCGAGGGACCCGTGGGGGCGGTGACGCCCCTGGGTAGGTTGCACGTGTGGACGACTCGCGACACCCTCAGCTGACCGAGCCCCAGGGCGCCATCGTGACCGAGAGCCTGCGCATCGCACTGCTCGCGGCAGCGCGACACTCCGACGCCGGCCGGGCCGCCTCCCTCACAGCGGCCGGGGCACAGCTGCAGTCGGGCGACGGGACGGTCCCGCCGGACCCGGTGTGGCCGGAGCCCGGCACCGTGGTCACCCGGGAGCTCGAGGTCACCGAGGACGACACCGCCGCCGCGATGGGCCACCCCGACCCGTCGGTGCGGGTGCTCGGCTCGCCGCGGATCTCCCTCTGGTGCGAGTTGGTCTCGGAGGAGGCGCTCCCGGCACCGTCGCCGGAGCTCACGCACGTCGGCGCGGGCATCCTGGTCCACCACCTCGGTGGTGCGGAGGTGGGGGAGCGGCTGACGATGGCGGTCACGCTCGAGTCCGTCTCGGGCCGCCGCGGCGTGTTCAGCTGCGTGCTCACCTCCGGGGACAGGCTGGTCGCACTCGCCACCCACCACCGCGTGGTCGTCAAGCCGCGCAGGTAGATCCGCTCTCATGGAGAGCGGCCGGGCGCCACGACGGGGTCCCATCGACCGCTCCGGCACGCTCCGGGCAACCCGGCCAGGTTGCTTCGGGCAATCCTCTTCCGGCAACCCCCCTGCTGCGGCAGGGTGGTGCCCATGGGCCAGGAGCAGACCCCCGCGAAGGTGTCCGACATCGACCTGGCGTTCACCTGTCGACGCTCCCTGGCTGCCCCGTCCGGGGCCGAACGGTGGGTCGTCAGAGCCGTGCTGGCGGGAGACGAGCCGGTCGGCCGGATCGAGGTGCTCAGTGTCGACCTCACGCGGTGCCGTGACCCGTGGGGAGAGCTCGACGCCTCCAACGACGCCGTCGCGCACATCGGGGAGACCGTGTTCGACCAGAACACCGGTCAGCTCGCGGAAGCCTTCGACAGTCGCCTGCGCAGGGTCGGCGAGCGGGTCCTGGTCGTGGACTACGTGGAGCTCGAACCCGCCTGGCAGCGCCGGAACCTCGCTGCGTTGCTCGTGGCGGAGAGCCTGGACCAGCTCCGGGCGGACTGTCGGGTGATGGTCTGCCTGCCGGGGCCTCTGGAACGACGGGACCTCGACGACGCCGAGCACGAGGAGGCCCTGCGCCGCATGCAGGCAGTCTGGGCGCAGGTGGGCTTCACGCCGTACGACGCCGGAGTCTGGTTCCTCGACCCGCACCCTCGGACGCTGCAGGCGAGCCTGCTCCGGCTGCGTGGGCTGCACGACGTGCCGTAGCAGGAAGGAGCCGGGCAGAAGGGAGCCGACTTGCCGCCCCAGGTCTCGGCGCGGACACGAAATTCTACATTTGCTTGACTGATCGAAGAAAACTGTAGGATATTGCTCTTGCTCTGTGATGCCCATCACCTGGAGGACCTTTGTCCGCTTCATCTGCCCCCTTTCGCCGGCGCTCGCGCCGCCTCGCGCCCGCCGCGCTCGCTTCGGCGTCGTTGCTCCTGCTCGCCGCCTGCGGCGGAGGCAGCCTCTCCGAGGGAGGCGGGGGAGAAGAGAGCGACGGGCCGGTCAAGATCGGCCTCTCCCTGCCCCTGTCGGGTGTCTACGCCTCACTCGGCGAGGACATGAACCAGGGCTTCGAGCTCTACCTCGAGGAGAACGACGGCCAGCTCGGCGGCCGCGACATCGAGGTCGTCAAGGCCGACGAGGGCGAGACCCCGCAGACCGGTGTGCCTGCCACCAGCAAGCTGGTGACCCAGAACGACGTGTCCGCCGTGGTCGGGATCGTCAACTCCGCGACCGCGCTCGGCCTGAAGGACACCTTCGTCCAGGCCGAGGTGCCGCTGATCATCGCGAACGCGGGGGCCGACGAGCTGACCGACGACGCCTCGCCGTACATCTGGCGCACCTCGTTCACCAACGGACAGGTCGGTGCCGCCCTGGGAGCCGCGGTCGCCGAGGAGCTCGGCGACGAGGAGGTCTTCCTCATGGCATCCGACTACGCCGCCGGCCACGAGTCGGTCGACGGGTTCCGCGAGTCCTTCACCGAGGCAGGTGGCAGCATCGCCGGCGAGAGGTTCACGCCCTTCGGCACCACGAGCGACTGGCAGCCGTTCCTGAGCCGCGTGCGCTCCTCAGGCGCCGGGGCCGTCTATGTGTTCTACGCAGGCGCAGAGGCCGTGAACTTCGTCAAGCAGTACGACTCCTTCGGTATCGGCGACAAGGCCCAGCTCTACGGTGCGGGCTTCCTGACCGAGGGTGGAGTCCTGGACGCCCAGGGTGCCGCGGCGGTCGGGGTGCAGACGTCCCTGCACTACAGCCACCTGCTGGAGAGCGACCGGAACGCCGAGTTCGTCGAGGCCTACCAGGCCGCCTACGACGAGGTGCCGACCGTGTACGCCGTCCAGGCCTACGACGCGGCCGCGGCCCTCGACGCGGCGCTCGAGAACGCGGAGTCCACCGACGGAGCCGGCGTGGCCGAGGCTCTGGCGAACGTGGGCGACATCGACAGCCCCCGCGGCACGTGGAGCTTCGACGAGAACCACAACCCGGACCAGCCGTACTACCTGCGTGAGGTCCAGGAGACCGACGGCGGACCCGCCAACGTGGTCCTCGAAGAGCTCGCGCAGTAGGAAGACCCGTGCTCGCCTGGCTCGACGCCAACTCCCTGAGCATGTTGAACGGGGTGGCCCTCGCGGCCGTCCTGTTCCTCATCGCCGTGGGACTCTCGCTGGTCTTCGGCACCATGGACGTGCTCAACCTGGCGCACGGCGCGGTGTCGTTGACCGGCGCCTACATCGGTGTCGCGCTCCTCGACCGGGACACCACCATCCCGCTCTTCGCGGTGGCCGTGCTGGCGGCCGCGGCGTTCGGGATGGTGGCGGGGGCCGTGCTCGCCGCGATGACGTCCTCGGTCGGTGACCACCTGCGTCAGGCACTCCTGACGCTCGGTGTGGCGTTGATCGCGGGCGACGTCCTGCGGGAGATCTTCGGCGCCGACGTCGAGTCCGTCAGCGCGCCGGCGTCTCTCGCCGGCTCGGTGAGCGTGCTCGGCCGCCCGTACCCGCTGTACCGGTTGGTGATCATCGGGATCAGCGCCGTCATCGCGCTCGTCCTCTATGTGGTCCTGGAACGCACCCGGGTGGGAGCGATGGTCCGGGCGACCGTGGCGGACCGGGCGATGGTCGAGGCGATCGGGGTGCGGACCAACCTCGTCCTGGGCGGCGTGTTCGGCGCGGGGGCGGCGCTCGCCGCGGTCGGCGGTCTGCTCGCCGCCCCGATCCTCGGCGCGCAGCCCGGCCTCGACGACACCATCCTCCTGCTCGCGCTGGTGGTGGTGGTCGTCGGCGGCCTCGGCTCGCTCCGGGGGGCACTCGTGGGTGCGCTGCTGGTGGGGCAGGTGCAGACGCTCGGTGTCTCCCTGGCCTCGGACTACGCGTCGTTCCTGCTCTTCGCCGCGATGGCGGTCGTCCTGCTCACACGTCCACGAGGGCTGTTGCCGGCCAAGACGGGAGCCCACTGATGACGCAGGGCGAGGCGCAGTCGCGCCCCTCGGCGACGATCGAGTCGGAGCGTCCGAGCAGCTCGGGTGGGGGCTACCGCCGCTGGCCCCGGCCGGTCGTGGTGTCCCGGGTCGCGATCGGCCTGGGGCTGTTGCTGCTGGCGGCGCTGCCCCTGTTCCTGGCGCCGTACCCGATCGGCCTCGCCGGTCGCATCCTCGCCTTCGCGTTGCTCGTGGTCAGTGTCGACCTGCTCACCGGCGTGACCGGGATGCCGACGCTGGGGCAGGTGGCCTACTTCGGGACCGGGGCGTACACCGCCGGTCTCGTCGGCATCCACCTGAACAGCAGCGCGTTGGTCCAGGTCCTGGTCGGCAGTGCCGCGGCCGCTCTCCTGGCGCTGATCACCGGTGCGGTGGCGGTGCGTACGTCGGGCATCGTGTTCCTGATGGTGACGCTCGCCATCGGGGAGCTGGTCCACCGGTTCGCCGACTCGTTCGAGCTCGTGGGCGCCTCCAACGGCATGGCCGGCATCCCCCCGATCACCATCCTGCCGGGGGGCGAGCCGCTCCAGCTCGCCGGTTTCGTCTACTGGTGGGTCCTGGTGGTCTTCGTGGGAGGAATGACCGTGGCCACGCTGGTGGTCAAGTCGCCCCTGGGCCGCTCGATGCGTGGCGTGCGCGACGGCGAGAAGCGGCTGCACGCGCTGGGGCAGCAGACCTACCTGGTCAAGCTGGCCGCTTACACGATCGCGGGTGGTCTCGCCGGTGCGGCGGGGACCGCCTGGGTCGCGCAGACCCGGTTCTTCTCGCCCGGGGACCTCGGCTTCGACGTCGCCGCGTTCGCGCTGCTGAGCGTCGTGCTCGGTGGCGCCGGGACGCTCTGGGGGCCCGTGATCGGCGCCTTCGTCGTGATCCTGGTCCGTGACTGGCTCTCGGCGTACGTCGACGGAAGGGGAGCACTCATGCTCGGCCTGCTGTTCGTGGTCGCGGTGTACACGCTGCCGCGGGGAATCGCGGGTGCCCGTTGGAAGAAATTGCGCCCGGACCGAAAGGCGAGCCCGTGACCGGCCCGGAGCCGATCCTGCGCCTCGAGGGGCTGACCCTGAGGTACGGCGCCCTGACGGCCGTCGACCACGTCGACCTGACGGTCCGCGACGGAGCCCGCCATGCGCTCATCGGCCCCAACGGCGCAGGCAAGTCCAGCCTGTTCTCGGTCGTGGCGGGGGCGGTCCGGGCCACGGAGGGCAAGGTCATCTTCGGGGGCAGGGACATCAGCAGCCTCAACGAGGCCGGACGTGCCCGGGTGGGTCTGGTGCGCACGTTCCAGCACTCCAGCCTGTTCCTGGGCATCAGCGTCCTGGACAACGCGCGGCTGGCCGTCGAGCGTGCCCACGGACGCCCGAAGCGTCCGTGGCCGATGCCCCGGGCCGACCGTGTGATCACCGACCAGGCGATGGGCCATCTCGAGTCCGTCGGTCTCGTCGACCGGCGCAGCTCCCTGTGTGGGGCGCTGTCGCACGGCGAGCGCCGTCAGCTCGAGGTGGGGATGGTGCTCGCCTGCGACCCCCGCATCGTTCTCTTCGACGAGCCCACGGCCGGCATGTCCGCGGCCGAGACGCAGCGCTTCTCCGAGCTCGTCGAGTCGTTGCCGTCGGAGATCACGACCGTGGTCGTCGAGCACGACCTCGATGTGGTGTTCCGCCTCGCCGACCGGGTGAGCGTGCTCGCCGCCGGACGACTGATCGCTGACGGCACCCCTGACGAGGTGCGGGCCGACGCGGCCGTCAAGGAGGCCTATCTCGGCAAGCCCCGGTCCGCGGAGCCGTTGTTCGGAGGAACTTCATGAGTGCGCTGTTGGAAGTCAAGGATCTCGTCGCGGGTTATGCCGGGAGCCGCGTGCTCGACGGGGTCTCCCTGTCGGTGGGGGCGGGCGAGGCGGTCACCCTGCTCGGGCGCAACGGCGTGGGCAAGACCACGTGCATGGAGACCATCATGGGGATGGTCAGGCCGACGTCGGGCTCCGTCCACGTCGACGGGCACGACGTCACCGGCAAGGCGCCACACGTGGTCTCCCGCAGCGGCGTCGCCATCGTGCCCCAGGGGCGTCGGGTCTTCGCCCCCCTCACGGTCGAGGAGAACCTGGCGATCGCCGCCCGCAAGGCGGGGGAGTGGCCGGTGGACCGCGTCTACGAGCTGATGCCCCGGCTCGCCGAACGCCGGTCGAACCTCGGCTCGCAGCTCTCCGGCGGTGAGCAGCAGATGCTGGCGATCGGACGGGCACTGCTCTGCTCCCCGCGGATCATGCTGCTGGACGAGCCCTCGGACGGGCTCGCGCCGACGGTGGTGGAGCAGGTCGGCACGATCCTCATGGACCTCGCGCAGACCGGCCTCGCGATCCTCATCGTCGAGCAGGACCTGCGCCTGGCGTTCGACGTCGCGGACAGGGTCGTGGTGATGACCAAGGGACAGATCGTCCACGAGAGCACGGTCGTCGAGTTCCGCAAGGATGCGAGCCGTGCCCACGCTCTGCTGGGCGTGGGCTGAGGGTGTCGCTGAGGGTGTTGTCATGGTCACGAGTCTGACCTGTGACACGACTGTTGCGAATCTCGACCTGAATGTAGTCTGATGGGCGTCTCGGTTGTCCACATCAGGTGAGGTGCCCATGTCCCGTCCAGTCGCACTGGTGCTCGGGGGGAGCGGCGGGATCGGCTCGGCGGTCAGCCGCCGGCTGTCGCCGACCCACGACGTGGCCGTGTCCTACCACGGTCACCGCGAGCGCGCCGAGGCGCTGCGTGAGGAGCTGGTCGCCGCCGGCAGCAAGGTCGAGATGCTCCGGGTGGACGCCACCACCGAGGACGGGGTCCTCGCCGCCTTCGACGCGGCGGAGTCGCTCGGCGGGCTCTCCGTGGTCGTGAACTGTGTCGGGGGATGGGACTTCCCCAAGCTCGTCGACCTCACCCTCGAGGGCATCGACGGGTCGCTGGCCCTGAACCTCCGCTCAGCGCTGCTCGTCCTCCGCGAGGCCGCCCGTCGCGTCGTCGACGGCGGCCGGGTCGTGATGGTCTCCAGCGCCTCGGCAGACGTCGCCCCCGCACGCCAGGCGACGTACGCGGCGGCCAAGTCCGGTCTCGAGGCCGCCACACGGGTCGCCGCCAAGGAGCTCGCCGCTCGCCGGGTCACGGTCAACGCGGTCCGCCCGGGTGCGACCGACACCCCGTACTTCCGCGAGGTGACCTCGCCCCGCGCGATCGAGGCGATGGCCGGCTCGAACGCGATGCGCCGTCTCGGCACCCCCGAGGACGTCGCGGGCGCCGTGATGATGCTCTGCTCGAGTGACGCCGCATGGGTCACCGGGACCGTGGTCGACGCCACCGGCGGTCTGCGCTGACTGTGTCGCCGCACACGTCCCCGTCACCGACGGGGTGCCGCGACCTCGGCCGCAGGAGTGGTCGGGGAAAACATGAACGGACCGAGGAGGGTCACCGATGACCGAGGTACTTCCGAGCCTGATCGCAGGCACCTGGACGACCGGCAGCGGCGAGGGGACGACCGTGCACGACGCGGTCACGGGCGATCCCGTCGTCCGGGTGACGAGCGAGGGTCTCGACCTCGCCTCAGCCGTCGCGCACGCACGCAAGGTCGGCGGCCCGGCCCTGCGCGCACTCGATTTCGCAGAACGCGCGGCGACGCTCAAGGCTCTTGCGGTCGCGGTCTCCGAGCGCAAGCAGGAGCTCTACGACCTCTCCGCGCGCGCGGGCGCGACGCGGGGCGACGCGAAGGTCGACGTGGACGGCGGCTTCGGCACCGCGCTGGTCTACTCGAGCCTCGGCCGCAAGGGGCTGCCCGCCGGCACGGTGGTCGTCGAGGGACCGGCCGAGCCGCTCGGCAAGGAGGGAACCTTCCTCGGCCAGCACATCCTCAGCTCCCGGCAGGGGGTCGCTCTGCAGATCAACGCCTTCAACTTCCCGGTATGGGGGATGCTCGAGAAGCTCGCCCCCGCGCTGCTGGCCGGTGTCCCGACGATCGTGAAGCCCGCGACCCAGACCGCGTACGTCGCCGAGCACGCGGTTCGCATCATCGAGGAGGCCGGCGTGCTCCCCGAGGGCGCGCTGCAGCTCGTCAGCGGCTCCATCCCGGGCGTGCTCGACCTCCTCGGCGGTCAGGACCTGGTGGGCTTCACCGGCTCCGCCAGGACCGCCGCCACGCTCCGTGGGCACGCCGCGGTGACCGAGCGCTCGGTGCGCTTCAACGCCGAGGCCGACTCGCTGAACTGCTCCGTGCTCGGCCCGGATGCGGTGGCGGGCGCCCCGGAGTTCGACCTCTTCGTGGACGCGCTGGTCACCGAGATGACCACCAAGGCCGGGCAGAAGTGCACCGCCATCCGGCGCGCCTTCGTGCCCCGCAACCTGGCCGACGAGGTGGCCGAGGCAGTCGGGGCGCGCCTGTCCGCGGTCGTGGTCGGCGCCCCGGGTGCCGAGAACGTGACCATGGGCGCGCTCGTGAGCCTCGACCAGCGCGACGACGTGCGGCGGGCGGTGTCGGCGCTCCTCGCCGAGGGCAGCCTGGTCCACGGCGACCCGGAGAAGGTCGACGTGGTCGGCGCGGACGCGGACCGTGGCGCGTTCCTGAGCCCGCTGCTGCTGCGCGCCGACGCCTCGGCGAGCGCGCCGCACGAGGTGGAGGCGTTCGGGCCGGTCAGCACGCTGCTGCCCTACGACGGCACCGAGCAGCTGATCGAGCTGGTCGGCCGGGGCCGTGGGTCCCTGGTCGGGTCGGTGGTCACCCACGACCCCTCGTTCGCCCGTGACGTCGTACTGGGCACTGCGGCGCTGCACGGCCGCTTCCTCGTGCTCGACCGCGACGACGCCGGCGAGTCCACCGGCCACGGCATCCCGATGCCGCAGCTGGTGCACGGTGGCCCCGGACGCGCCGGCGGCGGCGAGGAGGAGGGCGGTCTCCGGGCGGTCTACCACCACATGCAGCGCACCGCCGTCCAGGCCGGCCCGGCCATGCTCGAGGCCCTCACGCGCGGCTGACGACGCCGAGTGACCAAAACAGTCGACAAACCCTTGGCAAGATCGCAAATCAAGTGTAGAACTTACTGAGAGAGCATCTACTCCAGACAAGCAGGAGACACGCGATGTCCACCGACGCACGCACGGGCCCCGCGCCCACCCCCACCGGGCCGCTCAGCCAGATCGACTACTCCGAGCGGATCCCGAACAACGTAGACCTGGCCAGCGACCGGCGCCTCCAGCGAGCCCTGGAGGGTTGGCAGCCGAAGTTCATCGACTGGTGGAAGACTCTCGGGCCGGCGCTGCCGACCAAGGACGTCTACCTGCGCACCGCCGTCGCGGTCGGCCGGGACGGCTGGGCGCACTTCGACCACGTGCCGATGGAGGAGTACCGCTGGGGCATCTTCCTCGCCGAGCAGGACCCCGACCGCACGGTCAGCTTCGGCAAGCATCTCGGCGAGCCGGCGTGGCAGGAGGTCCCCGGTGAGCACCGGGCCGACCTGATGCGGTTGATCGTCGTCCAGGGCGACACCGAGCCGGCCTCGGTCGAGCAGCAGCGGATCCTCGGCAACACCGCCCCGAGCATCTACGACCTGCGCAACCTGTTCCAGGTCAACGTCGAGGAGGGCCGTCACCTCTGGGCGATGGTCTACCTCCTGCACGCCTACTTCGGCCGCGAGGGTCGCGAGGAGGCCGAGCAGCTGCTCAAGCGCAACTCCGGCGACCTCGACAGCCCCCGGATCCTCGGTGCGTTCAACGAGGAGACCACCGACTGGCTGCAGTTCTTCATGTTCACCTACTTCACCGACCGGGACGGCAAGTACCAGCTCGGCACCCTGAAGGAGTCGGCGTTCGACCCGCTGGCGCGGACCTGCGAGTTCATGCTCAAGGAGGAGGCGCACCACATGTTCGTCGGCACGACCGGCGTGCAGCGGATCGTCGAGCGGACCGCCGAGCTGATGAAGGAGCACGGCACCGGCGACGTCTTCGAGCACGGCGGCATCCCGCTGTCGGTCATCCAGAAGTACCTCAACTTCCAGTACTCGGTGTCGATGGACCTGTTCGGGTCCGAGCAGTCGACCAACGCGGGCAACTACTACAGCTCCGGGCTCAAGGGCCGCTGGCAGGAGACGAGGCGCAAGGACGACCACGTGCTCCTCGACGACACCCGGGAGATGAACTACATCGAGGACGGCAAGATCGTCCAGAAGACCGTGCCGATGCTCAGCGCGCTCAACCTCGACCTGCGCGACGAGTACGTCGCGGACTGCGCGAACGGCGTCCGACGCTGGAACCAGGCACTCGAGGACGCCGGGCTCGAGGAGCGGCTGTTCCTGCCTCACGAGGGCTTCAACCGCCGGGTCGGCGTCTACGCCAACCACCACGTCAGTCCCGAGGGCGACGTCCTCGACGACGAGACCTGGGAGGCACGCAAGGACGACTGGCTGCCCTCGGCCGAGGACCGCCAGGCAGTGGCCGACCTGATGGTGCCCGAGTACGAGTACGGCAAGTTCGCAGGCTGGATCGCCCCTCCCTCGACCGGCATCAACGACCAGCCGGTGGAGTTCGACTACGTCCACCTCGCGGAGGAGGGGCTCGCCTGAGCCGGCCCCACCCGCGCTCACGAACGGAGGCCCGGCCGGCACCCTCTCCGGGTTCCGGCCGGGCCTTCGTGATGCTGCGTGACTCTGCGAGGTGTCGGGCGGTGTCCCTGCGCGGTCAGTACTGGTGGTCCTCGATGTTCACGTAGCCACCGGTCTCCTCGTGCCCGGGTGGGCGCGCCGACAGCGGTGTCGTGCCGCTCCCGGCAGGCGCCCGGGCAGGTGTGGGCGCCTCGTCCTCGTCGCGGACCCGCTTGCGCAGCGCGGTGTCGTCGCTGGCTCCCCGGTAGCCGCGGACCGCGAGCCAGTCGTGGACCGAGTCCCGCTCGGGGTGTGTGCTGCGCACGGTGTTGTAGACGTAGTTGATGCCCTTGCGCGCGGCCTCGCGCTCGATGTGCTCGAGGATGAAGGTACCCACCCCCTGGCCCTGGCTCGAGGGGTCGACGGCGAGGAGCACCTCCGCGTCACCACCCCAGGTCGAGTCGAGCCACCCGAAGCCCAGCGCGTTGCCTTCGGGGTCGCGAGCCGACCACCAGTCGCCGGGCAGGTCGGAGCCGGGTTCGTGGTGCAGGTCGAGGGATCCCGGCGGGGCACCACCGATGACACGCTGCTTCTCGTCGTCCCAGACGGGGCGGTCGTCCTTGACCCAGCTCAGCTCCATGGAAACGCCTCCCTCGTGCGGCAGCGGCCCGGCGCCGCCGCTCGCCCCGGCGGACCTGCGCTCAAGGCTTCGGGCCACCGGCGCGGTCCATCCTGTCCCACTCGGCCTGAGCCTGTCGATGCCAGCGGGCGTGACGGTCGTGGAAGACCGCCGCCGCGCGGGTGCCCGGCCAGTCGTGGTCGAGCAGCTCGCTGGGCAGGTCGGGGTCCAGGAAGGGGAACCGGCGCCACTCCTGGAGCATCCGCACCTGCGCCACGAACGCCTCCCGGGGCGACTCCGCGCGCAGGTCCTCGAAGTTCGCCAGGAAGTCCAGGTAGCGCCCCTCGACCTCGTCGAGGTCCCAGGCCTGCTGGATCAACTGGCTCTCGTCGCCGATGCCGGTGGCCGGCCCCGTCCACGCGAACGACTGCCGGTCCAGGCCCAGGTCGCGGATGACGGCGTGCACCTCCGGCTCCTTGCTGTCGTCCGGGGTCACCCAGAGGCCGGACGTGGGGGAGCCCAGCCCCAGCCAGGTGAGCCGAGTCCGGAGCCGGTGCCGCAGCTGTCGCTGGGTCTCCGGGATGGCCACCGTGAGCACCAGCCACCGGCCGTCCCAGGCCCGGTGGCCCCGCATGTGTCCGTAGATCCGCTCGGCCCCGGCCGTGAGCAGCTCCGCCCCGGCGGGGGTCAGGTCCCACAGGACGCGCCGTCCGTGCCGGCTGGAGGTGAGGAGGCCTTCGCTCGCGGTGCGGGTCAACGCCTGCCGGGCGGCCTTCTCCTCGACCCCGAGTGCGCCGAGGGCCTCGACCAGCGTGGCAGTCCATACCCGCTCGTCGCGCGGGCCGACGAACTCACCGAGCACGGTCAGCAGGAGGGAGCGGGCGCTGCCCGAGCCGACGTCTCGGCGCCGCGACGACCGGATGGGCGACGGGGCGGGTACGGCGGTGGTCTCGGGGGGCGTCGGCACGCGGGCTGACTCCTCGTCATGGCGGATCTCGGGCGCCTGCATTGTCGCACCCACCTCCCCGCGGCACTCGGAGGAGCGCCGCAGAGTTTATGCGACAAACTCTTGACGGATTGCGAAAAGTTAGTGGAGTATTGAGGTGCAGCGTGTCTCACGTTGAGCCCCGAACCTCAGGAAGGTGCTTCATGACCGCCACCGCCAGCCAGCCCGTCGAGCAGGACGCCCCGAGCGCCGCCGTCCCCGAGGTCGACTTCGACACCGCGCCGGACCGCTACCGCCACTGGAAGCTGGAGGTCGACGGCGAGGTCGCCACGGTCACTCTGGCGGTGGACGAGGACGGTGGCCTCGTGCCCGGCTACCAGCTGAAGATGAACTCCTACGACCTCGGCGTGGACATCGAGCTCTACGACGCGGTCCAGCGGCTCCGCTTCGAGCACCCGGAGGTCAAGGCGGTCGTGATGACCGGCGGTCTGGAGCGGATGTTCTGCGCCGGCGCCAACATCCGAATGCTCGGCCAGTCGTCGCACGCGTGGAAGGTGAACTTCTGCAAGTTCACCAACGAGACCCGCAACGGCATCGAGGACGCCACCGAGCACTCGGGCCAGACCTGGATTGCGGCGCTGAACGGCACCGCGGCCGGTGGCGGCTACGAGCTCGCACTCGCCTGCGACCAGATCGTGTTGATCGACGACGGCTCCTCCACGGTCTCGCTGCCCGAGGTCCCGCTGCTCGGGGTGCTGCCGGGCACCGGCGGCCTGACCCGTGTGGTCGACAAGCGCATGGTGCGCAAGGACCGTGCCGACCTCTTCGCGACCAAGTCCGAGGGCTACCGCGGCGCAACCGCGGTCGAGTGGGGCCTGATCGACGGCACCGCCCCGCGGGCGAGCTTCGCCGAGGAGATCTCCCGCCGTGCCCACGAGGCGGCCTCCGGCTCCTCCCGCTCCGGCGGGCAGGGGGTCACGCTCACCCCTCTCGACCGCACCCAGGGCGAGGACGAGATCGCCTACCCCCACGTCAAGGCACGGCTCGACCATGAGACGCGACGCGTCGAGATCACCGTCCACGCGCCCAGCGACCCGCCGCCGGCTGACGCGGCCGCGGTCCTCGAGCAGGGGGCGGACTACTGGCCGATGGCGGTCACCCGCGAGCTCGACGACCTGATCCTGCGGCTGCGGACCAACGAGACCGAGCTCGGCACCTGGGTGCTCCGCACCAGCGGTGACGTCGACCAGGTGCTCGCCTACGACCAACAGCTCCGCGACCTGGCCGACGACTGGTTCGTCAACGAGGTCGTGCACTACTACAAGCGCACGATGAAGCGTCTGGACGTCACCAGCCGCAGCCTGATCGCCGTGATCGAACCGGGCAGCTGCTTCGCCGGGCTCCTGCTCGAGCTGGCTCTGGCGGCGGACCGTCAGTACATGCTCGAAGGTGTCTACGAGGACGTCGATCCCGATGCGGACCCGGCGGTGGTCGTGCCCACCGAGTCCAACGACGGTCCGTTCCCGATGGGGAACGGGCTCACCCGGATCGCGTCGCGGTTCTGGGGCCGCGACGAGGACCTTGCCCGCGTGCGGGGGCTGCTCGGTGAACGGCTCGACGCACGAGCCGCCGACGACGCAGGCCTGGTCACGATGGCGCTCGACGACATCGACTTCGAGGAGGAGCTGCGCATCGTCCTCGAGGAGCGGGCATCGCTGTCACCGGACTCGCTGACGGGCATGGAGGCCAACCACCGTTTCGTGGGTCCGGAGACCCTGGAGACCAAGATCTTCGGCCGGCTCACCGCCTGGCAGAACTGGATCTTCTACCGGCCCAACGCCTCCGGTCCCGACGGTGCCCTGCGCCGGTACGGCTCCGGCCAGCGCGGCGACTACAACATGACCCGGGTCTGATCGGTCATGGGTGAGCAGTTCAACGCGTTCACCTACCTCGTCGGGCATCACACCGAGGCCGGGGACGGCGACCGGGTCGCCGTCCGCGGGTCGCGGACGCTGACCTACGGCGAGCTGGATGGCCTCAGCGGTGAGGTGGCCGCCGCCTACCGACGGCTCGGGCTGCGCCGAGACGACCGGGTGATGTTCGTGACCTCCGACGACGTGGAGATGCTGGCCGGCATCCTCGGTGCGTTCCGCGCCGGGGTCGTCGCGGTGCCGGTGTCGACCATGCTCAACGGGGCCGAGCTCGGCAAGGTCCTCGCGGACTCCGGTGCCCGGTTGGTGGTGGCCACCCACGAGTACGCCGACGCGGTCAGCCAGGCCGTGGCAGCCGCACCTGACGTCGAGTTCGCGGTGCTGCACGGTCCGGGCGGGCTCGACGTGCCCGACCGGACCGCGACCTACACGTGGGACGAGTTCCACGCGCTGGCCGTGGATGCGCCGGCTGAGCACCATGCCACCGTCCCCACCGACGAGGACGCCTGGGCCCTGTGGCTCTACACCTCGGGCACCACGGGCACCCCCAAGGCCGCCATGCACAGGCACGCCAACATCCGGCACGTCTGCGAGACCTACGGCAAGCAGGTGCTCGGGATCACCCCCGACGACTCCTGCTTCTCCGTCGCCAAGCTGTTCTTCGCCTACGGCATCGGCAACTCGATGTTCTTCCCGCTCTCGGTGGGTGCGACCACCGTCCTGGAGCCGCGGCGGCCGACCCCGGAGGTGGTACGCGAGCGCGTGCAGAGCGAACGCCCCACGCTGTTCTTCGGCGTTCCCACCTTCTACGCCGCACTCCTGGCCAGCGACATCCCCGACGACACGTTCGCGTCCGTGCGGCTCGCGACGTCGGCGGGTGAGCCGCTGCCGGCCCCGCTGCAGGAGCGGTTCACCACGCGCTTCGGGGTCGAGATCCTCGACGGCATCGGCTCCACCGAGGCCCTGCACATCTTCCTCTCCAACCGGCCCGACGACATCCACCCCGGCACCACCGGGCGAGCGGTCCCCGGCTACGACGTCGAGGTGCGCGACGAGGACGGCAACCCTGCGCCACCCGGTCAGCCCGGTGCCCTGCACGTGCGCGGCGAGTCGATCGCGCTGGGCTACTGGCGGCGGACCGAGGCCACCCGCCAGGTGTTCAAGGGTGACTGGCTGAGCACGGGTGACACCTACGTGCAGTCCGAGGACGGGTTCTACACCTGCCTCGGGCGCAACACCGACATGCTCAAGGCCGGCGGGATCTGGGTCTCACCGGCCGAGGTCGAGAGCCGGCTGCTCGAGCATCCTGCCGTCCAGCAGGCAGCGGTGGTCGGCGTACCCGACGAGAACGGCCTGGACAAGCCGATCGCGGTCGTGGTGGTGCAGAAGGGAACCTCCCAGGACGAGCTCGTGGCCTGGTGCCGTGACGGGCTGGCCGCGTTCAAGCGTCCCCGCTCGGTGATCTTCGTGGAGGAGCTGCCGAAGACCGCCACGGGCAAGCTGCAACGGTTCAAGGTCCGGGAGCTCCTGGAGGAGCACCCACCCGCAGGGATCGTCTCCGACACGGCCGGTGAGGCTTCCGTGGAGGTCAAGTCATGAGCAGGGTCGAGGTGGACATCCTGATCGTGGGCGCCGGCCCGGTGGGGCTGTTCGGTGCCTACTACGCCGGGGTGCGCGGACTGCGCACGGCCGTCGTGGACTCGCTGAGCCAGGTCGGCGGTCAGGTGACCGCGATGTACCCCGAGAAGCAGATCTACGACATCGCCGGCTTCCCCGCCGTCTCCGGGCGCGACCTGATCAGCGGGCTGGTCGCGCAGGCCGCCCAGCAGGAGCCGGTGTACCTGCTCGGGCAGGAGGCGCAGCTGCTCGAGCGGGTCACCCGAGAGACGTCGCCCGACGACCTCGTGATCCGGACGAGCACCGGCACCGAGGTGCACTGCGCGGCCGTGGTGATCACCGGCGGGATCGGCACGTTCACCCCCCGGCCGCTCCCGGCCGGCGAGGACTTCCTGGGCCGCGGTCTCGACTACTTCGTGCCGAGCGCTGCGGACTACGCGGGCAAGGAGGTCGTGATCGTCGGGGGAGGCGACAGCGCGATCGACTGGGCCCTGATGCTCGAGCCGATCGCGGCGCACGTCACCCTCGTGCACCGCCGCGAGGCCTTCCGGGCGCACGCAGCCAGCGTCGCGCAGGTGCGGGAGACGTCGGTGGAGATCATCACCAATGCCCAGGTCACCGGCATGGAGGGAGGCGACCAGCTGGAGAAGGCGATCGATCACGCTCAAGGACCAGCAGCCGCAGAGCGTCCCCTGCCAGCGGGTCGTCGCCGCACTCGGCTTCACGGCGAACCTCGGGCCGCTGCGGGAGTGGGGGCTCGACCTTCACGACAACCGGCACCTCGTGGTCGACTCAGCCATGCGCACCAACCTGCCCGGTGTGTACGCGGCGGGCGACATCACCGACTACGACGGCAAGGTCCGGCTGATCGCCGTCGGGTTCGGTGAGGTGGCCACCGCCGTCAACAACGCGGCCGTGCACATCGACCCGGACGCCCAGCTGTTCCCCGGCCACTCGACCGACCAGCCGCACGCTGTCCCCGCGCCCGTCTGACCGGCAACAACAACCACAGGAGACGTCATGCCCTACGTCATCGCGAGTCCGTGCATCGATGTGATGGACAAGTCGTGCACCGAGGAGTGCCCGGTCGACTGCATCTACGAAGGTGACCGCAAGCTCTACATCAACCCCAAGGAGTGCATCGACTGCGGTGCCTGCGAACCGGTCTGCCCGGTCGAGGCGATCAGCCAGGACCGCCGCGTGGCGGAGGAGGACAAGGACTTCATCGAGGACAACCGGCGGTTCTTCGTCGAGCCGCTCCCCGGCAGGGACGACCCGCTCGGCGCTCCGGGCGGGTCGCACAAGGTCGGAGCGGTCGGCGTCGACACGCCCCTCGTCTCCGAGCGCTGAGGACGCCTGCGGTGCTGGACGGAAACCTTCTCGTCGACGCGCACGTCCACGTGCCGGTGCTGGACACGCTCAGACCGGCCTGGCTGGACTGGGCCCGGGACTTCGGCCCCCCGGGGCTGCTCGAGGACGTCTGGGGCCCCGACGGTGTCCCGCGGCCGGACCGTCTGGACGCGCTGTTCGAGGAGCAGGGCGTCGACGTCGCGCTGCTCTTCTGCGAGTACAGCCCCAAGGCCACCGGCATGCAGGTCTTCGACGACCTGCTGCCGATCGTGGAGCACAACCCCCGCCGGTTCCGCCCGGTGGCCAACGTCAACCCGCACCTGCACTTCCCGATCGCGGACGAGGTGAAGCGCCAGCTCGACCTCGGGGCGGCGGCGCTGAAGCTGCACCCGGTGCACGGCGGCTTCCGGTGCGACGACCGCGCCCTCTACCCGGCCTACCAGGTGCTTGCCGAGCGCAAGGTACCGCTGGTCGTGCACTGCGGGACGAGCAGCTTCCCGGGCGCGATGAACGAGCTTGCCGACCCCGAGCTGCTGATCCCGGTCGTGCGTGACTTCCCCACCCTGGACGTGGTGCTCGCCCACGGCGGACGGGGCTGGTGGTACGACGCCGCCGCCTTCCTGGCTCTGAGCAACGACAACGTCTGGATCGAGCTCTCCGGGCTGCCACCCAAGCGGCTCCCGGAGTACTACTCGAAGTTCGACCTCGGCCGGCTCGCCCGACGCTGGATCTTCGGCACCGACTGGCCCGGTGTCCCGGGCACCGCCCAGAACGCCCGGGCCGTCGCCGGCCTCGGCCTCCCCGACGAGACGGTCACCGCCGTGCTGGGCGGCAACGCGATGGCCGTGTACGCCGGCCTCGCCCCGGCTGCCGCCTCTGCCGACGGGAAGGGCTGAGCCGATGCCGGTCTACGCGCTCGACGACCTCGTCCCTGACATCCACCCCGAGGCCTACGTCCACCCCGACGCCGTCGTGATCGGCGCGGTGTCCCTCGGCGCCCACGTCTCGGTCTGGCCCGGGGCGGTGCTCCGAGCCGACTTCGGCCGCATCGTGGTGGGCAGCGGCACCTCCGTGCAGGACGGCACCGTCCTGCACACGACCGAGCAGTGGCCGACCCTCGTCGGTGAGGACTGCGTCATCGGTCACAACGTCCACATGGAGGGTTGCACGGTCGAGGAGCGCTGCCTGGTCGGCTCGGGGTCGGTGGTCCTGAACCGCGTCGTGGTCCGACGAGGCAGCGTCGTCGGTGCCAACGCCCTGGTCACCGAGGACACCGAGATTCCCGAGTCGAGCATGGCGCTCGGCGTACCCGCACGGATCCGGCCCGTCGACCCCGGCGAGCAGAAGCAGTGGATCGACTTCGCGGTGCGGGAGTACCGCGATGCCGCCGCCCACTACCGGAGCACACTTCGACGCATCGACCTAGGAGAGCAGCGATGACCACTGCCGACGGAATCGGCCGGCCCGCGACAGAGCTCAGCGACGAGGAGCTCGAGCAGCAGGGCAAGCACGCGCACGACACGCGCAACTGGGTGTTCCTGCACGGCACCGCGGAGCAGTTCGCGACCCACACGGCCCGGATGCTGGAGCTGGAGCAGGAGTACGTTCGCCGCCACCCCAAGCGCACCTGGCAGGGGTCCGGCGGGGCCCCGGACCCCGACTCCGACATCAAGGTCCTGCGCAGTGCCCTACGCGGCATCATCGCCCAGCTGGAGGGCCTGCTCGAGCCGCGGCCGTCCGGGGACGCCGGTCAGCTGCCTGCCGAGGACCCGGCCGTGGCGCTGCTGCGACGGGTAGCCGAGGCGCCCGGCGGGAGGATGCACAAGCTCGAGGTGCACCAGGCCGCCCGTGAGGTGGGGCTGGAGCGGGCCGCGCTGGCCAAGCTCTACACCCGCGAGCCGAAGCTGCTCACCACCGAGAACGAGGACCGCGTGATCACCGACGAGGGCCGCGCCCGGCTCGCCCCCGCGTAAGCCTCGCGTGAGTGCCGTCAACCGGGTCGCCTGCATCGGCGCCGGCCCGGGTGGTCTCTTCTTCGCCACCCTGGCCAAGACCGCGGACCCGTCCCGCGAGGTCGTCGTCTTCGACCGGAACCGCCCCGACGACACGTTCGGCTTCGGTGTCGTCTTCTCCGACGCCACCCTCGCGGGCATCCATGCCGCCGACCCCGTCGTCCGGACGGCCCTGCGGGAGCACGGCGTGCACTGGGACACCATCGAGGTCCGCCTCAAGGGGGAGCGACTCCGGTGTGCCGGGAACGGGATGGCGGCCATCCGTCGCCAGACCCTCCTCGCCCTGCTCCAGGACCGCGCACGCGAGGCCGGGGTGCGGCTGGAGTACCAGACCGAGGTGGACCCGACGACCTTCGGCCACGACGGGTACGACCTCGTCGTGGCCGGCGACGGAGCCGGCTCCCGCTTCCGGGAGCACCTCGCCGAGCAGCTGCGGCCGTCGTTCGAGGTGGCCACCGCGAAGTTCATCTGGTTCGGGACGAGCTACCCGTTCGAGGGACTCACCTTCATCCACCAGCGCAGCGAGCACGGGGTCTTCGCCGTCCACGGCTATCCGATCGGGGACGGCATCGGGACGTTCATCGTGGAGACCGACGAACCCACCTGGCGGGCAGCCGGGCTGGACGAGTTCGACGTCAACCAGCCGCCCGGACCGAGCGACGAGAAGACCAAGGACTACCTGGAGAAGCTGTTCGCCGAGCAGATCGACGGACAGCCGCTGCTGACCAACAGCTCCCGGTGGTCCAACTTCCGGACCCGCCGTACCGCCCGCTGGTCGCACGGCAACGTGGCGCTCCTCGGCGACGCCGCCCACACCGCGCACTTCTCGGTCGGGTCGGGCACGAAGATGGCGATGGAGGACGCGATCGCGCTGTCCGCCGCGCTCGACCGCAGCCCCGACGACCTGGCGGAGGCGTTGCGCCTCTACGAGTCCGAGGCACGCCCTTCGGTCGAGAAGATCCAGGACTCTGCACGTCCCAGCCTGTCCTGGTGGGAGAACTTCGGCCGGTACCACGACGCGTTCGAGCCGTGGCAGTTCGGCTACCACTTCCTCACCCGCAGCATCGGCGACCAGAAGCTCCGGCGGCGCGACGCCGACTTCGTCGACGCCGCACATCGCGCCTGGACCGATACCCATGGCGCCGAGCCGCTGGAGACCCCGGTGGACCTCGGCGGCTCGGGAGGTTCCGGGTCGGCTGCTGTCCCTGGACGCCGACCTGACCCGTGCGAGCGTCGCCGACGCACCGAGTGGTGAGAAGACCACGGGGATCGTGCTGGCGAGTGAGGAGCCCCGCACCGGAGGCACGCCCCTGGGGTCTGCTGGTCACCGCCCCCGAGGAGGAGGCCGACGTGGGGGCCACGGTCGACGCCGCGTCGGCCGGACTCGGGGCAGGTCCCGCCTTCGTCGCCGTGCACGGTGGCAGCGCGTTCACCCGCGTCCTGGTGGCCGAGGAGCTGCGCCTCGTGCACCGGGTCACCACCATGCTCGTGGAGCCCGGAGCCGACCGGGACCGCGCCACCACCCTCGTCCTGTCCGGTCGCGCCGACCTGGTCGGCGTGCCCGCGTGAGCGCTACCAGGAGGATGCCCGTGCCGGAGCCGACACCGATCAGCGAGGGCGTCGTCCCGTGGCCGGCCGAGGTCGCCCGGTCCTACGTCGAGAAGGGCTACTGGCGGGAGAGGTCGCTGGGGGAGCAGCTCTGGGAGGCTGCCGACCGCAACCCCGACGCCGTTGCGATCGTGGACGGTGAGGTGAGGCTGACCTACGCGGACCTGACCGCCCGCGCCGACGCGGCAGCAGGGCGCCTGCACGACCTCGGTGTGCGCGGGGGACACCGGCTGGTCAACCAGCTCCCGAACGGGTGGGAGTTCGTGGTGCTCACGCTCGCGTGCCTGCGGGCAGGAGTGGTCCCGGTGATGGCGTTGCCCGCCCACCGGCGCAACGAGCTGCAGTACCTCGTCGCGCACGCCGAGGCCACCGCGATCGCGGTCCCGGACGCGCTCCGCGGGTTCGACCACCAGGCGATGGCGTTCGAGCTCGCCGCAGACGCCCCCGGCCTCGCACACGTGCTGGTCGCCGGCGACGTCGGTCGACCCGGCCGCCGTCGCGCTCGGCGAGCTGTGCGCGCCCGCGACCGATCCGTCGGCGGAGAGACTGCGGTGGGACGCCGAGCCGCCGGCCGCCGGTGACGTCGCGGTCTTCCTGCTCTCCGGGGGCACCACCGGCCTGCCCAAGCTCATCGCCCGAACCCACAACGACTACGAGTACAACGTCCGGCGCAGCGCCGAGGTGTGCGGCTTCGACGCGGACACGACGTACCTCGTCTCGCTGCCGGCCGGGCACAACTTCCCGCTCGCCTGCCCCGGCATCCTCGGCACTCTCCTGGTCGGGGGGCGGGTGGTCATGCTCGGATCACCCGAGCCCGGACTGGCCCTGCGCACCATCGAGGTCGAGAGGCGTGAGCGCCACCGCGGTCGTCCCTGCCGTGGCCCAGCGCTGGATGGACCACCACCGGGACCAGCCGGGGGAGCGGGACCTGTCGTCGCTGCGGGTGCTCCAGGTCGGTGGAGCGAGGCTGGCCGACGAGATCGCCCGCCAGGTGGGCCCGGTGCTCGGCTGTCGGCTGCAGCAGGTGTTCGGCATGGCTGAGGGCCTGCTCAACTACACCCGCCTCGACGATCGCCGACGAGGTGGTCTGCACGACGCAGGGCCGACCGATGTCCCCCGACGACGAGGTGCTCGTCGTCGACGACCGGGACCTCCCGGTCGACGACGGCCGGCCGGGGTCGCTGCTCACCCGCGGCCCCTACACCCCCCGCGGCTACTACAAGGCGGAGGAACAGAACGGCCGCGCGTTCACCCCCGACGGCTGGTACCGCAGTGGCGACATCGTCCGATGTCGGCCGGACGGGAACCTCGTCGTCGAGGGCCGCGACAAGGACATGATCAACCGCGGCGGCGAGAAGATCTCCGCCGAGGAGGTCGAGAACTTCGCCTACCAGGTGCCCGGCGTGCAGCAGGCCGCGGCCGTGGCGATGCCCGACCGAGACCTCGGGGAGCGCGTCTGCCTGTTCGTCGTGCCCCGCCCCGGCAGCACCGTCGACCTCGGGTCGGTCCGGTCGACGATGGAGACCGCCGGAGTGGCCCGCTACAAGTGGCCCGAACGGCTCGAGGTCGTCGAGGCGCTGCGCACGACCAAGGTCGGCAAGATCGACAAGAAGGCGCTCCGTGAGGACATCACGGCGTGGACGACATCGGAGAACGAGAGCACATGAGCCAGGAGAGCAACACCATCGCGATCGTGACCGGAGCCGGACGCGGGATCGGTGCCGCGATCGCGCAGCGGCTCGCGGCGGACGGCATGTCGGTCGCCTGTGTCGACATCGACGAGAGCTCCGCGGCGGCCACCGTGACCGGCATCGAGGACGGCCGGCGGCAGAGCCGCGGCGTTCGGAGCCGACATCGCCGACGAGCAGCAGGTCGAGACCTGCGTCGCCGACGTCGCCGCCACGCTCGACCCCCCGACGGTGCTGGTCAACAACGCTGGCGTGCTGCGCGACAACCTGCTGTTCAAGATGTCGCAAGCGGACTGGGACACCGTCATGCACGTGCACCTGCGCGGCACCTTCCTGATGACCCGGGAGGCGCAGAAGCACATGACCGTCGCGAAGTACGGCCGGATCGTCAACCTGTCCTCGACCTCCGCGCTCGGCAACCGCGGGCAGGCCAACTACGCCGCGGCGAAGGCCGGCCTGCAGGGGTTCACCAAGACCGTCGCGATGGAGCTCGGCAAGTTCGGGGTCACCGTGCAACTCGGTCGCGCCCGGGTTCATCGTCACCGAGATGACCCGGGGCACCGCCGAGCGGATGGGGCAGAGCTTCGAGGAGTTCAGCGCCGCCCGGGTCGCCAGCATCCCGGTCGGTCGTCCCGGGGAGCCCGAGGACGTCGCCGACGCCGTCTCCTTCTTCTGCTCCCCCCGCGCCGGCTTCGTCTCGGGCCAGGTGCTCTACGTCGCTGGAGGCCCCCGCACCTGAGGTGTCCTCCGCGCCCGGGACGCAGAGCGGGGCAGGTCGGCCGCGTGGGCAAGCTGCACGTCGGTGCGGGCCCGGCGGCAAGGACGGCGACGGTCGCTACGCGCCGGGCGTGTGCGTGGCGTGGAAGTCGTCCCGCTCCATCAACCGTGAGACGACGTAGCCGGCGACCAGGCCCCAGAACGCCGCCCCGATGTTGAGCATCTGCAGGTCCGACACCGTCACCAGGAAGGTGACCAGCGCCCCCAGCGTGAACCGGCCGCTGAAGGCGGCCACGAAGGACCCCTGCAGCGCGCGTAGCATCGCCAGACCGCCCAGCGTCGCGATGAACGCCGCGGGCATCGCCAGCATCAGGCCGGTGAAGAGCGGCGCGAACACGCCGAAGACGACAGCCAGCAGCCCGCAGAACAGCCGGCGGTGTAGTGCCGGCTGCGCTCACCCGATGCGGTGAGCAGTGCGTTCGTCGGGCCGGTCAGGCAGGTCGAGACCGCGCCCACCATCGCGCTCATCACCGACCACGCGCCGCAGCCGATCGTGATCGCGTTCACCGGTGGCTCGTGGCCGGCCTGACGCAGCACAGCCACCCCCTGCCCGTTCTGGACGACGATCACGGTGATCGCCAACGGCACGACCAGCTCGACCATCGCCTGCCAGGTGAACTCCGGCGTGGTGAACACCGGCCGGACCAGCCAGGTCGTGGGCCCCGCGGCGGGGTCGTAGGAGCCGGCCACCATGACCGCCACCGCCCCGACCACCAGCGCACCGAGGATCGGCGGCACCCGGCGCGTCAGGGTCACGTGGGCGCTGAGCACGCAGGAAGACGACCACCATGGGCACCGCGACCACCGGGTCGTCGAGCGGTGCGAGCACGAGGTCGATGCCGAACCGCAGGAAGACCGCGGCCACCATCGCCATCACGATCGGCATCGGCAGCAGGTCCATCACCCGCCGCACCCACCCGGTCAGGCCCGAGGACCAGCATGAGGAGGCCGGTCGCCAGGAACGCGCCGACGACCTCCGGCCAGCTCAGGTGCCCGAGGGCCGGCCCGACGAGCACGGTCCCGGGGATCGTCCAGAAGAAGCTCAACGGCTGTCGGTAGACCCAGCTGGCGACGACGGTGAGAACGCCGGACAGGGCGTAGGAGCCGAAGATCCACGACGCCAGCTCGGCCTGGGAGAGACCCCCGCGGGTCCCGACGGCCAGGATGATCGCCAGCGGCCCCGTCGCGGCGAAGACCATCCCGATGAAGCCGTTGACCGCGTAGGTCGGGCCGAAGTCCTGCGTGGCCTGCCGCGCCGTGGGCCGCGCGCGGCCGGGTCGCTCGAGGACCTGTCGGGTGAAGGAGGCTCTCACGAGGTCACAGTGTTCCCGACGGTGCCGGTCAGAACGTCGCGGACGGCTGCCAGGCCCCGTGCACGACCCGCAGCACGTCGACGATCTCACCGATGGTGGCGTAGGCCTTGACCGCGTCGATGGTCGCCGGCATGACGTTCTGGGAGGTCTCGGCTGCCCGGCGCAGCCCGGCGAGCGTCTCCTGCACCCGGGCCGGGTCCCGCGTGGTGCGCAGCCGGGCGACCGACTCGGCCTGCCGCCGTTCCAGCGTCGGGTCCACCTCGAACACCTCCAACGGCTCGGTGGCCGAAGGGAACTTGTTCACCCCGACGACCACCCGCTCGCCGCTCTCGACCTGCTGCGTGTGCGCGTAGGCCGCCTCCGAGAGCTCTTGGGCGAACCACCCCGACTCGATGCACTCCAGGGCACCACCCCGTTTCTCGATGTCCTCGAGCAGCTGCCAGATCTCCGTCTCGAGCTCGTCGGTGAGGGCCTCGACGGCGTACGACCCGCCGAAGGGGTCCAGCGTCTCGGTCAGCCCCGACTCGAAGGCCACCACCTGCTGGGTGCGCAGGGCGAGGGTCGCGGCCGACTCGGTGGGAACCCCGAGCGCCTCGTCGTAGGCGGAGACGTGCAGGGTCTGGACGCCGGCGAGCGCAGCCACCGTCGCCTCGAGGGAGGCCCGGACGACGTTGTTCAGCGGCTGCTGCGCGGTGAGCGTCGAGCCGGCGGTGAACGCGAAGATGCGCAGCTGCATCGAGCGGTCGTCGCGGGCGCCGTACGTCTCCCGCATCAGTCGGGCCCACACCCGCGGGCCGCGCGGAACTTCGCGACCTCGGGCAGGAAGTCCATGGTGATCGCCAGGAACGTGAACAGCGTCGGGGCGACCTGGTCGACGCTGACCCCGCGGCGCACGCACTCGTCGAGGTAGGCGCGGGCGTTGGCGAAGGTGAACGCGATCTCCTGCGCGGCGGAGGAGCCCGACTCGCGGATGTGGTACCCGCTCATCGCCAGCGGGGTCCATCCCGGGACGTGCTGCGAGCAGTACTCGATCGTGTCGACCGCCAGCGACAGTGAGGCCGCCGGCGGGAAGATCTGGGTGCCGCGGGCGATGAACTCCTTGAGCACGTCGTTCTGGATGAACATGCCGAACTCGTCAGCGGTCACTCCACGCTTCTCGGCGAGCGCGACGAACAGCGCCGCCCACACGTAGCCGATGGCGTTGGCGGTGGTCCGGACCTGGCTGATGCTCTCCAGAGGGATCCGGTCCATCAGGACCTCGATGTCGGCGAGCGAGTCGATCGCGACGCCGACCCGTCCGACCTCACCGGACGCACGGGTGTCGTCGGAGTCGATGCCCATCTGGGTGGGCAGGTCCAGGGCGACCGAGAAGCCGGTCACGCCGGCGTCGAGCAGACGGTGGAAGCGCTCGTTGGACTCCTTGGCGGTCCCGAACCCGGCGTACTGCCCCATGATCCACGGCCGGGGCTCGGCGGAGATCCCGCGCGTGAACGGGTAGTCGCCTGGGTGCTCACCCGCGGGGGGTGCGTAGTCCGGGGACAGGCCGGGGTCGCCGGGTGGTCACTGGGTCTCACCCTCCAGCTGCTCGCGGAGCACCTTCTTGGCCACCTTGCCGGTGGAGTTGAGCGGGAACGCGTCCACCACCCGGACCTCCTTGGGCTTCTTGTACGACGCCATCCGTCGGCGACAGTGCTCGAGCACTGCGGACTCGTCCACGGTCGCACCGCCCTGGGCGGTGACGAGGGCGACCACGCGTTGGCCCCAGTCGTCGTCGTGCACTCCGACGACCGCCACCTCGGCCACGCCGGGCACCTCCGCCACGACGTCCTCGACCTCGCGCGGGTAGATGTTGTAGCCGCCGGAGATGATCATGTCGCCGACCCGGTCGACCAGCCACAGGTGACCGTCCTCGCTCAGCCGGCCCAGGTCGCCGGTGTGCAGCCAGCCGTCGCGCACGGACTTGGACAGGTCCGCGCGGTTGTGGGCGTTCCAGTAACCGCGCATCACGTGGTCACCGCGGGTCACCACCTCGCCCACCTCGCCGGGGGCCACAGGGGAGCCCTCCTCGTCGACGACCCGGATCTCGACGCCGAGCGCCGGCCGTCCCGCGGAGGCCAGCAGGTCGGGCTGGTCGGCCAGCCCACGCGCGTGGTCCGCGGCGTCGAGCACCGTCACCGGTGGGATCGCCTCGACCAGGCCGTAGTACTGGACCAGGTGCGGAGTGAGCCGCTCGGTCGCCTGCCGCATCTGCTCCGGCGGCATCGGTGCGCCGGCGTAGCCCAGCATCCGCAGCCCGCGCAGGGTGTCGCGGTCGACGCCGGGAGAGGTCAGCAGCCGGGCGACCATCGTCGGGACCACCGCCGTGTGCGTGGCGCCGCGCTCGGCGACGGCCTCGACGAACGTCTCGGGGTCCCAACCGGGGAGGACGATCTGCCGGGCACCCGCCACCAGGAACGGCAGCACGAACAGGCCGCTGGTGTGGGTGATCGGGCCGGCGTGGACGTAGACGTCGTCGGGTCCGGGCACACCGCCGAGGACGTCCTGCGTCATGTTGACGACCGAGGCGAACCAGTTGCGGTGGGTGCGCTGGGCGCCCTTGGGGTGCCCGGTGGTGCCGCTGGAGTAGTGCAGCCCGCACAGCGCATCCGGCTCGACCGGCGCGAGCGGACGCGTCGAGCCGCCGGCGACGAGGCTCTCGTACGGCGTGCCGGGGCCGTCACCCACGACCACCACATGCGGGACCTCCTCCCGCAGCGTGGCGACCTCCTCGGCGAAGCGCGCGTCGTAGACGAGTGCCCGGGCGCCCGAGTCCGCGGCGATCCGCTCCCAGTCGCTGGGGTGCAACCGGTAGTTGAGCGCAGCCCGCACCAGACCGGCCGACCGGATCGCCAGGTCGGTCTCGAGGTAGGTCACGCTGTTGGACTGCAGGTCCAGGACACGGTCGCCGGGCTCGAGGCCGAGCGCGAGCAGCGCGTTCGCGAGCCGGACGACCCGGTCGCCGAGCTCGGCGAAGGTCAGCGACCCGGTCGGTCCCTCGACCGCGACGCGGTCGGGGAACCGCCGTGCGGCCCGGGTGACGAGTGTGCCGACGTCCATGGTCAGGGTCCTTCCGGTGCGATGTAGGCGGCGTCGAGGACCCGCGCTCCGCGACCCTCTGGGAGCACCGCGACGGGGTTCAGGTCGAGCTCGAAGCCCTGGGGCCAGCCGACGACGGCGTCGGCCAGGGCCAGCACGGTGTCGACCAGGGCCGACCGGTCCGCCGCAGGCGCACCACGGACACCGGCGAGCAGGGTGGCCAACCGGGTCTCGTCGATCATCGACTCGACCTCCGCCCGGTCCACCGGCAGCAGCCGCAGCGCGACGTCGTCGAGGAGCTCGGTGAGCACGCCACCGGGCCCCAGCGTGAGCACCGGGCCGAGAGGGCTGCCGGCGACCCCGAGCAGCGCCTCGACCCCTCCGGTGACCATCTCCTCCACGAGGACCTCGCCGCCCAGCGAGGAGAGCCGCTCGAAGGTGGCCGCCGCCGTCTCGGCGGAGACGCCAAGGGCGACGCCGCCGGCCTCGGTCTTGTGGGTGAGCCCGGGGACGACGGCCTTGAGCACGGCGGTCCCGCCGACCTCCTCGACCGCGCGGACCGCATCCTCGGCGTCCACAGCGACGCGGCCGGGGGGCACGGGGAGCCCGGCGCCGGCGAGCAGGGCCTTGACGGTCCGCTCGTCGTCAGCGGCCGAGGGGGCGGGGACCCGCCCGGTGTCGGGTGCGGTAGGCGCGGACGGAGCGCGGTGAGCGCTCACCTGGTGCAGCGCCGCCGCGGCGCGGACGGCCCGGGCGGGGGTGGGGTAGGCGGGGATGCCGGCGGACCGCAGCAGCCCTGCCGCCGCGGGTGACAGGTGGTCGGCACCGGTCCGCGCGACCAGGACCGGCTTACCGCTGCGCTCCGCGGCGCGGGCCAGACCCGCCACCACGTCCTCGACGTCGCTGCCGGTCAGGACGCAGAAGCAGGCCACCACGATGTCGACCCCCGGGTCGGCGACCAGGGCGTCGAGCGCGCGGTCGAACAGCTCGGGGTCGCTCATCACGGTCGCGGTGACGTCGACCGGGTTCGCGGTCGCGCCGTACGCCGGCACGATCGCGTCGAGGGCCGACCGCGTGCCGGGGGAGAGCTCCGCGAGCTCGAGCCCGTGGACCTCGAGCGCGTCGGCGGCGAGGATCCCGGAACCGCCGGAGGTCGTCACGACCGCGACGCGGGGTCCGGCCGGGCGTCGGGGCTGGGCGAAGACATCACCCACGTCGAGCAGCTCGTCGACGTCGTCGACCCGCACCAGGCCGAACTGGCGCAGCGCCGCGTCCACCACGCGGTCGCCGGCCGCGAGCGCTCCGGTGTGCGACGCGGCGGCCCGCTGCCCGGCCGCGGACCGGCCGGCCTTGAGCACGGCGACGGGCACACCCGTGGCGGAGACGGCGCGGAGGGCGTCGACGTCGGCGAGCGACTCGAGGTAGCCGAGGATCCCGACGCACTCGGGCTCGGCGGCCACCTGCGTCATCACCTCGAGCGCGGTGGCATCGGCCTCGTTGCCGGTGTTGACGACCCAGCCGAGCCCGAGGCCGCGCTCGAAGGCCAGGCTCACCGCGCCGTAGCCGAGCGCCCCACTCTGGCTGACGAAGCCGACCCGGCCGGGCACCAGCGTGGTCTGCGTCGCCACCGAAGAGCGGGGAGAACGAGCTGACCTGGCTGTTCAGGACACCGACGCTGCCGATGCAGTTGGGTCCGACCAGGCGGAGGCCGCCGGCCGCGGCACTGGCCACCACCTCGTCCTGCAGCGTTGCCCCTGCCGCACCGGTCTCAGCGAAGCCGCTCGAGCAGATGATCGCGACCGGGACACCCGCGCGGACGCAGTCGTCGACGGCCGCGGGGACCCGCTCCGCGGACACCATGATCATGGCCAGGTCGACGCCGGCCGGGCAGTCCGACACCGACGGGTACGAGGACAGGCCACACACCTCGGCCCCGTCGGGGCGCACCGGGTAGACCTTCCCGGCGTACCCGTGCCGTGCGAGGTACTCCACCGGAAGCCGGCCCAGGGACCGCGGCCGGTCACTGGCGCCGACGACCGCGATCGCGCTCGCCGACCACAGTGCGGAGAGAGAGGCCGTCACCGCGCGGACCCCGGTCGCCAGCGAGCGTGTCGGGTCCCGGTGACTCCGTCTCGGATCAGCTGGAGCCGGGGCTTGGGTCCGTCCGTGCGGCCGCCCTGGGGCCGGCGCCGACCGGCCTGCCAGGGCGTCGGCCAGCGCACGCCCGGCCCGGCGTACTCCTGCTCGGCCGCGGCGTGGAGGGTCCAGCTGGGGTCGTAGAGATGCACCCGCCCGAGCGCGCACAGGTCGGCTCGCCCGGCCAGGATGATCGAGTTCACGTCGTCGTAGGAGGAGATGACGCCGACCGCGATCGTCGGGATGTCCACCCGGTTGCGGATCGCGTCGGCGAAAGGCGTCTGGTACGAGCGGCCGAAGGCGGGGGCCTCGTCGGCGGAGACCTGGCCGGACGAGACGTCGATCGCGGCGGCGCCGGCGGCGGCGAAACGCTCGGCGACCCGGACGGCGTCGTCGGCGGTGATCCCGCCCTCGACCCAGTCGGTGGCCGAGATCCGCACGGTCAGCGGCTTCCCGGCGGGCCACACCTCGCGCATCGCGGTGAAGACCTCGAGCGGGTAGCGCAGGCGGGCGTCGAGGTCCCCGCCGTACTCGTCGGTGCGCTGGTTGGTGACCGGCGAGATGAACGACGAGAGCAGGTAGCCGTGCGCGCAGTGCAGCTCGAGCAGGTCGAAGCCGGCCGCGTCCGCGCGCCGGCGTGCGGCGTCGACGAACTGCGTCCTTGATCGTCTCCATGTCCGCGCGGGTGAGCTCGCGCGGGACCTGGCTCACGCCGGGCAGGTACGGGCAGCGGGGAAGGCGCCACGAGGTCCCAGTTCCCGTCCTCGAGCGGCTGGTCGATGCCCTCCCACATCAGCTTGGTCGAGCCCTTGCGGCCGGAGTGCCCGACCTGCATGCCGACCTTGGCGTCGGACTCCGCGTGCACGAAGTCGGTGAGCCGGCGTCCACTCCGCTGCCTGCTCGTCGGTCCAGATACCGGTGCACCCGGGGCTGATCCGTCCGGTGGGGGACACGCAGACCATCTCGGTCATCACCAGACCCGCCCCGCCGAGCGCCTTGCCGCCGAGGTGGACGAGGTGGAAGTCGTTGGGCATCCCGTCGACGGCGCGGTACATGTCCATCGGCGAGACGATCACCCGGTTGACCAGCTCGAGGTCGCCGAGGCGGAACGGCTGGAACATCGGTGGCCGGAGTCACCCGGTGCGACGCCGCGCTGCTGCTCGTTCCTGGCGAACCACTCGGTGCACGCCGTCGACGAACTCGGGGTCCCGGACCCGCAGGTTCTCGTAGGTGACCCGGCGGCTGCGGGTCATGATGTTGAACCCGAACTGGAGCGGGTCCTGGTGGGTGTACTGGCCGATGTTCTCGAACCACTCGAGGCTGGCCTGGGCGGCGCGCTGGGTGGACAGGACGACGGCCTTGCGCTCGGTCTCGTACTCCTCGAGCGCGGTGTCCACGGAGTCGTGCTCGTGCAGGCACGCCGCCAGCGCCAGCGCGTCCTCCATCGCCAGCTTGGTCCCCGACCCGATCGAGAAGTGCGCGGTGTGCGCGGCGTCCCCGAGGATGACGATGTTCTCGTGCCGCCAGCTCTCGTTGCGCACCGTGGTGAAGTTGATCCAGCGGGAGTTGTTGGCCATCACCTCGTGGCCGTCGAGCACGTCGGCGAAGAGCTCCTGCACCAGGGCGATCGACTTCTCGTCCGACTCGCCGGGCGCGAACGCCGGCCGCGGCGAAGTCGTCGAAGCCCGCGTCGCGCCAGACGGTGTCGTTCATCTCGACGATGAACGTGCTGCCGTGCGCGTCGAACGGGTAGCCGTGGATCTGCATCACGCCGTACGGCGTCTCGCAGATGTAGAACTTGAACGCGTCGAACACCTTGTCGGTGCCGAGCCACATGTACTTGCAGGCCCGCTGCTCGAGCGTGGGCAGGAAGCTCGTCCGCGTGGCGGGCGCGGACGGCGGAGTTCAGGCCGTCGGCGGCGATCACCAGGTCGTGCGTGGCGGCGAGCTCGTCGACGTCGGGCGCCTCGGTCCGGAAGTGCACCGTGACGCCCAGCTCCCGGCAGCGCTCCTGGAGGATCTGGAGCAGCCGCTTGCGGCTCATCGCCGCGAACCCGTGGCCGCCGCTGGTCACCACCTCGCCCTTGAAGTGGACGTCGATGTCGTCCCAGCGGGCGAACTCCGCCTCCATCTGGCGGTAGACCGCGGGATCCGCGTGCTCGATGCCGCCGAGGGTCTCGTCGGAGAAGACGACCCCGAACCCGAACGTGTCGTCGGCGGCGTTGCGCTCCCAGACCGTGATCTCGTGCTCCGGGTCCGAGCTGCTTGGCGAGGGCGGAGAAGTAGAGGCCGCCGGGGCCGCCGCCGATGACCGCGATACGCACAGTGTTCTCCCGTTGTCGAAGTGGGGACCCTCAGAGTATGTTGTCTCTACGACGGTCGTCAATAGAACGTTAGGAGTCGTCATGCAGCGGGACGCGAGGTTCGACGGGTCGCACGGTGGTCGTCACCGGAGGTGCCGGCGGGATCGGGCGCGCGGTCTGCGCCGGCTTCGCCGGGAGGGTGCGTCGGTGGCTGTCGTCGACGTCGACGAGTCCGCGGCCGTGGCGCTGGCCGCGGAGCTCGGCCCGCGACGCCGGCGTGGACACGGCCGGCTACGCCGTGGACGTCAGCGACCAGAGCGGCGGTGACCGCGCTGATGCGCGAGGTGCACGAGCGCCTCGGCGGCCCGCACGTGCTGGTGACGCCTCGCCGGCGGATCGCTGGGCACCCCGAAGGGCGCTGGAGGACATCGAGCCCGAGCACGTCGACACCGTCGTGGACGTCAACGTCAAGGGCACCTTCTACTGCTGCCAGGCCGCCGCGCCCTACATGACCGAGGCGGGCGGCGGCGCGATCGTCACGACCTCGTCCATCGGGGGACGTCAGCCCTCGCCGGTCACCGGCGTGCCGTACGCCGCCTCGAAGGCGGCCGTGGTCGGGCTGACCAAGCGGCTGGCCCGCGAGCTGGGGGGCCGCGGGATCCGGGTGAACGCCGTCGCGCCCGGGCTGTTCCTCACCGGCCGGCTGCAGGCGATGTACGACGCCATGCCGGCGGCCGAGCGGCGGGAGGTGCTCGACGCGATCCCGCTGGACCGACTTCCCGAGCTGCGCGAGGTCGTCGACCCCGTGCTCTTCCTGGCCGGCGACGAGGCGTCCTACATCACCGGGGTCGTGCTCGACGTCAACGGCGGCCGGTTCATGCCCCTGTGACCGCTCCTGCCGGCTGTCCCTGCTGGTCGGCCCCTCAGCGACCTCGCGAAGCCGGAACCGCTGGAGCTTTCCGGTCGTGGTCCGCGGCAGCGTGTCGACGAACTCGATCGCACGCGGGTACTTGTAGGGCGCGATCTGTGACTTCACGAAGTCCTGCAGCAGGCTGGCGCCTCCGACGCCGACGCCTCGATCCCGGGCGCGAGGACGACGTACGCCTTCGACCAGCTGTCCGCGAGCCTCGTCCTGGATCCCGACGACCCCGCACTCGACGACGTGGTCGTGGGCGAGCAGCGCCTCCTCGACCTCCGGCCCGGCGATGTTGTAGCCGCCCGAGATGATCATGTCGTCGCTGCGCGCCTGGTACCAGAAGTAGCCGTCCTCGTCCCGCAGGAACGTGTCGCCGGTGATGTTCCAGCCGTCCTGGACGTAGACCTCCTGCCGTGGGTCCGCGAGGTAGCGGCACCCGGTGGGGCCCTTGACGGCGAGCCGGCCGATCTCCCCGTTCGGGACCGGCTTGCCCTCGTCGTCGACGACCGCGGCGACGTAGCCGGGCACCGGCCGTCCCGTGGACCCGGGCCGGATGTCGTCGTCGGCCGCGCCGACGAAGATGTGCAGCATCTCGGTCGAGCCGATCCCGTCGATGAGCTTGAGCCCGGTGTCCTCGTGGATGGCGCGCCAGGTCGCCTCGGGCAGGTGCTCGCCGGCCGAGACCGCGCGCCGGAGCCTGCTCAGCACGTGGCCCTGTCCGGAGGTCACCATCGCCCGGTACGCCGTGGGCGCGGTGAAGCAGACCGTCACCTCGTGCTTCTCGATCAGCTCCGCCAGCTCGGTCGGGCGATGCCTTCTCGATCAGCAGGGTCGCGGCGCCCACCCGGAACGGGAAGATCACCAGACCGCCGAGGCCGAAGGTGAAGCCGAGGGGCGGGGTCCCGGTGAAGACGTCGTCGGGCTCCGGGCGGCAGGACGTGCTTGGAGAACGTGTCCGCGGTGGCGAGCACGTCGCGGTGGAAGTGCATGGTCGCCTTGGGGCGACCGGTCGTCCCCGAGGTGAAGGCGAGCATGGCCACGTCGTCCGCGGCGGTCGATCACGTCGTCGAACTCGCCTGGTCGTGCGGCGGCACGGCGGGTGAGGTCGTCGGGGGAGTCGCCGCCCACCGGGACCACGACGAGGTCGGAGCACGCGCGCCGCCTCGAGGTCCTCGAGGAACCGGTGGTCGCAGAGCGCGAGCCGGACCGCGGCGATCTCGGCGACCGTCGCAAGCTCGCGGCTGCGCAGCAGCGGCATCGTGGTGACCGCGACCGCGCCGGCCTTGAGCACGGCCATCCAGCAGGCGACCAGCCACGGGTTGTTCGGGGCACGCAGCAGCACGCGGTTGCCGGGGACGACGCCGAGGCTCGTCGACGAGGACGTGGGCGACCTGGTTCGCGGTGCGGAGCAGGTCGGCGTAGGTCCACGCGGTCCCGTCGGGCGAGAGGAGGCATGGGCGGTCCCCTTCGCCGGCCTCGACGCCGCGGTCCAGCAGCTCGACGGCGCAGTTCAGCCGGTCGGGGTACTGCACGTCGGGGAAGTCGAGGAGCAGCTCCGGCCACTGCTCCGGCGGCGGGAGGTTGTCCCGGCAGAACGTGTCGACGTGAGCGGACTCTGAGAGCTGCATGATGACCTTCTTCGCCGTGGTCGGAGGGCCGCGGTGCCCACCGGCCCAAAGTATGCTCTTGCCGTGACGGTAGTCAATGGACCAACATAGCCGTCGTGCGACGGTCGTCGTCGCAACGAGCGCTCGAGCCAGGGTCAGGTGCAGCCCGTGTCCGTTTCCGCGATCGACCAAGAGGTCAGACCAGTCGCGCGGCCTGCAGCCGCGAGCGCTGATCGTGACCATCTACGGGCTCTACGCCCGCGAGGTCGGCGGATGGTTGAGCGTGGGCTGCCCTCATCCGGCTCATGAGCGGACTCGGCGTCGACGAGCCCGCCGTGCGATCCTCGATCTCCCGGCTCAAGCGGCGGGGGATCCTCGAGGCCGAGCGGGTCGACGGGGTCGCCGGCTACGCGCTGTCCGAGCACGCCCGGGAGATCCTCGCCGAGGGTGACCGGCGGATCTTCGAGCGACCGCGCGGCAGACGCGCGGGACGGCTGGGTGATGGCCGTCTTCAGCGTCCCGGAGACCGAGCGGCAGAGGCGGCACACCCTGCGCTCCCGGCTGTCCTGGCTCGGTTTCGGCACGGTGGCGGCCGGCGTGTGGATCGCGCCCGCTCACCTCGAGGACGAGACCCGCGACGTGCTCGAGCGGTACGACCTGGCCCCCTACGTGAGGCTCTTCCGCGCCGACTTCCTCGGCTTCGGCGAGCCAGCGGGACGCAGGTCCGCGCGTGGTGGGACATCGAGGGGCTCGAGAAGCTCTACGAGGAGTTCGCGACCGCGCAGGCACCCGTTCTGGCGCGGTGGCGCCGTCGCCGCGTCGAACGACGACGAGACGGCGTTCGCCGACTACGTGCGGTCGCTGACGCCTGTGGCGGCGGCTGCCGTTCCTCGACCCCGGCCTGGCCGCCGGAGCTGCTGCCGACGGCCCTGGCAGGGCGCCCGCGCGGCGGACCTCTTCCTCGCCCTGCAGGAGACGTCTCGCCGAGCCGGCGCACCGCCACGTCGCGGCGGTGACCGGGCGGACCGCCGCACCCGGTGTCACCCGGAAATGACCTGGACGAACCGGTGGTCGCGTTCGAGCCCAGCATCGCCTCGACTTCCGCAAGGGCGCTGACACGCGACGGCGCCGTCCGTCGCGATGAGCGAGGTCAGTCCGGGAGGACCGCGAACCCCTGCACCTCGACGAGGGCCTCCTCGTCCCACAGCCGGTCCACGCCGATGCCCGCCATCGCCGGGTAGGTGCGACCGACGAGGCGTTTCCACACGGCGCCGATCTCCCGGGCGTGGTCGCGGTAGTCGTCCATGTCGACGATGTAGACGGTGAGGCTCGCCAGGTCCTCCGGCGAGCCTCCGCACTCCGCCAGGGCCGCCAGCAGGTTGGCGAGCGCGAGCTCGAACTGCGCGACGACCGAGTCGCCGACGATGTTGCCGTCGCGGTCCATCGCCGTCTGCCCGGCGAGGAAGACGGTGTGTCCACGGCCCACGACGGCGTGGGAGAAGCCGCTGGGTCGGGCCAGGGACGGCGGGTTCACGTGCTCCAGGCTCATCGCTGACTCATGACTGCAGTGCCCCTCCGTCGACGTTGATGCCCTGCCCGGTGACCCCGGCGTTGGCAACGCAGAACCAGATCGCGTCGGCGACCTCGTCGACCGAGATGAGCCGACCGATCGGCTGCTTGGCCTGCAGGATCCGCGCGTGCTTCCTCGGCGGTCCTGCCGGTCTTGGTGACGATGCCGTCCACGGTCGCGTCGGTCATCGGGGTGTCGACGTATCCGGGGCAGACGGCGTTCACCGTGACCCCGCTGGTGGCGACCTCGGCTGCCGCCGAGCGGACCAGGCCCAGGACGCCGTGCTTGCTCGCGGTGTAGGCGCTGATGTAGGGCTCGCCGACCTTCGCGGCGACCGAGGCGACCACGACGACCCGCCCGTGCCCGCGCTCGAGCATGCCCGGCAGCGCCCGCCGGAGGCAGCGGAACGGGGCGGTGAGGTTGAGGTCGAGCATGCGCTGCCACTGCTCGTCGGTGGTCCGGGCCACCGAGGCCGAGACTCCCGCTCCGGCGTTGGCCACGAGTACGTCGACGCGACCCCAGGAGCTCTCGACCTCGGCGAAGAGGCCGTCGACCGCGGCGGGGTCGGTGATGTCCGTGGGCAGGACCAGGGTCTCGCCGGGACAGTCGGCCGCCGTCTCCCGCAGCTCAGCCTCGTTGCGGGCCGTGAGTGCGACCAGGTATCCCTCCTGGCTCAACCGCTTGGCCGCGGCCCGCCCGATCCCCCGCCCGGCGCCTGTGACGATGGCGACACGGGGTTCCTCCAACTTCGGCACGCCTAGACCTTGCCATGTGTCTGTTACGACCGTCAAGATTACGACATAATGAATGCCACGATGAACGTGTACGTGCTCGACGCCGTCAGGACCGTGTTCGGTCGCCACCGCGGTGGGTTGTCGTCGGTGCGCACCGACGACCTGGCCGCTCTCCCGATCGCCGAGCTGGTGGCCCGCCACGGCGGGCTGGACCCCGCAGCGATCGACGACGTGTACCTGGGCAACACCAACGGCGCGGGTGAGGAGAACCGCAACGTCGCCAGGATGGCCGCCCTGTTGGCCGGGCTGCCGGTCTCGGTGCCCGGAGTGACAGTGAACCGGTTGTGCGCGTCCGGTGCCGAGGCCATCATCCAGGCGGGACGGGCGGTGGCCACCGGTGACGCCACCATGGTGATCGCCGGTGGTGTGGAGGGGATGAGCCGCGCGCCCTACGTCGTGCCCAAGCCCCAGGAGGCCCTGCCCCGCACGATGCAGATGCACCAGACCACGGTCGGCTGGCGGATGGCGAACCCGAAGTTCCCGGACCGCTGGGTCGACCCCCTGGGGACCTGCGCCGAGCGGGTCGCCGACGAGCTCGGCGTGGGCCGTGAGGAGCAGGATGCCTGGGCGGCCCGCTCGCACGGGCTGGCTGCGAAGGCCTGGGACGCGGGGCTGCACGACTCCTACGTCATGCCGGTCGAGGGGGTCTCGAGGGACGAGAGCCTGAGACCGGACAGCACCGTGGAGTCGCTGGGCAAGCTGGCGCCCGCCTTCACTCCCGGCGGCACGGTCACGGCGGGCAACTCCTCACCGATCAACGACGGCGCGATCGCCGTCCTCATCGGCGGGGACGCCTCTGCGGAGCAGCTCGGTGTCCAGCCACTCGGCCGGGTCCTCGGCAGCCGGACCGTCGCGGTCGAGCCGGACCGCTTCAGCGTCGCCCCGGTCCCCGCCATCGAGCAGCTCCTGGACCGGGCCGGCATCGGGATCGCCGACGTGGACCTGTGGGAGATCAACGAGGCGTTCGCGGCGATGGTGCTGTCCACGCTCAGCCTGCTGCCGAGCATCGACCGTGACCAGGTCAACGTGAACGGTGGCGCGATCGCCATCGGCCACCCGCTCGGTGCCTCCGCACCCCGGGTGCTCGTCGACCTCTGCCGCGAGCTTCGCCGCCGCGGCGGCGGGATCGGGGTCGCCGCTGCCTGCATCGGGGTCGGGCTCGGTCAGGCCGTGCTCGTGGAAGTCGACTGAAAGGAAACCGATGATCAAGCCCGAGGAGTTCACCGACATCACCTACGTGGTGGAGGAGGACGCGTACGCCGTGGTCACGATCAACCGGCCGGA
Source organism: uncultured Actinomycetota bacterium (assembly GCA_963834275.1). GTDB lineage: Bacteria > Actinomycetota > Actinomycetes > Propionibacteriales > Nocardioidaceae > Nocardioides_B. Next base: position 569,740 of record CAWIBA010000003.1, on the reverse strand, counting down.
CCGGATGAACTCGTTCCGCGCACGCACGGTGGACGAGCTGATCTACGCGTTCAAGCACGCCTGGTCGGACCGCCGCGTGGCCGCGGTGATCCTGACCGGGGCCGGCGAACGCGCGTTCTGCGCCGGTGGTGACGTCAAGGAGCGGGCCGAGACCGGCTCCTACGGTCCGAGCGAGTGGGGGATGCTCGAGGTCGAGCGGCTGCACCGGATCATCCGGGACATCCCCAAGCCGGTGATCGCCGCGGTCAACGGCGTGGCGGTGGGTGGCGGTCACGTGTTGCACGTGATCTGCGACCTGTCGGTCGCGTCGGACACCGCGCGCTTCGGGCAGGCCGGCCCCCGGGTGGGCTCCTTCGACGCCGGCTTCGGGTCGACGTACCTCGCTCGGGTGGTCGGGGAGAAGCGGGCGCGGCAGATCTGGTTCCTGCTGGACCTCTACGACGCGCACACGGCCGAGCGCTGGAACCTCGTCAACGACGTGGTGCCCCCGGCAGAGCTGATGGACAAGGCACGGGAGTACGCACGCAAGATCGCGTCGTACTCCCCGACCGCGCTGAAGTTCCTCAAGCACTCGTTCAACGCCGACACCGAGCACATCGCGGGGATCTCCAACATCGCGTTCGATGGGCTCGACATGTTCGTCCACTCCGACGAGGGGATGGAGGGCGCGCGGGCGTTCGCGGAGAAGCGGCCACCGGACTTCTCGCCGTACCGCTGAGCCGCTGCCTCGCCAGGCAGGACCGGCTGCGTCCGGCGAGCGAGGCACCGAGCCACGGTGTCCTCGAGTCAGAGCCAGGGCGGGAGCTCGGGTGCCGGAGCACCGTCGGCGGTGGTGACGCCGGACCGGGTGCGGCCGGCAAGGTAGCCGACGCGGTCGGCGAGACCGCCGATGATCTCGGCGCGCGTCGGCGTCGGCGCCGCGCCTGCCGCGGATGTCGACCTCGAGCGCGGTCAGGAAGTCGTCGGGCAGGTCGGCGAAGGTGACGCCGGTCCCGAGATCGACGGCGTGCACCATCACCTCGCGTGCCCGCAACCACGGGACCTCCGAGGCGGGTACGGCTCGGCCCTGGGCCGTGCGCACCCGAGCCGCCCACTGGGCGTCGGTGAGCCGGCCGAGGTCGGCGGCAAGCGCGCCGGCCTCCTCGTGGAACCAGGTGCGCAGCACCGCCGGCGGCCGGGTCGCCCCCGCCTCGATGTCGGCGTTGCGCTGCTCGGACGAGGAGTACATCGGGGTCTCTTCGCCGGTGGCTGCCCAACGCGCAAGGTTGCGAAGCGCCTCGGCGTTGGCTGCCAGGTGGGCGACCACGTGGGCCCGGGTCCAGCCCGGCAGCGCCGACTTCTCGGCGTACTGCTGGTCCTCGAGGCCGTCGACGGCCTGCCCGCACAGGCCGGTGCCTGCCTCGACCCAGCGCAGGCTGTCGGCGAGCGTGCGAGCGCTCATACCGGATCTGCCACGACGACGTTCTCGAGGCGGCCGATCCCCTCGATCTCGGTGACCACCCGTTGGCCGTCGGACAGGTAGACCTCCGGCTTCCGGGCGTGGCCGACGCCGCCCGGCGTGCCGGTGGCGATCAGGTCGCCGGGGTTGAGCCGGATCATCGTGGAGACGTACTCCACCAGCGCGACGGGGTCGAAGAGCAGGTCGGCCGTGGAGTCCTTCTGCATCAGCTCGCCGTCCACCTCGCAGGAGATCGACAGCGCGGGACGTACGCCGCCGGGGAGCTCGTCGGGGGTGACCAGGTAGGGGCCGACCGGGGTCGTGTGGTCCCAGTTCTTGCCCTGCAGCCACTCGCGGGTGCGGAACTGCCAGTCGCGGCAGGTGACGTCGTTGAGCACGGTGAAGCCGGCAATGGCAGCCTCGGCCTGGGAGCCGGTGACGCGACGTGCGCACGTGCCGATCACGACCGTGAGCTCCGCCTCCCAGTCGAGCTTGTCGGTCTCGACGGGGCGGTGGATCTCGTCGCGGGCTCCGATCAGGGTGTCGGCGTACTTGCTGAAGAGGGTCGGGTGATCGGGGAGGTCGCGGCCCATCTCCAGGATGTGGTTGCGGTAGTTGAGCCCCACGCAGATGACCTTGCTGGGCTCGGGCACCAGCGGTGCGAAGTCGGCGTCGGCGAGATCCCACGTCTGCCCGTTGGCGGCCGCGGCGGACTGCTGCCAGTCGTCACGCTCGAGAACCTCGCGTACGTCGCGGGCGCCGAGGTCGACGAGGGTGGTGCCGTCGACGCGGACCGCGCGGGTGCCCTCGGGCGTGCGGATGGTGGCGAGCTTCATCAGGAGTCCTCCCGGGACCGGTAGAGGTCGAGCTTCTCGAAGATCGGGGCGTCGCTGAACTGGAACAGGTCGAGCGCGCCGGAGTCGGAGTCGGTGCCGCCCGCCTCGGAGACGAACGTGACCGGCTGCCAGCTCGGGACGACGAACATGTCCCCGCGGGTCACGGTCCAGCTGGTGTCGCCGACGGTGACGGTGCCGGAGCCGTCGAACACCTGGTAGACGCTGGACCCGGTCTCGCGGCGGGGCGCGGACTCGGCCCCGCGGACCACGCGGTGGAACTGGGTGCGGATGGTCGGCAGCACGTCGGCCCCGGTGGTGGGGTTGGTGAAGCGGACCAGCGCGTGACCCGGTTCCACGGTCCCGGCGTAGCCGGCGCGCTCCAGGTCGAGCTGATCGGCGAGGGCGCGGTCGGTGTGCTCCCAGCGGTAGGCCAGCAGCGGGGAGCCGGGGCTGGCGCGGAGCTGGGAGACGGGCGTGAGGCCGGGGTGGCCCCACAGCCGCTCGGACCGGGAGCGGTCGGGGGTGGTCCGCTCCTCGTCGCTGATCGTGTCGCGGCCGAAGTCGAAGAACTGACCCTCGATGTCGTACTGGAACGGGATGTCGAGCCCGTCGATCCAGGCCATCGGGGTGCTGGCGCCGTTGTGGTGTGCGTGCCAGTTCATGCCCGCCTGGGGGAGGAAGTCACCGCGGCGCATCGGCACCGGGTCGCGCTCGACGACCGTCCACACGCCCTCGCCCTCGACCACGAACCGGAAGGCGTTCTGCGTGTGCCGGTGCTCAGGGGCATCCTCGCCGGGCATGAGGTACTGGATGGCCGCCCACAGGGTCGGCGTGGCATAGGGCTTGCCGCCCAGGCTCGGGTTGGCCAGCGCGATCGCCCGGCGCTCACCACCCCGGCCGACGGGCACCAGGTGACCGGCTCGGTCGGCGAGCCGGACCAGGTTGTCCCAGCGCCACAGGTGAGCGGTGGCCCTCGTGGTCGGGTGCAGCGGCATCAGGTCGCCGATCTCGGTCCACAGCGGCACCAGCAGCTCGGACTCGAAGCCGCGATAGAGGTCCTGAAGCTCGGGGGTGACCGTGGGCTGGTCGGGCGCGTCGACGGCGGACAGCCGGACGGGGCTCTCGGCTAAGGACATCGGAGGTCTCCTTCACGGGCGGTGACGTCACGAGCCTGTGCCCTGCGCGACACGCGTTCTACAATTTCTGCTGTGCAGAACGAGTCGGCGCCTCCGTTCTCTGTCCACCCGCGAACTCAAGCGACGCCCTGCGTACGCCGTGGCGAGCGTCGACAATGCCCTGCGCATCGCCACCTGGCTCCAGCTCGAGGGGTCGTTGACCGTCAGCGAGGCGGCGGCCCGGCTCGCGGTGGCGCCCTCCACCGCCCACCGCCTGCTCCAGATGCTCGTCTACCGCGACTTCGCGGTCCGCGACGAAGGGCGGGCCTACCGGGCGGGTCCGGTCCTCGAGCTGGCGGGCAACTCGCCCTCACTCACGGGGCGGCTCCGTGCTGCCTCGCTCAGCCCGCTGCGCGACCTGGTGCGGGCCAGCGGTGAGTCCGCCAACCTCAACATCCGCACCGGCGACCGGGCGCGCTTCATCGCCTCGGTCGAGTGCGACGCCCCGCTGCGCATCTCCAGCCGCGAGGGCATGGTCTTCCCGGTCGAGCGGACCAGCGGCGGGACCGTGATGCTCGCCGCTCTGTCGGACGAGGAGGTCATCGAGATCCTGCGCGGCCGCGGGGTGGCCTACACGGACGCCGTGCTGTCGAGGTTGCGGATGGTGCGGCGCTCCGGCGTCGCGGTCAACCTCGGCCGATCCGAGGAGGGCCTCGTCGCCATCGGCCGCGCGGTGCTGCTCGACGGAGAACCAGTCGCCGCTGTCTCCATCGCGATGCCGGCGGCACGCTACTTCGCCCAGCGCCTCCCGGAGTACGACGTGTGGGTGCGGCGGGCTGTCGAGGCTGTCGAGGCCGCGCTCGGGTCGGACTGAGGAAGGACCCCTCTCCCGGTCGGCGACGGGTCGCCATCGGACGGTCACGGAGGGCTCGGGGCACCTGCGTGCACCTGCCGGTCAGGTGCTGGAGGTCGATCGCCTCCGCGGTGGGGAGAAGACATCCTCTCTGCCGGTCTAGACAGCGTCCGCGGGCCCGAATTAGCGTTGCCGTCCGCCCGCTTTGACCCGGCTTGACCGGGTCTCTCAGAGACGAGGAGTCACATGTCTGCACGACGATGGACGGCCGTCCTTTCGGGATCGGCCCTCCTGCTCGGGACCGTCGCCATGACCGCGTCACCTGCCACCGCGATCCCCACCGAGTCGCACTGCGGCACGGAGGCCTCGGGATCGGGAAACAACGGCTTCGTGAACCATGCCCAGCTGACTCGCACCCTCGAGCGCATCGAGAGCTCGACCGGGGGCGTGGTCGACGTCGACGTGGCCGGCCACAGCAACCAGGGTCGGGAGATCTACACCGCGCGGGTCGGGGAGGGCGACACGGTCGTGTTCGTCCAGTCGCAGATCCACGGGAACGAGAACCACGGCACCGAGGCGCTCCTGGGCCTGCTCAGGCAGTGGGGAGGCTCCACCCCGCAGGCCGCGGCCCTTCGCGAGAAGGTCACCATCGTGGCCATCCCACGCCTGAACGTGGACGGGGGTGAGCGCGACACCCGGCAGAACGAGATGACCTGGGACGACGTCGTCGCCGACTACCCCCAGCTCGCCGGCGCGGCACCGGCCTGGAACTACAACAGCCGGGTCGGCGGCTTCGACGTCAACCGGGACTTCAACCCCGATCTCGACTACGTGCCGCAGCCGGAGGACTTCCCGGGCAGCAGCGCCGACACCGGCTGGTACATCACCCCCGAGGCGCAGACCGTCCGCGACGTCTACCGGCGCCTCGAGCACGAGTTCGGCACCGTCGGCTACTTCGTCGACCTGCACAACCAGTGGTCCTGCTACGCCACCGAGGACCTGGAGAGCATGTCGCCGCTGTCGATCTCTGCGAAGTTCATCGACGACCCGAGCGAGTTCGGCACCTGGCCGCGGTTCGACATGGAGGCCTCCAAGCGCGCCAACGTGGCCGTCTACGAGGCGCTGCAGGGATACGGCGAAGCCGGCTACGGGGACGTGACCCTGTACCCGCAGAGCATCAACCTGCCGGGCACGGCGCTCGGCTCGTTCGCGCTCCGCGGAAGCGCCGTCGTGCTGTTCGAGACGTCCAGCCAGACCCAGTACGACGGCATGAAGCGCAACGGGATGCTGCGCAAGCAGGTCGAGATCGGGTTGGGCGGCCTCGTCGACTCGGTCGCCGACGGTTCGATCGCGTCGGCGGACCCGGCGGTCTACGACACGATCCCGCAGCGCGTCTTCCAGCCCGCGGACTGACGCACCGACGGGGCGGGAGCCACGCCGATCGGTCCGGCGTGGCCCCGGCCCCTCGGAATCGTCGGGCGGAGCGGCGTCCCGGCTCCAACCCCGCTACTGGCTCAGCACCAGGCGGGTGGGGTGGGGGGAGAAGGCTTGGTCGAGCACCAGGCTGGCTGCGCCGACGGCGCCCCACCGCTCACCGAGGTCGGTGCCGACCACCTCGACCGAGTGGATGCGGTGGGCGGCGGCCCCGGCCTCCAGCAGGGCGGGGGCGGTGGCCAGGAAGTACGGCTCCATCCGCGACCAGTACGGCCCGCCGAGGACGATCCGGTCCACGTCCAGGAGGTTGGTGATCACGAGCACGGCTCGGGCCAGGCCCACGGCGCCTTGCCGGATGATCTCGACCGCCACGGGCCGGCCCGCGTCGGCTAGGTCGTAGAGGTCGTGCAGGGATGAGGGGGGCTGGGTTTCGGTGAACAGCTGCCGACGGGTGGCCTCGGCGAGCAGGGCCTCCGAGGTGATGGTGACGTTGACGCAGCCACGCTGGCCGCACAGGCACGGAGGGCCCTCGGGGTCGACGACCACGTGGCGCATCTCGCCCGCGTTGTCAGAGGATCCGCGGACCACCTCGCCGTTCACGACGATTCCGGCACCGATGCCCGTCCCCAGGTAGATGATCGCGGAGGTGCCGGCGCGACCCGCGTTCCCGCCCCAGGTCTCGGCGACGGCGGCCGCGTTCACGTCCTTGTCGAGGAGGACGGGAAGTCCCGTGGCCACGGAGAGCGAGTCCCGCAAGGGCACGTGACGCCACCGTGGGAGGTGGGGTGGGTCGACCACCACCCCGTTCACGACGTCGAGCGGCCCGGGTGCCGCGATCCCCAGCCCGACGATGCGCCTCCGAGTCGATCCTCGACGTCTCGACGAGCGAGCCGACCAGGTCGGCGACGGCGGCGATCAACGACGCCGGCTCCATCTCGGAGGACGTCGCCAGGCTGCTCGTGGCGACCTCGCGCCCGGCGAGGTCCAGGAGGGTCACCGTGGTGATGGCGGGGTCGAGATGCACGCCGACGGCCACCCGAGCGCTGCCGTTGATCCGCAGCGGCGTCCGAGGCTTGCCGCGCCCGGCGGCGGCCTTGTCGCCCTCGATGACCAGCCCGTCGTCGGTACCGCACCTGGTGGGACTTCGCCGCGGACCACCTCATCGAGCAACCGGGCGCCTGGATCCACGAGCTCGACGCCGACCACGCACCCAGCGCCCGGACCTGGTCCGGCAAGCCGGACGTCTACCACGCGCTGCAGGCGACCCTCATCCCGCGACTCCCGGCGACACCGGCGATCGCCCCCGCGATCGCCGGAGGTCACCTGGACAGCCGCTAGCCACCGCGCAGGCGCTGCCCCCCACGACGGGCCGCGTCCGTGCTCGACCTGAGAAGGAACGTCGTGGTGCGTCACCAAGATCGTCTCGAAATCGGAGGAACCTCATGAACAGACAACGCGGACTCGGCGCGGCCGTCAGTGCCTCGGCGCTCGTACTGGTCGCTGCATGCGGCTCGGGCGGTAGCGGCTCGGAGGGCGGAGACGGGCCGGCCACCGTCACGATCGTTGCGAACGCCATCTCCGGTGGGAAGAACGCCGCCAGCGCCGAGTGGATCGAGGACTGGGTCATACCCGAGTTCGAGGCCGCCCTGAAGGCCGACGGTCGAGACGTCACCGTCGTGTTCGAGGCGCAGGGCGTCGACGACGAGGACTACAAGACGAAGATCGCCCTCGACCTGCAGTCCGGCAGCGGCGCCGACGTCATCGGCCTCGACGGCATCTGGGTCGGGGAGTTCGCCGAGGCCGGCTACATCCAGCCGCTCGTCGGAGGTGAGTGGCAGCGCCGTCGACGAGTGGGACGGGCTGGGAGCAGATCCCCGACGCCGTCCAGGGCGCGCCGTCGTTCGACGGTACCGGCGCTACGGCATCCCGCAGGGCGACGGACGGGCGGGTGCATGTACTACAACAAGGAGCTCTTCGCCCAGGCCGGTCTCCCCGAGGACTGGCAGCCCACCAGCCTGGGACGAGATCCTCGACGCCGCTCGCGCGCTGAAGGCGATCGACGGTGTCATCCCGATCCAGCTCAACGCCGGCACCGCCATGGGTGAGGCGACCACCATGCAGGGCGTCCTGCCGATGATGGTCGCGCGCCGGCGCGCCGGTGTGGGAGGACGACAAGTGGGCTCGGCGCCCGCGACGAGCTGGGCCAGGTCCTCGACCTGTACCGGCACGATCTACGTCGACGAGGAGCTGGGCGACCCGATCCTCCAGCAGGAGGCAGCCGGCCGGGACACGTCCTTCGCGCAGTTCGCCGCCGGCGACATCGGCATCCTGCTCGAGAGCGACTACTTCTGGCGCTCGGTCATCAATCCGGCCGAGGGCGTCGGCACCGCGCCGATGGAGAACCGCGACGAGGTCGTCGGGTACGCCCGTATCCCGGCCATGGAGCCCGGGGTCGGCGTCAACGGGCAGGACTTCGTGTCCATGTCCGGCGGTACGGGCCGCGTGCTCAACCCGGGCTCGGACGAACCCGGAGCTCGCGTGGGAGCTGCTCGCGTTCATGAACTCCGCCGAGGCGTTCGAGTCGCGGGTGGCCGGCACCGTGAGCATCACGCCGCGCGACGACGTCAACCAGACCGTGCTGGCCGGCGACCCGATGCTCTCCTTCATCAGTGAGGAAGTCCTCCCACTCAGCTCTACCGTCCCGGCCTCGCGGCCTACCCCGAGGTCTCCCTCGCCCTTCAGCAGGCCACGGCCGACGTCGTCTCGGGTACACCCGACGCGAAGCCGCACTGACCGACCTACGCCGACACGCTCGCCGGACATCGTCGGCGAAGAGAACGTCGACAACGGCTGATCGGAGCCAGCGGTGAGTTCCAGCACGGCCACAGTCCGTTCGCGGCCCGGCGTCCGCGCCGGGCCCGGTCGACGACGTCGCCGGTCTGGGCTGGGCGGGTGGCGGGGTCGTTCGTCGCCCCCGCCCTGGCCCTGATCGGTCTGTTCCTGATCTTCCCCGCGCTGTGGACCATCTACCTCGGGATGACCGACTACCGCCTGACCGGTCTGGCCGCGGCCGCACCCGCAGTTCGTCGGGCTCGACAACTACACCGGCGCGTCCTCGGCGACCCCGGGTTCTGGCGCTCGCTGCGGCTGACCCTGGTGTTCGTCCTGTGCTCCGGCGTGATCGGTCAGACCCTGCTCGGCTTCGCTGTCGCCTGGTCGCTACGTCACGGCTGGCCGGCTGGGCCAAGTCCGCTCCTCGAGACGTTGGTGCTCGCCGCCTGGGTGGTCCCGGCCTCGGTCGGGTCGTTCCTGTGGCTCGCCCTGCTGGACCGGCGCACCGGCACCCTCAACGCCCTCCTCGGACATGAGCGGCACAGCGTGGCTCATCGAGTACCCGATGACCTCGCATCATCGTCTTCAACATCTGGACGGGGACCGCGTTCTCGATGCTGCTGTTCTCCTCGGCGCTCGACGGGGTGCCGCCGTCGCAGATGGAGAGCGCCCGGATGGCGGGCGCGTCGGCGTGGCAGCAGCTGCGCGACGTCGTCATCCCCAACATCCGGGCGCACATCCTCACCAACACGCTGCTCATCACCCTGTGGACCTTCAACACGTTCACCCCGTACCTGCTCACAGCCGGCGGTCCGAACGGTGAGTCCGAGATCCTCCCCGTCTACATCTACCGGACCGCGATCGGCCTCACGCTCGACACCGGGCACCTGCTCCTCGGCGGCGGAGAGCCGACCGAGGCACTGTCCGAGTGGGCCGGCCGCATCAACCACCTGCACCTCAAGGACGCCGACCGACGCGTGGTGGAGGAGGTGGTCAGGAACGGCAGGGACATGCGGGCCGTGTGGACCGACCGGGCCTTCGTGCCCCTGGGCGACGGTGACCTCGACCTGGTCGAAGTCATGAACCGAGTCCTGGACAGTGACTTCACGGGTTGGCTGGTGGTCGAGCAGGACGTCGTACCCTCACCGGACGATCCACCGGGGCAGGCCCAGACAGACCAGATCCGGAACCGCGACGTCCTTCGGAGGTGGTTCCCGTGACCCGCGTGCGCATCGCGATCGTGGGGCTGGGTGCCATCACGCAGAGCGTGCACCTGCCGTTGCTGTCCCGGAGGAGGGACCTCTTCGAGGTGGTCGCGCTCGCGGACCTGTCGCCCGACCGGACCGCCGAGGTCGCCGGCCGCCACGGCGTCGCGCGTGCGGGCTGCTTCCGGACGCTGGGCGAGCTGCTGGCGGCGCGCGCCCAGGGGCAGATCGAGGTGGACGGGGTGCTGCTCGCAACCACGGGGAGCCACGCCCCCGAGGTGTGTGAGGCGGTGGCGGCCGACGTCCCGGTGATGTCGGAGAAGCCGCTCGCGGTGAGCCTGAGCGAGCTCGACGCCATCGAGTCCGCGGCGCGCGCCGGCGGACGGGACGCTGCCGAGCTGGTCATGGTCGGCTACATGAAGGAGCACGACCCGGCCACCGCCCGCGCGAAGCGCGAGCTGGAGGGGAAGACCCTGCGGGCCGTGACGGTGGAGGTGCTGCACCCCGCCGACGCGGTGCAGCTCGAGTTCGCCCGGCTGCTCCCTGCAGCCGCCGACCTGGACCCCGCCGTGGTCGCGGAGCTCGACCGGCGCACGGGGCGCGCGGTGGACCGGGCGGTCGGTGAGGAGCTCCCGGCCGACCTGCGCACCCTGTACACCAACGTGGTGCTCGGCTCTCTCGTCCACGACATCTCGCTGCTGCGCCATCTCGTGGGAGGTCTCACCGTCGTCGACCACGCTGCCCGCTGGGGGACCCTGCCCGGGTCGGTCGAGGTCGCCGGCGCCGTCGCCGGGGGCGCACGGCTGCACGTCGGCTGGCACTACCTCCCTGACTACCCCGACTACCGCGAGACCGTCACCTTCCACCACGAGGGCGGAGAGCGTGCAGCTCGTGTTCTCGGTCCCCTACCTGCTCAACTCGGCCACCGAGCTCACGATCGTCTCCGCTGCCCCGGCTGAGGCCGGACCCGGTGGTGAGGTCCGGGCGACCTACCGCTGGTCGCAGCAGGAGGCGTTCGAGAACGAGCTCGAGGCGTTCCACCGCCTCGTGGTCGACGGCGTACGGGCCCGGTCCGGCGTGTCCGAGAGCCGATCCGACGTCGTCGCCGCACAGCGCGTCGTCGCGGCCCTGGCGGCTCGGGAGGGAACTCCGGCCGGCGGTGAGGCGGCGCGCGACCTCGACCGATGACGTCTCCGCACGGCGGTGCGCCCACGCGTCCGGCTCGACGTCGGCCGAGCGGAGGTACGCTCCGGGCGACATCACCACGCGAAGGGGGCTCCCCGTGGAGCAGCGCACGCTCGGGAGGACCGGTCGCCGGGTCTCGGCCGTCGGACTCGGCACGTGGCAGCTCGGCGCCGACTGGGGGGAGGTCTCCGAGGCCGACGCCCGCGACGTGCTCGAGGCCTCGGTCGAGGCGGGGGTGACGTTCTTCGACACCGCCGACGTCTACGGCGACGGGCGCAGCGAGCGGGCGCTCGGTGCGTTCCTGAAGGCCCATCCCGAAGCGGGCCTCACCGTGGCGACCAAGATGGGCCGTCGGGCGGAGCAGGTGCCGGAGAGCTACACCGCCTCGAGCTTCCGCGGCTGGGTCGACCGGTCGCGGACGATGCTGGGCGTCGACCGGCTGGACCTGGTGCAGCTGCACTGCCCGCCCGGCGAGGTCATCACGGCCGACGCGACGTACGACGCCCTGGACGCCCTCGTGGAGGACGGCTCCGTCGCTGCCTACGGCGTCAGCGTCGAGACGGCTGCCCAGGCCCTCGACGCGATCGCCCGGCCGGGTGTGGCGACGGTGCAGATCATCCTCAACGCCTTCCGGCTCAAGCCGCTGGACCAGGTGCTGCCCGCGGCACAGGAGGCCGGAGTCGGAGTCATCGCCCGGGTCCCGCTCGCCTCGGGCCTGCTCTCCGGACGGTACGACGAGCGCAGCACGTTCGCGCCGGACGACCACCGGACCTACAACCGGGACGGCTCCGCCTTCGACGTGGGCGAGACGTTCTCAGGCGTGGACTACTCCGAGGGTGTGCGGGCCGCCCAGGAGTTCTCCGCGCTGGTCCGGGCCGCCGGGCCGACCGGTGCCACCCCGGCGCAGGCCGCGATCGCCTGGGTCTCCGGGCAGCCGGGGGTCACCACCGTCATCCCGGGCGCCCGCAACGTCGAGCAGGCACGGTCCAACGCGGCGGCCGGCGGGCTGGGGCCGCTCGGCGACGAGTTCCTGCGCGGTGTCGGCGACCTGTACGACCGGTACTTCCGGGCCACCGTGCACCAGCGCTGGTAGCCCCGGCCGGCACACGCGCGGCCCGACTGCCTCCGGCTCAGGCCCGCGACGGACCCGGCAGCGACAACAGGTCGACGTGCCCCACCGTGACCCGCACCTCGCCGGCCGTGATCGCGGCGAGCCGACGCTCGGCGTACGACGCGACCCGGTCGGCGAGGCGCGGCTCCTGCTCGACCGCCGCGGCGACCCAGCCACGGAGCCAGGCGGCCGCCAGGTCCCCGAGCTCCGGGCCGAGCCGCCACGGGCTGGGCCGGATGAGGACCTCGCACCCGTGCTCCCGGAACGAGTCCGCGGCCGCGGCGGCGGCATCCGGTCCCAGCAGCGTGCCGCGCTCGGTCCGGCGTCGTTGGTGCGCGTTGAACGCGTCGCGGAGCTCGTGGTCGAGCGGCTCGGCCGGCTCGATCGACACCTCGCCCGTCACGCTGAGCGCGACGAGGGCGGGGCAGCCCGCAGCCACGCACGAGGCGACGAACCGCTTCACCTCGGCCGCGGTGAACATGTCGAGCAGGGCCGAGGCAGTGACGAGGCCCGCGCCCGCGAGCGCGTCGTCCGGCAACCGGGTGATGTCGCCGCGCCGCGTCTCCACGGTGACCGGGGAGCCGTCCGCCGCGCGGACCGGTGCGTCGCCGGCGGCCAGAGCCAGCAGCTCCGGGTCCCGGTCGTGCAGCACCCAGTGCTGCGCACCGGGCAGCCGCGGGGCCAGCCACCGCGCCATCGAGCCGGAGCCGCAGCCGAGGTCGTGCACCGCCAGCGGGTGGTCGGCCGGCAGGTGTGCCGGCAACCGGTCGACCAGCCCGGGGGCGCGGGCGGAGGCGTCCGCCGGCTCGCGCAGCCGCAGCCACGCGTCGAAACCCAGCGCCGGGCCCTGCACCAGCGGTTCACCTCCCCGGCAGTCGCCTCGTGAACCGGACGCTAGCAACATCCGTACTCCCCAGCGACAGAACGAACGACGGAACGAACGACGGGCCGACGCAGGAGGCGACGTGCTGGGTGTGAGCGCTGCCGGCTGGGTGGTGGGTCTCGCGTGCTTCGCGGTCCTCTACGCCTCGGTGCTGCGCGGGCTCTCGGTCTACGCGCACACGCCCGGGCCGGCCGACCTCGTCACCCTGTTCCGCGCGACGCTCGCGTGCGCCGTGGCCGGGCTCGTGGTCGACGCCCTGGTCGCCGACCCGGACCGCGTCCTGCTGGTCTCCCTCGCCGCAGCCTCCCTCGTCCTCGACGCCGTCGACGGTCCGGTGGCACGGCTGACCGGCACCATGTCGGCGTTCGGGGGGAAGTTCGACGGGGAGGCGGACGCGTTCCTGATGCTCGTGCTGAGCGTCTACGTCGCGGCCTCGGCGGGCCTGTGGGTGCTGGCGATCGGCGGGATGCGCTACGCCTTCTGGCTCGCGGGCGTCTTCCTGCCCTGGATGCGCGCGCGGCTGCCCTACCGCTACTGGCGCAAGGTGGTCACCGCGGCCGCCGGCATCACACTGGCCGTGGCCGCCACCGGCATCGTCCCCGCATGGCTCTCCGGCGGCGCCCTCCTCCTGGTGCTGGCGGTCCTGGCCGAGTCGTTCGCCCGCGACGTGCTGTGGCTGCACCGGCGTCGTACGGCGGCGGTGGAGCCCCGGGTGCTGGCCGTCGGTGGACCGTGAGGCAGGACGAACGGGAGCGGTTCGAGCGGGCACTCGGCCCGGCTCGCCGGGCGGCGTACCCGCCGGCGGAGTTCGTCGAGCAGGAGAGCTTCATGGGTGCCGGCGAGATCCTGCGGCTCGCTCGGCGTGCGGGCATCGGGCCGGACACGTCCGTGCTGGATCTCTGCTGCGGGGTGGCCGGCCCGGGCCGCCTGGTGACCCGCGAGACCGGGTGCCGCTACCTCGGGGTCGACGCCAGCGCGGAGGCGGTCGCGATCGCGCGCAGACGCGCCCGCGACGCCGGGCTCGACTGCCGCTTCGAGGTGGGCCGGGTGCCTGACCTTCCGCCCGGCCGGTTCGACGTGGTGCTGCTGCTCGAGACGCTGCTCGCCTTCCCTGACAAGGACGCGGTGATCGAGGCGGTGTCCGGCCGGCTGGCCGACGGGGGCAGGTTCGCGTTCACGGTGGAGGAGGGCGAGCCGCTGACGGCTGCCGAGCGTGAGGCGATGCCCGACGAGGACACCGTGTGGCCGGTCCCGCTGCCGCGGCTGCGGGAGGCGCTGGACCGGGCCGGGTTCGCAGTGACCGGCCAGGACGACGTCAGCCTCGCCCACCTCGGGGCCGTCGACGCGCTGGCCCGCGCCTACGCCGCCGACGGGGACTCCATCGCCGCGCACGTCGGACGCCGCGCTCTCGAGGAGCTGCTGGCCGCGCACCGGCTGTGGGGCGACTGGCTGCGGTCGGGTCGGGTGCGCAAGTTCGCGGTCGTCGCCCGGAAGGTGGGTGCCTCACCCCGGCGCGAGGGGGGTAGGAGGGTCCCGAAGGGCCATGTCACGTCGGCGACGGTCCCGAGATGATGGTCCTGTCTCGGCTGACCGACGTGTCGACGAGGGGAGGCGCCATGCCCGACACCCCGGCCGCCCTGATGGAGCAGCTGTACGAGGAGCACGCGGCAGCGCTGTGGGTGTTCTGCCTGCGGTTGACCGGCCACGACCGCGGCCGCGCCGAGGACGTCGTCCAGGAGACGCTGCTGCGGGCCTGGCGCAACCCCCACGTGCTCGAGCGACCGCCGGGCGCGGTGCGGTCGTGGCTCTACACGGTCGCGCGCAACATCGTGATCGACGACTGGCGCACGCTGCGCAGCCAGCGCGAGCTGCCGGTCGCCGACGTCCCCGACGACGACCCCACCGGCGACCGGGTGGACGAGCTGCTGCTGTCGTGGATCGTCGCGGACGCCCTGCGCAAGCTGTCGCCGGAGCACCGGGCGGTGCTGCGCGAGTGCTACTACCGCGGCGCCTCGGTGGCCGAGGCCGCCCGCCGCCTGGAGATCCCCCCGGGCACCGTGAAGTCGCGCAGCCACTACGCCCTCCGCGCGCTCGCCCTCGCCCTGGAGGAGATGGGGGTGAGCCCGTGACCTGTGAGCACGCCTTCCAGGACGCTTCGTACGTGCTGGGCGCGCTCTCCGCAGCGGAACGGTCGGCCTACCAGCGTCACCTCGAGGAGTGCGACGAGTGCTCGCGCTCGGTCCGGATGCTCGCCGGGCTGCCCGGGCTGCTGGCCCGGGTGCCCGACGACGTGCTGGAGCTCGCACGACCGGACGCCGAGCCCGTGCCGAGCACCCTGCTGCCCGCGCTGGTCGAGCAGGCCCGGCGGCACGACCGCCGTCGCGCCTGGCTGGCCACGGCCCTCGCGTCCGCGGCCGCGGTCGCGGTCATCGCCGGTTCGGTGGTGCTGGGCAACCTTTTCCTGGGCGACCGCGACGCCACGCCGGCGGCACCGGCACCGTCCGCCGCGTCCACCACCGAGCCAGCCGTCCCGATGTACGCCGTCCGGCCGCTCCCGGTCACCGCCGAGCTCAGCCTCACCGGCGTCTCGTGGGGCACCCGCCTGGACCTGACCTGCAGCTACGAACCCCCCGAGGAGGGCGAGCAGGCCCGCTCCTGGCGCTACGCGCTGGTGGTGCAGAGCAAGGACGGGACCGCCGAGCAGGTCGCGACCTGGGTCGCCAGGCCCGGCCGGACCTTCGAGATCACCGGCGCCACCGCGAGCCCCCGCGACGAGATCGCGGTCGTCGAGGTGCAGACGCCGGACGGTGAGACCCTGCTCAGGCTGCACACCTGACCTCACCCGCTGAACGCGGTCAGGAACCGGTCGCGGAACGCGTCCATCCGCCACACCGGTGCGTCGCGACCGGGGTGCAGGCCGTCGTGCCAGCCCCACGTCGAGATCCTGCTCATCACCTCGGGGTCCCGGGACAGCACCGAGATCGGCACGTCGTGGTCGGCGTCGTTGCCGCTGACGTAGGAGTGCGGCTGGTGGTCGCCCAGGACCACCACCACGAGGTCGCGGTCGGACTGGCGCTCCAGCCACGACACCAGCGTCCGCCACGTGTACACGAGTGACTCGCCGTACGCCGCACGGACGGCCGTCGGGTCGTTGAAGAGCTCGTCGTAGGTGGGGCTCAGCCTGCGGGTGCCCTTGTAGACCGACCCGTCGCCCAGCTCCTCCCACGGCACGAACGGGGGAATGGGGGTCCAGGGGTGGTGGCTGGACGCCAGGTCGATCTCCGCCATCACGGGTCGACGGGGCTCCGGGTCCAGCACCAGCCGCTCGAAGGCGTCGAGCGTGAACTGGTCGGGCGCCTTGGCCCACCCGAAGCCCGGCCCCGTGTAGCCCGTGTTGGTGTCGTCGAGGAGCTGGTCGTACCCGTAGAACGCCTCGCCCTCCGGCCACTCCTCCTTGACGTTGGGCAGCGTGAACACCGTGTGCCAGCCGGCTCCCGAGAAGGTCGAGGTGAGCGTGCGCCGCTGCCGCTGCAGCATGAGCTGGTCGTAGCGCTGCTGCGTGTCCACCCAGAGGCCGGACTGCAGCGTCAGATGGGCCAGCCAGCTGCCCGCGCCGAACGTCGGGGAGGTCAGGAAGCCGCTGGCGGACGACCAGCCCGCCTCGCCAAGGGTCCTGGTGCCCTCGTCCAGCGCGTCCACCACCACCGGAGCGAACGACGAGTCCTGCACGGCGACGCGCCCGTAGCTCTCGACGAACAGGATCAGCACGTCCTTGCCCTCCACCGCCGTCAGCAGCTCCCGGTCGGGGGTGTCGGCCAGGGGGTCGGTCCGTGCGAGGGTCTCGAACGTCGACCGGTCCGCAAGGTCGGCGCGCAGGTGCCCGACGTCGGCGTACACGCGCTCGACCGCCTCGGCCGAGGCGAGCTCGCGGCCGGGCACCGCCCGGAAGCCGGTGGTGGCGGCGAGCACCCACACCAGGCCGAGCGCGGTGGCGCCGACCAGGGATCCGCGCCGGTGCCGGCGGGCGGCGCGGGCCAGGCGCAGGGTCGCCAGCGGCAGCAGGGTGAGCGCGGCGACGACGAAGACCGCCGCGCCGACCACGGCCAGAACGGCCACCCGGGTGCCGTCGGTGTCACGGAGCACCCCGACCCCGGGGCCGAGGTAGGCCCAGTCGATGACCGGGTCGAAGTCCCGGCCGAAGACGACCCGGAATCCGATGTTGAGCACCTTGACGACCAGCAGCAGCCCGAGGACGACGCCGAACCCCACCGCCGTCGGACCGCGCCACCGCGGCGGCAGCAGCACCACGAGGACGACCAGCACCAGCGCCTCCACCGGCACCCGCAGGAAGCCTGCCGGCGACAGGGCGTTGGGCGTCTGGGGCAGGACGAGCACTGCCCAGACCGCGACCACCGCGAGGGCCGTCAGGACGACCGACAGGGCCCGGCGCGCGCCGTCCCAGCTGGGTCCCTGCGGTCGGCGCACGTGTGTCCTCCTGCGGCGTTCCGGCGAAGATCGCTACACAGTCACATACGGGACCCGCCATGCTGGGGTTCACCGAGGCGCCGCGCGGGCGGCGGGAAGGGGGCGGCGTGTCCGAGGGGAGCGTCGAGGCGCGAGCCTTCTGGGTGCGTGCGCCGGGGGCCGGGGAGATCAGACCGGCCCCGCTGGCGCCGCCCGGACCGGACGAGGTGCTGGTCCGGTCCCTGTGGTCGGGCGTGAGCCGCGGCACCGAGGCGCTGGTCTTCGGCGGGCACGTGCCGGAGAGCCAGTACGACGTGATGCGGGCGCCGTTCCAGGAGGGTGACTTCCCGGGGCCGGTGAAGTACGGCTACCTCAGCGTCGGCGTCGTCGAGGAGGGGCCCGACCACCTGGTGGGCCGTACCGTGTTCTGCCTCTACCCGCACCAGACCCGCTACGTGGTCCCGGCCGCCGACGTCACCGTGGTGCCGGACGGGGTGCCGCCGCGCCGGGCGGTGCTCACCGGCACGCTGGAGACTGCAGTGAATGCCCTGTGGGACGCCGGGCCGCTGGTCGGCGACCGGGTCGCGGTCGTCGGCGCCGGCATGGTCGGCTGCTGCGTCGCCCGGCTGCTCGTGCAGGTCCCGGGGGTCGACGTGACGCTCGTCGACGTGGACGCGTCCCGGGCGCCGGTCGCCGGCGCCCTCGGCGTGCCCCTGGTCCCACCGGCGGACGCGCCCCGCGGGAGGGACCTGGTGGTGCACGCCAGCGCGACCTCGGCCGGGCTCCAGACGGCGCTGGACCTGCTGGCGCCGGACGGCACGGTGGTCGAGCTGAGCTGGTACGGCGACCGCCCCGTCCAGGTCTCGCTCGGCGGCTCCTTCCACTCCACCCGGCTCGGCATCCGGGCCAGCCAGGTGGGCGAGGTCGCGGCGGCGCGCCGCGGGCGGCGGACGACGGCGGAGCGGCGCGCGCTCGCCCTCGACCTGCTGCGCGACCCGGCGTACGACGCGCTGCTCACCGGCGCCACGCCGTTCGACGGGCTTCCCGACCTGCTGCCGCGGCTGGCCTCGGGCGAGCTGCCGGCGCTCTGCCACACCATCGCCTACGACCAGGGGGAGAGCTGATGTTCACCGTGACCGTCCGGGACCACATGCTGGTGGCGCACAGCCTGCGCGGGGAGGTGTTCGGCCCCGCCCAGCAGCTGCACGGTGCCACCTACGTCGTGGACGCGACGTTCCGGAGCGCGGAGCTCGACGCGAACGGGATCGTGGTCGACATCGGGCTGGCCACGGCGGAGCTGCACGACGTGGTGGCCGCACTGTCCTACCGCAACCTCGACGACGACCCCAGCCTGGCCGGGGTCAACACCACGACGGAGGTGCTGGCGAAGGTGGTGGCCGACCGGCTGGCCGAGCGGGTGGCGGCCGGGGCGCTGGGGGAGAGCGCACGCCGGGTCGCCTCGATCGCGGTGGTCCTGCACGAGTCGCACATCGCGTCGGCCGGCTACGAGCGCGCCTTGTGACCACGGTCCACGCCGTCCTGCCCGACGGCGTCGACGACCCGCGCCGGCCGAGCGGGGGCAACGTCTACGACCGCCGGGTCCTCGACGGTCTGCGCGACCTCGGCTGGGAGGTGCGCGAGCACCTCGTCCCCACCCCGTGGCCGCGCCGGGACGACGACGCCGGGGTGCTCGCGACCGCCCTCGCCGGCCTCCCCGACGACGCGCTCACCCTCGTGGACGGCCTGGTCCTCTCCGCGGGGGCCGACGCCGTCGCGGCGGCGGCCGGGCGGCTGCGCCTGGTGGTGCTCTCGCACATGCCGCTCGGGTTCGCCGACCCCGCGCTCGCCCCGGCTGAAGGCCGGGTGCTCGGCAGCGCGGCGGGCGCCGTGGTGACCAGCGGGTGGACGCGGGACTGGCTCGTCGGTCGCTACGCCGTACCCCCGGGGCGGGTGCACGTCGTCCGGCCCGGTGTCGACCCGGCGCCGGAGGTGGCGGGCACCCGGGATGGCACGCGGCTGCTGTGCGTGGGGGCGGTGACCCGCGGGAAGGGCCAGGACCTGCTGGTGGCGGCGCTGGCGGGGGTCGCCGACCTGCCGTGGCGGTGCACCTGCGTGGGCGCCACCGACGTCGATCCCGGGTTCGCGCGCGACGTGCGGCGAGCCGTGCGCGAACGCGGCCTCGGGTCGCGGGTCGACCTCGCCGGTCCCCGGACCGGCGACAGCCTCCGCGCCGCGTACGCCGCGACCGACGTGCTGGTGCTGCCGTCGCGTGCCGAGACCTACGGCATGGTGCTGGGCGAGGCACTCGCCCGGTCGCTGCCCGTCGTCACCGCCGACGTCGGCGGCGTGCGTGAGGTCCTCGGCGACGGCCCGGACCTGCCCGGCCTGCTGGTGCCGCCCGAGGACGCCGGCGCGCTGGCCGAGGCGCTGCGGGCGTGGTTGGCCGACGCGGACCTCCGCGAACGCCTGCGCGACCGGGCGCGCGGCCGCCGTGCGGCACTACCGACCTGGCAGACGTCCGCGCGTGGGCTCGCGGACGCACTGTCCTCCCTCCGGTCTGAACCACCGCCGGGGCGGATCCGTACGGCCAGGTAGGACGGGAGAGGGGAGGTCGCGCGATCGGTGGGCAACGAGGGGCCTGGGTCCGTCTCGCGTGCGGGGCGGCCGTGCTCGTCGCGCTCCTCGCCTTCGTCGGTGTGCGGCCGTTCGTCGACGGGGTCCGCGGCCTGAGCCTGCCCGTCCTCGTCGCCGCGCTCGGGATCACCGCGCTCACCATCCTCTGCGCCGCCTGGCGGTGGCGCCTGGTCGCGCGCGGTCTGGGCCTCGACGTGCCGCTGGGGTCGGCGTTCGCGGCCTGCTACGGCGCGGCCTTCCTCAACTCGACCCTGCCCGGCGGCGTCCTGGGTGACGTGCACCGCGCGCTGGAGCGCGGACGCCGCAGCGGCGCCCTGGGCCCGACCGTCCGGTCCGTGGCCTGGGAGCGGTCGCTGGGCCAGGCCGTCCAGGTCGCCCTGACCCTGCTGGTGCTGGCGGTGCTGCCCACACCGGTGCGGGGGCCGTTGCTGGTGGCGGCCCTCGTCGTGGCAGCCGTCGTAGCGGCGGCGGTGATGGTGCCCGGCCGTCCACCCGGGCGCTCGCGGCTGCTGCCGGGCCGGTTCCTCCGCGCCTGTGCCGGCGACCTCGCAGCGATCCTCCACGGACCGCGCGCCTGGGCCGGCGTGGTCGGGTCGTCCGTGCTGGTGGCGCTCGGGCACGCGACCGTCTTCGTGGTGGCGGTGCGGGCCTCCGGCGCGGACCTGGCGCTCGCTACCGCGCTCCCGCTGGCGCTCGTCGTGCTGCTCGTCGCGGCCGTCCCGGCCAGCCTGGCGGGCTGGGGCCCGCGCGAGGGAGCGGCCGCCTGGGCGTTCGCCTTCGTCGGACTCGGAGCCGCCCAAGGCGTTACCGTCTCCGTCATGTACGGCGTCATGGCGCTCGCCGCGGTCCTGCCCGGGGCCCTCGTGCTCCTGCCCGTGCGGCGTACCAGCGCAGCGGAGGTGACCCGTGCCTGAACGTCCCTACACGGTGCTGAGCTGTGCGATGTCGCTCGACGGCTACTGCGACAGCGCCGACGACGAGCGGCTGGTGCTCTCCAACGACGAGGACCTCGACCGGGTCGACGCCGTGCGGGCCGGGAGCGACGCGATCCTCGTGGGCGCCGGCACCGTGCGCAACGACAACCCGCGCCTGGTGGTGCGCAGCCCGGCCCGGGTGGCCGAGCGCGCGGCGCGGGGGCTCTCGCCCACGCCCATGAAGGTGACGGTGACCGAGCGGGTGAAGCTGGACCCCGACGCGCAGTTCTTCACCGTCGGGGACACCCCGAAGCTCGTCTACTGCGCGGGCGACGCGGCGGACACGGCCCGCGACCTGCTCGGGGCGGTCGCCACCGTGGTCGACGCAGGCCGGCCCGTCTCGATGCGGTGGCTGTGCGAGGACCTGCACGCGCGCGGGGTACGCCGGCTGATGGTGGAGGGCGGCGGGACGGTGCTCACCCAGTTCCTGACGGGCGGCCTCGCCGACGAGCTGCACCTCGTGGTGGCACCGCTGTTCGTCGGGGACACCCGCGCCCGGCGGCTGGTCGACGACGGCTGCTTCCCGTGGAACGCCGAGCGCCGGGCCCGGCTGCTGGAGACGCGCGCCCTGGGGAACGTGGTGCTGCTGCGCTACGCCCTCTCGTCGCGGTGTGCCTCCTCGGCGGAGGCGACGTGGTGACCGTGGACGGCCTCCCGGCCGCGACGATCCGGACCCAGCTCTCCCTGCCGCTGCGCTTCGGGGACGGCTTCGCCACCTGTGCGCGGGTCTTCACGTTCGACGGCCTCGTCGACGGGCGCGAGCACGTCGCGCTCGGCCTCGGCGAGCACGCGCTCCCCGTCGCCCGTCCGACCGCCGGCGACTGGCGCGCCGCCGCGCCGCCGCTGGTCCGGCTGCACAGTGAGTGCCTCACCGGGGACGTCCTCGGCAGCCAGCGGTGCGACTGCGGCCCGCAGCTGTCGGAGGGGGTGCGCCGGATCACCCGGGAGGGCGGGTTCCTGCTCTACCTGCGACAGGAGGGCCGCGGCATCGGCCTCTACGCCAAGCTCGACGCCTACGTCCTGCAGGACACCGGGCTGGACACCTACGAGGCCAACCTGGCGCTCGGGTACGGCGCCGACGAGCGCACCTACGCGGCGGCGGCGCAGATGCTGCACGCCCTGGGCCAGGAGGAGGTCTCGCTCCTGACCAACAACCCCGACAAGGCCGCCCAGCTCGAGGCGCTCGGCATCACCGTGAGCGAGCGCGTTCCCACCGGCGTCCACCTGAGCGCGGCCAACGGGCGCTACCTCGCGGCGAAGGCCGACCGGGGCGGGCACACCCTCGACGGCGTGTGGGACGACGAGCCGGAGTCCGCCGAGTCCTGACGCCGGGTCATCGAGCTCCGCAACGGGTCATCGAGCTTGTCGAGATGACTGGTCTCGGTGGGTCGTGGTCTCGACAGGCTCGACCACCCGAGGCGGCTCGACCACCTGGGTGCCGGCTCGACCCCCGGGTGGTCAGTGGCCGAGGCGGTCCACGTAGGCGACGATCCGGTTGAAGAGCGTGGTCGCGGCGACGATGTCGGTGGTCGAGGCGACCGGGTCGTCGGCCAGCTCGTAGAGCACCGGCCCGGCCTCGGCGCAGCCGGCGTCCTGGGCGACCCGGGCGCAGACCCGGGCCGCGTCGCGCACCGCCCGGGGGTCCAGGGTCCAGACCGACTCGAAGATCCGGTCCCGGTCCCGCACCGTCGACTGGCCGGGCAGCTCCCAGGCCGCCAGCGCCGCCGGGAGGTCCGGTGCGTCGCAGACGACGGCCCACTCGCGACGCATGGGAGCGTCGGCGGCCAGCGGCACCCGGATCGGGCGGCGCACCCCGTTCCCACCGGTGCCGTTGCCGGTCGCGGCCTCCGCCGGGAAGTCGGCCATCGCGAAGGTGGCCCGGGCCACGCGGGCGAGCTCGGCCCACCGCTTCGCGGCGGGGTCGTAGTAGCGCTCCTCCTGGAAGGCCCCGAACAGCGTGGGTCGTCGGGCCTGCGCGCAGCACTCGTCCTCGAGCGCCCAGGACAGCGCGAGCAGCGTGGACTTGCGCAGCCGGTGCGCGACCAGGTGCGGGTGCCGTCGGCGCAGCTCCGCGAAGACCGAGGGGGTCTCCGGGGCCCGGGTCGCGGCCGCCTCGGCGATGGCCACCTCCAGGCGGACGCCCGCGTCGCGCCGGCGGACCACCTGCTCGATGAGGGCGACGTCGGACTCGGCGTACCGCCGGTGCCCGCTGTCGCGCCGCTTCGGCGTGGGAAACCCGTACCGGGTCTCCCAGGTGCGCAGCACGGCCGGCGTCACGCCCGTGCGTCGGGCCAGGTCGCCGATCGTGAGACCGGTCGCCGCCAGCTCTTGCTTTTCTGCCTGGTTTGGGTTCACCCTGGGATGGTAAACCTAAACAAGGCGTTTAGAAAAGTGTTGAACTTCGAGGAGGAGCTATGAGCATGACGTCCGACAGCCAGAGCGTTCGCGACGAGCAGGTCGTGGACTGGACCGACCTGGGCCGCGAGATGTGGTCGTTCCTGACCGGCCGCGAGGCCGCGATCAACTACCGGTTCATCGACATGTCCGTCGAGGTGCCGCGCGACACCGGTGCGGACGCGCCGCGGGCCACGTGGCGCTTCAACGGCACGTTGCAGGTGACCACCAGCGACAACGAGCCCGGGAGCTGACATGCCGGTACCAGACCTGGCGGTGCGGGCCGACCTGGGCTTCAGCGTCGAGGTGCCCGGCCGGACCCCGGTCCGCGGACACCTCGACGGGGACGGCCACCGGCTCCGGCTCGCCGTGGACGACCCGTCCGCGTTCGCGGGCCGCGGGGACAGTGCCGGGGTCCGGGCGTTCGCGGACGTGCTGGCCCGGCACGACCTGACAGTGACGGTGGTCAGCGGGGAGGCCGAGCTCCTCACGCTCGGGGTGGTGCGGTCCTCGTGGCTGCAGCGCCGGCTCACCGGCTCCCGGCACATGCGGGTCGGCGGTGGCCGAGGTGCCTGGGCCGCGGTCCGGGCCCGCAGCCGCGCCTCCTCCGGCGAGGGCCTGCTGCCCGACGCCGCGATGGCCCCGCCTCCCACCCTGTTCCCCCTCGCCCCTACCTTCCGACGGCGCCCGGCCCAGGTGACCACGACGCACGCCGCGTACGGCGGCGGCGACCCCCGGCTGGTGCTCGCCCCGCGCGAGGGTGCCTGGGAAGATGGCCGGCAGCCGGCGTTCCGGCTGCGCCGGGGCGTGGTCACCATCGGCAGCGCCGAGGACTGCAACGTCTGCCTGCCCGGCCTGGAGCCGCTGCACGCGGAGGTGCACCACGACGAGGACGACGAGTTCTTCGTGGTCGCCGCCGGCGGCGAGACCCGGGTGAACGGCGAGCGGGTCGACCGGCACCTGCTGCGCACCGCGTCGAGGGTGAGCGTGGGACCGTGGACCATGACGTTCTACCGCGAGGAGTACGCCGACCACGGCCGCCCGTACGGCGGGCGCGTCGGCGGTGAGATCGGTCACCAGCGGCCGCAGCCGGGCCGTCATCGCGTGACCGGGGCCGGCACTGGGTACGAGGGCACGCATGACTCCTGACCGCCCTGTCCTGGTCACCGGTGCCTCCGGCTTCGTCGGGCGGCGGCTGGCCCGCGCGCTCGAGGAGGCGGGGCACCGCGTGCGGGCCATGACGCGCAACCCCGACACCTACGACGGACCCGGCGAGCCGGTCCGCGGCGACGTGCACGACCCGTCGACGCTGACGGAGGCGCTCGACGGGTGCTCGGCGGCCTACTACCTGGTGCACTCCCTCGACTCCCGGGACTTCGAGCGGCTGGACGCCGAGGCCGCGACGGCCTTCGGCAAGGCCGCCGGCGCGGCCGGGCTGGAGCAGATCGTCTACCTCGGCGGCCTCGGCCGTGACGTCGACGACCTGTCCGCGCACCTGCGCAGCCGCCGCGAGGTCGAGGGGCTGCTGGGCACCGGAGGGCGTACCGGTCACCGTGCTGCGGGCCGGCATCGTGATCGGCCACGGCGGCATCTCCTGGGAGATGACCCGGCAGCTCGTCGAGCACCTGCCGGCGATGGTGACGCCGCGCTGGGTGAGCACCCGGACCCAGCCGATCGCCGTCGACGACGTGGTCCGCTACCTCGTCGGCGTGCTGGGGAACCCCGCCGCCGAGGGGCGGGTGTTCGAGGTCGGCGGCCCCGAGGTGCTGCCCTACTCCGAGATGCTCAAGCGGGTCGCGCGGATCGAGGGCCGTCCGCTCGCGATCGTGCCGGTCCCGCTGCTCAGCCCCGGCCTCTCGTCCCGCTGGCTCGCGCTGGTCACCGACGTGGACACCCAGGCCGGCCGCAACCTCATCGACTCGATGACCAACGAGGTCGTGGTCGAGGACGACTCGATCCGCGAGGTGGTGCCGTTCGAGCCGATGGGCTACGACGACGCGGTGCGCACGGCCCTCGCGGAGCGGCGGGAGAGCCGGCGGACGGACGGTTGACCCCGATGCCCTGGAGCGAGCTGCGGCACCGGCTGCGGGGCAAGCTGCCGATGCCCCTCACGCACGTGGCGCCCGTCGACCACCCGGAGTCCGCCACCGTGCGCCGCCGGCGCCGCCGGGTGGTGGCGGGCGTGTCCGTCCTCGGGGCCGGCCTGCTCGGCGTGTCCCTCTCGACGCGGCCGGGCTCGAAGCAGTTCTACGGAGCCACGCTCACCGTGGCGGGCGTGTGGACGGCCGGCGGGCTGCTCTCCGGGCCGCTGCACCTGGGCTGGATCCAGGGCCAGGACCAGCGGCTGCGCCGCCCGGTGGTCACCCCGATCGCGACCGGCGTGGGCGCGTTCGGCTTCTTCTACGCCTGCGCCCTGGTCGCCCGCGCCGTCCCGCCGCTGGACCGGGCCATCTCCCGGGTCCTCGTGTTCGCCGAGGAGGGCGAGGAGCCGCTGGTGCTGCTCACCACGCTGGCCAACGGGCTGGGCGAGGAGGTGTTCTTCCGGGGCGCGCTCTACTCCGCGCTCGGTGCCGGGCGACCGGTGCTCACCTCGACCGCGGTCTACACGCTCGCCACGACGACCACCCGCAACCCGGCGCTGGTGATCGCCGCGGCGGTGATGGGCACCCTCTTCGGCTACCAGCGCCGCGCCTCGCACGGCCTGCAGGCGCCGGTGCTGACCCACCTGACCTGGTCGGCGCTGATGGTGCGCTACCTCCCCCCGCTGTTCCGCCGCGCCCACGACGAGGAGCCCCGATGACCCGCACTCTGGACACCCTGCTCGACCGCACGGTGGTCCCCGGCTACACCCGCCTCGGCTACCTGGTCCGCCGCCGGTGGTGGCACGACGACGACCCGCGGCCCGGTGCCCTCACGGGCAAGCGGGCGCTGGTCACCGGGGCCAGCTCCGGGCTCGGCCAGCACACCGCTCTCCGCCTGGCCCGGCTCGGCGCGGTGGTGCACCTGCTGGTCCGCGACGAGGGGCGGGGGAGGACCGCCGCCGACGCCATCGCGGCGGAGGTCCCCGGTGCCGAGCTGCACGTCGAGCTCTGTGACGTCTCCGACCTCGCCGACGTACGCCGGGCGGCCGACGACCTCGCGGCCCGGCTGCCGCGGCTCGACGTGCTGGTGCACAACGCGGGCGCGCTGCCACCCGAGCGCACCGAGTCCCCGGACGGGCACGAGCTCACGGTCGCGCTGCACGTGCTGGGGCCGGTGCTGATGACCGAGCGGCTCCGACCGGTGCTCGCCGGCCACGAGGCTCGGGTGGTGCTCGTCGCCTCCGGGGGCATGTACACCCAGCGGCTTCCGGTCCACGACCCGGACTACCGCCGCGGCGAATACCAGGGGGCGGTGGCCTACGCACGGTCCAAGCGGATGCAGGTCGCCCTCACGCCGCTGATGCAGGAGCGCTGGGGTTCCGAGGGCATCGGCGTCTACGCCACGCACCCGGGCTGGGTGGACACCCCCGGCATCGCGGCATCGCTGCCGTTGTTCCGCAAGGTCGTCGGGCCGCTGCTTCGGGACGCCGACGCCGGTGCGGACACCGTGGTGTGGCTCGCGGCGACGCAGCCGGCACCGCCGGGCGGCCGGTTCTGGCACGACCGGGCCGAGCGGCCCACGCACTACCGGTCCGCGACCCGGGAGACCGCCGCCGACCGCAAGCGCATGTGGCGGTGGGTGCTCGACGCAGCCGGGATCGCCCCCTTCGACCCGGAGTGAGCCCCCCTGGTAGTCAGCGGACGTTGCCCAGGGTCCGGGTCAGCGTGATGTGCAGCGCGACCCGGTCAGGGTTCTCCCGCGGCACCTTGTAGCGCTCGGCGTACCGGCGTTCGGCCTCGGCCACCTCGTCCGCTCCGGTCAGCACCCGCACCGAACCCTCCAGGGTGGACCAGCGCCGACCGTCGACCTGGCAGACCGCGATCCTGGCCGTGCCGTCCGCCGCGGCCGCCACGTTGCGCACCTTCTGCGAGTGCCGCGAGGTGATCGCCCAGGCGGTGCCCGCGGCGGGGTCGAGCACCACGCCCATGGGAACCACGTGGGGTGTCCCGTCGGGGCGGAGCGTGGTCACCGTGCACAGGTGCCGCTCGGCCCAGAAGTCGACGAGCGCGGGGGAGAGGTCCATGCCCTCATGCTGCCCGCACCCGTCAAGGAGCGGGGGTGGTCACCGGTAGGTTCGCCCGCATGACGGTGACCGGCGACGACGGCCTGGCCCGACCCGCCTGGGCGGCCACCGACCCGCTGCTGCGCGACTACTACGACACCGAGTGGGGCATGCCGGTCCGCGACGAGCAGGGCCTGTTCGAGCGGCTGAGCCTCGAGGCGTTCCAGTCCGGGCTGTCCTGGGTGACCATCCTGCGCAAGCGACCGGCGTTCCGCGCCGCCTTCGACGGCTTCGACCCCGACGCGGTGGCCGGCTACGACGAGCGCGACGTGGCGCGGCTGATGGCCGACGCGGGCATCGTGCGCAACCTCCGCAAGATCGAGGCCACCATCACCAACGCCCGCGCGACGGTGGCGCTGCGCGCCGAGGGCGGGCTGGTCGACCTGGTGTGGTCGTTCCGTCCCGAGCGGACCCCCGCCCCCACGTCGTACGACGAGGTGCCGACCACGTCGGCGGAGTCCAGGGCGCTCGCCAAGGCCCTGCGAGGCAAGGGTTTCGTGTTCGTGGGGCCGACCACGATGTTCGCGCTGATGGAGGCCGTGGGCGTCGTCGACACCCACCTGGTCGACAGCCACCGGCGCGGCTCCTCGGGGGTGTGGTGACGGGCGAGCGAGTGGGGCACCTTTTGTCCGATTTTCCGCCGAAGTGTGCCTCGGCGGGCCTATGCTCGGATCCTCGGACTAGGGGGACAGAGGAGTGAGGGAATTGGACCGGGTGCGCTGCGCTCGCTGTCGCAACCCCATCAGGCCGCACCAGGCAGTCGCCGGGCCGGTCGACGGGGCACGGACCTACCACGAGGACTGCTGGCTCGGGGCCGAGCTGCTCGGTGCCCCCGGCACGTGCGAGCTGCAGCGCGACTACCAGTCCCGGGTCGCCGAAGAGGGACTGGCCGCCCTGCTGGCGCCGTACCTCACCCCCGGGCCGGTCCGGGACGGCACGGCCGGCTCCGCGCTGACCGACGAGGTCGCGGTCTGACGGACATCAGCCGCTGAGGTTCTGCAGGCGCACCTGGCCGCGTGCGACCGTCCGGCCCTCGGCGTCGACGGTCTCGACCAGCCACACCTGCTGGGAGCGGCCGCGGTGGACCGGGGTGGCGGTGGACCGGAGCTCGCCCTCGCTGACCGCGCGGTAGAAGTCCGTCGAGTTGCTCACCCCGACCACCTGGCCGCGGTCGCCGAACCAGACGGACGCGCCGATGCTCGCCAGGGCATCGACGACCCCGCAGTGGGCGCCGCCGTGCACGATCCCGAAGGGCTGGTGCAGGGACTCGTTGGCCACCCACGTGGCCACCACCCGGTCTCCGGTCACCTCCTCGAACTGGACGCCGAGGTAGTCGGTGAACGGGCCGCCGGGGTTGGTCTCCATTCCCCGATCCTAGGACCGGCGGGCCGGTCAGGCGCAGCAGGCGGCGGCCTGCGGCCGGGCCGGCGAGCGGTCGCGCAGGCGGCGGACCAGCCGGGCGATCCCGGCGGGGCGGCAGCAGCGGGCGAGTGCCACCAGCCGGCGCTGCACGGTGCCCCGTTCGACCTCGCGTCCCCGCTGGGCGGCGAGCTCCCGGGCGAGCGTGTCGTTGTACATCGTCGTCTCCTCTCGTGATGGGGGCGTCAGCAGCAGGCCGCGGCCGGCTGCGCCTCGGTGCCGGGCGTCGAGACGTCCTGCTGCGTGGAGGCGCTGCTCCCGCAGCAGTCGCCCTCGCCGTCGGACGCCGCGAAGGTCGGGCTGTCGGCCAGGACCGTGTAGACCTCCCACGGCTCGCCGTCGGGGGTCCCCTCGACCCAGAACTTGTCCTGCCGGGCGTAGCAGCACGTGACGTCGCGCTCGTCCACGGAGCCGAGGCCCGCCGCGGTGAGACGGGCCTGGGCGGCGTCGACGGCCTCGATGTCGTCGACCTCGACGCCGAGGTGGTTGAGGGTGCCGCCGGCCCCGGCGTTCTCGATCAGCACCAGCTTGAGGGCCGGCTCGGCGATCGCGAAGTTGGCGTAGCCGGGACGGCGCTTGGCGGGTGCCTCGCCGAACAGAGCGGTGTAGAAGGCGACCGAGGTCTCGAGGTCCTCGACGTTGAGGGCCAGCTGGATACGGGACATGGACACTCCTTGGACATTGACGGATATCGATATGTTCTGCTGGACCCAGAGTGGACCTTCGGATAGACGTCTGTCAATATTGATCTGTGTCTAAGTCCCTGCTCGAGCTGACCCCGGTCGAGACCGTCGCCTGCTGCGCCCCGCTGGACCGCGAGCCGCTGACCGCCGAGACCGCGGACCGCGTGGCGCCGCTGCTCAAGGCGCTGGCCGACCCGGTGCGGCTGCGGCTGCTGTCGCTGGTCGCCTCGCACGCCGACGGGGAGGCATGCGTCTGCGACCTCAACGACGCCTTCGACCTCTCGCAGCCCACCATCAGCCACCACCTCAAGGTGCTCCACTCCGTGGGCCTCCTCGACCGCTCCAAGCGCGGGGTGTGGGTCTACTACAAGGTGCGGGCCGACGTGCTCGCCGACGTGGCCGGCCTGATCGGCGGTGCCGCCCGATGAGCGGCGACCTGGGCCGCCGCGCCCTCGCCGAGGGGATCGGGACCTGCTTCCTCGTCGCCGGGGTCGTCGGCTCGGGGATCGCCGCGTCACGGCTCTCCCCGGACGACGTCGGCCTGCAGCTGCTGCAGAACAGCATCGCCACCGGAGCCCTCCTGGCGGTCCTGATCCTGGCCCTGCAACCGGTGTCCGCCTCGTTCAACCCCGTGGTGACGCTCGTCGAGCGCGGGCTCGGCCTGCTCGGCACCCGGACCACGCTCGTGCTGGTCGCCGCCCAGCTCGCGGGCGGTGCCGTCGGCGCGGTGCTGGCCAACCTGATGTTCGACCTGCCGGCGGTCTCGGTCGCGGCCACCGACCGGTCGGGCACGCCGCTGCTGCTGGCCGAGGTGGTGGCCACCGCGGGCCTCGTGCTGGTGGTCTTCGGCACGCTCCGGTCCGGACGCACCGACCGGGTGGCCGTCGCCGTCGGCGGCTACATCGCGGCGGCCTACTGGTTCACCAGCTCGACCAGCTTCGCCAACCCGGCGGTGACGCTGGCGCGCACCCTGTCCGACACCTTCACCGGCATCGTGCCGTCGTCCGTGCCCGGCTTCCTCGCCGCCCAGGTGGTGGGCGGGGGGCTCGGCCTGCTGCTGGTGCGGGCCCTGTTCCCCGTCGCCGCCGACCACCCCGTCCGTCGTACCCAGGAGATCTCATGACCGACCGCCCCACCGTCCTGTTCGTGTGCGTCCACAACGCGGGGCGCTCGCAGATGGCGGCCGGCTACCTCGGCCACCTCGCCGGCGACCGGGTGGGCGTGCTGTCCGCCGGCTCCCAGCCCGCGGACCGGGTCAACCCGGTCGCCGTCGCGGCGATGGCGGAGGAGGGCATCGACATCACCTCCGGCACCCCGACGCTGCTCAGCGGCACGGCGGTGATGGAGTCCGACGTCGTCATCACGATGGGCTGCGGTGACACCTGCCCGATCTACCCCGGCAAGCGCTACGAGGACTGGGAGCTGCCCGACCCGGCCGGGCAGGAGATCGCCGCGGTGCGGCCGATCCGCGACGAGATCCGGGCCCGGGTGGAGCGGCTGCTCGAGGAGCTGCTGCCCAGCTGAGCGTCGCCGCGCCGGCCGTCGGCGCGGCATGGCAGGCTGGTCCCGATGTCCCCTCCGACCCTGCTGGCCGTCGACGGCAACTCCGTGCTCCACCGGTGCTTCCACGCCTCGGCGCGCACCGGCTTCTGCACCGCCGACGGCCGGGCCGCGTGGGCCGTCCGCGGGTTCCTCTCGATGCTCGGGGCGGCCGTGGACCGCGCCTGTGCCGACGCGGTCGTGGTCGGCTTCGACGACCCGCGGGCGTCCCTGCGCCGGGAGCGGTGGCCGATCTACAAGGCGCACCGGGAGCCCAAGCCGGTCACGCTCGACGAGCAGCTCGAGGACGTCGTGCACGTCCTGCGCGACCTCGGCGTCGTGGTGGTGAGGCCGGAGGGGCTGGAGGCCGACGACGTGCTCGCCTCGGCGGCCGCCTGGGCGCCCACCGTCGGCGCCCGCACCGTGATCGCGACCTCCGACCGCGACTCGTTCGCGCTGATCGACGAGCACACCCGGATGCTGCGGATCCTCAACGGCGGGGTCGACGCCTCGCCGATGCTCGACCCGGACCGGCTCGCCCTGGTCACCGGCGTGCGCCCCGAGCAGTACCTCGACCTCGCCGCCCTGCGCGGCGACCCGTCGGACAACCTCCCGGGCGTCCGCGGCTTCGGGCCCAAGACGGCCGTGCGCCTGCTCGCGGCGTTCGGGTCCGCGGCGGCCGCGTTCGACGACGCCGCTGCCGGCGGGGACCGGTGCCGGGCGGCGCTCGGAAAGGCGCTCGCCCGGACCCTCGCCACCGACGAGGCGCGCGAGACGTGGCTGCACAACCGCGCCGTGATGACCATGCACCGCGACCTGCCCCTGGGCCTGCAGCCCGGCACCGGCGCGGGCGGGCTGCCGCTCGCCGCCGACGCCGTCCACCCGGTGCTCGCCCGCTACCAGCTGCACGCGCCGGGGCTGTTCCGCTCGCTCACCGGCCAGGCGCCCCCGCTGCCGCGTCCGGTCGACGTCGATCCCGGCTGGCAGCCCTCCCTGGTGCGCTCGGCGGCCCGCTTCCCCCCGCTGCCCCGCCAGCCCGAGCCCGACCCGACGCTCTTCTGACGCAGCGGCGCCCGCTGACACAGCAACGGGTCGCGCCTCGAGCACTATCCTCACGAGGATGAGCCGGATCTTCACCACCAGCTTCGCCTCGGTCTATCCCCTCTACGTGACGAAGGTGGAGCGGAAGGGGCGCACGAAGGGCGAGCTGGACCGCGTGATCGAGTGGCTGACCGGCTTCGACGAGTCGGCGCTGCGCGACCACCTGGACGCGGAGACGACGTTCGAGGGCTTCTTCGCCGACGCGACAGCTCAACCCGCACTCGTCGGCGATCACGGGCGTGGTGTGCGGAGTGCGGGTCGAGGACGTCGACGACCCGCTGATGCAGAAGATCCGCTACCTCGACAAGCTCGTCGACGAGCTGGCCAAGGGCAGGTCGATGGACAAGATCCTGCGAGGGTGACCCGTGGAGACGGCCACGGGAGACGTCCTGGTCCACCACGTCGAGCACGGGGTGGGCCTCCCCGTGCTGGTGCTGCACGGCGCCGGCGTCGACCACCGCGAGACGCAGGCCTGCTTCGAGCCGGCCTTCGCGGGCGTCGAAGGGTTCCGGCGGATCTACCCCGACCTGCCCGGCATGGGGCGGACGGCCGCCCCTGACAGCCTGCGCGGCGCCGAGGACGTCCTCGGCGTCCTGCTCGCCTTCGCCGGGGAGGTCGCCGACGGCGCGCCGTACCTCCTGGTCGGTCACTCGGCGGGTGCCTACTTCGCGCAGGCGATGGCGGCCCGGGCGCCGGGGCAGGTCGCCGGTCTCGCCCTGGTCTGCCCGCTACTGCCGGGTCTCCGCGACGTCCCGGAGCACCGCGTGGTGGTCGGGTCCGGCGAGATCGGTGACGAGGAGTTCCGGAGCTACTTCGTGGTCCAGACCCCGCAGATGCTGGAGCGCTACGAACGCTTCGTCGCCCCGGCGGCCGATCTCGTCGACCACGCGGCGCTCGAGCGGATCGGCGCGCGATGGGAGCTCGAGGTCGGGGACGGGCCGGCCTACCCGGGTCCGACGCTGGTCGTGGCCGGGCGGCTGGACTCGACGGTCGGGTACGCCGCCGCGGCCGACCTCCTGGACCACTACCCGCGTGCCTCGCTCGCGGTGGTCGACGACGCCGGGCACGCCCTGCCGCACGAGCGGCCCGACCTCCTGCGCGCCCTTGTCGTGGAGTGGCTCGCCCGCGTCTCGCGCGCGCGCTGAGTCGGACGTCGCCCGAGACGCGGCGGAGTGACTCACTGCAAGGCTCGCGCCGATCGCGGCATGGGCGCGTGACCGTACGGACCGCCCACCGTCGGCGGCGGCCCTGGCACCGTGTCTTCGCGCCGTGGGTCATCGATGAAGTCGATGATGTTGGCTGTGCCCGTGGACGTCGCACGCTGTTGCCCGCGTCTGAGCGGAGGGCTCAATGGGTAAGTTGATGTACGCGGCCAACATCTCGCTCGACGGCTTCCTCGAGGACGAGACGGGTTCGCTCGACTGGTGCACGCCGGACATGGACGCGCACGCGTTCTGGAACGAGCACGAACGGCACATCGGCACGTCGCTCTACGGGCGCCGCATGTACGAGACGATACGCGTGTGGGAGAGCGACGACTGGTTGACGAACGAGCCCCCGGTCGTCCGCGAATACGCCGAGATCTGGCGTGAGGCCGACAAAGTCGTCTACTCCACTTCACTCACCGACGTGTCGACCGCGCGCACCAGGATCGAGCGACGATTCGAGCCCGAGGTGGTACGAGCGATCGTTGAACTGCAGAACGGCTTGCTCTAATTGCGACATGGAGGCCGCTCTGGCGCTGGCGCGCACCGCTTATGAGCGTCGATTGTGGCGCCAGGCTTACGACGGCTTCGTGGCACTGCTCGAGAGCCTGGCGGTGGACGACCTGGAGCGTCTTGCCGTCAGCGCGTACCTGGTGGGTAGCAACCCCGCCAGCGACGACGCTTGGATACGTGCCCACCGGATGCGGCTAAGCACCGGGGACGTTTCCGGAGCCATACGGTGCGCCTTCTGGTTGGCCTTCCGTCTCGTCAATGCCTTCGACCGGCCTGAGGGCAACGGCTGGATCGCACGCATCGAACGTCTCCTCGAGCCGGCCTCGTCGGACTCGATCGATGCGGGTCGGCTGGGCTATTTGACGGGTCTTCGGGCGGCCTTCGAGGGTGACCTCGACACCGCCGTGACGGACCTGACAAGGTCCGCGGAGATCGCCTCGCTCTGCCTCGACGACGAGCTCGCGGCTCTGGCCCGCCTCTCGCTCGGTCGGGTGCGGATCTTCCTGGGCGAGATCACGACCGGCGTCCGACTGCTCGACGACGCGATGCTGGTCGTGCGGTCGACAGCGATGTCGTCCATCGCCGTGGGCGACAGCTACTGCACCGCGATCGACGCGTGCTACGACCTCTTCGACGTCCAGCGGGGGCAGGCTTGGACCAGGGGGCTCACGGACTGGTGCGCCCCGCAACCCGACCTCGTGCCCTTCGCGGGCGTCTGCCAGGTCCATCGATCGGAGTTCCTCCAGCTCGAAGGTGCCTGGCTTGAGGCGATGGCCCAGGCCGGCTTGGCGCGGGCCCGTTTGGCGCACCCGCTCCGACAGTTGCCGTACGGCGCTGCGGTCTATCAGCAAGGCGAGCTGCACCGCCTGCTCGGCGAGTTCGACCACGCGGAGGCCCGCTATCGGGAGGCGAGCAGTGCCGGGCGAGATCCGCAACCTGGGCTGTCGCTGCTGCGCCTGCGCCAGCACCGACGGGAGGACGCGGCTCAGGCCATCGACCGTGCCCTGACCGAGGCTGAGGATCCCGTCGGCCGCTCCTGGCTGCTGGACGCCTACGTGGAGATCATGCTCGCCAATGACCGTGTGCAGGACGCGAAGTCAGCCGCAGCCGAGCTCGCGGCGGCGGCGTCTGGCCTCTCCTCACCGATGCTCGAGGCGATAGCCCGACGAGCCAGTGGGGCCGTGCGCCTGGCCGAGGACGACCCGAGAGGCGCGTTGGGCGACCTGCGCAAGGCGAGCGACGGTTTCCGCGAGCTGGCCGCGCCGTACGAGGCAGC
This sequence comes from uncultured Actinomycetota bacterium, assembly GCA_963834275.1. GTDB lineage: Bacteria > Actinomycetota > Actinomycetes > Propionibacteriales > Nocardioidaceae > Nocardioides_B. The sequence continues at coordinate 534,442 of CAWIBA010000003.1, read as the reverse complement.
CAGGTGCGCGGTCCTGATCGGTCGCGCCCGCCGATCCTTGGGCGACGACGAGGGTGCCCGGTTGGAGACCGATGAAGCGCGGGCCACGTTCCATCGCCTAGGAGCCCGCCCGGATCTGGCTGCGCTCGCGGGTGATCGGCCGGCGCAGCTCACGGCACGGGAGCAACAGGTATTGCGGTTGGTGGCCGTCGGTCACACCAACCGCTCCATCGGTGCCGAGCTCGGCCTGAGCGAGCGCACCGTCGACCGGCACATGAGCAACATCTTCACCAAGCTGGGCGTCTCCTCGCGCGCGGCCGCGACCGCGATGGCCTACGAGTCCGGCCTGCTCTGACGACGGTACCCACACCGGGGCTCAAGCGATCGTGGGCAACTTCACCGATGCCGCGATCCGCGCGTTCTTCTAACGTCGCGAAGGGAGGAAGGAGCAATCGTGGGTACGTCATTCGAGGCACAGCAGAGTTCCGCCTCGGCGGGGGCCGACTCGAGACCTACAACGCCGGGGACGCCTACGTGCCCGCGGGGCAGGTCCCGATCCACCACGATGGCGCCGAGGTCGTGGAGTTCAGCCCGATGGACCAGCTAGGCGAGACGATGGGCGTCCTCGTCGCCAACATCCAGCGCGGCCGTCGTCCACTGATCGTCACCGCAGGAGGTCAGTGATGAGTGTCTTCTACAAGATGTCGTACCGAGTCGGCTTCCACCCGTGGGAGGACCTCGCTCATCACAAGCCGTTTGCCGACGCGCTCACGGGGCTGTTCGAGCGGGAGGAGTCGGGCAAGGAGCCGCCGTACGGCAAGGCGCTGGACCTCGGCTGCGGCGGGGCGACCTGGGGCGTGTCCCTAGCCAGGCGGGGTTGGCAGGTGACCGGTGTCGACAATGTCCCGAAGGCCGTGACACGCGCGCAGGAGCACATCGGCGAGGCCGGGGTGGGCATCCGGATCGTGCTCGGCGATGTCACCCACGACCTCGGATCGGCCGTCGGATCGGACTACGACCTGGTCGTCGACACCGGAACGTTTCACGGTCTCACCCCGGACCAGCGGCTGGCGATGGGCCGTGAGGTCACGGCGATCACGTCGAAGCATGCCACCGTGATCCTCGACTGCTTCACACCCCGAAACCGTGGCCCGCTGCCCCGGGGGTGCACCCGGGGCGACATCGTGAAAGCGTTCCCCGGCTGGGTGATCACAGACGTCATCGACGCGGATACCGACCCGGATACCATCGCGAAGGTCTTCAAGTTCGGCGAGGTGTTCTACCGGCTCAGCCGAGCACCACAGCCAGCGGACCGCTAGTTGATGCGCCAGCCTCCGCGAGAGAACTCGTCGTCAAACCAGGTCCCGGCATGCCGACATGAGCGCACTGTCGCGACGATGGGCCGCAGGTCTCGAAGCGCGGGGGTTCGCCGGAGCTCTGGACTGATCTCAAGTACTGCCTGTCCCCGGGTAGCCGGCCGCTCGTGCCATCTCGAGGAGGTGCGTCCGGTCACGGGCCTGGAGCTTGGCAAGGACGTTCGCCACATAGTTGCGGACGGTCTTGTCCGTCAGGCCGAGGCTGCTGGCGATCTCGTGGTTGCGCTTTCCACCCACGATCTCGGCAAGCAGGTCGTGTTCCCGCTCTGTGAGCTCGGGGAAGGGGCGGTCGGCGACGCCGGCAGGGCGGTTGAGCTGACGGTGCAACCGATCGGCCGCCTGCGGCGCGAGGACGGAATGGCCGCGATCGACCGAAGTGATGGCGCGGACTAGGTCGTCGACGCTGGCGTCTTTGAGCAGGTAGCCGCGGGCGCCTGCCCGGAGCGCCGGCACAACGGAGTCGTCGTCGAGCATCGTGAGAACCAGGACGGCGATCCAGGGCGCCGACTCGTTCAGCCGCCGCGTCGCGGCGATGCCGCCCATACCCGGCATCTGGAGGTCCATCAGGACGACGTCCGGCGCCAGGCTCGCCGCTTGGGCAACAGCCTGCTCCCCCGTGTCCGCCTCGCCCACGACGACGATCTCGCCAGGGCGGGTCGTCAGGAGAGTCTTGATGCCCTCGCGGTAGAAGACGTGGTCGTCGGCAACAAGGACCCTGATGGGAGTCCTCATGACGTGACCGCCAGCGGCAGCACTACACGGACCTGCGTGCCGCCGGTCGATGCCCCTTGTACGTCGCAGGTACCTCCCAGTTCGTCTGCACGCTCGCGCATCGACCGCATGCCCGTGCCGCGTCGATCGGTGGCAGCCAGCCCTCGTCCGTCGTCGATCACCGTGACGACAAGCGAGGTGCCGTCGGCCTCGAAGCAGACCCGGCCGGTGCGGGCGCTGGCGTGGCGGGCGGCGTTCGTCAGGGCCTCCATTGCGATCCTGTATGCGGCGACCTCGACGACCGGCGGCAGGGCTGGGAGGGGCGTCTCGTGTGACTGTCACCTCTAGCCCGTCGAACCGGGCGGCCGCCGCGCTCACAGCGCCACTCAGGCCGAGCTCGTCGAGCTCAGGCGGTCGCAGGTCACGAACCAACCCACGGATGTCCGCGATGACGAGCTTCGTCTGCTGGCCCACGTCGAGAAGTAGGCGGTCGGCCGCCGCCGGATCCCGTCCCAGAAGCGAGCGAGCGGCGTCGACGCGCTGATACAGGCTCGCGAGCGTTGGCCCCAGGCCGTCGTGGAGGTCGCGTTGAAGCCGACGGCGCTCGTCCTCACGCGCCACCAGGATCCGCACGCGAGACCTGCGGAGTTCGTCGTTGAGCGTGGCGGCGCGCACTGCGGCGCCGGCTTGTCGGCTCAGTCCGTCGATCAGGTCCCGGTCGTCCGCGCGGAGCTCGTCGCCCGGCCCCACCACGACCGTGAGACTGCCAAGGTCCTCGTCCTGCCAGCGGATCGGAAAGACATGCTCGCGGCCAGCAGGACGTTCCGATGCTTCAGAGTGGACGACCCTGACACTCCCGTGCGTGGCGGCGACGTACGGCAGCTTCAACGTCACCCCCACCTCGCGCACCAGCGTCCGGAGCACCTGGTCGGGCGGAACGACGGACTCGAGCACGCGACCGAGATTGGCGAGCACGTCGTACCGCTCCTTGCGACGTCCGTAGACGCACCGGTCAACCCAGCGCTGGACGCGCACCCGCAACGGGTGGAGGACCACGGCGATCACGACCGTGGCGGCGAGCGGGGCAGCGAGGTCGTTGCCGCCCCAGACCAGGCCGCCGAGGGCGGCGAGCCCGGCGTAGGTGAGCGCGACGACCACGGTGAGCGTGGCGTAGACGAACGCCCGGTTGACCCAGACGTCCACCTCGTAGAGGCGATACCTCAGCACGGAGACGGCGATCGCCGCCGGGAAGGAGCGCAACGGCCAGGTAGCCAGCCAGCAGCAGCACACCGTTCGCGACGAGGCCGGGCACGGTCTCCTCAGCCCGAAGGCCGCGCACCGGCGTACCAATGCTGACGAGCGCGACCACGAACCAGATCGCGAGGGCCGCGACCACCCCGCGCGTCTGTAGTCGCTGCTCCGGGGTCGAGACCTTCCGGTAGCGCAGCACGGCCGCGAAGAGCGCGGTCCCGAACAGCACGAGGAGCGGCAGGGTCTCGATCAAGCCGTCGGGGTTCGACTGGTACCCGAGAAGCGGCAGCGTGAGGAAGACCAGGTAGTACGTCGGCCAGGCCAACACCGCCCACCGGGTCCAGCCCGGGACGAAGCGGCCGTCGGGGAAGAGGTACGCGGCCGGGAACACGGCTAGCCACCCGAGTCCCTGAAGCGTCAGAGCCACGTCGCCGCTCGGCCCGCGCACGGCGTCGGCGTAGACGACAGCCATCGCCCCTCCGAGCGTCACCCACACCGCCAACGCCACCGCGACATAGAGCCGGAACCACGACCTCGCGCCACGCAGGAGCAGGGCTGCGGCGACGAGCCCGGCGGTGGCCACGAGCGTTTCGAGGAGCATGAAGTACGCCGAGACGAGCTCGATGGGGATGCCCGCCTCGTCGGCGACGTCGCGGAGGCCGCCTTCAGACCAGGTGTCCGGCAATGCCCACTGCGCAGCCACGAGATCGTCGTCCCGTGCCCAGAGGACGAGACCAAGGATGAATGCCACTCCGCAGGCGCTGATCGCCACCTGCGCGGCCGCGCCGAGGATCCGCCACGGTGGGGAGCCCCCCGTCGGCTGCACGGACACGGCCGCGGTCACTCTTGAGAAGGTACGCGCGCCCGGAGGAGGCCGCCACCGAGGATGGCCCAGAAGATCCCCAGCAGGAATGGCGGCAGCCCGCCCTCGAACCCAGCGAACGTCTGGGGGCCGAGAAGCAGCGGGAGGTAGGTGAGCAGATCGACGATCCAATAGAGGCCGACGAGTGCGGTGACGGTCCATGCAGTGCGGCGGGCGATGCCCCGACGGCCCAACGTCGTGGTGACAAGAATCGTGGCCGGGACTACGCCGAACCAGCCGGCCGCGAGGCTCAGGACTATCGACCACGGGTAGAGCGCGTTGCTGCCCCACGTGGAGGTGCCGGACCCGTAGGCCGCCAGGTTGACGAGGAGGTACGCCGTCGTGCAGGCGATTGTGACGGCCGCTAGGCCCGGGACGAATCGGGTGAGCGCCTCGGAGCCTCCGTGAGAGCAACGCCAAGGCGATGGCCGCGAGTATTGGCGGGACCACCCAGAGGACGTGAAGCCCGATCCATGCAGCACCGAGGTCATCCATCTGGGCCGGGGTGAGGTCGGCCGAGGCCGAGACCACCCCGGCGATCGTCGCAACGGCGAAGCTCACGTAGGCGACGAACGCCGCCAGTGTGACGATCAACAGCACCGCGGGCCTCGTCAGGCCGGCCGTGCTTGGGGGCTGGAAGGTGACTGTGAGGCTCATCTGGAACTCCTTCGTGAGCGGACTCGTCTCACGGTGGAGCGCCCGACGTCCCGGGCGCCAGTGACTCCATCGGCGCCGCTCCGTGGAGCCAGGGCGCGGTGGTGACCGCGTCCTCAAGCACGCCGCCACCGACGTGCGCGAGCATCGGTACGGTCGCAGGCCATCGCCTGCACGGTCTCTCGGCGTCTGACCCCTGGCGCACCCCAGTCCCCGGGGTGCCGGGGCCTCGACGTGCCACATAGTGGGCGGAGTGACGCACCCCTCTGCGGGTGCAGCGGACCGACCTTGCGGAGTCAGGCGATCCAGACGGTCTTGATGTTGGTGAACTCGCGGATGCCGTGGTCGGCCAGCTCCCGGCCGTGCCCGGAGGCCTTCACCCCGCCGAACGGGAGGGCGGGGAAGGACGCCACCATGCCGTTGACGAACGTCTGGCCCGCCTCCAGGTCGCGCACGAACCGCTCCTGCTCGTCGGCGTCGTTGGTCCAGGCGTTGGAGCCCAGCCCGAAGCGGGTGGCGTTGGCCAGCGAGACCGCCTCGTCGATGTCGGCCACCTTGTAGACCATGGCCACCGGGCCGAAGACCTCCTCCTGGTAGACCGTCCATGTCCTCGGTGAGGTCGGTGAGGATCGTCGGCGGGTACCACCAGCCGTCGCGGTCGGGGCGCTCGCCGCCGAGCACCACCGTCGCGCCCTTGTCGACGGCGTCCTTCACCAGCGCCTCGACGTCCTCGCGTCCCTGCTCGGTCGCGAGCGGCCCGACGTCGGTGCCGTCCTCCATGGGGTCGCCGACCACCAGGCCGGACATCTCCTTGGTGAAGTGGGCCATGAACTCGTCGTAGACGTCCGCGTGCACGAGGAAGCGCTTGGCCGAGATGCAGGACTGGCCGTTGTTCTGGGTGCGCGAGGTGGTGGCGACCTTCGCCGCCTGCGCCAGGTCGGCGCGACGGCATGACCACGAACGCGTCGGAGCCGCCGAGCTCGAGCACCACCTTCTTCAGCGACTCACCGGCTGTGCGGCCGACCGCGACGCCGGCGCCCTCGGAGCCGGTCAGGGTGGCGGCCGCGACCCGGTCGTCCCGGATCACCCGCTCGACCTTGCCGCTGCCGATGAGCAGGGTCTGGAACACGTCGTCGGGGAAGCCGGCCTCGCGGAACAGCTCCTCCATGAACAGCGCGGTCTGCGGCACGTTGCTGGCGTGCTTGAGCAGGCCGACGTTGCCGGCCGCCAGCGCCGGGGCCGCGAACCGCATCGCCTGCCACAGCGGGAAGTTCCACGGCATGATCGCCAGCACCACGCCGAGCGGGAGGTAGCGGGCGTAGGCCTTGCTCGCGTTGACCTTCGCGGCGTCGACCTGCTCGTCGGCCAGGATCGTCGCGGCGTGGTCGGCGTAGTAGCGCAGCACCGCCGCGCACTTGCCGATCTCGGCGCCCGAGGCCTTCTTGGTCTTGCCCATCTCGAGCGTCATCAGGGAGGCGAGCTCGTCCGCGCGCTCGTCGAGGATGTCGGCGGCGGCGCGCATCCAGCCGGCCCGCTCCTCGAAGGACGTCAGGCGGTACGTCGCGGCCGCGGCCGCGGCCCGGGCGAGGCGCTCCTCGAGCTGGTCGTCGGTGAGCTCGTCGAAGGTGCGGAGCACCTCTCCACTACGGGGGTCGGTCGTCGTGATCGGCATGGGCCCACTGTTCCATGCGGTCGGCCCCGAAAAAAGTGCTGATTCCGCACCGAAGCACGTGAGGTTCAGGGGCGGCCGCTGCGGGGTACGGTTGCGGCGCGGCCCGGGAGGGAACCGGTCGCGACCAAGGCGGGGAGTCTCGGCGACAATCGGGGCAACGTGCAGCACGTCCGAGAGGGAAACATGCAGATCTGGCCCGGGCGCCCCTACCCGCTGGGGGCGACCTACGACGGCGCGGGCACCAACTTCGCGCTCTTCTCCGAGGTCGCCGACAAGGTCGAGCTCTGCCTCATCGACGAGTCCGGTGCGGAGACCCGCGTCGAGATGCAGGAGAACGACGCGTTCGTCCACCACGCGTACCTGCCCGGGGTCCAGCCCGGCCAGCGCTACGGCTACCGCGTGCACGGCCCCTACCGGCCCGCCGAGGGGCACCGCTGCAACCCGGCCAAGCTGCTGCTCGACCCCTACGCCAAGGCGGTCGAGGGACAGATCGACGGCGACGAGTCGCTGTTCTCCTACAAGTTCGACAACCGGGACAAGTTCAACCGGCGCAACAGCCGTGGGCACACCATGCTCGGCGTGGTCGTCAACCCTTACTTCGACTGGGGCCAGGACCGGCCCCCGCGCCACGAGTACCACGAGACCGTGGTCTACGAGGCGCACGTCAAGGGCCTGACGATGACCCACCCCGACGTGCCCGAGGAGATCCGTGGCACCTACGCCGGGGTCGCCCACCCGGCCACGATCGAGCACCTCAAGGACCTCGGTGTCACCGCCATCGAGCTGATGCCGGTGCACCAGTTCGTCCAGGACACCACGCTGGTCGACAAGGGCCTGGCCAACTACTGGGGCTACAACACCATCGGCTTCTTCGCCCCGCACAACGCCTACTCCGCCACCGGCCAGCGCGGCCAGCAGGTGCAGGAGTTCAAGGGCATGGTCAAGGCGCTTCACGAGGCCGACATCGAGGTGATCCTCGACGTGGTCTACAACCACACCGCCGAGGGCAACCATCTCGGCCCGACCCTCTGCTTCCGCGGCATCGACAACGCGGCCTACTACCGGCTGGTCGACGACGACAAGAAGCACTACTACGACACCACCGGCACCGGCAACACGCTGCTGATGCGGCACCCGCACGTGCTGCAGCTGATCATGGACTCGCTGCGCTACTGGGTGACCGAGATGCACGTCGACGGTTTCCGGTTCGACCTCGCCGCGTCCCTGGCCCGCCAGTTCCACGAGGTCGACCGGCTCTCGGCGTTCTTCGACCTCGTCCAGCAGGACCCCGTCGTGAGCCAGGTGAAGCTGATCGCCGAGCCGTGGGACGTGGGTGAGGGCGGCTACCAGGTCGGCAACTTCCCGCCGCTGTGGACCGAGTGGAACGGCAAGTACCGCGACACGGTCCGCGACTACTGGCGCGGTGAGGGGTCCACGCTCGCCGAGTTCGCCTCCCGGATCACCGGCTCCTCGGACCTCTACGAGCACTCCGGCCGCAAGCCGATGGCCTCGATCAACTTCGTGACCGCCCACGACGGCTTCACGATGCGCGACCTGGTCTCCTACAACGACAAGCACAACGACGCCAACGGCGAGGACGGCAACGACGGGGAGAGCCACAACCGGTCGTGGAACTGCGGCGCCGAGGGGGAGACCGACGACCCGGAGGTGCTGGCCCTGCGCGCCCGGCAGCACCGCAACTTCCTGACCACGCTGATGGTCTCCCAGGGCGTGCCGATGGTGCTGCACGGGGACGAGCTGGGTCGCACCCAGGGTGGCAACAACAACGTCTACTGCCAGGACAACGAGACGTCCTGGATGGCGTGGGACCTCGACGAGGCCCAGCGGGACCTGCTCGGCTTCACCAAGCGGGTGGTGGCGCTGCGCCGTGACCACCCGGTGTTCCGCCGGCGCCGCTTCTTCGCCGGCGAGGCGCCGCAGGACGGCCAGGCCGCCGACATCGCCTGGTTCACGCCCGAGGGCAAGAACATGTCGGACACCGACTGGCACCACGAGCACGCCCGGTCGATGCTGGTGTTCCTCAACGGCGACGCCATCCCCGAGCCCGACCGCCGGGGTGAGCGGGTCTTCGACGACTCCTTCCTCATCGCGTTCAACGCCCACCACGAGCCCCTCACGTTCGTCCTCCCCGACGAGGTGTACGGCGAGGGATGGCTGGTCGAGCTCGACACCCACGACGACCAGGTGGGCAGCGTGCGACTCGCCGAGCCGCCGCCCGCGCTCCCGCCCGGCCTGGAGTTCGTCGTCGCCGACCGCTCCATCGTGGTGCTCCGCCGGCCACGGCCGCCGCGCAACGGGACCGGTGGCTCCGGCCGCTGACCGGACCGTCACCTTTGTCGGGCGTTTTGCGCCCCGGGCGTAGTTTCGGCGACATGAGCCGTCCCTCGACGCTGGGTGCCCTCCGCGAGAGCGGCTACCGGGCCCGCTCGGTCAAGGCCGAGATCCGCGACAACCTGCTCACCCGGCTGCGCGCGGGCGACACCGCCTTCCCCGGCATCGTCGGCTTCGACCAGACCGTGCTGCCGCAGCTGGAGAGCGCGCTGCTGGCCGGCCACGACCTGGTGCTCCTCGGCGAGCGCGGCCAGGGCAAGACCCGCCTGATGCGCACCCTGGGCACCCTGCTCGACGAGTGGGCGCCGTACGTCGAGGGCTGCGAGATCAACGACGAGCCGACGGCACCGGTCTGCTCGCGCTGCCGCCGGCTCGCCGCCGAGCTGGGCGACGACCTGCCGGTCGCGTGGCGGCACCGCGACGAGCGCTACGTGGAGAAGCTCGCCACCCCCGACACCAGCGTCGGCGACCTGGTCGGCGACGTGGACCCGGTCAAGGTCGCCGAGGGTCGCACGCTGGGTGACCCGGAGACGGTCCACTACGGCCTGCTGCCGCGCACCAACCGCGGTGTGTTCGGGATCAACGAGCTGCCCGACCTCGCCGAGCGGATCCAGGTCGCCATGTTCAACGTCCTGGAGGAGCGCGACATCCAGGTGCGCGGCTACAGCCTCCGGCTCCCGGTCGACGTGCTGCTGGTGGCCAGCGCCAACCCCGAGGACTACACCAACCGGGGCCGGATCATCACCCCACTGAAGGACCGCTTCGGTGCCGAGATCCGCACCCACTACCCCGAACGGGTCGACGAGGAGGTCGCGCTGGTCGCCCAGGAGGCGGCCCTGGTCGCCGACGTGCCCGTGCACCTGCTCGAGGTCATCGCCCGGCTGACCCGGGGGCTGCGCGAGTCGGCCTCGGTCGACCAGCGCTCGGGGGTGAGCGCCCGCTTCGCGATCGCCGCCGCGGAGGGGGTCGCGGCCTCGGCACTGCGACGCAGCGCCCGCACCGGGGACGCCGTCCCGGTCGCCCGCGTGTGCGACCTGCCCAACGTCCTGCCCACCCTGCTCGGCAAGGTCGAGTTCGAGATGGGCGAGGAGGGACGTGAAGGGGAGGTGGTCGCCCACCTGATGCGGGTCGCGGTCGCCGAGACCTTCCGCGACCGGCTGCACGGCCTGGACCTGTCCGGCTTCACCGAGCTGTTCGCCGAGGGCGACACGGTCGAGACCGGTGAGCTGGTGACCGCCGGCGAGCTGCTCACCCAGGTGGGCACCGTGCCCGGGCTCGCCAAGGTGCTCGACCGGCTCGGCTACGCCGACGACGCGTCCGACCCCTCGTCCGAGCCACCCGGCCCGGGCCAGGTGGCCGCCGCCGTCGAGCTGGTGCTCGAGGGTCTGCACCTGACCCGGCGGATCGACAAGGCGGCCGTCGACGGCCGTTCGGTCTACGGGGCCTGACCGTGCCGCCCGAGCCGCTGCACGGCGACGGCCGGTTCCGCTACGGCCCCTGGCACGGCGGACCGGACCCCCTCGCCCCGCCGTACGACATCCGGGCCGCGCTCGACGAGGTCGGCCGGGACGTGCTCGCCGGCGGTTCGATGCGCGAGGCCCTGGCCGACCTGCTCCGGCGCGGGCTCGACGGGCGCCCGGGGCTCGACGACCTGGCCGCGCGGGTCCGGCGGATGCGCAACGCCGCCCGGCGCCGGGGCGACCTGGGCGGCACGCTCGACCAGGTGCGCGCGGCGCTGGACCAGGCGCTCGCGGACGAGCGGGACACCCTCGCCGCGGAGGAGGGCGACGACGCCCGCTGGGCGGAGATGGAGCTGGCGTCGCTGCCCGACGACACGGCCGGCTCGGTGCGCGCCCTGGCCGACTACGCCTGGCACTCCGACAGCGCTCGGGCGACCTACGAGTCGATCCGCGACATGCTGCGCCGGGAGGTGCTGGACGCCCAGTTCGCCGGGATGGCGCAGGCGCTGTCCGACCCCGACCCGGAGGCGATGCGGGCGGTCAAGGACATGCTCGCCGACCTCAACGCGCTGCTGGCCGCGCACGCCCGCGGCGAGGACACCGAGGACCGGTTCCGGGAGTTCATGGACCGTCACGGCGACCTGTTCCCGGAGCAGCCCGAGTCGGTCGACGAGCTGATCGACGCCCTCGCGCGTCGGCAGGCGGCCGCCGACCGGATGATGGCCTCCCTCTCCCCCGAGCAGCGCGCCCAGCTCGGGCAGCTGATGAGCGACGCCCTCTCCGACCCGGACCTCGCCTCGCAGATGGCGCAGCTCTCCGACAACCTGCGTGCACTGCGACCGGGCCTGGACCGGGGCCCGGTGTCGATGCGCGACGGCGAGCCGCTCGGCTACAGCGACGCCGTCCAGGCGGTGGCGGACCTGGCCGACCTCGAGGCGCTGGAGCAGGCGCTGGCCCTGGACCGGCCCGGCGGCACCCTCGACGACGTCGACGTCGAGGTTCTCGAGCGGCAGCTCGGCGCCGGGGCGGTGGCCGACCTCCGGGCGCTGCGCGAGCTGGAGCACGAGCTCGAGCGCCAGGGGTACGTGACCCGGGACGAGGAGGGCGTGCGGCTCACCCCCCGGGCGGTGCGCCGGCTGGGCGAGACCGCGCTGCGGCGGGTGTTCGCCCAGATCGACGCGGCGGGCACCGGCGACCACGAGGACCACCGCACCGGCTCCGCCGACGAGCTGACCGGCTCCGCGCGGCCCTGGGTGTTCGGCGACGAGCTGCCCATCGACGCGGTGCGCACCGTCGGCAACGCGCTCCGTCGGGGCGCGGGCATCCCGGCCCGGCTGACCGTCGAGGACTTCGAGGTCGTGGAGACCGAGCGCCGCACCGCGGCGGCGGTCGCGCTCTGCGTGGACCTGTCCTTCTCGATGGTCCAGGAGGGGCGCTGGGGGCCGATGAAGCAGACCGCGCTCGCCCTCTCCCACCTGGTGGCCACCCGGTTCCGGCAGGATGCGCTGGAGATCATCGGCTTCGACCGGACCGCCCGCCGGCTCAGCCCCCTGCAGCTCGCCGACGTCGAGCCGGAGTGGGTGCAGGGCACCAACCTGCAGCACGCGCTGATGCTGGCCGGGCGGCACCTGCGCCGGCACCCCGATGCGGAGCCCGTCGTCCTGGTCGTCACCGACGGCGAGCCGACCGCCCACCTCACCCTCGACGGGCACCCCACCTTCTGCTGGCCGCCTCTCCCCGAGACCGTCCAGGCGACGGTCCGGCAGGTCGACGAGCTGAGCCGCTACGGCGCCGGCATCAACTTCTTCATGCTCGGTCACGACCCCGGCCTGGGGCGCTTCGTCGACGCGGTCGCCCGCCGGGCCGGGGGCCGGGTGTTCACCCCCGACCTCTCCCGGCTCGGGGAGTACGTCGTCGCCGACTACCTCCGCACCCGGAAGGGCCGCCGACGGGCCGGCTGAGCTACTCCCTCGTCCAGCACGGAACGCAGCGCGGCGGCGAACGCGTCGGGGTCTCCGTGCTGGCCGTACTCGCCACCGAGGAACCCACCGTGGTTGCTCGGGAACGTCACCGCGTCCTGGCCCAGCAGCGCCGCGACCGCGGCCGCGCTACGCGCCGCGAGCTGCTCGCCGGACTCGACTCCCCGGGCGACGACGACGCGGGTGCCACCGGCCCGGATCGCCTCGACGTCGGGGACGAGGCGCACGCAGGTCCGGTTGTTCTGGCCCAGCAGCGGGTCCGTGCGGTCACCGTCGTCCTCCGCGGGCAGCCCGAAGGCCGCCGGGTCCGGCGCCGGCTGCTCGAGGTACGCCGGCGTGAGCTCGCCGTGGTGCATGACCAGCGCGATGAACTTCGCCATCGCGGCGCCGCGGCCCTGCTTCTGGTAGGTCGCGCCGATGTCGTCGTTGGCGGCGAGGGCCCACTCGGCGTCGGGCAGGTTGACCGCGGCCGGTGGCTCGTGGGCGACGAAGGTGCGGACCAGGCCCGGGTGCCGCGCGACGAGCGCGAGACCGTTGACCGCGCCGCCGCTGCTGCCCATCAGGTCCACCGGGCCGCCGCCGATCGCCGCGATGACCGCCGCCAGGTCGTCCGCGTGCTGCTCGGGCGTCGACTCCGACGTCGGGTCGGTCTTCGGGCTCCGTTCGGCGCCGCGCGGGTCGTAGGTGACCACCGGGCGGTCGGCGAAGTAGGAGGCCAGCGTCGCGAACCCGGCGGCGCCCATCGGGGAGCCGGCCAGGAACAGGGGCGGTCGCCCGGGGTCGGCCTCGGCCAGGTCGCCGCGCACGTCGTACGTCACCGTCGCGCCGGGTACCTCGAGGGTGCGGGTGCTGGGCTCGGTCATCCACGTCTCCTTCGTCGGGTCGTCTGCGGTGCAGACCTACGCCGCCACCGGAACTCATCGGACCGGGGCTGGAGCGGACGTCACGAGAAAAGGAACGACCGCTGGCGTCTCGGGTCACCAGCGGTCGTTCACCACCAATGTAACCACCCCGGACAAGCCGTGTGCCAAAACCGAGAAACTCGTCCGGATCGTGTGGCGCGGGTCAGAACCGCAGGTTGCGCAGGTAGCGGTAGCCCACCTCCGCGGTCTGCAGCGGGGAGACGTCGGGTGTGTCGTTCTCCACGATGTACTCCTCCACGGCGTGCCTGCGGAAGATCCGGTCGAACTCGATGAAGCCGGTGCCGAGATCAGCCATGTCGCCGCTGTCCTCGTGCCGGTCCTTGACGTGGAACTGCCGCACCCGCTGGGGCGCGTCGGCGATCACATCCATGGCGAACCGCTCCGGGTCGTCGGCGCCGTCGCCGCTCTGGATGCCGCCGGTGACCGCCCAGTAGAGGTCGATCTCGAGGTGCACCAGGGACGGGTCCAGCCGCTCGGTGAGCACCTGCCACGGGGTCACCCCGCCGCCGAGGTCGGTCGTGAACTCGTGGGCGTGGTTGTGGTAGCCGTAGCGCAGCCCGTAGGAACGGGCCAGCGCCGCCTCCTCGTTCATCCGGTCGGCCCAGCCCTGCCACTCGGACAGGCTGGTGGAGGCGAGGTAGGGCACCACCACGTAGGACTGGCCGAGCGTGACGGCGTTCTGGAACTTCGTGTGGGCCTCGGCGTTGGTGCCGCTGATGCCGTCGTGGCTCGACGTGGCCCGGATGCCGAGGCCGTCGTAGAAGTCACGCAGCTCGGCCGCGGTGCGGCCGAAGTAGCCGAGCGCCTGCTCGACCCGCGGGTAGCCCAGGTCCGCGATCGCCCGCAGCGTCTCGTCGAAGCCGGGGGATCCCCACAGCGCGTCGCGCACGGTCCAGAGCTGGATGCTGATCTTGCCCGGAGGCACCCGCTTCCACGGCTTCCGGGCGGCCACGGCGTGCGCCGGGCCGGCGCCCGCGACGCCGACCGCGGCGGCGCCGGCCAGCGAGGCCGCCGCGCCCTTGAGGATCGAGCGGCGGCTGGCGCCGCGCCGGTCCAGCGATTCGTCCAGGGCCGCGTGGCCGTCGTATCCGTAACACATGGTGGTTCCTTTCCCGAGGGGGTCCTTCGTTGGCTTGGGCGGGTCAGTCGGTGGTGGAGAACGCCGCGTCGAAGGCGGCAGCGGGGGCGTCGAAGGCGAGCCGGCGGACGAACTCGAGCGCCTCCGGGGCGCCGACCAGGCGGTCCATGCCGGCGTCCTCCCACTCGATCGAGATGGGGCCGGTGTAGCCGATCGTGTTGAGCATCCGGAAGCACTGCTCCCAGGGCACGTCGCCATGGCCGGTCGACACGAAGTCCCAGCCGCGGCGAGGGTCCGCCCAGGGCAGGTGCGACCCCATCCGGCCGTTGCGACCGTTGCCGACCAGGCGCTTGGCGTCCTTGCAGTCCACGTGGTAGATCCGGTCCCGGAAGTCCCACAGGAACCCGACCGGGTCGAGGTCCTGCCAGACGAAGTGGCTGGGGTCCCAGTTGAGACCGAACGCCTCCCGGTGCCCGACCGCCTCGAGGGCGCGGACCGTCGTCCAGTAGTCGTAGGCGATCTCGGACGGATGCACCTCGTGGGCGAACCTGACCCCGCACTCGTCGAACACGTCGAGGATCGGGTTCCACCGGTCGGCGAAGTCCTGGTAGCCCGCGGCCACCATCTCCTCGGTCACGGGCGGGAACATCGCCACGTACTTCCAGATCGACGAGCCGGTGAAGCCCACCACGACGTCGACGCCGAGGTTCCGCGCGGCGCGTGCCGTCATCTTCATCTCCTCGGCCGCCCGCTGCCGGACACCCTCGGGGTCACCGTCCCCCCAGATGCGGGACGACAGGATGGCCTGGTGCCGCGCGTCGATCGGGTCGTCGCAGACCGCCTGGCCCTTGAGGTGGTTGGAGATGGCGTAGACCCTCAGGCCGTACCTCTCGAGCACGTCGAGCTTCGCCTTGACGTAGGAGTCGTCCTCGGCGGCCTGCCACGGGTCGAGGTGGTCGCCCCAGCAGGCGATCTCCAGCCCGTCGTAGCCCCATCCCGAGGCCAGCTTGCACATCTCCTCGAACGGCAGGTCGGCCCACTGGCCGGTGAACAGCGTGATCGGTCGTGCCATCTCAGTCCTTCCCAGGGTTGCGTGTGGTGTCGAGCGCCAGCTCCACGAGCAGGTCGCGTACGTCGGTCGCGGCGATCCGGTCCTGCTTGACGACCGGGTCGGAGCAGACCAGCACCGGTCCCTCCTCCGGTCGCGCGGGGAGCCGGCCGTGGCTGCCGCGGACCGGTGACGGGTCCAGCGGGACGACGCTCATGGCGTAGCGCAGCCCGACCTTCTTGCGGACCAGACCCGCGGCGGCGCGCGCCTTCACCCAGCGGTCCTCGGGGTCGAGGAACAGCTCGGCGGGGTCGTAGCCGGGCTTCTTGTGGATCTCGACGGCGCGCGCGAAGTCGGGCGCGAGGTCGTCGTCGAGCCAGTAGTAGTAGGTGAACCAGGCGTCGGGCTCGGCGACGAGCACCAGCTCGCCGGCCCGCTCGTGGTCGAGGCCGTGGACCGCCTGCCCGTCGCGGTCGAGCACCTCGGCCACACCCGGCAGCCCGCTCAGCAGCTCGCGCACGGCGGGCAGGTCGGCAGCGTGCTTGACGTAGACGTGGGCGACCTGGTGGTCGGCGACGGCGAACGCACGCGAGGTCCACGGGTCGAGCAGCTCGCCGGTCGCGTTGTGGTGGACGTGCAGCAGGCCCGCGCGGCGCAGCGCGCGGTTGACGTCGACCGGCCGGTCGACCTCGGTGATGCCGTACTCGCTGAGCAGCACGACCGTCGCGCCGGCCGTTCGGCGTCGTCGAGCAGCGGGGCGAGGGTCGCGTCGACGTCACGAGCGGCCTGCGCCGGCCTCGGCGCTGCCGGGACCGAACCGCTGCAGGTCGTAGTCGAGGTGCGGCACGTAGACCAGCGTCAGGTCGTGGTTCGGCAGCACCCTCCGGGCCGCGGCGACGATCCACTCCGAGCTGCGGATGGACGCGGTCGGACCCCAGTAGGTGAACAGCGGGAACGGCCCGAGCTCGTCGGTCAGGGTGTCGTGCAGCTCCGGCGGCCAGGTCCAGCAGTCCGGCGACTTGCGGCCGTCGGCGTGGTAGACCGGCCGCGGCGTGACGGTGCTGTCGACGTCGGCGCCCATGGCGTACCACCAGCAGACGTTGGCGACGCGGTAGTCCGGCAGCTCCGCGGCGTACGACGTCCCAGAGCTTCTCGCCCTGGACCAGCGCGTTGTGCTGGCGCCAGAGCAGGACCTCGCCGAGGTCGCGGAAGTACCAGCCGTTGCCGACGATGCCGTGCTCGCGCGGGAGCGTCCCGGTGAGGAACGTCGACTGCACCGAGCAGGTGACGGCGGGCAGCACGGTGCCGAGCTCGGCGGCGAAGCCGGACTCCGCGACGCGGCGCACGCGCGGCATGTGGCGCAGCAGGTCGGGGGTCATCCCGACGACGTCGACCACGAGGAGCGGGTTCATGCTGCCTCCGAGCTCCCAGGCCGAGGAACCGGTCGCGGACCCAGCCGACCTCGGCCGCGATGCCCGCGACCAGTCCGGCGTCGTCGCGCGGGCGGAGCGCGGGCGGCAGCACACCCCAGGTGTAGGTCTCGACCTCGAGGTGGTCGGTGGCGGGCGCGGCGCCGCCGACGAGAGCGCCGAGGCTCGCGACGAGGTGGTCGCGGGTGCTGGTCAGCGGGGGCTCGGGGTCCGCGTGCAGCGGCACGTGGAAGTGCACCCGCCAGGGGCCGTGGCCCGGCAGCGGCCGGTCCCCGTCCAGGGCCTCGCCGAGGTCGTCGCGCGTCAGGGTGCGGCTGCCGCGCGGCTCGCGGGTCTGGTGCAGGAAGCGGTCCTCGGCGTAGCCGGCGAGCGCCGCGCGGGTGGCCCGGTCGGTGGGCTGCTCGGCGTGCAGCGCGGCCGAGGCCTGCACCTTGACGACCGGGAGGCCGGCGTCGGCGAGGGCGTCCAGGGCGGCGGGTCCGTCCTCGAACTCCGTCGCGAGGTGGCAGGTGTCGACGCAGACGCCGAGGTAGCCGGAGGAGACAGCGTCGAGGCCGGCGAGCCGGCTCGACCGCGTCGCCGACCGTCTCGACCACGCAGCCCGGCTCGGGCTCGATGCCCGACCCGGACCGGGCGGCCGGACCTCGAGCTCCAGCTCGGCGAGGCCCTCGGCGAGGAGGTCGAGGTGCTCGCGGGCCGCGGCGTCGCGGTCGGCGTACCAGGGGGCGCGCCAGCCGAGCGGGAGCGTCGAGATGCTGCCGCGAGCCGCGTCGTCGGGCAGCAGCATCGCCAGCACCCGCGCGCAGTCGAGGGTGTAGTCGAGCCGGCGTTTGCTCGACCAGTCCGGGCGGTAGACCGCGTGCTTGACGACCGGGTCGTGGAAGCCGCCGTAGGGGAAGGCGTTGACCGTGACCACCTCGAGGCGGTGCAGCCGGAGCACGCGCGGAGCCGCTCGACCTGACCGGCGTCGGCGGCCAGGTCGTGCGGCCTCGGCCGGCAGCCACAGGCCGACGCCGAGGAGGTCGGCATCGAGCGCCGAGCGCACACCGCCGGCGTACTGCCGGAGCTGGTCGACGATCCCGTCGACGGTCCTCGGCCGGGTGGACGTTGCTGCAGTAGGAGAGGTGGACGACGGTGCCGTCGGGGTGCCGGAACCTCATCGCCGCTCCCCGCGGAGCAGCGAGTTGCCCTCGAAGGTCGCGGTGGGGTCTGCGGCACCGTCGACGCCCGCGAGCATCAGCCGGCCGCTCTGGCCGTAGAACGCGACCGGGTTGCGCCACAGCACCCGGTCGACGTCGTCGGCCGAGAAGCCGGCGGCGAGCATCGCCTCGCCGGTCGCGACCGTGGTCAGCGGGTCGCTCTTCCCCCAGTCGGCGGCGCTGTTGACCAGCACCCGGTCGAGGCCGCGCCGCTCGAGGATCGCGACCATCCGGTGCGGGTCCATCTTGGTGTCGGGGTAGATCGAGAAGCCCATCCAGGCGCCCGACGCGTCGACGACGTCGACGGTCAGCTCGTTGAGGTGGTCGACGAGGACGTGCTCGGGGGCGAGCCCGACCTGCCGCGACGAGCTCGAGGGTGCGGTGGGTCCCGGCGAGCTTGTCGCGGTGCGGGCGTGTGCACCAGCGCGGGCAGGCCGTGCTCGCTCGGCCAGCTCGAGCTGGCGGACGAACGCCTTCTCCTCCTCCGCGGTCATCGAGTCGAAGCCGATCTCGCCGACCGCGACCACGCCGTCCTTGGCGAGGTAGCGCGGGCAGCAGGTCGAGCACCGGCGACGCAGCGCGGGTCGTTGGCCTCCTTGGGGTTGAGCGCGATCGTGCAGTGGTGGCGCGATGCCGAACTGCGCGGCGCGGAACCGCTCCCAGCCGAGCAGCGCGTCGAAGTAGTCGACGAACGAGTCGACGCTGGTGCGCGGCTGGCCGAGCCAGAACGCCGGCTCGACGAGCGCGCGCACGCCGGCGGCGTACATCGCCTCGTAGTCGTCGGTCGTGCGCGACGTCATGTGGATGTGCGGGTCGAAGATCCGCTGGATCTGGGTCGTGGTGCTCATGACTGCTCCTCCCGAGAGCTGTGCAGGATCAGGCGGGCGTCGGCGGGCACGTCGCGGCCGGCGGCCTCGCGCTCGTCGGCGTACGACGGCGACCATCTGGGCCAGCTCGTCGTCGAGCCGCCGCGTCGAGGCCGGCGACGACCGCGAGCGGGACGCCGACGAACAGGCACTTGAGCACGGCCTGGCGCCAGGCGTCGTCGTCGAGGACGGTCGCGCCGTAGGGCCCGAGGGCGGCGGCGACGAGCCGCGGGTCGTTGGTGCGCAGCGCGTCGTGGACGAGGTCCTCCGCCGGTCGCCGAGACCGAGCCGGTGCAGCGAGCGGAGCACCGCCCGGCGCTCGTCAGCGTCGCCGAAGCGGTAGAGGTCGTGCACCTCGGCCGACACGGCCTCGGCGTCGTCGCAGGGCCTCGGCCAGCGCGTCGAGCAGCCGCCCGCGGACGTCGTCCTCCAGGCGCGGGGCGCCCGGGTCGGTGCTGACCGGGGTCCGGGCCACCTCGCGGGCGGCCGCGGGGAAGAGCGCCCGGATCCGCCTCGGGTCGGCCGCGACCTGCCGGGCCCGCTCGTCCAGCCGCGCGCGTGCCTCGGCCGGCAGGGTGTCGACGAGGGTGTTCATCGTGCCGCTCCCTCCCGGTCGTGGGCGCGCCGCTCGGCCTCGCGCAGGAACGAGAGCGAGCGGTCGGCGACCACCGGAGCGGCGTGGCCCTGGCGCGGCAGCTCGAGCGAGGCGAGGCCGCGGTAGTCGACCTCGGCGAGCGCCGCGAGCGCCGCAACGAAGTCGACCTCGCCCTCGCCGAGCTCGAGGTGCTCGTGCACGTCCGGGACCATGTCGTCGACCTGCACGTTGGCGATCAGGTCGCCGGCGACCCGGATGGTGTCGGCGATCGAGCGGGTCTCGTTGCAGACGACGTGGCCGAGGTCGAGGGTGACCCGGAGCAGGGCGGGGTCGCCGAGCCGGTGCCGCAGCTCGAGCACGCCGTCGAGCCGGTCGACGAAGTGACCGGGCTCGGGCTCGACGGCCAGCGTGACGCCGCGCTGCTCGGCGAGGTCGAGCACGCGCCCGGTGCCGTCGACGAGCCGGGCCCAGGTGACGTCGGGGTCGGTGCCCGGTGCCGGCGTCCCCGACCAGAACGAGACCGCCTCGGCACCGAGGTCCGCCGCGACCTCGACGGCGCGGTGCAGGTAGTCGACGCGGCGCTCGGCGCCCTCGGCCGACACCAGGGTCGGGTGGTGCTTGACCCACGGGTCGAGCACGTAGCGCGCCCCGGTCTCGACGACGACCGCGAGGCCGAGCTCGTCCAGCCGGCGGTGCACGGCGGCCGTCCTCCGCGGCAGGTCGGGCGCGAACGGGTCGAGGTGCAGGTGGTCGAGAGTCAGGGCGACCCCGTCGTACCCGAGCTCGGCGACGACCGCCAGCGCGTCGTCGAGCCGGTGGCTCTGGAAGCCGTTGGTGCCGTAGCCGTAGCGCAGCCCTGTCATGTCGGCGACACCACCTTGGCGGCTGCCCTCACCACGGGTCCGGCGGCGAGCAGGCCCAGGGCGGTGCGGGGCGCGCCCGAGCGGCGAGGAGCGTGGACTGCAGCGGGATCATCCCGCGGATGCCCGCCCCGGTCGCGCTCCGGACCGTCGCGGCGTCCGGACGCATGACCGCGGCGGCCTGGGCCCGGCCGACCGAGACGCCGTACGTCGCGGCGAGGGCGAGGGGAAGCAGCCGCGGCCCGCCCGAGAGACCGGCCGCGGCCGCTGTCAGTGCCGTGCCGGTCGTGGTGACCGCGGCCGTGGTCGGGGTGGAGCCGTGCACCTCTCCGCGGCTGAGCAGGGTGACGCCCGCGGTGTGCGCCGCCAGCAGTGCGGCCGGTACGTCGGCGCCGCGGCGCGGCCCGCCCGCGCCCAGCAGCACGTCGAGCCCGCGGGCGGCCGCCATCGCGACCGGTCCCGCCGGTCCGTTCTTCAGCGCCAGGTCGTAGGCCCAGACCACGCCGGTGAGGGCGGCGGCGGTGCGGGCGGCGGACCGACCGCCGGCCCAGGCGGCGAGGCCCAGTCCCGCCACCGAGAGCCCCCCGGCGAGGGCGAGCGCCTGCCCGGCCCGGACCCGGCCCGACGGGATCGGTCGCTCGGGCCGTTCGTCGGCGTCGAGGAGGCGGTCGGCGTAGTCGTTGAGCGCCATGCCCGACCAGTAGAGCAGCACCGAGGAGACCGGCAGCAGGGCCCGTCGCCCGCGGGCACCCGGCCCCGACGCGGCCCCGGCGAGGGTGTCGCCGGGCACGGTCAGCGCGGCCGGCAGCCGGACCAGCTCGGCGATCGCCCGGACGTCCGGGACGGCGCGCATCAGGCGGCTCCCAGCTCGGCGCACAGGCCGACGAGAGCGTCCCACTGCGCCGACAGCCGGTGCTCGGCCTCCACGCCCTCCGGCGTGGCCGGATCCTTGAAGAAGAACCCCAGCTCGACGAGCGGGCCGCTGCGACCCGTCTCGTGGGCACGCGCGGTCAGCCGGGCGAGGTCGATCACC
Source organism: uncultured Actinomycetota bacterium (assembly GCA_963834275.1). GTDB lineage: Bacteria > Actinomycetota > Actinomycetes > Propionibacteriales > Nocardioidaceae > Nocardioides_B. The sequence goes on along the minus strand of CAWIBA010000003.1, from coordinate 513,114 downwards.
AGGGGGGCGGCCAGCGCCGAGTCACATCCCGACCAGGTGAACTGCAGCGACATCCGGGCGCCGAGGAAGCCCTCGAACGACACCTGGTCCATGGCGGTCTTCCAGTCGCCGTGGTCGGCGACGTAGTCGATGTGCATCGGCCCGTCGACGGGGTGACCGACGATCGCCTCCAGCCCGCTGCGCTTGGTGGCGGACTTGCTCGTCGCGGCGGCCGGGTCGGCCAGGGTGGCGCCGTCACCGCCCCCGAGCATGTTGTAGGACGCCCACGACCGCACGGCCAGGGCGCGGCTGGCGAACATCGGCGCCAGCGCGGTCTTCACCAGCGTCTCCCCGGTCTTGCCGTCGGAGCCCGCCCAGGGCAGACCGGACCGCTCGGCGAGTGCCTGGAGGACCGGCAGCCGCGGGCCGGGGCTGGGTGTGAAGGCGACGACCGGGCAGGAGGCGCGGTAGGCGGCGAGCACGTAGGCCGAGCTGGCCGGCAGCGGCGCCCGGCCCCGGCCGAGCGCGTCCTCGAGCGCCTCGTGGCTCCGCAGCGCCGGGTCGTCGCACCGCGCCGAAGGCACCGGCGGCTCGGTGCTGGAGACGTCCACGACGACGACCCGGTCGAGTCCGTGCTCACCGCGGAACGCCTCGAGGTCCGCGGTGACCCGGGCGATGCCCTCGGCCTGCGTCTCCTCCCAGCCGCCGCCGAGCCCGTGCCTGATCCGTCCGTCGACCTCGACCAGGTCGTCGTGCAGCGGTGGCAGCAGCCGCGCGGGCAGGACGCCGCCGGCGGCCAGCGCCTCGGCCCGCTTGACGAGCGGGGTGCTGCCGAGGTCGTGACCACCGAACACCAGGTCGTCGAGGTCGGGCAGCCGCGCGGCGGCCACCTGCGGCATCGAGCCGACGACCCCCGTGTGCTCGGTCAGGCCGGCCCGGAGGGCGAGCGCACCGACGACGGTGGTGGTGGCCACCGACCCGCGGGCGCCCACCAGCCACACTCCGGTGCGGCCGCGTCGGGTCCGCTCCCCGGCCGTCACCGGTCGGCCCGTCCACAGTTGAACTTGGCGACCCCGGCCACCTGCTCGATCCCGCCGAGGAGGTGGGCCAGGAACGCGGGCTCGGTGTAGGACGCGTGGGTGTGGCCCAGCCCCGTGTAGAACGCCCGGCCACCGTCGTAGGGGTGGCACCACGCGATCGGGTGGTCGTCGCCCATGGCGGTCGCGCCGGCGTCGTACGTCGACTCGTCGAGCCGGGCGAGCACCCGGACCGAGCCGGCCGTGTAGTCGCGGAAGTTGTACCACTCGTCGAAGCGGACCCACCGCTTCGGAAGCCCGGCCGTCGCGGGGTTCGAGCCGCCGTTGACCTTGATGGTCGCCGTCTGCTGCGCCGGGTGGCCGTTGAAGTAGGCGCCGACGAGGCCGCCGTACCAGGGCCAGTCGTACTCCGTGTCGGAGGCGGCGTGCACGCCGACGTAACCGCCCCCGGCCCGGATGTAGCGCTCGAACGCGGCCTGCTGCTCGGCGTCGAGCACGTCACCGGTGGTGGAGAGCCACAGCACGACCTCGTACTCGGCGAGGTCGGCGTCGTTGAACCGGGTCGCGTCCTCCGTCGCGGTCACGGAGAAGCCGTGCTCGGCGCCGAGCCCCTGGACGGCGGCGACCCCGTCGGGGATGGAGCCGTGTCGGTAGCCGGCGGTCTTGGTGAAGACGAGGACGTCGTAGTCGTCGTCCGCGACACCGGACGCCGTGGTGGTGGGGAGGAGAGCGGCCGTGGTCGTCGCGGCCAGCAAGCCCGCCGTCCCGAGAATCGAGCGGAGCTTCATGAACTGTCCTTTCCGTGTGGACCGCCGGCCGTCGGCGCGGCGGTGGGATGCGTCAGCGCACCCCCAGCAGGTGCTCGAGGGCGAGCTGGTCGAGGGCCTCCATGCCGGTGCTGCGCTCGGCGAGGGCCTGGACGTCGTGGGTCTCGGCGCGCAGGTCCGCGAGCGACTCGCCCTCGCCGAGGGTCGGCTCGTCGAGGACGTCGACCTGGGCCGCGGCCAGCGCTGCGGCGACGGCCGGGTCGGCCCGGAACGCGCGCACCTTGTCGCGCAGGATCAGATAGTTGCGCATGCAGGCGCGCGCCGACTCCCAGACGCCGTCGATCGCCTCGGCGCGCGGCGGCTTGAAGTCGAAGTGGACGTAGCCGTCGTAGCGGTGGCTGGTGCCGCTGCCCTCGAGCGCGTCCACGGTCCAGAAGGCGCCGCGCAGGTTGCCGGCGCCGAAGCGCAGATCCTGGTCGAACCGGGGTCCGTGCTGCCCGTTGAGGTCGACGTGGAAGAGCTTGTCGTGCCAGAGCGCCTGGGCGATGCCCTGGGCGAAGTTGAGGCCCGCCATCTCCTCGTGGCCGACCTCGGGGTTGAGCCCGACCATCGACGGGTCGTCGAGCTCGTTGATCAGGGCCAGCGCGTGCCCGATCGTGGGCAGCAGGATGTCGCCACGGGGCTCGTTGGGCTTGGGCTCGAGCGCGAAGCGCATGTCGTAGCCCTGCTCCTTGACGTAGCCGCAGAGCAGGTCGAGCGACTCGGCGTAGCGGTCCAGGGCCGCGCGGACGTTCTTGCCCGCGCCGTGCTCGGCGCCCTCGCGGCCGCCCCAGAGCACGAAGGTGCGCGCGCCGAGGCTCGCCGCCAGGTCGATGTTGCGCAGCGTCTTGGCGACGGCGTGGCGGCGGACCTCGCGGTTGTTGGCGGTGAACGCGCCCTCCTTGAAGACCGGGTGGCCGAACAGGTTGGTCGTGACCATCTCGACGCCGAGGCCGGTGTCGGCCAGCGCCTTCGCGAACCTGTCCAGCGTCTCGTCACGCGTGCGGTCGTCGGGCACCAGGTCGTCGTCGTGGAGGGTGACGGCGGCGGCACCGAGGTCGGCGAGCCGGTACGTCGCCTCGACCGGGTCGAGGAGCGGCCGGCTCGCGGGGCCGAACACGTCGACGCCCTGCCAGCCGACGGTCCAGAGGCCGAAGGAGAACTTGTCCTCGGGCCGAGGGGTGTAGTCGTTCATGCCGGGATCTCCTGCCACTGACGGGTGTCCGAGCTGGTCTCCACGGCGGCGAGCACGCGCTGCACCTGGAGGCCGTCGGCGAAGGTCGGGGTGGGGTCGGTGCCGTCCGCGATGGCGGTCACGAGGTCGACCACCTGGTGGGTGAAGCCGTGCTCGTAGCCGAGCCCGTGGCCCGGCGGCCACCACGCGGCGACGTAGGGGTGCGTGGCCTCCGTGACCAGGATCCGCCGGAAGCCGGCCGTCCCTGCGGGCTCGGTCGCGTCGAACAGCTGGAGCACGTTCATGTCCTCGAAGTCGAACGCGAGGCTGCCCTTGTCGCCGTTGATCTCGATGCGGATGGAGTTCTTGCGGCCGGTCGCGAAGCGGGTCGCCTCGAAGACGCCGATGGCTCCGCCGGTGAACTTGGCGAGGAAGACCGCTGCGTCGTCCACGGTGACGGGAGCCATCTCGCCCCCGGCGGCGGTGCCGGAGAGGCCGGAGTGCTCGCTGGCGACCGGGCGCTCCTTGACGAACGTCGCGAGCTGGCCGGACACCTCGGTGATCCGGTCCTCGGTGATGAACTGGGTGAGGTCGATGATGTGTGCGCCGATGTCACCGAGCGCGCCGCTGCCGGCCTTCTCCTTGTCGAGGCGCCACGAGTGCGGCGCGTCCGGGTCGGCGATCCAGTCCTGGAGGTACTGCGCCCGGACGTGGCGCACCTCGCCGATCCGTCCCTGCGCGACGAGCTGGCGGGCGAGCGCGATCGCCGGCACCCGTCGGTAGGTGAACCCGACCATGGTCCGCACCCCCGCCGCACGGGCCCGTTCGGCCGCGTCCACCATCTGCTCGGCCTCGGCCACCGAGTTGGCCAGCGGCTTCTCGCACAACACGTGCTTGCCGGCGTTCAGGGCGGCCACCGCGATCTCCGCGTGGGTGTCGCCCGGGGTGCAGATGTCGACCAGGTCGATGTCGTCCCGGGCGACGACCGCCCGCCAGTCGGTGGCGCTCTCGGTCCAGCCGAGCCGTGCCGCGGCGTCGGCGGCGCGGGCAGCATCCCGGCCGCAGACCACCGACATGGTCGGCGTGAGCGGGAGGTCGAAGAAGCGGGGCGCGTTGCGCCAGGCCTGCGAGTGGGCGGCGCCCATGAAGGCGTGACCGACCATGGCGACCGCGAGGTTCCCCGCGGTGGGCGTGTCGTTCATGTGGTGAGGCTCCTGTGGGGTGGGGGCGTGCCCGCCCCGGTCGCGGACCGGGTCCCGGGGCGGGCACGAGACGTGCGACCGGAGGGTCAGGACTCGAAGCCGAGCTCCATGTACTCGTCGACGTTGTCGGCGTTGACCACCGGGGCGTTGAGCACGATCCGCCTCGGGACCTCGACCTGGACCAGGTCGGACAGGCCCTTCCCCTGGGCGATCAGCCGGGCCAGGCGGATGCCGTCGGCGGCCTGCGTCGGCGGGTAGAGGACGGTCGCCTCCATCTCGCCGTCCTGGATCCACTGCATCGCGTTGCGCGACCCCGCGCCGCCGATGAAGAAGAACTCGTCACGGTCGGCGCCCTCGAAGGCGGCCTTCACGCCGACACCCTGGTCGTCGTCGTGGTTCCAGATGATGTCGATGCGGTCCTCAGACTGGAGCAGGTTGGAGGCCTGCTCCTCACCGGACTCGACCGTGAACTCCGCGGCGACCCGGTTGTCGACCTCCTGGTCGCAGCTCTCCAGGGCGTCGGCGAAGCCCTCCGAGCGGTCCTGCGTGAGCGGCAGCGAGTCGAGACCGGCGATCTCGGCGATCACCGGGTCGGCGATGTCGTTCTCCGCGATCAGCTCGCAGGCGTAGGTGCCGGCGGAGACACCCATGCCGTAGTTGTCGCCGAGGATCGTGGTGCGGGCGGCGAACGGCGAGGAGAACTCGCGGTCCACGTTGATGACGGGGATCCCGGCCTCCATGGCCTTGACGGCCACGTCGGTCAGCGCCGCGCCGTCGGTCGGCAGCAGCACGATCGCGTCGACGTCGTTGTTGATGAAGGTCTCGACCTGTGCGATCTGCTGGCTCGGGTCGTTGGTGCCCTCGGCGCTCTGCAGCTCGACGTCCTCGTACTTCTCCGCCTCGGCGATGGCGCTGCTGTTGATCGCGGCCAGCCAGCCGTGGTCGGCCGCCGGGCCCGAGAACCCGATTGTCACGGTCTCGCCGGTGTCGTCGTTCGAGCTGGCCGCGTTCTGCGTCCCGCCTCCGCTCCCGGCGGAGGGCTCCGGCTCGTTGCTGGTGCAGCCGGTCAGGACGACCGCTGCGACGGCGAGTGCGGCCGTGCCGGTCAGCAGCCGGCGCGGGCCAGGCAGGGTGGATGCGGACATGGTTGTTCTCCTCTGAGGTGTGGAAAGGGCCCGAGAGACGTGCCGGGACGGATGCCGGGTCACGGTGAGCTGCTGGACTGACGGGCGAACCGCTGCTGCAGCAGGACAGCGGCCACGATGATGGCGCCCTTGGCGACCGACTGAGCCGAGCTCGACAGGTCGTTCTGGACGAAGACGTTGGACAGCGTGGTGAAGATGAGCACGCCGAAGACGGTGCCGACGATCGTGCCGCGACCACCCGAGAGCAGGGTTCCGCCGATGACGACCGCGGCGATCGCGTCGAGCTCGTAGAGCGTCCCGTGGGTGGAGGAGCCGGTCGTCGTGCGCGCGGTGATCATCAGCGCCGCGATGCCGCAGCACAGCCCCAGCGCGGCGTACAGCATGACGGTGTGCCGGCGGACGTTGATGCCCGCCAGGCGTGCCGCCTCGGGGTTGCCCCCCACGGCCAGGGTGCGGCGACCGAAGGTGGTGCGGTTGAGCGCCACCCAGCCGACCAGTGAGACGAGCGCGAAGATGATGACGAGGACCGGCAGCCCGAGCACGTCGGCGCGGAAGAAGTCCGCGAACTCGTCGACGGTGACGATCTGCGTACGCCGGCCGGCGAGGATCTCCGCGTAACCGCGGGCCGCCGCCAGCATCGCCAGGGTCGCGATGAACGGGACCACCCGGCCGTAGGCGACGAGCAGACCGTTGACGAGCCCGCACCCGATCCCGACCATCAGCGCGGTCGTCGCCATCACGATCCAGTGGAAGTCCTCGGCCATCTGCTGCGTCGCCAGCGTGGTGCACCAGACAGACGCGAGCGCCACGATCGCCCCGACCGAGAGGTCGATCCCCCCGCCGGTGATGACGAAGGTCATCCCGATGCTGACCACGCCGATCACGGAGGCGAGGCGGAGGATCGTGAGGGCGTTGTCCAGGTTGGCGAACTGCGAGCCGCTCGTGGCGATCCCGGCCACGCAGAGGAGCGCCAGGGCGAGCACCAGACCGAGGTTGCGGCCCGCGGTGCTGCGGAGCACCGCCAGGCCGCCCTGCTGGTCGGAGCCGCGCGCTGCGGCCTCCTCGACGCGCTTGCTGTCGTCGCTCGGGCCCGGCGGGGCCGCCGAGGACGAGACACCGGCGGTGTCGGTCATGCCACTCTTCCTTCCATCACGAGGTCCAGCACCCTGGACTCATCGAGCTCGGTGGCCGGGGCGTCGTGCACCACGGCTCCTTCACGGAGGACGAGCACCCGGTCGGAGAGACCGAGCACCTCCTCGACCTCGCTGGAGACGACGACGATCGCGACGCCCTCGTCGGCCAGCCGGCGGATCAGGTTGTAGATCTCGGTGCGGGCGCCCACGTCGACGCCGCGGGTGGGCTCGTCGAGCAGCAGCACCCGGCACTCGCGCAGCAGCCACCGGGCGAGCACCACCTTCTGCTGGTTGCCGCCGGAGAGGTTGCGCACCGGGCGGGTCACCCCCGCCGGGTCGTACGTCGAGGGAGGTGGTCAGCTCGGTGGCGCGCCGGCGCTCCTCGGCGCTGTTGAGGAAGCCGGACCGTGCGAACCGGTCGAGCGTCGACACCGTGATGTTGCGGTAGACGGCCTGGTCCAGCAGGAGCCCCTGACTCTTCCGCTCCTCGGGGCACAGGCCGATCCCGGCCCGGACCGCGGCGGTCACCGACCCGCGAGGGAGGCTCTTCGCCCTCGACGCTCACCGACCCGTGCGTCGAGCGGCGGGCACCGTAGACCGTCTCGATGATCTCCGACCTGCCCGCGCCGACCAGTCCTGCAAGGCCCACGATCTCGCCGGCGTGCACCGTCAGGTCGACCCCGCTGAAGGCGCCGGCCAGGGCGAGGTCGCGGACCTCGAGGACCACGTCCCCGCGGTCGCGCGGCGTCGCCGGGCGGCGTGGGAACACGTACTCGATCGACCGACCGGTCATCAGCTGGATGAGCTCGCTGGTGGGCGTCTGGCGGGCGTCGAGGCCGGTGGCCACCGTGCGGCCGTCCTTGAGGACGGTGATCCGGTCCCCGACCTCGCGGATCTCCTCGAGGCGGTGGGAGATGTAGACGATCGCCACCCCCTCCTCGGTGAGGCCCCTGATCACGCGGAACAGGTTGCGCACCTCCTCCTGGTCGAGGACCGCGGAGGGCTCGTCCAGGACGAGCAGCTTGGTGTCGTGCGAGAGCGCCCGTGCCATCGACACGATCTGCTGGGCCGCGGGGGAGAGCTGCCCGACCGTGCGGGTGACCGGGATCTCGGGGTGGCCGAGGCGTTCGAGGAGCGCGCGGGCGCGCTTGTTGGCGGTGGCCCGTTGCAGGAAGCCACCGGTCGACAGCTCGTGACCGAGGTAGATGTTCTCGGTGACGGTGAGGTCGGGAACCAGGTCGAGCTCCTGGTAGATCGTGGAGATCCCCAGCCGCATCGCTGCCACCGGCGTGTGCAGGGCCACCTCCCGGCCCTCCCAGGCGATGGTGCCCCCGTCGGGCTGGTAGGCGGCGGACAGCACCTTGATCAGCGTCGACTTCCCGGCACCGTTCTGCCCCAGCAGGCAGTGCACCTCGCCGGGCCGGACGTCGAGGTCGACCCCGCCGAGGGCGAGCACCCCGGGGAACCGCTTGACGATGCCCGACATCTGCAGCAGGGCCTGACTCGTGGTCATCGGGTTCCTCCGATCGGGGACGCGACCCGGCGCTCGACGCGGGTGGGGTCGTGGAAGACGGACTCCAACGCCACGGTGGCGGCGCCGCGGACGGCGGCGGTGAAGCCCAGGGTGGACAGCTCGACGCGGGTGCCGCCGGCCCGGGGGGCGAGGACGGCTTCGTGCAGCCGGGACTCCACGGCCGGTCGCATCCAGCGGCCGACCTCCGCGAAGTAGCCGGACAGCACGATCACGCTCGGGTTGAGCGCGTTGGCCAGGACCCCGGCGCCCACGCCGACCCAGTCGCCGACCCGTTCCAGCGCGGCCAGCGTGCGGGTGTCACCGAGGGCGGCCCGCTCGGTTGATCTCGGCCAGCCGCTCCTCGAGGCCGAGCGCGGGGTCACGCACCGGGTCGTCGGGGTCGGCGGCGGCGTCGAGCAGCGCGCGCAGACCGACCACCGTCTCCCAGCACCCCGTGCGCCCGCAGCCGCAGCGCCGGCCGGCGGGATCGACGATCATGTGGCCGAACTCGCCCGCGTAGCCGTGGCCGCCACGGACCAGGTGACCGTCGGCGACGACCCCGCCGCCGACCCCGACCTCGCCGAAGACCACGAGCATGTCGTCGCGGTCGCGGTCGCCGGGCACGGCCTCCGCGAGAGCAGCCAGGTTGGCCTCGTTGTCGATGACCACCGGGTACGACGTGCTGCCGAGCCGTTCGCGGAGCATGCGCGCCACCGGGACGTCGTGCCAGCCGAGGTTCGGCGCCACGGTCACCACCGCCCGGTCGGTCTCGACCAGGCCGGCGACGCCGACGGTGAGGGCCACCGGCCGGCCGCCGCGGGCGGCGACGTCGTCGAAGGTGCGGGCCACCACCTCGGCGAGGTGGTCGAGGACCTGCCCGGCGTCGAGGTGGACGGTGTCGAGCGAGATGCGGTGCTCGGAGACGAGCGTTCCGGTGAGGTCGAGGGCGAGCGCGCCGACGTGGTGGACGTTGATCTCGGCCCCGATGCCGCAGACGGTCTGCCCGTCGAGCTCGACGGCCAGCCCGGGCCGCCCGACGCCGCCGCGCTCGGCCTGGCCCTCGCGGACCAGACCCCGCTCCGTCAGCTCGGACACCAGGCTCGAGACGGTGGCCTTGTTGAGCCCCAGCTCCGCGGCCAGCCGGGCCCGGGAGCGGGGGCCGGACTCGCGCAGCGAGCGCAGCACCAGCGAGAGGTTGGACCGGCGCAGCGTCATCTGGTCGGCACCCGCGCGGGGGAGGTCGTGGTCGCGCACGGGGGCCTCCTCCGGGTGATGGTCGCCTGATGGGCGGTCGAGTCGTTCGGCGCGCAGCCGGATGTGACGGGGGCCACGCGTTTGTTCGAGCGAGCCACAAACTAATCGGACCTGCGCGCCTGTAGCAAGGGGTTGCCGCGAAAAGTCGGCAATCAATACGGAGACTTTGCAAAGTAAGTTTGCGAAGTAAGCCATATGGGGCGCCCGGGACCGACGGTCCCGAGCGCCCCTGGTGAGGATTCACCGTGGTCGGGCTACTGCGTGGGCCGCAGCACCACCTCGTCGCTTCCGCTCAGGGCGGGCAGCCCGTCGCCACCGGGGTCGGTGTACTCCGCGACGAAGACCGCGCTGCAGGTCGTCGGTCGCCGGGTCGTGCCCGCTCGGCACCGTCGTCACGATCGTGCCGGTGCAGCCCGTCGCCGTCGTCTGCGGGTGTCCGTGCTGGTCGTGGCCGAGCACGTAGGTCACCGTGACCTGCGTCGCAGTCGACCGGCTGGTCGTCGGTCGACCGCGACGGCATAGCTGACGGTGTCACCGAACTGGAACGGCTGCCCGTCCACCGGGTCGGTGAGGGTCACGCTCGGCGCCTGGTTGCCGACGACGACGTCGACGTCGGCCGACGCGTGCCGTCCGCGCTCCTTGCCCCCGACGTCGGTACACGGTCAGGGTCGCGCGGTAGCACGCCGTTCTCGGTGTAGGTGAAGGACGGGTTCTGCCTCGTCGCTGTCGACGCCGGCCGTCACCGTCGAAGTCCCACGCGTAGCGCAGCCGGTCGCCGTCGGGGTCGGTCGTGCCGTCGCTCGAGAACGGCACGGTCAGCGGCGCCGGCCCGTTCGGTCCGGTCGGCGCCGATCGCTGGGCAGCGGGCTGCGGTTGCCGCCGGTGCCGATGAAGTCGATCCGGGAGAGCTGCGCGTCCGGGTTCTCCGCGAAGAAGCCGTCGCCGTACTCGAGGACGTAGAGCGCGCCGTCCGGGCCGAACTCGAGGTCCATCGGGTTGTCGGTGACGATCGACGACACCACGTCCTCGATGCGGCTCGACGTCGCCGTCCGGCGTCGAGCCGGATGCCCTTGATGTAGTCGCGGGTCCACTCGTAGAAGAGCGGCATGCCGTCGTAGTAGCGCGGCCACGCGACCGGCCGCGGGTTGCGCTCGGTCGCTGAGTCGAAGTCGTACGCCGGACCGGCCATCGGGCCGATGCCGCCGCTCCCCGAGCTCGGGGAACTCCGCCGAGACGGCCGTAGGAGTACCAGACGTCGGCTGGGGCCACCGGCGGCAGCTCGGTCAGCCCGGTGTTGTGGGGCGACTCGTTGACCGGGCGCGTCGCAGTCGAACGCCTCGCCGGAGGCCCCGGTCGCGAAGTCGTAGTCGACGTACGGCATCTCGGCGGTCGCGCAGTAGGGCCAGCCGTAGTTGGCCGGCTCGGTGACCACGCGTCCACTTGCCCTGGCCGGCCGGCCCGCGCTCGGGGTCGGGCGTCGCCGGCGTCGGGTGAGTAGTCGGCCGACGTACACGCGCGTCGCGTCTCGCGGGTCGATCTCGATGCGGAACGGGTTGCGCAGGCCCATCGCGTAGATCTCGGGCCGGGTCTTCGCGCGTTCCCTACGGAAGAGGTTGCCCGCCGGGATGGTGTAGCCGCCGCCGGCCTTGGGCCGTGATCCGCAGCACCTTGCCGCGCAGGTCGTCGGTGTTGGCCGCGCTGCGCTGGGCGTCGAAGGCCGGGTTCCGGTTGGCGCCGCTCGTCGATCGGCACGTAGCCGTCGGACGCGAACGGGTTGGTGTCGTCACCGGTGGAGAGCAGCAGGTTGCCGTCGGAGTCGAAGACGATGTCGCCGCCCACGTGGCAGCAGATGCCCCGGTCGACCGGCACGTCCATGATCTGCTGCTCCGAGGCAGGTCGGATCTCGCCGGCGACGTACCGGAACCGCGAGAGCCGGATCACGCCCTTGAACGGCTCGAAGTCGGCCGGCGACCCGGTGACCGGTGCGTCACCCTCGTTGACGTCCGGCGTGGCCGGGTCGTCGACCGGCGTGTCCAGCGGCGGCGAGTAGTACAGGTAGACCCAGTTGTTGCGTCTTGCCGTCGAACCCCGGGTGCCAGCGCGATGCTCTGCAGGCCCTCCTCGTCGTGCTGGTAGACGTCGATCGTGCCGGCGACGCTGTTCACGCCGGTCCGGCGTCGTTGCGCCAGATCGTGCCCGCGCGGGTCGTGTGCAGGACGCTGCCGTCGGGCAGCACCGCGAGGTCCATCGGCTCGCCGGGGCGGTCGTTGAGGGTGACCTTCTGGAAGCCCGAGTCGGGTGGTGGGGGCGGGGTGTCGTGGCCGTCGTGGCCCGGGTGCGCGGTGGCGGCGCCGGGCGCCGCCAGGGTGCCGGCGGCCAGCACGGCGACCAGTCCCGAGAGCTTTCTGTGCACGGGTGTCCATCTCCTTTGCTCGGTGTTGCCCGAGAACTGCCTTGCAACGGATGGTCCGTGAACGTACGGCGTGACCGCCGTCACGTCAACAGACTGCGCACTTTCGCAAGCAACTTTTCAAAGGGTGGACTGTTCAGCGGCCCGCGGCCCCCGTCCGGCACGCGGCGGCGTAGGCGGCGCGGACCTTCGGCTGGGCGGGCGCGTCGAAGGTGGCGGCGCCGGCCAGCTCCCAGGTCGGCGGCTCCTCGGAGGCCGCGGCGACCCAGGCGGCCTGGCGCGCGGCGCCGTCGGCGACGTACTCGCCGGGCTGCGGGCACCTCGACCGGGCAGCCCGAGCACGGTCGGGGCGATCCGGCGCACGGCCTCGGAGCGCGGCGCCGCCGCCGACCAGCAGCACGCGGCGCGGCTCGACGCCGGTGCGCGACCAGGGCGTCGAGCCCGTCGGCGAGGCCGCACAGCAGCCCTTCGACGGCGGCGCGGGCGAGGTGGGCCGGGCGTCGCGGTGGCCAGGCGTGAGGCCGTGCAGCGCGCCGGTGGCGTCGGGCAGGTTCGGGGTGCGCTCGCCCTCGAGGTACGGGCACCAGGACCAGGCCGTCGGCGCCCGGCGGCGCGCGTCGAGCGCCAGCTCGGAGAGCCGGTCGTGGTCGACGCCGAGCATCCGGGCCACGGCGTCGAGCACGCGGGCGGCGTTGAGCGTGCACACCAGCGGCAGGAACCGGCCGGTGGCGTCGGCGAAGCCGGCGACGAGTCCGCGTGGCGTCGGCGCGCGAGCCGGTCGGCGACGGCGCGTGACGACGCCGGAGGTGCCGATCGACAGCGACGACGTCGCCCGGGCTCGGCGCCGAGGCCGAGGGCGGCCGCCGCGTTGTCGCCGGTGCCGGGGCCGAGGAGCGCGCCCGCCGAGGTGCGTGCCGCAGCCGTCTCGCCCGGGCCGAGCACCCGCGGCAGCAGCGGGACGTGCGCCGAGGGCGCGCTCGAGCAGGTCGGTGCGGTAGTCGCCCGTCGCGGCGGACCAGTAGCCGGTGCCGCTCGCGTCGCTGCGGTCGGTCACCAGGTCGGCGAGGTCGCGGCCGCCGGACAGCCGCCAGGTCAGCCAGTCGTGGGGCAGGCACACCGCCGCGGTGCGCGCGGCGTGCTCGGGCTCGTGCTCGGCGAGCCAGCGCAGCTTGGTCGACGGTGAACGAGGCGACCGGCACCGAGCCGACCGCGTCCGCCCAGGCCTGCGCCGTCCGCCCGAGCTCCTCGACGAGGTCGGCGGCGGCCGGGCGCGGAGCGGGTGTCGTTCCACAGCAGCGCGGGCCGGACGACCTCGCCGCGTCTCGTCGAGGCAGACCATGCCGTGCTGCTGGCCGCCGACGGCGACGGCGGCGACGTCGTCGAGGCCGCCGGCGGCGGTCGACGGCCGTCCTGCAGCGCCGCCCACCACGCGGCCGGGTCGCACCTCGGTGCCGTCCGGGTGCGGCGCGCGGCCGCTGGCGGACCAGCGCGCCGGTCTCGGCGTCGCGCACGACGACCTTGCAGGACTGGGTCGAGGAGTCGATGCCCGCGACCAGGACACGGTCACGACCGCGACTCCGCAGCGGTGCGTAGACCGAGCCGCTGATCAGCCGGGCGGCGCCGATCACGCCGCCCTCGTCGCCGAGCTCGCTGAGCACGATCGGGCAGGTTCCCGGTGGCCAGCGGCAGCGAGCGTCGGTAGGTGACGCCGCGGATCTCGGCGAGCAGCGCGTGGCCGAGCCCGGTGACCCGGCCGCCGATGACGATCAGGCCGGGGTTGAAGAACGACACCAGGCTGGCCAGCACCTGGCCGACGCTGGCGCCCGCCGTCGCGGATCAGCTGGACCGCCTGGGCGTCACCCTGCGAGACCGCGAGGCCGACGTCGGCGGCCGTGAGCTCGCCCTTCTCCGCCGAGCAGCGCGGCCAGCGCGGGCGAGCGGCCGGCCGCGGGCGGCGGCCGTGGCGTCGCGGGCCAGGGCGGCGCCGCCGGCGAACGCCTCGAGGCAGCCGGTGTTGCCGCACGCGCAGGTCGGGCCGAACTCCTCGACCCGGATGTGCCCGATGTCGCCGGCACAGCCGTCGACACCGCGGTAGAGCTCGCCGTCCACGACGATGCCGCAGCCGATGCCGGTGCCGATCTTGACGAAGAGGAAGTCGCGGGCCGCCCGGGCGACGCCCGCGTGCTGCTCGCCGACCGCCAGCACGTTGACGTCGTTGTCGAGCACCGACCGGGCAGCCGAGCTCGCGGGCGACGCGCGTCCCGCACCGGGTAGCCGTCCCAGCCCGGCATGATCGGCGGCGAGACCGAGACCCCGCGGTGGAAGTCGACCGGGCCCGGGTACGCCGATGCCCGCACCCATCGGCTGGTCGACGCCGAGCTCGGCCAGCAGCTCGCGCGCCTCGCTCGAGCGCGAGTCGCCAGCACCGGCTCCGGTCCCTGGCGGATGTCGCAGGGCGATGCTCCGGTCGGCCAGCACGGTGAGCGCGGCCGTCGGTGACGCCGACGGACAGCGCCGTGGCGCCGATCGAGATGCCCGACGAACCGGATGTCGCGGCGACAGGTCCACCAGCGTCGAGCGACGACCGCCGCGGGAGGCCGCCGGACCCACCTCCTGGGCCAGGCCGAGCTCGGCGAGCCGCCCGACCTCCGCGGCGATCGTCGTCCGGGAGACGTTGAGCCGGTCGGCGAGCTGGACCCGCGACAGCGGGCCGTCGTCACGGAGCTGCGCGAGGATCCGGGCCTGCATGGCGTTCTCGGCGCGACCGGCCAGGGAGTGCAGCACGGGGGAATCCTTGCACGCGGCTCGGCGGTTGACCCGTCCGTACCGTGGGTATGGTCGCGCGCATGACCTGGAGCCCCGCAGACCTGCCGTCCTTCGCCGGCCGCACCGTCGTCGTCACCGGTGGCAACTCCGGGATCGGGCGGCACACGGCCGAGGCGCTCGCCCGGCGCGGTGCCGACGTGACCATCGCCTGCCGGAACGTCGAGGCGGGCGCGCGCGCCGCGGCCGACATGCGGACCGCCGGCGCCGGGACCGTCCGGGTCGCCGCGCTCGACCTCGCCGACCTCTCGTCCGTGCGCGCCTTCGCGGAGGCCTGGGACCGTCCTCTCGACGTGCTGGTCAACAACGCCGGTGTGATGACGCCGCCGCGCTACCGCGAGACCGTGGACGGGTTCGAGCTGCAGTTCGGCACCAACCACCTCGGGCACGTCGCGCTCACCGGCCGGCTGCTGCCGCACCTCCTGGCCGCGTCCGCGCCGCGGGTGGTCACCGTGTCGTCGATCGCCCACCACCGCGGGCGCCCGGAGGTGCTGGACGGCAACAAGGGCGGTCGCTACCAGCCGGAACGGTCCTACGCGAACACCAAGCTCGCCAACCTGCTGTTCGCGTTCGAGCTGCAGCGGCAGGCGACTCTCAACGACAGCAACCTGGTGTCGAACGCCGCCCACCCCGGGGTGTCGGCGACCGGCCTGGTCACCAGCGAGCAGGGCCTCGGGGCGATCCCGGGCGTGCGGCAGCTGGCTCCAGCCGTGCTGCGGCTGCTGTTCCAGTCGGCGGAGGCCGGCGCGCACCCCGTGCTGTACGCGGTCGCCGAGGGCGGTCCCGCCTCCTACACCGGACCCCAGTGGCTGCGGGAGAGCCGCGGCCCCGCCGGTCCGGCGCGGACCAGCCGGTACGCCCGCGACGAGGCGCTCGCCGACAAGCTCTGGGACCTCAGCCGCGACCTGACCGGCGTGGACTTCAGCTGGGAGTGACCGCCGCGGCCACCGCGGAGATGGCGTCGGGTCCGACCTGGCAGCAGCCGCCGACGAAGGCGGCGCCCGCCTCGACCCAGCGCGGCACCAGCGCGACGTCGTAGCCGGGCTCGCCCGTCCACGTGTGGCCCGCGCTGTCCCAGCCCTGCCCGGAGTTCGGGTAGGCGATGCCCGGCAGCCCGGTGACCCGGCGCGCCACGTCGAGGGCGGGCAGCACGTCGCCGGGGCGGCAGCAGTTGACGCCGAGGGCGACCAGGCGGGATCCCGCGGCCACCGCGAAGGCGGCCTCGAGCGGCTGGCCCGCCCGGGTGCGGTCGCCGTCGACCGAGAAGGACAGCCACGCCGGGAGCCCGACCTCGGCCAGCACCCCGAGCAGCACCTCGGCCTCGTCGAGGTCCGGGACGGTCTCCACCGCGAGCAGGTCCGGCCCGGCGGAGGCGAGCAGCTCGACCCGCGGCAGGTGGAAGTCGCGGAGCCGGCCGGGAGTCAGCCCGTAGTTGCCGCGGTACTCCGACCCGTCGGCCAGCACCGCGCCGTACGGGCCGACCGAGGCGGCCACCAGCCGGCGGCGACCGTCGTCGGCGAGCTCGTCGCGCACCTCGCGGGCGAGCGTCACGCTGCGGACCAGGAGCCGCTCGGCCTCCGCCCGCGCGAGCCCCGCTCGGGCGAAGCCCTCGACGCTGGCCTGGTAGCTGGCGCTCGTCGCGACCGTCGCGCCCGCGGCGTAGTAGGCACGGTGCACCGCCGCGATCTCCTCGGGGGCGTCCCGCAGCAGCCGCGCGGTCCACAGCGGGTCGGAGAGGTCGTGGCCGCGCGCGGCCAGGGCGTTGGAGAGGCCGCCGTCGAGGACGGTCGTCACGTGCGGGTCCGGGCGAGGTGGGCGTGCACGGTGGCCGCGAACGCCTCGGGCTGCGCGACGTTGACGATGTGGGCCGCGTCCTCGATCACCTCGAGCCGGGCGCCGGGAATCGACTCGACCATCGCGGCGCCGACCGACGGTGGGGTGCCGGGGTCGTCGGCGGCGGCCACCACGAGCGTCGGTGCGGTGATGGCGGCGAGCTGGTCGGACACGTCGAAGCCGGCCAGCGCGTCGCAGCAGCCGGCGTAGCCGGCCGGCGGGGTGGAGCGGAACTGGTCCATCACCCAGGCGACCCGTTCGGGCCGGGCCTCCCGGTAGGCCGGTGTGAACCAGCGCTCAGCGGTGGCGCCGGCCAGCCCCGCGACCCCCTCGGCCCGGACCTGCGCAGCACGCTCGCGCCAGGTGTCCGGGGTGCCGAACACGGGCGCGGTGCAGCACAGCGTCAACGACGCGAGCCGGTCGCCGTGCTGGATGCCCAGCACCTGCCCGATCGCGCCGCCGAGGGAGAGGCCCACGTAGGCGAAGCGCTCCAGGCCCAGCCGGTCCGCCAGAGCGACGACGTCGCCGGCGAGGCCGTCCAGGGTGTACGCCGACCCGGGGGCCGGCGACGCACCGTGACCGCGGGTGTCGAAGCGCACCACCCGGTGGTCGCGCGACAGGTCGGCCGCCAGCTCGTCCCACATCCGGAGCGTCGTCCCCAGCGAGGCGCCGAGCAGGACGGGCGGGCCGTCCGCCGGCCCTTCCGTGACGTGGTGAAGGGCGACGGGAGCGGTGCCGTGGTCGGTCATGGCGCCGAACCTACGCGTCCCGGGGCCGGCCGTGGGGCGGGGGAGTCAGCGCGCCCCGACCAGGTCCTGCTCGTCGGCCACGCGTGGCTCCGGGACGTCCCCGAGCGTCCCGTTCTCGCGGTGCCCGTGCCGTTCCCACCAGCGCCGCAGCGGTCCGGGGGCCCACCAGTTCGCCCGGCCGAGCAGCCGCATCGTGGCGGGGACCAGCAGGGCCCGGACCACGGTGGCGTCGAGCAGCACCGCGACCAGCATGCCGACCCCGATCATCTTCAGGAACACGATGCCGGAGGTGGCGAAGCCGCCGATCACCACGGCGAGCAGCAGCGCGGCGCTGGTGATGATCCGGCCGGTGCGCTGCACGCCCGCGGCCACCGCGGCGGTGTTGTCCCCCCGACGGTCCCACTCCTCGCGCACCCGGGAGAGCAGGAACACCTCGTAGTCCATCGAGAGGCCGAACAGGATGGCCAGCATCAGGATCGGCTGGGTGACGTCGAGGTAGCCGGGCGAGGTGAAGCCGAGCAGGTCCGAGAGGTGCCCCTCCTGGAAGATCCAGGTGACCACCCCGAACGACGCGCCGATGGAGACCGCGTTCATGAGCACCGCCTTCACGGGCAGCACCACCGAGCCGAACGCCACGAACAGCAGCACCAGCATCACCGCCACCACGACGACGGCCATCCAGGGAAGGTGGTCGCCGACCGACGCGACCAGGTCCACGGTCTGTGCCGTCGGTCCTCCCACCAGGGCGGTGGCGCCCTCGGGGAGGTCCAGGCCCCGGATGGCGCGGACCACCTCCTGGGACCTCTCGGCCTGGCCGTTGCCGGCCCAGGTCGCCTCGAGCAGCGCGTAGCTCTCACCGTCGACCTGCTCGGTCGCGACCGGACGGGCGGTCCGGACCCCGTCGACCGCCTCGAGGTCGCGCACGTAGTCACCGACCTCGGCCTCCCCGGCCCCGCGCAGCACGATGGACGCGGACGCGGCGGGACCGCCGAACTGCTCGGCCTGCAGGTCGGCCGCGACCCGGCTCGGCAGGTCCGCGGGCAGCACCCGCTCGTCGACGCCTCCCCAGCGCGCGCCGGCGAACGGTGCCGCCAGCGCCAGCAGACCGACCGTGATCACCAGGAGGTAGGCGACCGGGCGGCGCATGACGCTGTGCGCCACCCTGGCCCAGGCGCCGTGCTCGACGGCCGCACCGCGGCCGCGGGTGCCGGCCGGACGGCGACGCAGGCGGGGGAGCCGGCCCCGCTCGATGCGCGGTCCGAGCACGGCGAGCAGGGCGGGGAGCAGGGTCAGGGCCGCCGTCATCGCGACGAGCACGGCCGCCACGCCGCCGTACCCCATCGACCGCAGGAACGCCTGGGGGAAGATGAGCAGCGACGCGAGCGAGGCCGCGACGATCAGCCCGGAGAACAGCACGGTGCGTCCGGCGGTGGCCATCGTCCGGGCCACCGCCCGGGCCGCGTCGGCCCGGTCGCTGCCCGGCAGGGCGGCGAGCTCCTCGCGGAACCGGCTCACCACGAACAGCGCGTAGTCGATCGCCAGCCCCATGCCGAGCAGGGTGATGACGTTGATCGAGAAGACCGAGACCTCGGTGACCCCGGTCAGCAGCCGCACCACGGCGAACGCGCCGAGGACCGCGACCGCGCCGACCAGGGTGGGCATCAGGGCCGCGACCAGGCTGCCGAAGATCAGCAGGCTGAGCAGGAACACGATCGGCATGCTCAGCGCCTCGGCACGGGCGATGTCCTCCGAGACCTGGTCGTTGACGTCGCCGTAGACGGCCCACTCGCCGCCCACCTCGGTGCGCAGGCCGGGGGCGTCGAGCTCGTCGGCGATCGCGTCCCAGCTCTGGGACTTGGCGTCCTGGCTCTCGCCGGCGAGGGTCAGCACCACGCGGGTGGTGCGGCCGTCGGTGCCCACCAGGCCGGGGTCGGGGGAGTCGTACCAGCTGACCACCCGCGCGACCGCGTCCGCGGGCAGGGCGTCGATGGTCCCGGTGACCGCCTCGCGGAACGCCGGCTCGTCCACGCGCAGCCGGTCGCTGGTGTAGAGCGCCACCACGTCGGCGCCGCGGCTGCCGAACACCTCACGCTCGACCTCGAGCGCCCGGGACGACTCGCTGTCGGGGTCGTCGAACCCGCCGTCGCTGAGGCTGCCGAACACCCCCAGCCCGAAGGCCGCCGCCACCGCCACCAGCACCAACCCGCCCGCGAGGACCAGGCGGGCCCGCGCGGCGACGATCCGTCCCCAGGTGTACATCGCTCACACTCGCTATCTGCCGTCATCAACGTGAACAGGCATAACAGTGAATGATGTAAACTCCGGTGTCAAGCAGTCATGCTTGACTGTCCGGACCGGCCCGAGCGGTCCGGGAGACCCCGAGGAGAGCGTGCGATGAGCACCCTGAGCGCCCCCACCCGCCGCGAGCGGCAGCGGCAGGCGACCTACGACGAGATCGTGGGCGTGGCGCGCCGGCTGCTGCGCGCCGGGCAGGACGTCTCGCTGCGCGCGGTGGCCACCGAGATGGGCCTCACCGCGCCCGCGCTCTACCGGTACGTCGACAGCCACGCCGAGCTGATGGCCCTGGTCGCGCGCGCGGTCTTCGCCGACGTGGTCGCCGAGATGACCGTGGCCCGGGACCGGCACCCCGACGACGACCCGGCGGCGCAGATCGTCGCGGCGGTGACGGCGTTCCGGGGCTGGGCGCTCGGCAACCGCGAGGAGTTCCGGCTGGTGTTCGCCTCCCCGCAGACCCCCGAGACGGAGGCGCTCGTGGCCTCGGCCGCGCAGCGGCCGATCACCACGCTCGACGGGTGCGTGCCGGAGGAGCTGGGGGTGCACGAGTTCAGCGCGTTCTTCAGCGACATCTTCGGCCGGCTCTGGGAGAGGTACCGCTTCCCGGTGCCCGCCGACGACGAGCTGCCCGAGGGGGTCCTCGACGTGCTGACGGCGCAGCCGGACGGCTCGACCCCGGTCGGCGCCGACGCGCCGCCGGCCGCCGTCGGCGTCACGCCCGGCATGGTCTGGGTGTTCGAGCGATCCTGGGCGCGCCTCTACGGCACCGTGACGCTGGAGGTGTTCGGGCACGTCCACCCGGGCCTCATCGCCACCGGTGCGCTGTTCCAGGCCACCGTGGCCGACATCGGCGCGGACCTCGGCCTGGCCGACGAGTGGGTGCGCCTGCAGGAGCTCGCCCGCGCCTGACGGCCGGCTGTCGGGCTACGCGGTGGCGCGACCCTCCGGCGGGACGACCTCGTCCGGTCGTGGCGCCGGAGGCGGGGTGCCGCCGCCGAACGGACGACCGCCCAGGTCCTCGCGGCCGTGCGCGGTGAGCCAGCCCGACGGGTCCGGGCCCTTGGGCACCACCTGGGTCGGGTTGATGTCCCGGTGGACCAGGTAGTAGTGCGCCTTGATCTGGGCGAAGTCGACCGTGTCCCCGAACCCGGGTGTCTGGAACAGGTCGCGCGCGTAGCCCCACAGCGCCGGCATCTCGACCAGCTTGTTGCGGTTGGCCTTGAAGTGCCCGTGGTAGACGGCGTCGAAGCGCACCAGCGTGGTGAACAGGCGGACGTCGGCCTCGGTGATCTGGTCGCCGACCAGGTAGCGGCGGCCGGCGAGCCGCTCCTCCAGCCGGTCGAGGGCGCCGAACAGCCGGTCGTAGGCACGCTCGTACGACGCCTGCCGGCCGGCGAAGCCGCAGCGGTAGACCCCGTTGTTGACGTCGGCGTAGACCCAGTCGTTGATCTCGTCGATCTCGGCGCGCAGCGCCTCGGGGTACAGGTCCGGGGCGCCGTCCCGGTGGAAGGCGGTCCACTCCGTGGAGAGGTCCAGCGTCATCTGCGCGAAGTCGTTGGTGACCACCTTGCCGGTCGGGACGTCGACGATGGCCGGCACCGTGATCCCCTTGGGGTAGTCCGGGAAGCGGGCCAGGTAGGCCTCCTGCAGACGCTCGATGCCGAGCACCGGGTCCACGCCGTCCGGGTCGAGGTCGAAGGTCCAGCTGCGCTCGTCGTGCGTGGGGCCGGCCAGGCCCATGCCGAGCACGTCCTCGAGTCCCAGCAGCCGGCGCGTGATGATGGCCCGGTTGGCCCACGGGCAGGCCCGCGCGGCCACCAGCCGGTAGCGGTCGGCCTCCACCTTCCAGGCCCCGGAGGCGGGGTCGCCGTCGGTGGTGATCCGGTCCTCGATGTAGTCGGTGTCGCGGTCGAAGTCGTCCTCGACGTAGCTGCCGGTCATGGGTGCGGGCCTCCGGGTCGGTCGTGGTCGTGCCGGGGTCGTGGGGGTCGGGTCGGTGCCGGTCAGGTGCCGAGCAGCTGCTCGAACGGGGTCACGTCGTCGCGCCCGCCGAGCCCCTCCGGTGCCGTGCCGACGGCGGCCGGCGCACGGAGCACCAGGTCGGCGAGCTCGCGCCCCGCGCGCTCCGTGCGACCTGCCAGGCTCGTACCCGCTCGGCGCCGCCGAAATCCTCGGTGGCCGCGAAGACGGCGGTCGGCACGACGGTGGCGCGGAGGTAGGCGAACAGCGGTCGCAGCGCGTGCTCGAGCACCAGCGAGTGCCGCGCGGTCCCGCCGGTGGCGCCGATCAGCACGGGCTTGCCGTCCAGCGCGTCCTCGTCGAGGACGTCGAAGAACGACTTGAACAGGCCGCTGTACGACGCGCTGAAGACCGGCGTCACGGCGATGACGGCGTCGGCCGAGGTCACCGGGTCGATCGCCGCGGCCAGCGCGGGGCGGGGCGAAGCCGGTGAGCAGGTTGTCGGTGACCTCGTGGGCGAGGTCGCGCAGCTCGACCACGGTGACCTCCGCCTCGCTCGCCGTGCAGCCGGAGGGCGCGGTCGGCGCGCCTGCGCGAGCCGGTCGGCGAGCAGGCGGGTCGACGGACGGCCGGCCGAGGCCGGCCGTGACGACGGCGATGCGTGCGGGTCATCGCGTCGCCTCCGTCGACCGCGCTGTCGGCGCTGCGCGGCGCGTCGGGCACGTGCGCCGGCTTGAGGCGCGGCGCGAACTCCCTGCGCAGCACCGGCACGACCTCCTCGCCGAGCAGGTCGAGCTGCTCGAGCACGGTCTTGAGCGGCAGGCCGGCGTGGTCCATCAGGAACAGCTGGCGCTGGTAGTCGCCGACGTACTCGCGGAAGCCGAGCGTTCGCTCGATGACCTGCTGCGGGCTGCCGACGGTCAGCGGCGTCTGCGCGGTGAACTCCTCCAGCGACGGGCCGTGCCCGTAGACCGGGGCGTTGTCGAAGTACGGGCCGGAACTCCCGGACGGCGTCCTGGGAGTTCCTGCGCATGAACACCTGGCCGCCGAGCCCGACGATCGCCTGGTCGGCGGAGCCGTGGCCGTAGTGCTCGAAGCGCCGGCGGTAGAGGTCGACCATCCGCTCGGTGTGCGAGGCCGGCCAGAAGATGTGGTTGGCGAAGAACCCGTCGCCGTAGTAGGCGGCCTGCTCGGCGATCTCCGGGCTGCGGATCGAGCCGTGCCAGACGAACGGCGGGACGCCGTCGAGCGGGCGCGGCGTGGAGGTGAAGCCCTGCAGCGGCGTGCGGAACTTGCCCTCCCAGTCGACGACGTCCTCGCGCCACAGCCGGTGCAGCAGCGCGTAGTTCTCGATCGCCAGCGGGATGCCGTCCCGGATGTCCTTGCCGAACCACGGGTAGACCGGGCCGGTGTTGCCGCGGCCCATCATCAGGTCGACGCGGCCGTCGGCGAGGTGCTGCAGCATCGCGTAGTCCTCGGCGATCTTCACCGGGTCGTTGGTGGTGATCAGCGTCGTCGCCGTCGACAGCAGGAGCCGCTCGGTCTGCGCGGCGATGTAGCCGAGCATCGTGGTCGGCGAGGACGGCGACGAACGGCGGGTTGTGGTGCTCGCCGGTCGCGAACACGTCCAGCCCGACCTCCTCGGCCTTCAGGGCGATCGCGACCATCGCCTTGATCCGCTCGTGCTCGGTCGGCGTCCGGCCGGTGGTGGGGTCGGCGGTGACGTCGCCGACGGTGAAGATCCCGAACTGCATCCGCGCCTCCGTATAGTTGCCGATTCAACTATACGGAACGGGGGGAGGGTCCGGCCTATTCCCCGGGCTCGGGGGCCACGACGGTGGCCTCGTCGTCGGTGGGCTCGGACGCCGGGTCCACGATGTGCCGCTGCAGCTGGGCGGAGGCGGAGCCCAGGCCGCCGAGCCGGATGTCGTCGTACGCGCGGAGGTGGCCGTCGTCCCGGTCCACGTACAGGACCGACAGCATCAGGTCGGCCGGCTCCTCAGGCTCGAGGGCGCGCAGCCCCGAGCCGCCGGTCGAGCCCTGGGTCATCAGCCACGTTCCCTGCCCGCCCTGCTCCACCGCGCGGTAGTGCTTGTGCCCGAAGAGGGCGACCGGCGCCAGGCCGTCGAGGAGCTCGGCATGGGTTGGGTCGTGCAGGACCAGGACGTCCACGGCGCCGTCGTCGGTGGCGCGGGCCGCCAGGTCCTCGGTGGCGGCCGCCACCAGCTCGGGCCCGTTGTCGAGCGTCTTGTCGGGGGTGAACGTCGGGTCGCCGAGCCCGAGGAACCGCAGGCCGGCGACCGTCCGCGGCCGGCCGTCCAGCACGACGGTGTTGGGCAGCCTTCGCATCGCCCTCTGGGTCCGGGCGGAGTCGTGGTTGCCGCGCACCCAGACGTACGGCGCCGGCATGCGCCGCACCTCCTCGACGTAGCGGTTCTCCGCCCGCGAGCCGTGGTCGGTGATGTCGCCGGAGTCCACGATCACGTCCACGTCGTACTGGTGCGCCACGGTGGCGATCACGTCCCACGCCTGCGGAGCCAGGTGCAGGTCCGCCACGTGCAGCACCCGCACCACCTCCTCCTCGTCGGGGAGCAGGGGGAGTGAGGACGTGGCCGTGTAGAGACCGCTGACATTGCCGACGATCGTCGCCAGCTGGTCGCCGTAGGTCGAGAAGTCGGTGACGATGCTCTCGGCCGTGCCGACCACCGACGGGGCCGTGCTCAGCAGCCCGGTGTAGCGCGGCTCGGACAGCGCCGCGGGGTTCCACCCGGTCACCGCGACCGCGAGCGAGCAGGCGGCGGCGGTCAGGGCTGCGCCTCCGCCCGCCAGCGCCGACGTGACCCGCCGCATGGCCAGGCCGGCCAGCAGCACCGCGCCGGCGACGGCCGCGAGCAGCCCGCGCAGCAGGGCCATCGTGACCGCCCACTCGATGTCGGCGACGGCCTGCGGCTTCAGCTCCCCGAGCCGCTCCGGGTTGGTGACCAGGGTCCGGGCCTCCTCGACGTCGAAGCCGTCGAGCGTCGCGTGGATGCCGAACGGTCCTCCGTGGGTGTCGAGCTGCAGCTCGCCGAGCGGCGCGACCGTCACGACGGTGCCGCCTCCCCAGGTCGGCACGATTCGCGTCGACGTGGTCAGCGGACCCACCTCGTGGTGGACCGAGCCGGCGACGGTCAGGCCGATCCAGGCACCGGCCAGCCCGAGGAGGGTGGCGAGGAGGAGGAGGCGCAGGACCGGACGGAGCCGGACCGGGACGAGCTGGGGCATGCGTGAGCCAAACGGACATCGGGGGACGGGACGTCCTTTCTAACCCGCGGGCCCCGTCCCTGTCCGGTGATTGCGGCAGCCCGTCACTCGGGCTCGTTGCCGGCCTCGCCTCCGACGAGGTAGGGGGTGTGCACGCCGGCGTACATCAGGTGGGCGAGCAGGCCCTCCGCCGCGTGCTCGAGCTGGTGGCAGTGGTCCATCCAGAGGCCGGGGTTGTCGGCCACGAACGCGATCTCGTAGGTCTCGTCCTGGTCCACGTGCAGCGAGTCGACCCACCAGGGGCTGCCGGTGGCGGGCTCGCCGTCACGGCTCAGGACGACGGCGTGGTGACCGTGCAGGTGCATCGGGTGGTCCTCGCTGCTGCCGTTGTGGATCCGCATCACCACCACGTCGCCCTCCTCGACGACGTACATCGGCACCTCGGGGTGCAGCCGGCCGTTGACCGTCCACCAGATCCCGGGACGGCCGTCGAGGAACCCGGGACGGCGGCCGATGTCGTAGTCGAAGGTCCGGTCCGGGTCGTCGGTCTCGAACGGCAGCGCGGCGGGGCTGCCGTAGGACAGCAGGTCCAGCCTCCGCGTCGGCTGCGGGACCTCCGCCGCCTCCGCGCCCGCCGGTCCGACCACGAGGGCCGTGGCCCCACCGACCTGGACCCGCAGTGCCGACCCGTCGTCGGGCGCCGTGACCTCCAGGTCCGCGCGCGCTCCGGCGGTCAGCGTCAGCGCGCGGCCGGTGACCGGCGTCGGTTCGTTGAGGTCGAAGCCGTCGACGGCGCGGACGACGTACGGCGCGCCGGTCCACACCTCGACCGGGCCGTTGTCGGTGTTCGCGACGCGGACCCGGACCCGCTCACCGGGCGTCGTCTCGAACGCGACGTCGCCCTCCTGGCCGTTGAGCGTGCGGGTGCCCGCGTAGGTGTGCGCCACGGCCAGCGCGTCGGCCGGCTCGTCCAGCGACCGTCCTCCGGAAGGGTGCACGACGATCGCACCGAAGAGGCCGCCGAGCACCTGCTCGTGCGACACCTGGTGGGAGTGGTACCAGTAGGTGCCCGCGTCCTCGACCACGAAGCGGTAGGTGTGCTCCTCGCCGACCGCGACCGCGTCCTGGGTGACTCCGGCCACCCCGTCGACGGCGTTGGGCACGTCGATCCCGTGCCAGTGCAGCGTCATCCCCTCGGTGACCGACTCGTTGCGGACGGTCACCTCGACCAGGTCGCCCCGGGTGGCCTCGATGACCGGGCCCGGCGAGGTGCCGTTGAGGCTGTAGCCGTCCACCTCGCGCCCGGAGGGAAGCGTGAAGGCGCCCTGCCGTGCGACCAGGTCCACCGTCACGTCCGCGGGGCCGTCGTCGTCCTCGACGAGGTCGGCGACGCTGGTCCCTCGGGGCCCTCCGGCGCCCCCGCCCCCGCCGTGGGCCGCGTGCCCGGCGTCAGCGGGCGCCGGGCCGCCACCGAGGTCGACGACGCCCATGTCCGTCATCGAGTAGCTCGCCGGCAGCAGGCTGTCCTGCCACAGCCACGCGAGCGGTCCGACGACGGCGAGCGCGGCGAGGCAGGCCAGCAGGGCCCGGATCCGGCTCCCGCTCACCCGCCCCGACGCTCCTCTCGGCACTCCACCCGTCGGTGGTCCTCAGACGGCGGCCGGGGACGGGCTGTCCTCGGTGACCGCCGTCGTCCTGCCGGCCGCGCGGCCGGTGTGCAGCGCCGCCGCGAACAGCACCAGCGCGTTGACCCCGTGCAGCAGGCCCATGTAGGCGTTCTCGTGGCCGAGAAGACCGAGGGCCACCTGGAGCACGACCAGGCCCAGCAGGATCGCCGCGTTGCGCACCGCTCCCGGGGTCCTGGTGAAGAAGGACATCACCAGCAGCGCGAGGGCGAGCAGCGGGATCACCATCATCCCGGTGACACCGTGCACCATGAACCCGGCGATGCCGGTGAACGCGAGGTCCTCGGACTCGAACGCCGCGGCGTCGAGCACGCCACCGCCCTCGACCCAGATGCCCAGCCCGGCGACCGCGAACACCATCGACGCCGACTGCACGATGACCAGCGCCGCGACGATGTAGGCGATGGCCTTGTAGGCAGATCTCATCCTTGCCTCCGAAGGTTGGGCGCCCGGTCGGGCGCGGTCCCGGTGGTCTCCCGACAAACCCTGTCGACCGGCCAGCCTGCACCAGATCCGTCAATCTGTCGTCATATTTTCGGCCCCGGGGGTGTCGGAACAGTCCGACTCGGGCGCCCTTGACCCGATTGCGCCGGTCAGCGCGGCGCCACGAGCAGCGCCTGCCCGCTGCGCGCCACCAGGCCCCGACGGTCGTACACCGCCGAGCTGGCGACGCCGACGCTGCCGCCACCGAGCGTGGTCTCGGCGTCGAGGCAGAGCCACTCGCCGACCGGCGGCCGCACCACGTGCACGGTGAGCTCGGTGTTGAGGAAGCCCCAGTGCGCCGGGTCCAGGGCCGCGGAGGCGCCGGAGGCCGAGTCGACACAGGTCATCAGCCGCTGCACGGGACTCAGCTGCTCGCCGTCGACGAGCGTCAGCCGGGGACGCATCCACACCGTGCCCGGCCCGGGCTCCCCGAGCGAGCCGCTCACCCAGCGCCACTCCACCGCGTCCAGGTAGCCGCCGGACCAGCTCGCCGGCCGCGGCTGCGGCCGGCCGTCGTCCGGTCCGTGCGGCAGCGGCCCGGCGGTTCCGTCGGACCCCTCGGGGCCACCGGCCGACGCCGGGAACAGCCAGGCGGTGGCCCGGGCGCAGGCCCGGTCGTGTGCCTCGTCGTACAGGGTCGCCTCGCACATCGCCACCGACCGGCCGGGCCGGACGACGCCGGCCTCGACGCGCAGCGGCGCCACCGGGACCGGGCCGAGCAGCTCCATGGTGAGCCGGCCGACCACCCGCTCCCCGGCGTCGGCGAGCCCCTCGACCGCCCGGGCGAGCAGCGCCGCCGGCGGCCCGCCGTGCTGGCTGTCGGTCCCCCAGGGACCGGCCGTGGCCGGCTGCGGCAGGAAGCGTCCGGGGCCGTCGGCGAGGTAGAAGGAGGTCACCCGGTCATCATCCACAAAGCCCCTGTTCAGGGACGGAACCGGCGCCGTGGAGAGGGGTCCCGGCCGATTTCATGATCCACCGGGGCCGTGTGTATTCTTCTCGGTCGTTGCCCCTTTAGCTCAGTCGGCAGAGCGTCTCCATGGTAAGGAGAAGGTCTACGGTTCGATTCCGTAAAGGGGCTCTGGGTAGGGAGCCGCTCGCACCTCGGTGGGGGCGGACCCCGTCCCGGTGGCGGGGTAGCTCAGGTGGTTAGAGCACACGGCTCATAATCGTGGTGTCGCGGGTTCGAGTCCCGCCCCCGCTACTCACCACATCGCCTCAGGTGGCCCGTTCTCGCTCGGTCGGGCAGACTTGAGCGGCACCGACCGGCAGTACACACGACAGAAGAGGCACACCGTGGCCAGCAAGAGCTCAGACGTTCGCCCCAAGATCACCTTGGCCTGCGTGGAGTGCAAGGAACGCAACTACATCACCAAGAAGAACCGCCGCAACGACCCGGACCGCATGGAGCTGAAGAAGTTCTGCCCGCGCTGCCGCACGCACACGGGCCACCGCGAGACGCGCTGAGCCGGGTCTTCCCAGCACCGCCAGGAGCGGTCCCCGTCGCCGGGGGCCGCTCCTTCGCGTTGCGGCGCGGTCCACTAGTAGCCTCCTGAGCATGCCTGTCGACGCCTCCCTGGCCGGACGGACCTTCCCACCCACGGCCCCCTACACGGTCTCCGCGGAGCGCGTCCGCGAGTTCGCCGACGCCACCGGTTCGGCGTACGACGAGGGCGCCGCGCCGGCGACCTTCCCCATCGTGGTCGCCTTCCGGGCGATGACCGCGCTCATGGAGGACCCGACCGTGGGGATCGCGCTGCACCGGGTCGTGCACGGCGAGCAGCGGTTCACCTACACCCGCCCGGTGGCCGTCGGCGACGAGCTGACCGCCGAGCTCACCGTCGACAGCCTCCGCCAGATCGGCGGCGCCGACATCATCGGCACCCGCAGCGAGATCACCGACGCCGGGGGCCTGCCCGTCTGCACCGCGTTCGCCACCCTGGTCCACCGCGCGGGGGAGGACGCCTGATGCGCACCGGGGACGAGCTGCCGGAGCAGACCTTCACCGTCACCCGTGCCGACCTGGTGCGCTACGCGGGCGCCAGCGGCGACCGCAACCCCATCCACTGGTCCGACCGGGTCGCCGGGTCCGTCGGTCTCCCCGGCGTGATCGCGCACGGCATGTACACGATGGCGCTGGCGGCCCGGGCCCTGGACACCTGGGCGGGCCGTCCGGGCCGGGTGCGCGAGCTGTCCTGCAAGTTCACCAAGCCCGTGGTCGTCCCCGACGACGACTCCGGCGTCGAGGTCCGGGTGGCGGGCACCGTCAAGCAGGTCACCGAGTCCGGGGTGCACGTCGCGCTCGAGGTGACCTGTGCCGGCGAGAAGGTGCTCGGCCAGCCCAAGGCGGTCCTGCTTGCCTAGGCTCGCCGAGCGCACCACGCTGCGCCTGGGCGGCCCGGCCCGCGACTGGGTGCGCGCCACCAGCACCGAGGAGGTGGTGGCCGCGGTCCGCTCCTGCGACGAGGCCGGCACGCCGGTGCTGCTGCTGGCGGGGGGCAGCAACCTGGTCGTCGCCGATGCGGGCTTCGACGGCACCGTCGTCGAGATCGCGACCCGGGGCGTGCAGGTCGCCGGCGACACCTGCGGTGGCGCGTTCGTGACCGCGGCCGCCGGCGAGGTGTGGGACGACCTGGTGGCCCGGGCCGTCGACGAGCACTGGGTCGGGGTCGAGGCACTGTCGGGGATCCCCGGGTCGGTCGGGGCGACGCCGGTGCAGAACGTCGGCGCCTACGGTCAGGAGGTCGCGGACACCCTCGCGAGCGTCCGGTGCTGGGACCGCGTCGACGCGGCGTACCGCACCTTCGCGGTGGCCGACTGCGGTCTCGGCTACCGCACCAGCCGTTTCAAGCAGGACCCGGCACGCTTCGTGGTCCTCGAGGTCACCTTCCAGCTGCCGCTCGGCGACCTCGGCTCCCCGGTGCGCTACGGCGAGCTGTCCCGCACCCTGGGTGTCGACCCGGGCGGCCGGGTGCCCGCGAAGGACGTGCGCGAGGCGGTCCTCGGTCTGCGGCGGGGCAAGGGCATGGTGCTCGACCCCGACGACCACGACACCTGGAGCGCCGGGTCGTTCTTCACCAACCCGTTCGTGCCGCCGGAGCACCTGCCCGAGGACGCACCCCGGTGGGAGCAGCCCGACGGACGGGTGAAGGCGAGCGCGGCCTGGCTCATCGAGCGGGCCGGCTTCGGCAAGGGCTACGGCAACGAGCGGGTGTCGCTGTCCACCAAGCACACCCTGGCGCTCACCAACCGGGGCGGGGCGAGCACCGCCGACCTGATCGAGCTCGCCGCCGAGGTGCAGCGCGGGGTCCAGCAGCGCTTCGGCATCCGGCTGGTCAACGAGCCGGTGCTGGTCGGCTGCGAGCTGCCGGGCGCCTGACCGGCACGCTCAGATGCGCACCCCGTCGACGCTGGAGAACCCGGCGAACGCGAGGGCGAGCACCAGCGCGGCGACCGCCGCCAGGATGCCGAGCGCCAGCAGCACGGTGCACACGATGCCGAGGACGTAACCGGCCATCGCCTGGCCGCGCCCGCCGTAGCGCTGCGGCTCGGCGTCGATCTCCCGGACCGCACGCCGGCCGATGGACCAGGCCCACGGCCCGAGGAACAGCGGGAGGAAGCAGGTGAGCCCGCCGATGATGCCGACCAGCCCGAGGACCAGCGCCGTCGCCGCCTTCGGGTGGTCGGCCGGGTGGTAGGCGGGGTACTGCGGGGGGTAGCCGTAGCCCGGCGCGCCGGGTGGGCCGGGCGGGGGCTGCTGCGCGGAGGACTGGGCGGCCTGCTGCTCCCAGTGTCCGAGCGGCTGGGTCGGCGGCTCCGGGGGAGGGCTGGGTGCGCCGTCCTCGGGATCGCCCGGCGTGCTGGTCATGAGGGAGATTGTGCCAACCACTCGTCGATCTCGTGCAGCATCCGGGCAACGAGGTCGCTGGGGGCCCGGGAGGCGCGCACCGACATCCGGGCCAGCTCGGCGAGGCACTCGTCGCCGAGGTCGTGGGCGGCGCGCATGGTGGCGTACTGGCCGGCCAGCCGGGAGCCGAACAGCAGCGGGTCGTCGGCGCCCAGCGCCACGGTCGCCCCCGCGTCGAGCAGGGTCGGCAGCGGCACCGAGGTCAGGTCCGAGAAGACGCCGAGCGCCACGTTGGAGACCGGGCACACCTCCAGCGGCACCCCGGCCGCGACCACCCGGTCGAGGAGGGCGGGGTCCTCCGCGACCCGCACCCCGTGGCCGAGCCGGTCGGCGTGCAGGTCCTCCAGGCAGGTGCGCACGCTGGCGGGACCGAGCAGCTCGCCGGCGTGCGGAGTGAGCATCAGGCCGGCCCGCTCGGCGATCGCGAACGCCGGCGCGAACTCGGCGGTGGTGCCCCGCCGCTCGTCGTTGGACAGCCCGAAGCCGACCACGCCCCGGCCGGCGTACTGGGCGGCGAGGCGGGCCAGCGTGCGCGCGTCGAGCGGGTGCCGGGTCCGGTTCGCCGCTATCACCACGGCCATGCCCAGGCCGGTCGCGGCCGAGGCGTCACGGACCGCGTCCAGGACCAGGTCGGTGAACGCCGTGATGCCACCGAACCGCGCGGCGTAGCCGCTGGGGTCCACCTGGATCTCCAGCCACCGGCCGCCGTCGGCGACGTCGTCCTCCGCCGCCTCCCGGACCAGCCGGCGCACGTCGTCCTCGGTGCGCAGCACCGACCGGGCCACGTCGTAGAGCCGCTGGAAGCGGAACCAGCCCTTCTCGTCGGCAGCCGACAGCCTCGGCGGCCAGTCCTCGACGAGCGCGTCGGGCAGCACGATGCCGTCCCGCTCGGCGAGCTCGAGCAGCGTCTCGTGGCGCATCGAGCCCGTGAAGTGCAGGTGCAGGTGGGCCTTCGGCAGGGTGGCGATCGGACGCCCACCCCCGGCGACGGAGGCCGCGGTCGGTCCCCCCAACTCAGGCCAGCAGCTTCTGCAGCCGGGTGATGCCCTCGGTGAGGTCGTCGTCGCCGAGCGCGTAGGAGAACCGCAGGTAGCCGGGCGACCCGAACGCCTCGCCGGGAACCGCCGCGACCTCGGCCTTGTCCAGCATGAGCTCGGCCAGCTCGGCCGAGGTGGTCGGCGTGACCCCGTCGATCGTCCGCCCCAGCAGGCCCTTGACCGAGGGGTAGGCGTAGAAGGCGCCGCGCGGCTCGGGGCAGACGACGCCGTCGATCTCGTTGAGCATGGTCACGATCGTGCGACGCCGACGGTCGAACGCCTTCTTCATCTCCTCGACCGCCGAGAGGTCGCCGGACACCGCGGCGATCGCGGCGCGCTGGGCGACGTTGGAGACGTTGGAGGTCGCGTGCGACTGCAGGTTGGTGGCCGCCTTCACGACGTCCTGCGGCCCGACCACCCAGCCGACCCGCCAGCCGGTCATGGCGTAGGTCTTGGCGACGCCGTTGACCACGACGCAGGTGTCGGCGAGCTCGGGGACCACGACGGGCATCGACGGCGCCTCCTGGCCGTCGTAGACGAGGTGCTCGTAGATCTCGTCGGTGAGCACCCACAGGTCGTTGTCGAGGGCCCAGCGACCCAGGGCCTCGACCTCGGCGCGGTCGTAGACGGCGCCG
Organism: uncultured Actinomycetota bacterium; assembly: GCA_963834275.1. Classification (GTDB taxonomy): domain Bacteria; phylum Actinomycetota; class Actinomycetes; order Propionibacteriales; family Nocardioidaceae; genus Nocardioides_B. The sequence goes on along the minus strand of CAWIBA010000003.1, from coordinate 480,815 downwards.
GTGGGGTTGGACGGCGAGTTGAACAGCAGCACCTTCGTGCGGTCGGTGCGGGCCTCCTCGAGCTGGTCGACGGTGACCTTGTAGTCCTGGGTCTCGTCGGCGAGCACCTCGACGGGGATCCCGCCGGCGAGCCGGATCGACTCCGGGTAGGTGGTCCAGTACGGCGCCGGCACCAGGACCTCGTCACCGGGGTCCAGCAGCGTCGCGAAGGCCTCGTAGATCGCCTGCTTGCCGCCGTTGGTCACGAGCACCTGGCTCGGTTCGACGGCGTAGCCCGTGTCGCGCAGGGTCTTCTCGGCGATCGCCTTCTTGAGCTCGGGCAGGCCACCGGCGGGCGTGTAGCGGTGGTTGGCGGGGACGCGGCAGGCCTCGACCGCGGCGTCCACGATGTAGCCGGGGGTCGGGAAGTCCGGCTCGCCCGCCCCGAAGCCGATGACCGGCCGGCCGGCCGCCTTGAGCGCCTTGGCCTTCGCGTCGACCGCCAGGGTCGCCGACTCGGCGATGCCGCCGATGCGGGCGGAGATCCTGCGGGCGGAGCTGGGGCGGCTGGAATCGCTCGGTGCGCTCATGCCGCCTATCGTTCCACCCGGGGCGAGTCCCGTGCACCCCGGTGCGGCCGGCCGTGCGGCCCCGCCGGGCCGCACCCGCTCGGTTCGACTTCCCTTCGGCCTTCCCCGTACACTTTCCCGTTGGTGGATCTCACCCTTGATTGCCATGCCCACGACTCGGCGCAGCGCACCGCTCGGCGCGCGGTCCGGCCGCGGGAGGCGACAGGTGGACCCGCCGTAGGGCACTAGCTCAACTGGCAGAGCATCGGTCTCCAAAACCGAAGGTTGGGGGTTCAAGTCCCTCGTGCCCTGCGAAGACCCCGCGCGGCCCGTCCGCGTGGGTGACAGAGGTCGGTGACGGCCAGCAAGCGAGTGGAGGAACAGTGGCGGACAGCCGTTCGGTGTCGACGTCTGGCGGAAGCCAGTCGCGGGACAAGCGCACCAGCCCTGCGACCTTCTACCGGCAGGTCGTGGCCGAGCTCCGCAAGGTCGTGTGGCCCACGCAGGAGCAGCTGATCACGTACTTCATCGTGGTCATGGTCTTCGTGGTCGTGGTCATGTCGATCGTCTCGTTGCTCGACCTCGGCTTCGGTCGGCTGGTCTTCGCCGTCTTCGGCTGACCCGCCCGGGCCGGTCGGCCGTGAGCATCCAACGCAGCATCAACAGTGAAGGTGACTGAATAACCGTGTCGCAGTCGTACGACGACCAGCCGACCGTCGAGGCCCCCGAGGAGGAGGCCGGGACGGACGAGACGCCTGTCGTCGACCTTGAAGGCGCCCCCACGGACGAGACCGCGGCCGACGTGTCCGCTCCCGACGAGGAGACGCCGGCGGAGCAGGCGCCCGCCGCCGACGACGCCCCCAGCGCCGAGGACGCCCCGAGCGTCGAGGACGCCCCTGCCGACGAGGACGCCGCCGAGCCGGCCCCGGTGGAGGAGCCCGCGGACGACGCCCCGGTCGCTGCGGCGGAGGAGCCCTCGGACGAGGCCCCGGCCGAGGAGGCGCCCGCCGACGAGGTGGACGCTCCCGCGGTTGACCCGCTGGAGGAGTTCCGCGACGCCCTGCGCTCCAAGCCGGGCGACTGGTTCGTGGTCCACACCTACTCCGGCATGGAGAACCGGGTGAAGGCCAACCTGGAGAACCGGATCACGTCGCTCAACATGGAGGACTACATCCACGAGGTGATCGTCCCGACCGAGGAGGTCGCGGAGATCAAGAACGGTCAGCGCAAGCTCGTCAAGCGCACCGTCCTCCCCGGTTACGTGCTGGTCCGCATGGACCTGACCGACGAGTCCTGGGCGGCCGTCCGGCACACGCCGTCGGTCACCGGGTTCGTCGGGCACAGCCACCAGCCGGTCCCGCTGAGCCTCGACGAGGTCGAGAGCATGCTCGCTCCGGCCATCGTCGCCGAGGCCGAGGCCGCCGCCCCGCAGGAGGGTGCCGCCGCCGGTACCACCGCCACCAAGAAGAAGGTGGAGGTCGCCGACTTCGACGTCTCCGACTCGGTCATGGTGGTGGACGGGCCGTTCGCGACCCTGCACGCGACGATCACCGAGATCAACGCCGAGTCCCAGAGGGTGAAGGCCCTCGTCGAGATCTTCGGCCGGGAGACCCCGGTCGAGCTGAGCTTCAGCCAGATCCAGAAGGTCTAGCAGCCCGACCTTGTGGCTCGGGACGAGCTCGCGAGCATCAACGGAAACCCAGTAAGGACCCCAAGAAATGCCTCCCAAGAAGAAGATCGCTGCACTCGTCAAGGTGCAGCTGCAGGCCGGGGCGGCCACCCCGGCGCCGCCGGTGGGTACCGCCCTCGGTCCCCACGGCGTGAACATCATGGAGTTCTGCAAGGCGTACAACGCCCAGACAGAGGCCATGCGCGGCAACGTCATCCCCGTGGAGATCACGATCTACGAGGACCGGTCGTTCACCTTCATCACGAAGACGCCGCCGGCCGCCGAGCTGATCAAGAAGGCCGCCGGCCTGCAGAAGGGCTCCGGCGTCCCGCACAAGGAGAAGGTCGGCAAGCTGACCAAGGACCAGGTGCGTGAGATCGCGACGACCAAGCTCCCCGACCTCAACGCGAACGACCTCGACGCCGCGATGAAGATCGTCGAGGGCACCGCCCGCTCCATGGGTGTCACCACCGAGTAGCACCCCCGGGTGGTCGAGCCTCGTCGAGACCACCCACCGGCTGGTCGAGCCCCGTCGAGACCACCCACCCGGCTGGTCGAGCCCCGTCGAGACCACCGAACCCAAGAAGTCAGCAGCACGTGGAAGGGCCGCGCTGGCCCGCACCACACCTGGACAGCAAAGGAACCAGACCATGCAGCGCAGCAAGACCTACCGAGCAGCGGCCGAGTCGATCGACGCGGACACGCTGTACAGCCCGCTCGAGGCCATCAAGATCGCCAAGTCGGGCAGCAAGAAGAAGTTCGACGAGACCGTCGACGTCGCGATGCGCCTGGGTGTCGACCCGCGCAAGGCCGACCAGATGGTGCGCGGCACCGTCAACCTCCCGCACGGCACGGGCAAGACCGCCAGGGTCCTGGTCTTCGCCAACGCCGAGAAGGCTGACGCCGCCCGCGAGGCCGGCGCCGACATCGTCGGCGGCGACGAGCTCATCGAGAAGGTGAACGGCGGCTGGCTGGACTTCGACGCCGTGGTCGCGACCCCGGACATGATGGGCAAGGTCGGTCGTCTCGGCCGCGTGCTCGGGCCCCGCGGCCTGATGCCGAACCCCAAGACCGGCACCGTCACCCCCGACGTGGCCAAGGCCGTCTCGGACATCAAGGGCGGCAAGATCGAGTTCCGCGTCGACCGGCACGCCAACCTGCACTTCATCATCGGCAAGGCCTCGTTCTCCGAGGCCCAGCTCGCGGAGAACTACGCCGCGGCGCTCGAGGAGGTGCTGCGGCTCAAGCCGGCCAGCTCCAAGGGTCGCTACCTGAAGAAGGTCACCGTCTCGACGACCATGGGCCCCGGTGTCCAGGTCGACCCGAACAAGACGCGCAACGTCGCCGCCGAGGACGAGGCCTGAGCCTCGGCCCTCCGCGGCCCGAAGGCCCCCTCCCGCTCGGGAGGGGGCCTTCGTCGTGACCGGGACGTCGCGGCAGCACTGACTGGGTGTGTCCCTACTGACTGCCGTGAAGGCTGGCGTCTACCGGATCTGCCGATGTGCGGATGTTCGTCGACGTCGGTGACACGGCGACACGTGTCAGGATGTCGCATGGCCTACATGCTGTACTTCGGGGCAGGGCTCACGGCTCTCGGGATCTTCGCAGTGATTGCGTCGATCGTCTCGCCTGAGCAGGGCGGCACCGGCACGATCGTTCTGGGCGTGGTGTTGTTCTTCGTTGGCATCGCCGTGCTCGTTTCCGCTGGTCGCCGAGGTTCTCGCACTGGGTGAGCGCACGAGTCAGCGCATACGGCGCGGCACGATCGGCTTGCTGCATGGGAGGACGACTATCCGGATCTGCCGCGTTCCGCGCGGTTCGCGGTGATCGGATGATCAGGCTGCGCGCGCGACTGGACGCCTGTGGGTTCGTTCCCGTGACAGGTGGCGCGCAGCGTCGTGATGCAGGCGACCTGCAGCCACCCGGTGGCCGAGGTGGTGGTGTTCTCGAACGACTTCGCCGGGCGGCGGAAGACCGGCTGCTTGTCGTCCCAGCCCACCCGGCGGACCTCGACCTCTTGGGAGCGCCCGAGCGCGCGCAACGCGGCGGCGGTGGACGCCCCGGTCCACCAGGACACCGGCTCGAGGTGAGCCCACTGGGCATCGGTCAGGTCCACGCCATGCCTGGCACAGTGCCGACGGTCGCGACCCGCGCAATAGGGACACACCCAGTGACACCCCGCGCGGTCGGCGGGGTGCGGGGCGTGGTGGTCAGGGGTCGGGGACGAGCAGCAGGTGCCGAGGGGATGTCGCCGTCCCCGGTCCCGTGGGGGGCGTGACATCGAGGGTGCCGGTGCGGTCGCGGTGGAACTGGTAGCCGTGCGGGCTGGTCCACAGATAGCTGCCGCGTTCGAGCACGGTGTAGCGCCAGGCCGTGTGGGTCTTGAGCCGGTGGTGGCGTCGGCAGAGCCGGGCGATGTTGCACGAGCACGTCGGCCCGTCGGTCCCACCGGCTGCGTGCTCGATGACGTGGTCGCAGTCGGCGGTGCGGGCGGGACGGGTGCACCACGGGAACACGCAGGACCCGTCGACGTGGGCGGACTGCTCGGCCAGTCGGTCCGGGGTCTCGTAGGCCGTGCCGGCAAGGTGCTCGCCCAGGTCGAGCACGGGTTTGACGGTGACGGTCGTGCCGGGGGCGCCGCACCAGGTGCGGACCTGGTCGGCGTCGACGAAGCGAGCGGGTGTTGTCCACGCGCGCCAGGTGGGGTCCGCCCTGCCCGCTGGGATCGGTGATCGCCTCGGGCGTGACGTGCACGTGCAGGACCACGTCGCGACCGCGGGACGGGCGGGGCAGGTCCAGGGTGGGGTCGCTGCCGCGAGCCAGCTCGCCGAGCGCCCGCGCCCGGCGGACGTCGAGCGGCTCGGTGCACCCCAGGTCGGCGAGCCGGGCGGCGCCGGTGGTCAGCGCCGCGTCGAGGTCGAGGGCGTCTGCCAGGTCGAGGTCGCCGTCGAGGTGCACGGTGCCGTCGTAACCGACCTGCTCGAGGTGCACGTCGAGGTGCCGGCTGTCGGCGGCGGCGAGCCGTCGGGCCTCGGCACCGTCGGGATCGAACCGGACCAGGGCCTCCTCGACCAGCCGGTCCAGCTGTGCAAGTCCGACACGGTGCGCGAAGGGCGCGACCTGCCGGTCGACGTACGCCGCCCCGTCGGCGCTCAGGCAGATGGTCGAGCGGGCGACCCGCCGGGCGCGCCACGCCGGCAGGTCGCCGGCCCGAACCCGAGACCACGTCCGCGGGAGGCGGTGCGCGAGCTCGACCGCCTCCGCCAGCAGCGACCGGCCGGCATCAGAGGAGATCCGCAGGGCGGCTGCGAGCTCGGCGACGCAGAACTCCCCGACCTCGGGTGAACCCGGCCCGGCCAGGCCCACAGGGCGCTCGAACCCGAGCGGGTCGAGTGCCTCGGGGGAGTGCATCGCGGCCCAGTCGACGGCCAGGCCGAGGATGCGCGCCTCGGCGCGGTCCGCGATCTCACGCTCGGCGCGAACGGCAGCCAGCACCTCGGCGGGAGTGTCCGCCTGCTCGGGTGCCGGGGTCGCTGCCATGGCTCATTCGACCACCGACCACCGACAGTTTCGGGCGGTCGGGAGCGCCGGCGGAGGGGGTCTCGACGGGCTCAACCGGCCGGACGGCTCGACCGCCAGTCGGCTACTCGACGAACACGCGCTCGTCGGTCAGCTGCTCCGCGACCAGGCGTCCTTCGGTGTCGAAGCGGCTCTGCTCGAACTTCTTGAGGAACTCCATGTCGACGCCCGCCTTGCCGTTGCGGTGCTTCTCGATCGTCAGCACGGCCCAGTGCCGGAAGCGCTCGACGTTGCCGATGTTGTAGACCAGGTGGTGGCGGGCGACCACGTCGAACTTGTCGTTGATGAGCAGGACGGTGTCGGCCTCGTAGGCGAGCGCAGACGACCCGCGCAGGTTGTTGACCCGCAGCCGTTTGCCACTCTGCAGGCCCTCCTTGTCGGCGGCGACCACGGCCAGCACCGGCACGTCGCCCTCGAGGGCGAGGTCCTTGAGGCCCTCGACGACGTGGGTGATCCGCTCGGTCTCGCCGGCGATCCCGGGCGCGGCGACCTTCTGCAGGTAGTCGACCACGACGAGGGGCGGCTGGCTGGTCTCCTCCTGCACGGCCTCGACGGCCTCGCGGATCGCCTCGAGGTGCGTCTTCGAGCCGGACCGGTGCAGCACCAGCCGGTCGGCGTACTCCCGGACCACCTCGAGCGCCTTGACGCCCCCGTCGGTGTCGGCCAGCCGGTCGGCGAGCGACCCGACGAGCCCGTCCGCGCACTCGAACGTCTGCCGGATGCGGTTCAGGGACGGTGCCTCGGGGCCGCCGAGCAGGCCGGCCTCCAGCGCGACCAGCCGGATGAGCAGGGTCTGCAGGTCGTGCTCGTAGGTGAAGAACAGGACCGGCCGACCCGCGCGGGCGACGTTGCGGGCCACCTGGAGGACCCACGTGGTCTTGCCCAGGCCCTGCGGGCCGCCGACGAGGACCAGCTCACCGGAGCGGAAGCCGCCGCTGAGGTTGGTGTCCAGGATGTCGAAGCCGGTCTGCCAGACCCGGTTCTCCGGGTGCGAGCCGGCGCGCACCCGGTAGTCGGCGTTCTCCAGAACGCCGCTGAGCTTCTCGAGCGAGTGGTCCACCCGACCATTGCAGCAGGAACGGGACGCTCAGCGGGGCGGATCGGCCGAAATCGGGCCTATCCGGTCCGGGCCCGCACGCCCGGATTTGGCCGGCGCCGGGGCGCTCCCGTACAGTTCAGCGCGAAACCAGAGACCGCCGGTCGTCGGCGTGCCCGAGCCCAGCTCGGACATCCGATCGAAGGTCCCGCTCCGCGGGCGGCCTGCGCAGGTGACACGAGTGTGAACGTCGTACGGCCGCCGATACCAGCGCCGCTGCGCCACCAACGCCCTGTGCACCTGCACGGGGCGTTCGTCGTTGAGGGACCTTCCGCCGTCCGGTCTCGGATGTTGTGAGTGAGAAGGAAGGAGACCCATGGCGCGGCCAGACAAGGCAGCCGGAGTCGCAGAGCTCAAGGAGTCGTTCCAGGAGTCTGCGGGTGCTGTCCTGACCGAGTACCGCGGTCTTTCCGTGAAGCAGCTGCAGGACCTGCGGCGAGCCCTCGGGGAGAACGCCAACTACGCCGTGGTCAAGAACACGCTCACCAAGATCGCCGCGACCGAGGCCGGCGTCGAGGGATTCGACGACCTGCTCACCGGTCCGACCGCCATCGCCTTCATCAACGGCGACGTGGTCGAGGCGGCCAAGGGCCTGCGTGACTTTGCCAAGGCAAACCCCTCCCTCGTGATCAAGGGCGGTGTCCTCGACGGGAAGCCGCTCGGCGCGACGGAGATCGCCAAGCTGGCGGACCTGGAGTCGCGCGAGGTGCTTCTTGCGAAGCTCGCGGGCGGCATGCTCGCGTCCCTCAGCCAGGCCGTCTACCTGCTCAACGCCCCGCTCGCCCAGGCCGCCCGGCTCGCCGGCGCGCTGCAGGCGAAGGCCGAGCAGGACCCGTCGATCCTCCAGGGTGGTGCCGGCGAGCCGGCCGCCGCCGCGGAGGCCGCCCCCGAGGCGGAGGCGGAGACGACCGAGGAGGCCCCCACGGAGGAGACCCCGGCCCAGGCCGAGGCCACCCCCGCGGAGACCGACGAGGCCTCCACCGAGGGCTGAGAGCCCGACAGACCGAAACCGACACCCATCGGTCCGGGCGCCCGCACGGACCAGCAACACGGAAGGAAACGCCACCATGGCGAAGCTCAGCACCGACGAGCTGCTTGACGCTTTCAAGGAGATGACCCTCCTCGAGCTCAGCGAGTTCGTGAAGCAGTTCGAGGACACCTTCGGCGTGACCGCCGCTGCCCCCGTCGCGGTGGCCGCGGCCGGCGCTCCGGCCGCAGGCGGCGGCGACGCTGCCGAGGCTGCCGCCGAGCAGGACGAGTTCGACGTGATCCTCGAGGCCGCTGGTGACAAGAAGATCAATGTCATCAAGGAGGTCCGTGCGCTCACGAGCCTCGGGCTGAAGGAGGCCAAGGAGCTGGTCGAGGCCGCTCCGAAGCCGATCCTGGAGAAGGTCAACAAGGAGGCCGCGGACAAGGCCAAGGAGTCCCTCGAGGGCGCCGGCGCCACCGTCTCGGTCAAGTGAGTCACGCCGGTCACCGACCGGCACCCAGCACCACCTGCAGCGGCGGTCGCTCCCATCGGGAGCGGCCGCCGTTCGGCGTCCCGGGGCCCGTCCGGTGCCCGTGCGGCCTCCGGGGCCGACCGGTACGGACCGTAACCTCCCCTTCGTTTACTCGTTGGTAGTCATGGGCAAAACATCGGGTTGAGGCCTCGTCACCTACGAGTGCGCTCCGGGCTCCGCGCAACACAAGGGAGGGACGCTGGTGGGCGTCGAGATCAAGGTCGACGGACTGACCAAGTCCTTCGGCAAGCAGCTCATCTGGGGTGACGTGACTCTCACCATCCCCGCCGGCGAGATCTGCGTCATGCTCGGTCCTTCCGGCACCGGCAAGTCCGTCTTCCTCAAGACCCTGATCGGGCTGCTCAAGCCCGACCGCGGCAGCATCCTCATCGAGGGCACCGACATCGCCTCGTGCTCCGAGCGTGAGCTCTACGAGATCCGCAAGCTGTTCGGCGTGCTCTTCCAGGACGGCGCGATGTTCGGGTCGATGTCGCTCTACGACAACGTCGCCTTCCCGCTGCGCGAGCACACCAAGAAGTCCGAGTCCCAGATCCACGACATCGTCATGGAGAAGATGGACCTCGTCGGGCTCATCGGCGCGGAGAGCAAGCTGCCCGGAGAGATCTCCGGAGGGATGCGCAAGCGCGCCGGCCTCGCCCGGGCGCTCGTCCTCGACCCGGAGATCGTCCTCTTCGACGAGCCCGACTCCGGCCTCGACCCGGTCCGCACGGCGTTCCTCAACCAGCTGATCATCGATCTCAACGCGCAGATCGACGCGACCTTCCTGATCGTCACCCACGACATCAACACCGCCCGGACGGTGCCCGACAACATCGGCCTGCTCTACCACAAGCACCTCGCGATGTTCGGCCCCCGCGAGATGCTGCTGTCGGCCGAGGAGCCGGTCGTCCGGCAGTTCCTCAACGCCCAGCGGGTCGGCCCGATCGGCATGTCCGAGGAGAAGGACGCCGACGAGCTCGAGGCGGAGAAGGACCAGGAGCTGCCCCCGCTCCCGCCGATCCCCCTCCAGCAGGAGCCGTCCAACGGCATCCCGCGCCGCAGCCAGCGGCCGCCCGGCGAGTGGTGCCGCGAGAACGGCGTCACGCCTCCGCCCGGCTCCTTCGAGGCCAACATGACGATGGCGACCGGAGGCTGACCTCGTGTCCTCCCTGACCTCGTCGCGGGTGCTCGCGCCGATCGGGACCGCCGGCAAGCTCTTCGCCTTCGGTCTCGACGTGGCGCGCGGCCTGTTCCGCCGACCCTTCCAGATGCGGGAGTTCCTGCAGCAGGCGTGGTTCATCGCGTCGGTCACGATCGTGCCCACGGCGCTCGTCGCGATCCCGTTCGGCGCGGTCATCGCCCTCCAGGTCGGCGGCCTGATCAAGCAGTTCGGCGCCCAGTCCTTCACCGGCTCGGCCGCGGTGCTCGCCGTGGTCCGCGAGGCCGGGCCGATCGCCACCTCGCTGCTGATCGCCGGCGCCGGCGGCTCGGCGATCGCCGCCGACCTCGGCGCCCGCAAGATCCGCGAGGAGCTCGACGCCATGATGGTGCTGGGCATCGACCCGATCCAGCGCCTGGTCGTGCCCCGGGTCCTCGCCACCATGCTCGTCGCCGTCTTCCTCAACGGTCTGGTGAGCGTCGTCGGCGTGGCCGGCGGCTACGTCTTCAACGTGGTCCTGCAGGACGGCACCCCGGGCGCCTACCTCGCGAGCTTCACGGCACTGGCCCAGCTCCCCGATCTCTGGCAGGGCATGGCCAAGGCGCTGGTCTTCGGTCTCATCGCCGCGGTCGTCGCCGCCTACAAGGGGATGAACGCCGCCGGCGGTCCCAAGGGGGTCGGTGACGCCGTCAACGAGTCGGTGGTCATCACCTTCATGCTCCTGTTCGTCGTCAACTTCGTGATGAGCGCGATCTACTTCCAGCTCGTCCCGCCAAAGACAGGCTGAGGGGTACGTCGGACATGGCCAACGTGAAAGCCGTCTACCAGAAGCCGATGCGCTCGCTGGACAACCTCGGCGAGGAGCTGTCGTTCTACGTCCGCGCCATCGCGTGGACGCCGCGCACCCTGCGTCGCTACAAGAAGGAGATCCTCCGGCTCCTCGCCGAGGTGACCCTGGGCTCGGGTGCGCTCGCGGTGATCGGCGGGACCGTCGGCGTCATCACGGCGATGGCGTTCTTCACCGGCACCGAGGTCGGTCTGCAGGGCTACGCCGCCCTCAACCAGATCGGCACCGCCGCGTTCTCGGGGTTCGTCTCCGCCTACTTCAACACCCGTGAGATCTCTCCGCTGGTGGCGGGCATCGCGCTGGCGGCGACCGTCGGCTGCGGGTTCACCGCACAGCTCGGCGCGATGCGCATCTCGGAGGAGGTCGACGCCCTCGAGGTGATGGCGATCCCGTCGCTGCCCTTCCTGGTGACCACGCGGATCATCGCCGGCCTGATCGCGATCATCCCGCTCTACGTGGTCGGCCTGCTCTCGTCGTACTTCGCGACCAGGCTCACCGTCACCCAGTTCTTCGGGCAGAGTGCCGGCACCTACGACCACTACTTCAACCAGTTCCTGCCACCAGGAGACGTGCTCTGGTCCTTCGGCAAGGTCCTCGTCTTCGCCGTTGTCGTGATCCTCATCCACTGCTACCACGGCTACAACGCCTCGGGCGGTCCCGCCGGGGTGGGCCTGGCCGTCGGCCGCGCCGTGCGCACCTCCATCGTCGCCATCAACGTCATCGACCTGTTCCTGTCGATGGCCATCTGGGGCACGACCACCACCGTCAGGCTGGCGGGATAGCCGATGCCACGTCACTCCAGGACCTTCGTCACGATCGAGCACCGGGTGTTCGGCGTGGCGTTCCTGGCGCTGCTCGTGCTCTTCGGCTGGATCACCTACGCGATCTTCAACAAGTCCTTCACCGACTACGCCTACGTGACGCTGAAGTCCGACAAGGCCGGCCTCCAGCTCCCCGACAACGCCGACGTCAAGATCCGCGGCGTGATCGTCGGCGAGGTCCGCGACGCGGTCAGCACCGCCCAGGGGGTCGAGCTGAAGCTCGGCATCTTCCCCGGCTCGATGCGCATCATCCCCGCGGACGTGTCCGCCCGCCTGCTGCCCAAGACGCTGTTCGGTGAGAAGTACGTCGCGCTGCAGATCCCGCCGGCGTCCTCCGGTGCCCCCATCCGGGAGGGGGCCGTGATCGAGGAGTCCGAGGTCGCGATCGAGGTGGAGAAGGTCCTCTCCGACATCTACCCGTTGCTGCGCACGGTGCAGCCGGCGCAGATCAACTACACGTTGACGGCGATGGCCACGGCCCTGGAGGGCCGGGGTGAGGCGATCGGCAACAACCTGGTGGTGCTCGACGACTACCTGCAGCGGACCAACCCGAAGATCCCGTTGCTGGTCGACGACCTGCGCAAGCTGGGTGAGGTCTCGGAGGTCTACCGCGACGTGGTGCCCGAGGTGGCCAACCTGCTGCGCAACTCGGTGACGACGGGTGAGACGTTCATCGAGAAGGAGCAGAAGATCCAGGCGTTCTTCTCCGACGTGGCGTCGTTCTCCTCGACCAGCCGCGACTTCCTCGAGCAGAACGGCGACAACATCATCCGGCTCAGCGACCAGGGTGCCGAGCAGCTCCCGCTGTTCGAGAAGTACGCCCCCGAGTACCCCTGCCTGCTGCAGAGCATCGTCAAGGTGCTGCCCCGGCAGGAGGAGGCCTTCCGCGGTTTCACCCTCCACATCAACCTCGAGCCCCTTCCGCGCCAGCCCCGCCCCTACACGCCTGCCGACCAGGCCGTCTACGGGGACCGGCGCGGTCCCGTCAACCTGCAGGACTGCTACGACGCCATGAACGGTCGCTATGACCAGAACAACCTTCCCCCCGACAGCCTCGTGCCCCAGCTCGACACCGGCGTGGACTACCCCGTCGGCAAGCGGGTCGCCCCCTTCGGCGAGCCGGCCGTCGACGTCACCTCCGGGTTCGCCGGCAGCCGCGCCGAGCGCTCGGTCGTGAACTCGCTCGCGGCCCCGGCGCTCGGCATGCCCCGCGACCGGGTGCCCGACGTGACGTCCCTGCTCCTGGGTCCGCTGGCCCGGGGCGCGGAGGTGAGTCTGCGATGAGCCGCAGCTCCGTCCTCGCCGCAGGAGGCCACCGCGTGCTCGGGGTGGCCTTCCTGGTGCTCCTGCTCTTCTTCGTGTGGGCCACCTACGCCGTCTTCACCAAGAAGTTCGTCGACTTCGTGCCCGTCACGCTGCAGACCTCGAACATCGGCCTGCAGCTGCCGATGCTGGCCGACGTCAAGATCCGCGGTGTGATCGTGGGTGACGTCCGGGAGATCGAGTCGTCGGGGGAGGGCGCCACGCTGCGCCTGGCCATCGACCCCGACCGGGCCGACATCATCCCGGCCAACACCACCGCCCGGATCCTGCCCAAGACGCTGTTCGGTGAGAAGTACGTCGAGCTGCAGGTGCCCGACCAGCCGTCCGCCGACGCGATCTCCGCCGACACCGTGATCGAGGAGTCCGAGGTCGCGATCGAGGTGGAGAAGGTCCTCTCCGACATCTACCCGTTGCTGCGCACGGTGCAGCCGGCGCAGATCAACTACACGTTGACGGCGATGGCCACGGCCCTGGAGGGCCGGGGTGAGGCGATCGGCAACAACCTGGTGGTGCTCGACGACTACCTGCAGCGGACCAACCCGAAGATCCCGTTGCTGGTCGACGACCTGCGCAAGCTGGGTGAGGTCTCGGAGGTCTACCGCGACGTGGTGCCCGAGGTGGCCAACCTGCTGCGCAACTCGGTGACGACGGGTGAGACGTTCATCGAGAAGGAGCAGAAGATCCAGGCGTTCTTCTCCGACGTGGCGTCGTTCTCCTCGACCAGCCGCGACTTCCTCGAGCAGAACGGCGACAACATCATCCGGCTCAGCGACCAGGGTGCCGAGCAGCTCCCGCTGTTCGAGAAGTACTCGCCGGAGTACCCCTGCCTGATCGACAAGATCGTCGGCTGGGTGCCCACGATGGAGAGCGCCTACCGTGGCTTCACCCTCCACATCAACCTCGAGACCATCCCGCGCCAGCCCCGCGGCTACGGCGTCTCCGACGCACCGCAGTACGCCGAGAAGGGCGGTCCGATCAGCGAGGCGGACTGCCAGGCGGCGCCGAGCTACAGCCAGTCCCGGCTGCCCGGCACCCGCTACGCCCCGCCGCTGAAGACCGGTGTGGACGGCTCGGTCAACAAGCGGGTCGCACCGTTCGGCGACGCGACGGCGGGCGCACCGGTCGACCTGACGTCCGGCTTCGCCGGCACCCGGGCGGAGCGCACGGTCGTCAACTCCTTCGCCGGACCCGTGATGGGAGTCGCACCCGATGAAGTCCCCGACGTGGCCAGCCTGCTGCTGGGCCCCCTCACCCGCGGAACGGAGGTGACCGTCCGATGAAGATGCTCGACAAGCGCACCACGGCAGACGCGACCAAGCTGCTGATCTTCATCCTGGTGACCACGATCGCCACCGGCCTCCTGGTCGTCACCATCGGCAACATCAGCTTCGGTGACACCAGGCAGTACAAAGCGGTGTTCAGCGACGCGACCGGTGTCGTCAACGGCGACGACATCCGGGTGGCCGGCGTCAAGGTCGGCAACGTGGAGGACGTCGAGATCATCGACAAGACCAACGCCCTGGTGACCTTCAAGGTGGACAGCACCCACCAGCTCACCGACAGCACCGAGGCGACGGTCCGCTACCGCAACCTGGTCGGGCAGCGCTACATCGCCCTCACCCAGGGCGTCGGCAGCAACGCGGCGATGCAGGAGGGCGAGACGATCCCGCTCGCCCGGACCGCACCCGCGCTCGACCTGACCGTGCTCTTCAACGGCTTCAAGCCGCTGTTCGAGGCGCTGTCGCCGGCCGACGTCAACAAGCTGGCCTACGAGATCATCACCGTGTTCCAGGGCGAGGGCGGGACGCTCGAGAGCCTGCTGGCGCACACCGCCTCGGTGACCACCACGCTGGCCAGCCGGGACCAGGTCATCGGGGAGCTCATCGACAACCTCAACGAGGTGCTGGTCACGCTGGGCAACCGCGACGACGAGCTCTCGGACCTGCTCATCCAGCTCCGCCGGTTCGTCGGCGGCCTCTCGCAGGACCGTGAGGCCATCCTCGGGTCGCTCGACTCCGTGTCCGCCCTGGCCGTCGAGACCTCCGACCTGGTGACCGGCATCCGCCCCGGGCTCACCCGCGACGTCACGCAGCTGCGCCGGGTGGCGGGCAACCTCGACGCCGGCAAGGCCGAGATCGACCGGGCCCTGCAGGTGCTGCCGATCAAGCTGGAGAAGGTCGGCCGGACCGCGATCTACGGCTCCTGGTTCAACTTCTACCTGTGCAACTTCAAGGGCCAGGTCAAGCTGCCCGCGGGGGTCAACGTCCCCCTCGACTACAACACCGGGGGAGCGAGGTGTGACCTCGGATGAGCGTCCCGTTCCGTGAGCGAAACCCCGTCGTCGTCGGCGCCGTGAGCCTCGCCGTGATCGCCGCCATGATCATGGCCGCCTTCCGGGCCGAGGACCTGCCGCTGATCGGGGGCGGCGACACCTACTACGCCGCCTTCAGCGAGGCCGGCGGTCTCAAGGCAAACGACGAGGTCCGCATCGCCGGCGTCCGGGTCGGCAAGGTCAAGACCGTCGAGCTCGCGGGCGACCACGTGCGCGTCGAGTTCCTCGTCGACAGTGCCGTCGACTTCGGCACCCGGACGGCGGCGGCGATCAAGGTCAAGACGCTTCTGGGGGCGATGTACCTCTCCCTGCAGCCCGACGGCGGTGGGCAGCTGGAGGAAGGTGCCGAGATCCCGCGGCAGCGCACCTCCTCGCCGTACGACGTGGTCGACGCGTTCGCGGGCCTCGCCGAGCGCTCCGAGCGCATCGACACCGCTCAGCTCGCCGAGTCGCTGAACACGATGGCGGCCCTGACCAGGAACACCCCGGAGGAGTTCCAGGCGGCCCTGCGCGGCGTCTCCGACCTGTCGGCGAACATCGCCGCCCGCGACGACGAGCTCAACACGCTGCTGCGGAACCTGCAGAAGGTGTCCGGGGTGCTCGGCGACCGCCGGCAGGACCTCGTCCGCCTGATGCGCGACGGGGACAAGCTGTTCCGGGCGCTGGTGGCCCGCCGCCAGGCGGTGAGCGACCTGCTCGACTCGACCCGGCAGCTCTCGGTCCAGCTCACCGGCCTGGTGCGGGACACCCGGGCCGACCTGAAGCCGGCGCTCGACCACCTCGACAGCGTCGTCGACGTGCTGAACAAGAACCAGGAGAACCTCGACAACAGCCTGCGGCTGATGGCGCCGTTCTACCGGGTCTTCGCCAGCACCCTCGGCAACGGTCCCTGGTTCGACACCTACATCCAGAACATGCCTCCGGTGCCCAACCTGCTGGAGGGCGGCGGCCTCAACCTGCCGGCCGTCGGACGAGGGGGACGCTGACATGGCAACCAGAGCGATACGCACCGGGTTCACCCGGGTGCTCACCATCGTCGCCGTGCTGGCCGTCGTCGCGGCCCTGGGCCTGGCCCTGCTGCAGCGCGGCGACGAGCAGAAGACGCTGACCGCGTCGTTCCCCCGCACCGTCTCGCTCTACGAGGGCTCCGACGTGCGCATCCTCGGCGTTCCCGTCGGCACCGTCGAGACCGTCACCCCGACGGGCACCGACGTCACCGTCACGATGAGCTACGACGCCGAGTACGACGTGCCCGCCGACGCACAGGCCGTGATCATCACGCCGGCCATCGTCGGTGACCGGTTCGTCCAGCTCACGCCCGTCTACCGCGGTGGGGAGGAGGTGCTCGCCGACGGGGCGAAGCTCACCGTCGACGACACGTCCACCCCGCTCGAGCTCGACGAGATCTACCAGAGCATCGACGACCTGACCGTGGCGCTCGGCCCCGACGGGGCCAACAGCAAGGGGGCCCTGACCAACCTGCTCGACTCCACGGCCGAGAACTTCGCGGGCCAGGGGGAGCAGTTCCACCAGACGATCAAGAACCTCGGCAGGTTCACCGGCACGCTGGAGAACAACAAGGAGGAGCTGTTCGGGACGGCTCGCGAGATGCAGCGCTTCACCGAGGCGCTGGCCGAGAACGACCAGACGGTCCGCGACTTCAACGACTCCCTGGTGGGTGCCGCCGACCTCCTCGAGGACGAGCGCGAGGACCTGGCCGCCGCCCTGCGCAACCTGGGCGTCGCGATGCGCGAGGTGTCCTCGTTCGTCAAGGAGAACAAGGACTCCCTGTCGGAGAACATCGAGGGTCTGAA
The DNA here is from genome assembly GCA_963834275.1 of uncultured Actinomycetota bacterium. Classification (GTDB taxonomy): domain Bacteria; phylum Actinomycetota; class Actinomycetes; order Propionibacteriales; family Nocardioidaceae; genus Nocardioides_B. The sequence goes on along the minus strand of CAWIBA010000003.1, from coordinate 464,125 downwards.
CAAGGTCTCCAAGATCCTGGTCAAGCAGCGGGCCGCCCTCGACGAGACGCTCGGCGTGGCGCCGCTCGCCCTGTCGAACCTCTTCCACACCTACAACCCCAACACCGGCACGCTCGACACCCGGACCAACATCGGCGAGAACGTCGCGGACCTCGAGAACGACCCCGCACTGGTGCTCTGCTCGATGCTGGCGCAGACGCCGGCGCCCAAGCAGGCCTGCAACGCGGTCCAGCAGGCGCTTCCGCGGACCGGGGCGCTGGCCCCGGCGAAGCGGTCCTCGGAGGTCGAGCACGTGGAGTACGTCGACCGGTCCCTGGCCGGTGTCGTGGAGGAGCAGCGATGAGCGGCACGAGGACCACCCTGCGCGCGAGGCTGGCGCGGATGACGGCGCTCGTGGCCGTCGGTGCGATGACCCTGACGGGCTGCGACTTCTCCGTCTACAGCCTGCCGCTTCCCGGGGGCGCCGACCTCGGCGACAACCCCTACGAGGTCAAGGTCGAGTTCAACGACGTCCTCGACCTGGTGCCGCAGTCGGCGGTCAAGGTCGACGACGTTACGGTCGGAAAGGTCGACGACATCGACCTCGACGGGTATGTCGCCGAGGTCACGGTGCTGATCCGTGGCGACGTGAAGCTGCCCGACAACGCCGAGGCGCACATCCGGCAGACCAGCCTGCTCGGGGAGAAGTTCGTGTCGCTGGCGCCGCCCTCCTCGGGGGCCAGCGCGGCCCGGCTCGGGGACGGTGACCGGATCCCGCTCGAGCGGAGCGGGCGCAACCCCGAGGTCGAGGAAGTGCTCGGCGCGATGTCCCTGCTGCTCAACGGCGGGGGTGTCGCCCAGCTCAAGACGATCTCGACGGAGCTCAGCAAGGCGCTCGAGGGCCGGGAGAGCAACGTCAAGTCGGTGCTCGACGAGCTCGACACGTTCATGGCCCAGCTCGACGACAACAAGGAGGCGATCGTGCAGGCGATCGAGAGCCTCAACCGGCTCGCGATCTCCCTGAACCGGCAGAAGCCGGCGATCACCCGGGCGCTGGACCGGATGCCCGAGGCGCTGGCCTCGATCGACCGGCAGCGCGACGACCTCGTCAAGATGCTGCGCGCCCTGTCCGACCTGAGCTCGGTCGGCACCCGGGTGATCCGGGACTCCAAGGCCGCGACGATCCGGAGCCTGGAGTCGCTCGCCCCCACCCTGACCAAGCTCGCCGAGGCGGGGGAGGCGCTGCCGAAGTCGCTGCAGGTGTTCCTGACCTACCCGTTCGTCGACGCGGTCGTCGGCAAGAACCCGGCCCAGGCGCGCAACCTGCACATGGGCGACTTCACCAACCTGTCAGTGCAGCTCGACCTCGACCTCACCGGCCAGAACGGCCCGCCGACCCTGCCCGACGAGTGCTCCACGACCCCGCTGGCGCCGGCCTGCAACGCGCTGCCGGGCCCGGAGACCCTGACCGACATCGAGCGGTGCCTGCGCAGCGGCGACATCCGCAGCGAGGCCTGCCGCAAGGTGCTCTCCGACGTGAACGCCTACGAGCGCCTCCGGCGCGAGTGCAAGCGACCGGAGAACGCCGACAACCCGGTCTGCAAGGCGGTCAACCCGCTGCCCGACCCCGGTCCGGGCCAGCTGCCCCAGGTCCCGGGCGTTCCGCTGCCGAGCGGCCCGCCGCCGGCGCCGCTGCCCGGGGTCCCGGGCCTCGGTCTCGGTCGCGCCGCCTTCGGCCCGTCCGGGTCCGGCGCACCGGGCGGTGTCCCGGCCGACCGCCGCTACGACGACGAGCTGGCGCCGCTGCTCGTGTGGGGAATGGTGCAGCGATGATCTCCCGGCGTACCAAGGTCCAGCTGATGGTGTTCGTGGTGATCACCCTCGTCGGCGTCGCCTACGTCGGCGCCCGCTACGCGCGGCTCGACCGGCTGTTCTTCGACGACTCCTACCGCGTCGCCGCCCACTTCGCCGAGTCCGGCGGCATCTTCGAGGGCGCCCAGGTGTCCTACCGCGGTGTCGGGGTCGGTCAGGTGGGGGAGCTCGAGCTCACCGAGGGCGGCGTCAACGTGATGCTCGACATCGACAAGGACTCCCCCCGGATCCCGGCGGACACCCGGGCCGTGGTGGCCAACCGGTCGGCCGTGGGCGAGCAGTACGTCGACCTCCAGCCGGAGGTGTCGCAGGGCCCCTTCCTGGGTGACGGCGACGACATCCCGCTGGCGATGACCGAGACGCCGATCGCGACGACGAAGCTGCTCGTCGACCTCGACCGGACCGTCAACTCGGTCAACAGGCAGAGCCTGCGCACGGTGGTCGGCGAGCTCGGCAAGGCCTTCAACGGGACGGGCGAGGACCTCGGCCAGATCATCGACACGTCCAACTCGTTCATCCGGACGGCCAACGACAACTTCGAGGTGACCACCGACCTGCTCGAGGACGGCAACGTCGTGCTCAGCACCCAGCTCGACAAGGCCTCGGCGATCCGCAGCTTCGCCTCCGACCTCTCGAAGTTCTCCGACACGCTGGTCTCCTCCGACCGCGACCTGCGCCGTGTCATCGAGAACGGCAGCGCGACCGCCAACCAGCTGCGCACGTTCCTGGAGCGCAACCGGGTCGACCTCGGCGAGCTGATCAACAACCTGGTCACCACCGGCGAGATCACCGGCAAGCACATCGACGGCACCGAGATGATCCTGGTCGCGTACCCCTACGTGGTGGCCGGTGGCTACACCGTGGTCGACAAGGACCCGCAGTCGGGCCTCTACGACGCGCACTTCGGCCTGATCATGGAGACCGAGCCGCACGTCTGCACCGGTGGCTACGAGGACACCGACAAGCGCTCCCCGCACGACGGCTCGAACCGTCCGATGAACGAGTCGGCCAAGTGCACCGAGCCGCAGGCCAAGACCAACGCCCGGGGCGGCCAGCACGCGCCGCGCCGGGCGGGCACGGCGTACCGGGCCCCCGTGGTCGCCGCGTACGATCGGGAGTCGGGCAGCGTCAGCTACACCGACAGAGGCCCCAGCGACGGGGTGACCTACACCGGGGGCGCCGCGTCGATGTTCGGCGAGGAGTCCTGGAAGTGGCTCCTGCTCCAGCCGCTCTCGGGTGAGCGGTGACCGCTCCCGTCGGGGGAACGACCACCAGCACGTCGAGAGACCAGGGACCGCACGAGGACATGACGGACGACCAGACACACCAGCCTGCCCCGGAGCCCGGCCGCGCCCCGCGGACGAGCCCGCGGCTCAGCCGAGGGGTCGCCGCCGTGCTCGCGGCCCTCGTCGTGCTCGCCCTCGTGGCCGTGGCGGTGCAGCTGCTGGTGCTCCGGCCCCGCTACCAGGACGCGCAGGCCGAGGAGGCCGCGCGGGTCGAGGTGGCGCGGGCCGCCGAGCAGTTCGCGGTCCGGGTGAACAACTACGACAGCGAGTCGATCGAGGACTACCAGGCCGGCGTGCGGCGGCTGCTGACCACGAAGTTCGCGGGGGAGTTCGAGAAGGCGATGGGGGACATCGTCACCTCCGTCAACGAGGCCGACATGACGTCCAGGGGCAAGGTGCTCACCTCGGCGGTGACCAGCGTCGACCCGGACTCCGCGGAGGTGCTGGTGGTGGCCGACGCCAACGTCAAGACCGTCTTCGACACCCGGGCCCGGCACTTCCGGTGGGAGGTCGCCCTGGTCAAGGTCGACGGCCGGTGGCTGGTCGACAACTTCACGCCGGTGACCTGAGCGAAACGGAAGCGACGAGATGACCCCGCAGAGCCCCCAGGGCGGGAGCCCGAGCCGACGCCGCCGCATCGCCGGTGAGCGCACCGGTGCCGGCCGCCCCGCCGGAGACAACGCCCCGGGCGCCGAGAGCGCCCCGGTCGCCGACCGGTCGGCCCCACCGGCTCCCACGACCCCACCGGCCTCCACGGACGCGCCCGCGCCGAGCACCGAGGAGGCGCGGACCCGACCCGAGTCGCGGTCCGTGCGCACCCCGGTCCTGGCGGCGCTCGCCGTCGCGGCCGTGCTGCTGGTCGCGTTCGCCGCCTCCGGCTTCGGCCTCGACGGGGTGGGCGTCCAGGCCTGGCGCAGCGTCGACGAGCACACCGAGGTCGAGTCGGCGCAGCGGGCGGCCCCGGCGGCCGCCGAGCGCGCGGCGGCGGCGATCCTCTCCTACAGCCACGAGTCGCTGGAGACCGACCGCGACACGGCCGCCCGGTTCATGACCGCGGACTACCGCAAGAAGTACCTCGACACGTTCGGCCTCGTGCTGGAGAACGCCCCCGAGGTGAAGGCGGTCGTCGAGGCGGAGATCAAGGCCTCCGGCGTCGCCCACGCCGATCCCGACCGGGTCAACGTGCTGCTGTTCGTCAACCAGACCACCACCAGCACCGCCAACCAGGGCGAGCCGCAGATCGCGCTGAACCGGGTGATGATGACCATGCAGCGGCAGGACGGCACCTGGCTCGTCGACGACATCACGTCGTACTGAGACCCGTACCGACGCTCGCGCGGGCCGATGCCCGGTCCGCCCGGGGGGCGCCGGGGCGCCGGGCCGACTGCGGCCAGGTGCTTGACTCGGGCCCGGCATCCGTTCATGCTTCTCGTGCACGGCCTGAGCCGCAGGGCTCGGTTGTGCCCTGCGGGCGCGTCGGCTAATATCGATCTTTGCGCCTGCCCTCAAATGCTTCCAGCCTGCCCGGTGAGCTGGTCTGTGGTCGGTGGGTGCCATGAGCCGCCCCGCGAGCCCTCGGAAGGACCCCTCTTGGCCGCCTCGCGCAGCACCAAGCAGCACACTGATCTCACCCCGCACCGCATCTCCTTCGCCAAGATCTCGGAGCCGCTCGAGGTTCCGAAGCTCCTCGACCTGCAGACCACCAGCTTCGACTGGCTGGTCGGCAACGACGCCTGGCAGAACGTCGTCCAGGCCCGGGTCGAGGCCGGCGAGGACGTCTCGCAGAAGTCCGGTCTGCAGGAGATCTTCGAGGAGATCTCCCCGATCGAGGACTTCTCGGGGACCATGTCCCTCTCCTTCGAGAACCCGGTGTTCTACGACCCGAAGAACACCGTCGAGGAGTGCAAGGAGAAGGACTTCACCTACTCCGCCCCGCTCTACGTCTCCGCCGAGTTCACCAACAACGAGACCGGTGAGATCAAGGGCCAGACCGTGTTCATGGGCGACTTCCCGCTCATGACCAACAAGGGCACGTTCGTGATCAACGGCACCGAGCGCGTCGTGGTCTCGCAGCTCGTCCGGTCGCCCGGCGTCTACTTCGAGCGCACCGCCGACAAGACGTCCGACAAGGACATCTACACCGCCAAGGTGATCCCGTCGCGCGGCGCGTGGCTGGAGTTCGAGATCGACAAGCGCGACATGGTCGGCGTCCGCCTCGACCGCAAGCGCAAGCAGAACGTCACGGTGCTGCTCAAGGCGCTCGGCTGGACCGAGGAGCAGATCCGCGAGGAGTTCGGCGAGTACGAGTCGATGATGCTGACCCTGGAGAAGGACCACACGTCCGGCCAGGACGACGCGCTGCTCGACATCTACCGCAAGCTCCGTCCCGGCGAGCCGCCGACCCGCGAGGCCGCGCAGACGCTGCTGGACAACTACTACTTCAACGGCAAGCGCTACGACCTCGCCAAGGTCGGCCGCTACAAGATCAACAAGAAGCTCGGCGCCACGGAGGCGTTCGACCAGCAGACGCTGACGATCGACGACATCGTGTCGACGATCAAGTTCATCGTCGCGCTCCACGACGGCAAGGTCGAGCTCGAGGCCCCGGCCGGCACCATCGAGGTGCACGCCGACGACATCGACCACTTCGGCAACCGCCGCATGCGCACGGTCGGCGAGCTGATCCAGAACCAGCTCCGCACCGGCCTGGCCCGCATGGAGCGTGTGGTCCGCGAGCGGATGACCACGCAGGACGTCGAGGCGATCACGCCGCAGTCCCTGATCAACATCCGCCCGGTCGTCGCGGCGCTCAAGGAGTTCTTCGGGACCTCCCAGCTCTCGCAGTTCATGGACCAGACCAACCCGATCGCCGGTCTGACCCACAAGCGCCGGCTCTCGGCGCTCGGCCCCGGTGGTCTCTCCCGCGACCGCGCCGGGTTCGAGGTCCGTGACGTCCACCCGTCGCACTACGGCCGCATGTGCCCGATCGAGACCCCCGAGGGTCCCAACATCGGTCTGATCGGCTCCCTCGCGACCTTCGGCCGGATCAACCCGTTCGGGTTCGTCGAGACGCCGTACCGCAAGGTGGAGAAGGGCAAGGTCACCGACAAGGTCGACTACCTGACCGCCGACGAGGAGGACCGCTTCGTCATCGCGCAGGCCAACGCCGCGCTGACCGACGCGGGCAGCTTCGCCGAGGAGCGGGTGCTCGTGCGCCAGCGCCACGGTGAGGTCGACGTGGTGCCGGCCGACGAGGTCGACTACATGGACGTCTCCCCGCGCCAGATGGTGTCGGTGGCGACCGCCCTGATCCCGTTCCTCGAGCACGACGACGCAAACCGCGCGCTGATGGGCTCCAACATGCAGCGCCAGGCGGTGCCGCTGATCCGCAGCGACGCTCCGCTCGTCGGCACCGGCATGGAGTTCCGGGCCGCGGTGGACGCCGGTGACGTCGTGACCGCCGACAAGGCGGGCGTGGTCACGGAGGTGTCCGCGGACGCCGTCGATGTCATGCAGGACGACGGGACCCACCGCACCTACAAGATGCAGAAGTTCAGCCGCTCCAACCAGGGCACCTGCATCAACCAGCGCCCGCTGGTCTCGGAGGGGCAGCGTCTCGAGGTCGGCAGCCCGATCGCCGACGGCCCCTGCACCGACGAGGGCGAGATGGCGCTCGGCACCAACCTGCTCGTGGCGTTCATGCCGTGGCAGGGCCACAACTACGAGGACGCGATCATCCTGTCGCAGCGCCTCGTGCAGCAGGACGTCCTCACCTCGATCCACATCGAGGAGCACGAGGTCGACGCCCGCGACACCAAGCTGGGGCCGGAGGAGATCACCCGCGACATCCCCAACGTCAGCGAGGAGATGCTCGCCGACCTCGACGAGCGCGGCATCATCCGGATCGGCGCGGAGGTCACCACCGGTGACATCCTCGTCGGCAAGGTGACCCCCAAGGGTGAGACCGAGCTGACCCCGGAGGAGCGGCTGCTCCGCGCGATCTTCGGTGAGAAGGCGCGCGAGGTGCGCGACACCTCGATGAAGGTCCCGCACGGTGAGTCCGGCACCGTCATCGGCGTCCGCGTCTTCGACCGCGAGGAGGGCGACGAGCTGCCTCCGGGCGTCAACCAGCTGGTCCGCGTCTACGTCGCCCAGAAGCGCAAGATCTCCGTGGGTGACAAGCTCGCCGGCCGGCACGGCAACAAGGGCGTCATCTCCAAGATCCTGCCCATCGAGGACATGCCGTTCCTCGAGGACGGCACCCCGGTCGACGTGGTGCTCAACCCGCTCGGTGTCCCGGGCCGGATGAACATCGGCCAGATCCTGGAGATCCACCTCGGCTGGCTGGCCAAGTCCGGCTGGGAGGTCGAGGGGGACGACGAGGACTGGAAGAAGCGCCTCATCGCCATCCACGCCGAGTCCGCCGAGCCCTCCACGAACCTCGCCACCCCGGTGTTCGACGGCGCCAAGGAGGACGAGATCGTCGGACTCCTCGGCTCCGCCCTGCCGAACCGCGACGGGGTCCGCCTGGTCGGCGAGAACGGCAAGGCGAGCCTGTTCGACGGTCGCTCCGGCGAGCCGTTCCCGGAGCCGGTGTCGGTCGGCTACATGTACATCCTGAAGCTGCACCACCTCGTGGACGACAAGATCCACGCGCGGTCGACGGGTCCGTACTCGATGATCACCCAGCAGCCGCTCGGCGGTAAGGCCCAGTTCGGTGGCCAGCGCTTCGGTGAGATGGAGGTCTGGGCGATGGAGGCGTACGGCGCCGCCTACGCCCTCCAGGAGCTCCTGACCATCAAGTCGGACGACGTGCCCGGCCGCGTCAAGGTCTACGAGGCGATCGTGAAGGGCGAGAACATCCCCGACTCCGGCATCCCCGAGTCGTTCAAGGTGCTCGTCAAGGAGATGCAGTCGCTCTGCCTCAACGTCGAGGTGCTGTCCCAGGACGGCTCCGCGATCGAGATGCGCGACGCGGAGGAGGACGTCTTCCGCGCCGCCGAGGAGCTCGGCATCGACCTGTCGCGTCGCGAGCCCAGCAGCGTCGAAGAAGTCTGAGCGGCGCCGCCCGGCCGGTCGCCAAGCGCGACCGGCCGGGGCGGCCGCCCAGTCACTAGACACATCAGGACCCAAAGAACACGAGGAAAGAAGCCACCGTGCTCGACGTGAATTTCTTCGACAAGCTGAAGATCGGCCTGGCCACCGCGGACGACATCCGCACCTGGAGCCACGGCGAGGTCAAGAAGCCGGAGACGATCAACTACCGCACGCTCAAGCCCGAGCGTGACGGTCTCTTCTGCGAGAAGATCTTCGGTCCCACCCGGGACTGGGAGTGCTACTGCGGCAAGTACAAGCGCGTGCGCTTCAAGGGCATCATCTGCGAGCGCTGCGGCGTCGAGGTCACCCGTTCGAAGGTGCGCCGTGAGCGCATGGGGCACATCGAGCTCGCCGCCCCCGTGACCCACATCTGGTACTTCAAGGGTGTGCCCAGCCGGCTCGGCTACCTGCTGGACCTGGCGCCGAAGGACCTGGAGAAGGTCATCTACTTCGCCGCCTACATGGTCACCTCGGTCGACGAGGAGGCGCGCCACCGCGACCTGTCCTCGCTCGAGGGCAAGATCGGCCTCGAGCGCGAGCGCCTCGAGAAGCGCCGCGACGGCCAGCTCGACGAGCGGGCCAAGAAGCTCGAGCAGGACCTGGAGACCCTCGAGGCCGAGGGCGCCAAGGCCGACGCCCGTCGCAAGGTCAAGGACGGCGCCGAGCGCGAGATGAAGCAGGTCCGCGACCGGGCGCAGCGCGAGCTGGACCGGCTCGAGGAGGTCTGGACCCGCTTCAAGAACCTCAAGGTCCAGGACCTCGAGGGCGACGAGCTGCTCTACCGCGAGATGAAGAACTGGTTCGGCAAGTACTTCGAGGGCCACATGGGCGCCGCGGCGATCCAGAAGCGCCTCGAGGACTTCGACCTCGACGCCGAGGTGGACTCGCTCCGGGAGACCATCGCCACCGGCAAGGGCCAGCGCAAGGTGCGCGCGCTCAAGCGCCTCAAGGTCGTCGACGCCTTCCGCAAGGCCGGCAACAGCCCCGAGGGCATGGTCCTCGACGCGGTTCCGGTGATCCCGCCGGACCTGCGTCCGATGGTGCAGCTCGACGGTGGCCGCTTCGCGACCTCCGACCTGAACGACCTGTACCGCCGCGTCATCAACCGCAACAACCGGCTCAAGCGCCTGCTCGACCTGGGTGCGCCGGAGATCATCGTCAACAACGAGAAGCGGATGCTGCAGGAGGCCGTCGACTCGCTGTTCGACAACGGCCGCCGCGGCCGTCCGGTCACCGGTCCGGGCAACCGGCCGCTGAAGTCGCTCTCCGACATGCTCAAGGGCAAGCAGGGCCGCTTCCGGCAGAACCTGCTCGGCAAGCGCGTCGACTACTCCGGCCGTTCGGTCATCGTGGTCGGTCCGCAGCTCAAGCTGCACCAGTGCGGTCTGCCCAAGCAGATGGCGCTCGAGCTGTTCAAGCCGTTCGTGATGAAGCGCCTGGTCGACCTCAACCACGCCCAGAACATCAAGAGCGCCAAGCGGATGGTCGAGCGGGCCCGCCCGGTCGTCTGGGACGTCCTCGAGGAGGTCATCACCGAGCACCCGGTGCTGCTGAACCGGGCGCCCACCCTGCACCGCCTCGGCATCCAGGCGTTCGAGCCCCAGCTGATCGAGGGCAAGGCGATCCAGATCCACCCGCTCGTCTGCTCGGCGTTCAACGCCGACTTCGACGGTGACCAGATGGCGGTGCACCTGCCGCTGTCCGCCGAGGCGCAGGCCGAGGCGCGGATCCTGATGCTGTCGACCAACAACATCCTCAAGCCGTCCGACGGGCGTCCGGTCACCATGCCGACCCAGGACATGATCATCGGGCTGTTCTTCCTCACCCGTGGCTTCGACGCCGCGACCGGTGAGGTCGACATCGAGCGCCCTGGTGACGGCCGGGTGTTCGGGTCGACGGCCGAGGCGATCATGGCCTTCGACCGCGGCGAGATCCTGCTGCAGAGCAAGGTCCGGATCCGGTTCACGGACATCGCCCCGCCCATGGGCGGGGACATCCCCGAGGGCTGGGAGCCGGGCCAGGCGCTGATCCTGGAGACCACCCTGGGTCGCGCGCTGTTCAACGAGACGCTTCCCGCCGACTACGCCTTCGTGAACTACGAGGTGGGCAAGAAGCAGCTCGGGGTCATCGTCAACGACCTCGCCGAGCGCTACACCAAGGTGGAGGTCGCCGCGGCCCTCGACGCCCTGAAGGACGCCGGCTTCCACTGGGCCACCCGGTCCGGTGTCACGGTGTCCATCGAGGACGTCGTCACCCCGGAGAAGAAGGGCGCCATCCTCGAGAAGTACGAGGAGCAGGCCAAGAAGGTCCAGACGCAGTTCGAGCGTGGTCTGATCACCGACGACGAGCGCCGCCAGGAGCTCATCGAGATCTGGACCCAGGCCTCCAACGAGGTGGCCGCCGAGCTCGAGACCACGTTCGACATGAGCAACCCGATCTGGATGATGGTCCACTCGGGTGCCCGCGGAAACATGATGCAGGTCCGTCAGATCGCCGCCATGCGCGGCCTGGTGGCCAACCCGAAGGGCGACATCATCCCGCGGCCGATCAAGTCGAACTTCCGTGAGGGCCTGACCGTCCTGGAGTACTTCATCGCGACGCACGGTGCCCGCAAGGGTCTGGCGGACACCGCACTGCGGACCGCCGACTCGGGCTACCTGACCCGTCGTCTGGTGGACGTCTCCCAGGACGTCATCATCCGCGAGGACGACTGCGGCACCGAGCGCGGTCTGCCCAAGCGGATCGGCCAGCGTCTCGACAACGGCGTCGTGGTCAAGGACGAGAACGCCGAGACCGCGGCGTACGCCCGCTCGGCCGCCGTCGACGTCCTGCACCCCGACTCGGGCGAGGTGCTCGCCGTCGCCGGCGAGGACCTCGGCGACGTCAAGATCGACGAGCTCGTGGCCTGCGGCATCGAGGAGGTGAAGGTCCGGTCCGTGCTCACCTGTGACGCCAAGACCGGCACCTGCGCCAAGTGCTACGGCCGCTCGCTCGCGACCGGCAAGCTGGTCGACATCGGTGAGGCGGTCGGCATCATCGCCGCCCAGTCCATCGGTGAGCCCGGCACGCAGCTGACGATGCGCACCTTCCACACCGGCGGTGTGGCCTCCGCGGACGACATCACGCAGGGTCTGCCCCGTGTGGTCGAGCTGTTCGAGGCGCGGCAGCCCAAGGGCCGTGCCCCGATCACCGAGGCCGCCGGCCGGGTCGAGATCGAGGAGACCGACAAGGCCAAGAAGGTCCTGGTCACCCCCGACGACGGCTCCGAGGTGCAGGAGTACCCGATCAGCAAGCGCTCGCGCATGCTGGTGGCCGACGGCGACCACGTCGAGGTCGGTCAGAAGCTCACCCAGGGCACCGAGGACCCGCAGGAGGTCCTTCGCATCCTCGGTGTCCGGCGCGCCCAGGAGCACCTGGTCGACGAGGTGCAGGCCGTGTACCGCAGCCAGGGTGTGTCGATCCACGACAAGCACATCGAGATCATCGTGCGGCAGATGCTGCGCCGGGTCCTCGTGCTGGAGCAGGGTGACACCCACATGCTCCCGTCGGAGCTGGTGGACCGGGTCCGCTTCGAGGAGGAGAACCGTCGGGTGGTCTCCGAGGGCGGCAAGCCCGCGGCCGGCCGTCCGCAGCTCATGGGCATCACCAAGGCGTCGCTGGCCACCGAGTCGTGGCTGTCGGCGGCGTCCTTCCAGGAGACCACGCGCGTCCTCACCGATGCGGCGATCCACGGCAAGTCCGACTCGCTGCGCGGCCTGAAGGAGAACGTGATCATCGGGAAGCTGATCCCGGCCGGCACCGGCCTGGAGCGGTACCGCAACATCCGGGTGGAGCCGACCGAGGAGGCGCGTGCCAACGCGTACTCCGTCACCGGGTACGGCGACTACGACTACGACTTCGGCGGCAACGCCAGTCAGGCCGTGGCGCTCGACGACTTCGACTTCGGTTCCTACCAGAACTGATCCGAGTCACCGCAGGCCCCGCCACTCCCGTTGGGGAGGGGCGGGGCCTGTGCCGTTGCGCACCGGCCCGGGCCGCCGACCGGGGACCGTCCGGGTGAGCCGGGGCCAAGCCGCGGCGCGCGGCTGTGCGAACCTCTCGACGTGGAGGCGACCTACGCGACGACGATCGGCGCCGCGCGGCTCGTGCTGCGCGGCCTGGGGCTGCGCATCACCGTCGAGGGGGACGACCGGGTGCCCCGCACCGGTCCGGTCGTGCTCGCCGCCAACCACGTGAGCTTCCTCGACTTCGTCCTGGTCGGTCTGGCTGCCCGGCGCAGCGGCCGCTCCGTGCGGTTCCTGGCGCGGCACGAGGTGTGGGACACCCCGCTGGTCGGCCGGGCGATGACCGCCATGCGGCACGTGCCGGTCGACCGGGCCGCTCCCGCGGCCGCCTACCTGCACGCGCGTCGACTGCTGCGCGAGGGCGAGGCGGTCGGGGTGTTCCCGGAGGCCGGGATCAGCACCTCCTTCACCGTCCGCGGCCTGCTGCCCGGCGCGGTGGCGCTGGCCCGGGACACGGGGACGCCGTTGCTCCCGGTCGCCATCTGGGGGCCGCAGCGGGTCGCCACCGCCTTCCACCGCGTGGACCTGCGCCGGGGGCGGCCGGTGTCGATCTCCGTCGGCCGGCCGTACGAGGTCGCCGCGGGCGCCGACGTCGCGGGCGAGGTGAACCGGCTCGGTGGCGCGCTCCAGCGGATGCTCGACGAGCTCCAGGGCCGGCCGGAGCACCGGCCGCCCCCGGCGAGCGCCCCTGGTGGCACCCGGCCCACCTCGGGGGGAGCGCGCCGACCCCGGAGCGGTCCCGGGAGCTCGAGCGCACCGTCCATCCCCGGGCGACGGCCCCGTCGTGGCGCCCCGGTGGGTGAGCGCTAGAAGCGCTCCGGATGGTTGCGGTGCAGCGCCAGCCGGTGCTGGGCCCGCTCGCGGTGGTGGTGCGGCGGCAGGATGCCCGGCAGGTCCTCGGTGGCGGTGCTGATCGGGTCGACCAGCCGGTTCAGCCGCCGGGACACCGGGGTGGCGGCGAGCGCCAGCGCGAGCAGGACGGCGGCGCCGCTGACGATGACGAAGGCGGTGACCTCGTCGGTCCGGACCAGGGTGCCGGCCCCGGCGTACTGCGCGGCCTTCACGAAGAAGCCGTGGCAGAGGTACACCACCAGGCTCGCCGCACCGAGCGGGGTGAACCACCGCTGCGAACGCGGTACCAGCGACAGGGCGGCGAGTGCGAGCAGGCCGGCGACCAGCAGCAGGAGGACCCGGCCCGCCATCCCGAACCACACGCTGACGCCCATGGCATCGTAGGAAGACCGCCAGTAGAGCCACTCCGTCGGCAGCGGCTCCGCGACGACGGCCGACGTCACGAAGGCCCCGGCGAGCAGCGTGGACGCGACCACGCGGACCCGTGGGCGGGCCAGCCAGTCGAACTGCGGCCGGCTCATCGTCAGGCCCAGGACGAAGAACGGGAGCAGACCCGTCGCCCGTGAGACGTCGAGGAGGTCGGTGTCGATCAGGCCGCCCAGCAGGCTCACCGCCACGGCCGGCACCAGCGGCCGCGGCACGCGCTTGAGCAGGGGCGTGGCCAACCGCCACAGGAACAGGACGGCGAGGTACCACATCGGCCAGTGCGGATCGAGGTAGAGCGGACTGCCCAGGGTCTCCTTGCCCACCGCGATCCGGAACAGTCCGATCAGGGTCTCGAAGACCAGGTACGGCGCGACCACGGTGGTCGCGAGCCTGCGGAGGTTCGCCGCGGTGAAGGTGAAGCTGCGCGAGAGGTAGCCGGTCACCAGCACGAACGCCGGCACGTGCCAGGTGTAGAGGAACGTGTAGGCGGGGAACGACGACGGGGCGTCGGGCATCAGCACCCACGAGTGGCCCACGACGACGAGCATCACCAGAAGCAGCTTGGCGTTGTCGAAGAACGGGTCGCGCGAGGTCATCGGCCCTCCGTCGGCGGGGTCGGTTCCTCCAGGAGCGTCCCCCGCGACCGGCGCCGCGAAACGAACGGTCAGCGGGTGTGGGCCGACTCACCGGTGGTCCGGCGGCCGGGGCGGCGGCGCCGGGCGACCGCCGCGGCGACCACGAGGACCAGCAGCACGCCGAGCCAGACGGCGCCGCCGCTGTCCACCAGGCCGGACACCGCCGACTGCAGCCGCAGCGCGAAGCCCACGACCGGGTCGTCGACCGGTCCGCCGTCGAGCACCCGGATCTCCCACCAGCCGTACCAGGCGACGTAGCCGCCGACGAGCACGAGCAGGCCGCCCGCGACACGTCCGGCGAGCCGTCCCGAGCGCCGCAGCCGGGTCACGAGCGAGGCCCGGGCCAGCGCCACCGCGACGGCGGCCGCGGCCACGAGCGTGCCCATCCCCACCGCGTAGGCGACGAAGAGCAGCAGCCCCGCCCCGGTCGAGCCGGACCGGAACGACGAGACGACCACGGCGAGGAACGGGGCCACCGTGCACGTCAGCGAGGCGGCCGCGTAGGCCGCTCCGTAGAGCAGCACGGGCCCGAACCCGCGCCGCACCTGGGTGCCGCGCACGGCGACGGCGACCCCGGGGACCCGCCTGCCGGCCAGCAACCAGGCACCCGCGCCGACCAGGGCGACCCCCAGCACCAGCGTCACCCACGGCAGGTGCCGCTGGGCGGACGACGCGACGGGGCTGATCACCAGACCGAACACCAGGAAGACGGCGACGAACCCGAGCGTCATCACCGCGGAGGTGCTGACCGCCCGGACCAGCGCACGTCGTCGGCTCGGGGAGTCGTCACCGACCACCAGGAGGGAGAGGTAGGCGGGCAGCAGCGCGAACCCGCAGGGGTTCACGGCGGCGACCAGGCCGGCGGAGAACGCCAGCAGCAGTCCGGAGGTGTCCACCGGGCTCAGCCGGCCACGTCGGCGACCCGCTCGCCCAGGTCGTCCGCGCCGCCGTAGCCGGCCGAGAACACCTGGGCACCCTCGGCGTCCAGGAGGACGAACGAGCTCTGCTCGACGACCCCGAAGTGCCTCCAGACGGTGCCGTCGGCATCGGTGAGGTGGGTGATGGCGTCGACGTCCCGCGCGAACCCGGCGATCGCGTCGGCGTCGTCGAGCGACCCCACGCCGAGCACGTGCACCTCGTCGCCGAAGCGGGAGGCGAGGTCCTGCACCTGGGGGATCTGGCTGCGGCAGGTCGGGCACCACGGTGCCCAGAACCACAGCAGCACCGGCCGACCGGCCAGCGACGCACCGCGGAACGGCTTGCCGTCGACGGTCCGGGCCCGGAACTGCAGCGCCTCCGGCACCGCGGCGCCGGGCGTGGTTGTCTCGTCCGCTGTCTCGTCCGCCGTCTCGTCCGCCGTCTCGTCCATCGGGGCCGGCTCATCCGAGGACGGCCCGGCGGACGAGGCGGAGGGAGCGCCTTCCGCGGCGGTGTCCGGCGCGTCGGCCGGTGCCGCACAGCCCCCGAGCAGCAGGGTCAGGCCGACGAGCGCGACGACGACGATCCTCATCAGGGTCCCTCCGGTCGGTGCCTCCATTGTGCCGGGTGGGGCGAAACCACCCCTCCGGGACGGTTCTCCCTAGACTCGGCCGCATGCCAGCAGAGCAGGCACCACCGAGGCGGCAGCGGGTCGCCGCGTACGCCCTGGTCACCCGGGACGGCGCGGTGCTGCTGACCCGCATGTCCGGGCGCACCAGGATTCCCGGCCGGTGGACGCTCCCCGGCGGCGGCATCGACCACGGCGAGGAGCCGCGCCAGGCTCTGGTGCGCGAGGTCTACGAGGAGACCGGCCTGCACATCGAGCCCGGGTCCCTCGCCGACGTGCACAGCTCGCACTTCACGGGGCCGCGGTCCGACGGCCTGGTCGAGGACTACCACGGCATCCACCTGATCTTCCGGGCCGCGCTGAAGCCCGAGTCCGTGGACGTGGAGCCGCGGGTCGTGGAGGAGGACAGCTCCACCGACCTCGCCATCTGGATGGACCGGGACGAGGCGCTCGGGCTCGACCTGCTCTCCGCCGCCCGGCACGCCCTGACCGAGCTGAAGGAGGACGACTGATGCACGTGCCCGCCGACCCCGAGGGGGTCTTCACCTACGGCGCCCCCCAGCTCAAGTTCGGACCCGGCGCGTCCGACGAGATCGGCCACGACCTGTCCCTGTACGGCGTGCGACGGGTCCTGGTGGTGACCGACCCCGGGGTCGCGGCCACCGGGCACCCGCAGCGGGTCGCCGACCAGATGGCGGGCTTCGGGATCGAGGCCCGGGTGTACGACGGGGTCCACGTCGAGCCGACCGACGCCAGCCTGCAGGCCGCCGTCGACCACGCCCGCGCCACCGGCCCCTGGGAGGCCTTCGTGGCCGTAGGCGGCGGTTCGGCCATCGACACCGCCAAGGCGGTCGACCTGATGATGACCAACCCCGGTGACCTGATCGACTACGTCAACGCCCCGGTCGGCGGCGGACGCGCGCCGCAGCACCCACTGGCGCCGCTGGTCGCGGTGCCCACCACCACCGGCACCGGCAGCGAGAGCACCACGATCTGCGTGCTCGACGTGCTCGAGCAGAAGGTCAAGACCGGGATCAGCCACCCACGGCTGCGGCCCACGCTCGCGGTCGTCGACCCGCGGCTGACCGTGACCCAGCCGCCCGGGGTCACCGCGGCCGCCGGCATGGACATCCTGTGCCACGCCCTCGAGTCGTGGACCGCGCGGCCGTACTCGTCCTACGAGCGCAAGACCCCCGAGCAGCGGGTGCCCTACTGCGGGGCGAACCCGATCGCCGACATGTGGGCCGAGAAGGCGCTGCGGCTGCTGGCGGGGTCGTTCCGGGCAGCGGTGCGCAACGGCGAGGACGAGCAGGCGCGCGAGCAGATGTCGCTCGCCGCCACCTTCGCCGGGATGGGCTTCGGCAACGCCGGCGTGCACATCCCGCACGCCAACGCCTACCCCGTAGCCGGTCGGGTCCGTGACTTCCGGCCGGCCGACTACCCCGACGACCACGCGATGGTCCCGCACGGGATGGCGGTCTCGCTCACCGCGCCCGAGGCGTTCCGGTTCACCTTCGACGCCGACCCCGAACGGCACGTGCGGGCGGCGGAGCTGCTCGCCCCCGGCGCGGACCGGCCCGACGACCTCCGCGAGCTGCTGCCGGGCGTGCTCGCGGAGCTGATGCGCGACATCGGCATCCCCAACGGGCTCGGCGCGGTCGGGTACGACGAGTCCGACGTACCGGCCCTCGTGGAGGGCACGCTCAAGCAGCAGCGGCTGCTGGCGACCGCGCCCAAGGACGTGACCGAGGACGACGCCGCCGCGATCCTGAGCCGGTCGCTGGAACTGTGGTGAGCCGCGGCCGGCCCGCGCCGGACCCGGCATGAGGGCCGACTCGGCGGGCGTCCTCGAGGAGCTCCGCCGGGCGGGCGTGACCGACGTCGACGACTCCACGCTGGCCCGCGCGCTCTACTCCTCCGACGCCTCTCTCTACCGGGTGCCGCCCCTGGTGGTAGTCAGGCCGCGGGACGTGGGCGAGCTGCTGGCGACCGTGGACGTCGCCCGGTCCACCGGGACCCCGCTGACCATGCGCGGCGCGGGTACGTCGATCGCGGGCAACGCCGTGGGCGCCGGGCCTGGTGGTCGACACCCTCAAGCACCTCAACCGGGTGCGCGCCGTCGACCCGGAGGCGGGCACGGCGGAGGTGGACCCCGGGGTGGTGCACGCCGTGCTCCAGCGGGCCGCGACCCCGCACGGGCTCAGGTTCGGGCCGGACCCTCGACCCACACCCGGTGCACCGTCGGCGGCATGATCGGCAACAACGCCTGCGGGTCCCGGGCCCTCGGCTACGGGCGCACCTCCGACAACGTCGTCGCGCTCGACGTGGTCACCGGGGCGGGGGAGCGGCTCTCGGCGGGCTCGGCCGGACCGCCCGGGGGCTCGACCGGGGAGCGGCTCGACGCCCTCACCCAGGCGCACCTGGGCACGATCCGCACCGAGCTGGGGCGCTTTCCCCGGCAGGTCTCCGGCTACGCGCTCGAGCAGCTCCTGCCCGAGCACGGGCGCCGGGTCGACCGGTTCCTGGTCGGCAGCGAGGGCACCCTGGCCGTGGTGCTCGGTGCCACCGTGCGGCTGGTCCGCGACCCCCCGCACCGGGTGCTCGCGGTGCTCGGCTACGCCTCGATCTTCGACGCCGCGGACGCGGTGCCCGGCCTGCTGCACCATCCCCTCGTCGCCTGTGAGGGCCTCGACGAGCGGATCGTCGACGTGGTCCGGGTGCGGCGGGGGGCCGCACCGGACCTGCCGCGCGGCACCGGCTGGCTGTTCGCGGAGGTCACCGGCGACACCGAGGCGGAGGCGGAGGCCCGGGCCGCGGCGGTCGTCGCCGACGCCGGGGCGGTGGACGCCCGGGTGGTGACCGACCCCCGGGAGCAGGCGATGCTGTGGCGGATCCGCGAGGACGGCGCGGGGCTCGCGGCGCGCAGCCTGGACTCGCCGGCCCACGCCGGGTGGGAGGACGCGGCGGTGCCGCCCGAGCGACTGGGGGCCTACCTCCGCGCGTTCGACGCGCTCCTGGTCGAGCACGCCCTGGACGGCGTGCCCTACGGCCACTTCGGCGACGGGTGCGTGCACGTGCGGATCGACTTCGCGCTCCGGGAGCGCAGCGGCCGCTCCGGCTTCCGGCGGTTCGTCGAGGACGCGGCCCGCCTGGTCGCGTCGTACGGCGGCACCCTGTCCGGCGAGCACGGCGACGGGCGCGCCCGCTCGGAGCTGCTCGGCGCCATGTACTCGCCCGAGGTCCTCGACCTCTTCGGCCGGGCCAAGGCCATCTGCGACCCCGACGGGCTGCTCAACCCCGGTGTCCTCGTGGACCCGCGTCCCGTCGACGCCGACCTGCGGCTGGCCGGGCCGCTCGCGGAGCCGAGGCGCAGCCTGCGCTGGGCCCACGACCAGGGGTCCGCGGTCGAGGCGGTGCACCGGTGCACCGGGGTCGGGAAGTGCCTCGCGGCACCGGTCGGTGGCGTCATGTGTCCCTCCTACGAGGCGACCCGCGACGAGAAGGACTCCACCCGCGGGCGGGCCCGCGTGCTGCAGGAGATGGTGGACGGGCGCACGGTGGCCGACGGCTGGCGCTCGGCGGAGGTGCACGAGGCGCTCGACCTGTGCCTGGCCTGCAAGGGCTGCGCGCGGGACTGCCCGACCGGGATCGACATGGCCACCTACAAGGTCGAGGCGCTGCACCAGCGCTACCGCCGCCGGCTGCGGCCGCGCAGCCACTACGCCCTGGGCGCGCTGCCGCGCTGGCTGCGGCTCGCCCCGCTCGTCCGCCCTGACCGCGCGGCTGCTCGGCCGCGGGTGGGTGCAGCGGCTGGCGAAGGCCGCCGCGGGGGTCGACCCGCGCCGCGGCATCCCGGTCCCCGCGGCCCGGACCGCGCGGGGCTGGTGGCGGCGGACCGACCGGTCGTGGACCTGCCCGACGTGGTGGTCTGGGTGGACACGTTCACCGACCACTTCACCCCCGACAACGCCCGCGCGGCGGTCGAGGTGCTCGAGGCGGCCGGGCTGCGCGTCGGGCTGGTCGACCGCACCGCCTGCTGCGGTCTGACCTGGGTGAGCACCGGGCAGCTCGGCGCGGCCCGCCGCGAGATGCGGCGCACCCTCGACGTGCTGCACCCGTACGCCGAGGCGGGGGTCACCGTCGTGGCGCTCGAGCCGTCCTGCCTGGCGACGCTGCGCTCCGACCTCGCCGAGCTGGTCGACGACCCGCGCGTGCCTGCCGTCGCGTCCAACACCCGCACGCTGGCGGAGACCCTCGCCGGGGTGGAGGGCTGGTCGCCACCCGACCTGAGCGACGTCGCGGTGGTCGCCCAGCCGCACTGCCACCACGCGAGCGTCCTCGGGTGGGAGACCGACGCCGCCCTGCTGGCCCGCTGTGGCGCCACCGTCACCCGCGTGGACGGCTGCTGCGGGCTGGCCGGCAACTTCGGCGTCGAGCGCGGCCACCACGACGTCTCGGTCGCCGTCGCGGAGCAGCACCTGCTGCCCGCGGTCCGGTCGGCGGCCCCGGGAACCGTGGTGCTGGCGGACGGGTTCTCCTGCCGCACCCAGCTCGGTGACCTCGCCGGTGTGGAGTCCGTGCACCTCGCGGAGCTGCTGCGGCCCGGCCGGCCGACGGCCCAGCAGACAGCACCGTCGGCGGCGCCGGGAGCCCCCTTCCCGGGAGCGGGCGCGCAGGCGTGAGGCAGGGGTGCGAAACGGGTGGCTGCCCCTATACCGCATGGGGCCCGGGGCCGTTTTGACCCTGCTCCGGCGAGCCGGTAATCTCTTTCATCGTGCCTGGGTCAGCCAGGCCGTCACGCGTGCTCCCGTCCGGGAGTCCGTGACTGTGTGAGCAGCATCCATCTCGCTCCGCCGCCCATTCCACACCGGGACGGCGAGTCGTGGGCAGGGCGACACGCCCGACCGCGGGGGGTGCGCCCGCCGGCCAGCCCAGCACCACCACGCACCATCCGGAAGAATTCAGTACTACAGCGAAGGGGAACCACGCGGTGCCCACCATCCAGCAGTTGGTCCGCAAGGGCCGCCAGGACAAGGTGTCGAAGAACAAGACGCCCGCTCTGAAGGGTTCCCCGCAGCGGCGCGGCGTGTGCACGCGTGTCTACACCACCACCCCGAAGAAGCCGAACTCCGCGCTCCGCAAGGTGGCGCGTGTGCGCCTCTCCAGCGGCATCGAGGTCACGGCCTACATCCCGGGCGTGGGTCACAACCTGCAGGAGCACTCGATCGTGCTCGTCCGTGGTGGCCGGGTGAAGGACCTTCCGGGTGTCCGCTACAAGATCATCCGCGGCTCCCTCGACACCCAGGGTGTCAAGAACCGCAAGCAGGCTCGCAGCCGCTACGGCGCGAAGAAGGAGAAGAGCTAGTGCCTCGCAAGGGTCCCGCCCCGAAGCGTCCGATCGACGTCGACCCGGTCTTCGGCAGCCAGGTCGTCACCCAGCTGGTCAGCAAGGTCCTCAAGGACGGCAAGAAGCAGACCGCTCAGCGCATCGTCTACACCGCGCTGGAGGGTTGCCGCGACAAGACCGGCAGCGACCCGGTCGTCACGCTGAAGCGCGCGCTCGACAACGTGAAGCCTGCCCTCGAGGTCCGCAGCCGTCGCGTCGGTGGCGCCACCTACCAGGTGCCGGTCGAGGTCCGTGGCACCCGCTCGATGACGCTGGCGCTGCGCTGGCTCGTCGGCTACTCGGCCCAGCGTCGCGAGAAGACCATGGCCGAGCGCCTCATGAACGAGATCCTCGACGCCTCCAACGGCCTCGGTGCCGCCGTGAAGCGCCGCGAGGACACCCACAAGATGGCCGAGTCCAACAAGGCCTTCGCCCACTACCGCTGGTGACCACGAGCCCTGTACGTCGCGGGAGACCCCCGTCCGGCGTACGGGGCTGAACGCCGCGCACCAGCCGGCCCCCCACACGCACTTCCGATCCGAGGGAAACTCCAGTGGCTGTCGACATCACCACCGACCTCAACAAGGTCCGCAACATCGGCATCATGGCGCACATCGACGCCGGCAAGACCACCACGACCGAGCGGATCCTGTTCTACACCGGCATCACCTACAAGATCGGTGAGGTCCACGAGGGCGCCGCCACGATGGACTGGATGGAGCAGGAGCAGGAGCGCGGCATCACGATCACGTCGGCCGCGACGACCTGCTGGTGGAAGGACCACCAGATCAACATCATCGACACCCCCGGCCACGTGGACTTCACCGCCGAGGTCGAGCGCTCGCTGCGCGTCCTCGACGGCGCCGTGGCCGTGTTCGACGGTGTCGCGGGCGTCGAGCCGCAGACGATGACGGTGTGGCGTCAGGCCAACAAGTACTCCGTGCCGCGCATGTGCTTCGTCAACAAGCTCGACCGCACCGGCGCGGACTTCTTCCGCTGCGTCGACATGATGATCGACCGGCTGAACTCCACCCCGCTCGTGCTGCAGCTGCCGATCGGCGCCGAGTCCGACTTCCTCGGGGTCGTCGACCTGGTCGGCATGCGCGCGCTGACCTGGCGCGGCGAGACCAAGATGGGTGAGGACTACGACGTCGAGGAGATCCCGGCGGAGATGTCCGAGCAGGTCGCCGAGTGGCGTGAGCGCTTCCTCGAGACCCTGGCCGAGGCCGACGACGAGGTCATGGAGATGTACCTCGAGGGCGAGGAGCCCTCGGTGGAGCAGCTCGAGGCCGCGATCCGTCGCGCCACCCTCGCCGACAAGCTCAACCCGGTCCTGTGCGGCACCGCGTTCAAGAACAAGGGCGTCCAGCCGCTGCTCGACGCGGTCGTGAAGTACCTCCCCTCGCCCCTCGACATCGACGGCATCCAGGGCCACGACGTCAAGGACGAGGAGAAGGTCATCGTCCGCCAGCCGAGCGACGACGAGCCGTTCTCCGGCCTGGCCTACAAGATCGCCGCCGACCCGCACCTGGGCAAGCTGACCTACGTGCGCGTCTACTCCGGCAAGCTCGAGGCCGGCTCGACCGTGGTCAACTCGGTCAACGGCCGCAAGGAGCGGATCGGCAAGGTCTACCAGATGCACGCCAACAAGCGTGAGGAGATCGCGTCGGTCGGCGCCGGCCAGATCGTCGCCGTCATGGGCCTCAAGGACACCAAGACCGGTCACACCCTGTGCGACCCGTCCAACCAGGTGATCCTCGAGTCGATGACCTTCCCGGCCCCGGTGATCGAGGTCGCCATCGAGCCCAAGACCAAGGGCGACCAGGAGAAGCTCGGTACGGCGATCCAGCGGCTGTCCGACGAGGACCCCACGTTCACCGTCAAGGCGGACGAGGAGACCGGTCAGACCATCATCGCCGGCATGGGTGAGCTGCACCTCGAGATCCTGGTCGACCGCATGAAGCGCGAGTTCCGCGTCGAGGCGACGGTCGGCAAGCCGCAGGTCGCCTACCGCGAGACCATCCGCAAGAAGGTCGAGAAGCACTCCTACACCCACAAGAAGCAGACGGGTGGCTCGGGCCAGTTCGCGAAGGTGCTCATCAGCATCGAGCCGAGCCTCGACCCGGAGACCGGACAGGGCGCGGGCTACGAGTTCGTGAACAACGTCACCGGTGGTCGCATCCCGCGTGAGTACATCCCCTCGGTGGACCAGGGTGCGCAGGAGGCCATGGAGTTCGGCGTCCTCGCCGGCTACCCGATGGTCGACGTCAAGGTCAGCCTCGAGGACGGTGCCTACCACGACGTCGACTCCTCCGAGCTCGCCTTCAAGATCGCCGGCAACCAGGCGTTCAAGGAGGCCGCGCGGATGGCCAAGCCGGTCCTGCTCGAGCCGATGTTCGCGGTCGAGGTCACCACGCCGGAGAACTACCTGGGCGACGTGATCGGCGACATCAACTCGCGGCGCGGCCAGGTGCAGTCCATGTTCGAGCGGTCGGGCGACCGGGTCGTCGAGGCCCTCGTTCCGCTGTCCGAGATGTTCGGGTACGTTGGCGATCTGAGGTCCAAGACCTCCGGTCAGGCGTCGTACTCGATGGAGTTCGACTCGTACGCCGAGGTTCCGCAGAACGTCGCCGACGAGATCATCAAGAAGGTCCGCGGCGAGTAGTTCCGTCGGGCGTCATTCATCAGCAACGAGTCAAGAAATCTAGCTAGGAGGAGCCCCAAGTGGCTAAGGCGAAGTTCGAGCGGACTAAGCCGCACGTCAACATCGGAACCATTGGTCACATCGACCACGGCAAGACGACGTTGACCGCAGCGATCACCAAGGTGCTGCACGACAAGTACCCTGACCTGAACCCCTTCACGCCGTTCGACGAGATCGACAAGGCCCCTGAGGAGCGTCAGCGCGGTATCACGATCTCCATCGCCCACGTCGAGTACCAGACCGAGGCGCGCCACTACGCCCACGTCGACTGCCCGGGGCACGCCGACTACATCAAGAACATGATCACCGGTGCGGCGCAGATGGACGGCGCGATCCTCGTGGTCGCCGCCACCGACGGCCCGATGCCGCAGACCCGTGAGCACGTGCTGCTCGCGCGTCAGGTCGGCGTCCCGGCGATCGTCGTCGCGCTCAACAAGTGCGACATGGTCGACGACGAGGAGCTCATCGAG
This sequence comes from uncultured Actinomycetota bacterium, assembly GCA_963834275.1. Lineage (GTDB taxonomy): Bacteria > Actinomycetota > Actinomycetes > Propionibacteriales > Nocardioidaceae > Nocardioides_B. The sequence goes on along the minus strand of CAWIBA010000003.1, from coordinate 439,808 downwards.
CTCGTCGAGATGGAGGTGCGCGAGCTCCTCTCCGAGTACGAGTTCCCCGGCGACGACATCCCCGTGGTGCGCGTGGCCGCCTTCCCGGCGCTCAACGGCGACGAGAAGTGGGGCGAGTCGATCGTCGAGCTGATGAACGCCGTCGACGAGTACATCCCGCAGCCGGAGCGCGAGATCGACAAGCCGTTCCTGATGCCGGTCGAGGACGTCTTCACCATCACCGGTCGCGGCACGGTCATCACCGGCCGCATCGAGCGCGGTGTGGTCAAGGTCAACGAGACCGTCGACATCATCGGTATCCGCGAGGAGAAGCAGACGACCACCGTCACCGGCGTCGAGATGTTCCGCAAGCTGCTCGACGAGGGCCAGGCGGGCGAGAACGTCGGCCTGCTGCTGCGTGGCACCAAGCGCGAGGACGTCGAGCGCGGCATGGTCGTCATCAAGCCGGGCACCACGACTCCGCACACGGAGTTCGAGGCGTCGGTCTACATCCTCAGCAAGGAGGAGGGCGGCCGTCACACGCCGTTCTTCAACAACTACCGCCCCCAGTTCTACTTCCGCACGACGGACGTGACGGGCGTGGTGACCCTGCCCGAGGGCACCGAGATGGTCATGCCGGGTGACAACACCGACATGTCCGTGCAGCTGATCCAGCCGATCGCCATGGAGGAGGGTCTCCGCTTCGCGATCCGCGAGGGTGGCCGCACCGTGGGCGCCGGCCGCGTCACCAAGATCAACAAGTAATCAGCACGAACGGCCCCCGGCGCCCTCCGGCGCGCGGGGGTCTTTCTCGTTCGTCCGCACGAGTCACGGACGGTCACTCCCAGCCGAGTCGCGTCCGCTGGTCCCGCCGCGAGGCGCGCCTAGCGGGGTGCGAGCGGAGAGTCAGTTGCTCACTCGGCGCCCCCGCTCCGCTCCTCCACAGACCAACGGACCACTCGCGGGGCCCCCCAGAGACCGAGCCACGAGCGGTTGAAACCCAACCACGACCAAGGAAGCAGGCATGACCAGGTCCGTGCGACCGCACCAGAGGCTGACCGAGGACGGCCGGCGCATGCGTGAGGTCCTGACCTACTCCCGTCGCGGCGCGCGGCTCACCCCGTCGCGCCTCGAGGCGTGGGACGCCCACCACCGGCGGCTCTGGATCCCCGACGACGACGTCGACGACCCGGGCTTCAGCCTCGAGGAGCGGTTCGGCCGGCACGCCCCGCTCGTCGTCGAGATCGGCCCCGGCATCGGGGAGGCGACGGCGGCGCTGGCGGCGACCCGGCCCGGGACCAACATCCTCGCGATCGAGGTCTGGCGGCCCGGGGTCGCCGACATCCTCGCCCGGGTCGGCGAGGCGGGCCTCGACAACGTCCGGGTGCTCGGCGTCGACGCCATCTGGTCCTTGGAGAACCTGGTGGAGCCGGAGGCGCTGGCCGGGTTGTGGACCTTCTTCCCCGACCCGTGGCCGAAGAAGAAGCACCACAAGCGCCGCCTGGTGAACCCCCCGTTCGCTGCCCTGGCCGCGAGCCGCCTCGCCCCGGGGGCGCAGTGGCGGCTCGCGACGGACTGGGCGGCGTACGCCGAGGTGATGCGCGAGGTGCTCGACGCGGAGCCGCTGCTCGAGGGCGGGCAGGTGCCGCGCTGGGAGGAGCGGCCGGTCACGAAGTTCGAGCGGAAGGGCCTGCAGGCGGGCCGCACCATCCACGACCTCGCCTACACGCGCCGCTAGTCAGCCGGAGAGGTCGACGCCCTCGAAGTCCTCGGGCGTGTAGTCGTGCGGCTCCACGAGCACCATCCAGTTGCCGGAGTTGTCGCGCATCAGGGCCTCGACGCCGTAGGGCCGCTCCTCGGGCTCCTGCAGGAACTCCACGCCCTTGGCCCTGAGCTCCGTGTAGGTGGCGCGGCAGTCGTCTACGTGCATGCCCACGCCGGGCAGGCCGCCCTCGTCCTGCGCGCGCCGCATGGCGGCGATCAGGTCGTCCGACAGCGGCCGGCTCGGTGTGCTCAGGTGCAGGTGCAGCTCGGGCTGCTTGGGGTGGAAGACCGTGCACCACCGGAAGTCCTCGCCCATGCGGATGTCGTCGCCGGGCTCGAAGCCGAGGATGTCGGTGTAGAAGGCCAGGGACTCATCGATGTCCTTCACCCAGACGGTGAGGAGGGAGACGTTGGTGATCATGGGGACGAGCCTAGGAAAGCGACGGCCCGCTCGGCTTCTCCTGCCTTGCTGAGTCGTCGGCGCGACGCTCGGCGAGGCCGGCCATGAACACCCAGCAGCCCGGGATCCGCGGCGCGCCGGCCGCGGCGTAGCGGGCCTGGAAGGCGCTGGGCGTCTCCCCGACGAGCTCGCGGAACCGTGAGCTGAACGAGCCCAGGCTCGTGAAGCCGACCGCGTGGCAGACCTCGGTCACCGTCAGGTTCGTCGTGCGCAGCAGGTCCTGGGCGCGCTCGACCCGACGCTCGGAGAGGTACAGCGCGGGCGTGACCCGGTAGGTGGCGGTGAACATCCGGTGGAAGTGGTACTTGCTCATGCCGGCGACCGCCGCCAGGTTGTCGAGCAGCAGCGGCTCGGCGAAGTGCTGGTCGGCGTGGTCACGGGCCCGGCGCAGCCAGACCAGGTTGTCCGCGGGCACGCGCCGGCGCGGTCGTGTCGGCGGCTGTGTCATGGCCCCATGCTGCCGGACCGCTCCGACGGCCCGGTCAGGCGGCGTCGTCGAGCTGCAGCCCGGCCGAGCACAGGCGCCACTCCACCCGGCGCCTTTCGGCGTCGAGCTCGGAGCCGGGCGGCAGGACCCCGAGCAGGTGCTCGATCCCCAGGGCGGAGCACCCCTCGGCGAGCACCTTGTCGTAGGCACGCCGGGTGCCCTCGTACTTGCGCGAACGAGACGCCTGGGGGCGGCTCCCGGTAGCGGCGCCCGAGGCGGCGGGCGTCCTCGGCGATGGCCTCGATGGGACGCGAGCTCACCGGTCCCGTCCTCCGCAGCTCCCAGGCGGTGTGCCAGCCCCGTAGCCGCCGTCCCACCGCGCGCCACAGCGGCGCGCAGCGGATGAACGCGGCAAGGGCCGCGCACCCGGCCCACAGCAGCAGGACGCCGAGCCACGGAGGCTCCATGACTCCACGGTAGCCACGGGACCGAGGCCCCGCCAGGGGACGTCAGCCGCCGAGGAGCGCCTCCACCGCCTCGCCGAACACCTTGGTGTGCAGGTCGACGTCGTCCGCGGTGTGGTGGGGGGAGAACAGCGCCATGTTGTGGAACGGGGTCAGGAGGATCCCCCGGTTCAGGGCCCACAGGTGCATGAACGCCTCGAGCTCCTCGTCCACCGCGGCGGCGGCCGCCGCACCGTCGCGAGGCGGCGGGCAGAACCAGTACTCCGCCCGGCAGCCGAGCCGCTGCACGTGCCAGGGCAGGCCGTGTGCCTCGATCACGCCGGCCACCCCGTCGGCCCACCGTTGGGCGAGCGGGATCGCGACCGCGAAGTCCTCCTCGCGCAGGGCGACCGACAGGGTCCGGCGTACCGCCGCCAGGGCCAGGGCGTTGCCCGTCAGGGTGCCGCCGACCCCGGCCACGTCGATGTCGTGGGAGAGCATCGGCGGGTCGAGGGCCTCGGCCACCTCGGCGCTGACGCCGTACGCGGCGGCCGGCACCCCGCCCCCGATGGGCTTGCCCACGACCAGCATGTCCGGCTCCAGCCCCCAGGCGCGGGTGGCGCCCCCGGGGCCGGCGCAGAGCGTGTGCGTCTCGTCGATGACCAGCAGCGTGCCCGCCTCCCGGGTGAGCCGGCGGACCTCCTCGAGGTAGCCCGCGTCGGGCAGCACGATGCCGATGTTGGTCAGGGCCGGCTCCATCAGCAGGGCGGCCACGTCGCCGTGGGCGAGCGCGGCCTCGAGCGCCGGCAGGTCGTTGAACGGTACGACGCGGGTGGTGGTGGCCACGTCGACCTGGGGCCCGAGCGCCCCGGGACGGGGGACGACCCGTCCCTCCCCGTCCAGCACGGCCAGCGTCTCGTCCACGGTGCCGTGGTAGCACCAGTCCATGACCGCCACCTTGGGCCGGCCGGTGAGGTGGCGGGCGAACCGCAGCACGAACCGGTTGGCGTCGGTCGCCGACATCGCCATCTGCCAGCGGGGGAGGCCGAACCGGCGCGTGAGCTCCTCGGCCACCCAGGGGGCGTCGGGGCTGGGCAGCATGGTCGTGATGCCCGCGGCGGCCCGCTCGGCGATGGCGTCGGTGACCTCCGGCAGCGCGTGCCCGGTCATGGCCCCGGTGTCGCCGAGGCACAGGTCGAGGTACTCCCGCCCGTCCACGTCGGTGAACCTCGCTCCCTGCGCCCCGTCGAAGAACACCGGGAACGCCCCCGGCCAGCGGGTCATCCACGGCATCGGCACGCCGGCCAGCAGGGACGCGCGCGCCTCCCGCGCCAGGGTCGCGGATCGGGGGTGCTCGTCGGCGAAGCGACGCTCCTCGGCGGCGTGCAGCTGGTCCAGTCGGGATCGGTCGATCATGGCCGTCAATCTAGGGTGGGAACCGGCGCTCCGGGCACCGCCACTTCGGGTGGTCCGGCGGGCCGTGAGCGGTCCGGGGGCCCGGATTTGATATGCGCCGCCGGTCTCTGCCAAGATAGTCCGGTTGCTCCGGCGGGGTTGCCGGGGTGCGACACACATTGACTCCTGAATCGGTGTTCCTGGTTTGTGGTGGTCCGGCGTGTGTCCGCACCGCACCAGGAGACCCTCTCAGGCCCGTAGCCCCCGCGTGGGGATTCGGGTAGCCAATCCGACCAGCGCGATCATCCGGTCTCGTGTTGTGCCTGCAAGGCGCGACACGCCCGACCGCGGGGGTCGGAGGCGAGGATGTCGGAGCAGGTGTGGCCCAGCCGGGTCGCGCAGTCTTGGCGGTACGACGAGTAAAGGACATACGAGGAGCTATGGCGGGACAGAAGATCCGCATCAGGCTCAAGGCCTACGACCACGAGGTGATCGACACCTCGGCGCGCAAGATCGTTGACACGGTCACCCGTACGGGCGCGAAGGTCGCTGGTCCTGTGCCGCTGCCTACCGAGAAGAACGTCTACTGCGTCATTCGCTCGCCGCACAAGTACAAGGACAGCCGCGAGCACTTCGAGATGCGCACCCACAAGCGCCTCATCGACATCATCGACCCCACGCCGAAGACGGTTGACTCGCTGATGCGTCTCGACCTGCCTGCCGGCGTCGACATCGAGATCAAGCTCTGAGTCGCGGACGAGGCCTGATATCAAATGAGCACTCTTGAACGTAACGTCCGTGGGCTGCTGGGCACCAAGCTCGGCATGACCCAGACCTGGGACGACAACAACCGCATCGTGCCCGTGACCGTCATCGCGGCCGGCACCAACGTGGTCACGCAGGTCCGCCGGCCCGAGGTGGACGGCTACAACGCCGTCCAGATCGGCTTCGGCGAGATCGACGGCCGCAAGGTGAACAGGCCGCTGGCCGGTCACTTCGACAAGGCCGGCACCACGCCGCGCCGGCACGTCGTCGAGATCCGCACCGCGGACGCCGCGTCGTACGAGATCGGCCAGGAGCTCAGCCCCGAGCTGTTCGCCGCCGGCGACGACGTCGACGTGACGGCCACCAGCAAGGGCAAGGGCTTCGCCGGCGTTATGAAGCGTCACGGCTTCGCCGGTGTGGGCGCCTCCCACGGTGCGCACCGCAACCACCGCAAGCCGGGCTCCATCGGCGCCTGCGCGACCCCCGGTCGCGTGTTCAAGGGCGTCCGGATGGCCGGCCGCATGGGTGGCGACACCGTCACCACCCAGAACGTCTCCGTGCACGCGGTGGACGCCGAGAAGGGCCTGATCCTGCTCAAGGGCGCCGTCCCCGGCCCCAAGGGCGGTCTCGTCGTCATCCGTTCCGCTGCCAAGTCGACCGTCAAGGAGGGCTGACCATGGCTGAGCTCAAGACCGTCGAGGTCGACCTGCCCGCCGAGATCTTCGACGTCCAGGTCAACATCCCCCTGATCCACCAGGTCGTGGTGGCGCAGCAGGCCGCCGCCCGCCAGGGCACCCACGACGTCAAGTCGCGTGGCGAGGTCCGCGGTGGCGGCCGCAAGCCCTACAAGCAGAAGGGCACCGGCCGTGCCCGTCAGGGCTCGATCCGCGCGCCGCAGTTCGCCGGTGGTGGAGTCGTGCACGGCCCCACGCCGCGCAGCTACGACCAGCGCACGCCCAAGAAGATGAAGGCCGCCGCCCTGCGTGGCGCCCTCTCCGACCGGGCCCGCGCCGGCCGTGTGCACGTCGTCGAGGGCTTCGCCTCCGGCGACAAGCCGTCGACCAAGTCGGCGCTGTCCGCGCTGAAGGGCCTGACCGACCGCCCCCGTGCGCTCGTGGTGCTCGAGCGCGGCGACGACCTGACCTGGCTGTCGCTGCGCAACGTCGACACCGTGCACATCCTGGCCGTCGACCAGCTCAACACCTACGACGTGCTGCTGTCCGACGACGTGGTCTTCACCAAGGCCGCCTACGACGCGTTCGTGGCGGGTCCCTCGACCGGCAGGTCCGTGAAGGCCGTTGCGACCTCGACCGAGGCCGCCGCCGAGAAGCCGGCTGAGGCCAAGGCGGAGAAGCCCGCCAAGGCCGACAAGCCCGCCAAGGCGGAGAAGAAGGCCGAGCCGACGCCCGAGGCGGACGACGAGGCCGGCTTCGCCGGTGCGGTCGCGGCGCCTGAGGACGGCTCGCAGCCCTCCGGCTACGAGATCAAGGCCAAGACCGACTCGAAGAAGTACCACGCCCCCGGTGGCCGCTGGTACGACAACACCACCCCGGACCTCTGGTTCAAGACCGCCGCCGACGCGGAGGCCGCCGGCTTCCTCGAGGCCGGCTCGAAGGCCAGCGTCGAGGCCAGCGCCGAGGAGGACGACAAGTGAGCGAGCGAGCGAGCGAACAGAACAACGCAGTAGCCCGGCTCACGGAGCCGACGAAGGAGGCGAAGTGAGCACGTTCCACAAGGACCACCGCGACGTGCTGATCGCGCCGGTCGTCTCCGAGAAGAGCTACGGCCTGCTCGACGCCAACAAGTACACCTTCCTGGTGCACCCGGACGCCAACAAGACCCAGATCAAGATCGCGGTCGAGAAGGTGTTCAACGTCAAGGTCACCTCCGTCAACACCCTCAACCGGCAGGGCAAGACCCGTCGCACCCGCTTCGGGATGGGCAAGCGCGCCAACACCAAGCGCGCGATCGTCAGCCTCGCCGAGGGCCAGCGCATCGACATCTTCGGAGGTCCGGTCTCCTGACCGGGCGACAAAGAGGACTGAGAAGACATGGGCATCCGTAAGTACAAGCCGACCACCCCGGGCCGTCGCGGCTCGTCGGTCGCCGACTTCGTCGAGGTGACGCGGTCGACGCCGGAGAAGTCTCTGGTGCGTCCGCTCCCCAAGAAGGGCGGCCGCAACAACCAGGGCCGGATCACCACCCGCCACCAGGGTGGTGGCCACAAGCGCGCCTACCGCGTCGTCGACTTCCGTCGCTACGACAAGGACGGCGTCCCGGCCAAGGTCGCGCACATCGAGTACGACCCCAACCGCACCGCGCGCATCGCGCTGCTGCACTACGCCGACGGCGAGAAGCGGTACATCATCGCTCCGCAGGGTCTGCGTCAGGGCTCAGCGGTCGAGGCCGGCCCGAAGGCCGACATCAAGCCGGGCAACAACCTGCCGCTGCGCAACATCCCGGTGGGTACGACCATCCACTGCATCGAGCTCCGTCCCGGCGGCGGCGCCAAGATCGCCCGCTCCGCGGGCAACTCGGCCCAGCTGGTGGCGAAGGAGGGTAGCCGCGCACAGCTGCGGATGCCGTCCGGCGAGATGCGGTACGTCGACGTGCGCTGCCGCGCGACGGTCGGCGAGGTCGGCAACGCCGAGCAGTCCAACATCAACTGGGGCAAGGCCGGCCGGATGCGGTGGAAGGGCAAGCGCCCGACCGTCCGCGGTGTCGTCATGAACCCGGTCGACCACCCGCACGGTGGTGGTGAGGGCAAGACGTCCGGTGGACGTCACCCCGTGTCCCCGTGGGGCAAGCCGGAGGGCCGCACGCGCAAGCGCAAGGCCTCGGACGCCCTCATTGTCCGTCGCCGCAAGTCCGGCAAGCGTCGCTGAGAAGGGAACTGAACGATGCCTCGCAGCCTGAAGAAGGGTCCCTTCGTCGACGACCACCTGATCAAGAAGGTGGACGGACAGAACGACAAGGGCACGCACAACGTCATCAAGACGTGGTCACGTCGCTCCATGATCGTGCCGGCCATGATCGGCCACACGATCGCTGTGCACGACGGCCGCAAGCACGTCCCGGTGTTCGTGACCGACGCGATGGTCGGTCACAAGCTCGGGGAGTTCGCGCCGACTCGCACCTACCGCGGGCACGTCAAGGACGACCGGAAGAGCCGGCGCCGCTGACCGCGGGCAGCCACTCGAAGAGAGCCGAGAGAGTCAGATAATGAGCGTTACCGAGCGTAGGCGCGTCAGCGCCCGACGTGAGAGCCTGCTGGGCGACGAGCCCGGCGCTTTCGCCAGCGCACGCTTCGTCAGGATCACCCCGATGAAGGCGCGCCGTGTCGTGGACATGGTGCGCGGCATGGGTGTCGACGAGGCTCTTGCCCTGCTCCAGTTCGCCCCCCAGGCGGCCAGCGAGACGGTCTACAAGATCCTCGAGAGCGCGGTCGCCAACGCGGCGACCACCGAGGAGCTCGACCGCAACACCCTGGTCGTGTCCAAGGCCATGGTCGACGAGGGCCCGACGATGAAGCGTTGGCGTCCCCGCGCCCAGGGCCGGGCCTCGCGCATCAACAAGCGGACCAGCCACATCACCCTCGTGGTGCAGCCGGCTGTCGCCGACACGGACCGGAAGGCGGGTCAGAAGTAATGGGCCAGAAGATCAACCCGAACGGCTTCCGCCTCGGGATCTCCACCGACCACCGGAGCCGTTGGTACGCCGACAAGCTCTACAAGTCCTACGTGGGCGAGGACGTGGCGATCCGTCGCCTGCTGTCCAAGGGCATGGAGCGCGCCGGCATCTCCCGCGTGGAGATCGAGCGCACCCGTGACCGCGTGCGGGTGGACATCCACACCGCGCGTCCCGGCATCGTGATCGGCCGCCGCGGCGCCGAGGCCGACCGCATCCGCGGCGAGCTCGAGAAGCTCACCGGCAAGCAGGTCCAGCTCAACATCCTCGAGGTGAAGAGCCCGGAGACCGACGCGCAGCTCGTCGCGCAGGGCGTGGCCGAGCAGCTCGCGGGCCGGGTGGCGTTCCGCCGCGCGATGCGCAAGGCGATGCAGACGACCATGCGCTCCGGCGCCAAGGGCGTCCGCATCCAGTGCTCGGGCCGCCTCGGTGGCGCCGAGATGTCGCGCTCGGAGTTCTACCGCGAGGGCCGCGTCCCGCTGCACACGCTCCGTGCGGACATCGACTACGGCTTCTACGAGGCCAAGACGACCTTCGGCCGCATCGGCGTGAAGGTCTGGATCTACAAGGGCGAGGTCGCGGGCACCCGCGCCGAGCGCGAGGCCCAGGCGGCCGCGCGCGCCGGTGCGCCGAGCCGTGGCCGCCCCGCCCGCGGTGGCGACCGCCCGGGTCGCGGCACCCGTGGGGACCGGCCCACCCGTGCGGACCGTGCGCCGCAGGCCGAGGCTCCGGCCGAGGCCGCCGCGCCCGCGGCTGCCCCGGCGACCCCGGCCGCCGAGACCAGCGGACAGGAGGCCTGAGCGACATGCTGATGCCCCGCAGGGTCAAGCACCGCAAGCAGCACCACCCCAAGCGGACCGGTGCTGCCAAGGGTGGCACGAAGCTCGCCTTCGGCGACTTCGGCATCCAGGCGGTCGAGGGCCACTACGTCACCAACCGCCAGATCGAGTCGGCGCGTATCGCGATGACCCGGCACATCAAGCGTGGCGGAAAGGTGTGGATCAACATCTACCCCGACCGTCCGCTGACGAAGAAGCCGGCCGAGACCCGCATGGGTTCCGGCAAGGGCTCTCCGGAGTGGTGGATCGCGAACGTCAAGCCCGGTCGCGTCATGTTCGAACTTTCCGGCGTTCCTGAGGAGGTCGCTCGCGAGGCCATGCGCCGCGCGATGCACAAGCTTCCGATGAAGTGCCGCTTCGTCTCCCGCGAGGCAGGTGAATTCTGATGGCAACCACTGCACACGAGCTGGACGACATGACGAACGTCGACCTCGAGCAGAAGCTCCGTGAGGCCAAGGAGGAGCTGTTCAACCTCCGCTTCCAGGCCGCCACCGGGCAGCTCGAGAGCCACGGCCGTCTCCGCACGGTCAAGCGGGACATTGCGCGCATCTACACCGTGGTGCGTGAGCGCGAGCTCGGGATCCGCCAGACCCCGGGCGCTGAGGACGGTGCGGCATGAGTGAGAAGGCAACCGAAGTGAGCAACGAGCAGGCACGCGCCTACCGGAAGGTCCGCGAGGGCCTCGTGGTCAGCGACAAGATGGAGAAGACCGTGGTCGTCTCCGTCGAGGACCGCGTCAAGCACGCGCTGTACGGCAAGGTCCTGCGGCGCACCAGCAAGCTGAAGGCACACGACGAGCAGAACCAGTGCGGCGTCGGCGACCGGGTCCTGATCCAGGAGACCCGTCCGCTGTCGGCCACCAAGCGCTGGCGCGTCGTCGAAGTCCTCGAGAAGGCCAAGTAAACCCTCAGCCATCAGGCTGAAATCGAAGTTCCGTCAGGCTCAGGCGACTGAGAACCGGCGAGACAACCAGGAGAAGAACCGATGATCCAGCAGGAGTCGCGACTCAAGGTCGCCGACAACACCGGTGCGAAGGAGATCCTCTGCATCCGTGTTCTCGGCGGCTCGGGCCGTCGCTACGCCGGCATCGGCGACGTCATCGTTGCCACCGTGAAGGACGCGATCCCCGGTGGCAACGTCAAGAAGGGTGACGTCGTCAAGGCCGTCGTTGTGCGGACCGTCAAGGAGCGCCGCCGTCCGGACGGCTCGTACATCCGTTTCGACGAGAACGCCGCCGTCATCCTCAAGGCCGACGGCGAGCCCCGCGGCACCCGCATCTTCGGCCCCGTGGGCCGCGAGCTGCGGGAGAAGAAGTTCATGAAGATCATCTCGTTGGCTCCGGAGGTGCTCTGAACCATGGCGAAGAACCTGAACATCAAGAAGGGCGACGTCGTACGCGTCATCGCCGGCAAGGACAAGGGCGTCGAGGGCAAGGTCATCGCCGTGCTGTCCGAGCAGGACCGCGTGATCGTCGAGGGCGTCAACCGCATCAAGCGGCACACCAAGGTCGTCAACCAGGGCGGCCGCGCCGGCACCACCGGCGGGATCGTGACGCAGGAGGCGGCCATCCACGTCTCCAACGTGATGCTGGTCGAGGGCAAGGGCACCACGCGCCTGGGCTTCAAGCGTGTCGAGACCAAGAAGCGTCGTTCCGACGGGTCCGAGTACACCGCTCAGCGCAGTGTCCGCATCTCGCGCAAGACCGGTGAGGAGATCTGACATGAGCACCACGAGCACCGAGACCCGCGAGGTCCCGCGCCTGAAGCAGAAGTACCGCGACGACGTCATGGCGGCGTTGCAGAGCGAGTTCGACTACGCCAACGTCATGCAGGTTCCCGGTCTGACCAAGATCGTCGTGAACATGGGTGTCGGCGAGGCGGCCCGCGACTCCAAGCTGATCGAGGGCGCGGTGAAGGACCTGACCGCGATCACCGGCCAGAAGCCGCAGGTCACCAAGGCCCGCAAGTCCATCGCGCAGTTCAAGCTGCGCGAGGGCATGCCGATCGGCGCCCACGTGACGCTGCGCGGCGACCGGATGTGGGAGTTCCTCGACCGTCTGCTGACGCTCGCCCTCCCGCGCATCCGCGACTTCCGCGGTCTCTCGCCCAAGCAGTTCGACGGCCGGGGCAACTACACGTTCGGCCTGACCGAGCAGGTCATGTTCCACGAGATCGACCAGGACAGGGTCGACCGCTCGCGAGGCATGGACATCACGGTCGTCACGACGGCCACGAACGACGACGAGGGTCGCGCGCTGCTCAAGCAGCTCGGCTTCCCGTTCAAGGAGCAGTGACATGGCCAAGACTTCGCTGAAGGTCAAGGCGGCCCGGACCCCCAAGTTCAAGGTCCGCGGCTACACCCGCTGCCAGCGCTGCGGGCGCCCCAAGGCCGTCTACCGCAAGTTCGGCCTGTGCCGCATCTGCCTGCGCGAGATGGCTCACCGGGGCGAGCTCCCCGGCGTCACCAAGAGCAGCTGGTAACCACCATCCGTCGGTCGACCCGCCGGGAGCGCGAGCTCCCGACGAGCCGGCCACCGAAACAACAACGCTGAAGGTCGCAGCGCCCAGCCGGGCCGAGCGAAACCACGGTGAGAAAGGGCCTCACGGCCATGACGATGACTGACCCGATCGCAGACATGCTGACGCGTCTGCGCAACGCCAACCAGGCGTACCACGACTCGGTGACCATGCCTTACAGCAAGATCAAGGCTGGTGTCGCGGAGATCCTCCAGCAGGAGGGGTACATCACCTCCTGGAAGGTCGACGAGCCGACCGAGGGCCCCCAGGAGACTGTGGGCAAGTCCTTGGTGGTCACCCTCAAGTACGGCCAGAACCGGGAGCGCTCGATCGCGGGCGTGCGCCGGATCAGCAAGCCCGGTCTGCGCGTCTACGCGAAGCACACCGGTCTGCCGAAGGTGCTCGGTGGCCTCGGCGTCGCGATCATCTCGACCAGCCAGGGCCTGCTGACCGACCGCCAGGCCAACAAGAAGGGCGTGGGTGGGGAAGTCCTCGCCTACGTCTGGTAACGACGGACCAGAAGGAGAGAAGAAGCATGTCGCGCATTGGCAAGCTCCCCATCACGGTCCCGTCGGGTGTCGACGTGTCGATCGAGGAGCGCCTGGTGACCGTCAAGGGCCCGAAGGGGACCCTGAGCCACACCGTCGCCGCCCCGATCGTCGTGGGCAAGGGCGAGGACGGCGCCGTCGAGGTCAAGCGCCCCGACGACCAGCGGGAGTCCCGCTCGCTGCACGGGCTGACCCGCACCCTGATCGCCAACATGGTGACCGGGGTGACCGACGGCTACGAGAAGAAGCTCGAGATCGTGGGCGTGGGCTACCGCGTCCTGTCGAAGGGGCCGACGCAGCTGGAGTTCCAGCTCGGCTACTCGCACCCGATCACGTTCAACGCCCCGGACGGCATCACGTTCACCGTGGACGGGCCGACCAGGCTCGGCGTCCAGGGCATCGACAAGCAGCTGGTCGGCGAGGTCGCTGCGAACATCCGCAAGCTTCGCAAGCCCGAGCCCTACAAGGGCAAGGGCGTCCGCTACGCGGGCGAGCAGATCCGCCGCAAGGTCGGAAAGGCTGGTAAGTGACGATGGCTATCGCACTCAGGTCCGGCAAGCACACGAGCGCCCGCACCGCGTCGCGCCTGCGTCGCCAGGTCCGGGGCCGGAAGAAGATCGCCGGTACGGCGGAGCGTCCGCGCCTCGTCGTCACCCGCTCCACCAAGCACATCACCGTGCAGGTCGTGGACGACGTGGCCGGCAAGACCCTGGCCTCGGCCAGCACCATGGAGGCCGACCTGCGCGGCTTCGAGGGTGACAAGTCCGCCAAGGCCCGGAAGGTCGGTGAGCTCGTTGCCGAGCGCGCCAAGGCCGCCGGTGTCTCCTCGGCCGTGTTCGACCGGGCCGGGAACAAGTACCACGGGCGGGTCGCCGCCCTCGCCGAGGGCGCCCGCGAGGGCGGCCTCGCGTTCTGATCGCGAACGAGCAATAGGAAGAGGTAGTTCGAAATGAGCGGATCCCAGCGCCGTAGCGGCGGTGGCGAGCGCCAGTCGGGTGGTCGCGGTCGCGACAACCGCGGCCAGGCTGCCGACAAGACCGCCTACATCGAGCGTGTCGTCGCGATCAACCGTGTCGCCAAGGTCGTGAAGGGTGGTCGTCGCTTCAGCTTCACCGCCCTCGTGATCGTCGGTGACGGCGACGGCATGGTCGGTGTCGGGTACGGCAAGGCCAAGGAGGTGCCGGCCGCCATCGCCAAGGGTGTGGAGGAGGCCAAGAAGAACTTCTTCAAGGTCCCCCGCGTCCAGGGCACCATCCCGCACCCCATCCAGGGTGAGAAGGCGGCCGGGGTCGTGCTTCTCCGCCCGGCAGCCCCCGGTACCGGTGTCATCGCCGGCGGTCCGGTGCGCGCCGTGCTGGAGTGCGCCGGCATCCACGACGTGCTGAGCAAGTCGCTCGGCTCGTCGAACCAGATCAACATCGTGCACGCGACCGTCGAGGCGCTGCGCTCGCTCGAGGAGCCCGAGGCCGTCGCGGCCCGTCGTGGCCTCCCGGTCGAGGACGTCGCTCCCGCCGCGCTGCTGAAGGCCCGCGCGGAGGTGGCTCAGTGATGGGACGCCTCAAGGTCCAGCAGAAGCGGTCGACGATCGGCTGCAAGAAGAACCAGCGGGACACCCTCCGCACGCTTGGGCTCAAGCGCATCGGCGACGTCGTCGTCAAGGAGGACCGTCCCGAGATCCGAGGCATGCTCCAGACGGTCAGGCACATGATCGTCGTGGAAGAGGTGGACTGACATGACGCTCAAGCTGCATCACCTGCGGCCGGCGCCCGGGGCCAAGACCGCGAAGACCCGCGTGGGTCGCGGTGAGGCCTCCAAGGGCAAGACCGCGGGACGAGGCACCAAGGGCACCAAGGCCCGCAACCAGGTTCCGGCGAGCTTCGAGGGCGGGCAGATGCCCATCCACATGCGGCTCCCGAAGCTGAAGGGCTTCAAGAACCCGTTCAAGGTGGAGTTCCAGGTCGTGAACCTGGACCGGATCAGCGCCCTCTTCCCCGACGGTGGGACCGTGGGCGTGCAGGACCTCGTGGCCAAGGGTGCCGTCCGCGACGGCCGGCCGGTCAAGGTCCTCGGCTCCGGTGACATCTCCGTCGCCGTGCAGGTGAGCGCGCACGCGTTCTCCGCCTCGGCGCAGGAGAAGATCGCCGCCGCCGGGGGCAGCACGACCCTGGTCTGAGCCGCTCAGGCCACGATCGACCCAGTCCATGACAGGGGCCCGAGCCTCGGACGTCTGGCTTCACGCCACCGACGTCCGCGCGCTCGGGCCCCTGTTAGGCTTCCGTGGTCCCCACCGCCCTCAGCGGGGGACCTGCGACCGTAAGTGGGAAAAGAGGACCAGGTGCTAGGCGCTTTCGCCAACGCGTTCCGCACGCCGGACCTGCGACGCAAGTTGCTGTTCGTGCTCATGATCATCGTGATCTTCCGGTTCGGGTCGCAGCTGCCCGCGCCCGGGGTGAACGTGCCCAACGTCCAGGCCTGCTTCGCGCAGATCGAGAACGACGGCCTGTACGGGCTGATCAACCTCTTCTCGGGCGGAGCGCTGCTCCAGCTCACCGTCTTCGCGCTCGGCATCATGCCGTACATCACCGCCAGCATCATCCTGCAGCTGCTGGTGGTCGTGATCCCGCGCCTCGAGGCCCTCAAGAAGGAGGGGCAGGCGGGGCAGACCAAGATCACGCAGTACACCCGCTACCTCACCCTCGCGCTGTCGGTGCTCCAGGCGACCGGCATCGTGGCGCTGGCCCGCAGCCGGCAGCTGCTGCAGGGCTGCCCCGACCCGCTCCTCTACAACGAGTCGAGCATGGCGACCATGGTGATCATGGTCATCACGATGACCGCCGGCACCGCCGTGATCATGTGGCTCGGCGAGCTGATCACCGACCGCGGCATCGGCAACGGCATGTCGATCCTGATCTTCACCCAGGTCGTTGCGACGTTCCCGTCCGCGCTCTGGCAGGTCAAGGTCTCCCGCGGCTGGTGGGTCTTCGCCCTGGTGATGGCCATCGGGCTCGTGCTCGTCGCGGCGGTCATCTTCATGGAGCAGGGGCAGCGCCGGATCCCGGTGCAGTACGCCCGGCGCATGGTCGGACGCAAGATGTTCGGCGGATCGTCGACCTACATCCCGCTCAAGGTCAACCAGGCCGGCATCATCCCGGTCATCTTCGCCTCGAGCCTGCTCTACCTGCCGGCCATGGCCGTGCAGTTCAGCGGCACCGAGCGCTCGGCCTGGGCCGACTTCCTCAACACCTACCTGGTGTCGGGAACGCACCCGCTCTACATGGCGGTCTACTTCGGTCTCATCATCTTCTTCACCTACTTCTACGTGGCGATCACCTTCAACCCCACGGAGGTCGCCGACAACATGAAGAAGTACGGCGGCTTCATCCCCGGGATCCGGGCGGGCAAGCCGACCGAGGAGTACCTCAACTACGTCCTGTCCCGCATCACGCTGCCGGGCGCGCTGTACCTCGGTCTCATCTCGCTCGTCCCGCTGATCGCGCTGGTGCTCGTCAACGCCAACCAGAACTTCCCGTTCGGTGGCACGTCGATCCTGATCATGGTCGGGGTCGCCCTCGACACGGTGAAGCAGATCGAGAGCCAGCTCCAGCAGCGCAACTACGAAGGGTTCCTGCGGTAAATGCGACTGATCCTCATGGGGCCGCCGGGGGCCGGCAAGGGCACGCAGGCCAACGTGATCGCCGAGCGGCTCCGGATCCCCGCGGTCTCGACCGGCGACATCTTCCGCGCGAACGTGTCCCAGGAGACCCAGCTGGGCCTCGAGGCGAAGCGCTACATGGACGCGGGCGACTACGTCCCTGACGAGGTGACCAACGCGATGGTCCGCGACCGCCTCGGTCAGGACGACGCACGGGCCGGGTTCCTGCTCGACGGCTACCCCCGCACTGTGGCCCAGGTCGAGGAGCTCGACGCCATGCTCCGCGAGCAGGACGCCGCCCTCGACGCCGTCGTCGTCCTGACCGTTGACCGGGACGAGGTCGTGCAGCGGCTGCTCAAGCGTGCCGAGGTCGAGGGCCGCGCCGACGACACCGAGGACGTCATCCGCCGCCGCCAGGACGTCTACGCCGAGCAGACCGCTCCGCTCATCGCGGTGTACGCCGACCGGGGGCTGCTGGCCGAGGTCGACGGCATGGGCTCGGTGGACGAGGTCACCGCGAGGGTGTTCGCCGCCCTCGAGTCCGCGGGCGCCTCCGCCGGCTGATGTTCCGTGAACGCGGGGTCGAGATCAAGACCCCTGAGCAGGTGGCGCTCATGCGCGAGGCCGGTCTCGTCGTCGGCGAGACCCTGGAGCTGGTGCGTCGGACGGTCAAGGCCGGCATGACCACCGGCGAGCTCGACGCCGTCGCCGAGGACCACATCCGCTCGCGCGGGGCGGTCCCGTCCTTCAAGGGCTACCACGGGTTCCCCGGGAGCCTCTGCGTGTCGGTCAACGACGAGGTCGTGCACGGCATCCCCGGCGACCGGGTCATCGCCGACGGTGACGTCGTCTCCATCGACTGCGGCGCCATCGTCCAGGGCTGGCACGGCGACGCGGCCGTGACGGTGCCGGTGGGCGAGGTCCCCGACGAGGTGCGGGAGCTGATCCGGGTGACCGAGGAGGCCATGTGGCGGGGGATCGCGGCGGCCTCGCTCGGGGGGCGGGTCACCGACATCTCGCACGCGATCGAGACCTACGTCCGCAGCCAGGGCGACTACGGCATCCTCGAGGACTACGTCGGCCACGGGATCGGCTCGGCGATGCACCAGCCGCCCAACGTGCCCAACCTCGGACGGCCCGGGCGGGGCCCCCGGCTCGTGCGCGGGCTGGCGCTGGCCGTCGAGCCGATGGTCGTCCTCGGCTCGGGGGAGACGCGGGTGCTCGAGGACGACTGGACGGTCGTCACCGAGGACGGCTCCTGGGCGGCCCACGCCGAGAACACCTTCACCCTCACCCCGGACGGCACCTGGGTGCTGACCGCCCTCGACGGGGGCGAGTCCAGGCTGCGCGAGCTCGGAGTCCGGTTCGGCGGTCGCTGAGAGGCGACCCCCCGACCACGCCGGCCGCCGCTGCCGGGAATGCCGCGGCACGACGGTGGTGTTGGCCCCCCGTGCCCCCCGACCTCTCGGTGCTCGACCTCGTGCCCGTCCGCAGCGACCAGACCACCGGTGACGCGCTGCGGGCGACGCTGTCCCTGGCCCGGACGGCCGAGGCGGCCGGCTTCCGCCGCTACTGGGTCGCCGAGCACCACAACATGCCGGCGGTGGCCGCCACCAACCCGCCGGTCCTGATCGCCATGATCGCCGCCGCGACGCAGCGGATCCGCGTCGGCTCAGGGGGCGTGATGCTGCCCAACCACGCCCCGCTCGTCGTGGCCGAGCAGTTCGCCCTGCTCGAGGCCGCCCACCCCGGCCGGATCGACCTCGGCCTGGGCCGGGCGCCGGGCACCGACCCGGTCACCCGCTGGGTGCTGCGCAACGGCGCCGCGGCGGCGGACGAGGACCCGGTCGCCCGGTTCCCGGAGTTCGTCCGCGACGTGGCGGCGCTGATGTCGCCCGACGGCGCGGGGATCCGGGTCCGGGACGAGACGTTCGAGCTGCGGGCCACACCCAGCGCGTCCGGCGTACCCCCGCTGTGGCTGCTGGGCTCGTCGGACTACTCCGCCCGGCTGGCCGCGGAGCTGGGCCTGCCCTACGTGTTCGCCCACCACTTCTCCGGGCGCGGCACGGCCGAGGCGCTGGCGCTCTACCGAGGGGACTTCCGGCCGTCTGAGACGCTCGCCGCGCCGCGGACGTTCCTCACCGTCAACGTCGCCGTCGCCGAGACCCACGGGGAGGCGGAGCGGCTCGCGCTCCCGCAGCTGCAGGCGATGGTGGCCCTGCGCACCGGCGGCCCGCTCCGGCCGCAGCGCCTGGTGGAGGAGGCGGAGGCCGCACCGGTCGCCGACGAGCACGTCTTCCTGCTCGAGGGGATGCGGGAACGCTGGGTCATCGGCGACCCCGAGCGGGCGGCGGCACGGGTGCGCGAGCTCGCGGCGACGTACGGCGTCGACGAGGTGATGGTGCACCCGGTGGCCGGGGCCTATGCGGGGACCCCCGCGGAGGCGGCTCCGGCCCGGGAGGCGACCCTGAGGCTGCTGGCCGAGGCCCTCTGAGGGGTCGAGTCCGGCACATCGGGCTGCCCCGGGCCCGCTCGGCCCGATTAACGGTCGGCTCGTACTTTCCCGTAGACTGGTGCGTCGGCCCAACGTGGGTCTGTTTCGTGGCGCCCTGCGGCTGCCGCAAGCGAGTCAGGTACCGGTTCATCGACCTGTGTCGCGCGCGGGAAATGGGGTGCCCGGACGACTGCACGAGGTCCACCGGCCCGACTGGTGCGCCAGCCGGACCGGGCGGTTCCCGGGCCCACGGTAGACAACGAGACAAGAGATTGCGGAGGACATGCCGAAGAAAGAAGGCGTGATCGAGATCGAGGGCACCGTCGTCGAGGCTCTCCCGAACGCGATGTTCCGGGTTGAGCTGAGCAACGGGCACAAGGTCCTCGCCCACATCAGCGGCAAGATGCGCCAGCACTACATCCGGATCCTCCCCGAGGACCGCGTGGTGGTGGAGCTGTCGCCGTACGACCTCACGCGAGGTCGGATCGTCTACCGCTACAAGTAACCGACAGCCGAACGAGAAAGGCCTCCCTCGTGAAGGTCAACCCGAGCGTCAAGCCGATGTGTGACAAGTGCAAGGTCATCCGTCGCCACGGCCGCGTCATGGTCATCTGCGAGAACCCGCGCCACAAGCAGCGCCAGGGCTGATCGCAGCCCCGGCCGGTCGAGCCCGTCGAGACCAGCCGGGCACAGCTCACCACAACTGAACACCACTACGTGATCGCTCCTCGCCGGCCCGCCGGCGAGGTCACCCCCGGCTCGGAGGCCGGGGCCCTGCACCCGACAGGCACAGGGGCGCGACACGACCGACACCTCCGAGTGAATGAAGGGAAACCGCCAGACAATGGCACGCCTCGTTGGTGTGGACCTCCCGCGCGACAAGCGCATCGAGGTCGCACTCACCTACATCTACGGCATCGGCCGTACCCGCGCCCAGCTGCTCCTGGCCACGACCGGGGTCGACCCCAACATGCGGGTCCACCAGCTGGGTGATGAGGAGCTGGTCAAGCTCCGCGACGAGATCGAAGCCAACTTCAAGATCGAGGGTGACCTCCGTCGCGAGGTGCAGGCCGACATCCGTCGCAAGATCGAGATCGGCAGCTACCAAGGCCGCAGGCACCGCCAGGGCCTGCCCGTCCGCGGTCAGCGCACCAAGACCAACGCGCGCACCCGCAAGGGTCCCAAGCGCACCGTCGCCGGCAAGAAGAAGGCCAAGTGACCGGAGCCCGATCGGACCGCGAGGTCACGACGGGCCCCGACCACCGAGTCGACTCGACCATCTAGCTTCCAGCAATCCCAGGAGTACTGCACATGCCTCCCAAGAGCCGTCAGGCGGCCGGCGCCAAGAAGGTGCGCCGCAAGGAGAAGAAGAACATCGCTCAGGGCGAAGCCCACATCAAGAGCACGTTCAACAACACCATCGTCACGATCACCGACCCCACCGGTGCGGTGATCTCGTGGGCCTCAGCCGGCACCGTCGGCTTCAAGGGCTCGCGCAAGTCCACCCCGTTCGCCGCGCAGATGGCCGCCGAGGCCGCCGGTCGCCGGGCGATGGAGCACGGCATGAAGAAGATCGACGTCTTCGTGAAGGGCCCGGGTTCGGGCCGCGAGACGGCGATCCGTTCGCTGGGTGCGATCGGCCTCGAGGTCGGCACCATCCAGGACGTCACGCCCACGCCCCACAACGGCTGCCGCCCGCCCAAGCGCCGCCGCGTCTGACCCCGACTGCGTAGAACAGGAGACTTGAGAAATGGCCCGTTACACCGGCCCCATGACCAAGAAGTCGCGCCGTCTCGGTGTCGACCTCGTCGGCGGTGACGCCGCTTACGAGCGCCGTCCGTACCCGCCCGGCCAGCACGGCCGCGCCCGGGTGAAGGAGAGCGAGTACCGCACACAGCTCCAGGAGAAGCAGAAGGCCCGCTTCACCTACGGCGTCCTCGAGAAGCAGTTCCACCGCTACTACGCGGAGGCCAGCCGTCGTCCCGGCAAGACCGGTGACAACCTGCTGCAGCTGCTCGAGTGCCGTCTGGACAACGTGGTCTACCGTGCCGGCTTCGCCCGCACGCGGCGCCACGCCCGTCAGCTCGTCGTGCACGGTCACTTCCTGGTCAACGGCAGGAAGGTCGACATCCCGTCCTTCCAGGTGACCCAGCACGACGTGATCGACGTGCGCGAGAAGTCCCTCGAGATGACCCCGTTCATCGTCGCCCGTGAGACCCACGGCGAGCGGGTCGTCCCGGCCTGGATGGAGGCACTGCCGAACCGGATGCGGATCCTGATCCACCAGCTCCCGGTCCGTCAGCAGATCGACGTCCCGGTCCAGGAGCAGCTCATCGTGGAGTTCTACTCCAAGAAGTGACCCCGTGACGGGGAGGTTCCGCCCGCCGGCGCCTCCCCGGCACACCATCCTTCCTTTTCACTGCGTTCGAGTCCGTCAAATAGCGGGTGGGCTCGGAAAGGAAAACAAGAAGTGCTTATCGCCCAGCGCCCGACCCTGTCTGAAGAGGTTGTCGACGAGTTCCGTTCGCGGTTCGTGATCGAGCCCCTGGAGCCCGGCTTCGGCTACACCCTCGGCAACTCGCTGCGCCGCACGCTCCTGTCGTCGATTCCCGGCGCCTCCGTCACCAGCATCAAGGTCGACGGCGTGCTGCACGAGTTCTCCACCATCGAGGGGGTCAAGGAGGACGTCACCGAGGTCATCCTGAACCTCAAGGACCTGGTGGTCTCCTCCGAGCACGACGAGCCCGTGACGATGTACCTGCGCAAGCAGGGTCCCGGTGACGTCACCGCGGCCGACATCTCGCCGCCGGCCGGCGTCGAGGTGCACAACCCCGACGTCAAGATCGCCACCCTGAACGACAAGGGCAAGCTCGAGATGGAGCTCGTCGTCGAGCGCGGCCGCGGCTACGTGTCGTCCGTGCAGAACAAGGGCGGCGACAACGAGATCGGCCGGATGCCGGTCGACTCGATCTACAGCCCCGTCCTCAAGGTCACCTACAAGGTCGAGGCCACCCGTGTCGAGCAGCGCACGGACTTCGACAAGCTCGTGATCGACGTCGAGACCAAGCCCTCCATCCGTCCCCGCGACGCGATCGCCTCGGCGGGCAAGACCCTCGTCGAGCTGTTCGGCCTGGCTCGCGAGCTGAACGTCGAGGCCGAGGGCATCGACATCGGCCCCTCGCCGGTGGACGAGCAGCTGGCCGCCGACCTGGCGCTGCCGGTCGAGGACCTCAACCTGACCGTCCGCTCCTACAACTGCCTCAAGCGCGAGGGCATCCACACCGTGGGTGAGCTCATCAGCCGCTCGGAGCAGGACCTGCTCGACATCCGCAACTTCGGCGCCAAGTCGATCGACGAGGTCAAGGCGAAGCTGGTCGAGATGGGTCTGTCGCTGAAGGACTCCGCCCCGGGCTTCGACCCGCAGGCGGCCCTCGCGGCGTACGACGACGACGACGACTCGTTCGTCGAGGACGAGCAGTACTGAGTCACCTGACAACGGAGAAACCACTACCCGGGTACCTGGTACGGCCCGGGAGGAACGAGTAGACGACATGCCTACCCCCAAGAAGGGCGCCCGCCTCGGCGGCAGCCCGGCCCACCAGCGGCTGATTCTCGCGAACCTCGCCACCGCGCTGTTCGAGCACGGCCGGATCACCACCACCGAGGCGAAGGCGCGCGTGCTGCGTCCGGTCGCGGAGAAGCTGATCACCAAGGCCAAGAAGGGCGACCTGCACAACCGTCGCCAGGTGCTCTCGACCATCCGCGACAAGGGGGTCGTGCACGCGCTGTTCGAGGACATCGCGCCGCGCTACGCCGAGCGTCCCGGTGGCTACACCCGGATCACCAAGATCGGCCCCCGCAAGGGCGACAACGCGCCGATGGCCGTGATCGAGCTGGTGACCGAGGACTACTCGCCGAAGGCCAAGACCGCCCCGGCGGCCACGACCCCGGCCGCCACCCCGGCGGACGAGACCGAGGCCCCCGCGGCCGAGGCGACCGAGACCGAGGCGACCGAGGCCGAGGCGACCGAGACCGAGGAGGCTCCCGTCGCGGAGACCGCCGACGAGGTCGAGGACGTCCCGGCGACGCAGGCCACCGAGCCCGAGGACGGCACCAAGTCCGAGTGACCTCGACGCCTGGAGGCGTCAGCGCAGGGCCCGCGATCCGACACCGGATCGCGGGCCCTGCGCCGTCTCTGCGGTGGGCCGTCCCTCAGACGGGCCAGGCGTCCTCGACCAGGCGCAGGGCCTCGGCCCGGGTGAGCCCGCCCCGACGCGCCGCGGCGACGTAACCGGACACCGCCTCGCCGACCTCCGCCGGGGCGGCTCGGCCGGACCGGACGAAGCTGCCCCGCCTGCCGAGGGTCTCCAGGACGCCGTCGGCCTCGAGCTCCTTGTAGGCCCGGGCCACCGTGTTGACCGCCAGGCTCAGCTCGGCCGCCAGGGTGCGGACGGTCGGCAGCCGGGTGCCGGCGGGCACCTGTCCGTCCGCCACCAGCCGGGCGACCTGGGCACGGACCTGCTCGAAGGGAGGGACCGCGGAGTCGTGGTCGATGGTGAGGTGCACCCCTCGATGCTAGGGCGGGGGCGGCCGGGGCCGTCTGGAAGGATGACGCGCGTGCGGCTGCGCCTCGACCTCGCCTACGACGGCACCGGCTTCCACGGCTGGGCCGCGCAGCCGGGCCTGCGCACCGTGCAGGGCGACCTCGAGGCGGCGCTGTCGACGGTGCTGCGGGTCACCGCGGCCCCGGTCACGTGTGCGGGCCGCACCGACACGGGGGTGCACGCCCGGGGCCAGGTCGTCCACGTCGACGTGGACGCCGAGATCCTCACCGCGGCCGCCGGGCGCAGCCTCGCTCCCGGGCCGGAGGCCCTGGTGCGCCGGCTCAACGGCGTGCTGCCGGACGACGTCCGCGTGCGTCGGGCGGCGGAGGTGCCCGCCGCGTTCGACGCGCGGTTCTCGGCCCTGTGGCGCCGCTACGCCTACCGCATCGCCGACGCGCCCGCCCTGGTCGACCCGCTGCTGCGCACCTCCGTGCTGGCCTGGCCGCGCCGGCTGGACCTCGAGGCGATGAACGCCGCCGCCGCCCTGCTCACCGGGGAGCACGACTTCGCGGCGTTCTGCCGCCGTCGTGAGGGGGCCACCACGATCCGCACCCTGCTCGACCTGCGCTGGGAGCGTGACGCGGCCGGCCTGGCCGTCGCGACCGTGCGTGCCGACGCCTTCTGCCACAGCATGGTGCGGGCCCTCGTCGGCTGCCTGGTCGCCGTCGGCGAGGGCCGTCGCGCACCGGAGTGGGCCGGCCAGGTGCTGCGGGCGGCCGAGCGGGACCCGGCGGTGACCGTCCTGCACGCGCACGGGCTGACGCTGGAGGAGGTGGCCTACCCCGACGAGGCGGGCCTCGGCGCGCAGGCGGAGGCGGCCCGCGTGGTCAGGACGCTCTCGTGACGGGGGAGGACCACTACTTCTCCGCCGACCCGGCCGTCGCCTTCCGGCGGACCCCGGTGCGGGCCACGGTGTGGGGGGAGGAGCTCGCGCTGGTGACCGGCTCCGGGGTGTTCGCCCAGGGGCGGCTCGACGTGGGCACGGCGGTCCTGTTCCGTGAGACCACCCCGCCTACGGCCGGCGACACCTACCTCGACCTGGGCTGCGGCTACGGGGTGATCGGGCTGGCGCTGGCGCGGACCCGTCCGCACGCGCGGGTGTGGGGCGTCGACGTCAACGAGCGGGCCCTGCTGCTGTCCGCCGAGAACGCCGCGGCGCTGCGGGTGGACGACCGCTACACCGCGGCCACCCCGGACGGCGTACCCGCGGACCTGGAGTTCGACGAGATCTGGTCGAACCCACCGATCCGGGTGGGCAAGAGCGCGCTGCACGACCTGCTGCTCACCTGGCTGCCCCGGCTGCGGCCCGGGGGCCGGGCGGTGATGGTGGTGGGGAAGAACCTCGGCGCCGACTCGTTGCAGCGCTGGCTGGGCGACCGGGGCTTCCCGACGACACGGCTCGCCAGCGCCAAGGGCTTCCGGGTGCTCGAGACCCGCCGCGCCGGCGACGCCTGAGGCGGGCCGGGCAGGTCACTGACTACGTGACCGGCCGCGGCTGCACGCCTCGAAAATCGCCCTTGAAACTACGCCAAAACGGACACGGACCGGCGTCTGCTCGGGCACCCTGGTAGCTGACTCCTCCACAGCCGGGGAGAGCAACCGCATGACCCCGACGAGGAGCCCCGTTGAGCCGCGCCGCGCGCAAGGACGACCGCACCTGGGCCTCGCACCCGGTGCGAGCCGCCGCGATCCGCGTGCTCGCGTTCGTCATCCCGCTCGTGGTGTCGATGCTGGTCGGTCTCGCCGTCTCGCGCACCGTCGCGCCGCCCGAGAGCCTCGGCGGCTGGGTGCTCTGGTGGGCGCTGGTGCTCGGCGCCTCGACCGCCGGCCTCTACGGAGCGGACCGCCTGGCTCGACGGCTGCTCCCGCTCGCGACCCTGATGCGGCTGTCCATGCTCTTCCCGGACCACGCGCCGTCGAGGATCAAGGTGGCCCGTCGGGTGGCCGGCAGCCGGGCGATCGTCGCCGAGGTGCAGCGGCACGGTCACGCCGGCGTCGCCGGCGACCGGCAGCAGGCCGCCGAGACGATCCTGGCGCTGGTGGGGGCCCTGGGCGACTACGACTCGCGCACCCGCGGACACTCCGAGCGCACCCAGCTGTTCGTGACCCTCCTGGCCGACGAGCTCAAGCTCAGCAAGGAGGACAAGGGCCGGCTGATGTGGGCCGCCCTGGTCCACGACATCGGCAAGCTCAAGGTCCCGCACGAGGTCCTCAACAAGCCCGGCCGCCCCTCGATGGAGGAGTGGGAGGTGCTGCAGAGCCACCCGCACCAGGGGGCGGTGATCTGCGAGCCGCTCAAGCAGTGGCTGGGCGAGTGGTGGTACGCGATCGAGCAGCACCACGAGCGGTACGACGGCGGCGGCTATCCCCGCGGGCTCGCCGGCGCGGAGATCAGCTATGGGGCCCGGATCGTCTCGGTGGCCGACAGCTACGAGGTGATGACCGCCTCGCGGCCCTACAAGAAGCCGATGCCCGCGCTGGCCGCACGCGAGGAGCTGACCCGCAACGCCGGCACCCAGTTCGACCCCGACGTGGTGCGGGCGTTCCTGAACATCTCCCTGGGGCGGATGCACCGGGCCGCCGGCCCCCTGGCCTGGCTCTTCCAGGTGCTCGCGGTGCGGCCCGGGCCCATCGGCAGCCAGATCCTCGGCGGCGTCGTCTCGGCGGCCGGAGCCACCGCCGCCGTGGTCGGCCTGCAGCTCGGTGCGACGGCCGACGACACCCCGGTCCGCCCCGAGCGGCCCGCGGCGGCCAACCCGGTGGAGCGCCCCACCCCGACGACCGACGCGCCCTCGCCACGTCGCGACGCGCCGACTCAGACTCCTCAGCCGCCGAGGCGTCCGACAGCGGACGTGCTGCCGGTCGCCGTGCCGCCCAGCGCGGAACCCAGCGCGGCACCCAGCGCGGCGCCCACCCGGGACGCGACCGCCGAGCCGCCGGCCCCGCCCGCACCGGAGCGGGGCGGCAACCGCGCACCACAGTCGGCTCCGCTGTCCCGTGTGACCGACGAGGACGGGGGCGGCCTGGCCGTCGACCTGCTCGCGGAGGCGAGCGACGCCGACGGCGACGCGCTGACCGTCACGTCGCTGTCCGCGGCGAGTCACGGGACGGTCGTGGATCGCGGCGACGGCCGGATCCGCTACACGCCCGAACGCGACTTCCACGGCACCGAGGGGTTCGTCTACACCGTGGTCGACGGACAGGGAGGCGAGTCGGAGGGCCGCCTGACCGTTGTCGTCCGGCCCACCCCGGACGCGCCGAGCGCGACTCCCGACACCGCCTGGACGATCGAGGACTCCGGCGGCGTGACCCTCGCGCTGCTCGACAACGACACGGACGCCGACGGCGACGTGCTGAGCGTGGCCTCCGTGACGGGGGCTCGCAACGGGTCGGTCACGGCCGGCTCGGGCGGCGTCTGGTCCTACCGTCCCGGTCGCGACTTCGCCGGGGTGGAGCAGCTCACCTACAGGGTGGTCGACCCGTCCGGGCTCCGTGACACCGGCACGGTCACCGTGACCGTCGTCGAGGTGAACGACCCGCCGACGGCCCGGGACGACACCCTGGCCGTGGACGAGGACGCGGCGTCGACCGCCGTCGACGTGCTCGCCAACGACTCGTCGGCTCCTGACACGGGCGAGACGCTCGGTCTGGTCGCCGGGTCGCTCGGCGTCCCGGCCCACGGCACCGCCACGTCCGGGACCGGGCCGCAGGCGGGGACGGTCCTCTACACGCCCGACCCCGACTACCAGGGCTTCGACTCCTTCACCTACGAGGTCGAGGACGGACGCGGCGGGCGGGCCGCCGCCACCGTCTTCGTCGCTGTCGCCACGGTCAACGACCCGCCCGTCGCCAACGCCGACGCGGCGACGCTGGACGAGGACACCGTGGCCGTCGTCGACGTGCTGGCCAACGACGGCACCGGCCCGGACGCGGGGGAGACCCTCACGATCGCGGCGGGGTCGGTGACCACGCCCGCCAACGGGACGGCCGTGATCGGCACCGGCGTGAACGCCGACCGGGTCGTCTACACGCCGAACCCGAACTTCGCGGGCCCGGACAGCTTCGACTACGACGTCTCCGACGGCAACGGCGGCTTCGACACCGCGACGGTCACGGTGACCGTCCGCGAGGTCAACGACCCGCCGCAAGCGGTCGCCGACACGCAGACGATCCTCGAGGACGACCCCACGGTCACGGTGGCCGTGCTGGTCAACGACACCGACGCCGACGCGGACACGCTGAGCCTGGTGCCCGGCTCGGTGACCGGCGCGACGCTGGGGCGTCGCCGCGGAGGGGACCGGCCCGGACGCCGGGAAGATCCTCTACACGCCGGAGCCGGACCTGAACGGCCAGGACGTGATCACCTACGCCGTCTCGGACGGACGCGGCGGCACCGACACCGCGACGCTCACGGTCGACATCACCCCTGTCAACGACGCGCCGGTCGCGGGTCCGGACGCCCACTCGGCCATCACCGGGGTGGGCCTGTTCACCCTCGCGGCGGCCGAGGGGGTGCTGAGCAACGACAGCGACATCGACGGCGACCCCATCACCGTCACCTGGTGGGACAGCTCGACGGGCGTGACCATCGCTCCGGACGGCTCGATCAGCTATCTGCCGACCCTGCCGATGACGGTGACGGTCCCCTACGAGGTCTCGGACGGCATCGACCCCCCGACCCCTGGGACGCTCACGATCACCGTCACCGCGGGACCGCCGGTGACATCCGCCCTCTACCTCGAGGCGCCCCCGAACAACTTCACCCGGGGCGCCGCGTCGACCACGCGACCCGACCCGACCACGCCCATCACCGACATCGACGGCGACGGCAACGATGGTCTGACGATCGAGTCGGGCGGCATGAAGCCGGACGAGACGGACCCGAGGAAGTTCCACGAGTGGGACTACCCGGTCCCGAGCGACATGCTGCTGAACGGCCCCGTGACCCTGGACCTGTGGACCTCGCTCGAGGGCAGGGCGAACGAGGACCTCGACTACGCCGCCTGGGTCTACGACTGCCTCGGCGCGACCTGCAGCCTGCTCACATCGACGGAGGACATCCACATCGACAACTGGAGCACCACCACGACCTGGGAGCAGCGCACCGTGACGGTCGGCAGCGTCCAGAACACGCTGGTGCCGGCCGGGCACACCGTCCGGGTCAGGATGGCGTTCAACCACAAGGACGTGTGGCTGCCGCTCGGCGGAGGCATGGACTCCAGCCTGAACCTGACCCAGTGACGCTCAGGACGGAGCCGGGCGCGTGGTGACCAGCACGCCGACCTTGTCGATGCGGTGCTCGGGGTTGCCGAGCTCGTCGGACCAGAAGTTCCCGGCGGCGTGGTCCTCGGGTGTCGCGCAGGTGGAGAGCGTGATCATCGCCCTGGTCGGTCGGTCCCCCGGGCGCCCCGGCACGGCCGCGACCTGCCGCGCCTTCGAGGCGGCGGAGCGGAACGACGTCTCGCGGGTGACCCTGATCTCGTAGACGGACACCGTGCGGCCGCTGCGGACCCGCACCCGGTCTCCCGGCTCGAGGAACGGGAGCTCCGCCAACGGCGCCGTGCTCGACGTCCGGTGCCCGGTGACGATGAAGTTGCCCACCTCCCCCGGGCCGACGCCGCCTGCGGGACCGCGCGGCGAGGCCATCGGTCCGGCGTCCTGGATGCGAGTCCCCGGGGCGTCGTCGGGGCGGCCTCGGTAGCGCACCACGGGGAATGCGCGCAGCTCCAGCGCCGGGATGGTGACGAAGGACCGGCGCGGCTCCCGCGCGGTGGTGGCTCCTTCGGGGGCGGCCGGGGACGGGTCTGCGGCGCGCGGTCGTGGTGACGCCGACGGCTCGGTCGGGGGCGGGCTGGTGGAGCCGGTCGCGGACGGCGACGACCGAGCGGACTCCGTGCGCACCCCCGGGAGGGGAGCGCCGCTCCCCGTCCGCGGGGCCGGGTCGGCTGAGCAGGCAGCGAGCAGCAGCGCCACCAGGGCGCTCACGGCGGCGCTCACTGGGGCGCCCACCGGGATGCCGCGACCCACCGGTCCAGCCTAGGCACGTCCTCGGCCAGGATGGGGCCATGCATCCGCACCGCGGGACGACCGGTCCGAGCGCACGGTGGCCGCCGCCCGAGGTGCGCCAGGTGTGCGCCGCCTACCTCGCGCTGGCCGACGAGGCGGTCCCCGGGCTGGTCGAGGGGCTCTACCTGCGTGGGTCGCTCGGCTTCGGAGAGTGGTACGCCGGACGCAGCGACGTGGACTTCGTCGCGGTCACCGCCGGACGGCCCGGCTCGGCGACCGTCCGGGCGCTCCGCGGAGTGCACGAGCGGCTGGGCGAGACCTTCCCGCGGCCGGCGTACGACGGCTTCTACTGCACCTGGGACGACCTCGCCCGCCCCACCGACGACTGCCCCGACGTGCCGTGCATCCTGGCCGGCGACTTCCGCGACGAGGACCGCTTCGAGGTGAGCCCGGTGAGCTGGCACGAGCTGGCCTGGCACGGGGTGACGGTGCGCGGGCCGGCCGTCCGCGACTTGGAGGTGTGGACCGACCTGCAGGCTCTGCAGGCCTTCAGCCACGAGAACCTGACGTCCTACTGGGCGCCCAACGTGAAGGCGCTCGCGGACTTCCCGGGCGAGGCGAGCCGGGCCGACGTGGTGGCGTGGTTCGTGCTGGGCATCCCGCGGCTGCACCACCTGCTCGCCACCGGCCGGCTGACATCCAAGGACGGCGCCGGGCGGCACGCGGTCGAGGCCTTCGGTGAGGGGTGGCGCGGCCTGGTCGCCGAGGCGCTGGCCTACCGGGCGACGGGCGAGCGGCTCGGGGTGCTGCCCGACGAGGAGCTGGCTGTGCAGGTGGTCGACTTCGCGGAGCTCGCGGTCCGGGAGGGGCTCGCGCTCACCCCCTGACCCGGACCCGCCCGGGTGGGCGGCAGCGGGCAGGATGGCGCCATGACGACCTCCACCTCGGCAAGCTGGACCGCGGCCCCCGACCGCTACGACTCGATGGAGTACCGGCACACCGGCCACAGCGGGCTGAAGCTCCCGGTCATCTCGCTGGGCCTGTGGCAGAACTTCGGGGACGACCGCCCGGAGGAGACGCAGCGGGCGGTGATCCGGCGCGCGTTCGACCGCGGCGTCACCCACTTCGACCTGGCCAACAACTACGGTCCCCCCTACGGGCAGGCGGAGATCAACTTCGGCACGTACCTCGCCGACGACCTCAAGCCCTACCGCGACGAGATCGTCGTCTCCACCAAGGCCGGCTACGACATGTGGCCCGGCCCCTACGGCCAGGGTGGCGGCTCCCGCAAGTACGTCCTGGCGTCGCTGGACCAGTCGCTGGGGCGGATGGGGCTCGACTACGTCGACATCTTCTACAGCCACCGCTACGACCCGGAGACGCCGATCGCCGAGACGATGATGGCGCTCGACCACGCCGTCCGGTCCGGCAAGGCGCTCTACGCGGGGATCTCGTCCTACAGCCCCGCCAAGACCCGGGAGGCGGCGTCGATCGCGCGCGACCTCGGCACGCCCCTGCTCATCCACCAGCCGTCGTACTCGATGCTGAACCGGTGGATCGAGGAGGGCCTCCTCGACGAGTGCGAGGAGCAGGGCATGGGCGTCATCGTCTTCACGGCCCTCGCCCAGGGGCTGCTCACCGACCGCTACCTCGACGGCGTCCCGGCCGACTCCCGTGCCGCGCGCTCCGGGAGCACGCTGCCGCAGGACCACCTCGACGACGCCACCCTGCGGCACGTGCGCGGGCTCAACGAGATCGCGCAGGCGCGCGGCCAGAAGCTCGCGCAGCTCGCGCTGCAGTGGGCGCTGCGCGACCGCCGGGTCACCTCCACGGTCATCGGCGCGTCCTCGGTGGAGCAGCTCGACACCAACCTCGACGCGCTCGCCGGCCCGCCGCTCACCGACGAGGAGCTGGCCGCCATCGACCAGAACGCCGTCGACTGCGGCGTCAACCTCTGGGCGGAGGCCACCGAGGACTGACGGGAATCGGTAGCCTCGGTCATGACCCCACCGTCACGGTAGGGCCACCGACAGCGGAGCCGCGTCGGCGCGGCTGCGGGAAGGGCAGGCGGTCGTGACCACAGAGCGGACGAGCACGACGGCACGACGGCTTCACCCGGGTCCTGGGCCGGTGGGACGTGCTGCGCCGTCGCGTTCGGCGCGATGATCGGCTTCGGCTGGATCGTGCTGACCGGCGGGTTCCTCGCAGGACGCCGGCACCCTCGGTGCCGCGCTGGCGTTCGTGATCGGCGGCGTGGTGATGGCGCTGGTCGGCCTGACCTACGCCGAGCTGGTCTCCGCGATGCCGCAGGGCCGGCGGTGAGCACAACTACGTGCTGCGCGGGCTCGGGTCGCGGGCAGCGTTCGTGACGTCGTGGAGCCTCGTGCTCGGGCTACGTCTCCGTGGTCGCGTTCGAGGCGGTCGCCCTGCCGCAGACGCTGCTGTTCCTCGTTCCCGGACATGCTGGCGGGCCAGCTGTGGACCGTCGCCGGACTACGACGTCTACGCCTCGTGGGTGGCGGTCGGCGTCGTGGGCGGCGCGATGCTCATCACCGCGGCTCAACTACGTCGGCATCCGGCCGGCGGCCGTCTTCCAGGGCATCGCGGTGCTGTTCCTGCTCGCGCGTCGGCGTGCTGCTCCTGCTCGGGTCCGTCGTGGGCGGCGAGCACCGAGAACCTGCAGCCGCTGTTCACCGGCGGGTTCGCCGGCGTCGTCGGCGGTCCTGGTGGCAGTGCCGTTCCTCTTCGTCGGGTTCGACGTGATGCCGCAGTCCGCGGAGGAGATCAACCTGCCCTTCGCGATGATCGGGCGAGCTCGTCGTCCTCTCGGTCGTCGCCGCCGGCGCCTGGTCTACATCGTCGTGATGCTGACCGTCGGCTCGTCGCTGCCCAAGGAGGTGCTGGCCGAGTCGGAGCTGTCGGTCGCCGACGGGATGACGGCCCTGTGGGGCAGCCACGCTCTTCGGCAACATTCTCGTGCTCGGTGGCCTCGCCGGCATCCTCACCGAGCTGGAACGGCTTCCTGCTCGGGGCGAGCCGGCTGCTCTACGCGATGGCCGCGTCCGGCATGCTGCCCCGCTGGTTCGGCCGAGTGCACCCGCGCTACCGGACGCCGAGCGACGCCATCCTCTTCGTCGGTGGGCTGTCGGTGCTCTCGCCGCTGTTCGGCCGGCAGATGCTGGTCTGGCTCGTCGACGCCGGGGGCCTCGCGATCGTGATCGCGTTCTTCCTGGTGGCGGTCACGTTCCTCGCGCTGCGCCGCCGCGAGCCCGGCATGGAGCGGCCCTTCACGGTGTCCCGCGGCCGCGTCGTCGGTGGGCTCGCGGCGGTGCTCGACGCCTCGCGCTCGCGGTGCTCTTCCTGCCGGGGATGCCGGCGGCGCTGATCTGGCCGTCGGAGTGGCTGATCCTCGGGCGGCTGGTGGGCTCGCCGGGATCGTGCTGCTGCTGCGGCTGCCGCGGGTGGGGCCGGGCCGGGACGCCGAGCACGAGCTGGTCGCCGCGAGCAGGCCGCCGCGCCGCCGGCTGACCCGCGGACTCACGGAAGGGCCACCGGCCTCGGCGGCTCGGCCCGGTGAGCACCCGCACGGTGTCGCCGAGACGGACGGTACCGCGATGACGCACGGTGCCGTTGAGCGCCGCGCAGCCGGAGCGGTCGGCCCTCGGGTCCGTTGACGAAGCGGGTTGCGTCGGCGCCGTAGCGCTCGACGAACTTCGCGCAGCCGGTGTGCGGGTACCTCGTCAGCTCGACGACCGCCTCGGTGTCGACGGCCAGCCGGGAGCCCGGCGGGAGGTTGTCCACCGACAGGTCGAGGTCGACGTAGAGCTGGTCGCCGGCCAGGCCCGCTCCTCGTCGGAGTCGGCGAGCAGCGAGACCATCCGGTGGTTCATCAGCGTGATCGAGCGGCCGGCGTACGACGCGGTCACCTGGCCCCGACGCCGGCCGCGGGCGGCCCAGTCGTCACCGACGAGCCCGTGCTCCGGGTCCAGCACGCCCTCGGTGAGGACCTCCCGCCGCCGCGCCCCCGGGCGGCGTACGACGAGCCCAGGCTGCCCTGCGCCCGCGGCGAGGTCGCGGAGGTGCGCGAGCGTGACTCAGGTGCTCCAGGTGCCGCATCCGGCCATGTCGTCCCCGAAGCCGGGCCGGTCGCGGCATTCCGTCGGACAGGACGGTTTGCCCCTCACGTCGCGGGGTCCATGATCGGTCAATGACCTACGTCTACGACTTCTCCGAGGGCAACAAGGACCAGAAGGACCTGTTGGGAGGCAAGGGCGCCAACCTGGCCGAGATGACCAACCTGGGGCTGCCCGTCCCGCCCGGGCTTCACGATCAGCACCGACGCGTGCCGGGCCTACCTCGCAGGCGGGGACAGCCCGACGACCTGGCCGACGAGATGGGCGAGCACCTGGCCCGGCTCGAGGAGAAGATGGGCCGGCGGCTCGGCGACCCGGAGGACCCGCTGCTGGTCTCGGTCCGCTCGGGCGCGAAGTTCTCCATGCCCGGGATGATGGAGACGGTCCTCAACGTCGGGCTCAACGACCGCAGCGTGCAGGGGCTGGCGGCCAGCGCCGGCGGTGACGAGCGGTTCGCCTTCGACTCCTACCGCCGGCTGCTGCAGATGTTCGGCGCGACCGTGCTCGACATCGAGGCCGGCGACTTCCACGACGCCCTGGACGGGCTCAAGGCCGACCGCGGCGTCAAGAACGACCTCGACCTCGCCGTCGACGACCTGCGCGGACCTGGTCGCGACCTACAAGGCGCTGATCCGTCGAGCACACCGGGCGCGACTTCCCGCAGGAGCCGCGCGAGCAGCTCGACCTGGCCGTGCGCGCCGTCTTCGACTCCTGGAACACCGACCGCGCGGTGCTCTACCGCCGCCAGGAGCGGATCCCCGCGGACCTGGGCACCGCGGTCAACGTCTGCTCGATGGTGTTCGGCAACCGCGGCGACGACTCGGGCACCGGCGTGGCCTTCACCCGCGACCCGCCTCCGGGGCCAGGGCGTCTACGGCGACTACCTGCAGAACGCGCAGGGCGAGGACGTCGTGGCCGGCATCCGCAACACGGTCCCGCTGGCCGACCTCGAGCGGATCGACAAGGGCGCCTACGACGAGCTGCTGGCGATCATGCAGACGCTCGAGGAGCACTACCAGCGACCTGTGCGACATCGAGTTCACCGTCGAGCACGGCAAGCTCTGGATGCTGCAGACCCGGGTCGGCAAGCGCACCGCCGGAGGCGGCGTTCCGGATCGCCTGCCAGCTCGTCGACCAGGGCCTGATCGACGACGACGAGGCGGTACGCCGCGTCACCGGCGACCAGCTGGCGCAGCTGATGTTCCCGCGCTTCGACGACGACGCCGAGCAGGTGCGCTGCTCGCGCAGGGGCATGAACGCCTCGCCCGGCGCGGCCGTCGGCAAGGCGGTCTTCGACTCCAGCACGGCGGTCGAGTGGGCCGAGCGCGGCGAGGACGTGATCCTGGTCCGCCGTGAGACCAACCCCGACGACCTGCGCGGGCATGGTCGCCGCGCGCGGCATCCTGACCAGCCGCGGTGGCAAGACCTCGCACGCCGCCGTCGTGGCCCGGGGCATGGGCCGCACCTGCGTGTGCGGCGCCGACTCGCTCGACGTCGACGTCAAGGCGAAGCGGATGACCACCGCCGACGGGACGGTGATCAGCGAGGGCGACGTGATCTCCATCGACGGCACCACCGGCGAGGTCTTCGCGGGGGAGGTGCCGGTCGTCGACTCGCTCGTGGTGCGCCACTTCGAGGGCGACGACGGCGGCCGAGGGCGACGAGCTGGTCGCCGCCGTGGAGCGGCTGATGGAGCACGCCGACGGCACGGCGGCGGCTCGGTGTGCGCGCCAACGCCGACACGCCCGAGGACGCCGCCCGTGCCCGCCGCTTCGGCGCGGAGGGCATCGGCCTGTGCCGCACCGAGCACATGTTCCTCGGCGAGCGCAAGTCGCTGGTGGAGGACCTGATCGTCGCCGAGACGACCGACGAGCAGGAGGCGGCCCTGTCCGCGCTGCTGCCGATGCAGCGCGACGACTTCCGCGGCATCCTCGAGGCGATGGACGGGCTGCCGGTGACGATCCGGCTCATCGACCCGCCGCTGCACGAGTTCCTGCCCGACTTCACCGAGCTGTCCGTGCAGGTGGCGCTGGAGGACGAGCGCGGCAACCGCGACAGCAAGCACGCACAAGCTGCTCGGCTGCGGTGAAGCGGCTGCACGAGGCGAACCCGATGCTCGGCCTGCGCGGCGTCCGGCTGGGCATCGTGATCCCCGGGCTGTTCGCCATGCAGGCGCGGGCGATCCTGGAGGCCGCCTCGGCGCTGATCCGCGAGGGGCGGGACCCCCGGCCCGAGATCATGATCCCGCTCGTGGCGACCGTGCAGGAGCTCGAGCTGGTCAAGGCCGACATCGTCCGGGTGGCCGGCGCAGGTCGAGGAGGAGACCGGCGTCGAGCTGCCGTTCAAGGTCGGCACCATGATCGAGCTGCCGCGGGCGGTGATGGCCGCCGGCGAGATCGCCGAGGAGGCCGAGTTCTTCTCGTTCGGCACCAACGACCTGACCCAGATGACGTGGGGCTTCTCCCGCGACGACGTGGAGGCGTCGTTCTTCGGCACCTACCTCGACAAGGGCGTCTTCGGTGTCTCCCCGTTCGAGTCGCTGGACGTGGAGGGCGTCGGCAAGCTGGTCCGCCAGGCGGTCGAGGCCGGCCGGGCGGCCCGGCCCGACCTGCACCTCGGCGTCTGCGGCGAGCACGGCGGCGACCCCGACTCGATCCACTTCTTCGACGAGGTCGGGCTCGACTACGTGTCGTGCTCACCGTTCCGGGTGCCGGTGGCGCGGCTCGAGGCCGGGCGGTCCGCGGCCGCCGGGGCGATCTCCGACTCGGCCTGACACGCGCCGCTACAGGAAGTCGAGCGGGGCGTCGAGGCGCGCCTGGTCATGGGCGGAGGAGAATTAGGACATAACGCTCTTTACACCCCAAATATGTGTTCCAGGTAGGTTTACCTCCTGCGATCGTCCTCGGGAGGCACCCGGCCCGGTCGCGGGGGAGTGGCCGACCGACCCTCCCCTTGGCATCGGGAGGAGAACTGTCATGGGTCAGACCAGCCCGCGCAGAGGGGTCCTACTGGTCGCGGTTGCGACCTTGTGCGCGTCGGGAGGTGTCGCCTACGGGGCCACGGTCGGCGACGCCGAGGTGCTGCACGCGTGTGTCAGGGACAACGGCACCTGGCGGGTCTCGGACGCCTCCGGCCGCGAGTGCAAGCCCGGCGAGACGCCTGTGGAGCTGTACAGCAAGGCGGGCGCCGACGCGGCCTCTCTCGGCGCCGGGGCCGACGCCGGCGGTGATCTGGAGGGCACCTACCCCAACCCGACGATCGCCCCGGACGCGGTGACCGGGGCAGAGGTGCTGGACGAGTCGCTGACCGGGGCCGACCTCGACGAGTCCACCCTGGCTCGGGTGCCCCGCGCCGCGGAGGCGCTGACGGCGAGCCAGGCCGAGCGTGCGGTGCAGGCCGAGCGTGCGGCGCACGCCGACCGTGCGGCGAACGCCGACCGTGCGGCGCAGGCCGACCGTGCGGCGCAGGCCGACCGTGCGGCGCAGGCCGACCGTGCGGCCAACGCCGACCGTCTCGGCGGCGCGACCGTCGACGATCTGGTCCTCCACTGTCCGTCAGGCACGCGCCGCGCGAGTGACGTCTGCATCGACGTGCCCCAGCGAGGCGCGTCGACGTGGTCGGCAGCCTACTTGTCCTGTGTCAACCGTGGCATGCGCCTGCCCTCGGTGGCCGAGCTCTCGGCGGGTTACCGGGTCATCGCCAGGAGCGACGGTGACGAGACCAACTGGACCGAGGAGCTTCTCTCGAGCGACCAGGCAATGACAGTGCCAGGAGCTGGCCGGATTCGGTGTGGGCTTCACCCCGGCAGCCACCTCCACGACCGTCGGGTACCGCTGCATCGTCGCGCCGGGCAACAACGCCGGCGATGTAACGGCCGGCAGGGCCGCGGCGCCTGAGCTCGTCGGTCGCTGAGCCGGCCGGGGAGCGCGGGACCCGGCCTACAGGAAGTCGAGCGGGTCGAACTCGTCGATCGGGATGATCCGCACCCGGGGCAGCGGGGCGGTGAAGGCGCGCGCGTCGTACTCGAGGTCGAGCAGCTCCAGGCCGCGTCCGCCGAGGGCGGTGAAGGTGCTGTTGCGGAACTCGGTGAACCCGAGGACAGCGACCCGGCGCCGCCCGTCGAGGAGCCGCTCGACCCCCTCGGTGAAGTCGCCGTCGTTGGAGACCAGCATGACGTCGCTGCTGCGCGCCTCCAGCGCCTCCATCGTGCGCTGGATCGCGATGTCGACGACCTTCTCGCCGGGCGCGCCGGTGAGCGGGACCGGGCGGTAGCCGATCGACAGCAGCGCCTGCACGAAGCTCATCGGCAGCTCGGTGGTGGCCGCCAGGAAGAAGAGCCCGGTCGGCTCCTGGTCCCAGCGCTCCCGCGCGAAGTCCAGCAGCCGGTCCCAGCGCGGCCGCTCCTCCGGTCGCGGCCGGCGGCCGAGGATCGAGGCGCCCAGGGTCGCGTCGATGTTCTCGCCGTCGACCAGGAGGTACGTCGTGCCGGCCCCGCTGTCGTCACCGCCCATGGACGGACCCTACGCGCCGGCTCCGTCCGCGACGCACACCGACGGGCTAGAGGCCGGTGACGGTGACGTAGACCTGGTTGACGGCCAGCGCCAGGAAGGCCGCCGCGCAGAGGAACAGCGCGACGTTGGACGGCAGCTTGTTGCGCCACTCCCGCGGGGTGCGGTCGGTGTTGAGCAGCCACAGCAGGGTGATCGCTAGGAACGGCATGAACAGCGCGCCCAGCACGCCGTACGCCAGGATCAGGTACACCGGCTGGCCGAGGAAGATCAGCACGATCGGCGGCAGGGTGAGCCACAGGATGTAGCCCCTGTAGTACTTTCCTCCTCCGCGGGCGTCCGGGTGGTCGGCGCCGAGGCCCCGCACGTGCGCCACGAAGTCGGCGAACATCAGGCTGACCCCGTTCCACACGCCGACGAGCGACGACATCGCGGCCGCCCAGAACCCGACCAGGAACACCGTGCCCGCCGCCGCGCCGTAGCGGTCGGTGAGCACCCGGGACAGGTCCAGCATCCCCTCGTCCCCGGTCGCCACCGCGATCTGCGCCGAGTAGAGGAGCTCGGCCCCGACGATCAGGGTGGCGACGACGAACAGCCCCGTGACCGTGTAGGCCACGGCGTTGTCGATGCGCATGACCCGCATGTAGCGCGGCGTCTCCCAGCCCTTCTCCCGCAGCCAGTAGCCGTAGGCCGCCAGCGTGATCGTGCCGCCGACGCCGCCGGCCAGGCTCAGCGCATAGAGGAGACCGCCCCCCGGGATGACCGGCACCAGTCCGGCGACGATGTCCGGGAGGTTCGGCACCGTCATGACCGCCGCGCCGACCATGGAGACGAACATGAGCAGCACCATGACGCTGAGGACCTTCTCGAACAGGCCGTAGCGACCGGACCACACCAGCGCCAGGCCGAGCAGCCCGGACACGATGCCCCAGGCCTTGACGCCGAGGAAGGGCAGCAGCGAGTAGAGCGCGAGCCCGGTGCCCGCCATGGCGGCGGCGCCGTACACGAACCCCCAGATCACGATGTAGGGACCGAAGTACCACGTCGTCCAGCGGCCCAGGCTCGACCAGCCCTCGAAGATCGTCCGCCCGGTGGCCAGGCTGTAGCGTCCGGCGCCCTCCACCAGCACGATCTTCATGATGCAGCCGACGATCGCGCACCACAGGAGGGCGTAGCCGTACTGGGCGCCGGCCACCAGGGTCGCGACCAGGTCGGCGGCACCGACACCGGTCGCCGCGACCACGAGGCCGGGGCCGATCAGCCTCCACTTCGGTGCGGTCGCCTGGCTTGCTGCTTGGGTCTGGCTGGACATCTCCGACCTCCGTGGGTCCCCGAGGAACTGAGCGGTCGGGAGGATACCCACCTCCGTCGCGGCCGAAGCCGGCGGCGGGCGGCACCTGGGACGGACGGTAATCCGGGTGCGACGAGCGGTCGCTGTCGGGGACACTGGCGCCGTGGGACACGTCGACGTCGCCGGAGTGCGCTACGAGCTGCCGGACGGGCGGGTGCTGCTCGACGACGTGTCGTTCCGGGTCGGGGAGGGCGCGAAGGTCGCGCTGGTGGGCGCCAACGGCGCCGGCAAGACGACGCTGCTGCGCATCGTCACCGGTGACCTGGTCGCCGCACGCCGGCGCCGTCACCCGCTCCGGCGGGCTCGGCGTGATGCGCCAGATGGTCGGCAGGGCTCACGGGCCTGCGGCCGACGCGGGACCGCCGACGGTGGCCGACCTGCTGCTGTCGGTCTCGCCGCCGCGGGTCCGGCAGGCCGCCGCGGCCGTCGAGGCCTGCGAGCTGGCGCTCATGGAGACGCGACGACGAGAAGACGCAGATGCGCTACGCCGCACGCGCTGGCCGAGTGGGCCGACGCCGGCGGCTACGAGATCGAGGTCGTCTGGGACGTCTGCACGACCGCCGCGCTGGGCGTGCCCTACGACCGCGCGAAGTACCGCGAGCTCGCGCACCCTGTCCGGCGGCGAGCAGAAGCGGCTGGTGCTGGAGTTCCTGCTGCGCGGGCCCGACGAGGTGCTGCTGCTCGACGAGCCCGACAACTTCCTCGACGTGCCCGGGAAGATCTGGCTCGAGCAGCGGATCAACGAGTCGGCCAAGACCATCCTCTACATCAGCCACGACCGGGAGCTGCTCGCCAACACCGCGACCCGGGTCGTGACCGTCGAGCTCGGCGCCGCCGGGCAACACGGTGTGGACGCACCCGGGCGGCTTCGCGTCGTACCACGACGCCCGCCGGGCACGCTTCGCGCGCTTCGAGGAGCTGCGCAGGCGCTGGGACGAGGAGCACGCCAAGCTGCGCGCCCAGATGCTGATGTACAAGCAGAAGGCCGCCTACAACTCCGACATGGCCTCCCGCTACCAGGCGGCGCAGACCCGGCTGCGGAGGTTCGAGGAGGCCGGCCCGCCGACCGCCCAGCCGCGCGAGCAGCAGGTGACGATGCGGCTCCGGGGCGGCCGCACCGGCAAGCGCGCCGTCGTCTGCGAGGACCTCGAGCTGACCGGTCTGATGAGGCCGTTCGACCTCGAGGTCTGGTACGGCGAGCGGGTCGCCGTGCTCGGCTCCAACGGTTCCGGCAAGTCGCACTTCCTGCGGCTGCTGGCCGGCGGCGGCACCGACCCGGACGTCGAGCACCGGCCGGTCGGGGACGTGCCGATCGAGCCGGTCGACCACACGGGGCGGGCCCGGCTCGGTGCCCGGGTGCGCCCCGGCTGGTTCGTGCAGACCCACGAGCACCCCGAGCTGCTCGGACGCACCCTGCTGGAGATCCTGCACCGCGGTGACGAGCACCGGGACGGCATGGCCCGCGAGCCGGCCTCCCGGGCCCTCGACCGCTACGAGCTCGCGCACGCCGCCGAGCAGCGCTTCGAGTCGCTGTCCGGCGGCCAGCAGGCCCGTTTCCAGATCCTGCTGCTCGAGCTCAGCGGCGCCACCCTGCTGCTGCTCGACGAGCCGACCGACAACCTCGACGTCGAGTCCGCCGAGGCGCTCGAGGAGGGGCTCGAGGCCTTCGAGGGCACCGTGCTCGCCGTGACGCACGACCGGTGGTTCGCCCGGGGCTTCGACCGGTTCCTCGTGTACGGCGCGGACGGCTCCGTCTACGAGTCCGACGGCCCGGTCTGGGACGAGGGGCGCGTGCAGCGGGCCCGCTGACCCGGCCCTCGAGCGCCGCCGCCGGTTCCCCCCGAAACCCAGGTGTAACCCGGGTCACGTTTGCTCGTTGAGCCTCTGTCGTGTCTCGGGTCCACCCGGGTCACTGCGTCCATCCGGTCAACCCGTCGGCCCACCCGGTCGGCGGCCGAGAGTCGGCGCGATCCGCCGGCCAGGAGGCAGCACGTGCGATCACATCTCGGGAACGTGAGGCGGCGGAGGTCGGCTCTCCTCGTCTCCCTCGCCCTCGGCGCCATGCTCGCGGGGGTTCTCCCCGCGGTCGGCCAGCCCCAAACCCCCAGCCCCGGCTTCTCCTTCCAGGGGGAGGGCGGTGACCGCGTCCCCAGCAAGGACGCCCGCACCGGCCGGGTGCAGCCCACCGCCGCCCAGCGAGCGACCGCCGACGGCCTCGGGGCGACCGTGGCCCGGTGGAACGAGTTCGGCACCCCGCGGGTGCTGTTCAACGCCGACGGGTACCTGTCGCCGGCCCGGTCCGGCAGCGCCACCGAGGTCGCGCGCGCCTTCGTCGCCGACCACCGCGACCTGTTCCGGCTCAGCGACGACGGCGTCGCGGCCCTCGAGGTCGTGCGTGACACGCCGC
Source organism: uncultured Actinomycetota bacterium (assembly GCA_963834275.1). Classification (GTDB taxonomy): domain Bacteria; phylum Actinomycetota; class Actinomycetes; order Propionibacteriales; family Nocardioidaceae; genus Nocardioides_B. Next base: position 397,830 of record CAWIBA010000003.1, on the reverse strand, counting down.
TCTACGACAGCCCCGACCTCGCGCGGGTCCGCGACGGCAAGGCCGCGGCCGACCCGGACGTGGCCCACGTCGTCATGTTCCGGCAGACGTTCGGCGACCTCGACGCGGCCTGGGACGGGACGCTCACCGTCGGCGTGCAGCAGGACGGCCGCGTCGGGTGGGTGTCGTCCTCGCTCACCGGTGACGAGACCGTCAGCGGCACGCGGTCGCTCGGCCCGGTCGCCGCGATCAAGGCGGCCGCCGACGACGCCGGCCTCGACGTCGGCAACCTGACGGCTGTCGAGGCCGACGGCCCGTGGACGACGTTCTCCTCGTCGCTGGTGCGCGACGTGCAGCGGGCCCGCCTGATGGCGCTGCCGACCCCGACCGACGGGGTCCGGCTGGTGTGGGAGACCACGCTGCTCAAGGCCGACCACGACGACCGAGAGCACTTCGGCCACCCCGCGGCGTTCATCAGCTTCGTCGACGCCGAGACCGGCAAGGTCCTGCTGCGCGACAACCGGGTCGACCACCTCGCCCAGGGAGCGGGCACCCCGTCGACGACCTCCGTCGCCGCCGCGGCGCCGTCCGGCGAGCCGTTCACCGGCAGCACCGACGACGCCGGCGCCTGCACCCCGCAGGACGGGCGGCACGGCCCCTACGCCGTCGAGGACGGGCAGGGCCAGATCACCGTCACGGTGGCCACCACCACGCCCAACGGCCTCGACGACGACATCACCGTCAACCTCTACCGGGCCGGCGAGACGAGCCCGGTCGCCTCGCAGGACCTGCTGACCAGCCCCGAGGCGCTCACCTACGCGCCCGACGGCGGCGTCCCGGCCGGCGACTACAGCGTCGAGGTCTGCGAGTTCACCCCGGCCGCCGGGTCGATCGGCTACACCGGCATGTTCGCGGCCAGCGCCGCGGCCGACGCGGGCGGCTCGATGCCGCGCTGGCGGGTGTTCCCCGCCAACCCGAACTTCACCGACTCGGACCCCCGGACGCCGACACCCGCCAGATGTGGTGCTGGGTCGCCGACGGCGCTCAGTGCGACGCGGAGCAGATGAACGACGCGTCCCGGGTGCCGTGGGACGTCCAGGTGCCCAGCCTGGCCACCTTCACCACCGACGGCACCAACGCCTCGACCTCGATCTCCGAGGTGAACTTCGCCGCCCCGGACACGGCCTGTCCACCGTCCGGTGAGCCCGGACACGCCACTACGACTACGCCTGGAAGAACACCTGGTTCGACAGCAGCTGCGACCCGGCGAACTTCGGTGGCGACGCAGCCGGGTCGGCGACACCAACGACGATCCGCGTCCGTGGCGAACCTGTTCGTCATGCACAACCGCATGCACGACTGGTCGCTACTTCCTCGGCCTCACCGAGCGGAACTGCAACCTGCAGAAGAGCAACTTCGGCAACACCGATCCCGACCCTGGAGAACGACCCGGAGGTCGGCAACGCCCAGGCCGGTCGCCGCACCGTCAACGGCCGTGACAACGCCAACCAGATCACGCTGCGCGACGGCATCGCCCCGATCACCAACCAGTACCTCTGGCAGCCGCTGGCGGGTGCGTTCTACGCCGCCTGCACCGACGGTGCCTACGACATGGCGGTCGTCGCGCACGAGTACGGCCACGCGATCAGCAACCGCATGATCGCCGACCCGACGCCGGCACCGGCGGCACCCAGGGCCAGACCGAGTCCTGGTCGGACCTCGATCTTCGCCGAGTACTTCCGCGGTAACGGGATCAGCACCGGCCCGGGTGCCGACCCGCTGGCGCTGGCGCCGTACGTCAGTCGAGCAACAACGGACCGGGCATCCGCAACTTCTCGATGGACGACAGCCCGCTGAACTACAGCGGCCTGCAGTACGACGGAGCGGCACGACAGTCCCCGCACGCGCCCGGTGAGATCTGGAGCGCCACGAACCACTCGATCGCGAGGGCTGAACGCCAAGTACGACGGCGTCTGTTCCCGTCGGACGACGAGCCTCCAGCGGCGCTGCGCGAGGGCGAGCGCGTGGCCGCCGACCTGCCCGGGCAACCGGCGGTGGGCGCAGACCATGTTCGACGGCCTGCTGCTCCAGTCGACCTCGGCTCGACGATGGTCGACTCGCGCGACGCGATGCTGGCCGGCGACCTGCTCCGCTTCGGTGGCGCCAACCAGGTCGAGCTCTGGGACGGGCTTCGCCGTCCGTGGCCTCGGCGAGACCGCGAGCACTACCAGCGACGGCGACGGCGACCCGCGCCCGGCTGGATCTCCCCGGTGGCCGACGACGAGGCGACGGTGACCTTCGCCGCGACCGACGTCGGCGCGTCGGTGCGGCCGACGGACCTCGAGGTCTTCGTGGGTGACTACGAAGCGCGTCGACGCCGGTCGCCGACACCGTCGCGCCACGGGCATCGACGACACCGACAGTTCGTCCCGGCACGTACGACTTCATCGCCCAGGCGCCCGGCTACGGCGCGTTCCGGTTCACCGGCACCCTGCTCGCCGGGCGGTGACCCTCGAGTCCCGCTGCGATTCAACCTCGCCTCCGGCGCCAACGGCGCCATCGCGACCGGTGACGGTGAGCGACTCGACGCGCTGATCGACGACACCGAGTCGACGCAACTGGGCCTCGCTCACCGCCGCCGGCACGGGCCGCCATGCCGCTGACGGAGGGTCGTCAGGTCGAGGGCCGTCGGGTGACGGTCGACCTGGTCGCCGAGACGTCCGTCGACATCCGAGGTGCAGGTCAGCGCCGCGCTGCGGCCGACCACCCCCCAGACTCCGGCAGCCAGAGCCGCTTCTCGGCGCTGCGCTCGTTCGACATCCTGTCCTGCAACGCCACCACCGCCGACCTGCGACGAGGACGAGGCCGAGCTACGACATCGTCTACCGCAGTGCGGACGACGCCTTCCCGGCCGTGCGTCCGCGGCCCGCCGTGTCGGAGCTCTCGCTGCGGTCGTTCGACGTCACCGACGCGTGGCGACGCACGTGCGGCTATCCGTGCGGGACAACCAGTGCACCGGCAAGACCAGACTACCAGGGGGAGCCAACCCGAAGAACGACCCGGTGTTCAGACCCCGACTGCGACACCACGGAGACCCGCCCGACCGGGCGGTGCTCGACGCCGCCGTACAGCCAGGTGCGGATCGCCGAGCTGCAGGTGTTCGGGCCGGTCGTGTCCACGAAGGCGGCGGCCAAGCGCCGCCGGTGACGTCCCGGCCGGACCCGCGTCCCTAGCGGGTGCGCGGAACGACGCCCCCACGGTGAGTCACCGTGGGGGCGTCGCCGTGCCGGTTGCGGCCCGCAGCAGGCCCGCTGCCCACGGCGATCTGCCCCTTCCCACGCGGAGTTCACCGTGGGGAGGGGCCAATTCACTGGGTACCCAGTGAATTGGCCCGCCCCCGAACGCAGACGCGCCGCCCTCCCGGAGGAGGACGGCGCGTGATGTGCGCGGGTCGGCTACTTCCAGCGCTCGGCGGCGGGGACGAAGTCGAGGCCCCGGTCGCCGGTGTAGATCTGCTTCGGGCGAGCGATCTTCTGCTCCTTGTCCTGCACCAGCTCGAGCCACTGGGCGAGCCAGCCGGGGGTCCGGCCGATCGCGAACAGCACAGTGAACATCTCGGGCGGGAACTGGAACGCCTCGTAGATCAGGCCGCTGTAGAAGTCCACGTTGGGGTAGAGCTTCCGGCTGACGAAGTACTCGTCCTCGAGCGCGATCTTCTCCAGCTCCTGCGCGATCCGCAGCAGCGGGTTGATGCCGGTGACCTCGAAGACGTCGTCGCAGGCCTTCTTGATGATCTTCGCCCGCGGGTCGTAGTTCTTGTAGACGCGGTGGCCGAAGCCCATCAGCCGCTCGTTGCCGTTCTTGACGCCGTCGATGAACGAGGGGACGTTCTCGACCGAGCCGATCCGGCGCAGCATCCGCAGCACCGCCTCGTTGGCGCCACCGTGCAGCGGACCGTAGAGCGCGGCGACGCCGGCGGCGACGGCCGAGTAGGGGTCCACCTGGCTGGAGCCGACCGAGCGGACCGCGTTGGTCGAGCAGTTCTGCTCGTGGTCGGCGTGCAGGATGAACAGCACGTCGAGGGCCCGGACCAGCCGCTCGTCGGCCTCGAACTTCTTCTCGCTCATCTTGAACAGCATCGCGAGGAAGTTCTCGGTGTAGCTGAGCTCGTTGTCCGGGTAGACGTACGGCTTGCCCTGCGCGTTGCGGAACGCCCAGGCGCCGAGCGTCGGCATCTTCGCGATCATCCGGACGATCTGCATGTGCCGGTTGTCGGCGTCGGCGATGTTGCGCGACTCCGGGTAGAAGGTGGAGAGCGCCCCGACGGAGGCCATCAGCATGCCCATCGGGTGGGCGTCGTAGCGGAAGCCCTCCATGAAGCCCTTCACGTTCTCGTGCACGAACGTGTGGTAGGTGATCTCGTGCTCCCAGGCGTCGTACTGCTCCTTGGAGGGCAGGTCGCCGTGGATCAGCAGGTAGGCGACCTCGAGGAAGTTGGACTTCTCGGCGAGCTGCTCGATGGGGTAGCCGCGGTACTCGAGGATCCCCTTGTCGCCGTCGATGAACGTGACGGCCGACCGGCACGAGGCGGTGTTGACGAAGCCGGGGTCGTAGACCGCGAGCCCCGGGCTGTCCTCGTCGGTGCGGATCTTGCCGATGTCGGCCGCCTTGACCGTGCCGTCGGCGATCGGGACGTCGTACTCCGCGCCCGTCCGGTTGTCGCGAACGGTCAGGCTCTGGTTGTCCTGGGCGCCGTCGACGCTGGCGGCGGTGGCCGTGCTGTCGGTCACGAGGTCTCCTCGCACTTGTGGACCCGGCTCTCGGTGCGCCCCGGGTGGGGGGTGCGAGCCGGGTGACTCGGTCTGTCGGTGACTGTCGATTGGGGTTGAACTTCCTTGCTAACTTATGCCCGGGGTGCCCGGAACGTGAAACGAGGGTGTCCACGAAGTGGTGCGCGGGCGACCCCCGGGCAGGCGGGGGCGGCGTCGGCCGGGTGCGGCGGGGCTGCCGCAGGGGACGGCCCGTTTTGACCTTCCACGCGGCGCGCCGGTATTCTCGACGGTCGCGGCTGCTCCCGTGCGATCCCTGGTGTCCGACCGGGGTCCCGGCACGTGTGACGCCGGGTCCACGCGAGTGGACCGCCACCGACAAACCGATCTCGATCGATAGGCAATGACCGTGCGTACGTACAGCCCGAAGCCCGCTGACATCCAGCGCGAGTGGCACGTCATCGACGCCACCGACGTGGTGCTCGGACGCCTCGCCGTCCAGACCGCGACGCTGCTTCGCGGCAAGCACAAGCCGACGTTCGCCCCGCACGTCGACGGCGGTGACTTCGTCATCATCGTCAACGCCGAGAAGGTCGCCCTCTCCGGGGACAAGAAGGTCTCCAAGATGGCCTACCGGCACTCGGGCTACCCGGGCGGCCTGTCGGCCACGCCGTTCGGCGAGCTCCTCGAGAAGGACCCGCGCCGGGCGATCGAGAAGGCGGTCTGGGGGATGCTCCCGAAGAACCGTCTCGGCCGCCAGATGCTGAAGAAGCTGAAGGTCTACGCGGGCCCCAACCACCCGCACCAGGCCCAGAAGGCCCAGCCGTTCGAGATCACCCAGATCTCCCAGTAGTCGACGCACCACACACAACGAGCAAGGATCATCAGTGACTGAATCCACCGGCACCGTCGAGGCAGGCACCGAGGCCGAGGAGACCTTCGAGGCCAACGAGCAGGGCGTCGCCTACAGCTCCGAGAGCGCCCCGTCCGAGGACGCTCCGGCCCGCCCGGCCACGATCGCACCGGCGCAGGCGACCGGCCGCCGCAAGGAGGCCGTGGCGCGCGTGCGCCTGGTGCCCGGCACCGGCCAGTGGACCGTCAACGGTCGCGCCCTGGACTCCTACTTCCCGAACAAGCTGCACCAGCAGGTCGTCAACGAGCCCTTCGTGAACACCGACCTGGTGGGCCGCTTCGACGTCATCGCCCGCATCCACGGCGGCGGCATCACCGGTCAGGCCGGCGCCCTGCGTCTCGGCGTGGCCCGGGCGCTCAACGCCATCGACGTGGAGGCCAACCGCCCCTCGCTGAAGAAGGCCGGTCTGCTGACCCGCGACCCGCGCGTCATCGAGCGCAAGAAGGCCGGGCTCAAGAAGGCCCGCAAGGCGCCGCAGTACAGCAAGCGCTGATCCGGACCCGGGTCTCCTGGGCATGGGTCGCATCTTCGGCACGGACGGGGTCCGCGGCGTCGCCAACGGTCAGCTGACCGCTGAGCTCACGCTCGACCTCTCCGTCGCCGCAGCGCACGTCCTCGCCGAGGCCGGTGCCTTCCACCACGCGGACGGGCACCGGCCTCGCGCCGTCGTCGGCCGCGACACGCGCATCTCCGGACAGTTCCTGGAGGCCGCGGTCGTCGCCGGCCTCGCGTCCGCCGGGGTCGACGTGCTCCTGCTCGGGGTGCTGCCCACGCCCGGCGTCGCGCACCTGACCGCCGCCCTCGACGCCGACCTGGGCGTGATGATCTCCGCCAGCCACAACCCGATGCCCGACAACGGCATCAAGTTCCTCTCCCGTGGCGGCGTCAAGCTGGACGACGCCATCGAGACCGCGATCGAGAACCGGCTCCGCGAGCCGTGGAAGCGGCCCACCGGGGGAGCGGTCGGCAGGGTCCAGACGTACGACGCCGCCGTGACCGACTACGCGCGGCACCTCGTCTCCGCCGTGGCCCGGCCCCTCGACGGGCTCCGTGTCGTGCTCGACTGCGCGCACGGCGCCGCCTCGGTCGCCGGCCCGCTGGCGCTCGCCGAGGCGGGCGCCGAGGTCATCGCCATCAACGACGCCCCCGACGGGCTGAACATCAACGACGGCTGCGGCTCGACCCATCTGGGCCCGTTGCAGGAGGCGGTGACCCGGCACGGCGCCGACGTCGGCTTCGCGCTCGACGGCGACGCGGACCGCTGCCTGGCGGTCGACGCGGTCGGCAACGTCGTCGACGGCGACCAGCTCCTCGCCGTGCTGGCCCTGGCCATGCGCGACGCCGGGACGCTCGTCAAGGACACCGTGGTGGTCACGGTGATGAGCAACCTCGGGTTCGTCCAGGCGATGCGGGCCAACGGCATCGGGGTCCGCCAGACCAAGGTCGGCGACCGCTACGTGCTGGAGGCCATGAACGCCGTGGGCTACTCCCTCGGCGGCGAGCAGTCCGGGCACGTGATCATGAGCAACCACGCCACCACCGGCGACGGGATCCTCACCGCGCTGCAGGTGCTCTCGCGGATGGCGGAGCGGAACGCCCCGCTCGCGGAGCTGGCCGGCGTGATGACGCGCCTGCCCCAGGTCCTCGTGAACGTGCCCGACGTGGACAAGGCGCGGGCCGACGACGACCCCCTGCTCGCCGCCGCCGTCGCCGAGGCCGAGGCCGAGCTCGGCGACACCGGTCGAGTGCTGCTGCGCCCGTCCGGGACCGAGCCGCTGGTGCGGGTGATGGTCGAGGCCGAGACCGCGGGGCAGGCCGAGCGGGTGGCGGAGCGCCTGGCCGAGGTCGTGCGCGACCGACTCGCGCTCTGAACCACCAGGCAAAGACGGTGCGGTGACCGCCCCGGGGGCCTAGGCTCGCCGTCGTGGACATCCGCGACGTCGACCGCTCCGACCAGGCCGCGCTGCGCGCGTTCTGGGAGGTGGGCAAGGCCGCCGACAACGCGGTGCGCCCGCTGGACTGGTGGCCCCCCTGGGAGGCCGCCCGGATCTCCTACGTGACTCCGCGGCCGGACACCGCGACCGAGATGCTCGCCGCCTACGAGGACGGTGTGACGGTGGGCTCGGCGTCGATCCAGCTGCCGCTTCGCGACAACCTCCACCTGGCCTTCCTCGGCGTGCACGTGCACCCCGCGCACCAGCGGCGCGGCATCGGGTCCGCGCTGCTCGCGCGCGCCGAGGACCGGCTGCGTGAGTCCGGGCGGCGGGTCGCCATGGGCGACGCCTACGCGCCGCTCGGAGAGGACAGCCCGGCGCTGCGCTTCGCGCACCACCACGGCTACGTCGACGCGCTGGAGGACGGCATCAAGGTCGTCGACGTCGTCGAGTCCGAGCCCACCTGGTCGGCGATCGAGGAGGAGACCGGCCCGCGGATGCGCGACTACCGCCTGGTGGCCTGGGCCCGCGAGGTCCCCGACGAGCTGCTCGCCGGCTACATCCACCTCAACGAGGCGTTCAACGAGGAGGCCCCCACCGGGGACATGGACCTCGAGCGCGAGGTCTGGGACGAGGAGCGGGTGCGCGGCCTGGAGAAGCAGTCACGGGAGGTGGGACGTCACGTGCTGGCGGTGGCCGCCGTCGCCCCCGGCCCGACCGGGGGACCGGGCGAGATGGTCGGCCTCACCGAGCTCGTGGTGAGCGAGCACGCCACCCACCGGGGCTTCCAGAGCGGCACCCTGGTGCTGCCGGAGCATCGGGGCCACGCCCTCGGGCTGGCGATGAAGGTCGCCAACCAGCGGCAGCTGCGCCGCACCTTCCCCGACTGCCGGGTGCTGCTCACCGGCAACGCCGGCGTGAACGTGGCGATGAACGCCGTCAACGACCGGCTCGGCTACCGCGAGGTCGAGCGCTGCGTCGAGGTCCAGAAGGACCTCGCGGCCGGCCGCGCCTGATGGAGATCAGGCCCCTCGACCCGGCGGTCCCCGGTGCGCTCGAGAGCTACCACGCGACCTACTTCGCCGCCGAGGTGTTCGGCCGCGACCACGCCGCCCCCTGGCTGGTGGAGGAGATGCGCGCGGACCTGACCGGCGTGCGGACGGGCGAGCGCCTCGAGGCGTGGACCGGGGAGGTGGACGGGGAGGTCGTCTCCTGCGGACTGCTCTGGCTGCCGCTCAAGGACAACCTCGACCTGGGCATGGTGCGCGTCTGGACCCATCCCGACCGGCGACGACGAGGGCACGGGTCGGCGATGCTCGACCACGTCGTGGCCGCCGCCGCCGCGGCCGGACGGACCACCCTCCTCTCGGAGGCGTACGTGCCCTTCGAGGCGCGCGAGGACGGCGTCGGATGCCCGGACCCGGACTTCGCCTACGCCCGAGGCTGGGGCTTCGACATGTGCGACGTCGTGCGGGTCCTGCCGCTCCCGGTCGACGCCGACCGCCTGGCCGACCTGGCCGCGGCCGCCGCCGCCCATCACACCGGCTACACGCTGCGGCAGTTCGCCGGCCCGGTGCCCGACGACATCGTCGAGGAGCTCGGGGAGCTGATCGGCTCGCTGATGGTCGAGGCGCCCTCCGGTGAGGTCACGCTGGAGCAGGAGGTGCTCGACGTCGAGCGGATCCGGGCCGACGAGGCCGTCTTCGCGGCTGCCGGCCGCACGAAGTACACCACCGTCGCGGTCGACGCGGACGGTGCCGTTGTCGCCTACAGCGAGCTGGTCGTCCCCTCGTTCGACCCCGGCACCGTCTACCAGTGGGGCACACTGGTGCACCGGGACCACCGCGGGCACCGGCTGGGCATGGCCGTCAAGGTCGCCAACCTGGAGTGGGTGCAGCGCGAGGCGCCCGACCGCACCCGCGTCCACACGATGAACGCGGAGGTCAACGACCAGATGGTCGGCATCAACGAGACGCTGGGCTTCCGCCCGGTGGAGCGTCACGTGAGCCTGCACCGCCGGCTGTCGTGACCCGCGTGCGCAGGTAGGCCTCCAGCACCTCCGGGAGGATCACGGAGCTGTCGTGCTCGACGTCGCGCGGCTCCCGCGGGACCAGGCCGCCGTAGACGGCGAGCTCCAGGTCGGAGGAGGTGACCCGGTAGACGGCGTCGTCGCGCAGCGGCCGACCGGCCACCAGCACCCGGTCGCCGTCGACCGTGACCCCGGCCATCTGCAGGCGCCCGAGCGTCCGGCCGCGGAAGCTGCGTGGCGTCCGGGCGGCGTACTCGTCCGAGAGCCCGACCTCCAGCATCGAGCGCAGCTCGGCGCCCGACAGGGTCGCCGACGCCGGGTTGCCGGGGGAGCTCGTCGCGGTCCAGACGTCCCGCCGGCGCACCGTGCCGCCGGGCAGACCGCCGGTGCAGTGCGCGGCGATGAGGACGGCCAGGTCGGCCGGCCGGTGGGCCAGCAGCGCCTCGCAGACGAGGCGGGCCGAGGCGCTCGCCCCGAGCGGCTCGTGGGGCGCGGGATCGGCCAGGTGCCCCACCGGCTCGTCCAGCCACTCCTCGACGTCCCGCTCGGCGGCCGCCCGGGCGTCGAGCACCTTCGGGTCGGCCGGGTGGTCCTCGCCGACGCTCTCCAGCGTCATCGAGACGACCCGTGCCCCGCCGGGGCGGACCTCCAGGACGACGCGTCCCAGGTGCTCGCCGTAGCAGCCGGCCTGGGCGATCGGCACGCCCTGGTCGCGGTCGCCCTCGCCGAGCACGTCGTGGGTGTGCCCGCCGACGATGAGGTCCACCTTGTCGCGCACCGACCAGCTCAGCCCTCGGTCGTGGTTGATGCCCGCGTGGCTGAGCACCACGACCACGTCGGCGCCCGCGTCGCGGAGCCGGGCCGCCTCCCCCCGCACGGCGGTGACCCGGCCCCTCTCGCGCAGCCCGAACATGTCGTACTGGTGGTAGTAGTCGGTGATCCCGATGACGCCGACCAGCAGGTCGCCGGCACGCAGCAGGCTGGAGGGCGCCGCCCCGTCCGGGACGCGGCCGTCCTGCGTCTCGACGTCGCACACGAGCGGGGCCGATCCGAGCGCCTCGGCGTAGCGCGGCAGCAGCGCCGGCCCGTAGCGCAGCAGCCCGCCGTTGCCGGCGACTGCCGCGTCCACACCGGCGGCGCCCAGCAGCCGCCACCCGGCGACCCCGCGGCTGAGCGCGGACAGCGGGACGCTGTCCTCCTCGACGTCACCGCCGTCCATCAGCAGCACCGGGTGCCCGGCGCTCTCGCGGATCGCGCGCGCCCGGGCGCTCATCCGGGCCAGCCCGTCCCAGCGGCCGTGGACGTCGTTCCAGTGCAGGATCTCCAGGGTGCTCACGAGGTGCCATCCTCCCTCATGCCGGCCGACGGGCCCCGGGGGGCGGGCGTGGCCTCAGAGCAGGCGCTTGAGCGTCGGCGCCACGGCGACCGGCACGAAGCCGAGACGGTCGTTGATCGCCACCATCCAGGCGTTGGTCTCGGCGTTGGTCGTGATGATGCGCTTCACGTGCGGCTCGCCCTTCTGCAGCAGCCGGATGTTGGCCACCTTGGTGGCGGCGCCCAGCCGGTGGCCGCGGTGGTCGGGGTGGACGAGCGTGCCCCACTGGTGTGCCTCGTCGTCGCCCTCCGCCACGCCGAGATCGGAGTGGGCCACGACCCGGCCGTCGAGCACGGCGACCGTGGAGTACATGGTGCGGCCCATCTCGTCGTTCAGGTCGTACTGCTCGCGGACGGTCTCGGGCGTGGAGGCGCCGGCCTCGACGTCCACGTCACCCATCGGCGCTTCGAGCACGAAGATGTTGGCGAGCTCGCAGAACGACGGCAGCAGCTCGTCGGGAAGCCGACCGACGTACGACCTGATCTCGTAGTCGCCACGCTTGGCCCGGGCCTCGGCCTCCACCTCGTCGAGGAGCTCCGCGGGCACCGGCAGCTCGAGGTTGCGCTGGATCTCCGTGTTGGCCAGCGTGAAGCCGAGCCGCTCGGCCCACGCCAGGATCGGGGACGACTCCCGCTCCTCGAACGGGATGCCGGCCCCGCCCAGCAGCTGGGTGCGTCCTTCCGCCCGCGCCGTCTCGACGATGCCCTCGACGACCTGAGCCCCGATGCCACGGCCTCGCAGCTCGGGCTCCACGGCCGCGAAGGCCCACGCCGTGTCGAGGTTGTCGAGCTTCGACATCATCACGAAGCCGGCGCCGACCATCCGGTCGCCGTCCCAGGTGGCGAGGCCGACGTTGCGCCTCTCGCTGGTCTCGGTCCGGAACATGCCCAGGAGGTCGCGGTAGGTCCACATCGGGTTCCAGGGACGGCCGTCCTCCTTCTCGGCGCGCCAGAGGATCTCGTGGAACCGGCGCATCTGGCCGTCGTCGTGCGGGTCCAGCGGTCGTGTCTGCATGGCCCCATCCCAGCACGGAACCGGCCCCGCGGGCGCGGCATTTTCGTGCGCCTGCGTCACACCTTGCGCAGGCGCACGAAGCGCACGGAGTGGTCGGGCGCCTTGCGCAGCACCAGCGTCGCGCGGCTGCGGGTGGGCTGCACGTTCTGCTTCAGGTTCGGGCCGTTGACGGTGTCCCAGATCTTGTGCGCCTGGGCCACCGCGTCGTCCTCGGTGAGGTGGCCGTACTTCGCGAAGTACGAGGCGGGGTTGCGGAACGCCGTCTCCCGCAGCCGCAGGAAGCGGTCGACGTACCAGCGGCGGATGTCACCGGCCGCCGCGTCGACGTAGACGGAGAAGTCGAAGAAGTCGCTGATCGCCAGGCCGGTGCTGCCGTCCTCGCGCACGCGGGCGGGCTGGAGCACGTTGAGCCCCTCGACGATCACGATGTCCGGGCTGGTGACCACCACCTTCTCCTCGGGCACCACGTCGTAGACCAGGTGGGAGTACGTCGGCGCCTCCACCTCGTCCTTGCCGGACTTGATGTCCATCACGAAGCGGAGCAGCGCCTTGCGGTCGTAGGTCTCCGGGAAGCCCTTCCGCCCGAGGATGCCGCGTCGCTCCAGCTCGGCGTTGGGGTAGAGGAAGCCGTCGGTGGTGACCAGCGCCACCGAGGGGTGCGCGGGCCAGTGCGCGAGCATCTGCTGGAGCACGCGCGCGGTCGTCGACTTGCCGACCGCAACGGAGCCGGCGAGGCCGATGACGAACGGCGTGCGCGGTGGCACCGGCCGCCGCAGGAAGTCCTCCTGGGCGCGGTGCAGCGCACCGGCCGCCTCGACGTACAGCGACAGCAGCCGGGACAGCGGCAGGTAGACCTGCTGGACCTCGTCGAGGTCGAGCTCGTCACCGAGACCGCGCACCCGGTCGATCTCGGCGGGTGTCAGCGGCTGCTCGTTGGCGGTCGCCAGGGACGCCCACGCGTCGCGGTCGAGCTCGACGTACGGTCCTGGGTCGCGCTCGCCGCCCTGCCCTGGAGACATGCCCGGCATTCTGCCGGTCGACCGGCGCCGACCCGGGCGCGCCCCCGCCGTAGGATTGCGCGCATGTGTGGAATCGTCGGGTACGTCGGACCCAAGCAGGCCGAGAAGGTCGTGGTGGAGGGTCTGCGCCGCCTCGAGTACCGCGGCTACGACTCGGCGGGCGTGGCCCTGGTCGTCGACGGCCGGCTGGCGTCGCGGAAGCGGGCCGGCAAGATCGCGAACCTCGACAAGGCGCTGGCCGACGACCCGCTCCCCGAGTCCAGCACCGGGATCGGGCACACCCGCTGGGCCACCCACGGCGCGCCCAACGACGTCAACGCGCACCCGCACGCCGGCCAGGACTCCCGGGTCGCCCTGGTGCACAACGGCATCATCGAGAACTTCGCGGTGCTCCGCGCCGAGCTCGAGCTGGCCGGGCACGACCTGCGCTCCGAGACCGACACCGAGATCGCCGCCCACCTGCTCGAGGCTGCGGTGGCCGGCGGCGAGAGCCTCACCACTGCCATGCAGAGCGTCTGCCGCCGCCTCGAGGGCGCGTTCACGCTGGTCGCGGTCGACGCCGCCGACCCCACGCGGGTGGTCGCAGCCCGCCGCAACTCGCCGCTGGTGGTCGGCCTCGGCGACGGCGAGAACTTCCTCGCCTCCGACGTGGCCGCCTTCATCGAGCACACCCGTGACGCGCTCGAGCTCGGCCAGGACCAGGTCGTCACCATCACCCGCGAGGGCGTGGAGGTCACCGACTTCGAGGGCAACGAGGCGGACGCCAAGCCCTACCACGTCGACTGGGACCTCTCGGCCGCGGAGAAGGGCGGCTACGACTGGTTCATGCGCAAGGAGATCCACGAGCAGCCGCACGCGATCGCCGACTCGCTGCTGGGCCGGCACGACGCCGCCGGTGCGCTGCAGCTCGACGAGATCCGGATCAGCGAGGACGAGCTCCGCGAGGTCGACAAGATCATCATCGTCGCCTGCGGCACGGCGTTCTACGCGGGGCTGGTCGCCAAGTACGCCATCGAGCACTGGACCCGCATCCCGTGCGAGGTGGAGCTGGCGCACGAGTTCCGCTACCGCGACCCGATCCTGACCCGGCACACGCTGGTCGTCGCCGTCAGCCAGTCGGGGGAGACCGCCGACACGCTGATGGCGATCCGGCACGCGCGGGAGCAGCGCTCCAAGGTGCTGGCGATCTGCAACACCAACGGCTCCACGATCCCGCGCGAGTCCGACGCCGTGATCTACACCCACGCCGGCCCCGAGATCGGCGTGGCCTCCACCAAGGGCTTCATGACCCAGCTGGTGGCCTGCTACCTGCTGGCGCTCTACCTCGCGCAGGTCCGGGGCACCAAGTTCGGCGACGAGATCGCCGGGATCGTCGCGGAGCTGGACAAGATGCCCGCGCACGTCCAGAGGATGCTCGACGACGCCGGTCCGGTGCACGAGCTGGCCGAGGAGCTGGCCGCGACGAAGTCGGTGCTGTTCCTGGGCCGGCACGCGGGGTTCCCGGTCGCGCTCGAGGGGGCGCTGAAGCTGAAGGAGCTCGCCTACATCCACGCCGAGGGCTTCGCCGCCGGCGAGCTCAAGCACGGCCCGATCGCGCTCGTGGAGGAGGGCCTCCCGGTGTTCTGCGTGGTGCCCCCGCGCGGACGGGACTTCCTGCACGACAAGATGGTCAGCGGCATCCAGGAGGTGCGGGCCCGGGGTGCGCGCACGATCGTGCTGGCCGAGGAGGACGACGACACCGTCGAGCCGTACGCCGACGTGTTCATCCGGCTGCCGAAGGTGCCGACGCTGCTGCAGCCGATGGTGGCGACGGTGCCCCTGCAGCTCTTCGCCTGCGAGCTGGCGACGCTGATGGGCCACGACGTGGACCAGCCGCGCAACCTCGCCAAGTCCGTCACCGTCGAGTAGCGCCATGATCATCGGCGTGGGCATCGACGTGGTCGACATCGGCCGCTTCGAGGAGTCGCTCGAGCGCACCCCCGCGATGCGCGAGCGCCTCTTCACCGAGACCGAGCGCGCCCGGCCGGCGGCGTCGCTCGCGGCGCGGTTCGCGGCCAAGGAGGCGCTGGCGAAGGCGCTCGGCGCGCCCACCGGGATGGCCTGGCTCGACGCGGAGATCGTCAACGAGGCCTCGGGCAACCCGCAGTTCGAGATCCGCGGCTCCGTGCAGGCGCGGGCCGAGGCGCTGCACACCCGGACGATCCACGTCTCGCTCTCCCACGACGCCGGCATCGCCTCCGCGGTGGTCGTCCTCGAGTCCTGACGGTCGCTGGGGACGTTCGCCCCGCCAGCGACATCCGGTCAGCGGCGATCAGGAGGCGGTGGCGACCATCGCCATCAGGGGTTCGCCCGGCGTGAGGCGGCGGGTGGTGTCAACGGTGAACCCGGCCTCCTCCACCTGGGCGCGCAGGCCGTCCACCCGGGCGCGGATGTTCCCGCCCCGCACGACCATGCCGAGCGCGCGCACGTCCATCGGGACACCGTAGGGCCGGCCCCCGATCCCCTGGCAACCCCGCCCCGGACCGGGTAGAGATGGGGGATGGCTACCTCTCGACTGGTCCGCCCCACGCGAAGCGGATGGATCGCCGGCGTCTGCGCGGGGTTGGCGGACCGCTTCGGCATCTCGCGCGGTCTGGTCCGGCTCGGCTTCGTGATCTTCGGTCTGGTGGGTGCCGGTGAGATCGCCTACATCGCCCTGTGGATCATCATGCCCAAGGACGACCGGCCCTGACGGTCCCGGCGTCTTCCGCGGGCAGCCGCTTCGTCCGAACCCCTCCCGGCACGCTCTAGCCTGAGGGGCATGCGGAGTGCGCACTCGGTGGACCAGGTGCGGGCGGCTGAGGCGGAGCTGATGGCCCGGCTGCCCGAGGGGGCGCTGATGCGCCGCGCCGCGTCCGGGCTCGCGCACGCGGTCTCCGACCTGCTGGGGGCGACGTACGGCGCCCGGGTGCTGCTGCTGGTCGGGTCGGGCGACAACGGCGGGGACGCGCTGTACGCCGGAGCCGACCTCGCGCGTCGCGGCGCCGCGGTCGCCGCGCGGCTGCTCAGCCCGGAGCACACCCATGCCGCCGGGCTCGCCGCGCTGCGCGGGGCCGGCGGACGGGTGCTGGCCGACGACCGCGCCGCCGTGGCGCACCGCGCCGACGTGGTGGTCGACGGCATCGTCGGCATCGGGGGCCGGGGTGGCCTGCGTCCTGAGGCGGCCGCGGCCGTCGACGCCCTGCTCGGCGCCCGGCCGGACCTGCCGTTCGTGGCGGTCGACGTGCCCAGCGGCGTCGACGTCGACACCGGACGCCTCGACGGCCCGCACGTGGAGGCGCTGCTCACCGTCACCTTCGGGACGCACAAGGTCGCGCACCTCGTCGAGCCGGCAGCCCGCGCGTCGGGGGTGGTGCACCTCGTCGACCTCGGGCTGTCCCTCCCCGACGCGGACGTCACCGCGCTGCAGGCCGACGACGTCGCGCGACTGCTGCCCACGCCCGCCCCCGACGCGCACAAGTACACCCGCGGCGTGGTCGGCGTGCGGGCCGGGTCGCGGCAGTACCCGGGGGCGGCGGTGCTCTGCGCAGCCGGGGCGCTGTCCGGCCTCGCCGGCATGGTCCGGTACGTCGGGGCGGCCGCCGACGAGGTCCGGGCCGCGCACCCCGAGGTCGTGGTCGGCGCCGGGAAGGTCCAGGCGTGGGTCGTCGGCTCCGGGGGCGGCGACGACGCCGCCGAGGCGGTGCGGGCGGTGGCCGCCGACGGCGTACCGCTGGTGCTCGACGCCGACGCCCTCGCGCACGTGTCCGTGGTCTCGACAGGCTCGACCACCCGGGCCGAGGGCTCGACCACCCGGGCCGAGGGGTCGACCACCCGGACCGAGGGGCCCGCGACGGCGCACCTGCTCACCCCGCACGCCGGCGAGCTCGCCCGGATGCTCGAGGTCGAGCGCGAGGCCGTCGAGTCCGACCAGCTCGCGCACGTCCGGGAGGCCGCGCGGCGCTTCGGCTGCGTGGTGCTGCTGAAGGGCCGGCACACCCTGGTCGCCGCGCCCGACGGCCGGGTGCGGGTGACCACCGTCGCCCCGCCGTGGCTGGCGACCGCGGGGGCCGGCGACGTGCTGGCCGGCCTGTGCGGCGCCCTGGTCGCGGCCGGGCTCGACGCCTTCGACGCCGGGTCGGTCGGGTCGTGGCTGCACGGCGCGGCCGCCGTGGTGGCCGGGAGCCACGGTCCGGTGCGTGCGGGCGAGGTCGCCTCCGCGCTGCCCACGGTGTGCCGCTCCCTGCTGGCCTGACCCCGTGCCTGCGAGAATCGTGCTGCCATGACCAGCCCCGCCCAGCCCCCGGCCGCCCACGGCCGCGCCGAGGTCGTCGTCGACCTCGACGCGGTGCGGCACAACGTGGGGACGCTCAAGCGGGCCGTCGGCGACGCCGCGATGATGACCGTGGTCAAGGCCGACGGCTACGGCCACGGGCTGGTCGAGTCCGCCCGCGCCGCGCGGGAAGGCGGGGCCGACTGGCTGGGCGTCGCCGTCCTGGAGGAGGCGCTGGCGCTGCGCGCCGCCGGTGACGACGGTCCGCTGCTGGCCTGGCTCACCGTGCCGGGCGAGGACTACCGCCCCTGCATCGAGGCCGGGGTCGACGTGACGGCCTACACCGTCGCCGAGCTGGAGGAGATCGCCCTCGCGGCCCGCGAGCTCGGCGTCCGGGCCCGGGTGCAGCTCAAGGTCGACACCGGCCTGAGCCGGGGCGGCTCGACCGAGGCGCTGTGGCGCGGCCTCGTCGAGGCGGCGGCGGGCACCGAGGAGACCGGGGCGATCCGGGTCACCGGCATCTGGTCGCACTTCGCCTGCTCCGACGAGCCCGAGCACCCGGCCAACAAGCTGCAGGAGGACGCGTTCCGCGAGGCCTGCCTCGTCGCGGAGACGACCGGCCTCGAGCCCGAGGTGCGCCACCTGGCCAACTCGGCCGGGGCGCTGCTCATCCCGTCGGCCCGGTTCGACCTGGTGCGCTGCGGGATCGCCTCCTACGGGCTCAGCCCGGCGCCCGACGTGGTGACCGCCGAGGAGCTGGGGCTGGTGCCGGCGATGACGGTGCGCGGCCGGCTCGCCCTGGTCAAGCGGATCCCTGCCGGGTCCGGGGTCTCCTACGGGCACACCTACGTCACCCCCCGGGACACCACGGTCGGCGTGGTCCCGATGGGGTACGGCGACGGTGTCCCGCGGCACGCGTCGTCGACGGCCGAGGTGCTCGTCGGCGGACGGCGCCGTCCGGTCCGCGGCCGGGTCTGCATGGACCAGCTCGTGGTCGACCTGGGCGACGACGACGTGGCCACGGGGGACGAGGTGGTGCTGTTCGGACCGGGCACGCAGGGGGAACCCACCGCACAGGACTGGGCGGAGGCGTGCGGCACCATCAGCTACGAGATCGTGACCGGGATGGGCACCCAGAAGACGGCCGCGGGTGCCGGCCGGATGCCCCGGGTGCACCTGCACCGAGACGCGAAGGAGGGGGACGAGTGAGGAACACGCGCCTGCGCCGTCTGGCGGCCGCCGGGGTCGGCGCGGCCGCGGCCGCGGTCGCCACCGGCCTGGTCGTCGAGCGACGCATCGTGAAGGCCCGCCGGGCCGGGGCTGCCGGCGCCGACAGCCTCGGCGCCCTGCGCTCCGAGGCGATCCGGGTGAAGGTCGACGACGACGTGACCCTGCACGCCGAGGTCGACGAGGTCGCGCCCTACGACAACGGCACCGCGGGACACCGCCCCGGCGAGGCCACCGTCGTCTTCGTCCACGGCTACGCCCTGAACCTCGACTGCTGGCACTTCCAGCGCCAGCACTTCCGCGGCCGGCGCCGGATGGTCTTCTACGACCAGCGCTCGCACGGCCGGTCCGACCGCTCCCCGCGCGCGGACGCCACCATCGACCGGCTCGGCCGGGACCTCAAGGTGGTCCTCGACGAGCTGGTCCCGTCCGGGCCCGTGGTGCTCGTCGGGCACTCCATGGGCGGCATGACGATCATGGCGCTCGCCGAGCAGCACCCCGAGCTGTTCGGCGACCGGGTCGTCGGCGTCGGCCTGGTCTCCACGGCGGCCAGCGGGCTGCGCCCGCACCGGATCATCAGCACCTACATCCCCGACACGATCGGCGGCAGCATCGGCAACCGGCTCATGGCCGGCCTGTCCCGGGCGCCGGAGCTCGTCGACAGCGCGCGGCGGCGCGGCTCCAACATCGGCTACCTGGTCACCGACATCTTCGCGTTCGGCGACGACGTGCCCTCGTCGTACGTCGAGTTCGTCGACGAGATGCTCGCCGGCACCCCCTTCGAGGTGCTCGCCGAGTTCTTCCCCAACTTCGAGTCCCACGACCGGTACGCCGTCCTGGACGCCTTCGACAAGGTGCCGACGACCATCGTCTGCGGCACCAAGGACCTGCTCACCGGGGTCGGGCACAGCCGCAAGATGGCCAAGCGGCTCACCGGGGCGCGCCTGGTGGAGGCGACCGGCGCGGGTCACATGGTGATCATGGAGCGCGCCGACAAGGTCAACGAGGTCCTGGGCGACCTGGTGCGGGACGCCGAGCGACGCCACGGGGAGACGCACGCCTCATGATCCATGTCGAACTGGTCGGCCCGGACGCGGCCGACGACGTCCTCCATGTCGTGCACGCCGGCTTCGGCGCGCGGGAGGTGCTCGACCCGCCCTCGTCGGCGCCCGAGGAGACCGCCGACTCGGTGGCCGCGACCCTCGCCGAGCACGGCGGGCTGCTGGCCACCTCGGAGCTCGGCCCCGTGGGCGCCCTCCTGTTCGAGCCCGCGGGCGAGCTCCTGGCGCTGCGCCGCGTCTCGGTGCACCCCGACCAGCAGGGACGGGGCGCCGCCCGGGCGCTGGTGCGCCGGGCCGAGCGCGCCGCGTCCGACCGCGGCTTCTCCGGCACCCGGGTGCTGGCCCGGGCCGAGCTTCCGCGCACCGTCCGCTTCTGGGAGCGGCTCGGGTACGTCGAGACCGACCGCGACGGACCGATGGTCACGCTCACCAAGCTGCTGACCGTCGAGGTCGAGACTCGCTCCGCCGAGGAGGCGCGGGCGCTCGGCGCCCGGCTGGCCGGCGTGCTGCGCGCCGGCGACCTGGTCATCCTCAGCGGCGACCTCGGCGCGGGCAAGACCACGTTCACCCAGGGCGTCGGCGCCGGGCTGCGGGTCCGCGGCGACGTCACCTCGCCGACGTTCGTGATCTCCCGGGTGCACCCCCCCTTGGAGGGCGGACCCCCGCTGGTGCACGTCGACGCCTACCGGCTCGGCGGCATCGAGGAGCTCGACGACCTGGACCTGGACACCTCCCTCGACGACGCGGTCACGGTGGTCGAGTGGGGGGAGGGCGTGGCCGAGGGGCTCGCCGACGAGCGGCTCGAGGTGCGGATCACCCGGGCCCGCGGCGACGACGCCGAGGGCGAGGACCACGACCCGCGCACGGTGCTGTTCACGCCGGTCGGGCTCCGCTGGACCGACGCCGGGCTCGCCCGGATGCTCACCTCCGCGCTCGCGTAGCCTCGGCGTCGTGCTGCTCGCCTTCGACACCGCCACCCCGGCCGTCACCGTCGCGCTCCACGACGGGGAGCGGGTGGTGGCGTCCTCGACGACCGTCGACGCGATGCGCCACGGCGAGCTGCTCGCACCGGCCATCACCGCCCTCCTCGACGAGGCCTGGGTGCCCCGCCAGGACGTCACCGCGATCGCCGTCGGCGTCGGGCCGGGTCCGTTCACCGGGCTCCGCGTCGGGCTGGTCACCGCCCGCACCCTCGGAGCGGTGCTCGAGATCCCGGTCTACGGCGTGTGCACCCTCGACGTGCTCGCCGCCGAGGCGGTCGACACCGGGACCGTCGTCGGCCCCTTCCTGGTGGCCACCGACGCCCGCCGCAAGGAGGTCTACTGGGCGTCGTACGACGAGGCCGGCCGGCGCCTCGACGGCCCGCACGTCTCCCGGCCCGCCGACGTGGCCTCGGACCTGCCGGTCGTGGGCCGCGGCGGGCTGATGTACCCGGACGCGTTCCCCCGCGCCACGGGGCCGGAGCATCCCGACGCCCGCGTCCTGGCCGAGGTGCTCACCGAGGAGCGGGTCGAGCTGCTCGACCCGGAGCCGCTCTACCTGCGCCGTCCCGACGCGGCTACCCCGGGGAAGCCGAAGAAGGTGTCGTGACCGTCCGGCCCGCGACCGCCGCGGACGTGCCCGCCGTCGCCCGCCTGGACCGTGAGCTGTTCGGACCCGAGGCGTGGACGGAGGCCCAGGTCGCGGAGGAGCTGCTCGGCGAGCACCGGCGTGCGTGGGTGGTCGGGGAGCCCCTCGTCGGCTACGCGGTCACCCGCACCCTCGGCGACGTCACCGACCTGCAGCGGATCGCTGTGCACCCCGACCACAGGCGGCACGGCCTGGCCGGGGTGCTGCTCGCGGCGGCCGCGGCAGACGGCCACCGGATGCTCCTGGAGGTCAACGCCGGCAACCACGGTGCCGTCGCCTTCTACTCCGCCGCCGGCTTCGTCGAGATCGACCGTCGCAGGCGCTACTACCGCGACGGCAGCGACGCGCTGGTCCTGCAGCGCACCCCGCCCGACTAGTCCGTTCGGACTATCCCGAAACCACCCGTATCGGCCACTAACCCCGGGGCGGTCCGCCTCGTTGGTCCCGGTGGAGGAAAGGGGGCGTCGTGACCGATCCGTTCGACATCGAGCTGGAAGACCCTGAGCTTCAGGAGGAGATCCACCTGATGGCGGAGCTGATGGCGGTCGCCACCGCCTCGCGTGACCCGTTGACCCAGGCACGGATCGACGAGCTGCTGGGAGAGCAGGGCCGGGCCGGCCACCAGCGCCGCGCCGCCCCGTCGCTGTGCCTGGTGGGCGCGGGTCCCTCGCACCGGATCCCGGGGGCCACCCAGGGTTCGGCCCGGCCGGGACGTCGACCTGCTGACGCCCGGTCGGTGCCGCGCCCCCGGGATCCGGATGCGTGAGCTTCCGGCGGGTCGGTCGGCCGCTCCCTCCGGACGCCGACCCGCCGGTCCCTGACCGCGCCGGTGCCCGGCCCCGGTGCGGCGCGGCGGCCCTCGGCACAATGGGCCCCATGAGCGACGGTCCGCTGGTCATCGGCATCGAGACCTCCTGCGACGAGACGGGCGTGGGGGTGGTCCGTGGACACGCGCTGCTGGCCGACGCGGTCGCCTCGTCGGTCGACGAGCACGCGCGTTTCGGCGGCGTCGTGCCCGAGGTCGCCTCCCGCGCCCACCTCGAGGCCATGGTGCCGACCATCGAGCGCGCCTGCGAGACCGCCGGGGTCCGGCTGTACGACGTCGACGCGGTCGCGGTGACCAGCGGCCCCGGGCTCGCGGGGGCGCTGCTGGTGGGGGTGGCCGCGGCGAAGGCGCTCGCGGTGGGTCTCGGGAAGCCGCTCTACGGCGTGAACCACCTCGCCGCGCACGTCGCGGTCGACCAGCTCGAGCACGGCGCGCTGCCCGAGCCCTGCGTCGCGCTGCTGGTCAGCGGCGGGCACTCCTCGCTGCTGCGCGTCACCGACGTCACCACCGACATCCTGCCGATGGGGTCGACCATCGACGACGCGGCCGGTGAGGCCTTCGACAAGGTGGCCCGGCTGCTGGGCCTGCCGTTCCCCGGCGGACCGCACATCGACCGGGAGGCCCGCTCGGGGTCGTCGGTGGCCATCGACTTCCCCCGCGGGCTCACCTCGAGGCGCGACCTGGAGCGGCACCGCTTCGACTTCTCCTTCTCCGGCCTCAAGACGGCGGTCGCCCGCTGGGTCGAGGCGCGTGCCGCGTCGGGGGAGCCCGTGCCGGTCGCCGACGTCGCGGCGTCGTTCCAGGAGGCCGTCTGCGACGTGCTCACCCGCAAGGCCGTCGACGCGGCCGCGGCCGACGGG
The DNA here is from genome assembly GCA_963834275.1 of uncultured Actinomycetota bacterium. GTDB lineage: Bacteria > Actinomycetota > Actinomycetes > Propionibacteriales > Nocardioidaceae > Nocardioides_B. Next base: position 374,904 of record CAWIBA010000003.1, on the reverse strand, counting down.
ATCGACGACCTCCTGCTCGGTGGCGGCGTGGCCGCGAACTCCCGGCTCCGCGCGCTGGCCGAGGAGCGTGCGGCCGCACGCGGGATCCGGGTCCGGGTCCCGCGGCCGGGGCTGTGCACCGACAACGGGGCGATGGTGGCGGCGCTGGGCTCGGAGCTCGTGGCCCGCGGCCGTCAGCCGTCGATGCTGGACCTGCCCGCCGACTCCTCGATGCCGGTCACGCTCGTCACGGCGTGACCGCGAAGGTCCACGACCGGTCCACCTCGTCGCCCTCGACCGGGTCCAGCGCCTGCTCGACGGTGCCGTCGGGCCGCAGCCGCAGCACGTACCAGGTGCCGTCCTGGTGGGTCGCCAGCAGCACGGTGCCGTCCGACTCCCACACCGCCGGGCCCGTGAACCCCAGGTCGCGGGTGGTGAAGTCCGCCAGCACCGTGCCGTCGGCGGCGTCGAGGATGGCGACCGTCGAGCCGCCGATGCCGTCCTGGTAGGCGTCCATGCCGATGACGTAGCGCCCGTCGGGGCTGAACGCGTCCAGGGAGTAGTCGCAGGTCTCCCACAGCCGCTGCCGGCCGGCCACGTCCACCACCGCCCAGCAGGAGCCCGGCTCGAGCTCGGCGTAGGACGTCATCCCCGAGACCACGCCGGTCACGTCGTTGGCGCGGCCCACCCCGATCAGGCCGGGCAGCCGCGTCGGCTCGGACTCGAAGTCGGTCACGTGCACCGCCGACCGGGCGCCCCGGGCCCCGGTGAGGGTCTCCGCGTAGGCCACCAGCCGCTCACCCGCGAAGCCGGCCATCTGCACGGTCCCGCCCAGGCTGACGCTGGCCGTCAGCGGGGTGTCGCTCGCGTCGCTGGGGGCGATGTTGAGGTCGGTGACGCCCGCGCCGGTGGCCACGAGCTGGTAGACCGTCGTCGTCCCGTCGCTGCTCACCGCCAGGTCCCCCCCGGGGAAGCTGTCCTCGACCTCGCCGGTGGCGCCGAGCACGTAGGTCATGCCTTGCTGGCCGCGGCTGAAGTCGACCGCGAGCCACCCGTCGCCGTACGGCGTGACCTGCTGGTAGGCCCGCCCGAGGTCGACCGGCTCCCGGCCGGGCGCGTGCACCACGGAGCCGGCCAGGTAGGTGACCGCCGGGTCCTCGCCGCGAGGGGCGGCGGAGCCGTCGGCCGGGATCGGCTTCCCGGATGCCGGCGTGGGCGCGGCCCGGTCGGTGACGGTCGGGGACGGCGCCGGCGACGGGACGGGCGAGGGGCCGGCGGGTGGCGGCTCGGTGCCACGGGTCAGGTCGGCGACGTCGAGCCCCACCGGCACGGCGACGGCGAGGACGACGGCCGCCACCGCTCCCGTGAGAGCACGCCGACGGCGGCGGATCGCGCGCGCCCGTCCCTTGACGTCGTCGAGGCCGAGGTGGCTGCCGGCCATGTCGCCGGAGCGCTCCCGGAGCTCCCGGGTCAGCCGCTCGCGGTCGTGGTCGTGGGTGCTCATCGCTCCTCCTCCCGGTCCTGCTGCGCTGGGGTCGGCGGGCCCGAGGGGCCCGTTCGTTCGGGTGCATCTGCGGCCAGGCCGGGGTGCTCGTGGATGCGCGAGCGCATCGCGGCCAGCGCCCGGCTCGCCTGGGACTTCACGGTGCCGACGGAGATGCCGAGCAGCTCGGCGGTCTCGGCCTCCGAGAGGTCCTCGTAGTAGCGGAGCACGACGACGGCGCGCTGCCTGCGCGGCAGCGTCTGCACGAACTCCCACAGCGCGGCACGCTGCCCCTCGTCGTGCCGGTCCTCGACCGCGGAGTCGTCGGGCAGCACGTCGGTGCTGCGCTCCCGGCGCTTCCACGCCCGCCGCCAGAGGCTGTTGTGCTCGTTGACGATGATCCGCCGGACGTAGCCGTCGAGCAGCTCGCGCTGCTGCACCTTGTCCCACGACAGGTACAGCTTGGCGAGGGCGGTCTGCACCAGGTCCTCGGCCGTGTGCCGGTCGCCGCTGAGCAGGTACGCCGTGCGGAGCAGGCTCGGCTGCCGAGCGGCCATGTAGGCCTCGAACTCGGCGTCCCTGTCACGTGCCATGGCCGTCCTGACCCCCGTCTCGACTGCGAGCTGCATCCGCCGTTCACCATCCTTCCGTCTCTCTGCCACCAGGACGCGACAGCCGCGCGGCAGGTTGCATCCGTGTTCCGGCACCGCCGACCCCGCGGCCGGCCGGCCGGGTGCGGGTGCGGGGTGGGTACTGTCGGCGGCGACCGCGCCGGGTGTGCGCCCGAGGGGCGGCGGGTAAGGAGACCGAGTGACCGCGACGTACCGCCTCCAGCTGCACGCCCACTTCACGTTCGCCGATGCCGAGCGGGTCGTGCCCTACGTGGCCGACCTCGGGGTCACGCACCTGTACCTCTCCCCGGTGCTCGAGTCGGTGCCGGGCTCCATGCACGGCTACGACGTCGTGGACCACACCCGCGTGAGCGCGGCGCTCGGCGGCGGCGACGGGCTCGAGCGCCTGGCCGACACCGCGCGGCAGCACGGCCTCGGCCTGGTGGTGGACGTGGTGCCGAACCACATGGCGCTGGTCGCGCCGCTGCACCGCAGCGTCCCGCTGTGGGCGCTGCTGGCCGAGGGCAGGAAGTCACCCACCGCACACTGGTTCGACGTGGACTGGGACGCGCTCGACGGTCGGATCGGGCTCCCGGTGCTCGGCGACACCCTCGAGGCGACGCTGGCCGCGGGCGAGCTGGGTCTCGGCGAGCACGACGGCCGGCCGGTGGTGACCTACCACGAGCACGTCTTCCCGGTCGCCGAGGGCACCGAGGGCCCCGACGTGGGGGAGGTGCTCGACCGGCAGCACTACCTGCTCGCGAGCTGGCGCGAGAAGGACCGGGTGCTCAACTACCGCCGGTTCTTCGACATCGACGGCCTGATCGGCGTGCGGGTGGAGGACCCCGACGTCTTCGAGGCCACCCACGAGGTGCTGCTCGACCTCAACCGGCGTGGCGTCGTCGAGGGGTTCCGGATCGACCACCCCGACGGCCTCGCCGACCCGGAGGGCTACCTGCGGTCGCTGCGCCGGGCCACCCGGGTGGGAACCGCGATCTGGGTGGAGAAGATCCTCGAGCACGACGAGCAGCTGCCGACGGCCTGGATGTGCGACGGCACCACGGGCTACGACGCCCTGCGCGCCGTCAGCGCCGCCCTCGTCGACCCCACCACCGCGCCCACCCTGCAGGAGACCTGGGCCCGCACCGGGGCCGACGGCGACTACGCGTCCGCCGTCGACGCCGCCAAGCGGGAGGTCGTCGACCGGCTGCTCGGGCCGGAGCGCTCCCGGCTGGTGCGCCGGGCCGCGGAGTTCGTCCCCGGCGTCGAGACCGAGAGGCTCGACGAGGCGGTCACCGAGCTGCTGGTGGCCGGTGACGTCTACCGCGCCTACGCCCGTCCCGCGCGCCCGGCCGAGGGCGAGTCCCTCGAACGGCTGCACGAGGCCCGCGACCGCGCGGTCGCGGCGCGGCCGGACCTGGCCGACGAGATCGGCCGGCTCGTCGACGTGGCCGCCAAGCCCTCGCCCTCGGCGTCCGGCGAGGCCGACTTCGCCGTCCGGCTGCAGCAGACCTGGGGCCCGGTGATGGCCAAGGCCGTCGAGGACACCACGTTCTACCGCTGGCACCTCCTCACCGCCCTCAACGAGGTCGGGGGCGACCCCTCGATGGTCGACGCAGCGGGACCCGAGGTCCTGCACGCCTGGGCGCAGGCCCAGCAGACCCGGTGGCCGCTGGGCATGACGACCCTGTCCACCCACGACACCAAGCGCAGCGAGGACGTCCGGGCCCGGATCCTCGCGGTCGCCGGGGACGCCGAGTCCTGGTGGCTGTGCTCCGACGCCTTCGCGGAGGCGGCCGACCGTCATGGCGTGGACCGGCCGACGGCCCACCTGCTGTGGCAGACCCTGGTGGGCGCCGCGGACATCGGAGTCGAGCGGGTCACCGCCTACCTCACCAAGGCCGCGCGGGAGGCCAAGCAGCACACCGCCTGGGTCGACGGCGACCCCGACTACGAGGAGCGGCTGGGCCGGCTCGCCGAGGAGGCACTCCGCCCGGGTCAGCTGCGCGCCCTCCTCGACACGGCCGTCGACCACAACCGCGACGCCGTGCGGGCGCTCGTGCTCGGCCAGAAGCTGCTGCAGCTCACGCTGCCCGGGGTACCCGACACCTACCAGGGCTGCGAGGTCGTCAACCTCGCCCTCGTCGACCCGGACAACCGCCGCGAGGTCGACTACGACGCCCTGCGGGCCCGGCTCGACGCGCTGCCCGAGCGGCTCGGCGGACCGGCGGCCGACCTGGACGACGAGAAGCTGCTGCTGACCCGGCGCACGCTCGCGCTGCGCCAGGAGCTGCGGCACTGCTTCGACGACCACGGCGCCTACACCCCGCTGGCCGCGGGGACCCGCCACGTGGTGGCCTTCGGGCGGGGCGACGAGGTCGCAGTGCTGGTCACCCGGGCGTCGCGGCGGCTCGAGGCCGCCGGCGGATGGGGCGACGCGACGGTCCGGCTGCCCCACGGTCTGTGGCGCGACGAGCTGACCGAGACCCTGCACGAGGGCGGCGAGGTGCGCTGCGCGGACGTGTTCGCGGGTCTCCCCGTGGCGCTGCTGCGCAGGGTGCACATCTGATGCGCCGCGTGCGTGTGTGGGCGCCACGGGCGTCCACCGTCGAGCTGGTGCTGGGCGACGGACGCGTTCCGATGACCCCGGACGGCGAGCACTTCGTCGCCGACGTCGACGCCCCGGACGGCGACGAGTACGCCTTCCGCCTGGACGGCGGAGAGCCCCTGCCCGACCCCCGGGGACTCCGGATGCCGGACGGGCCCGGGGGCCCGTCGGCGTTCTTCGACCCGGGAGCGTACGCGTGGGGCGACGCCGGCTGGCCCGGTGCGCCGCTCGAGGGTGCGGTCCTCTACGAGCTGCACGTGGGCACGTTCACCCCCGAGGGCACGCTCGACGCGGCAACCGACCGGCTGGACCACCTCGTCGACCTCGGGGTGAGCGTCGTCGAGCTGCTGCCGCTGGCGCCGTTCCCGGGCCGGCACGGCTGGGGGTACGACGGCGTCGCGCCGTACGCCGTGCACGAGCCCTACGGCGGGCCGGCGGCGCTGCAACGCTTCGTCGACGCCGCCCATGCCCGGGGCCTCGGCGTCTGCCTCGACGTCGTCTACAACCACCTCGGACCGGACGGCAACCGGCTGCCGGACTTCGGCCCGTACCTCACCGACGTGCACGTGACGCCGTGGGGCGACGCGCTGAACCTCGACGCTCCAGGGTCCGACGAGGTGCGGCGGTGGGTGCTCGACAACGTGCGGCAGTGGTTCGAGGACTTCCACGTCGACGGCCTCCGCCTCGACGCCGTGCACGAGCTGCACGACGGCCGGGCGCTGCACCTGCTGGAGGAGATGTCGCGCGAGGTCGACGAGCTCGGCACCCGACTGGGCCGGCCCCTGTGGCTGGTCGCGGAGTCCGACCGCAACGATCCCGCCACGGTCACCCCGCGTGGACCCGAAGACGCCGTGGGCGGGCTGGGGCTGCACGGGCAGTGGGCCGACGACGTGCACCACGCCCTGCACGTCGCGCTGACGGGTGAGACCCAGGGCTACTACGCCGACTTCGCCGCCCCCGACGCCCTCGCGACGGTGCTGCGCGGCCCGTTCTTCCACGCCGGGTCCTTCTCGTCGTTCCGCGGCCGCGTGCACGGGCGGCCGGTCGACCCCGCGACCGTGCCGGGGTGGCGGTTCGTCGCCTCCCTGCAGACCCACGACCAGGTGGGCAACCGCGCCACCGGGGACCGGCTCTCCCACCTCCTCGACGTCGACCGGCTCGCCTGCGGCGCCGCGATCCTGCTCACCTCCCCGTGGACGCCGATGCTGTTCATGGGGGAGGAGTGGGGGGCCACCACGCCGTGGCAGTTCTTCACTGACCACACCGACCCGGGGATCGCCGATGCCACCCGGCGGGGGCGCCGAGCGGAGTTCGGCTCGCACGGCTGGGCCGAGGAGGACGTCCCCGACCCGCAGGACCCCGAAACGTTCCGCCGCTCCCGGCTGGACTGGGCCGAGCCGGGCCGGGAGCCGCACACCCGGCTGCTCGGCTGGTACCGGGACCTGGTCCGGCTGCGCCGCGCTACCCCGGACCTGCGCGACGGGGACCTGTCCCGCGTGGACGCGTCGTGGGACCCGGGGACGGGTCGGTTGGTCTCGCGCCGGGGGGACCACGTCGTGCTGGTGAACCTCGGTTCGGAGCCGCAGCGGTTCGACGAGGCCGGCGACGTGGTGCTGTCCTGGGCGGGCACCGAGCGGGCCGGTGCCGGCCTCGTCGTACCGCCGGAGTCGGCCGTGGTGGCGCGGCGCGCGCGGTAGCGTCGGCTCATGTACGTGCCGCGCTTCAACGCGATCGGCGACGTCGCCGAGATGCGCGACCTGGTCCGCCGGGTCGGGTCCGCCGAGCTGGTCACGGCCGCGGAGGACGGCTACCCCGTCGCCACCCTGCTGCCGGTGATCTGGGACGAGGACCGGCTGGTGCTGCACCTGGCGCGCGCCAACCCGCACTGGCGGTCCATCCGGCCCGGCACGCCCGCGCTGGCCGTCGTGACCGGGCCGCAGGCCTACGTCTCGGCCGGCTGGTACCCCAGCAAGACCGAGCACGGCCGCGTCGTGCCGACGTGGAACTACTCCAGCGTGCACCTCACCGGCCGCGCCACGGTGCACGACGACCCGGCCTGGCTGCGGGAGGCGGTGACCCGGCTGACCGACCTGCACGAGCGGCCGCGGGCGGACCGCTGGGCGGTGGACGACGCCCCGGCGGCGTACGTCGAGAAGCAGCTGCGCGCGATCGTCGGGGTCGAGGTGGCGGTCGAGCGGGTCGAGGGCAAGGCCAAGCTCAGCCAGAACCGCTCCGACGAGGACTTCGCGGCCGTGGTCTCCGGCCTGCGTCGCGAGGGCGGCCCGCGGGAGCACCAGGTGGCCGAGGCGATGGAGCGGGTCCGGCCGCACCGCCCGGCGGGCTCACCGTGACGATGCGGCGCTCACCGTAGGCGCCCCGCGGAGGGCGCCGCCCACCCGGGGCCGGGCTGGACCGCGCCCGACCGATTTGTCCGGGCCGTCGCCGGCTGGCAACGTTCTTGGGGTGTCTCGTGCGGAGCGGATCGGTGCGGCGGCCACGGCCGCCCTGCTGGCGCTGTCCGGGTGCGAGGCCGACGCGCCGGACCGAGCGGCGCTGGCGGACGCGTCCCTCGTGCAGGAGACGGTCCCGCGGGCCTGGGCGTCCGCCCCGTCCGACGGCGGCACGGCGGCGGTGCGTCCGCTGCCGATCGGCACCGGGTGGGGTCCCGGCGCGAAGGAGATCGACCGCGCCCGTCGGCTCGTGGCCGGGCTGTCCCTGCGCGAGCGCGCCGGCCAGGTCGTCGTGGCGCGGTACGCCGGGTCGGCGCCCCCGTCCCGGCTGGTGAACCGGCTGCACCTGGGCGGCGTGGTGCTGTTCGCGGACAACGTCCGCAGCGCCGGCCAGGTGCGGGCGAGCAACCGGGCGGTGCAGCGGGCGGCCCGCGCCGCGGGTCGGCGGTTCCCGGTCACGATCGCCGTGGACCAGGAGGGCGGGCTGGTCGAGCGGGTCACCACCGGCACCCGCTTCCCCGCGTTCATGACCGCCGGCGCCGCCAGGGACCGCGCGCTGACCCGCGCCGCCGCGGTCGCGTCGGGTGCGGAGCTCGCCGGGCTGGGCTTCACCACCGACTACGCGCCGGTGGCCGACGTGACGGTCGGCCGACCCGATGCGGCGATCGGGTCCCGGTCGGCGGGGTCGTCGCCGGGGGACGTCGCCGGGCACGCCGTCGCCGCGGCGGAGGGGTTCCGCTCGGCCGGCGTGACGCCCACCCTCAAGCACTTCCCGGGGCACGGGGCCCTGACCGCCGACAGCCACCTGACGCTGCCCATGCAGCGCCGCTCGGTGGCCGAGCTCGAGCGCACCGACTACGTCCCCTTCCGCGCGGGCATCGAGGCGGGGCTGCCGGCCGTGATGGTCGGCCACATCGACGTGCGCGCCGTCGACCCCGGCGTGCCGGCCTCCCTGTCGCGCAAGGTGGTCACCGGCCAGCTGCGGAAGCGGCTCGGCTTCGACGGACTCGTCGTCACCGACGCCCTGGACATGCGGGCCGTGTCGGCACGCTTCGGTTCCGCGCGGGCCGCGGTCCGCGCGCTGCGGGCCGGGGCGGACGTGGTCCTGATGCCCCCGTCCCCGCAGCAGGCGCGCGACGGCATCGTCCGCGCCGTGCGGTCCGGGCGGCTGTCCTCCGGCCGGCTGGTCCAGGCGGCCACCCGGCAGGTGGCGCTGCGCCTGCACCAGCGGGCCGCCGGCCGGTCGCCGCGGCCGCTCGGCGCCGGGCAGCCGGTCTCGGCCCGGTGGTCGGCGGCGGCGGTCACCTCGGTGGCCGGACCGTGCCGGGGACGGGTGGTGGACCGCCGGGTGCTGGTCCGGGGCGCCGCCTCCGACGTACTCCGGTTCCGGGCCGCTGCCGCCGCCGCGGGCCTGCCGGTGCTGGACCGGATGCCCCGGCGGAAGGCAGCCCGCCGCTCCGTCACGACCGTGCGGCTCGTCGGCAGCGGCGGAGGTCCCGCCACCGGCGACGTGCTCGTCGCCCTGGACCGGCCCTACGTGCTCGGCGCCGGCCGGGCGCCGGTGCGGCTGGCGACCTACGGCAGCACCCCGGGGGCGATGCGCGCCCTGGTGGAGGTCCTGCTCGGCCGGGCCGAGGCACCCGGCCGGCTGCCGGTGCCGGTGCCCGGAGCGCCCCGCACCGGCTGCTGACCGGGCCGGGGCCGGCTCATGCGCCGGAGCCGGTGCGGAGCCTGGCCAGCCGACGGTTGAGGTAGCGCTGCTCGGGCACGCTGCGGGTCAGCCGCGCCGCCTCGAGGTAGGCCGTCTCGGCGCCCGCCGGGTCGCCGTCCATCTCCAGCAGGTGCGCATGGACGGCGTGGGTGCGGTGGTGGCGGCGCATGGCCGGGTCCTCGAGCAGGGGAGCGAGCATCGCCAGGGCCGGCCCGGCCCCGGCGGTCATGGCGACGGCCACGGCCCGGTTCAGGGTCACCGCCGGGCCCGGCGCCACGTCGTGCAGCATCGCGTAGAGCAGCGCGATCTGCGGCCAGTCGGTGTCCTCCCACGAGCCCGCCTCGTCGTGCACGGCGGAGATCGCCGCCTGCAGCTGGTAGCGGCCGGTGGAGCCGCGAGGCAGCACCTCCTCCAGGATGCGCACCCCCTCTGCGACGAGGGACCGGTCCCACCTCGAGCGGTCCTGGTCGCGCAGCGGCACGAGGTCGCCCGTGTGGTCGACGCGGGCGGCACTGCGGGCGTGGGTGAGCAGCATCAGCGCCAGCGCGCCGGACACCTCGTCGTGCTCGGGCAGCGCGGCCCGCAGCAGCCGGGTGAGCCGGATGGCCTCCTCGGCCAGGTGGGTCTCGACGAGGACGTCCCCGGAGGTGCTCGTGTAGCCCTCGTTGAAGACGAGATGGCACACGTCCAGGACGGCGGCCACCCGCGCGGGGAGCTCGTCGGCGGTGGGCAGGTCGAAGGTGGCGCCCGCCCGGCGCAGCCGGGTGCGCGCCCGGGTGAGCCGCTGGGTCATCGTGCGCGCCGGCACGAAGTAGGCCGCCGCGACCTGCTCGACCGTGAGGCCGGCGACCGAGCGCAGGGTCAGCGCGACCTGGGACGGCCGGCCGTTCGCGGGATGACAGCAGAGCAGCAGCAGCCGCAGCGAGTCGTCGGTGCCGCGCGGCTCGGCGCCGGCCACCTCGGCCGCAGCCGCGGACTGCTCCCGCCGTACGCGGGCACCGCGGGAGCGCTCGCGGTCCACCAGCCGCCGCTGCGCCACCCGGATCAGCCACCCGCGCGGGTTGTCCGGCACCCCGGTGGCCGGCCACTGCTCGACCGCCGCGACCAGGGCGTCCTGCGCGGCGTCCTCGCACTCGTCGAGGTGCCCGTGGCGCCGCAGCAGCGCGGCGAGGACGTGCCGCGACTCCCGCCGCCACACGTCCTCGACCGCGCTCATGACGTCAGGACTCCTCGCCGTTGGGCCACATGCTCGGACGGAGCTCGATGGTCTCGCCCGGTCCGGCGAAGGCCTCGGCGATCTCCTCGGCCCGCTCGGGCGAGTCGACGTCGATGAGGAAGAAGCCGGCCAGGTGCTCCTTGCTCTCGGAGTACGGCCCGTCGACGGAGAGCGGCTGCCCGTCCTCGTCCCAGCGGAACAGCCGACCGGCCGCCGGGGACCCGAGCGCCTCGGCCGAGACGAGCTCGCCGTTGGTGTGCAGCTCGTCCAGCAGGGTCTGGAACTCCTTCTCCATCTGGGCGCGCTGCTCGGCGGGAAGTGTCTGGTACTCGGTGACGAAGTCGCCGGTCGGGTGCCCCCAGGGCTGGGGGTTGGAGTGGATCAGGATCACGTACTTCATCGGTGCTCCGTTCGCTTCGGTCGGTGCGGCCGGTGGGCGGCCCTTCGCGAGAACGTCGGAGCCGCGCCGCCGATGTCGACACACCCTGCCAGCACGGGACGGGTCCCCCCGGGACGACCCGAGGGACGACGGTCGCCGGGCTGCTCGAGGACGCCCGACGGACGAACCGGTGACGAGTCAGATCTGCAGGGACACGCCGCCCAGAGGCCTGAGCTTCTGACTCCTCGGCGGATCAGAACGGGCGGACCAGGAGCGTGGTGCCCTCGCCGGCGACGCGGGTCATCACCAGGGTCGCCTCGTCGTCGCCGACGAGCGACAGTCGCTTGCGGAGCTCCTCGGGCACCACGTCGACGCCGCGCTTCTTGATGGTGACCGCGCCGATCCCGCGGGCCCGGAGCGCGGCCTTCAGCGGCTTCTCCCGGTAGGGCAGCTCCTCGAGCACCTCGTAGGACCGGGCGAACGGGGTGCTGAAGGCCTCGTCGCCGGTGACGTAGGCGATGTGCGGGTCCAGCAGGCCCCCGCGCACGCCGGCGGCGACCGCGGTCACCAGGCCCGCCCGGATCACCGCCCCGTCCGGCTCGTAGAGGAAGCGGCCCACCGGTCGCAGCGCCTGCTCCCCGGGATCGTCCTCGTCGGTGAGGGTGGCCAGCCCGGCCGGACCGGATGACGGTCGCGCGCCGGCGGACCGTGGCCAGCGCCGGCGACCACAGCGACGCCTCCTTCACCTCGCCGCCCGTCGCTGACGAACTCCATCTCGACGCCCTGCGGGACCACCTCGTGCGGGATCCCGGGCGCGACCTTCACGCAGGACGGCCGGGCCAGCAGCGTCTCCACGAACGACCACGGCGGCGACCACCCCTCCCGGTCGAACACCCGGCCGGCCGCGCCGCGCCGCGCCGGGTCGGCGAAGACCACCCCGAAGCCCGGTGGTGTCCAGGTCCTCCGCCTGCGCCACCTGCACCGCCCCGCCGAGCCCGAGCGCCGCGAGGTTGGCCCGCGCCACCTCCACGCGTAGCGGGTCGCGGTCCACGCCCGGCGACGGTGAGGCCGGCCCGCGCGAACGCGACCAGGTCGCCGCCGATGCCGCAGCCGAGGTCGAGCACGGCGCCCGGGTCGGCCAGGGCGACGCGGGCGGCCCGGTGCTCGGCGACGCGGAGCCGGGTGGCCTGCTCCAGGCCGTCCGGCGTGAAGTACATGCGGCGCGGCGAGGTCCTCGCCGAACTTGGCGACGGCCCGGCGGCGCAGCTCGACCTGGGTGAGGGCGGCCGCCGCGGCCTCGGGCTCGGCGTCCCGGCGCAGCACGGTGGCCGTGCGCAGCGCGTCGCCGCCGAGGTCGTCGTACACCTCCTGGGCGCGGGCCAGCAGCCGTCTGCCCCGCGGGGGTGAGCAGGCCGCGGAACGCGTCGAGGTCCATGACCGTCATCCTCGCAGCCGGGCGGGCCGGGAAGCCGGGCAGCCGGTTGCTGGCACTCGACTTGACCGAGTGCTAAGAGCGGCATAGATTCGCGTTAGCACTCTCCACGTGAGGGTGCCAGCCCTTGCGCCGGGCACGACCCCCGCGACGGCGCGCACGGCCCTCGAGCCACATCTGCGATACAGCGTCTCGACAATTCTTCGGAAAGTGGAGGTCGACACCGTGTCGGTCAACATCAAGCCTCTCGAGGACCGGATCGTCGTGAAGCCCCTCGACGCCGAGCAGACCACGGCCTCCGGCCTGGTCATCCCGGACACCGCCAAGGAGAAGCCCCAGGAGGGCGAGGTCCTGGCGATCGGTCCGGGTCGCATCGACGACAACGGCAACCGCGTCCCGCTCGACGTCAGCGTCGGCGACAAGGTCATCTACAGCAAGTACGGCGGCACCGAGGTCAAGTACAGCCGGAGAGCGAGTACCTCATCCTCTCCGCCCGCGACGTCCTCGCGGTCATCGGCTGACCCAGGCACGCCGAGCATGACGCAGCCCCGGCTGGCCTGAGCAGATCGGGCAGGCCGGGGCCGCGTCGTTGGACGGGTGGCACCCGGGATCCCGGGCCACCGCCTCAGACGACGACAGAAGGAGCATCGACCCAGATGCCGAAGATCCTGGAGTTCGACGAGCACGCTCGCCGCTCCCTCGAGCGCGGAGTGGACGCTCTCGCCAACGCCGTCAAGGTGACGCTGGGCCCCAAGGGCCGCTACGTCGTCCTCGACAAGAAGTGGGGTGCCCCCACCATCACCAACGACGGCGTCACCGTCGCCCGTGAGGTGGAGGTCGACGACCCGTTCGAGAACCTCGGCGCGCAGCTGGCCAAGGAGGTCGCGACCAAGACCAACGACATCGCCGGTGACGGCACCACCACCGCGACCGTCCTCGCCCAGGCGATGGTGCACGAGGGGCTCCGCGCGGTCGCGGCCGGTGTCAACCCGATGGGCCTCAAGCGCGGCATCGACAAGGCCGTCGAGGCCGTCGGCCAGGCGCTGCGCGACGCCGCCCGCGACGTGGACGACAAGGCCGACATGGCCGCCGTCGCCACCGTCTCCTCGCGGGACTCGCACATCGGCGAGCTGCTCGCCGAGGCGTTCGACAAGGTCGGCAAGGACGGTGTCATCACCGTCGAGGAGTCCAACACCATGGGCACCGAGCTCGACTTCACCGAGGGGATGCAGTTCGACAAGGGCTACATCTCGCCGTACTTCGTCACCGACGCCGAGCGCATGGAGGCCGTCCTCGACGACGCCTACATCCTGCTGCACCAGGGCAAGATCGGCGCGATCGCCGACCTGCTGCCGCTGCTGGAGAAGGTCATCCAGGCCGGCAAGCCGCTGTTCATCCTCGCCGAGGACGTCGAGGGCGAGGCGCTGTCCACGCTGGTCGTCAACAAGATCCGCGGCACCTTCAACGCCGCCGCGGTGAAGGCCCCGGCCTTCGGTGACCGCCGCAAGGCCATGCTCGCAGGACATCGCCACCCTCACCGGTGGCCAGGTCGTCGTCCGCCGAGGTCGGTCTCAAGCTCGACCAGGTCGGGCTCGACGTGCTGGGCCAGGCCCGCCGCGTCGTGATCACCAAGGACGACACCACGATCGTCGAGGGCGCCGGCGACGCCGCCGCCGTCGAGGGCCGGGTCAACCAGATCAAGGCCGAGATCGAGAACACCGACTCCGACTGGGACCGCGAGAAGCTCCAGGAGCGCCTCGCGAAGATGGCCGGCGGCGTCTGCGTGGTCAAGGTCGGCGCCGCCACCGAGGTGGAGCTGAAGGAGAAGAAGCACCGCATCGAGGACGCCGTCTCCGCGACGCGCGCCGCGATCGAGGAGGGCATCATCGCCGGCGGCGGCTCCGCGCTGGTGCACGCCGTCTCCGTGCTCGCCGACGGGCTCGGCCTCACCGGCGACGAGGCCACCGGTGTGCGCATCGTCGCCAAGGCCGCCGACGAGCCGCTGCGCTGGATCGCCGAGAACGGTGGCGAGAACGGCTACGTCGTCGTCGCCAAGGTCCGCGAGGGCAAGGCCGGTGAGGGCTACAACGCCGCCACCGGCGAGTACGGCGACCTGGTCGCGCAGGGTGTGCTCGACCCGGTCAAGGTGACCCGCTCCGCGCTGGTCAACGCCGCCTCCATCGCCGGCATGCTGCTGACGACGGAGACCCTCGTCGTCGAGAAGCCGGAGGACGAGGACGAGGCCGCGGCCGGTGCCGGCCACGGCCACGGCCACGGGCACGGGCACTGACCCGAGTCCCACCGCACCTCAGCCGAACGCCGCCCCGGGTCACCGGGGCGGCGTTCGCGCGTCCGGAGGTGAGGGTCGTCTCGTTTGGGAGCCCACCGCGGAGGGCAATTGTCAGAGCGAGACGTCTCCGTAGATCAGAGAAGCCGGGGGACCCGTGGACTGGATCATCGACACCTCCGCACCCGACGCGGCCGGGCACGCCACCGAGCTGCTGGTCGACCACCTGGTGCGCCATGCCGACGGCCAGACCGACGCCACCTCGGTGCGCGACCAGGTCCGTGCCGAGGTCGACGCGGCCGTCCGGTCGTGCGCCGGCCGACCCCTGCACCTGCTCCTCGACTGGACCTCGGGCCCGGCGGTGCTGACCTGCTCGGCCGTGGACGCTGACCTCACGCGGACCGGGGTCGGGCCGGTCGCCGCGGCGCACCGAGCCGGCGTCCGCGCCCTGTCCCGCGAGGTCGTGGGGCGCACCGAGCTCCGGGTCCAGCGACGCGGGATGCGCACCTACGACGCCGGACCGCCGCCGGTGGTCGGCTCCGCACGTCGACCCCGCCGCCCAGGGCCCGGCCGCGGTCGCCCTTGCGCTGTCGGCGGCGATCGAGGTGCACCCCACCGCCACGCCCCCGCAGACGGCCGCCATCGCCGGGTCCATCCTCGCCGGTTCCGTGGACCCCGAGCCCGCCGACGCCGCGGCCGTCGCCGACGCGTTCGTCCGGCTGCACAGCGCGCTCGGCAGCGAGGCCTACGTCGTCGACGTGCAGGACGACGCCGGTCGAGCTCGCAGTCACCCGCTGCCCGTTCGGGATCGCCGGGGCGGGCCAGCTCCCTGTGCCACGTCTCCTCCGGTCTCGCCGGCCAGCTCGGGGCGCGGGTCTCGCGGCAGCGCCACCGTCGTGCTCGACGAGTCCCTGGCCGACGGCGACCCGGAGTGCCACCTGCAGGTGCGGCTGGCGCCGACCGGCGACCCCGGCGCCGCCCAGCCACACTTCTGGCCGCCCCGCGCCGTCGCCGAGATCCAGACGGTGCCCAACCTCGACCTCTCGGTCAGCCTGCCCCGCGAGAGCGTGAGCGTGCCCGTGGTGCGGAGGCTCGCTGCCCAGGCCCTGCGCGCGTTCGGCGTGTACGACGAGGACGTCGACGACGTCCAGCTGGCGATCACCGAGGCCTGCGCGAACGTGATCGACCACGCCGCCGAGACCGACACCTACGAGGTCAAGATCGAGCTCGCCGCCGACCGGTGCGCCCTGACGATCCTCGACCAGGGCAGCGGCTTCGACGCCGCTGGGCGTCCCGGAGAACGCCGACGACGACGCCGAGATGGGCCGCGGTCTGTCGCTGATGCGGGCGCTGGTCGACAAGGTCGCCTTCCGCAACGAGCCGCAGGCCGGCGCGGTCGTGCACATGGTCAAGACGCTCCGCTACGACGGCGCCCACCCGCTGCGCCGGGTCGTGCCGGCGACCGAGACCGGCTGACCCGGAGTTTTCCTGCGCGCAACACGGGCGCAGCGCTCCCGGAACCTCGGGCGGGCACAGTGACAGGCACCCATCCCGAACGAGTGTCCTGAGGGGGACGTGACCCGATGCTGTGGAGAGTGCGCACGACGCTGCCCGACCGACCCGGGTCCCTGGCCACGCTGGCCCGCCGATGCGGGGAGCGCTCGGTGAACATCCTCGGCCTGCAGATCTTCCCCGGTGTCCACGGGGTCACCGACGAGCTGGTCCTCGCCACCCCCGACGGCTGGACGCTCGCCGAGGTCGCCGAGATGGTCGAGGACGCCGGTGGGCACGAGCGTCGCGGTCGGGCCGTGCACCGGAGCAGGCGCTCGCGGACGGGCCGACCCGGTACCTGACCGCGCGTCCGTCGTCGTGCTCGGTGCCGACAGCGAGCCGGCGGAGGTCCTGGCCGGCCTCCTCGACGCGCGGGCGGACGCCTCCCCGCCCGCGGAGGACGGCCCCACGGCGCCGGCCCTGGACGTCCTCGAGGTCGAGGCGGGCCGGCACCGGCTGCGGCTGCACCGCGCCTCGCCCTTCACCGCGACCGAGCACGCGCGGGCCGGTGCCTTCGGTCAGGTGGTCACCGACCTCGACGACCTCGGCCTGCTGCCGCACGCCGGTCGAGGAGCCGCCGGGCCGCGGCGCCCTGTTCCGCGCCGGGGCCGCTGTCGGACACCGCCGGGCTGGTCTCCCTGCACAGCCGGTGCTCGGCCGAGTCGATCCTGCGGTGCTACCGGGTCCCGCTGTCGCGCCTCGACGTGCGCCTGGCCCGCCGGCTCCTGGTCGGCGGCGCGGGGTCCCGGGTGGCGGTCGTCGGCGGGTCCGTCGTCGCGCTGGCGGCCCTGTCGGAGGTGGCCGAGGGGCGGTGCGAGGTGACGGTGCTGGTCGAGGACGCGCTGCCAGCGGCAGGGTCTCGGGACCCAGCTGCTCGGGGCCGCGACCCGGCAGGCGGCGGCCGCCGGCGCGCACGAGCTGGTGATGCGGGGCCCGGCCGAGAGCCCGGCCGCGGTCGCGATGGTGTTCGGCTCCGGGCTGCGGGCGCGAGTCCGGCTGGTGGGTGACGAGCTCGTGGTCACCGTCTCGACCCGGGGGCTGGCCCAGGGAGACCCGGACGCGGCTGCGGCGATCGGTGTGCCGCGGCCCACGTGATCCGCGCGACCACCGGTGAGCCGGGGCGGGAGCAGCTGGGGTTCCGGCCGTAGACTGAGGGCCTGCCGCACCCTGTCCTGGAAGGCCTTCATGACCCTTCGATCGAGCCCGAACCCCCCCGGCGTACCGGACAAGTTCGCCGCACTCGGCCTGACCTACGACGACGTCCTGCTGCTGCCCGGCGAGACCGACGTCGTGCCCAGCGAGGTCGACACCACCACCCGGCTGACCCGCGAGCTGGACCTGCCGGATCCCGCTGGTCTCCAGCGCCATGGACACCGTCACCGAGTCGCGGATGGCGATCGCGATGGCCCGCCAGGGCGGCATCGGCGTGCTGCACCGCAACCTCTCGATCGAGGACCAGGCCTACCAGGTCGACCTGGTCAAGCGGACCCAGACCGGGATGATCTCCAACCCCGTCACGATCGGGCCCAAGGCGACGCTCGAGGAGCTCGACGAGATCTGCGGCGAGTACCGCGTCTCGGGCCTCCCGGTGATCGACGAGGACCGCACGCTGCTGGGCATCATCACCAACCGCGACCTGCGCTTCGTCCCCGTCGCCGAGTGGGGCAGCCGCTCGTCGGCGACGTGATGACCCCGATGCCGCTGATCACCGCGCCCGTCGGCATCAGCCGCGACGACGCCACCGCGATCCTGCGCCAGCACAAGCGCGAGCGGCTCCCGATCGTCGACGAGCAGGGCCGGCTCGCCGGCCTCATCACGGTCAAGGACTTCGTCAAGGGCGAGCAGTTCCCGCACGCGTCGTACGACGGTCACGGCCGGCTGCTCGTGGCCGCGGCCATCGGCTACTTCGGCGACGCCTGGGAGCGCGCCACCACGCTCGTGGAGGCCGGCGTCGACGTCCTCGTCCCGGACGTCGCCAACGGGCACGCCCGCCTGATGCTCGACATGATCCGCCGGCTCAAGAGCGACCCGGCCACCCGGCACGTGCAGGTCATCGGCGGCAACGTCGCCACCCGGGCCGGCGCCCAGGCGCTCGTCGACGCCGGGGCCGACGCGGTCAAGGTGGGCGTCGGGCCCGGCTCGATCTGCACCACCCGGGTCGTCGCCGGTGTCGGCGTGCCCCAGGTGACCGCCATCTACGAGGCCGCCCTGGCCTGTCAGCCCGCCGGGGTGCCGGTGATCGGCGACGGCGGCCTGCAGTACTCCGGCGACATCGCCAAGGCCCTGGTCGCCGGGGCCGACACCGTGATGGTCGGCTCGCTGCTGGCCGGCTGCGAGGAGAGCCCCGGCGAGCTGATCTTCGTCAACGGCAAGCAGTTCAAGGCCTACCGCGGCATGGGCTCGCTGGGGGCGATGGCCTCGCGCGGCAAGAAGTCGTTCTCCAAGGACCGCTACTTCCAGGCCGACGTCGTCAGCGACGACAAGATCGTGCCCGAGGGGATCGAGGGCCAGGTGGCCTACCGCGGTCCGCTGTCGGCGGTCGCCCACCAGCTGGTCGGCGGCCTGCAGCAGTCGATGTTCTACGTCGGCGCCCGCACCGTCCCCGAGCTGCAGGAACGCGGCCGGTTCGTCCGGATCACCTCGGCGGGCCTCAAGGAGAGCCACCCGCACGACATCCAGATGACCGTCGAGGCGCCCAACTACAGCTCACGCTGAACCGGTCCGCCGTGGTCCGCGTCGACGTCGCCGGCGCGCTCGCGCGGGCCCGTGCCCTCGCCGCCGGGCGGGGGACGGGGACGGCCCTCCTGGGCATCGCCGGTGCGCCCGGCGCCGGCAAGTCGACGCTGGCCGAGCGGGTGGCGGCGGAGGTCCCGGGCGCGGTGCTCGTGGGCATGGACGGGTTCCACCTCGCCCACGCGACCCTGGTGGAGCTCGGGCGCGCCGAGCGCAAGGGCGCGCCGGACACCTTCGACGCCGCCGGCTACGTGGCGCTGCTGCGCCGGATCCGTGACCTCGGCCGGCTCGACGAGCCCGGTGGCGGCCGCGAGACCGTGTGGGCGCCGCGCTTCCACCGCGAGATCGAGGACGCCGTGGCCGGCGCCGTCGCCGTCACGGCCGCCTGCCCGCTGGTGGTCACCGAGGGCAACTACCTCCTGCTCGACGAGCCGCCCTGGTGCGAGGTGGCCGGGCTGCTCGACGAGTGCTGGTACGTCGACCTCGACGACGAGCTCCGGCGCAGCCGTCTCCAGGCCCGGCACGAGCGCTACGGCCGGACGCCGGAGCAGGCACGGGAGCGGACCTGGGGGAGCGACGAGCGCAACGCCGCCACGGTGGCCGCCGGCCGCCGGCGGGCGACCGTCCTCGTGACGGTGGAGCCCCGATAGGCTCTCGGCCATGGACATCGAGATCGGTCGGGCGAAGCGCGCACGCCGGGCGTACTCCTTCGACGACGTCGCCATCGTGCCCTCGCGGCGCACCCGCGACCCGGAGGAGGTGTCCGTCGCCTGGCAGATCGACGCCTACCGCTTCGAGCTGCCGATCATGGCCGCGCCGATGGACTCGGTGATGTCGCCGCAGACCGCGGTGGCGCTCGGGAAGCACGGCGGTCTCGGGGTCCTCGACCTCGAGGGCCTCTGGACGCGCTACGACGACCCGAGCGACCTGCTCGCCGAGGTCGCCGGCCTGCACGGGGCCCAGGCGACCCAGCGGATGCAGGAGATCTACGCCGAGCCGGTCAAGCCCGAGCTGATCACCGCCCGCCTCAAGGAGATGCGCGAGGCCGGCGTGACCGTGGCCGGGTCGCTGTCGCCGCAGCGCACCAAGGAGTTCTTCAAGACGCGTCGTCGACGCGGGCGTCGACATGTTCGTGATCCGCGGCACCACGGTGTCCGCGGAGCACGTCTCCGGCCAGGCGGAGCCCCTGAACCTCAAGGAGTTCATCTACGAGCTCGACGTCCCGGTCATCGTCGGTGGGTGCGCGACCTACCAGGCGGCCCTGCACCTGATGCGCACCGGAGCCGCCGGCGTGCTGGTCGGCTTCGGCGGCGGCGCCGCCCACACCACCCGCACCGTGCTCGGTGTCGCCGTGCCGATGGCGAGCGCCGTCGCGGACGTGGCCGCCGCCCGCCGCGACTACCTCGACGAGTCCGGCGGCCGCTACGTGCACGTGATCGCCGACGGGTCGATCGGTCGGTCGGGCGACGTGGCCAAGGCGATCGCCTGCGGCGCCGACGCGGTGATGATCGGGTCGCCGCTGGCCCGCGCCTCCGAGGCGCCCGGTCGCGGCCACCACTGGGGGTCCGAGGCATGGCACGCCCAGCTCCCGCGGGGTGAGCGGATCGAGATCGGCACCGTCGGCACGCTCCACGAGATCCTCTTCGGGCCGTCCCGGGTCGCCGACGGCACCATGAACCTGGTCGGCGCGCTGCGCCGCGCGATGGCCACGACCGGCTACACCGAGCTCAAGGAGTTCCAGCGGGTCGAGGTCGTCGTCCAGTAGGACCTGATGACGGAGACCCGGCCGCTGCGCGTCGCCGCCGCGCAGGCCTCCTCGGTCGCCGGCGACCTCGCCGCGAACGTCGCGACCGCGTCGCGGCCTGGTCGCCGCGGCCGCCGACCGGGGCGCCCGCGTCGTGGTGCTGCCGGAGCTGTTCCTGACCGGCTACGCCGGCTCGGCCTGGCGGCACGAGGCGGGGCTGACCCTCGACGACCCGCTCCTCGCGCCGCTGGCCGAGGTGGCCGCGGACCGCGGGGTGGTGGTGGTCACCAGCGCCGCGGTCCGCCGCGCCCTCGACGCGACCACGCTCTCGATCGTGCTCGTCGACCCGGCCGGCGAGGTGAGCGCGCCGTACGACAAGCAGCACCTCTCCGGCGAGGAGCGGGACTTCTTCACCGCCGGCGACCACGGGGCCACCGTCGTCGTCGACGGCTGGGCGCTCGCCCTGGGCATCTGCTACGACGGCTGCTTCCCGGAGCACGCGGGTGCGGCCGCCGCCGGGGGCGCGTCGGCCTACCTGTGCCCGTCGGCCTACTTCGCCGGCTCCGAGCACCGCCGCGACCTCTACTACGCCGCGCGCGCCGTCGACAACGGCATCTACGTGGTGTTCGCCGGGCTCACCGGACGCTGCGGCTCCCGCGACTTCAGCGGCGGGAGCGCCGTGTACGACCCGGAGGGCCGGGCCCTCGTCCGCACCGGCGCCGAGGACCCCGCCGTGGTCGTCGCCGACCTCGACCCGGCCGAGGTCAGCCGCGTGCAGGAGGAGGTCAACCCCGTCGCGCGTGACCGACTCGACAGCCAGGGCACCCGGCAGTGGGTCACACTGACGCCATGACGGCCGCCCCCCTGAGCCCGACCGCCCGCGCCGCCTCGCTGGCGGCCATGGAGACCGAGGAGCACGACGTGCTCGTGGTCGGCGGGGGAGTGGTCGGCGCCGGCACTGCGCTGGACGCCGTCACCCGCGGGCTCTCGGTCGGCCTGCTCGAGCAGCGCGACTACGCCTCCGGCACGTCCTCCCGGTCCAGCAAGCTGGTCCACGGCGGGCTTCGCTACCTGGAGATGCTCGACTTCGGCCTGGTCCGCGAGGCCCTGCAGGAGCGGGGGCTGCTGCTCACCCGGCTGGCCCCGCACCTGGTCCGGCCGGTGCCGTTCCTCTACCCGCTGACCCGCCGGGGCTGGGAGCGGCCGTACGTCGGGGCCGGCCTCCTGCTCTACGACGCGATGGCGATGGCCGGCCGCTACGACAACGGCGTGCCCCGGCACCGGCACCTCTTCCGCCGCCAGGTCGCGCGGATCGCGCCCGACCTGCGCACCGACGCGATCACCGGCGCGCTGCAGTACTGGGACGCCCAGGTCGACGACGCCCGCCTGGTCACCACGATCGTCCGCACCGCCGCCTCGCACGGCGCGCGCTGCGCGAGCCGGGTGCAGGTCACCGGCTTCCTGCGCGTCGGCGAGCGGGTCACCGGCGTCCGGGCCCGCGACCTGGAGACCGGCCGCGAGCTGGAGCTGCGCGCCCGCGTCGTCGTCAACGCAGCCGGGGTCTGGACCGACGACATCCAGGAGATGGTCGGCGGCCGCGGCGCGCTCCACGTCCGGGCCAGCAAGGGCATCCACCTCGTCGTGCCCCGCGACCGGATCCGCTCCGAGAGCGGGATCATCATGCGCACGGAGACGTCGGTGCTGTTCGTGATCCCGTGGGGGCGGCACTGGATCGTCGGCACCACCGACACGCCGTGGGACCTCGACAAGGCGCACCCGGCCGCCTCCCGCACCGACATCGACTACCTCCTCGACCGGGTCAACCGGATGCTCAAGGAGCCGCTCGGCCCCGAGGACGTCGAGGGGGTCTACGCCGGGCTCCGGCCGCTGCTCACCGGCGAGTCGGAGCCGACCAGCCGGATCTCCCGCGAGCACACCGTCGCCACCCCGGTCCCCGGGCTGGTCATCATCGCCGGCGGCAAGCTCACCACCTACCGGGTGATGGGCCGCGACGCCGTCGACGCCGCCGCCCACTCGCTCGGCGGACCGCTGCCGGCGTCCATCACCGACCGGGTCCGCCTCGTCGGGGCCGACGGCTACGAGGCCCGGGCCAACCAGCGCGCGATCCTGGCCCGGGAGTCGGGGCTGCACCGCGCCCGGATCGACCACCTGCTGGGTCGGTACGGCGGCCTGGTCGACGAGCTGCTCGCGCTGATCGGCGAGCGGCCCGAGCTCGCGACCCCGCTCGAGGGCGCCGAGGACTACCTCGGCGCCGAGGTGGTGCACGCGGTGACCCACGAGGGGGCCCGGCACCTCGACGACGTGCTGACCCGGCGCACCCGGATCTCCATCGAGACCTTCGACCGGGGCGTGCGCGCGGCGCGTCCCGCCGCCGGGCTGATGGCCGGACCCCTCGGCTGGGACGGCGCCCGGCTCGAGGAGGAGGTCGACCACTACCTGCGCCGGGTCGAGGCGGAGCGGGAGAGCCAGCGCACGCGCACCGACCGGGAGGCCGACGAGGCCCGGGTGCGAGCGCCGGACATCGTCTGAGCCCCGCCGGCGCGATCGGGCGCTTCGAGGAGATTCTGCGGGTTTGTGCAGCTGCGCAAACTCCGGGTTGTGGCCGCCCCCGGGCCCGGGCGAGGGTGGGACCCGGCCGGGCTGCTCGGGGTTCGGCACCGAACGACGGGGGCACCTGCCGCCCCCGTCCAGGGGAAGAACGCACACGGGCGCCGCACCCTCGGTCTCGAGGGGCGGCGCCCGGGGCGTGTTCGGCTAGCGGAAGCGGGCCCGGAGCGTCCGGGCGGCGCGCGGCCGGCGGAGCGAAGCGGGCCGGGCCAGTCCGCGGGCGGCCCGGAGGCGGTCGCGCATCTGCGAGCTGGCGGCGTCGAGCATGAGCATGGGGGCCTGCCCGGTGGACATGGCTGCCTCGGCTTTCCTGGGGGTCGGGCGTCGGTGCCGCCCACGATTTGGTTGAGGTCTCAAGTCTAGACCATCGGTAATCGGCAGACGGCCTGATTGCCGATTACCGGCGCGTGATCTCGGTCTCCACGCCAACCGGCGTGGTTACCGAGGGGTAGCCAGGGAGACGGTCGTCACATACTCTCGGTATATGAACGAGCAGCGCGCCACCGCGCCCGCCGGGACCCACGCGCCGGCGGTGCGCGACCCCGGCACCGACCCGACCGCGACCTACGCCCTCGAGCCCGGCTACGTCCGGACCCTCACCGACCAGGTGCTGGCCACCGGCGCGGAGAGCGTGACCACGATCTGCCCGTTCACCGGCCAACCGCTCGGCAGCGTGCCCCAGTCGACGCCCGCCGACGTCGAGGAGGCGTTCGTCCGGGCCCGGCGCGCGCAGGCCGCCTGGGCGCGGACCCCGGTGGAGCGGCGCGCCGCCGCCCTGCTGCGGCTGCACGACCTGGTGCTCGACCGGCAGGCGGAGATCATCGACCTGATCTGCTGGGAGTCCGGGAAGGCCCGCAAGCACGCGTTCGACGAGCCGCTGCACATCGCGCTGACGGCCCGCTACTACGCGCGGTCCGCGCGGCAGCACCTGACGACCCGCCGCCACGCCGGCGTGGTCCCCGGGCTGACCCGGGTCGACGTCAACCGGGTCCCCAAGGGTGTCGTCGGCATCATCTCGCCCTGGAACTACCCGTTCACCATGGCGCTCTGCGACGGCCTGCCGGCGCTGCTGGCCGGCAACGCCGTGGTCGCCAAGCCGGACGCCCAGACGATGCTCACCGCCCTGCTCGGCAAGCGGCTGCTCGTCGAGGCCGGCTTCCCCGAGGACCTGTGGCAGGTGGTGGCCGGTCCCGGAAGCGAGATCGGGCCCGAGATCATCGGACGCGCGGACTACGTCTGCTTCACCGGCTCCACCGCGACCGGCCGGCAGGTCGCCCGGCAGTGCGCGGACCGCCTGATCGGCTGCTCGCTGGAGCTCGGCGGCAAGAACCCGTTCCTGGTGCTGCGCGACGCCGACCTCGACCGGGCCGCCGAGGGCGCCGTCCGGGCGAGCTTCTCCAACGCCGGTCAGCTCTGCGTGTCGATGGAGCGGATGCTCGTCGCCGACCAGGTCTACGACCGGTTCGTCGAGCGGTTCGTCGCCCGCACCCGGGCCATGGCCCTGCGCCCGGGGCTCGACTGGGGCAGCGACATGGGGTCGCTGATCTCCCGGGCCCAGCTCGACACCGTCACCGCCCACGTCGAGGACGCCCGGGCCAAGGGTGCCCGCGTGCTCACCGGCGGGCGGGCCCGCCCGGACCTGGGCCCGTACTTCTACGAGCCGACCATCCTCGAGGGCGTCACCCCCGACATGACCTGCTTCGACAAGGAGACGTTCGGCCCGGTGGTCGCGCTCTACCGGTTCGGCGACGAGGCGGACGCGGTGGCCCGCGCGAACGCCGGCGACTACGGACTCAACGCCGCGATCTACACCCGCGACGGGGCCCGCGGCCGGGCGCTGGCCCGGCAGGTGAAGTGCGGCACCGTCAACATCAACGAGGCGTTCGGGGCGACCTTCGCCAGCATCGACTCCCCGATGGGCGGGATGCGCGACTCGGGTCTGGGCCGTCGCCAGGGAGCCGAGGGCGTCCACCGCTACACCGAGTCCCAGTCCGTGGCCACCCAGCGGCTGGTCCGGTTCGCCCCGATGCTCGGGATGAGCGACGAGACCTACGCCAAGATGATGACCGCCAACCTCCGGTTGATGCACCGGCTCGGGCGAAGGTGACCGGGACGGTGCCGCACGACTTCGACGTCCTCGTCGTCGGCTCGGGCTTCGGCGGCTCGGTCACGGCGCTCCGGCTGACCGAGAAGGGCTACCGGGTCGGGGTGCTGGAGGCGGGCGCCCGCTTCGAGGACGAGGACTTCGCCGGCACGTCGTTCGACACCAAGCGGTTCCTCTTCCGGCCCGAGATCGGCTGTTACGGCATCCAGCGCGTCGACGCGCTCAAGGACTGCCTGATCCTCTCCGGGGCGGGGGTCGGCGGGGGCTCCCTCGTCTACGCCAACACCCTCTACGAGCCGCTGGACCCCTTCTACGACGACCCGCAGTGGCGGCACATCACCGACTGGCGCAGCGAGCTCGCGCCGTACTACGACCAGGCCAAGCGGATGCTCGGCGTCGTCGAGAACCCGCTGCGGACCCCCTCCGACGAGGTGATGGAGAAGGTCGCCACGGACATGGGCGTGGGCCACACCTTCCACCCGACCCCGGTCGGCGTCTTCTTCGGCGGCCCGGGGGCCGACCCCCGGCAGACCGTCCCGGACCCCTACTTCGGGGGCGCCGGCCCGGACCGCAACCCCTGCCGCGCCTGCGGCGAGTGCATGACGGGGTGCCGGCACAACGCCAAGAACACCCTGGTCAAGAACTACCTCCACCTCGCCGAGCGCAACGGGGCCGTCGTGCTCCCGCTGACCACCGTCACCCGGGTCAGCCCGCGCGAGGGGGGCGGCTACGACGTGGGCGTGCGCTACACCAAGTCCAAGCTCCCGCGGAGGGGCGCCACCCGCACGCTCACCGCCGAGCACGTGGTCCTGTCGGCCTCGGCGCTGGGCACCCAGCGGCTGCTGCACCGGATGCGCGACGAGGGGCGCCTGCCCCGGCTCTCGGCACGGCTCGGCTGGCTCTCCCGCACCAACTCCGAGTCGATCCTCGGGGCCATCGCACCGGACACGTCGGTCGACTACAGCCAGGGCATCGCGATCACCTCCAGCTTCCATCCCGACGCGGACACGCACATCGAGCCGGTCCGCTACGGCCGCGGCAGCAACCTGATGTCGCTGCTGCAGACCGTGCTGACCGACGGCGACGGGCCCGCGCCCCGGTGGCGCACCTGGCTCGCGGAGCTGTGGAAGGAGAAGGGCAGCGCCCTCGACCTCTACGACATGAGGCACTGGTCGGAGCGCACCGTGATCGCCCTGGTGATGCAGAGCCTGGACAACTCCATCGTCACGTTCACCAGACGCAGCCGGCTCACCGGCCGCCGCCACCTCAGCTCCCGCCAGGGCCATGGCGTGCCCAACCCGACCTGGATCCCGGTCGGCAACGAGGCCGTGCGCCGGATGGCGGCGGTGATCGGCGGGCGGCCCGGCGGCTCGATCGGGGAGCCCTTCAACCGGCCGCTCACCGCGCACTTCATCGGAGGCTGCGCGATCGGGCTCGACGACACCACCGGCGTGATCGACCCCTACCACCGGGTGCACAACTACCCCGGCCTGCACGTCGTGGACGGGTCCGCGATCAGTGCGAACCTGGGGGTGAACCCGTCGCTGACGATCACCGCCCAGGCGGAGCGGGCGATGGCCTACTGGCCCAACAAGGGCCAGCCCGACCCGCGGCCGGCCCCGGGAGCGGCGTACTCGCGGTTGGAGCCGGTGGCCCCGGCCCGGCCGGCGGTGCCCGCCGACGCGCCGGGTGCGCTGCGGCTGCCGATCGTCGACGTGCGCTGACGGCCCGGTCAGGGGGACTCGGACGCCTGCAGCCGGCAGGTCGCGACGTCCTCGCGGATCTGCTCGTCCAGCTTCTCCAGCTCGTCGAGGATGTCGGCGAGCCGGGCCGCGTCGAGGTCGGTGATCGCCCCGAGGGCGTCACGCAGCAGCGCGACGGTCGACCCGGCCTGACGCGCGGCGCGCGTGCACGCGCCCGGCACCACGATGGCGTCGGCCGACGCCGAGGGGGTCGCAGCGGGCGACGGCGACGGCGACGCCTGACCGGCACCTCCGCCGCCGTCGTCGGTGTCCCCGTCGAAAGCGAGCCGGACCAGTCCGGCGCCGAGCAGCAGCCCGACGAGGAAGGTGGCCGCGGGCAGGACCACGAACGCGCGACCCGGGCGCCGGTCCGGGCGGCGGGGTGGGGCGTCATCGACGGGTGTGGGGTCCATGGGGCCTCCTTCAGGGTTGGGGGGTCGGGGACTCGTCCGGCTCCGGCTCCGGCCCGGCGCGCAGCCGCCGCGGCCACAGGCTGTACCTGCCGAGCAGGGTGAGCAGGGCCGGCACCACGAGGGACCGGACCACCAGGGCGTCGAGCAGGATGCCGGCGGCCATCACGAACGCCAGCTCCCGGAACGGCTGCAGCGGGACGACCGCGAGCATCCCGAAGCTGGCTGCCAGGGTCGCCCCCGCCACCGTGATCGCGGAGGACGTCTCGGGGATCGCCGAGGCCAACGCCTCGCGGAAGGGCATCCGTCCCGCGCGTTCCCAGACGTAGCCCACCCCGAAGATGTTGTAGTCCGACCCCAGCGAGAGCAGGAGCACGGCGGCCGCGAAGGGGACGTAGAACGTGATCCCGTCGTGGCCGAGGACCTGCTCGGAGAGGAACGTCAGCCCGCCCAGGGCGGCGCCGAGCCCGAGCACGCTCGACAGCAGCAGCAGAACGGGGGTGAGCAGGGCCCGGAGGAACAGCACCAGCAGCAGCAGGTTGGCGGCCAGGGCGGCGGCCGTGATGCGGCCCAGGTCCGCGCGGGTCCGCTCGACCAGCTCCGAGGCGAGCGCGGTGTCGCCGCCGAGCCCGTACCGGACGCCGCGCAGACCCGCCTCCGACCCGAGCCGGGGCAGAGCCGCCGCGACCGCGTCGAGGTCGCTCATCGCCGTGGCGCCGAGGGGCTCGTTGGCGAGCACGACGAGGAAGCGCGCAGCGTTGCCGGAGGGGGCCAGCAGCGCGCGGCGCTCGAGCTGACGCGGCAGGTCACCGGGCCCGACCACGCCGGCCACCCCGGTCTCCGCCGCCACCGCGTCGCCCAGGCGCTCCAGCTGGTCGCGCCGGTCCGCGACGCCGCGTCCCCGGACCAGCAGCACCGTCGGCGACAGCACCCCGGGGGCGAAGCCCGCCGCGGCCTCGGCCGCCGCCGAGCGGGTCTCCGTGGTCTCCGGCAGCGACGGCACGAAGGAGACGCTGAGCCGGAGGTCGGGCAGGAACGAGGCGGCGGCGGCCAGACCGGCGCCGCACCCGAGGAGGACCAGCAGCGCGGCCGGGCGCCAGGTCAGCCAGGCCAGCCAGGTCGCGTGACCGCGGCCCGCCGGCTCCGCCGCACCGTCGCCCGGCCGGGGATGGCCCGGCCAGAAGGCCGCGCGGCCGAGGATCGCGAGCAGCGCGGGGACCAGCGTCAGGGAGACGACCGCGGACGCCCCCACCGCCACCGCCATCGCCGGGCCGAACGCGCTGAAGAACACGGACTCGGCGACCACCAGCACGCCGGTGCCGACCGCGACGGTGAGCCCGGCGACGGCGACGATGGGTCCCGTGGTGGCCGCCGAGGAACGCACCGCCTCGAGCCGGCCGTCGCCCTGCTGCAGGCGCCGTCGGGTGCCGGACATGAAGAAGATCGCGTAGTCGGTGACGATGCCGAGCACCAGCGCCAGCATCAGGGGCTCGAGCTACCCGGGGCACCTCCAGGCCCAGGGCGCTGCCGGCACGCCCGGCCGCCTCCACGGTGACGAAGAAGCGCGAGCCCCGCCGCGACGAGTGGCACCGCCGGGGCGGTGACCGAGCGGAAGTACCCGGCGACGATGAGCACGATCACCAGCAGGGTCGCCAGCTCCAGCACCGGCAGCCGCTCCTTGAGGATCCGGGCCTGGGCGACCCGCGCCGGCACCGTCCCCGTGACTCCGACGTACGCGTCCTGCGGTCCCAGCTCGCGTTCGGCGAGCTGTCGGGCAGCGCGCGTGCGACCCCCCAGGCCCGAGTCCGGGCGGGCGAACAGATAGGTGACGGCGCTGGTGCCCCGCTCCGCGGAGCCGGGGAAGAGCCCGAGGGTGTTCACCACCGGCAGCCCGCCGAGCAGCGGCCCGACGTCGTCGTAGGCGCCCTGGGTCAGCGCCGCCGCCCGCACGGGCACGCGGGCCTGCGCGTACGGGGACATTCCGCCGGGGTCGCGCTGCACGAGCAGGGTCCGGGAGATGAGCGGGAAGCCGAAGGCCCGCACCGAGGCCACCTCGGTCCGGACCGCGCTGCTTCCGGGCGGGACGAACCCCTCCAGCCGGTTGCCACCCGAGGGGGCGGCGGGCAGGCCCAGGAGCACCACGACGACGACGGCCCAGGCGGCCACGATGACGAAGCGGAGTCGGACGACGAGGTCGGCGTAGGCGCGCGTGACCCGGCTGGGGCCGTGGCCACCGCTGCCCGCCACGGGTCAGCGCCGCGGGGCCGGGGGTCGCGGGCCGGGGTCGAGGCCGAGGCGACGCAGCTGCTCCTCGGCCAGCGGGGCGTGCTGCCCCCGCGCCAGGTCGCCGAGCGGGTCGCTCGGCGACGGCGCGCAGCTCGCCCCAGGTCAGCTCGGCCACCAGCTGGTGGGCCAGGTAGGCGTCCAGTGCCTCGGAGCGGCCACGGGCGGTCAGCTCGCCGCGTACGTCGCGGAGGGCGCGCGCCCTCCGCCAGCGGCCCGGCAGGTAGCCGGCCAGCACCGGCGCGGTCGGCACCAGGCCCACGGCGAGCCCGAGCAGCAGGGCGAGCTGCCTCAGGTCCCCCTCGAGCTGACGGGCGCTGGCGCGTGTCTCCCGGGCGGCGGCCCGGACCTGCGCTCCGAGCCGTCCGGGCCCGTCGGGCACCAGCGGCAGCCGGCTGATCTCCTGCAGCCCGCGGCCGGCCGTGTCGGCGGCTCTGGCGGAGGCGAACGCCGCGTCACGGACCGTGGAGAGCGACCAGACCTGCT
The DNA here is from genome assembly GCA_963834275.1 of uncultured Actinomycetota bacterium. GTDB lineage: Bacteria > Actinomycetota > Actinomycetes > Propionibacteriales > Nocardioidaceae > Nocardioides_B. The sequence continues at coordinate 345,067 of CAWIBA010000003.1, read as the reverse complement.
GGGCGGTGAGGACGCCCATGGACGCCCAGAGCACCACCCAGAAGGTCACCACCGCGTCGCGCAGCAGCACCGAGCCGTGTCCGGCGCCGGTCCCGACGTGCACGCGCTGCCTCCTGTGCCGGGCGCGGGCCGCGTGGTCCGCGCGAGCGGAAGTCACGGCCAGCCTAGGGCCTGGCGCGTCGTGCGGCCCGTGGCGTCCTCGGATCCGCCGTCGACGACGGGGTCGGTCCGGAAAAGGGTCAGGGCCCGACCGGGGAGGGAGGGTGGTCGGGCCCTGAACGTCCGCAGCTGCACGGACCTGGGAGACCCGACCCTGGGAGGGAGCAAGCGCGTCGGATCTCCGGACTTCACAACGAGGGGGCCCACCCGGGGTTACGCCACGAGCCCGAGAAAGTCGAGAACCCCTAGAATCGGGGCTCCAGCCACGCCGCGCCGCACGTCCAGCAGCCGGTCCAGCCCCGCGAAAGGCGCAGGTGCCCCGCCCGTGACCACAGAACACGACCTGGTCCTCGTCGTCGACTTCGGGGCGCAGTACGCCCAGCTCATCGCGCGCCGGGTCCGCGAGGCCCGGGTCTACTCCGAGATCGTCCCGCACACGACGCCGGTCGCCGAGCTGCTCGCCCGCCGCCCGAAGGCGATCGTGCTCTCCGGTGGTCCGTCGTCGGTCTACGAGCCGGGCGCCCCCAACGTCGACGCGGCGATCTTCGAGGCCGGCGTACCGGTCTTCGGCATGTGCTACGGCTTCCAGGCGATGGCGCTCAACCTCGGCGGCGAGGTACGCCGGACCGGGCGGTCCGAGTACGGTCGCACCCCGGTGACGGTCACCAGCCCGGGCACCCTGCTCGCGGAGGTGCCGGCCGAGCACAGGGTCTGGATGAGCCACGGCGACAGCGTCGTCGCGGCCCCCGACGGCTGGGACGTGCTCGCGAGCACGGCCTCGACCCCGGTCGCGGCCTTCGAGAACCTCGAGCTGCGGATGGCGGGCGTGCAGTGGCACCCCGAGGTGATGCACTCCGAGCACGGCCAGGCGGTGCTCGAGCACTTCCTGCACAACATCGCCGGCTGCCGGCCCACGTGGACGATGGTCAACATCGTGGAGGACCAGATCGAGCGGATCCGCGAGCAGATCGGCGACCGGCGCGCCATCTGCGGCCTCTCGGGCGGGGTCGACTCGGCGGTCGCGGCCGCCCTCGTGCAGCGGGCCATCGGCGACCGGCTGACCTGCGTGTTCGTCGACCACGGTCTGCTGCGCAGGGGCGAGGCGGAGCAGGTGGAGCGCGACTACGTCGCCGCCACCGGTGTCTCCCTGCACGTGGTGGACGCCCAGGAGCGCTTCCTCGACGCGCTCGCCGGGGTCGTCGACCCCGAGGAGAAGCGCAAGATCATCGGCCGCGAGTTCATCCGGGTGTTCGAGGGCGCCGAGGTGGAGATCGTCGGCGACGCGGCCGCCCACGGCGAGAAGGTCCAGTTCCTCGTGCAGGGCACCCTCTACCCCGACGTGGTCGAGTCCGGCGGCGGCTCCGGCACCTCCAACATCAAGTCGCACCACAACGTCGGCGGCCTGCCGGAGGACCTCGAGTTCGAGCTGGTCGAGCCGCTGCGCACCCTGTTCAAGGACGAGGTCCGCCTCGTCGGGGAGCAGCTCGGCCTGCCCCCGGAGATCGTGTGGCGGCACCCGTTCCCGGGGCCGGGTCTCGGCATCCGGATCATCGGCGAGGTCACCCACGACCGGCTCGAGGTGCTCCGCGAGGCCGACGCGATCGCCCGCGAGGAGCTCACCCGGGCCGGCCTGGACCGTGACATCTGGCAGTTCCCGGTGGTGCTGCTGGCCGACGTGCGCTCGGTCGGGGTGCAGGGTGACGGTCGCACCTACGGCCACCCCGTGGTGCTGCGCCCGGTGACGTCCGAGGACGCGATGACCGCCGACTGGGCGCGGGTGCCCTACGACGTCCTCGAGACGATCTCCACCCGGATCACCAACGAGGTCCGGGAGGTCAACCGGGTCACCCTCGACGTCACCAGCAAGCCCCCGGGCACCATCGAGTGGGAGTGACCCGGTCGAGTGGTCTGTACTGGCCCGAAGAGGCCATGTCACGGCCCGATCTCTTTACTTAGCCTCGGACGGGTCCCCAAAACCTCTTCCCTTGCGGGGTGCATCCATGCGAACTGTCTGGCGGATCGACTGGGTCAACTGGCCCGTCACCACCCAGAACGTCTCTCGGCGCAATGCCCACCGGGCTGCGATCGCGTGCGCGCAACGACGGCGCCAGCGCGAGGCCGTGGAGAGGTTCCTGGAGGAGCTGGAGGAGACCGGCCGGCCCGTGATGCCGCGGCAGCGGAACCGCCGCAACGCCTAGGCCGGTCGCCCGGGGCGCGTGGGTACGCTGCCGCGGTGACCCCCGACCCGGACCGCCCGCCGGCGCCCCTGCCGGAGGGCTATGCGATCCGGCCGCTGGGGTACGACGACGCGCCGGCCCTCACGGCGGCGTACCGCCGCAACCGCGAGCACCTCGAGCCGTGGGACCCCGTCCGCGAGCCGTCGTTCTACACCGTCGCCGGCCAGCAGGACGCGCTCGAGCGCCAGCTCAGCCTGGTGCACGGGGGGCTGCTGGGCGCGTGGGTCGTCACGGCGGGGGAGGACGTCGTCGGGCGGGTCAACCTCAACAACGTCGTGCGCGGCGTCCTCTGCAGCGCGGCGGTCGGCTACTGGGTGGACCGCGACCACCTCCGCCGGGGCCTGGCCTCCGCCGCCGTCGAGCACGCGTGCGTCGAGGCGCTCACCATGGGGCTCCACCGGGTGGAGGCGGGCACGCTGGTGCACAACCTGGCCTCGCAGCGGGTGCTGCTGCGTGCGGGCTTCGAGCGGTTCGGCCTGGCGCCACGGTTCCTGTTCATCGCGGGAGACTGGCGGGACCACGTCCTCTACCAGCGCATCCTGCACGACGAGCCGCCGCTCAGCTGAGCCCGGCCGCGGGGATCAGCTCGGTGCGGTCCATCGCCAGCAGCAGCGCGCCGATGACGGAGGCCCGGTCCCCGAGCCCGGCGGCGGTCACCGTCGTCTGTCCCGACACCGAGGCCAGCGCGTGCCGCCGCAGACCGACCCGCACCGAGTCCAGCAGCAGGTCGCCGGCCCGGGACATGTCACCGCCGACGACGATGGTGCTCGGGTTGACCAGGTTGGCGAGCATCGCCAGCCCCCAGCCCAGGTGCAGCCCCGCGTCCTCGAACATCCGGACGACCGAGACGTTCCCCTCGCGGGCCGCGGCGACGAGCTCGTCGATGCCGGCGTCGGGGAACTGGTCGGCGAGGGCGCGCTGGGCCATCCCGACCGACGCGTAGGCCTCCAGGCACCCCCGGCTCCCGCACCGGCAGAACGGTCCCTGCTCGTCGAGCGTGAGGTGCCCGATCTCGCCCGCGGTGCCGTGCTCGCCGCGGAACAGGTGCCCGTCCAGCACCAGGCCGGCGCCCACGCCCGACGAGACCTTCACGAAGACCATGTTGCGGTGCCCGCGACCCGCCCCGCGCCGGTGCTCGGCGAGCGCGCCGAGGTTCGCGTCGTTGTCGGCGTGGGTGCGCACGCCCAGCGCCCGCTCCGCCTCCCGCTCCGCGTTGACGCCGACCCAGCCGGGGAGGATGGCCGAGGTCATCACGGTGCCGTCGGCGGCGAGCGGGGTGGGCAGGCCCAGCCCGATGTTCACGATCGAGGTGCGCGCGGCCCCGGCCCGGTCGAGCAGGCGGTCCAGGAGCGTGCCCGCGAGAGCGAGGCCCTCGTCGTGGGCGTGGTCGGCGTCGAGGGGCTCGCGGTCGACCTCGATCACCCGGCCGCCGAGGTCGCCCAGGGCCACCCGGACGTGCCGGTGCCCGAAGTCGATCCCCACCACCAGGCCCGCGGCGCGGGCGATCACCACGGTGGTGCCGCGCCGGCCGCTGCCGACCGTGGTCTCCACCATGCCGGCGGCGGCGAGGTCGCGGACGATGTTGGAGACGGTGGCCGGGGCCAGGCCGGTGCTCGCGCGCGATGTCGGCCTGCGACAGCGGTGCCTCCGCGTCCTGCTGGAGGAGGGCCACGACCCGCTGCTGGTTGGCAGCCCGCAGCGAGGCGGGAGAGCCGGGCGCGTGCGCCGCCGGGCCGCCGGCCTCCGTCACCGGGCTCGTCGACGCGCTCGACGAGGCGCGCGGAGTCGGCGCGGAGGGGTGGGCGGCGGGCATGGCGGAACTGTACGGCCGCGGACACCCTTGTCGTCAAGACCTGGATGCAAAACAACTCGGCCAGACTGTTATGGAAAGTTTGCGTTCAACTCTTGACGACTAGGCGTGACCGTGGACACACTTCCTGCAGACAAGTCCATCCGAGGAGGAAACCCCGTGGCACACCCCATTCGTCGTGACGGCCGGCTGACGCGCGTGGCTGCGCTCGGCGCGGTCGTCGTGCTCGGCGCCGGCGCCCTGAGCGCCTGCGGCGCCAACGAGGCGCAGGAGAGCGCCGAGGACGCCAAGTCCATCGCACTGCTGCTGCCCGAGTCGAAGACCACCCGCTACGAGGCCTTCGACAAGCCGCTGTTCGAGCAGAAGGTCGCCGAGCTCTGCTCGGACTGCGAGGTCAGCTACTTCAACGCCGACCAGGACCCCGCCAAGCAGCAGCAGCAGGTGGAGACCGCCATCTCCGACTCCGTCGACGTCATCGTCCTGGACCCGGTCGACGGCGCCGCCGCTGCCGGGCTCGTGGCCGACGCCCAGGCCGAGGACATCCCGGTCGTCGCCTACGACCGGTTCATCGAGGGCGCCGACTTCTACCTGTCCTTCGACAACGCCGCCGTCGGGCAGCTCCAGGGCGAGGCCCTGCTCGAGGCCATGGGTGGCGACGGACGCGTCCTGATGCTCAACGGGGCGCCCACCGACCCGAACGCCGGCCAGTTCAAGGAGGGCGCGCACGCCGCGCTCGACGGCAACGCCGACATCGTCGCGGAGTACGACAACCCCGACTGGAGCCCGGACAACGCCCAGCAGTGGACCACCGACCAGCTCGGCAAGTTCGAGCCGGCCCAGATCGACGGGGTCTACGCCGCGAACGACGGCCAGGCCGGCGGCGTCGTCGCCGCGTTCACGGGCGCGGGAGTCGCGGAGGACGCGCTGCCGCCGATCACGGGGCAGGACGCCGAGCTCGCCGCGATCCAGCGGATCGTGGCCGGTCAGCAGGCGATGACGATCTACAAGCCGATCAAGGTCGAGGCCGAGGGTGCCGCCGAGCTGGCCGTCCGGCTGGTCAACGGTGAGGAGATCACCGACACCGAGGACTTCGAGGGTGTCGCCTCCTACATCTACGACCCGGTCGTGGTGACCGCCGACAACGTCGCCGACACCGTCGTCGCCGACGAGTTCTACTCCGTCGAGGACATCTGCACCGACGAGTACGCCGACGCCTGCGCCGAGGCCGGACTGTCCTGACCGAGGGCACGGAGGTGGCCGGGCGTCAGCGATGACAGCCGGGCCACCTCCGGCCATGATGAGGGAGCGTCGGCCCCGTGCCGGCCCATGGTGCTCCCAGGAGGTACGCATGACTGCGACGCTGTCCGAGCATGACCAGGCCCCACCACGCGAAGCCGTGCTCAGCCTGCGAGGGGTCGGCAAGCGCTTCGGCGCGGTGCAGGCCCTCAACGACGTCCACCTCGACGTCTCCCCGGGTGAGGTGGTCGCCCTCGTCGGCGACAACGGCGCCGGCAAGTCGACGCTGGTGAAGATCATCGCCGGCGTCTACCAGCCCGACGGCGGCTCCATCACCTTCGCCGGACGGCAGGTGCACGTGGGCGGTCCCAACGAGGCCCAGGCACTCGGCATCTCCACGGTGTTCCAGGACCTCGCCCTGTGCGACAACCTCGACGTGGTCGCCAACCTGTTCCTCGGCCAGGAGAGGGTGACCGGCGGGGTGCTCGACGAGGTGACGATGGAGAAGGAGGCGTGGCGCCTGCTGCGCACCCTCTCGGCCAAGATCCCCTCCGTGCGGATCCCGATCGCGGGACTCTCCGGTGGCCAGCGGCAGACCGTCGCCATCGCCCGCTCGCCTGGTGGGTCAGCCGAAGGTCGTGATGCTCGACGAGCCGACCGCGGCCCTCGGGGTCGCGCAGACCGCCGAGGTGCTCAACCTCATCGAGCGGCTGCGCGAGACCGGGCTCGGGGTCATCCTGATCAGCCACAACATGGCCGACGTCCAGGCCGTGGCCGACCGCATCGTCGTGCTGCGACTGGGCCGCAACGCCGCCGAGTTCCGTGTCGAGGAGGCGACCACCCAGCAGCTGGTGGCCGCGATCACCGGCGCCTCGGACAACGTCGTGACCAAGCGGGCCCAGCGCCGGGGAGAGGGGGCGGACCATGAGTGACACCACCACCCCCACCGAGGACACCGGCTCGCAGATCCCGGCCGACCTGGCCGACGAGCGGCTGGTCAAGGAGAAGGGCCTGGTCGGCCTCCTCCAGGCGTTCGGCCACCGGGTCCGGGGCGGTGAGCTGGGCAGCCTGCCCGTCATCGTCGGGCTCGTCGTCATCTCCCTGGTCTTCTACGTGCAGGACCCGACCTTCCTGTCCTCCCGCACGCTGGTGAACATCACCCTCTTCGCGGCCCCGATCGGCATCATCGCGATCGGTGTCGTGCTGGTGCTGCTCCTGGGCGAGATCGACCTGTCCGTGGGGTCGGTCAGCGGGCTCGCGGCGTCGGTGATGGCCGTGCTCGTCGTACGTCAGGGGCAGCCGCTGCTGGTGTCGCTGGCCGCCGGCCTCGGCGTCGGCCTGGCCGTCGGCATCTTCTACGGGCTCCTCTACACCCGGGTCGGGGTGCCGAGCTTCGTCATCACGCTGGCCGGCCTGCTCGGCTTCCTGGGGCTGCAGCTGGTGGTGCTCGGCAGCCAGGGCACGATCAACCTGCCGTCCGGGTCGGCGCTGCTGCAGTTCGCCCGGGGCTCGTTCCTGAGCCCGGCGGTCTCCTACGCCCTCGTCGCCGCGACGGTGCTGCTGTTCGCCGCCAGCCAGGTGATGCGGATCCGGCGCCGGCTGTCCGCGGAGCTGTCCGCGCCGTCGTACCTCAGCGTGGGCATCAAGGCCGCACTGATGGCCGTGGGGCTCGGCTACCTCGCCTACTACCTCAACATCGACCGCGGCATCGGCTACCTCCCGCTGCTTTTCGTGCTGCTGGTCGTGGCGATGGACCTGGTGCTGCGCCGCACCCGCTGGGGTCGGCACGTCTACGCGGTCGGCGGCAACGAGGAGGCGGCCCGGCGCTCCGGCATCCGGGTCAACCTCGTCTACACCTCCGTGTTCGCGCTGACCGGGCTCTTCTCCGCCCTGGGAGGCATTCTCGCCGCCGCCCAGCTGACCTCGGTCTCCCAGGCCAGTGGTGGCACGGACACCAACCTGACCGCGATCGCGGCGGCCGTCATCGGCGGCACCAGCCTCTTCGGTGGTCGGGGCACCGCCTACGCCGCCCTGCTCGGGATCATCGTGCTGCAGTCGATCCAGACCGGCCTGAACGTGGTCGGGGTCGACTCGTCGGTGCGCTTCATGGTGACCGGCGCGGTGCTCCTGCTCGCCGTGTCGATCGACTCGGTGTCGCGCCGGGCCCGCTCGAGCAGCGGCCGGGGCTGACCGGCGGCCGCTGGGCCGGCTCCGATCGACGCTGGGGCTTCCGGGACGCAAGCGTCCCGGAAGCCCCTGCCGTCGTGCCCGGGCCCGACCGCAACGCAGGGGCCGCCGCCGCGGGCAGCCGGTGTGCTCCAGCCGCCCGCGACGGGTCCTGCCCCCCTCCCGTGCCCGATCGCACAGCGAGTAGTCGTCGCGCCCACGACGAAACCGGGGTCGCTGCCCCTTGCCTGGACGCGATCCTGGTGCTATATAAAACCTGTAACTGTTGATACAGGGTGATCGCGGGGCGACCCTCCGCGGCTCCCGTCCTTCCGGAGGTGTTCACCATGCTGATGCGTACCGACCCCTTCCGTGACTTCGACCGTCTCGCCCAGCAGCTGCTCGGCGTGGGCACCACGTCCCGTCCCGCCGTGATGCCGATGGACGCCTGGCGCGAGGGCGACACGTTCGTCCTGGAGTTCGACCTGCCCGGTGTGCGTCCCGAGACCGTCGACATCGACGTCGAGCGCAACGTGCTGACCATCCGGGCCGAGCGCCCCGCCGGCAACGGCGACTGGGAGATGCTGGCCTCCGAGCGCCCGCGCGGCCTGTTCAGCCGTCAGCTGGTGCTGGGCGACAACCTCGACCTCGACCAGGTCGCCGCCGACTACGACGCCGGCGTGCTGCGGCTGCGGGTTCCGGTGGCCGAGAAGGCCAAGCCTCGCAAGATCGAGGTGTCGACCTCAGGGTCCCCCGACAAGACCGCCATCTCCTCCTGAGGGAAGCCGGTGGTGCGGGCCGCCCCACACGTGGCGGCCCGCGCCATCGGCGTGCGGTTCACCGGGCGCGGTCCAGCACCGCCCGCAGCCGCTCCTCGAGCCGGGTCCGCTCGCCGTCGTCCTGGACGAACCACTCCCGTCCGGGCGGCGGCAGGAACCCCACCACGTCCATCACGTCGAAGTACGGCTGCGGTTCACGCCCCGTGCGGTCGACATAAGCGGTGGCGAACCGGTCGGCCGCCTCGCTGCCGTGGCCGAGCGCGATGTTGGTGCAGCAGTGGGCGACGTCCAGCCAGGCCGGACCGATCGAGGTCTCCACCCAGTCGACGACGCCGCTCACGTGCCCGTCGGACCACAGGACGTTGCGCAGCTGGAAGTCGCGGTGGAGGAAGCAGGGCTCGTGCGCCGGCGGTGCGCCCCGGAGCAGGTCGAAGGCGTCCTCCCAGACGCCGGGGTCGGAGGCCCACGGCGGCACCGTGAACTTCGCCTCCCACGCCCAGGACTGGTAGGGCCTGACGTCCATGGTCGGCTCGACGTCGTGGATCGCCGCGAGCACGGCGGCGACCCGCTCCAGGGAGCCCGGGTCGACCCGGTCGACGTCGACGTGCCCGGGGAGCAGGCTCATCAGGTGGGCCGGGTGGCCGCAGGCGCGCCCCTCGGCGTCGAGCGCCCGGGAGCGAGGGGCCGGCACCGGCGTGCCGGCCAGCATCTCCTGCACCCGGCTCTCCCGGGTCGTCAGCCCGTGACCGTGGGTGCGCCACGGCTCGCGCGTCATCAGTCTCAGGACCGCCCCGGGTCCACGCTCCGGCCGGAGCAGCAGCATCGTGGAGGTCCAGCCCCCGGAGAGCTCGTGCACCTCCGCGACCGGGCCCGTCGTCTCGGTGGCCCACGACAGGCCGGGGGTCACGTCGACGCCTTCAGGGGTCGGCACGGGCTCAGAGACCCAGTGAGCGACCGATGATCTCCTTCTGGATCTCGGTCGTGCCGCCGTAGATCGTCTGGATCCGGCTGTCCACGAACGCCCGGGCGACCGGGTACTCGTTCATGTACCCGTAGCCGCCGTGCAGCTGCACCGCCCGGTCGACGAGCTTGTTCTGCAGCTCGGTGGTCCACCACTTCGCCATTGCGGCCAGCGACGCGTCCAGCCGGCCGGCGTTGTGCATGCGGACGCAGTCGTCGACGAACACCCGGGCCACCCGGGCCTCGGTCGCCATCTCGGCGACCAGGAACCGGTTGTGCTGGAAGCTCCCGATCGGCCGGCCGAACGCCTCCCGCTCACGGGCGTAGCCGAGGCACAGGTCCAGCACCGCCTCGCAGGCGGCGGCGGCCATCGTCGCGATCGACAGTCGCTCCTGCGGCAGGTGCGTCATCAGGGAGACGAAGCCCGACCCCTCCTCGCCGAGCAGGTTCGCCTTCGGCACCTCGACGTCGTCGAAGAACAGCTCCGCGGTGTCCTGGGCCTTGAGGCCCATCTTGTCGAGGTTGCGGCCCCGCTCGAACCCCGCCATGCCGCGCTCGACGACCAGCAGGCTGATGCCCTTGTGCCCCGCGTCGGGGTCCGTCCGCGCCACCACGACCACCAGGTCGGCCAGGATGCCGTTGCTGATGAACGTCTTGGATCCGTTGAGGACGTAGTGGTCGCCCTTGTCCACGGCAGCGGTGCGGATGCCCTGCAGGTCGCTGCCCGCGCCCGGCTCGGTCATCGCGATCGCGGTGACGGTCTCGCCCGAGACGCAGCCCGGGAGCCAGCGACGCTTCTGCTCGTCGGTGCCGAGATGGGTCAGGTACGGGACGATGATGTCGGTGTGCACGGGGAACCCGGGCCCGCTGGCGCCGGCCCGGGTCAGCTCCTCGGCGAGCACCATGTTGTAGCGGAAGTCGGCGACTCCCGCGCCGCCGTACTCCTCGGGTACGTCGAAGCAGAGCAGCCCCTGGTCGCCCGCGCGGGTCCAGAGCTCGCGCGGCACGATGCCGTCGGCCTCCCACTGCCGGTGGTGCGGGGCCACCTCCTTCTCCACGAAGGACCGGACCGTGGCGCGGAACGCCTCGTGCTCGGCGTCGAGGAGCGGCCGGCTCAGGCTCACGCCACCCACTCCTTCAGCCGCGGGTGGTCGAGCCTGTCGAGACCCGTCGGGTGGTCGAGCCTGTCGAGACCACTCACGCCACCCACTCCTTCAGCTGCCGGATCGTCGCGGCGGGGTCCTCGGTCGCGGGGGTGACCTGCAGACTGGTGACGCCGGCCTCGCGGAAGGCCTCGATCCGTTCCCTGACGTAGGACTCGGGGCCGACCAGGTTGCACATCTCGAGCAGCTCGAGCGGCACGATCGCCTCGGCGTCGCGCTTGTTGCCGCCGAGGTACATCTCCTGGATCCGCTCGGCCTCCTCCTCGTAGCCGTACTCGCGGCAGAGGGTGTTGTAGAAGTTCTTCCCCTTCGCGCCCATCCCGCCGATGTAGAGGGCGAACATCGGCCGGGCGAAGTCCAGCATCCCCTTCACGTCGTCGCCGATCGCCACCATGCCGCCGGCGACGATCTCGAGCCGGCCCAGGTCGTCGGGCCGCTTCGCGGTGCCGGCGCGCAGCGCGTCGCCCCAGACCGACTCGGCCCTCTCCGGGGCGAACATGAAGGGCAGCCAGCCGTCGGCGTACTCGGCCGTCCCGGCGACGTTCTTCTGGCCCAGGGCGGCGACGTAGATCGGCACGGCCGGCCGCTCCGGCTTGGTGAGCATCTTCAGCGGCTTGCCGAGCCCGAGCCCCTGCCCGCTGGGGAGCGGGAGGTCGAAGACCTTGCCGTGGTAGTCGAGGGTCTCCCGGCGCAGGGCGGCGCGGACGATGTCGACGACCTCGCGGGTGCGGGTCAGGGGCCGGTCGTAGGGCAGGCCGTGCCAGCCCTCGATGACCTGCGGGCCCGAGGCGCCCAGGCCGAGGAGCGCCCGTCCGCCGCTGACGTTGTCGAGGCCGGCGGCCGTCTGCGCCAGCGCGCTCGGCGTGCGCGAGTAGACGTTGAGGATGGCCGACCCGATCTCGACGGTCTCGGTGCGGGCGGCCAGGTAGCCCATCAGCGTGGGGGAGTCGAAGCCGTAGGCCTCGGCCACCCACACGGTGTCGAGCCCCGCCTGCTCCCATGCGGTGACCTGGTCGGCCGCCTCGCGGGGGTTGCCGGCGTACATCAGCATCGTGGAGAGCTTCATGGTTCCTCGGGGTCGTCGTGGCTCCGGACTGTGACAGTGACGCTGTCATGATTCAGGACGGCCGCGCCGGTCGCAAGGGTGGTCCACCGAGGTGGCCCGGGCGGACTATGGCGCTACCTGGCGCCCCGAGGTACCTTGTGAAGCATGGTTGTCGCCGCGGACGTGCTCAGCCAGCTCCGCAGAGGAGCCCTCGAGTACTGCGTCCTCGGCCTGCTCGCCCAGGAGGAGCGGTACGGCTTCGACCTGGTGCGCAGCCTGGGCAGCCTGGACGGGATGGTCGCCGGGGAGGGCACGATCTACCCGCTGCTCTCGCGGCTGCAGAAGGACGGCCGGGTCTCCAGCAGCTGGCGGGAGTCGAGCGCGGGTGGACCGCCCCGGAAGTACTACGCCATCACCGCAAAGGGCCAGCGCGCGCTCAAGGACTTCACCGCCGAGTGGGTCCGGTTCCGCGACACCGTCGACGATCTGCTCATCCAGGGGACACCATGAGGACGACGCCCATGCACCCGCTCGCGGAGGACTACCTGGCGCGGCTGGCCACCGCCGCGCAGACGCTCGGTCCCCACGAACGGGCCGAGCTGCTCGCGGAGCTGCGCAGCCACCTCGAGACCGGGCTCGCCACCGCCTCCACCGAGGCGGACGTGCGCAACCTGCTCGAGGGGCTCGGGTCCCCGGAGGACGTCGCGGCCGCCGCGCTCGCCGAGGCCGGCGCACCCGCGCCGGACCCGGCGACCGACGGCCCCGAGGCTGCGAGCCCGTGGGGGGCGGTGGAGATCCTGGCCGTGCTCGGGCTCACCGTCGGGGCCTTCCTCCTCCCGGTCGTCGGCCCGCTGGTCGGCCTCGTCCTTGCCTGGGTCTCCGTGCGCTGGACCAGGTCGGAGAAGGTGGTCGCCACCGTCCTCACGCTCCTGCCCGTCCTCGTCCTGGCGCTGGGGGCCCTCAGCCTGATGACCGTCCGCACGGAGGGCGGCTCCGGCGAGCCGACCGTCGTCGAGCGCGCCCCTCAGGTCACGAACGGAGGAAGGTCATGAACATCGGGGTGGCGGAGCTCCTGCTCCTGACGCTGTCGGTCCTCATGCTGCTCGGGCCGGTGCTGGCCGGCGCCTTCCTCGCGATCCGGTTGTCCGGCCGGCGGCGTCAGAGCCAATAGTCGGCCCGCCGTCAGCGGCTGCGGCAGCCGGCCGAGGTGACGAGCGTGGCGCCGCCGGCCCGGACCCGGCCGAGGTTCCACTCGAGCCAGTCGTCCTGGGGCGCCGGGGCCGCGCCGAGCACACAGGCCTGCGCCGCACCGGGCAGCCGGCGCAGGGCGGGGACGGCGTCGGCCGACAGCCCGCCGAGGTAGGCCCAGTCGGCCCGGCCGGTCTCGGCGTACCGCTGCACGTTGCGCTCGGCGACGATGCCGTCCGGGTTCGCCAGGGCCAGCCCGAGGAGCGCGGCCGCGCCGGTGAGCACGACCGCGCGCGGCAGCCGTCGTCCGTGCAGGCGGAGCCCGGCCGCCATCACGAGCAGGACCACGACCCCGAGCCACGCCTCGAAGACCGCGACCAGCAGGCGCAGCCGGGTGAGCCCGTAGGCCTCCTCGTAGAGGTGCATCCGGTACAACGCCGAGGCGACCACGACGAGGGTCAGCACGCACAGTGCGCCCAGGACCAGGCGCAGCAGCAGCCGTTGGCCCGCGGTGACGTGGGGGGCCTTGCGCGCGGCGACGGCCACGACGCCGAGGGTGAGCAGGGTGGCGACGGTCATCTGACCGAAACCCTGGTGCACGTGCTCGGCGTAGGTGAGCCCGGTCGTGCGGCGCAGGAGGTCGTGACCACCGAACATCACCGTGGCCTGAGCCGCGACGAAGCCGACGTAGAGAGCCAGCACGAGCCCTACCGGCACCAGCCACTCGAACGCGCGGGCCACCGGACGGGCGGGGCCACCGGCCAACCGGTCCACGTGAGGTGGGTTGAGTGCGACGTAGCAGGCTGCCAGCGTGGCACCGCCCACGATCGCGAGGGTCACGCCCCGGGCAACGAGCGTGTCGACCCGGAGGTCGGGCACGAGTGCGCCGGCCCACCTCGCGAAGAGCGCGTCGGCCGAGGCGAAGAGGCCGCCGAAGACGACGACGAGCAGCAGGGAGAGCCCCGCCGTGCGCAGCACCGGCAGGAGGTCACCGAGACGGCCGACACCGCGCAGGGTCCGTCCCAGCCAGGGCAGCCCGCGCAGCCCTGCGAGCGGCACCGCGACGATCGCCCCCAGCAGGCCCGCCACGCTGCGGGCGCCGGCCAGCGCCGTGCAGCCGAGCGCCCCCGCGGCGAGCAGGCAGAGCACACCGATCCACTCGGCGTCACGCAGCGCGAGGACCGACACCAGGGCGACGGCCAGCCCGAAGCTGACCGAGGAGTACGCCGTGCGCCGGGAGACCGCGAACGGCACGGCGCCCACCGCCACCGCCACCAGGGTCGTCCCGAGGCCGAGGTCGCGGGACGGCAGCACGGTCGCCGCCGCGACGCCGACCGCCACGGCGGAGGCGAGCACCCGGGGACGGGCCGGGGTGCCGGCGTCCGGCCACAGGTCACCGAACAGCGAGTCCAGCGTCGGTGCGGGGGCCGTGGTGGCGGTGCCGGCGGGGAGGGCGGGGGTGGTCATGCGGGCTTCTCCTCGGGGTGGGGGACGGGCTCGGGCGCCGGCCGGTGGGGGAGCCGGGCGCGCACGGTCGCCCCGGGGGTGTCGTCGACGACCTCGATCGAGCCGCCGTGCAGATGGGTGACCCAGCGAGCGATGGCGAGACCGAGGCCGGTGCCGCCGTCGTCGCGTGCGGCGCCGGTGGTGAAGCGTTCGAAGACCGCCTCCCGCTCCTCCGGCGGGATGCCGGGCCCCTGGTCGGCCACCTCGAGGACGGTGCAGCCGTCGTTGGCGTAGGCCCGCACGCGGACCACCCCTCCGCGTGGGCTGTGCCGCCCTGCGTTGTCGACGAGGTTTGCGACCAGCTGGTGCAGGCGCGCCCGGTCCGCGTCGACGACCAGGCCGGGTGGGGTCACCTCCACCCGGTAGTCGACGGGCCGGGCGGTCAGCCGGGCCTCGGCGACGACCTCCTCGAGGAAGGCCGCCAGCTCCAGCGCATCGGGCTCGAGGCGGGAGACCCCGGTGTCGATCCGGGACAGGTCGAGCAGGTCGGAGACGAGCCGACCCAGCCGCTCGGTCTGCTGCAGCGCGACCTGCAGCCTCCCGGCGTCCGGCGCCACGACGCCGTCGACGAGGTTCTCCAGGAGCGCCTGGAGGGCCGAGACGGGCGTGCGCAGCTCGTGGGAGACGTTGGCGACCAGGTCGCGGCGCTGCCGGTCCACGTGGGCCAGCGCGACGGCCATCGAGTTGAACGTGCGGGCGAGCTCGCCCACCTCGTCCTTGCTGGTGGCGGTCACCGGCCGGGAGTAGTCACCCGCCGCCATCACCCGGGCCGCGGCGGTCATCTCCCGCAGGGGCGAGGTCATCCCGCGGGCCAGGAGCTGGGTGAGCGCCAGCGCGAGGCCAACCGACGCCGGGACGGTGAGCCACGGGCTCACGCCGCGCTCGGTGGCGACCGTCGCGAGCACCGCGGTCAGCGCCACCGTGGCGGAGACGAGCACCCCGAGCTTGAGCTTGATGGAGCCGAACCGGTCGAGGGGCCTCACGGGTGGTGCTCCGGGGCGCGACCGTCCTCGAGGGCGTAGCCGACGCCGTGCACCGTCCGCACGCGTCCCGCGCCGATCTTGGCCCGCAGGCTGCGCACGTGGCTGTCGACGGTGCGGGTCCCGCCCCGGGCCAGGGTCGGGTCGGCCCAGCCCCAGACGTCGCGCAAGAGGTCCTCGCGGCTGAGCACCGTCCCGGGCTCGGTGGCCAGCCGGGCGAGCAGGTCGAACTCGGTGGGGGTCAGGTGCACGTCGACCGTGGCGACCCGCACGCGCCGCCCGGACCGGTCGACGTGCAGGTCACCGACGCGGAGGTCCTCCGACGGACCCCGGACGAGCTCCGCGGCTCGCTCCACCCGACGCAGCAGGACCCGCACCCGGGCCACCAGCTCGCGCATGCTGAACGGCTTGGTGAGGTAGTCGTCGGCCCCCACCCCCAGCCCGACGAGCACGTCGGTCTCGTCGTCCCGGGCGGTCAGCATCAGCACCGGCACCGGCCGCCCCGCCTGGATCCGCCGGCACACCTCGTGCCCGTCGAGCCCGGGCAGCATCACGTCCAGCACCACGGCGTCCGGCTCCCACCGGGCGGCTGCCTCGACGGCCGACGGACCGTCGTACTCCTGCCGCACGTGGAAGCCCTCCGCGGCCAGCCGGTCCGCGACCGCCTGGTTGATCACCCGTTCGTCCTCGACGACCAGCACCTTGTCAGCCACACGAGGAGCGTAGGACCGCCGCGATCCTCCCGGCCGCCGGAAGCGGTGTGGGACCTGTGCAGATCCGGTGCAGGTCACCGGCCGGACGCAGGTGGGGAGTCCAGCGGCTCGGCCTGTCGGCCGGTGTGTTCGGTCGCGCGGGCCACCCCGCTCTGACCAAACGGACATTTCTCCCGAGTTCCGCTCCTTCGGTGCGCGGATCTTCCTAGATTTCGGACCGCGCCGTCTCGGTCGAGGCGGACCGACCCGTCGGAAAGGTCCTGTTCGTGCCTCGGAAGTCCGCGCTCGCGCGCGTCTCGTACACGCCCACCCACCGCGCCCGGTGGTGGTCCCGGGCCCGGACGCGACGGGTGGCCGGGCGCGGGCTCACCGCGCTCGCCGTCCTGGCCAGCAGCCTGACCGTGGGTGCGGTCACCGCGTCACCGGCGGCGGCCGCGCCGGTGGTGTGCGTCGACTCGCTGTACCTGATCAACGGTGCCGCAGGCACGGTCCACCCGGTCGACTTCGCCGGCGTCGTCGGCCCCGAGCTGTACGAGGGGAACCCGCGGGGGAACACCTCTGCCAACCAGCTCGGCATCGGCAAGGCCGGTGCCTACGCGGTCAACGCGACCTCGTCCTACATCTACGAGCACGACTTCGCCTCGGGTCAGACGGCGGAGACCGGCAAGGCCAGCGGTGCGGGGACGGTCGCGGGTGCCGTCAGCCCCGTGGGCGCCGGCTACTTCTACTACGGCGGCTACGTCACGGACGCCGGGACCACCTACCTGGCTCTCTTCGCCTACGACGCCGCCACCAACCGGGGACTCGGCGAGGTCGCTCGCATCGGAGTGCCGAGCCCGGCGGGCACCAACGGGGACATCGCGTTCGCCTCGGACGGGACCCTCTACTACCTGAACGCCAGCTCGTCCTCGACGGCAGCGCACCTGTACCGCTTCGACCTGGCCGTGCCGACCTCCGGCCCCTCGACGACGTTCCGGCCCTCCGACTCCACGCAGATCGCCACCACCTCCAGCTCGAGCGCGAACGGCATCGCCTTCGGCTCGGACGGCTTCCTGTACCTCGGCAACTCGTCCAGCCTGACCAAGGTCAACCCGATCACCGGCGCCACCGTGGGGAGCCCGCGCAACCTCACCGCCACCGGGAGCACGGACCTCGGCTCCTGCGCCGGGCCCAACACCATCGAGGCCGGCGTGACCCTGCCGGACAACCGGCTCACCCCGGGCGACCAGTTCGTCACCACCATCACCGGCCCCGAGTACGGACCGGGAGCCCAGCAGCAGCCCGTCCCCACCGGCACCACGACGGGCTCCGATGTCGGCCCGCAGGACGAACCGGCGGAGACCGCCGGTCCGGCGATCGTGCTGCCCGACCAGACGTACACCGCCACTGTCACCGGTGCCCCGGGCACCGACATCGACGACTACGTGGTCGGGTACGTCTGCGCTGACGCCGACGGGACCCGCACCCGGTCGGGACACGGCACCTCGTTCACGGTCACGCCGACCGCCGGCACGGGCGTCACCGAGGACTGCACGTTCACCGCCCAGAACCCGGTCGACCTCACCAAGACCGTCAGCCCGAAGACCTTCTCGCGCGCCGGTGACACGCTGACGTACACGTTCGTCGCCAGCAACGACGACGCCACGCCCCTGGCCGACTTCCGGCTCGAGGACCCGATGGACGGGCTGTCCCCGATCACGTGCGTCCCGGTCGAGCAGGGGGAGGTGCTCGGCGCCGGGCAGTCGACCACGTGCACGGCCACCTACACCGTGACCGAGGCCGACGTGCGGACGGGCAACTCGGCCAACCCGAGCGCGAAGACGAACCGCGCCACGGTGACCACTGCGCCCCGGTCCGGCTCGAGCCTCGTGGTCGCCTCGGCCAGCAGCTCGACGCAGTCGGCCAACACGGCGACCCCGTTGACCGCCGCCGACGACACCGCCGCGACCCCGTACGACACCCCGGTGACGTTCTCGGTCACCGGCAACGACACCGCGGGCAGCAGCGCGATCGTGGCCACAAGCCCGGTCTTCACGGCCGCCTCGGCCACCGATCACGGCAAGCGGCTGACCACCGACCAGGGCTCCTGGCAGATCGGCACGGACGGCCGCGTGACCTTCACCCCCGCCGCCGGCTACACCGGGACCACCCCGACGGTGCAGTACCGCGCCTCCGACGCGAACGGCTTCACCTCGACGGCCACCATCACCGTCACCGTGCGGCCGGGCCCCACTGCGACGGCCGACACCGCCTCCACCCGGCAGAACACCGACGTGACCTTCGCGCCGCTCGGCAACGACACCGCCGGTCCGTTGGCCGACGGCGGCCCCGGAACCTTCCAGCGGAGCACCGTGCGGTTCCCGGTCGCCGGCCAGCCGGACGGTGCGGTGCGGACGCCCGACGGTCTGGGCCTGAGCGTGCCGAACGAGGGCGGCTACACGATCGACCCGGTCGACGGCCGGGTGACCTTCGACCCGGTGGCGTCCTTCCGCGGCGCCGCCGGTCCGGTGACCTACACCGCCCGCGACCACGCGGACAACCCGGTGACCTCCACCGCCACGGTGACCGTCCGACCGGTGGACCCGACCGCCACCGACGACGCCGCGAACACACCGTTCGACACCCCCGTGACCCTGCCGGGGGCCACCAACGACACCCCGGGCACCGACGACAGCGGTACGCCGGGTGACCGGGCGGACGACACCACGGTCGCGATCGTCCCGGGCAGCACCGCCTTCCCGACGCAGGCCGCCGGCGAGGTCACCGACGGCGGCCGGCGGCTCTCCGTCACCGGCGAGGGCGCCTGGGTCGTGCAGGCCGACGGCTCGGTCACCTTCTCCCCGAGCGCCGGCTACGTGGGCACCGCCACGACGGTCACCTACCGGATCCAGGACGCCAACGGCACCACCGACACCGGCACCCTCCGAGTGACGGTGCGCCCGGGCCCGGACGCTGACGACGACACGGCGCGGACGCCGTACGACACCGACGTCACCGTGAGCGTGCTCGGCAACGACACGCCCGGCGCCCGGGCCGACGGCAGCGCCGGGTCCTGGCAGCTCGGGACCCTGGCCTTCCCGAGCCAGCCGTCCGGAACAGCGTCCGACGGCGGCCGCACCCTGACCGTGACCGGACAGGGCGTCTACACGATCGACCCGGCGACCGGGCGGATCACGTTCGACCCGGCGACGACCTACGCCGGCACGGCCACCCCGGTGACCTACGAGGTGCGTGACCAGGCGGGCAACCCGACGACCGCGCGGCTCACCGTCACCGTGCGGCCGGGTCCGAGCGCCGACGCCGACACGGCCACGACCGGCCAGAACGTCACCGTGCGCAACGTCGACGTCCTCGACGGCGACACCCCGGGTCCGCTGGCCGACGGCGACGCGGGCAGCTGGCGGGCGGGCTCCCTGGTCCTCGAGGAGACGCCCGGCACGGTGGTCTCAGACGGAGGCAGGACGCTGACGGTCGCGGGCGAGGGCGTCTACTCCGTCGAGAGCGACGACCAGGTCACCTTCGACCCGGAGCCGCCGTTCGCAGGCACGGCCACCCCGGTCCGCTACCGGGTCACCGACTCGCACGGCAACCTCGCCGCCGCGACCCTGACCGTGACGGTGACCGCGATCAACCCGACCGCCAACGACGACGCCGCCACCACCCGGTTCGCGCAGCCGGTGACGCTGGAGGGAACGACCGACGACACACCGGGAGCGAGCTCGGCGCCGCTGGTGGCCGCGGCCACCGCCTTCCCCGAGACCGGACAGCCGGCCGGCGCGACGGTCACCGACGGCGGCAAGACGCTCACCCTGTCCGACCAGGGCACCTGGTCGGTCCGGTCCGACGGCTCGATCCGCTACGCGCCGGTCGTCACGTTCTCGGGCACCACCGCGACGGTGCGCTACCGCATCGAGGACGCCAACGGCACCCGGGACACCGCGGCGCTCTCGGTGACCGTCCGGCCCGGCCCCCTGGCGCAGCCCGACTCCGCCGGCACCCGGCAGAACGTGACCGTCACGCTCGAGCCGCTCGGCAACGACACCATGGCGCTGGACGTGGACGGCACGACCCGCGCCACCGTCGACCCGGGGACCCTGGTGCTCGTCGAGACGCGGAACCTGCCGCAGGGCAGCTCGCTGGCGCAGGACGGACGGACCCTCGACGTGCCCGGAGAGGGCGTGTGGTCGGTCGGTCCCGACGGCCGGGTGAGCTTCGACCCGCTGTCGCAGTTCACCGGGGTCGCCGCCCCGGTCACCTACCGGGCTCGGGACTCCTTCGCCAACCCCGTCACCAGCACGGTGACGGTCAGCGTCGACGCCGTGGTGCCGGCAGCAGTCGACGACACCGCCGACACGACGTACGGCACCCTGGTGCTCGTCGACGTCCTCGGCAACGACCTGCCCGCCGCCGGAGCACCTCTCGACCCGGCAACCCTCCGGCTCGTCGACCCCACCACCGGTCAGCCGGTGCTCGAGGTCGTCGTGCCCGACGAGGGCGCCTGGTCGGTCGTCGACGGCAAGGTCCGCTTCACCCCGGCCGACGGCTTCACCGGGGTGGCGACGACGCTCGGGTACGTCGTCTCCGACGCCAACGACACGCCGGCCCGGGCCTCCGTCCGGGTCGCGGTCGGTGCGCCCGGTGAGGCGGTCTCGACCAGGGCCAGCACGACCCGGGGACGGCCGGTCACGCTCGACGTGCTCGCCGGCGTCTCCCCGGCCCAGGGGGAGCAGCTGGCCGTGGGCTCGCTGTGCCTCGTGCCGGGCACCGTCGCGGTGACCGGCAAGGGCACCGGGGTCGGCGCCCGCGACTGCGTCCGGAGGTACGCCGAGGAGGGCGTCGGCACCTGGGTGGTGGAGCCGGACGGGACGGTCACCTTCACCCCGGCCGACGGCTTCACCGGCACCGCCACGACCGACTTCCGGGTCGCGGACACCGGCGGCAACCTCTACGAAGAGACGGCCGTCGTGGTGGTCAAGGGCGTGGCTGCCCACGCCGGCGACGACGAGCAGGACGAGGCCCGGGGTGGCGCCGAGGCAGGTGGCCTCCCGGACACCGGCGGCCCGCCGTTGGGCCTGCTGCTGCTCGGCACCCTCAGCATCGCGGGTGGCGTGACCCTGGTGCGCCGCTCCCGACGCACCGCCTGAGGCCCGAGGTCACGGCCCTCCGCTCGGAGGGCCGTGACCCGCCTACACCCGTCAGGACTGCCAGGACCGCCAGAGCGCGGCGTAGGACCCGTCCTGCTCGACCAGCTCGTCGTGCGGCCCGTACTCGGTGATCCGGCCGTCCTCGACGACGGCGACCTTGTCGGCGTCGTGCGCGCTGAACAGCCGGTGCGCGATGGCGATCACGGTGCGGCCGTGCAGCACGGCGGCGAGCGAGCGCTCCAGGTGCCGGGCCGCCCGCGGGTCGATGAGCGAGGTCGCCTCGTCGAGCACCAGCGTGTGCGGGTCCGCCAGCACCAGGCGCGCCAGCGCGACCTGCTGCGCCTGGGGCGGCGTGAGGTGGCGCCCGCCGGAGCCGACCACCGTGTCGAGCCCGTCGGGGAGGTCCTGCACCCACTCGCGCGCGTCGACGGCGTCGAGCGCCTCGAACAGCCGCTCGTCGCTCGCCGCCCCGTCGACCGCGAGCGCGAGGTTGTCGCGGATGGTGCCCACGAACACGTGGTGCTCCTGCGTCACCAGCGCGACGTGGCCGCGCAGGTCGGCCAGGGGCAGCTCGGTCAGCCCGACGCCGCCGACCGTGACGGCGCCGGTGCGGGGCGGGTGGATGCCGGCGAGCAGGCGCCCCAGGGTCGACTTGCCCGCCCCGGACGGGCCCACCATCGCGATCCGCTCGCCGACCGCCACGGACAGGTCGACGCCGTGCAGCACGTCGCGGCCGTCGACGTAGGAGAACCGCACGTCCTCGGCGTCGATGCGCTCGTCGGCCGGCCGGCGGCCCGTGGCGACCCGGTCGTCGGGCACCTGGGCGACGCCGAGCAGCCGGGCCAGGGACGCCGAGCCGACCTGCAGCTCGTCGAGGATGCTGACGATGCGGTCCACCGGGTCGATGAGCATCTGCACGTAGAGCGTGGCCGCGGTGACGTCCCCCAGCGAGACCGAGCCGCGCGTGTAGAGCCAGCCGCCGAACAGCAGGGTGGCGACGGTCGGGATCAGGTAGGCCACCTCGACGGAGGGGAAGAACACCGTGCGGAGATACAGGGTGTAGCGCTCGGCGCGGTAGGAGCCTGCGATGTCGCGGTCGACCCGGTCACGGCGCTGCCCTCCGAGGCCGAGCGCCTCGACCGTGCGAGCGCCCTCGACCGTCTCGGTGAGCGACGAGTTCATCACCGAGTAGGACTCGCTCTCGCGGAGGTAGCCGTCCTTCGCGCGGGCGAGGTACCACCGCAGCCCGATGACCAGCGGCGGGATGCCGAGCGCGCACGGCAGCAGGACCCACCAGCCCACGAGCAGGGCGGCGGTGAAGGTGAGGATCGCGGTGATCACCGCGATCAGCCACTCGGGCAGCGCCCAGCGCACCGACCAGCCGAGCTGCTCGACGTCGCGCGAAGTGCGCGTGAGCAGGTCCCCGCTGCCGGCGCTCTCGACGGTGCCGACGGGGAGGGCCAGGGTGTTCTCGACGAAGTCCTCGCGCAGCTCCGCGAGCACCCGCTCGCCGGTGACGAACGACAGGTAGCGCGCGTAGCGCGTTAGCACCGTCTGCAGGAGCAGGAAGCCGGCGAGCAGCAGGACGGTGCGGTCGACCGTCGCCACCGTCGTGCCCCGCTCGACGGCCTCGACGAGGTTGCCGAGCAGCCGTGGCGCCGCCAGGGCGGCCAGCGCGGCGGCGATGTGCAGGGCGGCCGCACCCCACACCATGCGCGGGTAGCGGCGGGCCAGCGACACCACGTAGCGTCCGACGCTCCGGCTGTCGGCGACCGGCAGGACCGGGCCCGTGCTGGTGCTCATCGGGGGGCCACCTCCTCGACCTCGCGGGTCACGACGGCGCGGTAGGCCGGCAGGTCCCTGAGCAGGTCCCGGTGCCGGCCGACCGCGACCACGGCCCCGTCCCGCACGAACGCCACCCGGTCGACCCGGTCGAGCAGCAGCGGGCTCGTCGTGGTCACCACGGTCGTCCGCCCGGCTCGGTGCTGCCGGAGCCGCTCCGCGACCCGCGCCTCGGTGTGGGCGTCGACGGCCGACGTCGGCTCCACCAGCACCAGCACCTCGGGGTCGGCGGCGAGCACCCGGGCGAGCACGAGCCGCTGCCGCTGGCCGCCCGAGAAGGACCGACCGCGCTCGGTGACCGGCGCGTCCAGCCCGTCGGCGAGCGCGTCCAGCACGTCCTCGGCCGACGCCGTGTGCAGGGCGGCCAGGAGGTCGTCGTCCCCGCGGCCACGGATGTCGAGGGACTCGCGGAGCGTGCCGGAGAACAGCGTGCTGCCCGCGTCGGACACCACGATCCGGCGGCGTACGACGGCGCGCGGGAGACCGCTCAGCGGCACGTCGCCCCAGCGGACCTCGCCAGGGGCGTAGTGGCCGAGCCGGTCCGCGATCAGGGCGGTCTCGTCGGGGCGATCGGAGACGAGCGCGGTGACGAGACCGGGCTCGACGCGGAGCCCGCTCCCGACGTCGACGAGCTCGGCGTCGCGAGGCGGTTCGGGGTAGGCGTGGTCGGGATCGGTGACCTCGGGCTCGAGCGAGAGCACCCGGACCACCCGGCGGGCGGCGACGAACGCGCGGATCCACTTGTTGGCGAACTCGGTCGCCGTCCGCAGCGGGATCATCAGGAACGCGGCATAACCGTAGAACGCCACCAGCTCGCCCGCGGAGATCCGCCCCTGCACCGCGAAGCGGGCGCCGATCCACACCACGATCACCACGAAGATGCCGGGCAGCAGCACCTGGAGGGCGTCGAGAAGGGACTGCAGCCGGCCCACCGCGACGCCGGCCCGCCGCACCTGCTGGGAGTCGTGGACGTAGCGGTCGTGGAAGACCCGCTCCCCGCCGATGCCGCGCAGGATGCGCAGGCCGCTGACGATGTCGGCCGCGAGGCTCGAGAGTCGTCCCATCATCTCGCGCTGTGCCATGTTGCGCCGCTGCAGCGGCCGAAGCAGCGGGCCGACCAGCAGCAGCAGCACGGGGACGCCGACCAGGACGACCAGCCCGAGCGTCACCGAGGTCTGCAGCAGGATGACGGCGACCACGAGGAACGAGACCACCGCGCCGGCCGCGCGCGCAGTCACGTCCATCGCGTTCCCGAGGTGGGCCAGGTCGTTGGTGCCGATGGCGACCACCTCACCGGTCGCGACACGCTTGGGGAGCGTGGCCCCCAGGTGGGTCGCCTGGCGGGCCACGAGCTGCACCGTCCGGTAGGCCGCGGTCAGCCAGTTGGTGACCGCGTAGCGGTGCCGGACGATGCCGGCGAACGCCTGCACCACGCCGATTCCGAGCATGGTCAGGGTCCACTGCACCAGGGAGCCGGTGTCCTTGGCCGCGATGCCGTCGTCGATGGCGCGCCCGATCACGGCCGGCATGACGGCCTGGGACACCATCCAGACCACACCGAAGAGCATCCCCAGCGCGAGCGTGTGCCACTGCCCCTTCATCAGCCACCAGAGGTAGCGGCCCGGGGAGCGATGGTCGGGCGTCCCGGGGTCGGTCAGGGGAAGTCGGCGCACTCCACCAACGCTAGGGACACCCACCCCCGGACCGCATCCCAATTTACCCCGGGCGCCTTCGCCGTCTCTTCACCCGCCCGTCACCTGCGCGTGAGGGTCCGGTCACCGCGAACGGGCGGGATGGAGCCCATGACCTCACTCGGGAAGATCCGCGTGCACGCACAGGGAGCAGTCCTCATGGCCGCAGCGCTCGTCACCGCCCCCGTCCTCGTCCCCTCGCCCTCCACCGCCGCCGTGGGGTCCCCCGCGCCGGCGACCGCGCAGGTCCGCGTCGACGAGCCGCTGGTGATCGCCCACCGCGGCGCGTCCGGGTACCGGCCCGAGCACACGCTGGCGGCGTACCGGCTGGCGATCCGGATGGGTGCCGACTACATCGAGCCGGACCTGGTCTCCACCAAGGACGGCGTGCTGGTCGCCCGGCACGAGAACGAGATCTCCGGGACGACCGACGTGGCCGACCGGCCCGCGTTCGCCGCGCGCCGGACCACCAAGATCGTCGACGGCCGGCCGGTCACCGGCTGGTTCACCGAGGACTTCACCCTGGCCGAGCTGCGCACCCTGCGGGCCGTCGAGCGGCTGCCCGAGGTGCGGCCGGACAACACCCGCTTCGACGGCCGGTTCGAGGTGCCCGACCTTCGACGAGGTGCTCCGACCTGGCCCGGGACGAGAGCCGCCGCCGGGGCCGCACGATCGGCGTCTACCCGGAGACCAAGCACCCGACCTACTTCGACTCGATCGGGCTCTCGCTCGAGGAGCCGCTGGTCGCGGTGCTGCGCCGCCACCACCTGACCGGCCCAACGACCCGGTGGTCATCCAGTCCTTCGAGACCGGCAACCTCGCAGGAGCTCGCCGGAAGATGCGGGTGCCGCTGGTCCAGCTCGTCGACGCCACCGGCTCGCCCTACGACACCGTCGCGGCCGGTGTCCGGTGCACCTACAGCGACCTGGTGACCCCGGCCGGCCTGCGCCGGATCGCCGAGTACGCCGACGGGCGTCGGCACGCACAAGAACCTCGTCCTCCCCCGCGACGCCTCCGGCGCCGCGTCCACCCCGAGCGACGTGGTGGACGACGCGCACGCGGCCGGGCTGCTCGTGCACGCGTGGACGATGCGTGACGAGAACCGGTTCATGGCGACGAACTTCCGCCGGGGCACCGACCCGAACGCCAAGGGCGACACCCGGGCCGAGATCCGGGCCTTCCTCGACGCCGGCGTGGACGGGGTCTTCTCCGACTTCGCCGACACCGCCGTCGCCGCCCGCGACTCCTGGCTCGCGGAACGGACCGACCGGGCCGGCTAGCCCCCGCGACCACAACGCCTCCCGACGACGACGGACCCCGGGCCCGGGTGGGCTCGGGGTCCGTCACGGGGCCGGTGTCCGCGCGTTCAGTCGGCGGGCATCAGGATCCACGCGATGACGTAGGCGCAGGCGAGGGTGCCGAAGCTGACCAGCGCGCCGACCACGGCGAGCAGCCGGACCAGGTTGGCGTCGATCCCGGCGTACTGGCCGACCCCGGCGCAGACGCCGCCCAGCCACCGGTCGTCGCGGCTGCGGGTCAGCCGGCGCGGCGGGTCGTAGCTGTGCTGGTGCAGGGGCTCGGTCATCGGTCCTCTTCCTTCGTCTCGTGCTGGTCGGTCGTGCGGATGACAGCCGTGTCGTCCGGCGTGGGGTCCGTCGGCTCGTCCGTGGTCGTGACGGCGGTGGTCTGCTGCTCCGCGAGCCTGCGGTCAAGGTCGCTGGTGTAGTCCTGGCGCAGCGGCGGGTCGTATCTCGGCTGGTACTCCGACTCGTCCGTCGCGACGGTGCGGGACCGCCGGGAGCCCTTGAGCACGGTGGCGAGCAGACCGGCGCCTCCCGCCAGGATCAGGGCCAGCGGACCGAGCCACGACACGTCGGCGGCGGCGACCAGGCCGGCCTCGTGCAGGGCCCAGAAGCCGGCGGTGGCCAGGAACACCAGGCCGATCACCAGGTAGGTGGCGTTGAGGGGATGGGTCTTCATGCTGCTTCCTCCTGTCGGACGTCGATGGTTCCGACGGTCAGGTCGATGTCGATGCTCAGCTCGGGGACGTCGTCGCCCCCGTCGATGGTGGTGACCAAGGAGGGGGAGCCGCCCTCGCGGCGCAGCCCGTCCACCTCGATCTCGCCGCCCACGCCGATCCGGGCGTCGACCTCCACGTCGAGGCCCTGCGGCACGATCACGACGATCTCGCCGGCCTCGGCCCGCAGGTCGAGGGTGCGCCCGTCGAGCTCCTCGAGGTCGTCGATCTGGGTCAGGTCGACGGTGGTGGAGCCCGCGAAGAAGTCGTAGCTCTGCGGCAGCCCGGCTCCCGACAGCGGCGTGAAGCTGCGCGGGTCCGGGTCGTCCCAGCCGTACTCGCCGGCGGCGTTGGTCACCGCGAGCGCCAGTGCGGCGACGATGCCCAGGAGGATCAGCCCGCCGGGGCGCCCGGCGACCGAGCCGAGCACCAGCATCCCGCCGACCACGGCGAGAGCCAGTGCGGGGTACGCCGCGTCCGCGACGGGGACCCCCGCGACGTCGGCCAGGCCGAGCACGCCCAGGGCGAGCGCGATCAACGCCAGCGTGACCCCGAACAGCCGGGGGCCGCGGTCCTGCTTGGCCGGCCGCGGCGCGGGCGGCGGCGTGTAGGCGGGGGCCCACGACGCCGGTCCGCTCGGCGGTCCGCCCGGCTGGTCGTCGTACCCGGAGCCGGCGTAGGCCTGCGTCGTGTCGCTCGCGCCCCACGGGGCGCCGACGCCCTCCATCGGGGCGTCCCCGGTGCCGGCCGGACCGGTGGGACCGGCCGAGGGGGTGCGGGGCCGGTCGCGGTTGACCATGACGAGCACCACCACGAGGGCGATGACCGCCAGCGGCCACGGGAAGCCGAAGCCGCCCCACGAGTCGCCGATCAGGAGCAGCGCGGCGAGGACGCCGGCCACGATCAGCAGCGTGTTCCGCGTCGAGGGGGTGGTGCTGATCGCCGCGTCGTCGGAGCCCTCCTCGGGGACGAGGAGCCAGGCCGCACCGTACAGCAGCAGCCCGGCCCCGCCGAAGAACACCAGCACGACGAAGAGCACGCGCAGAACGGTCGGGTCCATGTTGAGGTGTCGGCCCAGGCCGCCCGCGACACCGGCGATCTTGCGGTCGGTGGTGCTGCGGCGGAGCCGGTCGAAGCTGCGCAGGCCGTCCCGGTCGAACCCGGTGCCGGGGCGTGTGTCCTGCTGCTGAGGGGTCTCGGTCATGGCTCACATCCTGGTTCGCGCCGCGCGCCCGCACCATCGGGGAAGGCCCTGAAACCCGGGCGTTCGACGTCCCCGGCGTTCAGGGTCGGGTCAGGGTCGCCACTCATGGTTCGCCACCCCGCCCTGTGTGACGATTGGGACACGATGAGCCGCACCCTTCCCTTTCCGGCGCCCGACGCCGGCGCGAGGACCGCGACCGGACCCGTTCCGGGCCGGCCGGTGCGCCGCGCCGCCCGGTCCGCCGACGACCGGATGATCGGCGGAGTGGCCGGGGGGCTGGCCTCGCACCTCGGGCTCGAGCCGCTGCACGTGCGCATCGCGTTCATCGTCGCCTCCGCCCTCGGGGGGTTCGGCGTGGTTTTCTACGCGGCGCTGTGGATGATCCTGCCGATGGGTCCGCACCTCGAGCAGCGGAGCCCGGGGGTCGAGGCGGCCACCCGGCAGGGCAAGCGCCCGGGCCGCGCCGGCCGCCTGTCCGACGCGGGCCCGCTGGTCGCAGTCCTGGTGCTCGGGCTGGGGGTCGCCTTCCTGCTCCAGGACTGGCTGGGCAGCTCCCTGCTGTTCTGGCCGGTGCTCCTCGGCGTCCTCGGCCTGGCGATCCTGTGGTGGCAGGCCGACGAGGCGCAGCGCGAGCGCTGGGTCGACAGCACCGGCCGCATCGACCTGGTGCGGGCGGTGGTCGGCCGCGGCGGTCTCGCCTCCTACGCGCGTCTCGGGACCGGGGTGCTCCTGCTGGTCGCCGCGCTGGCCCTGTTCGGGCTGCAGACCGGCCAGCTGGGTGTGGCCCGCGACGTGCTCGTCGCCGGTGTGCTCGGCGTCGTCGGGCTCGCGCTGATGGTGGGGCCGTGGCTTTTCCGGCTCGCGGGCGACCTGTCGGAGGAGCGCGCCGAGCGGGTCCGCTCCCAGGAGCGGGCCGACGTCGCCGCCCACCTCCACGACTCGGTGCTGCAGACGCTCGCGCTGATCCAGAAGCACGCGGCCGACGGCCGCACCGTCTCCCGGCTGGCCCGGGCACAGGAGCGCGACCTGCGCGGCTGGCTGTACGGCGAGGACGCCCACCCCGAGACCTCGGTGGCGGCTGCGCTGCGGGCCGCGGCCGCGGAGGTGGAGGACGCCTTCGACGTACCCGTGGAGGTCGTCACCGTCGGGGACGTCGGCGTCGACGAGCGGCGCCGGCCCGTGGTGCTGGCGGCCCGCGAGGCGATGGTCAACGCGGCCAAGCACTCCGGGGCGGACAAGGTCGACGTGTTCGCCGAGTGTGGCGACGCCCACCTCGACGTGTTCGTCCGCGACCGCGGCCGGGGCTTCGACCCGGACGCGGTGGCCGAGGACCGCCTGGGAGTCCGCAACAGCATCGTGGACCGGATGCGGCGCCACGGCGGCGCGGCCGAGATCCGCACCCGGCCGGGGGAGGGGACCGAGGTCCGTCTCCACCTGCACGGCACACCCCGGGAGGGCGGCGTCGCCGCGCCCGTCCAAGGAGAGGACGCCTGATGCGAGCACCAGCCCCCCGGCCCCGGCGCAGCGTCGTCGTCGTCGACGACCACGCGATGTTCCGCCGCGGGGTCCGCGCCGAGATCGAGGAGGCCGTCGACGTGCTGGGGGAGGCCGAGGACGTCGACCAGGCGGTGAAGGCGGTCGTCGAGCTCCGTCCGGAGGTGGTGCTGCTCGACGTGCACCTGCCCGGCGGGGGTGGCGGCGAGGTGATGCGCCGGGTCGGCACCCGGGTGCCGGAGACCCGCTTCCTGGCCCTGTCGGTCTCCGACGCGGCCGAGGACGTGATCGGCACCATCCGCGCCGGCGCCCGCGGCTACGTCACCAAGACGATCACCGGCCCGGAGCTGGTCGACGCCATCGGCCGGGTCGCCGAAGGGGACGCCGTGTTCTCGCCGCGTCTCGCCGGGTTCGTGCTCGACGCCTTCGCCGGCTCGATCGAGGTCGCCCAGGTCGACGAGGACCTCGACCGGCTGAGCGAGCGCGAGCGCGAGGTCATGCGGCTGATCGCCCGCGGCTACTCCTACAAGGAGGTCGCCGGGGAGCTGTTCATCTCGGTGAAGACCGTCGAGACCCACGTCTCCAGCGTGCTGCGCAAGCTGCAGCTCTCCTCGCGGCACGAGCTGACCCGCTGGGCCAACGACCGCCGCCTGCTCTGACCGCCGAGTTGTCAGAGCGTCGCGGCGCCGGGACGCGTCGACGCCCTGACAACTCTGCGAGGGTGTACGCATGATCGAAGGTGAACGTCGCATCGCGCTGCTGATCGACGCCGACAACGCCCCCGCCGCCGAAGATCGACGTGATCCTGGCCGAGGTGGCCCGGCACGGCGCCGCGAACGTGCGGCGCGCGTACGGCGACTGGAAGAGCCCCGGGCTGAAGCCGTGGGAGGCGGTCCTCCACGAGTACGCCATCCGGCCGATCCAGCAGTTCGCCTACAGCAAGGGCAAGAACGCCTCGGACATGGCGATGGTCATCGACGGCATGGACCTGCTGTACGCCGGCAACCTCGACGCGTTCGCGATCGTGTCCAGCGACGCCGACTTCACCCCGCTGGTGATGCGCATCCTCACCGAGGGCCTGAAGGTCTACGGGTTCGGCCAGCAGAAGACCCCGGCGCCGTTCGTCAACGCCTGCTCGCAGTTCACCTTCGTCGAGGCGCTCGGCCAGTCCTCCGACCAGGCGGAGGAGAACGTCATGCGTCCCACGGACGGGAAGAAGCTGCGCGGCGACGCGCGCCTGGTCCAGATGCTGCGCACCGCCGTGGACTCGGCCGCGGGCGACGACGGGTGGGCCCACCTGGGGCCCGTCGGCAGCCAGATCGGCAACCAGGCGTCGTTCGACTCGCGCAACTACGGCTACCGCAAGCTGTCCGACCTGATCGAGGCGGTCGACCT
The DNA here is from genome assembly GCA_963834275.1 of uncultured Actinomycetota bacterium. Taxonomy (GTDB): domain Bacteria; phylum Actinomycetota; class Actinomycetes; order Propionibacteriales; family Nocardioidaceae; genus Nocardioides_B. Next base: position 314,338 of record CAWIBA010000003.1, on the reverse strand, counting down.
CTTCGAGGTCAAGCGGCAGGACAAGGACGTCCTGATCCGGGACAAGCGCCGCAGCTGAGCGCCCCGGCGGCGAGTCGTCGGGAGGTTTCGCGCGCCGCGTGCGCGGGCACCGTCCGCTGCACCGACGGCGACCGCGCCGTCGCCGACGAGGGGGTCCCAGGTGTCCGAGACCGAGACGACGCGGCAGGGTGGGGCCACCGGGCCCAAGCTGGCCAGGTCGATGACGGCGTGGCTGCTGTTCTTCTACGTGCTGGGCGACGTGCTCGGGTCCGGGATCTACGCCCTGATCGGGCTGGTGGCGGGCGAGGTCGGCGGTGCGTTCTGGACGGCGTTCGCGCTGGGCATCGGGGTCGCGCTGGTCACCGGGCTGGCGTACGCCGAGATGGTCACCCGGTTCCCGGTCGCCGCGGGCGCCGCGCTGTACATCAAGAAGGCCTTCCGTAACGACTTCTTCACCTTCGTCGTCACGTTCTGCATGCTCGCCGCGATCGTGACCGCCTCCGGTGCGCTCGCGCTGACCTTCGGCGGCGAGTACTTCAAGGAGTTCCTCGACTGGCCGACGACCCTGGTGGCCGTGGCGTTCGTGGGGATCCTGTCGTTCGTCAACTACCGCGGCATCTCCGAGACCGCGCGCACCAACGCTGTCATGACCGTCATCGAGCTGACCGGCCTGCTGATCATCATCGTCATCGGGGTCTCGGTCGTCGTGATGGGCGACGCCAACTACGGGGCGGTCGTCGAGTTCAAGGGCGACGGGAACGTGGTGCTCGCCATCCTCGGCGGCGCGGCGCTGTCCTTCTTCGCGATGACCGGGTTCGAGAACGCCGCCAACGTGGCCGAGGAGACCCAGGACGCCGTGCGGGTCTTCCCCAAGGCCCTGCTCGGCGGGATGGCCGTCGCCGGCCTGCTGTACGTGCTGGTCGCGATCTCGACCTCGCTGGTCGCCTCCTACGAGTCGGTCGCCGGCTCCGAGGGCGCGCTCCTCGAGGTGGTCAGGCAGGGCCCGCTCGCCATCCCGACCTGGATCTTCGCGCTCATCGCGCTGGTGGCCGTGACCAACACCTGCCTGGTCACGATGGTGACCCAGTCGCGCATCCTCTACGGGATGGCCAAGGAGGGCGCCGTTCCCGAGGTGTTCGCCAAGGTGCACCCGCAGCGGCGTACGCCGTGGGTGGGCATCCTGTTCACGTTCCTCATGGTGGTCGGCACGCTGGTGGCGGCCGGGGCCGAGGTGGCGACGCTGGCGAGCGCGTCGGTGGTGTTCCTGCTGTTCATCTACGGCCTGGTCATCATCGCCTGCCTCAAGCTGCGCCGCGAGAGCGAGGAGCCGGCCGCCTTCGTGGCGCCCACCCCGCTGCTCTACCTCGGCATCGCCGGCAACGCCGGGCTGCTCGGCTACACCGTGGTCGACGACCCGAGCCTGCTGGTCTACTGCGGCATCCTGCTCGGCATCGGTCTGGTGCTGTGGGCGGCCCAGCGCGTCCACGACCGGCGCCGGGAGTCGGTCGCGGGCTGACGGCTAGCCTGGCGGCGTGCTCCGCAGGAACCGACGCGCCGGGGTGGGTGCGGCCCTCGTTGCCACCTCCGCGCTGGTCCTCGCGGCCGGCTGCGGCAGCACCCAGGGGCACCGGGCGGCCGACGAGCCTGCCGATCGGCCCGGTGGCGGGGCCTCGCCGAGCCGAACGGTCCGGTCCGCGGCGCCCGAGACCCCGGAAGCGCCGGCGGGGCGGGGCACCCCGTCCACGGCCCCCTCGGGGGCATCGGCCGCTCCGGCGTGGCTGGACTCCTGGCCCGTCGGGGAGCGCACCCTGCCGGTCCGGCCGGACGGGTTCGGCGAGGTGCGCCGGACCCCGGCCGAGCTGCGGGTGCGCCGGATGCCCACCGTCGACGTGCTCCCACCGCCACCCGACCGTCGCTGGCGCGGCTCGGTGCGACCGATCGACGCGCGGGTCCGGGACCGGATGGGCACGTCCTGGGAGCCCGGCTGCCCCGTCGGGCTGCGCGACCTGCGCTACCTCACGCTCACCTTCTGGGGCTTCGATCAGCAGCCGCACACCGGGGAGCTCGTCGTGCACGCCGACCACGCCCGCAACGTGCTCGGCGTGTTCCGCCGGCTCTACGACGCACGCTTCCCCATCGAGCAGATGACGCTGCCGACCTCGGCGGACCGCGACCCGACGCCGAGCGGGGACGGCAACGGCAGCGGGGGGATGGTGTGCCGCGCGACGACCGGCGGGACGTCGTACTCCGCCCACGCCTACGGGCTGGCCCTCGACCTCAACCCCTTCCAGAACCCCTACCGGCGCGGGGACCTGGTCATCCCCGAGCTGGCCTCCGCCTACCTCGACCGCTCCTGGGAGCGCCCCGGGATGATCCTGGCCGAAGGGCTCGTGGTGCGCGCGTTCGCCGAGATCGGCTGGTCCTGGGGCGGGGCCTGGCAGAGCCTCGAGGACTACCAGCACTTCTCCGCCACCGGCCGCTGAACGGCGATCCGCCCGCGCCCGACGAGGTGGTTTCCACGGCGAGACCGCAGGCGATTCGCTGTCCGGGCCGGCACGTAGGCTGAGCAGGACATGAGCGCGCTGTTCCCGATCCCGCAGGCCCCGGCACCCGTCGACGACCCCCGGGGAGACGGGGCTGCCGACGGGGCCGACGCCGCCCGGCGCCCCCGCACGCCGTCCCCGGACGAGCTGCTCGCGGGGCTCAACGAGCCGCAGCGTCAGGCCGTGGTCCACGCCGGCCCACCGCTCCTCGTGGTCGCCGGCGCCGGTTCGGGGAAGACCCGGGTGCTGACCCGCCGGATCGCGTGGCTGATCGCCGAGCGCGGCGCCCACCCCGGCTCGATCCTGGCGATCACGTTCACCAACAAGGCCGCCGCCGAGATGCGCGAGCGGGTGGAGGAGCTCGTCGGGCGCCGGGCGCGGATCATGTGGGTCTCGACCTTCCACTCGGCGTGCGTGCGCATCCTGCGCAAGGAGATCGACAAGTTCGGCTACAAGTCGTCGTTCTCGATCTACGACGCCGCGGACTCCAAGCGGCTGATGCAGCTGGTGCTGCGCGACCTCGACCTCGATCCCAAGCGCTACCAGCCCCGGGCGGTGCTCAACTGGGTGTCCAACCAGAAGAACGAGCTGGTCGACCACGAGGACGCCAAGGCCGCGGCGCGCAACCACCTCGAGGAGACCTACGCGGAGGCCTACTCGCTCTACCAGCAGCGCCTGCGCGAGGCCAACGCCCTCGACTTCGACGACCTGATCATGACCACGGTGCACCTCTTCCAGGCGTTCCCGCAGGTCCGGGAGAGCTACCGTCGCCGGTTCCGGCACGTGCTCGTCGACGAGTACCAGGACACCAACCACGCGCAGTACTCCCTGGTCCGCGAGCTGTGCGCCCACGACGTCGGCCGCCCCGCCGCGCAGGGCGGTGACGACCCGGACGCCCCCGACGCCGACGGCATCGATCCCTCGGAGCTGATGGTCGTCGGCGACGCCGACCAGTCCATCTACGCGTTCCGCGGGGCGAGCATCCGCAACATCCTGCAGTTCGAGGAGGACTTCCCGGACGCCTCCACGATCCTGCTCGAGCAGAACTACCGCTCCACCCAGACCATCCTCACCGCCGCCAACGCGGTGATCAGCCGCAACCAGGGGCGCAAGGCCAAGAACCTCTGGTCCGATGCCGGTGACGGCGAGCGAATCGTCGGGTACGTCGCCGACGACGAGCACGACGAGGCGCGCTTCGTCTCCGAGCAGATCGACCGGCTCACCGACGAGCAGGTAGCCAAGCCGGGCGACGTCGCGGTCTTCTACCGCACCAACGCGCAGTCCCGGGTGTTCGAGGAGGTGTTCATCCGCACCGGCCAGCCCTACAAGGTCGTCGGTGGGGTGCGCTTCTACGAGCGGCGCGAGGTGCGTGACGCGCTCGCCTACCTGCGGGCCCTGGTCAACCCCGCCGACGAGATCTCGTTGCGCCGGATCCTCAACACCCCCAAGCGCGGCATCGGCGACCGCGCCGAGGCCTGCGTCCAGGCGCTCGCCCAGCGTGAGCGGACCACCTTCTGGGAGGCGCTCCGGAGAGCCGACGAGGCCCCCGGCATCGCGACCCGGTCCGTGACCGCGGTCCGCGGCTTCGTGGGCATGGTCGAGGAGCTGCAGTCCATGGTGTCGGCCGGGGAGCGTGCCGACGTGGTGCTCGAGGCGGTGCTCACCCGCAGCGGCTACCTCGCCGAGCTCGAGGCCAGCGACGACCCGCAGGACGAGACCCGGGTGGAGAACCTCGCCGAGCTGGTGGCGGTGGCCCGGGAGTTCGCCGACGAGCCGGTCCTGGGTCCCTCCGCAGACCCCGCGGACCCGGTGCCGGCCACCCCGGGGCTCGGCGACTTCCTCGAGCGGGTGGCGCTGGTCGCCGACTCCGACCAGATCCCCGACGCCGACGACTCCGGGGGCGTGGTCACCCTGATGACCCTGCACACCGCGAAGGGGCTCGAGTTCCCGGTCGTCTTCCTGACCGGCCTCGAGGACGGCGTGTTCCCGCACATGCGCTCGCTGGGGGACCAGCCCGAGCTGGAGGAGGAGCGGCGGCTGGCGTACGTCGGCCTCACCCGTGCCCAGCAGCGGCTCTACGTCACCCGCGCGGTGGTGCGCTCGGCCTGGGGTGCGCCGTCGCACAACCCGGCCTCACGGTTCCTCGACGAGCTGCCCGTCGACCTGGTGGACTGGAAGCGCACCGAGGCGGCGCAGACCTCGTGGAGCCGCCCGGTGCAGCCGGGCCTGGCGCAGCGCGCGCAGGCGACGCGCCGGTTCGGCACGGCGGCCGCCCGAGCGGACGCCGACGCCCGCGGCCAGAAACGCGAGGTGCCCTCCCTGGAGCCGGGGGACCGGGTGCTGCACGACAGCTTCGGGATGGGGACGGTCGTCACGCTCGAGGGCGTCGGCGACAAGGCGGTCGCCTCCATCGACTTCGGGTCCCAGGGCGTCAAGCGGCTGCTGATGCGCTACGCGCCGGTCGAGAAGCTCTGAGGCGGCCGGGGACCCCTCGGTCAGAGCTGGAGGCCGCGGACGGCGAGGGCGCTGACCGGGTCGACCGCGTCGCCGCCGCCGGGACGCACCTCGAGGTGGAGGTGCGGGCCGGTGGAGTTGCCGGTGGAGCCCACGGTGCCGATCGTCTGGCCCGGGTCGACGGTCTGGCCGACCGAGACGCCGATGGACGTCTGGTGGGCGTACCAGATCTCGGTGCCGTCCTCGAGGGTGACCACGGTCTTGTTGCCGTAGGAGCCGTCGTAGCCGGCCTCGGTCACGGTGCCGGCCGCCACCGAGTAGATCGGCGTGCCGCTCGGGGCGGAGAAGTCCTCGCCCGTGTGGCAGTTGACCCACAGGTACGAGCACTGCCCGAAGCTGTGGGCGACCCGGTAGCTGCCCGCGGGCAGCGGCAGCTGCCAGGCGTTCTTGGCGATCTGGTTGGCGTGCTTCTCCGCGCTGGCGGCGAGCGCGGCGAGCGCGGCGCTGCGCTCCTTGGCCTGCGTCTCGGCGGCCTCCTGCAGCTCCTCCTCGGCGGCGTCCTGCAGGGCCTGGCGCTGGGAGTCGCGGCTGACCGCCCGTTGGCGACCGCTGACCGCGTCGCTGGAGCCGATGCTGCTGGCCGCGTTGAGCACGCTGGCCTGGGTGGCGAACTTCTGGAAGCCGTCGTCCGCGGGGGCGATGGCCTGCTGGCTGACGGTGGCACCGACCCCGGCGAACGCCAGGGCGGCGACGCCGATCAGCGAGGGCGCCGAGGGGAGGCCGGGGACGCGGCTCTTGCGTCCGCGGTGGCCGGAGTGGTGCCCGGAGCCGGACCGGGACCTGGCGGGCACGGCGGGCGTGGCGTCAGTGGCGCGCTCGGCGCGGCGGGCGGCGGAGCGGTCGGCCCGGGTGGGCTTGACGGCGCGACGCCGGCCGGCGGTGCCGGCCGGGGCGGCAGCGGTCCGGTCGGCGGCGGCCGGGACACCGAGGTTTACGTCCCGGTTTGCGGTGGTACTGGTGGAGGAGAGCGGTGCCGCGTCCGCGGTCACGACCTTCGGGTCGGTCGCCCGCGCCCCCGTTTGGGTCGCGTCGCTCCGGCGAGAGGGCGTACGCCTCTCAGCGCGGTGGTTCGCCACGAATGGGTGTCCTTGTCGTCGGGGGCACGCGAGCATGAACCATAACGGAACAGTCACGGTGCTGTCCCGTCGGGTCCCTTCGGACTGTGGGCCGGCTCACGCCCCGGCGGTCTCGACCCGAGTCGTCCCCCGCAGGATCCGGACCAAGAGTGCCCAGCGTCACAGCCGGGGAAACCCTGGTCTAGAGCCCGTCCGGGCCCCCGGTTAGTCTGCCCAGCAGACGCTCCCCGACTAGGCAGGTGTGGTTCTCATGGTGGCTCCGATCCGGATCGTGGTGGCCAAGCCCGGCCTCGACGGGCACGACCGCGGGGCGAAGGTGATCGCCCGCGCCCTCCGCGACGCCGGGCACGAGGTCATCTACACCGGGCTGCACCAGACCCCCGAGCAGATCGTGGAGACCGCGATCCAGGAGGACGCCGACGTGATCGGCCTCTCGGTCCTCTCCGGCGCCCACATGACGCTGTTCAAGAAGCTGATCGCCCTGCTCGACGAGCGCGACGCCCGCGACATCGTGGTGATCGGCGGCGGCATCATTCCCGAGGCCGACATCCCGCTGCTCAAGGAGCTCGGGGTCGCGCAGGTGTTCACGCCGGGCGCCACGACCACCGAGATCGTCGCCTGGGTGCGCGACAACGTGCAGGACGGCTCGGCCGTCGAGGCCTGAGCCGACTCAGAACACCAGGTCGCCGGTGAGCGGCAGGCGGAGCCGGCTCGGTCGGTCCGGGGCCGTGGTCACCGTCACCGGCTGCACCGCCGCGTTGCTGGCGTAGGCCCAGTCGCTGGCCGCGAGCACCACCCGGATCCGGTGCCCCTTGCGCACCTTGTGAACGACCCCCGGCAGCTGCACCCGGACCGGCTCGGTGACGTCGCCCACCCGGACCGGGGAGACCAGCCGGTGCCTCAGCGTCGGGGTGCCGTCGGGCGCCACGTCGTACACCTTGGCGAACAGGATCAGCTGCCCGAGGGGGCCGCCCGCCTGCGACCGCGCCGCGGCGGGCGCGTCCAGGTGGACGGTGAGGCGGGGGGATCCGACGATCGCGGCGCCCCGGGCCAGCGGGGGGCTGGTGAAGGCGGCGAAGGTGCCCGGGCCGTCGGAGACCGGCCGGTCGACCTGGTTGCCCTCGACGCCGGAGGTCTCGGAGTACGACGTGGGCGCCCCCGGGGCGTTCGCGTACGACGCCGAGCCTGCGCGCACCTGCCCGGCCGCGGGCGTGAGACCGTCCGACCCGGTGAAGTACAGCGACGCCGTCATCGGCGTCCGGAACCGGCGCTTCTCGGCGTAGGCGCGCGCGACGGCCGTGCCGGCGGACGCGGGTGCGGTGTCGTAGCGGACCCAGTCGCGGAAGTACGCGAACGCCGGCCCCTGCGGGGCCCGCGCGTCGCCGCGGACGTGGTGGTCCATCCAGTCGAGGAACCGGCGGCCGAGGTAGGAGCCCCGCAGCGACCCGGCCGACAGGTCGAGCTCGCCGGGGGCCGGGTCGCTGCCCGAGTGCCCCCAGGACTGCCAGACCATCCGCACGGGGGTGCCGGCGCGCTTCAGGCCGCGGTAGGTGGCGGCCGCCTCCTGCAGGTTGAACAGCGTGTCCTTCTGGCCCTGCACCAGCAGGGTGGGGGCCTTGACCCGTCGCACGTAGGAGGACACGGACGAGCGGGCCGCGATGGCCTCCATCTCGGCGTCCGGGTGCCCGAGGGCATTGAGCCTCACGGCGGCGGGGCAGACCTCGTCGGCGAAGTTCGGGCAGCCGAGGTTGCGGGTCGGGTCCACCTGCGCGTCGTCGACCCCGTCGATGATGCCGGCAGCGAAGAACAGGTCGACCCACTGCCGCTTCGTGACTCCCGGCGTGGCCGAGCCCACCCCGCGGGTGAGGTCGGCGTTGTTGGGGGCCAGGGAGTACTCGAGGTCGTTCCAGGTGATGATCGGGATGAGGGCGTCCACGCGCCGGTCCTGCATCGCGACGGCGTACTGGATCTGGCCGCCGTAGGAGCCGCCGATCATCCCGACCCGCGGGTCTCCGGCGCGCTCGCGGGAGACGTAGCGGATCCGTGCCCTCTCGCCGGTGTCCTCGTCGGTGAAGCCGCGCCGTCCGGCGAGCACGTCGACCAGCTGGGAGCCGGCCTTGCCGTCCCAGGCCGGGTCGTCGAGCCGGATCTTGCAGCCGGACCCACCGAAGCCGAGCCCGGAGTAGGAGAGGACGACGTAGCCCTCGCGGACGAAGCCGCGGCCGACGGCGCGCTGGTTGCTGTCGTCCTTGCTGCCGCCGAAGCCGTGGGTGGTGAGGATCGCCGGCCTGCGGTCGGCGCGGCTCGCGCCGTCGGGGGTGTACAGGTCGGCCGTGACCCGGCACGGGTGGTCCCCGCCGGGGCCCACCATCGTGGTGACGCTGATGTGCCGCACCGAGTAGCCGGGCGTGTCGTCGGCGGCGGCCGGCACCCCCGGGGCGGCCAGGGCGGACAGGCCGGCGAGGCCGAGCGCAGCGACGGCGGACGTGGCGGTGGCGCGGCAACGGGGCATGGTGGGTCAACGAGGCACCCCGTCCCGGGCTACGACGAGGTGCGCCGCACCTGCTCGAGGACCAGGGCGGCGACCCGGTCGGGACGGGTGCGGGTGACCCAGTGCCCGGCCTCGACCCGCTCCACCCGGACGTCGCCGCAGCGGTCGAGCTCCTCGAGCAGCACGTCGGTCAGGTAGGCGTCGCGGGTGGGCCGGATGACGAGCACGGGCACGTCGGTGCGCAGGCCGACCCGCCCACCCGGCCGTCGTCCGACGTTGGCGCGGTACAGCTCCAGGCCGTGCACGGCGTTGCGGCCCAGCTCCGGGCCCCAGTGCCCGCGGCCCAGCCCCTCCCGGCGCGCCACGGCCCGGCCGAGCGGCCCGTGCAGCCGCCAGGCCAGCTCCGGCAGCAGCGGGAGCCGGAAGAAGCCGATGTACCAGGAGCGCAGCAGCTGCCGGAGCAGCCGGACGCGCCGCCCGTCCGGGTGCCGCACCAGCCACGCGGTGTGGGCCAGAGACGGTCCACTGATCGAGGTGAACGAGGCGACCCGTCCTCGCAGCCGCGGGTGCGTCGACTCGGCGGCGACCGCCTCCCACAGCTGCACGGACCCCCAGTCGTGGCCCACCAGGTGGGCCCGATCCCCCGGAGCGAGCACCGCGTCGAGGACCGCGGCGAGGTCGTCGACCAGCCGGTCGGTGCGGTAGCCCCGCCGCGACGACGGCACGTCGGACGCCCCCGCGCCCCGGACGTCGTAGGTGACCAGGTGCAGCCGGTCGCCGGGCAGCGCCTCGACCACGAGGTCCCACATCTCCTGCTGGTCGGGGTAGCCGTGCACGAGCACGATCGTGGGCCGGTCCGGCCCGGCGGGGGAGCGCTCGCGGACGGCGATCAGGACTCCGTCCGGGGTGGTGACGCGCAGGTCGGTCATGGCGGGCCAACGATCGAGGGTGACCGGGGTGACGTGGAGGTGATCCGGCTCACGGGACTAGTGTCGGGTCCGGACACTCGCGCCACCTCCGACGAGAAGGACGGACAGACCCCGTGGACCTGATGGAGTACCAGGCGAAGGAGCTCTTCGCCAAGCACGACGTGCCGGTGACGCTCGGCATCGTGGCGAACACGCCCGCCGAGGCACGCGCCGCGGCCGAGGAGCTCGGCACCGTGGTCGTGAAGGCCCAGGTGAAGGCCGGAGGTCGGGGCAAGGCCGGCGGCGTGAAGCTGGCCCGGACCCCCGACGAGGCCGAGGAGCACGCCCGGGCCATCCTCGGCATGGAGATCAAGGGGCTCACCGTCAACCGGGTCCTCGTCGCCCCCGCCGCCAGCATCGAGGAGGAGTACTACTTCTCGTTCCTGCTGGACCGGGCGCAGCGGCAGTACCTCTGCATCGCCAGTGTCGAGGGCGGCGTGGAGATCGAGGAGGTCGCCAAGACCAACCCCGAGGCCGTGCGGAAGATCGCCATCGACCCGGGTGCCGGCGTGGACGAGGAGAAGGCCCGCGCCATCGTCGCCGAGGCCAAGTTCCCCGAGGTGCTGACCGAGCAGGCCGTGCAGATGGTGCTGGCGCTGTGGAAGGTCTTCGTCGAGGAGGACGCCACCCTCGTCGAGGTGAACCCGCTGGCCCGCCTGGCCGGCGACCAGCTGGAGGCGCTCGACGGGAAGGTGTCGCTCGACGAGAACGCCGAGTTCCGCCACGAGGACCACGCGAAGTTCGCGATCCGCGAGGAGGAGGACCCGCTCGAGGCGCAGGCGAAGGACAAGGGCCTCAACTACGTCAAGCTCGACGGCGAGGTCGGCATCATCGGCAACGGCGCCGGCCTGGTCATGTCCACCCTCGACGTGGTCGCCTACGCGGGCGAGAAGCACGGCGGCGTCAAGCCCGCCAACTTCCTCGACATCGGCGGCGGCGCCAACGCCCAGGTGATGGCCGACGGGCTGCACGTGATCCTCGGCGACCAGCAGGTCAAGAGCGTGTTCGTGAACGTCTTCGGCGGCATCACCGCCTGCGACGAGGTCGCCAACGGCATCGTGGGTGCGCTGGACATCCTCGGTGACGAGGCCACCAAGCCGCTGGTCGTGCGTCTCGACGGCAACAACGTCGAGGAGGGGCGCCGGATCCTGACCGAGGCCGCCCACCCGCTGGTGACCATGGTCGACACGATGGACGGCGCGGCCGACAAGGCCGCCGAGCTCGCCCACGCCTGAGAACGAGACTGGAGACAGAACAGACATGTCGATCTACCTCAACAAGGACTCCAAGATCATCGTCCAGGGCATGACCGGGGGGATGGGCTCCAAGCACACCACCCTCATGGTCGAGGCGGGGTCCAACATCGTCGGGGGCGTCAACGCCCGCAAGGCCGGCACCTCCGTCGAGCTCGGCGGCCGGGACCTGCCCGTGTTCGGTTCCGTCAAGGAGGCGATGGCCGAGACCGGCGCCGACGTTTCCGTGGTGTTCGTGCCGCCCGCCTTCACCAAGGACGCCTGCGTCGAGGCCATCGACGCCGGCATCGGCCTGCTCGTGGTGATCACCGAGGGCGTGCCGGTGCAGGACACCGCGGAGGTGTTCGCCTACCTCGAGGGCAAGTCCACGCGGATGATCGGCCCCAACTGCCCCGGGATCATCACCCCGGACGAGTCGCTGGCCGGGATCACCCCCGCCACGATCGCCGGCAAGGGTCCGGTCGGGCTGGTGTCCAAGTCCGGCACGCTCACCTACCAGATGATGTACGAGCTGCGTGACTTCGGCTTCTCCACCGCGATCGGCATCGGCGGCGACCCGGTCATCGGCACCACGCACATCGACGCGCTGGAGGCGTTCGAGGCCGACCCCGACACCAAGGCGATCGTGATGATCGGCGAGATCGGCGGCGACGCCGAGGAGCGGGCAGCGGCGTACATCAAGGACCACGTCACCAAGCCGGTCGTCGGCTACGTCGCGGGCTTCACGGCCCCCGAGGGCAAGACGATGGGACACGCCGGCGCCATCGTGTCCGGGTCCTCCGGCACGGCGCAGGCCAAGAAGGAAGCGCTCGAGGCGGTCGGCGTGAAGGTCGGCAAGACCCCCTCCGAGACGGCCGAGCTGATGCGGGAGATCCTCGAGCAGCTCTGACGGGCTCGCGCGAGCCCGGACAACCACGACGGTCGCGAAGGCCCCCGGGAACGCTCCCGGGGGCCTTCGCCCGTCAGGTCACCACGTTGCGCACGGCGTACGCCGGGTCGAGGTGCTCGTCGGCCGCCATCACCGCGACCAGCCGGTCCACGGCGTCCCAGACGTCGACGTGGGTGACGTAGAGCGGGGCGAACCCGAACCGGGCCACGTCGGGGTTGCGGAAGTCGCCGACCACCCCGCGGGCGATCAGGGCCTGCACCACGCCGTAGGCCTCCGGGTGCGCCAGGGACACCTGGCTGCCGCGGAGCCGGCTGTCGCGCGGGCTCACGACCCGGAACGTGTCGCCGAGCCGGTCGTCGACGAGGGCGACGAAGAGCTCGGTCAGCGACACGCTGACCTGCCGCAGCGTGCCCAGGTCCACGTCGGCGAAGGCGTCGAGGGCGGCATCGAGGGCCGAGAGCGCCAGCACCGGGGGCGTCCCGGAGGCGAGCCGCCGCACCCCGTCGGCCGGGGTGTGGTCGCGCTCCATCGCGAACGGGTGTGCGTGCCCCATCCAGCCGGGGACCGGCTGCCGGACGTCCGCCTGGAGGCGGCGCGCGACGTAGGCGTAGGCCGGCGCGCCCGGGCCGCCGTTGAGGTACTTGTAGGTGCACCCGACCGCGAAGTCCGCGTCCGCGCCGAGCAGGTCGACGGGGACGGCGCCGGCCGAGTGGCTCAGGTCCCACTGCGCGAGGGCACCGACGTCGTGCGCCGCAGCGGTCAGGCCCGCCATGTCGAACAGGGCTCCTGAGCGGTAGTCCACGTGCGTGAGGGCCAGCAGCGCGACGTCCTCGTCGAGCGCCGCGGCCGGGTCCGCCGGGTCGCACCAGCGGATCTCGAGCCCCAGCAGGTCCGCCACGCCCTGGGCGACGTACCCGTCGGTGGGAAACGTGGTCGGCTCGATGACCAGGACGCGGCGGCCCGGACGCATCCGGGCGGCGGCGAGCATGGTCTTGAACAGCAGGACGGTGGTGGAGTCGCCGACGTGCACGTCGGCGGCGGGCACGCCGATGAGCGGGGCGATCTTGGCGCCGACGCGGGCCGGGAGGTCGATCCAGCGGGCGTCGTTCCACGACGAGATCAGGCCGCGGCCCCACTCCTCGGCCACCACCCGGGCCAGGTGCGGGTGGACCGACCGCGGCAGCGCCCCGAGGGAGTTCCCGTCGAGGTACACGACCCCCTCCGGGAGCTCGAACAGGTCGTGACGGGGCCGCAGGGGGTTCTCGGCGTCGCGCGCCTCCGCGCCGGCGCGGGTCAGGTCCAGGGAGCTCACCGGGCCACCCTAGGACGCCGCCGCCGGCCGCACCCGTCGCGGCCCGCGGCTACCCGTCCAGCTCGAGCAGCCGGTCGCCGGCCCGCTGGACCAGGGCCCGGAAGCGGGGGCCGGCGATGTCGATGCGCGGGCCGGACACGAACGTCAGCTGGGCGACCGTGCGGCCGATCCGCACGAAGCCGACGCGGAACCGCACGGCCTCGCGCTCGGAGATCTCGGTGCGCAGGTCCCAGGTGGACCAGTCGATCCCCTTCCTGGTGTTGCGGACCGTGCGGGCACCGGTCACGGTGGTGGCGAGGTCGCGGTCCTCGCAGCCGGCGACCCGGTCACGGACGTCGTCGAGGAACCGCCGCGCGGCCTTCGCGGTCGGGAAGCGCCCGTAGGTCTCGGTGAGCCCGAATCGGGTCGGCAGCTTCGCCTCGGGGATCAGGAACGTGCGGCTGCGGGGCTTCCGCGCCCCGGCCCGGGCGAAGTTGGCCCGGTCGCAGGTGGTCATCGACGGGTTGGGCCGGCCCGAGGTGGCGTCGGTGCCGACCCAGGGCTTCTCCACCGTGCCGACCGGCGGCAGGTCGACGACGGCCACCATGCCGGCCTCCTCACCGGACGGTGGGGGTGCCACGCGCTTGAACGTGGGACGCTTCGCGCACCCGGTCGCCCCACTGCGCGCGCACAGCATCGACACCGAGTCGGCCAGCGACTGCGTGATCTGCCGGGGCGGCGGGGGCGGGGCGCCCACGGTCTTGCCGATCGTGGTGGTGGTGACCGCGCCGGTCCGGGCCACCGCGACCGAGTAGGTGGTGACCGGCTTCTCCCAGACGCGCAGCGTCAGCACGCCGGCCTCCGCGCCGATGTTGTTGACCCGGTAGGCGTCGAGGAGCTGCAGCCGGGCCAGCCGACACCCGGCGTACCAGCCGAGCGTGGTGCGGAACCCCTCGGCGGCCTGCGCCTTGGACTTGGAGATCTCGACGGTCTGCACCGCCGTCCGCGTGGTCTTGCCCTTGGCCTCGAACTCGCGGACCAGGGCGGCGAGGCCGTCGGGGTCGGCGAACCGGGTCTGCTGGCAGACGCTGTTGATGCCGTCGCCCGCGGTGTTGGCGTGGGTGGACACGACGTCCCACTCCTTGGCCAGCCCGAGCCGGCGGATCTGGTCCTCGTCGAGGAGGTTCCCGGCGGTGGGCAGCCCGTCGGTGGGGGTCCGCTCGATCGGCTCCGGTCGCAGCATCCGGAGGGTCTCCTCGGGCTCGCCGCGCCGGGGCTCGTAGGCGACGGCGCCGGCGCCGGTGGCGACCGCGAGGGCCAGCGCGGCGGCGACGACGCTGTGCACCTGACGGCGCTTCTGGCCGGCCCGCCGCACGATGGAGCCGCGCGGGAGGACCGCCTGGTCGAGGACGTCGTCGAGCCGGAGCAGCTCGGCGCGCAGCCGGGCCGGCTCCGTCTCGAGGTGGGCGGCCAGGGCGGGGGCCGCCGCCTGGTGCTGGCGGGCGGCGACGTCCTGGGTGACGCCGAGCTCGCGGGCCGCGACGGCGAGCGACAGCCCGGTGAGCTCGACCAGCAGCAGGGCTCGCCGCTGCGCGGTGCCGAGCTTGGAGAGCCCGTCGAGGATCCGCCGGTGGTCGTCGGTCAGTCCCTTGTTGCGGTGCCAGAGCCGGCCGCGGTGCCGACGCTGCGCCTGCTGCCAGGCGCGGACCCGGACCCAGGCCTCGCGGTCGTCCAGCGAGGCGACCTTGCGCCAGTGGTGCCAGGCGGAGATGTAGGCGTCCCGGACGGCGCTCTGGGCGGCGGCGAGGTCGCCGGTGAGGGCGAAGGCCTGGTGGAGCACGGCACGACGGGTCGACTGGTAGAAGGAGTCGAAGCTCTCCTCCCGCGACATGCGTGTGCCTCCTAGGTCCGCCCCGTTCCGACGGCGCCGTGCCGTTCCGCCCCCGAAGCCCTCAACGATAAGGGTTCCCCCGAGAGTGCCGTGAACTCGCGTGCCGCTCGTCACGTGCCGCGTGCCCTCCGGCGTGGGTGCTCGGTTCGTCCGGGAACGTCGACCACACTGGGCGGCGATGACCAGCCTGCTCAGTCCACCGGGACACGCCCGGCCCGCGGCCCCCGGCCCCGTCGGCCGGCCCCTGTGGCTGAGCGCGGGGTTCGCCGGCGCGGTCGCCGCCGGGTCGGTGCTGCTCTCGTGCCTGGCCCTCGGGCTGGTCGGCTGGTTCGCCTCCGAGGCGGGTGCGCACGGCGACACCCGGGACGCCCTCCGGGTGGGGGCCGACGCCTGGCTGCTGGCCCACGGCTCCGGCCTGGTCCTGCCCGCCGCCACCGTCGGGGTGGTGCCCCTCGGCCTCACCGTCCTGTGCGGCTACGTGGCCTACCGGCTCGGCCGCTGGGCCCGCGAGACCTCCGCGGCCGAGGACGACCTCGGGGTCGCGCTGGCGGCTGTCGTGCTGGCCGGCTGCTATGCCGCGGTCGCCTTCGGGACCGCTGCCCTGGCCGCGCTGCCCTCCGCGCAGCCGGGGCTGGTCCGGTCCCTCGTGGGCGCGTTCGTGCTCGCCCTCCTCGGTGGCGGGGCGGGGCTGGCCCGCGGCGGTCCTCTCGCCCTCGCCGGGCAGCTGCCCGAGTCCGCCGTCGCGGTGGTCCGCGGCGGGCTGGGGATGGCGATGGCCGTGACGGCCGCCGGGGCGTTGCTCGTCACCACCGCGCTCGCCCTGGACATCGGCGCGGGCGCCAACGTGCTCTCCCGGCTGCACGCCGACGGGCCGGGCAGTGCCCTCTACACGCTGGTCGTGGCCGCCTTCGCCCCCAACGCCGCACTGCTCGGCGGCGCCTACCTGCTCGGTCCGGGCTTCGCGGTCGGCACCGGCACGGTCGTCTCGCCGTCGGCGGTGTCGCTCGGACCACTGCCCGCGTTCCCGCTGCTCGCGGCGCTCCCGGCGCCCGGGCCCGGCCCCGTGTGGGCGCCCGCCCTCATCGGCGTCCCGGTGCTGGTGGCGCTCCTGGTCGGGGCGCTCACGGTCCGGCGCCACCCGGCCGCCGGCTACCAGGGCGGCGCGGTGCGCGGCCTCGGCGCCGGTGTGCTCGGGGGACTCCTGGTGGCCGTCCTGGTGCACCGGTCCGGGGGTGCGGTCGGCCCGGGCCGGATGGCCGAGGTGGGGGCGCCGTTCCCGGAGACCCTCGGGGCGGCCGTGGTCGCGCTCAGTGTGGGTGGTCTGCTCGGCGGTGTGCTGATGACCTGGTGGCGGCGCGCGAGGCCGACGCCCGAGCCCGACCGGGCGTCGGACACCGAGGACACCGTCCGGCTCTGACGTCTCGCTCGTGCGGCGCGCTGGCGGCGATGGCCTACCCTGTGGCCGTGCCCGCCACCCACGCTCCCGACGACGGGCGCCCGGCGCGTCTCGTCGTGCTCGTCTCCGGCACCGGGAGCAACCTCCAGGCCCTCCTCGACGCGTGCGCGGACCCGTCGTACGGCGCGGAGGTGGTCGCCGTCGGCGCCGACCGCGGCGGGATCGAGGGCCTGGCGCGGGCCGAGCGGGCCGGCGTGCCGACGTTCGTGCACCGGGTCAAGGACCATGCCAGCCGCGAGGAGTGGGACACGGCCCTGACCGCGTCCTGCCTCGAGTTCGCGCCCGACCTCGTCGTGTCCGCCGGCTTCATGAAGCTCGCCGGCGCACCGTTCCTGGCCGAGTTCGGCGGACGCTACGTCAACACGCACCCGGCGCTGCTCCCGTCCTTCCCGGGCATGCACGGTGCCGCCGACGCGCTGGCCTACGGCGTCAAGGTCGCCGGCGCGACCCTGTTCGTCGTCGACGACGGCGTCGACACCGGGCCGATCGTGGACCAGGTCGCGGTCCGGGTCGAGGACGACGACGACGTCGAGTCGCTGCACGAGCGGATCAAGGTCGCCGAGCGCGCGATGCTCGTCGACAGCGTGGGCCGGATGGCGCGCGACGGATTCACCATCACCGACGGAAGGTGCGGTTCGGGGCCTAGTAACCTGAGGGCACACGACTGGCGCAGGTGGGTCCACCACCAGGGAGTGAAGTCGAGCGCATCGAACGCCTGGGTGCCCTCATCGGATCGATGAGGAGTTGTGTCCATGAGTGTCACCGGTTCCGAGCAGCGTCGCCCCGTCCGGCGGGCGTTGGTCTCCGTCTACGACAAGACCGGGCTCGAGGACCTCGCCCGCGGCCTCCACGACGCCGGGGTGGCCCTGGTGTCGACCGGCTCCACCGCGTCGCGCATCGCCGACGCCGGCCTCCCGGTCACGAAGGTCGAGGAGCTGACCGGGTTCCCCGAGTGCCTCGACGGGCGGGTGAAGACCCTGCACCCGCGGGTGCACGCGGGCATCCTGGCCGACCTGCGGCTCGAGACCCACCGCGACCAGCTCGCCGAGCTCGGCGTCGAGCCGTTCGACCTGGTGGTGTCCAACCTGTACCCGTTCACCGAGACGGTGATGTCGGGCGCGACCACCGACGAGTGCGTGGAGCAGATCGACATCGGCGGGCCCTCGATGGTGCGGGCCGCCGCGAAGAACCACCCGAGCGTCGCGATCGTCACCTCGCCCGCGCAGTACGACGAGGCCCTGGAGGCGGTGCGGGCGGGCGGCTTCACCCTCGCGCAGCGGCAGCGGCTGGCCGCCGAGGCGTTCGTGCACACGGCGACGTACGACGTGCACGTCGCCTCCTGGATGGGCAACGTGCTCACCGACACCAGCGACGGCTCCGGCTTCCCGGCGTGGATGGGTGCCACCTGGGTCAAGAAGGACGTGCTCCGCTACGGCGAGAACCCGCACCAGCCGGCGGCGATCTACACCAGCGGCTTCGTGCCCGAGCCGGGTCTCGCGCAGGCCGAGCAGCTGCACGGCAAGGAGATGTCCTACAACAACTACGTCGACGCCGACGCGGCCCGCCGGGCGGCGTACGACTTCCGCGAGCCGGCCGTCGCGATCATCAAGCACGCGAACCCGTGCGGGATCGCTGTCGGCGGCGACGTGGCGGAGGCGCACCGCAGGGCGCACGCGTGCGACCCCGTGTCCGCCTTCGGCGGCGTGATCGCCACCAACGTGCCGGTGTCGGTCGCGATGGCCGAGCAGGTCGCCGACGTGTTCACCGAGGTCGTCGTGGCGCCCGGCTACGACGACGGCGCCGTCGAGGTGCTGGCCCGGAAGAAGAACATCCGCATCCTGGTGTGCGCGGGGGCCGACAACCGCGGCGTCGAGTCCCGGTCCGTCTCCGGCGGGCTGCTGGTCCAGGCCACCGACGCCGTCGACGCTCCCGGGGACGACCCGGCCTCGTGGACCCTGGTGGCGGGGGAGCCGGTCGCCGACGAGGTGCTGGCCGACCTCGCGTTCGCCTGGCGGGCGTGCCGGGCGGTCAAGTCCAACGCGATCCTGCTCGCCTCCGGCGGGGCGTCGGTCGGCGTCGGCATGGGCCAGGTCAACCGGGTCGACTCGTGCCGCCTGGCGGTCGAGCGGGCCGGGGCCCGGGCCGCGGGGTCGGTGGCGGCGTCCGACGCGTTCTTCCCGTTCGCCGACGGCCCGCAGATCCTCTTCGACGCCGGTGTGGCCGCCGTCGTGCAGCCGGGCGGATCCGTCCGCGACGAGGAGGTCGTGGCGGCGGCGCAGGCGGCCGGGGTGACGATGTACCTCACCGGCACCCGCCACTTCTTCCACTGAGCCTGATGAGAGGATCACCCGAGTGACGGCACAGCTTCTGGACGGCACCGCGACCGCGAAGGCGATCAAGGGCGAGCTCCTCGAGCGGGTCGCCCGCCTGCGCGACCGCGGCGTCGTGCCCGGCCTGGGCACCGTGCTCGTCGGTGACGACCCGGGCAGCCGGTGGTACGTCAACGGCAAGCACAAGGACTGCGCCGAGGTGGGCATCGAGTCCATCCGCGTCGACCTGCCCGAGACCGCCACCCAGGCCGAGGTCGAGGCGGCCGTCGACCGGCTCAACGCAGACCCGTCCTGCACCGGCTACATCGTCCAGCTGCCGCTGCCCCGGCACATGGACGACAACGCCGTCCTCGGCCGGATCGACCCCGCCAAGGACGCCGACGGCCTGCACCCGACCAACCTCGGCTGGCTGGTCCTCGGCAAGGACGCCCCGCTGCCCTGCACGCCCGCCGGCATCGTCGAGCTGCTCCGCCGGCACGAGGTGCCGATCGCGGGCGCGGACGTCTGCGTCATCGGCCGCGGCGTCACGGTCGGCCGGCCGCTCGGCCTGCTGCTCACCCGGCGCAGCGAGAACGCCACGGTCACGCTGTGCCACACGGGCACCCGCGACCTGGCCTCGCACGTGCGCGGCGCCGACATCGTGGTGGCCGCCGCCGGGGTCCCCGGCATCGTCACCGGCGACATGGTGAAGCCCGGCGCCGCCGTCCTCGACGTCGGGGTCTCCCGGGTGGACGGCAAGCTCGCCGGGGACGTGGCTCCGGACGTGTACGACGTGGCGGCCTGGGTCTCGCCGAACCCCGGCGGCGTCGGCCCGATGACCCGGGCGATGCTGCTGTCCAACATCGTCGCGGTCGCCGAGCAGTCGTCGGCGACGGTCTGACCCGTTGACCACCCCCGTGCCCGAGCCGCCGTCCCGCCGGCTCACCCAGACCCTGGGCGGGACCGCCTACCTCGTCGTGCTGGCGATGACCGCGGTCGGCCTCGGGATCGTGGTCGCCGGCGCCTGGCGCACCGGCCTGGTGTGGATGGGGGTCGGCCTGCTGCTCGGCGCCGCCTGCCGGACGGTGCTGTCCGAGCGCGCCGCCGGGATGCTGCGGGTGCGGCGTCGCTGGTCCGACGTGCTGATGCTCGTGGCCGCGGGGGTCACGCTGATCGTGCTCGCGGTCGTGGTGCCGGCGCAGCCGGTGTAGGGGGGCCAATTCACTGGGGACCCAGTGAATTGGCCCCTTCCCACGGTGAACTCCCCCGGGGAAGGGGCAGTTCTCCGTGGGAACGGCTCGGTGAGCCTCAGATCAGGCCGAGCTCCTTGACCGCGTCGCGCTCCTCGGCGAGCTCGGCGGCGGTCGCGTCCATCTTGCCGCGGGAGAAGTCGTCGATCTCCAGGCCCTGGACGATCTCCCAGTCACCGTTGCGCGTGGTGACGGGGTAGGAGTAGATCAGGCCCTCCGGTACGCCGTACGAGCCGTCGGAGTGCACGGCCATCGACACCCAGTCGCCCTCGGGGGAGCCCTGCAGCCAGTCGCGGGCGGCGTCGATCGTGGCCGAGGCCGCCGAGGCCGCCGACGACGAGCCCCGCGCCTCGATGATCGCGGCGCCGCGCTTGGCCACCGTGGGGATGAAGTCGTTCTCGATCCAGGCCTGGTCGTCGACCACCTCGGCGGCGTTCTTGCCGCCGACCTCGGCGTGGAAGATGTCGGGGTACTGGGTCGCGGAGTGGTTGCCCCAGATCGTCATCTTCCTGATGTCGGTGACGGGGGCGCCGGTCTTGGCCGCGAGCTGCGAGATGGCCCGGTTGTGGTCGAGGCGGGTCAGCGCGGAGAACCGCTCCTGGGGGATGTCCGGGGCGTTGGTCATCGCGATCAGGGCGTTGGTGTTGGCCGGGTTGCCGGTCACCCCGATGCGGACGTCGTCGGCGGCCACCTCGTTGAGGGCCTTGCCCTGCGTGGTGAAGATCGCGCCGTTCGCCTCGAGCAGGTCGCCGCGCTCCATGCCCTTGGTGCGGGGGCGGGCGCCGACGAGCAGGGCGAGGTTCGCGCCGTCGAAGATCTTGGTGGCGTCGTCGCCGATCTCGACACCCGCGAGGGTCGGGAAGGCGCAGTCGTCGAGCTCCATGACGACACCCTCGAGCGCCTTCAGGGCGGGGGTGATCTCGAGCAGCCGCAGCTGCACGGGCGTGTCCGGGCCGAGCAGCGCGCCGCTCGCGATGCGGAACAGCAGGCTGTAGCCGATCTGACCGGCGGCGCCGGTGACGGCCACCTTGACGGGGGTCCCTGACTGAGACGAGTTCACTTTCGGCTCCTTGCTCTTCCATGTGCCCTGACGTCTCGTGACGCTAGCAGCGCCCGGACGGCCGGCTCGAGACAGGTCGCGCAGCGACCGGGAGCCGGACCTCGACGGTGGCGGCCGCGACCAGCCGGACGCTGCCGCCGTGGGACTCCGCCACCGACCGGACGATCGCCAGACCCAGGCCGGTGCCCGCGTCGGTACGGCGGCGCGAGGGGTCGAGGCGCACGAACCGCTCGAAGACCCGCTCCCGCTCGGCCTCGGGGACCCCGGGGCCGTCGTCGGCGACCCGCAGCACGGCGGTCTCGTCGTCGGAGTCGAGGTGGACCGTCACCGTGGAGTCCGCGTGGCGGGTGGCGTTGTCCAGCAGGTTGCGCACCAGCCGGGCGAGGTCGTCGCCGTGCCCGCGCACCGGAGCCGCGTCGAGCCGGCTGGTGATCGGCACCCGCGAGGTGACCCGGGCCCGGTCGACCTCCTCGCGGACGACGTCGTCGAGGTCGACCAGGCGCGAGGGCCGTTGCGGCTGCGCGGCGTCGACGCGGGCGAGGAAGAGCAGGTCCTGGACGAGCGACTCCATCCGGGTGCTCTCCGCGAGAGCCTCCCGGGCGACGCGGGGCCAGTCGACGGCCGGGTCGGCGAGCGCGACCTCGAGCTCCGCCCGCAGCGCGGTGAGGGGGCTCTGCAGGTCGTGAGAGGCGTTGGCGACGAACTCCCGCTGGCGGGTGTCGGACTCCTCCAGCCGGGCCAGCATCGCGTTCATGGTCTCGGCGAGCCGCGCGACCTCGTCGCCGGTGTCGGGCACGGGTACCCGCTGGTCGAGGTCGGCCGCCCCGAGGGTCGCGACCCGCGCCCGGATCCTGTCCATCGGCCGGAGTGCCCGGCCGACCAGCAGCCACAGGGCGCCCGCCAGCAGCGCGACGAGGACCGGGACCCCCAGCAGCAGGCCCGCGACCAGCCGGGTGCCCGCCTCCTGCGCGGACTCCAGGCTGGGGCCGACGTAGACCACCGCGTCCATGCCGTCGGGCGTGCGCGCCCGCAGCATCCACACCCGGTAGTCCTCGGACTCGGAGTCGTCGGGCAGGTCGCGCATGGTGCGCACCTCCGCGGCTGCTCCCCGGGGCCGTACGCCGGAGACGGCCGGCTGCCCCGCGAGGTTGGCCGAGGCCGCGAGCACCCGGCCGTCGGCCGCGACCACCTGCGCGAGCGAGTCGTCCCCGATGCCGGGCACCACCCGTGGCAGCGTGCCCGCGGCCAGCTGGGCCGCGAGCTCGGCCGCCCGCGACCGCGCGACGTCGTCGCTGGAGCCGCTGAGCGAGCGGGTGACCCCGGCGACGAGGGCGATCGACGCGACGACCAGCGCGCCGGTCACCACCGTCGTGGCCAGCATCGTCGTGCGGGCCCGGACCGACCGCGGCATCAGCCACCACCGGGGTCGAGCCGGTAGCCGGCGCCCCGCACGGTCTGGATCGCGGTGCGCCCGAACGGCAGGTCGATGCGGGTCCGCAGCTGCCGGACGTAGACCTCGACGATGTTGGGGTCGCCGTCGAAGGCGAAGTCCCAGACGTGCTCGAGGATCTCCCGCTTGGGCAGCACCTCGCCGGCCCGCCGCATCAGCAGCTCCAGCAGGGCGAACTGGCGCGGGGTCAGCTCCACGACCTGGTCGCCCCGCAGCACCTGGTGTGCGGCGGGATCCAGGGTCAGGTCGCCGGCGGACACCACCGTGGGACGCTCCGAGCCGCGTCGCCGGAGCAGGGCGCGGATCCGGGCCAGCAGCACGACGTAGGAGAAGGGCTTGGCGAGGAAGTCGTCGGCGCCGGTGTCGAGGGCGTGCGCCTCGTCGTCGGCGCCGTCCTTCGCGGTGAGCATGAGGATCGGCGCCCAGTTGCCGGCCGCCCGCAGCCGCCTGCACAGCTCGTAGCCGTCCATCCCGGGCAGCATCACGTCGAGGACGAGCACGTCGTAGGGGTTCTCGGTCGCCAGCCACTCGCCCTCGGTGCCGTCGTGCGCCACGTCGACGGCGAAGCCCTCCGCGACGAGGCCACGACGCAGCGCACCCGCCAGCCGGGTGTCGTCGTCGACCACGAGCACGCGCACGCCTCCACGGTGGCACGTCCCGGCTGAACGTGCGCTGAGCGGAGGGCGGAACGACCGTCGGCGGGGAGCCGCTACCGGAAGAGGCTCATGGTCGGCGGCAGCAGGAGCAGCATGCCCAGCGACCAGGTGACGTGGGTGAGGATCGGGGCCAGCACGCCGCCGCTCACCCGGCGCTGCCTCCCGACCAGCGCCCCCAGGACGGCTGCGGAGAAGACCAGCATCACGTTGCCGGTGGCGACCGTGGTGAGGGCGTAGGCCGCGGTCGAGACCGTGACCGGGTGCCGGGTGCCGACCGCGGCGTACAGCCCGCCGCGGAAGAACAGCTCCTCGGCGACCGCGTTGACGACCGTGACGACCACGATCAGCGACAGCGACCCCTCCCGGGCGTGGTCGAGCACCCGGTTGACACTGCCCGCGAGCGCCGGCACCTGCGCGACGAGCAGGGCGCCGACGACGAAGACCGCCACCGTCGCCAGCCCGACCCCGATGGGCTGCAGCACCGGCCGGCGCAGCCGGGGGCCGGTGCGCACCCAGCCGGCGTGCAGCGGGCCGGAGAGGAAGGCCCCCGCGGTCCAGGTCGCGGCGAGCGCGAGGGTGAGCGGGTAGAAACGAGGGTCGCCGGGGGTGGTGGAGAGCGACGCGGCGAGCAGGCCGGCGCCCGCCACCAGTGTGAGGACCACGACGACGCGGCGTCTTCGGAACGCCCGGTCGCTCTGGCGGTGGTCGCGCTCGACCGGCCGGCCGAACGAGGTGTCGAGCTGACGGGTCAGCCACGGCCTCACAGGGTGCCGACCTCCCGCAGCCGGTCGGACAGCGCCTCCCGGACCATGTCGTCGTAGCCCATCGGCTCGAACGGCACCACCGTGCGGATCTCGTCGTCGGTGACGACGACCTCCGTGCTCATCGACTCGATCAGGGTGCGGCCCTTGGCCCGGTCGACCTCGGTGAGCAGCGACAGCCAGTAGCTGGACAGCTCGGTGGTCACCGCCCGGGTGAGCGGGTCGCGCAGCATCGGCACGCTCACGACGGGGGCGTCGCGGCCGGTCTGGATGAACGAGGTCCGTCGCAGCATGTCGCCGTAGGTCACCACCTCAGGGCCGCCGATCTCGAAGGTGCGGTCGATCGCGTCGTCGTTCCCGAGCACGCCGAGCAGGTAGCGGATCGCGTCCGCGAGCGCGATCGGCTGGGTGCGTGTGTCCGCCCACGGCGGGGTCGCCATCATCGGGAGCCGCGCGACGAGCTGGCGGGTCATCTCCCACGAGATCCCGCCGTGGCCGATCACGATGCCGGCCCGCAGCACGGTCAGCGGCACCCCCGTCCCGGCCAGCAGCCCCTCGACGTCGCGCCGGGACCGCAGGTGCGGGGAGAGCTCACCGCCCTCGGCGCCGAGACCGCCGAGGTAGACGATCTGGCGGACCCCGCTCCGGGCGGCGGCCACCGCGAAGGCCCGGGCGGCCTCGGCGTCCTCCCGCTCGAAGTCGTGCGAGGACAGCGAGTGCACGAGGTAGTAGGCGGCGTCGACGCCGTCGAGTGCCCCCACGAGGCTGTCGGGGTTGAAGACGTCCCCGGCCACCGGACGGCCCGCCCCGGCGTACTCGTCGGGGCGCCGGGTCATCGCGCGTACGTCGTGACCCTCGGCGACCAGGGCGCGGCTCAAGGCCGAGCCGACGAAGCCGGACGCCCCGGTGACCAGCACCGTCAGGCTCATGCGAGCTCCTCTCGTGGGCCGGCGGTGTGCCGGTCCCTGCGCGGGTGGTGCCCAGCCCCCGAGGGCGCCATGCCTTTCACGCCATTGTCGGGCCATTGTCGGGCGGGGCAGGATGAGCGGCAGGGCGGGGGCGGCGACCGCCCTGGCCCGCCCGTCAGATATCTTGACGTCAAGAAACTTTCCCGAGCTGACGCCGACCGCGCGGAAACGGAGCACCGGAGTGACCCAGCCGAACCCCTCAGCGATCATCTACACCCACACGGACGAGGCGCCGGCCCTGGCCACCCACTCGTTCCTGCCGATCATCTCGGCCTACGCCTCGACGGCGGGTGTCGAGGTCGAGACCCGGGACATCTCGCTGGCGGGCCGGATCCTGGCCCAGTTCCCCGACCGGCTGACCGACGGCCAGCGGGTCCCCGACGCGCTCGCCGAGCTCGGCGAGCTGGCCAGGACCCCGGCCGCCAACATCATCAAGCTGCCCAACATCAGCGCCTCGATCCCGCAGCTCAAGGCCGCGATCGCCGAGCTGCAGAAGCAGGGCTACGACCTGCCGGACGTACCCCGACGACCCGCAGTCCGAGGAGGAGAAGGACGTCCGGGCCCGCTACGACAAGGTCAAGGGCAGCGCCGTCAACCCGGTCCTGCGCGAGGGCAACTCCGACCGCCGCGCACCCGCCTCGGTGAAGCAGTACGCCCGCAAGCACCCGCACCGATGGGGGCCTGGACCCCCGACTCCAGGACCAACGTGGCCCACATGACCGAGAACGACTTCCGGTCCAACGAGAAGTCCACGGTCATCGGCGCCGACGGCAGCCTGCGCATCGAGCTGACCGGCGACGACGGGGAGACCACCGTCCTGCGTGAGTCCGTGCCGGTGCTCGCGGGCGAGGTCGTCGACTCCACCGTGATGCGGGTCGCCGCGCTGCGGGAGTTCCTCGCCGCCCAGATCACCCGGGCCAAGGACGAGGGCGTGCTGTTCTCCGTGCACCTCAAGGCCACGATGATGAAGGTCTCCGACCCGATCATCTTCGGTCACGTCGTGCGCGCGTTCCTGCCCGAGCTGTTCGCCGAGCACGGCGAGGCGCTGGCCGCCGCCGGCCTCAGCCCCAACGACGGGCTCGGCGCGATCCTCACCGGCATCGAGTCGCTGCCCGACGGTGACGCGATCCGGGCCACCATCGACCGGGGGCTGGCCGACGGGCCCGCGCTGGCGATGGTCGACTCCGACAAGGGCATCACCAACCTGCACGTGCCGAGCGACGTCATCGTCGACGCCTCGATGCCGGCCATGATCCGCACCTCGGGTCACATGTGGGGCCCCGACGGCGAGGAGGCCGACACCCTCGCCGTCATCCCGGACTGTCGCTACGCCGGGATCTACCAGGTCGTCATCGACGACTGCCGGGCCAACGGCGCCTACGACCCGGCCACCATGGGGTCGGTGCCCAACGTCGGGCTGATGGCCCAGGCGGCCGAGGAGTACGGCTCCCACGACAAGACCTTCGAGATCCCGCGCACCGGCACCGTCCGGGTGGTCGACGGGAACGGCGACGTGGTCCTCGAGCACGTCGTCAGCGAGGGCGACGTGTGGCGGATGTGCCAGACCAAGGACGTGCCGATCCGCGACTGGGTCAAGCTCGCCGTCTCGCGCGCCCGGGCCACCGGGTCGCCGGCGGTGTTCTGGCTGGACCGCGGTCGGGCCCACGACGCCAACCTGATCGCGAAGGTCGAGGAGTACCTCACCGAGCACGACACCGACGGGCTGCAGATCGAGATCATGGCGCCGGTCGACGCGATCGCCTTCTCCCTGGAGCGGATCCGCAAGGGCGAGGACACCATCTCGGTGACCGGCAACGTGCTGCGCGACTACCTCACCGACCTGTTCCCGATCCTCGAGCTCGGCACCAGCGCCAAGATGCTCTCGGTCGTGCCGCTGATCAACGGCGGCGGCCTGTTCGAGACCGGGGCCGGCGGCTCCGCTCCCAAGCACGTGCAGCAGCTGGTGCAGGAGAACCACCTGCGCTGGGACAGCCTCGGGGAGTTCCTGGCCCTGGCGGTGTCGTTCGAGCACCTGGCCCAGACCACGGGCAACGCACGGGCGCAGATCCTGGCCGACACCCTCGACCGGGCGACCGGGACGTTCCTCGACGAGAACAAGTCGCCCAGCCGCAAGGCCGGTGAGATCGACAACCGGGGCAGCCACTTCTACCTGGCGCTCTACTGGGCGCAGGAGCTGGCGCGGCAGTCCGAGGACGCCGACCTGGCCGCCGCGTTCGACCAGCTCGCCACCACCCTGGCCGAGAGCGAGCAGACGATCACCGACGAGCTGCTCGCCGTGCAGGGCTCGCCCGTGGACATCGGCGGCTACTACCGGCCCGACCCGGACCGGGCCGTCGAGGTGATGCGTCCGTCGAAGACGTTCAACGAGGCGCTGGCCTCGCTGGGCTGACCGGGTCATCGAGCCTGTCGAGATGACGAGTGGTCTCGACAGGCTCGACCACCCGGGGCGGTGGTCTCGACAGGCTCGACCACCCGGGGCGGTGGTCTCGACAGGCTCGACCACCCGGGGCGGTGGTCTCGACAGGCTCGACCACCCGGGGCGGTGGTCTCGACCACCCGGGGGCGGTCTCGACCACCCGGGGCCGTGGGCGGCGACACACGCGGCCCCGGGAATACGCACGGAGCCGCCGGTCTTGGCCAGGGTGTGACCACGACCGCAAGCCCGCCGCGCCGCCCGCCCGGCCACGACCCCCTGTCGTCCGCCCGGGTGGCCTGGGCGACGATCGCGCTCGCGGTCGGCGGCTTCGCCATCGGCACCACCGAGTTCGTCACGATGGGTCTGCTGCCCGAGGTGGCCGACGGCGTCTCGGTGTCGATCCCGCGGGCCGGGCACGTGATCTCCGCCTACGCGCTCGGCGTGGTGGCGGGCGCCCCGGTCATCGCGGTCTTCGGTGCCCGGTTGCCCCGCCGGGCGCTCCTGGTCGCCCTGATGGTCGCGTTCGCGGTGGCCAACGTCACCAGCGCGCTGGCGCAGGACTACGCGCAGCTGGCCCTCGCCCGGTTCCTGTCCGGGGTGCCGCACGGCGCCTACTTCGGCCTCGCCTCCCTGGTCGCGGCCTCGCTGGTCCCACCGGAACGCCGGGGCCGGGCGGTCAGCCGCGTCATGCTGGGGCTCCCCGTGGCCACGGTCGTCGGGGTGCCGGCCGGCACCTGGATGGGTCAGCACCTCGGGTGGCGCACGACGTACGGCGCGGTCGCCCTGATCGGTCTCGTCACCGTAGCGCTCGTGCTGCTGCTCGTGCCGTCCACGCCCGGTGACCGGTCGGCGACGGGCCGCCGCGAGCTCGCGGCCTTCCGGGAGCCGCAGGTCTGGCTCACGCTGCTCGTGGGCGCGGTCGGGTTCGGGGGCATGTTCGCGATGTACTCCTACATCGCTCCGACCGTCACGGACGTGACCGGGCTGTCCAAGTCGGCGGTCCCGGTGTTCCTGCTGTTCTTCGGTCTCGGTGCGTTCGCGGGCACGATGCTGGGCGGCCGGCTCGCGGACTGGTCGGTGCTGCGTTCGCTCGTGGCCTCGTCGGTCGCGATGGGGCTGGCCCTGGTCCTGTTCACGGTGACCTCGGCGTGGTTCGTGCCCGGGCTGCTGACGACGTTCCTCATCTCGGCGGTGGGCGCGGTGCTGGTCGTGAACCTGCAGCTGCGGCTGATGCACGTCGCCGGTGACGCCCAGACGCTCGGGGCCGCTCTCAACCACGCCTCGCTCAACGTCGCGAACGCGCTCGGCGCCTGGCTCGGCGGCCTGGTGATCGCGGCGGGCTGGGGCTACACCGCGCCCAGCTGGGTCGGTGCCGGGCTGTCCGTGCTCGGCCTGCTCGTGCTCGCGGCCTCGGTGCTGCTGCACCGGCGCGACGTCAGTGCGGTCGGAGCCTGAACCGTCTCCCGGTGACCACCTCGGGCAGCAGCTCGACGACGTCGTCCTTGGGGGTGGCCACCCACGACATCGACTCCGGCGGGCCCATCCGGGCGGCCGCGTCCTCCTCGAGCCTGCGCAGGTGACCGCGGGCCACCACCGACCAGGCACTCGTGGCGTCGACATGATCGATCTCGAAGGCGACGTCCGACTCCAGCGCCGCCGCCAGCAGCTTGCTGCCCGACCCGGTGCGGAACATCAGGCTGCGTCCCTCGGTCGCGTAGTTGATGGGCACCAGGTGGACCTCGTCGACGAGGCGGTAGGCCAGCCGTCCGATCTGTTCGCCCTCGAGAAGCTCCCAGGACTCCTCGTAGCTGAGCTCCTCCACGGGCCAGTCGGTGAACTGCGGGACGGACATGGAGCCTCCTCCTGCCGGGCGCCCGCTCGGGTCGGACGCGCCTGCAGCCACCGTCGCACCGGGCGTCTCCCCGTCCCAGGGCAGATGGTCCCGGCCGGGACGGACCTTGGGCCGGGTCAGGCGTGGAACTCCGCCGCCAGCAGGTCGTAGACCAGGTGGTCCACGACCCGGCCGTCGCGCAGGGTGGCCGCCCCCCGTTCCCGGCCGACGCGGGTGAAGCCGTTGCGCTCGACGACGCGCTGGGAGCCGACGTTGCCCTCGGCGTGCAGCACCACCAGGCGCCGCAGGCCGAGGCCGCCGTCCTCGGCGGGCACGAACGCGTGCCGGGCGACGAGCCGGACCGCCGCGGTCATGACGCCGCGTCCCCGGGCCTCGGGGTGCGTCCAGTAGCCGACCTCCGCGCGGCGACCGGCGGACAGGTCGAACAGGCCGACGCTGCCCACCACCAGGTCGGTCGCGGGGTCGACCACCGCCCACGTGACCCCGGCACCGGACGCGCGCTGCTCGGGGTGCCCGTCGACATAGGCGAGGGCATCGTCCTTGTCGTAGGGGGAGGGGAGCCCCGCGAGCCAGTACGACGTCTGCTCGTCGCGGCAGGCCTCCACGATCCGCGGGGCGTCGTCGGGCCGGAACGGCCGCAGCGTCACCGTCGGTCCGTCGATGCGGGGCGCGTCCAGCCAGGGGGAGCGGGGCTCGCGCGTGTCTCCGGCGACCAGCACCCCCACCCACGCGTCGAGGAGCTCGCCGCGCTGCGGCAGCCAGTGCCGCAGCGCGCCGTCCGTGGAGAAGCCGAGCCGCCACGCCAGCCGGCGCGACGGCCAGTTGCCCTTGTTGGCCCACCAGATCACGGTCTCGAGGCGCCGCTCGGTGAAGCCCCACTCGAGGAGCAGCCGGCACGCGCGCTCCATCACGCCGCGTCCGCGCGCCCACGGGTGCGCGCCGTACGCGATCTCGGCGCGGCGGTCGCCCCGGTCCCTGAGCTCGACGGTGCCGGCGAACCGGGGCGCGCCCGACCCGTCGCTCGCCTCCACGGCGAACGCCCAGGCGCTGCCGTCGCGCCAGCCCGCCGGGATGATCCCGGTGGCGAAGTCGCGGGCGGTCTGCTCCGTCGAAGGCACGGGCACGGTGGTCCACTCGACCATCAGCGGGTCGGTGGCCTGCTCGACCAGCGCCGGCACGTCGTCCACGCGGTGGGCGCGGAGCGCGACCGTGCCGTCGGTCAGTGCGGGCACGGCCCCGGGGAACTTCGTCACCTCGGCCACCCTGCCGAGTGAGCCGACGCTCCGCAAACCCTTATCGTTGCCTCATGGACGAGGAACCCAGACCGTGAGCGGCACGCTCGGCAGCATCGCGCTCGTCGTCCTGTTCGTCCTGATCGGGGGCATGTTCGCGGCCGCCGAGATCGCCCTCGTCTCGCTGCGCGACAGCCAGGCCCGCGCCCTGGCCACCCGCGGCAAGCGTGGACAGACCGTCGCCGCCCTCAACGAGGACCCCAACCGGTTCCTGGCCGCGGTGCAGGTGGGCGTCACCCTGGCCGGCTTCCTCTCCGCCGCGTTCGGTGGCGCCACCCTCTCCGACGACCTCCAGCCGGTGCTCGTCGGCTGGGGCCTGCCCGAGGGCGTGTCCGGGCCGACCGCCCTGGTGCTGGTGACCGTCGCGATCTCCTACCTCTCCCTGGTGCTCGGTGAGCTGGCCCCCAAGCGCCTGGCGCTGCAGCGGGCCGAGAGTGTCGCGCTGGTGCTCGGCCCCGTCATCGACAGGGTCTCCCGGGTCTCCCGACCGGTGATCTGGCTGCTGTCGGTGTCGACGAACGCCGTGGTCCGGCTGCTCGGGGGCGACCCGCACGCCAAGAGCGAGCAGATGAGTGACGAGGAGCTGCGCGAGCTGGTCAACGCGCACGAGACGCTCGGCGAGGAGGAGCGCCGCATCGTCGAGGACGTCTTCGAGGCCGGGGACCGGCAGATCCGAGAGGTGATGATCCCGCGCACCGAGGTCGACTTCCTCGACGCGGGGATGCCGGTCTACAAGGCCGCCCGGGAGGCGCTGCACCAGCCGCACTCCCGGTACCCGGTGATCCGCGGCTCCGCCGACGACGTGATCGGCTTCGTGCACGTGCGCGACCTGCTCGACCCCGACATGGCCAACCGGTCCGTGCGCGTCGGCGAGCTGGCCCGTGACTCGCTGGTGCTGCCCTGGACGCGGCCCATCCTCGCCGCCCTCGCCGACATGCGCCGTGAGGGGAGCCACCTCGCGATCGTGGCCGACGAGTACGGCGGCACCGCCGGCATCGTCACCATGGAGGACCTCGTCGAGGAGCTCATCGGTGACATCAGGGACGAGTACGACGTCCACGAGGCGGAGACACTCCGGCACCGCGGTGGCGACGTCGAGGTCGACGGCCTGCTCAACCTCGACGACTTCGAGGACGAGACCGGGATCGAGCTGCCCGAGGGCCCCTACGAGACGGTCGCCGGCTTCCTGATGGCGCGGCTGGGCCGGCTCGCCGTCGAGGGCGACTCCGTCGACTTCGAGGGGCACCGGATCGTCGTGCGCGACGTCGAGAACCGTCGCGTCGGGCGCGTGCTGGTCACCGTCGTACCGCCCGAGATCGTCCCCGCCCCCGAGGTCGCCACCGTGCAGCCGGACCCGGCCGGTCAGCCCGACCCGGCCGACCGGACCGGTCACGCGGCCCGCGACGACAAGGCGTCCTGAGACAGGTCCCGTCGCCCGCGGCCCAGGGCCACCCTGAGAGAATGCCGGGCATGCCCGACGCCGCACCGCCCACCGCCCCCACGAGCCGCCCCCGCGTGCTCTCCGGCATCCAACCGACGGCGGACTCGTTCCACTTCGGGAACTACCTGGGGGCGCTGCGGCAGTGGGTGGCGCTCCAGGAGGAGCACGAGCCGTTCTTCTTCATCGCCGACATGCACGCGATCACCGTCGAGCAGGACCCCAAGGTGCTGCGCGAGCGCTGCCTGCGGGCGGCCGCGCAGCTGCTGGCGATGGGGATCGACCCCGCGCGCGCGTCGATCTTCATCCAGTCGCAGGTGCCCGCGCACGCCCAGCTCGCCTGGGTCCTGCAGTGCCTGACCGGCTTCGGTGAGGCCCGGCGGATGACCCAGTTCAAGGACAAGTCCGCCAAGGGCGGTGAGGGTGCCGCGTCGGTGGGCCTGTTCACCTACCCGGTGCTCCAGGCCGCCGACATCCTGCTGTACCGACCGCAGTACGTCCCCGTCGGGGAGGACCAGCGTCAGCACCTCGAGCTCACTCGTGACCTCGCCGGGCGGTTCAACCACCGCTACAAGAAGACCTTCCGGCTCCCCGAGCCCTACATCCTGGGGGCCACCGCGAAGATCCGGGACCTGCAGGAGCCCCACGCCAAGATGTCGAAGTCGGCCTCCACGTCCGCGGGCATCATCGAGATGCTCGACGACCCGAGGGTGTCGGCGAAGAAGATCCGCTCGGCGGTCACCGACTCGGGCACCGAGATCCGGTTCGACGAGGAGGACAAGCCCGGGATCTCCAACCTCCTCACGATCTACTCCGCCCTCACCGGCACGTCGATCGAGGACCTCGAGAAGGAGTACGACGGGCGCGGCTACGGCGAGCTCAAGGGGGACCTCGCGGACGTCGTGGTCGAGTTCGTGACGCCGTTCCGCGACCGGACCCTGGAGCTGCTCGAGGACCGTGCCCAGCTCGACGAGGTGCTCGCCGCCGGGGCGGCCCGTGCCGGCGAGGTGGCGCACCGGACGCTGGCGGACGTCTACGAGCGGGTCGGGTTCGTCCCGACGGCTCGCTAGGGTTGCCGAACGTGACGTCCCTACCGCGCACCATCGGAGTGGCCATCGCCGTCCCCGAGCCCTGGGGGGGCCGGCTGCAGGACTACCGCGCCGACCTGGGCGACAAGACCGCGACCGGCATCCCGACCCACATCACGCTGATGCCCCCGTTCGAGGTGGCCGACGGGCAGATGCCGCGGATCCAGCAGCACCTCGCGGAGGCGTCGTCGCTGAGGCCGGCGTTCAAGGTGCACCTGCGCGGCACCGGGACGTTCCGTCCGGTCTCTCCCGTGGTCTTCGTCACCGTCGCCGAGGGCATCTCGGGGTGCGAGCAGCTGGCGGCGTCGATCCGTCGCGGCCCGCTGGAGGTGGCCCTGCAGTTCCCCTACCACCCGCACGTGACCGTCGCCCACCACCTCGACGACGCCTCCCTCGACCGGGCGTTCACCGAGCTCGCCGACTTCGAGTGCGCCTTCGAGGTGGACCGGTTCTCGCTCTACGAGCACGACGAGGACGCCGGCTGGGTCCCGACACGCGACTACCCGCTCGCCGGCTCCGGGTAGCCGGCCGGGGAAGGGGTACGAAGGAGACATGTCTTCTCTCAAGGAGCGGGTGACCGGTCGCGTCGCGAGGTTCCGCGAGCGCAACGTCTGGGCCGACCACCTGATCAACACCGTCGCCCACTACGGCAAGGTCGAGGGCAACGCCCAGGCCGGCGCGGTGACCTTCTTCGGCTTCCTGTCCTTCTTCCCGATCCTGGCGCTCGCGTTCTTCGCGGTCGGGACGCTGTCCGTGGTCTTCCCGGACCTGCGCGGGGAGATCGTCCGGGAGATCGAGAACCTGCTGCCGGGCGTCGTGGGCGGCGAGGAGGGGGAGATCCCGCTCAGCACGTTCGAGACCTACGCCGGGACCGTCGGTGTCGTCGGTCTCGTCGGTGTGCTCTACACGGGGCTCGGGTGGCTCTCGGGGATGCGCAACGCCCTGGAGAACATGTTCGTGCTCCCCAGGAAGGAGCAGCCCAACTTCGTCGTCGGCAAGCTGCGCGACGTCGCGACCCTCCTGCTCATCGGGGTCGTCCTCGTCGTGTCGGTAGCGCTGTCGGGACTCGTGTCCGGGTTCTCCGAGCGGCTGCTGGTGTGGGTCGGCGTCGACCCCCAGGCGGCCGTGCCCCGGGCGCTGCTGTGGACCATCGGGCACGGCCTGGCCATCGCCGCCTCCACGGTGCTGCTCCTCGCGATGTTCCGGCTGCTGGCGCAGCCGCACCTGCCGTCCCGGTCGCTGGTCAAGGGCGCGCTGCTCGGTGCCGTGGGGTTCGAGCTGCTCAAGGGGGCGGCGAACCTGCTGATCGCGCAGACGAAGGGCCAGCCCGCCTTCCAGGCGTTCGGCGTGGCGCTGATCCTGCTGGTCTGGATCAACTACTTCTCGCGGCTGGTCATGCTCGCGGCCGCCTACGCCTACACGGGCCCCAAGGCGGTGGCGCGGCGCGAGCTCGAGTCCCAGCGCGCCCCGGCGGCGGCGTTCGGCAACGGCGAGGAGGGGGCTCCCCGGGCCACCGACGCCCGCGCGGCCGCGCTGCCCGTGGACACGCCCGACCCCCAGACGGCGCCGAACGCTCCGCTGGCCCCGGCGACGCCCAGCCCCGTGGTGGCGATCGCTCCGGAGCTGGACGACCGTCCGGGTCCGACGTCCCCCGGCCGGCCCGGCGGGCACGGGCACGGGAAGCCTCGGCTGGCGGGTGCGGCCGCCGCGGCGGCCGCGGCCGGTGCCGTCGTGGTCGCGTGGCGTCGCTGGACCCGCTGACCGCGCGACCTGCCCCGCGGGGCACGATGGGCGGGTGAAGCTCGAACGCAAGCACGCCGTCCTGTTCCTGCTCATCGCCGGCTGGAACGTCCTCAGCTACGCCAACTTCGGCAGGAACCTCCTGGAGGCGCACCAGCGGGGCGAGGACCGCCCGACCGGCTACTGGGTGGCGCACATCGTGCTCATCGTGGTGAACCTCGCCGTCGCCGCGGTCCTCGGCCGGCTCGGTCTGCGCGCGTGGCGCGACACCGGCCGCGACGGCCGCGACGGCCGCACCGGCAGCGACGACCCGTCGCGCCTGTCCGCGTGAGCCTGGGCGTGCTGCCGGACCGCCGCGACGTCGAGGACGCGCGCCTGCGGATCGGCTCGTCGGTCCGGCGTACCCCCGTGCTCGCGATCGACGGTGCCGAGGTCGGCGCGGCAGGCCGGCTCCTCCTCAAGCTCGAGCTGATGCAGCACGCGGGGTCGTTCAAGGCCCGCGGCGCCCTGAACAACGTGCTCACGTTGGGCGCCGGGGTCGGTGGGGTCGCCGCGGCCTCAGGCGGCAACCACGGGGTCGCGGTGGCCTGGGCGGCGGCGTCGGCCGGGCTGGCCGCCGACGTCTTCGCGCCGGCCTCGGCGACCCCCGCGAAGCTGCAGCGGATCGAGGAGTACGGCGCCCGGCTGCACCCCGTCGACGGCGACGTGGGCGCGGCGCTCGACGCGTGCCGGGAGCACAGCGAACGTGCGGGTGTCCCCGTGGTGCACCCCTACGACTCCTTCGCCACCGTGGCGGGCGCCGGCACGCTCGGGCTCGAGATGGCCGAGCAGGTGCCCGACGCCGACCGGGTCGTGATCGCGTGCGGCGGCGGCGGCCTGTACGCCGGGGTGGCCACGGCCCTCGCCGGGGTGGTTCCCGTGCAACCCGTCGAGGCCGAGCTGTGCCCGCACCTGCACGACGCACTCGACGCGGGCGGCCCGGTCGCCCGGCCCTCCTCGGGAGTCGCCGCCGACTCGCTCGGGCCGCCTCGGATCGGGGAGCACGCGTTCGCGGTCGCCTCCGCGCACGGGGTCTCGGTGCCGCTGGTGGGCGAGGACGCGATCGTCGCAGCGAGGGCCTGGCTGTGGCAGAAGGCACGGGTTCTGGCCGAGCCCGCGGCGTCGGTGCCGCTCGCGGCCGTGATGAGCGGGCTGGTGCCCGTCGCCCCGGGGGAGACCGTGGTTCTGGTGGTCAGCGGCGGCAACAACGCCACCCTGCCCTGAGACGGGACGTCAGGTCAGGCGACCGAGACCGTCGGCTCGTGCCGGACCGGGAAGCTCACGCTGTTGGCGATGAAGCACAGCCGGTGGGCGCGCTCGTGCGCCGCCCGGGCCGCCGTCACCATCGACCCCTCCGCCACCGTCACGCGCGGGCGGAGCAGCACGTCGGTGAAGCGTCCGCTGCCGTCGGGGTCGGTCGCCATGGTCCCGGTCGCCTCGTCCACGTAGCCGGTGACGACGACGCCGCGGTCCACGCAG
Source organism: uncultured Actinomycetota bacterium (assembly GCA_963834275.1). GTDB lineage: Bacteria > Actinomycetota > Actinomycetes > Propionibacteriales > Nocardioidaceae > Nocardioides_B. The sequence continues at coordinate 278,147 of CAWIBA010000003.1, read as the reverse complement.
ACGTGGAGGTAGGACAGCAGGTGGCACTGGCTGAGCGCGGCGAGCAGCAGCTGCTCCGGGTTCCAGCGGGTCCGGTCGCCGTGGAAGGTGGCGTCTGCCGACCCGAGCAGCTCGGGCGGCCCGGAGGCCCGGACGGTGTGGTCCCGGCCGTAGGAGCGGTAGTGGCTGGTGCCGGTGCCGCGGTTGCCGGTCCAGCTGACCATGACGTCGTAGGTGTGCCGCACGGCCCCATCCTGCCGGTCGGGCGACCGTTTCACCCGCGCCGCTGCGGTCAACGTAGGAGGTGGAGGTAGTCCCGATGTGTGAAGCCAAGTCCCCGGGGGGAAACCTGCACTGCAGCCGGCCGCAGTGCGACGGCCGTGGCCACGTGTGGGTGCACGCGAGCTCGGCGCCCGACCGCAAGGCCGAGGCCGACTACAGGGTCCAGCAGTAGTCCTCGCCCGGCGTCACCGCCGGAAGATCAACGCCCGCTTGACTTCCTGGATCGCCTTCGTCACCTCGATGCCGCGGGGACATGCCTCGGTGCAGTTGAAGGTGGTGCGGCAGCGCCACACGCCCTCCTGGTCGTTGAGGATCTCCAGGCGCTGGTCGGTGCCCTCGTCGCGGCTGTCGAAGATGAACCGGTGCGCGCCGACGATCGCCTGCGGGCCGAAGTACTGACCGTCCGACCAGTACACCGGGCACGAGGTCGTGCACGCCGCGCAGAGGATGCACTTGGTGGTGTCGTCGAAGCGCTCCCGGTCCTTCTGCGACTGCAGCCGCTCACGGGTCGGCTCGTTGCCCGTGGTCACCAGGAACGGCATCACCGAGCGGTACGCCGCGAAGAACGGCTCCATGTCCACGACGAGGTCCTTGAGCACCGGCAGGCCCTTGATCGGCTCGACCGTGATCGGCTCGGACGGGTTGACGTCCTTGAGCAGCGTCTTGCAGGCCAGCCGGTTCTTGCCGTTGATGCGCATCGCGTCGGAGCCGCACACGCCGTGCGCGCACGAACGGCGGAAGGTCAGCGTCCCGTCCAGGTCCCACTTCACCTTGTGCAGCGCGTCGAGCACCCGGTCCGTCGGCTCGGCGGTGACCTGGTAGCTCTCCCACCTCGACTCCTCGGAGACCTCCGGGTTGTAGCGGAGGATCTTGACCGTCACGGTCATCGTCGTCGTGCTCTGGGCGGGCGCTGCGCCCACCTCGGTCGCGGTGTCGGTCACCATCAGTACTTCCGCTCCATCGGCTTGTAGCGGGTCTCGACGACCGGCTTGTAGTCCAGCCGGACGGTCCCGTCCTCGTTGCGGTAGGCCATCGTGTGCCGCATGAAGTTCACGTCGTCACGCGTGGGGTAGTCCTCCCGGAAGTGGCCGCCCCGGGACTCGTTGCGCGCCAGGGCCGAGACCACCAGGACCTCGGCGAGGTCGAGGAGGAAGCCGAGCTCGACCGCCTCGAGCAGGTCGGTGTTGAACCGCTTGCCCTTGTCCTGGACGGACACGTTGGCGTAGCGCGCCTTCAGGCTCTCGAGGTCGGCGAGCGCCTGCTTGAGGGATCCCTCGGTGCGGTAGACCTGCGCGTTGATGTCCATCGTGGCCTGGAGGTCGTGGCGGATCGCCGCCACCCGCTCGGAGCCGCCGGCGTCGCGCATCTGCTCGATCATGTCGACCACGCGGCCCTCGGGACGCTCCTCGACGATGTCGTCGTAGTCGGTCGAGGCGGCGTACTCGGCGGCGTAGATGCCCGCTCGACGGCCGAAGACGTTGATGTCGAGGAGCGAGTTGGTGCCGAGCCGGTTGGCCCCGTGAACCGAGACGCAGGCGACCTCGCCGGCGGCGTACAGACCCGGGATCACGGTGTGGTTGTCCGCGAGCGCCTCGCCCTTGATGTTGGTCGGGATGCCGCCCATCGCGTAGTGCGCGGTGGGGAACACCGGGATCATCTCGGTGTAGGGCTCGACCCCGAGGTAGGTCCGGGCGAACTCGGTGATGTCGGGGAGCTTGGCGTCGATCTGCTCCCGCGGCAGGTGCGTGAGGTCGAGGTAGACGTAGGCCTTCTCGGGGCCGGCGCCGCGCCCCTCGCGCACCTCGTTCGCCATCGCGCGGGCGACCATGTCGCGCGGCGCGAGGTCCTTGATGGTGGGTGCGTAGCGCTCCATGAAGCGCTCGTTGTCGCTGTTGCGCAGGATGCCGCCCTCGCCGCGGGCCGCCTCGGAGAGGAGTACGCCGAGGCCGGCGAGCCCGGTCGGGTGGAACTGGAAGAACTCCATGTCCTCCAGGGGCAGACCCTTGCGCCAGACGATGCCCATGCCGTCACCGGTCAGGGTGTGGGCGTTGGACGTGGTGCGGAAGACCTTGCCGAAGCCTCCGGTCGCGAAGATGACCGACTTGGCGTTGAACACGTGGATCTCGCCGGTGGCGAGCTCGTAGGCCACCACGCCGTTGACGCTGACGCCCCCGCTGGACTCCGTGGTCAGCATGTCGAGCACGTAGAACTCGTTGAAGAACTCCACCTCGTGCTTGATGCACTGCTGGTAGAGCGTCTGCAGGATCATGTGGCCGGTCCGGTCCGCCGCGAAGCAGGAGCGGCGCACCGCCGCCTCACCGTGGTTGCGGGTGTGGCCGCCGAACCGGCGCTGGTCGATCTTGCCCTCGTCGGTGCGGTTGAAGGGCAGGCCCATCTTCTCCAGGTCGAGGACCGCGTCGATGGCCTCCTTCGCCATCACCTCCGCGGCGTCCTGGTCGACCAGGTAGTCACCGCCCTTGACGGTGTCGAAGGTGTGCCACTCCCAGTTGTCCTCCTCGACGTTCGCCAGTGCGGCGCACATGCCGCCCTGGGCGGCGCCGGTGTGGGAGCGCGTCGGGTAGAGCTTGGTGAGGACGGCGGTCCTCGTGCGCTGGCCGGACTCCAGGGCGGCGCGCATGCCTGCCCCGCCGGCCCCCACGATGACGACGTCGTACTTGTGGTGCTGAACCATGGTGTCCGTCCCCTTACTGCGTCTGGCAGATCTCGAGCGTCGAGCTCGGGTCGATGCACGGGTCGAAGGTGAAGATCACCAGCGTGCCGAGGACCAGCACCACGAAGGCCGAGAAGTACAGCAGTGTCTTGAGGACGAAGCGCGTGTTCGGCTTGGTGGCGTAGTCGTTGATGATCGTGCGCAGGCCGTTCATGCCGTGCAGCTCGGCGAGCCACAGCATCGCCAGGTCCCAGACCTGCCAGAACGGGTTGGCCCACTTGCCGGCGACGAACGCGAAGTCGATCGCGTGGATGCCCTCGCCGATCATCAGGTTCACGAACAGGTGCCCGAACACCAGGACGAGCAGCAGCACGCCCGAGGCGCGCATGAACAGCCAGGAGTTGAGCTCGAAGTTGGACGAGGTCCGGTTGGACTTGGTGCGCGGGGCGGCCATGGTGGGTGCGCTCATGCCGCACCCCCGAACACGTTCGCGAGGTGCCGGATGACGAACGGGACCATCAGCACCGTCCAGAGGCCGAGCACGGCCCAGGTCATCTGCCTCTGCACGCGTGGTCCCTTGGACCAGAAGTCGACGAGGATCACCCGGATGCCGTTGAGGCCGTGGAACAGGAAGGCCCCGACGAGGCCGACCTCCATCAGGCCGACGACGGGGTTCTTGTAGGTCTCGACCGCGATGTCGTACGCCTCGGGGGAGACCCTCGACCATCGAGGTGTCGATGACGTGGGCGAACAGGAAGAAGAAGAGCATGACGCCGGTGAGGCGGTGGGCGACCCACGACCACATACCTTCGCGGCCCCGGTACAGCGTTCCTGCCGGAGAGCTGGCCAAGGGGGGAACCTTTCGGACTTCGTGTCGGGCGGGTAACCCCAGCACTCTATCGACGTCCCCTTGGTTACCGGCCGGTGAGGCTTGTGAGATCGATTACCGCACGTGCGCCTTGCCGAATGTCCTCACCGGAGCCGGAACACGGGCCGGCAGATGTGCCCGACGCCGGCCGCCACGGTGACGTTGGGCGCGTCGCGGCAGCTGACCTCGAAGTCCCAGCCCAGGAACCGGGAGCCGGGCAAGGGGCGGGCGTCGAGGCGGACGCGGGTGCCGGCCGGGAAGAAGGCGTTGCCGCAGGTGCCGGTCGTGCCGGTCCGCGTGAGGGTGCAGTCGATCCCGGCCGGCGAGGAGGTGACCCGGCCCTCGCCGCCGCCGCCGCGGGCGAGGGAGACGCTCCCGTTGTTGGCCGAGAACTCGTCCGTCACCGTCAGCACCGCGCCGACGCGTCCGGCGTTCGCCTCCGCGACGATGACCGCCGACTGGCTGTTGGTGGTGGGGCTGGTCTGCACGGTGAACGTCGCCGTCGTCTGACCGGCCGGCACCGTCACGGAGGGCGGCACCGTCGCCACCGCCGTGTTGTCGCTGGACAGCGCCACCACCGTGCCGCCGGAGGGTGCGGCCGACGCGAGCCGCACCGTCCCGTTCACCGGCGTGCCGCCGATGACGGTCGACTCACTCAGCGTGACGCTGGTGACCGCGGGGCCGGCGGCCGCCGGCGTGACCGCGAGCGTGAAGGCCCGGGTCGCCGTCCCGTGGGTCGCCCGGATGAGCGCCGACTGGCTCGTCGTCACCGCCGACGTGGTGACGGTGAACGAGGCCGTCTCCGCCCCGGTCGGGACGGTGACGCTGGCCGGGACGGTCGCGACCGCGTTGTCGCTGCTCAGCGTCACCACGATGCCGCTGCCGGTGGCGGGGGCGGTCAGCGTGACCGTCCCGGTGGCCGAGGAGCCGCCGGTGACGGACACGGGCTGGACCGTCAAGTTGGACAGGGTGGGGGAGCTCGAGGTCACCGTGAACTGGGCGGTCCTGCTGGTCCCGCCCGCGCTCGCGGTGATCACCGAGGAGCTGGTGCTGGTGGTGGTGCCGGACGTGATGGTGAACGTCGCGGTGGTCGAGCCGGCCGGCACGGTGACACTCGCCGGCACGGTGGCCGCCGCGGTGTTGCCGCTGGTGAGCGACACGACCACGCCGCCGCTCGGGGCGGCGCCGCTGAGGGTCACGGTCCCGGTGCTGTTGTTGCCCTCCACGACGGTGGCCGGGTCGATGCTCAGGGCGGAGACCGAGGGACTCGCCGGCGGTGGCGGCGGCGGGGGCGGTGGCGGCGGCGGGGGCGGTGGCGGCGGCGGGGGCGGGGTGGTGACGGTGCAGCCCGACAGGGTCGCGGTGGCGGGGTTCGCCGACCCGTCGTTCACGTCCACCGTGCAGTCCGCCGGAGGTGTGAAGGATCGCTCGATCCGGAACGAACCGCCCCCGTCGCTGGTGCCCATCGACACCCCGTCGACGGTGATCGTGCGGTTCGGCAGGGCGTTGCCCTCCAGACGGAGCTGGCCGGACTTCATCTCGGCACGCGTCACGGTGACGGCGGCCGTGGCGGCGGGCGTCGACACCGTCGCCAGGAAGAGGCCGAGAAGCAGGACGATGACCAGCCGCACATGGCTTCGGGGACCGAGCATGACGAAACCTCCACGCCGAGTGAACCAGCGCGGCGCCGCCCCCGGCAATGGGACTTTGGGGCAGTCCCGACGGTTCAGACGAATGTCGGGAACGTCGGGGCGGGCAGCGGCCCCGACGTGCGGTCCCGGGCGGCCTCGTAGCCGCGCGCGATCTCGATGAGCGTCGCCTCGCTGCCGGCCGTGCCCCAGAACGACACCGCGACGGGCAGGCCGCCGGCGAGCTCGGTGGGCACGGTCACCAGCGGGTAGCCGGCCATCGCCGCCGGCTGCGTGCAGGCACCGGGATGGGCCTCGGCGTTCACCAGGTCGATCGGGCACGCCGGGGCGTAGGACGGGGTGACCAGGGCGTCGAGCTCGTGCTCGCGGAGGACCGCGTCGATCCCCTCGTCCCGGCCCGCCGCCACGCACCGGGCCCGCGCCGCGACGTACTCGGCAGTGTCCACGGCGGGCCCTCCAGGGCCTGCTCGAACAGCCACTGGCCGAAGTGCGCCAGCTCCCGGTCGGCGTGGGCGCGGTTGAACGCGACCACGTCCTCCAGTGAGCGGGGTACGTCGCCCGGACGGCCTCTCAGGTAGTCGGCCAGCCCGCTGCGGAACTCGGCGAGCATCACCAGCAGCTCGTCGGCGAAGCCGAAGTCCGCCATCGACGACAGGTCGGTGGGGTCGACGATCGTGGCCCCCTCGGCGGCCAGCAGCTGCACGGCGCGCTCCGCCGCCGCGTCGGCGTGCGAGGAGTAGCCCCAGTAGAGGGCCCGCGGCACGCCGATGCGCCGACCGGACAGCCGGCCCTCGACGGCGTGCGGCGCGTAGTCGGCCCCGGCCAGCACGCCGAGCAGGGCGGCTGCGTCGGCGACGGTGCCCGCCATCGGACCCGGGGAGTCCTGGGAGCGCGAGACGGGGACGACGCCGTCCGTGGGCACCAGGCCGACGGTCGGCTTGATCCCGACCACTCCGTTGAACGCCGCCGGGCAGGTGATCGACCCGTCGGTCTCCGTGCCGACCGCCAGCGGTGCCAGCCCGGCCGCCACGGCCGCACCGCTGCCCGAGCTCGACCCGCCGGACGAGCGGTTGAGCCCGTAGGGGTTGCGGGTGAGCCCGCCGTACGCGCTCCAGCCGGACGTGGAGAAGCCGTCGCGGATGTTCGCCCACTCGCTGAGGTTCGTCTTGCCGAGCACCACCATCCCGGCCGCGCGCATCCGGCGCACCAGCTCCGCGTCCCGGCCCGGTGGCGGGGCGTCGGCCAGCGCCAGCGAGCCGGCCGTGGTCGGCAGGTCGTGGGTGTCGACGTTGTCCTTCACCAGCACCGGGACCCCGTGCAGGGGTCCGCGGACCCGTCCGGCGGCGACCTCCGCGTCGCGTGCCTCGCGCCTGCACCAGCGCCTCGGGGTGCAGCGTGCACACCGCGTTGGTGTGCACGTCGACGGTCTGGATCCGGTCGAGGAGGCGCTCGACCCGGTCGCGCGCGGTCGGTGGAGTGGGCACGGGGGGATCCTTGCACCTCGTGGCGTGGTCTCGACAAGCTCGACCAGCCGGGTCAGCTCGACCCGGCCGGCGTCAGTGGGAGATCTCACGGTGCGTGCACCGGGGCGGGCGCCGTACCCTCCAAGGCATGACCACCCCACAGAATCGCTCGCAAGCTCCCGATTCCGCGGGGACCCCGAAAGGCATGAGCGAGACCGGCGTCACCGAGTCCGGGCTGCCCTTCGAGCCGCTGTACGGCCCCGAGGACCTGGAGGGCTTCGACCCGCAGGCGCGGCTCGGCAAGCCGGGGGAGTACCCGTTCACGCGCGGGGTCTATCCCTCGATGTACACCGGCCGTCCGTGGACCATGCGGCAGTACGCCGGGTTCGGCACCGCCAAGGAGTCCAACGCCCGCTACCGCCAGCTGGTCGCCAACGGCACCGGTGGTCTCTCGGTCGCCTTCGACCTGCCCACCCAGATGGGGCACGACTCCGACTCCGCCATCGCGCACGGCGAGGTCGGCAAGGTCGGCGTCGCGATCGACTCCATCGACGACATGCGACGTGCTGTTCGACGGGCTGCCGCTCGACGAGGTGTCGACGTCGATGACGATCAACGCTCCCGCTGCGCTGCTGCTGCTGATGTACCAGATCGTCGCCGAGGACAACGGCGTCGCGGGCGACAAGATCACCGGCACCATCCAGAACGACGTGCTCAAGGAGTACATCGCGCGCGGCACCTACATCTACCCTCCCGCGCACTCGCTGCGGCTGATCACCGACATCTTCGCCTACTGCAAGACCGAGATCCCGCGCTGGAACACGATCTCGATCTCCGGCTACCACATGGCCGAGGCGGGCGCGACGCCCGCGCAGGAGATCGCCTTCACGCTGGCCGACGGCATCGAGTACGTGCGGGCCGCGATCAAGGCCGGGCTGGACGTCGACGAGTTCGCGGCCCGGCTGTCGTTCTTCTTCGTCTCGCGCACGACCATCCTCGAGGAGGTCGCGAAGTTCCGGGCCGCCCGTCGCATCTGGGCGCAGGTGATGCGTGACGAGTTCGGCGCGACCAACCCCAAGTCGCAGACGCTGCGCTTCCACACGCAGACGGCCGGCGTCCAGCTCACCGCCCAGCAGCCCGAGGTGAACCTCGTCCGGGTGGCGGTGCAGGCGCTCGCCGCGGTGCTGGGCGGCACGCAGTCGCTGCACACCAACTCCTACGACGAGGCGATCGCGCTGCCCACCGACAAGTCGGCCCGCCTGGCCCTGCGCACCCAGCAGGTCCTCGCCTACGAGAGCGACGTGACCAAGACGGTGGACCCGTTCGCCGGGTCCTACGCGATCGAGTCGCTGACCGACGAGGTGGAGGCCGAGGCCCGGAAGCTGATGGCGCAGGTCGAGGACCTCGGCGGCGCGGTCGCCGCGATCGAGAAGGGCTTCCAGAAGAACGAGATCGAGAAGTCCGCCTACCGGATCGCCCGCGAGATCGACACCGACGAGCGGGTGGTCGTGGGGGTCAACCGGTTCCGCCTCGACGAGGAGGACCCCTACGAGCCGCTCCGGGTGGACCCCGCCATCGAGGCCCAGCAGGCCGAGCGACTCGCCGAAGCTGCGCGCCGAGCGCGACAACGCCGAGGTGGACAAGCACCTGGCCGCGCTCAAGCAGGCAGCCGCCGCGAGGGTGGCACCGACAACGTGCTCTACCCGATGAAGGAGGCGCTGCGGGCGAAGGCCACCGTCGGCGAGGTCTGCAACGCGCTGCGCGACGTGTGGGGCGTGTACGTCTCCGCCCGACGCCTTCTGAGACAGACCGACACCGACTGACACCGACCGGGGGACAGGCCGCATGCCGACGTGGAAGACGACCGCCGCGCTCGCGGCCGGGCTCTGCCTGGCGGCCGGCTGCTCCGGCGGCGAGGAGAGCGCACCTCCCACCATCGGCGGCGACGGCTCGACGTCCGCGGCTCCCCCGTCGAGCGCGTCCACCGAGGGCCCCGGCGCGTCGCCGGCGGGGGACTTCGACGACCGGGGGCACGAGGTCTTCCTGGCCGACGGCTCCCGGCCGCGCGACGGCGACGCCCGGGACCTGGCCGATGCCTGGCTGGCCTACTGGCGGGTCCGGATGGACACCTTCGCCGGTCCCAGCCTCGACCCGGCAGCCCTCGGCGAGGTGGCGCAGGGCGAGGCGGCCGAGCAGGTCATCTCCTACGTGCGCTACCTGCAGGACAACGACCTCCGCACCCGGGGCGACGTCCGGCTGGGCGTCGGCAAGGTGCGGGTCCGGGGTGAGCGCGCGACCATGACCAGCTGCGGGGAGAACCTGTCGGTGGACGTCCGCGCGAACGGCAGGCCGGCCGAGCCGTTGCAGCCCTACTACACGGTTAGAGGGGTCTTCCAGCGGGTAGGTGAGGGTGGCTGGGTGGTCACCGATATGGTCCGGCTCGGTACCAACCCGTGCTGAGCAGTCGGCACGTGGAGGCGGGACAGGCACGACAGCGGGGGGATCGCGTGAGCAGAGCACTGACCAGGACGTCCGTCATCGCGGTGGCCGGCGCCGCCGCGGTCCTGCTCGTGGGAGCCGCCCCGGCCTCGGCCGACGGCTTCTCCAGCTCGGGCAGCTCGTGCGGAGGTGGCAGCTACTGCGTCTCGGTCGAGTACTCCGGCACGGCAGCCCCCCGCGGCGGAGGCGGCGGGGGCGGCGTGGTGTCCAGCGTCCCGCCGATCTGCTGGTACGAGGCGTGGAAGTCGCCGAAGGACGCCGAGCCCTTCATCGACAAGGAGTACAACCAGAGCCACTACTCCGGGATCGAGTACATCGCCGGCTGGGGCGGCCAGGACAAGTACGAGAAGGCCGCGAAGAACGCCCCCGAGGGCAGCATGTGGTACCGGCTCAACTGCTCGGTCGACATGTTCCGCGACCCCAAGGTCGCCGACTACGCGGGCACAGCGCTGAGCTTCCCCACGGGCGGGTTCGTGCCGAACTACACGATCCTGCTCGGTCCCGGCCAGGCGCCACCCGCACCGGTCGTGGACGTCGAGGTGCTGCGCGACGCCGCCTACAGCTCCCTCGACATCCCGGAGCCCGAGATCCGGCGCAACCCCGAGGTGGCCGGGACCGGCGCCAGCCTGGTCAACCTCGACACCATGTTCTGGGCCGACGCCTACTCCTCGACGTGGGACATCACCGCCCGGGTCGGGCCCGTCTCCGCCACGGTCGTCGCCGAGGCGCAGGACTACGTGCTGACCTCCCCCGCCGGCGGCCAGACCTGCACCCACGAGCAGTTCACGACGGCCTACACCGGCGGTGACGCGCCGGCCGGGGCCTGCGCGTTCCCCTTCACCCGGTCCTCCGTCGGCTACGACGGCGGCTTCCCGGTGCAGGCCACGGCGACCTGGGGGGCCACCTGGACCGGGACCCCGGCCCCGACGGCTCCGCAGGGGCTTCCGCCGGTGACGACCAGCAGCACGGTGGACGTCCCCGTGGCCGAGTCCCAGGCGCTCGTCCGCAGCGTCGGCTGAGGCGACCAGGACGGGGTCGCGCCCGCCGGCCGCCGCTCCGGTAGCCTGCGGTGAGTGTCCCTTCCCCCCGAGCTCGCCCTCATCGACGGCGCCATCGACGCGCTGCACGAAGAGCTCGTCGACCTGCGCCGGGACCTGCACGCGCACCCCGAGCTGGCCTGGGAGGAGGAGCGCACCACCGCCCTGGTCGCGAAGCGGCTCGACGAGGAGGGGGTCCGCGTCCGGCTGCTGCCGCGAAGCGGGCTGATCGCCGAGATCGGCGAGACGGAGGGGCCCGCCGTCGCGCTGCGGGCCGACCTCGACGCGCTCCCGGTGGACGACCTCGGCGGGCAGCCGTGGGCGAGCACCGTGCCGGGCGTCGCCCATGCCTGCGGCCACGACGTGCACACCGCAGCCGCTCGTCGGGGCGGGGCTCGCGCTCGCGGCGCTGCACCGCGACAGCCCGCTGGGCGGCCGGGTGCGGCTGCTGTTCCAGCCGGCCGAGGAGATCATGCCGGGAGGGGCGCTCGAGCTGATCGCCGGCGGCGCGCTGGACGACGTCGACCACGTGTTCGGGCTGCACTGCGACCCGGCCATCGACGTCGGCGAGATCGGGCTGCGCGAGGGCCCGATCACCGGCGCCGCCGACGCCCTGACGTCCGGCTCACCGGCCGCGGCGGCCACACGTCGCGGCCGCACCTCACCGAGGACCTGACCTACGCGCTCGGCAAGCTCGTCACCGAGCTCCCGGGGGCGCTCTCCCGGCGCCTGGACCCGCGGGCGGGCGCCAGCCTGGTCTGGGGGATGGTCCGGTCCGGGGCGGCAAGAACGTCATCCCGGCCATCCGGCGAGGTCGCCGGCACCGTGCGGATGCTCGACGCGGTCGCCTGGGTCGACGCCGAGGACCTGGTCCGTGAGCTGATCGCCCAGATCCTCGCCCCGTACGGCGTGCGGGCCGAGGTCGTCTACGTGCGCGGCGTGCCGCCGGTCGTCAACGAGACCGTCGCCACCGCCATGCTCGCGTCGGCCACCTCGGCCGTCCTCGGCCCCCGGGGGCTGGTGTCCACCCCGCAGAGCCTCGGCGGGGAGGACTTCGCCTGGTACGTCGAGTCCATCCCGGGCGCGATGGGACGGCTCGGCACCCGCACGCCCGGCGGTCCGACGTACGACCTGCACCAGGGTGACCTGGTCATCGACGAGCGCGCCATCGGCGTCGGGGCGCGCGTGCTCGCCGCGGTCGCGCTCGCCGCGGTCGCCGGCTGACCGCCCCGGGCCCACGGGTCACCGACCTATAACAGTTCCGCGGCGCGGGCCGGTTATCGCTGTCACCGCCGCGCTTCGGGGCTAGGGTGACCCCTGATTTCGGCGCCCGCGAAGGTGGCGCAGCAAACCTTGAGGAGGCATCTTGCGTCGCCTGACCAAGATCGCAGCAGCATCCGCAGTCCTCAGCCTGGCACTCGCCGGCTGCGCCAACGACAGCAACACCGCCGCCGAGGAAGGCCTCTGCGAGGGCGGCGGCGACGGGCCCAAGGTCGGTCTCGCCTACGACGTCGGCGGCCGTGGCGACCAGTCGTTCAACGACTCCGCTGCCCGCGGCATGGAGCAGGCCAAGGAGGAGCTCGGCGCCACCTGCACCGAGGCCGAGGCCCAGGACGGTGAGCCCGAGTCCGCCCGCGAGGACCGCCTGCGCGCCCTCGCCGAGGACGGCCACAACCCGATCATCGGCACCGGCTTCGCCTACAGCCTCTCCGTCGACAAGGTCGCGCCCGACTTCCCGGACGTCTGCGTTCGCGTGTGGTCGACGGCTTCGACCCGACCCCGGACGAGCCCAACGACAACGTCGCCTACCTCGGCTTCGCCGAGCACGAGGGCTCCTTCCTCGTCGGTGTGGCCGCCGCGCTGAAGACCGAGGCCGACCACGTCGGCTTCGTCGGCGGGGTCAACAACGACCTGATCAAGAAGTTCGAGGCCGGGTACGTCGCCGGTGTGGCCGCGGTCGACGAGAACATCACCGTCGACGTGACCTACATCGAGGAGGACCGAACCTCAAGGGCTTCAACGACCCGGCCGGCGGCAAGGCCGCGGCTGCCGCGATGTACGAGAACGGCGCCGACATCGTCTACCACGCCTCCGGTGGTTCGGGCGCCGGCGTCTTCGACGCCGCGGTCGAGGCCGGCGACGGCACGTGGGCGATCGGGGTCGACTCCGACCAGTACCTCACGCGCGTCGGAGGCGCAGAAGAAGCACATCCTCACCTCGATGCTCAAGCGCGTCGACACGGCGACGTTCAACATGACCAAGTCGGTCGCCGACGGTGACCCGCTCGTGAGCTACCAGACCTACAACCTGGAGGGCGACGGCGTCGGCTACTCCACGTCGGGTGGCTACGTCGACGACATCACCGACGAGATCGACGACTACGCCGAGCAGATCAAGAGCGGCGAGATCACCGTTCCGGACAAGCCCTGACCCAGGGCTGACCCGACAGGGCGCGGGCCCGGGGCCACGCGGTAGCGTGAGCCCCGGGCCCGTCCCATGTGGTGCTGACCGGTCCTGTCGGGGGCGCACGACGACGTGCAACTGAGAGGGAATGCTCGATGAGTGCCATGGCTGCGAACCCGCGGCCGCCGACGCGATCCGCGTGCGCGGGGTCGGCAAGCGGTTCCCCGGCGTGATCGCCAACCACGACGTCGACATCGACATCCGCGGCGGCACCGTGCACGCGCTGATCGGTGAGAACGGCGCCGGCAAGTCCACGCTGATGAAGATCCTCTACGGCGTGCAGAAGCCCGACGAGGGCACGCTGACCGTCAACGGCGCGCAGGTCTCGCTTCGGCTCGCCGACCGACGCCATCGCCGTCGGCATCGGGATGGTCTTCCAGCACTTCATGCTGGCCGACAACCTCACCGTCCTCGAGAACGTCGTGCTCGGCGCGGAGCGGCTGCACGGGATCGGCGACAAGGCGCGCGAGGAGATCAACCGAGATCTCGGAGACCTACGGCTTCGACCTCGACCCCGACGAGCTCGTCGAGGACCTCGGCGTCGGCGAGCGCCAGCGCGTGGAGATCCTCAAGGTGCTCTACCGCGGCGCCAAGATCATCATCCTCGACGAGCCGACCGCCGTGCTCGTGCCCGCAGGAGGTCGACGCGCTCTTCGACAACCTGCGCGAGCTCAAGAGCCGAGGGTCACACCATCCTGTTCATCTCGCACAAGCTCGACGAGGTGCTCGACATCGCCGACGACATCACGGTGATGCGCCGCGGCACCACGGTGGGCGCGGCGAAGCCCGAGGGCACCACCAAGCAGCAGCTCGCCGAGCTGATGGTCGGCTCCGAGCTGCCCACGCCCGAGACAGGGCGAGTCCACGGTCACCGACCAGGTCGGCTGCTCGAGGTGCGCGACCTCACCCTGCACGACAGCTCGGGCGGGCGCTGCTCGTCCGACATCGACCTGTCCATCCACAAGGGCGAGGTGCTCGGCATCGCCGGCGTCGAGGGCAACGGCCAGGCCGAGCTCGTCGAGTCCGTCATGGGCATGCGCCGGCCCGGAGCCGGGACGGTGCACCTCGGCGGCAGGGACATCACCGCACTGGGGCACGCGCGACCGCCGCGGCGCCGGCATCGGCTACATCCCCGAGGACCGGCACCGGCACGGGCTGCTGCTCGACGCGCCCGCTGTGGGAGAACCGCATCCTCGGCTTCCAGACCGTCCGCCGGCGGCCAAGGGCCTGCTCATCGACCGGGCCGGCCGCCCGGGAGGACGCCGAGCGCATCGTCTCCGAGTACGACGTCCGGACCCCCGGCATCGACACCCACGCGCGGGCCCTGTCCGGCGGCAACCAGCAGAAGCTCATCGTCGGCCGCGAGATGAGCGGCGACCCGGTGCTGCTGATCGCCGCGCACCCGACGCGCGGCGTCGACGTCGGCGCCCAGGCCGCGATCTGGGAGCTACATCAAGGAGGCCCGTCGCGAGGGCCTCGCGGTGCTGCTGATCTCGGCCGACCTCGACGAGCTGATCGGGCTGTCCGACCGCATCGAGGTCATCCTGCGTGGCCGGCTCGTCGGTGAGTTCGACCCGCAGAGCGTCACCCCGCAGCAGCTCGGCTCGGCGATGACCGGCGCCCACGAGGAGGAGGCGTCGTGACCGCGCTGAAGCGGGCGGGGGCGGCACTGGTCGCACCCCTGCTGGCGGTCGTCGCCGCCATGCTGATCACCAGCGTGGTCGTCGCGCTGTCCGGCAGCAGCGCGCTGGAGTTCTGGCCGATCATCCTCGACCCGCCGGCCTCCCGCGTCTACGTCAACATCGTCAACCAGTCGTCGATGATCTTCCTGTCCGCGCTCGCCGCGGCCGTCGGCTTCCGGATGAACCTCTTCAACATCGGCGTCGAGGGGCAGTACCAGATCGCTTCCTACGTCGCGGCGGTCGTCGTCGGCCTGGCCCTGGTCCCGGGCCCGGTCAACATCCTCCTCGGCCTGCTGGTCGCGATGGCCAGCCGGCGCGCTGTGGGCGGGGATCGCCGGCGTGCTGCGGGTGACCCGCGGCGTCAGCGAGGTCATCTCCACGATCATGCTGAACGCGATCGCCGGCGCCGTCGTGGGCTACTTCCTCAGCACCTACGGCATCCGCGCCGGCAACAGCCGGCGCACCGCGACGATCCCCGAGGGCAGCCGGGTCCCGGGCTTCGCCCCCTTCGAGGAGCGGGACGGCGCGATCTGGGGCCTGGTCGTCCTGGCCGTGGTCATGGGGCTGGCCTTCTCGTTCGTGCTCAACCGCACCCGCTTCGGCTTCGACCTGCGCGCGACCGGGATGTCGGAGACTGCGGCCGTCGCCTCCGGCGTGAAGGTCAGCCGGATGGTCGTCATCTCGATGATGATCTCCGGGGCGATCGCCGGGCTGCTCTGGATGCCGTCCTTCTTCGGCGCCGCCTACAACTACGGCACGACCTTCCAGGGGGGTCTCGGCTTCCTGGGCATCGCGGTCGCCCTGCTCGGCCGCAACCAACCGCTCGGGCATCCTGTTCGGTGCGGTGCTCTTCGCGTTCCTCAACGAGCAGTCCAACCGGCTGACGCTGCAGTCGCGACATCTCCCAGAACGTCGTCCAGATCACCCAGGGCGTCATCGTCCTCGCCGTCGTCGTCGCCTACGAGGTGGTCCGCCGTCGCCAGGCCGCAGCGGAGCAGCGGGCGGTCACGCAGCGACTCGCAGGCCGACACGTCCCCGGCCGAGAAGGAGGTGTCGGCATGAGCGTCACCACCACGACGGCCGGACGGTCGGCGGAGCCCCGCACCCGCAACTTCACCTACTTCTGGCTGCTGCTCACCCTCGGGGCGATCGTGTCCGTCTCCGCGGTCCGGCTGATCACCGGCCAGGGGGAGCTGGACTCCCCGGGCAGCCTGCGCGCCGCCATCCTGGCGACCTGCCCGATCCTGATGGCGGCCATCGGCGGCCTCTGGAGCGAACGCGCCGGGATCGTCAACATCGGCCTCGAGGGCCAGATGATCCTCGGCACCTGGGGCGCGGCGTACTTCACCTACTACTACGGCCCGCTGATCGGCATCCTCGGTGCCGCGCTGCTCGGGGCCGTCGGCGGTGCGCTGCACGCGCTGGCCACGGTGACGTTCGGCGTGGACCACATCGTCTCCGGCGTGGCGATCAACATCATCGGTCTCGGCGCCGCGGAGTTCCTGGCGGAGGCCTACTTCGCGAACCTCCCCGGCGGCGGGGTCAAGCAGCTGACGGGACTGGGCCGGCCACCGAGCATCACCGTCCCGGGCCTCTCGGACGGAGCCGACGCGGTGTCCGACCAGGGCTGGTTCGTCGATCTCCGACATCGCCTCCGTCGTGGCCGCGATCACGACCAACCTCAACCTGATGACGATGCTCGTGTTCGCGCTGGTCGCCCTCAGCGGCTGGGTCCTGTGGCGCACCACGTTCGGTCTCCGGCTGCGGTCCTGCGGTGAGAACCCGCAGGCCGCCGAGAGCCTCGGCGTGCACGTGCTCCGCTACAAGTGGACCGCGGTCGATCATCTCGGGCGGCATGGCGGGCATCGGCGGAGGCTTCCTCGCGCTCGTGGCGTCGAGCGGCTTCGTCACCGGCCAGACCGGCGGTCGCGGCTACATCGGCCTCGCGGCGATGATCTTCGGCAACTGGCGTCCGGGCGGCATCCTCGCCGGCTCGCTCATGTTCGGCTACACCGACAGCCTGCCGCTGCGTTCCGCCGGGACCATCCACGCCCTGCTGCTGCTCGTCGCGATCGGGCTCGCGGCCGTGGCGGTGTGGAGGTTCCTCCGCAAGCAGCAGAGGCAGGCCGTCGTGTTCGGCGTCCTGGCGGCCGGCTTCCTGGCCTGGTTCCTGCTCACCGACGCCGTGCCGCGCCAGTTCACCGGCATGACCCCCTACATCGCCACCCTGCTGGTGCTGGCGTTCGCGGCCCAACGACTACGAATGCCGGCCGCCGACGGCCAGACCTACCGCAAGGGCAGTGCCGGATGACCGAGCTCACCCCGGAGGGGTGGGAGGACGCTGCGCGCCCGGGCCGTCGACGTGATGCAGCGGGCCTACGCCCCCTACTCCCGCTACAAGGTCGGCGCGGCCGCCCTGGTCGACGACGGCCGGGTCGTGGTCGGCTGCAACGTGGAGAACGCGGCGTACGGCGTGGGCCTGTGTGCCGAGTGCGGGATGGTCTCCCAGCTGCACGCCACCGGGGGCGGGCGGCTCACCCACGCGGTGTGCGTCAACGGCTCCGGCGAGGTGATCATGCCGTGCGGTCGATGCCGTCAGCTGCTCTTCGAGAACGGCGGTGGCGGCCTGCTGCTGTGGACCGTCGCCGGGGTGCGGCCGATGAGCGAGGTGCTGCCGGATGCGTTCGGACCCGATGCGCTCGACCGCGCTTGACCTGACCTCCCCCGAGCTGGTCGCGGACCCGTACCCGGCGCTCGCCGCCGAGCGCGCCCGCGGCCCGCTGGCCTGGCACGAGCAGTCCGGCAGCTTCCTCACCTTCGACCACGCGACCGCGAGCGCCGTGCTGCGTGACCGCAGGCTCGGTCGCATCTGGAGGGACCGCGAGCCGGCCGACCACCTCGCGCCGTTCAACCTGCTGCACCGGCACCAGATGATGGAGAACGAGCCGCCGGAGCACACCCGGCTCCGTCGCCTCGTCGCGTCCGCCTTCAGCCGGGGCCACGTCGAGCGGCTCCGCCCCCGGGTCCGCGAGCTCGCGGCCGGGCTGCTCGCGGAGGTGGACCCGGCGGGCTTCGACGTCGTCTGCGAGTACGCCGAACCGCTGCCGGTCCTCGTGATCGCCGAGCTGCTGGGCGTCCCGACCGAGCTGGCACCCCAGCTGCGCACCTGGTCGCAGGCCATCGTGCGCATGTACGAGGTCAGCCCGTCCGAGACCGTGGTGGACGCCGCGGTACGGGCCGCCGACGACTTCGCCGCCGCGGTGCGCGAGCTCGCCCGGGAGCGCGCCGCGGAGCCCCGGCACGACCTGGTCTCCGACCTCGTGAGCGCCTCGACGCTGCGGACCGGGGACGCCGGGGCGGCGGGCGCCGAGCGACTCAGCGAGGACGAGGTCGTCGCCTCGGCCGTGCTGCTGCTCAACGCCGGCCACGAGGCCTCGGTCAACGTGTTCGGCAACGGCCTCGTCGGCCTGCTGCGCGCCGGGGCGCGGCCCGACCCGGACCGGCTCGACGCGTGCGTCGAGGAGATGCTGCGCTTCGACTCCGCGCTCCAGCTGTTCGAGCGCACCGCCACCGAGCCGGTGCAGGTTGCCGGGGTCCGGGTCGAGGCCGGGCAGAAGGTCGCCGCTCTGCTCGGCGCCGCCAACCGCGACCCCGGCGTCTTCGACGATCCCGACGCGTTCCGACCCGACCGGGACCCCAACCCGCACCTGGCGTTCGGGGCCGGCCTGCACTTCTGCCTGGGCGCACCGCTGGCGCGGATGGAGCTGGTCGAGTCGCTCGGGCACCTGCTCCGCACCTGCCCCGACCTGGCCCTGGCGGACGCACCCGAGCCACGGGGTACGTTCGTGCTCCGCGGCTACCGCGCCGTGCAGGTCACCGGCACGCCCACCGCTCGATGAAGCCCCACCCGGACCGAGAGGAACCCCGCACCATGGCCGAGGCGCACGACGCCGTCGAGGTGATCATCGCCAAGCGCGAGCGCCGCGAGCTCACCGACTCCCAGATCGACTGGGTGGTCGACGCCTACACCCGCGGCGCGGTCGCGGACGAGCAGATGTCCGCCCTGGCGATGGCCATCCTGCTCAACGGCATGACCCGGGGCGAGATCTCCCGGTGGACCGCGGCGATGATCGCCTCGGGGGAGCGGATGGACTTCTCGTCCCTCTCGCGCCCGACCGCCGACAAGCACTCGACGGGCGGGGTGGGCGACAAGATCACGCTGCCCCTGGCCCCGCTGGTCGCCGCCTGCGGCGTCGCCGTGCCGCAGCTGTCCGGCCGCGGACTGGGCCACACCGGCGGCACCCTGGACAAGCTCGAGGCGATCCCCGGTTGGCGCGCGGACCTGTCCAACGACGCGATGCTCCGTCAGCTCGAGGACGTCGGGGCCGTGATCTGCGCCGCCGGCACCGGGCTCGCGCCCGCCGACAAGAAGCTCTATGCGCTGCGCGACGTGACCGGCACGGTCGAGGCGATCCCGCTGATCGCCAGCTCGATCATGAGCAAGAAGATCGCCGAGGGCACCGGGGCACTCGTCCTGGACGTCAAGGTCGGCAGCGGGGCGTTCATGAAGGACGAGGAGAGCGCCCGCGAGCTGGCCGAGACGATGGTGGCGCTGGGCGACGACGCCGGGGTCACCACGGTCGCGCTGCTCACCGACATGTCCACGCCCCTCGGGCTCACCGCGGGCAACGGGCTGGAGGTGCGCGAGTCGGTCGAGGTGCTGCAGGGCGGCGGCCCCGCCGACGTGGTCGAGCTCACCCTGGCGCTGGCCCGCGAGATGCTGGCCGCCGCCGGCCGCGACGACGTCGACCCGGCCGACCGCCTGGCCGACGGCTCGGCCCTCGACGCCTGGAGACGGATGATCGCGGCCCAGGGCGGCGACCCCGACGCCCCGCTGCCCGACGCCCGCGAGACCCACGTGGTGACCGCCGACAAGGACGGGGTCCTCACCCGCCTGGACGCGATGGCCGTCGGCCTGGCCGCGTGGCGGCTGGGGGCCGGGCGGGCCCGCAAGGAGGACCCGGTGCAGGCCGCGGCCGGCGTGCAGGTGCACGCCAAGCCCGGGGACGAGGTGCGCGCCGGACAGCCGCTGCTCACCCTGCACACCGACGAGGCCGAGAGGTTCGAGCGTGCCCTCGCCTCCCTGGACGGCGGGCTCGAGATCGGCGACGGGGCCGGGTTCGCCGCGCGGCCGCTGGTCATCGACCGGGTGGCGCCGTAGCTCCCGGCTGCCACCGGCGGTGTCGGCGGAGCCGGCATGGTCGACGGAGTCGGCATAATGACCGAGATGTCCGGAGCGGGCGTGACTGACGGGGAGAAGACGTGCGGCTCAGCCTGACCGTGATCGACGGCCGCACCGGCCGCCCGGTCGACGCGCTCGTCGACTTCGACACCTCGCAGCCGGTGGGGGACCTGGTCCCCGCGCTGGTCGGCCTGCTCGGCGAGCGGGTGCACGAGAGCTTCGCCCGCCGCATCCCGCTGTGGGTCGACGGCGAGGCGGCGGACCCGGGTCGGCCCGCCGGGGAGGCCGGCGTGCGCAGCGGTGTCGGTGCTGTCGTTGTTCGAGCCCGCCGACCGGGTCGCCCGCCGCGCCCCCGACGGCGTCGCCGAGCTCCGGGTCGTCTCCGGGCCGGGCGCGGGCCGCGTGCACCGGCTGCCGCTGGGGGACACCGTCGTCGGCAACGGCGCCGCCGGCTGGTCACTGCCGGACCTGCGGCTGCCCGCGTCCGCCCTGACCGTCTCGGTCGCTGCGGACGGCACCGTCACGGTGGCCCCCGGTCCCGGGTGTGCCGCCACCCTCGACGGCGTGCCGGTCACCGAGGGCGGGACCGGGTGGCCGGTCGGCGACTACCTCGCGGTCGGGGGGACGGTGTTGACCCGGGCGGAGGTGGGCGAGCCGGTCGCCGACGTGGAGACCCGGCCCGCCGAGGCGCTGGTGGACCTGAACCGTCCACCGCGGATGCTGCCGCCCGAGCGCGAACGGGTCTTCCACCTGCCCGACCGGCCGGGTGACGTGCGCAGACGACCCCTGCCCTGGGTGATGGTGTTCGTCCCGCTCGTGGTCGCCGTGCCGCTGGCCCTGCTGTTCGGTCCGCGCTTCCTCGTCTTCGCGCTGCTGTCGCCGGTGATGGTGCTCGCGAACTACCTCAGCGACCGCAAGCAGGGACGCAAGGAGGCAGTCGCGCAGCAGCGGCGGTACGACGAGACGCACGCGGCCGTCACCGAGCGGATCGAGCGGGGCCTGCAGGACGAGCGGTCGGACCGCCGTACGTCCTGTCCGGACCCGGCCACGCTGCTCATGCACGCGATCGGGCCGGGGCCCCGGCTCTGGGAACGGCGACCCGCCGACCCCGACTACCTCCGCGTCCGGGTGGGGCTGGCCGACCTTCCGGCGGAGGTCAGGATCGAGGAGCGCCGGGAGAAGACCGACGAGGCGGCACCCCCGCGGAGGCTCGACCTGGTGCCCGCCTGGCTCGACCTGAGCCAGCTCGGCGTGGTCGGCGTCGCCGGCGACCCCGAGACCGCCCCCGCGCTGGCGCACTGGATCGTGGCCCAGGCCGCGCTGCTGCACAGCCCGCGCGACGTCCGCCTCACGGTGCTCAGCGACGCGGACGGGGAGAGCGGCTGGGCATGGGTCCGGTGGCTCCCGCACGCCCGGCTCGGGGCCGACCTGGAGTCGGTAGCGCTGGGCACCCAGCAGGACTCGGTCGGCCGACGGCTCGCCGAGCTGAGCGCGCTGGTCGCCCAGCGTGAGGGCGCCGCCCGCGACCGGACGCGGCAGGCCCCGGACGTGGTCGTGGTCCTGGACGGCGCCCGCCGGCTGCGGACGCTGCCGGCCGTCGTGGACCTGCTGCGGCGGGGCCCCGCCGTCGGGGTCCGGGTGCTGTGCGTCGAGGACGAGGTCCGCCAGCTGCCCGAGGAGTGTCGGGCCGTGGTCGCGTGCACCGCCGGGGAGGTGCGGATCGAGGAGAGCGCGTCCGAGGCCACCACCGGCATCATCGCCGACCTGGTCGAGGGGACGTGGTGCGAGTCCGTCGCCCGGGCCCTCTCGCCGCTTCGGGACACCACCCCCGAGGAGGAGGCGTCCGGGCTCCCGGCGTCGGCTCGGCTGCTGGAGGAGATCGGCCTCGACCCGCCGACCCCCGACGCGGTCGCGGCCCGCTGGGCGAACGGCCGGACCACCGACGTCGTGGTGGGCGCCGGGTACGACGGGCCCTTCCGCCTCGACCTGCGCCGCGACGGGCCGCACGCCCTCGTCGCGGGCACGACCGGGTCCGGGAAGTCGGAGCTGCTGCAGACCCTGGTCGCCTCGCTCGCCGTCGCGAACCGACCCGACGAGCTCACGTTCGTGCTCGTGGACTACAAGGGCGGGTCCGCGTTCAAGGACGCTGCACGCCTTCCGCACACCGTCGGGATGGTCACCGACCTCGACCACCACCTCGTCGGCCGCGCGCTCGTGTCACTGGGGGCCGAGCTGCGCCGCCGCGAGCACCTGCTCGCCGGGCCCGGCGCCAAGGACCTCGAGGACTACTGGGCGCTGCAGCGCGGCCGGCCCGACCTGCCGGCCATCCCGCGCCTCGTCCTGGTCATCGACGAGTTCGCCAGCATGGTGGCCGAGCTGCCCGACTTCGTCGACGGCCTGGTGTCCATCGCCCAGCGGGGACGTTCCCTCGGCCTGCACCTGGTGCTGGCGACGCAACGGCCCAGCGGGGTGGTATCCGCGGACATCCGCGCCAACACCAACCTGAGGATCTCGCTGCGTGTCACCGACGAGAACGACAGCCGCGACGTGATCGACGCGCCCGACGCGGCCCGGATCGGGAAGGACCAGCCCGGCCGCGCCTTCGTGCGCAGCGGCGCCTCCACCCTGATGCCGTTCCAGGCCGGCCGCGTCGGCGGACGCCGGCCGGACGCGACCGAGGGCCAGCGACAGGTCCCCGACCCGCTGGCGTGGGCGGTCCCCTGGGAGCGGGTGGGACTGCCGGCCCCGGCCCGACCGGCGACGGAGGCGACGCCGACCGACGAGACCGACACCGACCTCGCCGCGCTGGTCGACGCCATCGACGTCCTCAACGACTCGCTCGACATCCCCGCACCGCACCGGCCCTGGCTCGACCCGCTGCCGGGGCTGGTCCGGGTCGAGGACCTGCCCCCCGCGGCGGCCGCGGACGAGCCCGCCGGGGAGCGGCTCGCCGCACCCTGGGCGCTGGAGGACCTGCCCGCCCTGCAGCAGCAGCGCGCCCGGGAGTTCGAGCTCGGAAGGGACGGCCACCTCTACGTGATCGGCGGCCCCCGCAGCGGCCGCTCGACCGCGATGCGCACCCTGGCCGGCGCACTGGCGGACCGGATGGCCGTCCGCGACCTCCACGTCTACGGGCTCGACTGCGGCAACGGCTCGCTGCTCGGCCTCTCGCACCTGCCGCACACCGGGGCCGTGGTGAGCCGCACCCAGCTCGAGCGCGCGGACCGCCTGCTCTCCCGGCTCGTCGACCTGGTCGGGGAGCGGCAACGGCTGCTCGGCCAGGGCGGGTTCGCCGACCTCGCCGAGCTGCGAGCCGCGCTCCCCGCCGACGAGCGACCGCCCTACCTGCTGTTCCTGCTGGACCGCTGGGACGGGTTCGCCTCCACCCTGGGCGAGGTCGACGGCGGCCGGCTCACCGAGCAGGTGATGACGCTGCTCCGCGACGGTACGTCGGTCGGGCTGCACGCCGTGGTCTCCGGCGACCGGACGCTGGTCACCGGGCGGATGTCGACGCTGGTCGAGAACCGGCTCGTGCTCCGGCTCACCGACCGTGCCGACTACGGCGCCGTCGGGGTGCCGGCCCGGCTCGTGCCCGACACGCTCGTCGACGGACGCGGGCTCACCCCGGACCCGGTCGTGGAGCTGCAGGTGGCGGTGCTCGGCGACGACATCTCGGGGGCGGGCCAGAACGCCGCCCTCCAGGCCATCGCGGCCCGGGGCGCCGAGCGTGACGGCGCCACCCCCGCCGGCCTGCGGCCGTTCCGGCTCGAGGAGCTGCCTTCGATGGCGCCGTACGACCAGGAGGTCCGCGCGGCCGTGCGCGCGGCGGCGGACCGCATCGCGGCCGGCTGGCTGCCGATGGGACTCGGCGGCGACGACCTCGCCCTCACCGGGCTCGACCTGTCCGGGAGTCCCGTCGCGGTCCTCGCCGGGCCGCCCAAGTCCGGGCGGACCGGCGCCCTGCGGTTCGTGGCCGCGGCGGTGCGCGAGGCCGGGTTGCCGGTGCTGGCGCTGTGCCCGCTGTCGAACGCGCTGGTGACGGACCTCGGGACCGACGCGCTGCTGCTCGGCGACGGGCTCGTCGAGGAGGACCTGGTCGAGAGGCTCCGGGGGCTGGCGCCGGGCGGCGTGGTGCTCGTCGACGACGCCGAGCAGGTCAGGGAGGGGCCCCTCGCCCCGGCCTTGCTCGCACTGGTCCAGCAGTCCCGCGGCAAGGGCTGGCGGGTCGTCGTCGCCGGCGCCAGCGCGGAGGTCGGCGCCGGCTACAGCGGCTGGCTCTACGAGGCGCGCAAGGCGCGGCAGGGGCTGCTGCTCTCCCCGCAGGGGATGGCCGACGGGGACGTCTACGGCGTCCGCCTGATGCGCAGCAGTCTCATCCCCCGGGTGCATCCCGGGCGCGGCCTCGTCGTCGAGCCGGGAGGCTCCCAGACCCTGGTCCAGGTGCCCCGGACGTGACGGCAGCGCCCCCGGCCGGAGGGCCGGGGGCGCCGCGTGAAGCCTGGGCTACTTGGAGTAGGCGGTGTCCAGGCCCTCGGCGTCGCGGGCGTAGTTGCGCAGCCACGTCACGAACTCCGGGCCGACCGCCATCATCTTGTTCATGCCGTCGTTCCACTCGTTCCACTTGTTGTGGAACGTCTGCGACGCACCGGGCGTCTGCCACGCGCCGGAGACCAGGTCCTGGGACCGGGTGTTGGCGGTGCGCTGCGCCTCCTCGAGCTGGGCGACGGTGCGCTCGATCATGTCGGCGGTCGCGAGAATGTCGTCGATCCCGATCTTGTGGTCCCCGTGGGCCATTCTGGTCTCCTTCGATGCTCGTGCCTGACGGCCTTGCGCCCACCCTAGGGCGACATTCGGGGCAATGGGAACAGCGGACCGGACAGCCGACAGTGCGGACCTCCCGGTCTCCCGTGTTCATCCCCGCCGATATCGGGTAATAAACTGACGGCCGCTGTCCGGCAGCGCGGGGGTTCGCGGACACGTTTCGCCCCCGCCCTCGTCGACAGACCAGGCCACCAGGACGGGAGCACCACATGACCACCACGGCGGACCGCCAGCGCCTGCGCGCAGCCCGCGGCACGAGCGGGAAGGCCGCGGGCCCGGGACGGCTGCCGTCGCCGCCCCGCCAGCGTCGCCCCGCCATGGCCGCGCTCGCCCTCGTGCTCATCGTCGGCGGCGCGCTGGTGGCGGGTCTCCTCGCCGTCCGGATGGACAGCCGGGTCGAGGTGCTGGTCGCCAACGGCGACATCGCCCCCGGCACCCGGATCAGCGACGAGAACGTCCGCGCGGTGCCGGTCGCCTACGACGGGCTGAACCTCGTCCCGGCCGACCAGGCCGACGCGGTCATGGGGACCTTCGCCAAGGGCTTCATCAACGACGGCACCCTCATCGACGGCAAGATGCTCGACCGCGACAACCCGATCGGCGGCGACCGGGCGATCGTCAGCGTGGTGCTGAGCCCCGCCCTCGCCCCCGAGAAGGAGCTGGAGCCGGGCGACCTCGTCGAGGTCGTGCGGGCCAGCGGCTCGTCCTCCACCGGCGAGGGCGCCGCCCGGGTCACGCAGGGCCTCGTGCTCTCCCTCCACCAGCCCCGCAAGGACGAGCTCGGGGGTGGGGCGGCGGGCAGCGTCAGCCTCCTCGTCCCGTCGACCGCGGCCGCGGACGTGATCGACGCGTCGAGCGCCAACCTCGCCGGCCTGGCCCTGGTCTCGCGGGGCAACACCACCGACGACGTCACCCTGTCGGACCTCCGATGACGCTCTACGCGCTGGCGTCCGCCAAGGGGTCGCCCGGCACCAGCGTCGCCGCCCTGGCCCTCGCCACCGTGTGGCCGACCGACCCGGTGGTGGCCGACATGGACCCGGCGGGCAGCGACCTGGCCTGGTGGCTGCGCACGCCCGACGGCGAGCCGCTCCAGACCGACCGGGGCCTGCTCTCCCTCGGTGCCGCGGTGCGCCGCGGTGCCGAGGAGGTCTCGCTCGGGGAGCACCTGCAGGAGGTCGACGGCGGCTACCGCGTCCTGGCCGGTGTGGCCACCCCCGGACAGGTGGCCGGCCTCGGGGCTGCCTGGAGCCACATCCCCCGGGTGTTCCAGACGCACGGGGCGGACGTGCTCGCCGACTGCGGCCGCGTCGTGCCCGGTTCCGCCTCGGTGCCGGTCCTGCAGCAGGCGGCGGCGGTGCTGTTCGTCGTCCGCCCCACGGTCGAGGGGACCGCGCACCTGCGCGAGCGCCTCGGGTCGCTGCGCGACGCGCTCGAGACGGGTGCCGGCGGGCCGCCGGTCGGGGTCGTCGTCGTGACGTCGTACCGCGACACCCGGTCCGTGCCCGACCTGCAGCAGCTGCTCGAGTCGGAGGGCATCGGCGCCACCGTGCTGGGCGTGCTCGCCCACGACGAGCGGGCCGCCGACCACCTGAAGGGGGCCCGCTGGTCGCGTGCGGTCGGCAAGTCCCTGCTCTTCCGGTCCGCCTCGGAGGTGGCGGG
Organism: uncultured Actinomycetota bacterium; assembly: GCA_963834275.1. Taxonomy (GTDB): domain Bacteria; phylum Actinomycetota; class Actinomycetes; order Propionibacteriales; family Nocardioidaceae; genus Nocardioides_B. Next base: position 251,832 of record CAWIBA010000003.1, on the reverse strand, counting down.
CCGACTGACGGAGCTCGCGCGCGGCCGCTACGCGGTCGCGGAGTAGGGGGGAACGTGGACCAGCAGCTGATCCGGCGGCTCCGCGAGGAGGTCGCCGACATCCTGGCCCGGCAGCGCCGCGAGGACGCCGCCAGCGGCCTCCCGCCGATGACGGCCGAGGACGAGCGCCAGTTCGCCCGGGCCGTGGTGAGCCGGGTGCTCGACTCCTACGCCCGGGAGGAGGTCACCGCCGGCCGGAAGCCCCCCTCGCACGAGGACGAGCAGGCCATCGCGGAGGGCATCCACGCCGCCCTCTTCGGCGTAGGCCGCCTGCAGCCGCTGCTCGACGACCCCGACGTCGAGAACATCGACATCAACGGCTGCGACGACGTCTTCATCGGCTACGCCGACGGGCGCGAGGAGCGCGGTCAGCCGGTCGCCGACAACGACGACGAGCTCGTCGAGCTCGTGCAGATCCTCGGCGCCTACAGCGGGCTCACCAGCCGCCCGTTCGACACCGCCAACCCCCAGCTGGACATCCGCCTTCCCGACGGGTCGCGGCTGTCGGCGGTGATGGGGGTGTGCCAGCGGCCCTCGCTGTCGATCCGCAAGGCACGCATCGCCCGCGCCTCGCTCGACATGCTCGTCGACTACGGCACCATGTCGCCCGAGCTGGCGGCGTTCCTGTCGGCGGCGGTCCGGGCCCGGAAGAACATCATGATCGCCGGGGCCACCAATGCCGGCAAGACCACGCTGCTGCGTGCGCTGGCCAACGAGATCGAGCCCCACGAGCGCCTCATCACCGTGGAGCGGGCCCTCGAGCTCGGCCTGGGGGAGTTCGCCGACCTGCACCCCAACGTCGTCGCCTTCGAGGAGCGGCTGCCCAACTCCGAGGGCCAGGGCGCCATCCACATGGCCGAGCTGGTGCGCCGCTCGCTGCGGATGAACCCCAGCCGGGTGATCGTCGGCGAGGTGCTCGGCGACGAGATCGTCACCATGCTCAACGCGATGAGCCAGGGCAACGACGGGTCCCTCTCCACCATCCACGCGAACTCCTCCCTCGAGGTGTTCAACCGGATCTGCACCTACGCCATCCAGAGCGTCGAGCGGCTGCCGGCGGACGCCACCATGATGCTGATCGCCGGCGCGATCGACTTCGTGGTGTTCGTCGAACGGGTCAACGACTTCGCCGCCGGCGGCAAGCTGCGCCGTGTGGTCACGTCCGTCCGCGAGGTCAACGGCGTCGACGGCCGGGTGCTGTCCAGCGAGGTCTTCAGCCGCGGGCCCGACGGCAACGCCGTGCCCGCCGCGGCCATCTCCTGCCTGGCCGAGCTCGAGGCGGCCGGCTACGTCCCCGGCGCCGCCCCCACCTGGGTGAACGCCTGATGACGCTCTCGCTGCACCTCCTCCTGAGCGTCCTCCTCGGCGCCGTCGTCGGCGGTGGGACGGTGCTGCTCGTGCACGCGCTGACCGCTCGCGAGGAGAGCAGGGTGGCCGGGCCCCGGTCGTCCCTGGGCCGGCGGCTCCGTTCCTTCGGCACCCGGCTGCCGGTGGCCGTCGGGGTCGGCCTGCTGATCCTGCTCCTGACCCGCTGGGTGGTGGCCGCGGTCGCCACCGGCCTGCTGGTGCTCTTCTGGGACGCGCTGTTCGGCGGCGCGGGCGCCGAGAGGCGGGGCATCGCCAAGATCGAGGCGCTCGCCGCCTGGACGGAGTCGCTGCGCGACACCGTCGCGGGCGCGGTCGGTCTGGAGCAGGCCATCCCGGCCACGGCGTACGCCGCCTCACCGGTGATCGCCAACGAGCTGTCCACGATGTCGGACCGGCTCCGGGTGCGGGTGCCGCTGCCGGTGGCGCTGCAGCGGTTCGCCGAGGAGATGGACGACGCCAGCGCCGACCTGATCATCGCGGCGCTGATCCTCAACTCCCGGCTGCGCGGCCCGGGCCTGCGCGAGGTGCTCACCTCGCTGTCCGAGTCCGCCCGCGCCGAGCTCGACATGCGCCAGCGGGTCAGCGCCGGTCGGCGCAGCACCCGGCGCAGCGTGCAGATCGTGACGGGTGTGACGCTGACGTTCGTGTTCGGGCTGCGGATCTTCAACCCCGGCTACGTCGAGCCCTACGGCTCGCCGGTGGGCCAGGTGGTGCTGCTCCTGGTGATCGGCATCTTCGGGGCCGGGATCATGTGGCTGCGCCGGCTCTCCCGGTTCGAGACGCCCGAGCGGTTCCTGCACTTCAGGACCGCACCGTGACCGGGCTCGTGCCGGTGATGCTGGTCGGCGCCGTCGTCGGCGCCGGCGTGCTGCTGCTCGTCACGATGCTCGACCGGAGCCCGGTCAGCGGTCCCGCCGGCCTCGCCCAGATCGACGCCCGCCGCGAGCGGGGGGCCCGCACCGCCGGCCTCACCGCGGACCGACGGCACGGCGACGAGTCCGTGCGGATGCGCAAGGTGGGCGCCGGTCTCAGCGACCTCCTGGCGGCACGCGGCGTGCAGCTGTCCTCGTCGATCACCGCGAACCTCGGCATCGTCGGACAGTCCCGGGAGACGTTCCTCGCCCGGACCCTCCTGGCCGCCCTGGTCGGCATGTTCGTGCCGTTCGTCGTGCTGGCGTTCCCGCTGGTCACCGGGATGTTCGGCACCCCGGTGATCCCGCTGTGGCTGGCGGTGATCGGCGCCGCGCTCGGAGCGCTGATGCCGTGGGCCCAGCTCAACAAGGACGCGGACGCCCGCCGACGCGACTTCCGGCACGTGGTCAGCTCGTTCCTCGACCTGGTCGCGATGAACCTGGCCGGGGGCCGCGGCGTACCCGAGGCGCTGCAGGCCGCCACCTCGATCAGCGACGGCTGGGCGATGGTCCGCATCCGCGACACGCTCGAGGCGGCGCGGCTGCAGGGCACCACCCCCTGGTCCGCGCTCGGCCAGCTCGGGGACGACGTGGACGTGGACGAGCTGCGCGACCTGGCGGCGGCACTCGCCCTCGTCGCGGAGGACGGCGCCAAGGTCCGCGACTCGCTGTCGGCCCGCGCCAGCTCCATGCGCCGCAAGGAGCTCGCCGACGCCGAGGGTCGGGCGGCCGCGCAGTCCCAGTCGATGCTGGTCGCGCAGCTCCTCCTGTGTGTCGGCTTCCTCCTGTTCCTGACGTATCCTGCAGTCGCGAGAGTCCTCGGGGGTTGACCGGGGATGACGACGGGGATCATCCGGATGACCCACGAGAGAGGGACTTTCTGCCATGTCCGCACAGCACCTGACCCTGCTCACCACCCTGGTGCGGGGGCGGATCGCCCGCGCGCGCCGCGCCGAGACCGGCGCCTCCGCGGTGGAGTGGGTGGTCATCACCGCGCTGCTGGTCGGCATCGCGGTCGCCGTCGGGGCGATCCTGCTCAACACGATCACGGACAAGGCCGACTCGATCGACCTGGGCTGAGCCGGGCCGGCGTGCGCCGTCGTGACGAGGGCGGGGCGACCGCCGTCGAGCTGGCGATGTACATGCCGATCCTGATGCTCGTCATCTTCGTGGCGGTGCAGTTCTCGCTGGTGTACCTCGGCAACGCCGCCGCCAGCGCGGTCGCGCGCGAGGCGGCCCGCGTCGCCCGGGTGACCGGGGACGTGGGCCAGGGCCGGGCTGCGGGCCAGCAGTACGCCGCGAACATCGGCCGCGGCATCCTCGAGGACGTCGACGTCGTCGTCGTACCGGTCGGCGGCGACCGGGTCCGCGCCGTCGTCTCCGGACGCGCCCAGGAGCTCGCCCCGGTCGTCGTACCCCGGGTGCGGCAGACCGTCGAGGGGCCGGTCGAAGAGTTCAAGGTGGACCAGTGAGCCCGGCCCGGGGACGGCGCGGCGACGAGCGCGGCTCGATGGCGGTCGAGCTCGTCATCCTCACCCCGGTCCTGATGCTGTTCGTGATGCTCATCGTGGCGTGCGGCCGTTACGTCGCGGTCCAGGGGGACATGCAGGCCACCGCCCGCGACGCCGTCCGCGCCGCCTCCCTGCAGCGCGACGCCGACTCCGCCCGTGCGGTCGCGGGACTGGTGATCTCCCAGTCCCTGGACCGCGACACCGCGTGCTCCGGCTTCACCCTCAGCGGCTTCGTCGCCGGTGGCACCGCGCGCATCGACCTCGACTGCTCGGTCTCCTATGCCGGGCTCGGACTCATCGGCCTGCCCGGCAGCGTCGGGGTGAGCGCGGCGAGCAACGCCCCCATCGACGTCTTCCGGAGGACGGGGTGAGCAGCCGCGTGCGTCGAGGCGAAGGGCGCCACGAGACGGGGACCGCCACCGCCTTCGTGGTGGGCTTCGCGGTCGTGCTGCTCGCCTGTGCCGGGCTCGTGATCGACGGCGGCACGGCGCTGAACGCTCGGATGACCCTCGCCGACGACGTGGAGCAGGCCGCGCGGGCCGGTGCGCAGGAGATCGACATCATCGCGCTGCGCAGCAACGACGTCGTCCAGCTCGACCCCCGCGCGGCGGAGGGGCGGGCCCGCGCCTACCTCGGCGGGCTCGGCTACACCGTGGCCTCGGCGACCGCCGTCGGCGACCAGATCACCGTCGGGGCGCAGGACCAGGTAGCACCCCGGCTGCTCAGCCTGATCGGCATCCCGCCGTTCGACATCTCGGCGACCGCTACTGCGCAGGCAGTGACCGACCCGGGTGGTGCAGGAGCGGCCGTCCCCTGAGGGGGCGGTCGAGGAAAGGAGCACGCGTGACAGCGACCCAGAGGGGACCCGCCCGGGGACCCGAGCGATTCAGCCGCACGGCGCAGGACGAGCACACCGAGGGCTCGGCCCTCAAGGCGCTCGGTGCCGGGCTGGCGCTGCTCGTGCTGCTGGTCGGCATCCCGGTCGGGCTGTGGCTGCTCACCGGTCCGCCGCCGTACCCCCACGGCCTGCCGAGCCGCTCCGACCTGACCGAGCCGGTCACCGTCGACACGGTGCTCGCGGTGCTGCGGGCGGTGGTGTGGCTGGCGTGGGCGCAGTTCGCCGTGTGCACGGTGGTCGAGGCCGCCAGCCTGGTCCGCGGCCGCGGGCTGCCCCGTCCGGTCCCGCTCTCGGGCCGGTCGCAGCAGCTGGCACGCGCCCTGGTCGGCACCCTGCTGGTCGGCGGGGTGCTCGCCGGCAGCACCGGAACGTCGGTGGCGGCCACGCTGTCGGACGGACCCGCCGGCACTTCCCGGGTGGCCGGCGCCGTGCAGCCCGGCGGGGAGGAGCGGACCGCCCCGGTCGCCGCGCGGGCGGAGGTGCGCACCGACGACGCGACGGGCGGGGACCAGCGCGACACCCGACGGGCCGCGCACGCCGGCGTCCCGGACGACATGACCGACGTGATCGGCAAGAAGGTCTACGTCGTGCAGCCACCCGACGGCTCCTACCACGACAACCTCTGGGACATCGCCGAGCGGCACCTCGACAACGGGCGACGGTGGCAGGAGATCTTCGACCTCAACAAGGGCCGGGTCCAGCCCGACGGGGGCGAGCTCGTGCTCGGGCGGCTCATCCAGCCCGGCTGGGTGCTGGTCATGCCCGGTGACGCCGCGGGTCTCGACCGGGTGGAGGCCGCGCCGGAGCGGGCCCCGGACACCCCGCGGACGCTCGGGGCCGACGGCTCGGGTGGGGACGTGCGGGCCGACGCCGCGGCCGACCGCGACGCCGCGGCCGCCCGCGACGCCGTGGAGGTCCGGCACGAGTCGACGCTCGCCCGCGATCTGACCGGCGGCGGCATCGTCGCGGCCGGGCTGCTGGGAGCCCTGCTCGCCGAGCGCCGCCGCCGCCGGGGCGGCACCCCCGGCGACGAGGCGCTCGAGGCGGAGGTCGCCCTCCTCGTCGGCGCGGACCGGGAGCGGGCCGCCCGGCTCGACCGGGCCCTGCGCGGGCTCAGCGCGACCTGCCGTGCCGAGCAGCGCCCGCTGCCCCCGGTGTTCGCGGTCTCCCTCGACGACGAGGTCGTCGACCTGCGGCTCGCCCCGCCCCGGCCGGACGCGCCGGCCCCCTGGACGCCCCTCGACGACGGCCGCGTCTGGCGCCTCGCTGCGGACGCCGACGAGCCCGGCGAGCTCGGCCACGCGCCGTACCCCGGCCTCGTCTGCGTCGGACGCGGTCTCGACGGCACCGACGTGCTGGTCGACCTCGAGTCCGTCGGCGGCGCCGTCGCCGTCACCGGTCACGCCACGACCGCCCGGGAGGTGGTCTCGGCGCTCGCCGTCCAGCTCGCCACCGCTCCGTGGACCGACGACCAGCGGGTCCACGGGCACGGCCTGTCGGAGGTGCTCGCGGACCTGGCCGGCGACCGGCTGGTGCTGGTCGACGACCTCGCGCCGCTGCTGGACCGGATCGAGGCCGCGGCCCCGCAGCGCGCGGCGCAGGACGTGCTGACCGGACGGCTCGCGCGTCGTCCCGGCGTGGTGCCGCAGTACGCCGTGCTGGGGGCCCCGCCCGAGGCCGGGCTCGCCGAGCGGATCACCGCGCTGACGGGCGGCGAGTCCCGTGGCTTCGGTGTCGTGACCGCCGGCGAGGTCGCCGGCACCCGCTGGCGGCTCGAGGTCGACGAGAGCGGCACCATGACGGTGCCGCTGCTGGACCTGCAGGTGGAGGCGGTGCGGCTCACGCCCGGCTCGTCGGAGCTCCTCGCGGAGCTGTTCGAGAACGCCCGCACGGAGATGCCGACGGTCGCCGACGGGCGGCTGCGCGTCCCGGCCCCCACCCGGCCGGGCGACGACGGGCACTGGAGCGCCGCCGCCGTCCGTCTCGGTGTGCTCGGTCCGATCGACGTGCGCACCCCGGGGGACCTCGACCCCACCCGCGTCGACCTCGCGGTGGAGACGGCGGTCTTCCTGGCGCTGCAGTCCGCCCCGGTGCACCCCACCGTCCTCGCCGCCTCCGTGTGGCCGCGCGGCGTCACGCCCGAGGTCCGGGACGCCGCCGTCGCGCGGGTGCGGGAGTGGCTCGGCGACGACGCGGAGGGATCGCCACTGCTGCGCTCCGACGACGACGGCCGCCTGTCGCTGAGCCCCGACGTCGCCGTCGACTGGGCCGCGTTCTGCGAGCTGGCCCAGCGGTCCGGGCAGGCGGCGGCGCGCGAGGAGCGCGAGCTGCTGCGGCGCGCGTTGCAGCTGGTCCGCGGGGAGCTGCTCGGGGACCGGCCCGCGGGCCGATACACCTGGCTCCCCCGCACCCGGCTGGAGGCGCAGGTGGAGGACCTGGTGGTCGACGCCGCCCACCGTCTCGTGGAGCTGTGCGGCCAGGACGGCGACCCGGCCGGTGCCGCCGCGGCCGCTGAGGCCGGCCTGCGCGGGGCGCCGGCGTCCCAGCTGCTGTGGCGGGACCTGATCCGGGCCGAGCACGAGTCCGGTGGCGAGGCGGCCGCGTCAGCGGCGGCGGCGCGGATGGCCGACGTCCTCACCAGTCGAAACGCGCACATCGAGGCCGAGACCGACGCCCTCGTCGAGGACCTGCTGCCGCGTCGCGCGGTGGGGGAGTAGCTCGCCGGCTTCCCACGGAAACCTGGCCGTTCCCACGGGGAGTTCGCCGTGGGGAGGGGCCAATTCACTGGGTACCCAGTGAATTGGCCCCCGCTCACGGCAGCAGCAGGACCACGGTCTCCGCGACACAGGCCGGCTTGTCCTGACCCTCGATCTCCACGACGTGCTTGAGCAGCATCTGCTTGCCCGCAGGGACGTCGTCGACGGCGACGACGGACACGTGGGTGCGCACCCGGGAGCCGACCGGGACCGGGTGGGGGAAGCGCACCTTGTTGACCCCGTAGTTCAGCCGGGCGCCGGGCGTCTCCAGGGCGAAGACCTGGCTGCCGAGGTACGGCACCAGCGACAGCGTCAGGTAGCCGTGGGCGATGGTGCCGCCGAACGGACCCTCCACGGCGCGCTCGACGTCGACGTGGATCCACTGGTGGTCACCGGTGGCGTCCGCGAACGCATCCACCCGCTCCTGGTCGATCCGCAGCCAGTCACTGGTGCCCAGGTCCTCCCCGACGGCGGCAGACAGCTCGTCGAACGACGTGAACGTGCGCATGGGCGTCCTCCGGTGGATCTGTGGGGTGCAAGGATGTGTCGCATGTCCGAACCTATCGGTGAGCAGGTCAAGCGGGCCCCGAAGGTCCTCCTCCACGACCACCTCGACGGGGGGCTCCGCCCGCAGACGATCATCGACCTCGCACCCGAGGGTCACCGGCTGCCGGCGACCGACGCCGTTTCGCTGCGCGCCTGGTTCGAGGAGTCCGCCGACTCCGGCTCGCTCGAGCGCTACCTGGAGACGTTCGACCACACCGTCGCGGTGATGCAGACCGCCGACAACCTCCGCCGCATCGCGCGCGAGTGCGTCGAGGACCTCGCCGAGGACGGCGTGGTGTACGCCGAGGTGCGCTACGCCCCCGAGCAGCACCTGGAGGGTGGGCTCGACCTGGGCGCCGTCGTCGAGGCCGTCCGCGACGGGTTCGCCGAGGGGGAGGAGCAGGCGCGTCGCGCGGGCACCCCGATCGTCGTACGGCAGCTGCTGACGGCGATGAGGCACCAGGCGCGCTCGCAGGAGATCGCCCAGCTGATGGTCGCCTACCGGGACCAGGGAGTGGTCGGGTTCGACATCGCCGGCGCCGAGGCCGGCTTCCCGCCCACCCGCCACCTCGACGCCTTCGAGTACCTGCAGCGGGAGAACGCGCACTTCACGATCCACGCCGGCGAGGCCTTCGGGCTTCCGTCGATCTGGCAGGCGATCCAGTGGTGCGGGGCCGACCGGCTCGGGCACGGCGTGCGGATCATCGACGACATCACCCTCGGCCCCGACGGTGGGGTCGAGCTCGGGCGGCTCGCGTCGTACGTGCGCGACAAGCGGATCCCGCTCGAGATGTGCCCCTCGTCCAACGTGCAGACCGGAGCCGCCGAGTCCATCGCCGCGCACCCGATCGGGCTGCTCAAGGACCTGCGCTTCCGGGTCACCGTCAACACCGACAACCGGCTGATGAGCGGCACCTCGATGTCGCACGAGATGACCCTGCTCGTCGACGCGTTCGGCTACGGGATGGCCGACCTGCGCTGGTTCACGATCAACGCGATGAAGTCGGCGTTCCTGCCGTTCGACGAGCGGCTCGCCCTCATCGACGAGGTGATCAAGCCGGCGTACGCCGTGCTCGGCGCGATGAGCTGAGCTCAGCCCGTCGGCAGGCCGAACACCTTCGTCACGGCGGCCGTCCGGCTGCCCACCCCGAGGCGCTCGTAGATGTTGGCCAGGTGGGTGCGGACGGTGCCTTCGGAGAGGCCCAGCCGGTTGGCGACCTGGAGGTTGGTGTGCCCGTCGCGCACCAGCGTCATCAGCTCGAGCTGCCGCCCGGTGAGCAGCGTCTTGCCGGACCGCGCCCGCTGGCCGCTCCAGTACGCCGCGGCCAGGTGCGGCCGCAGCAGCACGAGCAGCAGCCGGTCCCGCTCGCTGAAGTCCTGGCCGCCGACGCGCCAGGCGAGCAGCCGGAGGTGCCGCCCGGGGGCGTCGAGGGGGAGGCAGGCCATCATCTCGTGCTCGAGTCCGGTGTCGCCGCCGAGCGCGTCGCGGGCCTGGCGTCGTGAGAGGAAGTCCGACATCTTCGTGACCGAGGCGTAGTCGCCGGTCCGGTCGGCATAGCTGCAGAACGACGACCAGTAGCCGAGCCAGAAGTCTGCCTCGTCCTCGGGGTGGCGGTCCTCGCGCAGCAGCGACCTGACCCCGTCCGGGTCGATGACCTGTCGCACCGGGTGGCACTCGCGGGTGGTGTCGATCTCGGCGAAGCAGATCTCGTCGCACCGCAGCAGACTCCGCAACGAGTCGAGCATCGGCCAGGGCACCGGGTCCTGCCCCACCCCCGACGCGCTCGCGACGACGTCGTGCAGCAGCGCGGTGTCCGACTCCGTGACGGTGAACGCAGTCATACCCCCCACCCCTCTCCCCGCCATGCAGGGTATGCCGAACGTCGTATGGCCCGCCATGGCTCGTTCTACCTAGCGTCGTAAGGGATCCGGTCGGTACCGCCGACCGGACGTCTACGGAGGAGGGGACCATGAGCAGTCGGCTCGAGGTCGGACACGGGGGCGGACACAAGGCCGGACGGACGGCCCGACGGAAGGGAGTGGCGGGCGGGGCGTCGGGCGCCGTCCTCGCGGTCCTGGCGGTGACGGCACCGACGGTGCTGCCCGCGGCCGCGGCGCCGGCGTGCGGGTCGGCGCGCTGCGCGACGGGGGTGTCGGTCACGACCGACGCGGGGGCCTACGCCACGCCGTTGGCGGCGCTGGGCGGTCGGACCCTCGCCCAGTACCTCGCCGCCCACCGGGCCGGCCAGGTGCAGGCGCGGTGAGTCAGGCCCGGCCGGCGACCAGCTCCGTGATCCGGGCGTAGGCCTCGGCGGGCGTCATCGGCGCACAGCCGCGCGCCACGGCGTGCGCCACGATGCTCGGCTCCCGCCGCATCAGCAGCCAGCCGCGGCGCAGCAGCACGTGCGGCGGCTTGCGGCGCTCGCGCAGGTCACGGGTGAGCCGGCGCCAGAACGTGACCAGCGGGTGGTTCCGCACGCAGACGGCGTCGGCCAGGATCCCGCGCTGCCGGCACAGGGCCACCACCTCCTGGGCGAAGATGCCCTCGGCCACGAAGAAGGCCGAGCCGTCGAGGGTGACCTTGCGGTGCCCGGTGCGGCCGTCCCGCGCGATCTCGTACACCGGGATCTCGGCGCTGCCGTCGCGGCTGAGCCGCTCGAGGGCGTCGGCCGCCTCCTCGCAGTGCCAGGAGGCGGGGTCGTCCCAGTCGGCGATGACCTCGCCGCCCGGCAGCGTCAGCCGGGGCAGGGTCGGGTCGTCGCCGTCCTTGTAGAAGTCGTCGAGGTTGACGAAGGGCAGCCCGAGCCGTCGGCAGAGCCGCGACTTGCCGGAGCCCGACGGCCCGGCGAGGACGACGACCCGCGCATGCACGGTCGTCATTGTGTCGCACCCGGAACCGGCGGCGATGAGGGGTCACTCGTGCAGCGACACGCCGCCGAGGGGCCTGAGGTTGTGACTCCTCGCGCTAGACGCCGATGGGGTGCCAGACGGTCTTGGTCTCCAGGAAGGCGGTCATCCGGTCCAGGCCCGGAGCGTCGGTCCAGTCGGGCTCGGCGGCCGGCGCGCGGCGGACCCGCTTGAGGTTCTCGGCCGCCGCCTCCTCCAGGGCCGTCGCGTCCACGCCCGCCGCGCCCGCGGCGCCGGTCAGGTCGACCGCGTTGACGTCCATGTGCGAGGCCAGCGTCGGGGCCGTGTCGCCGAGCGCGCCGGTGAGGAGGTTGACCACGCCACCGGGCACGTCGGAGGTGGCGAGCACCTCCGACAGGGTGATCGCCGGCAGCGGCCGGGTCGCCGAGGTGGCGACGACGCAGGTGTTGCCCGTCGTGATGACCGGCGCGACGACGGAGACCAGGCCGAGCAGCGACGACTGCTGCGGCGCGAGGACGGCCACCACGCCGGTGGGCTCGGGCACGGAGAAGTTGAAGTACGGCGCCGCCACCGGGTTGGTGCCGCCGACGACCTGGGCGACCTTGTCGGCCCACCCGGCGTACCAGACGAGGCGGTCGACGGTCTCGTCGACGGCCGCCTCGGCCGGCCGCTTGGCCAGGCCCTCGGAGCGCTGCACCTCGTCGACGAACTGGGCCCGCCGGCCCTCGAGCACCTCGGCGACCCGGTAGAGGACCTGGCCCCGGTTGTACGGCGTCCGGGCGGACCAGCCGCCGAACGCCTTGCGGGCGGCCTGCACCGCGTCGCGGGCGTCCTTGCGGGAGGCGTAGGAGGCGTTGGCGAGGAACTTGCCCTTGGCGTCCTCGACGACGTAGGAGCGGCCGGACTCGGAGCGGGGGAAGGCACCCCCGATGTAGAGCTTGTAGGTCTTCCGCACGTCGATGCGGGCGTCGGACGGCGTCATCGGATGTAGGCCTCCAGACCGTGGCGGCCGCCCTCGCGGCCGTAACCGGACTCCTTGTAGCCGCCGAAGGGGCTCGTCGGGTCGAACTTGTTGAACGTGTTGGCCCAGACCACGCCGGCCCGGAGCTGGTTGGCCATCCAGAGGATCCGCGAGCCCTTGTCGGTCCAGACGCCGGCCGACAGGCCGAACGGCGTGTTGTTGGCCTTCTCCACGGCCTCGGCCGGGGTGCGGAAGGTCAGCGTGGACAGCACCGGCCCGAAGATCTCCTCGCGGGCGATCCGGTGGGCCTGCGAGACGCCGGTGAACACCGTCGGCGGGAACCAGAAGCCGTTCGTGGGCAGGTCGCAGGCGGGGGACCAGCGCCCGGCACCCTCGGCCTCCCCGACGTCGGAGAGCTCGCTGATCTTCGCCAGCTGCTCGGCGGAGTTGATCGCGCCGACGTCGGTGTTCTTGTCCAGCGGGTCGCCCACCCGCAGCGTCGCCATCCGGCGCTTGAGCCGCTCGAGCACCTCGTCGGCGACCGACTCCTGCACGAGCAGGCGCGAGCCGGCGCAGCACACGTGGCCCTGGTTGAAGAAGATGCCGTTGACGATGCCCTCGACGGCCTGGTCGACCGGGGCGTCGTCGAAGACGATGTTGGCGGCCTTGCCGCCGAGCTCGAGCGTGACCCGCTTGTCGGTGCCCGGCGACCGTCTTGGCGATCATCCGGCCGACCTCGGTGGAGCCGGTGAACGCGACCTTGTCGACGTCCTCGTGGGCCACGATCGCCCGGCCGGTCTCGCCGGCGCCGGTGACGATGTTGACCACGCCCGGCGGCAGGTCGGCCTGCTGGCAGATCTCGGCGAACAGCAGCGCGGTCAGCGGCGTGGTCTCGGCCGGCTTCAGCACGACGGTGTTGCCGGCGGCGAGGGCCGGCGCGATCTTCCACGACAGCATCAGCAGCGGGAAGTTCCACGGGATCACCTGGCCGGCGACGCCGAGCGGCTGCGGGTTCGGGCCGAACCCGGCGTGCTCCAGCTTGTCGGCCCAGCCGGCGTAGTAGAAGAAGTGCGCCGCGGCGATCGGGACGTCGACGTCGCGGGACTCGCGGATCGGCTTGCCGTTGTCGATCGACTCCAGGACCGCGAGCTCGCGGGAGCGCTCCTGCAGGATCCGGGCGATCCGGAAGAGGTACTTGCACCGCTCGCGGCCCGACATCTTCGACCACACCCGGCTGTAGCGCGCGGCGGGCGGCCTTGACGGCGAGGTCGACGTCCTCCGCGGAGGCCTCGCTGACCTCGGCGAGCACCTCCTCGGTGGCGGGCGAGATGGTCTTGAACGACCGGCCGCCGACCGGGTCGACGAACTCGCCGTCGATGAACAGCCCGTAGGACGACTTGATGTCGACGACGGAGCGCGACTCGGGGGCCGGCGCGTAGTCGAAACGGTCGGGGGACTTCTTGGTGGCCATCGGGATCAGTCCAGGGTGAAGTAGTCGGGGCCGGAGTAGCGGCCGGTGCGCATCTTGGTGCGCTGCATGAGCAGGTCGTTGAGCAGCGTGGAGGCGCCGAAGCGGAACCAGTCCGGGTCCAGCCAGTCGGGGCCGGCCACCTCGTTGACCATGACGAGGTACTTGATGGCGTCCTTGGCCGTGCGGATGCCGCCGGCGGGCTTGACGCCGACCATCTGGCCGGTGGCCTCGCGCCAGTCGCGGACCGCCTCCAGCATCACCAGCGTCACCGGCAGGGTCGCGGCCGGCTGCACCTTGCCGGTGGAGGTCTTGATGAAGTGGGCGCCGGCCATCATCGCCAGCCACGAGGCCCGCCGCACGTTGTCGTAGGTCTGCAGCTCGCCGGTCTCGAAGATCACCTTGAGGTGGGCGTCCGCCGCAGGCCTCGCGCACCGCGACGATCTCCTCGAAGACCTCGAGGTAGCGACCGGAGAGGAACGCACCGCGGTCGATGACCATGTCGATCTCGTCGGCGCCGGCCTCGACGGCGTCCCGGGTGTCCATCAGCTTGATGTCGCGCGCCGCGCGCCCGGAGGGGAACGCGGTCGCGACGGCGGCGACCTTGACCCCGCTGTCGCCGAGCACCTCCTTGGCGGTGGCCACCATGTCGGGGTAGACGCACACGGCGGCGGTCGGCGGGCAGGTCGGGTCGGCCGGGTCCGGGCGCATGCGCCTTGCTGCCCAGCGCGCGCACCTTGCCGGGGGTGTCCTGCCCCTCCAGCGTGGTCAGGTCGACCATCCGGATCGCCAGGTCGAGGGCGAACTCCTTGGCCGTGGTCTTGATCGAGCGGGTGCCGAGCGTGGCGGCCCGGGCCTCCGCGCCGACCTGGTCCACCCCCGGGAGGCCGTGCAGGAATCGGCGCAAGGAGGCATCCGACGAGGTCGCTTCGGCGAGGTCTGCCGGGACGCCGTACGAGCTTCGGCCGCTGGGCTCAGGGCTGTGGTCACCGGTCCAGCATAGGCGGGCGCTCCGGTGCGGGAGTCGGCAGCCCCGCGAGGCAGAATCGGTCCATGAGCTCCGCCGAGCCCGCCCGGCGTCGCCCATCCGGTGGAGCGCTTCAAGCCGACGAGCGGGATGCTGGCGGGGTACGTCGGCATGGCCGCGGCCGTGGTCGCGCTCGGCTACGTCGCCCTGTGCGGTGCACACCTCGACCGGGCTGCGGATCGGCCTCGGCGCCGTCTTCTTCGGGGTGGTGGTCTGGGTCACGCAGGTGCGGCCGCGGGCGACGGCGTACCGGCGGCACGTGGTGCTCAAGAACTCGCTGCGCGACGCGCACGTGCCGCTCGCCGCGGGTCGACGAGGTCGCGATCGGGCAGACCCTCAACCTCTGGGTGGGCGAGACCCGCTACGTCTGCATCGGCATCGGCAACTCCTTCCGCGAGGACCTGCAGGCCCGGCAGCGCCGGATGCTCGAGGAGGCCGACCTCGGCACCAGCCGGCTCTCGCGAGCTGCGCCGCGGGCCGACCGGGCCAACATCGACGAGCGGGCGATGTCCTACCAGACCTTCGTGGTGACCCGGCTCGAGGAGCTGGTCGACCAGGCCAAGCGCGAGCACGCCCGCCTCGACGGAGCCGCCCGAGCCGGCCACCGCGTCGCCTGGCCCGAGGTGGCCGCGCTGGCGCTGTCAGCGCCCTGGCCTTCGTCGTCTCGCTGTTCGTCTGAGGCCGCCCGGCGTCACAGACCCGCGGCGGCCGCGAGGTCGGCGCGGATCGCGTCCAGCCGGCCGGCGGCCGAGATCCGGGCCGCGTCGACGCGCCGTCCGCGGTCGTCGCTCGACCGGGACGACGACCTCCAGGTAGCCCTTGAGCTTCGGCTCGGTGCCGGACGGCCGGACGATCACCCGGGCGCCGTCGGCGAGCCGGTAGCGCAGCCCGTCGGTCGGCGGCAGGTCGGCGCTGCCCAGGGCGAGGTCGTCGACCTGCTCCACCGCGAGCCCGCCGAGACGGCTCGGCGGGTCGGTGCGCAGCCGGGCCATGGCGTCGTTGATCCGGGAGAGGTCCGTGACCCGCACCGACAGCTGGTCGGTGGCGTGCAGCCCGTGCTCGCGGGCGATGTCGTCGAGCCGGTCCACCAGGGTGCGGCCCTCGGCCTTGAGCTCCGCGGCCAGCTCGCACCACGCGCAGCAGCGCCGAGACGCCGTCCTTGTCGCGCACCAGGTCGGGCGCCACGCAGTAGCCGAGGGCCTCCTCGTAGCCGAAGGCGAGCCCGTCCACGCGGGCGATCCACTTGAAGCCGGTGAGCGTCTCGACGTACGACTGCCCGTGCGCCGCGGCGAGCCGGCCGAGCAGCGAGGAGGACACGATCGAGGAGGCGTAGACGCCCCTCGACGCCGCGGCGCAGCAGGAAGTCCGCGAGCAGCGCGCCCACCTCGTCGCCGCGCAGCATCCGCCACCCGTGCGCGTCCGGGACCGCGACCGCGCACCGGTCGGCGTCGGGGTCGTTGGCGACGACCACGTCGGCGCCGACCTCCGCGGCGAGCGCCATCGCCAGGTCCATCGCACCCGGCTCCTCGGGGTTGGGGAAGGCCACGGTCGGGAAGTCCGGGTCGGGCTCCGCCTGGGCGGGGGTCAGGTGCGGGGCCGGGAAGCCGGCCCGCTCGCATCACCTGGCCGACCGACTCGCCGCCGACCCCGTGCAGCGGGGTGTAGACCGTGACCAGGTCGCGCGGGCCACCGGGCGCGCACCAGGTCGGCGGCGTCGTCGAGGTAGGACGTCGACGACCTCCTCGCCGAGCGTCGTCCAGGCCTCGCCCCGCGGGACGTCGGCCAGCGCACCGACCGCGTCGATGCGCGCCGAGATCTCCGTGTCGGCCGGCGGCACGATCTGGCTCCCGTCGCCGAGGTAGACCTTGTAGCCGTTGTCCTCGGGCGGGTTGTGCGACGCGGTGACCATCACGCCGGCGACGCAGCCCAGCTCGCGGATCGCGTAGGCCAGGACGGGCGTGGGCAGCGGCCGGGGCAGCACCAGCGCGTCGAGGCCGGCACCGACCATGACCGCGGCGGTGTCGCGTGGCGAAGATGTCGGACTTGTGCCGGGCGTCGTACCCGACCACCACGGTGGCCCCGCGGCCGGCGCCGTGGTCCGGCAGGTACGCCGCGAGCCCGGCGGCGGCGCGGATCACCACCACCCGGTTCATCCGGTTGGGGCCGGCGCCGAGCGCGCCGCGCAGCCCGGCCGTGCCGAACTCGAGCCGGCCGGCGAACCGGTCGGCGAGGTCCCGGGCCGCGTCGCCGTCCGGGTCGGTCTCGACCGCGGCGACCAGCGCCTCGAGCTCCGCGCGGGTCCGAGGGTCGGGGTCCTCGGCGGCCCAGGCGCGGGCGCGGTCGAGCAGGTCGGTCCGGTCGGGGGAGGGGTCGGTCATGGCCCGAAGGCTAGCGGGAGGGGCGCCGGAACAGGTCGGTGGCGAAGGGGCCGCCGACGTGGCTCGCCTCGTCCTCGTCCTCGTCGCGCGCCGGGACGCGGTCGGCGTGGTCCTCGGCGTCGTCCTCCGGCTCGTAGCCCAGGGCCCGGCCGGGACCGAGGTCCCACCAGCCGCGGGTGTTCGCCGAGACGCCGTACACCACCGCGAAGCCCGGGTCCGGCGCGGTCAGCGCGGCGTCGCACCAGCCGGACCGCGTCGCCGGGCGACAGCCACGTGGACAGCCCCCGGACGGGTCTCCGGCTGCGGCAGGAAGCGAGCCGATCCGGAGCGCGACCGCGTCGATGCCGTGCCGGTCGGCGTACAGGCTCAGCAGCGCCTCGGCGGCGACCTTGGCCACGCCGTAGAAGGTGTCGGGCCGGGGCCGCACGTCGGTGGTCAGCAGCTCGGAGCTGGGGGTCAGGCCCGACCGCGTGGTTGCTGCTCGGCGAAGACCATCCGGCCGACCCCGTGCCGCACCATCGCGTCGAGCAGGGTCGCCGTGGTGACGACGTGGCTGTCCAGCTCCTCGGCCAGCGCGGCCTCGCCGGAGAGGCCGGCCAGGTGCACCACCGCGTCGACGCCGCCGGACCGGCCCAGGTCGGCGAACACCGCCTCCACGGCGTCGGCGTCGGTGACGTCGACGGTGTACCAGCGGTCGCCGTGCGCGTCGGCGGCGGCGCCGCGGTCGAGGCCGAACACCTCGTGGCCGCGCGCGGTGCAGCCCGCGGAGCAGGACCGTCCCGATGCTGCCGGCAGCGCCGGTGACCAGGACGCGCACGGCCCTCAGATCCTCGGTACGACGGCGCCGAGCAGCTCGCCCATCCGGGTGGCCGCCGCCGCGCCCGGCCTCGAGGACCTCCTCGTGGTTGAGCGGCTCGCCGGTGATGCCGGCGGCGAGGTTGGTGACCAGCGAGATGCCGAGCACCTCCATCCCGGCCTCGCGCGCGGCGATCGCCTCGAGCGACCGTCGACATGCCGACCAGGTCCCCGCCCATCGCGCGCACCATCCGGATCTCGGCGGGGGTCTCGTAGTGCGGGCCGGGGAACTGCACGTAGACGCCCTCGTCGAGGGAGGGGTCGACCTCGCGGCACAGCGCGCGCAGCCGGCTGCTGTAGAGGTCGGTGAGGTCGACGAAGTTGGCGCCCTCGATGGGCGAGGTGGCGGTCAGGTTGAGGTGGTCGCTGATCAGCACCGGGGTGCCCGGCTGCCAGGACTCCTTGAGGCCGCCGCAGCCGTTGGTGAGCACGGCCACCTCGCAGCCGGCGGCGGCGGCGGTGCGCACGCCGTGCACCACGGACCCGCACGCCGACGGCCCTCGTAGAAGTGGGTGCGGCCGAGGAACACCAGCAGGTTGCGGTCGCCCGACGCGCACCGAGCGGATCTTGCCCGGCGTGGCCCGCGACCGCGGGCGGCGCGAAGCCCGGGCAGGTCGGTGGTGCTGCAGCTCGGCGGTGGCCTCGCCCGAGCGCGTCGACCGCGGGCAGCCAGCCCGAGCCCATGACGAGCGCGACGTCGTGCTTGTCGACGCCGGTCAGCTCGCGAAGCCGGTCGGCGGCCTCGGCGGCGGCCTGGACGGGTCGGTGGCGGCGGCTCGGGGGCTGGTCGTTGCTCACTGCGGCAGCGTAGCCGGCGGGCTCAGTGCCCGAGCGAGCGGCACGGCCGGGCGCGCAGCGCCGCCACGTAGTCGTCGGGCGCGTCGGCGGCCTGGGCGGCCTCGGCGAGGATGCCGAGGTACGATCGCCGAGGGCAGGCCGCCCTCGTAGGCGTCGAGCACGTAGGTCCAGGCCGACTGCTCCCCGAGCAGCGTGGTCACCCGCACCCGGACCTTGCGGTAGAGGCCGGAGTCGGCGCTCTCCCAGCCGTCGAGCAGCCCGGCGTCCTCGCTCGGTGACGTCGTACACGGCCACGAAGACCTGCTCGAGCGGGTCCTCCACGAGGCGTGGCCAGGGCGCCGTCCCAGCCGAGGTCCTCGCCGCCGAACGTCAGCCGCCAGCCGAGCAGCCACCCGGTGGTGCGCAGCGGCGAGTGCGGGCAGCGATCGCCCATCCGCTGCGGGGATCCATGTTCGAGCCGTAGGCGGCGTAGAGGGGCACGGGAGGAGCGTAGTGCCCTCGCTGCAACAATGGCCCCGTGAATCGTGTGGTGGTGATCGGTGGCGGACCCGGTGGATACGAGGCGGCCCTGGTGGCGGCGCAGCTGGGCGCCGACGTCACCGTCGTCGACACCGACGGGCTCGGCGGCTCCGCGGTCATCACCGACTGCGTGCCGAGCAAGACCCTGATCGCCACGGCCGAGCTGATGGCCGACATGGAGGAGGCCGAGGAGCTCGGTCTGACGATCGGTGCGCCGGGCGCCGCACGACGACGCGCTCGGCGTCGACCTCGCCAAGGTCAACACCCGGGTCAAGCGGCTGGCGCTGGCCCAGTCCGACGACATCGGCCGCCGGCTCACCCGCGACGGCGTCCGGGTGCGTGGCCGGGCCGGCCGGCTCGAGGGGCCGCACCGGGTGCGCGTGGCGCTGCCGACGGCGCGCGAGGAGCTGCTCGAGGCCGACGCCGTGCTGCTGGCGACCGGGGCGGCACCGCGCACGCTGGACACCGCCCGCCCCGACGGTGAGCGGATCCTCACCTGGGAGCAGGTCTACGACCTCGACGAGACCCCCGAGAAGCTGGTCGTGGTCGGCTCGGGCGTGACCGGGGCCGAGTTCGCCTCGGCCTACAACGCCCTCGGGGTCGACGTGACGCTGGTCTCCAGCCGGGACCGGGTGCTGCCCGGCGAGGACGCCGACGCCGCCGAGGTGATCGAGGAGGTCTTCAAGCGCCGCGGCATGACCGTGCTGTCGCAGTCCCGGATGGAGTCGGTGACCCGCGACGGCGACGAGGTCACGGTGCACGCTGACCGACGGCCGCGACGTGGAGGGCTCGCACTGCCTGCTCGCGCTCGGCTCGGTGCCCAACACCGCGGACCTCGGTCTCGAGGAGGCCGGCGTCACGCTCGACGAGGGCGGGTTCGTCGAGGTCGACCGGGTCTCGCGCACGTCGGCGCGGGGCGTGTACGCCGCCGGCGACTGCACCGGCGTGCTGATGCTGGCCTCGGTGGCGGCCATGCAGGGCCGGATCGCGATGTGGCACTTCCTCGGCGACGCGGTCGCGCCGCTCGACCTGAAGACGGTCTCGTCGAACGTGTTCACCGCCCCCGAGATCGCGACCGTCGGCTGGAGCCAGAACGCCGTCGACGCGGGCGAGATCGAGGCCGAGACGGTGATGCTGCCGCTCACGGGCAACGCGCGGGCCAAGATGCAGGGCGTCCGGGACGGCTTCGTGAAGCTGTTCGCCCGCCCCGGCACCGGCATCATCGTCGGCGGTGTCGTGGTCGGCCCGCGCGCCAGCGAGCTGATCCACCCGGTGTCGGTCGCGGTGTCGCAGAACCTCACCGCCGACCAGATGGCCCACGCGTTCACCGTGTACCCGTCGATGAGCGGGTCGGTCGCGGAGGCCGCCCGGCGGCTGCACCGGGTCAGGCCGTAGCCGGACCCCCGCGGGTGGACGGGTCAGAACCCGCCGAAGTCGAAGCCGCCGTCGAAGCCGCCGCCGTCCCCGAAGCCGCCGCCCCAGTCGCCACCGCCGTCGCCGCCCGCGTCACCGCCACCACCGCCGTCGCCGCCCGCGTCACCGCCACCATCGCCGCCCGCGTCGTTGTCGAAGCCGTCCGCGCCGCCGGAGACGTCGTTGCCGTCCCAGTCGGAGGTGAGCATCGAACCGATCAGGAAGCCGGGCAGCAGGCCCGACATCGCGTAGCCGCCGAAGTAGCCCGAGGCCCAGGGGGAGTAGACGGGCCCCCCTTGCCAGTAGGGCACCCGGCCCGGGCCCTGGCGGACGGTCCGGATGTCCGGCTCGGCGCCCTGCTCCACGCGGTCCGCGTCGGCGGCGCACACCGGGACCTGCCGCGGCTGCCCGCCGGGAGGCGCCCACTCGATGTCGGTGGTGGAGGGCCCGTGCGCGGGGTTGAAGAAGCACGGCGGCCGCCGGGTCGGCAACGGGCGGCCCTCGGTGCGGGCCATCACGCACGCCGCGGCGTACCGCCCGTCCTCGAGCGCCTCCGTCACGTGCCTGATGTCGTCGGGGACCGTCGCGAGCCGCAGCGACTCCTTCGCGGCCTCGTAGGAGTCCAGCGCGCGCTGGTAGTCCTGCCGGGTCGCCTCGTCGAGCCGCTCGGTGAGCAGGTCGCCGTCGAGCCGCTGCAGCTCCTCGCCGAAGCGGGTGACGTCCTCGTCGGTGACGGTGCGGACGGCCGCGAGGTCGGCGGCCTGCCGCGCCTCGACCTCGGCCGTGCGGCGCTGGGCCGCCGAGCGCTGGAAGAGGTACACGCCGACGCCGACGAGCAGGAGCACCAGGAGAACGTCCACGGCTCGAGCCTACGTCGGCCGGTGGTGGCGGCCGGGTCCTTCTAGCACCGGTTCCGGCGAAACCATGGCGCGACGCGCCGCGAATCCGGACATAATCATCAGTCACTTGCACAACTGAATGCACACATGTCACACGCCCCGCGGGGTGTCACGTCGGTTTGGGAAGGCTTGCGTGGCGCTGCGGTCCCGAGGGGAACCGGTGTGGCGCACCGCGAGGGGATATCCGGATGAGCCTGCGCTCGCTGGCCGCCCGCGCCCGGCCGTCGCGCGCCGCTGTGAGCGCCGCGGGCGTCCTGGGCGTGGTCACGGCCCTGCTGCTCGGCGTCGGGTCACCGGCACCGGCCGTGACCGTCAAGAAGGCCTGGACCCGGCCGGCGAGCACGCTGGTCGTGCGCGGGCACGGCTACGGGCACGGGCACGGCATGTCCCAGTACGGCGCCTACGGGGCTGCGCGGCAGGGGCTCACCGTCGACCGGATCCTGGACTTCTACTACCCGGGCACGACGTGGTCACGCAGGTCCGCGGCAGGATCCGGGTGCTCATCACCGGCGACACCACCGACGACGTGGTGGTCAGCCCGCGGCCGGGCTCAAGGTGCGCGACCGGGGCGACCGCACGACGTACCCGCTGCCCGACATCGCCGGCGTGCAGCGCTGGCGGCTCGTGGTCGAGGACGGCCGGACCGTCGTGGAGCTACCTGACCGACAGCTGGCGGCGCTGGCAGCCCGGACGGCAAGCCCGGCTTCGTCGGCGACGGCGAGTTCATGGCCGCGGAGCCGATGACGCTCTGGACCCCGGCGGGCGCGAGGATCTACCGCGGCAAGCTCCGGGTCGGCGTCGCCGACCCCCGGGTCGACCGGCGGGACACCGTCAACGTGCTGTCGCATGGACAACTACGTGCGCGGCGTCATGCCCTACCGAGATGCCCGCGTCGTGGCACCCCGAGGCGGTCCGCGCGCAGGCCGTGGCGGCGCGCACCTACGCGGCCTGGTCCCGCGCCCAGTACCGGACGCGCTACTACCAGATCTGCGACACCACGTCCTGCCAGGTGTACGGCGGGCTCGCCGGCGAGGAGCCCGCGCACCGACGCCGCCATCGAGGCCACGGCAGGGGATCCTCACCTACGAGGGCAGGCCGGCGTTCACGCAGTTCTCCTCCAGCAGCGGCGGCTGGACGTCCGCCGGGTCGCGGCCCTACCTGCCCGCCCAGGACGACCCCTACGACGGGCACGACGCGAACCCGATCCACGCCTGGTCGGTCGCCGTCGCCCGGTCCCGGATCGAGCGCGCCTACCCCGCGATCGGCAAGCTGCGCCGGATCCGCGTGGTGTCCCGGGACGGCAACGGCGAGTGGCGCGGCCGGGTCCGCACCATCGGCTCGACGGCACCCGGGCCGACCGGACCGTCACCGGCGACAGCTTCCGGTGGATGGTCGGCCTCCGCTCGACCTGGTTCACCCTCCGGCTGACCGGCCCGCCGGGCGCCGGCGTCAGGTGGCGAGGACCAGCACCAGGTCGCCGCCCTCGACCTGCTGGGCGCCCGAGAGCGCGAGCCGCTCCACGGTGCCGGCGACGGGGGCCGTGATCGAGGCCTCCATCTTCATCGCCTCGATCGTGGCCACGGTGGCCCCGGCCTCGACCTGGTCGCCCTCGGCGACCGACGATGCGTGACCACGCCGTCGAACGGTGCCGCGACGTGGCCGGGACTGCGGGTGTCGGCCTTCTCCTGGGTCGGCGCGTCGGCGGCGATCGACCGGTCCCGGACGCTCACCGGCCGGAGGTGGCCGTTGATCGTGCACAGCACCGAGCGGAAGCCCCGCTCGTCGGGCTCGCTGACCGCCTGCAGGCCCAGGATGCAGCCGCTTGCCCTCCTGCAGGTCGACCTCGTGCTCCTCGCCGGGCTCGCAGCCCGTAGAGGTAGTCGATGGTCGGCAGCACCGAGATGTCGCCGTACTTCTCCCGGGACTCGCGGAACTCCCTGGTCGGGCCGGGGAAGAGCAGCTCGTTGAGGGTGTCGCGGCGGTCCTCCGCGAGTCCCTGGCGCTGCTCGGCGTCGAGCTCGGCCGCGACGCGGCTTGGCGGTGCGGCCCGCCAGGGCCTTGCTGCGGAACGGCTCCGGCCAGCCGCCGGGCGGGTCGCCGAGGTCGCCGTTGAGGAAGCCGATGACGGAGTCGGGCACGTCGAACTTGCCCGGCTCCGCCTCGAACTCGGCCGGGTCCGCCCCACGGCCACGAGGTGCAGCGCGAGGTCGCCGACCACCTTGGAGGACGGCGTCACCTTCACGATGTTGCCGAGGATGGCGTTGGCGGCGGCGTACATGTCCTCGATCTGCTCGAACTTCTCGCCGAGCCCGAGCGCGATCGCCTGCTGGCGCAGGTTCGACAGCTGGCCGCCGGGGATCTCGTGGGTGTAGACGCGCCCGGTCGGCGAGGGCAGCCCGGACTCGAACGGCGCGTAGACCCGGCGGGTGGCCTCCCAGTAGGGCTCGAGTCGCATTGACCGCGGCCAGGTCGAGCCCGGTGGCCCGGGCGGTGTGGTCGGTGGTGGCCACCAGCGCCGAGAGCGCCGGCTGGCTGGTGGTGCCGGCCATGGCGGCGCAGGCCGCGTCCACCGCGTCCACGCCCGCGTCGATCGCCGCCAGCAGCGTGGCGAGCTGGCCGCCGGGGGTGTCGTGCGTGTGCAGGTGGACCGGCAGGTCGAAGCGCTCCCGCAGGGCCCGCACCAGCGTCCGGGCGGCCGGTGCGCGGAGCAGGCCGGCCATGTCCTTGATCGCGATCACGTGGGCGCCCGCGTCGACGATCTTCTCGGCGAGCCGCAGGTAGTAGTCGAGCGTGTAGAGCGACTCGCCGGGGTCGGAGAGGTCGCCGGTGTAGCACAGCGCGACCTCGGCGAGCGTGGTGCCGGTGGCGCGGACCGCCTCGATCGCGGGCCGCATCTGCTCCGACGTCGTTGAGCGCGTCGAAGATCCGGAACACGTCGATGCCGGTCGCGGCCGCCTCCTGCACGAACGCCTCGGTGACCTCGGTGGGGTACGGCGTGTAGCCGACGGTGTTGCGGCCGCGCAGCAGCATCTGCAGGCTGATGTTGGGCACCGCCTGGCGCAGAGCGGCCAGTCGCTCCCACGGGTCCTCGGCCAGGAACCGCAGCGCCACGTCGTAGGTCGCGCCGCCCCAGGCCTCGAGGCTCCACAGCTGCGGCGTGGTGCGCGCCACGTGCCCGGCGACGGCGAGCAGGTCCCGGGTGCGCACCCGGGTGGCCAGCAGCGACTGGTGCGCGTCGCGGAACGTGGTGTCGGTGACCGCCACCGGCTTCTGCTCGCGCAGCGCGCGGGCGAACGCCTCCGGGCCGAGCGCGAGCAACGACTGCCGGGTGCCGTCGGGAGCCGGGACCGTCACGTCGACCTCGGGCAGCTTGGTGACCGGGTCGACCGACACCGGCGCCGGACCGTGTGGCTTGTTGACCGTGACGTCGGCGAGGTAGTTGCAGCAGCTTGGTGCCGCGGTCCGCGCTGGAACGTGCGGTCAGCAGCTGCGGATGGTCCTCGATGAACGACGTGGTCAGCCGGCCGGCCTGGAAGTCGGGGTCGTCGAGCACCGCCTGCAGGAACGGGATGTTGGTCGACACGCCGCGGATCCGGAACTCCGCGATCGCGCGCCGGGACGCGGTTGACCGCCGTGGCGAAGTCGCGGCCGCGGCAGGTCAGCTTGGCCAGCATCGAGTCGAAGTGCCCCGACACCTCGGCGCCGGTGTAGGTCGTGCCGCCGTCGAGCCGCACGCCCGCGCCGCCGGGGGAGCGGTAGGTGGTGATCTTGCCGGTGTCGGGGCGGAAGCCGTTGGAGGGGTCCTCCGTGGTGATCCGGCACTGCAGCGCGGCACCGCGCAGCGCCACGGTGTCCTGGGAGAGCCCGAGGTCGTCGAGCGTCTCGCCGGAGCCGATGCGCATCTGGGACTGGACGAGGTCGACGTCGGTGACCTCCTCGGTCACCGTGTGCTCCACCTGGATGCGGGGGTTCATCTCGATGAAGACGTAGTTGCCCTCCGCGTCGAGCAGGAACTCGACGGTGCCGGCGTTGCGGTAGCCGATCTCCCGCGCGAACCGCACCGCGTCCGCGCACATGCGCTCGCGCAGCTCGGCGGGCGAGGTTGGGTGCCGGCGCGATCTCGACGACCTTCTGGTGCCGGCGCTGCACCGAGCAGTCGCGCTCGAACAGGTGGATCACGTTGCCTTCGCCGTCGGCGAGGATCTGCACCTCGATGTGCCGGGGGGCGACCACGGCCTGCTCGATGAACACCGTCGGGTCGCCGAACGCGCCCTCGGCCTCCCGCATGCACGTCTCGACCGCCTCGCGCAGGTCGCGTTGCCGGGCCGGGGTCGTCGACCCGGCGCATGCCGCGCCCACCGCCGCCCGCGACGGCCTTGACGAACAGCGGGAAGGGCAGGTGCTGCGCCGACTCGACGAGCGCGTCGGGGTCCGTCGACGGGCTCGACCGAGGCCAGCGTCGGCACGCCGGCGGCCTTGGCGGCGGCGATCGCGCGGGCCTTGTTGCCGGTCAGGGTCAGCACCTCCGCGGTGGGCCCGATGAAGGTGATGCCGGCGTTCGCGCAGGCCTCGGCGAGCTGGGGGTTCTCCGAGAGGAAGCCGTAGCCGGGGTACACCGCGTCCGCCCCGGCCCGGACCGCGGTGGCGACGATCGCGTCGGGGTCGAGGTAGGCCCGCACGGGGTGGCCGCGCTCGCCGATCTCGTAGGCCTCGTCGGCCTTGAGCCGGTGCTCGGAGCCACGGTCCTCGTGCGGGAAGACCGCGACGGTCTTCGCGCCCAGCTCGTAGGCGGCGCGGAGCGCCCGGATCGCGATCTCACCTCGGTTGGCCACCAGCACCTTGGAGAACATGCCCCGAAGGCTAGTGGGCCCCGGGGCGGACGCGCCGCGGTCCCGCTCCGCAGAACACCTCCGGCCGCAGCCGAGCCGGTGCTCAGGCGGTCAGCTCGGCCAGCCGGGTGCGCAGCTCCTTGGTCCGCCGCTTCCAGGTGCGCCGCTTGTCGTCGCGCTCGGCGGCCCGTCCCTCGGCGGCCTCGACGTCGAGCAGCAGGGCCGCGATCGCGCGGGCGGCGACGTCCAGCCGGGCCTCGCTCCGGTCGCCGGGTACCTCGTCGGGGTCCGGGACCGTCTCGGCAGGGGGCACGGGGACCAGGTGGCCGAGGTCGCCGTGGACGGTGTAACCGGCCCGGCGGATCTCCTTGACCCAGCCCTCCGCGACGGGGACCAGCTCGTCGTACAGCGGGAGCGGCGCGCGCGGTCGCGGGGACACGCTGGGCGTCAGAAGCTCCTGGGCGAGCCGGTGCTTCACGAGACGGCCGTACGCCGGCTGGGCCAGCCGGCCCTCCAGGGCGGTGTTCACGCGCCGGAGCAGGTCGACCTCCGCCACCCCCAGCGAGGGGTTGGTCGCGTGCGCCCCGGCGGGCGGGAAGCCGTCCGGGTCGAACCCGACCGCCTCGGCGAACCTGCCCCAGAGCCGGGCGGGCTCGGCGACCTCGGGCTCGGCGACGACCACGTGCACCCGGTCCGCGGGCAGGCCGCCGCCCCAGCGGGCGAGCACGTCGGGCAGGTCCTGGGCCCGGTGGAAGTGCCGGCCGAGCGGGTCCTCGGCGCGCCGGACCCGCTGGTGGAACTCCGCGAACGACACCCGGCGGCCGTGCTTGACGCCCTCCTGCCACTCCGCGACCAGCTGCCGGGCGGGGTCGCGCGCCGTGACCACCAGGTGCACGTCGAGGCCCTGCAGCATCGTCAGCGCCGCGACGACCTGACGCGGGGAGGCGGCGGCCAGCAGCTCGTGGCTGACGACCGTGGTGCCGACGTGCGCGCGGGCGGTGGCGCACACCTCGTCCCACCCGCCCTCGACCTCGGACCGCTTGCGCCCCCAGGTCTTGTGGTTGCCGCGCACGTCGAGCGCGGCCCGGAACATGAGGTCGTCGCCGGGGCGGGCTGCGCGGGGGTAGCGCACGCCGCGGTCACCGAGCGCCTCCGCGTTCTCGGCCAGCGAGCGCTGCAGGAAGGTGGTGCCGGTCTTGGGGAGCCCGACGTGGAGGACGACCGTGTGCACGTCACGTCTGGACACGCCGTCAGCGTGCCCGGGGCGGGTGAACGGCGGGTGCCGCCGCGGTGACCGGCGCCCGTCGAGACGGCCAGGACTCACTCGCGCCCCCGGCTACCCGCCGGCGGCGCGGAGCAGCCGCTCCCAGGTCGCCCCGATGGTGTCCATCGACCAGCGGTGCGAGCGGGCGAGGGCGCCGGCGCCGAGCGTGCGGCGCAGGTCGACGTCCTCGACCAGGCGCAGCAGCGCCGCGGTGAACGCCCCCTCGTCACCGTCGGGCACGAGGTAGCCGGTCTCGCCGTCGACCACGATCTCCCGCGGTCCGCGCGGACAGTCCATCGCGACCGCCGGCAGGCCGACGCTCATCGCCTCGATGAGCGACATCGAGAAGCTCTCGGTGTGGGAGGTCAGGGCGTAGACGGACGCGCCCGCCAGCACGCTGCGCAGGTCCAGGGTGTAGCCCATCAGCCGCACCTGTCCGGTCAGCCCGAGCGCCTCGACCTGCGTCTCCAGGGCCCGGTCCTGCGGCCCGGCGCCGTACACGTGCAGCTGCCAGTCGGGGTGTGCCCGGGCGACCGGGGCGAACGCACGGACCATCCGGGCGTGACCCTTGCCGGCGTCGAGGCGGCCGGCGGTCACCACGACCGGAGCGGTCAGCGGGGCCGGCTCCGCGGCGACCGGCCAGGGCAGCGCGTTGGGGACGTGGTGGACGCGGTCGGCGGACCCCGGGAAGCGGGCGCGGTAGTCGGCGGCGTCGGCCTCGGTCAGCACCGCGAACCCGTCCAGGCGGGGGACGGCCCAGTCGAGGACGGCGGGCAGCCGTGGGTGCGCGAAGCGGTTCTCGAAGTGGCCGTGGTCCTGGCCGACGACCGGCACGCCGGGGTCGGGCCGCAGCTGCAGGGCCGCGAGGTGCAGCGAGGGCCGGGTGGACAGCAGCACGCCGTCGCCGACCGACGCCAGCCCGCGTCGCAGCAGCAGGTCGGTCAGCCGGTTCATCCGCGGCTCGCCGGGGGCCGGGACGAGCCGGCTCGGTCGCGCCGCGATCTCCGCGCGCAGCCGGCTCGGCCGCCGCGGGGCGGGGTGCAGCACGCTCACCCGCAGCGCGGGGTGGTGCGCGAAGCGGGGCGTCCGGCGGCTGCGGAACAGGCTGACCAGCTCGACGTCGTGCGACCGGGCCAGGTGGTTGCAGAGGTTGACCACCGTGCGGGCCACGCCCCCGCCACCGAACGCGTCGAGGACGAGGACGTGGACGCGCAGCGACTCAGTCCTTGATCTCGCAGATAACGGCGCCGCTCGACACCGATCCGCCGACCTCGGCGTCGAGACCGGTGACGGTGCCGGCCTTGTGGGCCTTGAGCGGCTGCTCCATCTTCATCGCCTCGAGCACCACGACGACGTCGCCCTCGGCGACCTGCTGGCCCTCCTCGACCGCCACCTTCACGATCGTGCCCTGCATCGGGGAGGTGACGGCGTCGCCGCTCGCGGCGGAGCCGGCCTTCTTGCCCTTCGCGCGCTTCGGCTTCTTCGCCGCGCCGCCGGCTGCCGCGGCGAGGCCGCCGAGCCCGGCGGGGACCACGACCTCGAGCCGCCGGCCGCCGACCTCGACGGTGATCCGCTGCCGCTCGGCCGGCTCGTCGGCGTCGTCGTCGACGGACCCGGCGTACGGCGGGATCTGGTTGTCGAACTCGGTCTCGATCCACGAGGTGTAGACGCCGAAGTCGCCGTCGGCGGCGACGAAGGCCGGGTCGTGGACGACCGCCCGTGGAAGGGGATGACCGTGGGCATGCCCTCGACGACGAACTCCTCCAGCGCACGCCGGGAGCGCTCCAGCGCCTGGGTGCGGTCGACGCCGGTGACGATGAGCTTGGCGACGAGCGAGTCGAACGAGCCGGGGACGGTCTCGCCCTGGTCGTAGCCGCCGTCGACGCGGACGCCCGGGCCGGACGGCTGGTGCCAGCGGGTGAGGGTGCCGGGGGCGGGCATGAAGTTGCTGCCCGCGTCCTCGGCGTTGATCCGGAACTCGATCGAGTGGCCCTCGATCTCGGGGTCGTCGTAGCCGAGCTCCTCGCCGGCGGCGATCCGGAACATCTCGCGGACCAGGTCGAGGCCGGTGACCTCCTCGGAGACGGGGTGCTCGACCTGCAGCCGGGTGTTGACCTCGAGGAAGGAGATGGTGCCGTCCTGCCCGACCAGGAACTCGCAGGTGCCGGCCCCGACGTACTCCGCCTCCTTGAGGATCGCCTTGGAGGACTCGTAGAGCGTGTTCATCTGGTCCTCGGAGAGGAACGGCGCGGGCGCCTCCTCGACGAGCTTCTGGTGGCGGCGCTGCAGCGAGCAGTCCCGGGTGGAGACCACCACGACGTTGCCGTGCTGGTCGGCCAGGCACTGGGTCTCGACGTGCCGGGGACGGTCGAGGTAGCGCTCGACGAAGCACTCGCCGCGGCCGAAGGCCCCGACCGCCTCGCGGACCGCCGACTCGTAGAGCTCGGCGACCTCCTCCTCCTTGCGGGCCACCTTGAGGCCGCGGCCGCCGCCGCCGAAGGCGGCCTTGATCGCGATCGGGAGACCGTGCTCCTTGGCGAAGGCGACGACCTCGTCGGCGTTCTCCACCGGGTCCTTGGTGCCGGCCACCAGCGGTGCGCCGACCTTGTCGGCGATGTGCCGGGCCTGCACCTTGTCGCCCAGCGCGTCGATGGCGGCGGGCGGCGGTCCGATCCACACCAGGCCGGCGTCGAGCACCGCCTGCGCGAAGGAGGAGTTCTCGGCGAGGAAGCCGTAGCCGGGGTGCACCGAGTCGGCGCCGCTCTTCCTGGCGACGTCGATGATCTTCTCGACCGACAGGTAGGAGTCGGCCGGCGTGGCACCACCCAGGCTGTGCGCCTCGTCGGCGATCCGCACGAACAGCGCGTCCCGGTCGGGCTCGGCGTAGACCGCGACGCTGCCGATGCCGGCGTCCTTGCAGGCCCGGATCACCCGGACCGCGATCTCACCGCGGTTGGCGATGAGGACCTTCTGGAGCGGCTTGACCTTGGGCTGTTCGGCCACGGGTTCGATCTCCTTGCGCCTCGTGTGTGTCGTTCCGGAGTCTAGGGGCTGCCGGATCCCGGTGGGATGCGGCCGCGACCGCGGCCGTGGCTGCGGCGACAATGAACCGGTGTCCCACGAACCGCTGCGCTATCTCTCACCCGACGAGGACAGCACCCGCTGGCGTGACTTCCCGTTCCGGGCCGGAGACATCGTCATCTCCACGAGGTCCAAGTCCGGCACGACGTGGATGCAGATGGTGTGTGCGCTGCTCGTGTTCGGCCGGCCCGTCCTGCCCGCGGCGCTACCGCAGCTTTCGCCCTGGCTGGACCACCTGATCGAGCCGGTCGAGGAGGTCGTGCGGCGGCTCGACGGGCAGCGGCACCGACGGTTCGTCAAGACGCACACCCCTCTCGACGGTCTGCCCCTGGACCCGCGGGCGACCTACATCGTGGTGGCGCGGCATCCGCTCGACCTGGCCGTGTCGCTCTACCACCAGGGCGACAACATCGACCGGGCCCGGCTGCGGCAGCTCACGGGCGCCCCCGAGCCGAGCGGGCCCGGAGTGCCGCGCCCGGACCTGCACACCTGGCTGCGGAGGTGGACCGAGCGTGAGACCACCCCGCAGGAGTCCATGGACTCCCTCGTCGGCGTCCTGCACCACGTCACCGACGCCTGGGCACGGCGCGACCGGGACAACGTGCTGCTGGTGCACTACGCCGATCTGAGCGCCGACCTGGACCGCGAGATGCGTCGCGTCGCGGGCGCGCTCGGCATCCCGGTGCCGCCGGGAGACGTGCCCTGGCCGGCCCTGGTGGAGGCGGCGACGTTCGGGGCCATGCGGGCCCGGGCCGGGGAGATCACCCCCGACCCGCTCGGGGTGCTCAAGGACGAGGCGGCGTTCTTCCGCCGCGGCCGCTCGGGTGCCGGGAGTGAGGTGCTCACCGCCGACGAGCTGGCCCGCTACGAGG
Organism: uncultured Actinomycetota bacterium; assembly: GCA_963834275.1. GTDB lineage: Bacteria > Actinomycetota > Actinomycetes > Propionibacteriales > Nocardioidaceae > Nocardioides_B. Next base: position 220,571 of record CAWIBA010000003.1, on the reverse strand, counting down.
CCCGGGTAGCGGGGCTGGCGCCACCCGAGGTCGTCGACTGGCTGCATCGCTGAGCGTCGCGCCGGGCTGCCGGTCAGCGCAGCGCTGCGACCGTCTCGCGCAGGCCCTGGTCGAGCGGCCGGGCCCGCCAGCCCAGCTCGCGCTCGGCCCGCGCGGGGCTGCCGTAGTACGTCGCGAGCCCGGCGCGCATCGTCTCGCCGGCGTAGCCGGCCGGCAGCGGGACCCGCCGTTCCAGCGCGCCCGTCAGCGCCGCGGCGGCGCGCACCGCCCGCTCGGGCAGCACGACGGGGCCCTTCGTGCCGGCGATCGCGGCGACCCGGCGGAGCCCGTCGGCGAGTGTCGCGCGGGGGCCGGCCAGCATGTAGGAGCGGCCCGGCTCGCCCCGGTCCATGGCCAGGACGTGGCCCTGCGCGACGTCGTCGACGTGCGCCCAGCACACCCCGCCCGCGTCGGGGACCATGGGGCGCTTGCCGGCGACGACCTGCGCGATGAAGGCCCCGGTCTGCGCGGTGTCGCCGGGGCCGTAGACGAGGCCGGGCTGGACGAGCACGACCGGCAGGCCCTCGGCGGCCAGGTCGAGGGCGATGTCGTGCGCCGCGGCCTTGGTGCGGTCGTAGTGCGAGAGGTGCTGACCGGTGAAACGGTAGGTCTCGTCGACGACCTGCTCCTCGGTGTCGGAGTTCACCGCGAGCGTGCTGGTGTAGACCACCCGGCGGACCCCGTTGCGCAGCGCCGCCTCGAGCGCGTTGCGCGTGCCCACGACGTTGACGCGGTCGCCGACCGAGGGGTCCCGCTCGCCGAGCCGGTACCAGCCGGCGACGTGGAACAGCCCGTCCACGCCCGTGCACAGCCGGTTGAGCGCGGCGACGTCGTCGAGGTCCCCGGGCAGCAGCTCGACGCCGAGGTCCGCGAGCGCCGCGCCCCGGGCGGGGTCGCGCACCAGGGACACCACCTCGTGGCCGGCCTCGCGCAGCTGACGGGCCAGGGCCCCTCCGACGAATCCGGTCGCCCCGGTGATCGCGTAGCGCATGGCCGCGATTCAACCACTGCGGCCGCGGGCCGTGCCGAGCACGGCCGGCCGGCCCGGCTGTCGCGCGGATATCAGTCGAGCCGGGCGAGGTCCTCCTGGCACCGGACAGCGACCCGGTCCAGCTCGGTCATCGTCTCGTCGATGTCGCGGCGCATCTGCTCCAGCTCGACGCGGCGTACCTCGATCTGCTCGAGCAGGTAGCGCAGCTGGCCGGCCTCGCCCGGCTGCTCGTCGTACATGTTCACGATCGTGGCGATCTCCGGCAGCGAGAAGCCGAGCCGCTTGCCGCGCAGGATCAGCCGCAGCCGGATCCGGTCCCGCTGGTGGAAGACCCGGGTGGTGCCGCGGCGCTCGGGGGAGAGCAGGCCGACGTCCTCGTAGTGCCGCAGCGTGCGCAGCGTGATCGCCGTGCTCCTCGGCGAGCTCGGTGATGGTCCAGGTCCGGTCCACGCTCAGACTCCCTCGTCGGTCCGGCGGGGTTGCGCTTCCGTAGCGGAAGCGACCTACCGTTGCTTACGTTGACGTAAGCGTAAGACGCGGGAGTGCCGCGTCGCCACACCGGGAGGTCCGATGAGCTACGAGCTGTCCGCCGAGCACGAGGCGTTCCGCAGGTCCGTCCGCGAGTTCGCCGAGACCGAGATCGCGCCGCACGCCGCCGAGTGGGACCGCAAGCACCACTTCCCCGTCCGACGTCGTCCAGAAGATGGGCGACCTCGGGCTGATCGGGCCTGACCGCACCGGAGGAGTACGGCGGCGCCGGGCTCACCGGCGAGGAGGGCGCCTTCACCTCGCTGTGCCTGGCGATCGAGGAGATCGGACGGGTCGACCAGTCGATGGGGATCACCCTGGAGGCCGCGGTCGGCCTCGGGATCAACCCGATCCTCACCTTCGGCACCGACGAGCAGAAGCAGACATGGCTGCCCGACCTCGTCGCCGGCCGTGCGCTGGCCGGTTTCGGCCTCACCGAGCCGGGCGCCGGCTCCGACGCGGGCGCCACGAAGACCAGGGCCGAGCTCGTCGACGGCGAGTGGGTCGTCAACGGCTCCAAGCAGTTCATCACCAACTCCGGCTCCGACATCACCTCGGTCGTGACGGTCACCGCGCGCACCGGGACGATCACCACCGACAGCGGTCGGGAGAAGGCCGAGATCTCGACGATCATCGTGCCCGCCGGCACGCCGGGCTTCACCGCCGAGCCGGCCTACGACAAGCTCGGCTGGCACGCCTCCGACACGCACCCGCTGACCTTCACCGACGCCCGCGTTCCCGAGGCCAACCTGCTCGGCGAGCGCGGCCGCGGCTTCGCGCAGTTCCTCGCGACCCTCGACGACGGCCGGGTGGCCATCGCGGCGCTGGCGGTCGGCTGCATCCAGGCCTGCCTCGACATGAGCCTCCAGTACGCCGGCGAGCGCACCACCTTCGGTGTGCCGATCGGCTCCAAGCAGGGCGTCGCCTTCCAGATCGCCGACCTCGAGGTCATGCTCGAGGCGTCGCGGCTGCTGACCTACAAGGCGGCGGCCCTCAAGGATGCGCAGGACGCCGGCCGGCCGATGACACAGCAGACGTTCAAGCAGGCCGCTGCCGTCGCCAAGCTCTACGCCACCGAGTCGGCCGTGACCGCGACCCGCATCGCCACGCAGGTCTTCGGCGGCTACGGCTTCATGGAGGAGTACCCGGTCGCGCGGTTCTACCGCGACGCCAAGGTCCTCGAGATCGGCGAGGGCACGTCCGAGGTCCAGCGGATGCTGATCGCCCGGGGCCGCGGCCTCCCCGTCGAGTGAGCGACTAGCCTGTCCGTCATGGGTCGACGGCTGCAACGGTTGGCGGCCGAGGGCTCCAAGTTCCTCACCGTGGGTGGGCTGGCGACCTTGGTCGCGTTCGTCCTGTTCAACGCGCTCGTCCACGGCTACTTCGGCGGCCCCGGCCCGCTCCACGAACAGCCGATCCTCGCGTTCGTGCTCGCCAACACGGTCGGGATGCTGGTCAGCTACCGGGGAAGCCGGTCCTGGGCGTTCCGCGACCGCGAGACGGTCGGCGTCGCCGGCGGACGCCTGGCGTTCTTCGCGATCAACACGCTGTCGATGCTGATCCCGGTCGGCTGCCTGGCCTTCACCCGCTACGCGCTCGGCCTGACCGACCCGCTGTCGGACAACATCGCCGCCAACGTGGTGGGGCTCGGTCTGGGCACCGCGGCGCGTTTCTGGGCGTTCCGGCGGTTCATCTTCCTCAGCCCGCGGCGGCTGGAGAAGCGCCGGCTGGCGGCGGCGCGAAGCGCCTGACCGTCTCGCCCGTCAGGAGCGCAGAGAAGCCAGGTACTCCTGCACCCCGTCGTACGACGGGAGCAGCCCGGCCCGCTGCGCCTCCTCGAGCGACGGTGCCTCGGTGTCCTTGGCGGACAGCACCGGCTCCAGCGGCCCGCCGTCGCGGTCGGCGGTGGGCCACTCGATGCCGACGGCCGCGTCGAGCGGGTGCATCCCGTGCTCGCGTGCCGGGGTGTAGGGCGCCGTGCACAGGTAGCTGATCATCGTGTCGTCCTCGAGCGCCATGAAGCCGTGCCCGAGGCCCTCGGACACGAAGACGCCCCTGCGGTCCACGTCGTCGAGCAGCACCGCGTCCCAGGCGCCGAAGGTGGGGGACCCGACCCGGATGTCGACCACGACGTCGAGCAGCGCCCCCCGGGGGCAGGAGACGTACTTCGCCTGGCTCGGCGGGACGTCGGCGAAGTGGATCCCCCGGATCGCCCCGGCCCGCGAGATGGAGGCGTTGGCCTGGAGCAGCTCGAGCCGCCGACCCGTGGCCTCCTCCAGCCGGTCGGCCCGGAACCACTCGAGGAAGGCGCCCCGGCTGTCACCGAGGATCTTCGGGGTGACCTCGTAGGCGTCGCCGACCTTCAGCTCACGGATCTCCATCGGGCTAGGGTATGGCCCGCCCACCGTCGCCTGCCGAGGGAGTCCTGCTCGTGCGCTGGCTCGTCACCGGATCCGCCGGGATGCTCGGAACCGACCTTGTCGACCTGCTCCGTGCCCGGGGCCACGAGGTCACCGCCGCGGTCCGGTCCACCGCCGACCTGCACGACCCCGCGGCGGTCCGGGAGCTGGTCGCCGGCCACGACGTCGTCGTGAACTGCGCCGCGTGGACCGCCGTCGACGACGCGGAGGAGCACGAGGCGGAGGCGCTCGAGGCCAACGGCGTGGTCCCCGACATCCTGGCCGCGGACGGTGGCCGAGACCGGCGGCCGGATGGTGCAGATCAGCACCGACTACGTCTTCGACGGCCGGGCCACCACGCCCTACGCCGAGGACGCCCGCACCGCGCCGCGCTCGGCCTACGGCCGGACGAAGGCGGCCGGCGAGGAGGCGGTGCGCGCGGCCCTGCCCGACCGCCACCTCGTGGTGCGGACCGCCTGGCTGTACGGCGCCCACGGTGGCTGCTTCCCCAAGACGATCGCCCGGGTGGCCCGGGAGAAGGGCGCCGTGAGCGTCGTCGACGACCAGGTCGGCCAGCCCACGTGGACCGCGGACGTCGCCGACCTGGTGCTGCGCCTGGTGGAGGCCGACGCACCCGCGGGGACCTACCACGCCACGTCGTCGGGGAGGTGCTCGTGGTACGACCTGGCACGGGCCGTCGTCGCGGCCGCCGGGCTCGACCCGGCCGTCGTGACGCCGACCACCAGCGACGCGTTCGTCCGGCCGGCGCCCCGCCCGGCGTACAGCGTCCTGGGGCACGCCGCCCTCGAGTGCATCGGCGTCGCGCCGATCGGCGACTGGCGGGAGCGCTGGGACGTCGCGGCGCCCGCCGTCCTCGGCTGACCTGTCAGGGCGTCGACGCGCCCCGGCGCCCCCACGCTCTGACAGGTCAGCGGTTCCAGAGGTCGGTCCAGCGGACCCCGAGCTCGGCGAACATCTCGCGCAGCGCCGGCAGGCTCAGCCCCACCACGTTGTGCGGGTCGCCCTCGAGCCCCCGCACGAACGCCCCGCCGAGGCCGTCCACGGTGAAGGCTCCCGCGACGTGCAGCGGCTCCCCGCTGGCCACGTAGGCGTCGATCTCGTCGTCGGTGACGTCCGCGAAGTGCACCACCGTGTCCACGGCGCGCTGCACGACCCGCCCGGTCGCCACCTCGATGAGGCAGTGCCCCGTGTGGAGTACGCCGGAGCGGCCGCGCATGTCGTGCCAGCGGGTGACCGCCTCGGCCGCGTCGCCGGGCTTGCCGAGCACGCGGCCGTCGAGCTCGAGGACGGAGTCGCAGCCGAGCACCCAGTCGGCCGCCGTGGGGGACTCCCGCTCGGCGACGGCACGCGCCTTGAGCTCGGCGAGCCGCGCGGCGACCGTGGCCGGCTCCGGGTCGTCGACCAGCGACTCGTCGACGCCGGAGACGACCACGCGCGGCTCCACGCCGGCCCCGCGCAGGGTCGCCAGCCGCGCCGGGGAGGCCGACGCCAGCACGAACCGGCTCACCGGAGCCGGGCCAGGGCGGCCTGCAGCGGGTCCAGGCCGATCGACCCGAGGTCGAGCGCGGCCCGGTGGAACGCCTTGAGGTCGAACGCGCCGCCCAGGCGCGCCTTCGCGTCGTCGCGCGCCTGCAGCCAGATCCGCTCGCCCACCTTGTAGGAGGGGGCCTGACCGGGCCAGCCCAGGTAGCGGTTGACCTCGAAGACGCGGAGCTCGTCCTCCATCCGCGTGTGCTCGCGCAGGAACTGCAGCGCGAGGTCGCGGCCCCAGGTCTCGCCCGGGTGGAAGCCGAACGGGTTGGCGGCGGGGATCGGCAGCCGCAGGTGCACCCCGATGTCGATGACCACGCGGGCGGCCCGGAACGCCTGCGCGTCGAGCATCCCGAGCCGGTCGCCGGGGTCGGCGAGGTAGCCGAGGTCGTCCATCAGCCGCTCGGCGTAGAGCGCCCAGCCCTCGCCGTGCCCCGAGACCCAGCACATCAGCCGCTGCCACCGGTTGAGGACGTCGCGGCGGTAGGCGGTCTGCCCGACCTGGAGGTGGTGCCCCGGCACGCCTTCGTGGAAGACCGTGGTGACCTCCCGCCAGGTCGAGAACGAGGTCTGGCCCTCCGGCACCGCCCACCACATCCGGCCCGGCCGGCTGAAGTCCTCCGAGGGGCCCGTGTAGTAGATGCCGCCGTCCGCGGTGGGGGCGATCCGGCACTCGATCCGCCGGACCGGCTCCGGGATGTCGAAGTGCACGTCGGCGAGCTCGCTGAGGGTGCGGTCGGCCAGCTCCTGCATCCAGGCGGCGAACTCCTGCTTGCCGGCGATCGTGCGGGCCGGGTCGGCGTCCAGCGCGGCGACCGCGTCGTCCACCGAGCCGCCCGGCGCGATCTTGTCGGCGACCCGGGCCATCTCGTCCTCGATGCGCGCGAGCTCGTCCCATCCCCAGGCGTAGGTCTCGTGCAGGTCGATGCGCGAGCCGAGGAAGTAGCGCGACCCGAGCGAGTAGAGCTCGGGCCCGCAGGCCTCGTCCTCGCGTCCCCGGGGCGCGAGCTCCTCGTCGAGGAACCTCCCGAAGCCGGCGGTCGCCTCCTCCGCGGCGCGGGCGTGCCGGTCGAGCTGCTCGCGCAGCGCGCCCACCCGCCCCGAGCCCTCGACGAGGGTGCGGAAGAAGCTGCCACCGGTGCCCGCCTGCCCGGTCCACTGCCGGACCTGCGCGGCCACCTCGGCGATCTGGCGGCGGCGCCGCCACGTGCCCGGCGTCGGCGCACTCGAGCAGCGTGGCGCGGTAGCCGGTCAGGGTCTCGCCGAAGGCGGCGAGTCGCGCGTCGATGTGCTCCCAGGCGGTGTCGTCGCCGGTGTCCATCAGGTCGAGCACCGACCGGATGTCGTGCAGGGCGCTGCTGATCACCGAGATCTGGGACTGCGGCACCTTCGCCTCGTACATCTCGACCTCGAGGCCCAGCCGCTCCAGGAACGCCTCCCGGGCGACCTGCTCCCGTGCGTCGCTCGGGGTCGCCGCGGTCGCGTCGGCGAGCGCCCGGCGGGTCAGCGCCTCGCGGGCCGCGAACCCGTCGGGGGAGTAGTCGGTGAGCCGGTTCTCGTGGCCCGGCACGCCGAGGTAGGTGGCGGTCACCGGGTCGAGCGCGCAGACGTCGTCGACGTAAGCGTCGGCGACGGCGTCGACGGGGCGGGAGGGCACGGACCGGTTGTCGGCAGGCGTCACAGGGAGCACCCTAGGCTGCGATCGGACCGTCCGGGAGGGGAGCACACATCGACGTCCGCACGGCGCTGCTGGGTGGCGGCTGGCTGCTGAGCCGGACGCTGCTCGTGCTGATGCTGCTCGGCCCGCAGTCCTGGGTCGGCGGGGACGTCAGCTACTTCGACGCGAGCCTGGCGGCGGCCGGCGACGTCGGCCTCGACGGCACCCTGGTGGAGTACCCGCTGCCGGCGGTGGCCGTCGTGGCCCTGCCCTGGCTGCTCGTCTCCCTGGCCGGCGTCCCGTACGCCGTGCTGCTGCTCCTCGCCGCCGCGCTCACCGACCTGGCGTTCACCGCGCTGCTGCTCGTCTCGACGGACCGGTGGTGGCCCCCGGCCGCCTGGGTGCTGGCGGTGCCGCTGCTGGGCACCACCGCCTTCGCGCGCTTCGACCTGCTGCCGGGCGTCCTGGCCGGGGCGGCGGTGCTGCTGCTCGCGCCGCACCCGCGGGTGGCCGGCGCGCTCGTGGCCACGGCCACGGCGGTGAAGCTGTGGCCGGTGGTGCTGGTGCCGGCGCTGCTCGCGGTGGGCCGGCCGCGCCGGGCGGTGCTGCTCGCCGGCGGGACGACCGGTGGGGTGCTGCTCGTCCTGTCGCTGCTCGCCGCCGGGGGTGACCGGCTGCTCTCACCGGTGACCTACCAGGCGGAGCGGGGGCTCCAGGTCGAGTCGGTCGCGGCGACCCCGGCGATGGTCGGCTGGTGGCTGGCGCCGGACCGGTGGACGGTGCACTACGCGCAGAGCAAGTCGTTCGAGGTGACCGGTCCGGGCGTGGACCTGCTGCTCGCCCTCAGCACGCTGGCCACCGCCCTGTACGCCGCCGCTCTGGCGCTCGCGGCCCGGGACCTGTGGCGGGCGCGGGACGCGGTGCGCGCCGACGTGGTGGTCTGGTGGGGGCTGGCCACGGTGACCGGTTTCGTGGTCACCGGCAAGGTGCTCAGCCCGCAGTACCTGCTGTGGCTGCTGCCGCTGGCCGCGGCGGGCCTGGCCGTCGCGGGCTCGCGCCCGCTGCGCCTGTGGGTGGCTGGGCTGCTGGCCGCGGCGGCGCTGACCCAGCTCGTGTTCCCGGCGTCGTACGGCGCGCTCACGACCGGCGTCGGTGCCGCCTGGGTCCCGGTGCTGGGGCTGGTGCTCCGCAACACGCTGATGGTGGCGCTGCTCGTGGTCGCGGCCGTGCAGCTCCGGAGGCGTCTGGGGGACGCTCAGCGCGGCATCGAGCTGGAGCGCCAGCCGCCCGGCCCCGAGGAGTGGGAGCCGCGGACCGCCCGGTGAGGCGAGGCCCACTCCGAGCGCGGCGGGCGCGTCGCCCCCGGCCCCGTGGCCGCGAGGCCCTGGAGCACGGCGACCAGTGCGGCCACCTCCTCGGGGGTCGCGTCGCCGCGCACCGAGAACAGCGGCGGGCGGCCCGTCTGCTCGTCGCCGGTCACAGAACCGGATCGTTCCCTGCCGGTCACAGAACCGGATCGTTCCCTGCCGGTCACAGTGGGATGTTCCCGTGCTTCTTCGGCGGCAGCGTCTCGCGCTTGGTGCGCAGCAGGCGCAGCGTCCGGACGATCTCCGAGCGGGTCTCGTGCGGGTGGATCACGGCGTCGACGTAGCCGCGCTCGGCCGCGAGGTAGGGGTTGGCGAGGTGGTCCTCGTACTCGGTGATCAGCTCGGCGCGCCGGGTCTCGGGGTCGTCGGCCTCGGCGAGCTCGGAGCGGTGGAGGATGTTGACCGCGCCCTGGGCGCCCATCACGGCGATCTGCGCGGTCGGCCAGGCGAGGTTCATGTCCGCACCGAGGTGCTTGGACCCCATCACGTCGTAGGCGCCGCCGTAGGCCTTGCGCGTGATGATGGTGACCAGCGGGACGGTCGCCTCGGCGTAGGCGTAGATCAGCTTGGCACCGCGGCGGATGATGCCGTTCCACTCCTGGTCGGTGCCGGGCAGGAAGCCCGGCACGTCGACGAAGGTCAGCACCGGGACGTTGAACGCGTCGCAGGTGCGCACGAACCGGGCGGCCTTCTCGGAGGCGTCGATGTCGAGCGTGCCGGCGAACTGCATCGGCTGGTTGGCGACCACACCCACCGGCCGGCCCTCGACGCGGCCGTAGCCGACGATGATGTTCGGCGCGAACATCGCCTGGACCTCGAGGAACTCCTCGTCGTCGAGCACCGACTCGATGACCGTGTGCATGTCGTACGGCTGGTTGGGGGAGTCCGGGATCAGCGTGTCGAGCGCCCGGTCGGTGTCGCTGACCTCGAGGTCGGCCTGCTCGTCGTACGACGGCAGCTCGTCCAGGTTGTTCTGCGGGAGGTAGGACAGCAGCGCCTTGACGTACTCGATCGCGTCGGACTCGTCGTGGCCCATGTAGTGCGCGTTGCCGGACTTGGTGTTGTGCGACCGGGCGCCGCCGAGGTCCTCCATCGACACGTCCTCGCCGGTGACGGTCTTGATCACGTCGGGTCCGGTGATGAACATGTGCGAGGTCTGGTCGACCATCACCGTGAAGTCGGTGACGGCGGGGGAGTAGACCGCGCCGCCGGCGCAGGGGCCCATGATCAGCGAGATCTGCGGGATCACGCCGGAGGCGTGCACGTTGCGCCGGAAGATCTCGCCGTAGAGACCGAGCGAGACCACGCCCTCCTGGATGCGTGCGCCGCCGGAGTCGTTGATGCCGATGATCGGGCAGCCGGTCTTCATGGCGAGGTCCATCACCTTGACGATCTTCTCGCCGAACACCTGGCCGAGGGAGCCGCCGAACACCGTGAAGTCCTGGGCGAACACGCACACCTGGCGGCCGTCGATGGTGCCGTAGCCGGTCACCACACCGTCGCCGTAGGGACGGTTCTTCTGCATCCCGAACGCCGTCGACCGGTGCCGCGCCAGCTCGTCGAGCTCGATGAACGAGCCCTCGTCGAGCAGCTCCTCGATCCGCTCGCGCGCGGTCTTCTTGCCCTTCGCGTGCTGCTTCTCGACCGCCCGGGCCGACCCGGCGTGGACCGCCTCGTCCAGGCGCCGGGTGAGGTCCTCGGCCTTGCCCGCGCTGGTGTGGATGTCGATGTCGGACGGGACTTCGGTGCCCTCGCCGGGGCTGCCGGCCACTGCCTCGCTCACGGGTGATCCTCTCCTCGTGTCCGTCTGACGTGACACTAGTGCCTGTGACCACCTCCTCGTCCGGCCGCCCACCGCTGGAACCGGGGGCCGTCGCCGCCGCGCTCGCCGGCTCCCGCTGGCGGCCGGAGGTGCTCGCGGCCTCGCCCTCGACCAACGCCGTGGTCGCCGCCCGGCTGCGGTCCGGCGAGCGGGAGGGGCTGGTCGTCGTCGCCGACCACCAGACGGCCGGCCGGGGCAGGCTGGACCGCACCTGGGAGACCCCGGCCGGCGCCGCGCTGACCTTCTCGGTGCTGCTGGTCCCGGACCGGGCCCCGGTCGCGCGGTGGCCGTGGCTGCCGCTGCTCACCGGCGTCGCGGTGGCGGAGGCGGTACGCCGCACCGCGGGGGTCGACGCCGTCCTGAAGTGGCCCAACGACGTGCTCGCCGGGGAGCGCAAGCTGGCCGGCATCCTCGTCGAACGGGTGGAGAGCCCGCACGGGGCGGGTGCGGTCGTGGGGGTCGGGCTCAACGTCTCGCAGACCCCGCAGGAGCTCCCGGTCCCGACGGCCACCTCGCTCGAGCGGGCCGGCGACGGGACACCGGTGGACCGGGTCGCCCTGCTCGCCGCGGTGCTCGAGGCCCTCGGCGGGGCCTACGACGCCTGGCGGGCGGCCGACGGCGACGCGACCGGCGGCCTGCACTCGGCGTACACGCGGATGTGCAGCACCGTGGGCCGCGCCGTGCGCGTCCGGCTGCCCACCGGCGAGGACCTCGAGGGCGAGGCCGTCGCGGTGGACGCCGACGGGCGGCTGCTGGTGCGCGGCGCCCACGGCACGACCGCGCTGGGCGCCGGAGACGTGGTCCACGTGCGTCCGCGGTGATCCGACGCGTGCCATGATCGACGCGTGTCCTTCCCGAGCCGGCTCCTCAACGAGGGCGAGCACATCGTCGTCAGCACCCGCACGCACGTGAAGGCGCTGCTGGTGCCGGCCCTGCTGCTGATCGTGCTGGCAGCGGTGGCCGGCTTCCTCGCCACGATCGTGCCGGAGTCGAGCGCCAAGCCCCTGGTGCAGATCGTGGTGTGGGGGCTGGCCGGGGCGGTCGCCGTCTGGTGGGTGGTCAAGCCGTTCGTCGCCTGGCTGACCACCACCTACACCTTCACCAACCGCCGCTTCGTCAAGCGCAGCGGCTTCATCGCCAAGCAGGGCCGGACCATCCCGCTCAACCGGATCAGCGGCGTGGACTTCGACATCGGGATCGTGGACCGGGTCTTCGGCTGCGGCACGCTCGTGGTCACCGACGCCAGCGAGAGCGGCACGGTGCTGCTGCACGACATCCCGCACGTCGAGCGCGTGCAGATGCAGGTGGCCGAGGAGCTGCACCGGCTCTCCGAACCGGAGCACGAACGGACCGATGACGGAACCTGACCCGGTCGACCGGGAACGGCTCGAGGCGGCGATGCTCGGGGACGCGCCCGGGCTCACCAGTGAGGACGTCGCGGCCGCCGCCGGCGTCCCGGTCGAGGACGCGCGACGGCTGTGGCGGGCGCTCGGGTTCCCCGACGCGGGCGACAGTGCCGCCTTCACCGACGCCGACCTGGCCGCGCTGAGCACGGTCGCGCACACCGTCGAGCACGGCGCCATCGACTTCGACACCGCGATCCGCCTCACCCGCGCCGTCGGGCAGACCGTGGCCCGGCTGGCGGACTGGCAGGTGGCGACGCTGACCTCCCGCGTGGAGCAGCTGGAGTCCGGCGAGGAGGCCACCGGCAGCCGCATCGGCAGCGCGATCCGGCTCGCCGAGCAGGTCGGGGGGCCGTTCGAGGGGCTGCTCGTCTACGCGTGGCGCCGGCACCTGGCCGCGGCGGTGGCGCGCGTCGAGGCGCTGGGCGCGAACGACGAGGACCTGCACACCGTCGACGTCACCGTCGGCTTCGCGGACCTCGTGCAGTTCACCGCGCTGTCCAACGAGATGGACCAGGACCGGCTCGGCGACATGGTCGAGGTCTTCGAGTCCCGCTGCGGGGACGTGGTCGCCGCCCGGCACGGCCGGATCATCAAGACCCTCGGCGACTCGGTGCTGTTCGTCACCGAGCACCCCTCGACCGGCATGGACATCGCGCTGTCGATCATCGACGTGATCGGCAACGACCCCCGGCTGCCCGACGTGCGCATCGGGATCGCCTCCGGCTCGGTGGTGACGCGGCTCGGCGACGTCTTCGGGCCGCCGGTGAACCTCGCGGCACGGCTGACCGGCGTGGCCCGTCGCAACCGGGTCATCACCGACCGCGAGACGGCGGCGCTTCTTCCCGAGGACCGGTACGAGTGGCGGCCGCTGCCGCCGCGTCCGCTGCGAGGTTTCGGCGTCGTCGAGCCGGTGACCGTCCGCCGCCTCTGAGCGGACTCGCCGGTTCAGCATTGACTAGACAGCGGGGTAGTCATTTCGGGCCAACCTGACGGATCCGACCACGATGTCCGATTTGTCCCTTTAACGTTGCGGTCATGATGAGTGTCCAGGGGGTTGACGTCGATCTCGCGGCCCGCCGCGTCTGGCGGGACGGGGTGGAGGTCCGCATGTCGAACAAGGAGTTCGACCTGGTCAGCTACCTGATCGCCCGCGCCGGCACGGTCGTCTCCCGCGAGGAGCTGATGCGTGAGGTGTGGCAGACCACGTTCTGGACCTCCGCCAAGACCATCGACGTCCACCTCGGGTGGGTCCGGCGCAAGCTCGGCGACGACACCCGGCAGCCCACCCTGATCTCGACGATCCGGGGGCGCGGCCTGCGCTTCGAGGTGGACCCCCCGGTGTACGACGCGGTGCCGCCGGTCCGGTCGGTGTCCCAGTCGGTCGCCCAGTCGGTCACCCAGTCGGTCGCCCAGTCCGCGTCCTGACCCGGCGGTCCGGGCCACCGTCCGCGTCCCGGTCGCGTCACCGGCGCCCCGTGCGCCTCGATAGGGTCCGGGCATGAGCAGCACCCCCACCGTGGCGATCATCGGCGGCGGCCAGCTCGCGCGGATGATGGCGCAGGCGGCCGTGCCGCTCGGCGTTCCCCTGCGGCTGCTGGCCGAGGGCCCCGGCGTGTCCGCGGCGCAGGTGGTGGCCGACACGCTCGTCGGGGACTACCGCGACCTCGAGACGCTCCGCAAGATCACCGACGGCTGCTCGGTGGTCACCTTCGACCACGAGCACGTCCCGACCGCGCACCTGCACCAGCTCACCGCCGAGGGCCATGCCTGCCGTCCCGGACCGGACGCCCTGGTGCACGCCCAGGACAAGGCGGTCATGCGGGAGCGGCTCACCGCCCTCGACGTGCCGTGCCCGCGGCACGCGGTCGTGGAGGACGGCGACGACGTCGACCGGTTCGCCGTCGCCGTCGGCGGCTACCCGGTCGTGCTCAAGACCACCCGCGGCGGCTACGACGGCAAGGGGGTGTGGGTCGTCGGCTCGGCGGACGAGGCGGCCGACGCGTTCGGGACGGCGGAGCGCACCGGCGTCCGGATCCTCGCCGAGGAGAAGGTGGACTTCCGGCGCGAGCTCTCCGCACTGGTCGCCCGCTCGCCGTCCGGTCAGGTCGCGGCGTACCCGGTGGTCGAGTCGGTGCAGCGCGACGGGATCTGCTGGGAGGTGGTCGCCCCCGCGCCCGACCTCGCCGCCGGACTCGCGGTCGAGGCGCAGCAGGTGGCGATGAAGGTAGCGGCCGAGCTCGACGTCACCGGCATCCTCGCCGTCGAGCTGTTCGAGACCCGCGACGGTCGCGTGCTGGTCAACGAGCTGGCGATGCGCCCGCACAACACCGGCCACTGGAGCATGGACGGGGCGGTGACCGGGCAGTTCGAGAACCACCTGCGGGCCGTGCTGGACCTGCCGCTCGGGTCCCCGGGGGCGCGGGCGCCGTGGACGGTGATGGTGAACATCCTCGGCGGGGACGACACCCGGCTGGCGGGCGACCTCTACGCCGGCTACCCGCACGTGATGGCGCGCGACCCGCGGATCAAGGTCCACCTCTACGGCAAGGACGTGAAGCCGGGCCGCAAGGTCGGTCACGTCACGGCGTACGGCGACGACCTCGAGGAGGTCCGCGAACGGGCCCTCCACGCCGCCGCGTGGTTCCGCGGCGAGCTCGGCGACGAGAGCGAGTGACGAGATGACCGACCGACCCGGCGACGCCAGCACCCCCCGCGTCGGCATCGTGATGGGCTCCGACTCCGACTGGCCCGTGATGAAGGCCGCGGGGGAGGCGCTCGACGAGTTCGGCGTGCCCTACGAGGCCGACGTGGTCTCGGCCCACCGGATGGCCGAGGAGATGCTGGCCTACGGCAAGACCGCCGCCGAGCGCGGCCTGGCGGTGATCGTCGCCGGGGCCGGCGGAGCCGCCCACCTGCCGGGCATGCTCGCGGCGGTGACGCCGCTGCCGGTCATCGGGGTGCCGGTGCCGCTCAAGCACCTCGACGGGCTCGACTCCCTGCTCTCGATCGTGCAGATGCCCGCCGGCGTGCCGGTGGCCACCGTCGCGATCGGCAACGCCCGCAACGCCGGTCTGCTGGCCGTGCGGATCCTGGCCGCGTCCGACGACGCGCTCCGGGAGCGGATGGTGTCGTTCCAGGACGACCTCGCGGCCTCGGCGCGCGAGAAGGGCAAGGCCGTCCGCGGCGAGTCCGGCCGCCGGCTCGGGTTCTGACCTCGACCGGGTGGTCGAGCCCGTCGAGACCAGTCGAGTGATCTCGACAGGCTCGATCACCCGTGGGGCCCGATCACCCGTAGGGCTCGGTCACCCGTCCGGTGTCAGGCCGGTGTGCTGCGCGGCGAACGCCAGCAGGTCGGCGGCCTCGTCGGCGACGACCGACGCGGGCTTGCCGAGCCCGTGCCCGGTCGAGGTCTCGATGCGGGCGAGCACCGGCGCGTCGCCCGCCTGGGCTCGTTGCAGGGCGGCCGTGAACTTGAAGCTGTGCGCCGGCACGACCCGGTCGTCGTGGTCCCCGGTGAGCACGAGGGTCGCCGGGTAGGACGTGCCGTCCTCGACGTTGTGCAGCGGGGAGTAGGCGTGCAGCACGGCGAACGCCTTCGGGTCCTCCGGTGAGCCGTAGTCGGCGGTCCATGCGCCGCCGATCGTGAACAGGTGGAAGCGCAGCATGTCCAGCACGCCCACCGCGGGCAGCGCGGCACCGCAGATGTCGGGACGCTGCGTGATGAGGGCGCCGACGAGCAGGCCGCCGTTGCTGCCGCCCTGCAGCGCCAGCTGCTCGTGGGTCGTGACCCCCTCGGCGACCAGGTGGTCCGCCACTGCGGCGAAGTCGTCGAACACGTTCTGCTTCTCCGCCAGTCTTCCGGCATCGTGCCACTCGGCGCCGTACTCGCTGCCGCCCCGCAGGTTGGCGATCGCGAGCACGCCGCCGGCGGCGAGCCAGCCCGCGAAGATGCCGCGGAACTCCGCGAGCACCGGGATGTTGAAGCCGCCGTAGCCGTAGAGCAGCGTGGGTCGCGGCACGTCCAGGTCGATGTCGGCCCGGTGGATGAGGAAGTACGGCACCTCGGTGGCGTCGAGGCTGGACGCGCGTCGGCGCTCGGTGACGACCGCCGGTGGTCGCCAGGTGCTCTCGCCCGGCGCCAGTCCCGTGAGCTCCTGGACGGAGCCGCCGGCCAGGTCGACGCGGTAGGCGGTCAGCGGCGAGGTCACCGACGACATCCCCACGAACACCTCGGGGTCGCCCGCCTCCGCGTTGATCGCGACGACCTTGCCACCGTCGACGGCCAGCGCACCGAGGTGCGCGCCGTCGAGGCCACGCCGCTCGATCCTCGGCTGCGCGTCGACCAGGTGAACCGTGAGGATCTCGTCGCCGGCACCCTGGGCGTGCCAGAGCGCGGCGTCCGACTCGGCCACGACGTCCTCGGCCACGAGGCCGGCGTCGGGGAAGGCGGCGAGGTCGACACGCACCACCTTGCCCAGCGGAGCCTCGTGGTCCGTGCGCAGGTAGAGATGGTCGCCGTCGGTGCGGACGAAGTCGAACGCCGCGGAGACGTCGTCCACCACCTTCATGGGCGCCCCGAGCGCCGCGCCGTGCTCGTCACCCCCGACCGGGTACACCCAGAGACGGTTCTTCTCGGACGTGCCCTCGTGGATGCTCACCACCAGCCAACGGCCGTCGTGCGAGAGCTCGGGCGTGACGACGAGGCGGTCGTTGTCCGGGAACTCCAGCACCAGCTCGTCCTGGCTCTGGGGGGTGCCCACGCGGTGCCGCCTGAGCCTCCCGCCGGGGAGCGCACCGGCGTCGGTGCCCGAGCCGGTTCCTTCGACCTCGTAGTGCAGGTACAGGAAGGACCGGTCCGGCAGCCAGGTCGCCTCGCTGAACTTCACGTTGGTGAGAGTCTCCCCGGCATGCTGCCCCGAGGCGAGGTCGAGCACCCGCACCGAGGTCCAGTCGCTGCCACCGTCGCTGACCAGGTAGGCGAGCAGGGAACCGTCCTTGCTGGCGCTGTAGGCGAAGAGCGACGACGTGCCGTCCTCGGAGAACGTGTTGGGGTCCAGCAGCACGCGCGGCTCGTCGCGCAGCAGGTCGAGCGTGTCCGCGACGTGGAGGACGTCCTGCTCGCGGGTGCCGTCGTTGCGCGTCACGACGTACCTGCTGCCGACCTTGTCGGGGGTGCCCGCTCGCGGCCGGGTCACGATCGCGGTGGTCAGCGCGTGGAACCAGGGGCGGGACGCGAGCGTGTCGAGGTGTGCGCGGGTCACCCCGTTCTGCGCCTTGACCCACGCGCGGGTGTCCTCGGAGTCGGGGTCCTCCAGCCAGCGGTAGGGATCCGGGACCCGGACCCCGTGCAGCGTCTCGGCGGTGTCGTCGCGGCGGGTCTCCGGGTACGACGGGATCGTCACGCGGCGGACTCCCCGTGCCGCGGCCACTCGATCGCAGGGCAGGTGTCCATCACCATCCGCAGGCCGGACGCGATCGTGCGCTCGTAGGCCGCCTCGTCGACGACCCCGAGCTGGAACCACACGGCCCGGGCGCCGATCGCTACCGCCTGGTCGGCGAACTCCCCGGCCGCGTCGAAGCGCCGGAAGACGTCGACCACGTCGACCGGGAACGGGATGTCGGCCAGCGACGCGTAGCCGGTCTCGCCGAGGACCGGGGCGGCGTCCGGATGCACCGGGACGATGCGCATGCCGCGCTCCTGCAGGAAGCGGGCGATCCGGTAGGCCGTCCGGTCGGGACGGCCGCTGAGCCCGACCACCGCCCACGTGTCGCACTCGAGCATGAAGCGGATGTGGTCGGGATCCAGCCAGGGGCGACGGGTGCGATCGCTCATGCCCGCAAACGTACCCGTCCGTCACGAGGGCCAACCCGAGCGGCGGTCACGGCGGTCCGACCGGCTGCGGGGCCGGACGCTACTCGGAAGTAGGATTTGTCGCATGAACGAGTACCCGTTGTTCGCCCTGTCGGAGGAGCACCAGGCGGTCCGCGAGGCCGTCCGGGCGGTCTGCGACGCGAAGGTGGCGCCCGCGGCGGCGCAGGTCGACGAGGCGGGCGAGTTCCCGCAGGCGTCCTACGACGCGCTCGCGGCCGGTGACTTCGCGGCCCCGCACGTGGCCGAGGAGTACGGCGGGGCGGGCGCCGACGCGCTGGCCACCTGCATCGTCATCGAGGAGGTCGCCCGGGCCTGCGCCTCCTCCTCGCTGATCCCGGCCGTGAACAAGCTGGGGTCGATGCCGCTGGTCCTGGCCGGGTCGGAGGACCTGCGCAAGCGCTACCTCACCCGGCTGGCCGCCAACGACGGGATGTTCTCCTACTGCCTCTCCGAGCCCGAGGCCGGCTCGGACGCCGCGGCGATGCGCACCCGCGCGGTCCGCGACGGCGACCACTGGGTGCTCGACGGCGTGAAGCGGTGGATCACCAACGCGGGCGTCTCGGAGTTCTACACCGTGTTCGCCGTGACCGACATCGAGGCGAGGAAGGGCGCCGGCATCTCCGCCTTCGTGGTGGAGAAGTCCGATGAGGGCGTCTCCTTCGGGGCCCCCGAGAAGAAGCTCGGCATCAAGGGCTCCCCGACGCGCGAGGTCTACCTCGACAAGGTGCGCATCCCCGCCGACCGGATGATCGGCGCCGAGGGCTCCGGCTTCGCGACCGCGATGCAGGTCCTCGACCACACCCGGGTCACGATCGCGGCACAGGCGGTCGGCATCGCGCAGGGCGCGCTCGACCATGCCCTGGCCTACGCGAAGGAGCGGCAGCAGTTCGGCAAGCCGATCGCCGACTTCCAGGGCCTGCAGTTCCTGCTCGCCGACATGGGCATGAAGATCGAGGCGGCGCGCCAGCTGACCTACGCCGCGGCCGGCCGATCCGAGCGCGGCGACCAGGACCTGACCTTCTTCGGCGCGGCGGCGAAGTGCTTCGCCTCCGACACCGCGATGCAGGTCACCGTCGACGCGGTCCAGGTGCTCGGCGGCTACGGCTTCACCCGCGACTACCCGGTCGAGCGAATGATGCGCGACGCCAAGATCACCCAGATCTACGAGGGCACCAACCAGGTGCAGCGGATCGTGATGGCGCGGCAGCTCCTTGCGGGGATCCAGTCGCAACTCTGACCTGCACCACCTGCCGCCCGACCACTCGCTCGACGTGCGGGCCGACCTGACCCGCCCGCACCGCACCCGAGTGCGCCCCACCTGCGAACACCCAGCCCGCCATCGGGACCCAGCCGGCCTGATCGCGCGACGGTCCCGGCCCGCGATCTGCAGGCGTCGCACCTGCCGGTCAGGCGGTCGCCGCGGGCTCCACGTCACACTCGACGATGTGCGCGGGCTTGTCGGTATGCAGCGCCTTCTTCGGGATGCTGCGGGTCTCGACGTTCTCGAACGTCGCCCCGTCCGGCGCTTCGAGCAGCCACATCTTCATCAGGCCCTTGTTGAACAGCCACACCATGCCCGCGTGCAGGTCGGGAGTCACGTCCTGGTTGTAGTCCCCCACGCCGATACAGGAGACACCGAGGGCGTGGCACAGCTCCGCGGTCTCGGTGATCCCGGAAAGGCCCTTGTGGTGCGCGAGACGCCGCCACCAGCGGGTCGCCAGGTGCTTGCGGTTGAACGCGCCGTTGGCGAGGTGCGCGTTGAGGATTGCGAAGAGGGCGCCGGTGATCCGGTCGCGCACGAACACGACGTTGTTGAAGCGTGCGGGGTTGACCCCGGCCAGGCCCTCGTGGAGCAGCTGGGACGCCTTGCCGACTACCTCGTAGCGGTCTCTGCGCAGCGACACGATGTTGCGAGCGTCGAGGAACAGGTGCAGCCACTCGGTGTCGGGGTACACCTCGACCAGCCAGGCGCGGTATCGGGCGTGCTTCCCGAGCTCGTTCCAGGCGACCCATGTGGGGTCAACGGCGAGCACATCGCGTAGGTCCTCCATGACCTTCGTCTTGCGCATGGGCGGGGTGGCCCGCAAGTTGACGAGGATGCCGCGCACGGTGGTTCCCTCCGGGGATCGGTGGTCCATCGTCCCGGAGGGCGCGCGCGGTTCGGCCGCGCCCCCACCACAACGCCATCGCCGCGGCCCGGAAGGGGAGACGGAGCGAGCGGGCTCGCGACCTCCCCCCCGGCCGGCCCGGGTCGACCTGCAAAGTCGAGCGGGCGGGTGTCACCCGGTCCCGTAGGGTCGTGGCAATGCCGCCCGCGTCCTCCCCGCTCGCGCGACCGCCGCGTCGCCGCTGGGGCGCGACCGCGCCTTGCGTCGATCGACCGAGCACGAGCCGGACACCGCGGCCGCGCCAGCTCCCGGCGCTGGTGCGCGCGGCCCACATCGGGCCCACGATGGCGGTCACCCTCCTCGTCGCCGCGTACGCCGGCGCGACCGGCCTCCAGCCGGGACGGATCGCGCTGGTCACCGCCGCGGTGCTGACCGGCCAGCTCTCCATCGGCTGGTCGAACGACCTGGTGGACCGGGACCGCGACCGCAGCGTCGCCCGCGCCGACAAGCCGCTGGCCACCGGCGAGCTACCGGTCCGGACCGCCCGGGTCGCCTGCGCGGTCGCTGCGGCCGCAACCGTGGTGCTGTCCCTGGCGTGCGGTCTCCTGGCCGGCGTCGTGCACCTGACCGGCGTGGCGTGCGGCTGGGCCTACAACGCGGGCCTGAAGTCGACGGTGCTGTCGTGGCTGCCGTACGCCGTGGCGTTCGGCGGCCTGCCCGTCTTCGTCGTGCTCGCCGACCCCGGGGCCGGGCTGCCCCCTGCCTGGCTGCCCGCGGCGGGTGCCCTGCTCGGCGTCGGGGCGCACCTGCTCAACGCGCTGCCCGACCTCGGCGACGACCGGGCGACGGGTGTCAGCGGTCTGCCGCACCGCCTCGGCGAACGCTGGACGCCGCCCCTCGCCGTGGCCGTGCTGGCCGGTGCCACGGCCGTGATCGCGCTAGGGGCGGCAGTGCCCGGCCCCGCGCTCGCCGCGCTGCTCCCCGTCACCGCCGGCCTGGCGGGGTTGGCGCTGCTCACCCGCGGCCGCACACCCTTCCGCGCGGCGATCGGCATTGCGGTGGTGGCCGTGGCCCTGCTGGGGGTGGCGCGGTGAGCGACGACGACGTCTGGGACGTCGCTGTCGTCGGTGCCGGGCCGGCCGGCTCGGTGGCCGCCCTGGCCGTGCTGCGCGCGGACCCGGACGCCCGCGTGGTACTCCTGGACCGCGACCAGTTCCCGCGGGACAAGAGCTGTGGCGACGGCATCGCCCCGCACGTGCTCGACGTGCTGACACCGCTGGGCGCCTCCGACGTGGTCGCCGGGTGGACCCCGCTGCAGTGGCTCGAGCTCTCGCGCCGCAGCCGAGGCGTCGCCGGCCGGATGTCCCGGCCGGTGTGGGTGATCCCCCGCGAGGTCTTCGACCGTCGGCTCGCCGACCACGCCGTGGCCGCGGGCGCGGCACTGCGCCACCAGCGCGTCCGCAGCGTCGAGCGCGACGGGGACGGGCTCGTGGTCGACGGCGCGCTCCGGGCCACGGTCGTCATCGGCGCCGACGGCGCCCACTCGGCGGTCCGCACGTCGCTCGGCCTGGGCCGGTCCGGCCGCCGCGCGCTGGCGATCCGTGGCTACGCGCCGACCCGCGAGGACCGGCGGGGCCGCCAGCTGATCCGCTACGGCGAGCGCCGACAGCCGTCCTACGCCTGGTCCTTCGACCGCGGCGACGGCTGGTCCAACGTCGGCTACGGCGAGCTCATCGGCCTGGGCGAGCCGCCCAGCCGGGCGCTGCTCCTCGAGCAGCTGGAGCAGCTGCTGCCGGGAGCGGTCGAGGGCGGGACGAGCTGGCGGGGCCACCAGCTGCCACTCTCCGGCTGGCGCTGGGGGCGCGACCAGCCCGACGGCGCCGTGCTGCTGGCCGGTGACGCCGCGGGGCTGGTCAACCCGATGACCGGCGAGGGCATCTACTACGCCGTGGCCACGGGCGCGGCCGCCGGACGCGCCGCGGCGGAGGCACTCGCGGAGGGCGCACCAGCGACGGCCGGTGCCCGCCACCGTCGATCCGTCCGGCAGCTGCTCGACGGCCACCTCCACCACACCTGGCTCGCCGCCCGGCTCTGCCGCCGCCCGGCGGTGATCGGCGCGGGCATCACCGCCGCTGCCCGCGACCAACGCACGTTCGACGCGCTGGTCGAGCTGGGACTCGGTGACGGACGCATCACCCCCCGTCTGGCCGCCGGCCTGTCTGCAGGACTCGTACGAGGCTGAGGAAGGACCCCATGGAGATCGTGTCTGTACGCGGCGCGCTGCCACCACACCGTCACTCGCAGGCGGAGATCACCGAGGCCTTCGCGACGGTGATCGCCCGGGGGGACCTCGACCTGGGGGTGCTCCGCCGCTTCCACGCCAACGCCGGGGTGGAGCATCGCAACCTGGTGCTGCCGATCACCGAGTACGCCGGCCTCCAGGACTTCGGACAGGCCAACGACTTGTTCATCGAGCACGCCGTCGCCCTGGGCGCACAGGCTCTCGAGGACGCGCTCAAGGCGGCCGACCTCACCCCCAGCGACGTCGACCAGCTGTTCTGCGCCACGGTCACCGGGCTGGCGGTGCCCTCCTTGGACGCCCGCATCGTCACCGCGCTGGGGCTGCGGCCCGACGTGCGCCGGGTGCCGATGGTCGGCCTGGGCTGCGTCGCCGGGGCGGCCGGGGTCGCCCGGCTCAACGACTACCTGCAGGGCCACCCCGACCACGTCGCGGCGCTGGTGACGGTCGAGCTGTGCTCCCTGACCGTGCAGCGCGACGACACCTCGGTGCCCAACCTGGTCGCGAGCGGGCTCTTCGGCGACGGCGCCGCCGCGGTGATCGCCCGCGGCCCGGGTCGCGGCGGGCCGGTCGAGGTGCTCGACACCCGCAGCCGGCTCTACCCCGACAGTGAGCGCACCATGGGTTTCGACGTGAGCCACCGTGGCCTGTCCATCGTGCTGGACGCCCAGGTGCCGACCATCGTCGGTCGCTACATCCGCGAGGACGTCGACGGCTTCCTGGCCGACCACGGCCTGACCCGCGACGACATCGGCTGGTGGGTCTGCCACCCCGGCGGACCCAAGGTGATCGAGGCCGTCCGCGACGCCCTCGGCATCACGGAGGAGGCGCTGGCTCTCACCCGCGAGTCGCTGGCGAGGATCGGCAACCTCTCCTCCGCGTCGGTGCTGCACGTGCTCGCGGACACGCTCAGGGAGCGGCCTCCGACCCCGGGCAGCTTCGGAGTGCTGATGGCGATGGGACCAGGCTTCTGCTCGGAGCTGGTGCTGCTGCGGGCCACGGGGCCGCAGCAGTGACAGGCCTGACCGTGTTCACGGTCCTGGTCGGCCTGGTGGCGCTGGAGCGGCTGGCCGAGCTGGTCGTGTCGAAACGCAACGCAGCTTGGAGCTTCGCCCGCGGCGGCGTGGAGACCGGCCGCGGCCACTACCCCGTGATGGTGGTGCTGCACACGGGCTTCCTGGTGGCGATGCTCGTGGAGGCCTGGGTCCGGCGGCCCGATGTGGTGCCCGCGATGGCCTGGACGATGTTCGGACTGGTCCTCGGCTCGCAGGCGTTGCGCTGGTGGTGCATCGCCACGCTCGGGCCGCGGTGGAACACCCGGGTGATCGTGGTGCCGGGGCTGGCGCCGGTGCGCTCGGGCCCCTACCGGTTGTTCGCCCATCCCAACTACGTGGCGGTGGTCGTCGAGGGGATCGCGCTGCCGCTGGTCCACGCGGCGTGGATGACCGCCCTCGGGTTCACCCTCGCCAACGCCGCCGTGCTCTCGGTCCGGCTTCGGGTCGAGAACACCGCGCTCGCGGCCCTGCCGGGAGGAGGCCCGGTCGATGCGTGACCTGCTCGTCGCCGGCGGCGGTCCGGTGGGCCTCGCGACCGCGCTGTACGCCGCCCGCGCCGGCCTCGACGTCGCGGTGTGCGAGCGCCGTCCGGGCGTGATCGACAAGGCCTGCGGAGAGGGGCTGATGCCCTCGGCCGTCCAGGCGCTGGCCGACCTCGACGTCCGTCTGGGCGGTCACCGGATCGACGGCATCCGCTACCTCGACGCGCACCACCGGGTCGAGGCGGAGTTCTCCGTCGGCCCGGGCCTGGGTGTGCGGCGTACTGCGCTGCACGCCGCACTCCGCGACGCGGTGTCGACAGCGGGTATCGAGGTCGCGGAGCGAACGGTGCGCGCGGTGGTCGACCGCGGCGACCATCTCCTCGTCGACGGTGAGCGCTGCCGCCACCTCGTCGCCGCTGACGGCCTGCACTCACCGATCAGAAGGATGCTCGGCCTTGACGCACCTCGGCTCCGGCGTCGCCGCTACGGGCTGCGGACCCACGTCGCCGTGGCCCCATGGACGGGATTCGTCGAGGTGCACTGGGCGTGCTCGGCCGAGGCCTATGTCACCCCAGTCTCCCAGGACCTGGTCGGGGTGGCGGTGCTCAGCACCGACCGGGCGCCGATGCCCGACCTGCTTCGCCAGTTCCCTCGGCTCCTCGAGCAACTGGGCGCCCGGGAGTGGTCGCCGGTGCGCGGTGCCGGTCCGCTGCGTCAGCGCGCCCGGCGCCGGGTCGCCGGACGCGTGCTCCTGGTTGGCGATGCCGCCGGCTACGTCGACGCGCTGACCGGCGAGGGGATCGCGATCGGCCTCGGCCAGGCGCGGGCGGCGGTCGCTGCGATCGCCGCGGGCGACCCCGTGCGCTACGAGGCCGACTGGCGGCGGCTGCGTCGTCGCCACGACCTCTTGACAACGGGGCTGCTGACCGCCAGCCAGGTCCCCGCCGTGCGCCGTCACCTTGTCGGAGCGGCCGCGAGGCTGCCACGCGTCTTCGGCGCCGCGGTCGACCAGCTGGCGAGGCCGGCATGAACGGGCAGGTCAGTCGGGTACCCGAGCTGGTGGTGCTGCTCGACGAAGCGGGCCGCGCCACCGGCACGATCCCCAAGAGCGAGGTGCATCACCGCGACACCCCGCTCCACCTGGCCTTCTCCTGCTACGTCCTCGACGCCGGCGGCCGGCTGCTGCTCACCCGGCGCGCGGAGACCAAGCGGACCTGGCCGGGCGTGTGGACCAACAGCTGCTGCGGCCACCCGGCGCCCGACGAGCCGCTGGGGGAGGCCGTGGGCCGGCGCGTCGAGCAGGAGCTCGGCCTGCGGGTGAGCGACGTCCGGCTGGTGCTGCCGGCGTTCCGCTACCGCGCCGTGATGGCCGACGGCACCGTCGAGAACGAGATGTGCCCGGTGCTGGTCGCGACCTGCGAGCGGCCCGAGGAAGCCCGGCCGGATCCTGATGAGGTCGACGCCACCGACTGGGTGCCGTGGTCGGACTTCCGTGAGGACGTGCTGGCCGGGCGCCGCGAGGTCAGCCCGTGGTGCGTGGAGCAAGTGGCGGCGCTGCCCCCCGACCTCCCCGGGGCCAGAGCCGATCCGGACGACCTGCCGGCTGCGGCCACGCTCTGAGCCGCGAGCGACCGGCGAGCAGGTTGTCGGTGTTCCGCACGACGTGGCACCCACCAGGTGCAGCGGATCGTCATGGCCGGCCAGCTCCTGGCCGGGATCCAGTCCGAGCTCTGAGTCCGACCCCGGCCTCCGGTGCCGGTAGCGCCGTACGGTGGCCGCATGCCCACGACGTACACGCTCAACGACGGACACACCCTCCCCGCCATCGGGTTCGGCACCTACCCGCTCACCGGCGACGAGGGTGTCGCGGCGATCACCAGCGCGCTCGAGGTCGGCTACCGGCTGCTCGACACCGCCGTCAACTACGGCAACGAGGCCGAGGTCGGGCAGGCGCTGCGCCGCTCCGGCGTGCCCCGCGACGAGGTGCGCGTGACCAGCAAGATCCCGGGCCGGCACCACGGGTACGACGATGCCGTCGCCAGCACCGAGGAGTCGCTGCGCACCCTGGGGCTCGACCACCTCGACCTGCACCTCATCCACTGGCCCAACCCGCGCGTGGGCAGGTACGTCGAGGCGTGGCGGGCGCTCGTCGACCTGCGCGAGCGCGGCCTGGTCCGGTCGGTCGGGGTCTCGAACTTCACCGAGGCGCACCTGCAGCGGATCATCGACGACACCGGCGTCACCCCGGCGGTCAACCAGATCGAGCTGCACCCGTACTTCCCGCAGGAGGAGATGCGGTCGGTCCACGAGCGGCTGGGGATCCGCACCGAGGCGTGGAGCCCGATGGGCAAGCGGCAGGCCCCGTTCGCCGAGCCGCCGGTCGCCGGCGCCGCCGAGCGGCACGGCGTCACCCCCGGACAGGTCATCCTGCGCTGGCACCTGCAGCTCGGCACCCTGCCGATCCCGAAGTCCGCCGACCCGGAGCGGCAGCGGCAGAACCTGGACCTCGACGGCTTCGAGCTCGACGCCGACGAGATGGCCGCCATCACCGGGCTGGGGCGCCACGACGGCCGGCTCTTCGGCGGCGACCCCGACTCCCACGAGGAGATGTAGCACCCATCGGTCCGGAACCTGTGACCCTTGACACCCCGGTCCTAAACCGGTTTAGTCGGGCGGGTGAGCCGGCCCACCATCAACGACGTCGCCCGCGCCGCGGGCGTGTCGAAGGGCGCGGTCTCGTTCGCGTTCAACAACCGTCCCGGGCTGGCCCCGGAGACCCGGGAGCGCATCCTCAGCACCGCCCGCAGCCTCGGCTGGACGCCGAGCTCGCGGGCCCGCGCGCTGTCGGTGTCCCGGGCCCTCGCGGTCGGGCTGGTGATGGCGCGGCCCCCCGAGACGCTGCGCGCGGACCCGTTCTTCCCGTCGTTCATCGCCGGCGTGGAGAGCGAGCTCACCCAGCACGGCTACGCGCTGCTGCTCCAGGTCGTCCCGGAGCACGACGTCGAGCACGAGAGCTACCGGCGCCTGGCCGAGGGCGGGCGCGTGGACGGTGTCTTCGTCACCGACCTGCACGTCGACGACCCGCGACCCGCCCTGCTCGCCGAGCTCGGTCTGCCCGCCGTCGTGGTGGGCCCGGCCCTCGGCGAGGCGTTCTGGCCCGCCGTCGGGGTCGACGACGGACCGGGCGTGACCGCGGCCGTCGAGCACCTGCTGGCCCTCGGTCACACCGTCATCGCCCACGTCTCCGGCCCCGCGACGATGGTGCACGGCCGCTCCCGCCGCCAGGCCTGGTCCGCCGCTCTCGCCGCAGCCGGCCTCCCCGAAGGGCCGTGCGTCGAGACGGACTTCTCCGCGGAGGCGGGTGCTGAGGCCACCCGCACGCTGCTCGCGGCCGACCGGCCGCCGACCGCGATCGTCTACGCCAACGACCTGATGGCCATCGCCGGCCTCGCGGTCGCCACCGGCAGCGGCCTCGCCGTGCCGGGGCGGCTGTCGATCACCGGCTACGAGGACACCGAGCTCGCCGCGCACGTGCAGCCGCCGCTCACCTCGGTGAGCACCGACGTCATCGGGTGGGGCCGGGCCGCGGCCCGCCGGCTCCTGGAGCTGGTCGACGGACGCGAGCCCACCCCCTTCCCCCTGCCGTCCCCCGAGCTGGTCGTGCGCGGCTCCACCGGCCCGGTCCCGCGCTGACCCCCCTGGCCCACCCGCACCTCGACACACGACGAAACGGAGAACCCATGAGATCGAAGGTCGCCACCGCCACGGTGACCCTGCTGGCACTCGGGATGACGGCTGCATGCGGCGGCGACTCGGGCGAAGCGGGGGCCACCACCTCCACCGGACCGATCAAGGTCTGGCTCTCGAACAACCCCGAGGAGATCGCCTGGGGCAAGCAGATGGTCGAGGCGTGGAACGCCGAGAACCCCGACCAGAAGGTCACCGCCCAGGAGATCCCGGCGGGAAAGACCTCCGAGGAGGTCATCGGCGCGGCCATCACCGCCGGCAACGCGCCCTGCCTGGTGTTCAACACCTCCCCGGCCGCGGTGCCGCAGTTCCAGAAGCAGGGCGGCCTGGTGGCGCTCGACAGCTTCGAGGGCGGCACCGACCACGTCGAGTCGCGCAGCGGCGACGTCGCCGAGCAGTACGCATCCCCGGACGGGCAGTACTTCCAGCTCCCGTGGAAGTCCAACCCGGTGATGATCTTCTACAACAAGGACATCATGGAGAAGGCCGGCGTCGACCCGGAGAACCCGCCGCTGAGCACGTACGACGAGTTCCTCGCCACGTCGAAGAAGATCGTCGACAGTGGCGCCGCCGACGCCGCGATCTGGCCGGCTCCGAGCAGCGAGTTCTTCCAGTCCTGGTTCGACTTCTACCCGCTGTACGCGGCCGAGACCGGTGGACAGCAGCTCATCGAGGACGGGGAGGCGACCTTCGACTCCGAGCAGGGCCAGGCGGTCGCGGACTTCTGGGCCACCATGTACGACGAGGGGTACGCGCAGAAGGAGAAGTACAACGGCGACTCCTTCGCCGACCAGAAGGCCGCGATGTCGATCGTCGGTCCGTGGGCGATCTCGGTCTACGGCGAGTCCGTCGACTGGGGCGCCGCTCCGGTGCCGACCTCGCAGGGGACTGCGCCCGAGGAGACCTACACCTTCTCCGACGCGAAGAACATCGGCCTCTACTCCGCCTGCGACAACCAGGGCACCGCATTCGAGGTGCTCAAGTTCGCGACCAGCGAGGAGCAGGACGGCAAGCTGCTCGAGATGACCGGCCAGATGCCGCTGCGCACCGACCTGGAGAGCACCTACCCCGACTACTTCGAGGAGAAGCCGGAGTACTCCACGTTCGCCGACCAGGCATCGCGCACCGTCGAGGTGCCGAACGTGCCGAACTCGATCGCGATCTGGCAGGCGTTCCGTGACCAGTACGCCGCGTCGGTCATCTTCGGCGAGGTCTCGGTCGACGAAGCCCTGACACAGGCCGCCGAGGAGTCGTCCGAGCTCGCCGGTCAGTCCTGATCCGAGCCCGATGACGTTGACGACGGAACCCGAGACCGAGGCCGGGGCACGGCAAGTCCCGGCCCGGTCGCGCTCGCGGCTGACGACCCTGTTGGGTCGTCAGCCGCTGGGGATCGTGTTCGCTGCGCCGTACGCCGTCTTCCTGGCCGCCGTGTTCGCGTACCCCCTGGGGCTCGCGGTGTGGATCAGCTTCCACGACTACTTCTTCGCCGCACCGGGTGCGCAGGTCGACCGGCCGTTCGTGGGTCTGGACAACTACAAGACGGTGCTGGGTGACCCCGCGGTGCGGGAGTCGTTCCTCAACGTCGTCGAGTTCCTCGTCATCAACGTGCCGCTGACCGTCGTCATCTCGCTGGTCCTGGCGTCCGCGCTCAACGGCGCCATCCGGGGCCGGGGGTTCCTGCGGGTTGCCTACTTCGTTCCCTACGTCACCGCCAGCGTGGCCCTGGTCTCGGTCTGGCTCTTCCTGTTCAGCCAGTCCGGCATGGTGAACAAGCTCCTCGGCCCGCTGGCGCCGGACCCGTCCTGGCTGGTCAACGGGTCACTGGCGATGCCGTTGATCGCGGTCTTCGTCACCTGGAAGCAGCTCGGTCTCTTCGTCCTGCTCTACCTTGCGGCGCTCCAGAACGTGCCGAAGGAGCTCTACGAGTCCGCGGCGAGCGATGGCGCCGGCCGGGTGGCGGCGTTCTGGCACGTCACCGTGCCGGGCGTCCGACCGGCCACCACGCTGGTGCTCATCCTGGCCATCATCACCGGAGCGAACCTCTTCACCGAGCCCTACCTGCTCACCAACGGCGGTGGCCCGAACGGCGCCTCCACGTCACCCGTGCTGGTGATGTACCAGAAGGGCATCGAGCAAGGCAGCCCCGACATCGCCTCCGCGATCGGAGTGCTGCTGGTGGTCGCCGTGCTGCTCATCGCGCTGGTGAACAAGAAGCTCCTGGAGAGGGACTGACATGAGCCGCATCGCCCGAGCTGTGGTGCTGTTCGCCGGCGCCCTGATGTTCCTCTTCCCCTTCTACTACATGCTGGTCAGCTCGCTGGCGCAGGATCCCGACACCTCGCTCGGCGGGATCTTCCCGACCAGCGGGCTGACCCTCGACAACTACGCCCAGATCAACGACCGGGTGAACCTGCTGCAGTCGCTGGTGAACTCGGGGATCTTCACCGGCGGCGTCATCCTGGGCACGCTCGTCTTCGGGGTGCTGGCCGGCTACGCCCTCGCCCGGCTGCACTTTCGTGGACAGGGCACCCTGTTCGCGGTGATGCTGCTGGTGCAGATCATCCCGTTCCAGCTGCTGATCATCCCGATCTACATCATGATCGTCCGCAGCTACGGACTCGCCGACAGCTACCTCGGCATGATCCTGCCCTTCGCGGTCAACTCCACCGCGGTCTTCCTGTTCCGACAGTTCTTCCTCCAGCTGCCCGAAGAGCTGTTCCAGGCGGCCCGGATGGACGGTGCCGGCGAGCTCCGGATCCTCCGGTCGATCGCGCTCCCGCTGGTGCGTCCCGCCCTGCTGACCGCAACCCTGATCACGTTCATCGGGCCCTGGAACGAGTTCTTGTGGCCGTTCCTGGTGACCAAGGAGGCCTCCATGCAGCCGCTGGCCGTGTCGCTGGCCAACTACATCAGCAACGTCGCCGGTCGTGCCGCCAACCCCTACGGGGCGATCCTCGCGGGTGCGGTCGTGCTCGCGGCCCCCGCCGTGGCCCTGTTCGTCGCCTTCCAGAAGCACTTCACCGCCTCCGACATCGGGTCGGGGGTGAAGGGATGACCAACTCCGATTCGAGGACTCGCACCATGAACCGACCCGTCGCGGCGCTCGCCGCCCTGCTCACCGGACTTGCCGTCCTGGTGACCGCGTTGCCCTCCGTGGCGACGCCGGCCGCCCGGACGAGCCAGACGACGCTGACGAACCTGGACCACCTCGACTGGTTGTCCGTGGAGGTGACCCCGCCCGCGCAGGAGGGCCACACCACCTACCGGCTGGCCGAGGAGCCTGCGATCGGCACGCTGTGGACGTACGCCGAGCCGAACTCCGACGGCAGCTACCGGCACGTGGGCGGCGGCTCGTACGACGCGGAGAGCGACACCTGGGGGCAGGGGGCGTTCAACGCCGACGACATGACGCGCGCCGCCGTGGTCTACCTGCGGCACTGGCAGGAGACCGGCTCGGCGGCCAGCCGGCGGGCGGCGTACCAGATGCTGCGCGGCGTCGCGTACCTGCAGACCGTGACCGGACCGAACGCCGGCAACGTCGTGCTCTGGATGCAGCCCGACGGCACGCTGAACCCGAGCGCCGAGCCGGTCGAGTACCCGGACCCGTCCGACAGCGATGCCTCCTACTGGCTGGCGCGCACCATCTGGGCACTGGGTGAGGGGTACGCCGCCTTCAAGACGGCGGACCCGCAGTTCGCGACCTTCCTCGAGGAGCGTCTCGACCTCGCCGTGAACGCCGTCGACCGGCAGGTCCTCGATGCGTACGGCGAGCACCTGGACATCGACGGCGAGCCGACCCCGGCGTGGCTGATCGCAGACGGAGCCGACGCCTCCGCCGAGGCCGTGCTCGGGCTCGCCGCCTACGTCGACGCCGGCGGCTCCCCCGAGGCCCGCACCGCGCTGGCCCAGCTCAGCGAGGGCATCGCCGAGCTGACCGGTGGTGACGCGCGGACGTGGCCGGTCGGTTCGGTCCGTCCCTGGGCGCTGTCCCGGTCGATCTGGCACGGCTGGGGCTCGCAGATGCCCGCCGCACTCGCCAAGGCGTCGACCTCGCTCGGTGACGCCGAGCTCGCCGACGGCGCGGTCAGCGACTCGTTCACGTTCGACCCGTGGCTGCTCACGTCGGGCGGCCCGGACAACGGGCGGCTGCCGACCCGCGGCGACGCATCGCAGATCGCGTACGGCGCCGACTCGCGCCTCCAGTCGCTGGTGGCGACCGCCGAGGCGACCGGCCGGGACGCAGCACGCGCCCTCGCCGGCATCGTGGCGGCCTGGTACTTCGGGGCCAACCCCGCTGGTGAGCCGATGTACGACCCCGCCACCGGCCGCACCTTCGACGGGATCTCCGGCTCCGGGGACATCAACCGGAACTCGGGGGCCGAGTCCACGATCCACGGACTGCTGTCGATGCTGCTTCTCGACGAGAACAAGGACATCGCGCAGCTCGCGCGGACCGCGCAGATCCAGGAACGCCAGGGGACCCTCACCCTCCAGGCGGAGGACGGAGACGTGCAGGGGGACGCTTCGGCCGCGACCCCGGACTCGCTGTGGACGGGTGAGTCGCTCTTCGGCGGATCGGGGTATGCCTCGCTCGGTGACGGCGGCTCGACCACGATCGCCCTGCCCCCGCACGATCGTTCCCTGGTCCTGCCGGTCATCGACCTCCGACCCGGCAGCCAGGCAGTGACCACGTTCCGTGAGGACGAGAAGATTCTGGGCACCGCCGACTCCGGCGACATCGGCGCGCAGGGTGGCTCGCCTGCACCTGGGGCGCTGCTTCCGGTGACCCTGCCCGAACTGCTGCCCGCTGGCGCCACCGAAGTGACCGCAACGAGCGCGACCGTCGACGGCGATCCGGCACGGCTGGACGCGTTGATGATCGAGCCGCTCGTCTCCCGCCTGGCTCTGCGCGGCGACGGTCACGGCACCGCGCTGCTCCGCAGCGCCTCCTCGAAGGCGGAACGAGCCCAGGTGCGCGTGGCCGGGACCGGCTCCGCTCGAGTGCACGCCTACGACGGCCGCGGTGTGCTTGTCGACAGCAGCATTTCCAAGGCGTCCACCGTGTCAGTGACTGTCCCTGCGGGTGGCTTCGTCCTGGTGCGCCGCTGACCCACGACCTGACCCACGCGCCGGCCCACCCGCCGGCGTACTGAGAAGAAGAACGAGGAGACATGTCTACTCACGTCAACCCGCACGCCGAGTTCCCCCTGGGGCCGTTCACCCCCTACGCGCAGAACCCCATCCTGAAGCCGCAGGGCGACGGCTGGGAGTCGGCAAGCGTCTACAACCCGGCCGCGGTGGTCAAGGACGGCCAGGTGGTCCTGCTCTACCGCGCCCACGCCGACGACATCGTGTCGCACGTGGGGCTGGCCACCAGCGACGACGGCATCCACTTCCGGCGGCACCCGGACCCGGTGCTCTCGCCGACCGAGCCCTACGAGGAGTTCGGTGCCGAGGACCCACGGGTCACCGAGATCGACGGGACCTACTACCTGACCTACACGGGCTGGGACCGGAAGTCCGCCCAGCTGTGCCTGGCGACCTCCACGGACCTGTTCACGTGGGAGAAGCACGGCCCGCTGTTCCCGGAGTTCAACACCTTCCTGCCCCAGGGCAACGGCCAGGACGCCCCGTGGAGCAAGGCCGGAGCGATCCTGCCGGTGCCGATCGACGGGCGCTACCTGATGTACTTCGGCGAGGGCTCGATCTGGTACGCCTGGTCGGAGGACCTGGTGCACTGGACCCCCTGCTCCAACGACGAGCCGCTGATGGTCCCCACCGCGCCGGGCACGTTCGGCGAGTTCCTGGTGGAGGTGGGCCCGCAGCCGGTCATCACCAACAACGGCCTGATCCTGCTGCTCCACAACGCCGCGGTGAAGAACCCCGACGGCTCGGTGCGCTACACGTGCGGGCAGCTGCTGTTCGACCCGGCCGACCCCACCACGGTCCTGGCGCAGATGAACCGTCCGTGGCTGGAGCCGTCGACCTACGAGGACCTGAACGGGCTGGTCTCCAACGTGACGTTCGTGGAGGGGCTGGTGCACTTCAAGGACACCTGGTTCGCCTACTACGGGCAGAGCGACTCCACCCTCGCCGTGGCGACCTACCGGGTCGGCGAGCGCTACTCGAAGCTGGGCGCGTGAGGACCGCCGTCGCCTCGCCCGCGCACGCCCGCTGGCTCGAGGCCGAGGGGGACCGGCTGCTCGCCTTCAGCCGGGGTGCCCGGCACCCCGCGGGCGGGTTCGCCTGGCTGGACGAGGCCGGCCGCCCGCAGCTGGACCGTCCGGTGGAGCTGTGGATCACCTGCCGGATGACCCACGTGTTCTCGCTCGCGCACCTGATGGGGCGACCGGGCAGCGGTCCGCTGGCCGACCACGGCGTGCGGGCCCTGACCGGCCGGTTCCGCGACCACGCCCACGGCGGCTGGTGGGCCGGGGTGGACGGCTCCGGTGACCCGACGAGCCGGGACAAGACCGCCTACGAGCACGCGTTCGTGGTGCTGGCCGCCGCGTCCGCCACCTGCGCGGGGCGGCCGGGCGCGGAGAAGCTGCTGGCGGAGGCGCTCGACGTGCTGCTCGGCAGGTTCTGGGACGACGAGCACGGCATGGTCGTCGAGCAGTGGGACGAGGCCTTCGAGCGGCTCGACGGCTACCGCGGCGTCAACGCCAACATGCACACCGTGGAGGCCTTCCTCGCGGCGGCCGCCACGAACGGTGACCGGACGCTGCTGGACCGGGCCCTGCGGATCGTGCAGCGCGTGGTGCACGAGCTCGGTCCCGCCCACCACTGGCGGCTGCCCGAGCACTTCGACGCCGCCTGGGTGCCGCAGCTGGACTACAACGTCGACGCGCCCGCCCACCCGTTCCGCCCCTACGGCGCCACGATCGGCCACTGGCTGGAGTGGGCGCGGCTCGCGCTGCACCTGCGTGCCGCCCTGGGCGGGTCCGCCCCCGGCTGGCTGCTCGACGACGCCGTCGCCCTCTTCGACGCCTCGGTGCGCGAGGGCTGGGCCGTCGACGGCGCCGACGGCTTCGTCTACACCGTGGACTGGGAGGGCCGGCCCGTCGTTCGCGAGCGCATGCACTGGGTCGCGGCCGAGGCCACCGCCACCGCCGCCGCGCTGCACGCCGCGACCGGCGACCCGGCGTACCGCACCTGGTACACCACGTGGTGGGACCACCTGGCCGAGGTCTTCGTGGACACCGACCTCGGCTCCTGGCGGCACGAGCTCGACAGCCGCAACCGGCCCAGCGGCGTGGTGTGGAACGGCAAGCCCGACAGCTACCACGCGTTCCAGGCCACGCTCATCCCGCGGCTGCCGCTGGCGCCGTACCTGCCCGCGGCCCTCCGGGAGGGTCTCCTGGGCTGAGGCGGCTACTGGTTCGCGAGCCCCGACGGCCGGCACAGGGGCTTGGGCACCTCGGCGGTGCGGTCCTCCCGGATCAGCTCGAAGAGCCGGTCCGCCCGCGCCCGGTCCCAGTTGACCGCCAGGTCCGCGATCGGGACCCCGCACGTCAGCCCGTTCTTCCCGTCGACGCGCGTCATCGCCCAGGCGAACCGCATCGTGGAGAGCATCGAGGTGTCCTTGCCCACGCGCAGCGAGTCGGAGCCGGCGTCGGCCAGCCGGAAGTAGCGCACCGGGTTGATCACCGACCACGGCGAGGCGGCCTCGGAGCCGACCGCGCTGACCACCTCGCGCTGGTGCCGGGCGCGGTCGATGTCGCCGAGACCGGAGGTCTTGCGGGACCGGGCGTAGCCCAGCGC
The DNA here is from genome assembly GCA_963834275.1 of uncultured Actinomycetota bacterium. Taxonomy (GTDB): domain Bacteria; phylum Actinomycetota; class Actinomycetes; order Propionibacteriales; family Nocardioidaceae; genus Nocardioides_B. Next base: position 185,484 of record CAWIBA010000003.1, on the reverse strand, counting down.
CGTCGTCCCGTCGGCCTCCTGGCAGCCCTTCTTGATGTCGAGGTTCGCCTGCGGGTCCCGCATCCGGGTCTTGGGGCAGATCTCCACGCCGCCGACCGCGTCGATGACGTTGACGAAGCCGCCGAACCCGATCTCGACGTAGTCGTCGATCCGGATGCCGGTCGCGAGCTCGAGGGTCTCGACCAGCAGCCGGGGCCCGCCGAAGGCGTAGGCGGCGTTGACCTTGGTGACGCCGTAGCCGGGCACCTCGAGCAGGCTGTCCCGCGGGATCGACATCAGCAGGTTCGGGCCGGAGCCGGTGTGCAGCAGCATGATCGTGTCGGTGCGGCGCCCCTCGCCACGGCCGGTGCCGAACTCCAGCTGCTCCTTGCGGGTCAGACCCTCGCGGCTGTCACTGCCGACGAGCAGGTAGGTGGTGCCCTCCTGCTGCGCCGGACGGTCCCCGCCGGGGTCGGTGCGGACCTTGTCCACCTGGGACCACGCCCACAACGGCACGGCGACCAGGAACACCAGCCAGAGCAGGAGAAGCGTCTTCACCCAGCCGGCGCGGAACCGCCGCCTCGGCCTGGTGGGGCGCTGCGGGGGTGGGGCCGCGGCCCGCCGGGTCGCCCGGCGCCCGTCGCCTCGGCCCGGGTCCTGGTAGGGACGGCCGCTGCGCGGGGTCTCGGACCGGGGGTCGATGGTGGGCAGCCTGCGGGTGGGCTCCGGGTCGTGACCGGGGCCTCCGCTCCCTCCGGACGGCTGCGACGACCCGCCCGCGCCGCCGCGACGGGAGCCGTAGAGCCAGTTGAAGTCGGGGTCGTCGCCTGAGTGACGACCCTTCGGAGGTTCAGCCATGGGGCAAAACGGTACCGGTCCGCCCCCGACGGTCCCGACCCCCGGCCCAGACCGCCGGTCGGGGCCCCGGCGCGTCGCAGACGCCTGTGACTCATGTGACTGGTGATACTTGGCTGTCGACGCCCCGTCGCGCGAAAGGCCTTCCCCATGCTCAGCTCGCCGCCCCGCGACCCCGCCCTCTCCGACCGAGCCGCCACCGACCGCTTCGGGGACCGGGCCGCCTCCCGGGTCCGGTTCCGCCGCGCGCTCGCGCTGCTGCTGATGACGCTGCTGGTGCCGGGCTCGGCCCAGCTCGTCGCGGGGAACCGCCGGGTGGGCCGGATCGCTCTGCGCGTGCTGCTCCTGCTGCTGGCCGGCGGGACCGTGGTCGCGCTGCTCGGCTCGGTCTGGCACGGTCTCGTCTACTTCCTGGCCAGCAACACCTTCGTGCTGGGCCTGCTGCGCCTCGGCCTGTGCGCGCTGGCCATCGGTTGGGCGCTGCTGTTCCTCGACGCGTGGCGGCTCGGGCAGCCGCTGGAGCTGCGGCAGAAGCAGCGGCTCGCCGTCGTCGGGCTCAACGGACTGCTCTGCTTCTCGGTGGCCGGCGGCCTGCTCTTCGCCTCGCACATGGTCGCGGTCCAGCGGGGCTTCATCGCGGCCATGTTCGGCGACGGCGTCGCATCGGCGGCGACCCACGGGCGCTACAACGTGCTGCTGCTCGGCGGGGACTCCGGGGCGGACCGCTGGGGACTGCGGCCCGACAGCATCTCGGTCGCCAGCATCGACCAGGAGACCGGCAAGGCGGTCCTCTTCGGGCTGCCGCGCAACATGACCGACTTCCCGTTCCCCAAGGGCTCGGTCATGGCCGAGCAGTTCCCGGACGGGTACGACTGCGAGGGTTGCGAGCTCAACAGCCTCGCCACCTTCGCGCAGGACAACCGGGCGCTGTTCAAGGGCGTGCGCAACCCGGGCGTCGCCGCGACCATCCAGGGCGTCGAGGGGATCACCGGCCTCACCATCAACTACTACGCGATGGTCAACCTCGAGGGATTCCGCAGCCTGGTCCAGGCGGTCGGGGGGCTGGAGCTCAACGTCCGCGACCGGATCCCCATCGGCGGCGTCGGCGGACCCGTCACCGGCTACATCGAGCCGGGCGTGCAGCGGCTCAACGGCTTCGAGACCCTGTGGTTCGCCCGGTCCCGCGAGGGCGCCGACGACTACTCGCGGATGGCCCGGCAGAAGTGCGTGATGAGCGCCATGCTCCAGCAGCTGTCCCCGCGCACCGTGGTCACCAAGTTCGAGGCGATCGCCACCGCCGGCGAGGAGCTCATCACCACCGACCTGCCGGCTTCCGAGCTGGGCGAGTTCGCCGAGCTGGCGATGAAGGCCCGGACGCAGCCGGTGCGCTCGGTCTCGTTCGTGCCGCCGGCCATCAACACCGGTGCGCCCGACATCGACAAGATCCACCGCATGGTGCAGAAGGCGATCGACCGCTCCCAGGGCACGTCGTCGGCCGGCGAGGCGGGCACGAAGCCGAAGAAGGCCAAGGGCTTCTCCCGCTCCGGCTCCTCGACCGTCGGCGGCTCCATCGGCAGCTACGCGGAGGGGTACGCCGCGAACAAGGCGGGCGACCTGTCCGACGCCTGCTGAGGGGTGGGTAGGGTCGCCCGGGTGGACACCCGGGTCGTCGCCGTCGTCGTGACGTGGAACCGGCGGGACCTGTTGCAGGAGTCGCTGGCCGCGCTCGAGGACCAGTCGTTGCCGCCGAGCCGGGTGGTCGTGGTCGACAACGCCAGCACCGACGGCACGGCGGAGCTGCTCTCCTCTTCCTACGCCGACCGGGACCGCTACGACGTGGTCTCGCTCACCGCCAACACCGGGGGAGCGGGCGGCTTCACCGCCGGCATCGAGCGCGCGCTCACCCACGACCCCGACCTGGTCTGGCTGCTCGACGACGACACGGTGCCGACGCCGACCGCGGCGGAGGAGCTGGTCCGGGCCTGGCGGTCCTACCGGGGTTCCGGGTCACGTCCGGCGCTGCTGGCCAGCAAGGTGGTCTGGACCGACGGGCGGGACCACCCCATGAACACCCCCCGGCCCAAGCCGGGCGCCTCGCGCGCCGAACGGCTCGCGGCCGACGCGGTCGGCTGCGTGCCGATCCGCTCGGCGTCGTTCGTCTCCGTCATGTGCGACGTCGCCGTGGTCCGCCGGCGAGGGCTGCCGGTGGCCGACTACTTCCTGTGGAACGACGACTTCGAGTACTCCACCCGGCTGATCCGCGACAACGCCGGGCTCTACTGCCCGGCCAGCGTCGTCGTGCACAAGACCAAGGTGTTCGGCTCCACCGATGCCGACCCGGGGGAGCGGTTCTTCTACGAGGTCCGCAACAAGGTCTGGATGTTCGCGCGCAGCCGCTCCCTCGCCCCCCGTGAGAAGGCGCTCTACGGCGCCGCCACCGCACGGCGCTGGGTCCGGACGTTCCGCGCCTCCGACGACCGGGCCACCCTGCGGCGCGGGCTGCGCGGCGGGCTGGCCGCGGGCCTGCGCCACGCGCCGCGGGCCAACGCCGTGGTGCTGGAGCCGGCGGGCTGGGTGATGGACGAGGCCGGTCGCACCCTGCCGCCCGGACAGCCGTTCTCGCTGCTGATCTCCATCTACGCGGGCGACGACCCGGTCTTCCTCCGCGAGGCCTTCACCAGCAGCGTGCACGCCCAGACCCGCCGCCCCGACGAGGTGGTGCTGGTCCAGGACGGCCCCGTGCCGGCGGAGCTCTCCGCCGAGATCGGCCGGCTCTCGGAGTCCAGCCCGGTGCCGGTGCGGCACGTGGTGATGGACGCCAACCAGGGTCTCGGACCGGCACTCGACCGGGGGCTCGACGCGTGCCGCCACGAGATCGTCGCGCGGATGGACGCCGACGACGTCAGCGAGCCCGACCGGTTCGAGAAGCAGCTGCCGGTCATCGAGGCGGGCGCCGACATCGTCGGCTCGGGGCTGCTCGAGTTCGGCGAGCACGCCGACGACGTGCGTCGGTCGCCGGACGCCGCCGACCGACCCCGGGCGAGATCCGCCGGGTATCCGCTTCCGCGACCCGTTCAACCACCCGACGGTCGTGTACCGCAAGGCCGCGGTCCAGCGCCGCCGGCGGCTACACCGACATGGCACTGATGGAGGACTACTGGCTCTTCGCCCGGATGATGGAGGGCGGGGCCCGGCCGGCCAACCTGGCCGAGCCGCTGGTGAGCTACCGCGTCGGGTGCCGGCGCCTACGCCCGGCGAGGGGGAGCCGGGCTGCTGCGCTCCGAGCTGCGCGCTCCAGCGCGCGGTTCCGTGACGCTGGGCTTCACCTCACGCGGTCAGTACGCCCGCAACGTGCTGGTCCGCGGCGGCTACCGGCTGGTGCCGGAGGCGGTACGCCGCACGGCGTACCGCGCGCCTGATCGCCAACCGCGGCGCGGCGGCGGGTCGCCGACGGCGGGGAACCCTCGCCGTGACCGGCCGATAGACTCCCCTGTGCCCTCGGCGCCCCCCGAGACCTTCTGGAGATCGTGTTGAACGTGGACCTCGTCGTCGTCGGCTCCGGCTTCTTCGGGCTGACGATCGCCGAGCGCGTCGCCAACGAGCTCGGCCTCAAGGTGCTCGTCCTCGAGCGCCGCGACCACCTCGGCGGCAACGCCTACAGCGAGGCCGACCCGGAGACCGGCATCGAGGTGCACCGCTACGGCGCGCACCTGTTCCACACCTCGAACGAGACGGTGTGGGACTACGTCAACCGGTTCACCGACGTTCACCGGCTACCAGCACCGGGTCTACACCAACCACGACGGCGAGGTGTACCCGATGCCGATCAACCTCGGCACGATCAACCAGTTCTTCCGACGCGGCCTACGGCCCCGACGAGGCGCGCGCGCTGATCCCGGAGCAGGCCGCCGAGGTCGGCGACGAGGACGCCGGAGAACCTCGAGGAGAAGGCGATCTCGCTGATCGGCCGGCCGCTGTACGAGGCGTTCATCCGCGACTACACCGCCAAGCAGTGGCAGACCGACCCGCGCGAGCTGCCCGCCGACGATCATCATCCGGCTGCCGGTGCGCTACACCTACGACAACCGCTACTTCAACGACACCTACGAGGGCCTGCCGACCGACGGCTACACCGCCTGGCTGGAGCGGATGGCCGACCACCCGAACATCGAGGTGCGCCTGGACACCGACTTCTTCGACGTGCGTCACCGACGAGGTCCACGACTCGAGGGCCAGGTCCCGATCGTCTACACCGGCCCGGTCGACGCGCTACTTCGACTACAGCGAGGGCGAGCTCGTCCTGGCGCACGCTCGACTTCGAGCGCGAGGTGCTCGACATCGGCGACTTCCAGGGCACCTCGGTGATGAACTACGCCGACGAGGACGTGCCGTACACCCGGATCCACGAGTTCCGGCACTTCCACCCCGAGCGCGACTACCCCGACGACAAGACCGTGATCATGCGCGAGTACTCGCGGTTCGCCGAGCACGGGCGACGAGCCCTACTACCCGGTCAACACCGCCGAGGACCGGGACAAGCTCGCTCGAGTACCGCGAGCTGGCCCGAAGGAGCCGACGGTGCTGTTCGGCGGCCGGCTCGGCACCTACAAGTACCTCGACATGCACATGGCGATCGGCTCGGCCCTCTCGATGTACGAGAACAAGCTGAAGCCCCACTTCGAGACGGGCGCCCCGCTGGAAAGCGGAGGAGTGGACGAGTGAGCAGCCAGAGCACCGAGACCGCGCGCCGGGTCCTGCAGCGGGTGGTCCTGCCCGCCGACCGGGACACCGACGTGCTGCCGCTGTACGTCGACCTCGACCGTCCGCAGCTCGACGTCGACAAGAGCGGCCTCACCACGACCCAGCGCGGCAAGCTGCCGCCCACCGAGCCCAACGCGCAGGCGGAGCCCGACCCCACGCGGTCCTCGACCGCCGGCGCTCACCGGGTCGACGACAACCAGCGCGTCTCCTTCGGCACCTACTTCAACGGGTTCGCGGCCAGCTACTGGCGGCGCTGGACCGTGGTGAGCTCGGTGACGCTGGACGTGCGGGTCACCGGGGCCGACGCCTCGGTGATCGTCTACCGGTCCATGCCCAACGGTCGTGCCCAGCGCGTCGACTCCGCCGACACCAGCGGCCCGGACACGGAGCGGTTCACCTTCGACCTCCCGCTGGCGCCGTTCGGCGACGGCGGCTGGTACTGGTTCGACCTCGTCGCGGGACCCGACGGCGCGGTGCTCGAGGAGGCCGAGTGGTCGGCCGACGTCCCCGCGGACCGGCTCGGCTCCGGCTCGGTCACCATCGGCATCACCACCTTCAACCGCCCGGACTTCTGCGCCGACCTGCTCGCCCAGATCGGCGGCGACGAGGACGTGCACGCGATCCTCGACGAGGTGGTCGTGGTCGAGCAGGGCACCCAGAAGGTCACGGACGACCCCGGCTTCCCGGTGGCCGAGGAGAGCCTGCGCGGCAAGCTCCGGGTCATCGAGCAGGGCAACATGGGCGGTTCCGGCGGCTACGCCCGGGCGCAGCTCGAGACGCTCGAGGCGGGCCGGTCGACGTACATGATGCTGCTGGACGACGACGTGGTCTGCGAGCCGGAGAGCATCCTCCGCGCGGTCACGTTCGGCGACCTCTGCAACCGCCCCACGATCGTCGGCGGCCACATGTTCAGCCTCTACGCACGGTCGCGGCTGCACAGCTTCGGCGAGATCGTCAACCCCTACCGGTTCTGGTGGATGTCGCCGCCCGCCGTCGAGACCGACTGGGACTTCGCGGGTCGCAACCTGCGCAGCTCCCGCTGGCTGCACCGGCGCATCGACGTCGACTTCAACGGTTGGTTCATGTGCCTCATCCCGACGGTGGTGCTGCGCGAGATCGGGCTCAGCCTCCCGCTGTTCATCAAGTGGGACGACTCGGAGTTCGGCGTCCGTGCGCGCGACAACGGCTTCCCGACCGTCACGCTGCCCGGCGCGGCGGTCTGGCACGTGCCGTGGACCGACAAGAACGACGCCCTCGACTGGCAGTCCTACTTCCACCAGCGCAACCGCACCATCGCGGCACTGCTGCACTCGCCCTACGAGCACGGCGGCCGGGTCGTGCGGGAGAGCTTCAACCACCAGATCAAGCACCTGTTCTCGATGCAGTACTCCACCGCGGAGCTGCGGCACCGGGCGCTCGAGGACGTGCTGGCGGGCCCCGAGCGGCTGCACGGCGACCTGCTGACCAAGCTCCCGGAGATCCGGGCGCTGCGCAGCGAGTACACCGACGCGCAGACCTCCCCGGACCCGGACGCCTTCCCCACGGTGCGTCGCAAGAAGCCGCCGAAGCGCGGCCAGGACCCGACCCTGCCCAAGGGGAAGGTCGGGCAGCTGGTGTCGGCGGCCACGAGTGCGGTGCGGCAGTCGCGCCCGGTCCGGGAGCTCGCGAAGCGGCACCCCGAGGCCCGGCTCGCGGCGATGGACGCCAAGTGGTGGATGGTCGCGCAGTTCGACTCGGTCGTGGTGTCCATGCCCGACGGCACCAGCGCGGCCTGGTACCAGCGGGACCAGGACGAGTTCAGGAGCCTGCTGGCGCGCACCGTCGAGATCCACCAGCGGCTGCACCGCGAGTGGCCCGCGCTGGCCGCCCGCTACCGCGACTCGCTCGCCGACATCGCCTCGCCCGAGACGTGGGCGAAGACCTTCGAGATGTCGGCGAACGAGAGCGAACCGCGATGACCACGCTGGTCGACCGGGGGTCCGACGACCGGCCCCCCGGCACCGAGGGCATGTTCGCGCCGGCGAGCACCGGCGGGCTCGTCGACGTCTTCCGGCGCCGCTACGTCCTCAAGCTCATCGTCAGGCGGGAGCTGAGCGCGCGCTACCAGGGCTCGTTCCTGGGGATGCTGTGGTCCTACATCCAGCCGCTCACGAAGTTCCTCATGTACTACTTCGTGCTCGGTCTGATCCTCGGGCTCGACCGCGGGGTCGAGTACTTCGGCATCCACATGTTCGCCGGACTCGTCTTCGTGCACTACTTCACCGAGACGTTCACCGCGGGCACCCGGTCGATCATGCGGAACTCCGCCATCGTGAAGAAGATGGCGATGCCCCGGGAGATGTTCCCGGTGGCCTCGATGCTGGTCTCGGCCTACCACATGCTGCCGATGCTGGTGATCCTCACGGTGGCCTGCCTGGTGGTGGGCTGGTCGCCCGACCTCGTCGGCCTGGGGGCAGGCCTGCTGGGCTTCACCCTGGTGGCGGTGCTCAGCACCGCCCTGGCGCTCCTCTTCAGTGCGGCGAACGTGTTCTTCCGGGACTTCTCCAACGTCGTCCAGACGCTCAACCAGTTCGTCCACCTCGCGGTGCCGATGATCTACCCCTACACGTTCGTGCCGGAGCGCTTCGGTGCCAACAACGTCGAGCTCTACCTCGCCAACCCGCTCACCGAGGCCGTGCTGCTGATCCAGCGGTGCTTCTGGGTGCCGGTCACCGCGGACCCGGAAGCGACGGCGCAGAGCAACCTGCCCGACCACCTGTTCACCCGTGGCTTCGTGCACCTGGCGATCGCGCTGGTCCTGCTCGGCATCGCCCAGCTGGTGTTCAGCCGGCTCGAGAAGAAGTTCCCGGAGCGTCTCTAGACCATGACCAAGTCCATCGTCGTCGACAACGTGTCGAAGCGCTTCACCATGCGCTACCACCGCACCATCAAGCAGATGTCGATCGCCAAGCTGCGCGGTCAGGACCTGAGTGACTCGTTCCTGGCCGTCGACGACGTCTCCTTCACCGTCGACCAGGGCGAGTCGATCGGCCTGATGGGCCTCAACGGGTCCGGCAAGAGCACGCTGCTCAAGCTGATCAACGGCGTGATGCAGCCCGACAGCGGCCACGTGCTCGCCCGGGGCCGCATCGCGGGGCTGATCGCGACCGGCGCGGGCTTCCATCCGCAGCTCTCCGGGCGCGAGAACGTCTACCTGAACGCGGCCATCCTGGGGATGACCGAGCGGGAGACCAAGGCGAAGTTCGACGAGATCGTGGAGTTCGCCGACATCGGGAAGTTCCTGGACACCCCGGTCGGGCACTACTCCTCCGGCATGTTCGCCCGGCTCGGGTTCGCGGTCGCCGTGCACACCGACTCCGACATCTTCCTGGTCGACGAGGTGCTCGCCGTGGGGGACCGGCCGTTCAAGAAGAAGTGCCTGGCGAAGATGCAGGAGATCCGCGCCAGCGGTCGCACCCTGTTCTACGTCAGCCACGCGGCCGGGTCGGTGCGCAAGATGTGCGACCGGGTGATCGTGCTGGAGAAGGGGCGCAAGGTGTTCGACGGCGAGACCGATGCCGGCATCAAGTTCCTGCACTACGAGGACACCGAGGACGACGTCAACTCCGAGGAGGAGGAGACCGACGAGGAGCTCGGCTCCGACGTGTAGGTCGGGCCCTCCGGCGGCCCCCTCCCGGGGTCGCTCGACAACCGGTGCGACCCGATGCTTCAGGTCGGGCGGGCGAGTGCCGAATCCCTTGTGGAGTAAGGGAAATCACGCTCCAGGCGGGCGGCGCCGAATTACAAGTTTGTAGTTCGCGCGAACCTATTGCGGGCATCTGGGACGGGTGTGACATTTGGTACTCGTGTGAATTCGCCGCCCCGGGGAGAACCGTCTTGATGACCGAGAGCCGAAGCCGTTTCGTGGCGCTGTGCCAGCAGGCGCTGGCCTGCGCCGTGGTGGCCGCGGTCGCGGTCCCGGCGGTGGGCGTGGCCTCCCTGGAGATCGTGGCCCCGGACCCGGACGGCGCCGCCCCCGGGCTCCGCGTCGCCGGTGCGCTGGTGGCCTCCGAGCCCGTCGAGCCGGACGTGCGTGAGGTGCCGCTCGAGGAGACCACGGCGCCGCGGACCGTGGCGCGCTCGCAGTCGCCTGACCCCGAGGGGCTCTCCACGCGGCTGACCGCCCGCGCCTCCTCGGCCGCACCGGCCTCAGCGGGCGGGGACGACGAGGAGGCCGTGAGCGGCGCCGAGACCGTGCGCGGGTTCGGCTCGGTCGGCGTGACGTGGGACGGGGCCGACGAGATGGACCACGACGAGATCCTGATCGAGGTGCGCACCCTCGACGGCACGCTCTGGTCCCCGTGGCAGGAGATGCACTACGACGACGCCCACTCTCCCGAGGTGGCCCCCGGCGAGGACTACCGCGCGGGCACCGACGCGGTCGTGGTGGGCGACGTCGACGACGTGCAGGTCCGCGCGACCACCCGGGGCGCCGAGCTGCCGTCCGACATGCGGCTGAGCATCGTCGACCCCGGCCGCACGACGGGCCCGAAGCGCCAGGAGCCGGCGATCGACACCGCGCGGCTCAGCAGCGCCGGCACGTCGGAGCAGCCACCGGCTCCGGAGCCCGTGCCGGCCGCACCGGACCCGGCCGTGACGACCGACCCGGCCGCGTCGACGGTGGCGGTGACCGCACCCCAGCCGCAGATCTTCTCGCGGGCCCAGTGGGGCGCCGACGAGCGGATGCGCGACAAGAGGTCGCTGCGCTACGGCACCGTCAAGGCCGGCTTCGTGCACCACACCGTGAACGCCAACGACTACAGCGCCGACCAGGTGCCCGCGATCATCCGCGGCATCTACGCCTACCACACGCAGTCGAGGGGCTGGAGCGACGTCGGCTACAACTTCCTCGTCGACCGGTTCGGCAGGATCTGGGAGGGCCGGTACGGCGGCGTCGACAGGGCCGTGGTGGGTGCGCACACGCTGAACTACAACGAGCAGTCGTTCGCGATGTCGGCGATCGGGAACTTCGAGACCGCCCAGCCCTCGTCGGAGCTGCTCGACGCCTACGGCCGGCTGTTCGCCTGGAAGCTCGGGCTGCACGGCGTCCCCGCCTCCAAGAGTGGCATCACCATGAACGGGAAGTCGTTCCGCGCGATCAACGGGCACCGGGACGCCGGCTCGACGGCCTGCCCGGGCCGGCACCTCTACGCCAAGCTGGGCACGATCCGCCAGCTCGCCACGTCCTACCAGGGCACCGCGACGCCGGCCCCGACCCCGCCCCCTCCGGCGCCTCCCGCTCCGGTGACGACGACGCCGCTCGACACCAACATCTCGGGTTCGGAGTGGCCGGACTTCGTGGTGCGGGACGCGGCCACCCAGCAGGCGTTCGTGGTGCGCACCGGTGGCCAGCCGGGCTTCTCCCGGGGAGTGACCGCCGCGGACGGCTTCGCCGGCATGGACAAGGTCGTGGGGACCGGTGACCTCGACGGCGACGGCCTCGCCGACCTGCTCGCGCGCAGCAAGGGCTCCGGCGTCACCACGTTCTACAAGGGCAACGGCGCCGGCCAGGTCACCGCCGGGGTGACGACGGGCCGGTTCAAGAAGATGGTGCAGCTCGTCGGCGTCGGCGACCTCGACGGGGACGGCCGCAACGACGTCGTCGGGAAGAAGGCGGGCAAGCAGAAGCTGCTGCTCTTCCGCGGCAAGGGAAACGGGACGTTCAAGCGGACGAAGACGCTCGCGAACCCCTGGACCTACCGGCTGGTCGTGGCCGCCGGTGACGCGAACGGCGACAAGTTGCACGACCTGTTCGCCCGCGACAAGGACGGCCGGCTCTGGCTGCTCCGCGGCGACGGCGCAGGCGGCCTGAAGAAGAAGGCCCGCAAGATGCCCGGCTCCTGGGACAAGTTCGACGTGATCGCCGGCTTCGGCGACCTGACCAACGACGGCCGGCCGGACCTGCTGGCGCGGCTGAAGAAGTCGGGGCGCACCTACGCCTACCCCGTGCGCAGCCGGACCCTCGGGCAGCGCTTCGGCGGCTGGACCCGGTTCGCGGGCGTCCGCAGACTGGTCCCCGCCGGTGAGCTCAACGGTCCCGGAGTCGACCTGGCGGGCGTGAACGGCAAGGGTCGGCTGGTGGCCTTCCCCAACCGTCAGGGGCGTCCCATCGAGGGCGTGCAGCCGACCGGCGTGACCTTCGCCGACACCACGCAGGTGCTCACCGTCGGCGACTTCAACCGCGACGGGCACAAGGACGTGATCACCCGCAGCGCCTCCACCGGGGACCTGCTCCTGCGCGCCGGCAACGGCGCCGACGGCTTCGCCGAGCCGGTGCTGGCCGGCTCCGGCTTCGGGTCGGTGGCGGATCTCCGCGCGGTCGGCGACGTCACCGGCGACGGCGTCCCGGACCTCGCCGGGACCCCGTCCGGCAAGTCGCCGCACGTCTTCCCGGGCAACGGCACCGGCGGCTTCGGCACCGCCTACGCCGCCAAGGGACCCAAGAACCTCGCCCGGCTGGTGGCCTCCAAGAAGTACGACTGGGTGCTGCCGATCGGCAACCTCGACGGCAACGGGCGCCGCGACGTGCTCGTCCGCGCACGACGCACGGGGACCCTGTGGCTGCTGCCCGGCATCAAGGGTGGCTTCGACAAGCGGCAGTACGTCGCCTCGGGCTTCGGCGGCTTCGACCTGGCCGGCTGAGCCCCGCGGACCTGGGAGGGTCCGGCCGTCACGCTCCGGGCTGGGCGCGGAGCGTGACGGCCGCCCGCTCGGCCTCGCTGCGGCGGCCCCACCCGGACTCGTCGGGGTGCCGCACCCACACGGTGCCGCCCCCGGCGACCAGCGGGGCCAGCAGGGTGGCCAGCCCGGCCGAGGTGACCGGGTTGACGTCGGTGAGCAGCCGTCCGGCCGGTCCCACCAGGCCCGCCGACGCGGCCGCGTCGAGGAGGCCCTCGTGGGTCAGTGGCTCGTCGCCGGTCCAGGCCTCGTCGTCGGGCGCGGGCGGGTCGTAGGCGGTGAACGCGTCCGGCTGACCGAGCACGACGGCGGAGTAGTCCACGACGCCCGTGGGCAGCGCCTCGGCGAACCGGGCCGCCATCGGCCGCAGCGACAGGGCCACGACGGGCACGGTGGCGGCCGACCCGGCGTACGACTCCACCCCGTCGGGGCCGCAGACCACGAGGTCCGCCTCGTCCAGCCGGGACCGGGCGTCGGTCACCCGCAGCCCCAGGCTCCAGGCGGCGCCCAGCCACACCGGGCCGAGCCAGTGCGTCGGCAGGTCGACCAGCGCCAGCTGCCCGCGCTCGAGGTCGAGCTCGTCCTGCAGCAGGCCGGCGGTCTTGGCCACCCAGTTGGCGTAGGTCGTCACCGAGAGCTCCACGCGCTCGCCGCTGGCGTCGTCGTAGAACGTCACGAGCGGCCGCGCGGGATCGGTGCGCAGCTGGGCGGCCAGGACGGCTGGGAACGTGGAGGCGGGCACCGGGTGACCCTAGTCCAGTGGCATGATGCCGCCCATGTCCGCACTGGAGCAGCACGAACGCGCCCCGCGTGAGGCAGTGATCGTCGCCGGTGGCTTCGGGACCCGGCTGCTGCCGCTGACGACCCGACGGCCCAAGCACCTCCTCGAGGTGGGCGGCGTGCCGTTCCTCGCCCACCAGATCGGCCGGCTCGCCCAGGCCGGGGTCGAGCACGTGGTGCTGGCGACGTCCTACCGTGCGGACCTGTTCGAGCCCGTCCTGGGGGACGGGAGCCGCTGGGGCATCCGGCTCAGCTACGTGCAGGAGGACGAGCCGCTCGGCACCGGGGGAGCGATCCGCAACGTGGCGCCGGTGCTGACCGACGACCCCGACGGCGCGGTGGTGATCCTCAACGGCGACATCCTCTCCGGTCACGACCTCGACGCCCAGCTCGACGACTTCGAGACCCCGCGCGAGGGCCGCCCGGTCGACGTCTCCCTGCACCTGGTGGAGGTCGAGGACGCCCGCGCGTTCGGCTGCGTGCCGACCGACGCGGCCGGCCGCGTCACCGGGTTCCACGAGAAGAGCGAGCAACCGGTCACCAGGCAGGTCAACGCCGGCTGCTACGTCTTCCGCCGGCGGGTGATCGACGGCATCCCCGAGGCCACGGTGGTCTCCGTCGAGCGGGAGACGTTCCCCGGCCTGGTCGCGGACGGCGCACTGGTCGTGGGGTTCCTCGACAACGGTTACTGGCGCGACGTCGGGACGCCCGACGCGCTGGTCGCGGCCTCGCGCGACCTGGTGCTCGGCCGGGCGCCGAGCCCCGAGGTCGACATGGAGCCGACAGGCGCACGCATCGACGACGGCGCGGACGTCGCGGCCTCGGCCGTGGTCAACGGCGGCAGCGCGGTGGCCGCCGGAGCCCGGATCGAGGCGGACGCCGTCGTGACCGGCAGCGTCGTGATGCCGCGCGCGGTGGTGGCGTCCGGGGCGGTCCTCACCGACTGCGTCCTCGGCCCCGGTGCCCGGGTCGGCGCCGGGCTCGAGCTGGTGCGGGTCACCGTCGGGGACGGTGCCGTCGTGGACTCGGCCGTCGAGACGGGCAGCCGGGTGGACTGCGACGAGGTCAGGTCCGCATCAGTCCGCTGAGCCACTCGGCGCCCCCGAGCACGGCCAGGAACCGCACCCACCGCCCGGTGAGGCCGATCGCCACGAACAGTGCCAGGTTCATCCGCAGCTGACCCGCGAGCACGGACAGGATCGCGAACGGGGGCAGGCCGGAGGCCGCGGACACCAGGACCAGCGCACCGGCGATGACCGGGCGGTGGTGGGTGCGCTCGCGCCAGAGCTCCAGCCGGGCGGCGTTCTTGGGGCGCTCGACCTTGCGACGGATCCAGCCCCAGTGCAGGGAGCTGGCGCCGAGGTAGTACCAGATGACCTTGCCGACCATCTGTCCCGCGGCGGCGACCAGGGCGACCAGCCAGACCTGCTGGACGTCGCTGACGGCGGCACGCACCCCGAGGATCGCCTCGATGTTCACGAGGGGGAACAGGGCCGAGACGAACGCCAGTGCGCAGACGCCCAGGAGGTCACGCATCGGGCGGTCCGGGTGCTCGCGTCACATCGCGTTCGGTTCGGGGGAGTCGGTGTAGGGGTAGTCCTCGACGAAGTCGCTGACGACCTCGCCGCTCGGGGCGTCGCAGTACAGCCACACGCCCTCCTGGTCCCCGAGCGTCTCCGGGTCGGCGTACCAGTGCGTCAGGGCGATGTGCGCGCCGTCGGGGAAGGCCTTGCCGTCCTCCTCCGTCCAGGGAAGCGCGATGAACTTGTCGCTGAGCTCGTCGCCCTCGAACTTCGAGGCGATCGCCCGGACCGCGGCGAGCCGGTCGGCGTCGTCGGCGACGGTCTCGTCGTACCAGAGCAGGTTGTAGCCGTGCTCGAGGTTGTGGACGTAGTACTCCAGCTCCTGCCGGTCGGAGGGGGAGTAGAACTTCCGGCTGAAGCCCGCTGTCTGCGGGTAGTGCGGGCCGAACGCCGGCGGGGCGTCCTGGTAGGCGATCTGGGTGCCGATCTCCCGGTGGTCGTTGCTGCCCTCGGCGGACTTGCGGACCTCGTCCTGGCAGCCGGCGGCGGAGGCGGCGACCCCGATCTCCTGCAGCTCGCCGCCCGCGACCTGCTGCTGCCGGATCAGGGGGTAGGCGCCGAGGGCGATGATGACCAGCGCGACCACGACGACCGCCCCGAGGATGGCGCGGGTGCGGCGCTTCTCGGCGCGCTCCTGCTGCTTGCGCAGCTCCGCGGCGACGGCGCGGCGGTCCTTGTCCTTGCTGGGCTTGGCCATGAGGGTGCGGTCTCTCCGTTGGTGCGATCCGGGGCGGGACGCCGCTCGGCGGGTCGGGCGCAGTCTACTGAGTGGGCCGCACGAACCTGAGCCGGTCCGGGTCCTCGCCGGGCGCGGGGCCCCAGCCCAGCGCGAACGCGGCGGCGGTGAGGCGCTCCTCCAGCCGGCCGCGCTCCCGCTCTCCGGGCGGGAGCGGTACGCCGACGGCGCCGGACGGTCCCGGCTCGAGGCGGGCCGCCGCGCCCGAGACCGCCGTCAGGCACTCGACCACCACCTCCGCGGTGGCCGGCGCACCGAAGCCGCGGGCGGCCGTGCCGTCCGCGGTGAGCGCGGCGAGCACCGCCTCGCGGGCGCCGAGCCCGAACATGTCGCGGGACTCGGGACGGACCAGGGCCCGGGCTCCCTGCCCGTGCTCCCCGGGTGGGAGCACCCGCTCCGCCAGGCCCCGGACGACGGCCGCCGGGCGGCGCGCCAGCTTGCCCTTCACCAGGTCGCCGGCGGCGGCCACCTCGTCCGCGACGGCGGGCGCCGTCACCTCGAGCACGTTGCCGTAGCCGTCCGCGCGCCCGGCATGGTCGTCCAGAGCCGGCAGGCCCGCGGTCCCGATCGCGATGTCCGTCTGCCCCTCGCGCCAGGCCCGTCCGGCGGTGTCGGTGACGACGACGGCGACGTTGCGCCCGGTCGCCGCACGCAGTGCCTCCCGCAGCCGCACCGCCGACGCGTCCGGGTCGACCGGCAGGGCCAGGGCCGTCCCGGCGGGGGTGTTGGACGCGTCGACGCCGGCCCCGGCGAGGACGAGCCCGTGCCGGGTCCGCACGATCCGGGTGTCCCCGCGCACGGCGAGCACCCGGTCGGTCTCGGCCCGGACGACGGCGTCCTTGGGGGCTTCGCTGCGCCGGCCCTCCGCCTTGCTGACCACCTTGCTCGTCAGCACCACGACGTCGCCGTCCTCGAGGCCGTCCGGGCCCACGGCGGCGAGCAGCAGCCGGGCGAGGTCGTCGCCCTCCTCCACCTCGCCGATCCCGTCGACGGGCAGCACGAGGACCCGCCCGGCCGTCATCGACCCACCAGCGACAGCGCCTCGGCGGCCATGGCGGCCGTGGCCCCGACGTCCGACATCATCAGCGGAACCGCGCGGCACGGGATGCCCGCCGACTCCACGCGGGCGACCGCGTCCGCGTCCCGGGTGTCGACGAGCCAGCCGTCGAGGAGACCGCCCGAGGCCCGGCTGCCGTAGTGCTCGGCGACGCCGGCGGCGCTCACCTCGACGCCGATCGCGGTCAACAGCTGCTCGGCCATGCCGCGGAGGTGGTGGCCGGCGACGATGGGGGAGAGCCCCACGACCGGCGCCGAGGTCCGGTCCAGCGCGTCGCGGATGCCGGCGACCCCGACGATGGTGCCGACCGACACCACCGGGTTCGACGGGGGCAGCAGCACCACGTCGGCGTCGTCGATGGCCTCGACGACCCCGGGGGCGGGGGTGGCCTTGTCAAGGCCGACCGGGAGCACCGCGTGCGCGGGCACCCCGGCGTGCATCCGGACCCAGTACTCCTGGAAGTGCACCGCCCGCCGCCCCGACGGCTCGGTCTCGTCGTCGACCACGACGTGGGTCTCCACCCGGTCGTCGGACATCGGCAGCAGCCGCACGCCGGGCCGCCAGCGCCGGCAGAGAGCCTCGGTGACCGCAGAGAGCGGGAACCCGGCGTCGAGCATCTGGGTGCGCACGAGGTGCGTGGCCAGGTCGCGGTCACCGAGGCCGAACCAGGTCGGCTCCACGCCGTAGGCCGCCAGCTCCTCCTTGGCGTGCCAGGACTCGTCGGTGCGGCCCCACCCGCGGTCGAGGTCGATGCCGCCGCCGAGCGTGTACATGACCGTGTCGAGGTCGGGGCACACCTTGAGGCCGTGCAGCCAGATGTCGTCGGCGGTGTTCGCGACCACGGTGACCTCCGCCGCCGCCCCACCCGTGCCGAGGTGGTGCAGGAGCCCCTGGAGGAAGCGGGCCCCGCCGACGCCGCCGGAGAGCACGGTGACCCGACGCGGCCGGGTGCCGGGGTCCGCGGCGGGCGGTGGGGTGGGGGCTGACTCCATCGGTCTCCTGCTCGTGGTCGGGGATGGCCCGTTCGGGTCACCCGCATGGTCCGATCGTGCCTATAGCAGATCCGGGCTTGACTTCCCGTGTACGACAGACGTGTAATTCCCACAGTGTTCTTCGTTTCGGGGACACGGGGGACGAACGGCACTAATGTGACAAACACGAGAGGGACAAGGCGTCGGGAGGCGGCCGGTCGGTCGCATCGCAGCAACATACCGGCGTCATGGTTTGCGGGTGAGTGGTCGGGGCCCCACGGGGGGTCTCACGGGTCGAAAGGGCGAGATCGTGCGAGAGCTTTTCATCCTCGACGGCGGCGCCGAGGAGTTCGGATGGCAGGAGCGTGCCTTGTGCGCGCAAACCGATCCCGAGGCGTTCTTCCCGGAGAAGGGCGGTTCGACACGAGAGGCGAAGCGAGTCTGCCTGACGTGTGACGTGCGGGACGAGTGCCTGGAGTACGCACTCGGACATGACGAGAGGTTCGGCATCTGGGGCGGCCTCTCCGAGCGTGAGCGGCGCAAGCTCAAGAAGAAGGCCGTCTAGCTCGGTCTCCCGACCTGCGCCCGCCACCCCGGGCGCAGGCAAGGGGATGTGGCGCACGCGACGCACTGACGATTCCGTCCGGGTCGTCCTCACCCCCTAGGGTGGAGCGCCGTGACCCTCCCCGACCCCGCCCACCGGAGCGCCCCGGTGACGGCGCTCCTCGTGAGCCACGACGGGGGACGCTGGCTGCCGGCCGTGCTCGACGCGGTGACGGCCCAGACCCGCACACCCGACCGTTTGCTCGCGGTCGACACCGGCAGCACCGACGGCAGCGTGGACCTCCTGCACCAGCGCCTCGGCAACGACGGGCTGGTCACGGCGCCGGCGCACACCGGCTACGGCGCCGCCGTCGCGCGCGGTCTCGCGGCCCTGCCGCCCCTCGGCCCCGGCGAGGACGCCTGGGTGTGGCTGCTGCACGACGACTCCGCACCGGCCCCCGACGCGCTCGAGCAGCTGCTCCGCGCGGCGGACGCGCAGCCCGGCGTCGACGTCCTCGGGCCGAAGCTGCGCGAGTGGCCCTCCCTGCGCCGCCTCCTCGAGGTCGGGGTCACGATCAGCGGGACCGGCCGGCGCGAGACGGGCCTCGAGCGCGGTGAGTACGACCAGGGGCAGCACGACCGCCGCCGCGAGGTCCTCGCCGTCAACACCGCCGGGATGCTGGTCCGCCGGTCGGTGCTCGAGACGCTCGGCTTCGACGACGCCCTGCCGGTCTTCGGCAACGACCTCGACTTCGGCTGGCGGGCGGCCCGCGCCGGCCATCGCACCCTGGTCGTCCCGGAGGCGGTCGTCTTCCACGTGGAGGCCGCCCACCGCGGCGTACGCCGGACCGGGCTGACCGGCCGGCACGTCGGCCGGGGCCAGCGGCAGGCCGCCCTGTTCACGCTGCTCGCCAACACCTCCGGCCGCTGGCTGCCGTTCATGTGGCTCCGGCTGCTGCTGGGGGCCCTGGTCCGCGCCGTCGGCTTCCTCGTGGTCCGGGCCCCCGGTGAGGCCCGCGACGAGCTGTCCGCCCTGGTCCGGGTCTACGGCCGGCCCGGCCGGCTGCTCGGCGCCCGGCGCCGCCGCCGGCGGACCGCGACGCTCGGCCACGGCGAGGTCAAGCACCTCCTGTCCCCGGCCTGGGTGCCCTACCGCCACGGCCTCGACTTCGTCTCCGACCTGACGCTCGCCCTCACCCACCAGGCCTCCGAGGTCTCTGCCTCGCGACGGGCCCGGCCCGCCGCCGAGACCGGCCCGGTGGCGGAGGAGGCGCAGAAACTCCCCGAGGACACCGGCCTGGTCGCGCGCGTCCTGCGCAGCCCGCTCGCCGCCCTGGTGGCCGTGACCGTCCTGGTGTCGGTGGTCGCCGCCCGCGACCTCCTCGGCGCCGGCTGGCTCTCCGGCGGAGCCCTGCTCCCCGCCCCGAACGGGGTGATGGAGTGGTGGCGTACCTACCTGGCCGCCGGCCACGATCTCGGGACCGGGTCGGCCGCCCCGGCCGGTCCCTACCTGCTGCCGCTGGCCCTCGCCGGCACGCTCACCTTCGGCAAGGCCTGGGTCGTGGTCGACCTGCTCTTCCTGCTGGCGGTCCCGCTGGCCCTGGTCGGCGCCTACCGGACCGCGCGACGGCTGTCCGGCTCGACCACGGTGCGGCTGTGGGCCGCCCTCGCCTACGCGCTGCTGCCCGTGCTCACCGGGGCCGTCCAGGAGGGCCGCCTCGGCACCGTGGCGGCGACGGCCGTCCTGCCCTGGCTGGTGCACTCCGCCCTGTTCCTGTCGCCGCGCCAGTCGGCGGACCGCCGGTGGCGGGCTGCGTGGCGCACCTCGCTCTGGCTGGCGCTGATCGCTTCGTTCGTGCCCGCGGCACTGCTGGTCGCGGTCCCCGTCACCCTGCTGGCGCTGGTGGCCGTGCGTCCGCGGCAGGGGAGCCTGCGCGCTGCCTGGGCGCCGGTGCTCACCCCGGTGCCGGTCGCTCTCCTGCTGCTGCTCCCGTGGTCGGTCGCGACGTGGCAGCACCAGGGACCGCAGCGCTGGCTCTTCGAGGCCGGGCTGCCGGCGCCGGAGCTGACCGGGCAGCTGGCCTGGTCCGACGTCCTCTTCGCCCGGCCCGGGGGCTCCGCGCCCTGGTGGCTCACCGCCGGACTGGTCGCGGCGGCGGTCGCCGCCCTCGCCCGGCCGGACACCCGTCGGCAGGTGCTGCGCTGCTGGTGGGTTCTGGTGACCGCGCTCCTCGTGCTGGTGCCGCTCGCCGCGGTGGTCGACCGGCCGGCGACCTCCTCGACGGCCCAGCCGCTGTGGCTGGGGTTCCCGCTGGTGGTCGTGCACGGGGCCGCGATCTGTGCCGCCGCGCTGGCGGGGTCGGGCATCCGGGAGCGGCTCTCCGGTGCCGACTTCGGGTGGCGGCAGCCGGTGGGGGCGGTCGTCGTGGTCGCCGCCCTGCTCAGCCCCGTGCTCGGGCTGACGTGGTGGGGCCTCGCGGGGTCCGACGGCCCGCTGGGAAGGGGCGCGGCCACGTCCGTCCCCGCCTACATGACCGACGCCGCGGTCAGCGACCCGGCCGGCGGCGTGCTCCAGGTCCGGGGCGGCCAGCGGCAGGGCTTCGCCTACCTCCTGCTGCGCGGGCCGGGCCTGCGGATCGGTGACGACACGGTGCTGCCCCGCACCGACCAGCAGCGGCGGCTCGGTGACCTGGTCACCCGGCTGGTCACGGCCCCGGAGCCGGAGGACGTCCGCGCGCTCGGCCGGCTGGGCATCGGCTACGTCTACGCGCCGCCGACCGCCGACGTCGCCCTCTCCGGCAACCTGGACAGCCTCAGCGGCGTCACGACGGGCAGCGCGGTCCGGCCGGGCTCGCGGGCCTGGCAGGTGGACGGTGACCTCACCTCCGCACCCGAGACCCCCAGGTCCGACCTGCGGCCGTGGCTGCTCGCGCTCCAGGGCCTCAGCGTGGTCGTGGTCGCAGTGCTGGCCGCCCCCACGCGCGGGGTGTCCCGATGAGCGCCGGCGGCGGGCGGAGGATCGCCCCGAAGAAGGGTCCGACGGGGCGCCCGAGGAAGCCTCCGACGACGCCGAAGAGGGGGCCGCGCGAGCGGCGCCGTCCCGAGAGGAGCGCGCTGACCGCTCTCGTCCTGCTGGCGGTCGCGGCCGCGGCCGTCGCCCTCACCCGCGGCACGGCGCCGGCGGGCACCGACGGCGGCGCCGAGGGCGCCCTCGTCGACCGCACCCAGCTGTCCTGCCCCACCACGACCCTGCCCGACATGAGCGGCGCCGGGGTGCGCTCGCGTGCGGTCGCCGGCCTCCTCGCCGAGGACGAGGCGGGTGCGTCCCTCGGCGCCTCGGGACGCGCCGGTGCCGGCGCGGTGGGGGAGACGCCCGACGACCTCGACCTGCGCCGGGGCGGGCTGACCCCCCTCGGACCGGCCGGTGACGGGCTGGTCGTCACCGCCGACGGTGAGCTCGCGGCCGGCACGTTCGGTTTCCGCACCGACCGGGCGGGCGGCGCCACCGCCGTGGGCGCCTGCGCGGCACCACGCAGCGCCTGGTGGTTCACCGGGCTCGGCGCCGACCTCGACCACAGCTCCCAGATCGTGCTCACCAACCTGGACCCGGGCCCCGCGGTCGTGGACGTCCGCGTCTTCGGTCCCGAGGGTGAGATCGACACGATCGGCACCCGGGGGGTGACGGTCGCCCCCGGGGAGTCCACGACGTTCTCGCTGGCCGACGTCGCCCCGCAGACCGCGGAGCTGATGGTCAACGTCCAGGCCTCCCGCGGCCGGGTTGCGGTCGCCGCCTCCGACCGGTTCGCGGTCGGCGCGGCCGCTCCCGTCGGCTTCGCGTGGGTCGGGGGCACCGCTGCCCCCAGCCGGACCGTCCGCCTCGCCGGGGTGCCCGCCGCCGCTCCGACCAAGACGCTGGTGGTCGGCAACCCGTCCGACTCCGAGGCGCTCGTCGAGGTCGAGGTCGCCGGCCGGGACGGTTCCTTCGTGCCCGCGGACCTGGGCGAGGTCAGCGTCGCGCCGGGGACGGTGGAGACCGTCGACCTGGCCGACGTGCTGCCGCGCCGGGAGGCGGTGGGCGTGCGGGTGCGTGCCCAGGTCCCCGTCACCGCCGCCCTGCGGGCGGCCACCCGGACGGACGTCACCTACGCCGACGTCGCGGAGCCGCTGACCGGCCCGGCGACCGCGCCGGTGCTCACCGAGGGGCGCACCGTCCTGCAGCTGACGGCCGGCGGCACCGAGGCGCTCGTCCGCGTCGAGGGCTTCGGCGCCGACGGGCGCCCCACCGGGGACGACGAGGTGACGCTCGAGCCCACCGCCACCGACACCTGGCGACCCGCACGTGGATCCGCCTACGTGGTCGTGACCCCGCTCGAGGGCCCCGTCTTCGGTGCGGCGGTCTACGACGGCGCCGGGCTCGCGGGTCTGCCTCTGCGCAGCGTGCCGGTGCGGGTCCTGCTGCCCGAGGTCGTGCCGGGTCCGTGAGCGGCCGTCAGCCGTCGCCGGGGTCGTAGCGCGGGTCGATCTCCTCCGGAGGCTTCCCCAGCAGCTCGGAGACCTGCTCCACCAGCACGGTCAGCACCATCGCCGACAGGTCCGCGCGCGTCTCCGACCGCAGCTCGATCGGGCGCCGGAACAGAACCAGCCGGGTCGGCGCCGTCCCCGTCCCGCGCACCAGCGCGGCCAGCGGCACGGTGTCCGAGGCCCAGTCGTCCGGCACCATCGGGGTCTCCTCCACCGCGAACTCGACCAGTCCCAGCTCGCGGTGCCACCGGTCCTCGAGGTCGTGCACGATCCCCAGCACCAGGTCGTCGAAGCGGTGCCGGCGGCTCCGGGTGGCCGGCACCCCGCCGGGTGACAGCGGACCCGGCAGCACCGCCGGGCCCCGGTCCCCTCGACCTCGTCGGTCCCGCCGAGGACCCCGGCGGGGGCCGGCCGGGGAGAGGGGGGAGGTCACCCAGCGAGCCTAGTCGTGGCTGCCCCGGCCAGGCGGTACCGTCTGCCCCGTGAGTCACTCCCGCCGATGCTCGAAGACCGCGTGCGGGCGCCCGGCGACGGCCACCCTGACCTACGTCTACTCCGACCAGACCGCGGTTCTCGGTCCCCTCGCGACCTACGCGGAGCCGCACGCCTACGACCTGTGCGACGCGCACAGCGAGCGGCTCAGCGCGCCCCGCGGCTGGGAGGTCCTGCGGCTGGCGCCGGACCCGGACGCCGCCGGCCCGAGCACCGACGACCTGCTGGCGCTGGCCGACGCGGTCCGCGAGGCGGCGCGCCCCGTCCCGCCGGTCGAGCCGGCGAGGCCCACGGGCCTGCCCAACACGAGCGCGGCCCCGGCCATGGAGCGGGAGACCGTCCGGCGCGGTCACCTGCGCTCCGTCCCCACGAGGGACGACTAGCCCGGGCCGAGGGCTCGCCCTTCGTCGGGGCTCTCCGGGCCCGTCGGCTTAGGGTGGCGGCCATGAGCGCCACCGACCTCGCCAACGTCAGGTCCGTCTTCAAGGCCTACGACGTGCGCGGGCTCGTCCCCGAGCAGATCGACGACGACCTCGCCCGGGCCGTCGGGACCGCCTTCGTGCCGGTCGTCGGGGCCGTCGGCGGCGGGGTCGTGGTCGGCCACGACATGCGGCCCTCGTCCCCGGGGATGGCTCGGGCGTTCGCCGAGGGTGCGGCGGCGGCCGGTGCGGACGTGACCCTGATCGGCCTCGCCTCCACCGACCAGCTGTACTTCGCCTCGGGTCACCTCGGGCTGCCGGGTGTGATGTTCACGGCCAGCCACAACCCGGCGCAGTACAACGGCATCAAGATGTGCCGGGCCCACGCGGTGCCGGTGGGCCTGGACACCGGGCTGGCCCGGATCCGGGACCTCGTCGCCGACGGCGTGCCGGCGTACGACGGCCCCACCGGCAGCATCGGCACCGCTGACGTGCTCGACGCCTACGCCGCGCACCTCGTGGACCTCGCACCCGTCAAGGGTCGTCGCCTCACCGTGGTCGTCGACGCCGGCAACGGGATGGCGGGGCACACCGCGCCCGCCGTGCTCGGCCGACTCGACCTCGACGTGGTGCCGATGTACTACGAGCTCGACGGCACGTTCCCGAACCACGAGGCGAACCCGATCGACCCGGCCACCCTGGTGGACCTCCAGGCCCGGGTCCGGGAGACCGGCGCCGACCTCGGCCTGGCGTTCGACGGCGACGCCGACCGCTGCTTCCTCGTCGACGAGCGCGGCGAGCTGGTCAGCCCCTCGGTCCTGACCGCGCTGATCGCCGCCCGCGAGCTCGAGAAGCAGCCCGGGGCGACGGTGATCCACAACCTGATCACCTCGCGCGCGGTGCCGCAGATCGTCGCCGAGCGCGGTGGCACGCCGGTCCGGACGCGGGTCGGGCACTCGTTCATCAAGGCCACGATGGCCGAGACCGACGCCGTCTTCGGCGGCGAGCACAGCGGGCACTTCTACTTCCGCGACTTCTGGCGCGCCGACTCGGGGATGCTCGCCGCGCTGCACGCCCTGGCCGCGCTCGCCGAGACCGACGCGCCGCTCTCGCAGGTGCTCGCCGACTACTCGCGCTTCCGGGCGACGGGCGAGATCAACTCGACCGTCGCGGACCAGCAGGCGGTGATGGACGCGATCGAGCGGGAGTACGCCGGGCGGGACGGCGTCGAGGTGGACCACCTCGACGGCCTCACCGTCACCCACGACGACTGGTGGTTCAACGTGCGCCCGTCGAACACCGAGCCCCTGCTGCGGCTCAACGCGGAAGCCGCCGACGACGCCACGCCTGGCGACGCTCCGCGACGAGGTGCTGGCGCGGATCCGGGGCTGATGGACCACAATGCAGCCATGAACCTCGACCCGGCGCTGCTCGACATCATCGTCTGCCCCGACTGCCACGGGGCGCTGGCCGCCGACGACGCCGCCTCCGAGCTGGTGTGCACCAAGTGCGCCCTGGCCTACCCGGTGCGCGACGACATCCCGGTCCTGCTCGTGGACGAGGCCCGGCGCCCCGACGACGCGACCAAGGCCTGACCGTCGTGGCCGACGTGTTCGACGACGACCGGCTCGACGACGCGCAGGCACTGGCCCGGGCCGACCAGGTGCTGCGCCACCTGGCCGAGGGCGGCGCCCGCGTGCGCCGCGAGACCGGTGAGTCGGCGGACGCCGTCGACGCCGCCGTCAAGGCGATGGCCGCCGAGGGAAGGCCCCGCGCCGTGGTGGCTGCCGGCCCCGACTCCCGGCTGCTCCGCGCGGTCCTCGAGCCGTGGTGCCCGGTCCCGTTCGTGGCCTGGCCGGGCCCCAGCCTCCCCGGTTGGGCGGGCGCCCTGGACCTGGTCGTGGTGCTGGCACCGGACGGCAGCGACACCGGCGCCGCGTCCGCCGTCGCCGAGGCGGTCCGACGCGGCTGCCGGCTCGTCGTCGCCGCCCACCCGGAGTCGCTCGTGGGCCAGCACGCGGTCGGCCGGGACGCCACGCTGCTGCCCGCGACCGCGGGGGACCAGCTCGCGATGGCGGTCGTCCTCCTCGACCTGCTGGACCGCCTCGACCTGGGCCCGGCCACGAGCGCCGAGGGGGTCGCGGCGGCCATCGACGAGGTGGCGCTCGCCTGCTCGCCGTTCCGCGAGCTCTCGGTCAACCCCGCCAAGCTGCTCGCGATCGCGCTCGCCGACGGCACCCCGCTGGTGTGGGGAGGCTCGGTGCTCGCCGCCCGGGCCGCGCGCCGGATCGCGGAGTCGCTGCGTCGGGCCAGCGGCCGGGCCGCGCTCGCCGCCGACGCCGAGCACCTGCTGCCGGTGCTGCGGGCCACCCGTCCCCGCGACCTCTTCGCGGACCCCTTCGCCGACGAGGCCTCCACGGAGGACCTGCGCTCGGTGCTGCTGGTCCTCGACGACGGGTCCGCCGAGCCGCCGGTGCGCGAGCAGCGCGCCCGGCTGGAGGAGGCGGCCGGCGAGCACGACGTCCGGGTGGAGACCGTCGCCGCCCAGGAGGGCGACGACGTGGCGCGCTACGCCGCCCTGCTGGCGACCGGCACCTACGCCGCGACGTACCTCCGGGTGGGGCTCGGTCGCTGAGGGCCGGGTGGGGCCTCGGTACGCTGACCGGGTGACGACGCGCGAGGTGCCGACGGCCGGTTCGAGGAGCGGGGGCACCCCATGAGCGGTGGCCTGTTCGCCCTCCTCGACGACATCGCGGCGCTCGCCCGGCTGGCGGCCGCCTCCGTCGACGACATCGGTGCCGCCGCGGGGCGTGCCAGCGTCAAGGCCGCCGGGGTGGTGGTCGACGACACCGCGGTGACGCCCCAGTACGTCCGGGGCATCGCCGCGGAGCGCGAGTTCCCGATCGTGCGCAGGATCGCGGTCGGCTCGCTGCGCAACAAGCTGCTCTTCATCCTGCCGGCGGCGCTGCTGCTCAGCCAGTTCCTGCCGTGGGCGCTCACCCCGCTGCTGATGCTCGGCGGCACCTACCTGTGCTACGAGGGTGCCGAGAAGGTGTGGGCCGCGCTGCGCGGCCACCACGAGCACGAGACCCCCGTGGCGCTCGAGGGCCCCGAGGCCGAGGCCGGCGTCGTGTCCGGTGCCATCCGCACCGACTTCATCCTGTCCACCGAGATCATGGTGATCGCCCTCAACGAGGTGGCCGACGAGCCGCTGCTGTCCCGGGCGGCGATCCTGGTGGTCGTCGCCATCGGGATCACCCTGCTCGTCTACGGCGTCGTCGCCGCGATCGTGAAGATGGACGACGCGGGACTGGCGCTGGCGCAGCGTTCCTCGGACACCGCGGTGCGCCTGGGGCGCGGCCTGGTGCACGCGATGCCGCGGGTGCTGACGGTGGTCTCGGTGGTCGGCACCGCCGCCATGCTCTGGGTCGGCGGTCACATCCTGCTCGTCGGGGTCGACGACCTCGGCTGGCACGCCCTCTACGACCTGGTGCACCACGCGGAGGAGGCGGTCCACGGGGCATCCGACGCGGTGGGCGGTGTCCTCGCCTGGCTGGTCAACACCGCGGCCTCGGCGGCCATCGGGCTCGTCGTGGGGGCGGTGGTCGTGACGGTGGTGAGCCTGCTGCCCTTCCGCCGCGGCCACGACCGCCCGGCCGCGCACTGACGGGTCCGTCGCGCGCGTTGGGGCGGGCGCGGGTCCTTGAGTAGGATGGCGGGGCGCCTTTCGCACGAGATCGTGGTCTGACGCCCTCCCGCACGCCTCGCGTGCGCGACCACCAACGCCTCGAACCGAAGGAACCTCCCCATGGACTACAAGGTCGCAGACCTGAGCCTGGCCGATTTCGGCCGCGCCGAGATCGAGCTCGCCGAGCACGAGATGCCCGGTCTGATGGCGATGCGCGAGCGCTACGGCGACAGCAAGCCGCTGGCCGGCGCGCGGATCGCCGGCTCCCTGCACATGACCATCCAGACCGCGGTGCTGATCGAGACGCTGACCGCTCTCGGCGCCGAGGTCCGCTGGGCCTCCTGCAACATCTTCTCGACGCAGGACCACGCCGCCGCAGCGGTCGTGGTGGGCCGTCCCGAGACCGGCGGCACCCCCGAGGACCCCCGGGGCGTCCCGGTCTTCGCCTGGAAGGGCGAGACCCTGGAGGAGTACTGGTGGTGCACCCAGCAGATCCTGCTCTGGCCCGGTGACGCGTTCGCCAACATGATCCTCGACGACGGTGGCGACGCCACCCTGCTGGTGCACCTCGGCGTCGAGGCCGAGAAGAGCGGGAAGGCGCCCGACGTCGCCTCCGCCGAGAGCCACGAGCAGCGGGTCATCTTCGAGGTGCTCAACGCCAGCCTCGCCGAGGACGGCAACCGCTGGACCGCGGTCGCCAACGAGATCAAGGGCGTGACGGAGGAGACCACCACCGGTGTCCACCGCCTCTACGAGATGATGCGCGAGGGCTCGCTGCTCTTCCCGGGCATCAACGTCAACGACTCGGTCACCAAGTCCAAGTTCGACAACAAGTACGGCTGCCGCCACTCGCTCATCGACGGCATCAACCGCGCCACCGACGTCCTCATCGGCGGCAAGGTCGCCGTGGTCTGCGGCTACGGCGACGTGGGCAAGGGCTGCGCCGAGTCGCTGCGTGGCCAGGGCGCCCGGGTGATCGTCACCGAGATCGACCCGATCTGCGCGCTGCAGGCGGCCATGGACGGCTACCAGGTCTCCACCCTGGAGGAGACCCTCCCGGTCGCCGACATCATCATCACGGCCACCGGCAACAAGGACGTCGTGACCGTCGACCAGATGAAGCGGATGAAGCACAACGCGATCGTCGGCAACATCGGGCACTTCGACAACGAGATCGACATGGCCGGCCTCGAGGCGCCGGGCGTGGCGGAGCGCAAGAACGTCAAGCCGCAGGTCGACGTCTGGACCTTCCCCGGCGGCAACAGCATCATCGTGCTGTCCGAGGGACGGCTGATGAACCTCGGCAACGCGACCGGCCACCCGTCGTTCGTGATGTCGAACTCGTTCACCAACCAGGTGCTCGCCCAGCTCGAGCTGTTCACCAAGACCGACGAGTACCCGGTCGGCGTCTACGTGCTGCCCAAGCACCTCGACGAGGAGGTCGCGCGGCTGCACCTGGGCGCGCTCGGCGTCTCGCTGACCGAGCTCACCCCGTCGCAGGCGAGCTACCTCGGCATCCCGGTCGAGGGCCCCTACAAGTCGGAGCACTACCGCTACTGACCCGGCGGGAGGGACCATCGGGGTAGCAGGAGCGGAGCCGGAGTCGTAGAAGGAGAGTCGGACGTGGCCAACGGCGAGCAGGGTGGTCGCGGACGCGTGCTGGTCGTCGACGACGACGCGGCGCTCTCCGAGATGCTCACCATCGTGCTGCGCAACGAGGGGTTCGACTCCCGCGTGTGCCCGGCCGGTGACCGGGCGCTGGCGGAGTTCCGCGACTACCGCCCCGACGTGGTCCTGCTCGACCTGATGCTGCCCGGCAAGGACGGCATCGACGTGTGCAAGGAGATCCGCGCCGAGTCCGGCGTACCGATCGTCATGCTCACCGCCAAGAGCGACACCATCGACGTGGTCGTCGGCCTCGAGTCCGGGGCCGACGACTACGTCGTCAAGCCGTTCAAGCCCAAGGAGCTCGTGGCCCGTCTGCGGGCGCGGGTGCGGCGCTTCGACGACCCGTCCCCCGAGGCGCTGACCATCGGTGACCTCGCCATCGACGTCGCGGGGCACAGCGTCACCCGCGACGGTGCGGCCATCAACCTGACCCCGCTCGAGTTCGACCTGCTGGTCTGCCTGGCCCGCAAGCCGTGGCAGGTGTTCACCCGCGAGGTGCTCCTCGAGCAGGTGTGGGGCTACCGGCACGCCGCCGACACGCGCCTGGTCAACGTGCACGTGCAGCGGCTGCGGTCCAAGGTGGAGCACGACCCGGAGAACCCGGAGATCGTCGTCACCGTCCGCGGGGTCGGCTACAAGGCCGGGACCCCCTAGGGGGGCGCACCCGTGACCGACCGTCGGTTCCCGCGAGTCCGGCTCCACTGGACGTTCTGGCGCAGGTCCATCCAGGCCCGCGTCGTGGTGAGCACGATCCTGCTCTCCGCCGTGGTGGTCACGCTGGTGGGCATCGTGCTGCTCGGCCAGATCACCGACGGGCTCGTGGACGCCAAGACCGACACGTCGGTCGACGAGGCCACCCGCGGCACCATCGACGCCCAGCGCCGCCTGTCGGGGGCCAGCGGCACCGACTTCGACTCCGGCGCCCAGCTCGACCAGCTCGTCCGCGGCATCGTCCAGCGCGGCCAGGTGCAGGGGTACGACGTCGTGCTGACCGGTCCGGTCGCCGGCTCCAGCGAGGGGGTCGCCGCGGGCAGCGGCACCCGCAACAGCCAAGGGGTGCGCAGCGACAGCATCCCGGCCGGCCTGCGCGCGGTCGTCGAGGCCCCCGGCGCGACCGGCGTCTCCTGGACCTACACCGAGATCGCGTACGACCCGATCAGCGGCAGGCCGACGGTGGCCGGGGTGGTGACCGGCTCCCAGCTGGTGCTGCCCGCCGACGGCGGCACCTACACGCTCTAT
This sequence comes from uncultured Actinomycetota bacterium, assembly GCA_963834275.1. GTDB lineage: Bacteria > Actinomycetota > Actinomycetes > Propionibacteriales > Nocardioidaceae > Nocardioides_B. The sequence continues at coordinate 155,475 of CAWIBA010000003.1, read as the reverse complement.
TACCTGTTCCCGATGGACGAGCAGGCCAACACGCTGTCGCTGGTGCGGCGGGCCCTGTTCACCGGTGGCGCCCTGCTGCTGGTGCTCATCGGCGGACTCACCTGGATCGTGACCCGGCAGGTCGTCACCCCGGTCCGGCTGGCGCGGCGGGTGGCCGAGCGGCTCGCCTCGGGGCGGCTCGAGGAGCGGATGCACGTGCGCGGCGAGGACGACATCGCCCGGCTCGGCACGTCGTTCAACCAGATGGCGGCCAGCCTGCAGCAGCAGATCCGCCAGCTCGAGGAGCTCTCCCGGGTGCAGCGCCGGTTCGTCTCCGACGTCTCGCACGAGCTGCGCACCCCGCTGACCACGGTGCGGATGGCCGGCGACGTGCTGCACGACGCCCGCGACCGCTTCGACCCGGCGACGGCCCGGTCGGCCGAGCTGCTGCAGAAGGAGCTCGACCGTTTCGAGCTGCTGCTCACCGACCTGCTCGAGATCAGCCGCTTCGACGCCGGCGCCGCGGTCCTCGACCTCGAGGACGTCAACCTGGTCGACCTGGCCTACCGCGTCGTCGAGGCCACCCGTCCGCTGGCCGAGGCCCGCGGCACCACCGTCGTCGTACGGCCAGGGACGCGGCCGTGCGTGGCCGAGGTCGACGCCCGCCGCGTCGAGCGGGTGGTCCGCAACCTCGTCACCAACGCGATCGACTACGCCGGCAGCCGCGAGGTGGTCGTGCTGCTCGACAGCGACGACGAGGCGAGCGCGCTCGCGGTCCGTGACTACGGCATCGGCCTGAAGAAGAGCGAGGCGGCGATGGTGTTCAACCGGTTCTGGCGGGCCGACCCGTCTCGGGCGCGCACCAGCGGCGGCACCGGCCTCGGTCTCTCGATCTCGCTCGAGGACGCCCACCTGCACGGGGGCTGGCTGCAGGCCTGGGGCGAGCCCGGTCGCGGCTCGCAGTTCCGGCTCACCCTGCCGCGCCGCGCCGGCGACCCGATCACGCACAGCCCGCTGCCGCTGGTGCCGGCCGACGCCCGGACGGGGACCGACACCGACCACCCCGCCCCCGCCGAGGACGCGCCCCGGGTGGTGCGACCGTGAGCCGGCTGCGCGACACCGCCGCGGCCGCGCTGGCCGTGCTGCTGTGTGCCACGGGCTGCGTCAGCCTGCCGTCGTCGGGCACGATCCGCACCGAGCCCGTCCGCGAGCAGCTGCAGGACGAGCCGCCGGTCGACTTCACCCCGAGCGGGCCGGAGCGGGGAGCCGCCCCCATCGAGATCGTGCGCGGCTTCCTGTCGGCGATGCAGGCGACGCCGCTGAACACATCGGTCGCACGCCAGTTCCTGAGCACCGAGAGCGGGGCCGCCTGGGTGCCCGAGCGCGGCACCGTGGTCTACACCGCGGACACCGTCACCGCCCTCGGGAAGGACGTCCGGCTCGACCTCGCCGACACCGTCCGGCTGGACGCGCGGGGGTCCTGGCTCGGCCCGGACGGCGACGAGACCTACACCGTCGAGATGGTCCGCGAGCGGGGGGAGTGGCGGATCGACGGTCCGCCCGACCGCCTGTTGATCCCGCAGAACCACTTCGAGACCCGGTTCCAGCAGTACCAGCTGCACTTCTTCGACAAGTCCGCGCAGGTGCTCGTCCCCGAGCCGGTCTACGTGCCGACCGGGGCCCAGGCGACCACCTTCCTGGTCACGGGCCTGCTGCGTGGCCCGGGGGAGGACCTTCTCGGCGTGGAGCGGACCTTCCTGCCGGCGCGCACGCGCCTGGACGACATCTCCGTCCCGGTGACGCCGGACGGCACCGCCGAGGTGCCCCTCACCGACGACATCCTCGACCTGCAGCAGGACCAGCTCTCCCGCGCCTTCGCCCAGCTCGCCTGGACCCTTCGACAGGTCTCCGGAGTCACCCGCCTGCGGGTCACCGTGGACGGCAGTCCGCTGGAGCTGCCCGGCCGAGGCGCGGACGTAGACGTCAACGGCTGGTCCGAGTTCGACCCGGCCGTCTCCTGGGCGTCGGAGTCCCTGTTCGGGATCCGCGGGGACCGCGTGGTCACCCAGATCGGCGGTGACGAACGCCGGGTGTCGGGTCCGTTCGGGTCGGTGGACCTGGGCCTGCGCGACATCGGCGTGGACCTGCCCGGCGAGCGGGTCGCCGGCACCACCGACGACGGACGCGTGCTCGTGGCCGCGCGCTCGCGCGTGGTGGGGACCGCGCCCGATGCCGGCGACACCAACGAGGTGTTCTCCGGTGGGACCGAGCTGCTGCCGCCGGCGTGGGACGTGCACGGTCGGCTGTGGCTGGTGGACGTGACGTCCGGCGGCGCCGAGGTCTACGTCGTGCGCAACGGGGTCGCCCGCCGCCTCGACGTGGAGGGGGTGACCGGCGAGGCGGTGAGCTCCTTCGTGCCCTCCCGGGACGGCACCCGCTTCGTCGCCGTGCTCGACCGCGGCGGTCGGGACGTCGTGCGCATCGCACGCGTGCAGGCGGAGCCGTCAGGGCGCATCCGCAAGCTGTCGCGCGCCGTGCGTCTCGGGGTCTCCGGCCTCGGCATCTTCCGGATCCGGGACATCGCCTGGCGGACCCCGGGGACGCTGGCGGTGCTGACCGCACCCACCGGGTCCACCTCCCAGGTGTTCGTGGTGAAGGTCGACGGCTCCTCGACGGTCGAGGAGGCGACCGCCGACTCCGAGATGTTCCGCAGCCGCACGGAGGAGGTCGTCACCTCCCCGGCCCTGGGGTCCCCGCTCTACCTGCGGACGCCCGACGGCGCCTACTACGCGCTGGCGCCCACCGGCCGTTGGACCGGGGCGGGCATCGAGCCGGGGCTGCGGGCCGCGACCTTCGTGGGCTGAGCCGAGGAGGGTCCCCACCCGCGCGCCGTCGGGTCGCCGTCCCCAAGGAGCTGCGCGGGACGGCCCGGGACGGAGCCGGGTGGGGGAGCCTGGACAGGTGTACGACGCGGTCGCGGACCTGCTGCTCGGGGGAGCCTGCGTGGTCTGCGGTCGCGGCGGGCGGACTCTCTGCCGGTCCTGCGACGCGGACCTGCCTCGCCGACCGGCCGTGGTCTGGCCCAGTCCCACACCGCCGGGGCTGGCGTGCCCGATGGCCGCCGGGGCCTACCACGGTGCGCTGCGAGCACTGGTCGTCGCGCACAAGGAGCACGCCGTGCTGGAGCTGGCTAGCCCGCTGGGTGACCTGCTCGCCCTGGTCGTCGCCGCGCAGGTCGACCGGTCCGGCGCGGCGGCGGACGCCGGTGTCGGACTCGTGCCGGTGCCCTCCCGCGCCTCGGTGGTGCGGCGGCGCGGCCACGACCCGATGCTCCGGGTGGCCCGCCGCGCGGCCGGGCGGCTGCGGCGGCGCGGTTTCCCCGTCGTGGTGACGCGCCCGCTGCGCACCGCCGGACGCCCGCGCGACCAGGCGGGGCTGTCGGCCGGCGACCGACGTGCGAACCTGGACGGCGCGTTCGTCTGCCGCCGTGCCACGGCACCGGGCGAGCCGCCGGTGGTGGTCGTGGACGACGTGCTCACCACCGGCGCCACCGCCCGGGAGGCCCAGCGCGCTCTCGAGGTCGAGGGCCACCTGGTGCTCGGCATCGCCACGGTCGCGGCCACCCGACGGCGCGGCCCCGACCCCGCTCTACCGCTTTGACCGGGGTGCGGCTAGCGTCTTGTCATGGAGTCCGTCCGGGTCCGTGGTTGCGTCGTCGGAACCCTGGCGAGCCAGGTCGACCGTCGGCAAGCCGATGCCAGTCGCAGGCGAAACGGTCCACGTAAGGCGTGTCCCGAGCAGGCCTCGGGTCGCCGATCACGGTGCGGCTTAGAGGTAAGTCCTGCCCCCCACTCGTCGCCAGATGTGACGGGCCCGGGGGAGAAGGCCAGTAGTGGCAACAAGCTGCGAACGTCTCAGCAGGCGGTTGTGGGGTCGAAGACCAGGTCGGCCGGGCGGAGCTCCTCCATGCTTCCCCGCGCGGCGTCGTGCCGTGCCGGGGACAGCTGTTCATCGTCGTCTACCTTGCGGAGGTTGTCGTGGACATCGTGCTCAAGAGTCGCCACATGGAGCTCTCGGACCGCTTTCGCGCGCACGTGGAAGAGAAGCTGGCACGGCTGGAGAAGCACGATCATCGCGTCATCCGCGTCGAGGTCGAGGTGGACAAGGAGCGGAACCCGCGCCTGCAGGACCGCGCCATCCGCGTGGAGCTGACGGCCTTCTCGAAGGGCCCGGTGATCCGGGCCGAGGCCGCGGCCGAGGACAAGGCCGCCGCCCTCGACCAGGCGGTGGACAAGATGGCGACCCAGATGCGGCGCGCCGCCGACCGGCGCCGCGTCCACCGCGGCCGGCACACGCCGGTGTCGGTCGGGCAGGCGATGGCGGGCATCGAGCCCGAGCCCAACGGGGAGCCGGCGAGCGAGGCCGGCACCGAGGAGCACAGCCGGCACGTCGGACCCATCACGGTGCTCGGCGACGGGCCGCTCGTGGTCCGCGAGAAGGTGCACGCCGCCGACCCGATGACGCTCGACCAGGCGCTCTACGAGATGGAGCTCGTCGGCCACGACTTCTTCCTGTTCGTCGACAAGGAGAGCGAGCGGCCCTCCGTCGTCTACCGGCGCCGTGGCTATGACTACGGCGTGATCTGCCTCGACGTCACCTGACCGGGCAGACCGGACTACCCGAATAACCGGTACCGGACCGCCCAGCCGTGCCATGATGCCTGCGTGGGTGGACCAGAGGTGCGGGCGAGGCAGGGCGGTGAGCCCATCCGCGTCGCCGTCGTCGACGACCAGGAGCTGTTCCGGCGTGGGCTGACGATGCTGCTCGGTGTCGAGGACGACATCGAGGTCGTCGGCGAGGCCGGGGACGGCGTCGCGGCGACCGAGCTGGCCGCCTCCGCGGTGCCCGACGTCATCCTGATGGACGTCCGGATGCCCAAGCGGTCCGGCATCGAGGCGTGCGTGGCGATCAAGGACATCGCCCCGACGGCGCGCATCATCATGCTCACCGTCTCCGACGAGGAGGGCGACCTCTACGACGCCGTCAAGAACGGCGCCTCCGGCTACCTGCTCAAGGACTCCTCCATCGACGAGGTGGCCCAGGCGATCCGGGTGGTCGCCGACGGTCAGTCCCTGATCAGCCCGTCGATGGCGATCAAGCTTCTCGACGAGTTCAAGCAGATGTCGCGCACCGACCGGCAGCAGGTGCCCAGCCCGCGGCTGACCGAGCGCGAGCTCGAGGTGCTCAAGCTCGTGGCCCAGGGGCTCAACAACCGTGAGATCGCCAAGCGGCTGTTCATCAGCGAGAACACCGTCAAGAACCACGTGCGCAACATCCTGGAGAAGCTGCAGTTGCACTCGCGCATGGAGGCGGTCATGTACGCCGTGCGCGAGAAGCTCCTCGACATCCCGTAGGCCCGGGTGGTTCCTGTCGGTGCCTCCGGACATGATGAGCCGGTGACCTCGACGCCGACGTTCTCGCGCGCCCAGGCCAGGCGCATCGCGCTCGCCGCGCAGGGGTTCCGCGACGCCCGGCACACGCGGCCCACCATGCGCACCTTCGACCGCACCCTGCGCCGCACCGGCGTGCTGCAGATCGACTCGGTCAACGTCCTGCAGCGGGCGCACTACATGCCCCTCTACTCGCGGATGGGTCCCTACGACGTCGACCTGCTGCGCCGGGCGTCGGAGCAGGCACCCCGCCGGGTCGTGGAGTACTGGGCACACGCCGCCGCCTTCATGCCCGTCGAGGTGTGGCCCTTCCTCCGGCACCGGATGCGGTCCTACGAGGCGAGCGGCCACGAGTGGACGGCGGTCCGGCACCGGCCGGAGCTGGTCGAGTCGCTGGTCTCCGAGGTCACCGAGCGCGGCGCCTGCACCCCGCGCGACCTCGACGAGGGGCTGCCGCCGGCCAAGGAGCACTGGGGCTGGAACTGGTCGGAGACCAAGAAGGTACTGGAGTACCTCTTCGCCTCGGGACGCCTGGCGGTCGCGGGCCGCAACCAGCACTTCGAGCGGCTCTTCGACCTTCCCGAACGGGTGGTGCCCCGGCAGCACCTCGAGGCACCCGAGCCGACGGCCGAGGAGGCGGCGAGGGAGCTGCTGCGGCGGGCGGCCGTCGCCCACGGGATCGGCACCGAGGGCGACCTGCGCGACTACTACCGGCTCCAGCACGACCGGGTGATCCTCCCGCTGGTCAAGCCGGCCCTGGCCGCGCTGGTGGAGTCCGGCGAGCTGCTGCCGGTGTCGGTCGAGGGGTGGCGCCGGCCGGCGTACCTGCACCGGGACGCCGCGCTGCCGCGGCGCGTCCGCGCCCGGGCCCTGCTCAGCCCGTTCGACCCGCTGGTGTGGGAGCGGGAGCGGACCGAGCAGCTCTTCGAGTTCTTCTACCGGATCGAGATCTACGTCCCCGCGGCCAGGCGGGTGCACGGCTACTACGTGCTGCCGTTCCTGCTCGGCGACCGGATCGTGGGCCGCGTGGACCTCAAGGCGGACCGGAAGGAGGGGGTGCTCCGGGTGCTCGGGAGCTTCGCGGAGCCGGGGGCCCCCGAGGAGACCCCCGACGAGCTGGCCGCGGAGCTGGCCGACCTGGCCGGGTGGCTCGGGCTCAGCGGCATCCGTGTCGAGCCCCGCGGCGACCTCTCCGAGGCGCTGACGCTCGCGGTGAAGCGGGCGGGTGGTGCGTGAGGCGGACGGGGCCGGGGGCGGTGGGTACGATGGCAGACGCCCCCGTGCGCCCGGTTCGCCCCGTCGAACCGCGCGCGGCGCACCACTGACACGCAACAACCACAGGAGTCCACGCTCGTGCCTGCCATCATCGACAAGATCCTCCGCATCGGCGAGGGCAAGATCCTGCGCCAGCTGGAGGCGGTCGCCAGGGCGGTCAACGCCATCGAGGACGACTACGTCGCCATGTCCGACGAGGAGCTGCGGTCGCAGACAGACCAGTTCAAGAAGCGCCTCGAGGAGGGGGAGACCCTCGACGACCTGATGCCGGAGGCGTTCGCCACGGTGCGGGAGGCCTCCCGCCGGGTGCTCGGCATGCGGCCCTTCGACGTGCAGGTCATGGGCGCCGCCGCGCTGCACATGGGCAACATCGCCGAGATGAAGACCGGTGAGGGCAAGACCCTGGTGGCCGTCCTGCCGGCGTACCTCAACGCCCTCGGCGGACGGGGCGTGCACATCGTCACCGTCAACGACTACCTGGCCAAGTTCCAGTCCGAGCAGATGGGCCGCGTGCACCACTTCCTCGGTCTCACCGTCGACGTGATCCTGCCCGAGATGAGCCCGGCCGAGCGCCGCGTCGCCTACGGCGCCGACATCACCTACGGCACCAACAACGAGCTCGGCTTCGACTACCTGCGCGACAACATGGCCAGCTCCATCGACGAGTGCGTCCAGCGCGGCCACCACTTCGCGATCGTCGACGAGGTCGACTCGATCCTCATCGACGAGGCGCGGACGCCGCTGATCATCTCCGGACCGACCCAGGACGAGGTGAAGTGGTACGCCGAGTTCGCCAAGATCGCGCGCACCATGTCCCGGGACGTCGACTACGAGGTCGACGAGAAGAAGCGCACCATCTCCGTCCTCGAGCCCGGCATCACCAAGGTCGAGGACTACCTCGGCATCGAGAACCTCTACGACTCCGTCAACACGCCGCTGATCTCCTTCATGAACAACGCCATCAAGGCGAAGGAGCTCTTCCGCAACGACAAGGAGTACGTCGTCCTCGACGGCGAGGTGCTGATCGTCGACGAGCACACCGGCCGCATGCTCTCCGGGCGCCGCTACAACGAGGGGCTCCACCAGGCCATCGAGGCCAAGGAGGGCGTGCAGATCCGCGAGGAGTACCAGACCCTCGCCACCGTCACCCTGCAGAACTACTTCCGGCTCTACGAGAAGCTCTCCGGGATGACCGGCACGGCCATGACCGAGGCCTCCGAGTTCGACAAGATCTACAGCCTCGGCGTGGTGCAGATCCCCACCAACAAGCCGATGCGCCGCCTCGACCAGCGCGACCTCGTCTACCGCACCGAGGAGGCGAAGTACCACGCCGTCGTCGAGGACATTGCCGAGCGGCACCACCGGGGTCAGCCGGTGCTGGTCGGCACCGTCTCGGTGGAGAAGTCCGAGCTGCTCTCGACCATGCTCCGTCAGCAGGGCGTGCCGCACAGCGTCCTCAACGCCAAGCAGCACGCCGACGAGGCGAAGATCGTCGCGATGGCCGGTCACAAGGGGGCGGTCACGGTCGCCACCAACATGGCCGGCCGGGGCACCGACATCATGCTCGGCGGGTCCGTCGAGTTCCTCGCCGACCAGGAGCTGCGCAAGCAGGGCCTCGACCCGGTGGACGACGTCGACGAGTACGACGCGGCGTGGCCGCAGATGGTCGAGCGGATCAAGGACCGGGTGGCGGCCGAGCACGACGAGGTCCGCGAGCTCGGCGGCCTCTACGTCCTGGGCACCGAGCGCCACGAGTCGCGACGGATCGACAACCAGCTGCGCGGCCGGTCGGGACGCCAGGGCGACCCGGGAGAGTCCCGGTTCTACCTGTCCTTGCAGGACGACCTGATGCGGCTGTTCAAGTCCGACTGGGTCGACCGGGTCCTCACCACGCTCAAGGTGCCCGACGACGTACCGATCGAGAACAAGTCGGTGACCAACTCGATCGCGTCGGCGCAGTCGCAGGTCGAGTCGCAGAACTTCGACTCCCGCAAGAACGTCCTGAAGTACGACGACGTCATGGACCGGCAGCGCAAGGTCATCTACGGCGAGCGTCGTGCGGTGCTCGAGGGCGCGGACGTGCACGAGCAGGTCCGCTCGATGATCGACGACGTGATCACGGGCTACGTCACCGCCGCCACCCAGGGCTTCCCGGAGGAGTGGGACCTCGACCAGCTGTGGCAGGCGCTGCGCCAGCTCTACCCGGTCTCCCTGAGGATGGCCGAGGTGGAGGCCGAGGCGGGTGGCCGCGACGGTCTGGTCCGCGAGGAGCTCGTCGAGCAGCTCAAGGCCGACGCCCAGGCCGCCTACGACGCCCGCGAGGCGGAGTTCGGCGCCGAGGTGATGCGCGAGCTAGAGCGCCGGGTGCTGCTGTCGGTCCTCGACCGCAAGTGGCGCGAGCACCTCTACGAGATGGACTACCTCCGTGAGGGCATCGGGCTGCGCGCCTACTCCCAGCGGGACCCCCTGGTGGAGTACCAGCGCGAGGGCTTCGACATGTTCGCCACCATGATGGACGGCATCAAGGAGGAGTCGGTCGGCTACCTGTTCAACCTGGAGGTCCAGGTCGAGGACGAGCCGGACGACGAGGGCGAGGACGAGGACGACCTCGAGGCCGGCCCGGCGCTGGCACAGGCCGCGTCGGCGACGCAGGAGCACCCGGTGATCAACGCGCGGGGTCTCGACGCACCCAAGCAGCCGCAGGGACTGGCCTACTCCGCGCCCTCGGAGACCGGGGACGCCGAGGTGAAGGGCAAGACGGTCAGCAACGCCGACGACCCCTACGCCGGCGTCAGCCGCAACGCCGAGTGCCCCTGCGGGTCGGGCAAGAAGTTCAAGAAGTGCCACGGCGCGCCCGGGGGGCCCACCGGGCTCACCACCCGCGTCAACGGCTGACCCCGGCTCGCCCGTCGCCGGAACGTCGAGACCCGGCGGGTCCGCGCGGACACTAGGGTGAGCGGCGTGATGGAGCTCTTCGACGACTACCAGGCCGGTTCGCGGGGCGCCTACGACGAGATGTTCGGCGACGGGCACCTGCGCGACCCCTACCGCGGGCTGGCCGCGTCGTTCGCGGAGGTCACCGCCCCCGAGGTGCACGTCCGCGCCGAGGCGCTGGCCACGGCGTACCTCGAGCAGGGCGTCACCTTCGACATCGGCGGTGAGGAGCGCGCCTTCCCGCTCGACATCATGCCCCGGGTGATCGAGCAGGAGGCCTGGAACACCATCGACCGTGGCGTCCAGCAGCGGGTGCGGACGCTGGAGATGTTCCTCGACGACGTCTACGACACCGGCCGTGTGTTCGACGACGGCGTCGTGCCGCGCGGGGTGGTGACGACCTCGTCGCACTTCCACCGGGTCGCGGCCGGCATCGAGAGCCCCAACGGCGTCCGGGTGCACGTCTCCGGGATCGACCTGGTCCGCGACGCGCACGGCGAGTTCCGGGTGCTCGAGGACAACGTCCGGGTGCCGTCCGGGGTGTCCTACGTGATGACCAACCGGCGGGCGATCTCGGCGGCCCTCTCGGAGGCGTTCGCCAGCCACCGGATCCGGCCGGTGCAGTCCTACCCCCGCCGGCTGCTCGCCGCGCTACGGGCCGCGGCCCCGGCGGGCGTCGACGACCCGACCGTGGTCGTGCTGACGCCCGGCGTCCACAACGGCGCCTACTTCGAGCACGCGCTGCTCGCGCGCACGATGGGCATCGAGCTCGTGGAGGGCCGCGACCTGGTCAGCCAGCGCGGCCGGGTCATGATGCGCACCACCAGCGGCCTGGAGCAGGTGCACGTCATCTACCGCCGCGTGGACGACGAGTTCCTCGACCCGGTGCACTTCCGGGCCGACTCGCTGCTCGGCTGCCCAGGTCTCATGAACGCCGCGCGAGCCGGCAACGTGACCATCGCCAACGCGGTCGGCAACGGGGTCGCCGACGACAAGCTCGTCTACACCTACCTGCCCGACCTGATCCGCTACTACCTCTCCGAGGACCCGGTGCTGGCCAACGTGGACACGTGGCGGTGCGGGGACGAGACCCATCGCGAGGAGGTCCTCGACCGGCTCGACGAGCTGGTGCTCAAGCCCGTCGACGGGTCCGGTGGCAAGGGGATCGTGATCGGGCCCGACGCGTCGGCCGCGGAGCTGGACGTCCTGCGCGCGAAGGTCCTGGCCGATCCGCGGGCCTGGATCGCCCAGCCGGTCGTCCAGCTGTCCACGGTGCCCACCCTGATCGACGGCCGGATGCGGCCGCGCCACGTGGACCTCCGTCCGTTCGCCGTCAACGACGGGCAGCGGGTGTGGGTGCTCCCGGGTGGGCTCACCCGGGTCGCCCTGCCCGAGGGCGAGCTGATCGTGAACTCCTCGCGGGGCGGCGGCTCCAAGGACACGTGGGTGATGGCCGGGGGCCGGGTGAGCGCGCCCCCGAGCAGCGCTCCGGCACGCGACCACGAGGTGCACGCCCAGCCGCAGGAGACCGGGCCGGCCCTCGAGTCGGCCTTCGGCCAGCAGGAGCAGCAACAGCAGCAGACCCGCGACGATGCGGGGGGTGTCCCGTGCTGAGCCGCATCGCGGAGTCGATGTTCTGGATCGGCCGGTACGTCGAGCGCGCCGAGGACACGGCGCGGATCCTCGACGTGCAGACCCAGCTCATGGTCGAGGACCCGACCGTCGACATCGACTCGGCCTGCCGCACGCTGCTGTCCGTGATGGGCACGGCGATCCCGGAGGGGACGCTGTCGCTGCGCGGGTCCCTCGACCGGCTCGCGTTCGACAGCGGGGAGCCCACGTCGATCTCCTCCGCCCTCGCCGGGGCCCGGGAGAGCGCCCGCCGGGCCCGGGAGACCCTCTCCACCGAGATGTGGGAGGTCATCAACAGCACCTACCGCTACATCCCGTCGGGACGCTTCCGGGCGATGCGGCTGCCCGAGGCGTTCCGATGGGTGCGGGAGCGGGCGGCGGTCGTCAACGGCACCGCCGACGCGACGATGAGCCGTGACGAGGGCTGGCAGTTCCTGGTCCTCGGACGCTCGCTCGAGCGCGCGGACATGACGGCACGGCTGGTGGCCAGCTCGGCGCTGAGCCCGGGACCGAACTCGGCCTGGCCGTCCACCCTGAGGGCCTGCGGCGCCTACCAGTCGTTCCTGCGCGCCTACCGCGGCCTGGAGACCGACCGGGTGGCGGCGGAGTACCTCCTGCTGGACCGGCTGTTCCCGCGCTCGGTCGTGCACGCGCTCACCCGTGCGGAGCAGTGCCTGGCCAACCTCGAGGCGGGCGGTCAGCGGGTCGGCTTCCAGGACGAGGCGCAGCGCCTGCTGGGTCGCACCCGCGCGGAGCTCGAGTACCGGTCGATCGGCGACATCGTCACCGACCTGCCCGGTGAGATGGAGCGGCTGCAGCGCACCTGCGCGGCCGCGAGCGACGCGGTGACCCAGCGCTACTTCGCGCACGCCGTCGCGGTGAGCTGGCAGGAGGGGGCCGTCCGATGATGCAGTTCCGCGTGGTGCACCGCACCCGGATCGGCTACGACAGCGAGGTCGCCGCGTCGTACAACGAGGCCCGGATGACCCCGCTGACCAGTGCCCACCAGGTCGTCGTGCACAGCCGGATGGAGGTCAGCCCGACGCCGTGGAGCCACACCTACCGGGACTACTGGGGGACCGAGGTGACCGCCTTCGAGGTGCTCGACCAGCACCGCGAGCTCGTCGTGACGGCGACCTCGACGGTCCAGGTCGACCGACCCGCGCCGCTGCCCGGGGGACTCACCTGGTCCGAGATCCGCACCCCGGAGGTGGGCGACCGCTACTGCGAGACGCTGGTCGTCGACGCGCGGGTCACGCCGGACGAGGAGCTCGCCGCGCGGGTCGCCACGCTGGCAGCCGAGACCGACGGCCCGACCGACTTCGCGCACGCGGTGTGCCGGCTCGTGCACGACGACGTCGCCTACGAGACGGGGTCGACGCAGGTGCACGGGCACGCGGCCGACGCCTGGTCGGCGCGGCGGGGGGTGTGCCAGGACATGGCCCACATCGCGATCGGGGCGCTCCGCGCGGCGGGGGTCCCGGCGCGTTACGTGTCCGGCTACCTGCACCCGCACCCGGACCCGGTGCCGGGTGAGACGGTGGTCGGCGAGTCGCACGCCTGGGTCGAGTGGTGGGACGGGAGCTGGATCGGCTTCGACCCCACCAACAACCTCGACCCGGGCGACCGTCACGTGGTGGTGGCCCGGGGCCGCGACTACGCGGACGTGCCGCCGTTGACCGGGATCTTCTCCGGAGGGAGCACCTCGGAGATGGAGGTCGACGTGCAGGTGACCCGGATCCGCTGACCCGGGCCGGAGCCGGTCAGCCCAGCTCCAGCACCGTGCAGGTCCAGGTGCCCCGGCGGCGTTCCATCCGGGCGGCCAGGGCCCGTGAGCGGAGCCCGTAGCGCACGTGCGCGCTCACCTCGACGCAGGTTGCCCGGGGTTGGAAGACGTGCACGCTCAGGACCTGGGGCCGGATCGTGCTGCGGCGCTGCGGGGCACTGCGCGTCTGCGCCATGATCTGCACCCGGCGGGCGAGGTCCTGGTAGACCCGCGGCGTCGTCCAGCGCAGCAGCTGCGTCACCGGCCGGTCACCCCCGATGACCTCCACGGTCGCCTGGGCGAACCGTCGGGCCCAGGCCCGCACCTCGTCGGGGTCCTGGCCGGGCTCCGGTGCCAGCGCGAGGTGGGCCGGCGGCTCGCCGCCCGGGCCCGGAGCGGTCGGGGGACCCGGCGGCGACGGCGGCAGGCTGTGCAGGTCGAGCGCGAGCGTCCCCTGCACCGAGGCGAGCGGGACCTCGTCGCGTGCCGGGGGCGTCAGGCGGGCGACCGCCGCGCAGCCGCGATCCGGGGTGGGCGGTCGCTGCAGCGGCAACGGCAGGCTCGGCGGGGGTGTGGTCACGGTCGGTCCTTTCCGAGGAGGTCGTCGAGCGGCGGCACACGCAGAACGGTGCCGGGGAGGATCAGGTCGGGGTCGTCCACGGCGGCCCGGTTGGCGGCCGCGATACGCCGCCACCCGCGGTCGACGACGCTGACCGGGGCCCCGGCGGGCAGGGTGGCCTCGGCCACCCGCCACAGCGAGTCGCCCGGCACGACCACGTGGGTCGAGCCCGGAGGTCCGGCGACCCGTGCCATCGGCCCTGCAGACCCCCTGCCCGGGGTCGGTGTCCGGTCGGGAAGCGGGAGCCCGACCAGGGCGCCGGTGGGCCGTGCCCCGGCCGGCGGCACCCGCCGGGCGTCGTGCGGGTCGGCCGTGGCCGTAGGCCCCACCGCCAGCGAGACCCCGAGCGCCGAACCGGCCAGCGCCGTGGCCGCCAACCGCCTGGCCAGGCGGGGGCAGGGCACCCGGGCGGCGAGGCCGCCCCGCACGCAGGGGAGGGCCGCGTCCGCGAGGCTGAGGACGAGCCCGAGCACCCAGACGGCGTAGCAGCCGACCAGGGCTCCGGCGCACCCCGCGGCGACGGCCTGCACCGCGGACGGGGATCGGTCAGCGGCGACGGCCGCCACGACGGCGCGGAGCGGCGGGGCGGCCGTCAGCGTGAGCAGGTGGCCGGCCGCGACCGTCGCGCCCGTGACCGCCGCGGTGCGGGGAGGGGGTGCGGGTCGGTTCATGGGCGCGTTTTCCTGCGTTTGGATTCGTTTGGCTCATTTAGACCCAGTTGACGAACGACGTCAACCGTCCGTCCACAGCGACGGTCTCGTTGACAGCGAGGACCCGTCGCGCCACGGTCGACCGCATGCACTGGGACGCACGCCTGCTCGCGCTGTTCGACGACCTCGAGCAGCAGGCCGAGGGGCTCGCCCTCAGTGCCCGGGACGCCGACGCCACCGAGCTCGGCCGGTCCGAGTACGCCCGGGTGGGGCTGGCGGACCGGCTGCACGGATCCGTCGGCCGGCGGCTCGAGCTGAGCGTCGCCGGCGTGGGGCGGCTGAGGGCCACGCTGCTGCGGCCGGGGCTCGACTGGTGCCTGGTCACCGACGGCACCCACGAGTGGCTGGTGCGGACGGCCGCACTCTCCCGGGTCGGGCTGCTCGGCGATCAGGCGCGTGACGAACAGCACCGGCCGCTGGCGGCACGCCTCGGCTTCGGCTCGGCCCTGCGCGGGGTGTCCGACGAGGGGGTGCCGGTGCTCGTGCACCTGCTCGACGGGAGCACCTCCCGCGGTCTCGTCCGCCGCGTGGGCGCCGACTTCGTGGAGATCGCCACGGAGCGCGACCACGGGGGACACGACCCCGGCGGAGGCCCGGTGACGATCCCCTTCGCGGCCGTCGCCGCGGTGCGACGGGGCTAGCCGCCTAGGGGGCGGCGTCCTCGGTCGCGTCGGCGCGGGTCGCGTCGGCCTGCTCGTACATGCGGGCGATGAACTTCTCCAGCTCGACCGTCTCGACCCGCCACTGGCCCCGCCCGCCGATCTGGATGCCCCTCAGCTCACCGCCGCGCACCAGTGAGTAGACCTGCGAGGTGCTGGTCGCCAGGATCTCGGCGACGTCGGCGAGCGTCAGGAAGCGAGGTTCGCGCTCGGTGGGGGCCACCCGGCCATGATGCCAGCGATGGGAGCGGTTGAGGTCGGCTGGGGCCGTTTGCTGTGGATCGCTGGGGACGAGCGGTGGTCGGTTCGTGCCCGATTGAGCATGATGGGCGCCGTGAGCCTGACCGACAGCCACCCCACCGAGGTCCCGGCGTCGCCGCGCGCCACCCGGCACCGGGTGGCGGTGTGGCGGGACCCGCGCCTGCTGGTCGGCGTCGTGCTCGTGGCGGGGTCGGGCCTGCTCGGCGCCACCCTGCTCGCCGGCGAGGAGTCGGTAGCCGTCTGGGCGACCCGCGACGCGCTGTCGGCGGGCGAGCCGGTGCGGGCCGGAGGCCTCACCCGACGCGAGGTCCGGTTCGGCGACCAGGCCGACGCCGATCGCTACCTCGCGGCCGCCGACCCCCTCCCCTCCGGTGCCACCGTCTCGCGCGCGGTGGGCGCCGGCGAGCTGCTGCCGCGGTCGGCGGTCGCGGCGGAGCAGCCGGCCGCCGTGGTCGAGGTGCCCCTCCGGGTCGCCGCCGAGGCGGTGCCGGTCACCGTGCGCGGCGGCTCGCTCGTGGACGTCTGGGTGACGCCCGCGCCGGAGAGCACATCGCCGGGTGACGCCGACCCGGCCGCCCGGCTGGTGCTCGCGGACGTGCGGGTGCTGGCGGTCTCCCGCGGCGGTGGGGCCCTGGGCGCGTCCGCCGAGCGTCAGGTCGTCGTCGGTCTCCCCGAGGGCCGCCAGGACGACCTGGCCGAGGCGCTGGCGGCGATGGCGGGCGGCGAGGTCGTGCTGGTCCGCAAGCCATGAGCCCGACGCCGACCACGGCGGTTCCGGTCCTCCTCGCCGCGGGCGGCGCCGGCTGGGAGGCCACCGCCATCGACCTGCTCTCCCGGCCGGAGCAGCCGGGGAGCCTGCTCAAGCGTTGCGTGGACCTCAGTGACCTGGTGGGCTCCGCGACCACGGGGCTGGCCCGGGTGGCGCTGGTCGGCGGTGCACTGCCCGGGCTCGACGCCGACGCGCTGTCGGTGCTCTCGAGCCACGGCGTGGGGGTCGTCGTGGTCCTCGACTCGCTCGTCGGCCACGAGCCCGACCGCTTGCGGCGGATCGGCGCGCGGGCCGTGGTCGGGGCCGACCTGACCGGGCTGGCCGACGCAGTGCGGCTCGCGGCCGCCCGGGAGGACGGGGAGGCGGAGAGGGCGGCGGGCGGCGGTGCCCCCGACGAGCCCGGTGCGGACCCGGGAGGCGGGGGACGGTCGGTCGTGGTGTGGGGACCCGCCGGCGCACCCGGGCGAACGACACTCGCGGTGGGCCTCGCCGCCGAGATCGCGCACCGGGGCGGGTGCCCGCTCCTGGTCGACGCGGACCCCTACGGCGGTGCCGTGGCCCAGCACCTCGGCGTCCTCGACGGCGCCTCCGGACTGCTGGCCGCCGCCCGGGCCGCCAACGCCGGGGAGCTCGACCCCGCCCGGCTGGCCGGCCTGGCCCGCACCGTGGGCGGGGGCCTGCGTCTGCTGACGGGGCTGCCGCGTCCGGACCGCTGGGCGGAGGTGCGCCCGGCCGGCCTGGACCGGGTGCTGGCCTCCGGGCGGGCGATGTCGGACTGGCTGGTCGTCGACGTCGGCTTCTCGCTCGAGGGTGACTCCGGGGACCCGTTCGCGACCGGCCCGGGGCGCAACCACATGACCCTGTCCGCGATCGCCGGGGCGGACGAGGTGGTCGTGGTCGGCGCCGCGGACCCGGTCGGCCTCGCCCGCCTCGCCCGCGGGCTGGTCGACCTGCACGCCCTCGTCCCGGACGCGTCGGTCACGGTGGTGGTGAACCGGGCGCGGTCGTCCCTCGGCTGGAGCGAGGGGCAGATCCACGCGATGGTGGAGGGGTTCGTCCGGGCACGGGGCGTCCACTTCGTGCCCGAGGACCGGATCGCTGCGGACCGCGCCCTGGTGGCGGGCCGGAGTCTGGTGGAGTGCGGCGACTCACCGCTGCGGCGCGGGGTGTCGGAGGTGGCCGACGGCCTGCTGGGTGCGACCCCGGCCGGTGCGTCGCGCCGGTTCCACCCTCGCCGGCTGGCCCGGGGCGGGGCTCAGGCGCCGAAGAGCAGGTACAGGCCCCCGACGGTGTAGAAGACCATCACGAACAGCAGCGGCAGCTGGCCGGTGAGCTGGTGCCGCTTGGGGAGCAGCCGGACCGCGCGGTCGTGCGCGGCGATCACCCCGAGGACGTGCCCGGTGACCACGGCCAGCACCTTGGTGACGGCGAGGAAGGTCGGGTGCGTCGACAGCCAGTAGTTCACCTGCAGGTCGCCGGTGCCGAGCAGGTCGTCCCCGCGGCCCAGCGGGTCGCTGAGCAGCACCAGGGTCTGCTGGCCGACCTCGACCAGGTAGCTGAGGTAGTGCGCGGCGATGTAGCCCACGATGATCGGGACGACGGAGTGCGCGAAGAGGTCCGGCAGCGCCCGTCGGCCGGAGCCCTCGGCGACGCCGGTGGCCATGGTGGCGAGCGCGAAGCTGGCGGCGACCACCCCGCAGAACAGCAGCAGCGCCACCGTGTTGAGCAGCGTCGAGTCCAGGGTCGAGCCCTGCGTGAACTGCAGCCAGAACGTCGAGTCCTTGAAGCTGTCGAAGGCCGTGCTGCCGAGCAGCACGGCGACCACCCCGACGAGCCCCGGCCGGGGTGGGGTCCCGTCGAGGTTGTTCAACGGGCTGCGCAGCACCAGCGTGCCGTCCTGGCGCCGCCCGAAGAACGACAGTCGCCCGACCAGCGTGGAGTACACCTCGAACGGGTCGGTCCGGTCGATCCACCGGCTGCCGAAGATCCCGGCCCCCAGCACCACGACGGCCACGTAGATCGCGATCCACAGCCGCACCGGCCCGAGGTACGTCGACTGCGGGTAGACGAGCTCGAGCCAGACGAACGCGAACAGCCCGAGCGTCGCCGGCCAGTAGCCGAGCCGGGCGGGCAGCTCGACCAGGCCCTGGTCGGGGTCGCCCCCGGTCGCCTTCGAGAACAGCAGGTGGAGGGTGCGGACCGGGTTGATGGCCTTGTAGAACGGTCCGAACGCGAGCGAGGCCGGCACGATGCCGACCCACAGCAGCACGTAGAAGACCCCGAACGTCGGGTTGACGAGCAGGTCCGGACCCGCGACGGCCGCCCAGCCGGTGTAGAGGAAGAGGACCATGCCCAGCACCCGCAGGACGATCCCGAACGCCGCCGCGTCCACCGTGCGGGCCAGCCAGGCCGGCGCGGGCCGGCCGCCGTCGACACCGTCGAATCGGGAGCGCCGCCAGGCCAGCGCGAGCACGATGAAGGAGACCGCCAGCGCAGCACCCGCCCCGGCGATGGCGTACTCGGCCGGGATCGGCAGGTCCTTGGCGCCGCCGATGCCGTGGGCGAAGACCACGTCAGACGTCCTCGTGGGTCAGGGGGCGACGGGCGGGGTGGTGCACCGTGCCAGAATCGCACAGCGCCACGGGGGTCTCAGGGAGAGGGGTATCGATGACTGAGCGGCTTCGCTCCGACGACATGGCCTTCCTGGTCACGGAGTCGGCGAGCACGCCCATGCACAACGCCACCCTCGAGGTCTTCGACCCGCCCGCGGACGGATTCGACTACGACCGGCTGGTCGGGCTGATCGCCGACCGGATCGCCTTCGTGCCCCGCTACCGGCAGCGGATCCGCACCGTGCCGGGCCGCCTGGCCGGCCCGGTGTGGGTGGACGACGAGGACTTCGACCTGACCTTCCACGTGCGGCGCTCGGCGCTGCCACGTCCGGGCACGATGGAGCAGCTCCGCGACCTGACGGCGCGGATCGTCTCGCGCCAGCTCGACCGTGACCGCCCGCTGTGGGAGGTGTACCTGATCGAGGGGCTGTCCGGCCCCGGCCCCGGCCGCTTCGCGATCCTCACCAAGTCCCACCAGGTGCTGGTGGACGGCGTCGCCACCGTCGACCTCGGCCAGGTCGTCCTCGACGTCGACCCCGGACTCCGCGAGACCGTCCACGACGACTGGCGGCCGGAGCCGGAGCCGGGCTCCCCGGCACTGCTGGCCGACGCCATCGGGGAGACGCTGCGCGACCCGCGGGCGGCGGTGGCGACCGTGCGCGACAACGCCGAGGCGGTGCTGCGGTCCGCCGGCGCCGTGGGGACCCGGGCCCTGGACCTGGTCGGGTCGCTCTCGGCCGGCCGCGCGGCCCCCGAGTCGCCGCTGAGCGCGGTGCTGTCCCAGCAGCGTCGCTTCGCCACCGTGCGGACCTCGCTCGACGACTACCGGCGGGTGCGGCGCCGGCACGGCGGCACGGTCAACGACGTCGTGCTGGCCACGGTCACCGGCGCCCTGCGCACCTGGCTGATGACCCGGGCCGAGTCGGTGCACTCCAGCCGGACGTTCCGCGCGATGGTCCCGATGAGCGTGATCGACAGCGACCTCGAGCCGACCTCGCTGGGCAGCCAGGTCACGCCGCACCTGCTCGCTGCTGCCCATCGGGGAGGCCAGCCCGGTCGTGCGCCTGCACCAGGTCTCCTACGCGCTCAAGGCCCACAAGGAGACGGGCCGCGCGGTCGGAGCCGAGCGGCTGGCGGGCGTCTCCGGCTTCGCGCCGACCACCTTCCACGCGCTCGGCGCCCGGGTCGCCTTCGCCCAGGCCCGGCGCGGCTTCCACCTCGTGGTGACCAACGTGCCCGGGCCGCAGTTCCCGCTCTACGCCGCCGGCGCTCCCATGCTGGAGAGCTACCCGGTCCCGCCGCTGCTGCCCGGGCACGCGCTCGCGATCGGGGTCACGTCCTACGACGGGCACGTCCACTTCGGGCTCACCGGGGACCGCGACGCCGTCCCCGACCTCGACGTGCTCGCGCAGTGCCTGGTCGAGTCGCTCGAGGAGCTCGTCGACAGCGCCAGCGACACGCGTCAGCGCGCCCCGCGCGGCCGCGGGAAGACCACGCCGAAGGCCAAGGCATGAGCACCCGCGTCTACGTCCCCAGCAGCTGGTCGGGCCTGCGCGACCTCGTCGCCGCCGACGGGCTCGGGCCGGCGCCGTTCCTCGCTCACGCCGTCACCCGCGGGCTGCGCGAGGACTACCCCGAGGGCGGCGACGAGGAGTGGGAGTACGTCGCCGCGGCCGCCGCCTCCCGCTCGTCGCTGTCGCTGCTCCGCGACGACGACCCGCCCCGGCGCGTGGTCGTTGCCTGCGACGTGGAGACGGTCCAGGACGCCGACGCCGAGGACCCGACCGTCGTGGAGGTCGGGGAGGTGGTGCCGTTCCGTCGCGTCGCCGCCGTGCTCGTCGACCTCGAGGACGCGGGACCCGACGTGCGTGCGGCCGTCGACTGCTACGCCGACTCGGTCGAGGGGGACCCGGCGGCCGAGACGCTGGTGGAGGCGGCGCTCGACCACGAGCTCGCCTGGTACCTCCCCTCCGAGATCGGCGACCTGCTCGGCCGCTGACGGCCAGGGCTCAGCGGCCGCGCACCCGGCCCAGCGTCAGGTCGCGCACCCGGCGCAGGCTCGCCCGGGGGCTCCGGGCCGCCGCGGCGACCCGGCGGGGCAGCGACCGCCTCCCGGCGCTCGGGTCCAGCCGGCGGTTCTCCCGGCGCAGCCGCTGGGCCTTCGCCTCGGCGCGCCGCAGCCGCCGGCGGGCGAGGCGGAGTCGTCGGGCCGCGTCGTCCCGCTCGTGCCGCCACTGCTTGCCGGTCTTGTTGACGTGGTCGATCCAGTCGTTCGCGACCGTGTGGTACGCCGCGTGGGCGAGCGCGTCCCGGTTCCAGCCGTCGGGGGCGAACTTCAGGGACTCGAAGTCCCAGCGGTGCCCGTAGGCGTCGAAGTCCTCCTTGAAGAGCTCCTCGATGGCCTCCTTGACCCCGCCGGCCATCACCTCCCGGGTCATCGGCAGTGGCGTCTCGTTGGCACGGGGGAGGTAGAGCTCCTGGTCCCTGCCGACACCGCGCAGGTGCTCGTGCAGGTCGGCGGTGAACGTCGAGAAGTCCTTGAGGTCGTAGACCTTGGTGTAGGGGATCCGGTCCGGCGCCAGCCAGCGCATCTGCGTCTGGAAGTGGTTGTCGGTGCGCAGGATCGGGTCGCTGGTCCAGGGGTGCAGCTCCACGAACCGGGCGAAGTCCTCCACCACGTCGGAGGCCCGCTGCGGGACCCGCGGGAAGAACGGCGCGTCGGCGAAGTTGGTCCGGTAGCGGTGGTGCCGGACGAGGAACTTCGACTGCCAGGCCGACCAGAGGCGGCTCCACGGGTCGCGCAGCAGCCCGAAGACGAACCACCCGTTCTCGGGGGTGATCTCGGCGACCTGCTCGGGCGTGAGCTTGTTGAGACCGGTGGCGTGCTTGAACCTGCCGCGCCCGCGGTGGATGGTCATCAGCCGGCTCTGCACCCCGCTCGAGCCGTTGCGGAACACCTCGAGGTCCTCGCCGGCGAGGTCGGCCACCATCCACTTGAGGCTCGTGCACGCCACCTTCGTCGTGGAGATGTAGACGAGCTTGTGCTCCGGCAGCACGAACGAGTTGCCCGGCGTCTTGGAGAAGCGGGTGGTGCTGGGCTCGTCGGGCATGCTGCGGATCCTAGTCAACGAGAGGTCGGGGTCTGGCCGGTACGGCGCGGGCGGCGCCACGTCGCGAGCGGCTCACGAACGGGCACGGAGCTGCTCGTTGCGGGCCTGCAGCCGCCTGACCCGCCGCTCGGCCTCGGCGACGCGCTGCTCGGTCCTGCGGGCCAGCGCCCGCTTGCGGTCGCGCTGCTTGCGCCAGCGCTTCCCGGACGCCCACACCTGCCCGATCCAGTCGTTGACCTCCGTCTGGTAGGCGACGTGGGCGATCGCGTCGGGCGTCCACCCGTCGGTGCCGAACCGGAGTCGCTCGAACTCCCACCGCTCCCCGAAGGCGTCGAAGTCCTCACGGAACAGCTCCTCGATCGCCTCCTTGACCCCGCCGCCGAGCACCTCGCGGGTCAGCGGCAGCGGCGTCTCGTTGGCGCGCGGAACGTACAGCTCCTGGTCCCGGCCGACGGTCCTCAGGTGGGCGTGCAGGTCGTCGGTCATCGCCGTGAAGTCGGTGAGGTCGTAGATCCGGGTGTAGGGGATCTGCTCGGGCTGCAGGGCCCGCACCTGGGGACGGAAGTGCAGGTCGGTCTGCAGCCGGGGGTCGGTGGTCCAGGGATGCAGCTCGACGAACCGCGCGAAGTCCTCGACCACGTCGGACGGCCGGGTGGGCACGCGCGGGAAGAACTCGTCGTCGGCGAAGTTGCGCACGTAGCGGTTGGCGCGCACCAGGAACTTCGACTGCCACGCCGACCACAGCCGTGTCCACGGGTCGCGCAGCGCACCGAACACGAACCAGCCGGCGTCGGGGCTGATCGCGGCCACCTCGTCGGGGGTCATGGCCTGCACCGAGGTGACGTGCCGGAGGCGGGCCCGGCCCGGGTGGATGGTCATCAGCCGGCTCTGCATGCCGCTGGCGACGTTCTTGATCTCGTCGTGGTCCTCGCCCGCGAGATCGGCCACCATCCACTTCAGGGTCGTGCAGGCGACCTTCGCCGCGGACACGTAGACGACGCGGTGCTCGGGCAGCACCCAGGTGTTGCCGGGGGTGGTCTGGAACGAGCCGGGATGCGGGGCGTGCGGCATGGTGCGGATCCTACGTGGGCCGGCTCCCGGGCGACTTGGGTCACAGCCCGGGCGTCTGAGAGCATCGGCGGCATGGACGCCATCACCTCCCCTCCGGCTCCGGTCAACGAGCCGAACCTCACCTACGCCCCGGGCACGCCCGAGCGGGCCGCGCTGGAGCTGGAGCTCAAGCGCCAGGAGGACGTGCAGCTCGACCTGACCGCCACCGTCGGCGGCACGAAGAAGATGGGCGGTGGCGCCGAGACGGCGGTCGTGCAGCCGCATGACCACGGCCACGTGCTCGGCGTCCTGAAGAACGCCACCCAGGCGGACGCGCGGGCGGCGGTCAAGGCCGCCCAGGCCGCGGCGCCCGGCTGGGCGGCGATGTCCTTCGACGACCGGGCGGCGGTCCTGCTCAAGGCGGCCGACCTGCTGGCCGGACCCTGGCGGCAGCGGATCAACGCCGCGACCATGCTGGGCCAGTCCAAGACGGCGTACCAGGCGGAGATCGACAGCGCCTGCGAGCTGATCGACTTCTGGCGGTTCAACGTCCACTACGCCCGGCAGATCCTCGCCGAGCAGCCGATCGCGAACGCACGCGGCATCTGGAACCGCACCGACCACCGGCCGCTCGAGGGCTTCGTCTACGCGATCACCCCCTTCAACTTCACCGCGATCGCCGGCAACCTTCCGACGGCGCCCGCCCTCATGGGCAACACGGTGATCTGGAAGCCGTCGCCGACCCAGCAGCTGGCGGCGCACCTGACCATGGAGCTGCTCGAGGAGGCCGGGATGCCTCCCGGCGTCATCAACATGCTGCCCGGTGACGGGCTCGCGGTCTCCGAGGTCGCGCTGGCCCACCCGGACCTGGCGGGCATCCACTTCACCGGCTCGACGCCGACGTTCCAGCACCTGTGGTCGACGGTCGGCGCCAACATCGGCCGGTACCGCTCCTACCCACGCATCGTCGGGGAGACCGGCGGCAAGGACTTCGTGGTCGCCCACCCCTCGGCGGACCCCGACGTGCTGCGGGTGGCGCTCCTCCGGGGCGCCTTCGAGTTCCAGGGGCAGAAGTGCTCGGCCGCCTCCCGCGCGTACGTCGCGAAGTCGGTCTGGAAGCGGATGCGCGACGACTTCATCGCCGAGGTCGACGCCATCAGCGTGGGCGACGTCACGGACTTCTCGAACTTCATGGGAGCCGTGATCGACGACCGGGCGTTCGCCAAGCACAAGAAGGCGGTGGCCCGGGCCAAGCGGTCCCAGAGCCTCGACATCGTCGCCGGCGGGAAGCTCGACGACTCGGTCGGCTACTTCGTGCGGCCGACGGTCGTCGAGGGCGGCGATCCCACCGACCAGATGTTCTCGACCGAGTACTTCGGCCCGATCCTCGCCGTCCACGTGTACGACGACGGCGACTACGAGACCGTCGTGGACCAGATGGAGTCGATCGCGCCGTACGCCCTCACCGGGGCCGTCATCGCCCAGGACCGTCGCGCGATCGCGTGGACCGCCGAGCGGCTGCGGTTCGCCGCGGGCAACTTCTACGTCAACGACAAGCCGACCGGTGCCGTCGTCGGGCAGCAGCCCTTCGGCGGAGGCCGGGCGTCCGGCACCAACGACAAGGCCGGCGCAGCGGTCAACCTGCTGCGCTGGACCTCGCCGCGCTCGATCAAGGAGACGTTCGACCCGCCGAAGGACTACCGCTACCCGTTCATGAACCTCGACTGAGGAGGGCAGCCGGTCGAGCCGCGGCTCAGGCGCTGAGCGCCGGGTAGTCGGTGTAGCCCTCGGCGCCGCCGCCGTAGAAGGTGGCGGGGTCGGGCTCGTTGAGCTCGGTGTCCAGCGCCCAGCGGCGCGGGAGGTCCGGGTTGGCCAGGAACTGCCGGCCGACGGCGACGGCGTCGGCGAGGTCGTCCTCGAGCATCCGGCGGGCGCTCTGCTCGGTGGTGATGTTGGCGAAGCCGTCGTTGGCGACGAGGACGCCCCCGAACTCCTTGCGCAGCCGCTTGACCAGGTTGTCGCTCGGGTCGTTGTGCACGCTCAGGTAGGCGAGACCCAGCGGGGCGACCGCGGTGACCAGGGCGGAGTACGTCGCCTCGAGGTCCTCGGCGTCGTCCTCGACGACCCCGTTGGCACCGTTGCCGGGGGAGACCCGGATGCCGACCCGCCCGGCACCGATGGCGTCGGCCACCGCCCGCACCACCTCGACGGCGAAGCGGGCACGGTTCTCGGGCGTGCCGCCGTAGCCGTCGGTCCGCCGGTTCGTGCTGGGCGCGAGGAACTGGTGCAGGAGGTAGCCGTTGGCGCCGTGCACCTCGACCCCGTCGAGCCCGGCCGCGACCGCGTTGCGGGCCGCCTGGGCGAACTCCTCGACCACGGCGGGGATCTCGTCGGTGGCGAGCTCGCGCGGCAGCGTCATCGGCTGCGCGCCGTCCGCGGTGAACATCTCGCCGGGGGCCGGGATCGGGCTCGGGGCGACGGACTCGAGGCCGGACTTGTTGTCGGGGTGCGCCACCCGACCGGCGTGCATGAGCTGCATCACGATGCGGCCGCCGCGCGCGTGCACGGCCTCGGCGACGAGGCGCCAGCCGCGGATCTGCTCCTCACTGTGGATGCCGGGGGTGGTGAGGTAGCCCTGGCCGACGGCGCTGGGCTGGGTGCCCTCGGTCACGATCAGACCCGCCGACGCGCGCTGGGCGTAGTACTCGGCGACCAGCTCGGTGGGCGCCATGTGGTCGGCGGAGGCGCGGGAGCGGGTCAGCGGGGCGAGCAGGACGCGGTTCGGGAGGTTCCAGGACGGCATGCGCAGGGGCGCGAAGAGGTCGGGCACGGAGGTGTCCTTCGGGTGGGAGATAGTTGAATGCTCTATCAACGTTCTACCCGTTCCGTGACATCCCGAACACACTGTGACGAATCGCGCACCGGGTGCCGCCGGCGGGATCGCACGCCCGGTGTGGCGTGCGGTGGCCCGGTCCAGGACAATGGGCCCATGCTCACACCGGTGCCCCAGCACCTCGGGGCGCTGCACCCCCTCGAGCAGGCACTGGTCCTGCTGGTGGCCTTCGGTCCCCTCGTGGTGGCCGTGGTGGTGGTCGTCGTGATGCGGCGCCGGGCGGTCGCCGAGGAGGAGTCCGACCCGGGCGAGTGACCGGCTCCGGGGCGGCTCAGCCGCCGTTGAGCCAGCTGCGGCCCACCCGCTCCTCGGCACGCAGTGCGTCCCGGAGCAGACCGGCGATCAGCGACTCGAGCTTGCCGCCGACCAGCGGGATCGAGACCTTGAGCTCACCGGCCACCGTCTCCACGGTCTCGCCGCCGCTCTCGGTGAGGGTGACGGTGCCGCGCAGGTGCCCGGGCTTGCCGGGGATGCTGACCTCGAGGGTGGCCTCGGTGGGACTGGTCCAGGTCTCCTTCTGGACCACCTCGATCCGGTCGCCGACGAACTTGGTGGCGAACGAGGGGAGACCCTCCGCCGGCATCGTCCGGTCCACCACGGCGTCCATGCCCGCGGCGGAGGGGGTGACCTGCACGGTGTGCTCCAGCGCGCCGCTGGCCTCGCACACCTGCTCGCGGAACGACTGCTCGCCGAGCATCGCGTAGACGTCGTCCGCACCCGCGGCGTACCGGATCTCGTGGGAGAACTTCATGGCGGGAGACTACGGTGTCGGTCGTGACGGAGCAGAGCGGCCAGGACAGAGTGCGTGCGGACGGCGCCGGCGACGGCAGCGATGGCTACGCCGGTGAGTGGGGCGGCGTCGACGTCGCCTTCGGCGAGCAGGGTGCGCGGCTGACCTACGGCAGCTACCTGCGGCTCGAGCAGCTGCTGTCCGCCCAGCACCTGGAGTCCCGGCCGGCGGCGCACGACGAGCTGCTGTTCATCACCATCCACCAGGTCTACGAGCTCTGGTTCAAGCAGCTGCTGCACGAGGCCACGGCCGCCCGCGACGCCATGCTGTCCGCGCACCCGGACCGGTCCGACGAGAACCGGCTGTGGTGGGCCCAGCACCTGCTGCAGCGGATGCACGTCATCGAGCGGGTCCTCGTCCAGCAGGTCGACGTGCTGGAGACGATGACCCCGCAGGACTTCCTGGAGTTCCGGCAGGCGCTCGCGCCCGCCAGCGGCTTCCAGTCGGTCCAGTTCCGCGAGCTGGAGTTCCTCTCCGGCGCGAAGGACCCGTCCTTCGTCGAGCGGTTCCGCGGGCTCACCGCCCAGGAGCAGGAGCGGCTGCGGACCCGGCTCGCCGAGCCCACCCTGTGGGACGCCTTCCTGCACGTGCTCGCCAGCCGCGGGCTGCCCGTCGGCGACGACGACCAGGTCACCGCGTCGGTCCGGCGCACCGCCCACGACCGGGCTCGGTACGCCGACGTCTGGGCGCTCGCCGAGGCCCTGCTGCAGCACGACGAGCTGGCCGCCTCCTGGCGGGCCCGGCACGTGGTGATGGTGGAGCGGATGATCGGGACCAAGACCGGCACCGGCGGGTCCTCCGGCGGCAGCTACCTGCGCAGCCGGCTCGACCTGCGCTACTTCCCGCTGCTGTGGGAGCTGCGCTCGCACCTGTAGCCGCGCCTCTGCGCTCGCACCTCTGCGCTCGCACCTCTGGGCGGCCCGCGCGCCCCGGTTGGTGGCGCGGGAGGGCACGCAATAGTGTCGGCCTGACGGCACAAGGGCGTGCCGAGAGAAGGGCCGGATACTCGTGCGCACCACCCTGGAAGAGACCAAGGACGACCTGATCGAGAAGGCCGCCTCCCTGGCCACCCACCGAAGGGGCAGCGGCGGCCCTCCCGGCGACTCGGCCCTCCGGCTGCTCAAGATCTTCTACCGGCACGTCGCCCCCGAGGACATCAACGACCGCAGCGAGGTCGACCTCTACGGCGGGGCGGTGGCGCAGTACCAGCTCGCCGCGAGCCGGCCCCAGGGAACCGCCAACATCCGGGTCTTCACCCCGACCGTCTCCGAGCACGGCTGGTCGGCCGGCGGGCACACCGTCGTCGAGGTGGTCACCGACGACATGCCGTTCCTCGTCGACTCGGTCACCATGGAGCTGACGGAGAGCGCCCGCGACGTGCACCTGGTCGTGCACCCGCAGCTCCTGGTGCGCCGTGACATCGTCGGTGACCTGCAGGACATCCTCGTCGACGACGAGGTGACGCCCTCGGCGGACCTGCCGCACGACGTCTTCCGCGAGTCGTGGATGCACATCGAGATCGACCGGGAGAGCAACCCCGAGGAGATCGCCGCCCTGGAGCAGTCGCTGACCAAGGTCCTGCTCGACGTGCGGGAGGCCGTCGAGGACTGGGAGAAGATGGCCGCCCGGGCCCGCGAGATCGTCGCGGAGCTCGACGAGAACCCGCCGCCGCTGCCCGAGGACGAGGTCCAGGAGGGCAAGGCCCTGCTGGCGTGGCTCGCCGACGACCACTTCACGTTCCTCGGCTACCGCGAGTACCGGCTCGAGGGTGAGGACGACGACACCGTGCTGCGGGCCGTCCCGGGCACCGGCTTCGGCATCCTGCGCTCCGACCAGGACATGTCGACCTCGTTCGGCAAGCTGCCGCCGATCGTGCGGGCGAAGGCCCGCGAGAAGTCGCTGCTCGTGCTGGCCAAGGCCAACTCCAAGGCGACCGTGCACCGCCCGGTCTACCTCGACTACATCGGCGTCAAGACGTTCGAGAACGGCGAGGTCGTGGGGGAGCGCCGGTTCCTCGGGCTGTTCTCCTCGGCCGCCTACACCGAGTCGCTGACCCGGATCCCGGTGATCCGGCAGAAGGCGCAGGAGGTCATCGACCGGGCCGGGTTCGACCCGCTGAGCCACACCGGCAAGGCGCTGATGGACGTGCTCGAGACCTACCCGCGTGACGAGCTGTTCCAGACGCATATCGACGAGCTCGTCCCGATCGCCGAGGCCGTCCTGCACACCCGCGAGCGCCGGCAGCTGCGGCTCTTCGTGCGCCGGGACACCTACAACCGCTACCTCTCGTGCCTGGTCTACCTGCCCCGGGACCGCTACACGACCCCGGTCCGCGAGCGGATCGCGGCGATCCTCAAGACGCAGCTGGGCGGCGAGTCGCTGGAGTACACCGCCCGCGTCTCCGAGTCCATGCTCGCCCGGCTGCACTTCGTCGTCCGCCCGCCGAAGGGCCAGCTGATCGGGGACTTCGACCAGGAGGACCTCGAGCGCAGGCTGGCCGAGGCGGCCCGCTCGTGGCGGGACGACCTGGTCACCGCGGTGCACGCGGAGTTCGGCGAGGAGGAGGGAGCCCGGCTCGCCCGGGCCTACGCCGAGGCGTTCCCGGAGGCCTACAAGGAGGACTACCCGCCCCGCACCGGCGCGGTGGACCTCGGCCGGATCGAGGGGATCGAGGGCGAGGAGGGCGTCGCGCTGTCGTTCTACCAGCTCATGGACTCCGGCCCGCTCGAGGCGCGGCTCAAGGTGTTCCGGGTCGGTCCGCAGCTGTCCCTCAGCCAGGTGCTCCCCGTGCTCAGCTCGATGGGCGTCGAGGTCATCGACGAACGGCCCTACGACCTCGCCGGGCTGCCACGCGAGTCGCACATCTACGACTTCGGGCTGCGGCACTCCCGGCCACTCCCGGCCAGCGGCCGCGAGCTGTTCCAGGACGCCGTCACGGCGGTCTGGGAGGACCGCAACGAGATCGACGGCTTCAACGGCCTGGTCCTGGCGGCCGGCCTGACGTGGCGGCAGGCCACGCTGCTGCGCGCCTACGCCAAGTACATGCGCCAGGGCGGCACGCCGTTCGCCCTCGACTACATCGAGGACGCGCTCAAGCAGAACGTCGACATCACCCGCTACCTCGTCGAGCTCTTCGAGGCGCGGTTCCACCCGGGTCGCAACGGGGACCTGCCTGCCGACGCGGAGGCGCGGGTCGCCCGGTGCGAGGAGCTGCAGGCGAGGATCGGCAAGGCCCTCGACGACGTGGTCAGCCTGGACCACGACCGGATCCTGCGCTCCTACCTCACCGTGCTGCTGGCGACGCTGCGCACCAACTACTTCCAGGTCGGCGACGACGACCGTCCCAAGCCCTACATCTCGTTCAAGCTCGAGCCCGCCAAGATCCCCGACCTGCCGCAGCCGAGGCCCAAGTTCGAGATCTTCGTCTACTCCCCGCGCGTGGAGGGTGTGCACCTGCGCTTCGGCGCGGTCGCGCGGGGCGGCCTGCGCTGGTCCGACCGCCGTGACGACTTCCGCACCGAGGTGCTGGGCCTGGTCAAGGCCCAGATGGTGAAGAACGCCGTCATCGTGCCGGTCGGCGCCAAGGGCGGGTTCTTCTGCAAGCAGCTGCCTGACCCCGGCGACCGCGAGGCGTGGATGGAGGAGGGCGTCGCCTGCTACAAGACGTTCATCTCCGGCCTGCTCGACCTGACCGACAACCTGGTGGGAGATCGCACCGTCACGCCTCCCCGGGTGGTGCGACACGACGGCGACGACGCCTACCTCGTCGTCGCGGCCGACAAGGGCACGGCCACGTTCTCCGACATCGCCAACGGCGTGGCCAAGGACTACGGCTTCTGGCTGGGGGACGCCTTCGCCTCCGGCGGGTCGGTGGGCTACGACCACAAGGCCATGGGCATCACCGCGCGGGGCGCGTGGGAGTCGGTGCGCCGGCACTTCCGTGAGCGCGGCATCGACTGCCAGGCCGAGGACTTCACCTGCGTCGGCGTCGGCGACATGTCCGGCGACGTGTTCGGCAACGGGATGCTGCTCTCCGAGCACATCCGGCTGGTGGCCGCGTTCGACCACCGCGACATCTTCATCGACCCGGCGCCCGACGCCGCCTCGTCGTACGCCGAGCGCCGGCGGCTGTTCGAGCTGCCCCGGTCGAGCTGGCGGGACTACGACACCTCGCTGATCTCTGAAGGCGGCGGTGTCTACCCGCGCTCGGCGAAGTCGATCAAGATCACCCCCCAGGTCCGCACGGCGCTGTCGCTCGAGGGGGACGTCACGTCGATGACCCCGGCGGAGCTGATGCGCGCGATCCTGCTCGCCGACGTGGACCTGCTGTGGAACGGCGGCATCGGCACCTACGTGAAGGCCGCCGGCGAGACCGACGCCGAGGTGGGCGACAAGGCCAACGACGCGATCCGGGTCAACGGCCAGGACCTGCGCTGCAAGGCCGTCGGGGAGGGCGGCAACCTCGGCCTGACCCAGCGCGGCCGGATCGAGTACGCCCGCAACGGAGGTCGGATCAACACCGACTTCATCGACAACTCCGCCGGTGTCGACACCTCCGACCACGAGGTCAACATCAAGATCCTCCTCGACCAGGTCGTCGTCAACGGCGACCTCACCGAGAAGCAGCGCAACGACCTGCTGGCCTCCATGACCGAGGAGGTCGGACGGCTGGTGCTGGACGACAACTACGAGCAGAACCTCGCGCTGGCGTCGGCGGTCCGCAACGCCGGACCGCTGCTGCACGTGCACGAGGACTGGATCCGGCGGCTCGAGCGCGCCGGTCTGATGGACCGCGAGCTGGAGGCGCTGCCGAGCCGCAAGACCATGGGCAGGCTACGGGAGCGCCGGGAGGGTCTCACCGTCCCCGAGCTGTCGGTGCTGCTCGCCTACACCAAGATCGTGCTCGCCGACGAGCTGGTCGCGACCGACGTCGCCGACGACCCGTTCCTGCGCGCCGACCTGTACAGCTACTTCCCGACCCCGATGCGGCAGACCTACCGCGACCGGATGGAGACCCACCCGCTGCGCCGCGAGATCGTGATCACCCAGGTGGTCAACGAGCTGGTCAACGGGGCCGGGATCACCTTCTACCACCGGCTGTCGGAGGAGACCGGGGCGAGCGTGGACGAGCTGGTGCGCGCGAACTTCGTGGCGCGGGAGATCTTCGGCTACCGCGCCCTCGTCGACGAGGTGGGCGGCCACGACAACTCGATCTCGGCCGACGTGCAGACGCACATGCGCCTGGAGATGCGCACCCTGGTCGAGCGCGCGTCGCGCTGGCTGATCAACAACCGGCGCCCACCGCTCGACAGCGAGGCGACCGTGGACTTCTTCGGCGTCGTGGGCCAGCAGGTGGTGCAGGCGCTGCCCGAGCTGCTCACCGGCCGGGAGAGCGCGGCGTTCGTGGCCCGGCGCGACGCCCTGGTCGGGCAGGGAGTCCCCGAGGACCTCGCCGCCCGGGTGGCCGTGCTGCCTCCGGCGTACGCCGCGCTGAGCATCGTGGAGACCGCCAAGCGGGACGACCTCGACCCGCTCGAGGTGGCGCGCGTGCACTTCGCGCTGGGCGAGCGTCTCGGCCTCTCCGCGCTGGTGGCGCGGATCCTGGCTCTGCCCCGCGACGACCGCTGGCAGACGATGGCGCGGGCCGCGCTCCGGGACGACCTGCACACGGTGCACGCCCAGCTCACCGCCCAGGTGCTCGCCGAGACCGCGGACGGCCAGCCCGCGCCCGTGCGGATCGCGGACTGGGAGGAGGACGACGAGGTCGTCGTCTCCCGTGCGGTCGGCACGCTCGACGAGATCTGCGCCGACGACAACGCCGACCTCGCCCGTCTCTCGGTGGGGCTCCGGGTCGTCCGGACGATGCTCGCCACGCCGTGACCCCGGCGATCGAGGTCAGGTCGCTGCGCAAGACCTACGGAGACCTCGTCGCCGTGGACGAGCGTCAGCTTCGCCGTCGAGCCCGGCGAGATCTTCGGGATCCTGGGGCCCAACGGCGCCGGCAAGACCACCACGCTGGAGATGGTCGAGGGGCTCCGCGAGCCGGACGGCGGCGAGAGCCGGATCCTCGGTCAGCGCACCTGGCCCCGAAACGCCTCGGTGCTGCCACGCATCGGCGTGCAGCTGCCAGGCGTCCGCGTTCTTCGAGCGGCTGACGGCCCGGGAGCAGATCCGACACCTTCGCGGCGCTGTACGGCGTGCGGCGCCGACCGGGCCGACGCATGGCTCGAGCGGGTCGGGCTCTCCGAGAAGGCCGAGACCCGTGCCGAGCAGCTCTCCGGCGGCCAGCTGCAGCGGCTGTCCATCGCGTGCGCGCTCGTGCACGACCCCGAGCGTCTGTTGTTCCTCGACGAGCCGACCGCGGCGTCGACCCGCAGGCCCGGCGCAACCTGTGGGACCTGCTCCGCAGACCTCAACAGCGAGGGCCGCACGATGGTGCTCACCACGCACTACGATCGACGAGGCCGAGGCGCTGTGCGACCGGGTGGCGATCATGGACCACGGCCGGGTGCTGCGGCTGGACGCGCCGGCGGCGCTGGTGCGCGGGCTGGACGCGGCCCCGTGTCCGCCTGTCCGTCGCGCCGTGCCGAGCGAGCCTCGACGTCGCGCGGGCTGCCCGGGGCGAGGAGGCGCACGCCGACGGCACCGACGTCGTCCTCAGCACGCGCACGCCGTCCGCCGTCCTGGCCGCGGCTCGCGGAGCCGGCGCCGCTGGAGGGGTGCAGGTCCGGGGCGCCACCCTCGAGGACGTCTTCCTCCAGCTCACCGGCCGGCCCGAGTACCGGCCAGAGCCCGCACGGCTCCCGCTCGCCGTTCGTGGCGATCGCCCTCACGATCGTCAAGGGCTTCGTGCGCGACCGGGCGTCGGTCTTCTTCGCCGTCGTGTTCCCGCTGATGTTCCTGGTGCTGTTCGGCGGGATCTTCGACCTGACAGCACCTCCCGGCTCGAGGTGGTCAGGGTCGGTGAGGTGCCGATCCTCGAGGCACTGCCGCCACCGGCCCGCGAGGCCTTCGAGGAGACCTTCGAGGTCACCGAGGCCGACGACCTCGACGCCGCTCTCGCGGCGGTGCGCACGGGAGACGCCGACGCCGTGATCGAGATGCGCGGGAGCGTGCTGCGTCGCCCACTACACGCAGACCGACCAGGTCGCGGCCGCGCATCACCCAGGGCGCGCTCAGGGCGTTCGTCGACGGCGCCAACGTCGGACCACGGGTCAGCCTCCGCGCTTCGGCTTCCGGTCCGAGCGGGTCGAGGACGAGTCGCTGGAGCCGATCCAGTTCTTCACGCCCGGCCTGCTCGGCTGGGCGATCGCCATGAGCGCCTCGTTCGGTGCCGCCGCGACCCTGCAGGGCTGGCGGCAGACCACAGCTGCTGCGCCGGCTGCAGCTCGCCCCGGTGCCCGCGCGCACCGTCGTCGGCGCCCGGGTGGTGGTGACCTGCTCGTCGCCCTCGTGCAGACGGCCATCTTCCTCGTCGGCCTCCTGCGTCTTCGGGCTCCGGCTCACCGGCTGGCTGGTGGATGAGCGTGCCGCTGCTGCTGGTCGGGACGCTGTGCTTCATGTCCCTCGGGCTGCTCGCCGGTGCGGTCGCCAAGTCCACCGAAGAGCGGCCGTCCACATGGCGAACTTCCTGGTGCTGCCGATGGCGTTCCTGAGCGGGTCGTTCTTCCCCCTCGCGCCGCCCCGGCCTGGCTGCAGACCGTCTCGAGGGCGCTGCCGCTGCGGCACCTCAACGACGGCATGCTCGACCTGATGGTCCGCGACGCCGGACCGTCGGCCGTCGTCGTCCCGCTGCTGGTCCTCGCCGCCTTCACCGCCGTGATGACGGGGCTGGCGGCCAGGCTGTTCCGCTGGGACGCCGACTGACCGACGGTCGTCGGACGAGACGTCAGGGCCTGGTGCCCGAGACCACGAGCATCTCGCAGGGCCCCTCGAACCCGTGGGGTCCCTCGAAGGCGGTCAGCGCCCCCTCGATCTCCCGCCAGGCGGCTTCCCGCTGCGCCTCGTCGACCCCCGACAGCATCTGGTGCAGAGCCCCGAACGACTCGCGCTCGAAGCGGACACACTCGGCGGCGCTCGTCATGCGCACGGGTGACGGAACGGTCGTGACCGTGATGTCGGTCAGGCCGGCGGCGGCGTACGCCGTCTCGGCGACGCCCGGCGAGCCGAGGCTGAAGGGTCCGGGCAGCCCCGGTGCGGGGGCCGGGAGCCCGGCGACCCGGCGGATGATCCCGACCGGGACCGCGAAGAAGCCGTTGCGGTCGGCGGTCGAGTAGACGACCGAGGAGACGCGGCCGCCCGGTCGAAGGGTGCGGCAGATCTCGCGCAGCGCACGGTGCTGGTCGGGGAAGTAGATCAGGCCGACGCGGGAGATCGCCGCGTCCTGGCTCCCGGTCGGGACGGTGAAGAGGTCCTCGCCGTCCGCCTCGAGCGTCTCGACGTTGCCGAGCCCGGCCGCCGCGGCCGCCCGGGCGGCGTGCTCGAGGATCGTGGGCGAGATGTCGGTGGCGAGCACGCGCCCCGACGGTCCGACGCGGCGGGCGGCCGCGAGGGTCTGTCCGCCGGCACCGGCGGCCACGTCGAGGACCCGGGAGCCCGCTCGCAGCCCTACGTCGTCCAGCATCCGCTCGGTGGCCGCGCCGAGCCAGCTCTCGATCGCGGGGCCCCAGCGGTCCCAGGCCTCGGCGGCGGTCTCCCACTGGGCGCGCGTCGTGGACTTGAAGGCGACGGGGTCGAACGTGGTGGTCATGGTTCCTCCTGGTGTCGGTGTGCTCCGAGCGTGGCGGCCGGCGGTCGTCGCCCTCCAGTGCCAGAACTGGACCTCGCCGGGACAGTTTCTGGACTTGGCCGGCGGGGGGTCCGACAATGACCGGATGAAGGACTATGTCCAGTACTGTCCGGTCGCCCTCGCCAGCTCGGTGATCGCGGAGCGCTGGACGCCCCTGATCGTCCGCGAGCTCGTGCTGGGCGGCCGCAGGTTCAACGAGATCGACCGGGGGCTGCCGGGCATCTCGCGGTCCCTGCTGAAGCAGCGGCTGGACCATCTCGAGCGCAAGGGCGTCGTCGACCGCGTGGAGCTCTCCCACGGGCGCGGCCACGAGTACCGGCTGACCCCGGCCGGGCGTGACCTCGAAGGGGTGATCATGGCGGTCGGGGAGTGGGCGGTCCGCTGGATGTTCAGCGAGCCCGAGCCGCGCGAGGTGGACCCGGTGACCCTCACGTGGTGGATGTCGCGGCGGCTCGTCACGGAAGCGCTCCCCGACGACCGCACGGTTGTCGAGTTCGACTACCGCGGGGACGACCCGACCCGGATCTGGATCGTCATCGAGCGCCGGGAGTCGTCGGTCTGCACGGACCCGCCCGGCTACGACAGCGACGTGGTCGTCACCACGGAGCCGGTGGAGCTGATGCGGGTGTTCTCCGGGATCACCACCTACGCCAGCTCGCTCGCCGCCGGTGGCATCGCCCTGGTCGGGCCCCGGCCGCTG
This sequence comes from uncultured Actinomycetota bacterium, assembly GCA_963834275.1. Lineage (GTDB taxonomy): Bacteria > Actinomycetota > Actinomycetes > Propionibacteriales > Nocardioidaceae > Nocardioides_B. The sequence goes on along the minus strand of CAWIBA010000003.1, from coordinate 119,479 downwards.
ACCCGCGCTCTCCCGCACTGGTTCGCCTGGAGCCCGTTCGCGCCCGCCGTCCGGGAGCGGCTGGCCGCCGACGCCTGAGCAGCGGGTCCCGGCCCGCGCGCACCGCCCGGCTGACACACTCGGCGGCATGAGCGACTCCCTGTCCGCCCTCGAACGGTCCGTCCTCGGCCACCTCGACGAGGAGGCCCTGGTCGAGAGCCTCGTCGAGCTGGTCCGGATCCCCAGCGTCGGCGGCTCCGACGCGGAGGTGGAGGTGCAGGAGCACGTCGCCTCCGTCCTGCGCGAGCTCGACACCGACGTGGACCGCTGGGACGTCGACCTCGGCGAGCTCGTCGAGGACCCGTGGTTCCCGGGCGTCGAGGTGGACCGCGACCGGGCCGTCGGCGTGGTCGGTACGACGGAGGGGGAGGGCGCCCCCGGGCTCGTGCTGTGCGGACACACCGACGTGGTGCCCGCCGGCGACGTCGAGACCTGGGGAGGGTCGGACCCGTTCTCCGCGGAGATCCGCAACAACGAGCTCCACGGCCGCGGGTCGTGCGACATGAAGGGCGGCGTCGCGGTGAACCTCGCCGTCGTGCGCACGCTGCAGGCGGCCGGCGTCCGCCTGGAACGGCCGCTCGCGGTGCACTCGGTGATCGGCGAGGAGGACGGCGGGCTCGGGGCGTTCGCCACCCTGCGCCGCGGGCACCGGGGCGATGCCTGCGTCATCACCGAGCCGACCAGCGCCCAGATGATCACCGCGACCGCCGGGGCGCTGACGTTCCGGATCGAGGTGATCGGCCGCTCGGCGCACGGCTCCCTGCGTCGCGAGGGGGTCAGCGCCTTCGAGTCGTTCCTGCCGATCCACCAGGCCCTGCTCGACCTCGAGGCCGAGCGCAACAAGGAGGTCGACCGGAACTTCGTCAGCGACCTGCCCTACGCCCTGTCCATGGGTCTCGTGCAGTCCGGCGTGTGGTCGTCCAACGTGCCGGACAAGCTCGTCGCGGAGGGCCGGTTCGGGGTGCGCATCGACGAGGACCCGCGCTCGGCCCGGATGCTCTTCGAGGACGTGGTCGCCGAGGCCGCCGCGCGTGACCCGTGGCTGCAGGACAACCGGCCCGTGGTCACCTGGCCCGGCGGCCAGTTCGCCAGCGGCTGGCTCGACGACGACCACCCGCTGATCGCCGAGACCGTCGACGCGGTGGCCGCCGCCGGGGGCGCCCGGGTGCCGCCCAACGTGGCCGGCGTCTACGGCAGCGACCTGCGGCTCTACACCAGCATCGGGGGCGTCCCCACGCTGCACTACGGCCCCGGCGACATGCGGCTGGCGCACACCCCGGTCGAGAGGGTGGACCTCGACGAGGTCGCCCAGGTGACCCGGGCGCTGCTGGTGCTCGCGCTGCGTCGCTGCGGCGTCCGCTCCTGACCCGGATCCGGCCCGGTCGTCCCGCTGGCTAGCCTCGGCACCGTGGACGAGGACCTCTTCTTCTCCGGCGTGGCCGGCCAGGCCGGGGCGCTCCGCTCCGGCGACGTGGGCGCCCGCGAGCTGGTCGCGGCGACCCTCGACCGGATCCGCCGGTACGACGACCGGCTCAATGCGTTCAGTGTGGTGCTGGACGACGAGGCGCTCGCCGAGGCGGCCGCCCGGGACGGCGTACCCGAGGACGAGCGGGGGCCGCTGCACGGCGTCCCGGTCGCCATCAAGGAGGAGGTCGACGTCGCCGGGACGGTCACCACGTTCGGCGGGCGGGCCAACCTGACGCCGGTGACCGCCGACGGCGAGGTGGTGCGCCGGCTGCGCGCCGCCGGCGCGGTCGTGGTGGGCAAGACGAACATGCCCGAGTTCGGCCAGTGGCCGTTCACCGAGTCGGCGGCCCGGGGCGTCACCCGCAACCCCTGGGACCCGCAGCGGAGCCCCGGCGGGTCCAGCGGCGGCTCGGCGGCCGCGGTCGCCGCGGGGCTGGTCCCGGTCGCCATCGGCGGGGACGGCGGCGGGTCGATCCGGATCCCGGCCGCCTGCACCGGCCTCTACGGGCTCAAGCCGCAGCGCGGCCGGGTCAGCAGCGCCCCGCACCGGCACCTGTGGTGGGCGCTGGGCACGATCGGCCCCCTGACGCGCACCGTCGGCGACAGCGCGCTCGTCTACGACGTGGTCCGCGGCGGCCGGCCCGGTGACCTCTTCCGGGCGGCCGAGCCGGCGCGTCCGTTCACCGAGGCCGTCGCGGCCGACCCGGGTCCGCTGCGGGTCGCGTGGTCGACCAAGCCGGCCTCGCCCGGCGTGCGGCCCGACCCCGAGCACGTCCGCGCCGTCGAGCGGACCGCCGCGGTCCTGGAGCGGCTCGGCCACCGCGTCGAGGAGGTCGACCCCGGTTACCCCGACCCCAGCGCGGCGTTCGTGCCGCAGTTCTTCGCCGGGGTGCGCAGCGAGGCGGACCTGGTCGAGCGCCCCGAGCGGCTCGAGCGACGCACCCGCGAGACCGTGCGGCTGGGCGCCTGGGTGCGGCCCCGGGTGAGGGAGTGGGCGATCGGGCAAGGCCGGAAGGTCGCGGCCCGGGCCAACCGGGTCTTCGACCGGCACGACCTGCTGCTCACCCCGACGATCGCCCACCGGCCGCCGCTGGCCGGCGTCCTCGACGGGGTCGGCACCGTCCGCGCCGCCTGGCTGTCCACGCCGATGATCGCCTACACGGCCCTGTGGAACGTCGCCGGCAACCCGGCCGCGTCCGTGCCGGCGGGAGTCGGCCGCGACGGCCTGCCGCTGGCGGTCCAGCTGGTCGGCCGGCCCGACGACGAGCCGACCGTGCTGGCGGTCTCCGCCCAGCTGGAGCGCGACCAACCCTGGGCCGCCCGCCGCCCCGCCCTCTGACCGCGAGGAGTCAGTACTTCAGCCCCCTCAGCAGCGTGTCGCGACCTGGCTGACCCCTCGCCGGGTCAGCTGGCCTTCTTCGCCGCCTTCTTGGTCGTGGACTTCTTCGCCGCGGACTTCTTGGCGGCCTTCTTCGCGGGCGCCTTCTTGGCCGTGGACTTCTTGCTCGCGGCCTTCTTCGCGGTCGAGCCGGGCTTCCCGCTCGAGCCGGACGACGTCGACTCGCCGCGCGACGACTTGGCCGCGTCGACGGACTTCTGCAGCGCCGCCAGCAGGTCGACGACCTCGCCGCCGGGGGCCTCCTGCTTCTCGACCTGCTTGACCTCGCCGCCCTCGAGCTTCGCGCGCACCAGCGCCTCGAGCGCCTCCTGGTAGTCGTCCTCGAACTCGTCGGGGTCGTAGTCACCGGCGAGGGTCTCGACGAGCATCCGCGCCATCTGCAGCTCCTGGGGCTTGACGTCCAGGTCGGCGGAGTCGAGTCCGACGAAGTCGGGCTGGCGGATCTCGTCGGGCCACATCATCGTCTGCATCACGATGACGTCGTCGCGCACCCGCAGCACCGCGGTGGTCATCCGGCTGCGCAGCGAGACCGTGACGACCGCGACCCGGTCGGCCTCCTTGAGCGCCTCCCGGAGCAGGGCGTAGGGCTTGGCCGCGGCCGCGTCCGGCTCGAGGTAGTAGGACTTCTCCAGCCACATCGGCTCGATCTGCTCGCGCGGCACGAACTTCTCCACCGAGATCTCGCGGCTGCTGCTGGCCGGCAGCTCGGCGAAGTCCTCGTCGTCGAGGACCACCATCTGGCCGTCGTCGGTCTCGTAGCCCTTGGCGATGTCGGCGTACTCGACCTCCTCGCCGTCGATGCTGCACACGCGCTGGTAGCGGATCCGGCCACCGTCCTTGGCGTGCACCTGGCGGAACGAGATGTCATGGCTCTCGGTGGCGGCGTACAGCTTGACGGGCACGCTGACCAGCCCGAACGACACCGCGCCCTTCCAGATCGCCCTCGGCATGCTCGCTGCTCCCTCGTGTCGTGACCGTTCGCCCGTCGTCGAGACGGTGGACCGCTACGGACCACCGTACTCATCGGTCAGGATGTACCCATGCGTCCGATGCTCGCTACCCGCGGCGGCTCCGTGCCGTCCGGCCAGGCGTGGCTGCACGAGGTCAAGTGGGACGGGATGCGGGTGCTCGTGGAGGTGGCGGACGGGGCGGTGCGGATCTGGTCGCGCAACGAGAACGACGTCACGGTCTCCTTCCCCGAGCTGCAGGACCTGGCCGGCGTGGTCGACCACGACGTGCTGCTCGACGGCGAGGTGGTCGCGTTCCTGGACGGGGTGCCGAGGTTCGGCGCGCTCGCCGACCGGATGCACGTGAGCCAGGCCGCCCGGGCCCGGGCGCTCGCGACGCGCAACCCCGTGACGCTGCTGGCGTTCGACCTGCTCCGCCTCGACGGCGAGGACCTCACCGGCCGGTCGCTCACCGAGCGGCGCGCGCTGCTCGAGGACCTCGGGCTCGCCGGGCCGCGCTGGCAGGTGCCCGCGGCGTACGACGACGGCGCGATGCTGCTCCGGGCGACCGAGCAGCAGGGGCTCGAGGGGATCGTGTCGAAGAAGCGGACGTCGAAGTACCACCCGGGGCGGCGCTCGGCGGAGTGGCTGAAATTCCCGCACCGGCCGACCGGGTCCTACGTCGTCGGGGGCTGGCGCCGAGAAACCGACAGCGAGACCCGGTTGGGCGCGGTGCTGGTGGGGGAGCCGACCGCCGGCGGACTCCGCTATCTCGGCCGGGTGGGCAGCGGGATCGCCGGGAAGGCGGGCCAGCGCCTGCTCGACGTGCTGCGGCCGCTGCAGGCGGAGTCCTCGCCGTTCGTCGACGAGGTGCCGAAGGTGGACGCGCTGGGCACCACCTGGCTGCGGCCGGAGGTGGTGGTGGAGGTGGCCTCGCTCGGCTTCACCCCCGCCGGGCGGCTGCGGCAGCCATCGTTCCTCGGCGTCCGGGCGGACCTCGGCGCCGCCGACGTCACCGAGGGGGACGCCTGATGCCCGACGAGGTCATGGTCGACGTGGACGGCCGGACGCTGAAGATCAGCAACCTGGCCAAGGTGCTCTACCCCGAGTCGGGGACGACGAAGGGCGAGGTGCTGCACTACTACGCCCAGGTCGCCCCGGTGCTGCTCCCGCACCTCGAGGACCGGGCGGTGACCCGGATCCGCTGGCCGGACGGCACCGGCAGCAACCAGTTCTTCGAAAAGAACCTGCCCAACGGGGCCCCGAAGTGGCTGCGCTCGGTCACGGTGTCCTCGACCGGCTCGCGGGGCGGCGGCGACCGGATCACCTACCCGCTCGTCGACGACACCGCGGGCCTGACCTACCTGGCCAACCTCGCCTCCCTGGAGCTGCACGTGCACCAGTGGCGGTTCGCCGCCAACCACCGGCCCCGCAACCCGGACCGGATGGTCATCGACCTCGATCCGGGGGCGCCGGCCGGGCTGGGGGAGTGCTGCCAGGTGGCGCTGCTGGTGCGCGAGAGGCTCGAGGAGCGGGGCCTGTCCTGCGCGCCGGTGACGTCGGGCAGCAAGGGTCTGCACCTGTACGCCGCGCTGCCGGGCAAGGACAACGCGGAGGAGGTGCGCGACCAGGCGCAGCAGGTGGCCCGGGAGCTCACCGAGGAGCGCGGAGACCTCGTCGTGTGGAAGATGACCAAGACGCTGCGCCCCGGCAAGGTGTTCCTCGACTGGTCGCAGAACACCGCCGCGAAGACCACCATCACGCCGTACTCCCTGCGCGGACGGGGCCGCCCCTACGTCGCCGCGCCGCGCACCTGGGACGAGATCGAGGCCGGCGCCGAGGACGCCGACGAGATCGAGCAGCTGCTGCTCGAGGAGGTGCTGGCCCGGATCGACGCCGACGGGGACGTCTTCGGCGACGCCCTCGGCGGGTGACGGGTCGGTGAGCCGGGGTTCCCGAGCCCGCCGTTCCCGAGAAACGGCGGGGCCGCAACCGTCTCTAAATATGTCCCGCGCGCCGGCGTCCAAAACATGGGCAGCGTGTTGGCGTTCCGGGCCGGGGGCGTGTCGCGGGCGAGGATGGCCGGGTGAGACCCGCCCTCCACTTCACCGCCGAGAGCGGCTGGATCAACGACCCCTACGGCGTCACCCGGCACGGGGGCCGCTACCACCTGTTCTTCCAGCACGTTCCAGGCGCGACCGCCTGGGCGGCCGACCAGCACTGGGGACATGCCGTCAGCGACGACCTGGTGCGCTGGACCGAGCAGCCGGTGGTGCTGTCGCCGGGCGAGGGGGACGGCGGCATCTGGTCGGGCTGCGTGGTCCCCGCCGGGGGTGGTGCGTTGTTCTACACCTCCGTCCAGGTCGACGACCCGCAGGTCGGCCGGGTGCGGCTGGCGCGGCCCGCGAACGGCTCCTGGGCCTCCTGGGTCAAGCACGGCGTGGTCGTCGAGCCCCCCGGCGACCTGGACCTGATCGCCTTCCGCGACCCCTTCGTGCTGCGCGAGGGCCCCGGCTGGCGGATGGTCGTCGGCGGCGGGCTCGCCGACGGCACCGGGCTCGCGCTGACCTGGACCTCCGACGACCTGGAGACCTGGGCGTACGACGGGGTGCTCGCCTCCCGCCCCGGCCACGACCGCGAGCCGGTGTGGACGGGAGCAGTGTGGGAGTGCCCGCAGCTGTTCCGGGTCGGCGACGCCTGGGTGCTGCTCGTGTCGGTGTGGTCCGAGGGGGAGACCAGCCACGAGGCGTGCGCGGTGGGCGACCTGGCGGGCGGGCGCTTCGAGGCGCGGTCCTGGCAGCGGCTGACCCACGGGGCGCACTACGCCGGGTCGGCGTTCACCGACGCGGAGGGCCGCCCGTGCGTTCTGCACTGGATGCGCGGCGTCGCGGACCTGGACCGCGGCTGGGCCGGCGCACACTCCGTGCCGCACGTGCTGCGCCTCGACGGCGACCGGGTCGTCCCGGAGCCACACCCCGCGGTGGCGGGCCACGTCGAGCGGATCGGCGACGTGCACGTCCTGGTCGACGGCCCGGTGGTGGAGGTGTTCACCCCGGACGGGGTCGGCGGCTACGTGCTGGGGGCGGCGCAGCGACCCGAGGGCTGACCCGGACGCCGCAGCCGCCTCCCTCGTAGACGGGCCGTCGTTGACGGACCGAGCCGCACCGGACATGCTGCGATGGACCCCGCGGCCCGGCGACGTCCGCCGGTGCGGGACGGGGTGGGGGGCCGATGTCCGACCGCGACGAACGGGCCGGCGTCCTGGCCGCAGTGGGCAACACCCCGATGATCGAGCTCCGTCGGGTCACGCCCCGGTCGGGGTGCCGGGTGCTGCTCAAGATGGAGTCGGCCAACCCGACGGGCTCCATGAAGGACCGGATGGCCGTCGTGGTGGTGGCCTCGGCAGCCGCGGACGGCCGGCTGGCCCCGGGAGGCACGGTGGTCGAGTACACCGCCGGCACCACGGGCATCTCACTGGCCTTCGTGTGCGCGTCCCTGGGCTACGGCCTGCACGTGGTCTTCTCCGACGCGTTCAGCGAGGAGAAGCGGCGCACCATGCGTTCGCTGGGAGCCACCATCACCGACGAGCCCAGCCACGGCCGGGGGATCACCGAGGACCTCATCAAGCGCATGATCGCGCGGTCGGAGGAGGTCAGCCGCACCCCGGGACACTGGTGGGCGGACCAGCTCAACAACCCCGACGCCAGGACTGGTTACCGGCCCCTGGGTGAGGAGATCTGGCAGCAGTCCGAAGGTGCCGTCGACGCCTTCGTGCACAGCGTCGGCACGGCCCACTCGATCCACGGAGCCGGCGCGGTCCTGCGCGGCCACCGTCGTGACGTGCGCATCGTGGCCGTGGAGCCGGCCGAGTCGGCGGTCCTCTCCGGCCGTCCGACCGGGGCGCACCGGATCGAGGGGGTCGGCATCGGCTTCCTGCCACCGCTGTGGAACGCGGCCGAGGTCGACGAGATCGTGCAGGTGGCGAGTGAGGACGCCCAGGCGATGGCCCGGCGCCTGGCTCGGGAGGAGGGTCTGTTCGCGGGCACGTCCACCGGCGCCAACGTGATCGCCGCGCTCCGGGTGGCCGAGCAGCTCGACCACACCTGCACGGTGGTCACGCTGGCCGTCGACTCCGGGCTTCGCTACCTGAGCACGGCGCCCTACGCCTGAGCACGACGGCGCACCGCTGACGGACGGACCGGGGCCCTGGTGTCCCATCAGTCCCAGGCGGCCATCCTCGTCACGCGCCGTCCACAGCCAGTGCATTCAGGGGTTCACTCGGCTCCGACCCTGGGGCAGACTGCCCGGAACGGTCTCCGACTCGGCGGGGCCGAGTCTCGGGATTGGGGGCCGGAGGCGTGAGCCTGACCTCGACGGACACGCACGACGGGCACATCGACCAGCTCGACGAGCGACTGCGCGCGGCGATCCGCCGCGACGCGCTCGACCCGCAGCGCGACTCCGCCGCGGTCCGGGCGCTGGCGGCCAGGGTGGTCGCCGACCACGACGAACGCTCGCTCACCGGAGCCGTGCTGCCGCTGGACGATGCCGCCACCGCGGTCGAGGAGCTCGTCTCCCGGGTGTCGGGCTTCGGGGCCCTGCAGCGCTACCTCGACGACCCCGAGATCGAGGAGATCTGGGTCAACGAGCCCAGCCGGGTCTTCGTCGCGCGAGCCGGGCGGCACGAGCTGACCGACACGATCCTGACCGCGGCCCAGGTGCACGAGCTCGTTGAGCGGATGCTCAAGTCCAGCGGCCGCCGGGTCGACGTGTCCCAGCCGTTCGTCGACGCGATGCTGCCCGACGGGCATCGCCTGCACGTGGTGTTGGAGGGCATCTCGCGCGGGTTCTCGGCAGTCAACATCCGCAAGTTCGTGGTGCGCGCCGCGCTCCTCGACGACCTCGTCGGCCTGGGCAGCCTCTCCGCGCAGGCGGCACGCTTCCTCGCGGCCGCGGTCGTCTCGGGGCTCAACGTGCTGGTCTCCGGCGCGACGCAGGCCGGCAAGACGACGATGCTCAACTGCATGGCCTCCTCGATCCCGGGCGGCGAGCGGGTCGTCTCCGTCGAGGAGGTCTACGAGCTCCGCTTCCACCACCCCGACTGGGTCGCGATGCAGACCCGTCAGCAGGGTCTGGAGGGCACCGGCGAGATCAGGCTGCGCGACCTCGTGAAGGAGAGCCTGCGGATGCGTCCCACCCGCGTCATCGTCGGGGAGGTGCGCGCCGCGGAGTGCCTCGACCTGCTGCTGGCCCTCAACGCGGGTCTGCCCGGGATGGCCTCGCTGCACGCCAACAGCGCCCGCGAGGCACTGGTCAAGATGTGCACGCTGCCGCTGCTCGCCGGCGAGAACATCTCCGCACGGTTCGTCGTACCCACCGTGGCGGCGTCGGTCGACCTGGTCGTCCACCTCGGCAGGGACGCCAGCGGCCACCGCCGCGTCCACGAGATCGTCGGGGTGCCGGGGCGGGTGGAGAACGACGTGATCGAGACCGAGGCGATCTTCGTACGACGAGGCGACGAGCTGGTCCGCGCGCAGGGGATGCCGCCGCGCCGTGACCAGTTCGAACGTGCCGGTCACGACCTCACCGCCCTGCTGGCGGGCGGTTGAGATGGGTCTCGTCGTCGGACTCGTCGCGGGAGCAGGACTGCTGCTCGTCTGGCTCGGGCTCTCTGCCCCCGAGCCGCGCGAGCCCGCGGGGGAGCCCCGCCGCTCGCGGGTCCGTGACCTGCTGGCCCGGGCGGGTCTCGAGCAGACCACCCCGGCCGGGCTGTTCGTCGTGTGCACCGTCAGTGCCGTGATCGCCTTCCTGACCGTGCTGCTGCTGTCGGCCACCCCGACCGTTGCGGTCGCGTTCGGCCTGCTCGCCGGCTACCTCCCCGTCGCGCTCCTGGCCGGCCGCGCGCGCCGGCGCCAGCGCGAGCTCCTCGACGTCTGGCCGGAGGCCGTCGACAACCTTGCCTCGGCCGTCCGCGCGGGACTGTCGCTGCCCGAGGCGCTCTCGGCCCTGGGGCGTCGCGGGCCGGTCCCGCTCCGAACGCACTTCGACGCGTTCGCCGCCGACTACCAGCTCACCGGCCGGTTCGGCGAGTCGCTCGACCGGCTCAAGGACCGGCTGGCCGACCCGGTCGGGGACCGGGTCGTCGAGGGCCTGCGGGTCGCCCGGGAGGTCGGGGGTGGTGAGCTCGGCCTGGTGCTGCGCAACCTGTCGGGCTTCCTGCGGGACGACGCCCGGACCCGCTCCGAGCTCGAGTCGCGGCAGACCTGGACGGTGGTCGGGGCGCGGCTGGCGGTGGCCGCCCCCTGGCTCGTCCTGCTGATGCTGAGCTTCCAGCGCGACGTCATCACGCGTTACTCCTCCCCGGAGGGCGCGGTGGTGCTGGTGGTCGGCGGCGGGCTCACCCTCGTCGCCTACCGGCTGATGGTGCGGATCGGCCGGCTGCCCGTCGAGCGGCGGGTCCTGTCGTGAGTCCCTCGGGGGCGCTCGCCGGTGCGATGCTGGGCCTCGGGTTCGTGTTGGTCGCACGAGCGGTTCTCGGCCGCAGGCCGACGCTGGAGGTCCGGGTGCTGCCCTACATCCGGGACCTGCCTCAGGTAGCCCGGCGGCCCCTGGGCCTCGAGCGTCAGCCGAACCCCTTCCTCGCGGTGTTCGGGCCGGTCGTCGCTGCGGCCGCCGGCTCCGTGGAGCGCGTCCTGGGCGGCAGCGCCTCGATCCGACGACGCCTGGAGCGGGCCGGGCTCGACCTGACCGTCCGCGAGTTCCGGGTGGAGCAGGTGCTGTGGGGGCTGGTCGGCCTCGCGGTCGCGGTCGCCGTCACGCTCGTGGTGGCGCTCCGGTCGCCGGCCCGTGCGCTGCCGCTGCTGGTGCTGTGCGCCGTGGCCTTCGCGGCCGGCGTCCTGCTCCGGGAGAACAGGCTCACCGCGCAGGCCACGGAGCGCGAGCGCCGGCTGATGGCCCAGTTCCCGACCGTCGCCGAGCTGCTCGCCCTCGCCGTCGGGGCCGGGGAGGGCCCGGTCGCGGCTCTCGACCGCGTCGCGCTCCGCTGCCGCGGGGACATGGCGCACGAGATCGGCCGGGTGCTCGCGGACATCCGCACCGGGACCCCGGTCGCGGCCGCCCTGGACGCCTGGGCCGCCCGCTCGGGGCTGCCGGCGGTGGCCCGCTTCGCCGAGGCGATGGCGGTAGCCGTCGACCGGGGCACCCCGCTCGCGGCAGTGCTGCACGCCCAGGCCGCCGACGCCCGCGAGGCCGGCCGACGCGCCCTCATCGAGTCGGGGGCCCAGCGGGAGGTCCTGATGATGGTCCCCGTCGTCTTCCTGGTGCTGCCGGTCACCGTCGTCTTCGCGTTCTGGCCCGGTGTGGTCGGACTCCAGCTCGTCAGCCCCTGACCCCATACAGACAAGGAACCGACGATGTCCCCCAGGTTGATGATGTTCCTGCACCTCCTCGCCGGCACCCGCGCCCGGAAAGGCGAGCGCGGCGACGTGCCCGGCTGGGTGCTGATCACCGTGATGACCGCCGGTCTCGTCGCGGCGCTGTGGGCGGTGGCCGGTCCCCAGCTCGCCGGCATGCTCCGCGACGCCCTCGGCTCGGTGCGCTGAGGACATGACTCGCCGCACCCGGGCCGAGCGGGGGTCGGCGGTCGTCGACTTCGTCCTCGTGGTGCTGGTGGTGCTCCCGCTGTTCCTCGGGATCCTGCAGCTCGCGCTGGTGCTGCACGTGCGCAACACCCTGACCGCCGCCGCCTCCGAGGGGGCGCGCTACGCCGCCACGGCGGACCGCTCGCTCGACGACGGCATCGCCCGCACCCGCCGGCAGATCGGCGGCGCGCTGGCCGCCCGTTTCGCCCGCGACGTCTCGGCGCGGCCGGCCCCCGTCCACGGGCTGGCCGGGGTCGAGGTGCGGGTGGCGGCCGCGGTCCCGCCGCTGGGTCTCTGGGGCCCGGCCGTCCGGCTCGTCGCCTCCGGCCACGCCGTGGAGGAGGTCGTCCCGTGAGGCGTCGCGACCAGGCGGGCACCGCACTGGTGGAGGTCACCTGGCTGGCGATCCTGCTGCTGGTGCCGCTGGTCTACCTCGTGCTCGCCGTGTACGACGTGCAGCGGCACGCGTTCGCGTCGACCGCGGCCGCCCGCGCCGCGGGACGCGCGTTCGTGCTCGCGCCCGACGTCGCGCAGGGGGAGGCCGCGGCCCGGACCGCGGCGGCGGTGGCGCTCGCGGACCAGGGGGTCGATGCTGGGGGCGTGGACCTCCGGCTCACCTGCAGCCCCGCCGGCGACTGCCTGGCGCCGGGCTCGGTCGTGCGGGTCGAGGTCCGCACCCAGGTGCGGCTCCCGCTGGTGCCGACCGCGCTCGGCGGCGGCGCCCCCAGCATCCGTGTCGACGCCCGGCACGCCGTCCCCTACGGCACCTTCCGGGAGGACCGGTCGTGAGGCGCCGCGGCGAGTCCGGCCAGACGGCGGTGCTGATCGTCGGCCTGGCGCTGGTCGCGCTGCTGCTGGTCGCGGTGACCGTCGACGCCTCCGCGGCCTACCTGCGCCGCCAGGGCCTCGACAACCTCGCCGACGGGGCGGCGCTGGCCGCTGCCGACGGGGTGCAGGGCCGGCAGGTCTACGAGGGCGGCCTGGGGGAGCGGGCGCTCATCGACCCCGTGGCGGCACGCGCCTACGTCGCCGCCTACCTACTGGAGATCGACGCCGCCCGGACCTACCCGGGGCTCGAGTTCGCCGTCGACGCGACACCCGACCGGGTCGTGGTCCGCATCTCCGCCCCGCTCGACCTGCCGATCGCGCCGCCCGGCTGGGACGTCAGGCCCCTGATCAGCTCCACCGCGGCGTCGTACGTCGTGGTCAGCGACTGAGCCTCCCGCCCGGTCAGCGTCGGGCTCCACCACGGCACGTCGAACGCCTGCGCCAGCACCAGCAGGGTGGCGTCGTCGTCGGCGGCCGCCGCGGCGCGCGCCAGCATCGTCGCCGGGTGCGACAGCCGCCCGGCGGTGCGGTGCGCCTGCAGCGCGAGCTCGGCGGGGGAGGCGTCGGCCCGGCTCCGGGCGAGCGTCCCCAGGCACACCTCGTGGACCCGCCTCCGCATCGCGGCGATGAGCGGCCCCGCCCGGCGGGCGGCCACGTGCTCCTCGTAGCGGCGGGCCGCCTCCCGGACGAGGGCCTCCGCATGCACGACGGGCGCGGTCAGCTCCGGGTCCTCGGCGGCGCCGAGGGCCAGGTCCTCGATGTCGACCAGGCGGACGCCCGGCAGGTCACCGACCGCCGGCTCGACGTTGCGGGGCACGGACAGGTCGACGACCTCCAGGCGGCGCGAGCCCGCCACCCTGGAGGGGGCCACCACGTCGGTGGTCACCAGGGCGTGGCCGGCCGCTGTGGCGCTGATCAGCAGGTCTGCGCGGGCGACCTCGGCGGTCAGCGCGTCCAGCGGGCGCGCGTCGGCCGTGCCGACCAGCTGGCCGGCGTGGTCGAGGCTGCGCGCGACCACCACCGGACGGTGCTTCAGGCGGCGCAGCTCCTCGACGGCAGCCGCGGCCATCCGTCCCGAGCCCAGCACCACCACGCGCGGGTCGGCGCCGGCGCACCTTTCCAGTCCGACCGCGACCGCGCGGTGGGCGAGCGACCGGGCCTGCGAGACCACCGTCGTCTTCGCGCGGACCTCCGCGCTGGCCCTGAGGGCCGTGGGGAACAGCTCGCCGAGCGTGCCGGCGACGGTCCCGGCGGCGTAGGCGTGCCGGTATGCCCCCCGCACCTGGCTTCGGATCTCGGGCTCCCCGACGACACGGGAGTCCAGACCCGCCACGACCCGGAAGAGGTGTCGCACGGCGGCCGAGCCGCTCCGGGACTCGGCGGCGGCACGCAGCTCCGGGGTCCAGCCTCCAGCGCGCCTCACGAGCAGGTCGAGCAGGAGCCCCGGATCCGCCTCCGAGGGGCCGGCGTAGATCTCGGTGCGGCTGCAGGTCGACAGCACGACGGCCTCGGGGAAGCCGGCTGCGCGCACGCGGTCGAGCAGGGCGTCCCGCTCCGCGGGCGGGACCGACACCCGCTCCAGCACGCCAAGCGCGCACGCGCGGTGGGTGAAGCCCACCATCGACACCGACGTCATCGAGCCCCCTCGCCACGTCCCTCCCGGTGGGACGACGACACCAGAGCCGCGCAAACGTGCCGTAAATGCGCAGGTCAGGCAGAAGGTCAGACGTTTCGCCGGATGAGGGGCAGCGCCCCCCAGAGCACGGCGAGGAAGCCCAGGAACACGCCTCCGGCGACGAACCCGGCCGCCCGCGTCAGCACCACGTCGAAGACCAGCCAGACCACGCCGCCGAGGGTGACCGCGAGCGTCACGAGCCCGGCCCGCGCGCACCAGTTCGCCGCGTGGACCAGCCACTCCTTCTCGCCCTGCCGGAACAGCGTCCGGTGCAGGGGGACCGGCGCGATGATGAAGCCGGTGGCGACGACCGACCCGAGCAGCACCGCCAGGTAGCCGGTGCGCTGGAAGGCGTCCAGGTTGGGGAACCGCTGCGTGAACGGCACCGTCAGCAGGAAGCCGGTCAGGATCTGTACGCCGGTCTGGGTGACCCGGAGCTCCTGGAGCAGCTCGTTGAAGTTGCGGGTGAGCCGGTTCTGCTCGTCCTCCTCGCCCGCGACCGGCTGGGGGTCCGGACCCCCGGGGACGCTCAGCGTCCCACCGCCTTCTCGAGCTCCGACTTGCTCATCCTGGAGCGGCCCTCGACGCCCTTGCGCCTGGCCTCGTCGTAGAGCTGTTCCTTGGTGCGTCCCTGGGAGCCGCTGTGCGAGCGCTTGCCGCCGCGACGGCCCGAGGAGATGTCCTGGGTCGACGTCCGGCTCGCCTGCTCTGACTCGCCCGCCCGCGCCCGCTCCTTGTTGACGGTGCGTGCGGCGATCTCCTCGGCGGTGTCCTCTCCGCGGCCGCGGTCCTCGAGCCCCTCCTTGATGTGCTCGTACTGCCGCTCTCGCTTCTTGCTCCACGCCTGCTGGGGCATGACGTCCTCCGTTTGATCGCTTGCACCCGTCACGTACCCGGTCGACCACCGCGCCATGCGTCCGCACCCGGCCGCTGGCGTAGGCTTCCGTCTCGTGGCAGGCCCCGATATCGACACCCAGATCAAGCAGCTCCAGGCGACGATGCACACCGTCGAGCAGGTGCTGGACCTCGACGCGATGCGCGCCGAGATCGCCGACCTGGGCGAGCAGGTGGCCGCCCCCGACCTGTGGGACGACCAGGCCAACGCGCAGCGGGTGACTGGGCGGCTCTCGGTGCTGCAGGGCGAGCTCGAGCGATTCACCTCGCTGCAGAGCCGCCTCGACGACCTCGGGGTGCTGGTCGAGCTCTCCCAGGAGGAGGGTGACGCCGACGCGCTGGCCGAGGCGGAGGCCGAGCTGGTCAAGCTGCACAAGGCGGTCGAGGCCCTCGAGGTGCGCACCCTGCTCTCCGGCGAGTTCGACGTGCGGGAGGCGCTCGTGACGATCCGGTCCGGGGCAGGGGGCGTGGACGCCGCCGACTTCGCCGAGATGCTGATGCGGATGTACACCCGGTGGGCGGAGCGCAACAAGTACCCGGTCGAGGTCTTCGACACCTCGTACGCCGAGGAGGCGGGCCTGAAGTCCGCGACGTTCGCGGTGCACGCGCCCTACGCCTACGGCGTCCTGTCCGTGGAGGCGGGCACCCACCGCCTGGTCCGGATCAGCCCGTTCGACAACCAGGGCCGCCGGCAGACGTCGTTCGCCGCCGTCGAGGTGGTGCCGGTGCTCGAGCAGACCGACGAGATCGACATCCCCGAGGAGGAGATCCGGATCGACGTCTACCGGTCCTCCGGCCCGGGCGGCCAGTCGGTCAACACGACGGACTCCGCAGTCCGGCTCACGCACATCCCGACCGGCACCGTGGTCTCCTGCCAGAACGAGAAGAGCCAGCTGCAGAACAAGGCCTCCGCGATGGTGATCCTCAAGGCCAAGCTGCTCGCCATCAAGAAGGCCGAGGAGCGCGCCCAGCTCGACGAGCTGCGGGGGGACGTCGCCGCGTCGTGGGGCGACCAGATGCGCAACTACGTGCTGAACCCGTACCAGATGGTCAAGGACCTGCGCACCGAGCACGAGTCCGGCAACCCCCAGGCCGTCCTCGACGGGGAGATCGACGACTTCCTGGAGGCCGGGATCCGGTGGCGGCGCGGCGCGGACAAGGCCGCGGCCGCCAACTGAGCCGACTTGTCAGGTGGTGGGCGCGCCCCGGCGCATCGTCGCTCTGACAACTCGGCGGCATGACCTGCGGCACACCGACGCCCGCGCCGTGTCGGGAACGCCTTGGGGGGTCACCTAGACTCAGGTGTTGGTCGGATGCCGCTGCGCCGCACCTCCCGCGGGAAGCCCAGCACATCGGCATGCCCCCCGTTGTCCCCGAGCCCGGCCACGCCCACCACCTGTGATCCGTTTCGAGAACGTCACCAAGTCCTACGCCGGCCAGAGCCGCGCGGCCCTCGACGACGTCACCGTCGAGGTCGAGAAGGGCGAGTTCGTCTTCCTCGTGGGCGCCTCCGGCTCCGGCAAGTCGACGTTCCTGCGCCTCGTGCTGCGGGAGGCCCGGCCCACCTTCGGGAAGGTCTACGTGGCGGGCAAGGAGATCAACCGGCTCGCCACCTGGAAGGTTCCGGGCCTGCGCCGGCAGATCGGCACCGTGTTCCAGGACTTCCGGCTGCTGCCCAACAAGACGGTCACGGAGAACGTCGCGTTCGCCCTGCAGGTGATCGGCAAGCCACGCAGCCACATCACCAAGGTGGTCCCCGAGACGCTCGAGCTGGTCGGGCTCGAGGGCAAGGGCGACCGGATGCCCGACGAGCTCTCCGGCGGTGAGCAGCAGCGGGTCGCGATCGCGCGGGCGTTCGTCAACCGGCCGATGATCCTCATCGCCGACGAGCCGACCGGCAACCTCGACCCCAACACCTCCGTCGGCATCATGAAGCTGCTCGACCGGATCAACCGCACCGGCACCACCGTGCTGATGGCCACCCACGACGCCGGCATCGTCGACCAGATGCGCAAGCGCGTGATCGAGCTGTCCGGCGGGTCCGTGGTGCGCGACCAGTCCCGCGGCGTCTACGGCTACCAGCACTAGCGACCCGACACCGGACGACCAGGCACGACGACCAGAGAGTTCCACTCCATGCAGCTCACGTACGTCTTCTCGGAGCTCGGCAACGGGCTCAAGCGCAACGTGTCGATGACGATCGCGGTCATCGTCACGATCTTCGTGTCCCTGACCCTGGTCGGGATGGGGCTGCTGCTCAACGCGCAGGCGGCCAAGGCCGAGGAGTACTGGGGGAGCAAGCTCCAGATCACCGTCTTCCTCTGCAACGAGAACTCCACCACCGCCAACTGCGTCAACGGCGAGGTCACCGACGCGCAGAAGGCCGAGATCGAGAACGTCCTCGACACCAACAACGAGGTCTCGTCGTGGCGGCTGCAGAGCAAGCAGGAGGCCTACGACAAGTGGCGTGAGGCCTACGTGTCCGACGACGACACCGAGCGCCGCGTCTACGAGTCGATCCGGCCCTCCGACATGCAGGAGTCCTACTGGGTGCAGCTGAACGACCCGGAGAAGTTCCAGGGCATCAAGTCGGCGGTCCAGGGCCTCCCGGGCGTGAACACGGTCCGGGACCTGCGCGAGGTGCTCAAGCCGATCTACTTCTGGATGAACGTCATGAAGTGGGGCGCCATCGGCATCGCCGCCTTCCTCGTGGTCGCGGCGATCCTCCAGGTCGGCAACACCATCCGGCTGGCCGCGTTCGCGCGCCGCCGGGAGATCGGGATCATGCGCCTGGTGGGGGCCTCCAGCCTCTACATCCAGCTGCCGTTCCTCATGGAGTCGCTGGTCGCCGCCCTGATCGGGGTCGGGCTCGCCGGCGGTGCGCTGATGGTGTTCATGGGGGTGGTGATCTACGGGACGCTGCGCCCGACGTCCAACATCGTGGCCTGGGTGGACTGGGGCGACGGGCTGTGGGCGCTGGGCAGCATCGCCCTGCTCGGGTCTGGCCCTGACTCTGATCCCGACCCTGGTAATGACCCGGAAATACCTCAAAGTGTGACGATTGTCCGTTACCGTCGATCTGGCTCTCGCGTAGGACTAGAGGCAAGGCAGACCGGTGGCGCGCAACTTCCCCAGCACACCCCGTCGGCCCGTGCGAACGGGTGCGGCTGCGGTCATCGCTGTGGCATGCCTGCTGCTCTCCGGCCTCGCCGTGACCCCCTCCGCCACCGCCGCTGACGGCAAGCGCGGCCAGAAGTCCTCGCAGAAGGCGCAGAAGGCCCGCGCCGAGAAGAAGCAGGAGCTGCGGAAGAAGAAGTCCGAGGAGCTCCGCAAGGACCAGGCCAAGCTCAAGCGCAACATGAACCTGGCCAACGAGGACCTCGAGCACTCCAGCGCCGCGCTGCAGCGGGCCGCCGCCGCTCTCGGCGCCGCGCAGGTCCAGCTCGACAAGGCGCAGGCGCACCTGGCCGAGACCCGCGGGGAGCTCGCCGCCGCCGAGGCGCTCGACCGCCAGATGCAGGCCCAGCTCGAGGAGGCCATCCAGCGGCTCGCCCAGGCGCGCGCCGACCTGGAGGCCGGCCACGAGAAGGTCGCCGAGCAGGAGCACGCCCTCGGCGCGATCGTGGTGGCCAACTACCAGACCGGCGACCCGGCGCTGATGGGTCTCTCGATGGTGCTCACCAGCCAGGACCCCGCCGAGCTCACCGGCCAGCTCAACTCGGTGCAGAGCGTGATCGACAAGGAGGCGGTGACCCTCTCCCGCCTCGAGGCGTCGAAGGTGCTGCTCACCGTCCAGGAGCAGGAGGTCGAGGCGGCCAAGCAGGAGGTCGCGGTCAAGCGCAAGGCGGCCGCGGAGAACCTCGTCAAGAAGCAGGAGCTCGAGCGCCGCGCCACGGAGCAGGAGCTGCAGGTGTCGAACCTCGTGACGCTCCGCGCGGAGGCCGAGGACGAGGCCGAGCGGGCCCGGCAGGCGGACCTCGCCACCCTGCAGAGCCTGGAGAAGGAGCAGGACCGGATCACCGAGATCCTGCGCCAGCGGGCCGCAGCCGCCCGTCGCCGGGCCGCCGCGGCTGCCGCGGCGGCGAACAAGGCCGTCGGCCCGGTGCGCTCCAACGGGTTCCTCGACTTCCCCGTGCCCGGTGGGGTGACGTCGCCCTACGGCTACCGCCGGCACCCCATCTACGGCTACCGCGGCCTGCACGACGGTGTCGACTTCGGCGACGCCTGCGGCACGCCGATCCGGGCCACCGCGAGCGGGCGGGTGCTGCAGATGTACTTCCAGTCCGCCTACGGCAACCGGGTCATCATCGACCACGGCTTCCACCGCGGCGTCGGGGTGGCCACGCATCTCGAACCACCTCAGCGGCTTCGCCGTCCGCGAGGGGGAGTGGGTCCAGCGCGGCCAGGTGATCGGGTACGTCGGCAACACCGGCTGGTCCACCGGCTGCCACCTGCACTTCACCGTGCTCGAGAACGGCAGCCCCGTGAACCCCATGAACTGGCTGTAGCCGCCCGCGTCAACCCGGTTGCCGGCTGCTGCGAGAATCACCGTCATGGCACGGGAGCAGGGACAGAAGATGGTGGCGCAGAACAAGAAGGCGCGCCACGACTTCCACATCGAGGAGACCTACGAGGCCGGGCTGGTCCTGATGGGCACCGAGGTGAAGTCCCTGCGCGCCGGCCGGGCGTCGCTCGTGGACGGCTTCGCCGACATCGAGAACCACGAGGTGTGGCTGCACGGCGTGCACATCCCCGAGTACACCCAGGGCACCTGGACCAACCACTCCGCGCGACGCAGGCGCAAGCTGCTGCTCAACCGGGTGGAGATCGACAAGATCGAGCGCCGGGTCAACGACAAGGGGCTCACCCTCGTCCCGCTCGCGCTCTACTTCAAGGACGGCCGCGCCAAGGTCGAGATCGCGCTCGCCCGGGGCAAGAAGTCCTACGACAAGCGGCACACCCTCGCGGAGAAGCAGGCCAAGCGGGAGACCGACCAGGCGATCGGTCGCCGGCTCAAGGGCTACAAGGACTGACCGGACAGGTGACCGCGCCCCTCTCGGATGCCGACGTCCCCGGCTGGTGGGCGGACCTCGGCCTGCCCGGCCTCTTCGACGTGCACGTGCACTTCCTGCCGCCTCCGGTCATGCAGCGGGTGCGCGAGCAGTTCGACAACGCCGGACCGTTGATCGGCCGGGCGTGGCCGCTGACCTACCGCGGTGACGACCCGGAGCGGGTCGCCCGGCTGCGCGCACTCGGCGTACGCCGGTTCTCCGCACTGCCCTACGCGCACCGGCCGGGGATCGCCGAGTACCTCAACGAATGGGCCGCCGAGCTCGCCGCCGACGTGCCCGAGGTGCTGTCTTCGGCGACGTTCTATCCCGAGCCGGACGCCGCCTCCTACGTCGAACGTCGGCTGGCCGACGGCGCCGAGGTCTTCAAGGTGCACGTGCAGGTCGGCGACTTCGACCTGCTCGACCCGCTGCTGCACCGGGTCTGGGGGACGCTCGAGGACGCCGGCGCCCCGGTCGTGATCCACGTCAACTCCGGGCCGGTGGCCACCCCGCGCACCGGTCCCGAGCCGCTGCGCGCCCTGATGTCGGCGTACCCCCGGCTCGCCCTCGTGCTCGCGCACATGGGGGCGCCGGACTACGACGAGTTCATGGCGGTCGCGGAGAAGTACGAGCGGGTCCACCTCGACACCACGATGGCGTTCACCGACTTCTGGGAGGAGATGGCGCCGTTCCCGCCGGCCCTGCGGCCGCGGCTGCGCGACCTCCGGGAGAAGGTGCTGCTCGGATCCGACTTCCCCAACATCCCGTATCCCTACGCGCACCAGCTCGAGGCGCTCGCCCGCCTCGACCTCGGCGACGACTGGCTCCGTGATATCTGCTGGTACAACGGGGTCCGGTTGTTCGACACTCCGACCTGACCCGACCACCGTCCGCACGAAAGGTTCCGCATGAGCGAGATCGACACCCTGGCCGAGGAGTACTGGAAGCACTACCTCGACGTGCACCCCTCCGAGGGTCACTTCTACGGGCGCTTCGAGTACGTCGGCCGGTTCGACTCGGCGACCCGCGCCGACGAGGACGCCGACGTCGCCGGTCTGCGCGACTTCGTCCGCCGCGCCGAGGCGCTCGACGAGGCCGAGCTCGACGACCAGGGCCGCATCACGCGTGACGTGCTCGTCTCGGACGCGACCACGCGGGCGGACCTGGTGGAGACCCGGCTCGCCGAGATCAGCGCGGACCCGATCTTCGGCGCGCAGGTCTCGATGCCGATCGTCGTCGGGATGCTGTCGCTCCCGGACGCCGAGGTGGCGGAGCGGATGACCGACACCTACCGCGGGCTGGGCCGGCACTACCGCGAGCTCGCGGACCGGCTCCGGGAGGGGCTCGCCGACGGACGCACGCCCGCCGCCTTCGCCGTGGAGGGCACGATCGAGCAGATCGACGAGATCCTCGCCTCGCCGCTCGACGAGGACGGGCTGCTGCGCACCGCCACGCCGCCCGAGGGCCTCGACGCTGAGGCCTGGCGCGAGCGGCTGAAGGCGGTCATCGAGTCCGACGTCCGGCCGGGCATGGCCGCCTACCGCGACGTGCTCCGCGACGAGGTGGCCGGGCGGTCGCGTCCGGACGACAAGGCGGGGCTGTCGTGGCTGCCGGGTGGCGACGCGGCGTACGACGCGACCCTGCGCTACTACACGACCACCACCAAGTCCGCGCAGGAGATCCACGACCTCGGGCTCGTCACGGTGGAGAAGCTGGCCGACGAGTACCGCGCCCTGGGGCCCGAGGTGATCGGCAGCGACGACCTCGAGGTGATCTTCGAGGCGATGCGCACCGACCCCAAGCTGCACTTCACCTCCGGCGAGGAGCTGGTGGAGCAGTCGAAGGTCGCGATGCAGCGGGCCTGGGACGCGATGCCGGACTGGTTCGAGGTGCTGCCGCAGGCACCCTGCGGCGTCGAGGGCACGATGACCGGCGCCAAGGCGTTCTACTTCCCGCCCTCGCCCGACGGCAGCCGCGGCGGCACGTTCTTCATCAACATCGACGACCCGGAGTCGTGGGGCACGTTCGAGCTGGAGTCGATGGCCTTCCACGAGGGGATCCCGGGTCACCACCTGCAGCTTGCGATCGCCTCGGAGCTGCAGGGGGTGCCGGAGTTCCGCAAGCACATCCACAACTCGGCGTACGCCGAGGGCTGGGGGCTCTACACCGAGCGGCTCTCCGACGAGATGGGGCTGTACTCCGGGCCGGTCGACCGGATGGGCATGTACGCCGCCGACTCGATGCGTGCCTGCCGGCTCGTGGTCGACACCGGGCTGCACGCGCTCGGCTGGAGTCGTCAGCGGGCCGTCGACTACATGGTGGCCAACTCGCCGCTCACCGCGTCGATGTGCCGTCCGGAGGTCGACCGCTACGTCGTGAACCCCGGTCAGGCGACGTCCTACATGGTGGGCCGGGTCGAGATCCAGCGGATGCGGGCCGAGGCCGAGCAGCGGCAGGGTGCGGACTTCGACATCAAGAAGTTCCACTCGGCGGTGCTCGACTCGGGCTCGCTGCCCCTGGGCGTGCTCGACGAGATCGTGCGCGCCCGACTGCCCTGACTCACGCGGCGCTGACCAGCGCGGCGAACCGACGCTCCAGGACGGTCGACGGCACCGGTCGTCGGCGGCCGGGTAGGTCGGGCGCCGTGCTGGTGTAGGCGTGCCCGGTGGGGGTCGACACCGTGATCGTGCCGGGCCCCGCCCGGCTCGCCACGGCGCTCCACCCAGGTGCCTCCTTGGCCTGGTTGCAGCTCTCGCACAGCCCCTGCCCGTTGGCCGCGCTGGTCGACCCGCCGGCCGCGGCGGGGACCACGTGGTCGGCGTGCCGGATCGGCGCGTCGCACCAGGGCGTGCGGCAGACCTCGTCGCGGGCGACGAGGAAGGTGCGGAGCCCGGCCGGGAACGTGCGGCGCCGCGAGTCGAGCCCCAGGAGGCTCACCGGTGCCGGGTGCGGTGAAGAGCCGGCGAAGCCAGGCGCCTCCGGTGGTGTCGCGGACCAGCATGCGCGCCAGGGCTGCGGGCAGCGGGCCGTGCCCGACCAGCCGGGCCGGCGTGTCGTCGTCGGTCAGCAGCGCCCGGTCGGTCATCACCAGCTGCACCTCCACGGGCACGGCGGCGGCCGACGGCTGACCGGTGAGCCGCTCCACGAAGGTGTCGGCCATGATCTGGCCGCGGCTGCGCGGGTCGCCGCCGGCGCGGAGCGAGTCGGCGTGCGCCGTGAGCGCGGCGTGCACGGCCACGCCCTGGGCGACGGGCACGAACCCGGTGACGAGACTCATGGTGTCGGGTGCCGGTCGGATCGACACCCGCCGGTCGGCCTCGGCGCCGCGGACCCGCTTCATGACTGCACCGGGGTCGAGCCGGTAGGCGAGCTTGCGGGCCTCGCGCTCCACGCCGCGGTCGCCCAGCCGGGCGAGCCGGTCTGCGAGCTCGGCGTCGACGCGCTCCCGGTGCTCGGCGCTGAGCACCGCGGTCTCGCGCACGAGGACCGTGGCCCGCCACTCGCTGATGCGGCCGGCGGTGAGCTCGCGCAGGGTGTGCGGCATCTCGGCGACCAGGGCGCGGGCGAGGCCGAGGTGCCGGCCGCCCCGGACGGGGGAGTCGCGGCGGGCCAGCGCCACCTGGCTCGCGATCCCACGGCCCTGCTCGCTGGCCGGCAGCCCGCGCGCGGACTGCCGGGCGCGCTGCGACGCGTCGAAGGCGACGGTGACCCGGGCCTGCGCGGCCGCGGCGGCACCCTTGAGCCGCTCGAGCGCGGCGATCAGCTCGATCCGCTCGTGGTCGGTCGACGGCCCCTCGTCGTACGAGAGCCGCTCGATGAGGGCGTCGACGTCCGCGACAGCGGGCTGCGCGTGCTCCCGCGTCTGCAGCAGCTCGGTCGTCAGCACCCCAGCCTCCCATCAGTCGAACACATGTTCGATTATGGTCGATCGGGAGGCTCTCGTCAAGGTCCGTCGGCTGCCCTGGGGACGACGGTCGGACGGGGCCACGGGTCCGGCAAGATGGCGCTGAGTCGCGCTGCCCCGACCGGAGGGACGCCTCGGATGCCGAGCGAGCACGGCGGCCCCTCGTGGACCACCTACCAGCAGTCGATCGGGGACCGGTCGGCACTGTTCGCCGCGCTGGCGTCGCTCTGGTCGCCGTCCCGGGCGCTCTACCCGGGCAGCTACCTCGACCTGTCGCCCTCGACGGCGATTCCGCTCGGTCACGTACGTCGACACGGACCGCCGCGCCGCACGCTACTTCGCCGAAGGGCGGGCCGCCGACGAGCTGAGCGGGCGCACCCTTCCCGGGGCGGGTGCCGAGGTGAGGTTCCTGCACGCGGACTACACCGCGGACCTGCCGCTCCGCGACGCCGACTTCGACCTGATCATCTCCCTCTATGCGGGCTTCGTCTGGGAGCACTGCCGGCGCCACCTCGCCCCCGGGGGACTGCTCCTGGCGAACACCAGCCACGGGGACGCCAGCCTCGCGGCCCTGGACCCGGACCTGACCCTCGTGGCCGCCGTCCACCACCGAGGGGACAGCTACCGCGTGGACACCGCCGACCTGGACGCCTTCCTGGTGCCCAAGGTGGCAGCGTCCGCGACCGCCGACCTGATCCACCGCAGGGGCCGGGGAGTCGCCTACACGAGGACGGCGTTCGCGTACGTGTTCCGGCTGGCGTAGGAGCGCCGGCCGGCCGCGTCACGGGGCTCGTGGACCCGTGAACGGAATATGCCGTGCCCGCTGTCCGTTGCGCCCGGTACAGTGTCATTGCTTGACAACTCAAGAGGGGCTGATCGGTTTCGACTTGGGACGTTAGTTCCAGGGGAAGCGGGTCGAGGATCCACGGTCATCTCGTAAACGATCCGTGGAAACCAATAACTGCCAACAACCAGCGCAGTTTCGCTCTCGCCGCCTGAGCGGTCGGAGCGAAGGTCGGTCTGAGGGCGCCTCCGCCTCAGTTGCCGGCCTCATCTAGGAGGCTTGCTGTCCAGCTCGGGTCACGAGGGCTGGACGGGACTTTTCTGTGACTGAGCCCGTAGGCGACCTGTTCGTGGGAGCGCCTGGGCCGAGAAAAGCGATGTCACGAACTGCACCCGGAGAAGACCTGGTTCGGCGCTCGAGGACGCGGGTTCGATTCCCGCCAGCTCCACCGAGGGGTCTTCGCTGAATGATGCGGAGATCTTCGTAGAATTGCCGGTCCCAGCGGGTAGCACCGCTGAGAGCCAGCCCTCTTGAACGAAAGCCGCTCCGACACCATGTCGGGGCGGCTTTCGTGTCGGCGCGGGCCTCCCGCTGCGATTGAGGTGTCATGGATCCGCCGTCCCGTGGGCTGGGAACGCGCGGATCGCGGCAGGAGCGTGCGCCTTTTTCAGGCTTGTGAGGGTTCGACCGACCCACCGCTGTGGATAGGCCGGACCTCGAGGCCGCCGCCCTGTCGGACGACCGGATTGGTGGCCGCTGTTGCGAGCGCCGCGTCGAGGTCTGGGGCCTCCAGGATGTAGACACCAGCGACTACGTGGCGTGAGTCGACGTAGGTCCCGTCCGTCACCGCGTCAACCCGAACGGACTTGGCCATGACCCGTGGCGTGAAGGCCCAGGCACCGGTCATCGTGGCTTGCGAAGCCAACTCGATCGCGTGGTCGTCACAGACGGCGATCTCGGCCGAGGTGTCAGCGGTCTTGTCCGGTTCGTGAGCGGAATCGTCGCTGTAGATGAGGACCGCGAACTGAGGCATGGCGCCCCTTTCCCGAGACTTCGGCAGCCCTGACCAGCAGCCGATGGCACCTCCACCCTGCCACAGCAGCCGCGGTTGTGAAGTGGGAGGAACCGGCAGCACCCGCGGTGACCCGCCCTGACCGCGGACTCGACGGGGTCGCCGTTCGCAGCACCTCGGCGGATCGAACCGCGGTGCAGCTCTACTGCTCGCGATCCTGGAGCACATCGACACGAGGGTGGACCAGGCCATCCTGGTTGCCGGCTACTGCACCCAGCCCAACTCTGAGGACGAACCCGTCCTGCAGGACTCATACGACTGGGCGGCGATGCGGGCCAATGTCCGCGACCTGTACTTCATCAACTCCCGCGAAGATCCGTACGGCTGCGATGACAAGCAGGGGCGCGCCATGTTCGAACGGCTCGGAGGCACCCAGATCATCCGAGACGACGGCCACTTCGGAGACATCGACCAGCCGTACGAGTCCTTCGAGCTCCTCGACAGGCTGATCGATTGACGCGCGGTACGAGCGATGAGTCTCGCGCCCGCGACTTAGTCGGCTTCATGCCTCACGGAACCCCCCTGATCTCGGCAGGTGAGTGCACTTCCGTCGGAACAGGGTCACACGCCGGTTGGCGTGGTGCCGATCTCTTGGGTGCGAGATCGAAAACCTAGGGGTGCAACCGGCCGCCCTAGGTGGCGGTCCCGTCCCTGATGACGACGGTGACGGGGGCGGGCCAGGCGTAGCCGCGCAGCTCGGCCGGCGAGACGCGGACCACGTCCAGCAAAGCCGGGTCGGGCATGAAGTGAACGGTCGTTCCGCTACTACCGCCTCCGGTGATCGGTACAAGGTCTGTGACCGGGGTGCCACGTTCGTAGCGCTGGGTCCAGGCTCCGTTGTGTCGGTGGTTGGTGTGCACCAGCCACTCGCTGAGGGCGGCCACCACGGACATGCCTCGGCGGGGGTGCCCGTCCGCCAGGGTCGGCGCTTCCGGAGAGTCGAAGAAGCGGAGGTCCTTGGTCGCCATCACGGGCTTCTTGACCGGTGTCCCGTCGACGTCCTGTCGGGTGTCCGTTCCGCGCCCCTCGTCACTCACGGAGACCGACCCGTCGGCGTGCACGGTGACGGTGCAGCGTCCATCGCCGACGTGAAGCGCCTCGTCGACCGGATAGGCGATGGCCTCGAGAACGAGGTGGCGGGCGCCGCCGGGGGCGTAGTGCGCAGGTCGCTGGCGGATCGCCGAGAGGTGGTCGGCATCCACCGCTCTTGCCCAGTCGTGCGTCGTGTTCTTCCACATGGTCGTCGTGCTCATTCCGCAAGAGGTCCGGGAGACATCGTCACATCGGCCTGACCCGGTCGGGCGCCGGGGCCGGGCACTTCCGCATCCCGACCCTCCCGGACGTCCGGCACGGCCTGCCGCGCGACGGCGTCCACCGGCCGGCCGGCTAGACCGGTGAGACGCCGGAACGACGTCCGGCAGGCGGGGGAGAGGCTCTGCCCGCCGGGGTGTGGCGTGCGTCTCATCCATACGGCGGTCGGACGGGGAACCGCTTGTCGGTGCCCCGGCGCCCACTCAAGCCGGGCGGCCCCGGTCCCGGTGTCCGTCCCCTGCAGCGGCGTGCGAGCCCGGGTGCGCCTCGTCATCACACCGGGAGGGCCACTGCATGCGGAACCGTTCGACCACTCGGGGGTTGTTCGTGGGAGTCGTCGCGACGGCGGCTGTTTCCACCGTCCTGCTCGTCGAGACCGGGGCCGCCCACGCGGCCGAGGTGGACGGTGGCGGCTACAGCATCCAGGTGACCCGGCTTCCCGACGGGACGGCGACCACGTTGAGGTGGAACCCGTGCGCGGAGGAGCCGATCACCTGGGCGGTGAACGTCGCCGCGCTCGCGAAGCCGGAACGCCAGTCGGCCGTCCGGGAGGCGAGGGTGAAGCTCGCCGAGCTCGCCGAGACCTCCGGCCTGCGCTTCCGCCACACCGGCAGGACGACGTTCGTGCCCCGATCGGAGAACGGGAGGCGGCAGCCGGCGAAGCTGGTCGTCGCCTACGTTCGTCCCGGTCAGACCGACTACGCCCTGCACGGCCGGATCGCCGGGAGGGGCGGCTACTCCAGCGATTACGTCGACCACGCCGACGGCACGACGACCCTCGAGGTCGTCCGGGGGTACGTCGTGGTCGACGTGCCGCAGACCAACCGGTGGAGCACGTCACTCACCCGCGACGGTGTGACTCGTCCGGCGTTGCTCGCGCACGAGCTCGGGCACGCGGTCGGCCTGGGCCACGTGGACGACAAGACCCAGGTGATGCACCCGGTCCTGACCAGGCGCACCCCCCACTCCTACGCGAGCGGTGACCGGGCCGGGCTGGCCCAGGTCGGCGCCGGCGGAGGCTGCGCCCGCACGTTCGACCGGCTCGCCGGCACGGTCGGCTGAGTCCTCCGCCTCCGGACGCCGGCGGTCGCGTCAGCCGCGACCCGCGGGCGGCACCACGCACCCCGCCGAGACGGGGGCACCCTCGCAGCACGGCCGGATGTAGCCGCACCGGTCGCACCGCGAGTGGGAGGTCTCCCAGCGCATCCGTGCGCCGCAGCCGTCGCAGTCCATGTCGTCCATCGGGACCATCTTGCCCGGGGCCCGCACGAGGGAGTGGCAGGGCGCGCCGAGTCTTCGCGCGTTCCGGCTAGCTGCCGGGGGGCACCGGGGGACCGGCCGCGAGAGCCGCCCCGGTGAGCACCCCGACCAGGGCGGCGCCGGCCACGAGGGCCAGCACCGGCCGGCGGAGCATCCACGCCTGGACCTGCTCGGACCTCGTGACCGGGTCCTCCCCGTGCGGCGTGAGCCGCCAGTCCCCGACGAGCCAGCCCCGGCGGGCGGCGGCCCGCTCGAACCACACGGTCGCGAACGGCGGCACCGCCGCCGCCAGGGCCAGCAGCGTCCGGCCGGCGCCCCAACGACGGTCGACGGCCACGAACACGGCCCCCACGCAGTAGCCCAGGAACACGACGCCGTGGACGAGCCCGAACACGCGCACTCCCAGGTCGGTCCACCCGGGCACGTACTTCACGAACATGCCGGCCAGCAGCAGGGCCCAGGTCACCCCCTCCGCGACGGCGAGGCGACGGAAGAGGACGTGCGGGGACATGGTGCTCCTCGGCTGGCGCGACGGGACCCTGCCATCCTGCCCGTTCCCGGCAAGCCGGGCGCGCCCCTGCCTCCGCCGCACCCCCGGCCGCTGGGGGCGGGGGCATCGCACGGATAGGCTCGAAGGGTCCTAACACACAAGCAGGAGGCAACATGGTCATCCAGGTACTCGGTCTTCTGTTCATCGGCCTCGTCATCGGGGCACTCGCCCGGCTCATCAAGCCCGGTCGCCAGCGGCTCAGCGTGCTGATGACGTTGGTGCTCGGAGTGGTGGGCGCCATCATCGGCGGCTTGCTCGCGAGCCTCATCGGCACCGGCGAGATCTTCGAGCTCAACTTCCTCGGCTTCATCTTCGCCGTGATCGCGGCCGTGCTGCTGATCGGCGCCTTCGAGGGGGCCTCCGGGCGCAAGACCAAGGTGTGACACGAATCGCACGGGGCGTCGCCGGATGATCCGGCGGCGCCCCGTCGTCCTTTCCTAGACTCTGTCCCGCAGATCAGGTCACGGGTCACAGGACGCCTGAGCACGACGTCGGACCGAAGTCGCACCACCCCTTCCGGTCCTCCGTCCACGTCAGGTTGCCCCGTGCCCGTGCTGCTCCTCGGCGCCCTCGCGTCGTTGTTCTCCCTTGCCGCCGTCGTCCCGCAGGTGCGGCTCGCCCTGCGCACCCGCGACGTCGAGGGCGTGTCGTGGGCGACGGCGGTGCTGTCCCTGGCCACTTTCACGCTGTGGGTCGTCTACGGCTTCGCCGTCGCCGACGGTGTCCAGGTCGTCAACAACGTCACCGCCCTCGTGCTGCTCGGCGCGCTCGCGTTCGCGGTGGTCCGGGCCGGTGGAGCAGGCCGGGCGGCGTGGGCGGCGCCGGTGGCGGTGCTGCTCAGTGCCGCCCTGGCGGTCGTGACCGTCGACGTGTTCAACTCCTTCGTCCTGGCGATGACGGCCACCGTGATCAGCTCGGTGCGGATGCTGCCGCAGACCCGGCTGGCCCTCACCGGGGTGCCGCTCACGGGGCTCGACCCGGTGGGCGCCGCCCTGGCCTGGCTGGGCATGCTGCTCTGGTCGTCGTACGGCGTCCTGGTTGGTGACCTGGGCGTGCTGCTGTGCTCGGTCATCGCGCTCGCGATGCAGACCGCGATCGTCCGGGCCCGGCTGTTCCCGGCGCCCAGCCCCGCCGCCGACGCGTACGGGCTGGCGGCCTGAGCGCTGCGTAGTCTCGGGGCGTGCCGGACTGCCTCTTCTGCTCGATCATCCGCGGTGAGGTTGCCGGCCACGTCGTCCTCGAGACCGACGACGTGGTCGGCTTCCTCGACACCCGGCCCGTCTTCAAGGGCCACACCCTGCTCGTCCCGCGCGAGCACGTGGTGACGCTGCCGGACCTTCCGGACCGTCTTCGCGACCCGTTCCTCGCCGCGGGACAGCGACTGGCCGCGGCGATGGTCACGGGTCTCGGGGCCCAGGGCTCCTTCGTGGCGATGAACAACACCGTCTCCCAGAGCGTCGCCCACCTGCACCTGCACGTGGTCCCGCGGACGAAGGGCGACGGGCTGCGCGGCTTCTTCTGGCCGCGCACGAAGTACTCCGACGGCGAGGCGGAGAGCTACGCCTCCCGGCTCCGCACCGCGCTGGCCGAGTGACCGGCCCGTCCGGCCCGGCGGGGACCGCCCGGCCACCGACCCCCGCGACCCGCCCGCCTACACTCGTGCGGTCGACCAGCCCCCAGGAGGACCGCAGATGAGCCGCTACGCAGACCGCGTCGTCGTCGTCACGGGCGCCGCTCGCGGCATCGGTGCCGCGACGGCGAAGCGATTCGCGGAGGAGGGGGCCTCGGTCGCGGTCCTGGACCTCGACGAGTCGGCCGCCGCCGAGTCGGCCCAGGGCCTCGGCGCGGAGCGGTCGGTCGGCCTCGCCTGCAACGTCGCCGACAGCGCGTCGGTGTCCGCCGCGGTGTCCGCGGTGGTGGAGGAGCTCGGCAAGGTCGACGTGCTGGTCAACAACGCCGGCGTCACCCGGGACAACCTGCTGTTCAAGATGACCGAGGACGACTGGGACACGGTGATGAACGTGCACCTGCGCGGGTCGTTCCTGATGAGCCGGGCCGTCCAGCAGCACATGGTGGCCGCCAAGTACGGCAAGATCCTCAACCTCTCCAGCGTCTCGGCGCTGGGCAACCGGGGGCAGGCCAACTACTCCGCGGCCAAGATGGGCCTGCAGGGCTTCACCCGCACCCTGGCGCTCGAGCTCGGGCCGTTCAACGTCAACGTCAACGCCGTCGCGCCCGGATTCATCGTCACCGACATGACGGACGACACCGCCCGCCGAGTGGGGGTCGAGCCCGAGGAGTTCCGCAAGGGTGCCGCCGAGCGCAGCCCGCTCAGGCGCGTCGGCTACCCCCAGGACATCGCCTCCGCGGCCGCCTTCCTGTGCAGCGACGAGGCCGGCTTCATCACCGGGCAGACGTTGTACGTCGACGGCGGCGCCCGGATCTGAACACCCACCCCCCGAGAGAGACACGAGCGGGGTGCCGGGAAACCGCACCTCTCTGGTTCACGATGGAGATCATGTCCCCCCTGGCACCCCCCTCCCGTCCCCTGGCTCGCCGCCGGGCCCGGGCGCTCACCGCCCTGGCCGCCGTGGCGGCCCTGACGCTCACCGCGTGCAGCGACGACGCCTCCACGCCGGCGGAGGACGGTCCCGACGAGCAGGCCACCGCCAACGGCGTGCAGCTGATGGGGCAGTGGCCGCTCACCGGCCTGCCCGCCGACACCGAGGCGCCCCGGCACCCGGTGGTGGTCGTCAAGATCGACAACACCTCGAGCAGCAGCCCCCAGGTGGGCCTCTCGCAGGCCGACCTGGTCACCGAGGAGCTGGTCGAGGGCGGCATGACGCGACTGGCGGTGTTCTTCTACTCCCAGACCCCCGAGCGGGTGGGTCCGGTCCGCTCGATGCGGGCCACCGACATCGGCATCGTGCAGCCGGCCGAGGCCGCGCTCGTCGCCAGCGGTGGCGCGCCGCCCACCGTGCGCCGGGTCGCCGCCGCCGGCATCAAGACCTTCACCGAGGGTGCCCCCGGCTACGTGCGTGACGCCGGCCGCGCGGCGCCGTACAACCTGATGATGAACCTGCCGCGGCTGACCCGCACGCTCAAGGCGCCGGCGCCGCCGGCCGGCTACCTGCCCTGGGGCGACGCCGACGCCTTCCCCAAGGGGCAGAAGGCCACGAAGGTGGCCGCGACGTTCTCGGGCAGCCACACCACCAACTGGCAGTACCGGGGCGGCGGCTACCAGAACCTGAACAGCTTCGCCGCCGAGGGAGACCGTTTCGAGCCCGACACCCTGCTCGTGCTGCGGGTCCCGGTCGGCGACGCCGGCTACCGCGACCCGGCCGGCAACCCCGTGCCGGAGACGAAGTTCACCGGCAAGGGCGACGCGATGGTCTTCCACCAGGGCCGGCTGGTCCGGGCGACCTGGAAGAAGCCCGGGCTGGCCGCTCGGCTGAGCCTCAGCACGAAGGCCGGCAAGCTGGAGCTGCCGCCCGGCAAGGTCTGGATGGAGCTCGTCCCGGCCGACGGCGGCAACGTCACCGTCTCGAAGTAGCGCCCCTCAGTCCTCGTCGGACCCGGTGGGCTCGCCCACCAGGTCGCCGGGGCCGGGCAGCGTCCCGCCGGACTCCGCCTGCTGGCGGAGGCCGGCGAGGATGAACGCGATCGCGGCCTCCACCTCGGCGCTGGCCCGCCGGGTGTCCTCGGCGGAGGACACCGCCGAGCCGGCCGCGGACATGGCGCCGAAGAAGACCCGGCTGAACGTCTCCACCATCGACGGCTCCAGCTCGTAGCTCTCGAGCACGGAGGACACGATGTCCTGGACGATGCCGTACGTCGACCGCTCCTCCTGCTCGCGGTACTTCTCGTAGCCGAGCACGGCGGGGCCCTCCTGGATGACGAGCCGGCGGTACTCCGGCTCCTGCAGCACCTCCAGGAACGCACGCAGTCCGGCGGTGGCCTTGTCCCACGGGTCCTTGACGCCCCGCACCGCCCGCCGGATGGACTCGGACGCGTCGTCCTCCACACGGACGAACACGGCCTCGAACAGCGCCTGCTTGCCGCTGAAGTGGTGGTAGAGCGCGCCCTTGGTCACCCGGGCGCCGGCCACGATCTCGTCGAGGCTGGTGCCGGCGTACCCGCGCTCGGTGAACAGCTCGGTCGCGACGTCGACCAGGGCGCGCTTGGTGGAGGCGGAGTACTCCTGCCGGCGGGACGTGCCGTGCACCTTGCGCAGCACCTTGCGGGGAACGGTCATTCGCCGAGGATATGTCCGACCGGGGGTACGGCGCGGGCAGGCGGCCCCGCCGTGGGCGTGGCGGGGCGCGCCGACGGCGTGGTGGTGCAGATCACCCGGGCCCGATGTTTGCGTACCGGCGGTATGTGGGCATACCTTGAGTACGTACCGACGGTATGTAGACCACCGTCACGAGCAGAAGGGAGCAGCAGCCCATGACCACCAAGAGCTGGGATGCCTTCCACCGCCGAGGAGACGTGCTGCGCGCCGTGGCCGACCGGGCCGACGCGCGCCGCGACGGGCTCCTCCCCACCGACGTCCCCGGCGTCGCGGAGACCTTCCGCGACGACCTGGACCTGATCGCTGCACTGCAGATGCGCTGGCACACCCGGCTCGCCGGTCGGGTCGAGCAGGCCCTCGCCGACCAGCCCACCGACCTCGAGCAGGCGGTGCTGGACGCATG
This sequence comes from uncultured Actinomycetota bacterium, assembly GCA_963834275.1. Lineage (GTDB taxonomy): Bacteria > Actinomycetota > Actinomycetes > Propionibacteriales > Nocardioidaceae > Nocardioides_B. The sequence continues at coordinate 85,961 of CAWIBA010000003.1, read as the reverse complement.
GCGCGCCGCCGCCGACGAGCTGGCCGGGGTCCGCCTGGTCCTGGACCGCGCGCTCGCCGAGCCCCCGTCGGCGGAGGCCGCCACCGTCCTGGGCCGGGCCCGGGACAAGGAGTGGACGCTGCTGGCCGTGATGGCCGGCCGTGCGGGCGTCTCCGACGCCGCCGCCCCCCGGGTGGGGCGCGGGCTGGAGGACCGGGCCCGTGCCGGGTGGCTGCTGACCGCGCCGCCCCGGCACCGCGCCGACGCACCCGCGGGCTCCCTCATCGGGCGGCTCCGGGCGGTCCTCGCGGCCTGACCCGCGGCCGCGCGCCGCACCCCCCAGACCGGCCCCGGCCACGACGCGTCCGTGCATCCGCGCGGGTCCCTCCCACCGCGTCGCGGCCGGGGTCCGCCGCGTCACGGGTCCCGCGCGCGTCGTACGCCGAGAGCGGGTCGGCGCGGCGCCCGCGATCTGACACGATGAGGTGCGTGGCCTCCCAACCGAGCATCTCCTACTCCATCACCGTCCGCCTCGAGCTGCCGGCCGGCGGCACCGCGATCAGCCGGCTGACCACGGCGGTCGAGAAGGCCGGTGGCATCGTCACCGCCCTCGACGTGACCGCCTCCGGTCACGACCGGCTGCGCATCGACGTCACCTGCGCCGCGTCGGACACGGCCCACGCCGACGAGATCGTGGAGGCCCTGCGGGGCCTGGACGGCGTCGCCGTGCACAAGGTGTCCGACCGGACCTTCCTGATGCACCTCGGTGGCACCATCGAGATGGCCAGCAAGCACCCGATCCGCAACCGTGACGACCTGTCCATGGTCTACACCCCCGGCGTGGCGCGGGTCTGCGAGGCGATCGCGGAGAACCCCGAGGACGCCCGCCGGCTCACCGTGAAGCGCAACTCGGTCGCCGTGGTGACCGACGGCTCGGCCGTGCTGGGCCTGGGCAACATCGGTCCCGCGGCGGCGCTGCCGGTCATGGAGGGGAAGGCGGCGCTGTTCAAGCGGTTCGCGGGCATCGACGCCTGGCCGCTGTGCCTGGACACGCAGGACCCGGACGCGATCGTCGCGATCGTCAAGGCGGTGTCGCCCGGGTTCGCCGGGATCAACCTCGAGGACATCTCCGCCCCGCGCTGCTTCGAGATCGAGGCGCGGCTGCGCGAGCAGCTCGACATCCCGGTCTTCCACGACGACCAGCACGGGACCGCCATCGTGGTGCTGGCGGCCCTGTCCAACGCGCTGCGCGTGGTCGGCAAGGAGATGTCGGAGGTGAAGGTCGTCATGTCCGGCGCCGGAGCGGCCGGAACGGCGATCCTCCGGCTGCTGCTCGCCGCCGGGGTGCGCAACGTCGTCGTCGCGGACGTCGACGGCGTCATCCACCGCGAGCGTCCCGGGCTCCACGAGTCGCTCGGCTGGCTCGCCGAGGTGACCAACGCCGCCGGCGTGACCGGGCACCTGCGCGACGCGCTCGTCGGCGCCGACGTGTTCATCGGCGTCTCCGCCCCCAACCTGCTCACCGGCGCCGACGTGGCCACGATGGCCGACGACTCGATCGTTTTCGCGCTCGCCAACCCGGTGCCCGAGATCGACCCGGGCGAGGCCCGCGAGCACGCCGCCGTCGTGGCGACCGGGCGCTCGGACTACCCCAACCAGATCAACAACGTGCTCGCGTTCCCCGGCGTCTTCCGCGGTCTGCTCGACGCGCACGCGACACAGGTGGACGACGAGCTGCTGCTCGCGGCCGCCGAGGCCATCGCCTCGACGGTCACCGACGACGAGCTGAACGCCAACTACATCACCCCGAGCGTCTTCCACGCCGACGTGCACAACGCGGTCGCCACCGCGGTGCGCCAGGCGGCCGAACGCTTCGGGGCGGTCGCGTCGACGCCATGAGCCCGGCCGGGGGTCCCTCCGGAGCCGGCGCCGGGCTGGCACCCGGCAACCTGCTCGTGGCCACGCCGATGCTGGTGGACCCGAACTTCGCGCACACCGTGGTGCTGCTCCTCGACGTCGACCAGGACGGCGCCCTGGGCGTGGTGCTCAACCGGCCGTCTCCGGTGCCGGTGCACGAGGTGCTGCCCGGCTGGTCCGACGTGCTGACCGGCCCGGACGTGCTCTTCCAGGGCGGCCCGGTCGGCACCGACTCGGCACTGGCCGTGGCGGACGTGCCCCCGGACGGTGACGAGGAACCGGTCGGCTTCCGACGGCTCTTCGGCGCGACCGGGATCGTCGACCTGGACACGCCCACGGAGATCATGGCGCCGGTCCTGACCCACCTGCGCATCTTCGCCGGGTACGCGGGCTGGGGGATCGGGCAGCTCGAGGAGGAGGTCGAGGAGGGGTCCTGGTACGTCGTACCCGCCCTCCCCGGCGACCCCTTCGGGGCCCAGCCCGAGCGGCTGTGGAGCCGCGTGCTGCGGCGACAGCCGGGGGAGCTCGCCTGGGTCTCGACCCGGCCCCTCGACCCGACGCTCAACTAGCCGCCCGGGCCCGACCGGAACGCCCCCGGCGGGCCGGGCAGCGCCTACACTTTGCGGCATGAGCACCCAGATGAGTCCCGGCGTGCAGACCATCCAGGACACTCGCACCTCCCCGGTCGACGTGCCGCTGGAGCCGGGTGACCACGAGCGCTTCTCCCACTACGTCGAGAAGGACAAGCTCACCGAGGCGATGGTGATGGGCACGCCGGTCGTGGCCCTGTGCGGGAAGACCTGGGTGCCCAGCCGCGACCCCGAAAAGTATCCCGTCTGCCCCGAGTGCAAGGACGCGTGGGAGAACCTCGAGAACGACGACAACGAGTGAGAGCGGCCGCCCGCACCCGCCGCGGCTCCGGCCTCGCCGTGACGATGCTGCTGGCCGTCACCGGCCTGACCGCATCGGCGCCAGCCGGGGCCGCCTCCGCCGGGCCGGCCGAGCCACGCCCCGGCTGCGACCCGGCGGTGGCGAACGCCCGCACGACGCGACCGGCCGACGGCCCCGCCTACACCGACGCGCAACGGCGGCGGATCGACCAGCGGCTGCGCCGCCGGCTCCAGGCGGTCGGCGCCGAGAGCAGCCGGAGCGCCCCCTCCGGGGCGTCCCGGGTCGGGGCGACGCTGCGCATCGCGGTGCACGCCCACGTCGTCGGCGGCCGCGACACCGGAGGGCCGAAGAAGAAGCGCGTGCGCCGGCAGCTCGCCGTCATCAACGCGGCGTACGGCGGCGGCCAGGGCGTGGGCAACACCACGACCCGGTTCCACTTCTACCTCGCGTCGTTCGAGCGTCTCCGCAAGCAGCGCTGGCACGACGTGCAGATCGGCGGCCCCCAGGACCTCGAGATGCGGCACGCCCTGCACCGCGGCGGCCCCGAGGACCTCAACCTCTACATCCTCGAGCCGCGCGACCCGTTCGCGCAGGCGGTGGTGCTCGGCTGGGCGACCCCGCCCACGCAGGCGCGCCGCCAGCCCGGGCTCGACGGGGTGGTGGTGCACCAGGAGAGCCTGCCCGGCGGGTCGTTCACCGGCTACAACCGCGGGGACACCGCCGTGCACGAGATCGGGCACTGGCTCGGCCTGTTCCACACCTTCGAGGGCGGCTGCGACGGGCCCGGCGACCTCGTCGACGACACCCCCGCCCAGGCCGTCGCGAGCTCGGCCTGCGACCCTGCCAAGGACTCGTGCACCGCCCACCCGGGGCTCGACCCGATCAACAACTTCATGGACTACGCCATCGACGACTGCATGGACTCCTTCACCCCCGGGCAGGTGTCCCGGATGCACGACAACTGGCTCGCCTACCGGACCCCCTGACCGACCCGCCGCCGACAGCCCTGCCCCCTACGCACCCCCTCCGAGAGACGTGACCGACCCCTCCGACGACCTGTTCTCCAGCGCCGCCGCGGCCCCGCCCACCCCGGACCCCGCGCAGGTGCTGCCGCCGGCGTACCCGGACCGCGCCGCCTGGGGCACCGCGACCCACCTGCGGGCCTGGCAGTCGGCCGCGCTGGAGCGGTACTTCGGCGACAACCCGCGCGACTTCCTGGCCGTGGCGACCCCCGGGGCCGGCAAGACCACGTTCGCCCTGACCGTGGCGGCCGAGCTGCTGGCGCGGCGCGTGGTGGAGCGGGTCACGGTGGTCGCGCCGACCGAGCACCTGAAGACGCAGTGGGCCGAGGCGGCCGCCCGGGCCGGGATCCCGATCGACCCGACGTACTCGGGGCGGAAGGGCCCGACGAGCAAGGACTACGTCGGGGTGGCGGTGACCTACGCCGGGGTGGCCACCAACCCGCTCGCGCACCGGATCCGCACGGAGCGGTTCAAGACGCTGGTGATCCTCGACGAGGTGCACCACGCCGGCGACGCGCTGTCGTGGGGGGAGGCGGTGCGCGAGGCGTTCGAGCCGGCGCACCGGCGGCTGGCGCTGACCGGCACGCCGTTCCGTTCCGACGTGAACCCGATCCCGTTCGTCACCTACGCGCCCGGCGGGGACGGCATCCCGCGCAGCGTCGCCGACTTCACCTACGGCTACGCCCATGCGCTCGCCGACCACGTCGTGCGGCCGGTCCTTTTCATGGCCTACAGCGGCGAGATGCAGTGGCGCACGCGGGCCGGCGACGAGGTGGCCGCCCGGCTCGGCGAGCCGCTGACCAAGGACATGACCGGGCACGCGCTGCGCACCGCGCTGGACCCCGGCGGGGCGTGGATGCCGTCGGTGCTGGCCGCCGCCGACAAGCGGCTCACCGAGGTGCGGCGGCACGTCCCCGACGCCGGGGGACTGGTGATCGCCTCCGACCAGGACTCGGCCCGCGCCTACGCGGCGCTCCTCAAGACCATCACCGGCGACAAGCCCGTCGTGGTGCTGTCCGACGAGAAGGCCGCCTCCAAGCGGATCGCGGCGTTCTCCGAGGGCGACGACCGGTGGATGGTGGCGGTGCGGATGGTGTCGGAGGGCGTCGACGTGCCGCGGCTCGCGGTCGGTGTCTACGCGACCACGACGGCGACCCCGCTGTTCTTCGCGCAGGCGGTCGGCCGCTTCGTGCGGGCCCGCAAGCGGGGAGAGACCGCGTCGGTGTTCCTGCCGTCGGTGCCGAACCTGCTCGGCTTCGCCTCCGAGATGGAGGTGGAGCGGGACCACGCGCTGGGCCGCCGGATCAACGACGAGGACGACCTGTACGCCGCCGAGGACGCGCTCATGGCGCAGGCCAACGCGGCCGAGGGGGCCAGCGACGACGAGCTCGGCTCGTTCGAGGCGATGGGGTCGGAGGCCCGCTTCGACCGGGTGCTCTACGACGGCGGCGAGTTCGGCCACGAGGGCGAGGTGCACGTGGGCTCCGACGAGGAGATGGACTTCCTCGGCATCCCCGGCCTGCTCGAGGCCGACCAGGTGCGCGACCTGCTGCGGCACCGGCAGTCGGAGCGCCGCCGCCAGCAGGGCGGCGCCAGCTCCACGCCGCAGGACGTGGTGCGCGACGTGTCCACCCACGAGCACCTGGCCACGCTTCGCCGGGAGCTCAACGGTCTCGTCGCGGCCTGGAACCACCGCACCGGGCAGCCGCACGGGGTCACCCACGCCGCGCTGCGCAAGGAGTGCGGGGGACCCGCCGCCGCGGCCTCCACCGCCGCCCAGCTCCAGCAGCGCATCGACACGATCCGCGGCTGGGCTGCTCAGCGCCGTACGTCCTGACCGGCCGCGATCCGTCGGCGGTCCTCGGGCCGAGACCCGCCGGAGGTGCGCGGACGAATCGCGGCGGGATCGGGGATATGGTCGCGCCATGACTGCCGAGACCTCGCAGACACTGGGCCGTGGGCTGCGGGTGCTCGAGGTGCTGGCGGCCACCCCCAACGGGCTCACGATCACCGCGCTGGCGGCCGAGGTGGGCGTCAACCGCACCGTCGTCTACCGGCTGGTCGCCACCCTCGAGGCGCACGGGCTGGCCCGGCGGGACTCGGCCGGACTGGTGCACGTCGGGCTCGGCGTGCTCGCCCTGGCCCGCGGCCTGCAGCCGGTGCTGCGCGAGCTCGCCGCCCCGGTGCTGCGCTCTCTCGCCGAGGAGCTCGGGATGACCGCGCACCTCACCGTCGCCGACGGCGGCGAGGCCCTCGCCATCGCCGTGGTCGAGCCCACCTGGACCGACTTCCACGTCGCCTACCGGGTGGGCGCCCGGCACCCCCTCGGGCAGGGAGCCGCGGGCCGCGCGATCCTCCTCGGCCGTGAGCACGCGGTCGACCGCGCAGCGGCCGCCGGGACGGCCGGAGCGAACGGGTACGTCGAGACCGCCGGCGAGCTGCAGACCGGAGCCCGCGGGGTCGCGGCACCGGTCACCGGCCTCGAGGGGCTCGAGGCGTCGGTCGGCATCGTGACCCTGGGTGAGCTGGACGCCGCGGCGGTGGGACCGCTGGTGGTCGCGGCCGCCGCCAAGGTCGCGGCTCGGCTGTCCTAGTGCGGCACGTGCGCTGCGGGTCAAAATCCCGGCCGCGCTGTAAGGAACGTCCCGGTCTCGACATCTACAGTGTGTGACCGTTCTGACGACCATCCCGGACCGAGGAGCTGCCGTGACGCCACACGACCGGTTCGAGCAGCTCTACCTCGACGAGGCCGCCGGTGTCCTGCGCTACTGCCGTTACCGGGTCGGCAGCGACCTGGCCGAGGACATCGTGGCCGAGACGTTCTCGATCGCCTGGCAGAAGCTGGAGCAGGTCCCGGACCCCCCGCGTCCGTGGCTGCTGGCCACCGCCCGGCGGGTCAGCGCCAACCACCTCCGAGCTCGGCGCAGACAGCTCGCCAACGAGACCGCCCTCGGTGAGCTCGACGCCGCCGCGGTCTCCTGCGCCGAGGGCGTCGAACGGCGCCGCGACCTTGTCGCCGCGCTGAAGCTGCTCCCGCCGCTCGACCGCGAGGCCGTGCTGCTGGTCACCTGGCACGACCTGTCCAACCCGGAGGCGGCCGAGGTCATGGCCTGCTCGACCACTGCCTTCGCCGTCCGACTCCACCGTGCTCGGCGCCGCCTGGGGCGGATCCTGCGTGGCGTCGACCCCGTCTCTCCGTCCACCACCGACCGCCTGGAGGTCCTGCGATGACCAAGAACCCCCCTCTCCTCGACGAGATCCGCGCACTGCGTCCGACCGACGACGACGGCTGGGCGCGGTCGACGGACGGACAGCGCGTCCTGGCGCGGGCGCTCGCCGCCCCGGCGGCGCCGTCCACCGGACGCCGGGCGTCGCGGCGACTCCTGATCGGCGGCGTCGCCAGCGCCGGCCTCATGCTGGCGGGCGGCACCGCGGCGGCCGTCGTGGTGCTTCAGGCGGACAGCCCCACGCAGGCCGCCTGCTACACGTCGCTGTCGCCGACGGCGGACACCACGGAGGCCTCAGCCGAACTGGTGGCCGAGGTGGGTGCGACCGAGGCATGCCGCCGCACCTGGACCGCGGTGGGGGAGGACGTCGACGCCGGCAACCCGGTCTCGTGCATCAACTCCACCGGCGGGCGGGGTGTCTTCCCGGCTCCGGCAGGCATGGACGCCGCGACGGCGTGCGCCCGGATCGGCTGGCAGGTCGATCGAGGCTGACGCAGCAGCGGGGCGAAGCTCTGAAGATCAGGCGTCGAGCAGCGGCAGCACCCGGTAGGGGACCTGGGTGGCGAGGGCGATGACGGTCGAGGACCGGACGATGCCGGTGTCCGAGAGCACCGCGTCGATCACCCGCTGCAGGTCGTTGTTGGAGCGGGCCACGACCCGGGCCCACATGTCGCCGGCCCCGGTGATCGTGAACGCCTCGAGCACCTCGGGGATGGTGGCGAGGTGCTCGGCGATCGAGGTGTGGCCGGCGCCCTGCCGGATCTCCAGGGTCAGGAAGGCCGTCACCGGGTAGCCCAGCGCCTCGGGGGAGAGGTCGGGACCCCACCCCTCGATGACGCCGTTCTGGGTGAGCTTGTCGAGCCGGGCCTGCACGGTGCCGCGGGCCACCCCCAGGCGCCGGGACGCCTCGAGGACGCCGACCCGCGGCTCGGCGGCGAACAGACGGATCAAAGTGGCGTCCAGCTCGTCCACGGCGGGCCCTTCGAGTGGTCAGTTTGCACAGTGATTCGTCGTACTGTTGCACATCATGCTCGTAGTGGCCATGCTCGCCACCATGACTGACGCACTCACCGAGTCCCTCACCCGCGACGAGAAGGCCGCCGACCTGACCCTCGAGCAGCTCAAGCAGCTGGTGGGCCTGGTCGAGTACGACGCGAGCTCCGACCCGTTCCCGGTCACCGCGATGGACGCGGTGTGCTTCGTGGTCGGCAACGCCACCCAGACCGCGAACTTCTACCAGCTCGCGCTCGGCATGGAGCTCGAGGCCTACCGCGGCCCCGAGACCGGCACCCGCGACTCCAAGAGCTACGTGCTCCGCTCCGGCTCGGCCCGGTTCGTCTTCACCGGAGGCGTCAGCCCCGACTCCCCGGTGCTCGACCACCACCGCAAGCACGGCGACGGCGTGGTCGACCTGGCCCTCGAGGTGCCCGACGTCGACAAGTGCATCGAGCACGCCCGCGCCGTCGGCGCGACGGTCCTCGAGGAGCCGCACGACGTCAGCGACGAGCACGGCACCGTGCGGACGGCCGCCATCGCGACCTACGGCGAGACCCGGCACACGCTCGTCGACCGCTCGAGGTACGACGGCCCCTACCTCCCCGGCTACGCCGCACGCGCCACGACGGTCTCGCGCGCGGAGGGCCACCCGAAGCGGCTCTTCCAGGCCATCGACCACTGCGTCGGCAACGTCGAGCTCGGCAAGATGGACGAGTGGGTCACCTTCTACAACAAGGTGCTCGGCTTCACGAACATGGCGGAGTTCATCGGCGACGACATCGCCACCGACTACTCCGCGCTGATGTCGAAGGTGGTGGCCAGCGGCAACCACCGGGTGAAGTTCCCGCTCAACGAGCCGGCGGTGGCGAAGAAGAAGTCGCAGATCGACGAGTACCTCGAGTTCTACGACGGCGCCGGCTGCCAGCACATCGCGCTGGCCACCAACGACATCCTGCGCACCGTCGACATCCTGCGCGACAACGGCATCCAGTTCCTCGACACCCCCGACTCCTACTACGACGACCCCGAGCTGCGGGAGCGGATCGGCAACGTGCGCGTGCCGATCGAGGAGCTGAAGAAGCGCCGGATCCTCGTCGACCGCGACGAGGACGGCTACCTGCTGCAGATCTTCACCAAGCCGATGGGCGACCGGCCCACGGTGTTCTACGAGTTCATCGAGCGGCACGGGTCGCTCGGCTTCGGCAAGGGCAACTTCAAGGCGCTGTTCGAGGCCATCGAGCGCGAGCAGGAGGCGCGCGGCAACCTCTGAGTCCGTGGCTGCGTGCATCCCCGTCCCGCCCAGAGGGACGGGGATGTGCTGTCTGCCGGAGTTCCGGCGCTGACTCGTACAGAACCCTTGATTTCGGTACCGATGCGTCACTAACGTCATAAGCGACAAGCACGTCGAGACGTACGGGGCGTCGAGATGCACCATCTGGGAGCGGCGGTCATCGGAGCCGTCAGGAGATTCCTCCTGATGCTCCTCGGCGCTGCCGCGTGCGTGCTCATGTGGCTCGTGCTCGCCGCCGCGCCGGCGCAGGCGGAGGACCTGCTGCCGCAGCCGGCGACGCCGACCGGGACGGTGGATGCGCTCCCCGCCGTGGCCGAGACGGGGCCGGACGGGGCGGTCCCTGCCGTCGAGCAGGTTGTCGAGCGGGCCGTCGAGACAACCGCGCCGGTGGCTCGGGTCGCGCAGCAGGTGGCCGAGCCGGTCCGGCGCAGCACCGAGGACGTCGTTCGGAACGTCGAGGCGACCGCCCGGGGGCTCGTGGACGACACCGAGTCGCAGCTGGCCGAGCAGGTGGCGGCCGTCGAGCGAGCCACCCGTCCCGACCCCGAGCAGGTCCGCGAGAAGCCCCCGCCGGCTCTGCGCGGAGACGGGTCCGCGCCCGTGGTCGCCGCACCGGACCGAGAGGTCGCCGGACACCGGCCCGCGCCGACTCGCGACCATGCGGAACCAGCGCACCGCGCGCCGGAATCCCGTGCCTCGCAAGGGGAATCTCCGCTCGACGCGATCCCGCGTGATGCGCTCCGCGGGGCGGCGGGCCCGTCGGTCTGCGCCGTCGAGACACCCGGCGTGGCGTCCACGTCCCTCCCTGTCGCCGACGCGCCACCGTCCGCCCGGGGCCCCGGGGGCCGCCCCTGCGTGGCGACCCACAGCGCGGTCGCCCCGTTCGCGGGCTCGTCCTCCTCCGGGTCCGCGCCGGCGTGCCTCGCCCCGGACGGCCGCCTCGGCTGCGGCGGGCCGGACCGCGTCGCCCGTCCGCACGCGCCGACCCGCTCGGACACCCCCGCCCACGACCCCGGTTCGACGCCCGACTGAGACCCGGCCGGCACTCGCACGAGTGCGCCCACCCGCGGCCACGAGGCCGCGGATGTCCAGCCAAGCGATCGGAGAAACCAGCATGCATGCACGTGCGCAACTGCTGCGCCGCGGACTCCTCGTCGCCGGGTTCACCGGGGGCCTCCTGGTCCTCGGGATCGGCCTCGGGGCAGGGACGGCGTCGGCGGACGAGACAAGCGGACAGGACGGGATCCTGTCCGGCAACCAGAGCCACCTCGATGTCACCGCGCCGGTGGAGGTGTCGGGCAACCAGGTGACGGTGATCGGCCGGGACAACTCCTCGGCCGGGTCGGGGTCCGGTGGTTCGGGCGCGGGAGGCGCCGCGAGCGACGGGGCCGACTCGACCGACGGCCGGGACGGTGCGGGGTCGGGGAACCAGACCGACGGCCGTGCCTCCGCGCCGGTGGAGGTGTCGGGCAACCAGGTGACGGTGATCGGCCGGGACAACTCCTCGGCCGGGTCGGGGTCCGGTGGTTCGGGCGCGGGAGGCGCCGCGAGCGACGGGGCCGACTCGACCGACGGCCGGGACGGTGCGGGGTCGGGGAACCAGACCCACGGTCGGGTGACGGCGCCGGTGGAGGCGTCGGACAACCAGGTGACGGTGATCGGGCGTGGGAACTCCTCCGGAGGATCCGACACCCCCGAGCCCACCGACCCCGGGCCCACGACCCCGGGCCCACGGACCCCGGGCCGGACGATCCCGGCAACGGCGACGACCCGGGCAGCGGTGCCGAGGGGACGGCCCCGTCGGGCGGTGCCTCGGGCGTCGGCGGTCCCGGCATCCCGGGCACCGGCCAGCTCGGCGGTCCCGGAGCGTCGGCCGTCCCGGAGGCCGGGGTGACCGCGGCGTCGGCCGTGGCCCCGACCGGGGTGCTGCCCCGGACCGGTGCACCCGCGTACCTGTCCACCTCTCTGGCGGGCCTGGCGCTCCTCCTGCTGGGCGCCGGCCTGCTGGTCCGACCCCGCGGAGGAGGTGAGCGCGCCTGAGCTGACTCCAGGGCCGACCGGGGCGCCTCTCCCTCCCCGCCCCGGTCGTCGGGCATCGACGGCGGCACCAGTCCGAACCACCCGCCGCCATCCCTCACGGTGCCCGACAAGGCGGGTGGCGGGTCGAGTCAACGGCTCGCCGCTCGCCGACCCCCCACCGGGGCGCGGCGCCAAATGCCGCGCCCCGGCCCCGGGGCCGTGAAAGGATTTCGGCATGACGCAGATCCCCGCAGGCTGGTATCCCGACCCCGACCCGCAGGCCCCCGAGCCCAAGGGTCAGCGCTACTGGGACGGCCAGCAGTGGACCGAGCACGTGCAGCCGGCCGGCCGGGCAGCAGCCGCCCGGTCAGCCCGGGTACGGGTCCGCGCCGGCGTACCAGCCGATGGCGCCGTACGCCGACGCCGGCCGGGCCGGCGTCGCGACCACCCCCGACGGCCAGGAGCTCGCCGGCTGGTGGATGCGGGTGGCCGCGTACCTCATCGACAGCATCCTGGTCGGCATCCTCAGTGCGCTGGTCGCGTTCCCGTGGGTCCGCGACATCTTCAACGCCTACCTCGACTACGTCCGCGCGGCGGTCGACGCCGCCGAGTCCGGCGCCGTGGCCCCCGACCAGGGAAGCCTGCTCTCGGACGTCGCGGGGCCCCTCGCGGTGGTCAGCCTGATCGGGCTGCTGATCTCGCTGGGCTACCACGGCGGCTTCCTGCGCTGGCGGGCCGCGACCCCCGGCAAGCTGGCCCTCGGCATGCGGGTGCGGCTGCGCGAGACGCCCGGACCTCTGGCCTGGGGGACGATCCTCAAGCGCTGGGCCGGTCAGTTCTGGTACGCCGTGGTCAGCCTCGTGCCGGTGCTCGGCAGCGTCGCCGCCCTGTGGCCGCTGGTGGACGGACTGTGGCCGCTGTGGGACTCCAAGAAGCAGGCGCTGCACGACAAGGTCGCCGCCACCAACGTGGTGCGCCAGCGCCGCGGCTGAGGTCCGCTGCTGCGGGCTGAGCGGGCTCAGAGCACCTTCGAGAGGAAGGCCTGCGTGCGCTCGTGCTGCGGGTCCGACAGCACGGCGGCAGGCTCGCCCTCCTCGACGATCACGCCCCCGTCCATGAAGACGAGCTTGTGCCCGACCTCGCGGGCGAAGCCCATCTCGTGGGTGACCACCATCATCGTCATGCCGTCGTGGGCCAGGTCCTTCATCACGTCGAGCACGTCCCCGACCAGCTCCGGGTCGAGGGAGCTGGTCGGCTCGTCGAAGAGCATCATGTCGGGATCCATGGAGAGCGCCCGTGCCATCGCGATGCGCTGCTGCTGGCCGCCCGAGAGGTGGGCGGGGTAGGCGTCCTCGCGGTCCGCGAGTCCCACCTTCGCGAGGTTGCGCCGGGCCACCTCGACCGCCTCATCCTTGCTGCGGCGCTTCACCCGCTGCTGGGCGATGGTGAGGTTGCGCAGCACGCTCAGGTGCGGGAACAGGTTGTAGGACTGGAACACCATGCCGATCCGGCTGCGGACCATGTCCACGTCGATGTCGGGGTCGGTGATCTCGACGCCCTCGACCACGATCCGGCCGGACGTCGGCTGCTCCAGCAGGTTCACGCAGCGCAGCAGCGTCGACTTGCCGGAGCCGGACGGCCCGATCACGCAGACCACCTGACCCGAGTCGACGTGGAAGTCGATGCCCCTGAGCACCTCGTGGTCACCGAAGTACTTGTGCAGGTCCTGCACGTCGATGGCCGGGGCGTCGGGGTCGAAGTGCGGTTCGGTCATCAGCGGGCCCTTTCCGCGCGGGCTTCCATGCGTCGTACGACGACGGCCAGCGGCACCGTGATGATCAGGTAGCACAGCGAGATCACGATGAGCGGGGTGAAGTTCTTCTCCTGGTTGAGCGTCTCGCGACCGAACGCCGCGAGCTCCACCGACGAGGCCGTGTAGCCGAGGAGGTACACCAGGGAGGAGTCCTTGGTGAGCAGGATCAGCTCGTTGGTCAGCGGCGGCAGGATGATCCGGAAGGCCTGGGGGATCACGATCGAGACCATCGCCCGCGTCTGCGACATCCCCAGGGAGCGGGCTGCCTCGAGCTGGCCCTTGGGGACCGCCTGGATGCCGGCCCGGATCGTCTCGGCCATGTAGGCCCCGCCGACCAGTCCCAGGGCGACCGTGGCGATGCCGAGGACCCCGCCGGGCACCTCGCGGCCGGGGAACGCGATGGGCACGCCGACGCTGAGCGCGATGAACACGACCAGGGCCGGCAGCCCCCGGAAGAACTCGATGAACCCGGTGGCCAGCCACCGGTAGGGGCCGACGGGGGAGAGCCGCATCAGCGCCAGCACCAGTCCCAGCACGAGCCCGAAGGTGAAGCCGCAGACCGTGTAGAGGGCGGTGTTCTTCAGGGCCGTGGTGAGCACCTCGGGGAGCATCCCGGCGACGATGTCGACCTGGAGGAACTGCTCGCGCAGGGTGCCCCAGTCGGCGGCCAGCGCGGCGACGAGCAGCGCCACCGCGAGGACGGCGTACTGGACGCCGCGTGAGACCTGCGCTCGCTTCCGCGGGCTCATCGCCATGGTGGTCTCCTCGCGCTGGGGCTGTGCGGGTGGGTGGCTCAGCCGACGAAGTCAGGAAGCTCGGCGTCGGGGAAGTACTCGCGGAAGATCTCCTCGTAGGTGCCGTCCTGCTTGGCCTTCTCGAGGACCGAGTTGACGGTGGCGAGCAGCTCGTCGTTCTGGTCCTTGGCCACCGCGAAGCCGTAGTCCTCGCCGGTGTCGAACTCGGCGGTCACCTCGGTGTCGGAGTTCTGATCGGCGTAGTCGTAGAGCACGCCGTTGTCGTTGATCCCGGCTGCGACACTTCCGGTCTTCACCGCGCTGGTGAGCAGCGCGAGGTCCTCGAAGGTCTTGAGCTCGACGTCCTCGGGCGCGTTGTCCTCGGCGTACTGCTTGCCGGTGGTGTTGGCCTGCACCCCGACCGTCTCGCCGGCCAGCGACTCGAGGGAGTCGTAGCCGGAGCCCTTCTTCACCAGCAGCGCCTGCGTGGCCTGGAAGTAGGGGTCGGCGAAGTCCATCACCCGGGCACGCTCCTCGGTGATGGTCATGCCCGCGGCGGCGATGTCGCACTTGCCGGTCGACATGGCCTGGCCGGTCTCGATGGTCTCGAACGGCGTGTTCACGATCGTCTGCTCGACCCCGAGCTCCTCGGCGACGAGGTCCATCAGGTCCACGTCGAAGCCGACGATCTCGCCGCCCTCCTTGAACTGGAAGGGCTCGTAGGGCAGGTGGGTGCACACCGTGAGCTTGCCCTCGGCGACGACCTTCTCACCGCCCTCGAGCTCGGTGGTCTCGGTGTCGGCGGCGCACGACGCGGCGACGACGGCCAGTGCGGCGGTGATGACGATGGTCCCCAGGCGACTCTTCATGGGCCCAACCCTAGAAGAGCCGTCCGTCGCCTCCGCACCCGGCATCGAAGCCCGGGTGCGCGTCAACACGGGCGGTCGAGCTCGCGGTACTCGTTGACGACCCAGGACCGGTCGGGACTCTGGAACACCAGCGCACGCACCAGCCCGCGCTCGCGACCGTCGAGGCGGCGCGGCTCGCCGGCCTGCACCTGCCGGACGTCGGTCCCGTCGAGGCACACCGACAGGACCACGAACTGCTCGCGGGCGTCCTCGACGTCGACGTCGGCTCGGGCCGTGCCCTCGAAGCGGAGGTCGTTGCTGCGCAGGTAGCGGACGGTGTCCCGGAAGTCGTCGACCACCGGACCGGCCGCCACGTCCGGCAGCCGCGGGTCGAGCCTGGCGGTGCGCAGGGTGCCGCGCACGGCCTGCTCGAAGGTGGCGTACGCCGCCATCGCGGCCCGCTCGCGCTCCGCGGCTGTCTCCGAGTAGGTCAGCTCGAGGCCGACCTCGGGGACCGCGGAGGGCAGCGCCTCCGGGTCCGGGTCCTGGCCGTCGGCCGGCTCG
This sequence comes from uncultured Actinomycetota bacterium, assembly GCA_963834275.1. Classification (GTDB taxonomy): domain Bacteria; phylum Actinomycetota; class Actinomycetes; order Propionibacteriales; family Nocardioidaceae; genus Nocardioides_B. The sequence goes on along the minus strand of CAWIBA010000003.1, from coordinate 70,660 downwards.
GTCGGGGAGGCCGAGTCATCCGTGCCGACCTGCGGCGCGTCCTTCGCAGTGGTCCCACCGGCCCCGCAGCCGGAGACCAGCAGGGTCGCGGCCAGGACGGCGGTGGCCGCGCACCGGGCCGGCCGCGGCGCGCGCGACCTCATGAGACGGAGCGGACGAGGGCCTGCGACTCCCGGACCGGCACCTGACCCTGCGCCGAGGCGGACATCGCCTCGAGCTGCCCCTGCGGAGCGCCGTTGAACGACCAGCCGAGGCTCCAGACGGACGTCGCGCTGACCGGCGTCGCGCTGTCGGCCCGGGTGAAGGTCAGCGTGCAGTCGCTGGTCGCGGTCGACGGGGACCAGGGCGACCCGCCGTCGGGACAGGTGACGGCCCCGGCGGTGGGGGCCGCGAACTCGACGCCGTCGAGGTCGGCGGTCACCTGGACGGTGTTGCCGCCGGCGCTGGCCGAGACGGTGCCGCTGCTCGGGTGGCTGCCGTCGACCCAGAACCAGGTGTCGAGGTTGACGAGCGACGCGCCCCCGCCCGCGATCTTCGGGTTCCAGTCGAAGGTCGGCTCGGGGAGCGTCATCGCGTCCTGGGCCGCCTGCAGCAGCACCTCGGGCGGGACCGGCGGGACCGGCGGCTGCTGGCCGTTGGGCACGTAGACCGACGGGTTCCGGGCGAACCACTGCTCGGTGTAGTCGAAGAAGGCGTCCAGGTCGTCGCCGAACGTCTCGCTCGAGCACTGCGAGCTGTACCAGTGCCCGTCGGTGTCGTTGCGGTGCTTCTCGTAGCCGGGGTGCGGGTCGACGCCACCGACCCCGTGGAAGACGTGCTGGTTGGCCGGGTCGTCGTACCAGTCGGCGAACTCCTTGCCGGTCTTGCCCTGGGAGTACCAGCAGGGGGTGGGCACGTGCACCGACGTGCTGCCCGCGCTGCCGTCACGGCCGCCGCCGACGAAGGAGCCGCTCACGGTCACGGTGATCGTGCGCCCGTCGGTCCGTGGGGTCTCCGGCCCGGTGCAGCTCCCGGTCACCGAGCAGGCGGCCGCGGGCGAGAACATCGCCCCGCCCAGCGCCAGACCGACGGCGGCCCCGAGCGTGCCGAACGTGCGGGTCGCGAGGTGCCTCAACGTGGTGTCCCCCTTGTGCATGACGGGCCTCGGCCTCGTCGTGCGAGGCGTGGAGCGCGCCGACCTGTCCCGAGATCAGCTCCCTACACCATATGTCCTGATACGCCCCGTGGGTAGGGCCGCTGCGGCCGGCGGGTTCAGGTCTCGACCCGGAACGGCGGGCGACCGGCGCCGGCGATCCGGTAGCGGCCCCACGGGTCCACGTCGGAGAGCCGGCCCTCGGCGCTGCCCTGCGGGGTGGTGAGGACGGCGACGGCCCCGGTGCCGTCCGCGGCGAGGGCGTCGACCCGGGCGTCGGCCGCGACGCGCCCGTGCCAGTGGTAGCGCCCGTCGATCGGCTGGAAGTGCCCGCGCAACGTCACGTCCACGGTCAGCGGTCCGGTCGGCTCGGTCCGGTCGCGGACGAGCAGCTCGGCGGGGCCGTCGTACCCCTCGTGCGGTGAGTGGTCGGTCATGGTCCGCTCCGTCCGTCGTCCAGCAGCCTGATCGGCGTGGGGCCGCCGTCGAGGTCCAGCCCGTGCTCGCGGGCCACCCCCTCGAACGCGTGCCACACGAAGGCGGACAGGTAGCCGCGCACGGCACCGCGCGACATGGTCCGCCGGGTCAGCCACCACTCACCGGTGCTCAGGCCCAGACCGACCAGGCCGTGCGCCCACGGCTCGGCCCCGGCCGCGTCGACTCCAGCTCGCGCAGCCCGTCGCCGAGCACGCGTGCGAGGGCCGCCGCGATCGCGGCCTTGCCGTCGGCCAGCGGGTCCGCGTCACCTCGGACCCGGTGCGCGACCAGCAGCAGGAAGACGTTGGGGTGCTCCTCGATGGCCTCGAGGTAGGCCTCGCAGCCGAGCTCGACGCGCTCCCGCACGGACCCCTCGGAGAGCAGGGCCGGTGCGAGCCGGTCCATGACGACCCCGGCTCCCCAGGCGCCGACCGCCGCGTGCAGGTCGGCCTTGTCGGTGAAGTAGCGGTAGAGCACCGGCTTGCTCACCCCGGCCGCCGCGGCGATGTCGCCGATCGAGGCCTGCGGCCGTGCTCGTCGATCGCGGCGACCGCGGCCAGCACCAGCTCGTCGCGGCGGGCCTCGCGGTGGCCGGTCCACCGGGTGGAGCGGCCGTCGCCGATACCGACCAGCGTGGGGGCCTTGACCTTGCGTGTCACGTGGGCGACAGTACCGGATATCCGTTACTTGAGGTAACAGGTAGTTTCTCGGGAGGAACCCATGAGCTCCGAGTCCATCTCCGCCCGCCTGCTCCGGTCCTCGGCGCGGCTGTCCTACGACCCCGAGGTCGACCTCGACTGGGACGCGCCGCTGGTCGAGGGCCTGTGGTTCATGCAGCCGGAGCGGCTGTCCCTCTACGGCACGCCCCTGTGGGACCGGCTCACGCACGAGCAGCGCATCGAGCTGTCCCGGCACGAGGTGGCCAGCATCGCGAGCGTGGGCGTGTGGTTCGAGGTGATCCTGCTGCAGCTCATGACCCGCGAGCTCTACGACGCCGACCACACGTCGGCTCGCACCCACTACGCCCTCACCGAGATGGGCGACGAGTGCCGGCACTCGCTGATGTTCGGCCGGGCCATCGCGCGCTGCGGGGCGCCGGCCTACGGCCCCACCCCGCACGTGCACCGGCTGGGCCGGGGCTTCAAGGCGGTGGCGTCCGGCGTCTCGGCGTACGCCTCGATCCTCGTGGCCGAGGAGATCCTCGACCGCTGGCAGCGCGAGCTGATGCGCGACGAGCGGGTGCAGCCACTGATCCGGATGGTCTCGCGGGTGCACGTGCTCGAGGAGGCCCGGCACATGACCTTCGCCCGCGAGGAGGTGGCGCGGTCGGTGCCCATCCTCGCCCGGGCCGGGCTCGCCCTGCACCGCACCCTGACCGCCCAGACCGGGCTGATGGTCGCCCGGTCGCTGGTCAACCCGCGGGTCTACGCCGCCGTCGGGCTCGACCCGCGGGAGGCCCGTCGTCAGGCGCTGGGCAACCCGCACTACCACCGGACCCTGGCCTGGATGGGGGAGCGGGTGCTCGCGTTCCTCGACGAGCAGGGCCTGATCGGTCCCGCCCAGCGCCCGGTGTGGCGCCGCTCGCTGCTCCTGGCCGCCTGACCTGGTCGGCCGCGGGCGGACGATCAGGCGTGCGCGGGCGGCACGGTGCCGGTGACCTCGCCGAGCGCGATCCGGCCGCCGAGAGCGCCGGGGGCGGTCGCCCGGATCGTCACCGTGTCGCCGTCCTCGAGGAAGGTGCGCGCGGCGCCGCCCGCGTCGAACGGCTCGCGGCCGCCCCAGGACAGCTCGAGGAACGAGCCACGCTGCTCCCGCTCGGACCCGCTGACGGTGCCGGACGCGAACAGGTCGCCGGTGCGCAGGCTGGCGCCGTTGGCGGTCAGGTGCGCCAGCATCTGGGCGGGCGACCAGTACATCGAGGAGTACGGCGGTCGGGCGACCGTCTCGCCGTTGAGCAGCACCTCGAAGGCGATGTCGTAGCCGGCGCCCGGCCCGCCGCGAGATAGTCCAGCGGCGCCGGGTCCTGGCCGGGCAGGTCCACCCGGGCGGCGCCGAGCGCGTCGAGCGGGGTCACCCAGCCCGCGACGGACGTGGCGAAGGACTTGCCGAGGAACGGGCCCAGCGGGACGTACTCCCAGGCCTGGATGTCGCGGGCCGACCAGTCGTTGAGCGGCAGCACGCCGAAGACGTGGTCCGCGAACCCGTCGGTCCCCACCCGCTCGCCGATCGCGGTGGGGCGCCGACCACGAACCCGAGCTCGCACTCGATGTCGAGCCGGGCGCTGGCGTCCGTCAGTCCGGGGCCTCCTGGTCGGGGCCCTTCCGCTGCCCGCACGGCCGCCGCACGTCGGTGCCGCTGACCACGACCGTGCCGGCCCGGCCGTGGTAGCCGACCGGCAGGTGCCGCCAGTTGGGCAGCAGCGGCTCGGCGTCGGGGCGGAACATCTTCCCGACGTTGGAGGCGTGGTCGAGCGAGCAGTAGAAGTCGACGTAGTCGGCGACCTCGAACGGCAGCGAGAGGGTCACCTCCGAGACCGGCACGAGGTGCGGCTCGACGAGGCCGCGCTCCGCCTCGTCGGTGAGCACGGAGACCACCCAGTCGCGGACGCCGGACCAGTGCGGGCGGTCCAGCGCGAGGAACGGGTTGAGCGAGGGCGCCTCGAACACGTGGGCGACCTCGAGCATGTCGGCCGCGGCGACCGGTGCCAGGTCGAGGACGTGGTCGCCGATCCGCACGCCCACCCGTCCCTGCTCGCCCTCCCACGACGGGTGCCGGAACACGCCGTAGGGCAGGTTGTCGACGTCGTACGCCGAGCCGGCGGCGCCGTCGACCCAGGTGGGGGCAGGGTGGTCATCGGGACTCCTCGGTGACTCGGTCGAGCCCGCCGGGTGCCGGGACGAGCCCCAGACCGGCGAGGTCCTCCAGCGGCTCGAGCACGCTGCACGAGCCGAACGACGTGAACCAGCGACGGGTCCGCGCCAGCGTCTCCTCGTCGGGGAGCGCGGCGACCAGTGCCGCACCGCTCTGCTCCACCAGAACCGCGCGAGCGTCGCCGCCGTCGAGCGCCGCGCGGGTCGCGGCCAGCACGTTGAGGAAGCCGTGGTGGGCGAACCCGGTCTCCGGATCGGTGTGCGCGACCGCGTGGTGCAGCCCGGCGGTGCACTTGAAGGGGGTCTCCCGGTCCAGCGCTGCGTCGATCCACGACGCCAGCTCGTCGACCGAGGGGAACAGGTCGGCCTCGACGCCGCCGGTGCGGTACTTCAGCCGCAGCTCCGCGGCGGCCACCTCGTCGGCGGCGGCCAGCCAGCCGTGCGTCGCCGGTCCCTGGGGGAGCTCGACGTGCACGGTCATCTCGTCGTCGACCGCCCCGTGGTCGCGGGCCTGGTCGACGGCCGTGACGATCCGGCGCGCGTTGGCGAACAGGTCGTCGGGGTCGCGCAGCGCGACCTCGATCCCGGTCAGCCGCACCCCCTCCATCCGCCGGGCCGTGCTGGCCGCGGGTGCGATGCCGCCGGCCCCCGCGCCGACGACGACGCTGACCGGCAGCGGCCGGTCACCGCCGATGCCGGCCGCCTCGAGGGCGTCGGCGAGCTCGGGCAGCCGCTGGTCGGACACCACGAAGCTGCCCACGAGCGCGGCCCACGCCTGGTCGCGGCGGTCCCGCCAGGCGGTGACGGCGTCGCCGAGGGCGCTGTTGCCGGGCGGGAAGATCGCTGCGTCGTCGACCAGTCCGACGTACGGTGCGGGGAGCGCGGCCGGGTCGGACGGGGCGGGGGTTGCCGGGGAGTCGGGCACGGTGCGAGGCTAACGCAGGACGACACGAACGGACACATCTGTCCGATTAAAGGACGCGCACGAACGGGCTCCGCCACGGGCCCCGACGGGCTCCACAGCGAGGAGTGCCAGATGGCGTACTACCGCCAGGTCGGAGAGGTGCCGGGCAAGCGGCACACGGTGTTCCGCGACCCGCAGGGAGGGTTGCGCTACGAGGAGCTGATGGGGGAGGAGGGCTTCTCGTCCGACTCCTCGCTGCTCTACCACGCCGGGGTCCCGTCGGCGATCGTCGACAGCCAGGTCTGGGAGCTGCCCGACCTGACCCTGACGGCCAACCACCCGCTCAAGCCGCGGCACCTGAAGCTGCACACGCTGTTCGGCGAGGACCCGGAGGGGGCCGGCAACCCGGTCGAGCACCGCCGGCTCGTGCTCGGCAACGCCGACGTGCGGATCTCGTACGTCGTCGCCGGCGCCCCGTCGCCGTACTACCGCAACGCCGTGGGCGACGAGTGCGTCTACGTGCAGGAGGGCGCCGGGGTCGTGGAGACGGTCTTCGGGATGCTGCCCTACCGCACCGGCGACTACGTGGTCGTGCCGCGGGCCACCACGCACCGCTGGGTGCCCTCGGAGCGCTGCCGCCTCTACGCCATCGAGGCGAACAGCCACATCCACCCGCCGAAGCGCTACCTGTCGCGGTTCGGCCAGCTGCTCGAGCACGCGCCCTACTGCGAGCGCGACCTCTACGGTCCCGACGAGCCTTTCCTCGTGGAGGGGTCCGACGTGGAGGTGCTGGTCAAGCACCGCGGCGCGGGCCCGGGCGGCATCGTCGGCAGCCGGATGACCTACGCGACGCATCCCTTCGACGTGGTCGGCTGGGACGGCTGCCTCTACCCCTACACCTTCAACGTCGAGGACTTCATGCCCATCACCGGCAAGGTGCACCAGCCGCCGCCGGTCCACCAGGTGTTCGAGGGCTGGAACTTCGTGGTCTGCAACTTCGTCCCGCGCAAGGTCGACTACCACCCCGACTCGGTGCCGGTGCCGTACTACCACTCCAACGTCGACAGCGACGAGGTGATGTTCTACGTCGGGGGCGACTACGAGGCACGCAAGGGGTCCGGCATCAACATCGGGTCGGTGTCGCTGCACCCGGGCGGCTACGCGCACGGACCGCAGCCGTCGGCGATCGAGGCGTCGCTGGGCGCGGAGTACTTCGACGAGCTCGCGGTCATGGTGGACACGTTCAAATCGCTGGAGCTCGGCGAGGGCGCACGGGCGTCGGAGGACCCGGCGTACGCGTGGACCTGGGCCGGGCGCGGGCCGCGACCTGACGGTGACGACGGCGGTCCGGCCGTGTTCTCGAACTCCTAGCGAACCCCGACCTCACGGTCGTCGCGCCCGCCGTGGCGACCGCGCAGGCCTGCCCGAAAGTCCTACCCGGTGCGGCTACCGCGGCCGTCGCCGCGGGAGCGCAGTCGAGCCCATCACATCCGCTCGCGACCGCTCCTCCGGTCGCCGTCAGCGAGGGGAGACACGGGTGTCCGTCCGCCGTCCCACCGTGCCGCGCACGGTCGCGCTGCTCGCCGCGGGAGGCCTGCTCACCGCGGGCCTGACCGCCGGCACCACCGCCACCGCCGAAGGGGCCGCACCTGCCGGCCCTCGCCGGCTCTACGTCGTCCAGCTCGACGAGCGCCCGATCGCGGGCTACACCGGCGGCCGGACCGGCTACGCCCGGACGGCACCGCGCCCCGGCGCCAGGGTCGACGTCCGGACCCCGGCCGCGCGCCGCTACGCACGCTTCCTGGAGCGGCGCCAGGACCGGGCGCTGGCGCGGATCGGCGGGGAGCAGCTCGTCTACCGCTACCGGGTGGCGCTCAACGGCATGGCCGTCCGGATGACCCGGCGGGCCGCCGAGGAGCTGCGCCGTGCCCCGGGGGTCGCCGCCGTCACGCGCAACCGGATCCACCGGATGGACACGCAGCGCACCCCGGCGTTCCTCGGCCTGGACCAGCCGGGCGGGCTCTGGGACCGCACCGGCGGGCTGGACGGCGACGCCGGGCGGGGGACCCTCGTCGGGGTGGTGGACTCCGGGATCTGGCCGGAGAACCCGAGCTTCGCGGGCGACGGACGGCCCCCGTCCCGGCTGCGCGGCCACTGCCAGGCGGGCGAGCGGTTCCCGGCCAGCACCTGCAACCGCAAGCTGGTGGTGGCGAAGTACTTCAACGAGTCGTTCCCGCCGCAGTCCCTGGCACCGGGTGAGTTCCTCTCGCCCCGCGACGGCAGCGGCCACGGCTCCCACACGGCGGCCACCGCCGCGGGCAACTTCGGCGTGCCCGCACGGGTCGAGGGCGTGGACCTCGGCCGGACCAGCGGGATGGCGCCCGGCGCGATGATCGCCGCCTACAAGGTGTGCTGGAACGGCGACGAGGGCGGGTGCGGCACCGTCGACAGCGTCGCCGCCATCGACACGGCCGTCGCCGACGGTGTCGACGTCATCAACTACTCGATCAGCGGCTCGCTGGCCAACACCTTCGCCGACCCGGTCGAGAACGCCTTCTTCAACGCCGCCAGCGCGGGCGTCTTCGTCGCCGCGTCCGCCGGCAACGCCGGACCGGGGCCGTCCACGGTGGCCCACAACAGCCCGTGGGTGACCACGGTGGCGGCGGGCACCCACGACCGCGACGGTCAGGGTTCGATCACCCTCGGCAACGGCACGACGCACCAGGGCAAGTCCATCACCGCGGCGGTCGGCCCCGCCCCCCTCGTGAACTCGACCGCGGTGGGCCGCGCCACCGCGCCCGCCGGGGACGTGAGGCTGTGCGTGCCCGGCACCCTGGACCCGGCGAAGGCCGCCGGGAAGATCGTCACCTGCGCCCGGGGTGCCGTCGCCCGGATCGCCAAGAGCGGCGAGGTCGAGGACGCCGGCGGGGTGGGGATGGTGCTCTACAACGAGACCCCGAGCTCGGTGAACGCCGACCTGCACTTCGTGCCCACGGTGCACGTCGACGAGACCGCGGGGGCCGACATCGTCGCCTACGCCGGCACCCCCGGTGCGACGGCGAGCCTGGCCGCCGGCCGGTTCGTGTTCGGCGTGCCGGCTCCGGACGTCGCCGACTTCTCCTCGCGGGGACCGGCGGTCGCCACCGGGTCGGACCTGCTCAAGCCGGACCTGCTCGCCCCGGGGGTCGACGTGCTGGCGGCGGTCGCACCGCCGTCGAACTTCGGCCGCGACTTCGACTTCTACAGCGGCACGTCGATGTCCAGCCCGCACGTCGCCGGCCTCGGTGCGCTGCTGTCCGACCTGCACCCGCGCTGGTCGCCGGCGGCCATCAAGTCGGCGCTGATGACTACCGCGTCGCGGACCCGCAGCGACGGCAGCGCGATCGCCGGCACCCCGTTCGCGTACGGGTCCGGCCAGGTGGTCCCCAACTCCGCCGCCGACCCCGGCCTCGTGTACGACGCGGGCCGCGAGGACTGGCGGGGCTTCGCCGCCGGCGCGGGCCAGTGTGCCCTGTGCGGAGAGCCGACCCCGGCGACGCCGCGCGACCCCAGCGACCTGAACTACCCCTCGCTCGCGGTCGGGTCGCTGGCCGGCTCGCAGACCGTGACCCGCACGGTCACCAACGTGTCCGGACGGCGGCTCGTGCTGACGCCGAGCGTGCAGGCGCCGACCGGCCACGACGTGACCGTCACGCCGGCGTCGCTCGACATCCCCAAGGGTGGGACCGCGCAGTTCCAGGTCACCGTCTCCCGCACCGACGCGCCGTTCGGCCAGTTCCAGCACGGCTCGCTGACGTGGTCGGGCGGCGGGTACGACGTCCGCAGCCCGATCGCGGTGCGGCCGGTCGCGCTCGCCGCGCCCGCCTCGGTCAGCGCCACCGGCGTCTCGGGCAGCCGGACCTGGCAGGTCGTGGCCGGCTACACGGGTGCCCTGCAGTCCCGGGTGGACGGCCTCGTCGCCGCCGTGACGAACCTCGGCACGCACGCCGACGGCAACCAGGGCTCGTTCGACGTCGGCGACCCCGAGTCGAACCTGGCCGACCCCGCCGTCCGGGCCTACACCTTCGACGTGGCGCCGGGCCGGACGCTCGCGCGGTGGTCGACGTTCGCGGACGCCTCGAGCGCCGCCAACGACGACATCGACCTGTTCGTCTACCGGGTCGAGGGGGACGGGGCCCGCACCCTGGTCGGGGCGAGCGCCACCGGCACCTCCGACGAGGTGGTGACCCTGACCGGTCCGGCCGCCGGGCAGTACCGCGTGTTCGTGCACAACTGGGACTCCGACAGTCCGACCAACGACATCAGGCTGTTCGCGTGGCAGCTCGACGGCAGCCCGGCCGGCAACGCGACGGTCAGCGCACCGGCAACGGTGCGCACCGGGGAGCCGGTCGACGTGACGTTCGAGTGGTCCGGGCTGGCGGCCGGCACCCGCTACCTGGGCCGGGTCGTGCACTCCGACGGGACGGCCGACCGCGCCGCCACCGTGGTGGAGGTGGTCGGCTGACCGCCGTCCCGGTGGCGAGGGCAGCGGGTGCAGGATGGCCGACATGCCGACCTACGTCGCGTTCCTGCGGGCGATCAACCTGGGCAAGCGGAACCGGGTGCCGATGGCCGACCTGCGCGCGTGCCTCACCGAGGCGGGCTTCGAGGACGTGGACACCTACATCCAGACCGGCAATGTCCGACTCTCCACACGGCTGCGGTCGGCCGGCCGGGTGGAGGACCGGGTGGAGGAGGCGCTGGCGGCGCGCTTCGGCTTCGCGGTGCCGACCATCGCCTTCACCCTCCCCGAGCTCCGCCGGGTGTACGACGACGCGATCGCCGCGGTGCCGCCCCGCGGAAACGCGGCCGGCGAGCGCCGCTACGTCCAGCTGTTCAAGGCCGGGCAGGCGCCCACCGGCGACGCCGCCGAGGCGATCGCGGCCTGGGACCGGCCGGGGGAGGCCGGGCTCGTCGCCGGCCGAGCCGTGCACCTGTGGCTGGACGTGCCCACCCAGGAGGCCCGTCTCTACGGCGCGTTCGCGCGACCACTGGCGTCCGGCACCAACCGGAACCTCACCGTGCTGGCCGCGGTCGTGGAGCGCTGGGCCGGCTGACCGGTGCCCTGGGCTCGGAGGGTCAGCCCGGGACGGTCGCGGGCGGCTGCGACGGCGCCCGGTCCAGGGTGCGCACCGACCGGGAGGTCAGCGCGAGCAGCGCGACCACGGTGTAGGCGACCCCGCTCCACATCAGCACCTCCGCGTAGCCGAAAGCGGCGCCCAACGGCCCGTAGGCGAGCTGTCCGACCGGCATCGCGACGAACGAGCCGAGCGCGTCGTAGGAGTAGGCCCGCGACAGCTTGTCGTCCTCGATGTTCTCCTGCATCGCGAGGTTCCAGCCCATCGAGAACACCTCGATCCCGGCGCCGGCGACGAACATCAGCACGACCAGCAGCAGGCAGGTGGGCGGCGACCCCGAGCGCGACGATCGGGATGCCGAAGAGCGTGCAGCCGAGCATCCCGACCAGGAGGGGCCGGCGGAGCCGGACGCGCAGCAGGACCACGGTCATCAGCAGCAGCCCGGCCGCCTCCGCGGAGAGCACGAGGCCCCAGCCCTGCTCGCCGATGGTCGCCTTGGCGACCGCCGGTCCCAGCGTGTGCAGCGCGCCGGAGTGGATCGCGTTGAGGACGCCGAACGCGAGCACCACCACCCACAGCCAGGTGGTGCCGACGAACAGGCTCCAGCCCTCGACGGAGCTCCTGCGTGGTGCTGGTCCGCTCCCGCTTCGCCGGCCGGGGCGGGATCCGCACCGGCACCAGCAGGAGCGAGGCGACGACCCAGGTCGACGCGTTGACGGCGAGCGCCCAGCCGGGGCCGACGGTGACCACGAACAGGGCGCGCCACGGTGGGACCGAGGATCGTCAGCGCGCCCCGTGACAGCGACAGCAGCGCGTTGGCGGGCTGGAGCTGCCCGCGCGGCACCAGCTGCGGCACCATGCCGGCCATCGCCGGGAAGCCAGCGGCGTCGGCGGTGCCGTTGAGCGCCGCCAGGACGAGCACCATCCACAGCTCCGCGGAGCCGGTGACGAACAGGTAGGCGAGCACGCCCTGCGTCAGTGCGGCGACCAGGTTGGACAGCTGCATGACCAGCGCGCGGGGGAACCGGTCGGCGATGACGCCGCCGTACAGCATGAACACCACCAGCGGGATGGTGTGGGCGGCGAGCGCCTGCCCGACCGCGGTGGCGTCCCCGATCTCCAGCACCGCGAAGGCGAGGGCGATGCGGGCCATGTTGGACCCGAGCGTGTCGACGAACCTGGACGCGTAGTACCAGGCGAAGTTGCGGTTGCGCAGCGGCGCGAAGGCCGAGCCCCAGGTCACGCCCCCTCCGCCCGGCCGGTGGGGGCGTCGCCCATCTCGAAGACCGCGGACGTCATGTTCACGTGCACGGTGCCGGCGGTACGGGCGGCCGGGCCTCGGCGTGCACGAGGTGGGAGGCCTGCTGCACCAGGTCGGTGACCTGCTCCCACACCTCGGGAGTCACCCACATCTCGGCGTCCGTGAGCCGGTTGCGTCCGCCGGGTCGGCGTTGCGCGAAGCGGCGGAGCAGCTCCTGGGTCATCGTCCGGACGTACTGCTCGGTCTCCTCGCGGGTGGGCTTGGGGCCGACCATGTCCTGGGTCTGCCACGGGTGCCGGTACCGTTTCGCGACGCCGCCGCGGATCTTCTCCTCGCCCGCCTCCACGACCAGGCCGGTCTCGGCGAGCGTGCGCAGGTGGTACGACGCGTTGGCGTGGGTGATGTCGAGCTCGCGGGCGAGCTCGGCCGCACTCATCTCGGCGCCGGTGAGCAGCGACAGGATCCGCAGCCGCACCGGGTGCGCGGTCGCCCGCATCGACGACACGGCTCGCGCGTCGGGGGAAGCCGACTCCGACCCGGTCATGACCCCACCTCTACTGTCCAAGAACTCTTGGAGAGTTGTACCGCCGACAGGACCCACTGTCAAACACCTGTTGGGGGGTGGTGGGTCAGCCGATGTGCACGCCGGCCTGCACCAGGTCGGTCAGCGCGGTCTTCGTGGTCTCCTCGGCCACCCCGGCGCACAGCGACCCGAGCACGGTGGTCTCGAAGCCCTCCTTGACCGCGTCGAGCGCCGTCGCGCGGACGCAGAAGTCGGTGGCGATCCCGCACACGTCGACGTGGGTGACGTCGCGCGAGCGCAGCCAGTCGGCGAGCGAGGTGCCGTCGGGGTTGCGGCCCTCGAACCCGGAGTAGGCGGCCGCGTGCTCGCCCTTGAGGAACACCGAGTCGAACGGCTGCGGGTCGAGGTTGGGGTGGAAGGCCTCGCCGTCGGTGCCGACCACGCAGTGCGGCGGCCAGCTGTCGACGTAGTCGGGTTCGTCGCTGAAGTGCGCGCCCGGGTCGATGTGGTGGTCGCGGGTGGCCACCGCGACGTCGTACGCCGGTGCCTTGGGGTCCTTGCGGGTCCAGTGGTGCAGCAGGTCGCCGATCCGGTAGGCGACCTCCGCGCCGCCGCGCACGGCCAGGCTGCCGCCCTCGCAGAAGTCGTTCTGCACGTCGACCACGATCAGCGCACGCCTCATGAGCCGACCCTAGCGACGGCCCTCCGCGCGGGGAAGCGCGGCGAGGCGGGCCGGGGCGCTCAGCCGGCCGGGGGCAGCGGCAGCCAGGCGAGGACCTTCTGGATCTCGGTGTCCCAGAACCCCCACTCGTGCTCCCCGGACCGGAAGTCGACCTCGACGTCGAGGCCCCTCTCGTACGCCGCGTCGACGAAGCGCGTGTTGCCGGCGAAGAGGTGGTCCTCGGTGCCGCAGCCGACGTAGAGCGACGGCAGCACGTCGGGATCGGCGTCACGGAGCAGGGCGAGGAGGTCGTCGTCCGGGACCGGGGACCCCGCCGAAGACCCGCCGCGGCAGCTCGTCCCGCTCCGGCAGGGCGGCCAGGGCCACCACGTCCAGCGCCCCGGACAGGCTGGCCGCGGCGGCGAACCGCTCCGGCTGCCGCAGCGCCCACTTGAACGCGCCGTAGCCACCCATCGAGAGCCCGGCCACGAAGGTGTCCTCGCGCCGGTCCGAGACCCGGAGGAACCGGCCCACCACCGCGGGCAGCTCCTCGGAGAGGAAGTCCCAGTAGGGGTGCCCGTGCGCCTCGTTGGCGTAGAAGCTGCGTCCGACCGCCGGCATCACCACCGCGAGCCCGTGCCGGGCGGCGTACCGCTCGATGGACGTGTAGCGGAGCCACGCGGTGTGGTCGTCGGACATGCCGTGCAGCAGGTAGAGCACCGGCGGCCCCTGGTCCGGCGTGCGAGGCGGCCGACAGGCCGACCTGGGCCGGCGCGGGCTGCGGCAGCACCACCGTCATGGAGGTGCCCACCTCGAGGGCGTCGGAGAAGAACGTGACGTCGAGCAGCGCCACCGGCTCAGCCCTCCTGGTGCACGGTGGGGATCACCGGCTCGCCCCGGGACAGCTGCCGGGCCCGCATCGGCAGCTCGTCGCGGGCCGCCAGGTGACGCTTCCGCGCGGCGTCGAGGTCCTCGCGGCCGACGACCTCGCCGTCGCGGACCAGCGGCACGAGCAGCGCCCGGTCGTCACCGTCGTCGACCGGCGGGGTGCCGATGCCGACCACCTCGGCCTCGGCGACGCCCGACCGGCTGCGGCGACGCAGGGCGTACTTGCGGCCACCGATCGAGACCTTGTCGGTGCTCTTCTTCGCGACGTCGACCATCGCGCCGTCGGCCCCCGACCTGGCGACGAGCTTGTAGACGAAGCCGCAGGTGGGGTGGCCGCTGCCGGTGACCAGCGAGGTGCCCACGCCGTAGCCGTCGACCGGGGCGGAGGACAGGGCGGCGATGGCGTGCTCGTCGAGGTCCGAGGTCACGATGATCCGGGTGCGGTCGGCGCCGAGCCCGTCGAGCTGGGCGCGGACCTCGTGCGCGAGCGCACCGAGGTCGCCGGAGTCGAGCCGGACCGCGCCCAGGTCGGTGCCCGCGACCTCCACCGCGACCTGCACCGCCTCGCGGACGTCGTAGGTGTCCACCAGCAGGGTCGTGCCCGCGCCGAGGGAGGCGACCTGAGCGGTGAACGCGTCCCGCTCGGAGTCGTGCAGCAGGCTGAAGCTGTGCGCGCTGGTGCCCGACGTCGGGATGCCGTAGCGGTGCCGGGCGGCCAGGTTGGACGTGCTCGCGAAGCCGGCGACGTACGCCGCTCGGGCGGCCGCCACCGCCGACTCCTCGTGGGTCCGGCGCGAGCCCATCTCGATGCACGGGCGTCCGTCCGCGGCCCAGGTCATCCGCGAGGCCGCGGACGCGATCGCCGAGTCGTGGTTGAGGATCGAGAGCAGCACGGTCTCCAGGAGCACTGCCTCGGCGAACGTCGACTCGACCACCATGAGCGGGGAGTAGGGGAAGTAGACCTCGCCCTCGGGGTAGCCCCAGATGTCGCCGGAGAACCGGTAGCCCGCCAGCCACTCCAGCGTGCGCTCGTCGACGACCCGCCCCTCGCGCAGGGTGTCGAGCGCCGCCTCGTCGAAGCGGAACTCCTCCACGGCGTCCAGGGCCCGCCCGACGCCGGCCACCACGCCGTACCGCCGCCCGGCGGGGAGCGACCGCGGGAACAGCTCGAAGACCGCGCGCCGGTCGGCCGTCCCGTGCGCCAGCGTCGCCTGCAGCATGGTCAGCTCGTAGTGGTCGGTCAGGAGCGCGGTCCCCTGTCCCGAGCGGCTCAGATGCGTCACGCGGGCCAGCCTAGGGCGCCGGCGGTGGGTGGGTGCGGCGGCCAATTACCACGGTCCCGTGGTAATTGCCCGCTCCCCACGGGGAACTCCCCACGGGAACGGGCAGATCCCCGTGGGAAGTGGTCGCCGGCCGGGCCCGGGTGGCGGGGCCACCCCGCGGCGGCTCCTAGGATGAGGGCGTGTCCGCCCCCATGCCCGTCGAGACGGAGGAACCGGACCAGGCCGTGGTCGTGGACCGCCCCTGGGCGACGGTGGTGTGGAACGACCCGGTCAACCTGATGTCCTACGTGACCTACGTGTTCCAGACCTACTTCGGCTACCCGAAGCAGAAGGCCGAGAAGCTGATGCTCGAGGTGCACCAGGACGGCAAGTCCACGGTCTCCCACGGGTCCCGCGAGGAGATGGAGCGCGACGTGCAGGCGATGCACGAGTACGGCCTGTGGGCGACGATGGAGAAGTCCGAGTGAGGCGGTCGCCGCGTCCGGGCCGGTCCGCGGGGGGCCGCGGATGAGCGGGTTCGAGCCACGCCGCGGGGGCGGGGCTGTCGCGACGTTCACCGGCTTCGAGGCCGACCTGCTCCGCTCGCTGGCCTCGCAGCTCGTGGAGCTGCTGCGCAACGAGGTCGCCGCGCCGACCGGGTCGACCGACCCGCTCGAGCAGCTGCTGGACTTCAGCGGCCCGACGACCGAGCCCGACGACCCGGTGCTCGCCCGGCTGTTCCCCACGGCCTACCCGGACGACGTCGAGGCGGCGGGGGAGTTCCGCCGGTTCACCGAGGGCGGCCTGCGCGACAGCAAGGCCCGCTCGGCGGCGCTGATCATCGACACCCTGGAGCAGGCGGGCCTGCCCGACGAGCTGACCGAGGACGGCCTGCACATCGACGTCGAGCTCCCGCGGGAGGATGCAACCGCGTGGATGCGGTCCTTCACCGACGTCCGGCTGGCCCTCGCGACCCGCCTCGGCGTCGAGGAGGGCGACGAGGACTTCTGGATGTCGCTCGACGACGAGGACCCGCGCACCCACGTGCACGACATCTACGAGTGGGTCGGGTACCTGCAGGAGACGCTGGTCGCCGCGCTCACCCGGTGACGCCCGGCCCCGGCCGTCTCGCCATCCGGACGCGCCGCGGGCGGGGCGGGCCGTCACGACCGGTCCGCCTACCCTCGGTACGTGTTGAGGATCGACCAGGACATCTACGACGCGATCGTCGCGCACGCCAAGAAGGACCACCCCGACGAGGCGTGCGGCGTGGTCGCCGGCCCGGAGGGGTCCGACCGTCCCGAGCGGTTCGTGCCGATGGTCAACGCCGCGGGCTCGCCGACCTTCTACGAGTTCGACAGCCAGGAGCTGCTGCGGCTCTACAAGGAGATGGACGCCCGGGACGAGGTGCCCGTGGTCATCTACCACTCGCACACGGCGACCGAGGCGTACCCCTCGCGCACCGACATCGGCCTCGCGATGGAGCCCGAGGCGCACTATGTGCTGGTCAGCACACGCGAGCACGGGAATAGTGACGGGCCGGTGGAGTTTAGGTCCTACAAGATCGTCAACGGTGAGGTGACGGAGGAGGAAGTCTCCGTCACGGACCGTGCCGACAGCTGACGGGCCGACCGGGCCCGACCGAGAAGACGAGGAGTACGACCGATGGCAGTCGAGGTCCGCATCCCGACCATCCTGCGCACCTACACGGGTGGTGAGAAGGCCGTCTCCGGGGAGGGCGGCACGCTCGCCGAGCTCATCGACCACCTCGAGGCCAACCACCCCGGGATCAAGGAGCGCCTGGTCGAGGCCAGGGACGGCGACGCGGACCTGCGTCGGTTCGTCAACGTGTACGTCAACGACGAGGACGTGCGCTTCACCGGTGGTCTCGGCACGACCGTCGACGACGGCGACCAGGTCGTCGTGCTGCCCGCCGTCGCGGGTGGCTGCCACGTGCTCGACGTGGCCGACACCTTCTGAGGCCGGATGCGCTTCGACTCGCTGCTGGCCTCCGTCGGCGGTACGCCGCTCGTGGGGCTGCCGCGGATGTCGCCGTCCCCCGACGTACGGCTGTGGGCCAAGCTCGAGGACCAGAACCCGACCGGCTCCATCAAGGACCGCGCCGCGCTGAAGATGGTCGAGGAGGCGGAGAAGGACGGCCGTCTGCGGCCCGGCAGCACGATCCTGGAGCCGACGTCGGGCAACACCGGCATCTCGCTGGCGATGGCGGCCAAGCTCAAGGGCTACCGGCTCGTCTGCGTGATGCCGGAGAACACGTCCGAGGAGCGCCGGCAGCTGCTGCGCATGTGGGGCGCCGAGATCGTCTCCTCGCCGGCGGCGGGCGGCTCCAACGAGGCGGTCCGCGTCGCCAAGGGCGTGGCCGAGGAGCACCCCGACTGGGTGATGCTCTACCAGTACGGCAACCCCGCCAACTCGCTCGCCCACTACGAGGGCACGGCCCCCGAGGTGCTCGCGGACCTGCCCACCGTCACCCACTTCGTCGCCGGCCTGGGCACCACCGGCACCCTGATGGGCGCCGGGCAGTTCTTCCGCAAGCACAAGCCCGACGTCCGGATCGTCGCCGCCGAGCCCCGCTACGGCGAGCTGGTCTACGGCCTGCGCAACCTCGACGAGGGCTTCGTGCCGGAGCTGTACGACGAGACGCTGATCGACGCCCGCTTCTCCGTCGGCCCGCGTGACGCCGTCCGCCGCGTCCGCGAGCTCCTCGAGCTCGAGGGCATCTTCGCCGGCATCTCGACCGGCGCCATCCTGCACGCCGCGCTCGGCCAGGCCGCCAAGTCCGTCAAGGCCGGCGAGCCCGCCGACATCGCGTTCGTGGTGTGCGACGGCGGCTGGAAGTACCTCTCCACCGGCGCCTACGAGGGCACCATCGACGAGGCCGAGGACAAGCTCGAGGGCCAGCTCTGGGCCTAGCCCGATCCCGTTCGGGCGATCCGTAGGCACTGCGGCACACCGCGGGTTATCGTGGCGGCCGCAGTCCCGCCTCCACCCGAACCCACCCCTGGGGGAACGCCTCGTGCGTGAGATCGTCGTCTTCAGCGGCTCTGCCCACCGTCCCCTGGCCCACGCGATCTGCGACGCGCTCGGCGTGACCCTCTCCGGCGTCGACATCAGCCGGTTCAGCAACGACTGCCTGCAGGCGCAGCTGCAGGCCAACTGCCGCCAGCGCGACGTCTACATCGTGCAGCCCCTGGTGCCGCCCACCCAGGAGCACCTGATGGAGCTGCTGCTCATGGTCGACGCGGCCAAGGGTGCGAGCGCCGCGCAGATCACCGCCGTGATCCCGCACTACGCCTACGCCCGGTCGGACAAGAAGGACGCGTCCCGGATCTCGCTCGGCGGTCGGCTGGTCGCCGACCTGCTCACGACCGCGGGCGTCTCGCGGGTGCTGACGATGACGCTGCACGCGCCCCAGGTGCACGGCTTCTTCTCGGTCCCGGTCGACCACCTCACCGCCCTGGGCGTGCTCGCCGACCACTTCCAGGGCCAGGACCTCACCGACACGGTCGTGGTCTCGCCCGACCTGGGCAACGCCAAGACGGCGACCCAGTTCGCCCGGCTGCTCGGGGTCCCGGTGGCGGCGGGCAGCAAGCGCCGGCTCGCCGACGACCGGGTCGTGGTCGACGACATCGTCGGCGACGTCACCGGCAAGCGGGCCCTGGTGCTCGACGACGAGATCGCCACCGGCGGCTCCATCGTGGAGCTCCTCGACAAGCTGGAGGACCTCGGCTGCCTGCGCGCCTCGGTGGCCTGCACGCACGGCCTCCTCGTCGGCAAGGCCGTGGAGCGGCTGCGCGGGCACCGGATGATCGACGAGGTGGTCACCACCGACACGGTGCCGCCGGCCGACTGGCCGGAGCTCAAGGTGCGGTCGGTGGCGGGGCTGTTCGCGGAGGCGATCGCCCGGGTGCACGCGGGGGAGTCGATCAGCAGCATGTTCGACGGGGTCGACCCGACGCTCGGCCCGCCGCAGCCCCGGCTGCCCTTCCCGGCCTGACGTCCGGCCCCGCTCCCGGGGTGTGAGACCCGCTCGTCGCGCCCCCCGGGCCGGGTCCCGGCATGAAAGGGTGAGCCCATGCTGTACGAGGTCACCCACGCGATCGTGCCGCCGCTGGCCAAGGTGATCTGGCGGCCGACCGTCGAGGGTCTCGGCAACATCCCGGCCACCGGCCCGGTCATCGTGGCGAGCAACCACCTGTCCTTCGCGGACTCCCTCGTGATCCCGATCGTCACGCCGCGCAAGGTCACCTTCCTCGCGAAGGAGCAGTACTTCACCGGGACCGGCGTGAAGGGCGCCCTGACGCGAGGGTGGTTCACCGGCATCGGCATGGTGCCCGTGAACCGCGACGACAGCCGGGCCGCCCTGGCCTCGCTCGACATCGCGCTCGACGTGCTCGGCCGGGGCGGGGCGTTCGGCATCTACCCCGAGGGCACCCGCTCACGCGACGGGCGGCTCTACCGCGGCCGCACCGGCGTCGCGCACCTGGCGCTCACCTCGGGGGCGCCCGTCGTACCCGTGGGGCTGACCGGCACGCAGGACCTCCAGCCCGTCGGGTCCAACCTGCCCCGGCTGGCCAAGGTGACGGTGCGGTTCGGCGAGCCGCTGCACTTCCAGCGGCAGTACGACGGGGTCCCGGTCGGCCGGGCCCGGCGCGAGGTCACCGACCAGGTCATGGACGCGATCCAGCGGCTCTCCGGACAGCCGTTCGCCGGCGTCTACAACGACCACGCCGCCACCATCGACTAGGGCATCTCGGTCGTCCCGGTCGCCGGGGACGTCCCGCCCGACGGCTGGTGCGGCACGAGCGGCCGGCACGGCAGGAACACCTCCGTGCGGGGCTCGGGCACGTCCGGTGCGTCCAGGTAGAACTCCCAGGGCTGGCCGGCGGGCTCGAGGTGGTTCTCGACCGCGTAGGCCTCGGCAGCCTCGTAGGCGGGGCCGATCTCGTCGTACGCCCCGCGGTGCACGGTGCGGGCGACCCGCCCGCCGGGCAGGGTCTCGGAGCGGACCCGACCCGTGTCCTGCAGCGAGCCGGAGACCGGGAACCCGGCCGTCACCTCCCAGCCGCCGGCGACCTGGCGGTAGCGGCCGAAAGGCGGGCCGACGACCTGCGCGTGCTGCGCCGCCGCGGCCGCCAGCACGTCCGCGAACGCGGTCCCGAGGAAGCCCGTCAGGTCCTCCGCGTCGATCCGGCCGTGCACGACCGCTACTGGAAGGGGCTGCACGTCGGCGAAGGTCACGGTGTAGGTCATGCCCCCAGCCTCCGGCCGGTCCTCCGGGGAGGTGAGGGCCGAAGGACCCGACCCCGGGTGCCACCCGTCCGGCCCGCTGGGAGCCCGCACCGGCACGTGACACGGATCGCAGCGTGACATCGGTCGCTCACGCCTGAGGCCGGTCCCCGGCTGGCACTAGCCTGGTCGGGTGGCAGACGCACCCGTCGGCATCTTCGACTCGGGCTTCGGTGGACTCACCGTGGCCCGTGCGGTGCTGGACCAGCTGCCCCACGAGCCGGTGCTCTACCTCGGTGACACCGCACGCCAGCCCTACGGACCCAAGCCGATCGGAGAGGTCCGCGAGTACGCCCTCGAGTGCCTCGACCACCTCGTCGACCAGGGCGTCAAGGCGCTGGTCATCGCCTGCAACTCCGCGAGCGCCGCGGTGCTGCGCGACGCCCGCGAGCGCTACCCCGTCCCGGTCGTCGAGGTGATCCACCCGGCGACCCGGCGGGCGGTCGCGGCCAGCCGCACCGGCCGGATCGGGGTGATCTGCACCCGGGCCACGGCCGAGTCGATGGCCTACGACGACGCGTTCACCGCGGCCCCGCACGTCACCCTGCACACCCGCGCCTGCCCCCGGTTCGTCGAGTTCGTCGAGGCAGGGATCACCAGCGGCCCGGAGCTGCTCGAGGTCGCGCACTCCTACCTCGACCCGCTGACCACCGAGGGCATCGACACCCTGGTCCTCGGCTGCACCCACTACCCGCTGCTCACCGGCGTCGTCTCCTACGTGATGGGCGACCAGGTCACGCTCGTGTCCAGCGCCGAGGAGACCGCCAAGGACGTCTACAAGCTGCTCGTGCAGCGCGGCCTGGAGCGCGACCCCGCGCTCCCCGACCCCGTGCACCGGTTCCTCACCACCGGCCAGCCCGACGAGTTCGCGCACATCGGGCGGCGGTTCCTCGGCCCCGAGCTCGAGTCGGTGCACCAGCTGTCGCGGGCCACGTCGTGGGAGGTCGTGTGAGCGCGCGCGCCACTCGGGGGTGGCGGCGATGAGGCTGACCGTCGTCGGCTGCTCCGGCTCCTACCCGGGGCCTGACTCGCCGGCCAGCTGCTACCTGCTCGAGGCCGAGCACGAGGGTCGCGCCTGGCGGGTGCTGCTCGACCTCGGCAGCGGCGCGCTGGGCACCCTGCACCGGCTGGCCGACCCGCTGACCCTCGACGCGGTGCTGCTCTCGCACCTGCACCCCGACCACTACTTCGACATCAGCGGCCTCTACGTCATGTGGCGCTACCACCCCGACGGGCCGCGGCCCCCGATCCCGGTCTTCGGCCCGGCGGGCGTCGCCCGGCGCATGGCCAGTGCCTACGGCCTGCCCGACGACCCCGGGATGCGCGCCGAGTTCGACTTCCACGAGTACGACGACCAGCCGGTCCGGGTCGGGCCGTTCGCGATCTGGCCGACCCGGGTGGTGCACCCCGTCCCGGCGTACGGCCTGCGCGTGGAGGCGGACGGGCGCACCCTCGCCTACTCCGGTGACACCGGGCCCTGCCCGCAGCTGGTGGAGCTCGCGAAGGGGGCCGACGTGCTGCTCTGCGAGGCCGCGTTCCGCGACGGCGCGGACAACCCGCCCGACCTGCACCTGACCGGCACCGACGCCGGCACCGCCGCGGCCGCGGCCGGGGTGGCCCACCTGGTGCTCACGCACATCCCGCCCTGGCACGACCCGCAGCTGACGCTCGGCGAGGCACGGTCCGCCTTCGACGGGCCGATCACCCTCGCCGCCACCGGCGACACCTACGAGCTCTGACCACGACTCGGCTGCGGTGTTCGGGGTGAATCCCGGAGGCGGATCGCAGACGAACCGCGGGGCGCGGCTATCGTCACGGCCATGACCGAGTCCCAGACCGCCCGCGCCGACGGCCGGCGCAACGACGAGCTCCGACCGATCACGATCACCCGCGGCTGGCTCGACCACGCCGCCGGGTCGGTGCTGGTGGAGTTCGGCCGCACCCGGGTGCTGTGCGCCGCCTCGGCGACCGAGGGGGTGCCGCGCTGGCGCAAGGGATCGGGCCTGGGCTGGGTCACCTCGGAGTACGCCATGCTGCCCGCCTCGACCAACACGCGCTCCGACCGCGAGTCGGTGAAGGGCCGGATCGGTGGCCGCACCCACGAGATCTCCCGGCTGATCGGGCGGTCCCTCCGCGCGGTGATCGACTACAAGGCGCTCGGCGAGAACACGATCGTCCTCGACTGCGACGTGCTGCAGGCAGACGGCGGCACCCGGACCGCGGCGATCACCGGCGCGTACGTCGCCCTGGCCGACGCCTGCTCGCACCTGGCCGGCAAGGGGGCGCTGGCCGGCGACCCGCTGCTCGGCTCGGTGGCGGCCGTCTCGGTGGGCATCATCGACGGTGAGCCGCGGCTGGACCTCCCCTACGAGGAGGACGTCCGTGCCGAGACCGACATGAACGTCGTGATGACCGGCGCCGGCAAGTTCATCGAGGTGCAGGGCACGGCCGAGGCCGCGCCCTTCGACCGGGCCGAGCTGGACGCGCTGCTCGCGCTCGCCGAGAAGGGCTGCGCCGACCTCACCCAGCTGCAGACGGAGGCACTCGCCCGTGGCTGAGCGCGACGCCCGGCCCGACCACCCGGTGGTCTTCCTTGCCTCCCGCAACCCCAGGAAGATCGCCGAGATGCAGCGCATCCTGGCCGAGCACGTCCCGGGCATCGAGGTGCTCGGGCTCGACGAGGTGACGGCGTACGACGAGCCGGTGGAGACGGAGCCGACCTTCGAGGGCAACGCCCTGATCAAGGCCCGCGCCGGCGTCGCGGCGACCGGGCTGCCCGCCATCGCCGACGACTCAGGGCTCTGCGTCGACGCCCTGAACGGGATGCCGGGCGTGCTCTCCGCCCGCTGGGCCGGCACCGCCAAGGACGACGACGCGAACAACCGGCTGCTGCTCGAGCAGCTGGCCGACGTGCCCGACGAGCGCCGCGCGCGCGCACTTCACGTGCGCGGTCGCGTTCCTGCCGTCCGGTCGGCGACGGGGTCGACGAGCACGTCGTGCACGGCGAGATGCACGGCCGGATCATCCGGGAGCAGCGGGGGAGCGGCGGCTTCGGCTACGACGTGCTGTTCGTCGCCGACGACACCCTGGCCGCCGGCGAGGAGCACACCTCGGCCGAGCTGACACCGGTGGAGAAGGACGCCATCTCGCACCGCGGCCGGGCGTTGCGGGCGCTTGCGCCGGTCGTGGCCGACGCCCTCGCCCCGTCGTGACCGGGCGGATCCTCGTGGTCGCGGCCACCGCCGCCGAGGCCGCGCACGTCCCGCCCGGGCTGCCGGTGGTCGTGACCGGCCTCGGCAAGACCGCCGCCGCGGTGGCAACCACCCGGGCGCTGCCTGGAGTCCCGACCGGGCCGGCCTGACCGTCGTCAACATCGGCACCGCGGGCGCGCTGCGCGACGGCGTCTCCGGGCTGCACGAGGTCGGCACCGTCCTCAACCACGACATCAACGGCGACGCCATCCGCGCCCTCGGCTACGACCCGCGCGACGGCTCGTCGTGTCCTCGGGTGACGGCACGGTGCTCGCCTCGGGCGACGTGTTCGTGGCCGACCCCGCGGTGCGCGACGCGGCTCGCCGTCGCGCGCGCACCTGGTCGACATGGAGGGCTACGCCGTGGCCTTCGCGTGCACACGCCTCGACGTACCCGTGCGGCTGGTCAAGCACGTCTCCGACAACGCCGACGAGTCCGCGATCGACTGGCCGGCCGCTGGTCGACGCCAGCGCCCGGGTGCTCGGCGCCTGGCTGGCCGACAAGGCCTGACCCCGTCCGGCTCGAGCGAGCACCCAGCGAGAATCGCCCCTCTCGGGACCTGTTGCCGGTCCGGTTCGCTGTGCCAGGATGCCAGCGCCGAGGCCGACCGGCCTCGGTCTCTCGTGCGGCCGCCCCGCTTCCGGCCGGCCGCGCTCTCGGGACCCGGAGGCTCCATGCACCACGCCCGCATCCTCGGTGGCCTGGCCGCCACGCTGCTCCTCGCCACCACCGCCCCGGCGGTCGCGCACGAACCCTGGGACGACGGCAGCATCCCGCCGCCCCCGCCGTCGAGCCCCGCCGACGGGGTCAGCAAGAACATGCACCTGCTCAGCACCGCCCCGCACACCGGCGGCGTCAACTCCGACCTGGCCTTCAAGGGCACGCTCGCGTTCGCCGGTCACTACGGCGGGTTCCGGATCATCGACCTGGCCGACCCCGGCAGCCCGGTCGAGGTCGCCGACGTGCACTGCAACGGCCCGCAGGGCGACGTCACGGTCCACGGTGACCTGCTCTTCCTGTCGGTCGACACCCCGCAGTCGACGGTCGGCTGCGAAGGGTCCAGGAACGTGACGGCGAGGACCGAGGGTGCCTTCGAGGGCATCCGGATCTTCGACATCAGCAACCCGGCCGCGCCGGTGTTCCTGCAGGGCGTCCGCACCGACTGCGGGTCGCACACCAACACGCTCGTGCCGCAGGCCGGCGACAGGGCCTACCTGTACGTCGCCTCCTACCCGCTCTCGGCCAGCGGGCTCGGCCCCGACTGCCAGGCGCCGTTCGAGAAGATCTCGGTCATCGAGGTCGGCGGTGACGACGCCGCCGCCGGCCGCGAGGCGCGGGTGGTCGCCGAGCCCACCATCACGGGCATCGACATGTTCGGCGAGCGGTTCGGTGTCACGCCGTTCTTCGCCTGCCACGACATCACGGTGCTCTCTCCCCGCCGGACGGCGGCCGCCGCCTGCCTCTCGCAGGGTCAGCTGTGGGACATCTCCGACCCGCTGGCGCCGCGGGTGACCGCGAACATCGACACGCCCGACGTCGACATCTGGCACTCCGCGGCCTACACGCCGGACGGCCGGTACGTCACGTTCGGCGACGAGTACTTCGGTCCCGCGAAGGAGCCGTACGGCGCCCTGTGGACCTATTCGGTGAGCGACCCGTCCACGCCGCTGAGCCACTTCCGGATCCCCCGGGACGAGCCCAGCACGTACCACAACTTCAACTTCGTGCCGCTGCGTAACCGGTACGTGC
This sequence comes from uncultured Actinomycetota bacterium, assembly GCA_963834275.1. GTDB lineage: Bacteria > Actinomycetota > Actinomycetes > Propionibacteriales > Nocardioidaceae > Nocardioides_B. The sequence continues at coordinate 45,255 of CAWIBA010000003.1, read as the reverse complement.
TGGTGTCCTCGGCCTACGGCTCGGGAACGTCGGTCGTCGATCTCACCGACCCGGCGGCGCCGACGGAGATCGGGTTCTACGACATGCGGTCCAACCAGTGGTCGACCTACTGGTACAACGGGCTCGTCGTCGCCAACGACATCTCGCGCGGCCTCGACACGCTGCGGCTGAGCGACCCGGCCACGGCGGGCGCGCGCAAGCTGCCGATGCTCAACCCGCAGACGCAGGACTACCTGCTCGGGTGAGCGCGGCGAGGGTCCACGGCCGAGGCCGTGGACCCTCGCCGGGTCAGGCGCCCGGGTAGATCCGGAACCCGGACATCCGCTTGTGCTCGAAGCTCGTGTAGAAGCCGGCCGCCGCGTCGTCGGTGATCAGGTCCATCCGCTTGGTGCCGGTGGCCTGGAAGGTCGCGACGACGAGCAGCCGCGCGATCCCGCGTCGGCGGTGATCGGGATGCACGGCCACGAACCCGAGGTGGGACTGCAGCATCCCGTCGCCCAGAGCCTGGGCCCAGCCGACCAGGTCGTCCCCCTCGACAGCGACGTACGCCGAGGCGCCGGGGGCCGTGCAGACCCGGCGTACCACGGCGGGGTCGGTCAGCGACGGCCACTGGACCGTGGTGGAGAGCCGCGCGATGCCCTCGGCGTCGGCCGGGTCCGCGACGGAGAACGGCCGGATGTCCACGGTGCCCACGTCCGCACCCTAGACGCGCGCCGGGGCGCCGGCCATGACTCGCGGGGACGTTTCAGGGCTCCCGGCGGGCGGTGCGCCCGGTGAGACTCGAACTCACACTGGCCGCCACCTAAAGACGGTGCCTCTGCCGTTGGGCTACGGGCGCGCTGCGCCAGTGTAGGGGTGGGGGAGCGCCCTCGGCCTAGGACGCCAGGCCGAGGTCGCGCCGCAGCTTGGCGACGTGGCCGGTGGCCTTCACGTTGTACTGGGCGACATCGATGCGGCCGTCCTCACCGATCACCAGGGTGGAGCGGATCACGCCCTGGACGACCTTGCCGTACATGGTCTTCTCGCCGAACGCGCCCCACTCGCGCATGACCCGCTTGTCGGGATCGGACAGCAGGGTGATGCTCAGGGCGTCGCGCTCGCGGAACGTGGCGAGCTTCTCCGGCTTGTCGGGAGAGATGCCCAGCACCTCGTAGCCCGCGCCCTGCAGCGAGTCCAGGGAGTCGGTGAAGTCGCACGCCTGCTTGGTGCACCCGGGGGTCATCGCGGCGGGGTAGAAGTAGACGATCACCCGGCGACCCTGCAGCTGCGAGAGCGTCACCTGCTCGCCCGTGTCGCTGCTCAGGGTGAAGTCGGGAGCCCGGTCGCCCGGCTCGAGCCTCGTCTGGGTCATGCGTGGTGCCCCTCTCCTGCGGGCCGCGCCGGATCCTCCGGAAGACGGCTTGTTGCGAACGATTTGCAATAACATAGTCTTGTCAGTGTGCCTCGGCGTCCGCGAGGCGGCCCCCAACGTAGCGGAGGACCCGCATGCACGTGCCCGACGGATTCCTCGACGTGACGACCTCGGTCGCCACGGGAGCGGTCGCGGTCGCGGGGATCTCGCTGGCGCTGCGCGGGGCCCGCCGCGAGCTCGACGACCGGGCCGCGCCGATGGCCGGGCTCACCGCCGCCTTCGTCTTCGCGGCCCAGATGCTGAACTTCCCGGTGGGGGCCGGCACCAGTGGGCACCTCCTCGGCGGCGCGCTGGCCGCGGTCCTCGTCGGGCCGTGGACGGCCGCGCTGTGCCTGTCCGTGGTGCTGCTCGTCCAGGCGCTGCTCTTCGCCGACGGCGGCATCACCGCGCTGGGCACCAACGTCACGCTGTTCAGCGTGGTGGCCGTGGGCACCGGCTGGCTGGTGTTCCGCGGCGTCCAGCGGCTGCTGCCGCGCCGGGTCAGCCTGGTGCCCGTCGCCGCCGCGGCGGCCGCGCTGGTCTCGGTGCCCGCGACCGCCCTCGCGTTCGTCGGCCTCTACGCCGTCGGCGGCCAGGCGCCGGTGCCGCTGGACCTGCTCACCGGCACGATGCTGGCCTGGCACGTCCCCATCGGGATCGGGGAGGCACTGGTCACCGCGCTGGTGGTCAGCAGCGTGGTCGCCGTGCGACCCGACCTGGTGCGCGGCGCCCGTCCGGTCCTCGCCGCCCGACGGCTCGAGCTGCGCACCCCGCCGGCGTCGGACCGTCCGGTCCAGGGCCAGGCGTCCTGATGCGGACCCGCACCCTGGTGCTGACCGGCCTGCTGGTGGCGCTGCTGCTGGCGGGGGTGGGGAGCTACTACGCCTCCGAGCACCCCGACGGCCTCGAGTCCGCCGCCGAGACGGTGGGCATCCTCGACCGCGCCGAGGAGCCGCCGACGGCGGACGGGCCGCTGGCGGGCTACCGGACCGACGGTGTCGACGACGCGCGGCTCTCCGGTGGGCTGGCCGGCGTGCTGGGGGTGCTGGTCACGCTCGCCCTGGCCGGTGGGGTCGCCTACGCCGTACGTCGGCGTGGCCGCCCCGACCGGACCGACGAGACCGACCGCGGCGACGCCGACCGCAGCACGAGCGGCGGGCGCTGACGTGGGCGCCGGACACGGGCATCGCCTGCACTACCACGGACACTCGCCCGTGCACCGGGCCGCGGCCCACCACAAGCTGCTCGCGCTGCTGGGTTTCGTGCTGGTGGTCGTGGCCACGCCCCCGGACTGGTTCGCCGCCTACGCCGCCTACCTCGCCGTGCTGCTGGGGGTGGTCGCCGTCAGCACCGTCCCGCCCACCTACCTGCTCAAGCGGATGGTCGTCGAGACGCCGTTCGTCGTCTTCGCACTCCTGATGCCGCTCGTCGCCACCGGCCCCCGCACCGAGGTGCTCGGGGTCGCGGTGAGCGAGGCCGGGCTGCTCGCCGGCTGGGCGCTGCTCGCCAAGGGCACCCTCGGCGTCCTGGCCAGCCTGACGCTCGCGGCCACCACCGAGTCCGCGCGACATCCTCGTCGGGCTGGAGCGGCTCCGGCTGCCCCGCCAGCTGGTGCAGATCATGGGCTTCATGATCCGGTACCTCGACGTGGTCACCGACGAGATGCGGCGGATGCGGATCGCCCGGCAGTCCCGCGGCTTCACGGCTCGCGACCCGCGGCACTGGCCGGTCATCGCCCGCAGCGCCGGTGCGCTGTTCATCCGCTCCTACGAGCGGGGTGAGCGCGTGCACCTGGCGATGGTCTCGCGCGGCTACACCGGCTCGCTGCCCTCCGACAGGAGCGGTCGATGAGCGCCCCGCAGAGCCCCGCCCCGCCGGCGGGTCGAGCCTCCGGCGCCGCCGAGACCGTCCTCGACGTCCGTGGCCTCGCCTACGCCTACCCGGACGGGCACCAGGCCCTCTTCGGGGTCGACCTGCACGTCGGCCGTGGCGAGCGGGTGGCGCTCCTGGGCCCCAACGGCGCCGGCAAGACCACCCTGGTGCTGCACCTCAACGGCATCCTCGAGGCAGGGGCGGGCACGGTCGCCGTCTCCGGGCTTCCGGTCACCAAGGAGCACCTGCAGGAGGTCCGCCGGCGCGTCGGGGTGGTCTTCCAGGACCCCGACGACCAGCTGTTCATGCCGTCGGTGCGCGACGACGTCGCGTTCGGCCCGGCCAACCTCGGGCTGCGCGGCGCGGCGCTGGACGCCCGGGTGATGGCGGCGCTCGACAGGGTCGGGATGGCCGACTTCGCCGACCGCCCGCCGCACCACCTCTCGTTCGGCCAGCGCCGGCGGGTGGCGGTCGCGACGGTGCTGGCGATGGAGCCGGAGGTGCTCGTGCTGGACGAGCCGTCGTCGAACCTCGACCCCGCCTCGCGCCGGGAGCTCGCCGAGATCCTCTCCACCCTCGACGTGACCGTGCTGATGGTCACCCACGACCTGCCCTACGCGTTCGAGCTGTGCCCGCGCTCGGTGGTGCTGGCCGACGGGGTCATCGTCGCGGACGGGCCGACGTACGACGTGCTCACCGACGACACCCTGATGGCCGCGCACCGGCTCGAGCTGCCGTTCGGGTTCGACCCGCGCCGGATGGCGGCACCGGCCGAGCGCTGAGCTCAGGCCGAGACGTGCTGGATCTCGGCGTCGGGGCCCGGGAAGACCAACGACTCGTGCCCGTCGTCGGTCCACCGGACGAGGTAGGGCGGCCCGCCGTCCGCCCCGCGTACCTCCACGATCTCGCCCTCTCGGCTGGTCTCGCCGACGTGGGCGTTGTGGACGAGCAGGTGGTCACCTACGGCTGCGTTCATGGTTGCCAACACCTCCGCTCCCATCGTGCCCCTTGTCCGCCGTCCGCGACAGGGGGCGCGGACGGCGAGCCGGGCGACGGATAGTGTGTGCCGGACCGAGAACGTCAGTGGCAAGGAGAGGTGCTGTGGGCAAGGCCGAGAACCGTGGCCTCGACTCCCTCGAGAGCGAGATCGAGGCGACCCGTGAGCGGCTCGCCGACACCATCGACCAGCTGGTCTACCGGGCCAGCCCCAAGACCATCGCGCGGCGCGAGGTCGCCTCCGTGAAGGCGGTGTACGTCGCACCCGACGGATCGCCCCGCACCGACAACATCCTCAAGACCGCCGGCGTCGTCGTCGGCTTCGTCGCCGCGATGGTCGTGCTGCGCAAGCTCACGCGATGACCGAGAAGACCCCGATCCGGATGCTCCACGACCGGGTGCTCGTCTCGGTCGACACCGAGGGGGAGCGCCGCTCGTCGGGGGGCATCGTCATCCCGGCGACGGCGGTGATGGGCACCCGGCGGCTGAGCTGGGCCCGGGTGGCCGCGATCGGCCCGCACGTGCGGTCGCTGGAGATCGGCGACCGGGTGCTGTTCGACCCGGAGGACAAGGCCGAGGTCGAGGTCAACGCCGAGACCTACATCCTGATGCGCGAGCGCGACGTGCATGCCGTCGCGGCGGACCGGCTCGGCGACAGCCAGACCGGCCTGTACCTGTAGGGCGCACCCGGCCCTCCACCCGGCCCTCCACCCGGCCTCCACCCGGCCTCCACCCGGCCTCCACCCGGCCTCCACCCGGCAGGGAGCGCCTGGCCGGGAGGTCAGGCCCGCCCAGGTGCGCGGGGGCGCAGCAACAGGGCGCCGACCGCGAACACGGCCGCGTAGACCGCGCCGTTGACCGTGCCGGCGATGCCCATGTTGACCAGGCCGTTCCAGTCGGCCATCCCCTCCGCGACGGGCCGCAGCAGCGGGGAGGCCGGCACCAGCAGCGGATGCGCGGCCTCGGCGGGCTGCCACACCAGCGCCAGAGCGGTGGCCACGAACGCCATCGCGAAACCGACGAGGAAGCCCGTGGATGCGGGACGCCGCAGCGGGCGGGAGCGGGTGTGGGTGGACATGCGTCCAGACTGCCGCTCCGCCCGCGGCGGCACCAGAGTCGGCGTACTCAGCTGGGCGGACGATCAGCCGCGGTGGCGCGGGGGCTCGCTGGCCGGCTCACTGGTCGCGCCCGGCATCGTCCGGGTCGGCTCGGCGGTCGGCCCAGTGGTCGGACCGGTCGTCGGCTCGGTGGTCGGCCCGGTGGTCGGCCCGGTGGTCGGCCCGGTGGTCGGCCCAGTGGTCGGCCCGGTGGTCGGCCCGGTGGTCGGGTGGGTCGGGGCCTCCGACCGGTCGGCGTGGGGCTGGCCGGGCGGGCCCGCCGCAACCCCATCCTCCTCGGCGGCCGTCGGCGTGGGCGCGTCCGTGGCGGGTGCCGGGTGCTTCACGTCCGGGTCGATCTCGTCGGCCGTGCGCAGGTTCTCGCGATGCTCCTCCCGGACCCGGGCCGCCGTGTCGGCCCGGTCCGCGGCCTCGGTCTCGAGACGCTCGGCCTCGGCGACCTTCCGGTCGGCCTCGGCGCGGGCCTGCTCGGCGGCGGCCTCGGCCTCGCGTGCGCCCGCCTCGTGCTGGGCCACTCCCGTCGCCTGGGCGGAGGCCTGTTCGCGCAGCTCGGCCGCGCGGACCCGGTTGCGCTCCTTCTTCTTGCTCGTCGACGCCATCACGGCGAAGGCGATGGCCGCGATCAGGATGATCGCGACGATGACGGTGACGATGATGCTGGTCCCCATGAATCCTCCTCGGGTGTCCGCGGGTGACGTACCCCGGGCCGGGGACCGCAAACCACCGTCGGGGAGAGCTCCGGCGCCGGCTCAGGCGTCCTGGAGCTGGCCGCGCAGCTTCACCAGCACGCGGGCCAGGATCCGCGACACCTGCATCTGGGTGACCCCCACCTCCGCGGCGATCTGGGACTGGCTCATCTGCTTGAAGAAGCGCAGGTAGAGGATGTCCCGCTCGCGCTCGGGCAGCGCCCGCACCGCCGGCATGAGCATCACCCGCGCCTCGGCCTCGTCGAGGGCCGGGTCGTCGGTGACGAGCGTGTCGCCGAGCACGGTGGCGCCCTGCTCACCCAGCGGCAGGTCGAGCGAGGTGGGCGTGAAGCAGCCGTCCGCGGACAACGCCTCCAGCACCTCGTCCTCGGACACCTGCAGGTGCTCGGCCACCTCCGGCACGCGCGGGGAGCGGCCGAGCGTCTGGGTCAGCTCACTCTGGGCCCGGGCGACGTCGCTCTGGAGCTTCTGGATGGGTCTCGGGGGGCGGACCATCCAGCCGAAGTCGCGGAACTGGCGCTTGACCTCGCCCTTCATGGTCACCACGGCGTACGACAGGAACTCGACGCCGTGCGACGGGTCGAAGTTGCGGGCCGCCTTGAGCAGGGCCATGGAGGCCGCCTGCGCGAGGTCCTCCTCGGCGATGCCCCGACCGCGGTAGCGAGCGGCGATCGCGCGCGCCAGCCCCATGTGCATGACGACGACCTCGTCCTGCAGGCGCTTGCGCTCGACCGGGTCGGTCTCGGCCGCGGCCTGGGTGAGCAGCCGGGTGCTCACCGCGCTGCGGCTTGAGCCGGAGCCGGCCCCCTCGGAGGGACCACCCGGTGCCGCGCCCGCGTGAGCGGTGCGCTGGGTGCCGATGACCTGTGCCGCTGTGGAGACCATGACCGTCCGCCTTCGTCCATGGACCTGCCCGGTGCTGGAGGCTGGTCGTGCCGGTTTCTGGGACCCCCGCCAGGTGCGCTGATACCCCCGGCCCGGCTACGGAAACCAGAGGCTGCGGGTGGTCTGGACGTCTGAACCGGGACATACCGGCCGGAGACATCGTGGATCCGAAGGGTCACGGGGGGCTGGCGGACGTCCCCTCCCGGGCGCTGGAAGTGAACGAGGGTGGCCACCGCCGGTGGCCACCCTCGTACGACGTTCGGCCTTCCCCTCCGAGGCCGGACGACGTTCGTGCGCTCTCACGCCGCCAAGCAGGGAGCGGTGCGCGCGCAGCGACATCCTCAGGCAGGAGCGGACGCCGTGGGGGCGGTTTCACGAAAATTCCGCCACGGTCTAGAACATCCGTCGCTACCCGCGGCTACTGCCGCGTGAACGAGGTGTGCCGCATCCCCGGCGCGCGGGCGGTGTTGATCCCGGCGAGCACCTCGGCGTCCTCCCGGCTCGGGCGCCACGAGGCGGCCCGGACGTTGGACTCCACCTGGTCGGCCGAGGTGGCGCCCGCGATCACGCTCCCGACGGCCCGCTGCGCCGCCAGCCCCCCGAGGGCGACGTCGAGCAGCGCCACCCCGCGCTCGTCGGCGTAGCGCTGCAGCGCCTCGACGCGGTCGAAGTCCGCGTTCTCGAGCCGGTGCGCCTGGCCGTCCGCACTCAGCCGGCTGCCGGTCGGGGCGGCCGCGTCACGTCGGTACTTCCCGGTGAGCAGGCCGTAGGCGAGCGGGAAGTAGGGGAGCAGGCTCATCCCGAGCCGGTCGAGGGCCGGCACCAGCTCCTCCTCGGCGGACCGGTTGTACAGGGAGTACTCGTTCTGGGTGGTGACGAAGCCGCGCAGGCCGCGCGTGCGGGCCGTCCAATGTGCGTCGACCACCTCCCAGGCGGCGAAGTTGGAGCAGCCGAGGTAGCGCACCTTGCCCTCGTCGACCAGCTCGTTCATCACCTCGAGGGTCTCCTCGACCGGCGTGACGAGGTCGGGCTGGTGGATCTGGTAGAGGTCGATGTGGTCGGTGCCGAGTCGTCGCAGGCTGGCCTCGACCGCCTTGCGGGCGTAGCGACGTGAGGCGCGTGCACCCCAGTCGGGGCCGTTGCGGCCGTGCATGTCCATGCCGAACTTGGTGGCCACGACGACGTCGTCGCGACGCTTGCCCAGGGCACGGCCGAGCAGCCGCTCGCTCTCCCCGAAGCCGTAGGTGTCGGAGGTGTCGAACAGGGTCACGCCGTGCTCGATGGCCGCGTCGACCACCCGCCGGCTGGCCTCGCCGTCGATGCGGGCGCCGAAGGCGTTGCACCCGATCCCGACGGCCGACACGGTGAGCCCGCTGCGGCCGAGCTGCCGGTACTCCATCTCGACGGGCTCCACGGGTCAGCGCACCTCGAGCTGCAGCAGGATCTTGCCGGAGTCGTGCTCCTCCACCTCGACCACGCCCGGCTGCCCGATCCGCAGCTTGCGCTCCGACTGTCCCGCCGGGAACTTGATGACGCGCTCCGGGGTGGAGTGCACGTGCAGCTCGCCGGCCCGGTCGCTGTCGATCCTCAGGGTCAGCGGCTGGCCCAGGCCCAGCTCGAGACGCTCGCCGTTGGGGGAGACCGCGTCGCCGTCGAAGACGAGGTCGGCGAACGGGCCCTGGGGACGGGGCTTGTCCGACTCCTCCTCGGCCGGCTCCTCGGTCTCCTCCTCCGTCGGCTCGTCGGACGGGTCGGCCGTCGGTTCGTCGGCGCTCACGCCGGCGCTCGGGGAGGCGGCCTCGTCCGCGGACGGCTCCTCGCCGCCGCAGGCGGTGAGGAGGAGGGCGGCGGCCACGCAGGTGGCCAGGAGGGTGCGGCTGCGGCGCATCGTGGTCCTTTCGTCGTCGTACGGGCTCGACCCTAGCGACCGCTCGGCAGGCCCTCGGGCACCCGGCGGCCACGACGCCGCCGGCTCCACTCCCGGGACTCTTGCTCGGTCAGAGGCAGCCCTCACCGGCCCCGATCGGCGATGGCCCGACGGCAGGCGCGCTCGAAGACACGCTGCCTCCGCCACCGCTCGAGCAGCCCCGGGTTCGGCGCGAGCCCGGGGCGGACGGGTCCCTCGGTCACGGCCAGCCCGTCGGCAGCCCAGGTGCCGCGGTACTCCCACTGGGTCCAGCGCTCGAGGTCGGGGAAGGACGCGTCCTGGCCGAAGAGCACGCTCGGAGCACCGCTCGCCGGTGGCCGACCCGCCACGTCGAGCACGACCCGGTCATCCCTGACCTCCACGATGCCGGCGGTCCGGACGTCGAGGTGCTCCTCCTGGCTCACGAGGAGGTGGTCGCGCGCCCCCGAGCGCTGGTCGAGCGGGGACACCGCGTCGGGGTGGATCTCGACGACCAGCCGCGGGAGGTACCACCAGTGCTCGCGGCGCAGGATCGGCGAGTCCGCGAGCAGCCGCGCGGGCGGGAACCGGCGCAGCTCCTGGTCGAGCAGCTCGTCGAGGAAGACCTCCCCTGCGGGGTCCTCCACGAGCCGGGGCCGCCCGTGCACCAGGCAGGCGCGGAAGTGGGCCCCGGTCGAGCGCGGCTCGGAGAGGGCGAGTGCGACGCCGGCGGCCGCGGCCACCTCTCGGGCGACGCGTTCGTCGGCGTAGGTGAAGGCCACCACCGGGAGGTCCCCGCGCAGCAGCGCCGTCACCCCCCGCACCCTCGGACCGCCCGGGCCCGCCCACGCCAGCTCGGCCAGTGACGAGGACGCCACCGCCCCGGCCAGCTCCGCGACGCTCATCGGTCCACCTCCGCTCCCGTTCGTGCCGCACCCGCCGGCTCTGGTCGCCGCCTGTTGTCATCCGCGGCACACCTGGGCAAGATACGCAACCAGGTGGGTCGTTTCTCGGGCGCCGAGCCTGCGGTGCCGGTCGACCCAGGTGGGAAGGAGACCCGGTGCCTGCCATCCTCGTCGCCGCCGTCGTCGGAGTGCTGTTCTTCCTCGGCTACCGCTACTACTCGACCTACCTCGCCGACAAGGTCTACGGACTCGATCCCGCCCTGGTCACCCCGGCCCACACGTTCTCGGACGGCGTGGACTTCGTCCCCACCAACAAGCACGTCGTCTTCGGGCACCACTTCACCTCCGTGGCCGGAGCCGCTCCGATCGTCGGACCGGCCATCGCGGTCTTCTGGGGGTGGGGACCGGCGCTCGCCTGGATCGTGCTCGGCACGATCTTCGCGGCCGGCGTCCACGACTTCGGCTCGCTGGTGGTCTCGATGCGCCACGGCGCGAAGAACATCGGCACCATCGCCCAGGACGTCATCAGCACCCGGGCCCGGACGCTCTTCCTGCTGATCATCTTCTTCCTGCTGACCCTGGTGAACGCCGTCTTCGCCGTGGTCATCGGCAACCTGTTCGTGGCCAACCCGGGTGCGGTGATCCCGATCGTCGTGGAGATCCCGCTCGCGATCGCCATCGGGCAGTACATCTACAAGACCCGCTCCGCGGCTCTGGTGCCGTCGATCCTCGGCGTCATCGGGCTCTACCTGCTCATCTGGGTGGGCCAGCAGCTCCCCGTCGACATCGCTCCGCTCGCGGAGGCGGTCGGCATCGACAACCCGCGCAACCTCTGGGTGATCCTGCTCTTCGCCTACACCTTCGTGGCCTCGCGGATCCCGGTGTGGATGCTCCTGCAGCCGCGGGACTACATCAACTCCCACCAGCTCTTCATCGCGCTGGGCGTCATCGCGCTGGGCATGCTGGTCGGCTGGAACACCATCGTGGCACCGGTCGTCAACGACGTGCCCGAGGGCTCCCCGTCCGTGTTCCCGTTCCTCTTCATCACGATCGCCTGCGGCGCGATCTCGGGCTTCCACTCATTGGTGTCGTCGGGCACGACGGCCAAGCAGGTCGACAAGGACACCGACTCCCGCTACATCGGCTACATGGGCGCCGTCGGTGAGGGCAGCCTGGCCACGGGTGCGGTGCTGGCAGCGACCGCCGGTGTGGCCGCCACCCAGGCGGACTGGCAGGAGCTCTACCCCGACTTCGCCACCGCCTCCGGGGGAGCGGTGGGCAACTTCGTCAACGGTGTCGGCGCCTTCGCGAACAACCTCGGTGTCCCCTTCGACCTCGCGGTGATCTTCGCCGCGGTCGTGGTGATCTCCTTCGCCGCGACCACGATGGACACCGGGGTGCGGCTCCAGCGCTACATCGTCCAGGAGATCGCCGAGCTCGCCGGCTGGCACAAGCTCGCGCGCAACCTGACGCTGGCGGGTGTCATCGCGGTCGCGGTGCCGATGGCCATGGCGCTGCTGCCCGGTGGCGGCGAGAGCGGCTACACCTTCGGCGTCCTCTGGCAGCTCTTCGGGACCACCAACCAGCTGACCGCCGGACTGGCGCTCTCGGTGGTCGCCGTGTGGGTGACCAAGAGCGGCCGCAACCCGATCGCCGTCGCCGTCCCGCTGGTGTTCCTGCTGGTGATGACCACCTGGGCCCTGATCGTGAACCTGAGGAACTTCGTCGAGGCCGGCGACTGGGTGCTGGCCCCGCTGGACGCGATCATCTTCATCCTCGCGATGTGGCTGATCGTCGAGGCGGCGCTCGCGCTGCGCGGCTCGAGGGGTGAACGCACTCCCGGCGCCCGTGGTCCCGGCGCGGGTCCGGTGGGGGAGGACGTCGGAGCCTCGGACCGGCGGAGCTGACGATGCGGGTCGTCCTCGTCCGTCCCTGGACGGACGCGCACGCGGGGGACGGCTGCTGCAGCGGCGACCCGCGTTACGGCGTCGTGCTGGAGCCTCGCCTGGACGACTCCGCACCGGCCGGCCACCACCACCACGACGAGCAGGCCGTTCGCGAGCCCCCGGCCCTGGTGGGCGAGGTCTACCGGCGGCTCCGCCTCGAGCACCCGGAGGTGGATGTCCAGGTGGTGGGGTCGAGCAACACCGCCTACCTGCTGCCCAGCACCTTCCGGGCGGTTCGCCGGAGGTCGGGTGTACTCGCCGCTCTCCGGGAGGCCAACCGGGCCACCACCGCGGGCGCCGTCCTCGTCGAGGGCGAACGGGTCGGTGACATCGAGACCCTGGGCGTCGACGGGGTGCTCCGAGAGGTCCGCGCGCGGATGGCTACGCCGGCCTAGGGACGGTCGGAGAGGGCCAGGCTCAGGCGGCGACCGCTGAGCCGTGCCCGAGCAGCTCGATCATCCGCAGCACCACGCCGCGGGCACCCGTGACCGCCACCTCGCGACCGGAGCTCTGGGCGGTGCGCAGGAAGCCGATGAGCTGGTCGATGCTCGCGGCGTCCGCGAAGAGCAGCTCCGCAAGGTGCATCCGCACCGAACCCTCGGGCCCGAGGTCGATCCCGGACAGGGCGGTCCTCAGCCCGGTGTGGGTGGCCAGGTCGAGCTCGCCGGTGACCCGGAGGGAGAGCCCGCGCTCGTCGCGGCTGGCGCCCAGGGCGAACCCGGGATGGTCGTGGTCGGCGCGGCTGGAGGGCATGGGACCCGGTCTCTGGAGGCGTGAACCGCACTCCGAATCGACGAACACCGGGAATGACACGTCTTGCTGGCGTGTGCGGATAACTCTCGGCCTGACCACGACAGTACGCCCGGCTTGTCCCGGAAGCGAATGGCCCCGCTGGGCGTCGTGCCGGGAAACCGGGTCCTGTCCTCGTGGCACGTTGGTCCTAGAACGATCGAACATCTGCCGTGTGCCCTGTCCCCGGACGCAGACTCGTGCTGCACCAGCAACCCGGGCCGGACCCGGTCCCCGCTCTCAGGAGTCCCACGATGATCGCTCGCCGCACCGCCGCCCTGACCGCCTCCGTGGTCGCGCTCACCGGCGTCTCCCTCGTCGGTCCCGCCGCCCACGCCGGCGGTGACGACAACCGCGTCACCCGAAGCGGACCCTGCGCGTCCGGAGTCTGGAAGCTCAAGGCCAAGCCCGACGACGGGCGGCTCGAGGTGGAGTTCGAGATCGACACCAACCGGCGCGGCCAGAAGTGGCGGGTCCGGATCAGCGACAACGGCCAGCGGGTGTTCAAGGGCACCCGGGTGACCCGCGGACGGAGCGGCTCGTTCTCGGTGGAGCGCAAGATCGCCGACCGCTCCGGCGCCGACGTCATCCGCGCCCGCGCGCAGCGCGGCGACACCGTCTGCCGCGGCCGACTCGCCTACTGACCGACCGGGGAGCCGTGGCCCCGGGGGAGCCCCGCATCCGGGCGCCCTCGGGGCCACCTCTCGTGCAGCGAGTGCTCAGCCGGCGTGGGATGACTCCTCGTCGCGCTGGACGTCACGCAGCCGGGCGATCACACGCTTGATCTGCTCGACCGTGTCCGCCTGCTCGTGTCCGAAGGAGCGGAGGTAGGCCTGGAGTGCGTGGCGGGCCATCTCGAGCTCTTCGTCGGTGAGATGGATGGTGTTCATGCCTCCAATCTAGGCAGGTGACCGGGCTCAGCGTGAGCGTTCGGCGGATCCGGCCACCAGGACCGCGACGCAGGCCCCCGGGGACGTTCGAGCCGTTTGCGTGACAGGTCCACACTGGAGGAAAGCGGTCTGCGCGACCGCTCGGGACGTCAGACCGCCCGCCCCCGACGAGGTGAGCGACATGACGCACGGAGATTCGCTGGTGCTGACCGTCGAGGCGACCCAGCGGGCCCTCGACCAACGTCTCGGTGCGGTGCTCGCATCGCACAACGACCGGCTCCGACCGCGCGATGTCCACGCGGCGACCGACGCCTTCCTGGCGGCCACCAGCCGGCACCTCGCCGCGGTCCAGGCGGTGATGCTCGGGGACGTGCGCCGCGCGGTACCCGACGGGGAGGCCGTCGTACACGCCTACCTCGAGGTGTCGCGCGACCTCGAGCAGACGCTGTCGCTGATCAAGGCGCGGCTGTACGGCGAGGCGCACGCGATCCACCTCTCCTGGTCCGAGCTCTGGCAGCGGGCCGGCTCCCAGCTCGCCGAGCACAACCGGCTGGAGACGGACCTGGTAGACGCCCTGGTCCGGCACGGCGACCCGGTCGAGGTCGACGGCCTGGCCCGGAAGGTGTTCGACGCGGAGTCCCACGGACCCACGCGGCCGCACCCCGTGCTCCCGCACACCGGGCTGCTGAGTCTGGTCACGCGCAGGATCTGGGCCGTCGCGGACCGGTTCTGGGACGCCGTCGAGGGCCGGGTGATCCCCGATCCAGTCCGTCCCCGACGGCACCGGCACGACAGCCTGCTCGCGCAGTACCTCGTGGCGGACCCGAAGTTCGACGACCACGCCACGGTGCTGGAGCACCGCCGCAAGGGACGGGACCCCGGCACCGGGTGACCACCGCGCCCGCGCGGACCCACCCCTCCATCACGTCGTAGGTGAGCCTCCCGGCCAGGACGGACCGGTCGCCGTCGGACAGCCGGGCAGCCTCCGCGAGGTCGCAGGCGATCATCGACATCCACCGGAGGGCGTCGAGATCCTCCTCCGACATCTCCGGCGCACCGGCGGGTCTCGCGGGGATCACGACGGGCGCGCTCGAGAAGCGCCGCACCGACGCGCGAGCGTTTGCAGGGACCATCGGGCCGCGCGAGCCGCGCAGACGTCGAACGCGTCGGGAATGTTGGGGTCGCGGGGACCGGTTCCCTCCCGTTCGCAGGCCGCCCGGCGCGACACGGGTGGGTGCCTGTGGAGCGCCGCACTCGGTTCATCGCCAGATTGCGGGGGCGCGCCTGCCGCGAGCCGTCCTCGGCGCGGGCTAGGGTCCGTCTGGTGAGCCGACGATGAGCAAGATGGACGAGCTGCGGGCCCTGCGCGAGGCCCGCTACGAGCGGACAGTGTCCCGCGCCCCCGCGAGCCGCGTGGCCGCGCCGAAGAAGGCGGAGCGGCCAGCCGCCCCGACAGTCGGGGCGGAGCCTCCCGCGGCCGCCTCGGAGACGAACGACTCGGAGACGAAGCTTTGCGGCCACCGCGCCATCAGCGGCCGCACGTGCACCCGCGAGCACGGTCACGCAGCCAAGAGCCACCGCTACTCCTGACCTGCTCGGGCACGCGACGGTTCAGCACGATCGAGGAGGGCCATGACCCGGGACTCCTTCGACCGTGACGCCTGGGAAGAGCGCTGGAAGCAGGCGCTGCGTGAGCACCCGGAGAAGATTGCCAGCCGTCCCCCGAACCCGTGGCTGCTCGCCCAGATCGGACACCTGCGACCGGGCCGGGCGCTGGACGCAGGATGCGGACACGGGGCCGAGTCGATCTGGCTCGCTGCCTCGGGGTGGCGGGTCACCGCGGTCGACTTCTCGGTCACCGCACTCGACCATGCCAGGTCGACGGCCGAGGCCCTGGGCCCGGAGGTCGCCGGGCGCATCGAGTGGGTCGAGGGCGACCTCGGGAGCTGGACCCCGGCACCCCGACAGTTCGACCTGGTGGCCTGCCTGTACGTGCACGTCACCGGATCGGTGGGCGAGATGGTGCGGCGGCTGGCTGCCGGGGTGGCACCCGGAGGCACCCTCGTCCTGGTCGGGCACGGTCCTGTCGACCCGGCGACCGGCGCGCCGACCGCCGCGGCCGGCCAGGTGCAGGTCTCCGTCCGGGAGGCTCTCGACGCCCTCGGCCGGCCCGAGTGGGAGATCGCGGTCGCCGAGGACCGGCCACGCGAGGCGACCGGCTCCGGGGTCGACGCGGTGGTGCGTGCGGTCCGTCGCCCGTAACCGAACCACGAGCCGGCCCGTGAGCCGGGGTGATGGGGGTTCAGGGCTGGAAGACGACCTTGACGGTCCCTTCCTCCTTCTTCTGGAAGCGCTCGTAGGCCCCCGGAGCCTCGCTCAGCGGCAGGTGGTGGGTGGCGAACGACTCGACGTCGAACGGGTCGTCGTCGCTCACGAGCTTCAGCAGCTCGTCGGTCCACGCCCTGACGTTCGCCTGCCCCATCCGGACCTGCACCTGCTTGTCGAACAGCTGGAACATCGGCATGGGGTCCACGGCTCCGCCGTACACGCCGGAGATGGACACGGTGCCGCCGCGCCGGACGGCGTCGATGGCGGTGTAGAGCGCGGCGAGCCGGTCGATGCCGGCCTTCTTCAGCAGCGGCTCGGCCACGGCGTCGGGCAGCAGCCCGGCGAGCTTCTGGATCGCGGTGGCGGCGGGAGAGCCGTGGGCCTCCATGCCGACCGCGTCGACCACCGCGTCCGCGCCCCGACCGCCCGTCGCCTCGCGCACCATCGCCGCGACACCGCCGTTGCTCGCGGCCTCGTCGAGGTGCAGCGGTTCGGCGCCGTGCCGGGCCACCCTCTCGAGGCGCTCAGGGACCCGGTCGACGGAGATGACGCGGTGTCCGGCGTACACCCCCATCCGGGCGGTCATGTCCCCGATGGGGCCGGCGCCGAGGACCAGCAGGGTCCCGTCGGCGGGCACGTCGGCGTACTTCAGGGCCTGCCAGGCGGTGGGGAGGACATCGGAGAGGAACAGGAACCGGTCGTCGGGCGGGCCGTGGGGCACTCGGACCGGCAGGAAGTCGGCGAACGGCACGCGCAGGTACTCGGCCTGACCGCCGGGGACGTGCCCGTAGAGCTTGCTGTAGCCGAAGAAGCTGGCGCCGGTGCCGTGCTCGTGGTTCTGCGTGGTCTCGCACTGGCTGTAGAGCTTCCGGTCGCACATCCAGCAGGAGCCGCAGGACACGTTGAACGGGACGACGACGCGGTCCCCGACCGCCAGGTTGCTGACGTCGCCGCCGACCTCCTCGACGATTCCCATCGGTTCGTGCCCGACGATGTCGCCCGGCTCCATGAAAGGCGCGAGCGTCTCGTAGAGGTGCAGGTCGGAGCCGCACAGGCCGCTGGACGTGACCTTGATGATGGCGTCGGTGGGCTCCTCGATGCGCGGGTCGGGCACGTCGATGACCTGCATGTCGTGCACGCCCTGCCAGGTGACTGCCTTCATGTGGGTCTCCTCCGCTCGACGAGTTGGCTGTCCTCAGGCACTACCCGCGTGCCCGTCGACGTATGCCGTGTCCCGGCCCGCCACCGTTCGGCCACCGGTGGGGGACAGCTACAGAGCCACCATCAGTGCGAGCACGAGCAGTGCCACGCCGAGCGCGAACCAGAGAAGGATGATGACGCCCGTGGAGATCCCTGCCCGCCGGGTCCGACGCGGGGGGTCGGGGTCTCCGTGGGGTGCGGACACAGTCTCACTCTGGGCGTCGCGCGGGGACTCGCCCTCGCTCGGTGTAGGGGTGCTCACGGCTGACCTCCTTGGACACGTCGTCTGCCGGTGCCCCTCCGGTACCCGGTGCGCGCCGAGTCACGCCCCGACCATGCCGGGGCAGCGACGACCGGTTGCACCAGGTCGTGGTGCCGGCGGAGCCGGTCATCGGCGGGGCGCCCCGCGGCTCCGTCCCGGCTCGCCATGGCGCGGGGAGAGCTTCTGCGCCGAGAGGCTCCGGCTCCAGGTCGACGTGATCGTGTTCTCGTCGCCCGTGGCCCACTCCGCCATCAGCAGCGTGGCGTCGTCTCGGAGCGCGCCCCCCTGGTGAGCTGCGACCTCGTGACTGATCCGGCGAAGGGTCTCGGGTGCCGGTTGTCGCGTCGCCGCCGCCCGTTCGAGGTGGTCGACGAGCCGGTCGACCCCGAAGAGCTCACCGTCGACAGTCCGCCCCTCGGTGATCCCGTCTGTGTAGAGCACGATCCGGTCCCCGGGCTCCAGCCACTCCTCGGCGATCGTGCCCTGTCCCTCGCCGAGCCCGAAGAGGATCCGACGCCCCTCGGTCAGCGCCTTGACGACCTTGCCCTCGCGCATCAGCAGCGGTGCCGGGTGTCCTGCGTTGAGATAACGGAAACGTCCGTCGGTGAGGCTGAGCTCGCCCAGGACCCCGGTGGCCATCCGCCAGCCCGCCCCGTGCTCGCCGATCGCCTCGTCGATCACGGCCGCGCCGGCGAAGAGCCCACGGCCCTGGGCGCGGGAGTTCCGGTAGGCCGAGACCGCGATCGCGGCCAGGACGGTCCCCTGGATGTCATGGCCGGTCGCGTCCAGGATCGCGAGATGAGCGGTGTCGTCGACGACGTTGTAGTCGAAGGCGTCGGCGGCGACGTCGTAGACGGGTTGCAGGATTCCGGACACCACCAGGCCCTCGCACGCGAAGGTGAGGGGCGGCAGCAGCCGGTGCAGAAGCTCGGACGCCACCGCGCGCGGGCGACGACGCATCAGGCGGTCGAGGGAGTCGCCGTAGGGCCGTTTGGCGGCGATCAGGTGACCCGCGAGGTGACCGAGCAGCCGGCACCTTTCCTGCAGCCGGGCGTCGGTCGGATCGTCCTCCGCCCCGAGGACGACGTGCAGGACCCCCAGCCGCTCGACCCCGTCCACCACGGGCAGCCACAACGTCTGACAGCCGTCGGCGGAGGAGGTGACCGGCTCCACCGTCCGGAAGCAGCGGCCCGCCAACGTGCCGTCGACACTGTGCGGCTCACCCTGGGGCAGACCGGTCACCGGGACGGGGACGAGCCACTGCTGCTCGTGGTCGACGACGTACATCGCCGCGGTCCACCCCAGCTCACGGGCGGCCTCGAGCGTGACCTCGCTCAGCTGCCCGGGCGTGGCCAGGTGGGCGCGGTCGAGAAAGGTCCGCACCATGGCCAGGGTGTCCGCGTCCTCGTGATCGGTCACGACAGGGTCGTACCCGAGGCTGGGATCGCCACACGGCCGAGCTGGCGTGTCGCGACTTCCGGAGGGTCGTCCCTCAGACCTACGATGGGTACGTTCGAGGACCAGGACAAATCGGGGGAATGAATGCCGTACGCACCCCTGCGCAGGGGTTGAGGCCATGCGCTTGCCACGCGCATCTGCCATCGTTCTCGTCGCGGCCGCCACCGTCGCCGCGCCGCTCGCGACCGTCACGGCCGCGGCTCAGGGTGTCGGTTGGACCGGGCCGGTCATCGACGTCCACCAGAAGCAGGTCTGGCTGTCTCCCAACAAGGACAAGGCCCAGGACAAGGCCCGCCTCACGTTCGACCTCGACAAGCCGGCGAAGGTGACGGTCAAGGTTCGACGGAACGACAAGACCCGGGCCCTCGTCTACAGGGAGAGGCTGGGCAAGCTCCCGGCGGGCCTCCACCACCGCTGGACGTGGAAGGGGAAGAGCTTCGCCGGCGACGTCGTCCGAGACGGGAAGTACTCCGCGGTCTTCGTCGCCGACCAGGTCGGCAAGGACGGCAAGAAGCGGATCCGCTCGGCGACGCTGTGGGTCGACACGAAGTTCAACGCGGTCAAGGCGCCGACGCTGAGCCTCGACACGGTCTATCCGCGCACCACGCAGTTCCATGACGCAGTCGGCGTGGCCCTGACCGGACGAGGCAAGCTGGCCAGCGTCAGCGCGGCCGTGCTGCGGGTCCGTGACGCGCGGGGTCGCCTCGTGCGCAGGATCAGTGGCGGCACCGACTGGTGGTACAAGTCCTTCACCGTTCCGTTCGACGGTCGCGACGACGCGGGCGCACCACTGGCCGGCGGGACCTACACGATCCGCGCCAAGCTCGTGGACCGGGCAGGCAACACAGGACGGTCCAAGAGGGTGACCGTGAAGGTGGCCGACGAGCCCCTGGTCGAGAGGACCGGCACGCTGGTGGTGCCGCCGACGGGGTCCTGGAAGGCGTCCGAGGTCCTGGCCGGCACCGCTCCGGCGCCGAGCACGCCGAACCCGGGCGGTGGCAGCTCACAGCCGTACCCGTGCGGCAGGGTGGTGCCGTCGGAGGTGTACGCGAGCGTCGGCGCGCAGAGCTTCCGGTCCGACGACACCTGCACCGGCTCCTTCGCCGTCAAGGCGGCGTACGCCGGTGGCTCCCTGTTGCTGGACGACCTCACGTTCGAGACCGCGCCGCGCGGAGGACCGTACTCGGTGCGGGTTTCGATGCGGGGCAGGCCGACGGAGCCCACGGAGACCGACACCGCCACGCTGACCCTCGGCGGGCCCGTCTTCGGCTTCAACGGCGTCGTCGAGACGCCGCGCGGTGCCTCCTCACCCGCGGTCGCGGAGGAGACGGTGACCTCGACCGGGACGGTGACGACGCCGCCGCCGGCTCAGCGGTACTACAGCCGGCCGACGCAGACCCAGCCCCCCAGGCTCGACTGGACGATCGTGACGCGCGGGACGGACTCGTTCGACGTCGCCGGGGTGACGGTCCACTACACCTACCTCACACCGCACCGGAGATCCCCCTGATGACCCGGACCCGCACCGGACTGGCTGCCCTGGCTGCCGCCGCGACCAGCGCGGCACTGCTGAGCGTGCCCCCGGCCGCCGCCGCACCCTCACCGTCGTCCCCCACCACGACCAAGACTGCCAGGGCCGCACCGACGAAGGTGAGGGTGCCGAACCTCGTCGACGCGTTGAGACCGACGGCGGTGATCTCCCCGAACGGGGACAAGGTCAAGGACCGTGCCCGCCTCCCGTTCAGGCTCAAGCGCAAGTCCGTCGTCACCGTGAAGGTGTATCGCACCCACGACGCCAAGGACTCCAAGCTCCTCTTCACCGACAGGCTCGGCAGGCTGCCCCGCGGCAGGCACAACTACCGGTGGAACGGGAGAAAGCCCGGCGGCAAGATCGTCCGCGACAACCGCTACCAGGTCTCCTTCTTCGCCGACCCGGTCAAGCAGCGTCTCGAGAAGGCCGCGGACCACACCACCGTGTACGTCGACACCCGGTACACCGCCGAGCCGCTTCAGGCGAGCTCGACCGTCGTCTACCCGAACACGACCGTCATCCACGACCAGATCGCGTTCAACCACGGTGGCTCGTTCTCCTCGAGTGGCCCGGACACCGAGCGGGTCCGCAAGGTGACCCTCGTCGTGAGCGACTCCACCGGGAGCGTCGTGCGGTCGGTGCCGCAGACCTACCGGCGTGACCTGCTCTACCCGGTCCCCTGGGACGGCCGCAGCGACAGCGGTGCGGCCGTTCCCGCGGGCGCGTACACGGTCCGGATGGAAGTCATCGACCTGGCCGGGAACAAGGGCACCTCACCCGCGATCGACGTGACCGTGTCCGCCGCCCCACTGGTGCTCGCCAGCGGCACCCGCACCGCCGCCCCAGCGGCCGGCCCGCTTCCGCCAGCCCCTGCCTCCGCCAGCGCGTCGGCCGCGTCCCGCTCGGGTGACGGGCGCCGCATCGGCCACCGGCGGCGACGACACCCCGACCGAGCCGTGCGGGACCGTGTTCGCCTCGTCGATCTACCCCGACCAGGGTGCGAGCTTCCGGTCCAGGAGCAGGTGCACGTTCTGGAGCCGCGACGAGGCCAGGGCCTCCAACGTGCTGCGGCTGCGAGACCTGGACGCACCCCGCGGTCTGCAGTCGGTGCAGCTGTCGATGCGCGGCCGTCCGACCTTCGACGGTGAGGTCGACACCGCCCGGATCGGGTTCGGCCTCGAGGGCTGCGGGTGTGCGGGCTACCTGTCGGCGACCTCGTCGGCCGTGACCGGCGAGACAGTCACCACGACGCCGGCTCTGAGCAGGCCGTGGGACGCCACCCGTTACCGGGGGCCCGTCGGCGTCGAGTGGACGATCGTCACCGTCGGATTCGACTCCTACGACGTCGCCGACGTCACGGCGAGCTTCACCTACCTCACGCCGCAGGCCTGAAGGTCCGCGCCGCCCTCCCGACGGGAGGGCGGCGCGGCTGGCCCCACGGTCACCGGCGGGCCGCGGCGACCTCCGTCATCGACGAGGCGGTGCCCCGGACCTGCGAGTCGAAGGCCATCAGGACCCGACTCGCCTGGTGACCCGAGGTGGGGATCCGGACCCACGACCTGCCCCGCTCGAGGTCGACGACCTGCCGGCCGACGACCTCCGAGCCGTTCATCGCGAACAGGTATGCGGTTCCCGCCCCCTTCGCCCGGACCTCGGCGCGCACCGCGTCCTCGACGCTGACCGCCCGGACGACGCCGGCGGACGACTGACGGGGCGTCTGCGGCAGGCCCGAGAGGGCCACACCGGTGCGCACCGCCTGCATGATCGACTGCGGCGACTCGACGCTGTCGAGCGCCGGGAAGTCCAGCAGCGGCTCGCTCGTCGCGACCGGGGGCGGTGCGGCGCCGTCGAGGGCGACCTGGCCCCACCGGTACGGGTCGCCCTGGACGCCCCCGAAGGTCGACCAGCCCAGGCGGGTCTGCCCGGTCTTGTCCTGGGTGTCGGAGTCGTAGACGAAGGCGTTGAAGCCCATGGCGTCCGGGTCGATCGTGTCCGGCAGGACGCTCATCGGGATCTTCGCCTCGATGACGTAGCCCGTGTAGGGCTCCTTCACCCGGGAGATCGCCTCGAAGCCCGGCGCCGTGTCACCCTCCGCCCGCTGCGGCGAGCCGTCCCCGCCGACGAGGGGGAAGGTGCCGATCGGGCCCTGCCGGTTGTCGGCGTCGCGGGCCGCGCAGGAGACACCACCGGTCGTGGTCGGCAGGATCGCCGCCTTGAACGTCGTCGAGGTGTTCTCCGAGGTGCCGGTCGGGTCGATCGCGAGCTCCAGGGAGTCCACCCGCCAGTGCCGCTTGCAGTCGCTCGGCGCGAGGACGGTGCCGAGGGTGTCGTCGGTGACGTCGGCGGCGACGTACAGCGCGTCCCCGGCGCGGGTGATCCACCCGGTCGCGGAGCAGTCGGCGGCGTCGTCGCAGGCGGACCCCTCCCAGCGGCGGCCGAGGTCGAGCTCGGCGGCGTACTCGCCGGCACCGATCTCGCCGTCGAGGCTCGGTGCGGCGGAGTCGGGCAGGGTCACGGTGGGGACGAGCTCGAGCGCCGCGGCCGAGTCCGAGCTCCCCGCGTCACTGGTGGTGCGGACGGTGTAGTCGTAGTCGCCGTTCGTGCCGCCCTGGTTCGCGGTCGGGAGCGTCACGTCGTCGTTGGTCACCGTGAAGCCGACCCGTCTGGTGGCGCCGGCGGCCAGATCGGCGTACGACGCGGGCCCGTCGGTGCTGAACCCGGCCGGGAGCGCCAGCGTGACCGTGCCGGACCGGGGAGCATCGCCGTGGTTGGTCACGTCGACGGACACGGTCCGGGTGCCGCCGGAGCGCAGCGTGAGCACCGGCTTGACGATGCCCTTGAGCTGATCGACCCCGACGTCCTCGGCCCATCGGTGGAACTGGGCGACCTGGGGGAGCAGCTGCTGGGTGCCCTCGACCTCGGGCACGACCTGCAGCTGCTGGTCGGTGAAGCCCGACCCGGTCCGGGAGTGGACGTCCATCCCGACCAGGGCACGACCGCCCGCGGCGGTGTCGGGGGCGGTGACCTCGAAGGACCGGGTGGCCGTCCGACCCTTGGCGAGCCTGGCGACCCGGATCACGGAGGGGCCCGTCCATCCCTCGGGAAGGTCCGGGACCATTCGGACGTCCCGCAGGGCCGCGTCGGCGGGCGCCGTGAGCGCGACCTCGAGCGTTGAGGTGCCGCCGGGGACGACGTCGAAGTCGCCGGTGGAGAGGTCGAGGCCGGTGCCGAGGGGGAGCCCACCGTCGGTCGGCAGGACGGCGCCCTCGAGCATCGTCGAGGAGTCGGCCGCCGCCGCGCTCTGGTCGCCACGGATGAAGGGGACCCGGGCGTCGATCTGGGTCACGTAGTCACAGCCGATCCGGGACGGGTCGGGGTCGACGTCCGGGAAGCCCGACCAGCCCTGGGAGGCGTACTCGCGCTGCGCCTCGCGCTCGATCTGGGCCCAGGTCTTGCCGTTCTCGGCGCGGCGGCCGGCCCAGACCCCGTAGATGTCGTCCGCGGGGTTGGCGGGTGTGTAGCCCGTCGTGCAGCCGGGCCCCGCGGCGCCGGCCTGACCACGCACGGCGATGGTGAGCAGCTTCTTCGGGGCGAAGGGCTCGAGGCCGTCACGGGTGATCTGCTCCGGGTACCGGGACGGGTCCCCGGCCGCGTAGTACGCCTCCACCAGCAGCAGCGAGGCCTCCTGGTGCCCTCCGTGGTTGCCCGGGCTGGGCGCCGGGTTCATCGTCATGAGGACCTCGGGGGTGGTCTCCCGGATGATGCGGACCATCCGCCCCAGCGTCTCCTCGTGGTCCCACGCCTGCTGGTGCAGCGGGGCGCTCACCGAGTAGTAGAAGTCGACCTTGTCGAGGTTGTACACGTCGGAGATGCCGGGCGTGCCGACGGCGGCGCGCTCCTCGCGCTCGCGGATCAGGCCGAGGGCGGGGCCCTCCTCGGGTCCGATGGCGTTGCCGCCCCCCTCACCCCGGGTGACGGTCACGACCCCGGTCCGGGCGCCGTAGCGCTCCTTCCACTCGCCGAACATCGACAGCCGTCCGGCCTCGTCGTCCGGGTGCGCCCCGGCGTAGAGGATGTCGAGGTCCGCGGCGCTGGTGCGGTCCTGCACCCGAGCGCCGTCACTCGTGGCCGCGGTCGCGGTCGCGGTCAGCGCCGCCGGCGCGGATCCGAGCCCGAGCGTGAGCAGGAGGGTGGTGCACAGGACTCCTAGCCTCCGGCGGAGACCGGGCCGATCCTGACGGTGAGACGTCTCACCCGAGAACTGACGTCTGGACATGGAGATGCTCCTTCGTGGATCGACGTAGGGGGTGGTGAACCGTCCGGACCGCCGTCGACGACGGGCCGGGAGGTGTGGGGGCGCGGGGTGGCCATGCGGGTCAGCCCTTGGCCGAGCCGTCGACGATCCCGCGGATGAAGTGCCGCTGGGCGAACAGGTAGAAGACGACGACGGGGGCCGCGACCAGGACCGCGCCGGCGGCCAGCAGGGACGTTCCGGCTGTGTACTGGCCCTGGAACAGGGCGAGCCCCAGCGGTGCGGTCAGCAGGTCGCCGCTGGGGATGACCACCAGCGGGAGCAGGAACTCGTTCCACGTCCACATGAAGAACAGCACCATCATGGTCAGCACGGCCGGGCGGCCCATCGGCAGCAGCACCGACCAGAAGATCCGGAGGTGGCCGGCTCCGTCCAGACGTGCCGCCTCGACCACCTCGCGCGAGCTGGCCCGGAAGTACGCCCGCATCCAGAAGGTCCCGAAGGCGAGTGACTGCGCGATCTGCGGGAGGATCAGGGCGACGTAGGTGTCGAGCAGGTTCACGCTGCGGAGCTGGAAGTAGAGCGGGATCACGATGGCCTCGCTCGGCACCATCAGCCCGAGCAGCAGCACGTAGAACAGCACCGACGAACCCCGGAACCGCATGGTGCCGAACGCATAGCCGGCCAGCGCGGAGAGCAGCGAGGCCGCGAGGACCACGGACCCGGTGACGATCACGCTGGTCCGCAGGTAGCTGCCGAACTCTCCCTCGCGCCACGCGGCGACGAAGTTGCCCAGGTCCACCCCGCCGGCGGCGCCGATCGCGTCGGGCTGCACCGCCTTCACGAGGACCAGTCCCACCGGGTAGAGCGCCAGCGCGGCGGCGAGGACCAGCACGACGTACGTCGTGCTCCGCTCCGCGGCCGAGGTCCTCATCCGGCCCCCTCGTCGTGAGCGATCCGGTTGACCAGCCAGGTCGCCCCCAGGATCACCGCGGTGAGCACCAGCGCGACGGTGATCCCGGTGCCGACGTCACCCTCCAGGATCGCCCGGTCGTACACCTCGTACGACGGCACCCGGGACGCGTCTCCGGGTCCGCCCGCCGTCATCACGTAGACCAGGTCGAAGGTGCGGAGGGCCGCCACCATCGTCAGCGTCAGCGCCACCGCGAGCTCGCCGCGGACCGCGGGCAGGCTGACCGCGAGGAACTCGCGGAAGAAGCCGGCTCCGTCGAGGCGGGCGGCCTCGTAGAGCTGCCGGCCGACCTTCGAGAGGCCGGCCAGGAAGAGCACCGTGCACAGGCCGGTGCCGACCCAGGTCCCCACCAGGCCGATCGCGACCAGGACCCAGGCGGGGTCGCCGAGCCAGCCGCGGGCCAGCCCGTCGAGGCCGATGCCGCGGAGCAGGTCGTTCAGCGGGCCCTGGGGTGCGTAGATCTGGCGCCACACGACGGCGACGACGGTCAGGGCGATCACCTGGGGGAGGAAGATCACCGTGCGGAAGAACCCGGCTCCGCGGATCGCGGACCGGGTCATCAGCGCGGCCAGCAGCATGCCGAGCAGCACCGGCAGCAGGCTGAAGAAGACGACGAGCACCAGGGCGTGCCCGAACGGCGCGCGCAGCGCGGGGTCCGTGAAGACGGCGACGTAGTTGTCGAGGCCGACCCAGGTGCCGAGGCCCAGACCGTCCCAGTCGTAGAAGGACAGCCAGATCGCGTAGCCGAGGGGGGCGAGCAGGAACAGCGAGAAGACGACGAGGGCCGGCGCGACGTACAGGTAGGCGACGCGCCACGGCTCGCCGGGCGCCCGGCCCTGCGCCGTACGGGCCGGGCCGCGGGAGGCACGGCGGGGAGGCTCCCCGGAAGCCCCGTCCTGGCGGTCGCCCGGCCGGGTGGGCCTCAGGGTCTCGGACACTGGATGGCTCAGCCGCCCGAGACGAAGGACGTGTACTCGTCCTCGAGCGTCTGCAGGTACTCCTCCTCGGACACCGAGCCGTTGCCGAGCTTCTGCACCTGGGCGGTGATGAGGTCGTAGAAGTCGGGCGTCGCGTAGTCCAGGTAGGGCACGAGCGCGTCCTCCTCCCCGGCGGTCGACCAGGCCGAGAGCACGTCCGCGGCGACGCCGTCCGTCGACTCCGCGGAGCCGCCGACGACCGGGAGGTTGCCCGCGTCCTGGATCATCTGCATCGCCTCGTCGCTGGTGATGAAGTCGATGTAGGCCGCCGCCACGTCGGCGTTGTCGGAGGCCTCGGTGACCGAGAACGGGAGCCCGGTGCCCCCCGTCACGGCACGCTCCCCGGTCTCCCCGACCGGCGGCAGGAAGAACCCGACGTCGTCACCCATCGCGTCGTCGAGGTCGGCCTGCAGCCAGGTGCCGGCCACCAGGAAGACGCCTTCGCCCTTCGCGAAGTCCTGCCAGGCCGGGTCGTAGCCGACGCCGTTGAACTCGGGGGTGAAGTAGCCCGACTCCACCCAGTCGGTGAAGGCAGTCGCGGCCTCCCGGTTGGCCTCCGAGGTCCACGAGGCGCCCTCGCGGCCGAAGCCGAGGTTGCGGATGTCCTCGCGGGGGACGAACTGGTTGTGCACGAACCCGTAGTCGTGGATGCCCGGCCAGCCCTCGAGGTTGCCGAACTGGATCGGCAGCTCGCCTGCCTCGGAGGCGGCCTCGAGGGCCGCCTCGAAGTCGGCGGTGGTCTCCGGGACCTCCAGGCCGAGGTCGGCCAGCTTGGACTTGTTGTAGAAGACCCCGACGAGCTCGCCGACCTGCGCCAGCCCGTACAGGTTCCCCTCGCCGAACGTCGATCCGTCGTCGCTGTACGACGCGAGGGAGCGGACCGACTCGGGGAAGCGCTCGGCCCACCCGTACGCCTCGGCGTAGCCGTCCAGCGACTGCAGCAGGCCGTTCTCCACGAACGCCCCCATGTCGGTGCGACCGTTGTTGGCCTGCACGACGTCGGGGGCGTCCTTCGACGTGATCGCGTTGCGCAGGGTGCGCTGCAGGTCCGAGAAGGAGCGCTTGGTCCGGTCGATGGTCACGTTGGGGTACTTCTCGGTGAAGGCCTCGTTGAGCGCCGCGATCTGCTTAGCCTGCCCGCCGCGGACCTCCTGGTCCCACACCGTGAGCGTGACCTCGCCGACCTGGCTGATGTCGGTGGTGACGTCGTCGGCACTCGTCTCGGTGCCGGCGCCGCCCTCCTGGCCCGGCGCGCAGGCGGCCGTGGCCGAGACCAGGACGCCGATGAGGCCGGCGACGAGGATCGCTCGCGAACGGGGGTGGGTCATGAGTGCTCCTGGGGTGCGGTGGAGGAAGGGTCGTCGGGGGTCGTGGCCGACAGGGGTGGCACCGGCGCGGCGGTGACCCCGAAGTGGGTCAGGGGGGCGTGCCCGGGGCGGGGACCGTGTCGGGGGTGGTCGTGGCTTCCGGCGTCGAAGCCGATCGTGGGCACGGCCCGGGCGAACATCCGGTGCTCCACGCCGGCCAGCACGCCTTCGAGGAAGCCGTAGTCGCGGACCAGGCGGCTGCTTCGGTCCAGATCGGTCCACCAGTCGCACACGTCCGCCCAGCCCGGGGCGGCCAGGGCGCCGCCCACGTCTCGGACGGAGAGGGCGGCGGCGAGGTTGGCGAACCGGATGCGCTGCTGCAGCGGCCAGTCGCGCAGCGTGCCCGCCATCAGCGCGGCCAGGAACACGTCACCCGCCCCGGTGGGATCGATCGCCGGGACGTGCAGGCCGGGCACCCAGACCGTCTCGCCGGTCCGCTCGTCGGCCGCGTAGGCCCCGCCGCTTCCAGCGGTGACGACGGCGAGCGGGACCCAGTCGCGCAGCGCCTCCAGCGCTGCCCCCGGGTGGTCGGTGCGGGTGTAGGCCATCGCCTCGGCGGCGTTCGGCACGAACGCGTGGCAACCCTCGAGCCGTTCGCGGAGGGCGGCCGCGTCCCAGGCGCCGGTGTCGTCCCAGCCCACGTCGGCGAAGACCAGGCTGCCGCGATCGACGAAGCGGTCGACCCACGGCGCCCGAGCGACCCCCATGTCGGCGAAGCAGGCACGGGCGTCGGGGACGTCGGCGAACAGGACTTCGGGCGGCACCGGGGGAACGTGCGCGTGGGTGATCATCGCCCGGTCGTCGTCGTAGGCGAGCGAGACCGTGACGGGGGAGTGCCAGTCGGGCACCCGCTTCGAGCAGGACAGGTCGACGCCCTCGTCGTCCTCCAGCGTGGTCCAGCAGAACTCGCCGTAGGCGTCGTAGCCGAACGCGGCGACGAGGCCGGTCGAGACCCCGAGGCGGGAGGCGGCGACCGCGAGCGTGGCCGCGCCGCCGGGGCTGGAGCCCATCCCGTCGGCCATGATCTCGCGTCCACCCACGGGTGCGGCCCGCAGTCCGGTGAGGATCAGGTCGAGGAAGACCGTGCCGGTCACCACGAGGTCGAGCGGGCCCGCGGGGTCGCAGGCGGTGTCGCTGCCGGTCGGCACGCGGGCGCCGTCAAGCTCGGACATGCAGCACCTCCTCCGGCGGCAGTCTGTCCCACCTGCGCATTTCTGCGCAAGGCTTCGTCCGACTTCTGCTCACTAATGATCAGTTTTGGCTGCTACCGTGTCGCCATGCTCGCCCGGCGCCGCCACGACCGCATCCTGGAACGGCTGCGCACCAGCGGGGCCGCCGAGGTCTCCGAGCTCTCCGACGAGCTCGGCGTCAGCGGGGCGACGGTCCGCCGGGACCTGTCCTTCCTCGAGGCCGAGGGACGGCTGCAGCGAGTGCACGGCGGTGCTGCTCCGCTCGACACCGTCGAGCCGCCGTTCGACGTGGTGGCCGTCGACCACCAGCACGCCAAGGTGCGAGTGGGGGAGGCGGCCGCGGAGCTGGTTCGCGACGGCGACGTCGTGCTGATCGACATCGGCACCACCACCAGTCACCTCGCCCGGGCGCTGCACGGCCGAGAGGTCACCGTCATCACGTCCAGCCTGCCGGTCTACGAGGAGCTCGTGCGCGACGAGGCCGTCGAGCTGATCCTGCTCGGGGGCGTCGTGCGGCGCAACTACCGCTCGCTGGTCGGGTTTCTCACCGAGCAGGCCATCCGGCAGGTGCACGCCGACGTGCTCTTCCTGGGCACCAGCGGCGTACGCCGGGACGGCAGCGTGCTCGACACCACCGCCGTGGAGGTCCCCGTGAAGCGCGGCATGATCGAGGTGGCCGAGCGCACCGTGCTCGTGGCCGACGCCGGCAAGTTCCCCGGCCGGGGGATCGCCCGCGTCTGCGGGGCCGACGACCTCTCGACGCTGGTCACCGAGCCGGCCGCCGACCCCGACACCCTGAGGTTCCTCGAGGAGTCGGGCGTCGAGGTCGTCATCACCCCGGAGGAGACCGGATGAAGCTCACCATCCTCGGCGGCGGAGGCTTCCGGGTCCCGCTGGTCCACCGAGCGCTGCTCGCCGACGAAGGCCCGGGGCGGGTCACCGACCTGGTCCTCCACGACCTCGACGCGGACCGGCTCCGCACCATCGGACGGGTCCTCGCCGACGCCGCCGGCGGGCGCCCGGGCCCCCGGGTCCACCTCGAGACCGATCTCGACACCGCCCTGCGCGGCGCCGACTTCGTCTTCTCCGCGATCCGGGTCGGCGGCCTGGCGGGGCGGGTGTGCGACGAGCGCGCGGCCCTGGACCGGGGCGTCCTCGGTCAGGAGACCACCGGCGCCGGCGGTGTCTGCTACGGCCTGCGCACCGTCCCGGTCGCCATGCGGATCGCCGACGCGGTGCGGCGGGTCGCCCCGGACGCGTACGTCATCAACTTCACCAACCCGGCAGGCATGGTCACCGAGGCGATGTCCCGGCTGCTCGGCGACCGGGTGGTCGGCATCTGCGACTCCCCGGTCGGCATGTTCAAGCGGGTGGCCCGGGCCCTCGACGTCGACCCCGCGTCGGGCGGTCTTCGACTACGCGGGCCTGAACCACCTCGGCTGGTTGCGGCGCGTGCTGGTCGACGGCCAGGACCGGCTCCCCGGCCTGCTCGACGACCCGGGCGCCCTGATGACGACCGAGGAGGGACGGCTGTTCGGTCCCGGGTGGCTGGCGTCCTTGGGCACCGTGCCCAACGAGTACCTGTGGTACTGGTACTTCCGCGCGGACGCGGTCGCCGCCGCGGAGAAGGCCGGACGGACGCGCGGGGAGCTCCTCCTCGAGCAGCAGCGCGACTTCTGGGCGGTCGCTCCGGAGACCGACGAAGGAGCGTTCGCCCGCTGGGAGCAGGCCCGCCTGGAGCGGGAGGCGACGTACATGGCCGACAGCCGGGCGGCGACCGGCGCCGGCGAACGCGAGCAGGAGGACCTCGACGGTGGCGGCTACGACCGGGTCGCCCTCCAGCTGATGCGCGCGGTGGCCCGGGACGAGCGCACCACGCTCGTGCTCAACGTGCCGAACCGGCACACGTTGACCGGTCTCGACACCGACGCCGTGGTCGAGGTGCCGTGCGCGGTGGACGCCAACGGGTGGCGGCCCTACGCCACCGACCCGCTCGACCCGCATGCGGCGGGGCTGGTGGCCACCGTCAAGGCGGTCGAGCGGACCACGATCGAGGCCGCCCTCTCCGGGTCCTACGCCACCGCGACCAAGGCCCTGGCCCTGCACCCGCTGGTCGGGTCGGTCACCCTCGCCCAGGGGATCCTCGACGACCAGCTCGCCGCCCTGCCGGAGCTCCGCGCGGTCATCGTCAACCGCTGAGCCGGAAGTTGCCGATTCTCTTCGTTGCCCCGATCGAGGCCGGTCATTCCGCCGCCTGAGCTCCAACGAGAGGGGCCTGTCGAGGCGCTGTAGCAGCCGATAGGTTCGCATCGTGTCCCGCAACCGGACCCTTGCTTGCGTCTTCGCGCATCCAGACGACGACGCGTACGGGGCTGCGGGCAGCGTCGCGCTGCACGCCGATGACCCAGACTTCAGGTTCGTCCTGATCCACGCCACATCCGGCGAGCAGGGCGACATTCGAGACGGATTCCCGGCCACGCGCGAAACGCTCGGATCCATCCGCCAGGGCGAAGATGAAGCCGCGTGGCGAGCACTCGGCCGCGTTCCTGACCGTCACGAGTGGCTCGGTCTGCCGGACGGTGGCGTCGCGGGGGTCCCCTTCAATGAGGTTGTCTCGGCGATCGCGCGGATCCTCGACGAGGAGAATCCCAGCGTCGTCGTGACGTTCGGTCCCGACGGGATTTTCGGACATCCCGACCACGTCGCGATCGGTGCGGCCACCGACGAAGCGTTCGCCCGCCTGCGCGCGGGCAACAGGTCCGGCTTTCAGCGGCTCCTGCATGGCGCGGTCCCGCAGTCGGTGTTCGAACGGTGGAACCGCCAGCGCGCCGAGCTCGGGCTGCACACCTTCGACCCGACGCAGACCTATCACATGCGGGGCATCCCTGACGAGCAGATCCGAATCACCGTCGACTGTCGGGAAGCCGCCGGCCGCATCGTGGCCGGCCTTCGCGAGCACAAGAGCCAATTGCACGTCATGTCCGACGACCCCACGAACACCGCTCAGTGGGAGCGGCGTGTTGGGCGCGAGTGGTACGCGATCGCCTGGCCCGAGGGTGAACGCGATCCATCGATGCTGACCGACCTCTTCGAGGGCCTCGGCTGACTCGCGACGCTCGTCAGGGGTGCGTCACACCGCCGCTTGTCGGGCGCTAGACGTCTATCCGACCCCGCCCATGGCGCTCCTATTGGCGACCGAGGTCGAACCAGAGGGGTGCGTGGTCCGATAGTCCTCCCGCAGTCACACTTTCCCGCGACCAGTCGCCATCAACGCGAGGAGCGTCGGCGATCTGGTCCGCGACGGTATCTGTGACAAGCACATGATCGAGTTGGTACGTCAAACCATCATGCGTGAAGGCGCTCTGCGTTTCGACGCCTTCGTTTCGATGGGTGAGTGAGACCAGGTCGGCCCTGGTGACGCTGGCGAAGTACTCCCGGCCCCACTCGCCGGGGTGATTGTCGTCCCACGCCAGGCATTCGTTGAAGTCGCCAGCCGCCAGGACTGGTCCCTCTTGCGCGAGCAGTGCCAATGTCGCGAGGACCATGTCGGAGTCCCACAGTTCAGCGGGCCCTGCGGACGGCCGTGGCGTCGGCAGTTCGCGCCCGGCCTGTTGCCACACGTCACGGTACTTGGCCTCGACGACCGACGGGCTGGCGTGAACCGACACTGCAGTTGTCTCGCCCACGTCAGGCAGGCTGATCGTCGCGGCAGCTAGATACGACCCGTGATAGTCGGCCGTGGGCAGGTGCAACGGCTCCGCCGAGACCGTGCTCTGGCGTGACAGCAGTAGTGATCGGACCTGGAAGTTGGAGTTCCGATCGGTGAAGAGGTTGAAACCTAGGTCGCCACAGACCGCGCCCCAGTCTTCACTGAGTGGCACCTCTTGAAGGAACAGCAGGTCCACCGCTTCACGACCGGTGCGCTCCATTACGCGTCGTACCCAACCTGCCGCGGCAGGCGTATTCCGGGGGCCTTACCCGAGCAGCGCCTACCGCTTGCCGGGCGGGACGATCTCGGTCTTGTTCTTAGCGTCGGCCTTCGCGTGCTTCTCCGCCCGCTTCTCCTTAAGGGACTTGCCGTCCTTCTTGGTCATGTGCTGGCGGGGTGACTTGTCGGCCATGGTGGCTCCCTGGTTGTGGCGCCGGAGTCGGCCCCAACTGCTGACCGTACCCCGGTCACGTTCCCGTCGCCGGGTAGTCCTCCTGACCGGCCGCGTGGGCCGCGTCCTTCCGCCGCGAGCCGGCGCCACCACGTATCTCTGCTGCCGGATACCTCTCTGCTGCCGGATACCGAAGTGCCACTTCGGTCGGCAATGGAAGGCGGCTGATCGATGGTGGAACCTTGAGATATGACCAGCAACGACGGGACAGTCGTCCTGGAACAGGAACGGGTGTTCGATGCCACACCCGAGCAGATCTTCGGCCTGTTGACCGAGCCCACAGCGCTGGCCAAATGGTGGGGGCCGCACGGGTTTGCGATACCGGAGATCCATATCGACCTGCGGGTGGGCGGCAGCCTTCGCATCACCATGCAGCCGCCAGACGGCGAACCATTCCATCTCTCCGGCGAGTTCCTCCAGATCGAGTTCCCCTCCGAACTCACGTTCACGTTTCGTTGGGACGAGCCGGTTCCCGACGACCGTGAGACGGTCGTCGAGCTGTCACTGGACTCCCACGACGGTCGGACCACGTTGTCATTGACCCAGGGAGAGTTCGCCACGGAGGAGAGGCTTGAGCTGCACCGCAGCGGCTGGGCCGACAGCTTCGAGAAGCTCGACGCGATCCTCAAGGCCTGACGAGCACAAACGTAGAGCCTCGGGGTCGGCCTCCAGCGTGACGATGCACGGACGGTGGCCACGCGATGCGGACCCCTAACCCGCTGAAAGCTTCCCTGGCGACGGGGCTGGGCGCGGAAACGGGAACTCTAAGCTGCACACCCCTTCCTTGCAGTCCGGCAGTTTCCGGTTGCATCGCGGGGTCTCGTAACCGTCATGTGACCGCTCGGCACTTCTCAAGGCGGCCCGGATTGAGAGCACAGATCGCTCATTGCGAATGGTCGTCCGATCGTGGATCGACGGGTCCGGAAGGGGACGCTAAAGGCACCTTGGCCCAAACGGTGACACGACGGGACATGCTTCGAAGTCTGACTCGTGCACTTCGTTCAGCAGTTGGCCGGTCAGTGCACGCTCAATACCGCGCCACACTGCCCGCGATGGCGGGCGCCCACCACGACTGCGACTGCTGTGGCCCCCGCTTTCCGCGTGGGCATGGGCACCTCCCTGGGGTGAACCTGGGGTGCCCATGCCTCGGTTGCAGCGTTGCTCGTTGCGGCTACTCGGCGTTTGGGGGCACTGGCACGTCGCGGTTCTTGTCCTCCAGTGTCTCGATGACGGCCTCGGTGGTGGGTCCGTTCACGAACTGCCGCCCGTTGAAGACGACCGTGCCGGTGGCGACGGCGTCACGCTTGCGACCGACGAAGTGGTTCACGGAGCCCGGGAAGGTGTTCGTGTTGGTGTCCGTCTGCATGGGGCCGGTGGCTTCCCACGAGAGGTCGGCGGCGATGACGTGGCCGCTCCTGCGGGTGGTGACGGTGCCCGACACGCTGGCGGTCTGCAGAGAGGGCGACCAGACGAAATCGACGTCCTCGGTTGTTCCGGTGTCGTTGACAAAGACGCCGCCGCAGTCGATGCCGTTGACGAAGACGGTGAGGAAGTCGTGGTCCTCGGTGACGACGCCGTTCTCGGACTCCTCCTCGTGTCCGCCGGTCACGCGGAAGCTGAGTCGTGCCGTCGTGCCGTCGTCGCACGGTTGCGTGACGTTTCTGTAGATGGCGACGGCGTTGGCCTCGAAGCGGTGGAATACTTCGCTCTCGGCGTGTGCGGTGGTTGGTACGGCCAGGACGCCGAGCACCGCCATGGGCGTGACCAGGAATTTGGTGGTTCGGCGAAGGGAGCTTGGGGACATAGTGATCCTCCGGGGCTAGGTGTGACCCATTTACCCCGGAGGGTGAGACCCCCGCGTGAACAAGTCGTCAAACGCACTCGGTGGTCCAGGTGGGCCACCGATGGAGCCCCATCCTGAGGCCCGGCCCCTATCGCACCGTCGGCGCGGTAGGTGGAGCTCGCCGCTGACAGCGCAAGCAGCCGAACCGGGGCCGCCACATCGGTGACCGTCTCGCCGTCACTGAGCACCGCCAGCACGGCCTGGTATCGCTGCTCCACCACACTCCACTCCCGCATGCTCGGGAGTGTCCGGGATCAGCCGAAGTAGGTGTCACCCATCAGCCGAAACACTGTCCGGCCTCAGCCGAAGCCCCGATGTCGGGGATCAACCGAAGTAACACAGGGGGGGTTGTGCGCCATCAGGGACTCGAACCCCGAACCCGCTGATTAAGAGTCAGCTGCTCTGCCAATTGAGCTAATGGCGCCTGAAGCGTGAGGAACTGTAGCAGCGCCCCGCGCCGCGGATGAAATCGAGGCGACCCCCGACGGACGTGACGTGGGGCACCGCTTGTGCCCCGGTTTCGGCACCAATCCCTCCATGTCCTCCGACCGAACTACTGTGCAGGAAGACCACCGAGTTTGGAGGAGGGCCGATGGCCGGTGAGCCGGGGCTGCGTCTGGTTCCGTCGCAGGGCGGCGCCGACGTCGATGTGCTCGTCGGGCGGGTTGCCCTCGGGGACGCACGGGCGTTCGAGCACCTGTACGACGAGCTGTCCGCCGCCGTCTACGGGCTGGCCCGACGGGTCGTCCGCGACCCGGCTCGGGCCGAGGACGTCACCCAGGAGGTGTTCCTCGAGGTGTGGCGCAAGGCGGCTCGCTTCGACTCGGCCCTGGGCCGCGCCAAGACCTGGGTGATGACCATCGCTCACCGGCGGGCGGTGGACGCCGTACGACGCAACGAGGCCGCCAAGCGCAGCGACAGCCGGGGGGTGCCCGACGAGGTCAGTCATGACGAGGCCGCGGACCGGGTGATCGCCTCCGAGGAGCGGGGCGCGGTGCACGAGTGCCTGGAGACGCTGACCGAGCTGCAGCTGGAGTCGGTGCGGCTCGCCTACTTCAACGGCTACACCTACAACGAGGTGGCCACCCTGCTCGACAAGCCACTGCCCACGATCAAGACCCGGATGAGAGACGGCCTGATCCGTCTCCGCGACTGCCTGGAGGGAGCGCGATGAGCACCGACCTGCACGTCCTCTCGGGCGCCTACGCGCTCGACGCACTCTCCCCCGAGGAGGCTGAACAGTTCCGCAGCCACCTCCAGGAGTGCTCCGTGTGCAACCAGGAGGTTCGCGAGCTGCGCGAGGCCGCGGCCCGCATGGCCGCGGTCGAGACCGTGACCCCGCCCGACGCCCTCAAGGAGCGGGTGCTCGCCGCGGCCGACCGGACCGCGCAGCTGCCGCCGAGGGTGACCCGCCTGGGCTCCGGCGACCGCCGGCGCTGGGTGCCCCGCCTCGCCGCCGCCGCGGCGGCCGTGGTCGTGGCGGCCGGGGCCGGCCTCGGGATCGCCACGCTCACCGGCGACGACGACGCGGCGACGCTGCAGGCCGGCGTGGTCCGTGTGTTCGAGGCCGAGGACGCCAACCGCGCGGAGGTCGACACCAGCCACGGGGCGGTCCGGGTCGCCACGTCGCCGGGCCGAGGCGAGATGGCCGTCGACACCAGCGACCTGCAGCCGCTCGACGCCGAGCACGTCTACCAGCTGTGGTCGATCGCGGACGGCACCCCGGTCTCCGTCGGCGTGCTCGCCGACCCCGACCAGGGCGCGTCGATGGAGATGCCCGACAGCGGCACCCAGGTGGCGATCACCGTGGAGCCGGCCGGCGGCTCCGAGCAGCCGACCACCGACCCGATCGTGCAGGTCGACCCGAGCGCGGTCTGACCGACCGCGTCCAGACCCGGGGGGCGAGGAAGAAAACGGGGGCCGCGGTCAGCGGCCGAGGGACTCCAGCACGGCCTGTGCCGCGTTGTGACCACCGAGGCCGCTGACCGCACCGCCGCGCCGGGCGCCCGACCCGCAGAGGAACACGTTCTCCAGGTCGGTGGCCACGCCCCAGCGGTGCGCGGGCGTGTCCAGCCGGGCCCGGTTGGGCGCCCACGGCCAGGACAGGTCGCCGTGGAAGATGTGCCCGCCGGGCATGGCCAGCGCCTCGTCGATGTCCTGGGGCGCCTTGGCCTCCAGGCACGGGTTGCCGTCCCGGTCGACCGCCAGCAGTGACTCGATGGGCTCCTCGAGGTGCTCGTTGATGGCGTCGAGAGCGCGTCCGACGGCCACGTCGCGGGTCGCCGCGCGGTCCTCGTCGAACAGCCGCGCGGGCGTGTGCACGCCGAAGTAGGTCAGGGTGTGCATGCCCTGCACGGCGAGCGGGCCGAGGATCGAGGGATCCGTCAGCGAGTGGCAGTAGAACTCGCCGGGCATCGTCGTCGGGACCTCGCCCGACTCGGCCTCGGCGTAGGCCTTCTGGAGCTGGCTGTAGTCCTCCGCGACGTGCAGGGTGCCGGCGAAGCCGTTCTTGGCGCTCTCCCCGGACTTGAACGACGGCAGGCTCTCCAGCAGGAGGTTCACCTTGAGCTGGGACCCCTCGGGCCGGTCCTGGGGCTCCTCGCCCAGCAGCACCTGGAGCACCCAGGGAGCGACGTTGGACAGCACGTAGCTGCAGTCGGCCGAGTGCCAGGTGGTGCCGTCGTGCCAGGTCACGGTCCCGGTCTCGCCGTCGGACTCGATGCCGCTGACCCCGGTGCCGGTCAGCACGTGGGCGCCGGCGTTGCGGGCCGCGACGGCGAGCGAGTCGGTGACCGCGCCCATGCCTCCGACCGGCACCCGCCACTCGCCGTTGCCGTTGCCGAGCAGGTGGTAGAGGAAGCACCGGTTCTGCACGAGATCGGGGTCGCCGAGGTCGGCGAAGGTGCCGATCAGGGCGTCGGTGGCGACCACGCCGCGCACCGTGTCGTCGGCGAACCGCTCCTCGATGACGGTGCCGATCGGCGCCTCCACCAGGTAGTCCCACGTGGCGGGGTCGACCAGCTCGCGGATCTCCCGGCCTGGGCGCAACGGCTCCATCAGGGTCGGCGCGACGGCCTGCGCGAACTCCTGGATCTCGCCGTAGAACTTCCGCCACGCGTCGTACTCGCGGTCCGAGCCGGTGAGCCGCCGGAACGAGTCGGCGGTGGCCGGACCCTCCTTGCGCTCCACGAGCAGCCCGGTGTGGCGTCCCTCGCGGACGACGGGTGTGTACGACGCGACGCTGCGCGAGCGGAGCTCCAGGTCGAGGCCGAGGTCGTCGATGATCTGCTGCGGCAGCAGGCTGACGAGGTAGGAGTAGCGAGACAGCCGGGCCGGCAGCCCCGGGAACGCCCGAGCGGACACCGCGGCACCGCCGGTGTGGTCCTGCCGCTCGAGCAGCAGGGTGGAGACGCCGGCGCGCGCCAGGTAAGCCGCGGCCACCAGTCCGTTGTGGCCGCCGCCGACGATGATGACGTCGTACCTGTCCGAGACGCTCTGGGAAGTCACGGCAGCACGCTACCGGTCGGGCCGGGTGCGCCATCAGCGGTTCGGCACAAGCCCGAGGGAACAAGAACTCCTGGCAGGCTGTTTAGTTTTCAACTACTCTGGATCTGCACCCGCCCCGGGTGCCCCGCCGAAGGGAGACCGGGATGCCTGCCATCACCGTCGACGACCTGACCGTCCTGCCGAGGCTGCGCGCCCCCGGACTCGGTGAGGCGGCCCGGCCGGTCGCCAACGTGACCAGCGCTCCGAGCGGCTACGAGGGCGAGGGGTTCCCCGTCCGGCGGGCGTTCGCCGGGGTCGACCTGCGCGACCTCGACCCGTTCATCCACATGGACCAGATGGGGGAGGTCGAGTACGCCCCCGGCGAGCCCAAGGGCACGCCGTGGCACCCGCACCGCGGCTTCGAGACCGTCACCTACATCATCGACGGAGTCTTCGACCACCGGGACAGCCACGGCGGTGGGGGCACCATCACCAACGGCGACACCCAGTGGATGACCGCCGGCGCGGGTCTGCTGCACATCGAGACGCCGCCGGAGTGGCTGGTGCAGAAGGGCGGCCTCTTCCACGGCGTCCAGCTGTGGGTGAACCTCCCGCGCGAGCAGAAGCTGGTCGCCCCGCGCTACCAGGACCTGCGCTCCGGCGAGCTCGGCCTGGTCACGACCGACGACGCCGGCGTCCTGGTCCGGGTCATCGCCGGCGACGTCGCCGGCCTGCGGGGGCCCGGGTCGACCCATACGCCGATGGCCATGGT
The DNA here is from genome assembly GCA_963834275.1 of uncultured Actinomycetota bacterium. Classification (GTDB taxonomy): domain Bacteria; phylum Actinomycetota; class Actinomycetes; order Propionibacteriales; family Nocardioidaceae; genus Nocardioides_B. The sequence goes on along the minus strand of CAWIBA010000003.1, from coordinate 6,073 downwards.
GCACGCCACCCTCGCCCCCGGCGCCCGCCTCGAGCTGCCGTGGAGCGTCGACTACAACGCCCTCGTCTACGTGCTCTCCGGGCACGGGTCGGTGGGCGTCGAGCAGCGGCCGGTGGCCGCCGGGCAGCTGGCGGTGCTCGGCCGCGGCGACTTCGTCTCGGTGTCGGCGAGCAGCCGGCAGGAGTCCCGGACCCCCGAGCTCGACGTACTGGTGCTCGGCGGCCGCCCGATCCGGGAGCCGGTCGCCTGGGCGGGTCCGTTCGTGATGAACAGCAAGGCCGAGGTGCTGCAGGCCTACGAGGACTTCCAGAAGGGCCGGATGGGGCAGATCCCCGCGGTGCACGGAGCACCCACCGACCTGACCGAGGGCTGAGCCGTGGGTGGTTTGCCGTTCAACCGGTTGGGCACAGTGTCAGCGGTCACACACCCGGGTCGGCTCAAGGGGACCTCATGGCACTGTCGGCACTCTCCGCGCTCGACCGTGAGCACACGGTCGCGCCTCCCGGCTACAACCGCTGGCTGATCCCGCCGGCGGCGCTGGCCATCCACCTCTGCATCGGCCAGGCCTACGCCACCAGCGTCTACAAGAACTCGCTGGTCTCGCACTTCGACGCGAGCCTGACCTCGATCGGCCTCGTGTTCTCGATCGCGATCGTGATGCTCGGCCTGTCGGCCGCGGTGTTCGGCACCTGGGTCGACACCGGCGGCCCCCGTCGGGCGATGGCGACGGCGGCGCTCTGCTGGTCGGTCGGCTTCCTGGTCGGTGCGGCCGGCATCGCGACCGGCCAGCTGTGGCTGCTCTACCTCGGGTACGGCGTGATCGGCGGCATCGGCCTGGGCATCGGCTACATCTCGCCGGTCTCCACCCTGATCAAGTGGTTCCCCGACCGGCCCGGGCTGGCCACCGGGCTGGCGATCATGGGCTTCGGCGGGGGCGCACTCGTGGCCTCGCCCGTCTCCTCCTGGCTGCTGGCCCGCTACGACCCCGCGTTCGACTCCAGCGACACCACCTCGGTGGCCGACGGGTCCGCGGTCGCCGGACTGTTCGTGACCCTCGGGCTGGTCTACCTCGCGGTGATGCTCTTCGGCGCCTGGCTGGTCAAGGTGCCCGCCGACGACTGGAAGCCCGAGGGCTTCGAGCCCGCCCAGACGAAGTCCCGGTCCCTCGTCACGACCGCCAGCGTGTCCGCCTCCGACGCGGTCCGGACCCCGCAGTTCTGGCTGCTGTGGACGGTGCTGTTCTGCAACGTGACCGCCGGGATCGGCATCCTGGAGCAGGCGGCCCCGATGATCCAGGACTTCTTCCGCGGCGACGGCGGCTCCTCGGTCAACCCGGCCGCGGCCGCGGGGTTCGTGGGCCTGCTCTCGATCTGCAACATGGCCGGCCGGTTCGTCTGGTCGTCGACGTCCGACCTGATCGGGCGCAAGCCGATCTACCTCGGCTACCTCGGGGTCGGGATGGTGCTCTACGCCCTGCTCGCCCTCCTCGGGTCCAGCGCGACCGTGCTGTTCGTCCTGTTCGCGGGCGTGATCATCTCGTTCTACGGCGGCGGCTTCGCGACGGTCCCGGCCTACCTCAAGGACCTGTTCGGCACCTACCAGGTCGGCGCCATCCACGGCCGGCTGCTGACCGCGTGGGCGGCGGCCGGCGTGGCCGGTCCGCTCATCATCAACGGGTTCCTCGACGCCCAGGGCACCCCCGGCGAGCTCACCGCCGCCGCCTACCGGCCGGCGCTGCTCACGATGGTCGGCGTGCTGGCGGTCGGCTTCGTTGCCAACCTGCTGGTCCGCCCCGTCGCCGAGCGCTTCCACCAGCGCGACCGGGTCGAGGACGCGGTCGCGGGCCCCGAGAGCGAGCCGTCCGGGGGCGGCGTCGCGACCAGGACCCGCACCGCGGACGGCGACCCGCACCCAGTCGCGGCCGGTGCTGCTGGCGGTCGCCTGGCTGGTGGCCGGCGTCCCGCTCGCCTACGGCGTCTACCAGACGCTTCTCAAGACGGCCAGCCTGTTCGGCTGAGCCGGCCGCCGCTCCGGCGGCGCCCGGGCCCGCGGCCGGGGCGCTCGCTAGGGTCCGGCGCATGCCCGCACTCCAGGAGACCACCACCCGACGGCTGCACCGGATCGCGCTCGACCGGCAGGTGAAGGGGAGGGTGCCCGGGCTCTACGCCGGGGTGGTGCGCGGCGGCGGGTTCGTGTGGCAGGAGGGCCTCGGGGCCGCGGACGTGTCCGTGCCCGCGGTGCCGCCCACCGCCGACGACCAGTTCCTGGTGGCCTCCAACAGCAAGACGTTCACCGCGGTGCTGGTCATGCAGCTGCGGGACGAGGGGCGACTGTCGCTCGACGACACCCTGGACCAGCACGTCCCGGAGGTCACCCACCCCGGCCTCACCGTGCGGCAGGCGCTGGCGCACGTGACCGGCATGCAGCGCGAGCCGGTCGGCGACGTCTGGGAGACCCTGCAGAACCCCGACCGGGCCGAGCTCGTCGCGGGCTTCAACGACGCCGAGCGCGTGCACGCTCCGCACCACCGGTTCCACTACTCCAACCTCGTCTTCTCGATGCTCGGCGAGGTCGTCGCCCGCCTCGACGGCCGCGACTGGTACGACGCCCTCAAGGCCCGGATCCTCGACCCGCTGGAGATGCGCCGGACGACGGTCGGCCCGTCCGGCAGCGCGGTCAGCGGCTACTACGTGCCGCCGCACGTCGACGTACCCGTGCCGGAGCCGGTGCTCGACCTCAAGGCGCTGGCGCCCTGTGCGGGACTGGCCAGCACCGCCGACGACATGGCGCGGTGGTCGGCGTTCGTGGCCGACCCGGTGGCCGAGGTGCTCGCGCCGGCCACCCTCGCGGAGATGTGCGAGCCGCAGATCATGACCGACCGGGAGCGCTGGACCGGCGCGTTCGGCCTGGGGTTCATGCTGGTCCGGTCGGGCACCCGCACGTACGTCGGCCACACCGGCGGCATGCCCGGGCACATCACCGGGCTGTTCACGCACCGGGAGAGCGGCACCGGCGGCCTGGTGATGATGAACGCCACCGCCGCGCCGGACCCGGCCGCGTTCGCGGTCGAGCTGGCCGGCCACGTCATCGAGCACGACCCCGTCGAGCCGGAGCCGTGGCGTCCCGGCACCGAGGTGCCCGACGACCTCGCCGGCCTGGTCGGCGTCTGGTACTCCGAGGGCGTGCCGTTCGTGTTCTCGGTCCGGCAGGGCCGGCTCGAGGCCCGCTCCCAGTCGCTGCCCGAGCACAAGCCGTCGTCGACGTTCGAGCGGGTCGAGGAGGACCTGTACCGCACCGTCGAGGGCCGGGAGGCCGGCGAGCTGCTGAGGGTGACCCGCGACGCCGACGGCCAGGTCACCAAGATGAACTGGGCGACCTACCTCGTCACCCGGGAGCCCCTCGCCTTCGGTGAGTGGCCCTGAGCAGTCGAGCCGCGCCTCCCGGGTGGTCGAGCCGCGCCTCCCGGGTGGTCGAGCCGCGCCTCGTGGGTGGTCGAGCCGCGCCTCCCGGGTGGTCGAGCCTGTCGAGACCACAATCCGGTTGCCGTCCCACCCCGGCGGTAGGGCAGGCTGGACCCCATGAGCACCACGGACCCGGGACTCCTCGACGACCTCGAGTGGCGGGGCCTCCTCGCCCACTCGACGGATCCCGACGCGCTGCGCACCGCGCTGTCGGAGGGGCCGGTCCGGTTCTACGTCGGCTTCGACCCGACGGCGCCCAGCCTGCACATGGGCCACCTGGTGCAGGTGCTCACCGCCCGCCGTCTGCAGCAGGCCGGTCACGTGCCCTACGCGCTGGTCGGGGGCGCCACCGGCATGATCGGCGACCCGCGCGACTCGGGGGAGCGGACGCTCAACACGCTCGACGTGGTCAAGGACTGGGTGGAGCGGGTGCGCGCGCAGATCGAGCCTTTCCTCGACTTCGACGGGCCGACCGCCGCCACCATGGTCAACAACTACGACTGGACGGCGTCGCTGTCGACCATCGACTTCCTGCGCGACATCGGCAAGCACTTCCCGGTCAACCGGATGCTGGCCCGCGACGTGGTCAGCCGACGCCTGGAGACGGGGATCTCCTACACGGAGTTCAGCTACGTCCTGCTGCAGTCCATGGACTTCCTCAACCTCTACCGTGACCACGGCGTCACGCTGCAGTTCGGCGGCAGCGACCAGTGGGGCAACCTCACCGCCGGGGTCGAGCTGATCCGGCGCGCCGACGGCGGCCGGGCGCACGCCTTCGCCACCCCGCTGCTGACCAAGACCGACGGCACCAAGTACGGCAAGACCGAGGGCGGCGCCCTGTGGCTCGACCCGGGGATGATGTCGCCCTACGCCTTCCACCAGTTCTGGCTCAACGTCGAGGACGAGAAGGTGCCGGAGCTGCTGCGGGTTTTCACGTTCCTCTCCCGCGAGGAGATCGAGGACCTCGAGAGGCAGACGGTCGACAAGCCGTTCCTGCGCGCGGGGCAGAAGGCGCTGGCCGACGAGGTCACCACGCTCGTGCACGGCGCCGGGGAGACCGAGCAGGCCAAGGCCGCGGCCTCCGCGCTGTTCGGGGGCGGCGGGCTGGACGGCCTGTCGCCGGCGACCCTCGCGGCCGCGCTCCAGGAGGCCGGGGCCGTGCGGCTGTCGCGGGCTGAGGGGATGCCGACGGTGGTCGACCTGCTCGTCGAGTCCGGGCTGTGCACGAGCAAGGGCGAGGCGCGTCGCACCGTGGCGGAGGGCGGCGCCTACCTGAACAACCAGCGCGTCGGCGACCCCGAGCACCGGCCGGGGGAGGCCGACCTGGTCGGCGGGTCCTGGCTCGTCGTACGCCGGGGGAAGAAGAAGATCGCCGGCGTCGAGGTCGTCTGAGGATGACGGGCGGGTTCGGTGACCTCGAGGCGCGTGCCGCCCGGGTCCTCCCCGAGCCGGTCTTCCGCTACTTCCGGCAGGGCGCCCGCGACGGCGTCGCCGCCGGGGAGGCGGCCGCCGCCTGGGACCGCTACCGGCTGCTCCCGCACGTGCTGCGGGACGTGACCGACGTCGACGTCGCCACCACGCTGCTGGGCACCGAGCTGCGCACCCCACTGGCCGTCGCGCCGACGACCCTGCAGCGAGCCGCACACCCCGAGGGGGAGGTCGCGACCGCACGCGCCGCTGCCGCCCAGGGCGCGTTGATGGTGCTCTCGAGCAACGCCGGCAGCACGTTCGAGGAGGTCGCCGCCACCGGGGTCGACTGGTGGTTCCAGATGTACCTCACCGCCGACCGGCCCAGCTGCCTTCCGCTGCTGGAGCGGGCAGTGGCCGCGGGCGCCAAGGCCGTGGTGCTCACCGCCGACACCCCCGTGGTGGGGGCCAAGTACGACCGGGGCCCCACGGTGTGGGACGTCGCGGACCCCAGCTGGCTCCGCGCGAACTTCGACGACGCCGGCTCCCCTCCCGGTCCGGGCCGGGACAAGGCGGCCGACCTCGGCCCGCACGACGTGGACTGGCTGGCCCGCGCCACCGGCCTGCCGGTCGTGGTCAAGGGGGTGCTCCGACCCGGCGACGCGCGGCGGTGCATCGACGCCGGCGCCGGGGCGGTCTGGGTGTCCAACCACGGAGGCCGCCAGCTCGACTACGCGGCGGCCACGGCCGACTGCCTGGCCGGGGTGGTGGCCGAGGCCGGGGACGCGGCCGAGGTGTACGTCGACGGCGGCGTGCGCAACGGACGGCACGCCCTGGTGGCGCATGCGCTCGGTGCCCGGGCGGTGTTCCTGGGTCGGCTCCCGCTCTACGCACTGGCGGTGGACGGGCAGGCCGGCGTGGAGTCCCTGCTGGCCGGGCTGACCGACGAGCTCGTCGACGCCCTCCGCCTCAGCGGGTGCTCCACACCCCAACAGGCCGGAGCCGACCTCCTGGACCCCGGCCGAACCGGACAAAACCGGGTCTGACCTGCGCAAACAGGCGTGTGACCGGCGCCACCCCCACCCCGATTTGCATTCCCCGAGAACGGCTGGCTAATGTTCTCTTCGTCGCCAGGGAGCGGCGGGACGCAAGGCCGAGAGGCCGGGCGGCCGGCCCCCGGGCGGAACCCCCACCACCACCTCAAC
>CAWIBA010000002.1:0-743043 GCA_963834275.1 uncultured Actinomycetota bacterium | reverse complement strand
ATTATTTCGGCTCCACTGTGTCTCAATTCGCCGAGAACGTGCGCAACCCTCAGTGTCGAGCCTGGGCGGTCTATTGATGTCAAGTGACCTCCAGAGCTTCCACGATGCCCGCCGCGAAGCGATGGCTCATGTTCTCGACCGTGAACTGGGTGGCGCTGAGTTGACACCCCTGTCGGAGCGACTCGAGTCGGCCGGGATCGTTGAGGAGGGCAACGACGATCTCCGCAAATTCACGGGGAGACGCCTCACGTGGAGCGATCACACCGTTCGACCCGTCGCTCAGATACTCGATCTCTGGGCTGTGCCACGGATAACTGGTGGTCACGATCGGCGCTCCACCGGCGAATGAGTCTAAGATTCCGAGGCCGACCAACCCTGGCATCAGAGTGAGAGAACTCGCCGCCAACTCCATCGCCTTCGCATGTCCGAATAGCGCGCCGCGGTACCGCATCCATGGAACCGTGCCGCTCATCTCTTCGATACGCCATCGCTCCGCACCGTCCCCTACAACCACGAGCTCAAATCCCTCGATCATGGATGCAGCGTGTCCGGCCGCTTCGAGCAGGTAGTCGATCCGCTTGTGCTTATGCAGGCTTCCGACATAGATACACCGACGTGGATGTCTGGCAACCGCGACGTCCCGGTAGATCGCGGTGTCCACGGCGTTCTGGACGGTGGTGATCCGGTGTCGGGGGAAGCCCGCTCTTTCAATACGATCGGCAGATCCGTGGGTGTAGGCAAACCACCAGTCCGGCCAGCGCACGGAGAACCGCTTGAAACGCTCCTCTAAGGATTGACTGTTCCTTGCCTGCAGGTTGGCCCCGTGCCCCCAAAAAGCAACCTTCGGTCCACGACCGAGGCGCCGGAGGCCGACGAATAGGTAGTTGACGAGCTGGCGATTGGCATGCTCAACAATGACGAGGTCGGCTTTGGAGGCAAGACGAATTGCAGGCTGCCAGACCGCTGTCCGGCCTTTACCGAGTCTCAACTGGAATGTCTTCAATTGTGTCGCCCACTGCAGGCTTGCCTCGTCGCCGTGCAGCGCCCTCTCGCCAGAGGCGGAACCATGAACCAACTCGAGCTCGATGCCGCTGGAAGTCAGTTGTGCCCGGAGCTGCTCGTAGAAGGGGACCCGATACTGCGCGAGCAACTCCTGAACGATCGTTACCTTTGTCATAGCGTCCCGGATGTTCCGTACGCAGCGGCGTCACCAGTCACATGGGCATAGGGGTCGCCCTCCGCAACGCTGTTCTCGTAGAACCGCGTCGTGATCCACCTCGTCACCGTGCCCCCAATCCCCGAGGAAACTCTCATCGCGAACGACTGCGCTCCCTGGGCCCCTAGCGCTTACCCGAGTGGCGCGGCAACTACACTTTCAGGCTGAACTTACCGCCACGCACGGGGAGAGCTATGACGAAGAAGGCGCTCATCACCGGGATCACCGGCCAGGACGGCTCCTACCTGGCCGAGCTGCTGCTGGGCAAGGGCTACGAGGTGCACGGGCTCATCCGTCGCGCGTCGACGTTCAACACCTCGCGGATCGACCACCTCTACCAGGACCCGCACGACCCCGACGCCAAGCTCTTCCTGCACTACGGCGACCTCTCCGACGGCGCGCGCCTGGTCACGCTGCTGCACGCAGATCAACCCCGACGAGGTCTACAACCTCGCCGCGCAGTCGCACGTGCGGGTCAGCTTCGACGAGCCCGAGCACACCGGCGACACCACCGGCATCGGCGCCATGCGGCTGCTCGAGGCGGTCCGGCATGGCCGGCGTCGCAGTGCCGCTTCTACCAGGCCTCGAGCTCGGAGATGTTCGGCGCGACCCCGCCGCCGCAGAACGAGGACACCCCGTTCTACCCGCGCTCGCCCTACGGCGCCGCCAAGGTCTACGCCTACTGGGTCACCACGCAACTACCGCGAGGCCTACGGCATGTTCGCGGTCAACGGCATCCTGTTCAACCACGAGTCGCCCCGCCGCGGCGAGACGTTCGTGACCCGCAAGATCACCCGCGCGGTCGCCCGGATCAAGGCCGGCCTCGACGACTACGTCTACATGGGCAACCTCGACGCGGTCCGCGACTGGGGCTACGCCCCCGAGTACGTCGAGGGCATGTGGCGGATGCTGCAGGCCGACGAGCCCGACGACTTCGTGCTCGCCACCGGCGGCAACTTCACCGTCCGCGACTTCGTGGTCACCGCGTTCGAGCACGCCGGCCTCGACTGGGAGAAGCACGTCACGTTCGACGAGCGCTACCTGCGGCCCACCGAGGTCGACGCGCTGGTCGGCGACGCCGGCAAGGCCGAGCGACGAGCTCGGGCTGGAAGGCCGCAGGTGCAGACCGACGCAGCTCGCCCGGATCATGGTCGACGCCGACATCGAGGCGCTCAAGCACGAGGGCACGGCCCTGGATCGACCAGCCGGCGCTCGACGGCTGGCCGGTGCTGGGCACGAGCCGATGAGCACGGCGTTCCGCCCGGGTCCGCTCGACCGGGACGCCACCGTCGTACGTCGCCGGCCACCGCGGCCTGGTCGGCTCCGCGATCTGGCGCAAGCTGCAGGCGCGAGGGCTTCACCGACCTGGTCGGCGCCCGGTCGGCCGAGCTCGACCTGACGCGACCGCGACGCCGGTCTTCGACTTCTTCGCCGAGCACCAGCCCGCGCTACGTCGTGCTGGCCGCGGCCAAGGTCGGCGGCATCCTGGCCAACAGCACCTACCCGGTCGACTTCCTCAGCGAGAACCTGCGGATCCAGCTCAACGTCATGGACGCCGCGCTGGAGCACGGCGTCGAGCGGCTGCTGTTCCTCGGCTCGTCGTGCATCTACCCCAAGCTCGCGCCGCAGCCGATCCCCGAGGACTCGCTGCTCACCGGCCACCTCGAGCCGACCAACGACGCCTACGCGATCGCCAAGATCGCCGGCATCCTGCAGGTGCAGGCGGTGCGCCGCCAGTACGGCCTGCCGTGGATCTCGGCGATGCCGACCAACCTCTACGGCCCGGGCGACAACTTCTCGCCGCACCGGCTCGCACGTGCTGCCCGCGCTGATCCGCCGCTACGACGAGGCGGTCCGCGACGGGCGCAGCGACGGTCACCAACTGGGGCACCGGGTCGCCGCGGCGCGAGTTCCTGCACGTCGACGACATGGCCGACGGCCTGCCTGCACCTGCTCGAGCACTACGACGGCCCCGAGCAGGTCAACGTCGGCACCGGCAGGGACACCACGATCAAGGAGATCGCCGAGATGATCGCCGACGTCGTCGGGTTCGAGGGCGAGACCGAGTGGGACACCAGCAAGCCCGACGGCACGCCCGCAGAAGCTGCTCGACGTCAGCAAGCTCGCGGACGCCGGCTGGACCGCGCAGATCGGGCTGCAGCGACGGCATCCGGCTCGACGGTCGAGTGGTATCGGGAGCACGTGGGCGAGCTGCGGGAGTAGGGCTAACTCACCACCTCGCCGTAGAGAGCGGTGATGTTGCTGGTCCAGGCGTCACGGCTGTACGACTTGGAGAACGCGATCCGAGATTGCTCGCTGAACGAGGTTCTGTCCAGCGTCGACGACGGCCAGCGCGCTCCGCAAAGAGCCCGGGGCCATTGGAGAGTAGGCAACGGCGCTCCCCGTAGCCACAAAGTCCGGCGCCGATGCAATCTGATCTGACAAGACCAGGGGGACCGCCGCGTTGAGTGCCTCGAGCGCCACGGTGGGGAGGCCCTCGGCGCAGAGGCTCGGGATGACCAATCCCTTGTATGAGGGAAGCCGAGTCCGCAGTTCTTCGCGGGGAACGAGCCCGTGGTATACGAGTCTGTCTCCGCGTGCGGCGGCCTCTTGCCGGACCTGCGGTTCAAGGGGGCCCATGCCATAGATGTCGAGACCCAGATCGCTCGGCCAATCCCGCAAGAGTTCGAGGATCCCCTTGTCAGTCGGCTAGGGCTCCGATGTAGACCCATCGCACCGGCTCAATTGCGCCAGTCCTTCGGGGACTCTCGTCCACAAAGTTGGGGATCACGTCGATGGACCTGCCGAAGACCCCCTGAAAGAAGTCTCCGGCGGCGCCATTCAACGCAATGACGCGGTTGGCCACCCTCGGGAGCGATCGGAGTGCACCGCCGGGACTCGCCGCGACCGCCGGTGGAAGCGACTGAACCGGAGAGCCTCGGTAGCACCCGTGCGCGATTGCAGGGAGGATTGGCCGGCTCAGGCAGTCATGACACTCGTGCCCATCCCGAAACAGCGTCCCGGCGGCGCACACGGTGCGGTAGTTGTGCAGCGTCACCACAAGACGAGAGGACCACGACCTCGCCCAACGGGTACCCCAGTTCGGAAACGTATTGTGCACATGGACGATGTCGGGAGACCAAGCGGGGCCAGTCAGCGCTGGCGCGGGACCGAATCCCGTCAGGGTTGTCGCCGCGGCCCGTCCGGCGTACGAGCGTCGCGCGGAAAGGTCGTCCGTTGCTCGGCCGAAGAGCTGGACGTCGTGGCCGGCCGTTCGCAGCGCCTCCACCTGGTCGCGGACCACCGCGTTCTCTCCGCTGGGCTCAGCCGAACGGTAGAAGCTGTGGACGACGGCCACCTTCATCGCCTCGACCGCCACTCGGAGAGCGCCATCCGCAGGAACACGTGTTCCCCACGAGGTACCGCTTGCCGAGGCGTCGGGGTTCGGTGGCGAGCCGGAACAGCCACTCGAGACCCAATCGGTGCATCAGGTCGGGCGCCTGGCGCTTGACGCCGGCCGTGAAGTCGAAGGCGGCGCCGACGCCAGCGGACGTCACGCCGATGCTGTCGGTGATGCGGCGGGCCTCGAAGTCCTGCCGGGGGGTCCCATGCCGACCCAGACGACGTGCGCGCTCCGCTGGCACGGATCAGCTCGTCGTTGTGCCGATGGTCGTCGGCTGTCAGCGGGCGGAACGGAGGGCGAGTGCATGCCGGCGACCTCCATACCTGGGAACCTGTCCTCGATCCGGACACGTAACTGGCTCAGTGTCGACTCCGAGGCTCCCAAGAAGAAGTGCCGAACGCCCCGGCGCCGCCCAAGATCGAGGCTGTGCTCGAAGAAGGACGGACCACGGACCTGCTGGCACCCAGCCTTCGAGAGCCGGTCAACAACGGCGGCGAGCGGTTTGCCGTCGGGAAGATTCACTCCTGGTCCCTGCAACAGACTCAGATAGTCGGGGGTCCGCCGCGCAAGCGCGAAGGTGTAGGCGTTGACCAGCCGGTAGGCCTGCGGCGGCCCGGACAGGGCGCGGTCCAGGAACTCCTCGACCGCCTGGTCGAGTGTCGTCAGCGTGATGTCGACACCGTGAAAAGCCTCTGTCTGCACGATTCCCCCTTGGCGGAGTCAGCTCAGCGCTATGGCGATGCACGCCGTACCCGTGCCCTGCACCACGCAGTCCGCCTCGTTCGCCTCGACGAACACCGCCTGCCCGGCGGAAAGCGGTCTCAAACCCGTCGCCGGCGGAGACCTTCAGGGAGCCGCCACGCACAGCACCATCCGGGGCCGCGGTCATGGTGACCTCGACGGACGACCTCGACCGCACCACCAGCTCGGAACTCGTCGACCGGGGGTCGAGAGACAGGCCCCCATGCGTCGACTCGCGGGCCGCCCACTGAGGCGGCGGCATGGGGGTGAAGTTGGTGACCTCGAGCAGCTCGGGGATGTCCACGTGCTTCGGCGTCAGGCCGGCGCGCAGCACGTTGTCGGAGGCGGCCATGATCTCGACGCCGAAGCCCGACGTGTAGGCGTGGATGACGCCGGCGTCGATGAACATCGCCTCGCCGGCCGCCAGCACCACGTGGTTGAGCAGCAGCGTCACCAGCACGCCGGCGTCGTCGGGGTAGCGGTCGACCAGCTGCGCGGTCGCGGCGTACACCCGCACCGACTCCCGCTCCACCAGCGTCGGGTCGTCGGCGGTGCCGGCCCGGCGGCCGGCATAGCTGGAGTGCGAGCGGAGCTCCGCGGTCGAGGCGGCCGCGCGCAGCTCGCGGAGCCGGTGCCGCAGCAGCTCTCCCTTGGTGCCGAGCATCTCCGTGACGACGGCGCGGAGGGTCTGGAACGGCGTCTGGGTGGTCTCGATCTGGTCGGCGACCGCGTCGAGCCAGCGGAGGCCGAGGCCGCGCAGGATGACCGCCGTCCGCTCCGGGTCGCGGAAGCCGGCCATCCCCTCGAAGCGGGTCAGCGCGTAGATGAGCTCCGGCTTGTGCGAGGCGTCCGGGTAGCTGCGCTCCGGCGCGTCCAGCGGGATCCCGGCGGCGTCCTGCTCGGCGCACCGGATCCGGGCCCGCTCGCTGGTCGGATGCACCTGCAGCGACAGCGGCTCGGCGGCGGCGAGCAGCTTCATCAGGAACGGCAGCCGGTCCCCGAACGAGGCGTGCACCCGCGCCCCGAGCATCCGCTCGGGGTCGGCGGCGATGGCGTCCTCGAGGCTGGTGCCGTCCGGCAGCCGCGACGGCGCCGACGGGTGGGCGCCCATCCACAGCTCCGCCCAGGGCCGGCCGTCGGGCGGTACGCCGAGCAGCCGGGGGATGTGCGTGCGAGAACCCCATGCGTAGTCACGCACGGGGTTCTCGAGGCGGTACATGGGGTCCGTTCTAACAGAGTGGTCTCGACAGGCTCGACCACCCGGGGGCGAGTCCGTCTGAGTGGTCTCAAGGCTCGACCACCCGGGGGGCGGCTCGACCACCCGGGCCGGCGTCAGCTGCCGGTGTTGATCATCCCGGCGCCGACGGTGACGCCGGTGGCCTCGTCGATCAGGATGAACGACCCGGTGGTCCGGTTCTTCGAGTACGGGTCGCACAGCAGCGGCACGGTGGTGCGCAGCTGGACGCGGCCGATCTCGTTGAGGCCGAGCTCCTTGGTCTCCTGGTCGCGGTGCAGCGAGTTGACGTCGAGGCGGTACTGGATGTCCTTGATCAGCGCCCGGCCGTTGCGGGTGGTGTGCTTGATCGCGAGCTTCTGCCGCGGGCGGAGCGGCTCGTTGGTCATCCAGCAGATCATCGCGTCGATGTCCTGGCTGGGCTTCGGGGCGTTCTTGACCCGGGCGATCATGTCGCCGCGGCTCACGTCCACGTCGTCGTCGAGGCGGACCGTCACCGACATCGGCGGGAACGCCTCGGAGATCTCCTGGTCGAACAGGTCGATCCCGGCGATCTTGGAGGTCATGCCGCTGGGCAGCACGATCACCTCGTCGCCCGGCTTGAGCACGCCGCCGGCGACGCGGCCGGCGTAGCCGCGGTAGTCGTGGTACTCGTCCGACTTCGGGCGGACGACGTACTGCACGGGGAACCGGGTGTCGACCAGGTCGCGGTCGGAGGCCACGTGCACGTGCTCGAGGTGGTGCATCAGCGTCGGACCGGAGTACCACGACATCTCGTCGGAGCGGGTCACCACGTTGTCGCCCTTGAGCGCCGAGATCGGGATGATCTCCAGGTCCGGGATGTTGAGCTTGGTCGCGAACGACGTGAACTCGGCGTGGATCTCGTCGAAGACCTTCTCGTCGTAGTCGACGAGGTCCATCTTGTTGACCGCGAGCACCAGGTGCGGCACCCGCAGCAGCGACAGGATCACCGCGTGCCGGCGGGACTGCTCGGTGAGGCCCTGGCGGGCGTCGACCAGCACCAGGCCCAGGTCGGCGGTGGAGGCGCCGGTGACCATGTTGCGGGTGTACTGCACGTGGCCCGGGGTGTCGGCGATGATGAACTTGCGCTGCGGGGTCGCGAAGTAGCGGTAGGCCACGTCGATGGTGATGCCCTGCTCGCGCTCGGAGCGGAGACCGTCCGTCAGCAGCGCCAGGTCGGTGTAGTCGTAGCCCTTGGACTGCGAGGTCGACTCCACCGCCTCGAGCTGGTCCTCGAAGATCGCCTTGGAGTCCAGCAGCAGCCGGCCGATGAGCGTCGACTTGCCGTCATCGACGGAGCCGGCGGTCGCGAAACGAAGCAGGTCCATCAGAAGTAGCCTTCCTTCTTGCGGTCTTCCATGGCTGCCTCGGAGAAGCGGTCGTCGCCACGGGTGGCGCCGCGCTCGGTCACGCGGGCCACGGCGATCTCCTCGATGATCTCGGGGACCGTGCTGGCCGAGCTCTCCACGCAGCCGGTGAGCGTCAGGTCGCCGACGGTGCGGAACCGCACCGTGCGCTCCTCGGCGGTCTCGCCCGGCTTGCACGGGTTGAACTCGCTCTCGGAGAGCAGCATCCCGTCGCGCTCGAACACCCGGCGCTGGTGGGAGAAGTAGATGTTGGGGATCTCGATCTGCTCCTGGCCGATGTAGTGCCAGATGTCCAGCTCGGTCCAGTTGCTCAGCGGGAAGATCCGCATGTGCTCGCCGCCGTGGATGCGGCCGTTGTAGAGGCTCCACAGCTCGGGACGCTGCATCTTGGGGTCCCACTGGCCGAAGTCGTCGCGGTGGGAGTAGACGCGCTCCTTGGCGCGGGCCTTCTCCTCGTCACGGCGGCCGCCACCGAACGCGGCGGTGAAGGAGTGCTCCTCGATCGCGTTGAGCAGGGTGCCGATCTGGAGCCGGTTGCGGCTGGTCTTGCCGTCGTCGACGACCACGCCGTTGGCGATGGCCTCCTCGACGGAGGCGACGATCATGCGTACGCCGAGGCGGTTGACCCAGTTGTCGCGGGTCTCCAGCACCTCGGGGAAGTCATAGCCGGTGTCCACCTGCAGCACCGGGAAGGGGATCTTGGCCGGGAAGAACGCCTTCTCCGCCAGCCGCAGCATGACGATGGAGTCCTTGCCTCCGGAGAACATCAGGACCGGCTTCTCGAACTCGGCCGCGACCTCACGGAAGATGTGGATCGACTCCGCCTCGAGCTCGTCGAGCTGGCTCAGGCGGTAGTCCGCATGGGTAGTCGTCATCGGTTTGGGGAGACCTTCCTTCGGGAGCAGCCGTCATGCTACCCAGCCGGCGGCCCAGGAGCGATTTGGGCGGCG
This sequence comes from uncultured Actinomycetota bacterium, assembly GCA_963834275.1. Lineage (GTDB taxonomy): Bacteria > Actinomycetota > Actinomycetes > Propionibacteriales > Nocardioidaceae > Nocardioides_B. The sequence goes on along the minus strand of CAWIBA010000002.1, from coordinate 734,111 downwards.
GCCCGGTGACCGGGCTCACCCACCAGGAGGGTTACCCGTTCCTGTCGGTGTCCTCACCGGTCCCGGGAGCGCCCTGCGTCACACGGGCCCCCGGGTCACCGCCGGAGTCCGACGTACCGCCGTTGCGCTCCGGCATCCGCCAGGCGGCCGCGTTGTTGTCGAACGCCGGCAGCCCGCGGGTCTGCCGGATGAACCCCCACACCAGCGGGCCGAGCAGCAGCAGCCCGGCGCCGATGATGCCGACCGCCTCGGGGGAGGCACCCAGCATCTTCAGGCCGGTCAGGGTCAGCACGATCACGATGCCGCGGCGGATCACCGACTGCGACACCCAGTTGGCCAGCCGGGCGCCGAGGAACGTGCCCGGGGTGCCGCCGACGATCAGCGGGATCAGCACCGCCCAGTCGATGCCGGTGACCAGCACGTGGCTGATCGCCGCCGACAGCACCAGCGGCACCGCCTGCACCAGGTCGGTGCCGACCAGCTTGAGCGCGCTCAGCGTCGGGTAGAGCAGCAGCAGCGCCACCATGATCAGCGACCCGGAGCCGACCGAGGTGATCCCGACCAGCAGGCCGCCGAGGGCGCCGACGACGAGCGTCGGGATCGGCCGGATCTCCGGGTCGGTCTCGGGGATGGTGTTGCCGGCGGTGACGTGCCGCAGCTGGAGGTACATCCGCAGCGCGTACGTCGCCGCGGTGAACAGCAGCGCGCAGCCGATGGCGTAGGTCAGGAAGCTCGCCGCGCCCTCGCGACTCGCCGCCGCCGACCGCCCGGACGATGAACGCGCCGGCGAACGCGGTCGGCACCGACGCGACGATCAGGTAGGCACGCGAGCTTGAGGTTGGGCTTGCCGTGCTTCCAGTGCACCGCCGCGCCCACCGACTTGTTGACGCTGGCGGCCACGAGGTCGTTGGCGACCGCGGCGGCCGGGTTGACGCCCAGGAAGATCAGCGCCGGGGTCATCAGCGCGCCGCCGCCCATGCCGGTCAGGCCGACGACGATGCCGACGCCGAAGCTGACGAGCAGCACCGACAGCGCCGCGGTGGTGAGGAGCTCGGTCATCGGGGGTCCTTGGTCGGGGTGGTCTCGGCCGCCGGGTCATCGAGGTGGCCGCCGGGTCATCGAGCTTGCAGATGACTGGTCTCGACAGGTCGACCACCCGGGCGTCGGCTCGACCAGCCGGTCGGCCGGGTGCAGGTAGCCCTCGGCGTACAGGTGGTCCAGCACGTCCCCGAGCGCATCCTCGATGCTGCGTCCCGTGGTGTCCACGCGCACCGCCGCGTCGGCGGGCTCCTCGTAGGGCGAGGAGATGCCGGTGAACTCGGGGATGCTCTCCGGCCCGGGCCTTCGCGTAGAGGCCCTTGCGGTCGCGGCGCTCGCACTCCTCGAGCGGGGTGGCCACGTGGATCAGCACGAACGCGCCGCCCGCCTCGTCGACCATCGCCCGCACCTGCTGCCGGGTGGCGTCGAACGGGGCGATCGGGCTGCAGATCGCGACTCCGCCGTGCCGGGTGATCTCCGCGGCCACCCAGCCGATCCGGCGGATGTTGGTCTCGCGGTCCTCCTTGGAGAAGGTGAGGCCCGGCCGAGAGGTTCCGGCGTACGACGTCGCCGTCGAGGCTGGTCACGGTGCGCTCGCCGCGCTCCAGGATCACGTCGTGCAGGGCGCGGGCCAGCGTGGACTTGCCGCTGCCGGAGAGCCCGGTGAAGAACAGCACCAGGCCCTGCTCGTCGGGCGCGGGCTGGTCGCGCTCGACGATGGCGGCACGTCTCGGGGTCGAGGTCGCCCTCGCCGGTGACGCCGAGCACGGGACCGGGGGCGTAGGCGTCGACCACCCGCTCGCCCAGCGCGTGGTCGGCCTCCGCGTCGCCGCGGCTGGCCAGGGGCACGGCGACCACCGAGGCGTCGCCGCAGCCGGTCGGCGGCCAGCAGCGCGGCGCGCAGCAGCGCGGGCGGGGAGAGCAGTCGGGCGTGCCGTGCCCGGTCAGCGCCAGCAGCAGCACCGGGTCGCCGCCGGACTGCTCTCGGTGATCCGGTCCAGGTCCGCGACGGTGAGCGCGTCGGTGACCGGCACGGTCAGCGTCTCCGGGCCGTGCGCGGCGTGCACCTGCTCCGGGGAGAGGTAGCAGCCGGCGGAACGCCCCGAACTCGGCGTGCGTCAGCGCGGTGACCGGGCCGGCGATGCCGACGTCGCCGTCGCCCGCGTCGTACGTCGACTCCACGGTGACCCGGGCCAGCGGGAGCCCCTCGGGGTCGACCAGCTCGAGCTCGCCGGCGTCGCTCGGCCGCTCGGCGACCTCGGCGGGGCACGTGCAGGGTGACCAGGCCGCCGGCCCTCGAAGCCGGTCAGCGGCGCGAGCGCGCCGTGGGTGAGCAGCTCGAGGTCGTCGAGCTCGCGGGGCGTGGGGCAGTGCTGCGGGACGGGGCGTCGGCACGCGGTAAGTGTGCCCCAGGCGGGTGGTGGCCCGGCGAGGTCGCGCTCGACCACCGGCGGTCGGCCGAGCCGAGGGTCTAGGGTCGCGGCATGCCTGCGCCCGTGGTCGTCGCCGAGATCGTCCGCTCCGGGTTCGTGGAGGGCCGCCACTACGGGTCGGTGGTCGCGCTGGACGCCGACGGGTCGGTCGAGTGGTCGGTCGGGGACGTCGACCTCCGCGATGTTCCCGCGCTCCTGCAACAAGCCGATCCAGGCGCTGGCGATGCTGCGGGCCGGGCTCGACCTCGACGGCGAGCTGCTGGCGCTGGCCTGCGCGTCCCACTCGGGCGAGGCCTTCCACCTCGACGGCGTGCGCCGGATCCTCGCCGGGGCCGGGCTCGACGAGTCGGCGCTCCAGACGCCGCCGGACTACCCGCTCGACGACTCCGCCCGCGACGAGCTCATCCGCGCCGGCGGGGGCCGCACCCGGATCGCGATGAACTGCTCCGGCAAGCACGCCGCGATGCTCGCCACCTGCGTGGTCAACGGCTGGGACACCGCGACCTACCGCGACCCGCAGCACCCGCTGCAGCTGGCGCTCGCCGAGACCTTCGCCGAGCTGACCGGCGAGCCGGTCGAGGCCGTCGCCGTGGACGGCTGCGGCGCGCCGCTGCTCTCCACGTCGCTGGTCGGGCTGGCCCGCGCCTTCCGGACCCTGGCCACCGCGGACGTCGGGGCCCGAGCGCCGGGTGGCCGACGCGATCCGGTCCGCCCCCGAGCACGCCTCCGGCTCCACCCGCGACGAGGCGGCCCTGCTGCGCGCCGTACCCGGTGCGATCGGCAAGGCCGGCGCGGAGTCCTGCTACGCCGTCGGCCTGCCCGACGGCCGGTCGGTCGCGCTCAAGACCGACGACGGGGCCCCGCGGGTGCGGCCGGTGCTGATGGCGGCCGCCCTGGAGCGGCTCGGCGTGCCGGGTGAGGACGGTGTCGACGCCGACGCGGTACGGCGCACCGGGGTGGTCGAGCTGCTCGGCGGCGGCCGCCCCGTCGGCACCCTCCGCGCGGTGTTCTGACGAGACCGTCGGGCTCGTAAACACTCGGCTGGAGGGTGTGACGAGCGACGCACACCAGTTCCGTCCGGCTTTGACCGTTCGGCGGATTATGGGGACGGTTTCGGCTACGGTTTGCGCGTCGCGGGGGGACGCGTTCTGCACCTCCTGTGTTGTCCGGGCACATCACACAGGGGATCCCACATGCTCAGGTCCGTCTTCGGCCGCTCGCTCGCGTCCACCACCGCCGCCGGCTCCGTGCTGGCTCTCGCGGGACTCGTCGGCCCCGCCGCCGTCGTCTCCGTCCCGTCGCTGTCGCTGGTGGCCTGCCGCGACAACTACCCGAACGCGGTCCGCACCGCGGCGAACCTCGACCTCAGCGACTCCCTCGTGGAGTACGGCACGCGCCCCACCGCCAGCGTCACGGTGAGCTCCACCACGGGGCGCCCGACCGGCTCGGTCCGGTTCGTCGTCGACGGCCGCTCCTGGGACGTCGCGCTGTCCGGCGGCCGGGCGAGCCAGACCCTGCCCGGCAACCTCGAGGCCAACGAGACCTACACCGTCCGGGCCCGCTTCGTGCCCGACTGCGCCACCGGCCAGTTCGCGCCCAGCAGCGACAGCCAGGCCCTGACCGTGTTCAAGGCCGCGACCCGGGTGGGTCCCGTGGTCGCGTCCGGCACCAAGCGGAGCAAGAGCCTCGCCATCGAGGCCGTGGTCGGCAGCCGTTCCAAGTCGCCGGAAGGGGAGGCCAAGGTCGTGGTCTCGAAGGGCCGGCAGGAGTTCAAGAAGAAGGTCGACGTGGTCCCCGTGGGCGGCGGAGACAGCCTGGTCCGGGCGACCTTCGGCAAGCAGGTCCGCTCGCTCGGGACGTGGGACGTCGAGGTGGTCTACCTCGGCAGCGACAACTTCAAGTCCAGCCGCAAGTCGACCACCTTCACCGTCACTCGCTGACCGACCCGGTACGCAATGGGCGCATTATCGACGCGTCCTGATTCGTTCCAGTCTCGGTGAACCACCGAAGCGGGGCGCCGGACCGGGTTACGGTGGCTCGGTCGCGGGGGGACGCGGATGAGGGGCCACCTGCGGCGTACCGCTGAACAACACACAGGGGAAATGCGCATGCTCAGGTCCGTCATCGGCCGTTCGCTCGCCAAGTCAACCGCCGCCGGCACCGTGCTGGCCGTCGCGGGCCTCGTCGGCCCGGCGGCCGTCGTCTCGGTCCCGTCGCTGTCACTGGTGGCGTGCCGGGACAACTACCCCAACCCGATCCGCACCACCACCAGGCTCACCCTCACCGACTCGTTCGTGGAGTACGGCACCCGGCAGCGCGCCCGGGTCTCGGTGACCTCCACCGCTGGGCGGCGCCCCACCGGATCGGTCCGGTTCGTGGTCGACGGACGGTCCTGGGACGTGCCGCTGACCCGCGGCGAGGCGAGCAAGGGCCTGCCGCGTGGACTCGACGCCAACGACACCTACAACGTCCGGGCCCGCTTCGTGCCCGACTGCGCCACCGGCCAGTTCGCGCCCAGCAGCGACCGGCGGTCGCTGACCGTGTTCAAGGCCGACACCAGGATCGGGTCGGTGCTCGCCCCCGACATCAGGCGCGGCCAGCGGTTCGTCGTCCGCAGCGTGGTCGGCACCGGCACCAAGTCGCCGCACGGCAAGGCGAAGGTCGTGATCCGCAACGGCGGGAAGACCCTGAAGCAGAGGGTCGACGTCGTCCCGATCGGCGGCGGCGACAGCGTCATCCGGGCCAACTTCCGCAAGAAGGTCCGCAAGCCCGGCACGTGGAACGTCAAGATCGTCTACCTGGGCAGCGACGACTGCAAGAAGTCGCGCACGTTCGCCAGCTTCAAGGTCCGTCGCTGAGCTGACGCGGGACGGTCTCGGGCGATGGCAGCCGACAGATCCGCACGGCGACTCCGGTGGACCCTCGGGCTCGTCGTTGTCGCGGTCGTGGCGCTGGTCGCCTACACCGGCTACCAGGCGCTGCAGGCCCGCGCCGCGCTGACCCAGGTCGCCGGAGACTTCACCCGCCTCGCCGACCAGCTGACCGCGGGCGACGACGCGGGGGCACGGGCGACGCTCGAGGACGCGCAGCGGCACGCCGCCGAGGCCCGCCGGCACACCGACGGGCCGGGCTGGTGGCTGACCGGCCAGGTGCCCGGCGTCGGCCCCAACATCCGGGCGGTTCGCTCCGTCGCGCACGTCTCCGACGACCTCGCGCGCGACGTCCTGCCGGACGTGGTGGTGGCCTCGGAGACGCTCGAGCCGGACAACCTCCGCCCCCACGACGGGCGGGTCGACCTGCGCCCGATCGAGCGGGTGGCGCCGGTGGTGGTGCGCGCCGACGCCGCGCTGCAGCGTCAGGTGGGCGTCGTACGGGCGATCGACACCGCGGCGCTCTCCTCCTCGATCGCGGAGCCGGTCGATCTCATGGCCACCAAGCTGGGGGAGGCGGCGACGATCTCCGACCGTGCCTCCCGGGCCGTCCGGCTGCTGCCGCCGATGCTCGGCGCCGGCGGCCGGCGCGACTACCTGCTGCTGTTCCAGAACAACGCAGAGGTCCGGGCCACCGGCGGCATCCCCGGCTCGTTCGCGGTCGTCACCGCCGAGGGCGGCCGGGTCCGGCTCGGCAGCCAGGGGGACGCGGCCACCATCGGACGCTTCGAGAGGTCCCCGGTGGCGATCACCGCCGACGAGCGTGCGCTGTACGGCGAGAACCTCGGCCGGTTCCCGCAGAACGTCACCTTCACCCCCGACTTCCCGCGCTCGGCCGAGCTCGCCCGGGCGATGTGGAACCGCGTCAACGGCCTGCAGGTCGACGGCGTCGTCTCCGCCGACCCGGTCGCGCTGTCCTACCTGCTGGCCGGCACCGGCCCCGTCGACGCCCCGGGCGGCCGGGAGCTCACCGCCGACAACGCCGTCCGGCTGCTGCTCAGCGACGTCTACGCCGAGATCACCGAGCCCCGTGCCCAGAACGACTTCTTCAACGCGGTGGCCGGCTCGGTGTTCGACGCGGTCGCCGCCGGCCGGGGGGACCCGAAGGCCGTGCTCGACGGGCTGGTCCGCGGCGGCAGCGAGGGCCGGCTGATGGTGTGGTCCAGCGTGCCCGAGGAGCAGGAGCTGCTCGGACCCTCCCGGCTGGGGGGCGCCCTGGACACCGAGCCCTCGGACCGCCCCGCGGTCGGGGTGTACCTCAACGACGGCTCCGGCAACAAGATGGGCTACTACCTGCGGCACCGGGTCGACGTCGCGCAGACCCGCTGCGAGGGGGAGCGGCAGTACCTCGACACCACCGTCGAGCTGCGCTCGGACGCCCCCGACGCGGTCGCCTCGCTGCCCGACTACGTCGCCGCCTCCTCCGTCGGGGCGCCGCGCGGCACCCTGCGCACCACCGTCTACGTCTACGCCCCGGCCGGCGGCTTCGTGGAGGAGGTGCGCGTCGACGGCGAGCCGGTGGAGGTCGACGTACTCGACCACGACGGCCGCCCGGTCGCCAGCACCACGCTCGATGTGGCCCCGGGCGAGCAGCGGACGCTGACCGTCCGCCTGGCCGGCGGCGCCGGGCAGCTCGGCGCGCCGGAGCTGCGCACCACCCCCGGGGCCGCCGACACCGGGGTCGGCGAGGTCGACTGGCGGCCCTGCGCGTGACGCGGCGGTCGTCAAGAGTCCGATAATGTGACGAGACCACGTCGAAGGGGGACGGGTGACGGGCAAGCGCCCAGGGCGAGTGCAGCAGATCGCGTACGACGCGACACCGCTGAACTCCGCGAGCGTCGACGTCGAGGCGCGTATCGGCTGGCTGCTCGCGATGTCCCGGCTCCACCACCCCGACCCCCGGTTCGGTGACGGGCGGGCGTTCACCGAGGCGCTCGCCGACAAGGGCATGCGCACCAGCCGCAGCCTGCTGTCGCGCTGGGAGTCCGGCGAGATCCCGGTGTCCTACGAGGCGATGGCCGCCTACGAGCGGGTGCTGGAGCTGCAGACCGGGCAGATCGCGTCGATCACGGCGTACGTCGGCGCCATCCTGCCCGGCGTGAAGTCGCGGCTGGCCCGGCCCCGGCTCGACCCGGCCGACCCGGCGTTCGCGGACCGGCTCGACGAGCTGATCGGCCGGGCCGAGGAGGGTGAGGCGCTGGCCAGCGACTGGCAGGACCTCGGCTGGCACCTGGCCGCGGCGCCGCACGTCTACCTGCGCGACAGCACCTGGGCGGCGGTGTGCGGGCGGCTGGTGCGGCAGATACCGCGCACGGTGAAGCTCGCCTACCGGCAGTACAGCGCCGCGGCGTTCAACGTCGCTCACGTGCCGCGCGCCCAGGGCTACCTCGCGGACGCGATCGCCGACTACGTCTCGGACCCCGGCGCCCAGGTCCTCACCAGCCCGGTCGGGCTGCTGGACCGGCTGCCCACGCGCCAGGCGGCCAGGCTGGCGCTGGACATGGTCGAGCGGCCCCCCAACGACAGCGTGTTCCGGGTGGGGGTGTGGCTGGCCGCGCAGAAGCTGGCCGGCGGGCACTTCGACCCCGAGGAGCGGGCCCGCCTCGACATGCTCGTCCTCAAGCTGTGGCGCCGCGACCCGGCTCGGGCGAGCGAGGACCTCGCCGAGCTCATCGCCGTCATGCCCGAGGGGATGCGCGCGACCCTGGTGCACGCGGCGACCCGCGCCGGGCGCCGGAAGCTCGGCTACGCCGTGGAGCACGGCGAGGAGATCGGCGCCGGTCGCGCCCGCGCGGTCTCCACGCGGATCGCCGAGCACGCCCGCGACCGGGTGCCGCAGGAGGCGGTGTACGCCGAGGACCGGATGCTGACCCGGCTGGTCCGCGAGGCGATGTTCCACCGGGACTCCGAGCGCCGCCACCTCTCGTCGCTGCTGATCGCCTCCTCGCCGTTCGGCCGGGCGGTCGCCGACTGCCTGCTCGACGGGCTGCGCGACACCACCCAGTCGGGGTGGATGCGGGCCCGGATGGCCACGCTGGTGCGGTACCTCAGCGACGAGACGCACCGGCTGCGGATGATCGGCCTCCTCGACGACCCCGCCGCGGACGTCGTCGCCCCGCTGGCCCAGGGCATCGGGCACATGGAGCTGAGCGCGATGTCCGACCAGGTGCTGCGCTCGCACGCTGGGGCCGCAGCTCACCACCCTGTCCCGGGCCAAGATGTATGCGCTGGGCATGTCCGGCTCGCCGGGTCTGCCGGCGATCGCCGGCCTCGCCGCGGGCACCGGAGTGGCAGCGGACCGCCGCCCGGTGGTGGCACGAGCAGGGGTCCGCGATCCGGGTGTAGGGCGGCTGGGGCGGCCAATTACCACGGTCCCGTGGTAAACGTCCCCTTCCCACAGTGAACTCCCCGTGGGGAGCGGCAGATTCACTGGGTACCGTGGTAATTGGCCACCCACCCGACGCCCCCAGCACGCGCCGCGGAAACCAGAAGTTTCCTTGTTTTCAAGGCGGATGTGTCTCGTCTCACCCACCCCACGCTTGCATGTGCTAGCAGGAGTTAGCACTATGGGGACATGGCGAGGACGCGGGTCGGCAAGACCGTCGAGAACCTCGGTGACTACCTCCGGGAGCAGCGCGTAGCGGCGTCGCTCTCCGTGCGGCAGCTCGCCGAGCAGGCGGGCGTGTCCAACCCGTACCTCAGCCAGATCGAACGTGGTCTACGCCGGCCCTCGGCCGAGGTGCTCCAGCAGCTCGCCAAGGCGCTCCGGATCTCCGCCGAGACGCTCTACGTCCGCGCGGGGATCCTCGACCCGGACGACGGGGAGGTCCGCTCCGTGGAGCTGGCCGTCCTCGCCGACACCGGCCTGACCGAACGACAGAAGCAGTCGCTGCTGGACGTCTACCAGTCCTTCCGCGCTGCTAACTCGCACCCCACAGGAGGAAGCTGACATGGCGACCAAGACCACCCGCGGGACCACCCGCAACTTCAAGCTCGACGCCACCCGCCCGCTGTACGCCGCCGTCGGCGCCGGTGACCTGGCCGTTTCCTACGCCCGCACCGCGGCGACCGACGTCCAGGCCCGCGTGGCCAAGGTCGAGCTCGAGCCCAAGGCGCTGCGCGACCAGGCCGTGACGCTGGTGTCCACCCGCGTCGAGGAGCTCCAGGCCGACGCCAAGAAGGCCCAGGCGGCCCTCGAGGCCCGGATCACCGAGCTGCAGAGCGACGCCAAGGCGCTGCCGAACAAGCTCGAGAAGCTCGTCAACGACTACGTCGCCGAGCTCAACAAGACCGTGGACGAGCTCAACAAGGGCTACGCCGAGCTCGCCGGCCGCGGCCACGACTTCGTGACCAAGGTCCGCAAGCAGGAGGCCACCCAGCAGACCAAGGCGGCCGCCAAGTCGACCACCACGCCGGGCGAAGGCCACCAAGACCACCGCCAAGAAGTCGGCCAAGCAGACCACCACGGCCGCCAAGGGCACCGCGACCGCCGCCAAGAAGACCGCGACGGCCGCCAAGAAGGCCACCACCGACGCCGCCGACAAGGCCGGCGCCTGAAGTGAACCCGAGCAGCTGACGCTGTTCTGACGACGACCCCCGGCTCGACGAGCCGGGGGTCGTCGCGTGTGGTTAGTCTGGACGCGTGCTCGAGCTCTTCGCCCTGCAGAACGGCCTGCTGCTGGTCGCGTCGCTGGCCATCTTCGCCATCCAGGCGTGGGCCTTCGTCGACGCCGTCTCCCACCGCCCCGAGGCGTACGTCGCCGCGGACAAGCTGACGAAGCCGACCTGGCTGATCATCCTGGGCGTCGCGCTCGCCGCCCACATGCTGATCTGGTCACCCGATCGAGCATCCTGAACCTGGTCGGCGCGGTCGCCGCCATCGTCTACATGGTCGACGCCCGACCCGCCCTGCGCTCGCTGAGCAGCCGCTAGCCCCCGTCGCCCGGCGGCCCGGTCACCACGGCGCCGCCCGGTTCGTCCGCTTTGCGCGCACGTTCCGGTGGGTTCCGCCGCCGTACGCCCAAGAATTCGGAAAACGGCGTACGGGGCGGCCCGGTCCTGCTTAGCATTTGGGCGTTCGTCTCGACGCAAGCACCACGGGGACCGGTCGGGGCGCAGCATCCGGGGGGATTCTGCATGGCAATCGTCGACCGTCAGCCGGTCCTGGCTCCGCCGTCCGTGGAGCGGCCCAGCGCCGTCCACCAGCCGTCCCGCACCGTCGGTCGGCTCCGGGCCCTGCTGGTGGGCGTCGCGCTGCTCGACGTGGTCGTGCTGGCCCTGGCCACCGTCCTCGCCTCCGAGGCCCGGATCGCCTTCGACGTCTGGGGCAGCGACCCGTCGGCGGACCTCATCTCCGCCGCCACCCCGTGGATACTGCTGGCATGGGTGGCGATGCTGGCCACCCAGGGCGCCTACGGCCTGCGCCACTTCGGCGTCGGTACCGAGGAGTTCCGCATGGTCACGATGGGCTCGGTGCTCACCGCCGGGCTGGTCGGCATGTTCTGCTACCTGGTGCAGCTGCCGCTCTCGCGCGGCTTCGTCCTCTCCACCTTCCTGATCGGCTGCGCCGCTGCTCACCCTCGAGCGGTACGTCGTGCGCAAGGTGCTGCACGGCGCCCGCGTGCGGGGCCGGCTGCTGCACCGGGTCATCGCGGTGGGCGGCGCCGACGGCATCGACGAGGTGGTCTCGGTGCTCGAGCGGGAGCGCTACGTCGGCTACCGCGTGGTCGGTGCCGCCATCCCCTCCGACGTCCAGGAGGCCGGTCCGCTGGCGGTCCCCGTGCTGGGGGACACCCGCGACGTGCTGCGACTGTGCCAGGAGCAGGGCGCCGACACGGTGCTGGTCTCCGGGGGCGGCCACGAGAGCTCCCACGAGCTGCGCCGGATCGCCTGGCAGCTCGAGGGCAGCGACATCGACCTCGTCGTCGTACCGTCGCTCACCGACGTGGCCGGGCCGCGCATCAGCATGCGGCCGGTGGCGGGTCTCCCGCTGCTGCACGTCGAGGAGCCGCAGGTCGACGAGGCGGGCGGGCTGTCCAAGCGCATCTTCGACATCGCCGTGGCGACGGCCGCGCTGGCCGCGCTCGCGCCGGTCATGCTCGTGGTCGCGGCGCTGGTCAAGCTGCACGACGGCGGTCCGGTCCTCTTCCGGCAGGCCCGCGTGGGTCGCGAGGGCCGCACGTTCCACATGCTCAAGTTCCGCTCCATGCGGGTCGACGCCGAGCACCTGCTCGCCGGGCTGCAGGAGCGCAACGAGGGTCGACCGGCGTGCTGTTCAAGATGCGCGAGGACCCGCGGGTCACCCCCATCGGCCGGTTCCTGCGCCGCTACTCGCTCGACGAGCTGCCGCAGCTGCTCAACGTGCTCAGGGGCGAGATGAGCCTGGTCGGTCCGCGCCCGCCGCTGCCGCGCGAGGTGGACCTCTACCACGACGACGTGCACCGGCGGCTGCTGGTGCGACCGGGCCTGACCGGCCTGTGGCAGGTGTCCGGCCGCTCCGAGCTGAGCTGGGACGAGTCGGTGCGGCTGGACCTGTACTACGTCGACAACTGGTCGATGCTCACCGACCTCGGCATCATGCTCAAGACCGTGCGGGCCGTGGTCGGCTCCGCCGGCGCCTACTGAGCCGTCTCCCGAGCGCGTCGGCCCCGTCGGGCGGGCGCCGATGAGTTCGGCGGTCCGGACCGGTCTGCCTCCCCGACGTACGGTGGACTGATCGGACCGGAGGCGCGGCTCATGCGAAAAACCCTGTGCGGACTGTCGGTGCAGCGTGGTGGGGTGGAGTCGTGAACCCCACCCCCGCAGTCGAGGCGGTCGACCTCGTCAAGACCTTCGGCCAGACCCGCGCCGTCGACGGCGTCAGCTTCTCCGTGCCCACCGGCGCGGTGCTCGGGCTCCTCGGGCCCAACGGCGCCGGCAAGACCACCACCGTGCGGATGCTCACCACGCTGAGCAAGCCCACCAGCGGCACCGGTCGCGTCGCGGGGCACGACATCGCGACCGAGCCGGAGGCCGTTCGCCGCAGCATGGGGCTCGTCGGGCAGGCCGCCACCGTCGACGAGCTGCTCACCGCCCGCGAGAACCTCTGGCTCATCGGGCGGCTCTCCGGGCTGCCCACCAGCTACGTCCGGCCCGCCGGCGACGACCTCCTCGAGCGGTTCTCGCTGACCGACGCCCGCGACCAGGTCGTCAAGACCTTCTCCGGCGGCATGCGGCGCCGGCTCGACCTCGCCGTCAGCCTGATCGCCTCGCCTCCGGTGCTGTTCCTCGACGAGCCGACCACCGGCCTCGACCCGCGCAGCCGCAACGAGCTCTGGGACGTGCTGCGCGGGCTGGTCCGCGACGGCACCACGCTCGTCCTCACCACGCAGTACCTCGAGGAGGCCGACCAGCTCTGCGACGACATCGTCGTGATCGACAGGGGCAGGGTGATCGCGGCCGGCACGCCCACCCAGCTCAAGGACGAGGCCGGTGCCGCGTCGGTCGTGCTCACGCTCACCCACGCCGCCGACCTCGAGCAGGCGGAGCGGCTGCTGCGCACCTGCACGCCCGAGGTGTACGTCGAGCCCGCCGCGCGGCGGCTCACCGCCCAGGCCGACGGCCTGCACGACATGACCCGCATCGCGCACGCGTTCGAGGAGAGCGACATCCCCGTCGACGACCTGGGGCTGCAGCGGCCCAGCCTCGACGACGTCTTCCTCGCCCTCACCGGCCACCGGGCCGAGGACGACACCGACCAGGAGGGCGGGTCCGAGACGGACACCCCCGAGCTCGAAGGAGCCGTCCGATGACCAGCCCGACCGCCACCGCGCCGCTGACCCGGCCGAAGGCGGAGCCGCCGTCGCTGCTGACCACGTCGCTGATCGTGGTGCGGCGCAACCTGATCCACATCAAGCGGATGCCCGAGCTGCTGCTCGACGTGACGATCCAGCCGGTGATGTTCGTGCTGCTGTTCGCGTTCGTGTTCGGCGGCGCCATCGCGGTTCCCGGCGCGGGCTACCGGGAGTTCCTGGTGCCCGGCATCATGGCGCAGACGATGGCGTTCTCGTCGTTCATCGTGGCCATCGGGCTCACCAACGACCTCGAGAAGGGCATCGTCGACCGGTTCAAGTCGCTGCCGATCTCGCGGCACTCCATCCTCGTCGGGCGCAGCCTCTCCAGCCTGATCCACTCGAGCATCGGCATCACGGTCATGGCGGTGACCGGGCTGGTGATCGGCTGGCGGGCGCGCAACGGCATCCTGGAGACGATGCTCGGCTTCGGCCTGCTGCTGGTGTTCGGGTTCGCGATGATCTGGCTCGGCATCTGGGTGGGCTCGGCGATGCGCTCGGTCGAGTCGGTCAACGGCGTCATGTTCACGACGATGTTCCCGATCACCTTCATCGCCGACACGTTCGCGCCCACCGAGTCCATGCCGGGCTGGCTGGCCCTCATCGCCGAGTGGAACCCGGTCTCGGCCCTGGTGCAGGGCATGCGCGAGGCCTGGGGCAACGGACTGCCGGCGGAGGCCGATGCGGCGCTGCCGATGCAGCACCCGGTGATCGCCACGCTCATCTGGTCCGTCGTGCTCACCGCGTTCTTCGCGCCGATGGCGGTGCGGTCCTTCCAGAAGCGCTCCCGCGACTGAGCCGGAGGCCGGGTCGGATACCGGGTCCGATACTGGGGCCATGGACCTCACCGTCGTCGAGGGTGACATCACCCACCAGGACGTCGACGCGATCGTCAACGCCGCCAACCGCCGTATGCGCGGCGGGGGCGGCGTCGACGGCGCGATCCACGCCGCCGCCGGGCCGGGACTGCTCGAGGAGTGCGTCGAGCGCTTCCCCGACGGGCTGCCGACCGGCGGTGCCGGGTGGACGACCGGGCACGCGCTGCCGGCCCGGTGGGTGATCCACGTGGTGGGTCCCAACTACACCGCCGGCGAGCGCGACCGGTCGCTGCTCGAGTCCTGCTACCGCGGGGCGCTCGCGGTCGCCGACGAGCTCGGCGCCCGCTCCGCGGCGTTCCCGCTGGTGTCCGCCGGCATCTACGGCTGGCCCCGCGAGGACGCCGTCCGGGCCGCCGTGGAGACGCTGCGGACCACTCCGACGCGGGTGGCCTCGGTGCGCATCGTCGCCTTCGGCGCACCGACGTACCGGCTCATTGCGGGCATCCTGGACAGGTAAATCTGACATTTCCCGATACGACCACGTGTCGTAATTGCCATATGGGGGTAAGTGCGAGTAGAACTCTCAATTGGAGAGGGAAAACCGCGATATTGACGCTGGGGGGTCAGCGTTCGCGGGACGTCTCGAGACCGTCGCCTGGGGGCGATGGGGGGAAGAAGGTTCGCTCATGTTTCGCGCATGGCTACTGCCAGCGCGCCGTCTTGCGGTGCTGCTGGCCATCACACTGATCACGTTCGGAGCGGGTGGGCTCGCGCCCGCCACGGCCGACCCAGGCGGCAACGGAAACGGGAAGGGCTCACCGCCCGCACACGCCGGACCACCGAGCTCCGCCCCGGCCCCGGCCTCCGCACCGGCTCCGGCCGCCGCGCCGTCGGCGGGCGACAACGGCGCCGCGAAGGGTTCCAACGGTAACGGCAACGGCCACGCCAAGGGCGGAAACGGCAACGGTGCCGGCCACGGCGGTGGGCACGACCAGGGCGCGGCCCCGGCTCCGGCTGCGGCCCCGGCTCCGGCCGCCAAGGGCGGCCACGGCGCCGGCAAGTCCTCGTCGAAGTCGTCGGGCGCCAAGTCGTCGTCCTCGTCGAAGTCGTCGGGCGCCAAGTCGTCGTCGAAGTCGAACGGCAAGGCCAAGTCGTCCGCCAAAGGCGGCCAGGCCTCCTCGCACGCCAGCAGCGGCACCGCCGGCACGTCGGGAGACCCGAAGAAGCCCCAGCCGCTGAGCAACGCCGACAAGAACCCCGGCGGCGCCAACGGCCAGTGCCCGGGCGGCGTCTACTGCTCGACCCGCGACGGCTCGCCGTCCGGCAACGGCAACGACCGCGGCGAGGCGAAGGGCAAGCCCTGCGCCGGGTGTGTCGGCAAGGCCGACAACAAGAACCCGCCCGGCCAGATGCCCGGTCCCGACGGTGACGGCAACAACGGCTACGAGTGCGACAACAACAACGGCATCGGCAAGGGCAAGGACGGCAAGAGCGCCGGCAACCCCGCGCACACCGGCTGCCAGGAGGCTCCGGCCCCGCCGCCGCCTGCGCCGTGCGTCGACAAGCCCGGCAAGCCGTGCAACCCGCCGGCTCCGTGCGTCGACGCGCCCGGCAAGCCGTGCAACCCGCCGGCTCCGTGCGTCGACGCGCCCGGCAAGCCCTGCAACCCGGTCCCGCCGGGCACCAACCCGCCGGTCGGTGGGCCCAACGAGGCCTGCGTCCCGACGGCGGAGAACGACTTCTGCACCGAGGTCCTCGGTGTGGACGACAAGAAGCCGAGGGGCGACAACCGTCCGCCGGTCGTGGCCGGGGTGGAGGCCTTCGCGGCTCCCCCGAAGGTCGCGGGTGCGCAGGCGGCTGCGGCTCCGGCCGCGGGCGTGCTGCCGAGCACCGGGGCGAACGCGCTGACCAGCGGGCTCACCGCTGCCGGCCTGTTGCTGCTCCTCGCGGGTGCGGCCACGCTGGCGCTGCGGCGCCGGCCGGCCGGCAGCTGACCGACGCAACAAGCAAGCGGGTGGTGCCCCTCCTGGGGGCACCACCCGCTGTGCGTGTGTGGGGCGTCGGCGCTCGAGCGCGGTCGGATCAGCGCGGCGCCATGCGCAGCGCGCCGTCCATCCGGATGACCTCGCCGTTGAGGTAGTCGTGCTCGATGATCGCCAGCGCCAGCTGGGCGTACTCGTCGGGGCGGCCGAGCCGCTGCGGGAACGGCACCCCCGCCGCCAGGCCCGCCCGGAACTCCTCGGAGACGGTGGCGAGCATCGGGGTCTCGACGATGCCCGGGGCGATGGTGTTCACCCGGATGCCGTGCTGCGCCAGGTCGCGGGCCGCCGGCAGGGTCAGGCCGACGATGCCGCCCTTGGACGAGGCGTACGCCGCCTGGCCGACCTGACCGTCGTACGCCGCGATGGACGCGGTGTTGACCACCACGCCGCGCTGCCCGTCCTCGAGCGGGTCGGTCGCCGCGATCCGCTCGGCGGCGAGCGCGAGCACGTTGAACGAGCCGATCAGGTTGATCTTCACGACGTTCGCGTAGGCGTCGAGGTCGTGCACGCCGCGCTTGCCGAGGATCCGCATGGACGGGCCGACGCCGGCGCAGCTGACCACGGTCCGCAGCGGCCCCGCCGTCGGCGGCGAGGTCGACGGCGACCCGGACCTGGTCCGGCTCCGTCACGTCGGTGGCGACGTAGGTGACGCCGTCCACGTCGGGCGCCCCGTCGACGTTCAGGTCCAGCGCGAAGACGCGGACGCCGCGACCGGCGAGGGCGGCCGCGGTCGCCGCGCCGAGGCCGGAGGCGCCGCCGGTGACGACGGCCGAGGTGTTGTCGAGCAGCATGCGGTGGACTCCTGGTCGGTGTGGGGACGGGTCAGCGGGCCACGGAGACGGTGCCGCCGGTGACGCCCTCGCGGGCGAGGGCGCGGCTGATCACCATCCGCTGGATCTGGTTGGTGCCCTCGAAGATCTGCATCACCTTGGCCTCGCGCATGTAGCGCTCGACCGGGAAGTCGCGGGTGTAGCCGTAGCCGCCCAGCACCTGCACCGCGTCGGTGGTCACCTTCATCGCGTTGTCGGTGGCGACCAGCTTGGCCACCGAGGCCTGGGTGGAGTAGGGGCAGACCCTGGTCGCGCAGCCGGGCGGCCGCGAGGTACGTCGCCCGGGCGGACTCCACGGCGGCCTCCATGTCCGCGAGCACGAACGCGAGGCCCTGGTGGTCGATGATCGGGCTGCCGAAGGTGGTGCGCTCCTTGGCGTAGGCGACCGCCTGGTCGAGCGCCCCCTGCGCCAGCCCGGTCGCCACCGCCGCGATGCCCAGCCGGCCGGCGTCGAGGCCGGCGAGGGCGATCTTCAGGCCCTCGCCCTCCTCGCCGAGCCGGCGCTCGGCGGGCACCCGGACGCCGTCCAGGCGCATGGTCGCGGTGGCGCTGCCGGTGAGCCCCATCTTGCGCTCGGGGGTGTCGGCGCTCAGGCCGTCGGCGTCGGCCGGCACCAGGAAGCAGGTGATGTCGTTGCGCCGGTCACCGGTGCGCGCCATCACCTTGTAGAAGTCGGCGTGCCCGCCGTGCGTGGTCCACGCCTTCGCACCGGTCAGCACGTAGTCGTCGCCCTCGCGCTCGGCGCGGGTGGTCATCGCGGCCGGGTCGGAGCCCGCCTGCGGCTCGGAGAGGCAGTAGGCGCCGAGCAGGTCACCGCCGAGCATGTCCGGCAGGAGCTGCTGCTTCTGCGCCTCGGTGCCCCGCGTGAACAGCCCGAAGCAGCTCAGCGCGTGCACGCTCACCCCGACACCGATGCTGGCCCACACCGCGCCGATCTCCTCGATCGCCTGCAGGTAGACCTCGTAGGGCTGGCCGCCGCCGCCGTACTCCTCGGGGTAGGGGAGCCCCAGCAGCCCGGCCTTGCCCAGCAGCCTGAACACGTCGCGCGGGAAGGTCTCGGTCGCCTCGGCCTGCGCCGCCCGCGGAGCCAGCTCCCGGGTCGCCAGGTCGCGCACGAGGCCGATCAGGTCCGCGGCCTCCTCGGTGGGCATCACTCGGTTCGCGGGCATGCCCCGCACTCTAGTTGGACGTCCAGGTATCGCCGCCGCCGGGCGAGCCGGTCCCAGCGGGTGGGGGGTCAGCGGCGGGTCGAGGCCCGGGCCACCAGCTCGGGGGTGAACAGCACCTGCTCGTGCCGGTGCTCGGGGTTGCTCGCCTCGTCGAGCAGCAGCTCGAAGGCGCGCCGGCCGAGCTGGCCGCGGGGCTGGCGGACCGAGGTGAGGGGTACGGCGGCGGCGGCGGCGAACTCGATGTCGTCGTAACCGACGATGGCGAGGTCCTCGGGGACCCGCAGGCCCAGGGAGACGCAGGTCTGCAGCAGGCCGAGCGCGAGCAGGTCGTTGGCGCAGAACGCGGCGGTGGGCCGGGTGGCCGCCGGCATCCCGGCGATCCGCTCCCCGGCCCGGCGCCCCTCGGCCACGCTCAACGCGTCGGTGGGCACCTCGACCAGGTCGCCGGGCTCCCGCCCCGCGTCGGTGAGGGCCGCGGTCGCACCGCTGCGCCGGTCGCGGACCTGCCCGATCCGCTCGGGGCCGCCCACGAACGCGACCCGGCGGTGCCCGAGGTCGAGCAGGTGCTCGACCGCGAGGCGGCCGCCGAGCACGTCGTCGACGGCGACCGAGCAGTGCGACCCGACGTCGCGGACCCGGTCGACGATGACCACCGGGGTGCCGAGCCGGGCCATCTCGTCGAGCAGGGGCTCGTCGGGGTCGACCGGCGTGACGAGCACGCCCTGCACGCGCTGCTCCTGCAGCCGGGTCAGGTAGGTGCGCTCCCGGGCGGCGCTGTTGTCGCTGTTGCAGATGAACAGGGACAGGTCGTGCTCGTCGGCGGCGTTCTCGATGCCCTGGGCCACGTCGGTGAAGAACGGGTTGGTGGCGTCGAGCATCACGTAGGCGAGGGTGCGGCTGCGCCCGGCCCGCAGCAGCCGCGCCGACTCGTTGCGCACGAAGCCGAGCTCGGCCATCGCCTGCTCGACCCGCTCCCGGGTCCGGGCGCTGACCCGGTCGGGGCGGTTGAGCACGTTGGAGACGGTGCCCAGCGAGACGCCGGCCCGGGCCGCCACCTCCTTGACGCCGGCGGACCGGCTCGCCGGGGCGCCGGCCGCGCCGCTCGGTCGTGCCGCCATGCCCGCCTCCGTTGAAACGTCAAAATCCGGGGAGCACAGACTAGCCGGTCGGCGCGGGGCGGCGCGGCCCGCCCGGACGCGACAACTTCTGGCCCCAGGTGCTTGACCGGTGTGGCGGTCGTCACGTAGCGTCTGACCCGCAGTTGAAACCTTTCAATGGAGACCTAGATGGCCACAGACCGCGGACGCCCCCGTCCTCGAGCTGCGCGACGTCGTCAAGAGGTTCGGCGCGGTCGTGGCGCTCAGCTCGGGCAGCCTGCGCGCCCACGCCGGCTCGATCCACGCGCTGGTCGGGGAGAACGGTGCCGGCAAGTCGACGCTGGTGAAGATCGTGGCCGGCGTGCACCGTCGCGACGCCGGCGAGATGCTGCTCGGCGGGGTGAGCGTCGACTTCGCCTCGACGGCCGACTCCAAGAGCCTGGGCATCGCGGTGATCTACCAGGAGCCCACGCTGTTCCCCGACCTCTCGGTCACCGAGAACATCTTCATGGGCCGCCAGCCGGTCGGCGCCGCGCGCCGGATCGACCGGGCCGCGATGTATGCCGAGGCCGAGTCGCTGTTCGACCGCCTCGGCGTCCACATCGACCCCCGACGGCCGGCGCAGGGGCTCTCCATCGCCGACCAGCAGATCATCGAGATCGCCAAGGCCATCTCCCTCGACGCGCGCGTGCTGATCATGGACGAGCCGACCGCGGCGCTCAGCGGCGTCGAGGTCGAGCGGCTCTTCGCGGTCGCGCGCAGCCTCCGCGACGAGGGCCGCGCCCTGGTCTTCATCTCCCACCGCTTCGACGAGGTCTTCGAGCTCTGCGACACGATCACGGTGATGCGCGACGGCGAGTACGTCGGCACCCGCACCACCGCCGAGACCGACGTCGACGAGATCGTCGCCCTCATGGTCGGCCGCGAGGTCGGCGACCTGTATCCCAAGACCCCGGCGGCCGTCGGGGAGCCGGTGCTGCAGGTCGAGGGGCTCAGCGCCGCCGGGACCTTCCACGACATCAGCTTCGAGGTGCGGGCCGGCGAGATCGTCGGCCTGGCCGGCCTCGTCGGCGCCGGCCGGAGCGAGATCGCACGCGCCGTGTTCGGCGTCGACCGCTACGACGCCGGAAGGGTCACCCTGCTCGGCAAGCCGGTGCCGCCGCACGACCCGCGGGCGGCGATCGCGGCCGGGATGGCCTTCGTGCCCGAGGACCGCCGCCAGCAGGGGCTGGTCACCGAGGCCTCCGTCGCGCGCAACGTCGCCGGCGTGATCCGTCGCGGCCTGACCCGGGGCGGGTTCCTCACCGGGCGCGCGGAGAGCCGGGCCGCCGGTCCCTGGGCGGGCAAGCTCGAGGTGAAGACCAGCGCCCTGGACATGAACGCCGCGACGATGAGCGGCGGCAACCAGCAGAAGGTCGTCATCGCCAAGTGGCTCGCCACGCAGCCGCGGCTGCTGATCATCGACGAGCCCACCCGCGGCATCGACGTGGGCACCAAGGCCGAGGTGCACCGGCTGCTCTCCGAGCTGGCCGGTGAGGGCCTCGCGATCCTGATGATCTCCTCCGAGCTCCCCGAGGTCCTCGGCATGGCCGACCGGGTGCTCGTCGTGTGCGAGGGCCGGCTCACCGCCGACATCGCCCGGGGCGACGCGACCCCCGAGAACGTCATGCACGCCGCCACCCGCGCGACGGAGGACGCCCGATGAGCCACACGATGCAGCCCGCCCAGCACGAGGGGCACGAGCACCTGCAGGCGACCGAGCGGCTGGTCGAGCCCAGCCGGCAGAGCCCGTTCGCCCGGGGCGTCAACACCGTGCTCCGCTCGCGGGAGATGTCGATCCTGCTGGTGCTGCTCCTGGTGATCGCGGCGGCCACGTTCACGACCCCCAGCTTCCTGTTCAGCCCGACCGGCTGGCGGGACCTGCTGCTGACCCCCGCGATCCTGCTGCTGCTCGCGGTCGGGCAGGCGGTGGTCATCATCACCCGCAACGTCGACCTGTCCGTGGGCTCGGTGCTCGCGCTCACGGCGTACCTCACCGGGCGCCTCTTCATCGACGTGCCCGGCATCCCCGTCGTGGCCGTGTTCGTCATCGGCGTCGTGGTGGGGGCGCTGCTCGGGCTGGTCAACGGGCTGCTGGTGGCGCTGGGCCGGGTGCCGGCCCTGGTGATCACGCTCGGCACGCTCTACATCTACCGCGGCATCGTGCTCACCTGGGCGGGCAGCGACCGGATCAACGCCGGCGACCTGCCCCGCGAGTTCCGCCGGCTCGGCACCCTGCAGGTGCTGACGATCCCGGTGCTCTTCATCATCGCGCTGCTCGTCCTCGTGGCCGTCGGCTACTACCTGCACTCGCACCGCGGGGGCCGCGAGCTGTACGCGATCGGCTCCGACCCGGACGCCGCCGTGCTCTACGGCCTCCAGGTGCGCCGGCGCGTGCTCACGGCGTTCGTGCTCAGCGGTGGCCTGGCCGGCCTGGCCGGCGTGGTGCTACACCGCGCGCTTCGGCACCGTCAGCTCCGGCGCCGGCACTGGGCATCGAGCTCGAGGCCGTCGCCGCCGTCGTGATCGGCGGGGTCGCGATCTTCGGCGGCAGCGGCACCGTCTGGGGGGCCGGCATCGGTGCGGTCCTGCTCGTGACGATCGACCGGGCCCTGCCGATCCTCGGCATCCCCGACTTCTGGCAGCGCGCCGTCGTCGGCGTGCTCATCATCAGCGCGATCGTGCTCGACCGGGTGCTGGCCACCGCCGCGCACGCAAGCTCATCCGCGCACGGGACAGCGAAGGGACCACGTCATGACCACCACCACGGCTCCCGTGGACGGCGGACGCACCTACGCGGAGTACTCCCGCCCGCTGTGGCACCGGCTCCTGGTCACCCGCGAGATGGCGGTCATCGCCCTGCTCGTCGCGGTCACGCTCTACGCGCATCGGCAACGTCCGCAACTTCGACGGCCCGCTCACGCTCACCTTCCTGCTGCTCGACACCGCGCCGATCCTGCTCATCGCGCTGCCGATGACCCTGGTCATCGTGACCGGCGAGATCGACCTGTCGGTCGCCAGCGTCGTCGGGCTGAGCAGCGTGCTGGTCGGCGTCCTGCACGAGGCCGGCCTGTCGATCCCGGTGGCCGGGCTGGTGGCCCTGCTCGCCGGGCTGGCCTGCGGCGCGTTCAACGGCTACCTCGTCGCGTACGTCGGGCTGCCGTCGCTGGCGGTCACCATCGGCACCCTCGCGCTGTTCCGCGGCCTCGCGGTCGGGCTGCTCGGCACCAAGGCCGTCACCGAGTTCCCGGACCGCTGGACCGACCTGGCCACCGCCGAGATCGGCGCGACCGGCGTGCCGCTGGTGATGGTGCTGTTCCTGGTGCTGGCGCTCGCTCTTCACGTGGCTGCTGCACTTCTCCTCGTTCGGCCGCGGCGTCTACGACATCGGCCTGAACAAGGAGGCTGCGCACTTCACCGGCGTGAACGTCGAGCGGACCAAGTTCCGGCTGTTCCTGCTCACCGGCGTGGTCTCGGCCCTCGCGGGCATCTACTGCACGCTGCGCTTCGGCAGCGCCCGCGGCGACAACGCCACCGGGCTCGAGCTGCAGGTGATCGCGGCCGTGCTGCTCGGCGGCGTCTCGATCTTCGGTGGCCGCGGCCGGCTGCACGGCGTCGTCGCCGGCGTCCTGCTGATCGGCGTCATCTCGAGCGCGCTGCGCCTCGAGAGCGTCACGGTCAACGTCATCAACATCATCATCGGGCTGCTCCTCGTGGCCTCGGTGGTGTCCACCAGCGTCCTGGCGTGGTTCTCGGCCATCGCCGCCAGGCGGAACAAGCGGGGCCCGTCCCCTCAGAACGCGCCGTCCGGCGTGGGAACCAAGGAGAGGTAGAACCAATGAAGTTGCACTCCAAGCGGGTGTCCGCATTCGCGGCCCTGGTCCTCGGCGGCGCGATGGTCCTCACCGCCTGCGGCGGGAACGACCCCGACACGGGGTCCGGTGACGGCGGCGAGGACAGCGTCTCCATCACGATGCTGCCCAAGAACCTCGGCAACCCGTACTTCGACACCAGCACGTCCGGGGCCAAGGCGGCCGTGGAGGAGCTCGGCGTCGACCTGGAGGAGGTCGGTCCGCAGGAGGCGAGCCCCGACGCCCAGGTGCAGTACATCAACACCGCCGCGCAGCAGGGCGTCAGCGCGCTGATCGTCTCGGCGAACGACCCGACGGCGATCTGCGACGCGCTCAACCAGGCGCGCGACGCCGGGAGCAGCGTCGTCACCTTCGACTCCGACACCGAGGCCGACTGCCGCGACCTGTTCGTCAACCAGGCGACCGCCGAGGGCATCGCCAAGGTGCAGCTCGAGCTGATCGCGGAGCAGACCGGCGGGTCCGGCGAGATCGCCGTGCTGTCGGCCAGCGCCAACGCGACCAACCAGAACGCGTGGATCGAGATGATGGAGGCCGAGCTGGAGTCCAACCCGGACTACGCCGACCTCGAGCTCGTCGACGTCGTCTACGGCGACGACGACGACCAGAAGTCCTTCGACCAGACCGCGGCCCTGCTGCAGTCCCACCCGGACCTGAAGGGCATCATCTCGCCGACCACCGTCGGCATCGCCGCCGCCGCGCGCTACCTGTCCGACTCCGACCGCAAGGGCGAGGTCGCGCTGACCGGCCTCGGCACCCCCAACCAGATGCGCGAGTACGTCAAGGACGGCACCGTGACGGCGTTCGCGCTGTGGAACCCCGAGGACCTCGGCTACCTCGCGGCCTTCGCCGCGAACGCCCTGGTCAGCGGCGAGATCGAGGGCAACCCCGGCGACAGCTTCGAGGCGGGCGAGCTCGGCGAGTACACCGTCGAGGAGGACGGATCGGTGCTCCTCGGTGACCCGTTCGTCTACGACGAGTCCAACATCGACGACTTCGACTTCTGAGGCGTCGCCCCGCGGCCGGCCGGGCCCGTCGAGAACGGGTCTCGACGGGCCCGACCGCCCGGGGACCGCGGACGAGTCGTTGGGGAGGGACCCATGGAACGCGTGTGCTTCCAGCTCCAGGTCAAGCCGGACCGGATCGACGAGTACAAGGCCCGCCACGCGGCGGTGTGGCCCGAGATGCTGCGGGCGCTGGCCGGCACCGGCTGGCACAACTACTCGCTGTTCCTCCGCGACGACGGGCTCCTGATCGGGTACGTCGAGACGCCGTCGCTGGAGGACGCGCGGGAAGGCATGGCCCGGACCGAGGTGAACGCCCGCTGGCAGGCCGAGATGAGCGAGCTCTTCGTGGAGCTCGGTGACGCGCGACCGGACACGGGCTTCGTCCGGCTGGAGGAGGTCTTCCACCTCGAGGACCAGCTGGCGGCGCTGCCGGACCAGCAGCAGAACGACGAGTGAGACGAGATGAGTGAGATGAGCAGCTTCCAGGCCGTGAGCGGCCGGCTCGAGCACCTGGCCATCGAGGTGCCGTCCTGGGCCTACGGCAACTCCGGCACCCGGTTCAAGGTGTTCGGCAGCCCGGGCACGCCCCGGACGGTGGAGGAGAAGATCGCCGACGCCGCGGCCGTGCACCGCTTCACCGGCCTCGCGCCGTCGGTGGCGCTGCACATCCCGTGGGACCTGGTCGACGACTTCGGCAAGCTCCGCGCCTACGCCGAGGACCACGGGGTCCGGCTCGGCACGATCAACTCCAACACGTTCCAGGACGACGACTACAAGCTCGGCAGCCTCACCCACGCCGACCCGGCGGTCCGGCGGAAGGCCGTCGAGCACAACCTCGCCTGCATCGACGTGATGGACCAGACGGGCTCGCGGGACCTCAAGATCTGGCTCGCCGACGGCACCAACTACCCCGGCCAGGGCGACATCCGCGCCCGGCAGGACTGGCTCGCGGAGGGGCTCCGGACGATCTACGACCGGCTCGGTGAGGACCAGCGGCTGGTGCTGGAGTACAAGTTCTTCGAGCCGGCGTTCTACCACACCGACGTCCCGGACTGGGGCACGTCCTACGTGCACGTGGCCGCCCTCGGACCGAAGGCGATGGTCTGCCTGGACACCGGCCACCACGCGCCGGGGACCAACATCGAGTTCATCGTCGCCCAGCTGCTGCGCCTCGGGAAGCTCGGCTCGTTCGACTTCAACAGCCGCTTCTACGCCGACGACGACCTCATCGTCGGGGCGGCCGACCCGTTCCAGCTGTTCCGGATCCTCGTCGAGGTGGTGCGCGGCGGCGGGTACGGCGAGGGCAGCGAGACCGCGCTGATGCTCGACCAGTGCCACAACATCGAGAAGAAGATCCCCGGCCAGATCCGGTCGGTGCTCAACGTGCAGGAGATGACCGCCCGCGCGCTCCTGCTCGACACCGCGGCTCTCGACGCGGCTCGCAGCGACGGTGACGTGCTGCGCGCCAACGAGATCTTCATGGACGCGTTCTACACCGACGTACGACGCGACCTCGAGGCCTGGCGCGAGGAGCGCGGGCTGCCCGCGGACCCGATGCGCGCCTACCTCGACAGCGGCTACCAGGACGAGATCGAGGCCGCCCGCGTGGGCGGCGAGCAGGCAGGATGGAGCTGAACGTGACGACGCAGAGCGACACCACACCCGGGGAGCTCGATCGAGCGGTCGAACCGCCTCGGGGCCGACCCGCGCAACACCAACTACGCCGGCGGCAACACCTCGGCCAAGGGCACCGTCACCGACCCGGTCACCTCCGAGCCCACCGAGCTGCTCTGGGTGAAGGGCTCCGGCGGCGACCTCGGCACGCTGACCGAGTCCGGCCTGGCCGTGCTGCGCCTCGACCGGCTGCGTGCCCTCGTCGACGTCTACCCCGGCGTCGAGCGCGAGGACGAGATGGTCGCCGCCTTCGACTACTGCCTCCACGGCCGCGGCGGGGCGGCCCCCTCGATCGACACCGCGATGCACGGGCTCGTCGACGCCGCGCACATCGACCACCTGCACCCGGACTCCGGGATCGCGCTGGCCACCGCCGCCGACGGGCAGGCGCTGACCAAGGAGTGCTTCGGCGACCGGGTCGCCTGGGTCGACTGGCGGCGCCCGGGCTTCCAGCTCGGCCTCGACATCGCCGAGGTCAAGCGGAGCAACCCGCACGCCATCGGCGTCATCCTCGGCGGCCACGGCATCACCGCATGGGGCGACACCTCGCAGGAGTGCGAGCGCAACTCGCTGGAGATCATCCGGACCGCCGAGCAGTTCCTCTCCTCGCACGGCAAGGCCGAGCCCTTCGGCGCGGTCGTGCCGGGCTTCGAGCCCCTGCCCGAGCAGGAGCGGCGGGCCCGCGCGGCGGCGCTGGCTCCGGTGGTCCGTGGGCTCGCGTCCACCGACACCCCGCAGCTGGGGCACTTCACCGACAGCGACGTCGTCCTCGACTTCCTGGCCCGGGAGAAGCTGCAGCCGCTCGCGGAGCTCGGCACCTCCTGCCCCGACCACTTCCTGCGCACCAAGGTCCGGCCGATGGTCCTCGACCTCCCGGGCACCGCACCGCTGGAGGACGTGGTCCTCCGGCTCAAGGAGCTGCACGTCGCCTACCGCGAGGAGTACGCCGCCTACTACGACCGGCACGCGACCGCCGACAGCCCGGCCCTGCGCGGTGCCGACCCGGCGATCGTGCTGGTCCCCGGTGTCGGCATGTTCTCCTTCGGCCGGGACAAGCAGACCGCCCGGGTGGCCGGCGAGTTCTACGTCAACGCCGTCAACGTGATGCGCGGCGCCGAGGCCGTCTCGACGTACGCCCCGATCGACGAGAGTCGAGAAGTTCCGCATCGAGTACTGGTCGCTCGAGGAGGCCAAGCTCCAGCGGATGCCCAGGCCCAAGCCGCTGGCCGGCCGGGTCGCGCTTGTCACCGGGGCCGGCTCCGGCATCGGCCGGGCGGTCGCCGAGCGGCTCGGGGCCGAGGGGGCCTGCGTGGTCGTCGCCGACCTGGACGGCGACGGTGCGCGCGAGGTGGCCGCGCAGATCAACGGGGGCACCGGCCACGAGGACAAGGCGATCGCGGTCGTCGCCGACGTCACCGACGCCGACGCCGTCCGGGCCGCCGTCGACGCGGCCGCGCTGGCCTTCGGCGGCCTCGACCTGGTGGTCAACAACGCCGGCCTGTCGATCTCCAAGCCGCTGCTCGAGACCACCGAGAGGGACTGGGACCTGCAGCACGACGTGATGGCGAAGGGCTCGTTCCTCGTCTCCCGCGCCGCAGCCGGGGTGATGGTCGAGCAGCGGATGGGCGGCGACATCGTCTACATCTCCTCGAAGAACTCGGTGTTCGCCGGCCCGAACAACCTCGCCTACGGAGCGGCCAAGGCCGACCAGGCCCACCAGGTGCGGCTGCTGGCGGCCGAGCTCGGCGAGCACGGCATCCGGGTCAACGGGGTGAACCCCGACGGCGTGGTCCGCGGGTCCGGCATCTTCGCCAAGGGCTGGGGTGCGCAGCGGGCCGCGGTCTACGGCGTGGAGGAGAAGGACCTGGGTGCCTTCTACGCGCAGCGCACGATCCTCAAGCGCGAGGTGCTCCCCGAGCACGTCGCCAACGCCGTGTTCGCGCTGACCGCCGGGGAGCTGTCCCACACGACCGGGCTGCACATCCCGGTGGACGCCGGGGTGGCGGCGGGCTTCCTGCGATGAGCCCGGCGGGGTCCCCGCCTCGGCCCCGCCCGCTCCGCGTCGCCGCGGTCGACCTCGGCGCCACGAGCGGGCGGGTCATGGTCGGCACCGTCGGCGAGGGCCGGCTCGAGCTCGAGGAGGTGCACCGGTTCGGCAACGGGCCGGTGCGGGTCGGCGGCACGCTGCTACTGGGACGTGCTCGGCCTCTACCGCGAGACCCTGGCCGGGCTCCGGGCCGCCGCGGCGGGCGGGCCGGTCGACGCGATCGGGATCGACTCGTGGGCGGTCGACTACGGCCTGCTCGGCCCCTCGGGTGCCCTGCTGGGCAACCCCGTCTCCCACCGCGACGCGCGCACCGACGGCGTGCGCGAGCGCGTCGTCGAGGTCGTCCCCGAGCGGGAGCTCTACGCCACGACCGGCCTGCAGCAGCTGCCGTTCAACACCCTCTACCAGCTCGTCTCCTCCCCGGAGCTGCTGCCCGGCGCGGAGACGATGCTGCTGGTCCCCGACCTGCTCGCCTACTGGCTCACCGGCGCCATCGGCGCCGAGCGCACCAACGCCTCCACCACGCAGCTGTACGACGTCCGGGCCCGCACCTGGGCGGCGTCGCTCGCCGAGCGCGTGGGCGTCCCGGCCCGGATCCTGCCGCCGCTGCGCGACCCCGGGACGACCGTCGGGCCGCTGCTGCCGGACGTCGCGGACGACCTGGGCCTGCCGGCGGGCACGCCGGTCGTCGCGGTCGGCTCCCACGACACCGCCTCCGCTGTCGTCGCGGTGCCGTTCCTCGACCGCGAGCGGGCCGCCTACGTCTCCTCGGGCACCTGGTCGCTGGTCGGCGTCGAGCTCGACGAGCCGGTGCTGACCGAGGCCGCCCGGGCCGCGGACTTCACCAACGAGGGCGGTGTCGACCGGACGATCCGCTTCCTGCGCAACGTCATCCGGCCTGTGGGTGCTGTCCGAGGCGGTCCGCACCTGGGCCTCGCGGGCCGAGACGCACGACCTGGCGGTGCTGCTCGAGTCCGCTGCGGAGACCGCTGCCGCTCACGCTCGGTGGTCGACCTGGAGACGCCGGAGTTCCTGCCCCCGGGCGACATGGCGGCACGCATCGCCGACGCGTGCGAGGCGACCGGCCAGCCGGTGCCGTCGACGCCCGGCGCGGTCGTGCGCTGCATCCTCGACAGCCTCGCGCTCGCCTACCGCCGCGTGCGTCCGGCAGGCCGGCGCGCTCTCGGGCGTCGACGTGTCAGGTCGTGCACGTCGTCGGCGGCGGGGCCCGCAACGAGCTGCTGTGCCGGCTGACGGCCGCCGCGTGCGGCGTACCGGTGCTGGCCGGCCCGGTGGAGGCGGCCGCGCTGGGCAACGTGCTGGTGCAGGCCCGGGCGCTCGGCGCCGACCTGCCCGACCTGGCCGCGATGCGGGCGCTGGTGCGGGAGACCCACGACCTGGTCCGCCACGAGCCCGAGGACCTCGGGGACTGGGACGCCGCGGAGGCGCGGCTGACGAGCGGACCGGCCGGCGGGCCGCGCTCGACCGTCGAAAACGTGCGAAGGTGACCCGCATGCGGGTGGCGCTGATGGTGACGTGCCTCAACGACGCGCTCTTCCCCGACGCGGGGAAGGCGGTCGTGCGGCTGCTGCGCCGCCTCGGGGTCGACGTGGAGTTCCCCGAGGCGCAGACCTGCTGCGGGCAGCCGATGGTCAACACCGGTTACCTCGACGAGGCAGTGCCGGTGGTGCGCGCCTTCGTCGACGCGTTCGCCGGCTACGACTACGATCGTCACGCCGTCGGGCTCGTGCGCCGGCTCCGCGCGGCACCAGCACGGCATCGTCGCGCGCCGCTCGGGCGACGACGGCCTCGCGACGGCGGTGGCCGACCTGGGACCGCGGGTCCTACGAGCTCTCGGAGTTCCTCGTCGACGTGCTCGAGGTGACCGACGTGGGCGCGTCGTTCCCGCACACGGTGACCTACCACCCGACCTGCCACTCCCTGCGGATGCTGGCCGTGGGGGACCGGCCGCTGTCGCTGCTGCGCGCGGTGCGCGGGATCCGGCTCGCCGAGCTGCCGGCCGCCGACTCGTGCTGCGGGTTCGGCGGCACGTTCGCGGTGAAGAACGCCGACACCTCGGTGGCGATGGGCGCGGACAAGGCCCGCAACGTGCGTCGTCCTCGGGCGCGGAGGTGCTGGTCGCCGGCGACTCCTCGTGCCTGATGCACATCGGCGGGATGCTGTCCCGGCAGCGGTCCGGCGTCCGGGTGATGCACCTGGCCGAGGTGCTGGCGGCGACCGAGGGGGTGGGCTGAGTGGTCTCGACAGGCTCGACCACCCGGGGCTCGACCGAGGGGTCGGGCTGAGTCGGTCTCGACACGGCGCGACGTTCGTGGGGATGCCGGCGTTCCCGTCGGCGGCCCGCACCGCGCTGGCGGACACCCAGCTGCGGGCCAACCTCGCGCACGCCACCGGCACGATCCGGGGCAAGCGGCTCGACGTCGTCGGCGAGGTCGCAGGACTGGGAGGAGCTGCGCCTGGCGGGTGCCGCGATCAAGGACGACACCCTGCGGCACCTCGACACGCACCTGCTCGAGCTCGAGGCGGCGCTCACCGCGCGCGGGCGCGACCGTGCACTGGGCCCGGGACGCCGAGGAGGCCTGCCGGGTCGTCTCCCGGGTCGCGCAGCAGACACGGCGTCGACGAGGTCGTCAAGGTCAAGTCGATGGCCACCCAGGAGATCGGGCTCAACGAGGCGCTGGCCGCCGACGGCATCGCCGCGTGGGAGACCGACCTCGCCGAGCTGATCGTCCAGCTCGGCGACGACCTGCCCTCCCACATCCTGGTGCCGGCGATCCACCGCAACCGCGCGGAGATCAAGGAGATCTTCCAGCGGTCGATGGCGGACGCCGGCCGGCCGGCCCCGCCGGACCTGACCGACGAGCCGGCGCGGCTCGCGGAGGCGGCGCGCCTGCACCTGCGGGAGAAGTTCCTGCGCGCCCGGATGGCCGTCTCCGGCGCCAACTTCGCGGTCGCCGAGACGGGCACGCTCGTCGTCGTCGAGTCCGAGGGCAACGGCCGGATGTGCCTGACCCTGCCGGAGATCCTGGTGTCGGTGGTCGGCATCGAGAAGGTGGTCCCGACCTACGCGGACCTCGACGTCTTCCTGCAGCTGCTGCCGCGCTCCTCCACGGGCGAGCGGATGAACCCCTACACCTCGACCTGGACCGGGGTGCACGGCACCGACGGGGTGGCCGACGGTCCGCAGCAGGTGCACGTGGTGCTGCTCGACAACGGCCGCACCGGCGCGCTCGCCGACGAGGTCGGCCGGCAGGCGCTGCGCTGCATCCGCTGCTCGGCGTGCCTCAACGTCTGCCCGGTCTACGAGCGCACCGGCGGGCACGCCTACGGCTCGGTCTACCCGGGGCCGATCGGCGCGATCCTCAACCCGCTGCTGCGCGGGGTGGGCGTCGACGAGCAGACCGACTCGCTGCCCTACGCCTCGACGCTGTGCGGCGCCTGCTTCGATGCCTGCCCGGTCCGGATCGACATCCCGTCGGTCCTCGTCGACCTGCGGGCCCAGGTGGTCGACGCCCACCGTCCCGCCTCCGGTTCCCGGCGTCTGCCGGCCAAGCCGGAGGCGCTGGCCATGCGCGGGGCCGCCTGGGTGCTGGGGTCGGCGCCCCGGCTGCGGGGCGCGGAGCGCGTCTCCGGGCTGGTGGGCCGGGCGGTGCAGCGCTTCGCGCGGCACCGCGCCCCGGGCGGTCGGACGGTGCTGTCCCGGCTGCCGGGGCCGGGCGCGCGCTGGACCGAGGCCCGGGACCTGCCGGCCCCACCGGTCGAGTCGTTCCGCGCCTGGTGGCGCCGCACCGACGGGGGCATCGATGACTGACCCGACGACCCACCCGACCACTGCACGCGAGGAGATCCTGGGCGGGTCCGGGCGGCCCTCGCCGGGGCGGACACGTCGACGGTGCACGTGCCGCGGGGGTACCGGTCCCGGGCGGCCGCCGACGGCCGGCTCGCCCGCTTCGTGGACCGGGTGGAGGACTACCGGGCCACCGTGACCAGGTGCGCCCCCGAGGACGTCATCCGCACCGTGGCGACCGCGCTGCCGACCGGCGCCCGCGTCGTGCTGGCACCGGAGCTGCCGTGGGACGTGCCGGGCGTCGCCGACCCGGGGCTCTCCGCCGCCGAGCTCGACGAGTGCGACGCGGTGGTCACCGCCGCGACCGTCGCGATCGCCGAGACCGGGACCATCGTGCTCACCCACGGTCCCGCCGAGGGGCGCCGCGCGCTGTCGCTGGTGCCCGACCTGCACGTCTGCGTGGTCCGGGCCGAGCAGGTGGTGCCGGACGTGCCCGAGGCGGTCGCGCTGCTGGGCACGGCGGCGTACGACGGCCACCCGCAGACCTGGATCAGCGGCCCGTCCGCCACCAGCGACATCGAGCTCGACCGGGTCGAGGGCGTGCACGGCCCGCGCACCCTGCACGTCATCCTCGTCGGCTGAGCGCAGCGACCGAGCCGGCGTCCGGCATGAAGCGCCGACGCCCGGGCACATCCGAGACGCGGGCGGAGATCGGGTGCGAGAAATCCCGGCGCAGGCATTGTGATCGCGCTCACCTTCGTTTTAGGGTTCCGGGGAGCAGAAGATTGATTCCACGATGTGGAATATCCGTGAAGACGGCCCCGGCACACAGCGGCGGAGCAGGCGGAGAAGGAGAGCGACCACCCTCATGGACACCCCCGACGGCATCGAGATCACCGGCCCGATGCACGACCGGTTCGACGAGATCCTCACCCCGGAGGCCCTCGAGCTGATCGCGCTGCTGCACCGCGAGCTCGAGCGGGCGCCGGCAGCGAGCTGCTGGCCGCCCGGCAGGAGCGGGTCGGCGACGCTCGCCGCCGGCGGCACCCTGGACTTCCTGCGCGGAGACCGCGCACGATCCGCGAGGACGACTCCTGGCGGGTGGCCGACCCGGCGCCGGGCCTGGTCGACCGGCGGGTCGAGATCACCGGCCCGACCGACCGGAAGATGACCATCAACGCGCTGAACTCCGGCGCCCGGGTCTGGCTGGCCGACCACGAGGACGCCAACACCCCGCTGTGGGAGAACGTCATCGGCGGCCAGCTCAACCTGCGCGACGCCATCGACCGGACGCATCGACTTCACCAGCGCCGAGGGCAAGACCTACGCCCTCAAGCCCGACGAGGAGCTGGCCACCATCGTGGTCCGCCCGCGCGGCTGGCACCTGCCCGAGAAGCACATCCTCGTCGACGGCGAGCGCCGGTCTCGGGCGGGCTGGTCGACTTCGCGCTCTACCTCACCAGCGTGCGGGCAGAAGCAGATCGACCGCGGCCGGGGCCCGTACTTCTACCTGCCGAAGATGGAGTCCCACCTCGAGGCCCGGCTCTGGAACGACGCGTTCAACCTCGCCCAGGACTTCCTCGGCATCCCGCGCGGCACGATCCGGGCGACCGTGCTGATCGAGACCTACCCGGCCGCGTTCGAGATGGAGGAGATCCTCTACGAGCTGCGCGAGCACTCCGCCGGCCTCAACGCCGGCCGCTGGGACTACATGTTCAGCGTCATCAAGACCTTCCGCACCCGCGGGCGACGAGTTCCTGCTGCCCGGACCGCAACTCGGTGACGATGACGGTGCCGTTCATGCGCGCCTACACCGAGCTGCTGGTGCGCACCTGCCACAAGCGCGGCGCGCACGCGATCGGCGGCATGGCGGCGTTCATCCCGAGCAAGGACCAGGAGGTCAACGCGGTCGCCTTCGCGAAGGTCACCGACGACAAGACCCGCGAGGCCGGCGACGGCTTCGACGGCTCCTGGGTCGCGCACCCCGGCATGGTCGAGGTCTGCCAGGAGGTGTTCGACCAGGTGCTCGGCGACCGGCCCAACCAGCTCGACAAGCTGCGCGAGGACGTGCACGGTCACCGCCGACGCAGCTGCTCGACGTCGCGGTCCACCCCGGGGGAGGTCACCGAGGAGGGGCTGCGCAGCAACATCAGCGTCGGCATCCAGTACGTCGAGTCGTGGCTGCGCGGCAGCGGCGCCGTCGGCATCAACAACCTGATGGAGGACGCCGCCACCGCCGAGATCTCGCGCAGCCAGGTGTGGCAGTGGCTGCACAACGACGTCGAGCTCGCCGACGGTCGACCGGGTCACCCGCGAGCTCGTCGAGCAGATCATCGAGGACGAGATGGCGAGATCGAGCGACCGGTCGGCGAGGAGGCCTACGCGACGGGTCGCTGGGACGACGCCCGGGCGACGTTCACCGAGATGGCGCTGGCCGACGACTACCCGGACTTCCTGACCCTGCCGGCCTACGAGCGGATGCCCTGACCCGGCCATGCAGCGGCACCCACGGGACCACGGACTCGGCCGGGCCGGTCCCCGGACCGACCCCGCCGGAGGCGACCGAGGCGACCGGCGCCGACCGCCGCCGCCGACCGGGCCCGGCAGGAGGCCGTCGACGCGGTCGCGGCCGTGGCCCGCGGGCTGCTCCCGGCGGACGGGGTCATCACCGACCGCGCCCGGCTGCGCACCTACGAGTGCGACGGGCTGGCCCACTACCAGGTCACCCCGGCGCTGGTGGTGCTGCCCGAGGACACGCGAGCAGCTGGCCGCGGTCGTCCGCGCCTGCGCCGAGCACGGCGTGCCGTTCGTGGCCCGCGGCTCGGGCACCGGGCTGTCGGGCGGCGCGCTGCCGCGCGCCGACGGCGTGCTGGTCGTCACCTCGCGGATGCGGGCGATCCGCGAGGTCCGCCGCGCAGGACCAGCGGGCCGTCGTCGAGCCCGGGGTGATCAACCTCGACGTCACCCGCGCGGCGCACCCCGGACGGCTACTACTACGCGCCCGACCCGTCGCAGCCAGCAGATCTGCTCGATCGGCGGCAACCTCGCGGAGAACTCCGGCGGCGCGCACTGCCTGAAGTACGGCTTCACCACCAACCACGTCCTGGGCGCCGAGCTCGTCACGCCCGCACGGCGACGTGGTCCAGCTCGGCGGCGCCGCGCCCGACGCGCCCGGCTACGACCTGCTCGGCGCGGTCGTCGGCTCCGAGGGCACGCTCGGCATCGTCACCGCCGTCACCGTGCGGCTGGTCCGGCTGCCGGAGGACGTGCCGCACGCTGCTGGCCGGGTTCGCCTCCACCGACGAGGCCGGCGCCGCGACGTCCGCGATCATCGGCGCCGGCATCGTGCCCGGCGGCCATCGAGATGATGGACGCCCTCGCGATCGAGGCCGCCGAGGCGGCCGTGCACTGCGACTACCCCGCCGGCGCCGGTGCCGTGCTCGTCATCGAGCTGGACGGCGCCGGCGGCGGAGGTCGACCACGGAGTTCGACGCAGGTGGAGCGGCTCTGCCGGGAGCACCGGCGCGTTCGAGCTCCGGGTCGCCGACCGACGCCGACGAGCGGGCGCTGATCTGGAAGGGCCGCAAGTCGGCGTTCGCCGCGGTCGGCCGGATCAGCCCCGACTACATCGTCCAGGACGGCGTGATCCCGCGCACCGCGCTGCCCGAGGTGCTGCGCGCGATCGCCGAGCTCTCCGAGTCGTCCGGGGTCCGGGTGGCCAACGTCTTCCACGCCGGCGACGGCAACCTGCACCCGCTGGTGCTCTTCGACGACGCGGATCGACGGGCGCCGGCGAGGCGGCCGAGAAGGTCAGCGGCGCGATCCTCGACCTCTGCATCGGCCACGGCGGGTCGATCACCGGCGAGCACGGGGTCGGCGTCGACAAGGCGGCCTACATGCCGCGGATGTTCACCGACGACGACCTCGACACCATGCAGCTGGTCCGCTGCGCCTTCGACCCCGACGGGATCGCCAACCCCGGCAAGGTCTTCCCGACGCCGCGGCTGTGCGGTGAGGTCCCGGGCCGGCACAAGGGCGCGCACCCGCTGGCAGGAGGCCGGCCTGGCGGAGGTCTTCTGATGGCGCCGATCTCGGCTACGACGCGGCAGCTCGACGAGACGCGCCCGGCAGGCCGTCGCCTCGGCCTGCGAGGCGGTCGCGACGCCGGACCGCCGACGCCGTCGACGGCGTCCCCCCGCGGCGGTCGCCCGCGCCGACCTCGACCGCGGAGGTGGCCGAGGTGCTGCGCGCGGCCGCCGCCCACGGCCTGGCCGTCGTGGCCCGCGGCCGCGGCACCAAGATGACCTGGGGCCGGCCGCCGGAGCACGTCGACCTCGTGCTCGACCTCTGCCGGCATGGACCGGGTGCTCGACCACGCGGCCGGCGACCTCATCGTGGAGGCCGAGGCGGGCACCGCCGCTGGCCGAGGTGCAGGCGCACCGTGGCCGCCGGCGGACCAGCGGCTCGCGCTCGACGAGACCGTTCCCGGGCGCCAGCGTCGGCGGCTCGCTGGTCACCGGGACCAGCGGCCCGGCCCGGGTCGCCACCGGCACCGCTGCGCGACCTGCTCATCGGCGTGCACCGTGGTGCGCGGCCGACGGCATCGTCGCCAAGGCCGGCGGCCGCGTCGTGAAGAACGTCGCGGGCTACGACCTCGGCAAGCTCCTGCATCGGGTCCTTCGGCACCCTCGGGCGTCGTCACCGAGGCGCGTCGTTCCGGCTGCACCCGCTGCCCGGCCGCCCGGCGCTACGTCACGGTCGCGGTCGCCGACCGGCGCCGACGCCGCCGGCTCGCGCAGGTCGTGGTCGCGTGCACGCCAGGTCGTGCCCGGCGCCGTCGAGGTCGACCGGCCGCCGACGGCGCCGGCACGCTGTCGGTGCTGCTCGAGGGCACGGAGGCGGGCGTGGACGGGCGCGCGGCGGCACGGTGCTGGCCTGCTCGGCGGTGACGCCGCGGCGACCGGGAGCCGCCCGACGGCTGGGCGTCGCTACCCGTGGCCCGTCGAGGCCGCCGGCGACGACCGCGCGGTCGCGCTCAAGCTCACGTTCGCGCTGTCCGGCCTCGGCGAGGTGCTGGCCGCCGCCCGCGACTGCCGCCGGCGCCGGTCGGCACCTGCGCGGCTCCTGCGGGCGCCGGGGTGCTCTACGCGGCGCTTGCCGCCGGCGCCGACGCCGACGCGGTCGGCCGGTCGTCGACGTGCTGCGCGCGCGCCTGCACCCGGCGCGGCGGCGCGGTCGTCGTGCTGGACGCCCCGGCCGAGGTCAAGGCAGGCCGTCGACGCCTGGGGGCCGGTCCCCGCGCTGGACCTGATGCGGCGGGTCAAGGACCAGTTCGACCCCGAGCACCGCCTCGCGCCCGGCCGATTCGTGGGAGGGATCTGATGACGCACGCACCGGCGGACACGGCCCGGACCGAGACCCGGGCACCGGTCAGCCTCGGCACGCCGGGCGCCGGCGCCTTCGACGAGCACCACCCGCCCGACGCGGCGCTGGTCGGCGACTGCGTGCACTGCGGGTTCTGCCTGCCGACCTGCCCGACCTACGCGCTGTGGGGCGAGGAGATGGACTCGCCGCGCGGGCCGCATCTACCTGATGAAGGCAGGGGCTCGAGGGCGAGCCGATGACCGACTCGATGGTGCAGCACTTCGACGCGCTGCCTCGGCTGCATGGCCTGCGTGACCGCCTGCCCGTCCGGGCGTGCAGTACGACAAGCTCATCGAGGCCACCCGCGCCCAGGTCGAGCGCCGGCACGAGCGACCCGCCGCGCGACCGGGCGCTGCGGGGCGCCGATCTTCGCGCTGTTCCCGCACCCGCGCCGGCTGCGGCGTGCTGCGCGGCCCGCTGCGCGGCCTACCAGCGCTACCGGGCTGGAGCGGCTGGTGCGCCGCAGCCGGCCTGCTCGACCGGATCGCCCCGCAGCTGGCGGCGATGGAGAGCCTGGCGCCGCGCGCTGCGCCAAGCGCGGAGACAGGTGCCCGAGCGGGTGCCCGCCGCGGACCGCGCCGCGCGGTGGTCGGGCATGCTCACCGGCTGCGTGCAGGGCGAGTTCTTCCCCGGCGTCAACGCCGCCACCGCGCGGGTGCTGGCCGGCCGAGGGCTGCGACGTCGTCGATCCCGCCGCGACCAGGGCTGCTGCGGGGCGCTGTCGGTGCACAACGGCCGCGAGGCCGGAGGCCCAGGACTACGCCCGGGCGCTCGTCGACGCCTTCGACGGCGCAGGGCGTCGAGCGGATCGTCGTGAACGCCGCCGGCTGCGGCTCGACGATGAAGGAGTACGCCGACCTGCTCGCCGACGACCCGCAGTACGCCGAGCGGGCCCGCGCGTTCGCGGAGAAGGTGCGCGACATCTCCGAGGTGCTCGTCGAGCTCGGACCGGTCGCCACCGCGGCACCCGCTCGAGGCCACCGTCGCCTACCACGACGCGTGCCACCTCGGGCACGCCCAGGGGGTGCGCAGCCAGCCGCGCGCGCTGCTCGCGGGCGATCCCCGGCGTCGCAGCTGCGCGAGATCGCCGAGGCCGAGGTCTGCTGCGGCTCGGCCGGGATCTACAACATCCTCAACCCCGAGCCGGCCCGCGAGCTCGGGCGACCGCAAGGCCGCCAACATCGTCGCCACCGGGCGCCGATCTCCTGGTCACCGCCAACCCCGGCTGCCTGATGCAGGTCGCCTCCGCCATCGAGCGCTCGGGTCACCCCATGCGGCTGGTGCACACCGTCGAGCTGCTCGACGCCTCGCTCCGGGGGGCAGGCCTCCCCGATCCACCCACCAAAGGAGTATGACCATGTCCGAGACCGAACAGGTTGGCCGGGGGGACGTCGCGCACGAGCTGCCCAGCAAGCACGTCGCGCCGGCGCTCTACGCGGACCTTCCGGAGCCGGTTCCGCTGAAGAAGGTGCTCGGTCCCAGCGTGCTGCTGCTGGCCGGAGCCATCGGGTCGGGGGAGTTCGTGCTCTGGCCCTACATCACCTCGCAGGTCGGCCTCACCCTGGTGTGGCTGACCCTGCTCGGGGTGCTCACGCAGTACTTCCTCAACATGGAGATCGAGCGGTACACGCTGGCCACGGGAGAGACAGCGGTGACCGGCTTCACCCGGTTGTGGAAGCCCTGGGGCCTGCTGTTCATCGCGATGACGGTCATCCCGTGGGCGTGGCCCGGCTGGGCCACCGGCGGCACCACGACGCTCAGCTTCGCGCTGGGGTTCTCCGCCGAAGCCATCCCCTACATCACCATCGGGGTGCTGGTGCTGATCGGCGCGGTGCTGACCGTGTCGCCGGTGGTCTACCAGACCGTGGAGAAGATCCAGTTCTTCATGGTCGCGCTGATCGTGCTCTTCGTCCTCTACGCCATGTTCTTCCTCGTCGGCGGTGACGGCTACAGCGCGCTGGCCAGCGGCTTCGTGTCGGTCGACCAGATCCCCGATGGCATCGACAAGATCGGGGCCGCCACGCTGCTGGGCGCGATCGCGTTCGCGGGCGCCGGCGGGGCGATGAACCTGGCCCAGTCCAACTGGATGCGAGACAAGGGCCTGGGCATGGGCGCCCGGCTGCCCAAGGTGGTCTCGCCGTTCACCGGCGAGGAGATCGCCGCCCCGACGACCGGCTACTTCTTCAAGCGGGACGCCGAGAACATGCGACGCTGGAACGCCTGGTGGAAGCTCGCGCACCGGGAGCAGTTCACGACCTTCTTCGTGATCGGCGCGGTCACGCTGTTCGTGTTCATGGCGCTCACGTATGTCACCGTCGAGCGTGGTGTCCCCGCGGAGAGCTTCGACTTCATCCGGGTGCAGGGCGAGGCGCTCGGTGACGCGCAGGGCTCCTGGCTGGCGACCACGTTCTGGCTGATCGGCACGGTCGTGCTGTTCTCGACCAACCTGGCCGTGCTCGACATGGTCGGCCGGATCACCGCCGACGTGCTGAAGACCGGTCTGCTCAAGGACAGCCGGAAGTGGTCGGAGAGCAAGCTGTACTTCACCGTCGTCTGGCTGGAGATCGCGTTCGGCTCGATCATCCTGCTGTCCGGTGTCACCCAGCCGATCATCCTGCTGGTCATCGCCTCCTCGCTGAACGGCCTGGTGATGTTCGTCTACTCGGTGCTGCTCATCCAGCTCAACAAGTTCACCCTGCCGGCCGAGATCGGGCTCAAGGGCGGACGGCTCGTGGTGCTGGGCTGGGCCGTGCTGTTCTACGGCGGCTTCTCGATCATCTTGGTGATCGACCAGGCCAAGCAGCTCACCGGCGGCTGACGCCGAACCAGCAGGGACCGCCGAGGACGGGGCAGGGAGGAGCACGATGAGCACCGAGAAGCGCACGCTGTCTCCCGGCCCCGTCCAGTCGGTCGACCGGGCCCTGGACCTGCTGGAGGCGCTGGCCGCCGCCGCGAGCCCGGTGGGGGTTGGCGAGGTGGCCGCCCTCACCGGGCTGCCCCAGGGCACCGCCCACCGGCTGCTGCGCAGCCTGCAGGGCCGGGGCTACGTCCGGCACGACCCCACGCGGAAGTACTCGCTCGGGGCGGCGGCGCTGCGCCTGGGCGACGCCGCCCAGCGGGCCATCGCCCACAGCGCCCGTCCCTACCTGGCCCGGCTGGTGGAGGCGACCGGGGAGACCGCCAACCTCTCGGTGCTCGAGGGCGACGACGTGGTGTACGTCGCCCAGGTGCCCTCCCCGCACAGCCTCCGCATGTTCGCGGAGGTGGGTCGGCACGTGCACCCGCACAGCACCGCTTCCGGCAAGGTGCTGCTGGCCGGGCTGCCCCGGGAGCGGAGGCAGGCGCTGGTGCGCCGGCTGCCGATGCCGCCGATGACCGACACCACGATCACCGACGAGCCCCGCCTCCTCGCCGAGCTCGACCGCACCCGCGAGCGCGGCTGGGGGGTCGATGAGGGCGAGCACGAGCGCGGGGTGCGGTGCGTCGCCGTGCCGGTGGGCGACCAGGGTGCCGTCGTCGCGGCCCTCTCGCTCTCCGGGCCCGCCGAGCGCTTCGCCGGCGCCGCCAAGCCCGGGCTGACCCGGGAGATGGTGGAGGTGGCGAGCGCATTCGCCGCGGAGGTGATGAGCGGCTAGCGAGCTCGCCCCCGGCGCGGGTTTGTCCTGCCGCGCGCGCGGGCACATCACCGAATGGCCCTATCTCGGAGGAACGCCATGACCCAGCAGCACCCGTCCCCGGACGCCCACGGCACCACCACCGCCACGGAGGCAGCCCCTCACCGGCTCCCGCTCCGGACCCTGATCGCCGCCAGCGTCGGCAACGCCGTCGAGTGGTACGACTGGACCGTCTACGCGACGTTCTCGATCTACTTCGCCACCCAGATCTTCCCGTCGGAGAACGAGTCGCTCGCGTTCGTCGGCACCTTCGCCACCTACGCGCTGGCGTTCTTCTTCCGCCCGCTCGGCGGGATGCTGCTCGGCCGGTTCGCCGACCTGCGCGGCCGCAAGCCGGCGATGCTGCTGACCATCACGCTGATGGCGGGCGGCTCGCTGGTGATCGCGATCCTGCCGACGTACGCGGCCGTGGGCTGGCTGGCGCCGATCCTGCTGCTGCTCGCCCGGATCGCGCAGGGCATGTCGCTGGGCGGCGAGGTGTCCAACGCGTCGGCCTACCTCGCCGAGATCGCGCCGCCGGAGCGTCGCGGCCGCTACTCGTCGTTCTTCTACATCTCCACCGGCTCCGCGGTGCTGCTCGCCTCGCTGCTCGGCGCCGGCGCTCGCCGCCACCCTCGACCGACGACCAGCTCGCCAGCTGGGGCTGGCGGCTGCCGTTCCTGATCGGCGCCGCGCTCGGCCTGGTCGGCCTCTGGCTGCGCCGGGACATGGCCGAGACCGAGCAGTTCGAGGAGAACAAGGCGAAGGCGCAGGCGCTGCGAGAACCCGCTGATGATGACGCTGCGCGAGCACCCCAAGGCGGTCGCCCAGCTCGTCGGCTTCACGCTGCTCAGCACGCTCTGCTACTACACGTTCTTCTCGGCGCTGACCCCGTTCGCGGTCAACGCCAACGGGCTCGACGACGAGCACGGTCTTCTGGGCGCTGTCCATCGGCACGGCGCTGTTCGTGGCGCTGCAGTACCCGTTCGGCTGGACCGCCGACCGGTTCGGCCGCAAGCCGCAGATGCTCCTCTGGTCGGCCGCCATGGCGCTGCTGATCGTGCCGGTGTCGAAGCTGGTGCGACCCGAGGCCGGCTTCGGCAGCATGCTGCTGGTGTTCTGCTTCGGGCTGGGCATGTACGCGATGCTCGCCTCGATCGCACCCGCGATCATGAGCGAGCTGTTCCCGACCGAGCTGCGCGGGCTGGGCATCGGCGCCTGGTACAACCTCACCGTCGCCGTCTTCGGTGGCACCGCCCCGCTGGTGATCCAGTGGCTCGGCGACGCCGGGCACAGCAACTGGTTCTTCTGGTACGTCGCCGGCGGCGCGGCCGTCGCGTTCGTCGCCACCCTCACCCTGCCCGAGACCAAGGGGTCGGTGCTGAAGTGAGCCGGACCGAGGAGTGCTGCCATGAGTAGGGCGACCGAGCTGCTGGCCGAGCTGGTCCGCGCCGACACCGTGGCCGGCCGCGAGGCCGAGCTGGCGCGCCGCTGCGCCGAGGTGCTGGAGAAGGCGGGGCTCGACGGCCGCCTCGTCGAGTGGTCGGCGCCGGGGCGGGAGCAGTACGTCGCCCGCACCCCGGGGGAGGCGCCGCTGACGTTCACCGGCCACCTCGACACCGTCCCGGCGACCCCGTCGGACTGGTCGGTGGACCCGTGGGCGGCCGACGTGGACGGGGACCGGATGGTGGGTCGCGGCACCAGCGACATGAAGTCCGGCGTCGCGGCGCTGGTGGAGGCGGTCGCCGACCACGCCGCCCGGCCGCACGACTGTCGTGGTGTGCAGGTCGTGCTGACCGCGGGCGAGGAGACCGGCTGCACCGGTGCGCTCCAGATCCCGCGGGCCGTGCTCGCACCGGGCGGTCCGCTCGTGGTCGCCGAGCCGACCCGCAACGCGCTGGTGCCCGGCCACAAGGGGGCGCACTGGATGCACCTGTCCGCCACCGGCCGGGCCGCGCACGGCTCGGCCCCCGAGCTGGGCGACAACGCCGCGGTGAAGGTGGCCCGCGCTGCGGTCGCGCTGCACGACCACCAGGGGTGGCCCGCGGGGGTGACCGCCAACGTGGGCGTGCTGCGCGGCGGCGTGCAGACCAACGTCGTCCCCGACGCGGGGGAGCTCTACCTCGACCTCCGCACGGTCCCGTCGGCCCAGGGCGACGCGATCCGGTCCGCGGTGCGCGCGGTGGCCGGTGACGAGGTCCGGGTCGAGGACCACGTCGTGCTGCCGCCGGTCGACACCGACACCGGGGACGCGTTCGTCGCCCTGGTCGGCGAGGCGCTGGTCGCGTGCGGGCTGGACGGCGGGCCCGCCGAGACCGCGCGCTACTTCACCGACGCCTCGGCGCTGATCCCGCTGCTGTCCGACGGCGGCACCACCCCGACCGTGATCCTCGGACCCGGCGAGCCGGAGCAGTGCCACGTCGCCGACGAGTGGTGCTCGCTCGCCCGCGTCGACGAGGCGGTGGCGGTCTACGGCGAGCTGCTCGACCGGTGGTGCGCCGGTCGCTGACCGGGCGCCGGGCCGACTGACGGGCGCCTCTCTGGGTACCGGACGGGCACCGTTGCCGACCCGGGAGGAGAAGACGTGAGCACCGACGCGATCGTCCTGCTGCGCGAGGACCACAAGGAGATCCGGCGCACGTTCAAGGAGTTCCAGAAGGCGGGCGAACGAGCCACCGCCACCAAGCAGAAGCTCGTCGACCGGATCATCGAGCAGCTGACCGTGCACACCTACATCGAGAACGAGGTCATGTACCCGCGGGTGCGCGAGCTGCTCCCCGACCTCGAGGACGACGTGCTCGAGTCCTACGAGGAGCACCACGTCGCCGACGTCCTGGTCGTCGAGCTGGCCGCGATGAGCTCCGACCACGAGCGCTTCGACGCCAAGACGACGGTGCTGATCGAGAACGTGACGCACCACATGGACGAGGAGGAGGACGAGTGGTTCCCCAAG
The DNA here is from genome assembly GCA_963834275.1 of uncultured Actinomycetota bacterium. Classification (GTDB taxonomy): domain Bacteria; phylum Actinomycetota; class Actinomycetes; order Propionibacteriales; family Nocardioidaceae; genus Nocardioides_B. The sequence goes on along the minus strand of CAWIBA010000002.1, from coordinate 690,451 downwards.
GTGCGGGAGGGGCTCGGTCGCAAGCAGCTGCAGGAGCTCGGTGAGGAGCTGCTCGCGGCGAAGAAGAAGGCGCCGCGACGGCCGTCCCAGCCGAGCGCCCTCAAGAAGACGATCGACGCGGTCATCAGCTGACGGTTCCGACAGGTGCGGGCGGCGCCTACGGGGTCGGTCGCCTTACGGTGGAGCGCATGGCCAACATCGCGACCACCGACCGGGTCGACCGGGACCAGCTGCTCGACTTCGCCCGCACCCGGCACCGGCTCACCCTCGTGACCACCCGGCGGGACGGCCGGCCCCAGATGTCCCCGGTGGCAGGGGGCGTCGACGGGAGCGGCCGGATCGTGATCTCGACGTACCCGGACCGCGCCAAGGCGCGCAACCTGCGCCGCGACCCGCGGGCGTCGGTGCTCGTGCACTCCGACGACTGGGACGGCCCCTACGTGCAGGTCGACGGGACCGCCGAGGTGCTCGACATGCCCTCGCCGGAGGCCGAGGAGGGGCTGGTGGAGTACTTCCGCTGCATCTCCGGGGAGCACCCGGACTGGGAGGAGTACCGGGCTGCGATGCGCCGGCAGGGCAAGTCGCTGATCCGGATCTCTGTGGACTCGTGGGGGCCGGTCGCGACCGGCGGCTTCCCGGCCGACCGCGCGCCGGACGGCTCCTAGGGCCACTACGGTGAGGCGATGAACCTGCGCCAGCTGTTCCTCCGGCTCACCGCGGCCTTCTGGGTGATCCCCAGCGCGTGCGCCGTGGCCGCCGCCGTGCTGGCGACCCTGCTGGTCAGGATCGACCAGGGCTGGGGCGACGACTTCGGGCTGCTCTACGGTGGCGGCCCCGACTCGGCGCGGGCGATCCTGAGCGTGGTCGCGTCGTCGGTGCTGACCTTCGCTGCGCTCACCTTCTCGATCACGATCGTCGCGCTGCAGCTCGCCTCGAGCCAGTTCTCGCCGCGCGTGCTCCGGTCGCTGCTGCGCGACCGCTGGACCCAGGGTGCGCTGGGCGTCTTCGTCGGCACGTTCACGTTCGCCCTGCTGACGCTCCGCGAGGTGCGCGCCGGGGCCCAGGAGTTCGTGCCCGGCCTGGCCGTCACGACGTCACTGGTGCTCGCGCTGGCCTCGGTCGGCTCGCTGATGGGGTTCATCCACCACATGGCGCAGTCGCTGCGCGTGGTCACGATCATCGACCGGATCACCCGCGAGACCCGGAGGGCGATCGACTCCTGGTACCCGGACGGGCTGGGCGCCGAGGGCGACGGCTCGGACCCGGTGGAGAGCGGGGGTCTCACCGTGGTGGCCGGCCACCGGTGCGAGCTGCCGGCGCACCGGGACGGCGTGCTCACCTGGTATGACCGGGAGGCGCTGGCCGGGCAGGCGGCGCGCAGCGGGCTGAGCGTCGAGCTGCTCGTCCCCGCCGGCACATGGGTCGGCGAGGGGCAGTCGCTCCTGGTCGTGCACGGCACCGCCGACCTCGACGAGGGGCTGCGCTCACACGTGGGCATCGGCCGGGAGCGCGAGACCGCGACCGACCCGGCGTACGGCTTCCGGCAGCTGGTCGACATCGCGGAGAAGGCGCTGTCCCCGGGGGTGAACGACCCCACCACCGCGGTGCAGTGCATCGACCGGATGCACGGGCTGCTGCGGCGCCTGGCGACGCGCGACCTCGCGGTCGGCGAGACGGTCACCGACGGGGTGCTGCGGCTCCGGGCGCCGGTGCCGAGCTGGGCGGACTACCTCGGTCTGGCCTGCAACGAGGTGCGGCACTGGGGCGCCGGCTCGGCGCGCATCCACCGCCGGCTCGAGGGGATGCTGGTCGACCTCCGCAACCTGGTCGACGGGGGCCGCGTCGCCCCGGTGCAGGAGCAGCTGGAGTGGCTGGAACGGCGTCGGGAGGCCGACGTCGCCTTCGAGATCGCCGCGGCCCGGAAGGCGGGCGACCCGGCCGAGCGGTTCGAGGTCGGGCCGCCCGTCGAGCGCGTCGACTGAGCGTCCGAGGGCGACGGACGGCCCGATGGTGCCGGACGCAGTCCACGCGTCCGGCACCTCGTCCGGATCAGACCCGGGTCGGCTCAGGGGTGCGTCGGCCGGAGTCTGCCCCGGGGTTGCGGCGGCCACCTCGGCGGACGTGCCCGCAGCCCCATCGTGTCCGTGGTCGTCGAGCATGGTCAGCTCGTCGAACGGGTCCGCACCCGACAGCACCCGACCGAGGCGCTCCTTGTCGAGCGAGCCGGTCCAGCCGCCGATGATGACGGTCGCGACGGAGTTGCCGGCGAAGTTCGTCAGCGCGCGTGCCTCGGACATGAACCGGTCGATGCCCACGATGAGGCCCACCCCGTCGAGCAGCTCCGGCCGGTGCGACGACAGTCCTCCGGCCAGCGTCGCGAGCCCGGCGCCGGTGACACCGGCGGCGCCCTTGGAGGCGATGATCATGAACACCAGCAGGGAGACCTGCTCGCCGACGCTCAGGGGGTCACCCATGGCGGAGGCGATGAACAGCGACGCCATCGTCAGGTAGATCGCGGTCCCGTCGAGGTTGAACGAGTAGCCCGTGGGCACGACCACGCCGACCGTCGTACGGTCCACGCCGGCGTGCTCCATCTTGGCGATCAGCCGCGGCAGCGCCGACTCGGACGACGACGTGGAGAGGATCAGCAGGAACTCGCGGCCGAGGTAGCGCAGCAGGCTCCACAGGTTGACCCCCGTGGTGACCTTGAGCAGGGTTCCGAGGAGGACGAAGACGAACAGCGCGCACGTCGCGTAGAACCCGAGCATGATGACCGCGAGGCTCTTCAGCGCGTCCACACCGGTCTCGCCGACCACCGCGGCCATGGCGCCGAACGCGCCCACCGGGGCGGCCCACATGATCATCGCGAGCACCCGGAACACCAACCGCTGCAGGTGACCGATGCCGCGCAGGATCGGCTCGCCGCCCGACCCCATGGCCTGCAGGGCGAACCCGACGAGCAGGGCGACGAGCAGGGTCTGCAGCACCTCGCCGGCGGTGAGCGCCGAGAAGAGCGTCTCGGGGATGATCCCGAGCAGGAAGTCGGTCGTGCCGTGCGCCTCACCGGCCTGGTCGGCGCCGGCGGCTGCGGTCCCCGCGGTGATCTCCAGTCCGCTGCCCGGGTCGAGCAGGTTCCCCACCACCAGGCCGATGCCCAGCGCGAACGTGGACATGACCATGAAGTAGCCGAGCGCGAGGCCGCCCACCTTGCCGACGCTGGCGGCGTTGCGCACCGACCCCACGCCGAGCACCAGGGTGCAGAAGATGACCGGGGAGATCATCATCTTGATCAGGTTCACGAAGGCCTCGCCGACGGGCTTCAGCTGCACCGCGAAGCCGGGGGCGACGAGTCCGACGAGGACTCCGGCCAGCACGGCCACGACGACCGCGACGTACAGGTAGTGCGTGCGGTCGCGGCGTGGCGGCGCCTGGGTGTCGGGGTGTGGCTGGTGTGCCATGGTTCCTCCAGCGTCGGTGCCCCGTGCGGGGGCGGGAGTGGGTCGGTCCCGCATACGCTGCTATCCCGTGTGACTGCCGTCACGCTTCTGTTCGTTGTGTTCACGCCCGTCGGAGGAGGGCACCGGTGAGGGGTCGGGAACGTTCGGTCGCCCAGCAGATCTTCCTGCTGCAGATCCTCACGGTGCTGCTGATCGTCCTCGCCGCCGTGCTGCTGGCCTACGTCGACGCCCGTCGCGACCAGCGCGAGTCAGCGGCCGTCCGCTCCGTCGACGTCGCCGAGGCGGTCGCGGCCGCGCCCGGGGTGACCGAGGCGCTCGACGATCCCGACCCGGCGGCGTCGATCCAGCCGTACGCCGAGCGGGTACGCCGCGACACCGGCACCGACTTCGTCGTGGTCATGGGTCTCGACCGGACCCGGTACTCCCACCCCGACTCCTCCCAGCTCGGCCGGCCGTTCATAGGCGACCTCGGCGGGGCGCCCGAGGGGGAGGTGTTCACGCAGGAGTACACCGGCACCCTCGGGCGATCCGTGCGCGCGGTGGTGCCCGTCAGCGACGCCGGCGAGGTCGTCGCCCTGGTCTCGGTCGGCATCACCCTCGAGCGCATCGACCGGCAGCTCGAGCGCCGGCTGCTGCCGATCGTGGTGGCTGCCGGGGCGGTGCTCGTCCTCGGTGCGCTGGGGACCTGGCTGATCGGACGGCGGCTGCGCCGCCAGACCCACGGCATGGGCGCGGCGGAGATCACCCGGATGTACGAGTACTACGACTCCGTGCTGCATGCCGTCCGGGAGGGACTGCTGCTGACCGACGACGCCGGCCGCGTGCAGCTGGTGAACGACGAGGCCGCTCGCCTGCTCGGCACCTCCGTCGAGGCGGTCGGTCGCCGCGTCACCGAGATCGGGCTGCCCGGCTCACTCGGCGACTCGCTGCTCGCGGGCACCGTCGGGCCCGACGAGATCGGGCTCGTCGGGGACCGGGTGCTGGTCGTCAACCAGGCGACCGCGCACTGGCAGGGGCGGAAGGTGGGCTCGGTGGTCACCCTGCGCGACCACACCGAGCTGCAGGCGGTCTCGGGCGAGCTCGACTCCGTGCGCGGACTGGCCGAGTCGCTGCGCGCGCAGAACCACGAAGCGGCCAACCGGCTGCACACCGTGGTCTCGCTGGTCGAGCTCGGCCGGGTCGAGGACGCCGTCGAGTTCGCCACCGAGGAGCTCGAGTCGGCCCAGCTGCTCACCGACACGGTGGTCGGCGCGGTCGGGGAACCCGTCGTCGCCGCCGTCCTGCTCGGCAAGTCCGCGCAGGCGTCCGAGCGCGGGATCGACCTGGCCATCGACGACGCCAGCCGGGTGACCGGTCTCGTGGTGGAGCCGCGCGACATGGTCACGATCCTCGGCAACCTGCTCGACAACGCCTTCGAGGCGGTCGCCGAGACGGAGGCACGTCAGGTGCGCGTTCGCGTGGTGGCCGATGAGTCGGCGCTCGACCTCGAGGTGGACGACAGCGGTCCCGGCCTGCCCGACGGCGCGGTCGACCAGGTGTTCCGCCGCGGCTGGTCGACCAAGCGGAGCGACGAGACGGTCGGGCGAGGGCTGGGTCTCGCGCTCGTCGGTCAGGTCGTGCGGCGCTACGGCGGCCGCATCGAGGCGGGCCCATCCGAGCTCGGCGGTGCCCGCTTCTCCGTGCGGGTCGAGGTCCGATGACGATCCGGGTGCTCGTCGTCGAGGACGAGGAGATCGCGGCGGCTGCGCACGCGGCGTACGTCGGCCGCGTCCCCGGCTTCACGACGGTGGGCGTCGCCCGTTCCGGGGCCGACGCCGTACGCCTCCTCCGCCGGGGCCTCACCGTCGACCTGGTACTGCTCGACATGCACCTGCCCGACGTGCACGGCCTCGAGCTGCTGCAGCGGATCCGCCAGGAGGGGCAGCTGTGCGACGTGATCGCCGTGACCTCCGCACGTGACCTGGACGTGGTCCGGCGCGCGGTGGCGCAGGGCGTGGTGCAGTACCTGCTCAAGCCGTTCACGTTCTCCGGGCTGCGCGCCAAGCTCGAGCAGTACGCGGCGTACCGGGACCGGCTCGGTGCCGCGGAGGACGAGCTGGTGCAGGACGAGGTGGACGCGCTGCTCGGCACGCTCCGGCCTGCGGGCGGCGCTGCGCTGCCGAAGGGAATGAGCGTCGCCACCCTGCGGCTGGTGACCGGCCGGCTGCGGGAGGCGCCCAGCTCGGCCACCGAGGTCGCCGACGCGACCGGCGTCTCGCGTGTCACGGCGCGGCGCTACCTCGAGCATCTGGCCGACACCGGAGTCGTGGAACGTCGACAGCGCTACGGCGGGGGCGGACGGCCCGAGGTGGAGTACCGCTGGTCGCGACCGCCTCCCCGTGCGCATGAGGGACCCGACGGCGGGTACCGGTGAACCATGAGCACCGCACCCTTCGAGCCCGGTCCCGACCCCGACCTGGTTCCCGGCGAACCCGCGGAGCGGCCCAACCCGGTCGCGCCGGCCGAGCCCGGCGGTCCCGGCCCGGACCCGAGCGCCCCGGACCGACCCGACGACCCGCGACCGACGGAGTCCTGACCTGGTCGCCAGCCGGGCAGTCGCCAGCCGGGCAGTCGCCAGTCGGGTTCTCGCCTGTCACCTGTCGGCGACTGACGCGCGGACGCCTCTTCGGGTGGGCCCAGCTCAGATGGTCGCTCGGGCCGTGTAGTCCGCCAGCTGGGCCGCCATCAGCTCTCGGGCGTGCTCGCCCCGCCGGAACCGCACGTACCACTCGAGCGAGCGGGTCAGCGCTGTCTGCCAGTCCCACGCATTGCCCCAGTCCAAGGCACTCTGTGCGAGCCCGGGCTCGAGCGTGAGGTTCTGCGTCTCCTCCATGTCCGGCTCCGGGAGGACCTCGTAGCCGGGGGCTGCCTCTCGGGTCAGGGTCTGCCACACGTCGGCCGCGTGTCGCACGAGGTCCAGGACGGGAACCGCCTGGTCGCGGTCGGGCCCGAAGTTCATGGCCGCCGGGACGGGAGCGCCGGCCGCGAGGGACTCGGCGTACAGGAGGTAGCCGGTGAGCGGCTCGATCACGTGCTGCCAGGGCCGCACGGCGGTGGGTCGCCGGAGCGTCAGGACGGCGCCCGTGGACCAGGCCCGCACGATGTCAGGGACGATCCTGTTCAGCGAGAAGTCCCCACCCCCGATGACGTTTCCTGCGCGCGCGGTCGCCACGGGGCTTCCCGGAGACGGCCAGGCATGGGTGACCAGCTCGGCGCAGGCCTTGCTCGCCGAGTACGGGTCCTTGCCCCCGAGGAAGTGGTCCTCGTGGTACGGCGCGGGCTGCCGGACGTCGTACACCTTGTCAGTCGTCACGACGACCGTGGCCAGGACGCCTTCGAGGGCCTGCACCAGGCGCATCACCTGGACGGTCCCCTGGACGTTGGTCCGGAACGTCACAGCCGGGTCCCGGTATCCCTCGCTCACCAGGGACTGCGCGGCCATGTGGAACACGACCTCCGGGCGGAACCCGCGGGCGTCCTCGAGCCAGCCTTCGTCCGCCACGTCCGAGCGGGTCTCGGACACGCCCGACAGGTCGAGTGCGTTCCACAGGCAGGGTTCTCCGTGGTCGCCGGGCAGGGACACCCCGTGCACGGCTGCCCCCAGGTCCCGGAGCCAGCACGAGAGCCACGCGCCCTTGAAGCCGGTGTGACCGGTGACCAGCACCCGTCTTCCGGACCAGAAGGAGGGGTCGGGGCTGCGCTGCATAGGCGGGACCATCCGTGTGAGTCGGTTCTGTCGGGCACTCGGTGCCCGATTCAACCACGGGTCGAAGGCGTCGCCGGCCACGTGGCGGAGTGAACCGGCCGCGGGGGTACTCTCGTCCGGCGGGTGCGAGACCCCTGCGGACGGAGCAGCACATCGACGAGGAGAAGGCGACAGTGCCGGACGACACCGACGCGCTGACGCCCAGACCCTTCAAGGGGCTGCGCCGGCAGATGGCCGGCAGCACCCTCGTGGTTGCGCTCGGGCTCACCGTGACCGGAGCCGCGACCGTGCTGATGATGGCGATGGCGGCCCGTTCGATGTCGCCGGAGGACTACGCGGCCTTCGCCGTGTGGTGGACCGTCGCGACGTTGCTCGGCACCAGCTTCGGCGTCTTCGAGGCCTACCTCGCCCGGCTGCTGATCACCGCGCTCAGCGCCCGCCGGCCCGTGTCCCGGGTCGTCGGACTGATGCTGGGCCGGGCCACTCTGGTCGTCTCCGTGCTTGCGGTTCCGCTCTGGCTGCTGTCCCCGGTCCTGGCGGAGCGACTGTTCGCGGACTACCTCAGTGCGGCCCTGATCCTGCCGGTGTTCACGGCCCTGGCTGCGATGCAGGCACTTCAACGAGGGGTGGCGACCGGGCGGCACGACTTCCGGGCCATCGCGACCCAGCTGTCGACCGACGGCATCGTGCGCGCCGGCCTCGTCGGGCTGTTGATCATCCTCGGGGCCGACACGATCACGACTCTCGCCTTGGCGTGCATCGCGGCGGCGGCCACGTCCCTCCTGGTCGGCGGTCGGCTCGTGGACGGGTGGTTAGCGCGGCCGCGCCTGCGGGGACGTGAGGCCGCGGTGAGGCCGCTGGTGCTGCTCCTGGTCGGGTCGATCGGGCCGCTCCTGGCGAACAACGGCTCGGTGCCGTGGCTGGCGAGCACGAACAGCGTCGACGCCTTCACCCTCGGTGCCTTCGCCGGGGCGGTGACCCTGAGCCGGATCCCGACGCAGTTCGTGTCGGCCGTGTTCAGCCCGTTGATGGCTCACATGGCTGCCGCCGTGGAATCCGGCGACGACGTCACCTTCCGGCGCCTGAGGCGAAGTGCCGAGACGGCGGCCACGGCGCTGGGGGTCGTCTACGTCGGGGGCTTCGCACTGTTCGGTCCGTGGTTGCTCACCGTGTACCTCGGACCGCGCTACAGCCTCGGCGTCGGGGTGCTCGCTCTCCTGGCCGCGGCGAGCAGCGGCATGTTCATCGCCGTGGTCCAGCAGGCGGGTCTGAGCGCTCTGGATCACTGGTCCAGGATCGCCTGGGCATGGGGGGTGGCCACCGTAGTCTTCTGCGGGATGCTGCTCGTGCCCGTAGACACGCTGCTGCGAGCAGCTGCCGCTCCGTGCGCCGGTGTCGGCTCGGCACTCCTGGTCATGGCGTTGCTCGCGCGTGGGCTGCACGCGCGAACAACAGAACCCGACGCGGATGGCAGGGGCTAGGCCCGGCGGATGATCCCGTCCCGGAACTCGCTGACCAGGGCTCGGCGACCCCACTCGACCGCCGGCGCGAAGTCGGACCGCTCGTCGAGGAACGCGAGGACCGCCGTCATCGGATTGTTGCCCTTGTCCCACGGACGCCCCTCGTAGTGGCCCTCGGGGAACTCCTCGACCAGGGTGTCGGCGACGAGGACGAGCCCCCCGCTGGGCAGCAGCGGCGCCAGGGCTCGGAGCTCACCGAGGACGTGGTCGTGCGTGTGGTTGCTGTCCAGGATGAGCACCGCCGACTCGGCACCCTCGAGGAAGGAGCGGGTCGCATCCACGGCCGCCTGCGACGTGGAGTCGGCCTCCAAGAGCTCGACTCCTTGGCCCAGCGGGTGCTGCTGCACCGCCGTCGTCGCATGCGGATAGAGCTTGTGGTCGATGCCGAGCACCGCGGGGTCCTGGCCGCACAGACGCATCAGGCTCGCGTCGAGGAGCATGCTCCCTCCTCGGGCGACACCGGTCTCGACAACCCGTGCCGGGCGGTACGCCCAGAAGACCTCCTGCAGGAGGACGATGTCGTCGGGCAGTCGGATGATCGGAACACCCGCCCACTCCCACTGGTAGGTGAAGTTGTGCCGCTCCGCGGATACCTGGAGGTCCACGGCCTGCTGTCGGAGCTCTGTGTCGCCCGCGAGGGACTCCCGCCAGGCTCGGCGCGTCGCCGCGAACTCGTCCGCGTCGGGGACGTAGTCCCCGTGCGACGTCCGGTCGGTCTGCTCGTCACTCATGTCGGAAGAACTCCTCAGTCCTGTCGGGATGCCATCCGGTGGCGGTCAACCTGCTGATGTCTGCCGCCGCGCTCTCGTGGGCCATGGCGGGGCGGGGATCGTCACCGACGGGGCGCCACGCGGCGCCGAGCGCCTCGACGACCTCGGTGACCCGACGAGCCCGCCCGGAGCCGATCGGAACGACCCCGGTCAGGCGATGCCGCACGGCTGAGACGACGGCCGCGCCGACGTCTCCTGCGTGGACGAAGTCGTGCCGGCTGTCGGGCGCACGCAGCTCGGCCGGCGAGCCCCGTTCCTTCGCCAACAGGGCGTGCTCGACCAGTGCGGGCCGCCGCCGTTCCTCGTCGAACACGTAGTGCGGGCGGAGCCAGCCCACCGAGCCCAGCCTGATCTCGTGCCCCAGGTCGCGACGTAGCGCGGCCTTGGCACGCGCGTACTGGTCGGTCGCGTCGATCTCCTCGTCGACCACGGTGCCGGTGATCCACAGCGACGCTTCCGTCGTAGCGCAGGCCGCCGCGAGGTCGAGGCTGGCGGCCACCCATCTCTGGTTGTCGGCGGACGTGCGGTAGTCACCACGACTGCTCGCACACCAGGCGAGGTGCACCACGACTGCGGGTTTCGATCGGCCGAGCAGCTCGGCAGCCGCCCCCGGCTCCAGCAGGTCGACGTCGTCGCTGCTGACGGCGAACGGGCGCAGGTCCGGGACATCCCAGTGGTGCAGCGTCCAGGAACCGATCAGGCCGGATGCGCCGGTGATCAGTGCTGTGGCGGCCACGCGTGGCCCTCCTGGTCGCGGGTCGAGATGCGAGTCACCGGGGCCGGCCAGTCGATCGCGACAGTGGGGTCGTCCCAGCGGAGCGTCCGGGCGTGTGTCGGGGCGTAGCCGGCCCCGATCAGGTAGGTGAGCCGGGTGTCGTCCTCGAGCGTCTGATACCCGTGCGCAACACCCTCCGGGACATGCAGGGCCAGGTCGTCCTCGGCGGCGAGGGTGACCGAGAGCCACTGTCCGTAGGTGGGTTCCTCGGGACGCAGGTCCACGAGGACGTCGAAAAGGCGGCCGTCGGTGACCCACAGGGTCTTGGTCTCGGCGTGCGGCGCCACCTGGTAGTGCATGCCTCGCACGGTGCCCGCGACCTCGTTGAGCGTGGTGACGACCTCCTCGACACGGATGTCGACGCCGTGCCGGCGGGCCGCCTCGGAGACCAGGACCTTGCGCAGGAATCCGCGCTCGTCGGCGTGCCGGGCACCGTGCAGCAGCGCCCCGCCGCGGAGCCTCAACGGCTCGACGATCATCCGACCGGTTGCATCGAGGGGACGGCGATCCAGCACGTGGCGTCCGGCGAGAGGGTCTTCACCAGTCCGCCGATCTCGTGAGCCAGGTTCCAGGGCAGGATGAGCACATCGTCCACCGCCCGCTCGGCCAGGGCGGGGGGAGCTGCCACGGGGACATGGCTGCCGGGCAGGAACTTGCCCTGCTTGTGCTCGCTGCCGTCGACGACCAGGAGGAGATCGTCGGCCTGTACCCCTGCGGCGTTCATCAGGGTGTTGCCCTTGGCTGCGGCCCCGTAGCCCACCACGGTGCGCCCCTGGCCTCGTCGCTCGTCCAGCCAACCGCGCAGCCCATCGATCGCGGACCGGCTGTCGGCGGCGAAGGCCGCCCAGACGGCGGGGTCGAGCAGGCCCGACGCGAGCTCCCCCTCGATCGTCTCGGTCACGCTGGGGTCCACGGGTCGGGCGCCGGAGCGTGTGAGCCAGTAGCGGTTGGAGCCTCCGTGCGTGGAGAGGTGCTCGACCTTGACCAGCTCGAGGTCGAACGCCGCTACCGCCTTGGCCACGGCGTGTGCGGTCAGGTAGGAGAAGTGCTCGTGGTAGATCGTGTCGAACTGCGCTTCGCGCAACAGGTTGATGAACGACGGGTTCTCCACCGTGACCACCGTGCCGTCGTCGCACAGGTGCGCCAGTCCGCGGATGAAGTCGTCCAGGTCGGGGACGTGGGCCATGACGTTGTTGGCGGCGACGAGGCGGGGACGGCCGTGCTCGGCGACGAGGCGCTCGGCCAGCTCGAGCCCGAAGAACTCCGAGATCGTCGGCACGCCGCGGTCGCGGGCGATGTCGGCAACGCCGTGGGCCGGCTCGACGCCGAGCACCTTCATGCCCAGGTCCTGCATCTGAGCCAGGAGGTAGCCGTCGTTGCTGGCCACCTCGACGACGAGCGCACCTGGCTGCAGACCCAGCGTCGCGACCATGTCGGTCGCGTACCGCCCGGCATGGGCGACCCACGAGGAGCTGACCGACGACAGGTAGGGGTACTCGGCCCCGAAGATCCGCTCGGGCAGCACGTACTCGCCGACCTGACCGAGGCCGCACGCGGGGCAGACCCGCAGGTGCAGCGGGAAGGCCGGGTCCGGCTCATCCTGCGAGAGCGCCATCTCGTTGGCCAGGGGTTGGTCGCCGAGATCCAGCACGGAGGTCAGGTCGGTCGCCCCGCAGCCCCGACAGAGCCGGGTCCCCCTGTCGGTCAGCTCGCTCATCGCTTCGTCCACGGCGCGTCCCCCGAGTCCCAGATGCGGTTGAGCTCGTCGCGCTCCCGCAGGGTGTCCATCGGCATCCAGAACCCGTCGTGCTCGTATGCCGCGAGCTGTCCCCGTTCGGCCAGGGCGGCCAAGGGGGTGGTCTCGAAAGGTGTCGCGTCGCCGTCGATGAGGTCCAGGACCTCCGGCTCGACCACGAAATAGCCGCCGTTGATGCGGTCGTGCGAGTCCTGGGGCTTCTCCCTGAAGTCGGTCACCCTCCCGTCGGAGATCCCGAGGGCGCCGAACCGCGGCGGCGGGTGCACGGCCGTCACGGTGGCGAGCGCGCCGGAGTCCTCGTGATGGCGGATGACCTCGTCGACGGGAACGTCGGACAGGCCGTCGCCGTAGGTCAGGAGGAAGCGCTCGTCCAGAAGGCTCGACAGCCTCTTGATCCGGCCCCCGGTCATCGAGTCCGCACCCGTGTCGATCAGGGTCACGGTCCAGTTCTGGCTGCTGTGGGAGAGGTACTCCACCCGGCCACTGGCGAGGTCGACGGACATGTCGCACTCGTGCATCAGGTGGTTGGCGAAGTACTCCTTGATGACGTAGCCCTTGTAGCCGAGCGCGACCACGAAGTCCGTGTGCCCGAACGCGGCGTAGTGCTGCATGATGTGCCACAGGATCGGACGTCCACCGATGGCCACCATCGGCTTGGGGATGGCGTGCGTCTCCTCGGCGAGGCGAGTGCCTCGGCCCCCGGCCAGGATCACTGTCTTCACGACGGCGTTGCCCTTCGCTGGTGTAGTGCGTGACACGGCTCCGACAGCGCGCCGGTGCGTCCACGCCGGTGCTCCGAGACCCTAGCGAACCGACGCGGGCGGAGGTCACTCGGGATCCGCGTCATCGCCGCCGCCACGGACGCGTCAGTCGCCGCAGAACATCACCTGCGACCAGGTAGTAGTCCCACGCGATGTGGTGGAGCCAGTGGCGGTGCAGAAGGCAGAGCACGAGCTCTCGCCGGGCCACCCGGGTGATGCGCGGTTCGACGCCGTTGGCGCCCGCGTCGCGCCACAACGACAGCCAGAGATGCGTCATGAGCCAACGCCGTCGAGGAGCATCGGGGTTGAGCGACTCGGCGGTCTCGTCCGCCGACTTGGTCGGGTAGGTGCGGTACTCGACGAGCAGCTCTTCGATCACCACCAGGGGTCCACGGAGCAGGAACCACCACATCAACAGCACGTCGGCGCCGTACTCGTCGGTGAACCCAGGGGATGCGGCCAGCGCATCTCGCCGGTACAGGCAGTACACCTCGGTCCATCTCGGCCGCCGGAGGTAGGACCGCAGGCGGGTGCCGACGTCCGTCGAGGCCAGCTCCGGGTCTTGCTGGACCCCGGCCGGTGCTCCGTCCGGATCGATGAAGCGAATGCCGGGAAGGCAGGCGGCCGCGCCTGGCCTGGCCGACAGCGCCGCCAGGCCGGCCTCGATGAAGCGAGGTGCGAGGCGGTCGTCGGCGCCGAGCCACGCGAAGTACTCACCGGTGGACTGCTCGACTGCACGGTTGAAGTTGGCGACCGCACCGACGTTCGCCTCGCTCGTCCGAACTTCGGCCTCGTCGAGGAACTCGCGGGCAATCTCCCGCGTGGCGTCCGTCGAGCAGTTGTCGAAGACCAGGGTCTCCGTCGCGGCGCGGGTCTGTTGCCGGACCGACGCCAGCGCCTCGCGCAGATAGCGCTCACCGTTGTAGACCGGGATGGCAACCGTCACGGTCTCGTGGCCCATGTCCCCCACGGACGCCCCTCTCCTCGAGTTTCTGCGCCGCACATCCTAGGAGCCGCGTTGAGCTCAGCCGCGGCGGGCGCGGGCGGCGCTCCGGGCGCGCAGGTTCTGGTCCAGCTCGACCTTGCGGATCCGGACGAAGTCGGGGGTGACCTCGACGCACTCGTCCTCGCGGCAGAACTCCAGGCACTGCTCGAGGGAGAGCTTCTTCGGCGGGATCAGCTTCTCGAAGTTGTCCGAGGTGGAGGAGCGGACGTTGGTCTGCTTCTTCTCCTTGGTGATGTTGACGTCCATGTCGTCGTCGCGTGAGTTCTCCCCGACGATCATGCCCTCGTAGACCTCAGTAGTGGGCTCGACGAAGAGGACGCCGCGCTCCTGCAGGTTGGTCATCGCGTACGACGTGGCCGCGCCGGACCGGTCCGCGACGAGGGAGCCGGACGCGCGCGAGCGGATCTCGCCGGCCCACGGCTCGTACTTCTCGAACACGTGGTGCGCGATGCCGGTGCCGCGGGTGTCGGTGAGGAACTCGGTGCGGAAGCCGATCAGGCCGCGCGCCGGCACCAGGAACTCCATCCGCACCCAGCCGGTGCCGTGGTTGGTCATCTGCTCCATCCGGCCCTTGCGGACCGCCAGCAGCTGGGTGATGGTGCCGAGGTACTCCTCGGGCGCGTCGATGGTCAGCCGCTCGACCGGCTCGTGGATCTTGCCGTCGACCTCCCGGGTGACGACCTGCGGCTTGCCGACGGTCAGCTCGTAGCCCTCGCGGCGCATCTGCTCGACCAGGATCGCCAGCGCCAGCTCGCCGCGGCCCTGCACCTCCCAGGCGTCGGGACGCTCGGTGGGCAGCACCTTGATCGACACGTTGCCGACCAGCTCGGCGTCGAGCCGGTCCTTGACCAGGCGGGCGGTGACCTTGGTGCCCTTGGTCGGGCCGCGCCCGGCCAGCGGGGAGGTGTTGGTGCCGATCGTCATGGAGATGGCCGGCTCGTCGACGGTGATGAGCGGCAGCGCGACCGGGCTCTCCGTGTCGGCCAGGGTCTCGCCGATCATGATGTCGGGCATGCCGGCGATGGCGACGATGTCGCCGGGGCCGGCGGACTCGCCGGGCTTGCGCTCCAGCGCCTCGGTGACGAGGAGCTCGGTCACCTTGACGTTCTGCACCGAGCCGTCGCGCTTCATCCAGGCGACCTGCTGACCCTTCTTGAGGTTGCCCTCCTTGACCCGGACCAGCGCGAGCCGGCCCAGGAACGGGCTGGCGTCGAGGTTGGTGACGTGCGCCTGCAGCGGCGCGCCCTCGGTGTACGTCGGGGCAGGGATGGTGTCGAGGATCGTCCGGAACAGCGGCTCGAGGTTCTCGCTGTCGGGCAGCCCGCCGTTCTCCGGCATCTCCAGCGAGGCCCGGCCGGCCTTGGCGCTGGCGTAGACGACCGGGAAGTCCAGCGCGTCGGCGCTGTGGCTGTCGTCGAGCAGGTCCATGAACAGCTCGTAGGTCTCGTCGACCACCTCGCTGATCCGGGCGTCGGAGCGGTCCACCTTGTTGACCACCAGCACCACCGGCAGGTCGGCGTTGAGCGCCTTGCGCAGCACGAACCGGGTCTGCGGCAGCGGTCCCTCCGACGCGTCGACGAGCAGCACGATGCCGTCCACCATCGACAGGCCGCGCTCGACCTCGCCGCCGAAGTCGGCGTGGCCCGGGGTGTCGATGATGTTGATCGTCATCGGCTCCTCGGCGGCCGCACCGGTGTAGCGGATCGCGGTGTTCTTGGCGAGGATCGTGATCCCCTTCTCGCGCTCCAGGTCACCGGAGTCCATCGCCCGCTCGTCGACGTGCTGGTGCTCGCCGAACGCCCCGCCCTGCCAGAGCATCGCGTCGACGAGGGTGGTCTTGCCGTGGTCGACGTGGGCGACGATCGCGACGTTGCGCAGGTCGCTGCGGCGGGAACGGTTCTCGGTGGCTGCCTGGGACATGGCGGAGCGGTGCTGCTTTCGATAGGGGAGCCCGGGACGCGTCGTACGACGGCGGGCCCGGCGATTCTATCGGCGGCCGGCCCACCCACCGAATCCGCGACCGGTCGAGCCGCGTCTCCCGGGTGGTTGAGCCGCGCCTCCCGGGTGGTTGAGCCGCGCCTCCCGGGTGGTCGAGCCGCGCCTCCCGGGTGGTTGAGCCGCGCCTCCGCGGGTGGTCGAGCCGCGCCTCCCGGGTGGTCGAGCCGCGCCTCCGGGTGCTCGAAGCGCGCTCTTCGGGTGGTCGAGCTTGTCGAGACCTACCGTGGTCCCGTGACCCACGCCGATCTCGTCGAGCTGCTGCGCGCCGCGCACCGCGTCGTCGGCTTCACCGGGGCCGGGGTGTCCACCGAGTCGGGGATCCCCGACTTCCGGTCGCCCGGAGGAGTGTGGAGCCGGTACGACCCGACCGAGTTCACCTTCGGCCGGTACGTCGCGTCCGCCGAGGTGCGGGCGCGGTCGTGGGCGATGCGGCGGGAGTTCTTCGAGACCCCGTTCGCGCCGAACCCGGCGCACCACGCGTTCGCCCGGCTCGAGCGGGCCGGTCGCTGTCTCGGCGTGGTCACCCAGAACATCGACGGGCTGCATCAGGCGGCCGGGTCGCGCACCGTGGTCGAGCTGCACGGCACCGCCACCGAGGTGATGTGCATCGGGCACGCCCCGGTGCTCGGAACGCCCGACGGGTGCGGCTTCCGCGAGACGCACGCCTGGGCGATGGCCCGGGTCGACGCCGGCGAGCCCGACCCCGCCTGCCCGCGGTGCGGGGGGCTCGTGAAGTCGGCGACCGTCTCCTTCGAGCAGGTGCTGTTCCCCGGGGTGGTGGAGCGGGCCTACGGGCTCGCCGCCCGGTGCGACCTCATGGTGGCGGCGGGGTCGTCGCTCCAGGTGTATCCCGCGGCCGGGCTCCCCGAGGTCGCGGTCGGGCACGGGGCGCGGCTGGTGATCGTCAACGACGAGCCGACACCGCTGGACGACGTGGCCACCCTCGTCGTACGGGGCCGGGCGGGGGAGACGCTGGGGGCGGCCGCGGACGAGGCGCTGTGGCTCAGCTGAGCGCGCGGTCCAGCGCCGCCGCGACGTGCAGCGTGGTGCACGGGAAGACCGGGATCTCGGCGTCGGCCTGCTTGACCAGCAGCTCGAGCTCGGTGCAGCCGAGAATCACGCCCTGCGCGCCGGCGTCCCAGAGCTCGTCGATGAGGGCGACGACACGGGAGCGGCTGGCATCGAGCACCTTCCCGTGCACGAGCTCGTCGTAGATGATCCGGTTGACGATCTCGTGGTGCCGCTCGTCGGGGACCACCACCTCGATGCCGTGCGAGGCGAACCGGTCAGTGAAGAAGTTGCGGCTCATCGTGAACGACGTGCCGAGCAGGCCCAGCCGGGTCAGGCCGTGCTCCCGGGCCGACTGCGCGACCACGTCGGCGAGGTGCAGGAACGGCACGTCGAGGGCGCCCTCGACCTGGTCGGCCACCATGTGGAACGCCGTGGAGCACATCAGCACCAGGTCCGCGCCGGCCGCCCGGACCCCGCGACCGGCGTCGACCAGGATCGCCGCGACGTCGTCCCAGCGGTCGGCCTGCTGCAGCTCGGTGAGCTCGGCGAACTCGACCGAGGACAGCACCACCTTGGCGGAGTGCAGCCCGCCCAGCCGTTCCTCGACGCCGGTGTTGAGCAGCCGGTAGTACTCGAGGCTGCTCTCCCAGCTGAGGCCGCCGATCAGTCCGATGGTCTGCACGGCGGCAGTCTCCCACAGGGACGCCCTCGTTGTGATCTGTCCGTCCTTCGGGCAAGGGTGGGGGCATGGTTCCCTGCCGGTTCGTCCCTCCGTACCTCCTCGAGCGGCTCGCCGCGATGCACCCCGACGACAACGTCGGCGGGTGCTGCCGCACCACGCTCGTGCTCGACTCCGAGCTGCGGCACCGTCGCGCGTCGACCCCCGCCGCGGTCGTGGGTCTCCCTCCGGGTGCGGTGCTGGAGGGGCCCTTCGCGGTGCACTCGGCCGACAACGGCACCACGCTCCCGGGGCGCCTCGTGCGCGGTGCCGCCGACGGCCCCACCGGCGACGCGGCCGTCGACGAGGCCCACACGGGGGTGGCGAGCTCGCTGGCGCTGTTCCAGGAAGAGTTCGGGCGGTCCTCCTACGACGACGCCGGCGCGCCGGTGATCGCAACGGTGCACTACGGCAGCAGCTACGACAACGCCTTCTGGGACGGGCGGCAGCTGGTGTTCGGCGACGGCGACGGCCGCGTGTTCACCCGTTTCACCAAGCCGATCGACGTGCTCGCCCACGAGTTCACCCACGCGGTCACCGAGCACACGGCCGGCTTCGTCTACCAGGGGCAGCCCGGCGCCCTCAACGAGTCGATGTCCGACGTGTTCGCCTCCTGCCTCAAGCAGCGGCTGCTGGGGCAGACCGCCGAGGAGGCCGACTGGCTGATCGGCGAGGGGCTGTTCCTGCCGTCGGTGCGCGGTCGCGCGCTGCGGTCGATGGCCGAGCCCGGCACGGCGTACGACGACCCGGCGCTGGGCAAGGACCCCCAGGTGGGCTCGATGAGCGACTACGTGGAGACCACGCAGGACAACGGCGGCGTGCACCTCAACTCCGGGATCCCCAACCGGGCCTACCACCTGGCCGCGGTCGCGCTCGGCGGTCGAGCCTGGGAGGGGGTTGGTCGGATCTGGTACGCCGCGCTCACCTCGGGGCTCGGTCCCGACACCGACTTCGAGGCGTTCGCCGCCGCCACCGTCGCGGCGGCCGGCGACGTGTCCACCGACGCCCGACGGGCCGTGGCCGACGCGTGGGCCGAGGTGGGGCTGCCGGTTCCGGCGGGAGCGGGGAGCGGGGCGGCCGGGACCCCCGGTGCCGGCGACAACGGCACCGGCGCCCCCGACGCCGGCTCGGGGGGCTTGGTGGTGGTGACCCGTAGCGGTGGGTTCGTGGGGCGGGTGCAGCAGGCGGAGGCGCGGCTGGGGGAGGACCCGCGCACCGCCGACCTCGAGCGGCTCCTCGCCCGGGTGGATCTCGCCGCCGTGGCACCGTCGCGACCGCAGCCCGACCGGTACGTCTACACCTTCGAGGTCTCCGGTCAGCAGGTGGTGCTCGGCGAGCAGGACCTCACCCCCGAGCTCGCCGAGCTCGCCCGTCTCCTCCTCGATCGTTGAGACGCGCTTCGCGGGATGTTGAAGCGCGCCTGGCGCGGTGTTGAGGCGTGCCTCCTGGGTCGTTGACGTGTGGTTCCTAGGGGCTCGAAGCGCGCGCTTGAAGTCAGAGGGCACACCGCCGGTGCTGCGGCTCAGTCGAGCCCGAGCGCCCGTGCGATCTCACGGGTCCACCGCTCGACTGCCTCGGTGGTCAGGCCGTCCCTGCGTACGACGATCACGGTCCACCCGTGCTCGCGGAGCCACTCACGGCGACGCCGGTCTCGTTCGCGGTGCTCCGGCCCGTCGTGGAACGCGGAACCGTCGTACTCGACCGCGACGCGATGCTTGGGGTAGGCCATGTCCAGCCGGAAGGTCGGGACTCCGTCCACGTCGACCCAGCACTGCAGCTCCGGCATCGGCAGACCGGCGTCCAGCATGGCCAAACGGATCCATGACTCGCCGGCTGACTCCGCCCGAGCGTCGGCGACGCCGACGAGGACTCGGGCCTGGACCACGCCACGGCGTCGGTAGTACCGCAGCAGTCCGCGGCGAAGGTCCTGCTCGGTCAAGCCGTGCACCCGCATGAACGCGTCCAGGGTGGCCAGCGCGGCGCGTGGGCGCAACCGGCAGGCCAGGTCGAGGGCGGTGCGCAGAGGGGTCGTGATCCGGAGACCGTTGACCTCGACGATGTCCGACGGCCGCAGGTCGCGCGTGCCACCGACGCAGCCGGTCCGGGTCACGCGCGGGTGGCCCCGCAGCGCCCAGGTCTCCAGCGGTGGCAGGATCTCGAGCTCGCGGTACTCGAAGGTGTCGACTCCCCAGATCCACGCGGCGGTGCGGTCGCAGATGACGACGTGCTCGCTCGTCACGAGTCGTGCGGCTGCGCAACGTGTCTCGACGGTGTCCGGCCAGCTCGACGCGGCGTACACGCCACGGAGGACGCGACGCACCAGCCGAGTGGCCACCAGCTCTCGCAGGGCATCGGCGTCGATGCCGTTCTGAGCGGCCTGTCGACGGGTGAAGGGGGAGGGCGGAAGCGCTGGTGGCGCGTCCTCCCTTGCCACGAGTGCCATGCGCTGAGGTCTACCTACGCGCCGACACCATGACTGAGTGCGCGCGGCAGCCTGTGGCGAAACCGCCGCGACCTGTGGTTGTGGACAAGAGCCGGGCCCGGCATGAAACGCGCGTTTCAACGTCCCGCGGGGCGCGTTTCAACATCTCGCGGGGCGCGTTTCGACATCCCACCCAGCACGCTTCAACGGGAGGGGGTCAGTCGAAGACGCGGTGCACCTTGTGCTGGGCGGCCTGGGCGCGGGGGCGGATCACCATCTCGTCGATGTTCACGTGGGCGGGGCGGGTGACGACCCAGGCGATCGCGTCGGCGATGTCGTCGGCGACGCAAGGGCTCGGCGACCCCGGCGTACACCGCCTCAGCCTTCTCCTGGTCGCCGCCGAAGCGGACGGCGGCGAACTCGTCGGTGCGCACCATGCCGGGGGCGATCTCGCAGACCCGGACCGGCTGGTCGTAGAGCTCGAGCCGGAGGGTCTCGGTGACCACCTGGGTGCCGTGCTTCGCGGCGGTGTAGCCGGCCCCGCCCTCGTAGGCGATCCGTCCGGCCGTCGAGCCGAGGTTGACGATGACGCCGGCCCCGGAGGCGATCAACGCCGGCAGCAGCGCCTGGGTGACCTGCATCAGCCCGATCACGTTGACCTCGTACATCGCCCGCCAGTCCTCGGCCCTGGCCTGCGCCACCGGTTCCGACCCGAAGGCGCCGCCGGCGTTGTTGACCAGGACGTCGAGCGTGCCGCCGACCCGCTCGGCAAGGGCCGCCACCTGCTCGGGCGAGGTCACGTCGCAGCGCACCGGCGTGCCGCCGACCTCCTCGGCGAGGGCGGCCACCCGGTCCTCCCGGCGGGCCGCGCAGAACACGTGGAAGCCCTCCGCGGCCAGCCTCCGCGCGGTGGCCGCGCCGATGCCGCTGCTGGCCCCCGTCACCACCGCCGTTCGCTGGGTCATGCCCGCCATTGTGGCGAAGCCGCGCCGTCCGCGTCACCCGGGGACGGCACCCGGACCTGATGAGGGGGCGTGACGCGGCACACGGCACACTACGAGCCATGCGTGCGAGCAGGTGGGGGTCGGTCGCGGCGCTCCTCGCGGGCGTCGCCTGGGTCGCGTCGGCCGCGCTGGGCTGGGGTGGCGAGCAGGAGCGAGCCACCTACCTGGGCGGCCTGGCCCTGGTGGTCGTCGCGCTGGCCTGCGGCGGCTACGCGCTGGTGGCGACGGCGCCGCTGTGGCTGCGGGCGGTCGTTGCCGCGGCAACCCCGCTGCTCGGCATCAGCGTGTGGCTGGTGGTGATGGACTCGCTCACCCCCGGCTACCTGCCGGTGGTCATCGGGGCGGTGGTGCTGGTCGTCTCCGGCGGCATCGGCATCGGCCGCAGCGCGGGGACCGGCGAGGAGGAGCCCGAGCCGCCGCCCCCGACGCGCGGCCGCCGGGCGGCCCGCTGAGCGGCCCGGGCCGGTGACGGACCGTAACTTTCGCCGCCGGGTGGCGAAGGTAAGGCTTACCTAATATCCTTGGCCGGGTGACCTCCGTGCTGCCCGGCCCCGCGCCGTCGCCGACCGTCGTCGGGCGACGTGCGGGGTTCTGGGACCGGCTGGCCGAGCACGGCGACCGTACGGCGCTCCTGACCGACGACGGGACGCTGTCCTACGCCGAGCTGGCCGACCGGGTCGAGGCCACCGCCGCCCGGCTCGGCACGCACTCGCCGGCTGGTCCTGCTGCACGGCGCCAACCGTCTGGACGCCGTCGTCGGCTACCTCGCGGCGCTGCGGCGGCGGACACCCCGTGCTGCTCGTCCCGGGCGACCCCGGCGGCGCCCGCGAGGACGACGTGGTCGCGGCGTACGACCCGGACGTGGTCGTCACCGGCGCCGGCTGGTCACCGAGCGGCGCCCCGGCACCGCGCACGCGCTGCACCCCGACCTCGCGCTGCTGCTCTCCACCTCCGGGCTCCACCGGTTCCCCGAAGCTGGTGCGGCTGTCGCACGAGAACCTCCAGGCCAACGCGACGGCGATCGCCGACTACCTCGGCCTCCGGGACACCGACGTCGCCGCCACCACGCTGCCGATGCACTACTGCTACGGCCTCTCCGTGCTGCACAGCCACCTCGCGGCCGGCGCGGCCGTGTACCTCACCGAGCACTCCGTCGTGGACCCCTGCTTCTGGGACGCGGTCCGGGAGCACCGGGTCAGCTCGTTCGCCGCGGTGCCCTACACGTTCGACCTGCTCGACCGGGTCGGCTTCGCCGAGATGGACCTGCCCTCGCTGCGCTGCGTCACCCAGGCCGGCGGGCGGCTGGCGCCGGAGCGGGTGCGGGCGTACGCCGCGCTGGGCCGGCGTCGCGGCTGGGACCTGTTCGTGATGTACGGCCAGACCGAGGCCACCGCCCGGATGGCCTACCTGCCCCCCGACCTGGCCGAGACCAGCCCGGCGAGCATCGGCGTGCCCGTCCCCGGCGGCGCGTTCGCCCTGGAGCCGATCCCGGAGCTGCCGCTCGACCCCGGCGGGCACGACGTCGAGGTCGGCGAGCTGGTCTACTCCGGCGCCAACGTGATGCTCGGCTACGCCACCGAGCCCGCGGACCTGGCCCTCGGCCGCGACCGTCGACGTGCTGCGCACCGGCGACGTCGCGCGCCGGTCGCGCCGACGGGCTCTACGAGCTGATCGGGCGGCGCAGCCGGTTCGCCAAGGTCTACGGGCTGCGCATCGACCTCGACCGGGTCGAGCGGCTGTACGCCGAGCGCGGCCACCTGGTCCTCTGCGCCGACACCGGCGACCGGCTGCTCCTCGGTGTCGACGTCTCCGCCCGGCCGGCCGACCCCGAGACCCTCGTGGGGATCGCCCGGGACGTCCTGGGGCTGCCCCGCGGGGCCGTGGACGTGCTCGCGCTCACCGACCCGCCGCGGCTGCCCAACGGCAAGCCCGACTACCGGTCGCTGGTCGCCCGGGCCCGCACCGGCCCTCGCGAGCACGAAACGCGCGTCTCGCTGACCCCCGCCGGCGCCGAAGCGCGCGCTTCGGCGCTGCGCGCCGCCCTCGGTGACGTGCTCGGCCGGGCCGACGTCGGCGACGACGACTCGTTCGTCTCCCTGGCGGGCGACTCGCTGTCCTACGTCGAGGCGGCCACCCGGGTCGAGGCCGTCCTCGGCGCGCTGCCGGCCGGCTGGCACCAGCTGACGGTGGCCGAGCTCGCCGGCCGGCCGGCCCGACGGCGGCGCGGCCGCACGCTCGAGACCAACGTGCTGCTGCGCGCGGTCGCGATCGTGATGATCGTCGCCACCCACGCCAACCTGCTGGTCGCCGCGGGCGGCGCCCACGTGCTGCTGGCGGTCGCGGGCTTCAACTTCGGCCGCTTCCACCTCACCGACGCCCCGCGCCCCGACCGGCTCCGGCACCTGGCGGGCAGCATCGCCCGGGTCGTGGTCCCGTCCGTGCTCTGGCTGGCCGGGGTCGCGCTCGTCACCCGGGACATCGGCTGGACCAACGTGCTGCTGCTCAACGGCGCCCTCGGCCCGACGTCGTGGGCGGAGCCGCAGTGGTGGTACTGGTTCATCGAGGCGCTCGTGTGGACCCTCGCCGCGCTCACGCTGCTGCTGGCCGTGCCGGCGGTGGACCGGGCCGAGCGGCGGCTGCCGTTCTGGCTGCCGGTCGCGCTGGTGGGGGCCGGCCTGCTCACCCGGTACGACGTGGTCGAGCTCGCCGGCGGGGACGAGGTCCACCGCGCCAGCGTGGTGTTCTGGCTGTTCGCGCTGGGCTGGGCGAGCGTGAAGGCAACCCGCCCGGCGCACCGGGTGCTGGTCTCCGCCCTGACGGTCGCGACGGTGCCCGGGTTCTTCGGCGACCCGGCCCGGGAGGGCGTGGTCGTCGCCGGGCTGCTGCTCCTGGTGTGGCTGCGCGCGGTCCGGGTGCCCGCGGTCGTGGCCCGGGTGGCCGGCGTCCTGGCCTCGGCGTCGCTGTACATCTACCTCGCGCACTGGCAGATCTACCCGCACCTGGAGGACCGGTTCCCGTTGGCGGCGACGCTGCTCGGCCTGCTCGGCGGCATCGCGTTCTGGCAGGCGACCGCCCGCGCCACCCCGTGGGTGCAGCGGCTGCTGCGGCCTCAGCGCCCGACCCGCTCGAGGAGCGACAGCGCGTCGTGCGGCGCGAAGCCCTTGGCGTCGTTGTCGAAGTAGACGAACACGTCGAGCCCCGCGTCGGCCCACTCCCGGCACCGCCGTGCCCACCGGTCCAGCGCCTCGGGGGTGTAGCCGCTCGCGTAGAGCTCGGTGTCGCCGTGCAGCCGCACGTAGACGTGGTCGGAGGTGACCGCGTCCAGCAGCGGCCACCGCCCGGCCGTGTCCGCGACGACCGTGGCCACGTCGTGCTTCGCCAGCAGGGCGGCCGTCCCGGCCCCCGCGAAGGAGGCGTGCCGCACCTCCAGCGCGTGCCGCAGCGGCCGCGCCGGGTCGTCGGCGGTGGTCAGGGCGAGGTCGTCGGGCACCTTGGCGTCGTGACCCCCGGCCAGCTCGGCGGCCGCGCCGGCGGTGCGCGGCAGCAGCCCGAAGAACGCCTCCAGGCGCGCCTCGTCGTACCCGAGCGTGGGCGGCAGCTGCCACAGGAAGGGGCCGGTCTTGGCACCCAGCGCGAGCACCCCCGAGGCGTAGAAGTTGGCCAGGGCCGTCTCCACCCCGGCCAGCTTCTTCAGGTGCGTGATGAACCGGCCGCCCTTCACCGCGAACACGAAGTCGTCCGGGGTGCGGTCGTGCCACGCGGCGTACGACGAGGGCCGCTGCAGCGAGTAGAACGACCCGTTGATCTCGATGCTGGTCAGCCGCTCGGCGGCGTAGGAGAGCTCGTCGCGCTGCCGCAGGCCGCGGGGGTAGAAGTCGCCCCGCCAGGCCGGGTAGGTCCAGCCCGAGATTCCCACGCGAATGCGCCCCACGGATCGAGGGTAGAACTAGGGAGGACCTCCGTCCGGTGGGGCGGGGCCGGGAGTCGCCCGGGAATAGCCGCGACCGTGCCCCGGTTGTTGCCCCGGAGGACGTGCCCCAGGACGTCAGGAGTGGGTGGATGGTGAAGACCACGTGATCGACCGACCGCGCCGGGAGCACGGGCGGGTCGCGATGATCAGCCTGCACACCTCCCCGCTCGACCAGCCGGGCACCGGCGACGCCGGCGGCATGAACGTCTACGTGGTCGAGCTGGCGAAGCGGCTGGCCGCCCGCGGCACCGCGGTCGAGATCTACACGCGCGCCACCACCTCCTCGCAGCCGCCCACCGTGCAGGCCTACGACGGCGTCACCGTCCACCACGTGCACGCCGGCCCGTTCGAGGGGCTGAGCAAGGGCGAGCTGCCCGGCCAGATGTGCGCGTTCGCCCGCGAGGTGCTGCGGGCCGAGGCCCAGCACGCGCAGGGCTACTACGACGTCATCCACTCGCACTACTGGCTCTCCGGCCAGGTCGGCGCGCTGGTCCGGGACCGCTGGGGCGTGCCGCTGGCGCACTCGATGCACACCATGGCGAAGGTGAAGAACGAGTCGCTCGCCGAGGGCGACACCCCCGAGCCCGAGGGCCGGGTGATCGGCGAGCAGCAGGTCGTCGAGGCCGCCGACATGCTCATCGCCAACACCGACATCGAGGCCAAGCAGCTGGTGAACCTCTACGACGCCGACCCCACCCGGGTCGAGGTCGTCCACCCCGGCGTCGACCTGTCGGTCTTCCGCCCGGCACCCGGCGCGCGGCAGCGGGTGGGCGTGCCCGAGGACGCGGTCGTGCTGATGTTCGCCGGCCGGATCCAGCCGTTGAAGGCGCCCGACGTGCTGCTCCGGGCGGTCGCCCTGATGGTCGAGCGCGACCCGTCGCTGCGTCGTCGCCTGGTCGTCCCGGTGGTCGGCGGCCCGAGCGGCAGCGGCCTCGAGCACCCCGAGTCGCTGGCCCAGCTCGCGGGCTCCCTCGGGCTCGACGACGTGGTCCGGTTCGTGCCGCCGGTCGCGCAGTCGGCGCTGGTCGACTGGTACGCCGCCGCGACGCTGGTGTGCGTCCCGTCGTACAACGAGTCCTTCGGGCTCGTCGCCGTCGAGGCGCAGGCGACCGGCACGCCCGTGGTGGCCGCCGCCGTGGGTGGGCTGCCGACCGTCGTCCGGGACGGCGTCTCCGGGCTGCTCGTCGACGGGCACGACCCGGCCGACTACGCCGACGTCATGCAGCGGGTGGTCGGGCAGCCCGCGTTCCGCGAGCACCTGTCGCACGGCGCGGTCGAGCAGGCCGCCCAGTTCGCGTGGGAGCGCACCGCCGACCGCACCGTCGAGGTCTACCGCCAGGCGGTGCGCGCGATGCGCGAGGACCTCGCGGGGCTGCCCCAGTGAGGGAGCCGGTGACGGAGCGGGGGACCGAGCGCGGGACCGAGCGGCAGCGGGCCCTCGAGGTGGTGCGGGCCGCCCTCGCCGACCAGGAGCTGGACTGGGAGGAGGTCCCCGATCCCGGCAGCGGCGTGTTCACCGTCGTGCTGCCCGGGGAGAAGAAGCTGCAGATCCCGGTGCGCCTCGACGTCGGCCTGCACGCGCTGGGCGTGCACGCGTTCGTCGCGCGGAACCCCGACGAGAACCACGAGCGGGTCTACCGCTGGCTGCTCGAGCGCAACCTGAAGCTGTTCGGGGTCGCGTTCGCCGTCGACCACCTCGGGGACATCTACCTCGACGGCCGGCTGCCGCTCTCGACGGTGACGCCCGCCGAGGTCGACCGGCTGCTGGGCGCCGTCCTCACCTACGCCGACGAGTCGTTCAACACCATCCTCGAGCTCGGCTTCGCCACGTCCATCCGCCGGGAGTGGGAGTGGCGGATCGCCCGCGGGGAGTCGACCCGCAACCTCGAGGCGTTCCGCGGCTGGCTGGACCGGCCGACCGACTGACCTCACCGCTCGCGGAACCGCAGGAGGGTCAGGCAGGCACCGGCTGCCGCGCCCGCGGCCGGCGCCGGGCGAGGGACACGCCGAGCAGGCACAGCGCGCCCCCGACGTAGGCCAGCGGCGGCGGGGTCTCGCCGAGCAGCAGCCACGCCATCGCCACGGTGATCGGCGGCACGAGGTACGTCGTGACGCCCAGGCTGCTCGCGCTCATGTGCGTGAGCGCGAAGGCGTAGGTGGTGAAGGCGATCGCGGTGGGGAAGACGCCGAGGTAGACCACCCAGCCGATGTCGGCGGCCGAGGCGGCACGCAGGTCGTCGACCAGGGCCGGCGCGAACGGCAGGCACGCCACCGCGCCGACGGTGCACGCCACCCAGGTCACCTGCAGCGCGGACAGCCGGGCCATCACCGGCTTCTGCAGGATGACGCTGATCGAGTAGACGGTCGCGGAGAGCAGGCACAGCAGCACCCCGAGCACCTCGCCGCCGCCGCTGCCTCCGTCGCGGCCGGCCAGGCCGATCAACGCGACGCCCGCGAAGGCGACCACGAGGCCCAGCCACAGCGCCACGGTGGACCGCTCCCGCAGGAACCACACCGCCAGCACCGCGATGAGCACCGGCGCCACCTGGATCAGCATGGCGGCGGTGCCCGCGTCGACCCGGCGCTCGCCCTCGTTGAGGGCCACGTTGTAGACGCCGAACCAGAGCAGCCCGATCGCGACCAGCGGCAGCCAGTCGGCGCGAGCCGGGCGACGCCAGGCCCGCCGGGCGAGCAGCACCACCCCGAGCGCGACGGACCCCACCAGCAGCCGTCCGAGGGAGAGCGCGCCGGGCCCGACGTGGTCCCCGAGGTGCCGGATCGCCACGAACGCCGACGCCCAGAACACCAGCGTGGTGGCCACCGCCAGCAGCGGGAGGACGGTGGGGCGATCGTTCACCCGACGAAGGCTAGCCGGGGCCACCGACAGGACCGAACGAGCCTTGGCTGCTGTCAGGCGTCCAGCTTGTAGCCGAGGCCGCGCACGGTCACCAGGTAGCTGGGCGACGCCGGGTCGGGCTCGATCTTGGCGCGCAGCCGCTTCACGTGCACGTCGAGCGTCTTGGTGTCGCCCACGTAGTCGGAGCCCCACA
Organism: uncultured Actinomycetota bacterium; assembly: GCA_963834275.1. GTDB lineage: Bacteria > Actinomycetota > Actinomycetes > Propionibacteriales > Nocardioidaceae > Nocardioides_B. The sequence continues at coordinate 662,487 of CAWIBA010000002.1, read as the reverse complement.
CCCGGTCGATCAGCTGCCCCCGCGTCAGCACCCGACCGGGGTTGCGCAGGAACATCTCCAGCAGCTCGAACTCCTTGAGCGGGAGCTTGGTGTCCTCGCCGTTGACGGTGACCACGTGCCGCTCGACGTCCATCCGGACCGGGCCGGCCTCCAGCGACGGCGGCGCCACCTCCACCTCCTGCCCGCGCCGGAGCACCGCCCGGATCCGGGCGACCAGCTCGCGCGGCGCGTAGGGCTTGGTGACGTAGTCGTCGGCGCCCAGCTCGAGCCCGACCACCTTGTCCACCTCGTCGTCCTTGGCGCTGACCATGATCACCGGGACGTTGGACACCTGCCGGATCCGGCGGCACACCTCGGTGCCCGGCAGGCCGGGGAGCATCAGGTCGAGCAGCACGATGTCGGCGCCGGTCTTCTCGAACTCCGTCAGCGCGTCGGGTCCGGTGCTCGCCAGGGAGACCTCGAAGCCCTCCTTGCGGAGCATGTAGGCCAACGCGTCGCTGTAGGACTCCTCGTCCTCGACGACCAGCACTCGGGTCACGGGGTCTTCTCCTCGTTGCTCTCGGAGGTTCTGTCGTGGGCGCGGACGGGCGCCGCGCCGGTGGTACGACGGGGCAGCTCGAGGGTGAAGGTCGACCCCTGTCCCTCGACCGACCAGACCCGCACGTCGCCGCCGTGCGAGGCCGCGACGTGCTTGACGATGGACAGCCCGAGCCCGGTCCCGCCCGTCGAGCGGTGCCGGGCGGGGTCGACGCGGTAGAAGCGCTCGAAGATCCGGTCGATCTCGTCGGCGGGGATGCCGATGCCCTGGTCGGTGACGCTCAGGTCCACCGTCGTCTCCCCGGGCTTGGCGGTCACCACGACCCGGCTGTGGTCGGGGGAGTAGGCGACCGCGTTGGAGACCAGGTTGCCGAGGGCCAGCGCCACCTCGTCGGCGTGGCCCAGCACCTGCACGCCGCGGACGCCGTCCTGCACGACCTCGATGTGGCGGGACTGCGCGTCGATGACGGTCTGGTCGATGGCGCGGGCGATCACCTTGTCGACGTCGACCGGCTGCGGGTCCTCGAGCGGGTCGTCACCCTGCAGCCGGGACAGCTCGATGATCTGCTTGACCAGGCGGGTGAGCCGGGCGCTCTCGGTCTGCATCCGGCCGGCGAACCGGGTGACCGCCTCGGGGTCGTCGGCGGCCTCCTGCACGGCCTCGGCGAGCAGGTTGAGGGCGCCGACCGGGGTCTTCAGCTCGTGGGACACGTTCGCGACGAAGTCGCGGCGGATCGCCTCCACGCGGCGCTCCCGGGTGCGGTCCTCGACGAGCGCCAGCACCAGCCGGCTCGACAGCGGCGCCACGCGTACCGTCACGTGCGCCGGGGGGACGGTCTGCCCCGGTCGGCGCAGGACCAGCTCGGTCTCGCGGATCTGCCCGTCCCGGCGTACCTGCCGGACCAGGTCGGCCAGCTCGGGGACGTCGAGCCGCTCGCCGGTGACCAGGCCCATGACGTATGCCGGCGCGGACGCCTTGACCACCCGGTCCCGCTCGTCGACCACGACGGCGCTGGAGCGGAGCACGCCCAGCACGGTGGCCACCCCGGGCGGCACGGTCGCCTCCGGCCGGGCCGGCACGGCGTGCAGCTGGCGCTCCGAGATGCGGAACGCCAGGACGACGCCGGCTCCGAGCACGGCGCCGAGGAGGGCGAACAGCAGCCCCTGCGTCGTGGTGTCCACGGACCCGATCGTACGCACGGGTGTGTCGACCGCTCCTCCTCAGGACCCCCGCTGACCTGCGCTTTCGTCCACTGTTCACTTTTCGTTCACGGCGCGTCGCTCCCCCTTCACCTCCCGGACAGGGGCGGCGCCTAACCTTCCCTGTATGCGTGAGGCCTACTTCGACCAGCTCGACTCCATCGTGGACGACCTCGTGGCGATGACCCACGAGGTGCAGACCGCCGTGTCCCGCTCCACCCAGGCGCTGCTCACCGCGGACGCCGACGTGGCCGAGCGGGTGATCTCCGACGACGCCGACGTGGACGCCGCCCGGGAGAAGATCGAGGAGCGCTGCTTCGAGCTGCTCGCCCTGCAGCAGCCGGTCGCCACCGACCTGCGCATGATCGTCGCCGCGCTGCGGATGGTGGCCGACCTCGAGCGCATGGGCGACCTGTCCGTCCACGTCGCCAAGGTGGCCCGGCTGCGGGTCCCCGAGGTGGCGATCCCGGGCGAGCTCGTGCCCACCATCGAGCGGATGGCCGCGGTCGCGGAGCGGATGGTCGGCCAGGCCGCGTCGGTGATCGCCGAGCGCGACGTCGAGGGCGCTCTCGCCCTGGAGGCCAGCGACGAGGAGATGGACCAGCTGCGCCGCTCCTCCTTCCGCACCATGCTCGCCGACGACTGGGCCTACGGCGTCGAGCCCGCGATCGACATCGCCCTGCTCGGCCGCTACTACGAGCGCATCGCCGACCACGCCGTCTCCCTGGCCCGACGCGTGGTCTACCTGGTCACCGGGGAGCGGGCGCACGCCGAGCACCCCTGAGCGACACGCGGCCGGGCGTCGCCGCAAGACCCGCCGCGCCGCCGCGGGCTGCCATGATGGCCCCGTGACCACGCCCGGCACGGCCACCGGCCTGGACCACGTGGGCCGCTTCCTGCAGGCCGCCGAGCGGTTCGCCGACCGGTTGGCCGCGGTGGACCTCGAGGCGCCGGTGCCGGGCTGCCCCGGCTGGTCGGCGTACGACCTCGTCCGGCACCTGGGGAACGTGCACGCCTGGGCGGCGACGATCGTGGAGACCGGCCGGAGCGCCCCGCACCAGGACGACGCGCCGCGCAGCCACCGGTCACGGGTGGTGCACGACTGGTACGCCGGCAAGGCCGAGGACCTGTACCGCGTGCTGCGGGCCACCGACCCGGGCCGACCCTGCTGGAACTTCGCGTCCGGCGAGGGGGTGGCCGGCTTCTGGGGACGCCGGCAGCTCCACGAGACCACCGTGCACACCCTGGACCTCGACCCCCTCGCGGGCAGCACGACGCGTGTCGTCCCCGACGTGGCCGCCGACGGGGTCGACGAGGTGCTGACCGTGTTCCTGCGCCGGATGCACGCGCGCGGCTTCCCCGTGCCGCTGGTCGCCCCGCTGTGCCTGGTGTGCGAGGACACCGGGCACGCGTGGACGCTGACGCCGCGCGTGGGCCGCTTCGGCAGGTCCGGGTCACCGTCCACCCAGCCGCTGCCCACCCAGCCGCGCGGCTCGGCCGCCGAGACCACGCCCGGGGGCGTCGGCGGGCCACCCCTCGTGGTCGAGGGGCTGGACCCGAGCGCCGACCAGGTCGCCGCGCCCGCGGTCCTGCTCTACCGGGCGCTGTGGAAGCGGGCGCCGCTCGAGGCGCTCGCCCGCAGCGGGGACCCGGCCCGCATCGACGCGTTCCTGACGGCCCGCCTGGTCCCCTGACCGGGGTCGGCCCGACCCGGACACACCGGGAAAAACGGTCGCTCCCGTCGGCGGTGGCCTCTAGGGTTCACGACCATGCGCGACGACATGCACGTGGTCCGGGCTCACGACCTGCGCCGCAGCTACCGCACCCGCACCGGCACGTTCCGGCGGGAGCGGAAGGAGGTCGAGGCGGTCCGGGGCGTGTCCTTCGGGATCGAGCCGGGCGAGCTGTTCGGGCTCCTCGGGCCCAACGGCGCCGGCAAGACCACCACGATCAAGATGCTGATCACCCTGCTGCTGCCCACCGCGGGGTCGGCCAGCGTGCTCGGCCACGACGTGGTGACCGACGCGCGCGAGGTGCGTAGGCACATCGGCTACGTCTTCGGCGGCGACCGAGGGCTCTACGAGCGGCTCAGCGCGCTCGACAACCTGCGCTACTTCGCCGAGCTCTACGGCGTGCCGCCGCGTGAGCAGCGGCAGCGCATCGGTGCCCTCCTGGAGATGGTCGGTCTGACCGGCCGCGAGCGGGAGCGGGTCGAGGGCTTCTCGCGGGGCATGCGCCAGCGGCTGCACATCGCCCGGGGCCTGCTGCACGACCCGGAGGTGCTGTTCCTCGACGAGCCGACCATCGGCATCGACCCGGTGGGTGCCCGCGAGCTCCGCTCGACCATCGCGATGCTGCGCGAGCAGGGCAAGACGATCCTGCTCACCACCCACTACATGTTCGAGGCCGACGAGCTGTGCGACCGGATCGCGGTGATCCGCGACGGGCAGGTCGTCGCCGAGGGTTCGCCGACCGAGCTGAAGACCCGCGTGACGGCCGGTCGCGTCGTGGAGGTCGAGACCTTCGGCGTCCCGGACAGCACCGTCGACGCCGTACGCACCCTCGCCGGCGTCCGCTCCGCCGCGGTGGAGGAGCGCGGGCAGGCACAGGTGCTGATCGTCCAGGTGGAGCCGGGCGCGGAGGTCACCTCGTCGGTGCTCGGACAGCTCGACGGCGTGACCGTCGGCCGGGTCAGCTCGCGGGAGCCGACCCTGGAGGACGCGTACGTCGAGCTGGTGTCCGCGTGAGGACCCTGCGGCTGCTGGCGGTGTCCTACTGGCTGCACCTGAAGATGATCGCGGTGTCCGTCTTCGACGGCGTCTTCCAGGTGGTGTGGCCGCTGTACTTCGCCACGGTCGCGTTCCTGCTCTACGGCCGCTCCGGCGAGGAGGGCGTGCTCGTCTACGCCGGCCTCGGGGCGGCCGTCATGGGCATCTGGTCGGTGGTGACGACGACGGCCAGCAGCCTGCTCCAGCGGGAGCGCTGGTTCGGCACCCTCGAGCTGCTGGTCGCCGCGCCCACGCCGTTCGCGCTGGTGCTGGTGCCGATCACGACGGCGATGGCGTCGCTCGGCCTGTTCAGCCTCGGGTCCACCCTGCTGTGGGCCTGGCTGCTGTTCGGCATCACGGTCCCGGTGGCCAGCCCGCTCGCGTTCGCGGTCTCGATCGTGGTGTCGATCCTGTCGGTGGCGCTGCTCGGCTTCCTGCTCTCGGTGGCGGTGGTGCGCTACCGCACCGCCTGGGCGATGGGCAACCTGCTCGAGTACCCCGGCTGGCTGCTGTGCGGCTTCCTGGTGCCGCTGACGCTGTTCCCCGGGTGGGTCACCTGGATCGCCTACGCGCTGCCGCCGACCTGGGGGATGGCGGCGATCCGGGCGTCGGCGGCCGGGCAGTCGCCCTGGTCCGACGTACTGATGTGCCTGCTCACCGGCGCCGCCTACGGCGTGGTCGGCACGCTCGTGTCCGAGGCCGTGCTCCGTTCCGCGCGCCGCCACGCCACCCTGGCGCTGACCTGAGGACGCGATGACCTCCCTGCGAATCCTGCTCATCGGTGGCGTGATCAGCTTCCGGGCGCTGTTCAACTGGCTCAGCCCGTGGATCTACGTGCCGTCGATGCTGGTGGCGCCGATCGTGCAGATCCTGCTGTTCGCCTACATGGGCCGCGCGGCCGGCGTGGAGTCCGACGCCTTCTACCTGATCGGCAACGCGGTGCAGTACTCCGCGATCCCGTGCCTGTTCGCGATGGCCAACACCGTGGCCGGCGAGCGCTACACCCAGACCCTGGGGATCGTGCTGGTCACCCCCGCCAACCGGGTGGCCCTCTTCCTCGGCCGGTCGCTCCCGGTCGTGGTCAACGGCACCATCGTGTCGTTGTTCTCTCTCGCGGCGGGCGCCTGGCTGCTGGGCGTGCGGCTGCCGGCCGGCACCTGGCTGCCGCTGGCGTTGGTCGTCGGCATCGCCGCGGTCTCGTGCACCGGCCTGGGGCTGGCCAACGCCGCGCTGGGTCTGCGGGTCCGGGAGACCGCGGTCATGTCCAACGTGCTCTTCGGCCTGCTGCTGATCTTCTGCGGCGCCAACGTCCCCGTCGACGTGCTGCCCGGGTGGATGGAGGCGACGGCGCGCTGGCTCCCGCTGACGCACGCGATCGAGGCCGCGCGGGAGGTGGCGGCCGGCGGCACCCTCGGCTCGGTCGGGGGGCTGCTCGGCCGTGAGCTCGGCCTCGGCCTGCTCTACGGCGCCGGCGGACTGCTCGCGCTGCGGCTGCTCGAGGTGGAGGGCCGCCGCCGCGCCACGCTGGAGATCCAGTAGACCGGGGGGTGGATTACCACGGTCCCGTGGTAAACGTCCGCTCCCCACAGGGAACTCCCCGTGGGAACCGGCCGATTACCACGGTCCCGTGGTAATTGGCCCCGGCCCTCAGCGGCCCTGGTTGGCGACCGCGGCGATCGCGTCGGCGGCGGCGTCGGGGTCGAGGTACTCCCCGCCCTTCTGCACGGGGCGCATGTCCGTGTCGAGGCGGTACACCAGCGGGATGCCGGTGGGGATGTTCAGGCCGACCACGGCCTCCTCGGTCATGCCGTCGAGGTGCTTGACCAGCGCGCGCAGCGAGTTGCCGTGGGCGGCGATGCAGACGGTGCGTCCGGCCCGCAGGTCGGGCACCACCGCGTCGTACCAGTAGGGGAGCATCCGGTCGACGACGTCGGCCAGGCACTCGGTGCGCGGCCTGAGCTCGTCGGGGAGCGCGGCGTAGCGCTCGTCCCCGGTCTGGCTGTACTCCGAGCCGTCGTCGAGCGGCGGGGGCGGGGTGTCGTAGGAGCGGCGCCACAGCATGAACTGCTCCTCGCCGAACTCCTCGAGCGTGGCCTTCTTGTCCTTGCCCTGCAGCGCGCCGTAGTGGCGCTCGTTGAGCCGCCAGGACCGCTGCACCGGGATCCAGTGCCGCTCGCAGGCGTCGAGCGCCAGCTGAGCGGTCGCGATCGCGCGGCGGAGGACGGAGGTGTGCAGCACGTCCGGCAGCAGGCCCGAGCTCGCGAGCAGCTCCCCACCGCGGACCGCCTCGTCGCGGCCCTTCTCGGAGAGGGCGACGTCGACCCAGCCGGTGAAGAGGTTCTTCGCGTTCCACTCGCTCTCGCCGTGGCGGAGCAGGACCAGGGTGTGCGCGGCAGTCATGCGGGCAGCCTAGGCCACCCGGCTCGCTCGCCCCGACCCGTGGGAGGGGGCCTCAGGCGAGCGGCACCTCGTCGTACGGCGGGGTGTCGGCGGACACCACCGGCACCTGCACGGTGATCGACTCGGCCCGCTCGAACTCGAAGGTCAGCGGGACGAACCCGCCGGGTTGCACGGACTCGCCGGTGACCCTCAGGCTGCCGTCGTCGAGCACCAGCACGCGGCCCGCGTCGATCCGGGTCTCGCCGCTCGCCGCGACCTGGGCCTCCGGGCTGGTGATGCCCGCGAGCGTGTCGCCCTCGGACGGGTCGTTGTTGGCGAGGGTGACGACGAGGGCGCCGCTGCCCTCCGAGCCGGACACGACCACCGCGTTGAGCACGTCCACCTGGCCACGCTGCTCGTTGACGCCGACGGCCGGGTTGTAGACCTGGTCGGTGGGGGCGTCGAAACCGCAGCCGGAGAGACCCAGGGACAGCGCCGGCAGCGCGACGGCGACGGCTGCGGTGGCGGTGCTGCGACGAAGGTTCACGGCTCGGTCCTCTCCTGCACGGCTGGGGCGGCCCGGAGTCTATCGGCCGGGCGGGTCCGACGCCGCGCGGGCGGGCCGGCCCGTGACTACTGGCGCAGCCCGACGGTGCCCGCGGCGACGACCAGGCCGGCCGCGACCAGGACGGTGTAGCCGACCGAGATCCAGAGCAGCCGCGGGGCCCCGGTGCGCAGCGCGATCCGCAGCGGCAGGTGCCGGACGCCGGTCTCCTTGTCCTCGACGAGGTCCGGGAGCGCGTTGAGGAAGTGCACCCCGATCCCGAACAGCGCCGCCAGGACGGTGAGGGCGACCGTGGGCGGGGCGCCGTGCATCCCGCCGCCGAGCCCGCCGTAGGACAGGAAGGCCGGCAGCAGCCCGAAGCTGACGGCGTAGGGCAGCCAGGACAGCCGGGTGCGCTTGAACCAGAGGTTGTAGAGCCACGCGGAGGCCACGGCGCCGAGGTGCGCGAGCCCGGCGTAGGTGCCGTTGGCGATCGACAGCGGTACGACGACGAGGGTGGCGACGGCGGCGGCGAACGCGACCGTGCCCGGCTCCACCCAGCCCATCGCCACCGGCTTGTCCTGGCGGCCGACCTGGCGGTCCCGGTGCCGGTCCACCAGGTCGTTGACCCAGCCGACGGTGAGCTGGCCGGTCAGCACGGTGGCGGCGACCAGCGCGAGCTCCTCGGTGCTGCGTCCGGACAGGGCCGCGGCGACGGTGAGCGCGACGGTCATGGTGGCGGCCGGGAGCGGGTGGGCGGCGAGCGCGAGCGACACGGCCTGACCGCGCTGCCTCCGGAATCTCATGGCCGAAGTATTGACCAGGAGCGCGGCGGGCGCCCGGAGGCCGCGCACGACCCGCGGCGCGGGGGCCGCGGGAGCCGGCCCGAGGACCCCGAATCCGTCGGCCGCGGCCCGTCGAAGGTTGGCGACTGCATATGAAACGGCGTCCTGTCAAGACCCAATGTGGGCTCTGACCTGCACAAACGCGAAAGGGGCCGATCGCGCGCCGTGTTAGACTAGTCACCTAGGAAGGGGTACTTAGCACATGACATTTACCGTGGGCGAAACGGTTGTTTACCCGAATCACGGCGCAGCGGTCATCGAGGACATCGAAACCCGGCAGATCAAGGGGGAGGACAAGCAGTATCTCGTACTGCGCATCGTCGCCCAGCAGGATCTCGTGGTGCGTGTCCCGGCCTGCAACCTGGACCTCGTCGGCGTCCGTGACGTCGTCGACAAGGAGGGCCTGGACCGAGTCTTCGACGTCCTGCGCGCCGCACACACCGAGGAGCCGACCAACTGGTCGCGCCGCTACAAGGCGAATCTCGAGAAGCTGCACTCCGGCGATGTCATGAAGGTCGCCGAGGTCGTGCGCGACCTCTGGCGCCGGGAGCGTGACCGTGGCCTGTCGGCCGGCGAGAAGCGGATGCTGGCCAAGGCGCGCCAGATCCTCGTCTCCGAGCTCGCGCTCGCCGAGCACACCAACGAGGACAAGGCCGAGACCCTCCTCGACGAGGTGCTCGCCTCCTGATCGGCTGACCAGCGCAGACGCCCCCGGACCCTGGCGGTCCGGGGGCGTTCTCGTGTCCGGGGCCCGGGGCCGGGACGGCCGAGGGGGCGGGCGGAGCGGCGTGAGCGGCGCGCGGGCCCGCTGCTAGCCTGACGGACGCTCCGCCGCAGCGCGCCGCGGGGCAGCCAGCCGGGCCAGACGAGGAGCGAGTCGACGTGGGCGCAGCCGTCGGGGTCGTCCCGCTCGCGGGCCGCGGGGACCTGCCGCTGGTCGACCTGCACGGCGAGCCGATGTTCCTGCACTCCGTCCGGGCCCTGCTCGACGCCGGCGTGCGGCAGGTGGTGGTGACGACCGAGCGCCCCCACGAGGCCAGGGTGCGGGCGGCGGTCGGGCGCAGCAGGCTCACCGTCGACGTCGCCGACTCGACGGCCTGGTGGCGCAGCCCGGCCGCGCGCCATCGGCTGGTCCTGGCGGACCCGCTGTGCCCCCTCGTGCCGGCCGGCTTCGTCTCCCGGCTGCTGTCGGAGGGGACGGTGGACGCCGCGGTCGCGGCGTACCGGCCCGTCACCGACACCGTCAAGACGGTCGTCGAGCAGCGGATCGCCGGCACCATCGACCGCGACAGCCTCGCGATCGTGGCCTCCCCGGTCGTGCTGCCGGGACACCTGGCCGCGGCGGAGACGCCGCCGGTGCACGACTTCGCGCTGCTCGCCGGGTGGCTGCGCAAGCGCGGGGAGCTGCACCTGGTCAAGGCCCCGTCCATGGCCCGACGGGTCGGGGACGAGTCGGCCCTGCGGGTGCTGGAGTGCCTCGACGAGCTCGGCCGCTCCGTGCACGAGGCCTGACCGCACGCCCACCCGGGCGCCGCTAGCGCCGGACCAGCGACCAGAACTCGCGGGCGAACTTCACGGGCTGGCGCAGCACCGCCCGCGGCAGCGTGGTCAGGAAGCCCCGGGGGTCGCGCACCGCGCGGTGGTACAGGCGCTGCGGCTTGCTCGCCAGCCGCTGCTCGAGGTCGTGCAGGTACGCCGGCACCAGCGCGCGCTGGGTCATCGCGATGTGGTGGCCGCAGGTGGTGCACCGCACCGACTCCAGCAGCCGGCCGGCGTAGTGCAGCTCGTGCTCGGTGACGCGTTCGCAACGCTCGCAGAGCAGGTCGGCGAACTCGGCGTGGCTCATCGCTGCTCACCGCCCCGGGCCAGCAGCCTCCGGTGGTGCTGGTGAGCGGCCCGCCACTCCGGCGCGGAGAGGTCCCAGCCGGCCTTGGCCAGCAGCCGCTCGGCGAGGAACAGGTCCTCGGGGAAGGTGATCTTGATGTTGCGGGCGTCGCCGCTGACGCAGTGCACGGGCACGTCGGTGTAGCGCTCGACGCAGCTGGCGGTGTCGGTGCCCACGAAGCCGTCCCGCTCGGCGGTCGCGTAGGCCTCCAGCAGCGGACCGGCGCGGAACGCCTGCGGGGTCTGCACGGCGACCGTCCGGTCGGTGACCGGCGCGTCGTCGGCGTGCAGATGGGTCAGCGCCGGCTGGTCGATCACCGGCAGTGCGCCCCCGTGCCGCGCGGCGGCCTCGATGACGTCCCGGAACAGCTCGGCCGAGGCAAGGGGACGCGCCGCGTCGTGGATCACCACCACGTCGGTCTCCCCGCCCTCGATCGCGGGGCGGAGCGCGCAGAGCGCCTTCCACTCCGACTCGTGCCGGGACGACCCACCGGTGACCACCAGCACGTCGGTGTCCGGCAGCTCCCGGGCCAGGGCGGCCCGCACGGACTCCTGGTCACCGTCGCGGATCACCAGCACGACCTGGCCGATGTGCGGGAGCGTGGTGGCCCAGCGTGCGGCCCAGGTGAACACCCGCCGACCGGCCAGCGGCAGCAGCACCTTGTTGGTGTCGTGTCCCACCCGGCGTCCCTCGCCGGCGGCCAGCAGCACCAGGGCGGCCCGCGGCGTCGGGGGTTCGGTCGGGGGCACGGGGCGAGCGTAACGCGGGGTGGGAGCGCGTCGGGCCCCGGACACCAGCGGTGTCCGGGGCCCGACGGTCGCAACCGACATCAGCTGCGGACGAGGGCCGCCAGGTCGTCCAGGGACGGCATCCCGGACTCGGCCATCGCGTCCTGCATCCGGCGCAGCCGGACGATCGTGGAGGACTCGTCGAGCTCCACGTCGTCGTAGGTGAGCAGGTGGTCCACCGGGACGTCGCGCCGCAGCGCCGCCCCGGCCAGCACGCCCAGCGGCACCGCGTTGTCGCGGGCGAAGTCGCCGGCGTCGTCGATCAGGCCGCGGACCGTCGAGCCGCCCACGCCGTCCACCCGCTCGCCCGCCCGAAGGGGGCGCTTGGTGACGGCGCCCACCTCGGCGGTCCAGTGCTCGGCGACCAGCGAGGGCCGGTTGTCGAGCGCCATCTCGCACACCGTGAGCGGTGCCTCGATGCTGGCGAGGTGGTAGGGGCGGTAGAGGGAGAAGTACGGCCCGTCGCCCATCTGCAGGTAGGTCATCTCGTGGTTGACGTAGGGGTCCTCCGTGCGCACCACCACGAACACGCCGGGCGCCACCGGGCCGGTGCAGTAGTCGACCACCCCGGCCTTCTCGAGCACGCCGCCGTCCTCCTTGAGGGCGAACGTCTTGTGCAGCTCGGGCACCGTCGACGGCGGCCCGTGCATGCCGCGCGTGCTGACGCCCAGCCCGGTCGTGTTGGCCAGCGCCGCCATCTCGATCATCGCCTTGGACCCGTCGACGAAGCTGCACAGCATCTTCGGGTTCATCTGCTTGGTCCGGGCCCGCTCGGCGAGCGACTCCGGGGTGGCGTAGACGTCGAGCGGGTTGTTCTTGCCCTTGCCGGCGCAGACCACGTCGAACGACAGGTCCCGGGCGTAGTCGACGAGGATCTTGGTCTCCACGGGCTCGTCACCACGGCACACGGAGTAGATCGCGCCCGCCTTCTCGGCGACGACCTTCATCAGGGCGCCGATGGTGACGTCGGACTCGACGTTGAGCGTGGCGATGCCCTTGCCGGAGAGCAGCGACTCCAGCGCCACGCGGGCGCCGACGTCGGGTACGCCGGTGGCCTCCACGACGACGTCGAGCGGGAGCGCCCCCAGCTCGTCGATGCCGCCGAGCGCGACCGACTCGCCGTTCTCGACCGCCCGCGCGGCCGCGTCGGTGGTGGTGGCCGAGGACGGCTTGATGCCGGCCTGGGTCAGCGCCTCCTCGGCCCGGTCGCGCTGCACGTCGAGCACCGCCGACAGGGAGATCCCCGGCATCCGGAGCAGCTGGGCGGCGAAGCCGCGGCCCATCTGCCCCGCGCCGACGAGCCCCACCCGGAGCGGTCGTCCTACCTCGGCCTCGCGGGCCGTGAGCCTGTCGCGGTAGCTCATGAAGCAACCTCCGTCGTACCGCCGCGGATGATCCGGAAAACGTCGCCCGCCCTGAGCAGCGGGAGGGGCTGCGGGTCGACGCAGACGTCGCCCGGCAGCTTGGGCTCGGTCAGGCCGTCCGCCTTGAGGTCGAGGTGGCCGAGGTTCAGCAGGTTGTCGGCGACGACCTCCCCGACGGCCAGGATCTTCATCTCCCGGTCGCCGAGGACGATCGTGTCGCCGGCCTGCGGTCCCTCCTCGGCCACCGTGGGCCGGTGCTGCACGGACATCTCGTGCAGCTCCTTCGGCGAGGTCTCGCCGAAGAAGATGAGCAGGCCGTGGTCGAGGAACGCCTCGACCTGGCCGCCCACACCGGTCACGGTGGAGTCGTAGAGGACACGGGTCGCCGCCGCGGTGTCGTTCATGCCTCCTCCACGTTGTCGGGCTTGACGCCCGAGACGAACAGGTCCTCGGTGATGAAGTTCGCCAGCGGACCTGCCGGGGAGGTGGCGTGGATGTCGACGGTCAGCACCTTCTTCATCGGGTAGACCCCGACGCGTGCGGTGCCACCGCAGTCGATGACGGCCACGGCGATCTTGTCGAACGGGGCCGAGCTCTTGAACCCGTCGAACGCCTCGCCGCCGGTGAGGTCGGCGATGCGCTGCGCGACCGGGTGGATGCCGCCGCCGGTGACGGAGTAGATCAAGGGCTTCTCCGGCGTGGGCGTGATGGTCAGGGGTCCGCCCCAACCGCCGCGTCCCTGGGTGACCCGGACCGACTTGTACTCGCTCATGGTTGTCTCCTCGTGTGTGAGTGGTTCGGTCAGCTGCCCGTCGTGCTGTACAGCCCGAAGCTCGCGAAGTAGGCGATGACCACGGCCAGCGGACCGGTGACGAGCCGCGAGAACAGCACCGCGGGGACGCCGACCTCGACCGTCTCGGTCTCGGCCTCCCCGAGTGCCAGACCGACCGGGATGAAGTCGCAGCCGACCTGCGGGTTGATCGCGAACAGCGCCGGCAGGGCGTACTGCGGCGGGATGTCGCCCTCGCCGATCCGGGTGCCCAGCAGCACGCCGACCACCTGGGCGATGACCGCGCCGGGGCCGAGCACCGGCGACAGCACCGGGATGGCGCAGAAGACGCTGATCGCCAGGAGGCCGACCAGGTTGGACGCGAGCGGGGCGACCAGGTTGGCGAGGAAGTCGCCGAGACCGGTCGCGTTGATGATGCCGATCAGCACGGCGATGAACGCCATGAACGGCAGGATGTTGCGGATGATCGTGTCGACCGAGTCGCGGCCGGCCTGGTAGAGGGTGCCGACGACGCCGCCGACGCTCTTGCCGATCGTGACCAGGACCTTGTTGAAGCCGTCCATCGCGGAGCCCTTGTGGGCGGTGGTGGTGGTGCTCATGCCGACGCTCCTTCGTTCAGGGTGGCGCGGCGGGCCATCATCCGGGCGGTGATGAACTCGGTGACGATGCCGCGGATGAGGATGACGACCATGCCGACCAGCAGGTAGCGGATGGCCAGGTCTCCGAGGTTCCCGCCCAGCGTGGTGATGCCGGCCGCGATGCCCAGGTAGACGAACAGCTCACCGGGGTTGGCGTGCGGGAAGAGGCCGGTGATCGGGTGCACGAAGCTGACCGCCGAGTCGTAGAAGGCGGGCTTGTAGCGCTCGGGCAGGAACCGGCCCATCGTGTAGGCCATCGGGTTGGTCAGGAAGAACACCGACAGCACGGGGAGCACGAGGTAGCGGACCGGGTACCAGACCAGGCCGGGTCGTCCTGCGGCCTCGCCGAGCTTCTCGATGCGCTCCGGGCCGATCAGCCGGATCAGCGCGTTGACGGCCGTGAGCAGCACGACCAGCAGCGGGATGATGCCGGTGACCAGGCCCACGAAGACCTCGCCGCCGGCCTGGAACAGGCCGATGAACCACTCGGCGGCTCCGGCCAGGACGCCGAAGAAGCCGGTCGGGTCCTCCAGGGTGGGTTGTTCGGCGGCGAGCACCAGGTTCGCCGTCGTTTCGAGCAGTGGCATGATGACTCCTCATCGAGCGGGCCATGTCTGGCCTCGGTGGTGCTGTCGCACCGTTTCTCTGGTTGGTGAGGTCTCCCTCGGTGTGGCGCCGGTCGTGGGCTGCATCCCCGGCCGGCGCCGGCCCTTCTCTTCTCCTCAGGCGGGTGCGGCCTTCGGGGTCTTGAGCAGGGTCGCCGCCTGGCGGGCGGCGTCCCGTTGCTGCGCGGTGAGGCCGGGGACGTCCCGGTCCCCGCGCACGTGGCTGACCTTCACGTCGAAGAGCGCCGGGAGCGGGCGGCTCCGGGCGAACGTGGTGAAGCCCTGCAGGGTGATCGCGTTGCGCACGACCCCGTGCTCGTCGACGGCGATGGCGACGAACGCGCGGCCCCCGCGGTAGCGCCTCCCCCCGGCGCCGACGCTGACGGTGCCGTCGGCGCGGAGCCCGGTGACGGAGCGGTTGAACGCCATGCTCTGCCGGTAGGAGAAGTACAGCTGCACCATCCAGCCGGCGACCACGGCGCCGAGCAGCAGGTAGGGGGTCATCGCTTGTTCCCTTCGGGGGGTACGGGGGTCGGTTGGCTGAGCAGCGCCCGGGCCAGCACCTCGTCGCACACGAGCGAGTCGATGAGCCGGCCCCGGAGGGCGCCGAGCACGCCGGGGGTCTTGGCGCGACCGTGGGCGACACCGACGACGTTGGGGATGTCGCGCAGGTCGTCCAGGTCGATGGCGAGGATGCGGTCGGAAACCGCGCCGCGCACCTCGTGGCCGTCGGCGTCGTAGTAGCGGGCGGCCAGGTCGCCGACCGGCTCGGCCTCCCAGAACTCCTTCTCCTCGGCCGGCTCGAGCTGCATCGAGGCGAGGATCGCGGAGGACGACCCGTGGGTCGGGGTGCCGATCCCGACGAACGCCAGGTCCGCGGACCTGGCCAGGTCGAGGGTCTCCACGATCGACTGCTCGGCGAGCAGCGCGTCGCGCGCGGCCGGCGACGCCAGGGTCGCCGGGGCGTGCAGGGCGACGTAGTCGGCGCCGAGCCGGGTGGCCAGCTCGCGCACCAGCTCGGCGCCGCTGATCTCGTTGCTGATCGACGACAGCCCGCCCACGAGCTGGGTGAGCCTCAGGTTGTAGTCGCGGCTCACCTCGGTGGCGTAGACCATGGCCTGCAACGCGTGCCCCCAGGACAGGGCCACGGTCATCGAGTCCGCCACCAGGTCCTCGAGCAGCCGGGCGGCCTGGAGGCCGACCTGGTCCTCGACCCGGCCCGCTGCGGCGACCGCGCGCTGGGCGACGCGGACGTCGACGAGACCGAAGCGGCTGCGCAGGGCGGCCTCGAGCTCGGTCACCCGGCCGGACGGGTCGTTGATCGTGATCGTCACGATGCCCTGCCGCTGCGCCTCCGTCAGCATCCGGGAGACGTTGGAGCGGCTGGTCCCCAGCGCGCGGGCGATCTGTGCCTGCGACTGGTTCTCCAGGTAGTACAGGCGCGCCGCAGCCACCAGGGTGCTGGGGTCACGGGGAGCCGGCATCTTCACCTCTGTGCTGATAGTTCTCACATCTGCTCGCACATCAGAGCATGTGACACGCGTCACGTCAAGGACCTGCGGCATCTGTCTCGGGTTCCCGTCGGGGTCCGCGACTCAGTGGCCCGCGCTCAAGCGGGCCACGAACGCCTCCAGGAGGGCGGCGGCGTGCGCGCCGTCCCCGACCCGGTGGTCGACGGTGAGGCCGGCGCCGAGGGTGAGGGCGAGGCCCACGCCGCCCGGGACGGCAACCGGGCGCTGCCTGATCGAGCCGAGCGCGAGCACGCTGGCCTGGGGCGGCGTGACGAGGGCCTGGAACCGGTCCACGCCCATGCCCCCGAGGTTCGACAGCGAACCGTTGGCGACCCCGAGGTACGCCGGGTCGAGCCGCCCCGCGTGCGCGGCGGCCACGACCTCCTTGACCTCGGCGTCGAGCTCACGGGCGTCCCGGGCGTCGGGCTCGAGGAAGACCGGCACCAACAGGCCGCCCTCGGTCGCCACCGCCAACGCGACCGCCGGCGGGCCGCTGGGGATCGCGGTCGCGGCCGCGGCGTCCCAGCGGTTGAGCAGCTCGGGGACCTCGCGCAGGGCGCCGGCGTAGGCGCGCAGCAGCACGGTCGTCCACGAGACGCCCTGCTGGCGGCGGGTGGCGTCGGCGGCGTCCAGGGTGAGGTCCCGCCACACGGTGAACTGCGGCACGGTGGCGCTCTCGGTCATCTTGCGGGCCACCGCGGCGCGGATCATCGCGCTGCGGTCCTTCTGCGGCTTGGCCGTCGCGGCGGCCGGAGCCCGCGTGGAGGCGACAGCGGGGGCCGCGGGCGTCGCCGGGGCGGGGGCCCGGCCGGCGCGCTCCACGTCGGCGACCGTGACCAGCCCGTCGGTGCCGGTGCCGGCCACGGTGTCCAGGTCCACCCCGCGCTCGCGGGCCAGGCCGCGGGCCCGGGGGACCGCCGGGACCGGTCCCACGCGCGCCGGCTCGGGCGGCGCGGTCCCGGCGCCCGAGTCGTTCGGGGGAACGGCGGCCGGCTCGACGCGGTCGTCGGCGTGGTCCCCGGCCAGGGTCTCGGCGGCGGGAGTCGCGTCGTCCTCGCCGCCGAGCAGGTCGCCGAGGCCGAGGCCGTCGTCCTCTCCCTCCAGCCAGGCGATCGGCTCGCCGACGGGGACGGTGCCGGACTCCGCGACGATCTCCACGAGCGTGCCGGCCGCGGTGGCCTCCACCTCCATGTCGACCTTGTCGGTCATCACCTCGCACACGACGTCCCCGACGGCGATGTCGTCGCCGACCTTGGTGAGCCAGGAGGACACCTCGCCCTCGGTCATCGTCATCGACATCTTGGGCATCAGGATGGGGATGCGGGCCATGGTCAGGAGTCCTTCATCAGCGAGCGGGCGGCGTCGACGATGCCGTCGACCTGCGGGACTGCGGACGACTCGAGCTGCGGGGCGTAGGGGATCGGGATGTCCAGCCCGCTGAGCCGGCGGATGGGCGCGAGCAGCCGGTAGAGGGCGGGCGACTCGACGATCCGGGAGGCGATCTCCGCGGTGAACCCGACGTGGCCCGGAGCCTCCTGCACCAGGAGCGCGCGGCCGGTGCGCGAGACGTCCTCGAGGATCGGGGCGTCGTCGAGCGGCGACAGGGTGCGGGGGTCGATCACGGACACGTCGATGCCGTCGGCGGCCAGCCGCTCGGCTGCCTCCAAGCTGCGCGAGACCATCACGCCGGTCGCGACGATCGTGACGTCGCGCCCGCGTCGCCGTACGGCGGTCTTGCCCAGCGGCACCCGGCCGGCACCCTCCGGCACCGGCCCCGAGGTGCGGTAGAGAAGCTTGTGCTCGAGCACGATGACCGGGTTGGGGTCGTCGATCGCGGACAGCAGCAGCCCCTTGGCGTCCTCCGCCGTCGCGGGCATCACGACCTTGAGGCCGGGGACGTGCGCGAACCACGCCTCCAGGCTCTGCGAGTGCTGGGCGGCGGCACCGGTGCCGGAGCCGAGCGGTGCGCGCAGCACCATCGGGACCTCGGCGGCACCACCGAGCATGAAGTGGATCTTGGCGGCCTGGTTGACGATCTGGTCCATCGCCTGGCAGGTGAAGTCCGAGAACTGGATCTCGACCACCGGGCGCATGCCGGCGAGGGCCGCGCCGACGGCGGCGCCGACGATGCCGAGCTCGGAGATCGGGGTGTCCCGGACCCGCTCCGCCCCGAAGCGGTGGTAGAGGTCGCCGGTGACGCCGAAGGCGCCGCCGTAGACGCCGATGTCCTCGCCGAGCACGAAGACACGCTCGTCGGCGGTCATCGCCTCCGCCAGCGCCTCGCGGACCGCCTCGGAGTAGGTGATCACGCGGTCGGTGGCGGCGCCCGCCCGGGCGTCGGGACTGGTGGGCTGTGCGGTCATCGGAGTGCTGCCTTTCCGGGCTGTCAGGCGGGGGCGAAGACGGCCTCGAGGAGGTCGTCGGGGCGGGCGTCGGGGGCGGCGTTGGCCGCGCGGACGGCGGAGCGGATGTCCTGGGTGGCGCGGTCGCGGATCTCGTCGAGGGCCGCCCGGTCGAGGACGCCGCGCTCGAGCACGACCGCCTCGAACCGCGCGATCGGGTCGCGGTCACGCCACTCGGCGATCTCCTGCTTGGTCCGGTAGAGGTTCTTGTCGGACTTGCTGTGGCCCTTCCACCGGTAGGTCACCGCCTCCACGAGCGTGGGACCCTCGCCGGCCCGGGCACGGTCGACGGCCTGGGTCACGACCTCGTGGACCGCCTCGACGTCGTTGCCGTCCACGGTCACGCCGGGGATGCCGTAGCCGACGGCGCGCTCGGAGATGTTCTCGATCGCGAAGGACTTCTCCGTCGAGAACGACATGCCGTACTTGTTGTTCTCGCACAGGAAGATCACCGGCAGCTTCCAGATCGCCGCCAGGTTGACCGCCTCGTGGAAGGCGCCCTCGTTGGCCGCGCCGTCGCCGAAGAAGCTCACCACGACCCGGTCCAGGCCCTGCAGCCGGTAGGCCAGCCCGGCGCCGGCCGCGATCGGGATGCCCCCCGCCACGATGCCGTTCGCGCCCAGGTTGCCGGTGGCGACGTCGGCGATGTGCATGGACCCGCCCCGGCCCCGGCAGTAGCCGGTCTCCTTGGCCAGCAGCTCGGCCATCATCCGCTCGAGGTCCGCGCCCTTGGCGATGCAGTGCCCGTGCCCGCGGTGCGTCGAGGTGATCGCGTCGTCGTCGCGGAGCGCGAAGCAGGTGCCGGTCGCCGAGGCCTCCTGCCCGATGGAGAGGTGCATGGTGCCGTGCATCAGGCCGCGCGCGAACAGGTCGTCGACGGCCTCCTCGAAGCGGCGGATCTGCCACATCGCGGTCAGGGTGCGGGTGGCGGTGCCGGCGTCGGCTCCCAGCTGGGTGGTCATGGGCGGCGTCCCTATCTGCACAAACGTGCGTACGGTAATCACGTATGTACAGACGGTAGGTGACACCGGTCACCTCTGGCAACCCCTGAGCCGGCCTCGGCCCGGATTCCGGCGGGGCCGGACGGACCGGCGACGGCCGGCGTCGACAGAGTTCACCCACCGGATACGCCGGCACCGCCTCCCGGAAACACGCGCGACCTAGGTTCTGGGGCACGGCGACCCCGGACCCCCGGCCCTCCCTGGGGGACCCCGGGGTCGCCGCGCAGGTCGCGGTGGCCCCACCCCGGGCCGAGCGGAGCCCGGGTGAACCGAAGGGATGCGGTGAGCACACTCCCGGCGAGGCGCCGGTCGGCCCCCGAGGACGACTGGACGCCCGTGTGCGCCTTCGTCGGCCTGCCGGTGGAGCGGGGGGTGACCGCGCTGGTCCACTCCACCGCCGTCGCGCTGTTCCGCACCTACGACGACCAGGTGTTCGCCGTTGCCAACCACGACCCCCTCACCCGCACAGGCACGCTGGCCAAGGGGATCGTGGGCACCCGCGGCGACGTGCCCTTCGTGGCCTCGCCCACGCACCGCAGGGCGTTCGACCTGCGCACCGGCCGTTGCCTGGACGAGCCCGGCGTCGTCGTGGCCACCTTCCCGGTGCGCGTCGTCGACGGCGTCGTGCAGGTGGGGCGCCGCGGCGGCCCCTGAGGTCAGCCCCCCGCGGGGAGCAGCAGCGCGGTCGCGATCGCCGCGACACCCTCGCCGCGCCCGGTCAGGCCGAGGCCGTCGGTGGTGGTCGCGCTCACCGTCACCACCGCACCCGCCGCCTCGGAGAGGGCGTGCTCGGCCTCCGCGCGCCGGCCCCCGAGCCGCGGGCTGTTGCCGATCACCTGGACCGCCACGTTGCCGATCTCGAAGCCGGCCGCCCGGACCCGGCGCGCCGCCTCGCCCACCAGCGTCACGCCCGAGGCGCCCGCCCACTGCGGCTCCGACGTACCGAAGTTGGAGCCGAGGTCGCCGAGGCCGGCCGCGGAGAACAGCGCGTCGCAGCACGCGTGTGCGGCGACGTCGCCGTCGGAGTGACCCGCCAGGCCCCGCGGCTCGTCGGGGAAGGCCAGGCCGGCGAGGTGCAGGGGCACGCCGTCCTCGAGGCGGTGCACGTCGGTACCGATGCCGACGCGGGGGGTCGCGGTCACGGGCCCGATCATGCCCGGTGCGGCGATCCGGACCCGCGGCAGGGCGCCGTCGTTGGTGCGGTGCGAGACGATGGGGTCATGAGCAGTGGTCCCGCCCGGTCGACCCGGCACCTGGCCCTGGGGGGAGCGGTCGCGGCGGGCGCCGGCGTCGCCGTCGCCCACGCCCTGACCAACCTGCTGAACGCGCGGGCCACGCCGATCCAGGGCGTCGCCGAGGTGATCATCGAGATCACCCCCGGCCCGGTCGCGGAGGCGCTGATCCAGCTCGCCGGCCGCAACGACAAGCCGATCCTCATCGCCGGCGTGACGGTCGCCGTGATCGGGCTGGGGGCGCTGGCCGGGGTGCTGTCGCGGCGGAGCCGGCCCGCCGCCAACCTGGTGTTCCTGGCGATGGGACTGGTCGCGCTCGTCGCGCTGATGGTGCGCCCCGAGTTCACCAGCGCGACGGTGCTCCCGCTCGCGGCCGGGGTCGCCACCTGGCTGGTGCTGCTGGCGCTCCTCGTCGACGCCGCGCCCGCGGCCGCGGCACCGGGAGCGGGCGACGGCGAGACCGGGCCGGCGGCGTCGCGGCGGTTCGTGGTGGTCGCCGCCGGCGTCGCCGTCGCCTCGGTGGCGGTGGCCGCCAGCGGCCGGCTGTTCGGCCGCAGCCGCCGGGCCGTCGAGACCACGCGCCGGTTGCTGCGGCTGCCGGTGACGGCCGGGGCGGTCCCCCCGGACGCCGAGCTGGGTGTGTCCGGAACGACCCCGTGGCGGGTGCCCAACGCGGTGTTCTACCGGATCGACACCGCGCTCGTGCTCCCCGCGATCGACCCGAACGAGTGGCGGCTGCGCATCCACGGGATGGTCGAGCGGGAGCTCACCCTGACCTACCAGGACCTCCTGGCCCGGGAGATGACCGAGGCCTGGGTGACCCTGTGCTGCGTGTCCAACCCGGTCGGCGGCGACCTGATCGGCAACGCCTGGTGGAGCGGTGTCCGGATCGCCGACCTGCTCGCGGAGGCGGGTGTCTCGCCGGACGCCGACGCGGTGCGGCAGACCTCGCAGGACGGGTGGAACTGCGGTACGCCGCTCGAGGCCCTCACCGACGACCGGGACTCGCTGCTCGCCGTCGCGATGAACGGCCGCCCCCTGCCCGTCGACCACGGTTTCCCGGTGCGGATGGTGGTGCCGGGCCTCTACGGGTTCGTCTCCGCGACCAAGTGGCTCGTGGACCTCGAGGTGACCCGCTTCGACCGTTTCACCGCCTACTGGACCGAGCGCGGCTGGTCCGCGCGCGGCCCCGTGAAGACCCAGTCCCGGATCGAGGTGCCCCGGCCGGGTGCGGACCTCGCCCCCGGAGCGGTGCGCGTGGGCGGGCACGCCTGGGCGCAGCACACGGGCGTCGAGTCGGTGGAGGTGCGTCTCGACGGCGGCGCGTGGCAGCAGACCCGGCTCGGCGGCGTCCCGAGCACCGACACGTGGGTGCAGTGGGAGGCGACGCTCGACGTGCCGGCCGGGGAGCACACCCTGGCGGTGCGGGCCACGGACCGGTCCGGCTACACGCAGACGGCCGCGCGCACGGACGTCGTGCCCGACGGCGCGACCGGCTGGCACACCATCGAGTTCACCGCCGGCTGACCCGGCAGCCGCTCACCAGCCGGCGGGGGTCCGCGGCGTGGGGAGCGGCACGTCGGGCGGGTGCAGGACGTAGACCAGACCGCCCGCGCGCAGCCACACCGTCTCGAAGGCCGCGCGCGGGTAGACCACCCGCACCTCGTCGTTGCTGGGGATGCCGTGTGAGGCCGGGTCGTTGACGACGACGTCGCCCGCGTCGTCGAAGCCGGCGACGACCAGCAGGTGGCCGGCGGTCCGGTAGCCGGCGCCGGGCAGCTCGTGCTCCTCGAAGGCGACCGAGGCGACCAGGGGGATCCCGGCCGCGACCAGCTCCTCGGCCTCGGCCAGCGAGCGCAGCCGGGTGACGAACGCCTCGGTGCCGTGCAGGGCCGCGTAGGCGGTGTTGAACGACCAGTTGCCCGCGCCACCGTAGGCGTGGTCGAAGACGCTGCGGGCGGCGTGGTCGACGAAGCGGTCGGTGAAAGCCGCGTCCACCCACGCGTACTGCTCCTCGGACGGGCCGAGTCCCCAGGTGCCGAGCACCATGCTGGTGGCCGTCGGGGAGCACCAGGACTGCCCGCCGGAGTCCCACAGCGGGTACTCGCCCCGGTGCACGTGCTGGGAGTACGCCGGCACGGGGAGCACGCGCCCGTGCGCGACCCCGCCGGGCTCACCTCCGGCCGCCTCGCCGGCGGAGACCACCGCGCCGACCAAGGAGACCGAGGGCCGGGCGTCGCCGCCGGCGGGCCGCAACAGCGAGACCCGCAGCTGGTAGCCGGTCCAGGTGACGCCGTCGCCGGCGACCAGCTCCTCGATCTCCACGCGTGCGGCCCCGTCAGCCTGCCCGGGGACGGTCGTGGGGTGGATCTCGGTGTCGGTCTCGGCCCAGCGGCACAGCACCCACCAGCGGCCCCAGTGCACGCCGTCCTCCGTGGTGCGGGCCTCGATCTCGAGCCAGGAGCCGTCGGGCGTCCGGGCGTTCCACGACGGCACCAAGGTCGTGAACGGGTGCCCGGGCGTCACCGCCGGCGTCAGCCAGCTCGTCCAGCGGTAGCTCGTCGGGCCGCCCGCCCCGAACGGGTCGGCGTAGCGGCGGCAGCCGGCGTCCTCGTCGTACCGCAGCCCCGACGCGTCCGCGGCGGTGCCCACGTGGGTGCCCGACCGCAGCTCGTCGGCTCGCCACGCGCGGAAGGTGACGTGCCGGGTCACCAGCTCGTGGAACCGGCGCGCGACGGCAGCGGGTGCGCCTTGTCGTGGATCACGTAGCCGAGGCCGCCCGAGCCGCCGGCCGGGCCGCGCTTGAGCCAGGCGTTCTCGAACTGCCCGCGGTCGTAGGTGCGACGCACGCCGGCGTTGGACGACGCGGCCGGGTCGTTGACGACCACGTCGCCGTCGGCGGTGAAGCCGACCACGACCAGCAGGTGACCGTTGGTCGAGGAGATCGGGGCGCCGGAGAGCTGCCCGGAGCCGAACGTGAGCGAGGTGACCACGGGGATCCCGGCACGCACCATCCGCTCCACCCCGCGCAGCGACCCGAACCGGGTCACGAACGCCTTGTGGGTGCGGGTGGCCGCGTAGGCGGTGTTGAACGGCCAGTTGCCGGTGCCGTCGTAGCGGTGGTCGAAGGTCATCCGGGCGACGTGGTCGACGACAGCGTCCGCGTGCCTGCCGACCCACGCGGTCTCGTCGGCCCCCGGCAGCACGCCGTAGTAGCCGAGCACCATCGCCGTCGACGTGGGCGAGCACCAGGCCTCGCCACCGCCGCCGTACGCCGGGAAGTGGCCCTCGTGCACCATCTGGGAGAGCTGCGGCACCTCGAGGACCACGCCGCGCGCGACCCCGGGGCGGCTGGTGGCCACGCCGGTGCTGGACGGGATCGCCGAGGCGACCGCCCCCACCACGTCGACCTTGGGGGAGGGTCGGGTGCCCACCCGGCGGTGCAGCGTGACCCGCAGCTGCCACGACGTCATCGGGGTGAGGGCGACCCAGGTGTCGGTCGCGACCCGGCCCAGGTCGTCTGTCTGGCTGCCGTGGGAACGGCGCTTGAGCTGCTGGTCGCCCGACGCCCAGCGGCCCAGGCTGTCCCAGCTGCTGCGCCGCCCGTCGGCCGTGCGGCCGCGGACCTGCACGCGCACGAAGGTGCCCTCGGGGGTCTTGGCGTCCCACGACGGGACCAGCTCGGTGAGCGCGAAGCCCGGCGCGGTCCACGGGGAGGTCCATGAGCCCTTGTCCCACCTCCGGCCGGCGGCGCGCGCCGTCGCGGTCGGGGAGTCGAGACGCAGCTTGCCGCGCACCACCCGGACGGCGCGGGACCTGCCCGCCGCGAGGTCGGCGGCCTTGTCCCACGAGGTGTAGTCGATCTTGCGGGGCGGGGCGGCCTGCGCGGCGGGTGGGCCGGCCGCGGCCAGCGTGGTCGCCGCGAGGGCGAGCGAGGTCAGGGCTGCTCGGGTGCGCACCGGCCCGACTGTACCGATGCGGAGACCACCGCGTGGGTCAACCGCGGCGGTTGCGCTCCCGCGTCGTGGCCGCGTCGTGCCTGCGCGCCGCCGAGTGGCGCGAACCGCCTCGATACGCTGGGCCGGTGAGGCTCTACGACACGGCGACCCGACAGGTCCGCGACTTCGTCCCGCTCGAGGCGGGCAAGGCGGGGATCTACCTGTGTGGCCTGACCGTCCAGTCCGAGCCGCACATCGGGCACGTCCGCTCGGGCGTGAACTTCGACGTGCTGCGCCGCTGGCTCGAGGCGCGCGGCTACGAGGTGACGTTCATCCGCAACATCACCGACATCGACGACAAGATCCTCGCGAAGTCCGCCGAGCAGGGGCGCCCCTGGTACAACCTCGCGTACCGGATGCGGCGCGAGCTCGATGCCGCCTACGACGCGCTCAACGTCGAGCCGCCCACCTACGAGCCGGCCGCGACCGGTCACGTGCCGGAGATGGTCGAGCTGATCACGGCGCTGATCGCCACGGGGCACGCCTACGCCGCGGAGGACGGGTCGGGCGACGTCTACTTCGACGTCCGGTCGTGGCCGTCGTACGGCGAGCTGACCGGGCAGCGGATCGACGACATGGAGCCGGCCACGGACGCCGACCCCCGCGGCAAGCGCGACCCGCGCGACTTCGCGCTGTGGAAGGGCTGGAAGAAGGAGACCGAGCCCGAGACCGCGGCCTGGCCCTCGCCCTGGGGGCCCGGCCGCCCGGGCTGGCACATCGAGTGCTCGGCGATGGCGCTGAAGTACCTCGGCGGCTCCTTCGACATCCACGGCGGCGGCGTGGACCTGCGCTTCCCCCACCACGAGAACGAGCAGGCGCAGTCGCGGGCGGCCGGCTTCGGCTTCGCGTCGTACTGGCTGCACAACGCCTGGATCACCACCGCCGGCGAGAAGATGAGCAAGTCGCTCGGCAACAGCCTCACCATCCCAGCGGTGCTCGAGCGCACCCGAGCCATCGACCTGCGTTTTTACATGGTGGCCGCGCACTACCGCTCGCACGTCGAGTTCAGCTTCGAGGCCCTCGACGAGGCCGCCGCGGGCTTCGCACGCATCGAGCACTTCCTGGCCCGGGCGCGGGACGTGCTCGGGGAGGTGGGACTCGGCACCTGGTGCGCCGACTTCGAGCAGGCCATGGACGACGACCTCGGCACCCCGGCTGCGGTCGCCGCGATCTACGAGGTGGTCCGGGAGGGCAACCGGCTGCTGGCCTCCGGTCCGTCGACCGCCCTGGCCGGCGCGGCCTCGTCGGTGCGCGGCATGCTCGGGGTCCTCGGGGTCGACCCGTTCGACCCGCGCTGGACGACCGGCGGCACCGCCGCCCGGGACGGCCGCCTCACGGCGGCCGTCGACGCCCTGGTGGCCACGCTGCTCGAGCAGCGTGCCGAGGCCAGGGCCGCCAAGGACTTCGCTGCCGCCGACGCCATCCGTGACCGGATCAAGGCCGCCGGCATCGGCATCGAGGACACACCCGACGGACCGAAGTGGAGCCTGGACTGATGGCCGGAAACTCGGCGCGACGCGGCGCCATCAAGAAGACCGGCAAGGGCAACCCCACCGCCGGGTCCGGGGGGCGGCGGCGCCGCGGGCTGGAGGGCAAGGGCCCCACGCCCAAGGCCAAGGACCGCGAGGGTCACAAGGCCTTCAAGGAGGCGAAGCGCGCCCAGAAGTCCACCACCGCGCGCCCCAAGCGCCCGGCACGCGGCGGGGACTCCGAGTGGGTGGCCGGGCGCAACTCCGTCGTGGAGGCCCTGCGGGCCGGGCTGCCCGTGACGACGGTGTACGTCGCCGAGGGCACCGAGCGCGACGGACGGCTCCGCGAGGTGTTCCGGGTGGCCGCCGAGCGCGGCATCGCGCTGCTGGAGGTGGCGCGCGGGGAGCTCGACCGGCTCACCGGCGGCGCGGTCCACCAGGGGCTCGCCGCGAAGCTGCCCGCCTTCGAGTACGCCCACCCCGACGACCTGCTCGAGCGCGCGGCCGCCGCCGGAGAGGCGCCGCTGATCGTGGCGCTCGACTCCGTCACCGACCCGCGCAACCTCGGGGCCGTGGTCCGTTCCGCCGCCGGGTTCGGGGCGCACGGCGTGCTGATCCCCGAGCGCCGCGCCGCCGGCATGACCGCCGCCGCGTGGAAGACCTCGGCCGGTGCAGCATCGCGGATCCCGGTCGCCCAGGCGGTGAACCTGACCCGGCAGCTCAAGCACTACCAGGAGGCCGGCTGCATGGTGGTCGGGCTGGCCGCCGACGGCGACGTCTCGCTGCCCGACCTCGCCCTCGCCGACGGGCCCCTGGTGATCGTGGTCGGCTCCGAGGGCGACGGCCTCTCCCGCCTGGTCGCCGAGACCTGCGACCAGCTCGTCTCGATCCCGATGGTGAACTCCGTCGAGTCCCTCAACGCCGGCGTCGCCGCCTCCGTGACGCTGTACGCCGTCGCCCGGGCCCGCGGTTAGACCTCGTCCGCCTCGTCGGGCTCGCCGTTGCCCACCGCGGCGAGCTCGCCGGTCGGCGGGCCGCTGGTGATCTCCTCGTCCGGCCGCCGGGCGAGCACGTCGGCGATGTAGTAGTGCGCGGCGTCGAAGATGTCGACCTCGCGGCCGGCCTGCTCGGACAGGTACCAGCGGTGCTCGAGGATCTCGTGGAAGGCCTCGGCCGGCTCGCGACGCCTGCGCAGCTCGCGCGGGATGATGGCGGTCACCGGCACGTAGACCTGGTTGAGCCACCGGTTCGCGACCACCGCACGGTCCTCCCCACCGGAGTCGGTGCTGGCCGTGTAGGCCGCCAGGTCGTTGAGCAGCCGCCGGGCCTGGTTCTCCTCCACGTTGAGCCCGGTGAGCGCCTGCAGCTCGCGGCGGTGATGACCGGCCTCCACGACCTTGGGCTGCATCTGCACGGTGGAGCCGTCCCAGTCGGTGACGATGTCCAGCTCGTCGACGTCGAAGCCGAGCTCGTTGAGCTGTTCGATGCGCTGCTCGAGCCGCCACATCTCGTGGGTGGTGAACTCCTGGGCGCCGGTGAGCTCGGCCCACAGTCCGGCGTACCGCTCCTGCAGCGTCTCCACGATCGCGAACGCGTCGACCTCCTCGCCGAGCAGGCCGCCCGACTGCAGGTCGAGGAGCTCGCCGAAGATGTTGGTGCTGGCCACCTCGAGGTCGTTGGCGCGCTGGCCGCCGCTCAGCGTCTGGTGCAGCTCCCCGGTCTCGGCGTCGACGAGGTAGGCGGAGAACTCGCCCGCGCTGCGGCGGAAGAGCACGTTGGACAGCGAGACGTCGCCCCAGTAGAAGCCGGCCAGGTGCAGCCGGACCAGGAGCACCACCAGCGCGTCGACGAGGCTCGGCATGTTCTGCGGCGGCATGCCGTGGCTGAACAGCGCCCGGTAGGGCAGCGAGAACGACAGGTGCCGGGTGACCAGGCACGGCTCGAGCTCCTCGCCGTCGGCGTCGGTCCGGCCGTCGATGACGCCCACCGGCTCGACGGTCGGCAGGCCGAGCCTCACCAGGTCCCGCAGCAGGCGGTACTCGCCGAACGCGAAGCGCTCGCGCGTCTCCTTGACGGCGTAGACGTCCTGGCCCAGTCGGACGATGCGGACCACGTGCCGCGAGATGCCGCGGGGCAGCTGCACGACGACGTCGTCGTCCCACTCCTCCAGCGGCAGGTGCCAGGGAAGCGTCACCAGGGCCGGGTTGGGTCGGGTAGCGACGATGCGCAACGCCATGCCGGCCACAGTAGTGGTCCGCCGACTTGTCAGAGCGTCGCGTCGTCCGGGCGCACTGACGCTCTGACAACTCGGCCGGGGAGACCGACCCTGGACATTGGGGCAGGTCCCTTGACCTCGTGACGGCCCAGGGAACACGGTGGATGTCTGGGGGGGACCGAAGGCGCCGCTCGGGGACGCCGGCTCCGAGTGGAGGTCCCCGATGGGAGACGACGTGGTGCCGGTCGGCACCCCGCACCTGACCGCAACGCAGCGCCTGATCCTGACCCGCCGTGCGCTGCTCGCCGCGGCTGCCGGGACCGGGGCCGCCGTCGCCGTGACCACGGTCGGCACGTACCCCGCTGCCGCCGCCGTCGTGAACCTCGACGAGTTCATGGAGCTCAGCGAGGTGCTCACCGACCGGGTCGGCCGGCTCCGCGAGGAAGCCGGCGCGCTCTACCTGGCGGCACTCCAGGCAGACCCCGTGCACGCCGGCCCGCTGGAGCGCCTGGTGGCCGTCGCCGCACGAGCCGACGACCCGCCGGACTCCTTCCGGGCGTTGCGCGCGACCGGGGTGCTGGACGCGCAGGCGAACGCCGAGACCGCCCGGCAGGTCCTCGTCTACTGGTACTCCGGCATCGTCGGGGACCGCACCGCCGAGTACCTCGACGCGCTCGCCTGGGGTGCCCAGGACTTCGCCGAGGCGCCGAGTACTGTGCTCGGCTTCCCGAAGTGGGACGAGCGGCCATGAGCGACGTCGTCGTCGTCGGCTCCGGGGTGGCGGGGGCCCTGGTCGCGTGGCAGCTGGCGGAGGCCGGCGCAGGCGTCACCGTGCTCGAGGCCGGTCCGCGCATCGACCGCGAAGCCGCGGTCGAGACGTTCCGCGCCGCGACCGCGAAGGTGCCCGAGTCGCCGTACCCGAACGCCGCACACGCCCCGCGTCCCAGCGTGCTCGACATCGGGGTGCCCGGCACCGGGTACCTCGTCCAGGAGGGCCCGGAACCGTTCGGCAGCACCTACGAGCGGATCGTCGGCGGCACCACGTGGCACTGGCTGGGCAGCACGCCCCGGCTGCTGCCCAGCGACTTCCGGCTGCAGACCCTGTTCGGTCGCGGCGTCGACTGGCCGCTCACCTGACGACGACCTCGAGCCGTGGTACGTCGCGGCCGAGGTCGCCCTGGGCGTCGCCGGCGACAGCGATGCCGACCAGGGCTCCCCCCGCAGCGCTCCATTCCCCATGGACCCGGTGCCGGCCAGCTTCCTCGACCGCGTGGTCGACGAGGCCGCCCGCCGGATCGGGCTGCGCCTGGAGCTCACGCCGCAGGCGCGGAACACGGAGACCTACAACGACCGGCACCGCTGCGTCGGCAACAGCAACTGCATCCCGATCTGCCCGATCGCCGCGAAGTACGACGCGCTGGTGCATCTCGACCTCGCCGAGGAGGCCGGCGCAGTCGTCGTCGAGAACGCGGTCGTGCACGACCTGCTGCTGCGCCCCGACGGCACCGTCGACGGTGTCGTCTACCGCAGCCCGGACGGGTCGGACCACGCGCTGACGGCCCGTGCCGTCGTGCTGGCCGCCAACGGGATCGAGACGCCCAAGATCATGTTGATGGCCGACGGCGGCAACGGCGTCGGGAACTCCTCCGGGTTGGTGGGAAAGAACCTGATGGACCACCCGATCCAGCTCTCCTGGGCGCTCTCCGCCCAGCCGGTGTTCCCGCAGCGCGGCCCGCTCTCGACCAGCGGCATCGAGTCGACCCGGCAGGTGGACTCCCGCGACCTCCGCTCGGCGTTCCGGGTCGAGGTCGCCAACGACGGGTTCCGGTTCCCGATCGGCGACCCGACCGTGGAGTTCACCGAGGGCCCGGGCCGGGACTCGTTCATCGGCCTGCGCGAGGGCGGCGAAGCCCTCGCGGCGCGCTGGCGGGACCACCTGTCGCGTGAGCTGCAGGTTCGCGGCGCTGACCGAGCAGCTGCCCGAGGAGGCCAACCGGGTCCGGCCCGACCCCGACCGACGGGACGCAATCGGCATCCCGCGGCCGAGCATCGCGTTCGAGGTGGGCGAGTACTCGCTGGCCGGGATGGCGGCGGCCCACGACCTGCACGAGCGGCTCTTCGACGCGCGCGGCGCCACCCAGCGCAACCACGCCGACTTCCCGTTCGGTGCCGGTCACATCATGGGCACCACCAAGATGGGCGCAGACCCCCGGACCTCGGTCGCCGACGGGACCGGGCGGTGCCACGACGTGACCAACCTGTGGATCGTGGGCAGCAGCCTGTTCCCGACCTGCGGCACCGCCAACCCGACCCTCACCCTCGCGGCCCTCGCGCTGCGGACGGCGGACGCGCTGCGGCGGGTCCTGCTCACGCCGCCCCCCGAGACCCGCGCCGACCTGTCAGACCGTGAGCGCGCCCCGGCGCCGTGACGGTCTGACAAGTCGGTGGCGGGGCCGAGGGCCTAGAGTGCCGCGCATGAGCGACATGTGGACCACCGTGGCGGCCGAGCGCGGCGCGCTCGCCGACGACCTTGCGGACGTTCCGGACGAACGGTGGGACACGCCGTCCTGGTGTGCGGGCTGGACCGTGCACGACGTGCTGGCCCACCAGTGCGCCACCGCGGACATGAACCCGGTCCGGTTCTTCACCCGGTTCGCCGCCGCCGGGTTCCGGTTCCCGGCCTTCGCCGACGCGCAGATCCGCCGCTACCGCGGCGCCACCCCCGACGAGACGCTGGCGACGTTCCGCCGGCTGCAGCACTCGACGTCCTCCCCGCCCGGCCCCAGGAAGTCGTGGCTGGGGGAGGTCATCGTGCACTCCGAGGACATCCGCCGGCCGCTCGGGATCGAGCACCACTACCCGACCGACGCGGTCCGTGAGGTCCTGGACTTCTACAAGGGCAGCAACGCCCTGATCGGCGCCAAGAGCCGGATCGCCGACGTACGCCTCGAGGCCACCGACGACGACTGGTCGCACGGCACCGGTCCGGCGGTGCGGGGCCGGCTGGTCGACCTGCTGCTCGCGGCCACTGGTCGGGCGGGGGCCTGCGAGCGGCTCGAGGGCGACGGCGTCACCACCCTCCGCCTGCGCTGCTCCTGACCCACCGACTTGTCAGAGCGTCAGCGCGCCCGGGGCGCCGCGACGCCCTGACAACTCGGCGGTGGGCTCGAGGAAGACGGCGCCGGGACCCGGGGGGCGACCTCGTCGCCGGGGTTGTTGAGGGTGCAGGTCCGCAGGCTCAGGCAGCCGCAGCCGATGCACGAGTCGAGCCGGTCGCGCAGCCGCTCGAGCCGCTCGATCTGCGCGTCGAGCCGGGGCCGCCACGTGCGGGACAGCCGCGACCAGTCCGCCTTGGTGGGGGCGCGGTCGCCGGGCAGGGTCGCCAGCGCCTCGGCGATCTCCTCCAGGGTCAGCCCGACCCGCTGGGCCGACCGGATGAACGCCACCCGCCGCAGCATGGGCTGCGGGTAGCGCCGCTGGTTGCCGGTGGTCCGTTCGGAGCGGATCAGCCCCAGGTCCTCGTAGTAGCGCAGGGCCGACGCGGCGACGCCCGACCGTGCGGACAGCTGACCGATGGAGAGCAGGGCATGAGCCGCCATGAAGTCGACGCTAGCAGTTGACTTCAAGTGCACTTGAACTTGCAGCCTGGTTGCCATGACCCTGACGAAGCTGCCGGCGCCACCCAGTCCGGCGTACGACGACCTGCCCCGCCTGATGTCGCTCATGACCGGTGACGAGAAGCACTCGGCCGCGGCGACCTCCACCCTCGACGTGCTGTGGGTGCTCTACGACCGCGTGCTCCGGGTGAGCCCCGCGACCGTCGGTGACCCGGCCCGCGACCGCTTCTACCTCTCGAAGGGCCACGGCCCGATGGCCTACTACGCGGTCCTGGCGGCCAAGGGGTTCATCCCGGTCGACTGGCTGTCCGGCTGGGGGTCGTTCGAGTCGCCCCTGGGCCACCACCCGGACCGGGTGCTGGTGCCGGGCGTGGAGATCTCCAGCGGCTCGCTCGGTCACGGGCTGCCGCTCGCGGTGGGTACGGCGCTCGGGCTGCGCGCCCAGGGCCTGCCCTCCCGGGTGGTGGTGCTGGTCGGTGACGCCGAGCTCGACGAGGGCAGCAACCACGAGGCCGTCGAGCTCGCCGGGGCCCTGTCGGTCGACAACCTCACCGTCGTGGTGGTGGACAACCACTCCGCGACCCACAACCGGCCCGGGGTCATCCCCGGCCGCTTCGCGCACGAGGGCTGGCACGCGGCCACGGTGGACGGGCGCGACCACGACGCGCTCGAGCGGGCGCTCAGCCGGCGCCCCGACCGCCGCCCCGGCGTGGTGGTGGCGGAGGTGACGCCGCGATGACCGTCGCACCGATCCGGGTCACAGGTGGCCGTCCCGCCCCCCGCGACCCCCGCGAGAGGTTCGCCCGCACCGCGGCCGACCTCGTCGACGAGGACCTGTCCGTCGCCCTGGTGTACGCCGAGATCAGCGGCCAGTTCTGGGGCGACCTGGCCGCCCGGCACCCCGACCGGGTCGTCAACGTGGGGATCCGCGAGCAGCTGCTGGTCAACGTCGGCGCCGGCCTGGCGCTGGCCGGGCTGCGGCCGATCGTGCACACCTTCGGGTCGTTCCTCGTGGAGCGGGCGTTCGAGCAGGTCAAGCTCGGCTTCGGGCACCAGGACGCCGGCGGGGTGCTGGTCGGCTCGGGGGCTCGTTCGACATCGCCGCCGGCGGCCGCACCCACCAGGCTCCAGGCGACGTGGCGCTGATGGACACGCTCCCGGGCTGGACCCTGCACGTGCCCGGGCACGCCGACGAGGTGGAGGCCGCGCTGAGGCAGGCCGTGGGCGGTGACGGTCGCGCCTACGTGCGGGTGGTCAGCCAGCAGAACGCGACCCCCTTCGCGGTGCGGCCCGGCCGCTTCCACGTCGTACGCCGGGCCGGCGCGACCGTGCTGGCCGTCGGGCCGGTGCTCGACGACGTCCTGGCCGCGACGGCCGGCCTCGACGCGACCGTGCTCTACGCGAACGTGGTCCGGCCGTTCGACGCGCGCACGCTCCGGAACGTGCTGGCCGCCCCGGAGGTGGTGCTCGTCGAGCCCTACCTGTCGGGCACGTCGAGCCGGCTGGTGGCCGAGGCCCTGTCCCACGTGCCGCACCGGCTGCTGGCCCTGGGCGTGGGAAGAGAGGAGCTGCGGAGATACGGAAGCCCGCGGCAGCACATCGCTGCGCACGGGCTGGATGCGACGGGGATCCGCGCGTCGCTCGAGTGGTTCCTGGTCGGCCGCGAGGGCGGGCTCGCGTCTTGAGACAGCGATCCCGTCCTCGCGTCCGCGCTCAGGGGCGCGCCCCGCGGGGATGGCGCTGCGTGAGCGCCACCCCCGTGGTGGGGGCACGTGCCGGTCAGTTGCGCTTGAACGCGTCCTTGACCTTCTCGCCTGCCTGCTTCAGGTCGGCCTTCGACTGCTCGGCCTTGCCCTCCTGACGCATCGAGTCGTCGCCGGTGGCGCCGCCGAGCGCCTCCTTGCCCTTGCCGACCATGCCCTCGGTCTTGGCGTGAGCCTTGTCGTCGGTACCCATGTCGTCCTCCTGAATCGGTAGGTCGCCGACGTCGTACCCACGTCCGGACGGAACATTCCCGCGCAACTACGATGGTTTCGTCGCCGCTTTAGCTCAGCTGGTAGAGCACTCGCCTTGTAAGCGAAAGGTCGTCAGTTCGAACCTGACAAGCGGCTCCAGGCGCGGGTCGACCCGCGGAGCGAGGCCGACGGCAGC
Organism: uncultured Actinomycetota bacterium; assembly: GCA_963834275.1. Classification (GTDB taxonomy): domain Bacteria; phylum Actinomycetota; class Actinomycetes; order Propionibacteriales; family Nocardioidaceae; genus Nocardioides_B. The sequence continues at coordinate 628,548 of CAWIBA010000002.1, read as the reverse complement.
GCCCGGGCCCGGTTGCCGGGACCGACCGGTGGGTACTCGATGGACGAGGACGGACCACAGGAGGTCGAGATGTTCGGTCGCTCGAAGCCGGAGGCGGAGCGCCAGGCGGAGCCGGGGCGCACCGTCGACGACGACACGCAGGCCTACGCCCTGGCCTACCAGGACCCCGAGCCCGAACGGCGGTCCTTCGACGACACGCGGGCCTACCCGGCGGCGGTCACCGACCGCGCCGGTGAGGACGGCCGCGACGAAGCCGTGGTGGACCTGGAGCGGAGCCGGCGGGACCGGTTCGGGGGCATCAACTGGGGCGCAAGCTTCTTCGGCTGGCTCGTGGCGGTGGCGGTGAGCCTGCTGCTGGCCGGCGTCATCGGCGGCGTGGCCGCCGGCACCGGCGCCGACGAGGACCTGCTGCCGAGCGCGTCCGACGCGGAGCTGGGTCTCGCGGCCGTCGTGACGCTCGCGGTCGTGCTGCTCGTCGGCTACTACGCCGGTGGGTACGTCGCCGGCCGGATGTCGCGCTACGACGGGCCGCGGCAGGGCTTCGGGGTGTGGGTCTTCGGGGTGCTGGTGACGCTCGCGGCCGTGGCCGCCGGCACGCTGCTCGGCGCGGAGTACAACGTGCTCGAGCGGGTCGACCTGCCGAGCATCCCGCTGTCGACCGACGAGATGACCACGGGCGGCGTGGTGCTGGCCGCGGTGCTGCTGCTCGGCACCCTGCTCGCCGCCCTGGCCGGCGGTGCCGTGGGGCGGCACTACCACGCCCGGGTGGACCGCTGGGCCTGATCCCCGCCGACCTGTCAGAGCGTCAGCGCGCCCCGGCGCCGTGACGCCCTGACAAGTCAGCGCAGCCGGTCGGGGGCGAAGGTCCGGGACGGCGCGGCCAGCTCGTCCTGGGCCTGCACGATGCGCAGCTCCCGGTCGCCGGCCTCGGCCGTCGCCGCGACCACGGCGAACACCGAGGCGGTGGTGCGCGCCAGCGCCTCGTCGAGCGGGCGGTGGTCGAGCAGGTTGGCCAGCAGCACCGAGGTGGTGAGGTCGCCGGCACCCGGTGGGTTGACCGGGAGCCGGGGGAAGCGGCACCGCCAGGCGCCGTCCGGTCCGACCGCGACCATGTCCAGCGCGTCGTCGGGGGTGTCCTCGACGATGACGCTGGTGACCAGGACCGTCCGGGGCCCGGTGGCCCGCACCGCGTCGGCGGCGGCCAGCACCGCGTCGTAGGACCGGGTCTCGGTGCCGGCCAGGAAGTCGAGCTCGAAGTGGTTGGGCGTGACCACGTCGGCGGCCGGCACCACCCGGTCGCGCATGAACTCCGGGATCCCGGGGCGCACGAACATCCCGCGTCCGACGTCGCCCATGACCGGGTCGCAGCAGTAGAGCGCGGCGGGGGAGGCCGCCTTGACCTGCGCCACCGCGTCGAGGATGACCGCCCCGACGTCCTCGCCGCCCTGGTAGCCGGAGAGCACCGCCTCGCACCTCGCCAGCGCGCCCCGGTCGCCGACTCCCGCGATCACGTCGGCGATGTCGCCGGCCGAGAGCAGCGGTCCCTTCCAGTCGCCGTACCCGGTGTGGTTGGAGAAGTGCACCGTCATGACCGGCCACACCACCTTGCCGAGGCGCTGCAGCGGGAACATCGCGGCACTGTTGCCGGCGTGGCCGTAGGCGACGAGGGACTGGATCGACAGGATGCTCACCCGCGCGATCCTGCCACGGCGGCCCCGGCGGCCGTGGGTGCGCTCAGGCGACCTGCAGGGAACGCTTCGAGAGCCCCATCCAGTAGCCCGCGAACCGCTGGTCGCTGGGGGTGCCGGGGTCCGAAGCGGCACCGAGGGTGACGAACAGGGGCGTGTAGTGCTCGACGGTGGGGTGGGCGTACGGCATCCCGGGGGCCCGGTCGCGGTACGCCGCCAGCTCGTCGACGTCCCCGCGGGCCAGCGCCTCGGCGGCCCACGCGTCGAACTCCCCGGACCAGCCCGGGGCCTCGGCGTCGATGCGGAACTCCTTGAGGAACGGCAGCCCGTGGGTGAGGAAGCCGGAGCCGACGACCAGCACACCCTCGTCGCGCAGCGGGCGGAGCCGGCGGCCCAGCTCCAGCAGCCGGTAGGGGTCGTGGGTGGGCAGGGACATCTGCAGCACCGGGATGTCGCCGGCGGGGTACATGATCTTCAGCGGCACCCAGGCGCCGTGGTCGAGACCGCGGCTGCGGTGCTGGTGCACCGGCTCGGTGTCGGGCATCAGCGCGGCCACCCGGGCGGCCAGCGCCGAGGCGTCCGGGGTCTCGTAGCGCATCGCGTAGTACCGCGGGGCGAAGCCGCCGAAGTCGTAGACCAGCGGGGTGCCGGGGGCGGCCGCGGACAGCGTGACGGGCGCGGACTCCCAGTGCGCCGAGACGATGAGGATCGCCGTCGGCCGCGGAAGCTCCGCGGCCCAGGCCGACAGCTCGCCGCTCCACACCGGGTCGTCCAGCAGCGGCGGGGCACCGTGACCGATGTAGAGCGCCGGCATCGCGTGCCGCGCCGGGTGGCGGTTCCGTGGGCATGTGACCTCCTTTCCCCAGCGTAGGACAAGATTATTGAAGGTTCAAGTGTAGGGGAGGTACGCTTGACCCATGACCCGTTGGCTCTCGGACGACGAGATGCGCGCGTGGCTCAAGCTGACCGGCGTGATGCTCAAGCTGGCGCCCACGCTCGACTCCCAGCTGCAGCGCGACAGTGACCTGACGCAGTTCGACTACCTGTGTCTCGCGATGCTCTCGGAGAGTGACGACCGCACGCTCTCGATGAGCAGCCTGGCCGAGCGTGCCAACTCGTCCCTCTCCCGGCTCTCGCACGTGATCACCAAGCTCGAGCGGCGCGGCTTCGTGTGCCGGGCGCCGTCACCGCAGAGCCGGCGGGTGACCCTGGTGCGACTCGAGGACGACGGCTGGGACGTGCTCGTGAAGGCCGCCCCCGGCCACGTCGAGACGGTGCGCTCGCTCGTCTTCGACGGCCTCGCCCCCGAGGACGTCGCCGCCCTGGAGCGGATCGCCGGCCACATCGTGGAGCGCATCGACGCCTCGCGGCTGGACAGCACCTGCTGAGCGGCCCGGCCCCGTCGGGACCTTCGGACCTGCCCGCGGACGGCCCCCGCTGTTCCACTCGGGGGCGTGGAGGTGACCCGGTGAGACACAGACGTGTGATGCCGGCCGTGCTGACCGTGACCCTGCTGCTCCTCGTGGGCGCCTGCGCCGCCGGCCCCAACCCTGCCCTGGACGCCGGTGCCGGCCCCCGCCGGCTTCTGGCTCGGCCTGTGGCAGGGCCTGATCAGCCCGATCACGTTCGTGATCTCGCTGTTCACCGACGGCGTGAACATCTACGAGGTCCGCAACACCGGGAACTGGTACGACGTCGGGCTTCGTCCTCGGGATCTTCTTCGCGTTCTCGGGGGCCGGCGGTGGCGGCGCCGCCGCGAGGAAGAAGCGGTAGCCGAGGGAGGGAGCCGTCGGGTGGACGGCCCCTCCCCCGGAGGGTGCGGAGCGGCCTACTCGTGCGGGTCGGAGACGCTGTCCCCGCGCTCCCGGATGTTCTCGACCGGCTCGAGGCTGGTCGTCTCCCACGTCCCGTCCGCGACGGACTCGAGGACGGCCATCCCGGCCACCTCGGCCGTCTTGGCGATGTAACCGTTGGACTTGGCGTCGATGTCCCCGCGCATCTCGAACAGCACCGACGCGGAGCCGAGCAGACCGTAGGCGTTGCGGGCGATGCCCGGCGTGGTCGTGCTCGGGTAACGGGTGATGTTGGCGTAGCCGTAGCGGTCGAGCGCGGTCAGCATCACCGACACCGCCCGCTTGGACCGCGTCACCGTGCGGTCGAACTCGTCGCGGATGCCCAGCGCGTCGGCCTCGGCCTCGGCGTTCGGCCACATGACCGAGCCGGTGATCATGTCGCCGGCCTCGTCGACGTACGAGCCCTGGTGGTGGAAGTCGACGACCAGGTCCGGCCGCGTCCGCTCCCACAGCAGCCGCATCGCGACCGCCTCCGGGACGGGGTTGAGGTCGTCGTCCCCGGCCCGGTAGGGGTGGTCGTAGGCGTTGTCGCTGTAGGAGTGGTAGCGGTTGATGTCGTAGCCGCGTCCCACCGCGTAGAAGGGGTCGCACGGCGAGGTCGTGCAGCCCGGGTCGTAGTTCTGGCGCCACGGGGTCGTCTGGCCCGAGGCGTCGGTGACCTCGGCGTCGAACCCGTCGACGTTCACCCGCGGTACGACGGTGACCGTGAGCGCGTCCCGGATCGCCGCGGCCTCCGGTGAGCCGCCCGTGATCTGCCGGACGAGGTTGGTCATCGCCTTGGACACCACGAACTCGTTGCCGTGCTGGTTGGCGATGTAGGTGACGTGGGTCGGTCCGTCGCCGACGGTGACGACCGGGATCTCCCGGCCGGTGTTGCTCGTCAGCGGGGCAGGTGACAGGTCGAACGACCCCTGCGCGCGCTGCTCGATGCGTCCGAGCGCGTCCCACAGCTCCTCGTAGCTCTGGATCGCCGACAGGCTGGACGGGTTCTCCCCCCGCCACGGCCCGTTCGGCGTCGTCTGCGGATCCGCGACGGCTCCGGCCGTGAGGCCGAGCGGCAGAGCTGCCACGGCGGCGACGACGATGCCCATTCTTCTCATGCGAGACCTCCCGAGAGTCTTTACTTGCGCCCCACCCTTCACGGTCGGGGTTCGCCGGCGCAAGGGGTGCTCGCGGCTCACGAGCCCGCGGGGGTGTCGCAGCGGCGCCGACCGCGGGCGGGACCACAAAGACCACAACGTCCTTGATGGTCGTAACGGTGAGGTTGCCCCGCCCCGCTCCTAGCGTGACGCCCGTCACCGAGCGGGTCCTCGTCGAGGCCCGCACCACTCGAACCAGAGGAGGACCCGATGCGCGCACCGCGCCGATCGGTTGTTCGTCGATCCGTGGCAGCCGCCGCCGGACTCACCACCGCCGTCACGCTCGCCGCCTGCGGCCAGACCGCCGGCGGCAGCGCCGCCGGTGACCAGGAGGAGTTCCCCTCCAAGACCGTGGAGATCATGGTGCCGGCCGCCGCGGGAGGTGGCTGGGACTCCACCGCCCGCGCCATGCAGAAGGTGATCGAGGACGAGGACGTCGTCTCCGAGCCGGTCGAGGTGTTCAACGTGGAGGGCGGCGGCGGCGCGACCGGCCTGTCGCAGCTGCAGAAGGACAGCGGCGACCCGCACGCGCTGATGGTCACCGGCCTGGTGATGATCGGCGCCCTGGAGCAGGCGAGCTCGCCGGTCTCGTTCGCGGACACCACGCCGATCGCGACCCTCACCTCGGAGGCCGAGGCGTTCGTGGTGCCGGCCGACTCCGAGTTCCAGAGCATCGAGGACGTCGTGGCGGCGTACGAGAAGGACCCGTCCGCGGTGACCTTCGGCGGCGGCAGCGCCGGCGGCTCCGACCAGCTCGTGGTCGCCGAGCTGCTCAAGGAGGCCGGGGCCGAGCCGAGCGCGATGAAGTACGTCGGCTACTCCGGCGGTGGCGAGGCCGTCGCGGGCATCCTGTCCGGCGACGTGGCCGTCGGCGTCTCGGGCGTCAGCGAGTTCGAGAGCCTCGTCGAGGCCGGCGACATGCGCCTGCTGGCGATCAGCACGGCCGAGACCCAGGACGTCGCCGGTGAGCCGGCCCCCACCCTGCAGGACGCCGGCTACGACATCGACTTCAGCAACTGGCGCGCGATCGTCGCGGCGCCGGGCCTGTCCGACGAGGCCGCTGCGCAGGTCGCCGAGACCATCGACGCGATGCACGAGACGCAGGGCTGGCAGGACGCGCTCGAGGCCAACGGCTGGGCCGACTTCTACCGGACCGGCGACGAGGCGCAGGCCTTCGTCGACGCCGAGGTCGAGAGGGTCGCCGCGCTGTACGAGGACCTCGGGCTGTGACGAACGCCCCCGGCACGACCGAGCCGGCCCCGGGTGACACCCGGGGCCGGCCGGTCGGCCCGATCGCCTTCGGCGCTGGGCTCGTGCTGACCAGCGGCGTGCTGCTCAGCCAGGTCTTCGCCATCGTCTCGCCCGACGGCTTCTCGCCGCAGGGACCGCGGTTCTTCCCGCTCGTCGTCCTCGGGCTGCTGCTGGCGCTGTCAGCGGTGTACGTCGCCCAGCAGGCCGCCGCGGTCCGCGGCGGCGGGTCGCTCCCGGCCGAGCCGTTCGCCCACGTGCGCGCGGCTGTGCTGCTGGTGGCCGTCCTGGCCGGCTACGCGTTCCTCGTCGGACCTGTCGGCTACGTGCCCGCCACCGCGGCCTTCTTCGTCGCGGCCGCCCGGACCATGGGCTCGCGCCACCTGGTGCGCGACGTCGTGGTCGGGGTCGGACTGTCCCTGCTCGTCTACCTCAGCTTCACGCGCGCGCTCGGCGTGTTCCTTCCCCAGGGGGTGTTCCCGCTGTGAGCCAGTTCGGCGACCTCATGGGCGGCTTCGCGACCGTCCTCAGCCCCGAGATGCTGCTGTTCGCGATCATCGGGGTCACGCTCGGCACGCTCGTCGGCGTCCTCCCAGGCATCGGCCCGGCCGTCACCATCGCGCTGCTGCTGCCGGTGACCTACGGCTTCGAGAGCCCGATCCCGGCGTTCATCATGTTCGCCGGCATCTACTACGGCGCCATGTACGGCGGGTCGACGACCTCGATCCTGCTGAACACGCCGGGCGAGTCCGCCTCGGTCGCCACCGCGATCGAGGGTCACGAGATGGCCAAGCGCGGCCACGCGCGCGCCGCGCTGGCCACGGCGGCCATCGGCTCCTTCGTCGCCGCGCTGATCTCGACGGGGCTGCTCGCCCTGGTCGCGGAGCCGATCGGCCGGCTGGCCGTGTCCTTCCGGGCCACCGACTACTTCGCCCTGATGGTCCTCGCGCTGGTCACCGTGACCGCGCTGGTCGGGAGCTCGCTGGTGCGCGGCCTGATCTCGCTGCTGCTCGGCATCACCATCGGCCTGGTGGGGCTCGACGGCATCTCCGGCCAGCCCCGGCTCACCTTCGACAGCCCGACACTGTTCAACGGCATCGACGAGGTGCTGCTGATCATCGGCCTCTTCGCGATCGGCGAGGCGCTCTACGTGCTGGTCAAGGGCCGCACCAGGCCCGGGCAGGTGACGCCGCTCGAGCCCGCGGGCGGCGGCTTCATGTGGCTGTCCCGCGACCAGTGGCGCCGGTCCTGGGGCCCGTGGGTCCGCGGGGCCGGCATCGGCTTCCCGTTCGGTGTGCTCCCCTCCGGCGGTGCGGAGCTGCCCACCTTCCTGTCGTACTCGTACGAGAAGAACCGCTCCCGCGGCAAGCACGAGTTCGGCGAGGGTGCGATCGAGGGTGTCGCCGGGCCCGAGGCCGCCAACAACGCGTCGTTCTCCGGCGTGCTGGTGCCGCTGCTCACCCTCGGCCTGCCCACCTCGGCGACCGCGGCGGTGATGCTGGCGGCGTTCAAGATCTTCAACCTGCAGCCCGGTCCGCAGCTCTTCGACAAGGCACCCGACCTGGTGTGGGCGCTGATCGCGTCCCTGTTCGTCGGCAACCTGATGCTGCTGGCGCTGAACCTGCCGCTGATCCGCCTGTGGGTGAAGGTCCTCGAGATCCCCCGGCCCATGCTCTATGCCGGCATCCTGCTGTTCGCGACCCTCGGCATCTACTCCGTGTCCGGCACGGTGACCGACATCCTCATCGCCTACGGCATCGGCGTCGTGGGCTTCCTCATGCGGCAGTTCGACTTCCCGATCGCGCCGACCATCCTGGGCGCGATCCTGGGCCCCGAGCTGGAGAACCAGTTCCGGCGGGCGCTCAACGTCGGCAACGGCGACCTGTCGGTCTTCGTCACGCGGCCCCTGTCGCTGGCGATCCTGCTGCTCGCGGCCGCGGCGCTGCTGCTCCCGTATGCACCGCGCCTGTGGGCGAGGCTGCGCGGCGAGGACCCCCACGAGGCCCGCAAGCTCGCCTTCGCGGACGAGGACTGAGAGGAGCCGGAGATGGGCAGGGACGTGATCGTGGTGGGCTGGACCCCCGACGCCCGGGGTGAGGCGGCCCTCGGTGCCGCCGTGGCGGAGGCGGGTCGGCGCGACGCCCGGCTGCACGTCGTCAACGCCAGCAGCGGGGACGCGTACGTCGACCCCGGTCTGGCGGACGACGGGCAGCTCGCCCGCCTCCGGGACCGGCTGGCCGGGCAGGGTGTCGAGCACGAGGTGGAGCAGAGCGTCGGCGGGCTCGAGCCGGCGGAGGCGATCCTGCACGCCGCCGACCGGCTGACGGCCGCGCTGGTGGTGCTGGGCATCCGGCGCCGCACGCCGGTCGGCAAGCTGCTGATGGGCAGCACCGCGCAGCGGGTGCTGCTGCAGGCGCGGTGCCCGGTGCTGGCCGTCAAGCCCTGACGCCGGTGGACCGGCCGACGGTGCGGGCTCGCCCCGCCCGGCCCGGCGCCGGCTCACACCCCCAGTCGCGCCAGGAGCTGTCGGACCCGCTCGGACTCTGCGGTCAGGAACCGGGCGAAGGCGTCCCCGGTGACGAAGTCGTCGGTCCAGCCGTTGGCCGTCGCTGCCTCCCGCCACGCGCGCGAGCCGTGCATCCGGGTGACCAGGTCGAGGTGCCTCTGCCGGGCTCCGTCGGTGAGACCGGGGGGTGCGACCAGCCCGCGCCAGTTGGCGAACTCCAGGTCGACCCCCGCCTGCCGCAGGGTGGGGGCGCCCACGCCGGGCACCCGCTGCGCACCCGTCACGGCCAGCACCCGGACGGCCCCGGTGCGCACCTGGTCGAGGTTCTCCAGCACCCCCGACACGGCGAAGTCCACCCGCCCGGTGAACAACGCGGCCAGCAGCGGCCCACCCCCGTCGTACTGCCGGTAGCGGACGGCGCCCGGCTCGATCCCGACGGCCTCGGCGAGCAGGTGGGCGGCGAGGTGGTCGGGGCCGCCGGCCAGCGACCCGCCCCCGACCGCGACGTCGCCGGGGTCGGCCTTCCAGCGGTCGACGAGGGCGCGCAGGTCCCGGTGCCGCGAGCCGGCGGTGACCATCACCACCTCCGCCTCGGTGAGCAGCCGGGCCACGGGCGTGACCTGGTCGAGCCCCACGGAGATGCGGTTGGTGTGGAGGCTGCCGACCACTCCGAGGCCCATCATCATCAGCAGGTCGGGGTTGCCGCGCTCGTGCACGGTGCGCGCCAGTCCGGCGCCGCCGGAGGCCCCGGGGAGGTTGAAGATCTCCGGCCGTTCACCGAGACCCGCCGCCTCGATCACGCCCGCCGCGATGCGGGCGGTGGAGTCGTAGCCCCCGCCGGCCGCGTTGGGCACCATGATCCGCAGCTGCTCGGTGTCCACCGCGCCGGGGCGGCCCCCGCACGCGGCGAGCAGCAGCGACGAGCCCGCCGCCACCAGGACGCTGCGCCGGTCGATCACCGGCCGAGCATAGATCGGCGCGATGGGTGAGACTCCTTCCGTGAGACGACGACGCCTCTCCCTGGCGGGTCAGCTGCTCGGCCTGCAGGCCGTCGTGGTGCTGCTCGTCGTGCTGGGCGTCACGCCGGTGACCCTGGTGCAGAACGACGTCGCCTTCCGCCGGGCCGAGAGCCGACGGGTGCTGGCCACCGCCGAGAGCATCGCCGGCACCCAGGTGGTCGAGACGGGCCTCACGTCCGGCGACAACCAGGGCGTGGCCGGGGAGGCCGAGCGGTCCCGCGCCGCGTCGGGATCGTCGTACGTCCTGGTGACCGACGCGCGGGGCGTCGTCGTGCACTCCTCGGACCCGGCCGACGTGGGCACGACCGTGCGTCGGCCGGGGCCGGGGCGGTCGTGGGTCGGTGTCGTCGAGCACGAGACGGGCCGGGCCGTGGAGGCGCGGGCCCCGGTGCAGGCGGTGCGGAGCGACGACGGGCAGCTGATCGGCGACGTGGTCGGCTACGTGCTCGTCGGCCGCGAGTACCCCACCAGCTGGGAGCGCCTGGGGGCAACGGCGCCGACGCTGGTGATCTACGTGATCGTCGGGTCGCTGGTGGGTCTCGGCGGCAGCCTGCTGCTGTCGCGGCGCATCAAGCGGCAGACGCACGGCCTGGAGCCGAACGAGATCGCCGGGCTGGTGGAGCACCGGGAGGCGATGCTGCACGGGCTGCGAGAGGGCGTGGTGGGGGTGGACACCTCCGGGCGGGTCACCCTGGTCAACGACGAGGCGGTCCGGCTGTTCTCGCTCGACGACGACGTGGTCGGCCGGCCGGTCCGCGACCTGCCGGTGCCGGGCGGTGTGGTCGACGTGCTCGCGGGTGACGCCGAGGCCAGCGACCTCGCGGTGCCGGCCGGCGGCCGCCTCCTCGTGCTCAACCAGATGCCGGTGGTCAACAAGGGCCTGCGCATCGGCTGGGTCACGACGGTGCGCGACCGCACCGAGCTGGTCGACCTCAACCGGCAGCTCGACGTGTGGCGCAGCACCACGGACACCTTGCGGTCGCAGGCACACGAGTTCAGCAACCGCCTGCACACGATCGCGGGGCTGATCGAGCTCGAGGAGTACGACGAGGTGGCGTCGTTCGTGGCCACGCAGGCACGGGCCCGGGAGGGCTGGGTGGACCGGGTCGTGGACCGCGTGGAGGACGCCTCGGTGGCGGCGCTGCTGGTGGCCAAGGGCAGCCGCGCCACCGAGCTCGGGGTCACGCTCGAGCTGGAGGACGCCTCCCGGCTGCCGGCCCTCGTCGACGACCAGACCGCGGACGTGCTCACGGTGCTGGGCAACCTCGTCGACAACGCGATGGAGGCGGTGGCGGCTACGCGGGGCACGGTGTCGGTGCGGCTGCTGCTCGTGGACGGTGTCGTCGAGGTCCGGGTCGCCGACGACGGACCGGGGATCCCGGAGGAGCTGGCCGAGCATGTGTTCGCGGAGGGGTTCTCCACCAAGCCGGTCGCGTCGCCGGGGGAGCGGGGCTGGGGCCTCGCCCTGTGCCGCGTCGTGTGCGAGCGCCGCGGCGGCTCGGTGACCGTGACGCGCGCCGACGCCCGGCGTACCGTCTTCACCGCCCTGCTGCCCCGAACCGCGGAGCGTGAGGAGGTGTCGCCGTGACGGCCCCGCTGCGCGTGCTGGTGGTCGACGACGACTTCATGGTCGCGCGGGTGCACCGCAAGTTCGTCGAGCGGGTCCCTGGGTTCGTGGTCGTCGGCGAGGTCCGCACCGGGGCCGATGCGCTCGAGGCGGTGCGCGAGCAGCGGCCCGACCTCGTCCTGCTCGACATCTACCTCCCGGACATGACCGGCCTCGAGGTGCTGCGGGCGCTGCGCGCCGACGCCGACCCGGTCGACGTGCTCGTGGTCAGCGCCGCGCGGGACCTCGAGACGGTGCAGCAGGCCTACCGCGGCGGGGCGGTGCAGTACCTGATCAAGCCGTTCACCGCCGACGCGATGCGCGAGCGGCTCACCGAGTTCGAGCGTCGTCACCGGTCGGTGCAGGCGGCCGCCGGTGGCGAGGTCGGGCAGCGCGAGGTGGACGCACTGTTCGGGGCGGGCGGTCCTCGGCGGACCCGGGACGCCGAGCTGCCCAAGGGGCTCACCGTCCAGACGTTGCGGCTCGTCGGCGGCGCGCTCAAGGAGCGCGCGCGCTCGGAGCAGCCGTCCCTGAGCGCCGCCGAGTGCGCCGAGGAGGTGGGCCTGGCGAGGGTGTCGGTTCGACGGTACCTCGAGCACCTGGTGGCGGTCGGTCGGGCGGAGGTGTCGCTGAAGTACGGGCGGGCCGGACGCCCGGAGCGACGCTACGTCTGGGTGGGCGACGACGCCTGAGCGCCGGTCAGGGAAGGCGCCAGTCGACCGGCGCGCCGCCCTGCCGCTCCAGCAGCGCGTTGACCCGGCTGAACGGTCGCGAGCCGAAGAAGCCCCGGGAGGCCGACAGCGGCGAGGGGTGCGCCGACTCCACCCACGGCACCCCACCGGCGGCGAGCAACGGCTTGAGCGTCTGCGCGTCGCGGCCCCAGAGGATCGCGACGGTGGGGCCACCGCGCTCGACCAGTGCCTCGATCGCCCGCTCGGTGACCCGCTCCCAGCCCCGGCCGCGGTGGCTGGCGGGGGCACCGGGCGCCACGGTCAGGACCCGGTTGAGCAGCATCACGCCGTTCTCGAACCAGGGGGTCAGGTCGCCGTTGCCGGGGACCGGCACCCCGAGGTCGGCGACCAGCTCCTGGTGGATGTTGACCAGGCTCCTGGGCAGCGGCCGGACGTCCGCGGCGACGGAGAAGGAGAGGCCGACCGGGTGACCGGGCGTCGGGTACGGGTCCTGGCCGACCACCAGCACCCGCACGTCGGAGAGCGGCCGGCTGAACGCGCGCAGGATCTGGTCGCCGTGCGGCAGGTACGGGCGCCCGGCGGCCACCTCGGCGCGCAGGAACGCCCCCATCGCGGCGATGTCGGCGTCGACCGGGGCGAGCGCGTCGGCCCAGTCCGGGGCGACCAGCCCGCGCTCCACGAGTCCTCCGAGTGCGCTCATGGCGGTCGACCCTAGCGACCACGGGACGTTGCTCAGCGGGAGGTGAGGAGGAGCTCGAGCTCGGTGGCGGTGGCGCGCATGCCGGCGGCCAGCGGGTGGAAGGCGAGCGCGACCCCGGTGCGGGTCCGCCGCCCGTTCACCCACGGCTCGTCGCTGCACACGTCATGGCCGCGCGAGGCCGCGTACAGGTCGAGGTAGTCGGCACCGGTCGCCCGCGCCGCGTCACGCAGGGCCAGGTGGAGGGCCCGCAGCACCCGGTGCCCGAACGCCACGTCGCCGCGGGCGAGGGGCAGCCGGCGCGGGCAGGTGCCCCGGGCGGGGGCGATCCGCGGGTAGCCGACGAGGACCACCCGGGCGTCCGGCGCCCGGCGCTGCACGCGGCGGACCGCGCGCTCGACGCGCGACCCGATCGTGGGCACCGACGCGAGCATCCGCTGCCCGACGGCGGACTCCGCGCAGGGAGCGCCGCGCGGGTCCGACCGGCGCGCGTCGAGGCAGGTGCGCACCAGGCGCGCGAACAGTCCGAGGTCGTTGCCGCCGATGCCGAGCGTGACCAGGTCGGCGCGCGCGTCGACGGCGCGCAGCTGCGGCCGGACGCTCGCTCGCCGCACGGTGGTCTGCCGCCGGGTCAGGTCGCGTGGTGGCGGCGCCGGAGCAGGACACGTCGCGCAGCCGCAGGCCGAGGGACTCCGCGAGCAGCGACGGGTAGTTCGCGTCGGAGCGGAAGCACCCGTCGGCGACGTCGGTGAGGGGCACCAGGGGCGCCGCCGTGAAGGAGTCGCCGAGCGCGACGTAGCGGCCTCCCGGAGCGTCTCCGGCCGGGTCGGTCAGGCTCGACCCGTCGCCCTGCGTGGCGCCGGGCTCCAGGGCGGCGGGGGAGCCGGTGCACGCCACCAGGGCGGCCAGGCACGCGAGGAGCACCAGGGTCCGGCGCATCGCGCACCTCCTCGACCGGGCTCAGCGGGGGTAGCGGTCGGCGAGCGTCGACCCGGACCACGTGACCACCGGCAACCAGCCGCAACAGTACGGCGGCGGTCAAAGCCTGGCCGGCCATCAGACCGAGCAGCACCAGCACCTGGGCCGCGCCCGGCCTCGAGCGGGGTGCCGCCGCCGAGCAGCACCCCGATGAACGCCCCGGGCAGCGTGACCAGCCCGACCGTGCGGGTCTGGTCGAGACCGGGCACGAGCGCCTCCCGGGCGGTCGGCCGCACCACCTCGTAGGCCGCCTCCGGGCTGGTGAGCCCGAGCGCGAGCGCCGGCCTCGTAGGAGCCGAAGGACCCCTGCAGCTCGTCGAAGGCGCGGCGTCCGGTCAGGGTCGCGGCGGTCATCGTGTTGCCGATGACGATGCCCGCGATCGGCACACGCCGGCGCCGTTGAACGGCACCACCCCGGACCCGATCACCAGCGCGAGCACCGGCGCCGCCCCGGCGGCCACCGCGAGCATCACCCAGCCCCAGCTGCCGGCGGGGCGCGTCGAGGCGCTGCGCGGACGTCAGGGACGCCACCACGAACATCAGCCCGACGAACGCCGACGACCACAGCAGCGACCGCAACGCGACCGCGATCACCAGTGAGACGACCCCGAGCTGGACGACGGCGCGGACCGCGGCGGTGACCTGCTGGCGCTCGACGCCGAGCCCGCCGACGTACGACGCGGCCACGGCCAGCGCCACGAGCGCGACCAGCAGCACCGCCAGCCGCACGTCCGGCTGCGGGGTCGCGTTCGCGGCGAGGGTCACCGGGGCGGGGCTACTTCTTGGCGGCCAGGCCGCGGCTCGACGCCGAGCCGTAGCGGCGAGCCGGGTTGGAGCCGATCGCCTCGACACCCGACGCCTCCGTGCGCGGCTCGGACGCGGACGACGGGCGCGTGGCCCCACCGGTCCTCGGGGTACTCCTCCGGGTGCTCTTCCGGGGCGCCCGACGGGCGGGCTTCGCGGCGGTCGCCTTCGCGGCGGGCCGGCGCGCGGCCCCTCGGCGGGCCGATGGGCGCGTCGCGTCCGCGTCGTCCGTGCCGTGCCGGGTCACCCACTCGTCGATGATCCGCCAGGTGGTGTCGCGCGCCGAGCGGCCGGTGAGCATGCCGAGGTGGCCGCCGGGCACCACCTCGAAGCGCAGGTCCGGCACCCCGGTCGCCAGGTCGACGATGGGCCGCACGCAGTCGACGGGGGCGATGCCGTCCGAGGCCCCGCCGAAGGCGAGGAGCGGCACGGCCAGGTCGGCGAGCGAGATCTCCCGGTCGTCCATGGTGACGGTGCCGGTGGCGAGCTGGTTGCCCTTGAGGATCCGGTGGTAGAGCTGGCCGAAGGTGCGCCCCGGGTAGGCGATCATGTTGGCGGTGAACCGGTCGACGGCCTCGACCTGGGCGAGGAAGTCGGCGTCGTCGAGCTTGGCCGCGAGGGCGATCGGCTTGGTCACCACCTTGTTGAAGCTGGAGAGCTGGAACGCGCGCCGCACCAACGGCTTGGGGGCGCCCCCCAGCAGCCGGTAGGCCTGGGTGACCAGGCCGGCCCGCTCCCCGGCCAGCCCCAGGAACGGGCGGATCGGGGCGACCAGGGGCACCTGCCGGACATCGACCGGGGAACCGACCGTGGTCAGCGAGGCGATCGGCAGGTCCGGCTGGTCGGCCGCCGTCAGCAGCGCGAAGATCCCGCCGAGGCTCCAGCCGACCACGTGCACCGGCCGGCCGCCCGCGTGCGCGCTGGCCTCGCGGATCGCGGTGGGGACCACCTCGTCGACCCAGTGCTCCATGCCGAGGTTGCGGTTGGCGAAGGAGACCTCGCCGTACTCCACGAGGTAGGTCGGGCGTCCGGAGGTCACGAAGTGCTCGACGAGCGAGCAGCCGCGGCGCAGGTCGTAGCAGAGCGCGGGTGCCGCCAGCGGGGTCACGAGCAGCACAGGGTCGCCCTGCTCGCGCGCGGTCCCGCGGGGGCGGTAGTGGTACACCTCGCGCAGCGTGCCCTCGTCGATCAGGGTCCGCGGCATGGGTCGCAGATCGGCCAGGCCGCCGTACAGCATCTTGTGGGCGACGTTCGCGGCCGCGGAGACGATCTGGTCCGGTTTGGGGATCAGATCCATGGCAGGAAACTACCAACCGCGCGTGGCACTAGCCCGTTCGGGTTAAATCATCCGCCTTCTCTGTCCTATCGGTGGATTGGCACCTAATGTCGTGATTGCGGTATCGGAAGTCCGTGCGGTTGCCACCAGGGTCGGGGAGGACCCGGCAGCCGCCGATGGGAGGGGGCGCGGGTGCGCATCCGTAGTCAACTGGGTCGGCGTCGCGCCGCCCTCGCGGCGGTCGCCACCGTCGTCGTCGTCACCGGCCTGCAGGCTCCGGCCCAGGCCGACCTGCTGCCCTCGGTACCCTCGGTGCCCGTGCTGCAGCCGGTCCTCGACCCGGTCCTCGACCCGGTCGAAACGGTCGTCTGTCCGGTCCTCGACCCGCTCGTCTGCCCCGTCGATGACCCGGTGGGCACGGCCGGCACCGTGCTCGACCCGGTGCTCGGCACCGTCGGCACGGTCGCGAACCCGGTGCTCGGCACCATCGGCACGGTCGTGGACCCGGTGCTCGGTCCGGTGCTCGACCCCGTCCTCGGCTCGCTGCCGACCTCCCCGCTCCCGGTCCAGCCGGTGCCGGTGCCCGGCCCCGTGGGTGACGTGCTCGGCGGAGTCACCCAGGTCATCGAAGGCATCGTGGGTGAGATCGTCCCCACGGGCTGGCTCTACGACGACTCCGTGACCACGCTCGCCCAGGTCCGCTCGACCATCGGCGCGCACTCCCTGTGGCGCAAGGGCCACACCGGTCGCGGCGTCGGCGTCGCCCTCATCGACACCGGCGTGGTGCCGGTCAAGGGACTCGACTCCGGCAACGTCGTCAACGGCGCGGACCTCTCCTTCGAGAGCCAGGCGCCCGACCTGCGCTACTACGACACGTTCGGGCACGGCACGCACATGGCGGGGATCATCGCCGGCGACGACCCCAAGGGCCGGCTGCTCGACCTCGACCGCTTCCACGGGGTGGCGCCGGGTGCGCAGCTGACGAGCCTCAAGGTCGCCGCCAGCGACGGCGGCGTCGACGTGAGCCAGGTCGTGGCCGCGGTCGACTGGGTGGTCGAGCACCGCAACGACGACCCGAAGAACCCGATCCGGGTGCTCAACCTCTCCTACGGCACCGACGGCGTCCAGGACTACCGCGTCGACCCGCTCACCCACGCGGTCGAGAACGCCTGGCGCGCCGGCATCGTCGTGGTGGTCGTCCGGCGGCAACCAGGGACACGCCAGCGGCACGCTGGACAACCCCGCGTACGACCCGCACGTCCTCACCGTCGGCGCCGCCGACACCCGGGGCACCGTGACCCAGAGAGACGACGTCGTCCCCGACTTCTCCAGCCGCGGTGACGCGAGCCGGCGCGTCGACGTGGTGGCGCCCGGACGGTCGATCGCCTCGCTGCGCGACCCCGGCTCCTACCTCGACTCGGTGCACCCCGGCGCGCGCTACGGCGACCGGTACTTCAAGGGCAGCGGCTCCTCGCAGGCCGCCGCGGTCGTCTCCGGGGCGGTGGCGCTGCTGCTCGACAAGCGGCCGGACCTGACTCCGGACCAGGTGAAGGCGCTGCTGCGCCGCACCGCCGCGCCGCTGCCGCTCGCCGATGCGCGCCGGCCGCGGTGCCGGGGAGATCAACGTTGCCGCGGCCGCCGCGGCGGAGGCGCCCAAGGCGGAGCAGGACTGGGCGCGGTCCAAGGGCACCGGCTCGCTCGACGCCGCCCGTGGCACCCAGTACGTCGCCGACGGCGACGTCGAGCTCCGCGGTGAGAACGACGTGCTCGGGCCGTGGAAGGCCAAGAAGTGGGCGCGCCGGAGCAGCAAGGGCACCGCCTGGAAGGGCGGCGAGTGGATCGGCCGCACCTGGGCAGGTGCCTGCTGGTGCGGCGAGTCCTGGACCGGGGAGACCTGGTCGGGCCGGTCCTGGTCCGGGCGCTCCTGGTCGGGCCGCAGCTGGTCGGGCCGGTCGTGGTCCGGCCGCAGCTGGTCGGGCCGGTCGTGGTCCGGGCGCAGCTGGTCGGGCCGCTCGTGGTCCGGGCGGTCCTGGTCCGGCCGCAGCTGGGGCTGAGAGGTGAGAACGTGACGCGCTCGCGAGCGCTGGCGATCTGGGGCCTGACCGCCGCACTGGCGGCGGTCTCGGCCGCGCTCCACTGGTGGGTGGTCCGGGAGATCCCCACGGCCGGCGTGCACTGGGCGCCGGTCGCCGTGCTCCTCGTGGCGGTCGGCTTCGCCGCGGCGGAGCTCCAGGTCATCCACCTCCGCCTCGGTCGCGGTGAGGCCTTCACGTTCTCCCTGATGGAGTTCCCCCTGGTGGTCGGCCTGTTCTTCGTCCGTCCCGACCTGCTCCTGCTGGCCCGGCTGCTGGGCACGGCCGCGGCCTACCTCCTGCATCGGAAGGCCCTGCAGAAGGCGCTGTTCAACCTCTCGCTCTTCGCGCTCGAGACGACGGTCGCGGTGACCGTCTGGCACCACCTGGCGGACCCCGCCAACCGGCTGGCGCCGGAGGCCTGGCTGGCCACGATCGTGGCGGTGCTGGTGACCAGCCTGATCGGCTCCGCGGCCGTGTGCGCGGTCATCACCCTCGCGACCGGGCAGCGGCCGGAGGCGGTCAGCGAGATCTTCAGCCTCGGACAGCTCGGCGACCTCGCCAACGCCTGCTTCGCGCTGGTGGCCGTCTTCATCCTCTCCGCCGACTGGCGGGCGGGCTGGCTCCTGGTCGTGGTCACCGCGGTCATCGTCGCCGCCTACCGCTCGGCCGAACGGGCGCGGGCCCGGTCGGAGAACCTCGCCCAGGTCAACCGGTTCACCGAGGTCGTCGGCCGCGAGATCGACCTCGACGCGGTGGTGGGCACCGTGCTGGTCGAGGTGCGCGACGCGTTCGAGGTCGGCGTGGTGCAGCTGCGGTACGTCGACGTGGAGGGCGAGGTCCACGACTGGGTGCTCGAGGACGGCGGTGCCCGTCGCGGCCCCGGCGACGCTGGTGGACGTGTTCCGCGGCGAGGACCACGACGAGCCCGTCCTCGTGCCGCGCCGGAGCACGAGCCCCGAGGCCGCCGAGCTGCTGCAGGGCGCGGGCATCCGGGACTGCCTGATGGTGCCGATGCGGCACGAGGGCGACACCGTCGGCAGCCTGCTGCTGGCCGACATGCTCGGAGACGTCGAGACCTTCACCCCGGCCGACGTCGGCCGGCTCCAGGCGCTGGGCAACCACGCCGCGGTCGCGATCGAGAACGCCCTGCGGGCCCGCCTCATCGTCCGCCAGGCCGAGGAGCGCGAGCACCGGGCCATGCACGACGACCTCACCGGCCTGGCCAACCGCCGGCTGTTCGGCGCCCGGCTCGAGGAGGCGGTGGCGACCGGGACCGCGGCCGTGCTGCTCATGGACCTCGACCGCTTCAAGGACGTCAACGACACCCTCGGCCACCAGACCGGGGACCGGCTGCTGGCCCTGGTGGCGGAGCGGCTGCTCAGCGTGGCCCTCGACGACGCGCTGGTCGCCCGCTTCGGCGGCGACGAGTTCGCGGTGCTGCTCCCCGGGGCCTCCGACCGTGAGGCGCGGGCCTGGGCCGAGCGGGTCCGGGACGCGCTGGCCCGCCCGTTCGACCTCGACGGTGTCGCGGTCGCGGTCGACGGGAGCGTGGGGGTCGCCGTCGGCGCACCGGGCAGCGACGGCGCCAACCTGATGCGTCGCGCGGACCTCGCCATGTACGCGGCCAAGTCGCGCCGGTCGGGCCTGGAGTTCTACCGACCCGAGCTCGACCGCGGCGACTCGACCCGGCTGGGCCTGCTCGCGGACCTGCGCTCGGCGGTCGCCGACGGGACCCTGGACGTCTGGTACCAGCCGAAGGTGGACGTGTCGTCGGGGGCGCTCCACGGCGTCGAGGCGCTGGTCCGCTGGCGGCACCCGAGTCTCGGGTTCGTCGGGCCGGACGAGTTCATCCCGCTCGCCGAGCACAGCTCCCTGATCACCCCGCTGACCATGCACGTGCTGCGCTCGGGCGCTGGAGCGGTGCGAGTCCTGGCGCCGGGAGACGGCCGGGTTCTCGGTCGCGGTGAACGTCTCGCCGCGCAGCCTTCTCGACGCCGGCTTCGTCGACGACGTGGCCCGCGCCCTGGCACGGTTCGAGGTGCCGGCGTCCGCTCTCACCCTGGAGATCACCGAGACGAGCCTGATGGCCGACCCGGAGCGGGCGATCGCCGCGCTGGATCGGCTGCGCTCGATCGGGGTGCGGCTGTCCGTCGACGACCTCGGCACCGGCTACTCCTCGTTGGCCTACCTGCGCCGCCTCCCGGTCGACGAGATCAAGATCGACCGGTCGTTCCTGCGGGAGATGCACGAGCCCTCGGCGGAGGCGGTCGTCGGCGCCGTGGTCGAGCTCGGTCACCGGCTCGACCGGCACGTGGTCGCGGAGGGCGTCGAGGACGAGTGGGCGTTCCGCAAGCTGCAGGAGCTCGGCTGCGACACCGCGCAGGGGTTCTGGCTCGCGCGGCCGATGCCGGGCGACGAGCTGACGCGGCTGCTCGCGACCTGGCAGGCGCCGGCCCCGGTGCTGCTGCGCAGCATCCACTGACGCCGCGGGGCGACTCACCCGGCGGTCAGGTCGAGCCGGTCCCGCATCCCGTCGAGTGCCCGGTGGGCGGTCCGGCGTACCTCCTCGGACTCGTCGTCGAGCAGCTCCTCGACGGCGCCCACGTGCTCGACGTCCCCGGCGCCGCCGAGCGCGCGGGCGGCCGCGGCCCGCACCCGCGCCAGGGGGTGCCGGCTGAGCCGCACCGCCTCGTCCCCCGCCGGCAGCTCCCGCAGGGCGCACACCTTCAGGCACATCTCGGCCACCCGCCAGGCGTCGTCGCCAAGGCCGAGGAGCACCGCGGCCACGGCGGACTCGTCCCAGACGTAGCGGAGGCCGCGAGCCCCCCACACCCGCACCCAGTAGTCCGGCCAGCCGTCCGCCAGGTACGCCGCGCCGGGCCGTCCGCCGAGGTAGGGGAGCAGGTCGGCGTGCCCCGCCGGGTCCGCCCCCGCGAGCAGGTCGGCGCACCGGCGGGCGGCCTCCGGCTCCGTCAGGTGGGTGCGCAGGTCCGCGAGCAGCGCCCGGGGCCGCGCGGTCAGGTCCGCCGGCGGCGGGAGGGCGGCCACCGCTCAGCTCAGCCGGGAGGGCTTGACCTGCTTGTGGTGCTCCGGACGCACCTGGGCCAGCGCGGCGAGGTAGGTGGCGGCCCAGTCGCTCACGTCGTGCTCCGCGACCGTCTTGCGCATCGCCTTCATCCGCTTCGACCGGTCGGAGGCCGGAGCGTGCACGGCGGTCATGATCGCGTCCTTCATCCCGTTGATGTCGTAGGGGTTGACCATGAACGCCTGCCGCAGCTCGCCGGCCGCCCCGGCGAACTCCGACAGCACCAGGGCCCCGTCGCTCTCGTAGCGGCAGGCGACGAACTCCTTGGCGACGAGGTTCATCCCGTCGGCCAGCGGGGTCACCACGCAGACGTCGGCGGCCCGGAACAGCGCCGCCATCTCCTCGCGGGGGTACGACGAGTGCAGGTAGGAGATCGCGGGGCGGCCGATCCGGCCGAGGTCGCCGTTGAGGCGCCCCACGAGCCGGTCGATGTCGTCGCGCAGCAGGCGGTACTGCTCGACCCGCTCCCGTGACGGGGTGGCCACCTGCACGAAGACGGCGTCCTCGACCGACAGGCGCCCCTCACCGACGAGCTCACCGTAGGCGCGGAGACGGTTGTAGATGCCCTTGGTGTAGTCGAGCCGGTCGACGCCCAGGAGCACGTGCCGGGGGTTGCCGAGCTGCTCGCGGATCTCCTTGGCGCGGTTCTCCACCGACGCGGAGCGGGCCAGCTTCTCGAGGCCGCGGGAGTCGATCGAGATGGGGAACGCCGCCGCCTGGACGGTGCGGCCGTCGGGGAGGTAGACGAGGTCGCGGTGGGTCTTGTGGCCGACGCGCTGCCGGACCAGGCGGACGAAGTTCTGCGCGTTGTTGGGCCGCTGGAAGCCCACGATGTCGGCACCGAGGAGGCCCTCGAGGATCTGCCGCCGCCAGGGCATCTGCTGGAAGAGCTCGGCGGGCGGGAAGGGGATGTGCAGGAAGAACCCGATGGTCAGGTCGGGCCGGGCCTCCCGGAGCATCGCCGGCACCAGCTGCAGCTGGTAGTCGTGCACCCAGACCGTCGCGCCGTCGGCGGCCATCTCCGCGGCGCGGTCGGCGAAGCGCCGGTTGACCCGCACGTAGGACTCCCACCACTCGCGGTGGAACTCCGGCTTGGCCACGACGTCGTGGTAGAGCGGCCACAGGGTCGCGTTGGAGAAGCCCTCGTAGAACTCCCGCACCTCGTCGGACGAGAGCGGCACCGGCACCAGGTACAGGCCCTCGTCCTCGAACGGGCTGTCGTCCCCGTCGGTGCCGCCGGACCAGCCGATCCAGGCGCCGTCGTTGGCCCGCATCACCGGCTCGATGGCGGTGACCAGGCCGCCCGGGGACCGCCGCCACTCCACCGACCCGTCGTCGTTGACCACCCGGTCGACGGGCAGGCGGTTGGCGACGATGACGAGGTCGGACTGGTGCTTGGGGCTCACCCCCTCAACTTAACCAGCCGGCCGATATTCAGTCCTGCCGTCCGCGGCGTAGGTCACCCCGATCAGCCGGCGGATCCGGTCCATCTGCCGCATGATCGCCACGCTCTCGTCCAGCGGCACGAGCGGGCTCTCGGTCTCACCGTTGCGCAGGCAGCGCATGACCTCGTCGGCCTCGTGCGCGAGGCCGGAGCCGAGGACCGGCTCCTCGACGGTCTCGGTGACCCCGAGGCCGTGCCAGGTCACCCGGGTCGGGTGGTGGAAGGAGTCCTCGAAGTCGAAGCGGCCCAGCTCGGTGGTGACCGACCCCGTGCGGGGCGTCGGGCCGGTCATCGAGGTGCTCAGCGAGGCGACGGCCCCGCCCGGGTAGCCGAGCGCGACCGCCACGTCGAGATCGATGCCGGACTCGGCGAGGCCGCCGACGGCGGCCACCGACTCGGGCTCGCCGAGGAACAGGTGCGCGAACGCCAGCGTGTAGACGCCCATGTCGAGCAGGGCGCCGCCACCCAGCAGCGGGTCGAGCAGCCGGTCCGTGGGGCCCGTCTGCACCCGCCACCCGAGGTCGGCGCGCACCTGCGTCACGCGGCCCAGCTCACCGGTCGCGAGCAGCTGCTGCACCCGCCGGATCACCGGGTTGCAGCGCATCCACATCCCCTCCATGAGGAACAGGCCGCGACGGCGGGACTCCTCGACCAGCTCGACCGCCTCGTCGCCGGTCAGGGTCAGCGCCTTCTCGCAGAGCACCGCCTTGCCGGCGTCGAACGCGAGCAGCACGTGCTCGCGGTGCAGGGCGTGCGGCGAGGCGACGTAGACGACGTCGACCTCGGGGTCCGCGACCAGGGCGGCGTAGCCCTCGTGGGCGCGCCGGGCGCCGTACGCCGCCGCGAACTCCTCGGCCGCCGCCAGCCGCCGGGCCCCCACCGCGGCGATCTCGGCGTCGGGCAGCAGCGCCAGCGCGGTCGCGAAGTCGCGGGCGATCCGGCCGCTGGCGAGGATCCCCCAGCGCACCGGGCGGCCGGCGGGGAGCGGCTCGGCCCGCACCGGACCGGGCGTCACCCCGGGGGGTGGGAGGTCGCGGGGCAGCCGGGTCGGTACGGTCGTGGGGGCCATCGCAGCATTGTGGCGCGAAACGCCGCCGGCAATCGCCGGAGCAAATGACATCGTTGTGTTTCGTCGCCTACGATGGGGCCACCACGGAGCCACCCGTGGGCCGGGAGACCGGGCAGAGGGACACGAGCCGGGGAGCGAGAACATGGACGCCGCGAACGCCCGCGAGGTCGCCGCCAGCGACGACGCACAGCTCACCGCACTGTCGGAGCGCGACCGCGAGATCCTGAACTTCGAGCGCCAGTGGTGGAAGTACGCCGGCGCCAAGGAGCAGGCCGTCCGCGACAAGTTCGACATGTCGTCGACCCGCTACTACCAGGTGCTCAACGCCCTGATCGACCGCCCGGAGGCGCTGGCCTTCGACCCGCTGCTGGTCCGCCGCCTGCGCCGTCTGCGCGCCGCCCGGCAGCGCGCCCGCTCCGCACGCCGCCTCGGCTTCGAGGTCTGACCGTGCGCCTCGGTGCGCGCGGCCTCGACCAGCGCGGCGTGGCGCTGCCGTCGCCGCTCGCGGTGCTCTCCGCGGGCGTCGTGGCGGTCGCGGGCGTGGCCTTCGTGCTCACCGGCCACGAGCCGGCCCCGGTCGACACAGCCCGCCCGGTGACGTCGACCCCCAGCCCCGCCCCCTCCTCGGCCGCGGCCGCGCCGGTGGAGAAGAAGCCGAAGCCCCAGCGCAAGAAGCCCGCCGTCCGCCGCGCCGGCACCTACGTCGAGGTCTACAACAACTCCGGGATCTCCGGGCTCGCCGGCCGCACCGCCGACCGCGCCGGGGCCGCCGGCTGGCAGGTCGTCGGGTCCGACAACTGGTACGGCACGATCCCCGCGAGCACGGTCTACTACCCGCCGCGCCTGCAGGCCCAGGCCAAGCTGCTCGGCCGCGACCTCGGCATCAACCGGCTCAGGCCGGCCGTGGCGCCGATGCGGTTCGACCGGCTGACGGTGATCCTGACCGGCTGACCCCCGCCCCGGGTGGTCGAGCCCGGGTGGTCGAGCTGTCCATCGGGTGGTCGAGCTTGTCGAGACCGCTCACTGCAGGGCGCGGTCATCTCGACAGGCTCGATGACCCGGAGGCCCACTCGGTCACCCGGAGGCCCACTCGGTGACCCGGGGGCCCGCTCGGTGACCCGGTGGTCCGCGCTCGGTGACCCGGTGGTCCGCTCGATGACCCGGAGGCGGTGGCCGGGCCCGGCCGGCACCTGCTTGGCTGAACGCATGGAGTCCCTTTCCCCCGAGGCGCGCCGCCGGTACGACGCCCTGGTCGCGGTCGCCCGCTCGACGGTCGTCGGCCTCGACTTCGACGGCACCCTGTCCCCGATCGTGGCCGACCCCACCCGGGCGGTGATCCACCCCGACGGGCCGGCGGCGCTCGCCGCGGTCGCGGCCCGCGTCCGCGCCGTCGCGGTGGTCACGGGCCGCCCGGCGCGGCAGGTGGTCGAGCTCGGCCGGCTCGACGAGGTCGCCGACGCCCTGCCGCCCGGGGCGCGGCTGCTCGTCCGCGGTCAGTACGGTCACGAGCACTGGGACTCCACGACGCGCCGGTTCACCAGCCCGCCGGTTCCCGAGGGGCTGTCCGCGTTCGGCGACGAGCTGCCGGGGCTGCTCGAATCCGCCGGCGCCGCGGAGGCCTACGTGGAGGACAAGGGCCTCGCGCTGGCCGTGCACACGCGCCGGCTGGCGGACCCGGCGGAGGCGTTCGCCCGGCTGGAGCCGCGGCTGGCCGACGCCGCCGAGCGGCACGGCCTCGGGCTCGAGCCGGGGAAGCTCGTGCTGGAGGTCCGGGCCCCGGGGATGCACAAGGGGCAGGCGCTGCGCGACGTGGTGGCGTCGACCGACGCGGGCGGGGTGCTGTTCGCCGGGGACGACCGCGGCGACCTCGAGGCCTTCGAGGCGGCGCGGGCGCTGCGTGCACAGGGGCTGCCGACGCTGCTCGTCTGCTCGGGCTCCACCGAGGGCGACGCGGAGCGGGTGCTGGCCGAGGTCACCGACCTGGTCGTACCGGGCCCGGAGGGCGTGCTCGCCCTCCTGCGCGCCCTCGCCGCCGACGCCGGCCCGGGCGCGGTCGTATAGCGACCGGTACGTCACCTACCGGAGGAATGTCCCCGGACCAGGGATGCGCGCCCTGGGGCTGGGTACGGCGCGGGGGACGGGGGCATCGGGTCCCCGGTGAAGAGGGAGACGCACATGAGGGAGCAGTCCGGGAACTCCTGGCGGCGGTGGCGGACGCCCGCGATCGGCATCGTCGCGGCAGCGCTGATGAGCCTCGTCGCGACCACGGCCCAGGCGGTGCCGTCCGCACCGGCCTCCACCGAGCGGGCCGCCCAGGCGGCGAGCGCGAAGGTACTGAAGAACGAGCACGGCAAGCTGCGGTCCCGCGTCGTCGGCAGCTTCGGCAACGGCGGCACCGTGGACGCGACGTTCGTGCCACGAAGGTTCAAGACCGTGGGCGACCAGCTGGTGGCGGTCGGTCGGCTGCAGGGCGAGCTCGTCCGGGCCAACGGGAAGGTCGTCGGCGACTTCAGCGAGCGCGTGAAGATGCCGGTGGCCACGGCCGACGGTGTGCCCGTGACCGGTGCTGCCCGGCAGGGTCGGGCCGCGACCTGCGAGATCCTCAGCCTGGTGCTGGCGCCGCTGGATCTCGACCTGCTCGGCCTCCAGGTGCACCTGGACCGTGTGGTGCTCACGATCGTTGCGCAGTCGGGGGCCGGCAACCTGCTCGGCAACCTGCTCTGCGCCGTCGCCGGACTGCTGGACAACACCGGCGTGCTCAGCGAGATCGCGGCCATCCTCGACGCCATCCTGGCGCTCCTGCGCCTGTAGTCACCGTCGCGCACGACCCCCGGGCCGGACCGGCCCGGGGGTCGTCGCGTCCCGGGGCACGCCTTCAGGCCCTGCGTCGAGCCCGGGCGCTGATGTCCGGGTAACCCCCGTCGGCGAGACCGGCGGCCCGCTCGAACGGGTTGTGCACGCCGACGTCCCCGCCCCGCGCGTAGGACCAGGCGGCGGCCACGGCGTACAGCGGCAACATCGGCAGGCCCAGGCAGGCGACGTACTGCCAGCTGTGCCGCTCCTCGTGGGCGAGCAGCCGGGGCCTCGCCCCGAGCCAGTCGTGGTCGTGCGGCGTCACGACCACGTCGCCCACCGTGAAGGCGGTGGCGCGAGGCAGCGGCGGCCGGTAGCCGGCGGCCAGCACCAGCCCCCGGGGGCCGCGCCGGAACGAGCAGCGGCCCACCGCCGCGATCCCGAGACCGAGCAGCGTGCTGCCGTTGACGGCGTTGAGGACCTGCCGGACCCGCCACCTCTCCATCCGGGCATTCTGCCCCGGGACCGGGTCGTCTCGGATGGTGGAGCCGGTGTGCACATTCTGAGACGGCTCCCTAGAGTTGGAACCGCTCATCGAGAGGGGCAGAGGGACACGGCCCGACGAAGCCCCGGCAACCCGCCGCGCGACCTCCGGTGCACCCGCTCAGGGAACGCGCGGCGACGGTGCTAATTCCGTCCCGCGACGAGAGTCGGCCGCGGGGAAGATGAGAAGGAGGCCTCCTTGAGCACCACGACCCTGAGCCCCGCGACCACCCCGGACGTGCGTGACGGCGCCTTCGGCAACGCCACCTCCCTGGCGTGCCGCGAGTGCGGCCACCAGGTCGACCTCGGCCCGCACTACGCCTGTCCCGAGTGCTTCGGCCCGCTCGAGGTCGCCTACGACTTCCCCCTGGTCACCCGGGCGGAGATCGAGGCGGGCCCCCGCAACATCTGGCGCTACAAGGCGCTGCTGCCGGTGCCCTCCGACATCGAGGAGAGCCCCAACACCGAGCCGGGCTTCACCCGGCTGCTGCGCGCGGACAACCTCGCCCGCGAGCTCGGCCTCGCCAGGCTCTGGGTGAAGGACGACTCGACCAACCCCACCAACAGCTTCAAGGACCGGGTCGTCGCCTGCGCCCTGAGCGCGGCCCGTGAGCTGCACGCCAAGGTGTTCGCCTGCCCGTCCACCGGCAACCTGGCCAACGCCGTCGCCGCGGCCGGGGCCCGCGCCGGGATCAGGACCGTGGTGTTCATCCCGTCGAACCTCGAGAAGCCCAAGCAGGTCAACTCGGCGGTCTACACCGAGAACCTGGTGGCCGTCGACGGCAACTACGACGACGTGAACCGGCTCGCCTCCGAGATCGCGGGCGAGGAGGAGGGCTGGGCGTTCGTCAACGTCAACGTCCGCCCCTACTACGCCGAGGGCTCCAAGACGCTCGGCTACGAGATCGCCGAGCAGCTCGGCTGGCGGCTGCCGGACCAGATCGTGATCCCGGTGGCGTCCGGGTCCCAGCTGACCAAGGTCGACAAGGCCTTCCAGGAGCTGATCCGGCTCGGTCTCGTCGCGGACAAGCCCTACAAGGTGTACGGCGCCCAGGCGACCGGCTGCTCGCCGGTGTCCGTCGCCTACAAGGACGGCGTCGACGCGATCCGGCCGGTCAAGCCCGACACGATCGCGAAGAGCCTGGCGATCGGCAACCCCGCCGACGGCATCTACGTGCTCGACGTCTGCCGCCGCACCGGGGGTGCGGTCGAGGACGTCAGCGACGACCAGGTCCGCGAGGGCATCCTGCTGCTGGCCCGCACGGAGGGCATCTTCACCGAGACGGCCGGGGGCACCACGGTCGGGGTGCTGAAGAAGCTGGTGGACACCGGGCAGCTCGACCCGGAGCTCGAGACGGTGGTGATCAACACCGGCATGGGGCTCAAGACGCTGGACGCGGTCAGCGACCACGTCGGCCCGGCCGCCACCATCGACCCGTCGTACGCCGCGTTCGTCGCCACCGGGCTGGCGGAGGCGCGGCACGACGGGGACCGTGCGGCTCGCACCCCGTCGGGGACCTGAGCAGTCAGCCCGTCCAGCCCCGGCTATCGTCGAGACCTCTCGGACCCAAGGAGAAGCACCATGAGCGTCTCCGTCCGCATCCCCACCATCCTGCGCACCTACACCGGCGGCGAGTCCGAGGTGTCGGCCGAGGGGGACACACTCGCCGACGTCCTCGACGACCTCGAGTCGAGCTACTCCGGCATCAAGGCCCGGATCCTCGACGAGCAGGGCGCGATCCGCCGGTTCGTCAACGTCTACGTGGGCAACGACGACGTCCGGTTCCTCGACGCCCTCGACACCAAGACTCCCGACGGGGCGCAGGTCTCGGTGATCCCGGCCGTCGCCGGCGGCTGACCGCCGGCAGGCTCGCGCCGCCACCTTCCGCGGCGTGTCGCGCGCGCGGTGCCCTCCCGCCGGGGTGGTCGCCCGTAGGAATGGGTGCATGTACGGCGACCGTCCGGAGCCCGTGGAGGCTGCGCACTCCTTCGTGGCGGCGCGGTTCCCGGAGGCGACGGTGGCCTTCCTCGGCGGGAGCGTGCTGACCGCGCACCGGACGCCCACCTCGGACCTCGACGTGGTGGTGGTGGTCGACGAGGGGGGCGTCGCCGACAGCGGGCTGCCCGCGCCGTACCGGGAGACGTTCGAGCACGAGGGCTGGGTCGTCGAGGCGTTCGTGCACACCCGCCGGAGCCTCGACGGCGTCTGGTCCTCGGACGCCCGGCGACGGGTCTGCTCGCTGCTGCGGATGTGCGTCGAGAGCGTGGTCCTCGGCGACGAGGGCGGCGCCGCGGCCGAGATCCGGGCCGCGGCCGCCGCGCGGATGGAGCAGGGCCCGCCGCCCTACGACGACGACGAGCTCCGGGCGGCCCGCTACGGCCTGACCGACCTGCTCGACGACATGGCCGGCTGCGACGACGAGCACGAGCTCGTCTACCTCGCGGGCGCGGTCGTGGACCAGGTGAGCGAGCCTCGCGCTGGTCGTCGGCGGGAGAGTGGTCCGGCCGCGGCAAGGCGCTGGCCCGGGCGATCCGGTCGTCCGACCCGGACCTCGCCGAGCGGCTGGTGAACGGGCACCGGCACGTCGTCGTGTACGGCGACACCGCGGTCCTGCACCGCGCTGCCGTCGACGTGCTGGTGCGGGTGGGTGGCGCGCTGATGGACGGCTACCGGGCCGGTGCCCCGCCGCCCGGCCGGCGAGGCGCCCGGCTAGCCTCGGCGCATGGCCGACGTACTCCTGGCGACCTGCGCCGACTTGCCCGACGGCGAGCCGGCCGGGCACCTGCTGGTCGAGGCGCTCGCCCGTCGCGGCGTCGAGGCCCGCTAGGTGCGCGTGGGACGACCCGTCCGTCGACTGGACGGGGGCGCGGGTGGTCGCTGGTGCGCAGCACCTGGGACTACGACGACCGGCGCGAGGAGTTCCTCGACTGGGCGCGCGTCCGTCGGCGCCGGCTGCTCAACGGTGCCGGTCCTGGGCTGGAACACCGACAAGGCCTACCTCGTCGATCTCATCGAGACGGGCCTGCCCGTCGTGCCGACGGTGATCGTCGACGAGGAGGGCGAGCTGGCGCCGGCGATCGCCGCCTTCGCGCCCGCCGTCGTCAAGCCGCGGGTGGGCGCCGGCGGCGCGGGCGTCGTCCTCTTCGACGCCGAGCCCGGCGGCCCGGCCGACCTCGACGAGTCGCCGCTTCGCCCGGGCCGTGGGTCGTGCAGCCGCTGGTCGAGTCGGTGCGCACCGAGGGCGAGACCTCGGTGTTCGTGCTCGGCGGCGGACGTGGTCTCGCAGGCGCAGAAGCGGCCGGCCGGCGACGAGATCCGGGTGCACGAGGAGTACGGCGGCCGCACCGTGGTCGTGCCGGTCACCCAGGAGGCGGCCGACCTGGCCCTCGAGATGGTCCGGGTGGCCGAGCGGCGGCTCGGCGTACCCTGGCCTACGCGCGCGTGGACGTGATGCGGCTCGACGACGGCACCCTCGCGCTGAGTGAGCTGGAGGTCGACCGAGCCCGGGTTGTACCTCGAGGTGATGCCGGCGATGGCCGACGCGTTCGCCGACATGGTCGTGGAGCTGCTCGCCCGGACACCGCCCGGTGACTCGCCGGGGCCTCTCGGGCGAGTAAGAGGGCCGAGGCGGCGAAGACGCCGCCCTCCGGCCGAAACCCCGTCGCACCCACGAGGTGAACTCAGGTTATGGCTCCTCGCAAAAGGGGGTCAATGGCCCGATTGGCCATACTGCATGGTCTAGACGCCACGTCCGGACCGCGCGGGCGCTCCGACGGCGACCGGTCGAGCGGATCCGCCTTGCACTCGCGGGTGGCGAGTGCTAAGAATTGGTTAGCACTCTCACGTCGAGAGTGCCATCAGAGCATCCGCACAGTCATCCGGACCGGAGATGAGGCCCCGGAGCGCCGGCGGGAAGGGTCTGCCGGGTCAGCGGGGGTCGTCCGTCGCGGGCATCGACCGGACCATCCATATCTACGCGTGAGGATTCGCGGAGTATGCCGAAGCTTATTGCGTTCAACGAAGAGGCCCGCCGAGGTCTCGAGCGTGGCATGAACACGCTGGCGGACGCCGTCAAGGTGACGCTCGGCCCCAAGGGCCGCAACGTCGTCCTGGAGAAGAAGTGGGGCGCCCCCACGATCACCAACGACGGTGTCTCCATCGCCAAGGAGATCGAGCTCGAGGACCCCTACGAGAAGATCGGTGCCGAGCTCGTCAAGGAGGTCGCCAAGAAGACCGACGACGTCGCCGGTGACGGCACGACGACGGCGACCGTCCTGGCCCAGGCCATGGTCCGCGAGGGCCTGCGCAACGTCGCCGCGGGTGCCAACCCGATGGCGCTGAAGCGCGGCATCGAGGCGGCCGTCGAGGCCGTCTCCGAGCAGCTGCTCGGCATGGCCAAGGACGTCGAGACCAAGGAGCAGATCGCCTCCACCGCCTCCATCTCGGCCGCCGACACCTCCGTCGGCGAGATCATCGCCGAGGCGATGGACAAGGTCGGCAAGGAAGGCGTCATCACCGTCGAGGAGTCGAACACCTTCGGGCTCGACCTCGAGCTCACCGAGGGCATGCGGTTCGACAAGGGCTACATCTCGGCCTACTTCGTCACCGACGCCGAGCGGATGGAGACGGTCCTCGAGGACCCCTACATCCTGATCGCCAACCAGAAGATCTCCAACGTCAAGGACCTGCTGCCGCTCCTGGAGAAGGTCATGCAGTCCGGCAAGCCGCTGCTGATCCTCGCCGAGGACGTCGACGGCGAGGCCCTGTCCACGCTGGTGGTCAACAAGATCCGCGGCACCTTCAAGTCCGTCGCCGTCAAGGCTCCGGGCTTCGGTGACCGTCGCAAGGCCATGCTGCAGGACATCGCGATCCTGACCGGTGGCCAGGTCATCTCCGAGGAGGTCGGCCTCAAGCTCGAGAGCACCGGCATCGAGCTCCTCGGTCAGGCCCGCAAGGTCGTGGTGACCAAGGACGAGACCACCATCGTCGAGGGTGCGGGCGACACCGACCAGATCTCCGGTCGCGTCAACCAGATCCGCGCCGAGATCGAGAAGAGCGACTCCGACTACGACCGCGAGAAGCTGCAGGAGCGCCTGGCCAAGCTGGCCGGCGGTGTTGCGGTCATCAAGGTCGGCGCGGCCACCGAGGTCGAGCTCAAGGAGCGCAAGCACCGCATCGAGGACGCCGTTCGCAACGCGAAGGCGGCCGTCGAGGAGGGCATCGTCGCCGGCGGTGGCGTCGCTCTCGTCCAGGCCGCCGACAAGGCGTTCGAGAAGCTCGAGCTCGACGGGGACGAGGCCACCGGTGCCGCCATCGTGCGGTACGCGACCGAGGCCCCGCTCAAGCAGATCGCGGTCAACGCCGGCCTCGAGGGCGGTGTCGTGGCGGAGAAGGTGCGCAACCTGAAGGCCGGTCACGGCCTCAACGCGGCCACCGGCGACTACGTCGACATGATCGCCACGGGCATCATCGACCCGGCCAAGGTGACGCGCTCGGCGCTGCAGAACGCCGCGTCGATCGCCGCGCTGTTCCTCACCACCGAGGTCGTCGTGGCCGACAAGCCGGAGAAGGCGCCCGCGATGCCGGGCGGCGACGGCGGCATGGGCGGCATGGACTTCTGATCCGCCTGCGGTCGGTCGAGCCTGTCGAGACCACCGCACACGGTCGGTCGAGCTTGTCGAGACCACCGCACCAGCACCACCAGCAGGGCCCCGGCCGACCAGGCCGGGGCCCTGCTGCATGTGCGCCCGGGTCCGGGTGGGTCAGCGGACGTCGTGCGGGCGGTACTGGATGCTGATCCGCGGGCCGACGGCGCGGGAGGTCTTGAGGACGGCGTGCTCCCAGGTGCGCTGGCAGGACCCACCCATCACGAGCAGGTCGCCGTGGCCGAGGTCGAAGCCGACCGACGCGACCGCCGAGCCGGGGCCGCAGCGAGAGCCGGCGGGTGTCGCCGAGCGAGAGGATCGCGACCATCGTGTCCTGCGTGCTCGACCGGCCGATGGTGTCGCCGTGCCAGGCCACGCTGTCGCGGCCGTCGCGGTAGTAGCACATGCCGGCCGTCGTGAAGGGCTCGCCGAGCTCGGGGGCGTAGTGCCGGCTCAGGGCGTCGCGGGCGGTCGTCAGCAGGGGGTCCGGGAGCTGCTCGTGGGCGGCGTAGAAGCGGAGCAGGCGCGGCACGTCGACGACCCGGTCGTACATCTGGCGGCGCTCGGCGTACCACGGGACGTCGCGCACGAGCCGGGCGAACAGCTCGTCGGCACCCCGCACCCATCCGGGCCGCACGTCCACCCAGGCGCCCCGGTCGAGCCGGTGACGCAGCACCGAGCCGGCCAGCCGGCCGACGGTCGGCGCGGCCCCGGCGTCCACCGCGTCGAACAGCGAGGTCTGGAAGTCGACGGTCATGCCCCGAGGGTACGTCGATTCGAACACATGTTCTAGCATCCCGGTCGACGAGGTCCGTGTTCCACGGCGCGGGGTTCCAGGGAGCTCAGGGACGAGCCAGGGACGAACCAGGGGCGGCTAGGGCCTAAATCCCGTGTTGCCGTCCCCCGCCCCCACCTAGGTTTGACGGAGAAGCCGACGGCCGCCGGGGCCGCGCTCAGCAGAGGGAGCACTCGTGTCCGACCAGACGACGATGGACAGCGGTCCGGCCGCCCGCGTGCAGAACCTGACCAAGACCTACGGATCCGGGCAGGCGCAGGTGGTGGCGCTCGACGACGTCACCCTGGACATCCACCGCGGGGAGTTCACGGCCGTGATGGGCCCGTCCGGGTCGGGCAAGTCGACGCTGATGCACTGCTGCGCGGCGCTGGACACCGCGACCAGCGGGTCGGTGGTGATCGGCGAGACCGACCTCTCGCGGCTCAAGGACAAGGAGCTCACCCGGCTGCGGCGCGACCAGGTGGGCTTCGTGTTCCAGTCCTACAACCTCGTGCCGACGCTGACCGCGGAGGAGAACATCCTGCTGCCGCTGTCGATCGCCGGCCGCAAGCCCGACGCCGACTGGTACCGGACGGTCATCGAGACCGTGGACCTCGGGGACCGCCTCGGGCACCGGCCCAACCAGCTGTCCGGGGGGCAGCAGCAGCGGGTAGCGGTGGCGCGGGCGCTGGTCAGCCGCCCGGCGATCGTGTTCGCCGACGAGCCGACGGGCAACCTGGACTCGCGCTCGGGCGCCGAGGTGCTGAGCCTGCTGCGCCGCTCGGTCGACGACTTCGGGCAGACGGTCGTGATGGTCACGCACGACCCGGTGGCGGCGGCGTTCACCGACCGCGTCGTGTTCCTCGCCGACGGCAAGGTCGTCGACGAGCTCCGCGACCCCGACCGGGAGACGGTCCTGGACCGGATGACCCGAATGGACGCCCGTCAGCTCGACGCCGTCACCGGCGTGCGCGACTGAGCCCGGGGAGACACGAGCCCATGTTCAAGGCCGCCTGGAAGTCCCTGCTGGGGCGCAAGCTGCGCCTGCTGATGAGCACCTTCGCGATCGTGCTCGGCGTCGCGTTCGTGGCCGGCTCCCTGATCTTCACCGACACGCTGAGCCGGTCGTTCGACGCGATCTTCGCCTCCTCGGTGGGCGACGTGGTCGTGCGCCCGGTCGGCGGCACCAGCGACGACGGCACGCCGACCACCCGGACCATGCCCGCCGCGCTGGTCGACGACCTCGCCGACGTCGACGGGGCGGCCCGCGCGGACGGCAACGTGACCTCGTTCGGCGTCTTCGTCGTCGGGGAGAACGGCAAGGTGATCGGCGGGCAGGGGGCGCCGGGCATCGGCGTCAGCTGGAACGACGCACCGGCCGCCAACGGCCTCGAGGGGCTGAGCATCACCGAGGGACGGGTCCCCGGGGTCCGCGGCGAGGTCGCGCTCGACGTCGGCACCGCCGAACGCGCCGGCTACGACGTCGGTGACACCGTCCACCTGGTCACCTCCGGAGCAGAGCCCGTGCTACGGCCGACCCTCGTGGGACTCGCCACGTTCGGCGAGGGCGGCTCCACCAACGGGGCCACCCTCACCATCTTCGACACCGCCACGGCCCAGTCACTGTTCCTGGGCGGTGCCGACGTGTTCAACGACGCCTGGGTGACCGCGGCCGAGGGCGTGAGCCAGGAGCAGCTGCGCGACGCCGTCGCCGCGGCCCTCCCGAGCGGCTACGAGGCGCTCACCGGCGACGAGGCGGCCGACGAGGCGGCCACCGCCCTGGTCGAGGCGATCTCCTTCATCAGCACGTTCCTGCTGATCTTCGCCGGCATCTCCCTGGTCGTCGGCAGCTTCCTGATCGTCAACACCTTCTCGATCCTGGTCGCGCAGCGCAGCCGCGAGCTGGCGCTGCTGCGGGCCCTCGGGGCGTCCCGGCGCCAGGTGACCCGGTCGGTGATGTTCGAGGCCCTCGTGCTCGGCACCGTCGGGTCGACGCTGGGGCTCGGGATCGGCGTGCTGCTGGCGATGGGCATCCGGGCGCTCTTCGCGACGTTCGGGCTCGACCTCAGCGGCTCGGACCTGGTGTTCGCGGCTCGCACGGTCGTGGCGGCGTACGTCGTGGGCGTCGCGGTCACGCTGCTGGCCGCCTACGTCCCCGCCCGCCGCTCGGCCCGGATCGCACCGATGGCGGCGCTCCGCGACGACGTGGCGATGCCCGAGTCGGCCCTGCGCTGGCGGCTGGTGTCCGGGACCGTGCTGATCGGGCTGGGGGCCGCCGCGATGCTGGCCGGCCTGTACGTCGACGTGCCCCGGCCGGGCTGGTGGGTCGGTGGCGGCATCCTGGCGGTGCTGCTCGGCGTCGCGGCGGCCAGCCCGGTGATCAGCCGCCCCGTGGTGGCGCTCGCCACCGTCGCGCTACCGGCGCGCTCTTCGGGACCGTCGGCAACCTCGCCGGCCAGAACGCGCTGCGCAACCCGCGGCGGACCGCGGCCACCGCCTCCGCGCTGATGATCGGGCTGGCCCTGGTGACGACCATGTCGATCCTCGGGTCGTCGGCCAAGGACAGCGTCGACCGGACCATCGAGGAGAACTTCTTCGGCGACCTGGTCGTCTCCAACGTGATCGGCGTGCCGTTCTCCCCGGCGATCGCCGACCGGATCGAGGACACCGAGGGCGTCGAGGCGGTCAGCCGGCTCCGCTACGCCAACGCCACCTTCGACGGGGGCGGCGGCCAGGGGGTGATGGGCGTCGACCCGGACGCGCTCGCCCAGGTCGCCCGGGTGCCGATGGTCGAGGGCTCCCTCGCCGACCTCCGCGACGGCACCGCGCTCGTCTCGGACGAGCGCGCCAGGGACGAGTCGCTCGCGGTCGGTGACGAGGTCGAGATGGCGTTCCCGACGGGCAGCCGGAGCCTCGAGGTGGTGGGGATCTACGAGCCCGACAACGCGGTCCTGTTCTTCCCGTTCACCACCACCCTCGACACGCTGACGGAGGCCGGCTTCCCGGAGGCCGACAACTACCTGATGGTCAACGTCGCCCCGGGCGCGGACCCGGCGTCGGTGCAGCGGACGCTGGAGGAGCAGACCGCCGAGCTTCCCACGATCACGGTCAAGGACCAGGCCGGCTTCGCCGAGGAGCAGCGGGCGCCGATCGACCAGCTGCTGCTGCTCATCTACGCGCTGCTCGGGCTCGCGCTGGTCATCGCGGTGCTCGGCATCGTCAACACCCTCGCGCTGTCGGTCATCGAGCGCACCCGCGAGGTGGGGCTGCTCCGGGCCATCGGGCTGGGCCGCGCCCAGCTGCGGCGGATGATCCGGCTCGAGGCGATCGTGATCGCGGTCCTCGGGGCGGTGCTCGGGGTCGGCATGGGCGCTGGTGTTCGGCCTCGCGCTGCTGACCTCGCTCGCCGACGACGGCCTCGACGTGCTGGTCCGTGCCCGGGGGGCAGCTGGCCGGCTACGTGCTCGGGGCCGGGTTCGTCGGGGTGCTGGCCGCGGTCTTCCCGGCGCGACGGGCCGCCCGGCTCGACGTGCTGGAGGCGATCGCGACCGAGTAGCACCGGTACGTCCGGCACAAGCCCTTCCGCCGACCCGCGGCCCAGGAGGGCCCGAAGTTGGCTAAGGTGGTCGCACCGAGGCCGAGCGGAGGTGCGATGGCCGACGTGGCGACTCCAGGGCGACCACGCCAGACCGTGCACAAGCACGTGCAGGTCCGGGAGTACGTCCGGGGCCTGATCCAGGGCGCCGAGCCGGGGAGCCCGGCACCTTCCGAGCGGGAGCTGGTCCAGCACTTCGGCGTGGCCCGCATGACCGTCCGCCAGGCCCTCGACGCACTCGTCTCCGAGGGGCTGCTCGAGCGGGTGCCCGGGCGCGGCACCTTCGTGGCCCGCGCCAAGATCGACGTCCAGGTCCGGCTGTCCAGCTACACCGAGGAGATGGGCCGCCGCGGCATGAGGCCCTCGGCCCGCACCCTGCTGGCGCGGATGGAGTCGGCCGGTCCCGGCGTCGCCCGGGCCCTGGAGATCGGCGAGGGCGCCCGGGTCGTGCACTGGCAGCGGCTCCGGCTCGCCGACGACGCCCCGATGTGCATCGAGGACGCCTACCTCGCCGACAGCATCGTGCCCAACTTCCTCGACCAGCCCCTGCCGGAGAGTCTCTACGAGGAGCTGCAGCGCCGGGACCTGATGCCCACCTGGGGCGAGGACTCCGTCGACGCCGCCGTCTCGCGTCCCGAGGAGGCCGAGCTGCTGGGCATCACCGCCGGGGCCCCGGTGCTGCGCATCGCCCGGCGCGCCTTCGCCGGCAACATCGCGATCGAGGTGTCCCGGTCGACCTACCGCGCCGACCGGTTCACGCTCTGGATGCCGCTGTCGCGGCCCAACAAGCCGGTCACCCGCCCCAGGTGACCGTGGCCCCGCCCGTCGGCGTGGTCGACGGACACAACGACCTGCCCTGGACGCTTCGCGACCACTGCGGCTACGACCTCGCCGCCGTCGACCTCGCCGGCGGCGAACCCGCGGTGCAGACCGACCTCCCCCGGCTCGCGCGCCGGCGGTGTCACCGGACAGTTCTGGTCGGTGTACGTGCCCTTGTCGGCTCCGCGGCGCCGAGGCGGTGCAGGCCACCCGGGAGCAGATCGACTTCGTGCACCGGCTCGTCGAGGCCCACCCCGACCGGCTCGCCCTGTGCACCAGCGCCGACGAGGTCGACCGGGCCGTGGCCTCCGGGCGGCTGGCCTCGCTGATCGGGATGGAGGGCGGCCACAGCATCGACTCGTCGCTCGACACCCTGCGCGAGATGTACGACCGGGGCGCCCGCTACCTGACCCTGACCCACAACGAGAACGTCCCCTGGGCGGACTCCGCCACCGACGTGCCCCTGCTCGGTGGGCTCTCCGCGCTCGGCCGCGAGATCGTCGCGGAGATGAACCGGCTCGGCATGTTCGTCGACCTCTCACACGTGTCGGACGGCGTCATGCGTGACGCCCTCGACGTGTCCACCGCGCCGGTGATCTTCAGCCACAGCTCGGCGCGCGCGGTCGCCTACCATCCGCGCAACGTGCCCGACGACGTGCTGGCCGCGCTGCGCGACAACGGCGGGGTGTGCATGGTCGGGCTTCTGTCGTTCTTCATCAGCCGGCGCTGGGTCGCTGGTACTTCGACTGCCTCGACGAGGTGGCCGACCGGGGCGGCGACCCGCGGTCGGTTCGACGACGTGGACCCGGTGCTGCACGAGCGCCGGCACCTGGCGCCGGCCGCGCCCACCGTCGGCGAGGTCGCCGACCACGTCGACCACATTCGCGAGGTCGCCGGGATCGCCCACGTCGGGCTCGGGGGCGACTACGACGGCGCGTCCGACTTCCCCGCCGGGATGGAGGACGTCTCCGGCTACCCGCTGCTGTTCGACGAGCTCCGCTCGCGGGGGTACGCCGAGGCCGACCTGTCCGCGATCGGGTCCGGCAACGTGCTGCGGGCCCTGCGCGACATGGAGTCGGTCGCGTCGTGACCGTCGTCGGGATGCTGCTGGCGGCCGGCGCGGGTCGGCGCATGGGCGTGCCCAAGGCGCTGCTCCGCGACGACGCGGGGGTCCCCTACCTCGACCGCGCCATCGGGCGGCTCCTCGACGGCGGCTGCGACAGCGTCACCGTCGTCCTCGGCGCCGCCGCCGAGGAGGTGGAGGCGACTCTCGTCGAGGCGGGCTGGACCGAGGACGAGGACGTGTCGGTCGTGCACGCGGAGGGCTGGGCCGAGGGGATGGGCGCCTCGCTGCGAGCGGGGCTCGCCGTCTGGCCGCGGACGCCCCGCCCGAGGTCAGGCCGCCGCGCTCGTCTCGCTGGTGGACCTGCCCGACGTCGGCGACGGCGTGGTGCGCCGGGTGCTCGCGGCCGGCGGCCGCCGCGACGTCCTCGCCCGGGCGTCGTACGACGGGGTCGCCGGCCACCCGGTGCTCCTCGGCCGCGGGCACTGGGCCGGCGTGCTGGCGGTGGCGACGGGGGACCGCGGGGCGCGTGACTACCTGAGCGGCCGCGACGTGCTGCTGCGTCGAGTGCGGCGACCTGGCGACGGGGCGCGACGTGGACCACCCCGGCCAGCTCTGACCCAGGGCCGGCCGCCGGGCCCCACCGGATCCGGGGGCGCGCCGGTGACCCGCGGGTAGGCTCGCGGCATGAGCACCGCTGAGCCGGCCCCGCCGCCGCGGCCCGGGCCGGCACCACCGGGCCGCCGCCCCACCGGCGGGGAGGAGCGCGGGCTCTTCGCCTCCGCGGCGGAGCTGTCGGAGCGGCTCGCGGGCACCGGCTACCTGGCCGACGACGTCGCTGCGCCACCATCGTCTCCTGGCGCTGCAGATGCAGCGGCCGCTGCTCCTCGAGGGCGAGCCGGGCACCGGCAAGACCGCGCTGGCCGAGGCCGTCGCCGAGGCGCTCGACGTGCCCCTGATCCGGCTGCAGTGCTACGAGGGCATCGACTCCACCCAGGCGCTCTACGACTGGGACTTCCCGCGGCAGATCCTGCACCTGCGCGCGCTGGAGGCGGCCGGCGAGACGGTCGACGTCGACGAGGCCGCCGAGCACTCGCTGTTCGACGAGCGGTTCCTGCTGGCCCGCCCGGTGCTGCGCGCGCTGCGGGAGGCGCCGGCGGTGCTGCTGGTCGACGAGATCGACCGCGCCGACGACGAGTTCGAGGCGTTCCTGCTGGAGGTGCTCTCGACCTACCAGGTGAGCATCCCCGAGCTCGGCACGATCACCGCGGCCACCCCGCCGGTGGTCGTGCTCACCTCCAACCGCACCCGCGAGGTGCACGACGCGCTCAAGCGGCGCTGCCTCTACCACTGGGTCGAGCACCCCGGGCTCGCAGCGCGAGGTCGAGATCGTGCGGACCCGCGCCCCCGAGGTGCCCGAGGCGCTGGCCGCGCAGGTGGTCGGCGCTGGTGCAGCGGCTGCGCAACGAAGAGGCGGCGCCTGCTCAAGCCGCCCGGCGTCGCCGAGACCCTCGACTGGGCCCGGGCCCTGCAGCGCGCTCGGCAACACCGAGCCTCGACGTCGCCAGCGCGGCGGCCACCCTCGGCGCCGTCGTCAAGTACCGCGAGGACGCCCAGCGGGTGCGCCAGGCGCTCGACCGGCTGCTGAGCGTCTGACCGACCGCGGTGACGCCCGCGCCGCAGCCGGCCCACCGGCGCCGACCCGACGAGGTGCTGCTCGGGTTCGCCGCGCGCTCCGCGCCGCCGGCGTGCCGCGTCACGATGGACCGGGCCCAGTCGTTCCTCGGCGCGCGGTCGCCGTGGTCGGTCTCGACGACCGGCGCGCCGACCTACTGGGCCGGGCCGCGCCACGCTGTGCTCCGGGCCCGACGACCTCGACCGCTACGACCAGGTCTTCAGCGCCTGGTTCCTCGGCGCCGGCACGCCGCGACCGCGGACCGCCGTCGGAGCGAGCAGCCGCCCGCGCACCCAGGCCGACCCTCGACGCGAGCCGGCGGCGACGGCCGGCGAGGACGACGACCGACGCCGCTGCGCGCCCGGGCCAGCGGCACCGAGGTGCTGCGGCACCGCGACATCGCCGAGCTGCAGCCCGGCCGAGCGGGCGCGCCTGGCCGCGCTGTTCGAGCCGCTGCGCCCGCGCATCCCGATGCGCCGGGCCCGGCGCCGCGAGTCGCCTGGCACCGCGGCGAGATCGACGCCGACCGGACGCTGCGCCGGATGCTGCGCGCGGATGGGCGAGCCGGCCGAGATCGCGTGGCGGCGGCCGCGACGGCGCCGGCCCCGCCGGGTCGTGCTGCTGGTCGACGTGTCCGGCTCGATGAGCCCGTACGCCGACGCGCTGCTGCGGCTCGCGCACGGTTCGGTCGCGCCGGCGCGACGCACGGCGCCCGCGGCCGGGTCGAGACGTTCACGATCGGCACCCGGCTGACCCGGGTCACCCGCGCGCTGCGCGCTGCGCGACCCCGACCGCGCGATCGTCGCGGCCGGCCAGCGCGATCCCCGACTGGTCCGGCGGCACCCGGCTGGGCGAGACCCTGCAGGTCTTCCTGCGACCGCTGGGGGCAGCGCGGGCTGGCCCGCGGCGCCGTCGTCGTGATCTTCAGCGACGGCTGGGAGCGCGGCGACACCGACCTGCTGGCCGAGTAGATGCGCCGGCTGCACGCGCTGGCCCACCGGGTGGTGTGGGTCAACCCGCACGTCGGCAAGGCCGGCTACCGCCGGTGCAGCAGGGGATCGTCGCCGCCCTGGACGCACGTGGACGACTTCGTGGCCGGGCACTCGCTGGCCACGCTCGAGGAGCTGCTCGAGGTGGTGCGCGATGCGTGACGTGCTGTCCGAGCTGATGCGCTGGTACGACGCCGGGCGAGACCGTCGCGCGTCGGCACCGTCGTCGCCACCTTCCGCTCCGCCCCGCGCGCCGCCCGGTGCCGTCGATGCTGGTCGGGCCGGCCGGCGAGGCCGTCGGGTCGGTGTCCGGCGGCTGCGTCGAGGGCGCGGTCTACGAGCTCGGCCAGTCAGGTGCTCGCCGACGGCGGCCCGGTGCTGCAGCGCTACGGCGTCAGCGACGACGACGCGTTCGCCGTCGGGCCTGACCTGCGGCGGCATCCTCGACGTCTTCGTCGAGAAGGTGGACCGGGAGACCTTCCCCGAGCTCGGCGGCGTCGCGGCCGACCTCGAGGCCGGGCGCCCGGTCGCGGTCGCCACCGTCGTCGCGCACCCCGACGCCGGCGCGGGTCGGGCGGCGGCTGGTGGTGCGGCCGGAGGACGCGAGGACCGGGCGGCGCCGGCGCTCGGGCAGCCTCGGCACGACCGGGCCGATCCGCGGTCGTCGACGACGTCCGCGGCCTGCTCGCCGCCGGGCACCACCAGACCCTCACCTACGGCCCGACGGGCGAGCGCCGCGGCGAGGGCATGCGCGGTGTTCGTGTGGGCGTTCGCGCCGCCGCCCCGGATGCTGGTGTTCGGCGCGATCGACTTCGCGGCCGCCGTCGCCCGGATGGGCCGGTTCCTCGGCTACCAGCGTGACCGTCTGCGACGCGCGGCCGGTGTTCGCCACCGACTCCCGGTTCCCCGCGGCCGACGAGGTCGTCGTGCAGTGGCCGCACAAGTACCTCGCGGCCGAGGCCGAGGCCGGACGCATCGACCGTCGCACCGTGCTCGTGCGTGCTCACCCACGACCCCAAGTTCGACGTACCGCTGCTCGAGGTGGCGCTGCGGCTGCCCGAGGTCGGCTACGTCGGCGCGATGGGCTCGCGGCGCACCCACGACGACCGGCATGAAGCGGCTCGCGCGAGGCCGGCCTGACCGACGACGAGCTGGCCCGGCTGTCCTCCCCGATCGGGCTCGACCTCGGCGCGCGCACCCCGGAGGAGACGGCGGTGAGCATCGCCGCCGAGATCATCGCGCTGCAGTGGGGCGGCCGCGGGCGAGCGGCTCACCGACCTCGGCGGACCGCATCCACCACTGACCGGGTCGTCGCCCGGTCGACGCGGGGCGGCGCCCGTGGTCGAGCGGCTACGGTGAGGGAAACGGGCGTCCGAGGCAGAGCGCAGGGGAGCATGAGCCCACGTCGCACGAGGAGCTCCGCGGACGGCGGATCGAGGCCGTGCGCGCCTGGACCACCTTCGTCGAGCAGGGCGACGCGGCGGCCGCGGCGGTGCGCCCGGAGATCCTGCGGAGCTGGGAGCGGTCCGGTGTCGCCATCACCCCCGACGTGACCGAGGCCCCGATCGCCGACGAGTCCGACACCGCGGCGTTCTGGCAGGATCGCCGCTGCAGGTCGCGGTCGAGCGGATCGAGGACGACCTGCGCCGCACCGCCGAGGACGGCGACCTCGTCGTCGCCGTCACCGACGCGCGACCACGCGCATCCTGTGGACGTACGGCGGCCGGGTGATGCGACGCAAGGCCGAGTCGGTCAACTTCGTCGCCGGCGGCCGCTGGGGCGAGACCAGCGTCGGCACGAACGCCCTGGCACTGGCCTGCCGCCGACGACCGGCCCTCGATCGTGTTCAGCGCCGAGCACTATCGCCCCGATCGTGCACAACTGGGTGTGCTGGGCGGCGCCGGTGCACGACCCCGTGACGGGGGAGCGGCTCGGCGTGATCGACCTGTCGACCACCTGGGACCGCACCCACCCGATCGGCCTGGCCACCGCCCGGGTGATGGCCCGGCTCCTCGAGAACGCGATGCCCTCGACGGCGGCCGGACCGGGCTCCCCCGGCGCACGCCGGGCGGGCCTTCCGGTCCGGGCCTGCGCTGACCCTGCTGGGGCAGGTCGAGGTCGTGCCTCGACGGCCAGCGGCTGCTGCTCACCCGGCGGCAGACCGAGATCCTGGCGCTGCTCGCGCTGCACCCCGCGGGGCTGGCCCTGGAGCAGCTGCACGCGCTGCTGTACGGCGACAAGCAGGTGACCGCGTCGACCCTCAAGGCGGAGGTCTCGCACCTGCGTCACGCCCTGGGCGGCCGGCTCGCCTCGCGGCCCTACCGGCTGGTGATGCCGGTGGAGACCGACGTCGAGATGGTGCTCGAGCTGCTCCGGCGGGGAGACGTCGACGCGGCGCTCGACGCCTACGGGGGCGACCTGTTCCCGGGGACCAGCTCCCCGGCCCTCGCCGAGCTCGCCGAGGTGGTGGCGGTGTC
This sequence comes from uncultured Actinomycetota bacterium, assembly GCA_963834275.1. GTDB lineage: Bacteria > Actinomycetota > Actinomycetes > Propionibacteriales > Nocardioidaceae > Nocardioides_B. Next base: position 584,994 of record CAWIBA010000002.1, on the reverse strand, counting down.
GGCCCGCGAGGCGCTGCTCGCCAACCCGAGACCCGGTGCGGTGATGCGCTACGCCGCGCTGGCCCCCTACGACACCGAGGTGATCGAGGTCGCCCTCGCGGCGCTGCCCGACACCCGGCACCCGGCCCGCGCGCTGCTCAAGGGCCGGCTCGCCGCGGCCGCCCGGGGCTGAGCGAAACCCGAGCCTGCCGAGCGCCGCTGCGGGCCGCGACCCTTCCCCCGAACCGGTCGCGACCCGCAGTGGCCCCGTTGGGACGGTTTGCGCCACCCGGGACACATCCTGCGCGCGCCGCGGCGCGGATGCCTATACGCACAATGGCGTACGCGAGCCCGCCGCCCGGTCTCCGATCGGGACGGACCCGGGCCAGAACGGACGATGTCCGCAAAGGTCGGTGACGGGGTCGTGGCACCGGAATACGATGATCCGGGCCGTGTTCCGGCGGCCGAGGACCGGCGCGACGGGGCAGGATCGTGGAGCGGACCTTCATGAGGTGGGTCGACCTGGTCGACCACCTGCTGCGCGAGCCCGCGGGCGAGCTGCCCACCGCCCTGCTCACCGCCGAGCTGGCCGCCACGTTCGGCACGAACGCGTCGTGGAACTGGGTGGATCCCGACGGCGGCTTCGGCTTCGAGATGTTCGAGCAGCCACCCGGCTGGCCCACGGACGAGCAGATGGAGTTCTGGACGCGGGAGGCGCTGCCGCAGCACCCGCTGATCCAGTGGTTCGCGGCGACCGGTGACTCCACCGCCACCACCATCGGGCGTGTCCCCGACGACGTCGGAACGCGTCGCGGCCGCGAGCTCGTGCTGGAGGCCCTCGCGCCGGTGGGGCTCGAGCGACAGCTCTCCATCCCCTACCGGATGGGTCCCCACGGGCACCGTGCCTTCGTGATGGGCACGGCCGGTGACGACTACACCGACGACCAGGTCACGCTCGCCCGCCGCCTCCAGCCGCTGCTGGTGCTGCTGGCGCGCAACGCGTCCGTCCTGGAACGGCTGCGACCGGGCGTCTCCGTCGTACCGCTGCGGCGGGCGGACTCCGGGCTGACCGGACGCGAGCTGGCGGTCCTGCAGCTGCTGGCCGACGGCCTGACCGCCGAGTCGATCGGCCGTCGCCTGGGGGTGTCGCGGCACACCGTGCGCAAGCACCTCGAGCACGCCTACCGCAAGCTGGGCGTGACCGACCGCCTGGTCGCCGTCCGGGAGGCCCGCGCCCGGGGCCTGCTCGACGAGACCCCACAGGCCGCGGCGGCCGACTGAGCGGACCAACCTTTCGCCAACCCCCGCGTCCTAGCGTGGCGAGCGTCACACCGGTACGACCGACCAGTCCGACGCATGTCCAGGGGTGTCTTGATGACGAAGATCGAAGTCACCGTCGACGGCGCGAAGTACGCCGACGACGTCGAACCACGCATGTTGCTCGTGCACTACCTCCGCGAGCGGCTGGGCAAGACCGGCACCGTCGTCGGCTGCGACACCAGCAACTGCGGCGCCTGCACCGTTCACGTCGACGGCAGGAGCGTGAAGTCCTGCAACATGCTCGCGGTCCAGGCCGACGGGCACGAGGTGACGACCGTCGAGGGCCTGGCCACCGACGGCGAGCTGCACCCGATGCAGAAGGCCTTCCACGAGTGCCACGCCCTGCAGTGCGGCTACTGCACGCCGGGGATGATCATGCAGTCCATCGACCTCCTCAACGACAACCCGGACCCCTCCGAGGAGGAGATCCGGGTCGGCCTCGAGGGCAACCTGTGCCGGTGCACCGGCTACCACAACATCGTCAAGGCCGTGCAGGCCGCGGCCGGCTCCGGCACGGGAGGTGCGCGGTGACCGCGACCCAGGAACCCGAGGCCCAGGCCGAGATCGGCCGCTCCCGCCGGCGCAAGGAGGACCAGCGGCTGATCACCGGCCGGACCCGGTGGACCGACAACATCACGCTGCCCGGGATGCTGCACATGGCGATGGTGCGGAGCCCCTTCGCCCACGCACGGATCACGGGCATCGAGGTGGCCGAGGCGAAGGCGTCGCCCAACGTCGTCGCGGTGCTGACCGGGCGCGACGTCGCCGACGAGCAGGGCACCCTGATCACCGCCTGGCCGATCACCGAGGACCAGAAGTCACCCGCGCACCCGCCGATGGCCGTGGACCGGGTCGCCTTCGCCGGCGAGGTCGTGGCCGTGGTCGTGGCCCGCTCGGCGGCCGAGGCGCGCGACGCCTCGGAGCTGGTCGACGTCGACTACGAGGAGCTGCCCGCCGCGCTCGACCTCAAGGAGGCCGCCGAGGACACCGTGCTCGCCCACCCCGACCTCGGCACCAACAAGGCGGCGTTCTGGCAGCTCGACTCCGCCTCGCAGGGAAGCGGCGGGTCGGTCGAGGAGACGATCGAGGCGGCGCGCAAGGACGGCGTGCTGATCGAGCGGGAGTACCGGCAGCAGCGCCTGATCCCCGCGTTCATGGAGCCGCGCTCGGTGGTGTGCGACCCGACGGGCGAGCAGATCTCGCTGTGGACGTCGACGCAGGTGCCGCACATCGTCCGGTTCGCGCTGGCGGCGACGACGGGGGTGCCCGAGTCGAAGATCCGCGTGATCGCGCCCGACGTCGGCGGCGGGTTCGGGGGCAAGCTGCAGATCACCCCGGAGGAGTGGATCTCGTTCTGCGTCGCCCGCCGGCTGGGCAAGCCGGTGAAGTACACCGAGACCCGGTCGGAGTCCCTGATGGCCGGCCACCACGGCCGGGACCAGTGGCAGAAGCTCACCCTCGCCGCGACGAAGGACGGTCGGGTCACCGGTCTCAAGGTGGACCTGCTCGCCGACATGGGCGCCTACGCCGCGCTCGTCGGCACCGGCGTCCCGGTGCTCGGGGCGTGGATGTTCAACTCGATCTACAAGTTCGACGCCTACCAGTGGAACCTCGTCCCCGTCTACACGAACAAGACGTGGGTCGACGCCTACCGCGGGGCCGGGCGTCCCGAGGCGACGTACGCCATCGAGAGGCTGATGGACGAGCTGGCAGCCGAGGTGGGCAAGGACCCGCTCGAGGTGCGCGAGCTGAGCTGGATCAAGAACGACGAGTTCCCGTTCACCACGGTGGCCGGGATGACCTACGACTCCGGCAACTACGAGGCCGCCACCGCCAAGGCCAAGGACATGTTCGGCTACGACGAGCTGCGGGCCGAGCAGAAGCGGCGCCGGGAGAGCAACGACCCGGTCCAGCTGGGCATCGGCGTCTCGACGTTCACCGAGATGTGCGGGCTCGCCCCCTCGCGGATCCTCGGCCAGCTGAACTACGCGGCCGGCGGCTGGGACCACGCCGACATCCGGATGCTCGCGACCGGCAAGGTCGAGGTGGTCACCGGGACCTCGCCGCACGGGCAGGGGCACGAGACGGCCTGGTCGCAGATCGTGGCGGACCGCCTCGGCGTCCCGTTCGAGGACGTCGAGGTCCTGCACGGCGACACCCAGGTCTCCCACCACGGCATGGACACCTACGGCTCCCGCTCGCTGGTCGTCGGCGCCGAGGCGGTCGTCCGGGCGGCCGACAAGGTCATCGAGAGGGCGAAGCCGATCGCCGCGCACCTGCTCGAGGCGTCGGCCGACGACCTCGACTTCTCCGCCGGGCGCTTCTCGGTCCGCGGCACCGACCGGGGCCTCGGGATCCAGGACATCGCGCTGGCGGCCTTCACCGGGCACAACCTGCCCGACGGTGCCGAGCCGTCGATCGACGCGTCCGCCAGCTTCGACCCGGAGAACTTCTCCTTCCCGCACGGCACCCACCTGTGCGCCATGGAGGTCGACACCGAGACCGGGCAGGTGAAGATGCGCAAGTACGTCTGCGTCGACGACATCGGCACGATCGTCAACCCGCTGATCGTCGAGGGCCAGGTGCACGGCGGGCTGGCCCAGGGCATCGCGCAGGCGCTGTTCGAGGAGGCGGTGTACGACGACGCCGGCACGCTCGTCTCCGGCGTCGTTCGTGGACTACCTGGTGCCGACGGCCGCCGACCTGATCGGCTTCGAGACCGACCACACGACGTCGCCCTCGACGTACACGAAGCTCGGAACCAAGGGCGTCGGCGAGGCGGGCACGATCGCCTCGACCCCCGCCGTCGTGAACGCGGTCGTCGACGCGGTCCGGCACCTCGGCGTGCAGGACATCCAGATGCCCTGCACACCGGCGCGGGTCTGGAAGGCGATCCACGACCGCGACCGGGGTGGCGGCACGCCGACGCCCGGGGACGCGGCCCCCCACTTCGACGAGCAGGACGTCGCGGACCGCTCGGCCGGCGCCGACAACCCCGGAGGTGCGCAGTGATCCCCGCCAAGTTCGACTACGTGGCCCCCTCCACGGTCGAGGAGGCGCTGCAGGCGCTCGCCGCCGCGGGCGACGAGGGCAAGATCATGGCCGGCGGGCAGAGCCTGCTCCCGGTGCTGCGGATGCGCCTCAACGCGCCCGAGATGATCATCGACCTCGGACGCATCGACTCGCTGCGCGGCGTACGCGACGACGGCGACGCGATCGTCATCGGCGCCCTCACCACGCACGCCGAGGTGCAGACCGACCCGCTCGTGCGCGAGCACGCGCTGCTGATCAGCAAGGCGGTCGCCGAGGTCGCCGACCCGCAGGTGCGCCACCGCGGCACCTTCGGTGGTGCCTTGGCGCACGCCGACCCGGCCGGCGACCTCGGGGCACCGGCGCTGGCTCTCGACGCCGAGTTCGTCGTCGCCGGGCAGGGCGGCACCCGGACCGTCGCCGCCGCCGACTTCTTCGTCGACCTGTTCACCACCGCGATGGAGGAGAACGAGATCCTCACCGAGGTGCGGGTCCCGAAGCGGTCCGGCTGGGGCGCGCACTACGAGAAGTTCGTCCGGGTCGCGCACCAGTGGCCGATCGTGGCGGTGGCCGCGGCGGTCCGGGTCGACGGCGGCTCCATCGCCGAGGCCCGCGTCGGGCTGACCAACATGGGCTCCACGCCGCTGCGGGCCACGGCCGTGGAGCAGGCGCTCGTCGGCGGCCCGGCGACCGACGAGGCGGTGCGCGCCGCCGCGGCCGCCGCGGGCGAGGGCACCAACCCGCCCTCGGACCTCAACGGCGACGCCGACTACCGACGGCACCTCGCCACCGTCCTGACCCGGCGGGCCGTGCTCGCGGCCGCGGGGGGCTGAGGCCGGGCATGGGCATGGAGCTCACGCACCGGTTCACCGTCCCCGCGACGGTGGAGGAGACCTGGTCGCACTTCCAGGACATCGAGTCGGTGGCCGGCTGCTTCCCCGGCGCCACCGTCACCGAGGTGGCCGGTGACGACTTCAAGGGGTCGTGCAAGGTCAAGCTGGGTCCGATCGCGCTCGTCTACTCGGGCGCCGGCTCGTTCGTGGAGAAGGACGCGTCCGCCAAGCGCTTCGTCGTCGAGGCGAAGGGCAAGGACAAGCGCGGCAACGGGACCGCGGGCGCCACGGTCACCGCCTCGCTCGCGGGCGCCGGGGGCTCGACCGAGGTCACGGTGGTCACCGACCTGGCGATCACCGGCAAGCCGGCGCAGTTCGGCCGCGGCGTCATCCAGGACGTCTCGGACAAGCTCCTCGGCCAGTTCGTGGCGTGCCTGGAGCAGCAGGTGGGTGCCGCCACGGCCGCCGAGGCCGCCCCGGCCGGTGCTGCGGGCCCGTCCGGCGACGGGGACGCCGGAGTGGAGGCGGTCGAGCCCCCGGGGTCGGAGGTGCCGCCCGCCCCGCCGCCCCCCGCGGTAACGGCTGCGGAGACGGCTGCGGCCCCCACGGGCTCGCCGGCCGGCGCGGCGGCGCCCCGGTCGGAGGCCCGCGACGACGACGCGCTCGACCTCGGCGCCACCGTCGTACCGATCCTGGCGAAGGCGTACTGGAAGCAGGGGCTCGCCGCCCTGGTGCTGCTGCTGTTCGTGATCCGGGTGATCCGCCGCCGCCGGCTGTGATGCTCAGGTGGGGTCAGCGCGTGAGGTCGCCGAGCCGGGCCACGGCGATGCCGCTGTTCTCGCACACCCAGGTCGGCTCGGGGCCGCCGAGCTCGGGGTGGATGTAGAGCGCGTGCGGGTCGAGCTCGTCGCAGGCCCGGCACAGCGGCCACCGGCCGACGCGCTCCAGCAGGGCGTCCTGCACGTCCTGGGCGATCAGGCCGGCGACGTACACCCGCCCCTCCTCCCACTGCGAGGCCCACCAGCGTCGCGTGGTCAGCGACTCCTCCAGGGCTGAGACCGCGTCGGGGTCCGCGGCACCGGTCACCTCGAGGTCGTGCAGCACGAGGGCGCGGGCCTCCATCAGCGCGTCGGCGGGGCCCTCGTCGGTGGTCACCCTCCTATTGTGAGGGCATGTCGATGGCGGAGCCGGACGCGGCGCGGGGGCGGGCGCCCCTGCTGGAGGTCGCGGTGCTGCACCCCCGCGACGTGTCGGGCGCCGACGAGGGCGGCGCGGACCGGATCCAGCTGGCCGACCGGGCGGCGGCCGCGGGCGGGCTCTCCCCGAGCCGGGGCTGGTCTCCAGCGTCTGCAAGGAGACCGACCTGCCGGTCCGGGTGCTGCTCCGGCTCAACGACACGCACACCACGACGGGGGGCGAGCTCACCCGGCTGGTGGGGCTGGCCGAGTCCTACCTCAACGTCGGCGCGGAGGGTCTGGTGCTCGGCTTCCTCGACGCGGACCTGCTCGTCGACGAGGAGGTGTGCCGCGCACCTCGCCGCCGCCCTGCCGGGGGTGCCGTGGACCTTCTCGCGGGCCGTCGACGCGTCGCTGGAGACGGACCGGGTCTGGCAGCAGGTGGCCGGTCTGCCCGGGCTCGACGCGGTGCACTCGGCCGGGTCCCCCCGCGGTCTGGACGCCGGCTTCGACGACCTCGTCGACGCGCGCCGCCGCCGACGCCGAGGTGGCCCGGCTGCTGCTGGCCGGCGGCGGGCTGCGGGCCGAGCACGTGCCGTGGCTGCTGCGCGCCGGGGTGCGGCAGTTCCACGTCGGCACGTCGGTGCGGCCGGGAGGGTCGTGGGACAAGGCGTACGTCGACGCCGGGCACGTGCGGTCCTGGCGCCTGCTGCTCGACGACGCCGCCGCCCGGGCCGCCGGCACCGCATGAGCGCCCCATGACCCTGCTGATCGACCCGCCCAACGCGCCCGGGCACGGCCGGATGTGGTCCCACCTGTCCAGCGACGAGAGCTTCGAGGAGCTGCACCGGTTCGCGCGCGGGCTCGGCATCCCCGAGCGCGGCTTCGACCGGGACCACTACGACATCCCCGCGGAGCGCTACGACTCCGTGGTCGCCGCGGGCGCCACGCCGGTGTCCAGCCGCGAGCTGATCGCCCGGCTGCACGCCGCCGGCCTGCGGCGCCGCAAGTCGGAGGTGCTCGGCGCGCGGCCGGCCGGGCCGGGCGCTGGTGCGGCCCCGGCCGCTGGCCCCCGGCGCCCGGGTCGCGGTGGTGGCACCCGCCGGTCCCGTCGCCGCCGACCGGCTCGACGCCGGCGTCGCGGTGCTGCGCTCGTGGGGGCTCGAGGTGGCCCTCGGCGAGCACGTCCTGGGCGGCGACCACGCCTACCTGGCCGCGAGCGACGAGCGCCGGGCCGCCGACCTGACGTCGGCCTGGCTCGACGAGGAGGTGGCGGCGGTGGTGTGCGCGCGCGGCGGCTACGGCGCGCAGCGGGTCGTCGACCTGCTCGACTGGGACCGGCTGGCGCGGGCCGCGCCCGAAGCTCCTGGTGGGCTTCTCCGACGTCACCGCGCTGCTCCAGGCCTTCGCGGCGCGGCTCGGCGTCGTCACCGTGCACGGGCCGGTGGTGACCAGCCTCGGGACGGGCGACGACGAGTCCCGGACCCACCTGCGGCGGCTGCTGATCGAGCCGGAGCGGGTGCGGGTCGCTCACGCCGGACCCGCTGGACGTGCTGGTGCCCGGCACGGCCGAGGGGGTGCTGGTCGGTGGCAACCTGGCCGTGCTCGCCACCGGTGCCGGCACCCCCGCCGTGATGCCGGCGGCCGGCTCGATCGCGGTGCTCGAGGACGTCGCCGAGGAGCCCTACCGGCTGGACCGGCTGCTCACCCAGCTGCTGCGGTCGGGCTGGTTCGCCGGCGTGCGCGGCGTGGTCGTCGGGCAGCTCACCGGCTGCGGCCCGGCGGACACGGTCCGGGCGGTCCTGGTGGACCGGCTGGCCGGCGCTCGGCGTACCGCTGGTGGCCGGGGCGCCGTTCGGGCACGAGGCCCGCAACCTGGCCCTGCCCCTCGGGGTGCCCGCAAGCCTCGACGCGACCCCCGGCACCCCCGGTGCCCTCCGGCTCCGGCCCTGACAGCGACGCGTCCGAGTCATCGGGGCGGCTCGCGCGGCGCGGCCTCAGAGGAGTCGTCGGGGGTGAGCGAGGCGAGCTCGCGGGCCAGGTTGGCGCGGGCCCGGTCCTCCCAGAGCCGGCGGCCGGTCGAGGTGTGGAACAGCGGCCGCGCCGCCGCGAGCGCGCCCGAGCACCGCGGCCCGGCCGGCCCGGAAGGTGGCGTCGTCGAGGTGGGCGTACTCGGCGCGCACCCCGGCCACGTAGTCGGCGTAGCGCGCCTCGCCGGAGCCGAGCACCGCGAGGTCGGCGTCGCAGAGCACCGCGCCGCTCGGGTCGTCCGGGCCCGGGCCGGTGGGTCGCGGTCAGGCGGACCAGCCGGGCCACCTCCGCCGACCAGGCCGGCGGGGCAGCCGGCCGCCGTCGAGCTCCTGCTCCGCGAGCGTCGCCGACCGCTCCTCCAGGTCGCCGTCCCGGTCGTAGACGGCGTCGTGGAACCACGCGGCGAGGAGCACCGGGTGCTGGTGCGGCGGCGGGTAGACGGCCGCCTCCCGCTCCGGGCGGGGCAGCTCCTCACGCAGCAGCTCGATGTTCGCCACGACCTCGGCGAGGTGCCGCTCGGAGTGGTAGCCGCGGGACGGGTCGCGGTAGGCCGCCAGCAGCCGGTCCCGCAGGTCCGGGTGCTGCCCGAGCGGCCACGACTCCATCAGCTCCATGCCGCGACGCTAGCCCAGCGTGGACTCCAGCAGGCCCAGGAAGCGGTCCCGGTCCGCACCGAGCGCGACGTGCGCGTTGGCCGGCCGGTCGGTGGTGCCGTCGAGGTCCAGCCGGGTGCGGCCGTACGCCGGACCCGGGCGGGTGTCGACGTCGACGTGCAGGTGCCGCAGCCGGACGACCCGCGGGTCGATGAGGTAGGCGACGGCGACCGGGTCGTGGACCGGTGCCGCCGGCCGGCCGTGGCGGGTGGTCGTCCCGGCGTACCGGACGACCCGCTCCTGCACCAGGTCGGCCGCCGCGGTGCCGGCCGGGGTCCCGAGGGCCCGCAGCCGCGCGCAGTCGCGGTCGTCGAGGAGGGCCTGGTGGGTCGCGTCGAGCGTCACCATCACCAGCCGCCGGAAGCCGCCCCGCAGCACGGCGTCGGCGGCGGCCGCGTCGGCCCGGATGTTGCGCTCGGCGGCGGGTGTCACGTTCTGCACCGCGTGGCTGCCGCCCATGAGCACCACCTCGTCGACGGCCTCCGGGACCGTCGGGTCGGCGGCCAGCAGCCCGGCGAGGTTGGTCAGCGGCCCGGTCGCCACCAGCGTCACCGGCCGGGTGGCGGCCCGCAGCGTCTCCACCAGCCACTCCACGGCCGGGGCGACCCCGGGGGTGCGCGAGCTCGGGGGCAGCGGGAGGTGCGGGGGGAGGTGCGGGTCGGTCTCGAGTTGGTCGTCCGCCGCGCGCAGCGGCCGGTCGGCGCCGCGGTGCACCGGCACGTCGGCCCGGCCCACGTGGTCCAGGACGCGCAGGGTGTTGTCCGTGGTGTGCTCGACCGGCAGGTTGCCGTGGACCGTGGTCACGCCCAGCAGGTCGAGGGCGGGGTGCAGCGCCGCCAGCATGATCGCGACGGCGTCGTCGGTGCCGGTGTCGCAGTCGAGCACCACCGGCCGGGCGGGGTCGTGCGCGCGGTCCACGGGGCTCAGCCCGCCGCCCCGGGGCTGCCGAGCTCGGCGGGGAGGTCCTCGGTGTGCAGGACCGCCAGGCTGGTCACCGCGCGGGTGAGGCAGACGTAGAGGCGGCGCAGGCCGGTCATCCGGTCCGCCTCCCCGGCGACGATCCCGGCGGGCTCCACGAGCACCACGTGGTCGAACTCCAGGCCCTTGGCCAGCGACGCGGGGACCAGGTCGAGCGGCTCGTCGAACTCCACCGCGCCCGGCGGCAGGTCGGTGGGCAGGTCGCCGAGCACCGCGTGCCCGACCCCGGCCGCCGTCAGCGCCGCCGCCGCCTCCGCCACCAGGGCGTCGGGGACGACGAGACCGACGGAGCCGACCCGTCTCCGGGTGGCCGCGACCAGGGCGACGAGCGGCTCGGCGAGGGCCGGGACCCGGCGGACCTCGAGCTCGCCGCGGGTGCGGCGCACCGAGCGGGGCGGCTCCAGGCCCGGCGCGATCACGGGCAGCAGCCGGGCGGCGTACTCGATGACCTCGCCCGGGACGCGGAAGCCGAGCGTCAGCTGCTCGAGGTGCGCGCCCGGCTTGCCGAGGTGGTCGAGCGCGTCCTCCCAGGACCGGCTGGCCCAGGGGGTGGTGGCCTGCGCGAGGTCGCCGAGCACCGTCGCCGAGCCGGTGGAGCAGCGCCGCCCGACCGCCCGCAGCATCATCGGCGGACAGGTCCTGGGCCTCGTCGGCCACCACGTGCCCGAGGGACGGGGTGCGCTCGACCAGGTCGGCCACCTCGTCGATCAGGACGGCGTCGGCCAGCGACCAGCGGGCCGAGCCGGGCGCCTTCGGCGGTCGGGCCCAGACGAGCAGGTCCTGCTCGGCGTCGGTGAGGACGCCGTCCGCCGCAGGCGGCGAGGGCGGCCCGGTCGCCGAGCAGCGACAGGACCAGCCGGGCCGGGTCGACGGCCGGCCACACCGCGTCGACGTACCGCTTCACCTCGCGGCTGCGGGCCACGGCGTCCTGCACGCGGTCGTCGGGGGAGTCGCCGGCGAGCTCCATCTTCACCAGGATCCCGTGCGCCAGCCGCTGCGGGAGCATCGCGCGGGCGGCCCCGTAGCGGACCCCGCGGCGGCGCAGGTCGTCGAGGATCTCCTCGACCTCGTAGGTCGCCAGCCGCCACCGCCGCGAGCCACGGGGCACCAGCAGCCCCTCCGCGGGGACGCCGACCCGCGACCAGAGCGCCCTGCGGAGCACCTCGGCCATCCGGCCGTCGCCCTTGAGGGTCGCCACGCCGGCGGCGTCGACACCCCGCACGGCGTACCGCGCGTTCAGCCGGGCCAGGGTCTTCGCGACCAGGTCCTCGATGGTGGTCTGCTGGGCGTCGATCTCGCCGAGGGCGGGGAGCACGTCGCCGATGTAGCGCAGGAACGACGCGTTCGGCCCGACCACCAGCACCCCCTGCCGGGAGAGCTGGTCGCGGTGGGAGTAGAGCAGGTACGCCGCCCGGTGCAGCCCGACGGCCGTCTTGCCGGTGCCGGGCGCCCCCTGCACGCACACCGACTCCTCGAGGTCGGCCCGGACGATCACGTCCTGCTCGGGCTGGATGGTGGCGACGATGTCGCGCATCGGCCCGACGCGGGGCCGCTCGATCTCCGCCTCCAGGATCGCGCTGTGCACGTCCCCGTCCGGCGCCTCGAGCAGGGCCTCGTCCTCGTAGGCGGTCATCGCCCCCTGCTGGTAGCCGAACCGGCGGCGCCGGGCCACCCCCATCGGCTCCCGGCGGCTGGCCCGGTAGAACGGCAGGCTGATCGGGGCGCGCCAGTCGACGACCATCGGGTCCCCGGCCTCGTCGCTGACGTGCCGGCGGCCGATGTAGAACCGCTCGCCGAGCGCGTGGTCCGGGGCGTCCGGGTCGGTCTCGTCGTAGTCGAGCCGGCCGAAGAACAGCGGCACGGTCGGGTCGTCGGCGAGCGCCTTCATCCGCTGGTAGAACGCGGACTCCAGGAACTGCCGGCTCACCCAGTCGCCGGCGGCGGCGGAGTCGAGGCCGGCGGTGCGCTCGCGCATCCGGGCCAGCGCGGCGCGGGCGCCGGTCAGGTGCCGCTGCTCGGCCGCCAGGACGGTCGGCGGGCGGGTCGGCGGGCGGGTCGTGGGGCAGGTCGGTGGTGGGCGGGGGGTCGGGGACGGGGGCGGGGGGCGTGGGAGCAGGCACGCGAGGACCTCGCAGGGTTGTCGGGAGCCCGCCGACGCTACCAAGCGCCCCGGGTCCGGTCACCCGGTTTTCCGGCCGGGGTGACCTCCCGGACCGCGGCTCGTTGGGCAGGGCATGTGCGACCACCACGAGCCCTCCCTCCCTCGCTCGTCGGGCCCGGCGGGACCGTCCCGGCGCACCCTGCTGACGGGGGCGGGCGCCGGCCTGCTGCTCGCCGCGGCGGGCGGCCCGCGGCTGCCCGGCGCCGTCGCCGCACCGCGCCCACCAGGGTCCGGTGCGGCGCGGGCGTCCCGCCTCGCCCCGCTCGGCGTCGCGACCACGCTGCTGCACGCCGACCTGCACAACCACACGCTGCTCTCCGACGGTGCCGGTGACCCTGGTGCGGCGTACGACTCGATGCGCGCGGCGGGCCTCGACGTGGCCGCGCTCACCGACCACGCCACCCTCTCCGACCACCTCCTCGGCGACGTGGTGCGGGGGTTGCTGCCGCCGGAGTACACCCAGGCCGGCGGCCTGACCCGGCAGGGGTGGGAGCGGACCCGCGAGCTCGCCGAGGCGGCCGACGAGGACGGCGTGTTCACCGCGCTCCGCGGCTTCGAGTGGTCCGAGCCGCTGCTCGGGCACGTGAACGTGTGGTTCTCCGAGCAGTACGTCGACGTGCTGCAGGCGACCACGATGCGGCCGTTCTACGAGTGGCTGCTGCGCGACCCGTCGACCCCGCTCGTGGACGGCGGGCTCGACGGGCTGGCGGGGTTCAACCACCCCGGGCGGGAGCCCGGCCGGTTCGAGGAGTTCGCTGCCGACCCGCGGCTGCGCGACCGGATGGTCAGCCTCGAGATGTTCAACCGCCGCGACGACTACCTGTTCGAGGGGTACGCCGACGGCCGGTCCTCGCCGCTGTCCGCCTGCCTCGACGCCGGGTGGCGGCCCGGGCTGAGCGGCGTCACCGACGAGCACGGCACCGACTGGGGGTTCCCCGAGGGCAAGGGGCGCACCGGGCTCTGGGCGCGTGAGCACTCGCGGGCTGGTGTGCGCGAGGCGATGGAGAGCCGCAGGTTCTTCGCGACCCGCACCTCCGGGCTGCGGCTGGACGCGGTCGCGTCGGTCGCCGGTCACGCGGCCCGGATGGGCGGCACGCTTCCGGTGGCGGCCGGCGACGTGACGTTCGTCGTCGACCTCGCGCGGGACGACTCCTGGCTCGGCCGGCCGCTCGCCCTGCAGGTGCTCCGGCCCGGCGGCGACGTGCCGGAGGTGGTGGCGGTGCAGCCCTTCGAGGTCGGCGGGCTGGTCTCCGTGACGGTGCCGCTCGACGCCGCCGACGGCGACTGGGTGGTGCTGAGGGTCAGCGACCCCGCGCAGCCGAACGCGACACCGGGCCCGCCCGGCCACCCGGGCAACGAGCTGGGCGTCGCCTACAGCCAGCCCGTGGTGGCTCGACCCCGCCTGAGAGACTGAGGGACGTGCTGGACGCCTTCGACCTCGACCCCGCGCTCGTGCACCTGAACCACGGGTCGTTCGGGGCGGTCCCGCGCGCCGTGACGGCCGCGCAGGCCGCGGTCCGCGCGCGGGCCGAGGCGAACCCGATGCGCTTCTTCCGCGTCGACACCCCCGGACTGAAGGAGGAGGCGCGCCACGTGGCGGGCGACTTCCTCGGCGTCGGCCCCGACGACGTCGCGCTGGTCCGCAACGTCACGCAGGCCGCGTCCGTCGTACTCTCCGGGCTGGCGGCGCGCGGCCGGCTCCGCAACGGGGACGTGGTCGTGACCGGGGAGCAGGGCTACGAGTCGGTGCGCCGCACGGTCGGGCACTGGTGCGAGCGGACGGGCGCCACGCACGTGGTCGTGCCGCACCCCGTCGACGCCGACGACGCGGCCGTGGTCGACGGGTTCGGGCGTGCGCTCGGCGCGGTCGCGGACCGGGGCCGACGCGTCGCGCTCGTCGTGGTCGACCACGTCACGTCGCCGACCGGGACGGTGCTGCCGGTCGAGCGCATCTGCGCGCTGGCGCGGGAGTCCGGGGCGCTGTCCGTTCGTCGACGCCGCGCACGTCCCCGGTCAGCTGGCGGCGCGCCCGCACCTGCTGGGAGCGGACTTCTGGACCGGCACCTGGCACAAGTGGGGCTTCGCGCCGAGGGGCACCAGCGCCTTGTGGGTGACCCCGGCGGAGCGGGACGCGACCGAGCCGCTGGTCACCAGCTGGAACCACGGGGAGCCGTTCCCGCTGCCCTTCGACACCTACGGCACCGACGACTACACCGCCTGGTTCAGCCTGGGGCCGCGGCGGTCGCGTTCTGGCGCGAGGCGGGCGGCTGACGCGATCGCGCGAGCGCTCCGCCGAGATGCTCGACAAGGGCGCCGCCACGATCGCGTCCGCGCTGCCGGCGGTGGACGCCGTCGCGCCGGTCCGGCCGGCGCCGTGCCTGCGGCTGGTCGGCCTGCCCGACGGGGTGGCGGCCACCCTCGAGGACGCCGACCTGCTGTACCACCGGCTCAGCGCCCTCGGCGTCGAGGCGCAGGTGACGCCGTACGGCGGCCGCGGCTGGGTCCGGCTCTCCGGTGCGGTCTACAACGTCCCCGCCGACTACGAGCGTCTCGCCGAGGTGCTGCCCTCCGCCCTCCCGTCCCGTTGAGACGCGCCCCGCGGGGTGTTGAGAAGTGGGTTGTGGTGGTTGATGTGCGGGCGCGGGGGCGTTGACTCGCGCGTCCGAGGTGACGGTCCACCAAGCGCGCGTCCGGACGACCCGCCGAGCGCGTGTCAACACCTCGCGAGGCAGGTCTCAACGACCCCGGCCCCGCGTCTCAACACCCCACAAGGCGCGTTTCAACGAAGGGGTCAGGCGGAGGCCACGTCGTCGGCGTCGACGATCCGGTAGGCGTAGCCCTGCTCGGCGAGGAAGCGCTGCCGGTGCTGGGCGAAGTCGGCGTCGACGGTGTCGCGGGACACGATCGTGTAGAAGCGGGCCGTGGTGCGGGTGCCGTCGGGCTGCTGCTTCTTGGGCCGCAGCAGCCGGCCGAGTCGCTGCGCCTCCTCCTGGCGAGAGCCGAACGACCCCGACACCTGGATCGCCACCGACGCCGAGGGGAGGTCGATCGAGAAGTTCGCCACCTTGGACACCACCAGCAGGTCGATCTCGCCGTGCCGGAACGCGTTGAACAGCCGCTCGCGCTCCTTGACCGACGTCTCGCCCTTGATCACCGGCGCCCCGAGCCGCTCACCGATCTCGTCGAGCTGGTCGATGTACTGCCCGATCACCAGCGTCGGCTCGCCGGCGGTGCTTGGCGACCAGCTCCTCGACGAGACGTGTCTTGGCGGCGGTGCAGGACGCGAGCCGGTAGCGCTCGTCGGGCTCGGCGGTCGCGTAGACGAACCGCTCGCCCTCGGGGAGCGTCACGCGCACCTCGACGCAGTCGGCGGGGGCGATCTAGCCCTGCGCCTCGATGTCCTTCCACGGCGCGTCGTACCGCTTCGGCCCGATCAGGCTGAACACGTCGCCCTCACGGCCGTCCTCGCGGATCAGGGTCGCGGTCAGCCCGATGCGGCGCCGCGCCTGCAGGTCCGCGGTCATCCGGAAGATCGGCGCCGGCAGCAGGTGCACCTCGTCGTAGACCACGAGGCCCCAGTCCTTGGCGTCGAACAGCTCCAGGTGGGAGTAGACGCCCTTCCGGCGGGTCGTCATCACCTGGTAGGTCGCGATCGTGACCGGACGGATCTCCTTGCGGGTGCCGGAGTACTCGCCGATCTCGTCCTCGGTCAGCGACGTGCGGCGGACCAGCTCCTCCTTCCACTGCCGCGCCGAGACCGTGTTGGTGACCAGGATCAGCGTGGTCGCCTTGGCCTGCGCCATCGCGGCCGCGCCGACGATCGTCTTGCCGGCGCCGCAGGGCAGCACGACGACGCCGGAGCCGCCGTGCCAGAACGACTCGGCCGCCTCCCGCTGGTAGGCGCGCAGCGTCCAGCCGTCCTCGGCGAGGTCGATCGCGTGCGCCTCGCCGTCGACGTACCCGGCGTAGTCCTCGGCCGGCCAGCCCAGCTTGAGCAGCGCCTGCTTGAGGTTGCCGCGCTCGGAGGGGTGCACGAGCGACGGTCGCGTCGTCGAGCCGGGCGCCGAGCATCGGCGCGACCTTCTTGGCGCGGAGCACCTCCTCCAGCACCGGCCGGTCGATGCTGGAGAGGACCAGGCCGTGCGTCGGGTGCTTCTCCAGCCGAAGCCGGCCGTAGCGGGCCATGGTCTCGGCGATGTCGACGAGCAGCGCGTGCGGCACCGCGTACCGGCTGTAGGACAGCAGCGTGTCGACGACCTGCTCGGCGTCGTGCCCGGCGGCCCGTGCGTTCCACAGTCCCAGCGGGGTGAGGCGGTAGGTGTGCACGTGCTCCGGCGAACGCTCGAGCTCGGCGAAGGGAGCGATCGCCTTGCGGCAGTCCTGGGCGCGTTCGTGCTCGATCTCGAGCAGGAGCGTCTTGTCGGACTGGACGATCAGGGGACCGTCGTTCATGGGGCCTTCCGGGTCGGGGTGGGCACGGGCCGCCGGCGGGTCAGCCGGCCTGGGCGGCGCGCTGCCGGGCCCGGTAGGCGGCGACGTTGGCGCGGGAGGAGCAGCGGTCCGAGCAGTAGCGACGGGACTGGTTGGGGGAGGTGTCGACGAAGACGTGGTCGCAGCCGCTGGCGTCGCAGACACCGAGCCGGGTGGCGCCCAGGTCGCACACCAGCGTCGAGAGCCCCATCAGCGACTCCGCGACCAGCAGCTCGGCGACCGACGACCTCCGGTCGGCGACGTGCATGTGCCAGTCGGGCCGGCCGCCGGCGCCGACCTCGCCGTGGCCGGCGATGTAGGGCGTCACCGGGTGCTTGGCGAGGAGCGCGTTGAGCCGGTCGACCACCGCACGCTCGTCGCCGGCGTCGGAGGCCTCGAAGACGGGCCGCAGCTCGCGCTGGAAGCGGCGCAGCGGCGGTGACGTCACGGTCGACGACCTGCGTCGTGCAGCCAGGCGCGGTCGGCGAGGAAGGCCACCAGAGCTTCGGCTCGTCCACGAGATCGGCGTTGACGAGGCCCGCGGAGCGCTCGGCGTAACGTACAAAGTCCACAGCTGCAGGTTACCGGGCCGGGCAATGCCCGGTCTCGCCCGCCGCCTGCCGGCAGTGCGGTCCAGACAGGTCCTACGCCCATCGGGCGGTATCGGTGGAGGGCCCCGGTCCAGCATCATGGGATCCCCGGGGGGAGTCCGAGGAGTCGGCCATTGGCGAACGCGCGCACACTCGTCGCCGCCGTGCTGCTGAGCACCGCGGTCGCCACCGGCTGCACCGACTCGGCCGGGTTCCCTCCCGCGCCGCCGGACGAGACCACGACCCCGCCGCGTGTCCTCGCCGAGCGCGCCCGCGCCGTTGATGCCCTGGTGCGGGACTCCCTCGACCGGCGGGAGGCTCCGGGCGCCGTGGTCGTGCTGGCCGACCACACGGGCCGGCGCACGGTCGTGCACGGCCTCGCCGACACCGAGCGGGGTACGCCGATGCGGGCCGACCACTCCTTCAAGCTCGCCGCCGTCACGGTGCCGATGGTGGCCGCACTGGTCGTGCAGCTGAGCGAGGACGGACTGGTCGGGCTGGACCAGACGGTGGCCGACCTCAGCCCGGGGCTGCTGCGCTCGGGCGACAAGATCACCCTGCGGGACCTCCTGGGGCACGCGAGCGGGCTCAGCGAGGGCGCCGCGGCGGCCGACGACGACGCGTTCGTGTCCCGGGTCAGGAGGGCGCCGCTCGACTACGAGCCGGGGGAGCGCTTCGAGTACCGGAACGTGGACTTCGCGGTGCTGGGGCTGCTGGTGGAGGAGGTCACCGGCGAGCCGCTCGCGGACGTGCTGAGCCGGCGGGTGTTCGACCCGCTGGGGATGCGGACCGCACGCCTGTCGCCGCAGCGGCCGCCGCCGCCCGGGCTGGCGCACGGCTACCAGGACGGGCAGGACGTGTCTGACGTCGACCTCTCGTGGACCGGCGGCGCGGGCGCGGTGACCGGCGGTGCCGAGGACGTGAGCGTGTTCGTCCGGGCCCTCTTCGAGGGGGCCCTGGTCCCCGTCGGGTCGGTGCGGGAGATGACCCAGATGCGAGACCTCAACTTCGAGAGCTGGAGCGGCTACGGGCTCGGGGTCGCCCGGGTCCACACCGACTGCGGCGTCGCCTACGGCCACTCGGGCGGCGTGCCCGGCTACGTCACCGAGGCCTGGTACGACGAGGTCTCCGGACGGTCCGTGGCCGTCCTCGTCAACGGGGTGGGCGGTGCCCTCAGCGACGCGCTCGGCGACATCGTCGAGGCCGCGCTCTGCGACTGAGCAGCCGTCCCCACCGACCCCGGGGCCTCCGTCGCCGGCTCAAGTGATCCCGCCCGTCGACCGATGATCCAGGCACAGGGGAACGACCCTCGAGGAGTCCGGTGAAGGTCACGCGTGCACTTGTCCTCGCGCTGGTCCTCGGGTGCGCGGGCTACGGCTGGCTCCTGCTTGCCCCGCAGCCCGCGTCCGGTCCCCTCGGCAGGGTCGTCGTCGCGCCGGTCCTGCTCGCCCTCCCGGTGCTCGTGCTGCTCCGGAAGCAACGAGAGGTCGCCGGCGCGCGGCCCTGGCTGCTCCCGATGTCGGCGGGTCTGGCGCTCTTCCCGTTGGGGCACCTCACCTCCGCCGTCGAGACGTACGCAGCCCGGGGGGCCCGGCCGGCTCGGCGACCTGGTGACGATGGCGGGCTACCCGTTGCTCCTCGCCGCGGTGCTCGCCGCAGTCGCCCAGCACGCGCGCGGCGTGCGGCTGACCATGGGCCTGGACGGGCTGGCGGGTGCGCTGGCCGGCGGCGCGGTCGCGGCGCTGGTGCTGGCGCCGCTGCTGCCCGCCCTGCAGGGGCTCCCGTGGCTCACCGTGGTCACGCTCGCCTACCCGCTCGTCGACGGGGTCCTCCTGTCGGTCGCCCTCGGCGGGCTGGCCCTCCTGGGGGCCGGCGGCCACAGCCGCCGGTTCGGCCTCTGGGTGCTCGGCCTGCTGGGGCTCTCGGTCGCGCACCTGCTCGAGGCCCACCAGGTCGCGTTGGCATCGGTGCTGGGGACCGTCGCCGGCGCCGGGACGGCCGAGCTCGTGCTCGTCCTCCCGTCCCTGACGCTGCTGGCCGCCGGCGCGCTCGGGCCCGGCACGGTCGCCGTACGCCGGGTCCCCGGGGCCCGCTCGCTCGGGGTGCCCGCGCTCGCCTCGACCGCGGCGGTGGCGGTGCTGGCGGTGGCGCCGCCGTGGGGAGTCTGGGCGATCCCCTCCCTGCTGGCGCTGGCCGCGCTGGTCGCCTGCGGGGCGCGGTTCCTGTGGGCGTTCCTGCAGCTCCGCGAGCTCGCCGAGGTCCGCGAGCTCGCCCTGACCGACGACCTGACCGGCGTGGCCAACCGGCGTGCTCTCTACGTCCACCTGGACACGCTGCTGGCCCTGGACGAGGGGGCTGCCGAGGGCGACGACCCCGGGGCCCCCTCCTTCGGCGTCGCGCTCATCGACCTCGACCACTTCAAGGAGGTCAACGACACGCTCGGCCACGCCGCCGGTGACGAGCTGCTCAAGGTGCGTCGTCGAGCGGTTCACCGCCGCGCTGACGGAGCTGGAGACGCCGTACCTGCTCGCCCGCCTGGGCGGCGACGAGTTCGCCGTGGTCCTGCACGAGGCGGCCACGCGGACGCCGCCCTGATCGTCGGGCAGGCGCTCCACGAGCGCTGCGGAGCCGCTGGCGCTGCCCGAGCACGCGGTTGCACGCCCAGGCCAGCATCGGGCTGGCCGCTCGCGCCCGATGCACGGGCGGACCCGCAGCGAGCTCCTGTTCGCGGCCGACGCCGCGATGTACGTCGCCAAGGCCTCCGGCGACGCGGTGGCGCTTCCACGCCCCGGCTCGGGACGAGAAGACCCAGCAGCTCACCCTCGCCGAGGAGCTGTTCACGGCCCTGGAGCGGCGCGAGCTGCGCGTCGGCTACCAGCCGATCGTGCACCCCGGGACGCGACCTCACCGGCGCGAGGCCCTGGTGCGCTGGGACCACCCGAGCGGGGGACGCTCCAGCCCGCGGGGGACTTCCTGCCGGCCGCGGAGCGCTACCGGCTGACCGCGCGCGATCGCCGAGCGGGTCCTCGACGTCGCGCTGGGCGACCTGGCCCGGTGGCGGGGAGCGGGGCGGCGGCTCGCGATGTCCGTGAACGTCTCCGCCGCCGACCTGCGCGACGAGTCGATCGTGACTGTGGTGGCCGAGGCGCTGCTCGCCCACCAGCTGCCGCCGGACGTCGCTCACCCTCGACATCACGGAGGCGGCGATGACCGGTGACCGACGCAGCGGTCGCGCGAGGTGATGCGGGCGCTGCGACGAGCTCGGCGTCCGGCTCTCGGTGGACGACTACGGCACCGGCGACAGCAGCCTGCAGCCCGCTCAGCGAGCTGCCGATCGACAGCATCAAGCTCGACGGTCGATTCGCGCGGGCGCGGCCGTCGACGACGGTCCCGGGCATCGTCGCCTCCATCGTCGACCTGACCCACGCGCTCGGCCGCGTCATCGTGGCCGAGGGCGTGGAGGACGGCGTGCCGCTGGCCGGGCTCCGGGAGATCGGCTGCGACCTGGTGCAGGGCTGCTACGTCGCCGCCCCCGCCGCCGCCGCCGCCGTCGAGGCGTTGCTGGCCGGGGCCGGGACCGCCGGCCGGGCACCTGCCATGCCCGAGCAGCCGCGCGGGGACGGGGAGCAGGGCGCCGACCGCGCCCCCGTGAGGCCGCTCAGACGGGCGACCCCGGTGATCCGGTGCACCGCGAAGCGGCGCACCTCGTCGGCCGCGGTGGTCGTAGGCGGTCAGCCAGCCGCCCTCGACCTGCACCGGGTCCACCACCCGCTCGAGCGGTGGCGCCGTGGTTGTCGACGTAGCCGATCCAGCACCGGCGGCTGGCCTCGGCGGCCTCGCGGAGCGCCGCCAGCACGTCGGCGGCGCGAGGGCTGCGCGCCCGGCGTGCCCGCCGTCGCGGCCGGACCGGGCGGGCCGG
Organism: uncultured Actinomycetota bacterium; assembly: GCA_963834275.1. GTDB lineage: Bacteria > Actinomycetota > Actinomycetes > Propionibacteriales > Nocardioidaceae > Nocardioides_B. The sequence goes on along the minus strand of CAWIBA010000002.1, from coordinate 563,855 downwards.
TGCTCGGCCGCCCGGTCACCGGCCCGGACGGCGGTCACCGTGGCCGCCACCCGGGCCGCGGACCGGGCCGCTGACCGCGGCGTCGTGGCCGGGACCCCGGGCGACCGGTCGGAACGGGGCCGGTTCGGGGCGTGCGGGCCCGGTGCACCTCGCGACGGGCGCAGCCGGACGGTGCCGTCGGCCGCCTCGACGACCGGTGCCGCGCCGAGCTCGCGCAGCCGCGGCAGCAGCACGTCGAGCGGGACGTCGCTGACCACCACGGTCGGCGCGATCCGGCGCAGCCGCAGCGAGGACGCCTTGCGGGTGGTGGACGCAGCTCGGCCAGCGCCGACTCGTCGTCGCTGCGCAGGAAGGACTCCGCCGACCCGACCCGGACCGTGCCGAACCTCCGGGACACGTCGTCGACGAGGTAGCACAGCGGCTGCGGCACCGGGCGTGCGCGACGAGGAGGCCAGGAACGCGTGCACCTCGGCGGCCGACCACCCCGAGTCGAACGCCGCGCCGGACCGAGCTCTCGGTGAACCGGTAGACCGTCGCGCCGCCGCGGGACTCGACGTCGGCGAGCGTCGCCAGGTGGTGGGCGAGCTCGTGCTGCCAGCGGGCCCGGCGCCACCGCGGTGAGGTCGGCCTGCAGCAGCACGTGGTCCACCGGCTCGGGCAGCAGCGGCTCCAGCGCGGCCGCGGCGTGGTGCGTGGGGTCGTCGTCCGTGAGCAGCGCGCGGCCGTGCGCCGGCCAGCCCGCCCAGCGCCACCACGCCCACGACCGCTGCCTCCTCCAGCGCCCAGGCGACGGCCTCGCCGCCGCGCCGCGCGGCCGCCGCGGACGCAGCCAGACCAGCCGGTCCACCAGGGAGGGCAGGCCGGTGCCGGCGGCGAGCACCTCGCCGGCGGGCAGGCCGCCCAGCTCCGTCAGCGCCATCCGCCGGGTCTCGGGCAGCCAACCGCGTTCCAGGTCCGGCGCGAGCGCGTTGACCGGCTTGCCGGCCACCCGGCTGCCGACCAGCCCGACCAGGCGCGGGGTGTCCAGCCAGGTCAGCGCCAGCCGCACCAGCGGTCGGCCGGGGACGCCGCCGGCCCAGACGTCGAACGCGTCCGTGGGCAGCCAGGCGGCGTCCTGCTCGTCGGTGGCGCCGACCGTCGAGCAGGCCCGCGCCGCGGCGCCAGCTCGACGTGCAGCGCGGCGACCCGCTCCGTCGACGTGCAGCAGCTCGGCGGCGGCCCGCAGCTCGCGGACGCCGAGACCGCCGGTGCGCAGCGCCGTTCGGCGGCTCGGTGCCCCAGTGCTCGAGCAGCAGCTCGACGTGCCGGACCAGCTCGTACGCCGCACCGGCGGCCGCCCGGTCGACGAGCGCGGCCGTCGCGCGTGCCGGTCGCCAGCTCGGGGGGCGCGTCCGACCGGCTCGCGGGTGGTGCGTCCGCCGCGCAGGTGCAGGGCCACCTCCCGGGGCACCGCGACGTGCCGGCGGTCGCGGGCGACGAGCAGCCCGCGGGCCAGCAGCTGGTCGACCGGGCCGGCCGCCTCGGCCGCGCCGCACCGGCCGGTCGGCGGCCTCGACCGCTGCCGTCGCGGCCCTCCCGGTCGAGGTGGTCCAGGATCGCGGCCGCCGCTCGTCGACCTCGCCGAGCAGCGCGGCGACCTCGGGCCGGGTCGCCCAGCGCCGTGCCGACGGCGGCGACGTCGCTGCGCCGGTCGCCGCTGGGCGTCGCGCCCAGGTCCGCGGCCAGGGCCGCCACCCGGGCGGGGCCGTAGCCGGCCGAGCAGCGTCTCGGCGCCGGGACCGAGGCCGCTGACCACCGTGCCGACCGCGTCGGTGAGCACGCTCAGCGCTCGCGCAGCCGGTCGTCCTCGCCCCACAGCAGCGCCAGCGCGCCGCAGCCGGTCCACGGCCCGGTCGACCGTCCCCCGCCTCGGCGTTCACCCGGGCCCGGAGCAGCGGCACCGACGCCGTACCCCCGTCGGCGATGCGGCGTCGAGGACCGCCAGCTCGAGCCGGTCGAGCGGTCGACCGCGCGCAGCGCCGAGGCCCGGGTGCCGGCGCGGGAGGCCAGCTGGCCGGAGTCCTGCGGAGCCGGCGTGGTCAGGTCGGGCCGCGTCGCGGAGCAGACGCTGCGAGCGCGTCGTCGGGCCAGCTCCGCAGCTGGTCGGCGAGCGTGCGCGGGGTGGTGTCCGAGGGCATCCGCACCACGCTACCGCCCCGGCGCACCGCTCCCCGGCCCGCGAGGAACGATCCGACGACGGCGGCGGCACATGGGGGCGGCTGTCAGGATGGCGCGCATGGCGGTCATCGAGGCGCGGGGACTCGGCAAGTCCTACGGGGGCAAGCCCGCCGTCGGTGGACCTGTCCTTCGACGTGCAGCCGGGCAGCGTCACCGGCTTCCTCGGGCCCGAACGGCTCCGGCAAGTCGACGACGATGCGGCTGATGCTCGGGCTGGACCGGGGTGCCGGGGACCACCACGCTTCGACGGCGTGCCCTTCACCGTCCCTCGACCGGCCCGATGCGCCACGTCGGCGCGCTGCTGGAGGCCAAGCCGTTCCACCCGACCCGCAAGGCCCGCAACCACCTGCGGATGCTGGCCGCCGCCGAACGGCATCCCGGTGCCGCCGGGTCGACGAGGTGCTCGAGCAGCTCGGCCTGCACCGCGGTCGCGCGCAAGCGGCCGAAGCACCTTCTCGCTGGGCATGGGGCAGCGGCTCGGCCTCGCGGCGGCCCTGCTCGGCGACCCGCACACGCTGATCCTCGACGAGCCGGCCAACGGCCTGGACCCGCAGGGCATCCAGTGGATCCGCGAGCTCCTCAAGGGGTTCGCGGCGCCCAGGGCCGCTCGGTCTTCGTCTCGAGCCACCTGCTCTCGCGAGATGGCGCTGATGGCCGACCAGCTCGTCGTGATCGGCCGGGGCCGGCTGCTCGCCAGCGGCCCGGTCGAGGACTTCGTCAGGTCCTCCCGGCACAACGCCGTGCTGGTCCGGACCCCGCAGGCCACCGAGCTGGCCGCGGCTGCCGCGGGCCGGGGCGGGCCACGGTCGACGCCGGTCGAGCCCGGGCCTGCTCACGGTCACCGGGCTGGAGCCCGGGGCGATCGGCGACCTCGCCTTCGACCGCGGCCTCCGGCTGCACGAGCTCGCGGCCCGGGTGGCCACCCTCGAGGAGGCGTTCCTGGAGGCGACCGAGGCCGCCGAGGAGTTCCAGGCCGCACGTCGGCCAGCCCGCGGCGTCCGGCCCGGTCGGCGCCGACCGCGACCGGCTCCGGATCCGACGGAGGCCTGTGGTGATCGACGCGCTGCGCTACGAGTGGGTCCGGATCCGTCACGTCCGCTCGACCTACTGGCTGACCGGCCTCGCCCTCGCGCTTCGCGCGTCGGGGTCTCGGTGGCCATCGCCTGGGCCTTCCGAGCACCATCGGCGAACCCGGCGGCGCCGAGCGACGCCGACATCAGCGAGCTCGGGCCGTGGCTGGGCACGCAGTTCGCCCGCGGCCGGGGCGCCGTACTTCGTCGGCTTCCTGCTCGCGATGATCGGCATCCTCGCCTGGGGGCACGAGTACCGGCACGGCATGATCCGGGCCACGCTCACCGCCCTGACGTCGCGGCCGCGGTGTGGGTGGCCAAGCTACGTCGTGGTGACCGGCTGGGTCGCCGTCCGCGTCACGGCGTGCTTCCTCGCGGCGCGTTCGTCGGCTGGCTGTTCCTGGCCGACTACGCGGTCGACGCGGTCAACGACCAGACCTGCGCCGCCTCGGGCCGGGCGGTGCTGTACGCGCGTCGCTGCTGGCCGCGTCGCGATGGCGCTTCACCGGCCTGGTCAGCAACCAGACCGCCGCGCTGGTGCTGCTGTTCCTGTGGCCGCTGGCGATCGAGAACGTGATCACGCTGGTCTTCTTCCTGGTGCCGGGCCTGCGCGACCACTTCGCGCTGACCCGGTTCCTGCCGTTCGGTGCGGGCGGCCGCATCGCAGGACGCCAGCTTCTTCCGGGCCGGCACCACGCTCTTCGGCGACCCGATGACGTGGGTCGGCGGGCTGGTCATCTTCGGGGGTCTCGCTCGTGCTGATGGTGGCGAGCCTGGCCTGTTCCGCGGCGCGACGCCTGACCCACCGTGGCCCACACACATCCGCGGGCGATGTGGGCCGCGAACACATACCCAGTGCGTTTCCGGTTCGTAGCGTGCGGGTACGTAACGAAGGGACCCGCGTCACACCCCCGCGCCACGCCACGTGACGTCGTGCGTGACCTACGGCCCCTCCACGGTCCGGGCGTCGCCGGCACCGCCCCCTGGGTGAGCCCCGCCGAGGCCGCCCCGTAAAGGAACCAGCCTCGATGTCCACCTCCGCCACGGGACACCAGCCTGCAGCGCAGGCCCAGCAGACGAAATCCGATCGTCAAGGTGGTCTTCGCCAGCCTCGTCGGCACCGCCGTCGAGTGGTACGACTTCTTCCTCTACGGCTCCGCTGCCGCCCTCGTGTTCGGCACCCTGTTCTTCCCCGAGTCCGAGCCGGTCACCGCGCACGCTGCTCGCGTTCGGCACCTACGCGCTCGGCTTCGTCGCCCGCCCGCTCGGCGGCATCGTCTTCGGCCACTTCGGTGACCGGGTCGGTCGCAAGAAGATGCTCGTCGTCGCCCTGATGCTGATGGGCGTCGCGACCTTCGCGATCGGCCTGCTGCCGACCTACGCCACCATCGGCGTCGCCGCGCCGATCCTGCTGCTGGTGTGCCGCCTGCTCCAGGGCTTCGCCGTCGGCGGCGAGTGGGGCGGCGCGGTGCTGATGGCCGCCGAGCACGGCGACGACGCCCGCCGGGGCTTCTGGTCGTCGTGGCCGCAGGCGGGCGTGCCGCTGGGCAACCTGCTCGCCACCGGCGTGCTGTTCGTGCTCGCCGCCGTCCAGAGCGACGAGGCCTTCGAGGCTGGGGCTGGCGCGTCCCGTTCCTGCTCTCCGCCGTCCTGGTGCTGATCGGCCTCTACGTCCGGCTGCAGCTCGAGGAGTCGCCGGTCTACCAGGAGGCCAAGGCCGAGATCGCGGACAAGCAGCAGAGCGACTCGCACATGCCGATCCTCGAGGTGGTCAGGACCTACCCCAAGGAGGTCCTCATCGCGATGGGGATGCGGATGGCGGAGAACATCTGCTACTACATCTTCACGATCGTCTTGATCACCTACGTCACGACGTACCTCGGCCGGACAGGCAGCACCTGATCCTGCAGATGCTGCTGATCGGTGCCGCGATCCAGTTCTTCCTGATCCCGGCGCTGGGCGCGCTCTCCGACAGGGTCGGCCGCCGCCCGCTCTACCTCGTCGGCGCCGCTCGGCGTGGCCGTCTGGTCGTTCGTCTTCTTCGACCTGCTCGAGACCGAGAGCGCGAGATGATCTTCCTCGCCGTCGATCGTCGGGCCTGCTCTTCCACTCGATGATGTACGCACCGCAGGCCGCGTTCTTCTCCGAGCTCTTCGGTACGTCGGTCCGCTACACCGGTGCGTCGGTCGGCTACCAGCTGGCGTCGATCTTCGCCGGAGCGCTGGCGCCGATCATCGCCGTCAAGCTGCTCGGGCCGGAGGACGTGCGGCAACACCTTCCGGTCGGCCTCTACGTCGCTTCCGCGTCGGTGATCACCATCGTGGCGGTCCTCTTCGCCAAGGAGACCAAGGCGACCTCGATGCGGCACGACCGCGTCCTTCGCGACGAGCACAGTAGACCGCACCGACGGCACCGGCCGCCAACAGGACGTGGCCCCGCTCGGATGGCGGGGCCACGCCCGTCTGTCGCGACGCCTCTCAGAGGTCGGCGGGCCGCAGCACCCGGTCGATCCCGTGTGCGATCTGCGGGTTGCCCTTGTTGACGTTCCGGGCCCCCTTGATCACCCGGGCGTTGCGGGGCGCCGGCGTCGACCCGCACTTCCCGCTTCTTCACGTTGACGCCGAGGTGCCGGCCGAGGGCGGTCTTGAGGCGGGTGTCGTCGGCGCGCTTGGCGTTCGCGTACCGGACCGTCGACCCGGGGACGACGTGGAAGAGCAGGACGTCCTCGACGGTCTCGATCCCCAGGGAGGCCACCGCGCGAAGTCTCCTTCTCGGTGGCCGGCCGGTCGCCGGTCACGCTCTTCACCAGCGCGGAAGGCGCGGTCGGTCGGGCACGAAGGCGGTCAGTGCGGCGTCTCCGTCGGCGAGCACCGCCACGGGCTGTCCGGGTTCGCCCTCAGCACCGCGGAACCGCCTTCTCCACGATGTCGAAGTCCTCCCAGTTGCGGTCGTACCGGTTGCCGTCGGCGGCCAGCACCTCCGTCAGGCTGGTCGTGCCGGTGGGGGCCGCCGTGGCCGTGCCCGGAGCCAGAGGACTCCGGCCGGGCGGTGGCCACGAGGGGGGTGATGCGTCGGCGATGGACATCTCAGTTCCTCCTCGTTCGAGCTGTGCCGGCCCGGACAGCGGGGCCCCCTCTCTTCTGGCGGTTCGGTGGGTGCCGGGTCGGGGATGGGTGCACCGGCCCGGTTTATGGACCGGTCCAGTCCGCTGGTCGGCCGGCTGGCAGGTCGAGCGGTCTGGCAAGGTGGGGCACAGCATGAGGCCGCACACGCACGTCTGGTACGTCAGCTACGGGTCGAACATGGCCGCCGACCGGCTGGCCTGCTACCTGGTCGGCGGGCGGCCCCCCGGCGGGGCGCGGCTCAACCCCGGAGCCCGGGACCCCTCGCCGCCGAGCCGAGACATCGCGGTCGACCTGCCCGGCAGCGCTCTACTTCGCCGGTGACTCCGCCCAGTGGGGCGGCGGGGTGGCCTTCTACGACCACACCGCGCCGGGCTGGACGGCCGCCCGCGGCTACCTGGTGACCACCGCTCAGTTCGCCGACATCGCGGCGCAGGAGATGTACCGCGTGCCGCAGGAGGGCGACCCGCTCGAAGAGGTCGTCGCGGGTCCGCTGGAGGCCGGCCGCCACCACGTCGGTCCCGGGCGCTACGAGACCCTCGTCGAGGTGGGTCGCCACGACGGTTTCCCGCAGCTCACGTTCACCTCCCCGCACGGGATCGACCACGTGGAGCACAACCGGCCGTCCCCGGCGTACCTCTCGACGCTGGCGCGCGGCCTGCGGGAGTCCCGCGGCTGGGGGGACGACGAGGTGGCGGCGTACTTCGACGCGATCCTGCCCGAGGCCTGCTGAAGCGGGCCGAGGGTTAACAGGGCCCCTCGCCGTGACTAGGGTCCAGAGCCATGGAGACTGCGACCGAGTCCTACGCCCGCGGCGAGACGACGCCCGCCCTCCTCGAGGAGACGATCGGCGACAACTTCGCGCGCATCGCCCGCGAGCACGCCGACCGGGAGGCGCTGGTCGAGGTGGCCTCCGGGCGCCGCTGGTCCTACGCGGAGCTCGACCGCGACGTCGACCGGCTGGCCCGCGGGCTGATCGGGGCCGGCATCGCCAAGGGTGACCGGGTCGGCATCTGGTCCCCGAACTGCGCCGAGTGGACGCTCGTGCAGTTCGCCACCGCGAAGGTCGGGGCCGTGCTGGTGAACGTCAACCCGGCCTACCGGACCCACGAGCTCGCCTACGTGCTCAACCAGTCCGGGCTGCGGCTGCTGTTCTCGGCGACGGAGTTCAAGACCAGCGACTACCGGGCGATGGTCGACGAGGTCACGGCCACGGGCTCGGCCTCCGGTGACCTGGTGCTGGAGCGGACGGTCTTCATCGGCACCGCGGACTGGGACGGGCTGCTGGAGGAGGGGGAGGAGGTGGGCGAGGACGCGCTGGCCGCGCGGATGACCGGCCTGTCCAACACCGACCCGATCAACATCCAGTACACGTCCGGCACGACCGGGTTCCCCAAGGGCGCCACGCTCTCTCACCGGAACATCCTCAACAACGGCTACTTCACCACCGGGCTGATCAACTTCACCGAGCAGGACCGGCTCTGCATCCCGGTGCCCTTCTACCACTGCTTCGGGATGGTCATGGGGAACCTGGGCTGCACCACGCACGGCGCGTGCATGGTGATCCCGGCGCCGGGCTTCGACCCCGGGATCACCCTGAAGGCGGTGCAGGACGAGCGGTGCACGGGCGTGTACGGCGTGCCGACGATGTTCATCGCGATGCAGAACCATCCCGACTTCGCGTCGTTCGACCTCTCGACCCTCCGCACCGGGGTGATGGCCGGCTCGATCTGCCCGGTCGAGGTGATGAAGCGGTGCGTCGACGACATGCACATGGCGGAGGTGTCGATCTGCTACGGGATGACCGAGACGTCCCCGGTGTCCTGCCAGACCCGCAGCGACGACGACCTCGACCGCCGCACGGCCACGATCGGGCGGGTGCACCCGCACGTCGAGGTCAAGATCGTCGACCCGGCCACCGGGGAGACCCTGCCCCGCGGTGAGGCGGGCGAGTTCTGCACCCGCGGCTACTCGGTGATGCTCGGCTACTGGGACGAGCCGGAGAAGACCGCCGAGGCCATCGACGAGGACGGCTGGATGCACACCGGCGACCTGGCGGTCATGCGCGAGGACGGCTACTGCAACATCGTCGGCCGGATCAAGGACATGGTGATCCGGGGTGGGGAGAACATCTACCCGCGCGAGATCGAGGAGTTCCTCTACACCCACCCCGACGTCGAGGACGTGCAGGTGATCGGCGTACCGGACGAGCGGTACGGCGAGGAGCTGTGCGCGTGGGTCAAGATGCGTGACGGCGCCGAGCCCCTCGACGCCGACGCGGTCCGGGAGTTCGCGTCGGGCAGGCTCGCCCACTACAAGGTCCCGCGCTACGTGATGGTCGTGGACGAGTTCCCGATGACGGTCACCGGCAAGATCCGCAAGGTGGAGATGCGCGAGCAGGCCGCGGAGCGGCTGGGGCTCAGTTGACCCGGACCAGCGTGCGGCGGTCGGTGCCCGGGTAGCGCACCACGCCCAGCCACCGCTGCGTCGGGTCGAGGTCCCGCCAGGAGACGGTGTAGCCGAACTCGCCGCCGGGGCCGGTCGGCTGCTGTCCCGCCGTCACCGTCATCGGGCTGCCACCCCTGCGGGCCACGACCCAGGTGGTCAGCTGCGCCGTCGCCGCCGCGCCGTTGCCGGCCCGGCCCGCCTGCACCACCAGCCGGTAGGCACCGGGATCGGGAGCCTCGAGGGTGATCACCGCGTCGGCGGCGCCCCCGGTCGCCGCGTCGACCAGGGCGTCGTCCCGGTAGAGGTAGAGGTCCAGGTCGTCGCCGCCGTTGCTCCCCGCGACCTCCACCCGCAGCGCCTCGGTGCCGTCGGGCACCGACAGGTCCGTGGCGAACGTGTCGTCGTCCACCTCGGGGGCGGACGGGTCGAACGGCCCCGGGCGCAGGGACAGGCCGACCGGGTTGGCCGGGACCAGCCCGCTGGCGATCGGCTCGACGGGCGTTCCCCGCCCGCTGCGCCCGGTCACCTCGAGGGACCCGGCGCTGCCCGAGGCGCCGACCTCGCCGGGTGCGGAGACGGCCATGGTGCGGACGGCGAGCGGCACCCGGACCTGGTGGCTCAGACCCGTCCAGGTGAGCATCCCGGTGTCGAAGCCGTCGACCGGTGCCTCGGGGCCGGCGACCAGCCGGATCCGCACCCGCCGGGACTCGCCGGGGTCGAGCGTGACCGTGGCGGGCCGGACCCGCGCGGTGACGTCGCGGAGCCCGGTGACCGACGCCGTGTAGGTCTCGGTGGTCGACGACACGTTGGAGACCCGGCGGACCACGGTGGTGCGGCCGACCAGCCGGCCCACCGCCACGGAGGGCAGGTTGAGGTCGTGCGGGCGCACCTCGCCGCGCAGGAACGCGCGCCAGGTGGCCGGGCCGCTGTCGAGGACCAGGCCCGGATCGAGGAACCGCCCCGGGTCGACCTGGCCGGCGCCCTGCGCGAACGGTGAGCGGTCGCCCGTGTCACCGGCGGTGGTCATCATCGCCGACTTCACCTGCGCGGGGGACCAGGTGGGGTGCACCCCTCGGACCAGCGCGGCCAGCCCGACGACGTGGGCGGTGGCCACCGACGTGCCCGAGCGCAGGTCCCACAGCCGCCCGGAGCTGGCGGGCGGTGCGACCGCCCCCGGGACCGCGACGCCGGGAGCCGCGAGGTCGGGCTTGAGCAGGTCTCCGCCGGGCACCGGGCCGCGGCCGGAGAACGCCGCGACGTCCGGGCGGTCGAGGTCGCGGTCGCCGGCGGGCACGAGCGAGAGGCGCGCGTCGGCGCCCGCGTCCCGGACGTACGCCGTCACGGCCCGCGGCGGCGTCGGACGGGAGGTGGACCGTGGGCACGGCGTGCACGTCCCCGTCCACGCTGTCCGGGCCGGTGTTGGCCAGCACCATGCCGACCCCGCCGGCGCGGGCCACGGTCGTGGACTTGTCGACGCGGGCGGTGACTCCCCGCCGGCAGACCACGACGGCGTCCTGCACGGCGGCCGCGTCGAGCGTGTCGTTCTCGCAGCGTGCGGCCGCGGAGCGCGGGACGCGCCGCGGCGGCGGCGTCGGCGGCCAGGACGGCTCTGGTCGCGGGCACCGCCGCGTCGGCGGTCATGGCACCGTCGTACGCCGACCCGTCGGGCAGCCGCACCGAGCCCTCGTAGACGTGCGAGGTCCCGGCTGCCACCGTCGTGACCCAGGGGGCGGCGTTGCGGACGGTCCCCGCCTCCGGCCCCTCGTTGCCGGCCGCCGCGGCGACGAAGACCCCCGCCGCGGAGGCGCCGAGGAAGGCGCGGGACAGCGAGTCGTGCGGGTCGTCCGACCCGGCGACGGCGAAGCCGATCACGTCGACGCCGTCGGCGACCGCGCGGTCGACCGCGGCCACCGCGTCGGCCGTCGCGCACCCGTCGTCGGCGGGGTCGGGGGCGGTCCAGCACGCCTTGTAGACGGCGAGCCGCGCGCCGGGTGCCATCCCGCTGCTGCGGCCGAACGACTGGCCCTCGATCTGCACGCCGACGTCGCGACGGCCGACGGCCGCGGAGGCCACGTGCGTGCCGTGGCCGGTCGCGTCCCGCGGCGACAGGTGCTCCGTGCTGGCCAGGCGCGTCCTCGCCGAAGCCGCGGACGAACCAGCGGGCGGAGACGAGCTTGTCGCTGCAGTCGGACGGGTCCCAGCTCATCGGCGGGGGCGCAGGCGCCGTGGAAGCCGGGCAGGCCGCGGGCGGTGCCGGGGGCCCGCTGCGGCAGCCCGGCGAAGCTGGGGTTGTCCGGCCAGATCCCGGTGTCGACGACGCCGACGACGGTGCCGCGTCCTGCCTTCGCGGGGCCGCCGGCCTGCCGCCAGGGTCCGTCGCGGCGGTCGAGACCGAGGTAGTCCGGGGTGTCCGGGCGGCCGCCGTGGGTCGCCGACGCTCCGCTCGACGAGCAGCGACGTCGTCGCGGCGCCCGCAGCTGCTTGACCTGCTGTCCGTCGAGGCGCGGCGGCGAACCCGTTGAGCGCCGTGGTGTAGCGGTAGAGCACGTCGGGGTCGCCGACGTCGGCGAGCACCGCGCGCTGACGGGTCGAGCAGCCGCGTCCGGTGCCGCGCGCCGCGGGCCGGGTCCGGTCGAACCGCTCGCCGGCGTCCGGACGGGTGCCCCGGTGGGCGGCCGAGGGCTGGCCGGCGAGCGTGACGACGTACAGCCCCTCCCCGGTGGCCGGGTCGGGTCGACCGCCGCCTGCGCCCGGGGCGCCGCCGGGTGCGGCCGGGAGGCGCCGAGCACGGCCGTGCCGGTGAGGACCGCGAGCGCACGCGCGAGCGCGAGGCCCACGGGAGTGCGCCGGTTGGACGGGGCGGCCACGGTTGACCTCTCTCGACGCTGGTCGGGGTGCGACGGACGGACCCACCATCTCGCAGGGGCGGCGGAGGAATTCAACGGTTCGGTCATTCCGCCGCCCTCGTAGAGTGGCGCGGTGACTTCCCCCGCCCCGCTCGTCGTCGGCTTCGACCTCGACATGACGCTGATCGACACCCGGCCCGGCTTCGCCGCGACGCTGCGGGCGCTGGCCGCCGAGACCGGGCGTCGCGGTCGACGTGGACGCGGTCAGCGAGCGGCTGGGCCCCCCGCTGGACCACCTGCTCGAGCCGTACGTCGCCGCAGGACCAGGTCGGCGGCGTCGTGGACCGGTTCCGGGCGCGCTACCCCGCCACGCGATCGCCGCCGACCCGACGCTGCACGGCGCGCACGAGGCGGTGGCCGCGGTACGCCGGCTCGGTGGCAGCACGCGTGGCTGGTGACCGGCAAGTACACCCCCAACGCCCGGCTGCACCTCGAGTCGCTCGGTCTTCGACGTCGACCACCTGGCCGGCGAGGTCTGGGGGGTGGGCAAGGCCGCCGTGCTGAGCGAGCAGGGTGCCTCGGTCTACGTCGGGCGACCACGTGCACGACGTGGAGGGCGCCCGGGCGGCGGACGCGATCAGCGTCTCGGTCCTGACCGGCGGCAGCACGGCGGCGGAGCTGCGCGACGCCGGCACCGACGTGGTGCTCGACAGCCTGGAGGACTTCCCGGCCTGGCTCGACGACCACGTGCTCCAGACGCGGCTGGCCGCCCTCGAGGCCGGACCTGCGGCGCCTCGGCTCGCTGCTGGTGGCGTTCTCCGGCGGCGCCGACAGCGCGTTCCTGCTGGCCGCCGCCGTCCGCGCGCTGGGCGCCGCGAACGTCGCCGCGGCCACGGCGTACTGCGACTCGCTGCCGGCGGCCGAGCGGGGCCCGGCCCGGGAGCTCGCCGAGTCGCTGGGGGTGCGGGTGCTGACGCCGCGCACCCGCGAGATGGAGCGCGAGGGCTACCGCGCCAACGGCGGCGACCGCTGCTACTTCTGCAAGGCCGAGCTGCTCGACGTCCTGGGTCCGCTGGCCGAGGAGCACGGGCTGGCGGCCGTCGCCACCGGCACCAACGCCGACGACGGCGTCGCCGGCTTCCGGCCGGGCATCCGCGCCGCCGCCGAGCGCGGGGCGGTGACGCCGCTGCTCGACGCCGGCCTGACCAAGGCCCAGGTCCGCGCCGCCTCGCGGCAGTGGGGCCTGCCGACCTGGGACAAGCCGGCGGCCGCCTGCCTGTCCTCGCGGGTCGCCTACGGGATCGAGGTCAGCCCGCACCGGCTCGCCCGGGTGGAGCGCGCCGAGGTGGCGGCCCGGGCCGCGCTGCGCGACGCGGGGCTGGCGGTGCGCGACCTGCGGGTGCGCGACCTCGGCGAGCGGGCCAGCCTCGAGGTCGACGCCGAGGTCGTCGGCCGGGTCCGGAGCTCCCGTCGTGCTGGCCGCCGTCGTGGGGGCCGGTTTCCCGGCCGCCGAGGTCGACCCGCGCGGCTTCCGGTCGGGGTCGATGAACGAGCGGCTCGCGGACACCGGGCGGCACCGACAACCGAGATGAGCCGCGGCGCACCCGCGCCGTAGGCTGGACCTTCGCACCCGCAGCATCCGCGGCCACCGCGGACCGAATCAGAAGAGGTCAGACTCGTGCCGACTGGCAAGGTCAAGTGGTACGACGCCGAGAAGGGCTTCGGCTTCCTGTCGAAGGACGAGGGCGGCGACGTCTACGTCCGCAACGACGCACTGCCCGCGGGCGTCCCGACGCTGAAGGCCGGCACGCGCGTCGAGTTCGGGATCGTGCAGGGCCGCCGGGGCGACCAGGCCCTGCAGGTCCGGCTGCTCGAGCCGACCCAGTCGGTGTCGAAGGCGCTGCGCAAGAAGCCCGCGGACATGGTCAACATCGTCGAGGACCTCTACCGGCTCCTGGAGAACCTCGAGCAGGGCTACCGCAACGGCCGGCACCCCGATCCCGAAGACGGCCAAGCCGACCGCCAAGCTGCTGCGCGCCCTCGCCGACGAGCTGGAGCTCTGAGCCCGGGCTCGGTCGGTGGTCAGCGGGCCGGACGGTGGCGGCGTCGCGCCGGTCCCCGCGCGTGGAGATGACGACGAAGGCCGCCCAGGCGACGAGGACCGCCGCGGTGACGCCGAGCCCGATCTGCGCGTCCAGCGGCAGCGCGATGCCGAGGAAGCCGCCGGCCACCCAGGACAGCTGGAGCAGCATCTCGGACCGGCCGAACGCGCTGGCGCGGGTCTGGTCGGGGATGTCCCGCTGGATGAGCGCGTCCAGCGACAGCTTGCCGAAGGTCTGGGCGAGCCCTGCGGTGAGACCGAGGAGAACGGCGGTGGGCAGTCCGTAGAGGAACGCGACCACCGTGGTCACCACCGCCCCGGCGACCAGCGCGACGACCACGGTGATCTCGGGCCTCACGCTGCGCAGCACGGACGCGAGGGCGATCCCGACGGCGCCGCCGAGGCCCGCCGCACCGATGACGAGTCCGATCAGCAGCTCGGGCCGGGCCTCCCAGCCCGGGAACGGCGCGTCGCGGAGCAGGAACGCCATGAACAGCGTGAGGAAGCCCGACAGCAGTCGGATCCCGGCGTTGCTCCGCAGGCCCAGCACCACGGGCCGGGGGACGCCGCGCATCGGCCGGCGGCGCCAGAGCGGCTCCCGGTCCCCGGCGGCGTGGTCCACCTTCGCCGGGAGCAGGACCGCCAGCACGGTGCCCGCCACGAACACGGCGAACGCGTAGCGCAACGACCACTGGGACCCGAGCTGCGAGGCCAGCACGGCCAGCGGTGCGGACACGGCGGCGCCGGCGACCCCGGCCAGGGAGATCCGGGCGTTGGCCTTCACGAGGTTGAGCTGCTCGGGCAGCAGCCGCGGTACGGCGGCGGCGCGGGTCACCGTGTAGGCCTTCGACGCGACCAGACAGCCGAGGGCCGCCGGGAACAGCACGGCCGACCCGGTGGCGACGGCGTCGGCGAGCACCCAGCAGAGGAAACCGCGCACGGCCATGGTCGCCCCGACCGCCCAGCGCCGACCGTGGCTGTAGCGGTCAAGGAACGGCCCGATGAGCGGCGCCACGATCGCGAACGGCAGCAGGGTGAGCCCGAGGAACAGGGCCACCTGGCCGCGCGCCTGCTCGGTGGGCACCTGGAAGAACAGGGTGCCGGCCAGCGAGATCGCCACCGCGGTGTCGCCGGCGGCGTTGAAGGCGTGCAGCTCGATGAGCCGGGAGAGCCCGCTCTGCCCGGCCCCCTCGGCGTGCGTGGCCCGCCGCGCCTGCCGGAAGGTGTAGCCCGCGGCGGAGCCGGTGGCCGTGCCGACCCGGCGTACCCCGCGGCCCGAGACGGCCGCGGCCCGGCCGACCCCCGACCCACCCCGCGTCCCGCGGCCCCCAGGCGTCCCCGCCGGGTGGGCTCATGCGGCCCGGACGCGTCGGCGTGCGGGCCCTCGTCGCCGGGCGGGGCGTGGCCTGCGCCGGCGGGGTCGGGCCCGGGCGGCGGGCGACGGTCCTGCGGCGACATGCCCCCATCTTGCCCGGCCGTCGGTGACCGGTTCGTCGACCCGGCGCGACAATCGGCGGGTGCTTAGGGAACAATCTCCCCTCGTGACGACGGCAGCAGCGACCCGGAAGGCGGACACCATCGGTGTCCGCGCGGTCGACGCGGCCCGCGCCGCGCTCCTGGAGTCCGTCGACGGCGGCGACGTGGGCGACCACCTCGGACATCTCGCCGAGGACGAGCGCGTCGTCACCCACCTGTTCGCGTGCCCGCGCCCCGGCTACCAGGGGTGGCGCTGGGCCGTCACGGTGGCCCGCGCGCCCCGCCAGAAGACCGTCACCGTCGACGAGATCGTGCTGCTGCCCGGCGACGAGGCGATCGTGGCCCCCACCTGGGTGCCCTGGCGCGAGCGGATCAAGCCCGGCGACCTCGGGCCCGGCGACCTGCTGCCGACCGAGGAGGACGACGAGCGGCTGGTGCCCGGCTACACCGCCGGCGACGACGTCGTCGACGAGGACTCCGTGCGCGAGGTTGCCTTCGAGATGGGGCTCGGTCGGAGCCGGGTGCTCTCCCTCGAGGGCCGCGACCTCGCGGCGCAGCGCTGGTACGACGGGTCGCACGGCCCGGACGCGCCGATCGCCCAGTCCGCCCCCGGCACGTGCGACACCTGCGGCTTCCTGGTGCGGCTGGCCGGCCCGCTGTCGCTGTCCTTCGGTGTGTGCGCCAACGCCTTCGCCAACGACGACGGCCGGGTGGTCTCCTTCGACCACGGCTGCGGTGCGCACAGCGAGGCCCAGCTGAGCAAGAAGAGCCGCCCGCAGCCGCTGCCCGAGCCGGTCCTCGACACGCTCACCTGGGACGAGCTCGAGACGTTCTGACCCGCCGGGTTGTCAGGGCGTCACGGCGCCCCGGCGTACCCACGCTCTGACAAGTCGGCGGCTCAGTTGGTGGGGTCCAGCGGGACCCGGCCCGGCGGCCGGTTCTGGCGGCGGTTGCGGCGGCGCCGGCAGTAGTCCCAGCCGATGACGCCGAGGCCGAACCCGGCCAGGCACGTCCACAGCCACCACAGCCGGTCGGTGTCGGCGAGCCGGCCGGCGAACGGGAGCAGCAGCACGAAGCCGACGAGCCACAGGGCCGCACCGACCGCCACCGTGCGCACGCCGTCGACGTCGAGAGGGTCGACGTCCGCGACGATGTAGGTGCGCTTGCCGATCTCGTGGGTCTTGACCTCCGGCTGCTCCTCGGGTTGCTCCACCCCTCGAATCTATCCCGGCGGCCGGTGCGCCCGGTGACGAGGGACGCCCCGGCCGGCCGGTCGAGGCACCCCGCGCGCGCCACGTCGGCGCCGATCGAGGCATCTGGCAGGATACGGCCCGGGACGAGACCGGTCGCCGGGTCGCCGTCCCGCTGCCGGCACCCCCGCCCCCTGCGCACGCGAGGAGTCCCAGCGTGGACACTGTCCCCCCGACCCCCAAGCCTGGCTCGACCGTCGGCCGCGGGTCCCGCGGCCGGCTCGACGCCTTCTTCAAGATCTCCCAGCGCGGCTCCGACGTCGGCCGTGAGGTGCGCGGCGGGGTCGTCACCTTCTTCACGATGGCCTACATCATCGTGCTCAACCCGATCATCCTGCTCGGGGCGCAGGACGCCGACGGGCAGCTGCTCGGCGGCGGCGACTTCGCGGCGATCGCGGCGACCACCGCGCTCGTCGCCGGTGTGCTCACCATCGCGATGGGCCTGGTCGCGAACTACCCCCTCGCGCTGGCGACCGGCCTCGGGCTGAACGCGTTCGTCGCGTTCTCGATCGCCTCCGGCATGACCTGGGCGGACGCCATGGGTCTGGTGGTCCTCGAGGGGCTGGTCATCCTGGTGCTGGTGCTGACGGGCTTCCGCACGGCGGTCTTCCACGCGGTGCCGGCGCAGCTCAAGATCGCGATCAGCGTCGGCATCGGGCTGTTCATCGCGCTGATCGGCCTGGTGGACGCCGGCTTCGTGCGGCGCACGGGCGTCGGCCCGGTGCCCGTCGAGCTCGGCAGCGGGGGCGCCCTGGTGGGGTGGCCGGTGCTGGTGTTCGTGATCGGCCTGGTGCTGATGGTGACGCTGTTCGTCCGCAACGTGAAGGGCGCGATCCTCATCTCGATCGCCGTCACCACCGTGATCGCGATCGTCGTGGAGTCGATCGCGAAGATCGGCCCGATGGTGGGGGCCGAGGGCGCCTTCAACCCCAAGGGCTGGAACCTCAACGTGCCGGCGCTGCCGGACGCGGTGGTCGACGTGCCGTCGTTCCCGACGCTGGGCGAGTTCTCGCTGCTCGGTTCGTTCGAGCGCGTGGGGCTGGTGGCGGCCGTGCTCTTCGTCTTCACCCTGATGCTGGCCGACTTCTTCGACACGATGGGCACGATGACCGCGATCGGCGCGGAGGCGGGCCTGCTCGACGAGCAGGGTGCGCCGCCGAACACCAAGCGGATCCTCGTGGTCGACTCCCTCGCGGCGGCCGCCGGCGGTGCCGCCGGCATCTCCAGCAACACCTCCTACATCGAGTCCGCGACCGGGGTCGCCGAGGGGGCCCGCACGGGTCTGGCCAGCGTCGTGACCGGCCTGCTGTTCCTGCTCGCGACGGTGTTCACGCCGCTCGTCGAGGTGATCCCCAACGAGGCGGCCGTGCCGGCGCTCGTGCTGGTCGGCTTCCTGATGATGCAGCAGGTCAAGAACATCGACTGGGACGACCTGGAGATCGCGATCCCGGCCTTCCTGACCATCGCGCTGATGCCCTTCACCTACTCGATCTCGGTGGGCATCGGCGCCGGCTTCATCGCCTACGTGCTGGTGAAGACGGTGCGCGGCAAGGCCGCACACGTGCACCCGCTGATGTGGGTGGTCTCGGCGCTGTTCGTGGTCTACTTCGCGATCGACCCGGTCCGTCAGCTGATCGGCTGAGCCCCGCCGTCGAGACCGCGGCGGTGGTCCTTCCACCGGCGGATCATCGCCTCGGTCTCGACGCGGGTGAACCGGAAGAACTCCTCGGTCTCGAGCAGCCGGCGGCCGCCGCGGGTGTCGGCGCCGACGGTCTCGGCGGCCTCCCGCACGGACTTCTCCCAGACCTCGAGCATCGGCAGCCGGGCGGCCGTGATCGTCGACCAGACGTCCTCGTCGTACACGCGGTAGAGGTCCGCGCGGGAGCCGGGTGCGCGCTGCTTGAACAGCAGCCGGGTGGAGGTCAGGAAGCGCACCGCGCCGGACACCGCGGCCGGGCTGACCCGCAGCCCCTCCGCGAAGTCGGCCGCGGTGTAGCGGTCGGAGTCCTCAGCCAGGGCGTAGGCGAAGACCCGGGCGGCCATGCGGGGCATTCCGGACTCCGCGAGGAGCCCCGCGACATGCTCGACGGCGAGGAGCAGCGCCTCGTGGTCCTGAGTCGACGCGGGGGCAGTGGGGTGTGACGGCATGGAGGAATCATAGCCTTCAAAACATTCACAATGTTGTGAAACTTGTGCTTCGATGGGGATATGACGACGGCGATCTCCACCCGCGGGCTGGTCAAGACCTTCGGCAGCACCCGCGCCCTCGACGGACTCGACCTCGAGGTGGCGACGGGCGAGGTGCACGGCTTCCTCGGGCCCAACGGGTCGGGCAAGTCCACCACCATCCGGGTCCTGCTCGGTCTGCTGCGGGCCGACTCCGGGGAGGCCACGCTGCTCGGCGGTGACCCCTGGCGCGACGCGGCGCAGCTGCACCGTCGGCTCGCCTACGTGCCCGGCGACGTGAACCTGTGGCCGAACCTCACCGGCGGCGAGGTCATCGACCTGCTCGGCCGGATGCGCGGGGGCGTCGACCCCGGCCGCCGTGCCGAGCTGCTCGAGCGCTTCGACCTGGACCCGACCAAGAAGGGCCGCTCCTACTCCAAGGGCAACCGGCAGAAGGTGGCCCTGGTCGCGGCGCTGGCCAGCGACGCCGAGCTGCTGCTGCTCGACGAGCCGACCTCCGGCCTCGACCCGCTGATGGAGGCGGTCTTCCAGGAGCACGTGCACGAGCTGCAAGGAGCAGGGCCGGACGATCCTGCTCTCCAGCCACATCCTCGCCGAGGCCGAGGCGCTCTCCGACCGGGTCAGCATCATCCGCTCCGGCCGCGTGGTGCAGAGCGGCACGCTCGCCGAGCTGCGCGCACTGACCCGGATGACCGTGGCCGTCGCCACCGAGCAGCCCGCCGACGACCTCGAGCTCGTGCCGGGAGTACGACACGTCGAGAGGGTCGACGGTCACGTGCGTTTCGACGTCGACACGGAGCACCTCGACGAGGCCATGGACTACCTGACCCCGCTACGGGTGCGCTCGCTGGTCAGCCACCCGCCGACGCTCGAGGAGCTGTTCCTGCGCCAGTTCGGCGACGTCGTGGAGGAGCCGGTCCGATGACCGGCCTGCTGGGCACGGGGACCGTGCTGCGCTTCCTGCTGCGTCGTGACCGGGTCCGGCTGTCGGTCTGGGTGCTGGCGCTCGTCGGCATCACCTACGCCTCGGCCGTGGCGGTCGCGGCGACGTACGACACGCCCACCGAGATCGCCGCCTACGCCCAGAACATGGGCAACAGCGCCGCGACCGTCGCGATGGCCGGACCGCCGTACGCGCTGACCACGATCCAGGGCATCGTGGTCTACGAGACCAGCCTGACGGTCCTGATCGGGGTCTCGCTCATGGCCGTCTTCACCGTCGTCCGGCACACCCGCGGGGAGGAGGAGGTCGGACGCACCGAGCTGCTCGCCTCGACGGTGCTCGGGCGGCACGCCGGCACCGCCGCGGCCGTGGTGCTCGCGAGCCTGGCCGCCCTCCTGGTCGGGGCCGGGGTCGCGCTCGCGGTCGCGGCAGCAAGCTTCACGGGTCCGCAGGCGCTGTTGTACGGCGCCTCGGTCGCCGCGCTCGGGATCGTTTTTGCCGCGGGGGCGGCCCTCTCGGCTCAGCTCGTGTCCCACGCCCGGACCGCGATCGGGCTCGCGCTCGCCGTGCTCGGTGCGGCGTTCGCGCTGCGGGCGGTGGGGGACGTCCGGGGCGGCTTCCTGTCCTGGCTGTCCCCGATGGGCTGGTCGCAGCAGGTGCGCCTGGTCGAGGGCGACCGCTGGTGGCCGCTCGCGATCTCCGTCGCGGCCGCCGTGGCCCTCCTGCTGCTCGCGGCCTGGTCGACGACCCGTCGCGACCTCGGCTCGGGCCTGCTCCCGGCCCGCCCCGGCCCGCCGGAGGCCGCCGCCGGACTCGGTTCGCCGCTCGGCCTGGCGTGGCGGCTGCAGCGCGGCACGGTGGTGGCCTGGGCCGTGGGCGTGGGGCTGCTCGGGGGCGTGTTCGGCTCGGTCAGCAACGAGATGCTCGCCATGGTGCGCGACAACCCCACGCTGCAGCAGTACTTCGAGCGGGCCGGCGGCAGCATCACCGACGCGCTCTTCGCGACCGCGCTGCTCTTCACCGGGCTCGGCGCCGCCGGCTTCGCCATCGGGTCCGCCCTGCGGGTGCGGGGGGAGGAGGGCGCCGGCCGGCTCGAGCCCGTGCTGGCCACGGCGGTCCCTCGTCATCGGGCCCTGCTGCACCCGCTCGTCGTCACGGGCCTGGGAGTCGCCGTCATCGTGACCGCGGGGGGCTTCGGGACCGCGTTCGCGGACGCGCTGGTGCGCGGGTCGACCGACTCGCTCTTCCGGCTGACCGCTCTCGCCTGGGTCCAGATCCCCGCCGTGCTGGTCCTCGTCGGGGTGGCGGTGCTGCTGATCGGCTGGCTCCCCCGGGCGACCGTGCTGGCCTGGGCGCTGATGGCCGTGGCCTTCGTGGTCGGCTGGCTCGGCGCGCTGCTCTCGCTGCCCGAGTGGTTCCGGGGGCTCTCGCCGTACGAGCACCTGCCCCAGGTCCCCATCGAGGACGTGGCGATCACCCCCCTCGTCGTACTCACACTGCTGGCGGCTGCCCTGGTCACCCTCGGCGCTCTCGGCTTCCGGAGGCGTGACATCGGCTGACATCCGCGGGAATTGTTAGCGCCGCTAATGAGTTATGCTAACGACATGGGTCAGAAGACAGAGCGGATCGGACGGACGGACGCGGGGCTGGCATCGGCGCTGCGCGTCACGGTTGCGCGCATGAGCCGGCGCCTCCGCGCCGAGCGCGATCCCGACAACGAGCTCCTCCCGATCGGGCAGCTGTCGGTGCTCGGCACGCTGTTCCGCAACGGCGCCTCGACGGTCGGCCAGCTCGCCGGCATCGAGCGGGTCAGCCCGCCGTCGATGACCCGCACGGTGAACTGCCTCGAGGAGGGCGGCTACGTCGTGCGCCGTCCGCACGAGACCGACGGCCGGCAGGTCGTGGTGGCGCTGTCCGCGCGGGGCGAGGAGTCGCTCGCCGCGGACCGCAAGCGCCGCGACGCGTGGCTGGCCCTCCGGCTGCGCGAGCTCACGCCCGAGGAGCGCCACACGCTGCGTCAGGCAGTCCCGATCATAGAAAGGCTGGCTCACGCTTGAGTCCCACGTTCAAGGCCCTGTCGAACCGCAACTACCGGCTGTACGCAGCCGGTGGTGTCGTGTCGAACACCGGGACGTGGATGCAGCGGGTCGCGCAGGACTGGCTGGTCCTGCAGCTCACCGCCAACAGCGGGACCGCTCTCGGCATCACGACCGGGCTGCAGTTCCTTCCCATGCTGCTGCTGTCGCCGTACGCCGGAGTGGTGGCCGACCGGTTCCCCAAGCGCCGGCTGCTGCAGGTGACGCAGCTGATGATGGCGCTCCCCGCCCTGGCGCTCGGGGTCCTCGCCGTGACCGGAGCCGCGCAGCCGTGGCACGTCTATGTGTTGGCGTTCGTGTTCGGCATCGGCACCGCGTTCGACGCACCCGCCCGGCAGTCGTTCGTCAGCGAGATCGTCGAGCCGGAGATGCTCACCAACGCGGTCGGTCTCAACAGCGCCTCCTTCAACGCGGCCCGCATCGTGGGTCCGGCGCTGGCCGGTGTGCTCATCGCCGCCCTCGGGTCGGGCGCGGCGGCCACGGGCTGGGTGATCATCCTCAACGGCCTCAGCTACGCCGCGGTGATCCACGCGTTGCAGCGGATGCGCCCCGAGGACCTCGACAGCGCCGAGCTGGTGGCGCGAGGCAAGGGCATGATCCGCGAGGGGCTGCGCTACGTCCGCGGCCGCCCCGACCTGATGCTGGTGCTGGCGATCGTGTTCTTCGCCGGGACGTTCGGCCTCAACTTCCAGATGACTTCAGCCCTGATGGCGACCGACGTCTACGGCAAGGGGGCCTCGGAGTACGGCCTGCTCGGGACCACGATGGCGGTCGGGTCGCTCACCGGCGCGTTGCTCGCCGCCCGCCGGGGCCGGCCGCGCTACCGGCTCGTGGTGCTCGCCGCGCTGGCGTTCGGGGTGGTCGAGATCCTGGCGGGACTGGCGCCGACGTTCCTGACGTTCATGCTCCTGACCCCGCTGCTCGGCATCACCGCCCTCACCATGATCACCGCGGCCAACGCGACCGTGCAGCTCGGCACGTCCGCGATGATGCGCGGCCGGGTGATGGCGCTCTACCTGATGATCTTCATGGGCGGCACGCCCGTCGGGGCGCCGATCGTCGGCTGGATCGGGGAGACCTTCGGTGCCCGCTGGACCCTCATCGGGGGTGGCCTGGGCACCATCCTGGGCGTGCTGCTGGCCGCGGCCGTGTTCAGCCGCAGCCAGGGCCTGCTCGACCCCGAGATCAACGATCGGCCGCGGCTGCGTAAGCGCGTCCGTGCCCCACAGATCGTGGCTCGCTGACCTCGGGGAGTCCGAGCCGCGGGGCCTAGGCTCTGGAGCTGAACCAGGGGGCGTGCAGGTCCCGGTACTCCACGTCGTGGAGCATGTGGTCGAAACGGACCAGCGCGTCGTGCATCGGACCGGCCACCGGCATCGCCCGGCTCTCGCCCTGCCGGGCCGCGGCCTCGTCGGTGAACGCGACGGTCTCGGTGAAGGCGCCGTCGTCCTCGATGGCGAAGGTGGCGCCGATGATGTCCGGGCGTGCCTCGTGCAGCATCGTCTCCATCTCCCGCATGCCGCTCTCCAGCGCGTCGGGGTCGTCGAGCCTGCCGCGGATGACCTGGACGAAGCCCGCCTCGTCGGATCCGCCGTCCATCATCATCACCACGCGGTTGCAGTCGTGGAACTCGACCGGCCCGTCGAACAGCTGCTCCATCTGCGACCAGAAGGCCTGCTGCTCGGGACGCTCGGCGTTGGCCTGGGCCGCCTGCTTGGACTCGAAGCGGATGACCGCCATCAGCTCGCCCTCGTCGGTGAAGCCGTAGGTCCCGCCCAGCCAGCCGATGGCGCCCGGGGCGACCTCCTCGCGCCAGCGCTCGGCGAGTGCGCGCATCTCGTCCTGGCGGCTGCACCTGCCCTGGATGACCTGGATGAACATGTTTCCTCCTCGAGGTCCGTCCCCCTCGTTCGCGACCGTAGGTCGGCGCCGGGGGTGGGTCCATAGCGCGATCGGGCGGTCCGGGCCCCACGGATAAACTCAGGCCCCATGAACCCCCGCTACCGCCGCATGGTGATCCCGGCCGCCCTGGTGGGGCTGATCCTGATCGTCGCCGTCGCCGCCCTCCTGCGGGGCTAGGCGTGGCTTCCGAACCGCTGCTGCGGGCTCTGGCCCGCATGCGCGCGCTGCTGCTCGACGAGAGCCTGCTGGTGAGAGCGGTCGCCTCGGGGCGGCAGAAGGGACGGCAGCCGCGCTGGCGGCGGGTCGAGCTGCGGTACGTCGACCTGAAGGCGGGGAGGCACCTGCAGGTGACGGCGTACGACGAGACGCAGGCGCACACGAGCAACCACGCGCCCGGGACGGACGCCCGCGACGCCGTCGACGCCCTGCTCGACGAGCCGTTCGGCAACTGGCACGTGGAGACGACCACCGAGACCCACCAGGTCAGGGTCACCAAGAAGCTCGAGGCGATGGTGCACACCTCCGCTCGTGTGACCGGCGTGGAGGGGGGCGAGGAGGCGGTCGACGGCCCACCCCCGGAGCAGGCCGGCACCCGGTCACACGACCGCAGGAAGCCGCGGCTGCTGCCCGAGGACCATCCCGTGCTGCGCGCGGTCGGGATCGCCGACGCGGAGGGCCGGATCAAGCCCAGCCGGCAGGCGAAGTACCGCCAGGTCGAGGAGTTCCTGCGCAGCCTCGGGCCGTCCGTCGACGGAGCCCTGGCGTCGGGGCGGCTGCGCACCCCCACGCCCGAGGAGCCGCTGCGCGTGGTCGACCTCGGCTGCGGCAACGCCTACCTCACCTTCGCCGCGCACGCCTACCTCACCGAGGTGCGCGGGCTGCCGGTCCACCTCGTCGGCGTCGACGTGAAGGCGCAGTCACGGGAGCACAACGCCGCTCTCGCCGAGCAGCTCGGCATCGCGGCGACCGCGACGTTCGTGCAGGGCGACATCGCCACGGCGGTCGTGCCCGAGGCCCCGGAGGTGGTGCTGGCGCTGCACGCCTGCGACACCGCCACCGACGACGCGCTGGCCCGGGCCGTGGAGTGGGGGGCGACGCTGGTGCTCGCGGCGCCGTGCTGCCACCACGACGTGGCCGCCCAGCTCCGCCGGGCCCCGACGCCGGCGCCGTACTCCCTGCTCACCCGGCACGGCATCCTCCGGGAGCGGTTCGCGGACACCCTGACCGACGCCGTCCGCGCGGACGTGCTGCGACTGGTGGGCTACCGCGTCGACGTCATCGAGTTCGTGGAAAGCAAGCACACGCCGCGCAACACCCTGCTGCGCGCGGTCCGCACCGGGGCGGCGCCCTCGGCGGCGGTGCGCGCGGAGTACGACGACCTCACCCGCACGTGGGGCGTGCACCCGGCCCTGGCGGAACGGCTGCATGAGCGGCTGGCGTAGCGCGGTCGCGCTCGCCGCCCTCCTCGCCGGTACGCCGGGTGCCGCGGCCGCGGCGGAGGCGCCCAACCCGCTGTTCGCGTTCACCGACGAGGAGATCAGCGAGTCGAGCGGCCTGGTCGACGCCGGCACGGTGGTCTACACCGCCAACGACTCCGGGTCCGGGCCGGTGCTCTACGCGGTCGACCCGCGCACCGGCGACACCCGCGGCCGGACGACGTACACCCGCGACGACGTGATCGACGTCGAGGCGCTCGCGCCCGGTCCGCCGGGCGTGGTCTGGGTCGCGGACATCGGCGACAACGAGGCCCGCCGGGAGCGGGTCTCGCTCTACCGGGTCCGGCCCGACGGTCCCGGCTCCGGCGCGCCCCGGCTCGACCTGGTCTACCCGGACGGACCCCGCGACGCCGAGACGCTGCTGGCGCATCCCCGCACGGGCCGGCTCTTCGTCGTGTCCAAGACGGTCTTCGGGGGCACCGTGTACGCCGTCCCGGCCGACGCCGAGCCGGGCCCACCCGCGCGGCTGCGTCGCTTCGCCTCCGTGCCCGGGCTGGTCACCGACGGGGCGTTCCTGCCCGACGGGCGGCACGTGGTGCTGCGCAGCTATGCCACCGCGACCGTGTTCAGCTTTCCCGGCTTCGAGGCACGCGGCTCCTTCGACCTCCCGGAGCAGCGGCAGGGCGAGGCGATCTCGGTGAGCCCGTCGGGTCGGGTGCTGGTCAGCAGCGAGGGCGTCGGGACCGACGTGCTGCAGGTCGCGGTCCCGCGCCGGCTCACCCGACCGACGACGGCGGCCGAGCCGGGCTCGTCGCCGACGGTGGCGCCCTCGGTCACGCCGTCCGCCTCTGTCGGGCCGGGCGGAGCTCCGGACCCGGCCGAGGATCGTCCGCGAGGTGACCGCCCCGACCGGAGCCCGGCGGCGGCGGGGCTCCGTCTCGTGGCCGGGCTGGTGCTCCTCGGGGGGCTGGGGCTCACGCTGCGCCGGCTGTGGCGGGCCGACCGCGGGCGACCGCGCGCATGACGACACGCGGCGCTGGGTAACCATCTCCCATGCCCCGGCTGCGGACCGTGTCCCCCAACAGCCCGGGCTGGACACGCCGTCGCGCAGGTCGCGGCTTCGCCTACCTCGACGAGCGCGGTGACCGGCTGGCCCCCGAGGACGTGCAGCGGGTCAGGGACCTGGTGATCCCGCCCGCCTGGGAGGACGTGTGGATCTGCCCGCTGCGCAACGGGCACATCCAGGCCGTCGGGGTCGACGCCGCCGGCCGGCGGCAGTACCTCTACCACCCCGACTGGCGGGTCAAGCGGGACCAGATGAAGTTCGACCGGGTGGCCGCCGTGGCCAGGACGCTGCCGCGCGCCCGCGCGGCCGTCCTCGAGCACCTGGCGCTCGACGGGATGCCCGTCGAACGGGCGGGCGCCGCCGCCGTACGCCTGCTCGACCTCGGCTACTTCCGGATCGGCAGCGACGCGTACGCCGACGCCAACGGCAGCTTCGGGCTGACCACGCTCGAGAAGCGGCACGTGCGCGCCCGCGGCGGTCGGCTGGTGTTCCGGTTCCAGGGCAAGTCCGGGATCGAGCACGAGATCGAGATCGACGACCCGCTCGCGATGGACGCCGTCGAGACCATGCGGCGCCGTCGGGGCGGCGGGGACCGGCTGCTGGCCTACAAGAAGGTCCGGGTATGGACGCCGCTCGACGCCGTGCTCGTCAACGACTACCTGCGTGAGGCGACCGGCGGCGACATCACGGCCAAGGACTTCCGCACCTGGCACGCCACCGTCCTCGCGGCCGCCGCGCTGGCCGCCAGCGACGAGCCCGGCGACACGAAGGCGTCGCGCCGCCGGGCCGTGTCCGGGGCCATGAAGGAGGTCGCGTCCTACCTCGGCAACACGCCCACGATCGCCCGCAGCTCCTACGTCGACCCGCGGGTGATCGACCTCTACGAGGACGGCGTCACCATCGAGGCCGCAGTGCGGCGGCGCTACGGGTCGCCGGACGACCGCCAGCGCGGCCTCGAGCGTGCCGTCTGCCGGATGCTCGCGGGTGCCCCCAAGCAGGCCGGCCGCGCCAGCAGGAGCCGGTGACCGAGCCCGTCTCCTGTGCGGACGGGCGCGGTCACCGCGGACCTCAGGTCAGGCGCTCCACGACGTGGTCGACGCACGCGGTCAGCGCCTCGACGTCGGCCGGGTCGATGGCCGCGAACATCGCCACCCGCAGCTGGTTGCGACCGAGCTTGCGGTAGGGCTCCACGTCGACGATCCCGTTGGCGCGCAGCGTCTTGGCGACCGCGGCGGCGTCGATCGCGTCGTCGAGGTCGATGGTGCCGATGACGAGTGAGCGCTCGTCGGGGTCGGCGACGTACGGCGTCGTGTAGGAGGTCTTCTCGGCCCAGGTGTAGAGCCGGCTCGACGAGTCCGTCGTGCGCGACACCGCGAAGTCGAGGCCGCCCTGGCCGTTGAGCCAGTCGAGCTGCTCGGCCAGCAGGAACAGCGTGGCGACCCCGGGGGTGTTGTAGGTCTGGTTCTTGGTGGAGTTGTCGATCGCGGTGGGCAGGTCCAGGAACGCCGGCACCCACCGGTCGGTCGCGGCGATCTCGGCGGCGCGCTCGAGGGCGGCCGGCGACATCACCGCGATCCACAGACCGCCGTCGGAGGCGAAGTTCTTCTGCGGCGCGAAGTAGTAGGCGTCGACCTGGCTGATGTCCACGGGCAGGCCGCCGGCCCCGGAGGTGGCGTCGACCAGCACCAGGGCGTCGTCGTCGGCGCCCTCGACGCGGCGGACCGGTGCCATCACACCGGTGGAAGTCTCGTTGTGCGCCCAGGCGTAGGCGTCGACGCCCGGCTCGGCGCGCGGGGCCGGGCGGGTCCCGGGCTCGGAGGTGACCACGCTCGGCTCGGCCAGGAACGGCGCGGCCTTCGCGGCCGAGGCGAACTTCGAGGAGAACTCGCCGAACGACAGGTGCTGGCTGCGCTCACGGATCAGACCGAAGGTGGCGATGTCCCAGAAGGCGGTGGCGCCGCCGTTGCCCAGCACGACCTCGTAGCCGTCGGGCAGTGAGAACAGGCTGGAGACGCCCTCGCGCACGCGGCCCACGAGGTTCTTCACCGGGGCCTGGCGGTGGGAGGTGCCGAGCAGGGTGTCGCCGGTCGCGGCGAGCGCCTGCAGGGCCTCGGGCCGCACCTTCGACGGACCCGCGCCGAACCGGCCGTCGGCGGGCTTGAGGTGGTCAGGGATGGTGATCGTGTCGGTCACGACGGGAACCTCGTCAGTCGTCTCGGAGTGAGAGTGACCTGACCTCGTTGTCAGTGCAGTCGGAAGCGACGTGCGGCGCCTATTCTGTCACCCGCCCACCAGACCGAGGAGACCGGGACAGATGTCGAGCCACACCGCAGGCGGCCGGTGAGCCGTGCTGCACATCGAGCGGGTGTCCTTCGCCGACCCGGCGGTCCAGGTGCTGGTCGCCGAGGTGCAGGCCGAGTACGTGCGCCGCTACGGCGGGCCCGACGGCACCCCGTTGGAGCCCGGCGTGTTCGACCCGCCGGACGGGGCCTTCTTCGTCGGGCACCTCGGGGACGTGCCGGTGGCGATGGGTGGCTGGCGGCTGCGACCAGACGTCGACCGGCTCGGGGGTGCGCTCTCGGCCGAGATCAAGCGGATGTACGTCGCCCCGGCGGGACGCCGGATGGGCCTGGCCCGGGTCGTGCTCGCGCACCTGGAGCGGACCGCGGCCCAGGCGGGAGCCGGTGCCATGGTGCTCGAGACCGGTGTCGCCCAGCCGGAGGCGATCGCGCTGTACGAGTCGTCGGGCTACCAGCCGGTGCCGAAGTTCGGGCACTACGCGTGGTCGCCGAAGTCGCGCTGCTACGGCAAACGGCTGCCGTCCGGGTCCTAGCACCATCGGGCAGGTGGCCGCGAAGCCCCGGAACGTCTAGTTTCCGTTACGAGGGTCGTCCGCGTCGTTACCCGGCTTCCCGGCCGCCGACGACCGGACGTCGATGTGGACGGGGGCCGGCGGGCCGGCGGTGTCGTCTGCAGGGGAACGTCGTCGCCGGTCCGCCGGAGCGTGCGCACTGCAGCGGTGGCGGGCTCAGGCCTCGCTGACCAGCAGATAGCGCTCGTCGTCGATCGGCTTGCCCCAGTAGACCGCCTCCGGCAGGTGGCGTATCGAGAGACCGCGTCCCGTCGAGCGCACCAGCTCCTCGACGTCGGCCGCCGCCAACCCGCCGCCGGTGAACCAGCGTCCCTCCACGAGCAGGAGCCGGCCGCCGGGGGCGAGCAGGTCCACCCAGCGGCGCAGCCCGGCGGCCGGGTCGGGCAGCGCCCAGAGCACGTGCCGGGAGAGCACCACGTCGAAGGAGCCGGCGGGCAGGTCGGGTGCCGCGGCGTCGCCCACCGCGACCGTGACCCGGTGCCCGTCGGCCTTGGCCCGCGCGCGGGCGACCATCTCGGGGGACAGGTCGATCGCGGTGACGTCGTACCCGGCCTCGGCCAGCAGCACCGACAGCGTGCCGGTGCCGCAGCCCACGTCAGCGACCCGGGCGGGGGCCGGGGGCAGGTGCTCCAGCAGCAGCTCCCGCCACGCCGCGCGCGTGCCGGGGTCGCGCAGCCCGTGGTCGGGCTCGTCGTCGAACGTGGCGGCCTCGGCGTCCCAGACGGCCCGGATCTCGTCGGTGCTCATGGCCGCACCCTAGGCGGGGCCGCCGACCCCCGGCGCACGGCCCCGCATCCCACGGCGATCTGCCGGTTCCCGGGGTGAGTTCACCGTGGGGAGCGGCCAATTCACTGGGTACCCAGTGAATTGGCCCCCGCCCTCACGCGTCGCGGCCCCACCCCGCGTCCCAGCCGTCCACCTCGTCGGCGTTGCGGCTGGCCGGCCCGGTGTAGACGGCCGAGGGCCGGATCAGCCGGCCGGTGCGCTTCTGCTCCAGGATGTGGGCCGACCAGCCACCGGTCCGCGCGCAGGTGAACATCGAGGTGAACATCGGCGGCGGCACCTCGGCGAAGTCCAGCACGATCGCGGCCCAGAACTCCACGTTGGTCTCGAGCACGCGGTCGGGCCGCCGCTCGCGCAGCTCGGCGAGGGCCGCCTTCTCCAGCTCCTCGGCCACCTCGTAGCGCGGGGCGTCGAGCTCGCGCGCGGTGCGCCGCAGCACCCGTGCGCGAGGGTCCTCGGCGCGGTACACCCGGTGCCCGAAGCCCATCAGCCGCTGCTTGCCGTCGAGCAGCTCCCGCACGTAGCCACGGGCGTCGCCGCGCTTCTCCACCTCCTCGATCATGCCCAGGACCCGGGAGGGGGCGCCGCCGTGCAGCGGCCCGCTCATCGCCCCGATCGCCCCCGAGAACGCCGCGGCGACGTCGGCGCCGGTCGAGGTGATCACCCGGGCGGTGAACGTGGAGGCGTTCATGCCGTGCTCGGCCGCGCTGCTCCAGTAGGCGTCGATCGCCTTGACGTGCTTGGGGTCCGCCTCGCCCTTCCAGCGGATCAGGAACCGCTCGGCCAGCGTGCGGCCGCGGTCGACGTCCGCCTGCGGCACGACGGGGCGGTGCAGGCCACGGGCGGACTGGGCGGCGTACGACAGCACCATCACCGCGACCCGGCTGAGATCGTCGCGCGCCTGCTCGACGCTGATGTCGTAGGTCTGCCGGAACCCGAACGCCGGCGCGAGCATCGCAATGGCGGCCTGCACGTCCACCCGCACGTCGCCGGTGTGCACCGGGATGTTGTAGGCCTCGGCGGGCGGCAGGCCGGGGGTGTAGGCGCCGTCGATGAGGAGCCCCCACACGTTCTCGAACGGCACCCGACCGACGATGTCCTCGATGTCCACGCCGCGGTAGCGCAGCGCGGAGCCCTCCTTGTCGGGCTCGGCGATCTCGGTCTCGAAGGCGACGACGCCCTCCAGCCCGTGCTGGACCTCGGCCATCGGGTCACTTCCCTTCGTCGAGCGCGGCGCACCGGCGAGGAGTGCCTCGTCGACCGGCGTCGAAACTCCCTCATCATGCCCGAGCCGGTGGGGGCCGTCACGCTCTACGTTGGTGCCATGAGTGAGGAGCGGGAGCTGGCGCACCTGCGTCGTGAGTACGCCGTGGGTGGTCTGCACGAGGACGACCTGGCCGACGAGCCGATCGCGATGTTCCGGCGGTGGCTGCACGACGCCACCGTGGCGGGCCTCCACGAGCCCAACGCGATGGTCGTCGGCACCGCCACGCCCGGGGGCGTCCCCTCGGTGCGGACGGTGCTGCTCAAGGGGCTGGACCGGCGCAGGGTTCGTGTTCTTCACCAACTACGCCTCCCGCAAGGGCGTCGAGCTCGACGCGAACCCGGCCTGCGCCCTGCTGTTCCCCTGGCACGACCTCGAGCGGCAGGTGCGGGTCGAGGGCACCGCGAGCCGGCTCGCCGAGGCGGAGAACGCCGCCTACTTCGCCACCCGGCCGCGGGCCTCACAGCTCGGCGCGTGGGCCTCGCCCCAGTCGGAGGTGGTCGGCTCGCGCGAGGAGCTCGACCGGCGGTACGCCGAGGTGGGAGAGCGGTTCGGCGACGGCGACGGCGACGTGCCGCTGCCCACCGACTGGGGCGGCTACCTCGTCGCGCCCCACGTCGTGGAGTTCTGGCAGGGCCGGCGTGGCCGGATGCACGACCGGCTGCGCTACCAGCGGGTCTCGACCGGCTCGACCGGCGGGGACGGGTCGACCGGCGGGGACCGCTGGCGCACCGAGCGGCTGGCCCCTTAGGCCCGGCCGGGGACATGCAGACGGCCCGCGGGCGTTGCGGGTTCCGCTCCCCGAGATCGGGAAGGCGGTTCGCTCTCCGGTCGGACCACCGGAGCGCCCACGGGCCGGGTGACTGCTTGGAATTACCAGCGCGCACGCCAGAGGGTCTGGGCCGTGCTGGTCGGTGCGCTGCTAGGAAGCAGCCACCTCACGAGTCCGCAAAGAATTCACTTCTGGACCACCTCCTTTCCCGTGTGCGCTCAGGTTACGTGGAGCACCGGGCGCCCTCAAGAGGTTTGCGTCGGGACGATCCGGTCCCCGCCCGCGCCATGTCGAGGTAGTGGCCGGGGGACCGGCCGCGACGAGACCCGGCATCGACTCGCAGGGGGCCGACGGCGGGGCGTTGCGGGACCTAAGACCCGTGCCCACCGGCGGCAGACGCCGGACCCTGGGAGCAAGGAGGCCCAGCCATGATGCCCATCGAGTTGACCGTCGACGAGTGCCTCGACCTGCTGCGCACCAACATCATCGGACGTGTAGCCCTCTCCACCCCGGTCGGACCCAGGATCGTCCCGGTGAACTACGCCATGCACGGTGACGACGCCATCGTGTTCCGCACGGCGCCGTACAGCGAGCTCGGCACCTACGGGTGGAACACCGAGCTGGCCTTCGAGGTCGACCACCTCGACTACGACGCCCATCAGGGGTGGAGCGTGGTCGCCTTCGGGCGCGGCGAGCTGGTCGAGGACCCCGTCGAGGTCGACGACATCCGGCGTGCGTGGGACCCGCGGCCGTGGGCCGAGGGCCAGCGGCACCTGTACCTGAAGCTCGACTGGCGCGACCCTACCGGACGCTGGGTCGGCCGGGACTGGACGACCCGACGATGGCGCCCGGTGCGGCGGACGCTCTGACGACCGGCCCACCGGTGCTCGGCCCTCCCCTAGGCTGCGGGCATGACGCGGCTCGACCTGCCGGCCAACGTGCACGCGCTGCTCGACGCGGTCGTCGCGATCAGCTCCGACCTCGACCCGCACACGGTGCTGGACCGGATCGTGGGCGCCGCGTGCCGCATCACCGGGGCCCGGTACGGCGCGCTGGGCGTCGTCGACCACGAGCGGCGGCCTCTCCGACTTCATCACCCACGGCCTGACCGAGCGGGAGCGCGCGGCGATCGGCCCGCTTCCCCGCGGCACGGGGCCTGCTCGGCCAGATCATCGACCACCCGGAGCCGCTGCGCCTGCGCAGCCTCAAGACCCACCCGAACTCGGTCGGCTTCCCCGAGAACCACCCGGTCATGGACAGCTTCCTCGGGGTTCCGGTCCGCGTGCGCGGCACGGTCTTCGGCAACCTCTACCTCACCGAGAAGACCGACGCCGACGAGTTCACCCAGGCTGACCAGATGCTCGTGGAGGCGCTCGCGACGGCGGCCGGGTCGGTGATCGACAACGCCCGCAACTACGCGCGCAACGAGCGCCGGCGGCGGTGGCTCGAGGCGTCCGAGCAGATCCTGGAGGGGCTGCAGCCGCCGGTGGACCTGGAGGAGGCGCTCGAGGAGGTCGCCGGCGTCGCGAGGCGGGTCACCGGGGCGAGCGCCGTGGGCGTCGTCCAACGCCGCGAGGGCAGTCGCGCGCTGGTGACCGTCGTCGGGGTGGCAGCCGCGGTGCTGGAGGCCGAGCTCCCGTCGCTCGACGCCGAGCTGGAGGCGGTGGCCGTGCGAGGGTCGAACCCGGTCCAGGAGAGCGCGGTGAGGCGCTGTGGCGGCTACCTGCTGGCTCCGCTGCGGTCCCACCTGACGTCCGCCGGTGTCTCTGGTGCTCCGACGGACCCGGCGCGCGGTGACCTGCCCCCCGACGAGTGCGAGCTGCTGCTCTCGTTCGCCGACCAGGCCGGGCTGGCCCTCGACCGTGCCCAGGCCGTCGCGGACCGGGAGGAGCTGATGCTGGTCTCCGACCGCGACCGGATCGCCCGGGACCTGCACGACCTGGTCATCCAGCGGCTGTTCGCGACCGGCCTCCAGCTGCAGGGGACCCGCAGCCGGGTCGGCGACGACGAGGTCCGCGCCCGGCATCGACGGCGCAGTCGAGGACCTCGACGTCACGATCCGCGACATCCGCTCGACCATCTTCGAGCTGCAGCACGCGCACCAGGCCTCGCTGCGCGCCGACGTCCGCGGCGTGGTGAAGGAGTACATCCCGACGCTCGGGTTCTCCCCGCTGGTGCGCACCAGCGGGCCGGTCGACAGCGCGGTCTCGCCGGACACCTCCCGCCCAGCTGCTGGCGGTGCTGCGCGAGTCGCTGTCCAACGTCGTGCGACACGCGGAGGCGGACGCCGCGATCGTCGAGGTCGAAGTCGCGGCGAGCGGCGGCTGGCGCTGCGGGTCACCGACAACGGGTCGGGGCTGCCCGCCGAGCGCGCACGAGAGCGGGCTGCGCAACGTACGCCGTCGGGCGGCCGACCTCGGCGGTCAGGTGCGGCTGCTCGACGAGGAACCGCACGGCACCCGGGTCGAGTGGTGGGTCCCGCTCGACCTGTGAGCCTCCGGTGATCCTCGGTCGGCCGTGATCCTCAGTCGGCGTCGGTCGGGACGACGAGCACGGGGCAGGTCGTGTAGTGCAGGACGGCTCGTGTCACCGAGCCGAAGCCGAAGCCGCTGAAGCGGCTGTCCTTGTGCCGGCCGAGCACGACGAGCTGGGCCTGCTCGGCGGCGTCCAGCACCGCCATCGCCGGGTGGCTCTGGCTCGCGATCGGTCGGACCTCGACGTCGGGGAACCGCTCCCGCCAGGGCGCCAGCTCCTCCTCCAGGCTGCGGCCGTGCGCGTCGCGGTCGGCCGCGCCGGGTCAGTCCGTCGGGGTCGGTCGCGTCGGGTCGCCGGGGGCTCCTCCCTGCCCGTGCACGGCGACCAGGGGGACCCCGAGCCGCCCGGCCCGGTCGAAGGCCAGGTCGAGCAGCCGTGCGTTGGTCTGGTCGGGCTGCACTCCGACCACGATCGGGTGGCCCTCGTGCTCGGCCTGGGTCCAGGAGTCCGGCACGACCGTGGTCGGCACGGGACAGGCGCCGGCGACGGCGAGCGAGGTGGAGCCGACCAGGAGCCGCGGGATGGCGTGCTGGCCGCGCTTGCCGACCACGAGCAGCCCGACCCGGCCGGCCTCGCTCAGCAGCGTCTCGTCCACGTCCCCGGTCAGCACCTGAGCGGACACGCGCTCGTGGCCGACCACCGCCGCGGCCGCCTCGCGGGCGGACGCGAGGGCGTGCTCGGCGCGGCCACGGCTGATGCCGCGACCGAAGTGGCGCAGGTGGTGCTCGTCGGCGACCGCCACCAGCACGAGGTCGGCGGCCGTCCGGGCAGCCTCGGCGGCGGCCCAGAGCACCACGGCGTGGGGGAGGTCCGAGCCGTCGACGGCGGCGAGGACCGGGGCGTGGTCTGGGCTGGGCTGGTCCGTGCCGGGGGCGCGCCGTGTCGCGGGTCCTGGGTCATCGCAACACCGGGAACCTGCGGACCAGGTCCGAGCGCGACCAGGACCGGCCGGCGCCCCAGGTGTCGCCGGCGAGGGTCAGCGCCAGGACGACGACGGCCACCGCCCCGATCAGGTGGTCGTCGACGATCGGGTTGTTCTCGAGGGGCAGCACGGCGGCGTACATCATCAGGTACAGCAGCGCGCCGATGGCCGCGGCGACCCGATCCCGATGCCGAGGGTCAGGGCGAGCCCGATCCCGAGCAGGCCGAGCATGAACAGCCAGTCGACCCAGGCCTGTCCGGCGAGCGAGGTGAACAGGTCCTTGAACGGGTTGTCCTCCGGGACGCCGAACGTCAAGAAGCCCTCGGTGGGGCTGCCGCCGTTGACCCAGGCGGCGTCCCGGACCGAACCTGTCCAGCTTGCCCTCGGCGCGTAGCCCGGTGTGGAAGCCGAGCGCCAGCAGCTTGTCGAGGAAGGCCCACAGGAACGTGAAGCCGAAGGAGAGCCGCAGCACCGCCAGGCCGTGCGGGCGACGCTGCTGGTGACGACGTCGGCGTCGACGAGCGTGGTGCCCAGCTCGATGGCCTGGTCACGGGGTTCCCCGTCTGGGTCATCGCTCTGCGCCTCCCCTGCCGTGTCCGCGCGGCGGGTGAGGCCGTGCACCGATCGCCGCGACCGCCCGCCGTGCCCGCGGGAGCCTCGGGCGTGCGGCACCCCCGCGGGCTCCACGACGGCGGACCGTTCCACAGGGCGCCAGGAGCACCGCGGGCTACAGCTCAGCCGAGCAGCTTCGAGGCGAGCACGGCGGCCTGGGTGCGGCGCTCGAGGCCGAGCTTGGCCAGGATGCTCGACACGTAGTTCTTGACCGTCTTCTCGGCCAGGAACATCCGCTCGCCGATCTGCCGGTTGGTGAGACCCTCGGCGATCAGCGCCAGGATCTTGCGCTCCTGGTCGGTGAGCCGCGCAGCTCCTCGGGCTCCTCCGGCGCCGTTGCCGCAGCCGGTCGAGCACCTTGGCGGTCAGCGGCGGGGTCGATCAGCGACTGGCCGGCCGGCGACCCGGCGGATCGCCGTCGACCAGGTCGTTGCCGCCGATCTGCTTGAGCACGTAGCCGGAGGCGCCGGCCAGGATCGCCGCGAAGCAGCGCCTCGTCGTCGTCGTAGCTGGTCAGGATCAGGGCCCGGATGCTCCGGGTCGACCGAGCGGATCTCCCGGCACACGTCGATCCCGCTGCCGTCGGGCAGCCGGGCGTCGAGCACCGCGACGTGCGGGCGCAGGGCCGGGATCCGGGCGGTGGCCTCGACGGCGAGGCCGGACTCGCCGACCACCTCGATGTCGCCCTCGGCCTCGAGCAGGTCCCGCAGGCCGCGGCGCACCACCTCGTGGTCGTCGAGGAGGAACACCCGGATCGGTTCGGAGGGCATGCCCTCAGTTCTACCGCCCGCCGCGTGGTTCGCGCACCTGATGCGGGATCCGGGTGCACCCGGGTCAGTTGAAGGCGGCCGGATCGACGGCGATCCACACGTGCTGGGCGGTCGCGACCACGCGGCCGTCCGCGTCGTAGAACGTGCTCGCGGTGAAGGTCTTGCGGCCCTCGCGGCCGAGCCGGGCGCCCGCCACCACGTGCGGCTCGCCGACCACGGGCAGCGCGTCGACGCGAGCGGTCATCCGGCCCAGCACCACGGGCGCCCCTCGAGATCCTCCGACCAGCCGCCGACGCAGTCCAGGGCGGCCCAGGTGGTCGGCACGCCGACCCGCTCGACGCCGCGGTCGACCACGTCGCCGCGCACGGCGAGGGAGGTGTGCGGCACCCACAGGGACGCCACCGTGTCGGCACGGCCCGGGACGGGGCCGGGGAAGATCCGCAGCCCGTCTCCCTCGGCACGGTCGGTCCCGCAGGCGAAGCAGCCGGGGAAGGGGTGGGAGCGCAGCCCCGGGTACGACGCCATCGCGTCCGCCGCCACGTCGGGCGGCGACCGCGCTCGACGGGGTGGAGCGCCTCGTGGACCTCCCGCGCCTCGGCGACGCCGTCGTCGCCGTCGGGCAGCTGCGGCACCCGACTCGTCGGGCGGGCCACCGACATCGCGGTCGTCGAGCGGCGGCGGCCGGCGGAGCGTCACCTCCACGGTCGCGGGCGCGGCTCCGGTCGCCAGCAGCTCGGCCAGAGTAGCCGGCGGTCTAGCCGCCGTTCCCGGAGCGAGCCGGCCCGCGGAACCGCGGTGGTCGATGGTGAGCGGTGTCGTTCACTTCTTGATCCGCTCGAGTCGGTCGAGCGCCTCCCGGCGCTCCTCGGCATGGTCGACGATCGGCGTCGGGGTAGCCGTCGGGCGGGCCGTCCGGCGCCGATCCACGGCGTCGTGCACGTGGTCCGGCGTCGACGTCGGCCAGCTCGGGCACCCACCGCCGGACGTAGGCCGCCGTCGGGGTCGAACTTCCGGCCCTGCGTCACGGGGTTGAAGACCCGGAAGTACGGCGAGGCGTCGGTGCCGCAGCCGGCCACCCACTGCCAACCGTGCTGGTTGGACGGCGAGGTCCCCGTCGACGAGCCAGTGCATGAAGTGCCGGGCGCCGTGCTGCCACTCGACGTGCAGGTCCTTGACCAGGAAGCTGGCCACGATCATCCGCACCCGGTTGTGCATCCAGCCCGTCGCCCGCAGCTGCCGCATCCCGGCGTCGACGATGGGGTAGCCGGTGCGGCCGCGCCGCCAGGCGTCGAGCCGTTCGCCGGGCTCGTCGTACTCCATGCGGGCGAACTCCCCGCGCAGGTACTCGCGGGCCGTCTCCGGGCGCTGGAACAGCACGTCGGCGTAGAACTCCCGCCAGGCGAGCTCCTTGCGGAAGGTGCTCACGGCGGCCCGGCGGTCACCGGCCAGGTCGGCGAGCATCGTGCGGGGGTGGATCTCGCCCCACTTGAGGTGCACCGACATGTGGGAGGTGGCGTCGAGGTCGGGGCGGTCCCGCTCCGAGTCGTAGTCGTCGAGACCGTCCGTCGACGTACGCCTGCCACCTGCGCAGCGCCGCGCGCTCGCCGGCCTCGGGCAGCCGAGCCCGTCGGGCAGCTGCGGGTCCGGCAGTTCGACGGTGTCGTCGAGGGACAGCCAGTGCGCCCCGGTCGGCGCCTCGACGGGGCCGCGCCAGCCGTGCTCGGTCCAGGCCCTGGAGAACGGCGTGTAGACCTTGTACGCCGTCACCCGAGCCGTTCGTGACGCGGCCGGGCGCCACGGCGTACGGCGAGCCGGTGCGCACCAGGTCGATGCCGTGCGCGGCCAGCGCCTGCTCGACCGTCGCGGTCGCCGCCGGTGCCCGTAGGGGCCGTAGTCGGCGGCGACGTGCACCCGCGAGGCGCCCACCGCCCGAGCGGCCAGCAGCACCTCGTCGACCGGGTCGCCCCGCACGCACCGACAGGCGTGCGTGTGCCGCTGCCGCAGCGAGCGCGTCGAGGGACGCGGAGGCTGACGCGAGCGAGGTAGGCACGGCGGGTCGGCCCCGCCGGGCCCCACAGCCGCGGGGTCGAGGACGAAGAGCGGGAGCACCCCGTCCGCGGCGCAGGCGTCGAGCAGCGCGGGGTTGTCGGCGAGCCGCAGGTCGCGGCGGAACCACATCACGGCGGTGTCGGGGTCGGGGCACGGCTCCACTGTGCCAGCGGTCGCGTGCAGGTACGTAAGAATGGCCCGGTGAGCGACCTGATCGACACCACCGAGATGTACCTCCGGACCATCTACGAGCTGGTCGAGGAGGGCATCGTGCCGCTGCGGGCCCGGATCGCCGAGCGGCTGCACCAGAGCGGTCCGACGGTCAGCCAGACCGTGGCGCGGATGGAGCGCGACGGGCTGCTCACCGTCGAGGGCGACCGGCACCTCGAGCTCACCGAGGACGGCCACCGGCTGGCCACCCGGGTGATGCGCAAGCACCGGCTCGCCGAGCGGCTGCTCACCGACGTCATCGGTCTCGACTGGGAGCTGGTGCACGCCGAGGCGTGCCGCTGGGAGCACGTGATGTCGGAGACCGTCGAGCGCCGGCTCGTCGAGCTGCTCGGGCACCCGACCGAGTCGCCGTACGGCAACCCGATCCCGGGCCTCGACGAGCTCGGGGAGCAGGCAGCGGCGGCGAGGACTTCATGACCGACGTCGAGCCGCTCGACGAGGTGCGACGAGGACGGCGACGACGTCCGGGTGATGATCCGCCGGATCAGCGAGGAGCTCCAGAAGGACGAGCCGGTGATGGCCGCGCTGCGTCGCGTCGGGGCGCTGCCCGACAAGGTGGTCACCGTGGCCCGCGGCGCCGAGGGCGTCCTGCTCGGCAGCGGCGGCGAGACCGCCGAGATCGACCTGGAGCTGGCGGCCACGTGTTCGTCCGGCGGCTGTGAGCCGGCCGCGCAAGTGGACACGGCCGTGCCGGTCGAGGGCATCGCCTCGACGTCGTCGGGCTGACCAAGAGGTTCGGCGACACCCTCGCCCTCGACGACCTGACCTTCTCGGTGCGCCCGGGCGTGGTCACCGGCTTCCTGGGCCCGAACGGCGTCGGGCAAGACCACCACGCTGCGCTGCCTGCTCGGGCTGGTCACGCCCACAGCGGCAGCGCGACCGTCGACGGCCGGGCCTACCGCGACCTGGACCGGCCGGTCCGCGTGGTCGGCTCCGCCCTCGAGGCCTCGGACTTCCACCCCGGGCGCTCCGCCCGCGCACCACCTGCAGCGTGCTGGCGCTGGCCGCCGGCATCGACCCCGCCCGGGCGGACGACGCTGCTGGCCCAGGTCGGGCTGACGCGAGGCGGCGCGGGCGCCGGGTCGGCGGCTTCTCCCTCGGCATGCGGCAGCGG
The DNA here is from genome assembly GCA_963834275.1 of uncultured Actinomycetota bacterium. Lineage (GTDB taxonomy): Bacteria > Actinomycetota > Actinomycetes > Propionibacteriales > Nocardioidaceae > Nocardioides_B. The sequence goes on along the minus strand of CAWIBA010000002.1, from coordinate 523,771 downwards.
CTCGCCCTGGCGCAGGCGCTGCTCGGCGACCCGCCGGTGCTCGTGCTCGACGAGCCGGCCAACGGGCTCGACCCGGCCGGGATCGCCTGGCTTCGCGGCTTCCTGCGCGCGCTACGCCGGCGAGGGCCGCACCGTGCTGGTCTCCAGCCACGTGCTCAGCGAGGTCCAGCAGACCGTCGACGACGTGGTCGTGATCAGCCGGGGCCGGCTGGTCCGGCAGGGCCGGCTCGACGAGCTCGACACGGGCCCGGCGGCCGTGCTGGTGCGCACGCCGAGCCCCGAGCGGCTCCGCGACGCCCTGCCCGGCCGCCAGGTCGAGACCGCTGGCCGACGGCCGGCTCCGGGTCGCCGGCGGCACGCCCTGCCGAGCGTCGGGCACGCCGCCTTCGTCGCCGGGGTCGAGCTGCACGAGCTGAGCCCGAGGCCGGCCGACCTGGAGCGGTTGTTCCTCGAGATGACCGGTGACGGGCGGCGTCGGTCGGCCCCGCCCCCGAGGCGGGGGGTGCCGGATGACCGGGCTGGTCCGCTCCGAGCTGCTCAAGATCCGCTCCACGCGGCTGTGGTGGGGGCTGGCGGTCGGCGCGGTGGTGTTCACCGCCCTGCAGGCCGCTGGCTCACCGCCGGCTATCGCCGGGGTCGATCGCCGGTGCCGGGCAGCCGCCCTCGCCGGCCCTCGACACCCCGGAGGCGATCCGGTCGGTCTACGCCACCGCCCGTTCAGCGGCACCTACCTCTTCGCGATGGTCCTGGGCGTCACGGGCATGACCGGGGAGTACCGGCTACCAGACGATCACGCCGACGTTCCTGTTCACGCCGCGCCGGCACCGGGTGGTGCTCGCCAAGATGGCCGCCCACCTGGTCGTCGGCCTCGGCTACGCCGTGGTGGGACTGCTCGTCGCGTTCGTCGTGGGTGGGGCGGTCATCGGGCTCCGGGACTTCCGACCTCGGCTACGACGCCGACGGGCTGTGGCGAGCGGGTCCTGCTGGTCGCGGTCGCGGTCGCGCTGTGGACCCTGCTCGGCATCGGCATCGGCACCCTGGTGCGCAACCAGGTCGCCGCGATCATGCTCGCCGTGGTCGTGACCTTCCTGGTGGAGCCGCTGGTGACGTACTTCGGGCTGCGGGCGCTCGACCTGGACGCGGTGGTCAAGTGGCTGCCCGGCAACGCGTCCGCCGCGCTGACCTCCCCGGGGGACGCGTTCCTCGACTACCTGGACTGGTGGGCCGGCGGGCTCGTGCTGGTCGGCTACGCGCTCCTGCTGGGTGGCCTGGGGCTGCTGCTCTCCGTGCGCCGCGACGTGACCTGAGCCGACTTGTCAGAGCGTCGACGCGCCCGGGCGCCCCGTGCCTCTGACAACTCGGTGGGGACGCCCACGGCGATGAGGTCGGCGGCGACGACACCGGGCTCGTGGCGGGCTTCGTAGGCGGTGCAGCGCAGCACGCGGCGGCCGCGCACCACCTCGTGGCGGTCCCGGCGCATGTCCGACTCCCAGTGCCGGGCATCCATGTGGTGGGCTCCGTCGACCTCGAGCACCACCACGGACCCGTCGGGCAGCGTCCACTCGCAGTCGAGGTAGCGGCGGCGGCCGCCGGGGTCGCGCCGTACCACCTGGCGGTCGGGCTCGCGCAGGCCGAACGCGCGGCACAGCGCGGTGAGGTCGAGCTCGCTGAGCGCCTCCGCGCCGCCGGCGACGTCGAGCAGCGTGAGCCGCATGACCCGCTTGTGCCGGACCCGGCCGACGAAGCGGAGCTCGGCCGCGAGCTCGTCGGCGGTGCAGACGCGCTGCTGGACGACGGCGGCGAGCAGGCCGGCCGCGTAGCGCTGGAACGGCTGCCAGGCCGCGGCGTCCAGGGCCGACCGGGCCAGCGGGGTGCTCGGGAAGCCACGGGTGGTCACGATGTCCTCGGGCCCGAAGCGTCGCGACTCGTGCACCTTGACGCCGGGGAACCGGTGGTAGGCGCTGCCGCGCGGGATGACGACGTGGACCTGCTCCATCAGGTCGCCGAAGTAGCGGAAGCCGGCCACCTCCAGGGCCGTCGCCCCGGCCAGCGCCACCGGCACGCGGTAGTCGAGCAGGGCCAGCCACATCCACTGGTGCCGCGACGGCACGTGGTTGTGGGTCAGCACGCACCGGTCGCCGAGGCGCTGCCAGCGCCGGGCCGCGACGTGCGCCCGGACCCTCGACGCCGTGACCCCGCAGTCCGCGAGCTGGTCGAGCGTGGCGACACCACTCTGGTGATGGAGGAGCGCGGCGAGTCCGGTCATCGCCCCACCGTCGTACGGACCCGGGCCGCGCAGACGACCCGCACGGAATCTGTGGAAACCCTGCCGACTTGTCAGAGGGTCAGTGCGCCGGGGCGCCCTGTGCCTCTGACAACTCGGCGAGGAACTCCGAGGTGCCGACGTGCAGCTTCACGGTCGCGAGGTCGTCGGCGCGGGTGCCGCCGCGGTTGACGATGACGACGGGTACGCCGAGCTTCGCGGCCCGCGCGCACGAACCGGAAGCCGGACATGACCGTGAGCGACGAGCCGAGCACCAGCAGGGCGCCGCCGTGCGTCGGGCAGGGCGTCGACGGCGGCGTAGCAGCGCTCGCACCCGGGGCTTGGGCACGTTCTCGCCGAAGAAGACCACGTCGGGCTTGAGCACCCCGCCGCACGACTCGCACCCCGGCACCTCGAAGCCGTCGGTCTCGTCGAGGTCCACGTCGCCGTCGGGACGCGAGGCGACGTGCCCGTGGCGCTCCTGCCAGTCGGGGTTGAGGTCGTCCAGCCGCGCCGCCAGGGCCGCCCGGCTCGTCGTCGACCGGCAGCCCAGGCACACGACGTCGGCGATCCGGCCGTGCAGCGCGCACAGCCGGCGCGAGCCGGCGGCCTCGTGCAGCCCGTCCACGTTCTGCGTGATGGTCAGGACGGACGCGGCCGCCGGCCTCCAGCCGCGGCGACGGCGCGGTGGCCGGCGTTGGGCCGCGCCGACCCCATCCGTGCCCAGCCGACGTGCGCCCGGGCCCAGTAGCGACGTCGGGCCCGCGGCCCGGAGACGAACTCCTGGTAGGTCATCGGGGTGCGCGCCGGCGCGCCCGGGCCCCGGTAGTCGGGGATGCCGGAGTCGGTGCTGATCCCGGCCCCGGTCAGCACCAGCAGCGGGCGGTCGGCGAGCACGTCGAGCCCGGCCGGGCCGGGGGAGTCCGAGGTGCGGCGGTGATCGGCACGGGACCACGGTACGTCGGGGTCTGGACCGACCGCGCGGCGGTTGCGGAACGAATCGGAACATTCCGTCCTGAAAGCATGGTGCTGTCGCGGCGACCGGGCCTACCGTGCGTGCATGCGCTCGGACCTGGTCCCGTTCTCCGCGTCCGCCCTGGTCATCGGGCGTGCATGTGCCTCGTGCTGGGCGCGCTGCTCAACCCGGCCGGAGCCGGGGAGGACGCCGCCAGTCCGTCCTGCGGTGGTCGCCGAGGGCAGCGGCCGGTGCCTGGGCATGGCGGTGCTGTACTTCCTCGCCTCGGTCGCGATGACCCTCGGCCTGCCCGCGTTGGTGTCGGTCTTCACCGACCGCGGCCGGCGACTCGGCCGGTCGCCGCTGCTGGTCTTCTCGGTCGGCGTGCTCGGGACGGCCGGCTACGCCATCCTGATGGTGTTCTTCCGCGCGGTGGTGCTCGCCGAGGCGGTGACCATCCAGAGCATGGAACGCATCTCGACGACCCCGGGCTGCAGCTCTTCCTCTTCGGCTGGGTCGGTGCGTTCTACGTCGGGGTGCTCCTGCTGGCGCTGGCGCTGCTTCGTGGCGCGGGAGACCCCCGCTGTGGAGCACGGTGCTGCTGGTCGTGTTCGTCGCGCTGTTCCCGGTGAGCGCGGCACTGGGCCGGGTCGGCACAGTCGTGCAGGTGCTCACGCTCGCGGTCGCCTTCACCGCGATCGCGATCGCCGCGGTCAACAGAAGCCAGCTGGAGCCAGACGCCGCGACGGCCCGGGCCTACTGAGGCTCGTCGGGTCCGCCGCCGATGAGCGGCACGAACCGGTAGTACCCGTGCCGGTGACCTCGGGGGCGCCGCCCGCGTCGGGCGCCTGCACCGTGAGCATCCGGCCGCGGACCGGCACCACCATCAGGCCGCCGGCGGAGAGCTGGTCGACCAGGCTCGCGGGCAACGCGCGCGCCTCCGCCGAGACCAGCACACGGTCGTACGGCGCCTCGTCCGGCCAGCCGAGCACCCCGGGCCGTCGGCCTGCTCGACCCGGGCCCGCCCGCGGGCCGTCCGGGACCGGTGAGCCCGGGCCAGGTTCCGCGCCCCCAGTACACCAGCTCGGGCACGATCTCGACGCCGACCACGTCCCCCAGCGGGCCGACCAGGTCGGCGAGCAGAGCCGTGCGTCCACGCGGACCCGCAGCCGACGTCGAGCACGTGGTCACCCGGGCGGACGTCGAGCAGCTGCGAGCATCTGCCGGACCGTGGTCGGCTGGCTGTTGGTCTGGCCGTAGCCGATCGGCAGCGGGTGGTCCTGCCCGGCGTGGGCGCGCTGTCCCGGCGGGCAGGAACTCGCGCCGGCTCGGTCGCGACACGCCGCGGCGACCCGCTCCTGGCCCGACGCGGTCATGGCCTCAGCCGTAGCGGACCGCCGCGCGGGCCCGGGCCTTGGCCGCCTCGACCTCGCGGTCCTTCGGGCGGAGCGCTGGTGACCAGCGCGTCGAGCAGCCGCGCGGTGGCCGCGGCGACCTCCTCGACGGCGGCGTCGAACGCCGCCTGGTTGGCCGGCGACGGCCGGGTCGACCCGCTGACCTTGCGGACGTACTGCAGGGCGGCGGCGTGCACCTCGTCACGCGTCGCCGGCGGCTCGAAGTTGTGCAGGGTGCGGATGTTGCGGCACATGGCTCTCACGGTACGCCGCGACGATCAGCCGACGTCGACGACCCGCACGGTGCCCGGTCGACGAGCGCGACCCGGCCCGTCGCCGAGCGGCAGTGCCCGTGCGGTCGCGGCCCCCCACGGCCCGAGCGGCCAGGAGCCGGCGCGCGACGAGCGTCGCCGGTCGTCGCCGACGCGCAGCGCGACCAGCCGGACCGGCGGCCGGTCGCCAGCGCTCGACGGGCACCAGCGCCAGCCGCTCGCTCGGGCAGGTAGGTGAACGCGCGCGGGTCCTCGCGGGTGCCGAGCTCGCGCCGAGTGCCGAGACCCGGTGACGTGCGGAGCGCCGAACGTCGCCGAGGTCGCTGAGGTCGAAGACCGACGGCCTGCGCGCCGAGGTCGCGCCCTGCGCAGGTCGGCGTCGCGGCCGAGCCCGAGCAGCAGGTCGTCGCCGACGCGGGTGCAGGTAGGCGGAGAAGCCGCGGATCTTGAGCTCGCCGAGGACCCGCGGGTCGGCCGGGTCGGACAGGTCGAGGGTGTAGAGCGGGTCGGTCTGCCGGAACGTCACCACCACCGCGAGGTCGCCGAGCCAGCGCACCGACTGGATCGACTCGTCCGGGCCGAGACCCGGCCACGGTACCCACGACGCGGAGCCGCTCGCCGTCCTCCTCGAGCACGTGCACGGCGTTCTCCCGCGGGGGCCACCCGCGTCCCAGAGCCGGTGGCGACCCGCAGCCGGCCCTCGTGCTCGCTGAACGACCAGCGGTCGCGCGACCGTGCCGCGGCACGCGCCGCTGACGCGACGTACGTCGTGGCCCCGCCGGTGAGGTCGAAGGCGTGCACCTGCGGTGCGAGCGCGGCAGGCCGCGCGGCGCCACCCCGGCGGCGAGCGGCACAGGGCCCCACCAGCCGGCGTCCAGGGTGGCGACGTAGAGCCGGTCCGCCGAGGAGTAGACCAGGTCGCCGGCGGCCGTGACGGCGGTGGCGGTCGAGGTCGAGCCCGGGGCGCCGATCGGGAAGGTGAGCACGCTGAGCGTGCCGACGCCCGCGTCCCGGTCCGGGGTGCCGGACCTCGGTGCAGTCGAGCAGCGGCCGGCGGCGCGCCACCGTCGCCGCGCGACCCCCGGCAGCCAGTCGTCGACACCCGTCGCGCGACCACCGCGCGGTTCGCCCGGGTCGCCTCCTGCGGGGAGCGGTGCGGGGTCGGGGTGACGAAGTCGAGCTGCGGGAGCCCGGTGCCGACCACCGCCCGGACGGTGCCGTCGCCGTACTCCCGGGCGGCGACGAGGGTGCCGTCGACGCTGCTGGTCGCTGGTGATCCGACGGGGCGCGCGGGTCGGAGACGTCGACCGCGACCAGCTGGGTGCGGGCGGCCGACGAGACCGGGCCCGGAGTGGTCGGGCCGACGTCGATCGGCCGGCCTCGCCAGGGGCCGCCGTCGGCACGCCACGACGAGGACGGTGTCGTCGACGAGCAGCAGCTCGCGCGCTCCCGCTGCTCGGCCCGGGCAGCCGGAGCCGCGGCGAGCTGCCGCGGCTCGGTCACCGGTGACGTCGTGACCAGCAGGTCCGGCGCCGCCCACGCGCACCAGCAGCCGGCCGTCGGTCTTGGCGACGTCGGGCTCGTCGACCCCGGCCTCCTGGACGTTGGTGCCGGTGTCGCTGTTGCTCACGCCCGAGTCCGCGACGGCACCGCCCTCGGAGGCCCGGTCGACCGCGGCGAGCGGATGGACGGACCCGAAGCCCCACGGCCCGACCTGCGGCAGCGCGGCGTCGACGTACCACTGGCGCAGCTCCGCGCAGCCGGTGAACGGCCGGCAGCGCGGCGGCCGACGGCCCGCGGGAGCACGGACGGCCGGGGTCTCCCGGGACCAGCGCCGGCGCGACGCACGGCGGCCGCCGCCACTCCGGCCGCGAGGGCCGACCAGTCCGCGGGTGCGTCGCAGGCTGCTCATGGCGGCCCCCTTCATCGGTGTCGGCATCTCACCTCGGACGCGCGCCGCGCCGGAGCGGTTCCCTGGCACAGTGGCGGGCACGGGGGATGTCCCAGGTCTCGGAGGAGCGACCCGTTGACCACCACCGACCGCGCGTACGACCTGGTCCTGTTCGGCGCCACCGGCTTCACCGGCGGCCTGACCGCCGAGTACCTCGCCCGCAACGTCCCGCGAGCACTGCCGCTGGGCGCTGGCCGGCCGCAACCAGGGCAGGCTCGAGGAGGTCCGCGCCCGGCTGGCCGCGGTCGACCCGCGGCTGGCCGACCTGCCGCTGCTGCTCGCCGACGCCGGCGACGCGGCGTCCCTGCGTGCGGTCGCCGAGCCGACCCGGGTGGTCGCGACCACGGTCGGCCCCTACCTGCGGCACGGCGAGCCGCTGGTCGCGGCGTGCGCGGACGCCGGCACCGACTACGTCGACCTGACCGGTGAGCCCGAGTTCGTCGACCGCATGTACCTGGCCCACCACGACCGGGCCGTCGAGACCGGCGCCCGGCTCGTGCACGCCTGCGGCTTCGACTCCATCCCGCACGACCTCGGTGCGCTGCTTCACGGTGCAGCAGCTGCCCGAGGGCGTTCCGGTCGCGGATGCGCGGGATGCTCCGCAGCAACGGCGACGTTCTCCGGCGGAACCTTCCACTCCGCGATGACCGCGATGTCCCGGGCCCGGCAGATGAAGTCGGCCGTTCGCGGCGCGGCGCCAGGCCGAGCCGCGCCCGGAGGGCCGCCGGGTGCGCACGGTCGCCAGGCGCCCGCACCACGACCCGGAGACCGGCTTCTGGCTGGTCCCGCTGCCGACCATCGACCCGCTCGTCGTGAAGCGGTCCGCGGCCGCCCTGGAGCGCTACGGGCCGGACTTCGCCTACGCGCCACTACGCCGCGGCGCGTCGGCTGCCTGCGTCGTGGGCGGGATCGGCGCGGGGTCGCCCTGCTCGCCGGGGCCGCGCAGGTCGGCCCGCTGCGCCGCCAGCTGCTCAAGCGGGTGCCGCAGGGGGAGGGACCCAGCGAGAGAAGCGGCGACGCGGTCCCGGTTCGCCATGCGCTTCGTCGCCGAGGGCGGCGGCCGGACGGTGCACACCGAGGTCTCCGGCGGCGACCCGGCTACACCGAGACCGCGAAGATGCTCGCCGAGTCGCGCGCTGTGCCTGGCCTTCGACGACAACCCGCCGACGGCGGGCCAGGTGACGACCGCGGTCGCGATGGGGACAGAAGCTGATCGACCGGCTCGTCGGCGGCGGGGCTGCGCTTCGAGGTGCTCTGAGACCCTCCGCCATGGCCCTCTCGACCGGGTCGTATGGCCCGTACGTGTCCATAACGGACAACTTCGCGCGTGAGCCGACCCGACCGCCACTGGCGTTCCGAGGGTCCCGTCGCAGCCATGGGAGAAGCGACACATGACCCTCAGGGTGATCCGGCCCGTCCGGCTCTCGCGCGGCTGCCGTCGTGGTCCTGGCGTCCCTGACGGCGGTCAGCGCCGTGACGAGACCGAGCAGGTGGCCGCGTCGGCGACCGACCGGTGGTCGCCCAGGCACCGCGAGGCCCGGTTCGCGAGCGTCTGGCCGCAGGCGACCGAGCCCGGCACCACCCTGGTGTGGCGCGCCGACGGACAAGCGCAGGTCCGTCCGCATCGAGAGCGACCGCGGGGCCCGGGTGTGGACCGTCAGCGACGCTCGCCTCCCACGACCTGCCGGAGGCCGCGATGCGCGCCTACCGGAACGCCGCCGCCGGCTGTCGACGACCGACCCGGGCTGCGAGCTGCCGTGGACGCTGCTGGCCGCGATCGGCCGGGTGGAGTCCGACCACGGCCGGTACGGCGGCTCGGTCGCTGAGCACCGACGGCGTCGCCCGGCCCGCGATCATCGGGGTCGCCCTCAACGGCGTCGGCCCGGTGGCGGCGATCCGCGACACCGACGGCGGCAAGCTGGACGGCGACAAGAAGTCTGGGACCGGGCGGTCGGTCCGATGCAGTTCATCCCGACCACCTGGGCGTACGCCGGTCGCGACGGCGACGGCGACGGCGAGCAGAACCCGCACGACCTCGACGACGCCGCACTCGCCGCCGGCGACTACCTGTGCGCAGGCTGCCAGCATGGCCACCGCCGCGGCGCATGAAGGCAGCGATCTTCCGCTACAACCCCTCCGACGACTACGTCGGCGCTGGTGCGAGCCTTCGAGCGCGGCTACCGCACCGGGGTCTTCGAGGTGCCCTCGCCGAAGCCGGAGCGGGACAAGAGCAAGGCCGACAAGAAGAAGGACCGCAAGAAGGACAAGAAGGGCGACAAGAAGCGGGACCGCAAGGGCGGCAAGAACGACCGCGGCGACCGGCACAAGAAGGACGGCGCCAAGGACCGCGGCAAGGGGGGCAAGGACAAGGGCGGCAAGGACAAGGGCGGCAAGAACAAGGGCGGTCAGGCCGGGAAGCCCGGAACGAAGCCCGGGCCGAGCCCCAAGCCCGCCCCGAAGCCGGCGGCACCCGCGCAGCCCGCGCCGCAGCCGGGGCCGGCCCAGCAGGGCCCGGGCAGCCCCTCCCCGAGCAGCCCTTCCCCCAGCAGTCCCTCCCCGAGCCAGCCGCCCGGGCCGCGCGAGATCACCGGCCAGGTGAAGAGGTGCGCGCCCAGCTGGTGCCTCGGCGGGGCCGTGCTGCGCTTCAACGGTGGACCCGACACCATGAATCTCAATGGCAACGAGACCTCCGGCACCCTGGACGAGGAGATGGCCGAGCTCGAGGCCGGTGGCCAGGTCGAGACCGTGACGGTCCGCGGCGACGCGCCCTTCGAGGTCGTCAGGATCGGCACCGTCACCTTCGGCTGACCCCGCCCGTCGCACCGCCTCACCCTGTCCTCGCTAGCGTGGGGGACGGCGCACGACTCGGGAGGCGGCCACGTGGCGACGGACACGGGACAGCGGGCACGGACCGCGATGCCGCTGGTCCCCACCGCGGCCTTCGTGCTGGTGTGGTCCTCGGGCTACATCGCCGGCCCCTACGGCGTCGAGGGGATGCGGCCGCTGAGCCTGGTCGCCTGGCGGTTCATCCTCGCCGCCGCCATCGTCGCGGTGCTGGCCCGCGTGCTGCGCGGCCCGCTGCGCGTCGACCGCGGGGAGGCCGTGCGGATCGCCGTCACCGGCTTCGTCATGAACGGGCTGCAGTTCGGGGCGATGTACCTCGCCTTCGACGCCGGGCTCGGCGCGACGCTGGGCGCCCTGCTGCACTCGCTCAGCCCCGTGCTCACCGCCGTGCTCGCCGGGCTGCTGCTGCGGGAGCGGCTCACCCGGCTGCAGGTGACCGGCTTCGTCGTGGGCGTGGCGGGGGTGCTGGTCGTCCTGGGGCCGGACGTCGACGGCGCCGGGGGAGCAGCCGGCCTCGGCTTCGCCGTCGTGGCCGTCCTCGCGCTGAGCCTGGGGACGCTGGGTCAGCGCTGGATCGGCCACGGACCCGACCCGCTGTGGTCGGCGGCGATCCAGTTCGGCGTGTCCGGACCGCCCGTGCTCCTGCTGGCGTTGCTCCTGGAGGGAACCGACCCCGTCACCGACGTCCGTCGTACCGTCATCGCCCTGGCCTACCTCGCCGTGGTGAACTCCATCGCGGGACTGGTGCTCCTCGGGGTCCTGGTGCGGCGGCGGGGGGCCGGGGCGGCCGCGAGCGTGTTCTTCCTGATGCCACCGGTCACCGCGGTGCTCGCGTGGCTGGTGCTCGGCGACACGCTCAGCCTCCGCGAGGGGATCGGCCTGGCCATCGCCGTCGCCGGCGTCGCGGCCGCGACCCGGTCCGCCACCGAGGCGCCGAGGACCCGGCCACCTAGCCCCTCGTCCGGCCCGTCCCGCCGCCCGGGGCAGTAACCCCACGGCCGCCGCGTCGTTGGGCACTCACATGCACCCTACGAAGGCGACGTCATGACTTTTCCGGACCTTGCGCGTGTCGGCCTCGGGGCCGCCGCCTCCGCTCTCGCACTCGCACTGCTGCCGGCGGCGCCGGCCGCCGCTCACGGCGACCGCGCGGGCGACCTCCCGACCAACACCCGCGGTGAGCGGGTGGCCACCCAGGGCGAGGGTCAGGCGATGCGCCACGTCGCCAACCTCCAGTACGACGGGTCGGGCGCCGCGCAGAACGGCTCCGACATCGAGTTCGTGAAGGTGAAGGGCAAGGAGTACGCCCTGGCCGGGACGCTGCGCGGCGGCATGCAGATCATCGACGTCAGCAAGCCCGAGCAGCCGAAGACCGTGGCCGTCTACGACTGCGACGTCACCCAGGGTGACATCCAGGTGTGGCGCGACGACCGCCGCGTCCTCGCGAGCTACACCGCCGACGGCACCTTCGGCGCGGTCGGCGCCGCCTCCCAGTGCGCCCGCGACCTCGACCTGGGCCCCAGCTCGTCGGGCACGGTCATCGTCGACATCACGACGCCGAGCGCACCGCGGACGGTCTCCTACCTCCACGTCCCGCGCGGGTCGCACAACATGACGATCCACCCCAGCGGCGACTACCTCTACAACTCCAACTCGGACCTGATCACCAGCACCAGCCCGACGATCACGATCTACGACGTCTCGCAGCCGGCCACCCCGAAGAAGGTCACCGACTTCGCGATCCCGTTCGTGCCGCTCTCCCTAGGGTCGGAGTCCCACGACATCACCTTCAACGAGTCCGGCACCCGGGCCTACTCCGCGGCCCTGTCGCAGACGCTGGTGCTGAACACCGAGGACCCCGAGAACCCCTCCATCGTGTCCCAGACGCTGGACCCGACGATCAACGTCGCCCACCAGGCCGACCCGGTCACCCTCACGCGTGAGGACGGCTCGACCCGCGACGTCCTCGTCGTCACCGACGAGCGCGCGGGTGCGGCCGCGAGTGCCGAGTGCCCCGGCGGCGGTCTGCACCTGTACGACATCACCGGGGACAAGGAGCAGTCGCCGGAGAAGATCGGCACCTGGTTCATCCCGGCCGCCAAGGTGCAGGCCGGCGCGACCTGCACCTCGCACGTGCTGCGGATCTACCCGGAGCAGGAGATGGCGACGATCGCCTGGTACGCCCAGGGCGTGCGGGTCCTCGACCTCTCCGGCCTGGCGGACTTCGAGGGCTCGGCCACCGCGGTCGGCATCGGCGACGGCGTGGGCATGAAGGAGGTCGGCCACTACGTGCTGCCCGACTCCGACACGTGGTCGTTCAAGACCAACAAGATCAAGCGTGACGGCTCGTTCTACGGCTACGGCAACGACCTGGTCCGCGGTTTCGACGTCTACCACTACAACGGCGAGACCGTCGGAGACGTGGCCCCGCTGGAGCCGACCGACCTGCTGCCGGTGGCGGCGCCGACGCTCGACGGGAACCTCGTCGGCAGCCTCGCCGTCGTCGGGCCGTCGGTGCTGCTGGCCGCCTGGCTGCGGCGGCGGTCTCAGGGTCGCAGCCAGACGGTCCAGCGCTCGAGCGCCACGAAGCCCATCGACTCGTAGACCGGGCGGCCGTCGTCACTGGCGATCAGCACCGCGGGCAGCTCGGGGTCCGCGAGTGCTGCCGCCCAGGTGACGGCGGCCCCGGCTCCGCGGCCGCGGGCCCGGGGCAGCGCGGCGACGTACTCCACCAGGTTCGCGCCGGCGTGCTGGTGGGCGCAGGCGACCGCGGCCGGCTCCCCGTCGACGTAGGACAGCCACACCCTGGTCGGGCCGCCGAGGAGCCCGGGCGCGAGCAGGTCGCCGGGACTGAGCGGCTCGAGCTCGGGCATCGGGTAGCCCTCGACCAGCACCCGCTCGGCCACCGCGAGCGACTCCGGGTCGAGGACCTCGCGCAGGTCCACGCCGGCCGGTGGGGGCTTGGGCCGAGGAGCCGGCAGCCGCACCATCAGCGGCGGGTGACCGACCAGGCCCAGGCCGAGCGGCCGCAGGTCGGGGGTGGGGAACGGGCTGATCAGCAGGTAGGGGGCCGGAGCGGTGACCACCTCGCCGACCTCCGCCAGCAGCTCCGGCAGGTCGTCCCCCGGCGGCTGCAGCAGCACCACCGGGTTGGTGAGGGCCCCGCGCTCGCCGATCCGGGCGCCGGCCCAGCGGTCGGTGCGGGCGTGCGGACGTCCCAGCGCGGAGGCCACCGAGACCGCCCAGGAGGCGTGCACCAGCACCGCCTTGCGCTTCAACGTGTCGTCGAGCGGCAGGTCGGGCTCCCAGCCGGTGACCAGGTGCTCGTCGGGGTCCGGCAGGATCTCGTGGCTCACCCGTTCAGGGTGCTCGCGTCGTCGGCGCTTGACCAGGGTCGGGCTCAGCCGGGAACGGTCTGCCCCTTGCCGAGCACCGTGATGCCGCCCTCGCTGACGGCGAAGCCCCGCCGGCGGTCCTCGTCGTGGTCGACCCCGATCAGCGTGTCCTCGGGCACCACGACGTTCTTGTCGAGGATCGCGTTGCGGACGACCGCGCCCCGGCCCGATGCGCACGCCGTCCAGCAGGACGCTGCGCTGCACGTAGGCCCCGTCACCGACGAAGTTCTGGGTGCCGATGACGGACTGCTCGACGCTGGAGGGCCCCACGATCGACCCGGCGCACACGATCGAGTCGCGGACGCTGGCGCCCTGCGAGAACTTGGCGCCGGGCAGCTGGGAGTTCGAGGTGAAGATCGGCCACCCGGTGTTGTAGAGGTTGAAGATCGGCAGCAGCGGACACCAGGTCGAGGTGCGCCTCGTGGTAGCTGTCGAGCGTCCCGACGTCGCGCCAGTAGTCCCGGTCGCGGTCGGTCGCGCCCGGCACGACGTTGCGCTTGAAGTCGTAGACGCAGGCCCGGCCCTGGTCGACCAGCATCGGGATGATGTCGCCGCCCATGTCGTGCCGGCTGGCCGGGTTGGCGGCGTCCTTCTCGAGGGCCTCGACGAGCACGTCGGCGCTGAAGACGTAGTTGCCCATCGACGCGTACGACTCGTCGCGCGAGTCGACGAGACCGGGCGGGTCCGCCGGCTTCTCCAGGAACTCGGCGATCGCCAGCCCGTCCTCGGCCGGTCTTGATGACCCCGAACTGCCAGGCGTCCTTGCGGGGGACGCGGATCCCGGCGACGGTCACCCCGGCACCGGACTCGATGTGCGCCTGCACCATCTGGGAGGCGTCCATCCGGTACACGTGGTCGGCGCCGAAGACCACGATGTAGTCGGGCCGGTAGTCGATGATGAGGTTCATGGACTGGTAGATCGCGTCGGCGCTGCCGAGGTACCAGTTGGGTCCGCGGCGCTGCTGGGCCGGAACCGGGGCGACGTAGTTGCCCAGCAGGACTGCTCAGCCGCCACGTGAGCGAGATGTGCCGGTCGAGGGAGTGGGACTTGTACTGGGTCAGGACGGCGCACTCCAGGTAGCCCGCGTTGACCAGGTTGGACAGGGCGAAGTCGATCAGGCGGTAGGAGCCGCCGAAGGGGACCGCCGGTTTGGCACGGTCCTCGGTCAGGGGCATCAGCCGCTTGCCCTCACCACCAGCGAGAACGATTGCCAGGACGCGTGCCATGTACAGCACCCTAGGGCGTCCGACGCGCCGCTGTCCCGCGTCGCCGGAGGAAGCCGCTCCGGCCGTGGTGGTCTCGACAGGCTCGACCACCCGCGACCCGGGCTCGACCACCCGCGACCCGGGCTCGACCACCCGCGACCCGGGCTCGACCACCCGAGGTCCGTTAGCCTCCGAGGCAGGACGGCCACCAGGAGGACGACGTGAAGGTGTCGGTGCTGACGCGGGAGTACCCGCCGGACGTGTACGGCGGCGCGGGGGTGCACGTCGACTTCCTGGTGCGCGAGCTGCGCAGGCTCATCGACGTGGACGTGCAGTGCATGGGGGAGCCGCGTGAGGGCGCGACAGCCCATTCGGAGGACGACCCCCGCCTGGCCGGGGCGAACCCCGCCCTGCGCATCCTCTCCACCGACCTCCTCATGACCGCGGCCGTGGGCGGGGCCGACGTGGTGCACGCGCACACGTGGTACGCCGCGATGGCCGGTCACTGGGCGAAGCTGCTCCACGACGTGCCGCACGTGATCACCGCACACTCGCTGGAGCCGCAGCGGCCGTGGAAGGCCGAGCAGCTCGGCGGTGGCTACCGGCTGTCGTCGTGGGCCGAGCGCACCGCGATGGAGGGGGCCGACGCCGTCGTCGCGGTGAGCAGGGGGATGCGGGAGGACGTGCTGGCGGCCTACCCGGCGATCGACCCCGCCCGCGTGCACGTGATCAGCAACGGCATCGACGCCGACTTCTACCGTCCCGACCGCGACACCGACGTCCTCGACCGGCTGGGGGTGGACCTCGCGCGCCCCTACGTCGCCTTCGTCGGCCGGATCACCCGGCAGAAGGGCGTCCCGCACCTGCTGCGCGCCGGTCTGCACCTCGACCCCGCCGTCCAGCTGGTGCTGCTGGCCGGCGCCGCCGACACCCCCGAGCTCAAGGCGGAGACCGACGCCGCCATCGAGGACCTGCGGGCCACGCGTGACGGGGTCTTCGTCGTGTCCGAGATGCTGCCCCGGGAGGACGTGCGCCAGGTGCTCACCCATGCGCTGGCGTTCTGCTGCCCGTCGGTCTACGAGCCCCTCGGCATCGTCAACCTCGAGGCGATGGCGTGCGAGACGGCCGTGGTCGCGAGCGCGGTGGGCGGCATCCCGGAGGTCGTCGACGACGGTGCCACCGGCATCCTCGTCGACTACACGCCGGACGACCCGGCGGACTTCGAGCGGCGCTTCGCGGCCGCGGTCAACCGGCTCGCCGGCGACCCCGCCGCCGCCGAACAGATGGGACTGGCCGGTCGGGCACGCGCGGTGGAGCAGTTCGGCTGGGACGCGGTGGCGGCCAGCACCGTCGACCTCTACCGCTCGCTGCTGTGACGGCTCACTAGTCCTCGTCGCGCGGCGGAGTCCCGGCGCGCTGCTGGGGCACCTGCCGCCGGGCGGCCCGGACCTCTTCCTGGGAGGCGAAGAGGTCCTGGACCGGCGTGAGCGACTCGGCGTACTCCTCGTCGTTCCACAACGGCACCGGTGTCCGGGCCCGCTGCTCGGGCACCGGGCCAGGAGGTGGGTCGCGCAGCGACACCGGCGAGGGTGCTGCCGCGATGAGGTGGGAGTCGACGCTCAGCGTGAGGGTGACGCGCGGCCACCAGCGGGAGCGGTCCTCGCGGGCGACGACGACCGCGTCGGCGGGCAGGCTCTCCCGGGCGAAGCGCAGGACGTCGTCGAACGACCCGCCGGTGATCCGCCAGGTGGGCGCGCGGCCGGACATCTCGATGCGTCGCGGGATCGCCTCGAAGATGTCCATGATGTCCTGCCCGAGCGGCATGCCTCTCCCTCCCCTCGGTATCCAGGAGAGTAGGTCATGCTTCGGGGGTCCGGGAGGTCCCAGTTCACGGACCGACCGGGTGGTCCAGTCCGCTGTATCAGTTCAGCCTCAGGGGTGTACGGCCCAGGACGCTGCCGGGTACGTCGGGCAGTCCCAGCAGGCGCGTCACCACGTTGGCGAGCTCCGCGTTGCGCACCGGCTGCACGGCCCGGTAGGACGTCCGGCGGGCTCCCGGCCGCTTCCGCAGGCCGTCGTTGAGCGCGTACAGGTTCGCCCCCCGCGCCACCCCCGGACCCCAGACGACGAACGGGACGGTGTAGTCGGCACGCTTCCGGGGGTCGGCGTGGCCTGCTCCGCGACCGCCGTGGTCGGCGGTGAGCACGATCGCGACCCGGCCGCGCAGGCCGCGGTCGCGGCGTACCGCCGCCAGGATCCGGCCGACCTTCCGGTCGGTGGCGCGGACCGCGTCGAGGTACGCCGCGGACATGAACCCCGACGCGTGGCCGGCGGTGTCCGGCTCGGCGAGGTGCACGAAGCTGAGGTCGTCGGGCGCCGTGCGCAGGCGGGTCACGAGGCGCCGCACGTTGGCGCGCTCCCGGCCACGCACATAGCGGTCGATCTTGTCGCGGCCCTCGTCCGTGCCGACCGGGTCGGCCGCGCCGTTGGTGCCGTTCCAGCTGCGGTCCAGCAGGTCGAGCTTGTTCTTGCTGGAGTAGAAGGCCGTGCTGCCACCGTGGTCGTGCACCACGTCGAACACGCTGGCGACGTAGCCCCCGGCGTGGGCGCCGACGGTGCTCCCGTCGTCGTCGTTGAACGTGATCCGGTGACCGTCCGGCCCCCGGACCGGACGGCCGGTGACCATGCCGGTGTGGTTGGGCAGGGTGCGGGTCAGCTCCCGCTCCGTGCGGGCGTTGAGCGTGCCCGCCCCCTGGTCCAGCAGACGGTGCAGCGCGGGGGCGCCGGACCTCCCGAGCCGTCGGATCGCGTCGGGGTTGAGGCCGTCGACCGAGATCGCGACCACGTGCCGCACCGCGGGCACGGCCCGCACGGAGGCAGTGCCGGACCGGTCGGTGCCGGTGAGGGACGCCGACTCCTGCGGCGCCGGTGCGCCCTCGCACCCGGCCAGCAGCCCGACAGCGAGCAGCAGGGCGGCGGCCAGGGCGGGCGGGCGGTGGGTGCGGGTCATCGCGTCTCCGGGGTCGACAGGCCTCGATTGTGACCCGGCAGGCGCGACCGCGCACCCCGGCGGACGGTGCGGCGCCCCGGCCGGAGGCCGCGAGGGACGGTAGGTTCGGCGTGCGTTGTCGGAGAGGAACCGGTGTGACCGAGCGCTGGCTGCAGGGGCTGCTGCTGGGGGTGGCCGTGGTGGGGCTCGGCTACCTCGCCCTCTACCTGCTGGCCCGTCGGCTCCCGCCGGGGCCGCTGCGCGACCTGGTCGGGCTGCTGCCCGACTGCGCGACCTGCCTGCGCCGGCTGCTCCGCGACGAGCGGGTGCCGCGCCCGGCCCGGGCCGCCCTCTGGCTGGCGCTGGCCTGGGTGCTGTCCCCGGTCGACCTGGTCCCCGAGTTCCTGCCGGTGATCGGTCCGCTCGACGACGTCGTCGTGGTGGCGCTGGCGCTCCGCTACGCGCTGCGGGTCAGCCCCCGCGAGGCGGTGGAGGACGCGTGGCCCGGCAACCCCGACCTGCTCGCGCGGCTGCTGCGTTGAGCGTCAGCGGGCCTCGCGCTCGGTCCGCTCCGTGACCACCGAGTGGGTGGGCGCGGCGGGGTCCGGGGACTCCTCGACGCGCGTCACCTTCTCCTCGCGGACGCGGCCGTGGCGCGCGTGCGCGATCACCGCGGCACCGGCGACCATCAGGATCAGCCCGACGGTCTGGATGTCGATGCCGGGCAGCTCCTTGCGTACGGCGAGCGCGAAGATCGCGCCGACGACCACCAGTGCCACGCCTGCTCCCACGTCGAGCTCCCTGTGCCGGGTCCGAGCAACCACTCGCTGACGGCTCCACCGTGCCCCATGGGGCACGAGTGAAACCAGTCCCGGCCGCTCGGCGGGTCAGTCGGCGACGGCGCGCAGGCGGGCCGGCGTGGCGTCGTCGAGCAGGGCGAGCTGCTCGGTGAGGTGGCGGCGCAGGCGCTCACGGCTGTCGGCCTCCTGCTGCCGCAGGTTCGCGATCCGGGCCTCGAGCTCCGCCTGGACCTCCGCGACCTCGCCCAGGACCTGGGCGCGGTGCCGCTCGAGCTCCGCGGCCGCGGTCTCGGCCTCGGTCCGGGCGGTGGTGCGCAGCTCGTCGGCCTCGTGCTGGGCGATGGTGCGCAGCTCGTCGGCCTCGTGCTGGGCGGCGGTGCGCAGCTCGTCGGCCTCGTGCTGGGCGGCGTCGCGCAGCTCGTCTGCGGCGGCCTGGGCCTCGGCGACCAGCAGGTCGGCGTTGACCGTGGCCTGCTCGAGCAGCCGGGCGGCGTACACCGAGGTCTCGCGCGGCCCGTCGACGTGCTCCGCCTCGTCGTCGTGGGCGGGCACGGCCCGCTCGTGGGTCTCGCGCTGCTCGCTCATCTCGCTGAGGCGGACCCGGACGTTGGCCAGCTCCTCCTGCAGGTCGTTGATCACGTGGTCGCGGACGCTGATCGCGTCGACCAGCGCGGTGCGGAACTCGTCGACCTCCGCGATCTCGTACCCCTCGCGCAAGCGGGTCGTGGTGAAGGTCTTGTCGGCTACGTCGTCACTTCTCAGCATGGCTACCCCCCAGGGTGAGTGCAGGTCGTAAAGTCGAGTGTGCTCCTCCCCACAGGCATTTGGGGAGAAATAGGAAATTTGTCCGATTTGCCCTCGCGCGTCGCGGCATGAGCAGCCGGCGCGTCGGGTATCCCCCGAGCGTGAACGGAGCACCTTCGTGACCGGCGCCGTGGTCTACCTGATCCTCGGCGCCGCGCTGCTGCTCGCGGTGGCGCTGCCCCGGGTGCTGCACCGGCAGGCCGTCTCGGCCCCGCTGGTGCTCGTCGTGGTGGGTGCGCTGATCGGCCTGTTCCCGCTCCCCGCCGGCGTCTCGCCGGCCCCGGTGGACAACCGGGTCTTCGTCGAGCACCTCACCGAGTTCACCGTGATCGTGGCGCTGATGGGGGTCGGCCTCGCGCTGGACCGGCCGCTGCTGCCGACGCGGCGGTCCACGTGGCGGGACTGGGCCCTGACCTGGCGGCTGCTCGGCGTGGTGATGCCGCTGTGCATCGCCGCCGTGGCCTTCCTGGGCTGGTGGGCGATGGGGCTCGCCCCCGCGGCGGCGCTGCTCCTCGGGGCCGTGCTGGCCCCCACCGACCCGGTCCTCGCCTCGGACGTGCAGGTCGGCGGCCCGACGCCGCTGGAGGACGACGACGAGGAGCACGACGACCTCGACGAGGACGACGAGGTGCGCTTCGCGCTGACCTCCGAGGCCGGGCTGAACGACGGTCTCGCCTTCCCCTTCGTCTACGCCGCGGTCCTGCTGGCCACCGCCGGCGGCGTGCTGGACTGGGGCGCCCGCTGGCTGGCCTGGGAGCTGGCCGGCAAGATCGTGCTCGGCGTGCTCGCCGGCGCGGCCCTGGGCTGGCTCCTGGGCAGGGTCGCGTTCCGCTCCCCGGCCCCCTCGCTGCGGCTGGCCGAGACCGGCGAGCCGCTGCTGGCGCTCGCCGCCGTGCTCACGTCGTACGGGCTCGCGGAGGCTCGTGGGCGGCTACGGCTTCCTCGCGGTGTTCGCCTGCGCGGTCACCCTGCGCTCGGCGGAGCGGGGGCACCACTACCACGTGCACATGCACCAGGTCGTCGAGCGGCTGGAGCGACTGCTCACCCTGGTCGTCCTGCTGCTGCTGGGCGTCTCCCTGACCAACGGCCTGCTCGACCACCTCACCTGGCGAGGCGTGCTGGTGGGGGCGCTCCTGGTCCTGGTGCTCCGACCGCTGGCCGGGGTCGTCGGGCTGAGCGTGCGGCCGCCGCCAGGTGTCGCACCAGCGACCCGGAGCTCGCCCGGCGGGAGCGGCTGACGACGGCGTTCTTCGGGGTGCGCGGGGTCGGGTCGCTCTACTACCTGGCCTACGCGACCGGGGTCGCGGACTTCGGCCGGGTCGAGGAGCTGTGGGCGACGGTCGGGTTCACGGTCGTGTTCTCGGTCCTGGTCCACGGGGTCGCCGCCACGCCGGCGATGGCGTGGCTCGACCGGGTCCGCGACGCGCGCCGCGAGGCCCTCCCGGTCGACTGACCGGGAGCCTCGGGTCGCCGGGGCTCCCGGCCAGGTCTCAGAGCTCGTCGGCAGGGATGGGGACCGGCTCGCAGCGTGCCACCGGGCCCACGGCGATGCCCATCTCGGCGTGCACGCCGTCGGTGATCCGCGAGGCGGCGATGACCACCGTCTCGCCGCTCGACACGTCGCGGCGGTCCAGCGTGAGCTCGATGCCGTCCCCCACGCTGAAGCGCGTGACGCTGCCGGGCGCGACGGGACCGTCCCGGAAGCGCGGTGCCGCGCACTGCAGGTTGCGGCCGAGGTACCGGATGTCGGCCTCGACCCCCAGCTCCCGCAGCGCCGCCTCCAGCCCGGCGGCGTCCTCCAGCCGGTTGACCTGGACCTCGATGGTCCCGTCGGGCCGCTGCTGAACGGCGAAGGCGGGGCTGCCCACCAGGCCGTGCAGGGTGACCACCGCCGTGCTGGCGGCTGCGGCCGTGAGCAGCGCGGCGGCACGGAACCGGCGACGCGGCCGCCGTGGCGACACCGGCGCCACGGGAACCGGGTCGAGCCCTCGCTCGCGTGCGGTGGTGGCGCGGACCGCGACCACGGCACGCAGCTCGTCGAGGAGCTCGGTCTCGAAGGAGTCGAGCGTGCGGGTCATGGGGAGACCTCCCTGGAGACGGACGGAGAAGGCTGCACGTCGGGTCCGGCGCCCAGCTGTCGGCGGGCCCGGTGCAGGCGGACCCGGACGGTGCCGACCTCGAGCCCGAGGACCTGGGCCGTGTCGGCGATGGTGAGCCCGTCGACGACGACCAGCTCGACGACCGCTCGGAGACCCGGGCTCAGCACCCGCATCCGGTCGAGCAGGCACCGTGCGTCCCGGGCCGCGTCGATGCGTTCGACGGCGCGTTCGACCGCGTCGGCCTGCAGCTCGCGGTGTCCGTGGAGCCGGTGGACGGCCCGAGCGTGCCGGCCTCGCCGGCGCAGCTCCATGGAGACGACGTTGCGCGCCACCCCGAACAGCCAGGCGCGGGGAGGACCCAGGTCGGCGCGGTAGCCGGCCGCGGCCTCGATGACGGCCAGGAAGATGTCCGCCGTCAGGTCCGCGGCGACCTGCGGGTCGTTGACGCGCCGGGCGACGAAGCGCTGCACCGCCTCGACGTGCTCGCGGTAGAACGCCTCGAACTCGGAGGGGTCGTCGCCGACCAGGGCCACCCTGACGTCTTGTCTCACATGTGTCCCTTTGCCGGAGGGCGGCCAGCGTTACACGCGCAGCGCGATCGGAAGAACTAGGCTCGGCGGACGAGACCTTTTGCGGCAAACGTTGGGGGAGAGAGATGGCGACGATTCTCGGCATCGTGGCCGCCCTCGGCCTCGTCAGCGCCCTCGGCGCCGTCTGGGACCGGCTGCGGAAGCGGGGCGGGCGGACGCTCGCGGGCCGCGACGCAGAGCGAGTACGAGCCCAGGGCATGCTCGACTACTACGCGAACGTGCGGGACTCCGGCCAACAGTGACCCGCGTGCTGTGCGTTGGTGCGGTGCCCCCGGCAGGATTCGAACCTGCGACGCACGGTTTAGGAAACCGACGCTCTATCCCCTGAGCTACGAGGGCGGAGCAGGGCGGAGACGCTGGGAGGCTCAGTGCTTCCCGGCGCGTGGCCGTGCCGCTGAACAGAGCGTAGACGACGTGTTGAGAGAGATCGCGCGCGGTCACGCAGCCTCAGGCCGGTGACCAGCCGGCGTCCCGCCCGAACGCGGCCAGCATCTCGCTCTGGGCGTCACCGCCTCCCTGCTGCCGCGGACCGATGATCCCGTACGACCGGTACATCTCCTCGCGCTCCGCGAACCACGCCGCCACCGCCCGCACCAGGTCGGGGTCCATGGCGGTGTCGGCGCCGACCGTGACCGCGAGGTCCCAGCCGTGCACGAGGTGGTCGGCGCTGAGCTGCCGGACGTACTCGTCCAGATCCTCCTCGCCGTACGACAGCTGCACCTTGCCGCCCTGCGGCACTCGCCGGTCGACCGCGTCGGTGGCCGCGGCCGCAGCCTCCCCGGCGCGGCCCGCCGGGTCGTCGCCCAGGACGTCACCGTCGAACCGGTCCCCGACCTGCTCGATGGTCGCGCCGTCCACCAGGGGGACCGTCCAGAGCTCCTCCCCGACGACGTGGTTGACGAGTGCGTGCACGTCCCAGTCCGCACAGGGGGTCGGCCGGTGCCAGTCATCCGCCCCGACGGCGGCCAGGGCGCGCTGCCAGTAGTCGACGGTCCGGCGATGGAGGGTGGCGGTGTCCATGGTGGCTCCTGGTGATCTCGGCCGATCTCGGGCGGACCCGACGATGTGTGCCTCCCCAGACTCGTGGCCCGCGGGGCCGGCTGCCAGACCCGGACGCCCTAGTCCCGGCGGACGTCGCGGCGACGCTCCGACCCCGTCTACGCCGTCTCGACCGGCTGGGCCATCCCGGCCAGCTCCGCCAGCCGGGCGATGCCTGGAGACACATTCGTCCGGAACCGCTCGACCACGGCCGCCAGCTCGGGCGACCCGGCGGCCTCCGGCGGCACCCGGGCCGGGTTGAGGGACACCGTGTCGCTCCAGGTCTTGATGCCGGGGTGCGTGGAGAAGGCCATCGACGCCCGGCCGCCCAGCACCTGCATCCGGGCCCAGTCCGTGGGGGTGTTCGAGTACGGCGAGGGTGGGCAGAGCCGGTTCTTCTCCGCGTCGTCGTCCAGGGTCGCCTCCGCGTAGCCGGCGATGGCAGCGCCGAAGCACGGGAAGCCGGTGCGCACCGGCTGCGGGGTGATCGCCTCCTCGCCCCAGATCGGCACCAGCGGCCGGTACTGCAGACCGGAGGCGGCGCAGTGCACGACCACCGCGTCCGGAGCGACCGGCACCTCCCCGCCGTCGAGCACCAGACGGCCCGGATCCACGCCACGCAGGTGGCCGAGCCGCACGACGTTCTCGATCGCGCGGAGCAGGTCGAGCTCCCATGTCGCCAGCGTCGGGGTCTTGGCCATCGTGGGCGCGACGGTGCGGTCGATCCGCAGCATGATCCCGGCCTCCTCGAGGCGCAGGAAGAGCCCGTCGGCGGACGTTGCGCTCGCCGCGGCCTCCACGATGTCCGCCGCCATGCCGAGGAAGACCACCGGGTCCGGCTGCACGACCGCGCGGTTGAGCATCCACGGCTCCCGCGGCCGGACCCAGCAGATCGCGTCGGGATCCACGCCGTTCCTGAGCAGCCAGACGCACGCGTCGGTGGCCGTCTTCCCCGAGCCGACCACGACGAACTGGGAGGGGGCGTCGTCGAGCCGCACCAGGTCGTTGACCGCGATCACGCGCGTCCCCTCCGCCGCCCCGAACGGCGGCGGCGTGCGGGCCGGGATCTCCGGGGCCAGGTAGCGGGCGTCGACGATCCGGGGCCGTCCGCGCACCTGGAAGCCGCGTCCGGAGACGCGCGAACGGAACCTGCCCGCCCCGACGTACTCGCAGCCCGGGTGGAAGGTGACCTTCCCCGAGGCGAGCATCCGCTCGCGCAGCACGCGGTCGTAGTAGGCGCAGATCTCCGGCGCGCTCGCGCGCTCGTGCAGGCCCGCCTCGGGACCCTCGGACTGGACCCGCCCTCCGCCGAGGAGGGTCGAGGGGACGCCGTAGAACGCGGACGCCTGGTGCAGCTGGACGAACGAGTACGCGTCCAGCCAGTGGCCACCCGCCCCGTGCCGCCGGTCGACGAGGGCCACCGAGACGTCGGCGTGGTCGACGAGCGCGTCGGTGAACGCCATGCCGGTCGCACCCGCGCCGACCACGACGTAGTCGGCCTCCACCACCCGGTCCACGCGCACATGCTCGTCCGGTCGTCCGGCCGGGTCAACGACCCGGGTGGGCCATGCCCGGCGCGCCGGATGCCCCAAAGGGAGGATTGTGCCTGCCGGGACGTAAGTAAAGGATGGTGAACGGCCTGGACCAGGTCTCATCCACGGGAGGAAGCCATGTCACGTCGTCTGGTCACGCTCGCGCTCACCCTGGCGCTCGGCGCCACCCCCGCCCTCGCCCTCGGCGGCGGTGCCACCGCCCACGAGGCTCAACGCGCGGCGCCGCCGAAGGTGGTGGACCTGCCCGACGGGTGGCGGCCGGAGGGCATCACGAAGGGCCGCAAGGGCCGGCTGTACGTCGGCTCGCTGGCCGACGGGCGGATCATCCGGATCAGCTCTCGCACGGGCCGGACCTTCGTGCTGCCGGACAGCGCGGTCGGCAAGCCCAGCGTCGGGCTCGACTGGGACAAGCGCCGCCGCGTGCTGTGGGTGGCCGGCGGGGGAGAGGACGAGATCCGCGCAGTCAACCCCGTCTCCGGCGAGGTGCTGCGCACCTTCACGGTCCCTGCCGGCGCCGCCGACCGGTTCATCAACGACCTGGTGGTGACCCCCGGCGCCGTCTACGCCACCGACTCGGCCAACCAGGAGCTCGTGGTCGTGGAGCTGCCGGCCTCGCTGAGCCTGCCGCCCTCCGGACCGGCGACGCTGCTCCCGCTGTCCGGTGAGCTCGTCTACGAGACGGGCTTCAACGCCAACGGCATCGTCGACTCCCGGCGCGGCGGCTGGCTGGTGCTCGTGCAGTCCAACACCGGGCGGCTCTTCCGGGTGAACCCGACGACGGGGCGGACCAAGCAGATCGACCTCGACGGGCGGCGGGTCCGCAACGGTGACGGTCTCGAGCGCAGGGGCGACATCCTCTACGTCGTCCGCAACCAGAACAACCGGGTCGACGTCTACGACGTGAAGCCGAACGTGCGCTCTGCCGACCGGGTGAAGGTGATCCGCAGCGGGCGCTTCGACGTCCCGACCACGGCCGCGGTGGCTCGCCGCCGGCTGTGGGTGGTCAACGCCCGGTTCGGTGTCGCCGACCCCGACACCGCCTCCTACTGGGTGACCAGGGTCCGGGCGTACCGGCGCTGAGCCCCGGCCGTCTCCCGGCGCCCCGGACCGGAGCTCCTACACTCGGGGGTCGACCAGGACGGGGAGTCGGGAGACGGAACGATGCTCAGGTGGACGGCGGTGGGGCTCGTCCTCGCGCTGGTGGCCGCGTGCGGCGCCTCGGAGGAGCCCAACGACGCCGACGTGGACTTCGCCTCGACGATGATCGAGCACCACGCCGAGGCGATCCGGATGGCCAACGTCACCATCGGCCGGGACGACCTCGACCCACGGATCGCCGAGCTCGCCGAGCAGATCCGGGTCGACCAGACCGAGGAGATCGACACGATGTCGGCCTGGCTGCGGGAGTGGGGCGAACCGGTCCCGGAGACGGGCTTCGCCACCGGCGACGGCCACACGCACAGTGACGAGGAGGGGCACGGGGACCTGGAGTCCCTCGCGAGCGCGCCGACGCCGCGGTTCGAGTCCCGGTGGCTCCGCCTGATGATCGAGCACCACGAGAGTGCGGTGGAGATGGCCGAGCGGGTCGCCGCCGAGGGTCGGAGCCCGGAGGTCGCCGACCTCGCCGAGACGATCGGCCGCCAGCAGCAGGCCGAGATCACCCGGATGGGGCGGTGGCTCGCGGACACCTGAGGCGCCGCCGATTTTCTCTGCGCCCAGCGGTTCGGCATCATGGGGGGCGGGCCCCCTGTGAGTGGACACCGCGCCACGCCAGAAGCCCCGCCTCCCGTGGGCGGCTCGCGCCGGTCTCGGGGGTCATCGCTGCCTACCCGCAGGACACGCATGCCGCACAAACCCCGCCACCGCGACGAGGTGCACCGTCACCGCGTGCTGAGGGCCGTCGCCGCCTCCCTGGCCACGGTCCTGGTCGTCGCGCTCACGGCGGGGTTCTTCGCCTACCGGCACCTCGAGGGCAACATCGACCCGCTCGACGTGACGGAGGCCCTCGGCGACCGATCGGCCCGAGGAGATCGTCGAGGCGGACGTCGAGCACAAGCCGCTGAACATCCTGCTCCTCGGCTCGGACACGCGCGAGGGCCAGGCCGGCGGCATCGGCGGCGAGACGCCGGGCCTGTCCGACACCACGATCCTGCTGCACCTGTCGGCCGACCGGGACCGTGCCTACGGCGTGAGCATCCCCCGCGACCTGATGGTCGAGCGGCCGCCCTGCGAGCGCAAGGACGGTCAGGGTGAGCGACCCCGGCGGCCTCGACATGTTCAACGCGGCGTACGCCATCGGCGGGCCGGCCTGCACCATCCGCACCGTGGAGGAGATGTCGGACGTCCGGATCAACCACTTCGTCGTCGTCGACTTCAACGGCTTCAAGGCGATGGTCGACGCCCTCGGACGGCGTCCCGGTGTGCGTGCCGCAGGAGGTCAACGACGACATCGGCAAGATCTACCTGCCCGCCGGCTCCTACGAGGTCAAGGGCCAGCAGGCGCTCAGCTACGTGCGGCTGCGCCACGAGCTCTCCGAGAACGGCGACATCGGTCGGATGCGGCGCCAGCAGGCGTTCCTCGCGTCGATGGCCAACAAGGCGATCTCGGCCGGCACGCTGGTCAACCCGGTGCGGCTCTACAACTTCCTCGACGCCGCCACCACGTCGCTGACGACCGACCCCGGGCTGGCCAGCCTGCAGAGGCTGGGCGGCCTGGCCAAGCAGCTCAAGGACATCGGCCTGGACAAGATCCAGTTCCTGAGCATTCCCTTCGAGACCTACGAGCCGGACCCCAACCGCCTGCAGATCGCGCCGGCCGCCGAGGACATCTGGACCAAGCTGCGCGAGGACGAGGCGCTGAACCGGCGGCAGAGCCTGGGGATCACCTCGGCGGCCCAGGACCGCCGACGGGGCCAAGCCCGGCAAGCCCGGCAAGCCCGGCGCGTCCGCCTCGCCGTCCGGGGGCGCGGGAGCGTCGACCAGCAGGCGCGAGGAGGCCGAGGCGGCGGCCCGGGCCCAGGCCGCGGCCGAGAACGGGCTCTGCGCCTGAGCCGGACGTCCCCCGCGGGAGAACGTCCGCTGAGCGGACGACTGGACCGAAGATTTACCGGGGATTACTGCCCGGGACTTGCCGTTACCAACCTGTTATCGGACACTGGACGACGGCGCAGTCGCCGGTGGGGCGGCCCGGCGGTCCGGGCAAAACGGGGCTAACCGACATGAGAGAAGGTCGCGCGTGAGGGTTGCCGTCACCGGTGCCACCGGTGTCCTCGGCCGCGCCGCGGTCGCCGAGCTCGTCGATGCCGGTCACGAGGTGGTCGGGCTCGCCCGCACCGAGACCAAGGCCGACCTGCTCGCGAGCCTGGGGGCCACCCCGCGGCTGGGACGGCTCGGCGACCCGGAGTTCCTCGCCGGGCTGTTCGACGGCGCCGACGCGGTGGTCAACCTCGCGACCCACGTGCCCGTCGGGCTGGCCGGTGCGCTGCCGGGCGCCTGGCGCACCAACGACCGGCTGCGCACCGAGGGGGTGCGTCGCGTCGTGGCTGCGGCCCGCGTCGCGGGGGTGCGCCGCATCGTGCAGGAGAGCGTCTCCTTCATCTACGCCGACCAGGGCGACTCCTGGATCACCGAGCGGTCGCCCCTCGACATCACCCGGGCCACCGAGCCGGCGTCCGTCGCCGAGGCCCAGGTGCAGGACTACACCTGCGGCTCCCGCACCGGCGTGGTCCTGCGGTTCGGGCTCATCGTGGGCGACGACCCGATGACACGGTGGCAGCTCAGGGCGGCGCTGCGTGGGCACGTGCTCGGCCCCGGCGACCCCGACGGCTGGGTGCACCCGGTGCACACCGACGACCTGGGGACGGCCGTCGTGGCGGCGCTCGCGGCGCCGAGCGGTGTGTACAACGTGGGCGCGGAGCCGGTGCGTCGCGCCGACTACGCGCAGGCGTTCGCCGACGCGGTGGGCCGGTCGCGACTGTCGTTCGTGCCGCCGCTGGTGGCGCGGTTGACCGGGGGCCGGACCGAGCCGATGGCTCGGTCGTTGCGGGTGTGCTGGGACCACTTCACCGCGTCCACGGGCTGGGCGCCGCTGCGCGACCGCATGGACGCCTCGTGGCTGGGCCAGCTCGCCGGCAGCGGGGCACGCCCGTGACGCAGTCCCCGGGGTCGGACGACGAGACCGTCCGCGAGGCGGAGCGGCGCAAGCGCCGGGCGCTGGTCTTCGGCGACGTGCTCCCCGACGCCACCACCGACGAGCGCGGTGACGGCGGCGAGGGCTTCGGCCCCGCGGACGCCGACGCCGACGAGTGGCTGCGCCGCCAGGTGCCGCCCCACCACGGCTGAGCCGACGTCAGGCGGTCGGCCCGCCGGGGGTGCGCTGGGCCAGCAGGTCGCGGATCTCGGTCAGCAGGGCGACGTCGGCGGGCTCGCCGGGCTCGGCCGACGGGAACCAGCGCTCCTTGGCCTTGGTGTAGGGCAGCACGACCGCGAAGTAGACCACCGCGGCGATCATCACGAACGTCACGAGCGAGTTGAGGAACGCCCCGCTCAGGGTCTCGCCGTCGAAGACGTCCTCGACGCCGGGGACCAGGCTCATCAGCCACTCCGTGAAGGTGCTGACCACGGTCGCGAAGGCGAGCGCCATGATCAGTCCGACGGCGATCTCCACGAGGTT
Organism: uncultured Actinomycetota bacterium; assembly: GCA_963834275.1. Classification (GTDB taxonomy): domain Bacteria; phylum Actinomycetota; class Actinomycetes; order Propionibacteriales; family Nocardioidaceae; genus Nocardioides_B. The sequence goes on along the minus strand of CAWIBA010000002.1, from coordinate 494,949 downwards.
CCCGCGCAGCAGGAAGTTCTTGAACCCGGTCATTTCCCATCTCCCTCAGTGACGGCCGTCCCCGATGGGACGGCGCGATCGGATGCACCGGCACGCTAGCGAACCACGACCGCCGACAGGTACGACGCCACCGCGTGCCCGGCCAGCAGACGGGCGGTCTCCGGCGGGACCGCCACCACCACGAGCGCGCCGCCGGCCAGACCGGGAGCGCTCGGTCTCCCGGCACGCGGGACCGTGACGACGGGCGCGTCGCGGGCCACCTCCACGGGCTCGGCCTCACCCTGCGGGTCGGCCGCGATCAGGGTGATCCGGTCACCGGCGCGGAGCAGCCCCACGACCCCCGGGTCGCCGACCCGCACCGGTGCGGCGACCAGGCCGGGATAGCCCTCGAGCAGTGTCGCGGCCAGCAGGCGGGCGTCGGTCAGGGGCTCGCCGGCCCGCACCGGCCCGGTGGTCGTGCGGCCGACGGCGGCGGCGGGTCCGGGGAGCACGCCGGTGGGCACGCTGCCGGGTGCGAACCGGACGGCGGCCAGGTCGCCGGCGGTCAGCTCGGTCCCGGCCGGCAGGTCGCGCGCCGCCGTCAGCACCACGGTGGTCGGGGGCGGAGGGGCGGCGTGGGCGCGGAGGGCGACCAGCACGGCCAGGGCGGCGGCCACGGCGGCCAGCGCTCGCCTCCGGGCGAGCACCGCGCGTCGCAGGCGCCGCCAGGCCCGGGCGGGGGCCCGGGTGGGGGTGGGGAGCGGCGGGTCGGGACGAGGGCCTCGGGTCATCCCCCGAGGCTAGGAAGAACCCGCCCGTCCCGGCGGTGGTCGTCCACAGCCCCGACGGGCGTCGGTCAGGCGGCGGGCTCGCTCTTCGCCGGCGCCGGAGCGGCCGGCTTCGCCGACCCGCCGTCACCACTCGACTTGGTGTCCGAGACGGTCGACGAGGCTGCCGAGGACCCGGAGGACCCGGCGGGCGCCTTGGCGCCGGACGAGGAGTCCGACCGGCTGTCGGTGCGGTAGAAGCCGGACCCCTTGAACACGACGCCGACGGCGTTGAAGACCTTGCGCAGCCGGCCCTGGCACGCCGGGCAGGTCGTCAGCGAGTCCTCGCTGAAGCTCTGGAACTGCTCGAAGGCGTGGTCGCACGCGGTGCAGGCGTACTGGTAGGTGGGCACGGGGTCCTCCACGGGTCTCTGAGCGACGACCCCTCGACCATCGGAACTGGCACTCGGGGGCTTCGACTGCTAATTATCACAACGCGAGGCCGTTTCGTAAACTTCCCGCCCGGCACCGGGCCCGCGCGGACGGTTCGGCACAATGGCCGCCGTGCCCGACGCCGCCCCCGAGACCACCTCGTCGACCGGCTTCCAGACGTGGCCGCGGGCGGGTCGCTGGGCGGCGTACGTCGCCGTCCTGGTCGTGCTGGCCGTGGTCGCCGCGCTGGTGGCCGGTGTGGTGGTGGTGCGCAAGCCGTTTCCCCAGACCGACGGCCGCATCACCGTGCCCGGCCTGGACGGCCGCGTGGAGGTGGTCCGCGACGCGCAGGGCATCCCGCAGGTGTACGCCGGCACCACCGACGACCTGTTCTTCGCCCAGGGCTTCGTGCAGGCCCAGGACCGCTTCTACGAGATGGACGTCCGCCGGCACATCACGGCCGGGCGGCTCTCGGAGATGCTCGGCGAGGACGCGCTCGGGGCGGACAAGTTCATCCGCACCATGGGCTGGCGCCGGGTCGCGGAGGAGGAGCTGTCGCTGCTCGAGCCGGAGACGCTGGCCTACCTCGAGGCATTCAGCGACGGGGTCAACGCCTACATCGACCGGCACACGCCCTCGGAAATGTCCCTGGAGTACTCCGCACTGGCGGTCAACGGCCTGGACTACCGCGTCGAGGAGTGGAGCCCGGCGGACTCCGTGGCGTGGCTCAAGGCGATGGCCTGGGACCTGCGCAGCAACATGGAGGACGAGGTCACGCGGGGCATCCTCGCCGGGCGGCACGGCGAGGACGACATCGCCGAGCTGTTCCCGCCCTACCCCTACGACCGGCACCGGCCCATCGTCGAGCAGGGAGCCGTGGTCGACGGCGTCTACGAGCAGGACGCGCAGCGCGGGGGCACCCGCAAGCCGGCCCGGCCCCCCTTCGACGACGCCGTGGTCGCGGCGCTCGAGGAGCTGAAGGCCGGCACCGACGCGCTGCCCGAGCTGGTCGGCCGGGGTGAGGGCATCGGCAGCAACGGGTGGGTGGTCGGCGGTGAACGCTCCACGACCGGCCGCCCGATCCTCGCCAACGACCCGCACCTGAGCGTCTCGCTCCCCGGCGTCTGGTACCAGATGGGCCTGCACTGCACCGAGGTCGGACCGGCCTGCCCGTTCGACGTCACCGGGTTCACCTTCGCCGGGCTGCCCGGCGTGATCATCGGGCACAACCGCGACATCGCCTGGGGGTTCACCAACCTCGGACCCGACGTCGTGGACCTCTACCTGGAGCGGATCGAGGGACAGCGCTACGAGTACGACGGCCGCAGCCGGCCCCTCCAGCTGCGGGACGAGACGATCCACGTGCTCGGCCGCGAGGAGCCCTTCACGTTCACCGTGCGCTCGACCGGGCACGGGCCGCTGCTCTCGGACGTCTCCACCGAGCTGAGCACGGTCGGCGCCAACTCGCCCGTCGGCGACGCGGCCCCCGACCGCGACAACGGCTACGGCGTCGCGATCGCGTGGACGGCGCTGGAGCCCAGCAACACGGCCGACGCCATCTTCGGGCTCAACACCGCCGCCGACTGGGACGAGTTCCGGGCCGCCGCCGCGGACTTCGCGGCCCCCTCGCAGAACATGGTGTACGCCGACCGGGAGGGCCACATCGGATACCAGGCACCGGGCCGGATCCCGATCCGCAAGTCCGGCAACACCGGGGACTACCCCGCCGAAGGCTGGCTCCCGTCCGACGACTGGACCGGCAAGTACGTCCCCTTCGAGGCGCTGCCGAGCGTGCTCGACCCGGAGGACGGGTTCGTCGCGACCGCCAACCAGGCCGTCACCGGCCCCGACTACCCCTACCACCTGGGCGACTCGTGGTCCTACGGCTACCGCAGCCAGCGGATCGTGGAGCTGCTCGAGCGGAAGGCGCGGCTCAGCGTCGCCGACATGGAGGCCATCCAGCTCGACGAGCGCAACGGCTTCGCGCCCACGCTGGTGCCCTACCTGCTCGACCTGCTCATGCCCTCGGAGTACCTCGGCGCCGGCCAGCGGCTGCTGATCGGCTGGAACTACCGGCAGCACGCCGACTCCGCCGCGGCGGCGTACTACAACGCGGTGTGGGCCCAGACGCTGGCGCTGACGTTCCACGACCAGCTGAGCGAGCCGGTGCGGCCCGACGGCGGCGGTCGGTGGTTCGAGGTGATGCGCCGGCTGCTCGCGCAGCCCGACAGCCACTGGTGGGACGACGTCGAGACCGAGACGGTCGTCGAGACCCGCGACGACATCCTGTCCCGCGCGATGGCGGAGGCCCGGGACGACCTGGTGCGGCGGCAGTCGCGGCGCGCCGTCGACTGGACCTGGGGACACCACCACCGGCTCGAGCTCGAGAACCAGACCGTCGGCCAGTCGCCGGTCGGCCTGGTGCGGTGGGCCCTCAACCGCGGCGGCTACCAGGTCGGCGGCGGGGGTGAGATCGTCAACGCCACCAGCTGGGACGCCGCCGCCGGCTCCTTCGAGGTGACCGCGGCCCCGTCGATGCGGATGGTGGTGTCGCTGGCCGACCTCGACGACTCCCGGTGGGTGAACCTCACCGGCGCCTCCGGTCACGCCTTCCACCGCAACTACGTCGACCAGACCGACCTGTGGGCCGAGGGGGAGTCGCTGCCGTGGTACTTCTCCCGCGCCGCGCTCGACGAGACGGGCGAGCAGACGCTCGTGCTCAGCCCACCCGGCTGACCCCCGAGGGGGTCGCCACCGCGGTCACGCGGCGGTCGTGCGGGGCCGCGGGCACGGCGTCCACGAGCTCCCCGTCGAAGAGCAGCGCGCACACGAAGGTGCCGACCGGCACCCGCGCCAGCGCGCGGTCGTAGGAGCCGCCGCCGCGTCCGAGCCGCAGCCCGGTGCGGTCGACGGCCAGCGCGGGCACCAGCACCGCGTCCGCGCTCGCGACCGCGTCCGGGCCGAGTGTCGGGCCGGGCGGCTCCAGCACCCCGCGGCGGGCCGGCACGAGGTCGTCGGGTCCGGTGTAGCGGGCCCAGTCCAGGTCGTTGTCCGGCAGCAGCACCGGCAGCAGCACGTGCCGGCCGGCCGCCCGCAGCGCCTCCACCAGCGGGCCCGTCCCCGGCTCCTGGCCGATCGAGACGTAGGCCGCGACCGTGGCCGCGCGGCGGACCTCCGGCGTGGCCAGGAGGTGCTCTGCCAGGTCGCGCGCCGCCTCCCCGAGCTCGAGCAGCGAACGTCGCCTGCGCGCGGTCAGGAGCCGGTCGCGCAGCGAGATCTTGGCGCCGTCGACAGCCCCGCTCTCCATGTCGCGACCCTACGGCTAGATTCGCCCCCATGAGCGACGAGGGACTGCGGCAGGCTCGGGACAAGATGGCCGAGGCGGGCGTCGACCCGGTGGCCATCGAGGTGTTCGCGCACTACTACCGGCTGGTGGAGAGCGGCGAGACCGGGATGGTGCCCGAGTCCAGCATCGAGCCCCTCGACATGGCCGCGCTCGCCGACGTGGACGTCCCCGACGACGTCGCGCGCGAGGCGCTCGCGGGCACGGCCGTGATCAAGCTGAACGGCGGGCTCGGCACCTCGATGGGCATGGACCGGGCCAAGTCGCTGCTCGAGGTGCGCGACGGGCTGAGCTTCCTCGACATCATCGTGCGGCAGGTGCTCGCGCTGCGGAAGCGGTACGACGCGTCGCTCCCGCTGATCTTCATGAACAGCTTCCGCACCTCCGACGACACCCTCGCGGTGCTGGAGCACTACCCGGAGCTCCCGGTCACGCCCGGCTCCGCGGGCGAGCCGCTGCCGCTGGACTTCCTGCAGAACAAGGAGCCCAAGCTCCGCGCCGACGACCTCACCCCCGTCGAGTGGCCGGCGGACCCGTCGCTGGAGTGGTGCCCGCCGGGTCACGGCGACATCTACACCGCCCTGCGCGGCACCGGCCTGCTCGACCGGCTGATCGACGCCGGGTTCGAGCGCGTCTTCGTGTCCAACTCCGACAACCTCGGGGCGGTGCCCGACCCGCGGGTGGCCGGATGGTTCGCGGCGTCGGGCGCGCCGTTCGCCATCGAGGCGGTGCGGCGTACCCCCTCTGACCGGAAGGGCGGCCACTTCGCGGTCCGCAGGTCCGACGGCCGCATCGTGCTGCGCGAGAGCGCGCAGACCCTCGACGAGGACAAGGACGCGCTCGGCGACCTCGACCGGCACCGGTTCTGCTCGACCAACAACCTGTGGTTCGACCTCGCCGCGATGAAGGCCGAGCTGGACCGGCGCGACGGCATCCTCGGCCTCGCCCTGATCAAGAACACCAAGACCGTCGACCCCGCCGACCCGACCAGCCCCGAGGTGGTGCAGATCGAGACCGCCATGGGGGCCGCCATCGAGGTGTTCGACGACGCCACCACGATCGAGGTCTCGCGCGACCGGTTCGTGCCGGTGAAGACCACCAACGACCTGCTGGTGCTCCGGTCCGACTGCTACGAGCTCACCGACGACTACGTCCTCGACCTGGTCGGCGACACCGTCCCCTTCGTCGACCTGGACCCCTCCCACTACAAGCTGGTCGGTGACTTCGACGCCCGGTTCGCCGAGGGGGTCCCCTCGCTGCGGCAGGCTCGGCGGCTCGTGGTCAACGGCGACTGGAGGTTCGGCCCGGGCGTCACCGTGGTCGGCGAGGCCGTGCTCGACGACCCGGGGACCCCCGCGGGCGTCGAAGCCGGGGCGACCCTCGGCTGAGAGTTAGGGTTCCAGGCATGGCTTCCTCCTCCCTGATGCCGACCGACCGGCTCAGCACGGTCGACGAGCACGTCGAGCGGATCGTGGAGTCGCTGCGTCCCCTCACGCCGTACCCGCAGCCGCTCCTCGACGCCGTCGGCCTCCCGGTGTGCGAGGACATCACCGCCCCGATGGACCTGCCCGCCTTCGACAACTCGGCGATGGACGGCTACGCGGTCTACTTCGACGACGTCGCCACCGCGTCCCCCGACCACCCGGTGCACCTGCCGGTCGTGGGGGAGATGGCCGCGGGCCAGACGAAGCTGTTCGCGCTGTCGCCGGGCACCGCGGTGCGCATCATGACCGGGGCGCCGATGCCGCAGGGCGCCGACGCGGTGGTGCCGGTGGAGTGGACCGACGGCGGCGTCGCCGACGTGCGGATCACCCAGGCTCCCAGGAAAGGCCAGCACGTGCGCTACCGCGGTGAGGACGTCCGCCGTGACGACGTGCTGCTCGAGGACGGCGCCGTGCTCGGGCCCCGCCAGCTCGGCCTGCTCGCCTCCGTGGGCCGCGTCGCAGGTGCAGGCCCGGCCGCGCCCGCGCGTGGTGATCATGTCGACCGGCTCGGAGCTGCGCGAGCCGGGCTGCGGGCTGGGCCACGACTCGATCTACGACGCCAACTCCTACATGCTCGCCGCCTCCGCCCGCGCCGCCGGCGCGATCGCCTACCGGGTCGGCATCGTCTCCGACGACCCGCAGGAGTTCACCGACGCGCTGAGCGACCAGCTGGTCCGTGCCGACCTGGTGGTCACCAGCGGCGGGGTGAGCAAGGGCCAGTACGACGTGGTCAAGGAGGTGCTGGCCGAGCTCGGCACGGTCTCCTTCGGCGAGGTGGCGATGCAGCCGGGCAAGCCGCAGGGCTTCGGCTTCGTCGGCGAGGACGCGACCCCGATCCTCACGCTGCCCGGCAACCCGGTCTCGTCGTACGTCTCCTTCGAGGTGTTCGTGCTGCCCGCCGATCCGCCGGATGATGGGCCGGACTGCCCTACCGCCGGCCGCTGGTGCGCGGCGCTGCTCGCGCAGGGCTGACGTCGGCGCCGGGCACGCCGGCAGTTCGTCCGGGTCCGTTCGAGATCGACGGCAAGGGTGCCCACGTCACCCCGGTGGGCGGGCACGGCTCGCACCTGATGGGCGACCTGTCCGAGGCCAACGCGCTGATCGTCCTCGGTGAGGACGTCACCTCCGTCGAGGCCGGGGAGCAGGTCCAGGTGCTCGTGCTGGACCGGGAGTTCTGATGGCCGAGCGACGCCGGACCGCCCCGGCCCGGCTCACCCACGTCGACGAGACCGGTGCCGCCCGCATGGTCGACGTCTCCGCCAAGGACGTCACCGCCGGCAGGCGCGTGGCCACCGGGCGGGTGCTCGTCTCCGCCGAGGTGGTCGGCGCTGCTGCGCGGCGAGGGCGTGCCCAAGGGCGACGCGCTCGGCGTGGCCCGGGTGGCCGGGATCATGGCGGCGAAGCGGACGCCGGACCTGGTGCCGCTGTGCCACCCGCTGGCGATCAGTCCGGGGTGACCGTCGACCTCGACGGTCGCCGACGACGCCGTCGAGATCACCGCGACCGTGCGCACCGCGGACCGGACCGGGGTGGAGATGGAGGCGCTGACCGCGGTGTCCGTCGCCGGCGCTCACCGTGGTCGACATGGTCAAGGCGGTCGACAAGGCGGCGGTCATCAGCGACGTGCGGGTCGAGGCCAAGACCGGCGGCAAGAGCGGCGACTGGTCCGCGGAGACCGCGATGATGAGGGCGACGCGTGGTCGCGGCCTCCAACCGGGCGGCCGCCGGGGTCTACGAGGACACCACCGGGCCGCTGATCGTGGCGGCGCTCGCAGGAAGCGGGGTTCGAGGTCGACGGGCCGGTGGTGGTGCCCGACGGCGAGCCGGTCGGCGAGGCGCATCCGCGAGGCCGTCGACGGGGGTGCTCGCGCGGTGCTGACCACCGGTGGCACCGGTCTGACGCCCACCGACCTCACCCCCGAGGTGACCCGGCCGCTGCTGGACCGGGAGGTGCCGGGCATCGCCGAGGCGATCCGCGCCTACGGCCGTCGCGCAGGGCGTGCCGACCGCGGCGCTGTCGCGCGGGCTGGCCGGGGTCGTCGGGCAGGCGCTGGTGGTGAACCTGCCCGGCTCCCGGGGCGGCGTGAAGGACGGGCTGGCCGTCCTGGTGCCGCTGCTGCGGCACGCGGTCGAGCAGATCGTCGGGAGCGACCACTGACCAGCGCCGTGGCGGGTCGAGCTGCGCGCCGGACGCGTGGGCCTGCGACCGCTGCTCGATGCGCGACGCCAACGGCGTGGGCCGAGCTCCGTCGGCGCAACGCTCGCGTGGCTCACGCCGTGGGAGGCGACCGTGCCGGCCGGCGACCAGACGCGCCCCGCAGGACCTTCCGCGCCCTGGTCCGCGAGCTGCACCGGCAGGCCCGCGAACGCCGGGCGCTGCCGTTCGCGGTGACCGTCGACGACGCGCTCGCGGGGCAGCTCACCGTCACCAACATCACCGGCGGGTCCGCGCGCTGGGGGCAGATCGGCTACTGGATCGACCAGCGGTACGCCGGGCAGGGCGTGATCCCCACGGCGGTGGCGCTGGCCGTCGACTACTGCCTGTTCGAGATGGACCTGCACCGGATCGAGGTGGCGATCCGGCCGGAGAACACCGCGAGCCTGCGGGTGGTGGAGAAGCTCGGCTTCACCGAGATCGGCTACGCCCGCGCTACCTGCACATCGACGGCGACTGGCGCGACCACCGGCTGTTCGCGCTCACCGTCGAGGAGTGCCAGGGCGGGCGTGCTGCGGCGCTTCCGGCAGCGTCGCCGCGGGACCACTGATCACACCAGTCACAGGAGTTGTCTTGCGACACACCGCCACCGTCCTGCGGGGCGGGAGGGCGAACCGCTCCTATCGTTCCGTCTCGTGGACCTGTCAGGAATCATCTTCGTCGTGCTCGCCGTCGCGTGGGCCGTCTACCTGATTCCCAAGGCGCTCAAGCACCACGACGAGGTGGCGCGCACCCGGTCGATCGACCGGTTCTCGACCGCCGATGCGGGTGCTCGCACGGCGCGAGCCGGTCAGCCGCGGCGACAGCCCGGCTCGTGGTCACGCCGCCGCGCGCCGCCGACAACCCCCGGGTCGTGCGTCCCGGCCCGCCGGCCGAGCCGCCGGGCGCGGCCGCCGCGACGGGCCGCTGCCCGCGCCGCCGCCCGGCGCCGCCGCCGGATCCTGTCCGTCCTGCTGCTGTCCACGCTGGTCGTCACCGGCCTGGCCGCCTTCGCGGTCGTGCCGTGGTGGTCGGTCGCGATCCCGGCCGGGCTCACCGTGCTGTTCCTGCTGGTGTGCCGCACCCAGGTGCGCCGCGAGCTCCGCGGCCGCTGCGCTGGCGACGGCCGACCCGCCACCGCGATCGACGGAGGAGGACCGCCGGCGGCGGCGGTCGAGGCGCCGTCCGGCACCCGCTCGTGCCCGCGCCGGTCCGCAACGCGCAGGGCTTCGAGGAGGTCGACCCCGACGAGGACACCATCGCGATCCCGGTCCCGGTGCTCGACGCGGTCGCCGTCCCGACCGTCGACGGCGGCTCGCTGTGGGACCCGCTGCCGGTCACCCTGCCGACCTACGTCACCAAGCCGAAGGCCCGCCGCACCGTCCGCACCATCGACCTGGGCGAGCCCGGCACCTGGACCTCGGGCCGCACCCGAGGACGACCGCAGCTCGTTGCGGACCGGCGCAGCAGGCCTCCGCCGCGGCCGAGACCCCGGCCGCCGACAGCGAGGTCGAGGCAGCAGCGCGCGGTCGGATCCTGATTCGGCCGCACGGCCGGCACCGGGTGGTATCTTTTCTCCTCGCGCCGGTCCGCCGGCGCGATCGGGGCTGTGGCGCAGTTGGTAGCGCGTCTCGTTCGCAATGAGAAGGTCAGGGGTTCGAATCCCCTCAGCTCCACCACCTCGAAACCCCGTCCCACCAGCGGAACCACCGCGGCAGGGGCGGGGTTCCTTGTTTGTCATTCGCCCACTCCTCGCTGATGCGCACCCCCCGCGCTCCCCGGAGCGTTCAGGCGCTCCAGTCCGGCGCGGTCCGCGGACGAGCCCAGGTGGTGCAGATAGATGTTCGTGGTCGCGATCGACGCGTGACCCAACCACGCCTGCACCGTCACCGGATCGACACCCTTTGCCAGCCACAGGCAGGCCGCGGTATGCCGGAGGTCGTGGATGCGGCGGCCCGGCGCCACCTGGGACCAGGCGATCGTCCGCTTGACCGCGGCGGCGTGGAGCCGGTGGCCACTCCTGGTGGTGAACAGCAGATCGTCAGGTCCTTTCCCCTCGGCACAGGCGATCAGGATCGGTAGCACCCGGTCGGCCACCGGGACGCGTCGGTTCTTGCCGGACTTGGTCACCTTGGCCTCGACGCCTTCCGGGGTTGCGCGGCTGATCAGCAGGACCGGCATCGGCACGCGCACGAAGTCCCGCACGCGGACCTCTCGGAGTTCCGACCATCGCAATCCCGTCCAGGCGGCGGCGAGCAGCACGTCGGCGAGCCGCTGATCCCGGCCGGCCGCGGCGGCGTGGAAGGACTCCAGCTCGTCCTCGGCGAACGGCCGGATCTCGCCGCGCGTGCCTCGCCCCCTGGGAACGCGAGTGCCGCTCACGGGATTGCTGATGATCAGTCGTTCGCGAACCGCCCAGGGAAGAACGCCGACAGCGATGCCCGGTACCGCTTGACCGACGATTCGGCTAGCCCGGACTTCGTCAACACCAGCAAGGCGCGGGAGACCTCGCGGTCCGAGACTGCGCCAACCTGCAGCGCGGCAAGAGCCGGTGGCGTCAACCGGACCACCGACTTGTCGGACACGTAAGTCTTGCGGGAAACCGCGTGCTCGCGCTCCCCCAGCCACTCCGGCAGCAGCACACGGATCGTCCGGCGCCCGGCACGCGGGTCGACGCCCCCGGCGATCGCTGCTCGTTCTCGCGCCACCCACGCCACGGCCTGCCGACGTGTGTCGAAGGTGCGACTGGCCACCGGCTGGCGGCCGATCTTCACGATCCCGCGCCAGCGACCACCAGGCGTCTTGCGGACGGTCACGACGCGACCCGTTCGAGCCAGTGGCGGACGTCGTCCTCCCGGTACCGCGGGCAGCTCTTCGACAGCCAGTAGACCCGCGGGCCGATCCCGAGGGAGCGCCACCGGCAAAGCGTCGAGGGCGTCACGCCGAGGAGGTCCGCCACTTCGCCTGATCTGAGCATCCGCGGGATCTGGATTCCCAGGGCCACCCGCTCGTCCTTCTCGTGCCTCTTCACCATCTCTTCCTTCCTGGATCGGCCTTCTGCCTTCGGGTGCTTGCCTTCTCGCGTGCGTGTTCGCGCGCGCGTGCGGCGGCGGCGTTGGCCAGGGCGGTCTGGGCTTCGGTGGCCCAGCCGGTGCCGGCGTAGGTCCAGTGGCCGATGACCAGGGTGGTCTCGTCCTCGTCGTCGGCGAGCAGGTCGGCCTCGAGTGTGCCCGCCTGCAGCAAGTGAGAAAGCTTGCGCACCAGCGCCGTTCGAGGCTCACCGTTTGGTGTCTAGCCACGTTGCGGAACTCCGGGCACGGCGGAGTAGGTTCGCAGTGGAACGCCCTGTCAGTGGACGTGTGCGGGCAGTACGCGCGCATCGTTCGCCACTGACGGGCGTTCCACACACGTCCCCGGTGCGGGGCGGACCAGACCCGGAGCCCCTTCACGTCGCATGCCCCGCAGGAGCGCTGGACGAGCGCCTGTGCAGGGAACGCACCGACTCGAGCAGCGCCCCGGGCGAACGGGCTGAGGTCAGCCGATCGAGTACCGTCGCCCCTGATGTCGTGACGCGGGCCGCCACGCCAGACTTCATCTCATGCTCGAGTGAAACACGCACGGCGCTCAGATCCTCGCCTACTCTTCAGTTGTCGGACAGTCGAGCTGCCCCCCGGATGGGCCGCTCTCATCGCCGGCGGAAGGGTAGACGTCGTATGACGTCCCACGCTGCGTCCGGCTCAGCCGCCCATCCTCGGGAAGCGCCACGTCAACCACTGCGACTCAAGCTGTCACCGTCGCCGGGGCAGTCACCTCTGGATGGGGCCTGGTGGCCGCAGAGCCACGACATCGATCTCGAGCTTGCGGACCTCGTCGACCACTTCCCGGTTCACCTGGGGAGCGTGTACCGAGCCCTCTACTCGAAACCAGACTGGACCAGTCGACCGCGCACGGTCGCGACCGCGCGCAGGCGGATCAGGACCGGCTCGTTCCCCCGGGACGACACGCATCTAATGGTGCTGAGCATGTCTAGTCGCAGGTCAATAAGGCTGCTGGCCGTGCCCCCCGCACACCCGGCAGCCGAACGATGCATGAACTTGGCGACCGATCCACGCAACCGCATGACGGGAGCGCAGGTACTTCTCATGAGCATGGAGTCCGACAACAGGCACTACGAGGTTACCGACCAATGGAACGACACCGGAGGCAACTGGTGGCAGGGTTCCCGCGCGCCCTCATTCCGCATCGACCCGATGGATCGGGCGCGCCAATCGGTCGCAAGGCGGGGGGCCTGCACATGAGTATCGACTTCCGCGAGAGCCAGGGTGTCTACAGGGGCACCGGCACGTTCGGTCGGCAGTGGCGGATAGCGCGGACCCTCACCGGGTGGCGCCTCGAGTTCAGCGACCCCGGCGACACCGCCCCTACTTTTGCTGGTGTGCACGTCACCGTGTCGGCCGCCCAAGCCGAGGCGAGTACCCCGTCATCAATGATTAGACGGCGCTAGCGCACGCTCGGAATGAGGCCCTCAGACGCGCCCCGCTCGGCGCGGGATTCCGCTCACCAACGGCGGAGTAGCCTGGGCAAGGCGCTCGGACATCTCCATACTGGGGAGGTCGAGAGTGTGCCGGCAGAAGGTAGGCCGCTCCTGACGTCCAGCGTCCGATCGCCCTCTCACCCCGATGAGCCAAGGCTGGCTGGCTACGAGAGCCCCCGCTCCCGCTCGCGGCCGCTGCTCGTGGGCTTCGTATCGCCCGTGACCGCGTGCGCGAGCCGACTCCGCCGAATGGTGGACACAGTAGGGAAGGTCTGCTCCAGCTGAGGGCAGCCGTTCGCGCCTATGTGCGTTCTCTGGAGCATCTTCAGCTCCCCGTCGCCAGCAAGCTCCAGCACGAGCTGAAGATGCTAGACACCATGGAGGATCCGAGAGCCGGCTGGTGACGAAGGACGCCGCGGTCGCCAGAAGCCGCCGCACCGCACCGCGAGCGGTGCACCACAAGCGGTGGCGGTTACGACTTTCTGTACTGGTTCAAGCGCGCCTTCGGCGCGAGGGCGCGCTGCGAGCGGCGCTGGCGCGCCGTCCTCGCGCACCCACCCGAGAACAGCAAAACGTCCCCACCCGAAGGCAGGGACGATCCGACGTCCGACGAGCCGACCGACGGTCGGGCGGCCCACGTCGGTGACCTCCGAGTCGTCGACCCGCTCGATCACGATCTGCACGCCGGCCTCTGGCATCAAGGGCGCTGCGCGTCGCGACGCGATGGCCTCCGGCCACCCTGGACCCCAGAGCCCGACGAGCAGGCAGGCTGGCTATCGGGTCGGCGACTCTCATCTGGCCGCGCCAGATCGCGCACCCCGGGCGCACCCCCGACACCTGGAAAGGCGCATTCGACGCAACGCCGCGGACCGTGCCAGACAACCACGACAACGCCGGGGAAGCCTTCGCAATGAGAAGGTCAGGGGTTCGAATCCCCTCAGCTCCACCACACCGAAACCCCGTCCCACCAGCGGAAACACCACCGCGGGGGCGGGGTTCGTCGTTGGTCAGGACGACCCAGCGCCGCGACCGGGCGCCGAGCTACGCGTACCGACCGGCCGAGTCGTCGCCCATCGACGGAGCAACCCCGTCGAGGACCGCCACCGCCGCCACGAGGGCCCACGCGACCCACAGCGTGGCCTCGGAGTCAGATCCGGGGTCGACGACGGGCAGCTGTTCACGTGTATCGCTGCCGACGTGGGAGATCTGGGAACGGACGTGGTCCTCCATCCCCGGAGCGATTCCCCAGCGCTGGGTCCAGCCGTTCCCGTAGAGCATCAGGTAGGCCATGAGTCACCTTCCTGTTCCTGTGGGCTCCTGCGCCTGATCGGCTGCTGCCCGGAACGAGGGTGCAACCCGGTGAGGACCCCACCACGACCTGCCGAGGTCGTTCCACTGTTCCTCCGGCTCGACGTCGGGGTGCTCGCTCGCGGTGGCCAGGAGATCGAAGGCCGAGTGCGCATTGCCCCGGGTTGCAGCGGCCAGCAGTGATTCGTCGCCCTGTTGGGCGGTGAAGGCCGGCGGCACGACCAGGACGCGCAGCACCGCGTGATCGGAGGTCTCCAGGTGCACCAGGTGGGTCTCACCGCTGGGCAAGGGCCCGACCTTCACATAGCCACCGGCGACCCGGACCCGTCGCGGAGCCGGCTCCCAGTCAGGTGGGGCGAACAGCACGCGGATGATCCGGCCGGATCCCCGCGGAAACTGGTCGACCAGGTCGGTCAGCTCCATCGCCAGGTCACGGCTCCACGGCCACCAGCCGCCGTCCAGCTGATCCCGGCCGGGGTGTTCGGTCATGCGAAGGCGGAGAGGGCCGCGGCTTGTCGCAGGACTCGGGGATGACAGGATCGGACTCTTCGACGTCGACATGACGTCCGCCTCTCGGCCGGCACGGTGGTCCTCGGATGGGCCCCTCGTCGCCGGTCAGTCGAGCCGAGCCTACGCCGGTCGCCCCAACTCGGTCCCGTCCGCACCGACCAGGCCGGGGACCGGTCGCGCCGGGACCGGCAACGACTCGTCGTCCCAGCCGTTGGGCATGGCGCCGCTCACCCCTCTCCACCCTGATCGGGGTCGTCGTACTCGTCGTGCCGTTCGTCCTCCAACACCGCTGTCTCGCGCACGATCTGCCACGCACGCCTGACGAGGGCAACTCGGTCAGACCGCTCGGTCAGCTCGCCGGCGGCCCGCTCGACAGCCCACCCTGGCGGCTCAGGCTCCACTGGCTGCTCGACGGGACTGGGCACAGGACGCCTCCGGCGGTCTAGGTGCCCTCGACAGTACGCCCGCCACCGGTGCCCGGGAGCCGGCGAAAGCATCCCGAGACCTTCCGTACAATGGCGCACAGCAATGATCCCGGTTCCGGACGTCGGCGCGGGTCATCTGGTGTTCTCCGAGGGTGCTGCGGGCCTTCCCGTCGTGGATGATCGTGATCAGCACCGGAGTCGCCACGTGAGAGGGGGCTCCGCCCCGTCCCGTGAGAATCAGCAGGTCTTATGACAACCAGCTGGGACGGGAGTAGTGACTTTCCACCCCGCCGAATGGAGACCCCTTGCGCACGCCCCCTGCCCCATCACCGGCCACGCGCCACGAGGTCGACCCGGGCGCCGCCCCGTCGGTGCGGGCCGCGCTGCGGTCGCCGCGGATGCTGCGCACCGAGGTGCTCGCCGGTCTGGTCGTCGCGCTCGCCCTGATCCCGGAGGCGATCTCGTTCTCCATCATCGCCGGGGTGGACCCGCGGGTGGGTCTGTTCGCGTCGTTCACGATGGCCGTGGCGATCTCGTTCCTCGGTGGCCGTCCCGCGATGATCTCCGCGGCCACCGGCGCGATCGCGCTGGTGATCGCGCCGGTGATGCGCGACTACGGCTACGACTACCTGATCGCCACCGTGATCCTCGGCGGCCTCCTCCAGGTCGCCCTCGCCCTGGTCGGGGTCGCCCGGCTGATGCGCTTCATCCCGCGGTCCGTCATGGTCGGGTTCGTCAACGCGCTGGCCATCCTGATCTTCGAGGCCCAGCTCGACCACATGATCGACGTGCCGTGGCTGGTCTACCCGATGATCGCCGCGGGCATCGCCGTCATCGTCGGGTTCCCCCGCCTCAACAAGGTGGTCCCGGCGCCGCTGGTGGCGATCGTCGCCCTCACCGCCTTCACCCTGGTGGGCGCGCTGCAGGTGCCGAACGTCGGGGACGAGGGCGAGCTCCCCGACAGCCTGCCCTCACTGTTCTTCCCGGGTGTGCCGCTGGACCTCAACACGCTCCGGATCATCGCCCCCTACGCGCTGGCGATGGCGCTCGTCGGCCTGCTGGAGTCGCTGCTCACCGCCAAGCTCGTCGACGACATCACCGACACCCACTCGCAGAAGACGCGCGAGGCGTGGGGTCAGGGCACCGCCAACGTGATCACCGGCTTCTTCGGGGGCATGGGCGGCTGCGCCATGATCGGGCAGACGATGATCAACGTGAAGGCCTCCGGGGCCCGGACCCGGCTGTCGACGTTCCTGGCCGGTGTCTTCCTGCTGATCCTGGTGGTCGGTTTCGGGGACGTCGTGGCGCTGATCCCGATGGCCGCCCTGGTCGCGGTGATGGTCATGGTCTCGGTCGGCACGTTCGACTGGCACTCGGTGCAGCCGGCCACCCTGCGCCGGATGCCGAAGTCGGAGACCGCCGTGATGGTCGCCACCGTGGTCTTCACCGTCGCCACCCACAACCTCGCCGTCGGTGTCGTGGTCGGCGTCCTGGTCGCGATGACGCTGTTCGCCCGCCGGGTCGCCCACCTGACCCAGACCGACCGGGAGCTCGTCGAGGACCGCGACGGCCGGGCGACAGCGGTCTACCGGGTGACGGGCGAGCTCTTCTTCGCCTCCAGCAACGACCTGTACACCCAGTTCGACTACGCCGGCGATCCCGAGTCCGTCGTGATCGACCTGACCGCCTCCCACATCTGGGACGCCTCGACGGTCGCCTCGTTGGACGCAATCACCACCAAGTACCAGCGCAAGGGCAAGACGGTCACCATCGTCGGTCTCAACGAGTCCAGCGCCGACCGGCACGGACGGCTCACCGGCCGGCTCCCCGCGCACTGACGGACCCGCAGAGGTCGGGTCAGCCGAAGGTGAGGCGGTGCCGCTCCAGGATCGGAGCGGTGGCCTCGAGGTCGGCCGAGCAGCCGTAGGGCGCGACGAGCGCCTCGAGGTCGATCTCCTCCGTCGCGGTGTCGATCACCTTGAACGCCTCCTCCAACCCACCCGGGGTGATCAGCTCCAGGATCCGGGCGGGCCGGTCGTCGGCGTTGAAGAACGTGTGCCACTCGTTGCGGGGCTTGAACACGAGGTCCCCGACCTCGGCGAAGAGCTCCTCGCCCGCGGCCCAGAACCCCACCCGTCCCTCGAGGACCAGGCTGAACTCGTCCTCCCTGGTGTGCAGGTGCACCGGTGCCGCGATCGAGTGCGGTGCCAGTAGGTGCTCGACGACGCCCAGGTGGCCGCCCCAGTCCTTGGAGTGCACGAGGAACCGGTCGCTGACGCCGTCAGGAGGACCCAGGACCGGGCTCTCGCCGGCGCGCAGCACGTGCGCCATCACGACACCGCCGGCAACGACGCGCGTCCGCCGCCGGGTGGCTCGGCCCGGCAGTCACCGCACGGCCAGCTGTTCATCTCGCGCTCCTGTCGTCCCGAAGCCCTCGACACACGTCGGGATCTCGAGGCTAGGGCCTCGGGCCCGGGCGCGGAACACCTGAGCCGAGCGGCCCCGGGGGCACCTACGGGGCCGGGTCGGTCGCCACCGGGTCGGTGGCCGACGGCGCGGGTGCAGACGGGGACGTCGACGGGGTGCCGGGAGCGGCGTCACAGGGACCGGTCGCGGGCGCGTCGCCGGGCGTCGGGGTCACGGACGCCGGACCGGTCGGGTCGGTCGGCGGCTCGCCGGCCGGCGCGGGCGAGGTGGTCCCGGCCGGGTCGGTGCCGGTCGCCGGGGTCGGGGTCGGCGTGGGGCAGACCAGCTCCTCGAGCGGGCTCGGCGCCGGGCTGGTGGAGGGGCCGTCCCCGGTCGCCGAGGGCGCCGGGTCCTTCGCCGGCTCCTTCGCGCTCGGTCCGTCGGCGGCCGCGGTCTTCGCGGGAGCGTCGGAGCCCGAGGGGGAGGCCGGGCCGGACCCCGTCGAGCCGGGACCGGACGATGCCGGACCGGACGCGGTGGCCGCCGGCTGCGAGGGCGACGGCTTGCCGGGCGACGGTGACGCGCTGGGGGTCGACGGGCGGCTCTTGCCGCCGCGGTCGCGGACCGCCTCCGGCCACGTCCCGAACGCGTCCTTCTCGTCGGTCTTCTCGCCGGCCTTCTCGTCGGCACCGCCCGCGTCCCCGGCTCCCTTGCCGGAGCCGTCAGCCAGGTCGCGGGCGTCGACGGTGCGCGCCGCGGAGGCCCGGACCGACCGGGTGACCTCGCCGTACTGCACCGCGGTCAGCCGGATCGGCGGAGGCTCGGCCAGGTCCAGCTCGAGCCCCTGGGAGTCGAAGGCCTTCTTCCAGGCGAGGACCAGCCGGACGTAGGCGTCCGAGTGGTTGTAGCCGAAGATCGCGCTGCGCAGGCTCGCCTCGTCCGAGAGGTCGACCCCGCCGACGCACAGGTACACCATCGCCGCACCGGCGGCGTCCTCGACGTCCTGCGGGTTGCGCTCGCCGTCGGCGTCCATGTCGACGCCGGCGACCCGCCAGCTGCTGGGGATGAACTGCATCGGGCCGACCGCCCGGTCCCACTCCCGGTCGCCGTCCCACTGACCGGCGTCGGTGTCCGGGATCGCGGCCACGCCCGAGGAGCCGTCGAGCACCGGTCCCAGCACCGGCGGGTCGGGACGGTGGTCGGCGTCCAGCTCGTACCCGGCCAGGTTGCCGGACTCCACCTGGCCGATCGCGGCGAGCAGCGACACGTCGAGGTTGCACGAGTCCGGAGCCACCATCGCGGCCAGCCGGTAGGCGTCCAGCACCACCTCGCCGACCACCGTGGGTCCCACCGTCCGGCGGGGCGACGAGGCGTCCGAGGGCATGCCGACCGACGCAGCCCGGCCGCCGCTGACCACGACGGGAGCGGTGGCGCTCGACGCCGAGGCGACCGCCAGCGTGATGGCCGTCGGGGTCTCCGCCTGGTCGAGGACCGGCTCGACCGGCTCGGCCGTCACCGGCAGGCTGGGAGAGCCGGGCACCCACCACAACAGGGTTGTGCACAGCGATGCCGCGAGAGCGCGACGACGAAGACGCCCCATCTGAGCTGACTCCCCGCCGACGCCAAGGATCCGTGCCACGTGTTGGCCCCCCAACAGACGATCCGGCTACCCCGTCACCCTCTCCGGAGGCGTGCCGTCGTCACAAGAGCCCAGGTGGGTGATCGACACCCTCCTTTGGAGCGGTTCGTCCGGTCCGGTCGGACTATGCCGACCTGCCTCAGTCGTCCGGTAGCGGGGTCGCCGGTCTCCGTGGGTACCCCACCGGCAGGACGACGGTGCCGCGCTGATGCCGGTAGAGCACCCGCCAGTGCCAGTAGCCCAGGTAGGCCGAGTCGGACCGTCGCATCGACCGGGCGTAGGCGAGGACCGCGCGCACGTAGCGGTCGGACGGGTTGTAGTGCCAGAGCGCCCCGGCCATGTCGCGCGGAGCGCCGTTGGCCCGCAGCAGCCGGGCCGCGGCGAGGATCGCGTCCCGCGGGTCGTTGATGTCCCCACCCGCGCCGTACAGGTCCCAGGTGGCGGGCAGGAACTGCATCGGCCCGCGGGCCCCGGCCGTGCTGGTGCCCCGGATCCGGCCCATCCGCGTCTCGACGAGGTGGATGGCGGCCAGGTAGCTCCAGTGCACCCCGAGCCGGCGCTGGGCGAGCCGGTAGTGGCCCAGCAGCCGCGGGGGCGGCGGCGGGCGGACGATCCGCCAGCGGGGCAGCCGGCGCTGCGGACTGGTCATCGACATCAGCGCCCGGGCGGCGCGGACGCCCTCGCGGGTGACCAGAGCCGTCTGCCGGTCCAGGCGCTCCAGCACCCGGCCGGTGCGACGGGGAGACTCCATGGCGAGCGCACGCACGGCCAGCTGCTGGAACTCCCCGGCTCGGCGCTGCCGCATACGGTCCGCGTCCGGGTCGCCCAGGGTCCGTGCCGCCAGGTCGAGCTGGTCGGCGAGCCGCACCACGGAGGATGCGGGCCGCTCCGGCAGCCGCGGCGCGTCGGACCGGACCTGCGGCTCGACACGCTCCGAGGGCACCGGGCTCGAGGTCACGGTGGGCCGGGTGTCGCGCCCGGGCTCGGTCGCGCTCGTGCAGGAGAGGACCAGGGCGGTGGTCACCGCGAGGACGGCCGCACGCATCCGCATCCCCCAGTCCTACACCGGCCGCATCGACCGAGCACGTCGACGCCCGGGACTGCGCGTGGGAGCATCGGCGCCGTGACCGCGGACGAACCGGGCTCGGAGCCGACCACCCCGCGAGCGGCCGAGGCCGCGCCCGGGGTCGACGTCGTGCCCTTCGGCCAGGCGGTCCGGGTGTGGTTCGCGATCTCGTTGCAGACCTTCGGCGGTCCGGCGGGCCAGATCGCGGTCATGCAGCGCGAGCTGGTCGACCGGCGCCGGTGGATCGGGCAGCGCCGTTTCCTGCACGCGCTGACGTTCTGCACGTTGCTGCCCGGTCCCGAGGCCCAGCAGCTGAGCATCTACGTGGGCTGGCTCCTGAACGGCGTCCGCGGGGGACTGGTCGCCGGCACCCTGTTCGTGCTGCCCGGGGTGGTCGCGCTGCTGGGGCTGTCGTTCCTATACGTGGGCGCGGGGGAGACGACGCCGGTCCAGGCGCTCTTCGCCGGTCTCGCCCCGGCCGTGGTGGCCGTGGTCGCGCACGCGGTGGTCCGGGTGGGCCGCACCGCCCTGGGACACCCCGCCCTGGTGGCACTGGCGGTCGCGGCGTTCCTGGCGCTGACGGCGGTCGGGGTGCCGTTCCCGGTCGTGGTGGCGTTCGCGGCCGCCGCCGGCTGGGGACTGGGCCGCTGGGTTCCGGGGGTCACCCGCCCGCCGCAGGAACGCGAGGCCGACCCCGACGCGGCACCCCCACTGGTTTCGGACGACGCCCTGCACAGCGAGCGGCCGGACCGGGTGCACGCCCTGAAGGTCGTCTCCCTCGGCCTGGTCGCCTGGGGCGTCCCGGTCGGGCTGGTCGCCGTCCTCACCGGCGGCCACAGCGTCTTCACCGACCAGGCCCTCTTCTTCTCCGGGGCGGCCCTGGTCACCTTCGGCGGCGCCTACGCGGTCCTGGCCTACGTGGCCCAGCGAGCCGTCGAGGTCTACGGGTGGCTCGCGCCCGGCGAGATGGTGCGCGGCCTGGCGCTGGCCGAGTCGACCCCGGGGCCGCTGATCATGGTGGTGCAGTTCGTCGCTTTCGTCGGTGCCTACCGCGACCCCGGGACGCTGGACCCCTGGGTGGCGGCGGTGCTCGCCGCCCTGCTCACCACCTGGGTCACCTTCGTCCCCTGCTTCGTCTTCATCTTCCTCGGTGCGCCCTACGTGGAGCGGCTGCGCGGCAACCGCGCACTCACCTCCGCGTTGACCGGGATCACCGCCGCGGTGGTCGGGGTGATCGCGCACCTGGCGCTGTTCTTCGCCGTCCACACGCTGTTCTCCGACGCGACGCGGGCGACCCTCGGGCCGGTCACGCTGGAGCTGCCGGTCCTCGAGAGCGTCCGGTTCGTCCAGGTCGGGATCGCGGCCGTCGCGGCGATGCTGGTGTTCGGCTACCGCTGGTCCGTGCTGCGGACGCTCGCGGTCTGTGCGGTGCTCGGCCTCGGCGCGGGTCTGGTCGGGCTGCCCCTGACGTGACCACCCTTGTTTTGGGGTGTTTCTCGACCTCGGGGCAGCGGGAACTGTGGACGTGTGCTGCGCGACATGCTCTACCTCGTGACCCTGGTCGGGATCGCGGTGGGCACGGCGCTCGCGGCCCCCGAGCAGGTGGAGCGGCCGCGCCCCGAGTGGCACGTCCAGGCGTGCGCCGAGTACGACGTGTGCTGACCGTCCTCAGGCCGGCATGAACGGCGTCCAGGTCGCCAGCATCTTGGGCACCATGTCTCGCGAGGTCGGGCCGCGCGAAGTAGTAGCCCTGCGCGTGGTCGCAGCCGGCGTCGACGACCCGGGCGTGCTGGGCGGCGTTCTCGACGCCCTCCGCGCAGACCTTCAGGTTGTACGTCGAGGCGAGGTCCACCCCGATCACGGCCTGGATCACCGACTCGTCGTCGGACTCCGTCGACGAGGAACGACCGGTCGATCTTGAGCATGTCGACGACCGGGAAGCGCTGCAGGTAGCTCAGCGAGCTGTAGCCGGTGCCGAAGTCGTCGAGCATCAGCGAGACGCCCGCGAGCCGCAGCCGGGTGAGCATCTCCGGCGGTGCCGTGACCCTCCTCGGCGAGCAGCACGGCCTCGGTGATCTCGAGACCGAGCAGGGCCGGCTCGATGTCCGCGTGATCGAGAGCGCGCATCACGTCGTCGTAGAACGTGCGGGAGCGGATCTCGTGCGCGCTGACGTTCACCCGCACCCCGGTCGGGGCCGATCGCCTGCCAGGTCGCGGCGTCCGGCGTGCCTTCCGCAGGATCTGCGACCCCAGCTCGCCGATGAGACCGTTCTCCTCGGCCACCGGGATGAAGACGTCGGGGGCCACCGCGTTGCCCGAGGGCGTCGTCCACCGCGCCAGCGCCTCCAGGGCGACGATGCGCCCCGTGCCGATGCTGATGATCGGCTGGTAGACGATGTTGAGGCCCGTGCCGCGCAGGGCGCTCCTCAGCTCCCCGGGGGTGTTCGGCCGTGCCGACGACCTCGGCCGCCCCTCGCCTCGTCGAAACGGTAGGTGCTCACGGTTCTGTCCTGCTTGGCGCGATACATGGCGATGTCTGCCTCTCCCAGAAATCTGCTACGGAGCTCCATCCGCCTCGCCGGCCGGGCGGCCGTTCCCTCGCGGACGGGTGAGTCGATGGTGCGACTCCCAGGCTCGCGGGCTCGGTGCTGACGGTCCGCTCACGGGGTGGAGACGGTCCGAAGGGCCTTGCATGACGCGGAACGACCGGTCCGGATCCCGCCCGGCCGGCGGTCCCGCCGCCTGGCGGAGATACGTCCGGGGCACTGCCCTCAGCCTGGGGCACGTGGATCCCCCTGCACTCAGATTCGCGCAACATTCCGCCGTTTGGGTCGGCCCTCACGGTCCGGGGACGGCTCAGATCCACTGCCGGAACCAGATCCGGTCCAGCCACTCGGGCGTGGTGAGCAGCTCTCCGGTGTAGATCGGCCAGAACCAGGCGAAGTTCAGCAGACAACCAGCACGACGAACGTGCCCGCCAGCGCGGTGCCCCACATCCGGCGGTCGGCGGACGCGCTCGGGCCACCACAGGACGGCGCCGAGCGCCAGGGTCAGCGCCGATCACCGGAACGGCAGGATCGACGACGGCGTAGAAGGAGAAGATCGGCCGGTCGTCGTAGCGGAACCAGGGCAGCCAGGTGGAGGCCACCCCGACCAGGACCAGCCCGAACCGCCAGTCCCGGCGGGCGAACCAGCCGTACACCGCGTAGACCAGCGCGAGCGGTGGCGCCCCACCAGAGCGTCGGGGTGCCGAGCAGCAGCAGCTGACGCAGGCAGGTGCTGCCCGGGTTGGCGTCGCAGCCCTGCGCCCCGGGCTTGATGTCGAGGTCGGCGTGCATGCCGACCGAGCGGTTCAGCACCAGCCACCACTGCGGCTTCGACTGGTAGCTGTGGGTCGCGTCGTTCAGGAACTGGGTGTGGAACGTGTAGACGTCCTGGTGGTAGTTCCACAGCGACCGCAGCGACTGGAACAGCTCGGGGAAGAACCCGTCGGCGTCGGTCTGCCGGAGGTAGTCGCCCCAGTAGGCGCCGTACTGGGTGTCGGAGAGCGCCTGCTCGTACTCCTCGGCGTGCAGCAGCCACCCGGTCCAGCGACAGCACGTAGACCGCGAGGGCGACGACGACGAGGTAGAAGAACGCCGGCACCGCGTCGACGAGGAACGAACGGAGCCGGGCGTCGCGGACGCCGAGCGAGCGTCGGGCCCCCGCGTCCCACATCCACACCAGCAGCCCGAAGGCGGCGAGCAGGAAGATCGCGTTCCACTTGGTGGCGCACGCCAGGCCGAAGCAGACCCCGGCGGCCAGCCGCCAGGGTCGCCACAGCAGCCCCCGCACCGGTCCCCAGTCCCGGCCGGTGGTGCGGTAGCCGGTCGGGACGCGGCCGGCCATCCGCAGCCGCCCCCAGTCGCGGTCGACGACCAGGCAGGCCACGGCGCACAGCAGGAAGAAGGCCACGAAGACGTCGAGCAGGGCGGACCGCGACATCACGAAGTGCAGCCCGTCGAAGCCAGCAGCAGCCCCGGCCGTGCAGCCGAGCAGGGTCGACCCGGTCAGCCGACGCACCAGCCGGATCATCACCAGCACCATCAGGGTGCCGACCACCGCCGCGGAGAACCGCCAGCCGAACGAGTCCAGGCCGAACAGGCGCTCGCCGAGCGCGATCACCCACTTGCCGGCCTCGGGGTGGACGACCATGCTCGGGTCGTCCCGGAAGAGCCCGGTGGTGCGACCGGCGAGGATCTCCTTGTCGGCGCCGGCCACGTAGTCCCGGACGTACCCGTGCCGCAGCAGCGACCACGCGTCCTTGGCGTAGTAGGTCTCGTCGAAGAGGAAGCGGTTGGGCCGCCCGAGCTTCCACAGGCGCAGGAAGCCGGCGAGGAGGGTCACGGCGAGGGCCGCACCCCACCCGTCGAACCGCTCGGACGGGCGGGGGGCCCCGTCCTCGGCGTGGGCCCGTCGGTGCAGCGGCGGCACCAGGCGGCGCCGGGCGCTGGGGAGGGCGCGGCCGTCGGCGGTGCGGGAGAGCGCCGTCGTCCGGCCGCCCGCATCGTGCGGGGCCTGGTGAGTGACGGTCACCGGGCAACTGTACGCAGCGGCTGGGAGGATCGGGCCGTGAACACCCCCAACCGCGGCCCTGGAGTCCTGGTGCTGGCGGCCACCCCGATCGGCCGGGTCGCCGACGCGCCGCCGCGGCTGGCGGAGGAGCTGGCCGGCGCGGACGTGGTCGCCGCGGAGGACACGCGGCGGCTGCGGCGGCTGACCGCCGACCTCGGCGTCACGGTCGCGGGCCGGGTGGTGTCCTACTTCGAGGGCAACGAGGCCTCGCGGACCGAGACCCTGGTGCAGGCGCTCGAGGCCGGCGAGCGGGTGCTGCTCGTCACCGACGCGGGCATGCCGTCCGTCTCCGACCCCGGCTACCGGCTGGTCGCCGCGGCGGTGGCGCGCGACCTCCCGGTCACCGCGGTGCCCGGCCCGTCCGCGGTGCTCACCGCGCTGGCCGTCTCGGGCCTGCCGGTCGACCGGTTCTGCTTCGAGGGCTTCCTGCCGCGCAAGGCCGGGGAACGCTCCCGTCGTCTGGCCGGTCTGGCCGGCGAGCAGCGGACCATGGTGTTCTTCGAGGCGCCGCACCGCACCGAGGCGGCGCTGGCGGCGATGGCGGTGGAGCTCGGCCGGGACCGGCCGGCCGCCGTGTGCCGGGAGCTGACCAAGACCCACGAGGAGGTACGCCGGGGCGGGCTGGCCGAGCTTGGCCGCGTGGGCGGCCGGCGGGGTGCGCGGCGAGGTGACGATCGTCGTCGACGGGGCCGTCGCCGGGGCCGGCGCTACCGACCGACCCGGCGTCGCTGGCCGCGCTGGTCGCCGAGGCCGAGGGCGAGGGACTGACCCGCAAGGAGGCGATCCTCGACGTGGCGCGGCGCGCCGGCCTGCCCAAGCGGGAGGTCTACGACGCGGTACACAAGAAGGAGGCCATGAGCGGCGGACCAGGCAGCGGGGGACCCGGGACCGGCTGCCCCGGCCCCCGAGCCGCTGCCCGCACCCCGTCGTGGACAACCACTGCCACCTCGACATCGCGCGGGACGGCGACGAGGCTGCTGACCGACGGAGGCCGCCCTGGCCGCGCGCCGCGGCGGTCGGGGTCACCCGGATCGTGCAGATCGGCTGCGACCTGCCCGGCGCCCGGTGGGCGGTCGCGGCCGCCGCGGCAGCACGAGGCGTCGTCGCCGGGGTCGCGCTGCACCCCAACGAGGCGCCGCGGCTCGGGCCGAGGCGCACCGGCTCGACGAGGCGCTCGACGAGATCGAGGCGCTGGCCGGCCTCGAGCGACCGGGTCCGCGCGGTCGGGGAGACCGGCCTGGACTACTTCCGCACCGGCGAGGAGGGACGCGCGGCGCAGCACGAGTCGTTCCGCCGGCACATCGACCTCGCCAAGCGGCTCGACCGCACGCTGGTGATCCACGACCGCGACGCGCACGACGACGTCCTCCGGATGCTCGACGAGGAGGGTGTGCCCGACCGCTTCGTGATGCACTGCTTCTCCGGCGACGCCGCGTTCGCCCGCGCCTGCCTGGACCGCGGCGCGCTGGCTGTCGTTCGCGGGCACGGTGACCTTCAAGAACGCCGAGCCGCTGCGCGAGGCGCTGCGGGTCACGCCCCGGGACCGGGTGCTGGTGGAGACCGACGCGCCGTACCTCACCCCGATGCCGCTACCGCGGACGGCCGAACGCCTCCTACCTGGTGCCGCTGACCGTGCGGTCGATGGCCGGCTACCCGGGCGAGGACCTCGGCGGAGCTGTGCGCCGCGCGTGGACGCGAACACCTAGGCGGCGTTCGGGGGCGCCTGGTGGGACCCGACGGCGACGTTGTATGCAACAGCGGCGGTGGTCTCGACCCGGGTGATTCACACCACCTGTCCACGGGTGCCTCAAACCCTCAAACCTAACACGACGATCTCGACTTGGTGCACGGCGCACCTGCCGTTATCGTCTTGTGACTGTTGGCCGGGAGCGGGGAAGTTCTCGGGCGGCATCCGGAGGCCCACCGCGCATCCGGCGGCGCGCACGCGTCGCAGGTGCACACGTGGGCCGCTGCGTTGCATGACCGCGGTACAGGCCCACAGGTCGGTCCCGCACGCGCACCGGAGCGTCGCCTCCGCGGCCCGGGGAGCACCACCATTGGAGAGATGTGCGGAATCGCATCGCACTGCTGACCAGGAGCAAGACCGCCCTCGCCGCCCTCGTCGCGGCCGTCGCGGTGGCCGTCGTGCGCCACCGGTGTCGGCTACGCCGCGATGACCAAGACGTCACCCTGTCGATCGACGGCCGGTCGACCAGGAGGTGCGCGTCCTCGGTGACACCGTCGCGACGTCCTCGAGAGCGAGGAGCATCGCGGTCGGGGACCGCGACGTCGTCGCTCCCGGGCTGGACTCGAGCGTCCCGACGGCGCAACGTCGCGATCAAGTTCGCCCGTCCGCTCGACGTGAACCTCGACGGCGACGAGTCCCGCTACTGGGTCACCGCCACCGACGTGTCGACCGCGCTCGACCAGATCGGTCTCCGCCACGATGCCGCCGAGCTGTCGGTGAGCCGTGGCGCCTCGATCGGCCGCGACGGCCTGGACCTGGACGTGGTCACCCCCAAGAAGCTCACCGTCCGGCTGGCCGGCGACAAGCCCAGCAAGGAGACCGTCACCGCGCTGACCGTCGCCCAGGCGCTGGACAAGCTCGACGTCGAGGTCGGCAAGCACGACAAGGTCGAGCCCGGCCTCGGTGCGATCCTCGAGGACGGCGACCGGATGGTCTTCACCGACGTGCGCAAGGTGACCCGCAAGGTCACCGAGACCGTCGGCGTCACGACACCGTCGAGCGCACCGACTCCGCCATGTACGACGACGAGTCCGAGACGGTCCGCGCGGGCCGCGACGGCGCGCGCCGCGTGGTCTACAAGGTCACCATCGAGAACGGCGAGGTCGCCGACCGCAAGGCGGTCGACACCACGATGGTCCGCAAGCCGGTCGGCCGAGATCGTCCGCGTCGGCACCAAGGAGCGCCCGACCGCCGCGCCGCAACTTCGCCGGCGGCAGCACGGTGTGGGACCAGCTCGCCCAGTGCGAGTCCGGCGGCAACTGGGCCATCAACACCGGCAACGGCTACTACGGCGGCCTGCAGTTCAACCTGAACACCTGGCGCGCGTACGGCGGCACCGGCTACCCGCACCAGCAGCAGCCGCGAGACGCAGATCGCGATCGCGACCAAGCTCCGCGACGCCAACGGCGGCTACGGCGCCTGGCCGGGTGCGCGGCCAAGCTGGGCCTGCCCCGGTAGTCGCCCGCCGCGTGCCGGATAGTGTCGCCCGCGTGGGCGACCCCTCCGAGCAGGACATGACCTCCGCCGGTCCGAGGCTTCTCGGGCCGGCGGATGTCCGTTCGCTGGCCGCCGCCCTCGACCTGCGGCCGACCAAGCAGCGCGGCCAGAACTTCGTCATCGACGCCAACACCGTCCGGCGCATCGTCCGCACGTCGGGCGTCGGCCCCGACGACGTGGTCGTCGAGGTCGGCCCCGGCCTGGGCTCGCTGACCCTGGCCCTGCTGGAGGCGGTCGACCGGGTCGTGGCCGATCGAGGTCGACCCGGTGCTCGCCGCCGCGCTGCCGGCCACCATCGCGGACCGGGCGCCCGGCCAGGCCGACCGCTTCGAGGTGGTCGCACGCCGACGCCCTGCGGGTCCGGACGTGCCCGGGTCCCGCCGCCGACCGCGCTGGTGGCCAACCTGCCCTACAACGTCTCCGTGCCGGTGCTGCTGCACCTGATGGCCCTGCTGCCGTCGCTGCGTCACGGGCTGGTGATGGTGCAGTCCGAGGTCGCGGACCGGCTGGCGGCGCCTCCGGGCTCGCGCACCTACGGCGTGCCGTCGGTGAAGGCGGCCTGGTTCGCCGAGGTCCGGCGGGCCGGCGCCGTCGGCCGGTCGGTCTTCTGGCCGGCCCCCAACGTCGACTCCGGTCTGGTCGCCTGGGAGCACCGGGACCCGCCGCAGGTGGCGGTCTCCCGCGCCGAGGTGTTCGCGGTCGTCGACGCCGCGTTCGCCCAGCGGCGCAAGACGCTGCGCGCCACGCTCAGGCGGGCCTGGCCGGTTCCGCCGGCGGCCGCCGAGGAGGCCCTGGTGCGCGCCGGCGTCGACCCGCGGCAGCGCGGCGAGAAGCTCGATCGAGGACTTCGCCCGGATCGCCGAGGGGCTGGCGGCGCGATGACCCGCCCGCCGTGGGTCCGGGCGTCCGCGCCCGCCAAGATCAACCTGCACCTCGGCGTCGGGCCGGTGCGTGCGGACGGCTTCCACCCGCTGGCGACGGTCTACCAGGCGATCGGGCTGCGCGACGAGGTCACCGTCTCCGCGGCGGACCCTGGTACGGTCACCGTCGCCGGCGACGAGCCGGCTCACCCTGTCCGACGTGCCGACGGACGCGTCGCAACATCGCCGTCCGCGCCGCACGGACGCTCGCCGAGCACGCCGGCGTCGACGAGTGCGGTCGCGATCCACGATCGACAAGCGGCATCCCGGTCGCCGGCGGTATGGCCGGCGGCAGCGCCGACGCGGCGGCCACCCTGGTGGCCTGCGACGCGCTCTGGGGCCTGGCGACACCGCGCGAGGAGCTCCTGCACCTGGCCGCCGAGCTGGGCAGCGACGTGCCGTTCGCGCTGGTCGGCGGCACCGCCGTCGGCAGCGGCCGCGGCGAGATGGTGGTGCCGGCGATGGTGCGCGGGGACTACTGGTGGGTGGTGGCCCTGTCCGGCGAGGGGCTGTCCACGCCGGCCGTCTACCGCGAGTTCGACGTCGTCTCCGAGCGGGCTGGGGCTCGACGACCCCGACATCCCCGACGAGCTCATGGAGGCGCTGCGCGGCCACGACCTGGAGAAGCTCGGCGCTCTCCCTGCACAACGACCTCGAGCCGGCCGCGCTGCGGCTGCGGCCCGACGCTCGTCGGACGTGCTCGCCACCGGCGTCGAGGCAGACCGCCCTGGGCGCCCTGCTCTCGGGCTCGGGCCGAGCTGCCTGTTCCTGTGCTCGGCGCGCGAGCACGCCGCCAGGTGGGCTCCGGCCTGCGCGCGGCCGGGCTCGGACCGCTGTCGATCGCCGCGGCCCCGTGCACCGGCGCCCGCGTCGAGCGGACGGGCTGAGCGCGGCCGTGCCGAACCTGGTCAGCCTCGAACGGGTGCACAAGGCCTACGGCATCCGCCCGCTCCTGGCCGACGTCAGCCTCGGCGTCGGCGCCGGCGAGCGCATCGGCGTCGTGGGCCGCAACGGCGACGGCAAGACCACGCTGCTGCGCGTGCTCGCCGGCCTGGAGGCGCCCGACGACGGGCGGGTGGCCCGCAACCGCGGGCTGCACGGCTGGGGTTCCTGACCCAGGGCGACGACCTGGACCCCGGCGCGACCGTCCGGCGAGGCCGTCCTCGGCGACCTTCGTCGACCACGAGTGGGCCGCCGACGCGCGCACCCGGGAGATCGTCGAGGTGCTGCTCGCCGGGGTGTCCCTGGACCGGTCCGTCGACGGGCTCTCCGGCGGTGAGCGGCGGCGCTGCTCGCTGGCCCGGCTGCTGCTGGGGGACCACGACCTGGTCGTGCTCGACGAGCCGACCAACCACCTCGACGTCGAGGCCGTCGCCTGGCTGGCGCGCCACCTGGTGCCGGCGTACCTCCGCGCTGGTCGTGGTCACCCACGACCGGTGGTTCCTCGACGCGGTCTGCGAGCCGACCTGGGAGGTGCACGACGGCGCCGTCGACGTCTACGAGGGCGGGTACGCCGCGTTCGTGCTCGCCAAGGCCGAGCGGCAGCGGCAGGCCGTCGGCCTCCGAGTCGCGGCGGCAGAACCTGATGCGCAAGGAGCTGGCCTGGCTGCGCCGCGGTGCGCCCGCCCGGACGTCAGCAAGCCCAAGTTCCGGATCGACGCCGCGACCGCCCTGATCGAGGACGAGCCGCCAGCCGCGCGACCGGCTCGCCCTGCAGAGGTTCGCGACCCAGCGGCTCGGCAAGGACGTGGTCGACCTCGAGGACGTCGACCTCGTCCGCGGGGACCGGACCCTGCTCGCGCGGCGCCACCTGGCGGCTCGGCCCCGGCGACCGGGTGGGCCTCGTCGGGGTCAACGGCGCCGGCAAGACCTCGGTGCTGCGAGCTGCTCGCCGGCGACCTGGCACCCACCGGCCGGCCGGGTCCGGCAGGGCCGCACCGTCGCGCTCGAGCACCTGACCCAGGGCCTGGACGACCTGGACCCCGAGCGAGCGGGTGCTGGCGTCGGTCGAGGGCGTCAAGCGGGTCGACCAAGGTGGCGGGCGGCGAGGTGACCGCCACGTCGATGCTGGAGCGCTTCGGCTTCACCGGCGACCGGCTGACCGCCCGCATCGGCGACCTGTCCGGCGGCGAGCGGCGGCGGTTCCAGCTGCTGCGGCTGCTGCTGTGCGAGCCGAACGTGCTGCTCCTCGACGAGCCGACCAACGACCTCGACATCGAGACGCTCAACGTGCTCGAGGACTTCCTGGACGGATGGCCCGGCACGCTGGTGGTGGTCTCGCACGACCGGTACTTCCTGGAGCGGGTGTGCGACTCGGTCTGGGCGCTCCTCGACGACGGGCCGGTCTCGATGCTGCCGCGCGGCGTCGAGGAGTACCTCGAGCGGCGCGAGGCGGCGCTGGCGGTCGCCGCACCCGAGAGGTCGGCGCCGACGACCGCCCCCGCCGGCGCCCCGGCGGCCCCCGCCGCGTCCGCGCAGGAGGTCCGCGAGGCCCGCAAGGCGATCGCCCGGATCGACAAGCAGCTCGCCCGGGTCGCCGAGCGCGAGGCCGCGCTGCACGCGGAGCTCGCCGAGCACGCCGCCGACTACGAGAGGCTCGCCGACCTCGACGACGCGCTGCGCGAGCTGACCGCCGAGAAGGAGGCGCTCGAGGAGGAGTGGCTCGAGGCCGCCGCCGTCCTGGAGTAGCACCGCCAGCGCGGTGGTCGAGCCGCCCGAGCGGGTGGTCGAGCCTGTCGAGACCACTCCCGCGGTCAGTCCGTCTCGAACACCACGACCAGCGAGCGCAGCAGCGCCGCGAGCCGGTCCTGCTCGGCGCCGTCGAGGCCGGTGAGCAGCTCGCGCTCGCGGTCGAGCAGCCCGGCCAGCGCGCCGTCGACGGTCGCCCGGCCGGCGTCGGTGAGCCGCACCAGCACGCCGCGCCGGTCGTGCGGGTCCGGCAGCCGCTCGACCAGCCCGCGGGCGGCCAGCCGGTCGACGCGGTTGGTCATCGTGCCGCTGGTCACCAGGGTCTCCCGGAGCAGCCGCCCGGGGGAGAGCTCGTACGGCGCGCCGGCCCGGCGCAGCGCGGCCAGGACGTCGAACTCCCAGGACTCGATGTCGTGCTCGGTGAACGCCTGCCGGCGCGCCCGGTCGAGGTGGTGGCCCGAGCCGGCTCACCCGGCTGAGCACCTCCATCGGGCGCAGGTCGAGGTCGGCGCGCTCGCGCCGCCACGCCTCGACCAGCCGGTCCACCTCGTCCTGCATGCGCTCAGCCTAGCGGTCGAGATTCTTGACATCGAGACAATGTCCGCGACTCGTGATGTATCTTGACGTCAAGACAACTGAGCGGGAGGCCCGGATGGCGCACACGCTGGGACCCGGACCGCTACCTCGTC
Organism: uncultured Actinomycetota bacterium; assembly: GCA_963834275.1. GTDB lineage: Bacteria > Actinomycetota > Actinomycetes > Propionibacteriales > Nocardioidaceae > Nocardioides_B. Next base: position 462,707 of record CAWIBA010000002.1, on the reverse strand, counting down.
TACGCCGACGAGCGCGGCCGGCCGTTCGTCGACCTGCTCGCCCGGGTCGCGCGCCGACGCCCCGCCGCGCGCGTGGTCGACCTGGGCTGCGGACCGGGCAACCTGACGCGCGCTGCTCGCCGAGCGCTGGCCCGGCGCGGAGGTGCTCGGCGTGGACTCGTCCGCCGAGATGGTGGCGCGGGCACCGACCGGGCCGCGGGCTGCGCTTCGAGGTCGGCGACCTGCGGACCTGGCGGCCGGACTCGCCGGTCGACGTGCTGGTCAGCAACGCCACGCTGCAGTGGGTGCCCGGCCACCTCGACCTGCTGCCCCGGCTCTGGTCTCCCAGGTCGCGCCCGGCGGCTGGTTCGCCTTCCAGGTGCCCGGGAACTTCGACGAGCCCAGCCACACGATCCGCCGCGACCTCGCCGCCGAGGCGCCCTTCGCCGAGCACGTCGCGGGAGTGGCCACGCCGGACGCCTACGACGCGGGGACCTACCTCGACGGCCCTCGCCGGGCTCGGCTGCGACGTGGACGCCTGGGAGACGACCTACCTCCACGTCCTGCGGGGCGAGGACCCGGTCTTCACCTGGGTCAGCGGCACCGGCGCCCGGCCGACGCTGCAGGCGCTGCCGGAGGACCTCCGGGAGCGAGTTCACCGACGAGTTCAAGTCCCGGCTCCGCGCGGCCTACCCGCCCGCGTCGTACGGGACCGTGCTGCCGTTCCGCCGGGTGTTCGTGGTCGCGCGGGTGTCCGGACGAGAAGTCTGACGAGGAGGTCGTGCATGAGGATCCACCACGTGCAGGTGTCGTGCCCCGCCGGGCGGCGAGGACGCGGCGCGCCGGTTCTACCGTGACGTGCTCGGGCTGTCCGAGGTCGAGAAGCCGCCGGCCCTCGCGGCCCGGGGCGGCTGCTGGTTCCGCGAGCGACGGCGTCGAGGTCCACGTCGGTGTCGAGGAGGAGTTCGCGCCGGCGCGCAAGGCGCACCCGGCGTTCCTCGTCGACGACATCGACGCGGTCGCCGGCTCGCGCGGAGCGGGCCGGGTTCCCGGTGCGCTGGGACGACGACCTCCCCGGCTACCGCCGGTTCCACACCGCCGACGGCAACGGCAACCGGGTGGAGATGCTCGGCCGCTGGCTGAACAGGCCCTCGCCAGCCGACGGTTGCGAGGTTACGGTGGCCGAGCGGGTTCGACCGCCATCGGACCTCCGGAGGGAGCCTCATGAGCGCGACCATGACCCAGACACAGCTGCTTCTCGAGCTCGAGCAGGTCGTCGAGGAGAACCTCAACCGGCACCTCTCGGTGGCCAAGGACTGGTTGCCGCACGAGTACGTCCCGTGGAGCGACGGCCGCAACTTCGACGGACCCCTGGACGGCGACGCCTGGTCGCCCGAGGACTCCCCGATGTCCGACGTGGCCCGCTCCTCGCTGATCGTCAACCTGCTGACCGAGGACAACCTGCCGAGCTACCACCACGAGATCGCCTCGCTGTTCGGCCGCGACGCGGCCTGGGGCGACCTGGGTGCACCGCTGGACCGCGGAGGAGGGCCGGCACGGCATCGCCATCCGCGACTACCTGCTCACCACCCGCGCGGTCGACCCCGATCGAGCTCGAGCAGCTCCGGATGGACCACATGTCCAAGGGCTACGAGTCGGCCGCACACGCCAGGACCTGCTGCGGTCGCTGGCCTACGTCTCGTTCCAGGAGCTGGCCACCCGGGTCTCGCACCGCAACACCGGCCGGCTGACCGACGACCCGGTCGGCGACCAGCTGCTCGGCCGCGTCGCCGCCGACGAGAACCTGCACATGATCTTCTACCGCAACCTGCTCAGGGTGCGCTCGAGCTCGACCCCGACCGAGACGATGTGGGCGATCCCGACGTGGTGACGACGTTCGCGATGCCCGGCACCGACATCGCCGGCTTCCAGCGCAAGGCCGTCCAGATGGCGGTCGCCGGGGTCTACGACCTGCGCCAGCACCGCGACGACGTGGTCGCGCCGGTGCTGCGGTTCTGGAACGTCTTCGAGCTCGAGGGTCTCGACGCCGACGGGCGAGCAGGCGCGCACCGAGCTCGCCGAGCTTCATGGAGGACCTGGAGAAGCAGGCCCTGCGCTTCGAGGACAAGCGCGACGTGCTGAAGGCGCGGATGGCCGCGCGCTGACCCATCGGGCTCGACGCGGTCCGCGTCGGGCCGGTCAGGGGACGGTGAGCAGGACCGAGCTGGGGACGGCCGCGTGCCGGCCGAGGGTGTCGAGGGCGTACGCCGTGTAGCAGCGCACGCCCGGCGGGCCGAAGTCATCCCCGATGGCCTCGGTGGCCCCGGGCGGAACCGTCCAGGGGGTCCGCACGAGCAACGTGTCGAAGCTCCCGGGTGCGGCCGTGCAGGCGTCCGGCGTCACGTGCACCTCGTACGCCGGGGTGCGGGCGTCGCCGGCCAGCCAGGACGGCAACGCCGGCTCGGGCTGGCGCAGCAGGGCGAGCTGCACCCCGCCGGAGCCGGTCGGGGTCGCCGTCAGGGTGCCGGTGGTCATCCGCGGCACGATGTCGCACCACGACGCGGTCGGCGCGACCACCTTCCCGCCGTAGAGCCGCTTGGCGCGCTTGATGTCCTTGCGCGCCAGGCCGGCGCACCACCAGTGCCCGGGTCCCTCGTCGAAGTCCTCGGGGTCGGGGGTGAAGCACTGGCCCGGGGCCACGCCGTTGACGTGGAAGGTGTTCATCACCGAGCAGCGGCTGTCGTCGTGCCCGAGGCCGAGGACGTGACCGAGCTCGTGCGTGAGGACGAGGGTCTGACCGGGCCAGGCGCAGGACTGCCCGTCGGCGTCGGAGCCGTGCAGGATGCGCACGTAGCCCTGGCGGCTGCCGGTGTAGCCGAGGCTGGCGACGCCGGTGCCGCAGCCGCCGGGCACCCTTCGGGAGTTCTCGATGACGATGTCCGCACGGCGCCGGTCGGAGATCTTCTTGAAGCGCATCTTGATGCCGCTGCGGTTCCAGTAGCGGACCGCGCGCTTGACGGCGTCGGAGTCCGCCGTCCGGTCGACGTAGGTGATCGTGCGCCCGGGCCACCGCCGGACCCGGGCGACCCGGGCCTGGTCGAAGGCCTGCACCGTCCGGACCTCCGGCCGCCCGCCGTCGGGGGCGGGTCGGGTGCGGTCGGCCGCGCCCACGGCCGCCGCGGGGGCGCCCAGGGCGAGGACGAGCGGCAGCAGGAGGGCGGTCGCGGCTCGCTTCACGCAGCGACGGTAGCGGGTGTCCGGCCCGCCCGTCCTAGGTTCGTGTCGGCGCGGTGCTGCGCAGGGTGGGCTTCTTCTCCAGGCCGGCCAGGCCGTTCCAGGCGAGGTTGACCAGGTGCGCGGCGACCTGCTCCTTGGACGGCTTGCGCTCGTCGAGCCACCACTGGCCGGTGGTGCCGACCATGCCGACCAGCATCTGGGCGTACATCGGGGCCGCCTTGGCGTCGAACCCGCGGGTCTTGAACTCGGCGGCGAGGATGTGCTCGACCCGGCTGGCGACGTCGCCGATGATCGAGACGAACGAGCCGGAGGCGGAGCCGATCGGGCTGTCGCGGACCAGGATCCGGAAGCCGTCCGAGGACTCTCGATGTAGTCGAGCAGCGCGAGGGCGGCCTGCTCCAGCAGCACGCGCGGGCCGCCGGCGGTGAGCGCCTGCTGCATCATGTCGAGCAGGCTGCGGACCTCGCGGTCGACCACGACGGCGTACAGGCCCTCCTTGCCGCCGAAGTGCTCGTAGACGACCGGCTTGGACACCTCGGCGCGCGCGGCGACCTCCTCGATCGAGGTGCCGTCGAAGCCCACGCTCGGCGAAGAGGCCCGCGGGCGATCGCGATCAGCTGCTCGCGGCGCTCGGCGGCGTCATCCGGCCCCGAGCCGCTTGCGCCTGGTCTCGCTGGCGTCCTCGGCGCGTCCACTCGGCAGCGGCGGACGTCCTGGCGGTCCGCCGAGGCCGACGCACCGGTCCGGCTCAGGCGGCGTCGGCGCGGCGCCTGGTTGGCGACCAGCTTGGCGTCGATGCCGCTCGGCGGACCGGCCAGCGGACGTCGTCGACCCAGCCGAGCTTCTCCATGGCCCAGATGATCCGGGCGCTGGTGTCGAGCTGGCCGCGGAGCACGCCGTGCCGGGCGCAGGTCGGGTCGGCGTGGTGCAGGTTGTGCCAGGACTCGCCCATCGACGGGATCGCCAGCCACCACACGTTGGCGGACTTGTCGCGGGAGACGAACGGGCGCTCGCCGATGGTGTGGCAGATCGAGTTGATCGACCAGGTGACGTGGTGCAGCAGGCGCGACCCGGACCAGCGAGCGCCCAGAAGAACGCGGTCAGGGCGCCCTGCCAGGACCAGGTGACCAGGCCGCCGAGGAGCGGCGGGAGCGAGCAGCGAGACGGCCACCCAGAGTCGGGAACTGGCGGGAGATCCGGACGATGTCCGGGTCCTTCATCAGGTCGGGGGCGTACTTGCGCTGCGGGGTCTGCTCGGGGTTGAACAGCCACATCATGTGGGCGTGCAAGAAGCCCTTGGCGAGCGCCGCGCAGGTCGGTGCCGTAGCGCCAGGGCGAGTGCGGGTCGCCCTCGCGGTCGGAGAACTTGTGGTGCTTGCGGTGGTCGGCGACCCAGCGGACCACCGGGCCCTGGATCGCCATCGAGCCGGCGATGGCCAGGGCGATCTTGACCGCGCGGTTCGGCTTGAACGACTTGTGGGTGAAGAGCCGGTGGAAGCCGACGGTGATGCCGTGCCCGGTGATCGCGTACATCACCAGCGCGATCGCGACGTCGGTCCAGCCGAGCCAGCCGCCCCAGGCGATCGGGACCGCGACCAGCACGGCCAGGAACGGTACGACGATGAAGACGCCGAGCGTGATCTGCTCGGTCCGGGACTGGGTGTCACCGCCGAGGGTGGCGCGTGGCCGCGAGAGTCGTCGGCTGCGAGCAGCGGCGGAGACGTCGGCACGTGCTCGTCGGCAGGTGCGGCTCATCTGGTTCCTCGGCGGTCGGGGCGCTGTACCTACGCAACCGTAACCTACGGCACCGTAAGCTTCCAACTCGACGAGGTCAGCCCGCAACCGTGATCCGGCCCACGTGCTCGGCCCGCCGGCCGGGCCCCGGTGCGTAGGCTGGTGCTCCGGTCGGCACCCTGGGCCGGCTGTCCGGCCGATCCCCGGTTGGTCTGCCGGCAGGGCCCGCCTGACTTTGAATCAGGACTAGCGACGTAGGTTCGACTCCTACCCGGGGAGCAGCGACGAGCCCGTCGATCGGTGCGGGCGCCTCGGCGGACGGACGGCGAGCGGAGGAGCGTGACGGAGCGACGACAGGCCCGGTGACGGCCGAGCGCCGGCCGCGGTGATCGTGCTGGCGGCCGGCAGCGGCACCCGGATGAAGTCGAAGACCATGAAGGTGCTGCACCCGCTCTGCGGCCGGAGCATGATCGGGCACGTGCTCTCCGCGGCCCTGGCGCGTCGACCCGCACCACGTGGTCGCCGTCGTCGGGCCACGGCCGGGAGCAGGTCGGGCCGCACGTGCTCGAGCTGGCGCCGGGCGCGCTGCTCGGCGGTCCAGGAGACCCAGGACGGCACCGGGCACGCCGTCCGGGTCGGGCCTGGACGCCCTGCGAGCCGCGGTCGGGCACGCCGGCCGGCACGGTCGTGGTGATGGCCGGCGACACCCCGCTGATGGAGGGCGGCGACGCTGGCCGCCCTGGTCGCCGACCACGCCGCCGCCGACCGAGCCGTCACCGTGCTCACCGGCGAGCTGGCCGACCCGTTCGGCTACGGGCGGATCATCCGCGACGACGACGGGTCCGTCACCGCGATCGTCGAGGAGAAGGACGCCACCCCCGAGCAGGCCGGCGGTGCGGGAGATCAACAGCGGCATCTTCGCGTTCGACGGCGCGTTCCTGGCCGAGGCGCTCGGCCGGATCACCAACGACAACGCCAAGGGCGAGTACTACCTCACCGACGTGGTGCGGATCGCGCACGCGGCGCGGGCCGCACGGTGGGGGCGCACCTGCGCGGACGACGTGATGCAGACCGAGGGCGCCAACGACCGCGCCCAGCTCGCCGCCCTCGGCGCCGAGCTGAACCGCCGGATCCTGGACCGCTGGATGCGCGACGGGGTCACCGTGATGGACCCGCGCGACCACGTGGGTCGACGCGGACGTGGTGCTGGCGCCCGACGTGACCGCTGCTGCCCGGGGTGCAGCTGCTCGGCGCGACCGTCGTCGCGGAGGACGCCGTCATCGGCCCGGACTGCACCCTGAAGGACGTGGAGGTCGGCCGCGGGGCCCGCGTGGTCGCGCACGCACGGGGAGCTCGCCGTGGTCGGCGACGGGTGCGACCGTCGGGCCGTTCGCCTACCTGCGCCCCGGCACCGTGCTCGGCCGAACGCGGCAAGATCGGCACGTTCGTGGAGACCAAGAACGCCACGGATCGGCGACGGCGCCAAGGTCCCGCACCTGTCCTACGTCGGCGACGCCGAGATCGGCGAGGGCACCAACATCGGCGCCGGGCACGATCTTCGCCAACTACGACGGCGTGCAGAAGCACCGCACGACGGTCGGCGCGGCACGCCAGACCGGCTCCAACAACACCTTCATCGCCCCGGTGACGATCGGCGACGGGCGCGGTCACCGGCGGCGGCACCGTCGTACGCCGCGACGTCCCGCCCGGCGCCCTGGCGGTGTCGACCGGGCCCGCAGCGCAACCTCGAGGGCTGGGTGCTCCGCAAGCGGCCGGGCACGCGCTGCGGCCGAGGCGGCGCGGCGCTGGACGCACGAGAGCGAGACGGCTCACACCGCGCCGCCCCGAGTCGCGCACGGACGACGGCTCTGCGGAACAATCGGGCTGAGACCCGAGCCTCGAGGAGACCCCGTGCGTGAGCGGACTGAAGCGAGCCACCGAGAAGAACCTGATGGTCTTCAGCGGTCGCGCGCACCCCGAGCTCGCCGAGGAGGTGGCCGAGCTGCTCGGCACCGGGCTGGTGCCCACCTCGGCCTACGAGTTCGCCAACAGCGAGATCTACGTCCGCTTCGAGGAGTCGGTGCGCGGCTGCGACGCCTTCGTGATCCAGAGCCACACGGCGCCGGTCAACGAGTGGATCATGGAGCACCTGATCATGGTCGACGCGCTCAAGCGGGCGTCGGCCAAGCGGATCACCGTCGTGCTGCCCGTTCTACGGCTACGCCCGGCAGGACAAGAAGCACCGCGGCCGCGAGCCGATCTCGGCCCGGCTGATGGCCGACCTGTTCAAGACCGCCGGCGCCGACCGGCTGATCGCCGTCGACCTGCACACCGCCCAGATCCAGGGCTTCTTCGACGGTCCGGTCGACCACCTGATGGCGCTGCCGATCCTCGCCGAGTACGTCGCGGCAGAAGTACGGCGACGAGCAGCTCGCCGTCGTCTCCCCCGACGCCGGCCGGATCAAGGTGGCCGAGCAGTGGTCGGACCGCCTCGGCGGCGCGCCGCTGGCGTTCATCCACAAGACCCGCGACATCGACCGGCCCAACGAGTCGGTCGCCAACCGCGTGGTCGGTGACGTCGAGCGGCCGCATCTGCGTGCTGGTCGACGACATGATCGACACCGGCGGCACGATCGTGAAGGCGACCGAGGCGCTGATGAACGACGGCGCCGCCGGCGTGGTCATCGCCGCCACGCACGCGATCCTCTCCGACCCGGCCGTGGACCGGCTGAAGAACTGCCCCGCGCTCGGAGGTCGTCGTCACCAACACGCTGCCGATTCCCCGCCGAGCGGCAGTTCGACAAGCTGACCTGCCTGTCGATCGCGCCGCTGATCAGCCGCGCGATCCGCGAGGTGTTCGAGGACGGCTCGGTCACCAGTCCTGTTCGACGGCCACGCCTGAGCAGGGCTCGACTCGTCCGGCCGGATTCGCCTGGCGCGGCCGGCGCCGCTAGACTTGCGCAGTTGCCTCGGCGAGGGAGAACTGATCTCGCTCCGTGATCGACGCGGTGGCTCGGCTGGCTGCTCGCCGATCCGTCGCGACCCGCCGCGCGCCCGTGTCCGGAGCGCGACTCTCCTCGATCCGCAGCCGACGAACGCACGACAGCTGACGGCACCAGCAGTGAGTTGAGGAGCCGCCCATGTCCGAGAGCAACATCCAGGCCGAGACCCGCACCGAGTTCGGCAAGGGCGCTGCCCGTCGGATCCGTCGCGCCGACAAGGTGCCCGCCGTCCTCTACGGCCACGGCGAGCGACCCGGTCCACATCACCCTGCCCGGCCACGACACGATGCTGGCGCTCAAGCACGGTGGCGTGAACGCCCTGCTGACGCTGACCGTCGAGGGCAAGCAGCACCTCGCCCTGCCCAAGCAGGTGCAGCGCGACCCGATCAAGGGCTTCCTGGAGCACCTCGACCTGATCCTGGTCCGCAAGGGCGAGAAGGTCACCGTCGAGATCCCGGTCCACCTCAACGGCGAGGCCGGTCCCGGACGCCCTGGTCGTCATCGAGCACTCGACGATCACCGTCGAGGCCGAGGCCACCCACATCCCCGAGTACGTCGAGGTCTCGATCGAGGGCGCCGAGGTCGGCACCCAGATCTTCGCCCGCGACCTGGAGGTGCCCGCCGGGCTCGGAGGTCCTGCGGACGAGGACACCCTGATCGTCAACGTCACCCACGCGCCGACCGCCGAGGAGATCGAGGCCGAGCTCGAGGAGGCCGAGGCCGAGGTCGGCATCGAGCGCGACGAGTCCGAGGAGGAGGCCGCCGAGGCCGCCGAGGGCGAGTCCGCCGACGGAGCGAGGCCTCCGAGGAGGCGTGACCGTGGCTGACCCGCCGGTCAGCCGCTGAGTGGCTCGCGCGGCGGCAGCGCCTGACGCGATCTTCACCAGGAAGGCCGGGGATCCCGTGAGCGACGCGCCCCACCGACACGGGCTGTGGTTGGTCGTCGGGCTCGGGAACCCCGGCCCTTCCTATGCCGGCCATCGGCACAACGTCGGCTACCTGGTGGCCGACGAGCTGGCCGGTCGGATGGGGGCCGGCTTCCGCGCCGCACAAGTCCGGTCGGGCCGACGTGGTCGAGGGCCGGCTCGGCGGGCTCGGGGGAGTCGGCGGCGTCCGCGCCGTGCTCGCCCGGCCGCGCTGCTACATGAACGAGACCGGCGGGCCGGTCTCGACGCTCGCCAAGTTCTACAAGGTGCCGGTCGAGCGCATCGTCGCCGTCCACGACGAGCTCGACATCCCCTTCGACACCATGCGGGTCAAGCTCGGCGGCGGCGACAACGGCCACAACGGGCTGCGGTCGATGCGCAAGTCCCTGGGCTCCGGGGACTTCTACCGGGTGCGCGTCGGCATCGGCCGCCCGCCCGGGCCGGCAGGAGCCCGGCCGACTTCGTGCTGTCCGACTACTCGTCGAGCGAGCGCAAGGTGCTGCCGTTCCAGGTCGACCGCGCCGCCGACGCGGTCGAGTCCCTCCTCACCGAGGGGCTCGACCGCCACGCAGAGCCGCTTCAACACCTGAGGAGATGCCGTGACCCAGACCCCCGACCTGCCGGTCCCGCCCGCCGACGTCGTCGCCGACGACCACCGGTTCGCCGCCTGGGCGGCGACCGTCGCCGGTGAGCTGCTCACCGAGGTCCGCACCCAGGGGCTCGAGGGCAAGGAGCTCAAGGACGCCGGCGACCAGGCCGCGCACGACCTGCTCGTCGCCCTGCTCGCGGAGCACCGTCCCGACGACGCGGTGCTCTCCGAGGAGGGCAAGGACGACAAGGCGCGGCTGTCGGCCGACCGGGTCTGGATCGTCGACCCGCTCGACGGCACCCGGGAGTTCTCCGAGCCGCCCCGCGAGGACTGGGCCGTGCACGTCGCCCTGTGGGCCCGCACCGGACCGGAGACCGGCGAGCTGGTCGCCGGCGCGGTGGCCCAGCCCGGGCTCGGCACCACGTTCCACACCGGGCAGCCCCCGGCGGTGCCCGAGTCCTCCTCCGACCGTCCGCGCATCGCGGTCTCCCGCACCCGGCCTCCGGCGTTCGTGCAGGCGCTCGCCGAGGAGATCGACGCCGAGCTCGTGCCGATGGGCTCGGCCGGCGCCAAGGTGATCTCGGTGGCGCGCAACGTCACCGACGCCTACGTCCACGCCGGCGGGCAGTACGAGTGGGACTCCGCGGCTCCGGTCGCCGTGGCCCGGGCCGCCGGCCTGTTCACCAGCCGCGTGGACGGGTCCCCGCTGGTCTACAACCAGGACGACGTGCTGCTGCCCGACCTGATCGTCTGCCGGCCCGAGCTGTCCGACCGGATCGTCGACTTCGTCCGGCGGCACGGCACCGAGTGACCGTGCGGGCGATGCTCTGGGACGCCGACGGCGTCCTCCAGGGCCTGCCCGCCGGTTGGGAGGCGACCATGCGGCCCGCCGTGGGGCACCTGGTCGACGACGTGGAGGGCTTCCTGGCCGAGGCCTTCGCGGCGGAGAAGGCCACGCTCACGGGGGAGGCCCGGTGGGTCGAGGTGCTGCGCACGCTGATGCGGCGCTGGGACATCGAGGACGCCTACGACGACGCCCTTGCGGTCTGGCTGACGATCGAGCCGGTGGTGGAGAGCCGCGAGCTGCTCGACCGGGTGCGTGCCTCCGGTGTGCCCTGCTACCTCGCGACCAACCAGGACGTCCACCGCGGCACCTTCATGCACGAGAACCTCGGCTACGCCGACATCCTCGACGGCGCGTTCTACTCCTACGAGCTCGGCCTGGCCAAGCCCGACCCGGCGTACTTCTCCGAGATCGCCCGGCGCCTCGAGCTGCCCGCCGGAGACCTGCTCTTCGTGGACGACAACGTCGACAACGTGGTGAGTGCCCGCTCGGTCGGGATGCGCGCCGAGAAGTGGCACCTCGACGACGGGGTCGCGGTGCTGCACGGGCACCTGCGCCGCCACGGGCTGCTCGGCCAATTACCACGGGACCGTGGTAATTGACCCCTCCCCACGGGGAGTTCCTTGTGGGGAGCGGACGTTTACCACGGGACCGTGGTAATTGGCCGCCCCGCCTACTCCTCGGGGAGCTCGGGCACCTCGGCGCCGGCGGCCTCGTCGCGCTCGGCCCACTCCAGCAACGGCGTGAGGTCGAAGACGTGGTCGTCGATGTCGTGGTGCAGGTCGCCGAGCTCCGCGAAGCGCGCCGGCACGGTCGCGATGGTGAAGTCGCCCGGTTCGGCGTCGTCGACCTCGTCCCAGCGGATCGGGGTGGAGACGGTGGCCTCGGGGTTGCCGCGCACCGAGTAGGCAGCGGCGATGGTGTGGTCGCGGGCGTTCTGGTTGTAGTCGACGAACAGCTTCGTCGGGTCGCGGTCCTTGCGCCACCAGGTGGTGGTGACGTCGTCGGTGCGCCGCTCGACCTCCCGGGCGAACGCCAGCGCCGCCCGGCGTACGTCCTTGAAGCCGTGGTCGGGCGGGATCCGCACGTAGACGTGCAGGCCCTTGCCGCCGGAGGTCTTGGGGTAGCCGGTCGCGCCGAGCTCGTCGAGCACCTCGTGGACCACGTGCGCGACCCGGCGCACCGTCGCGTAGTCGCACGCCGTCGCCGGGGTCGAGGTCGATGCGCCACTCGTCGGGCTTCTCGGTGTCGGCACGGCGGCTGTTCCAGGGGTGGAACTCGACGGTGGACATCTGCACCGCCCACACGACCTGGGCGAGCTCGGTGACGCAGAGCTCGTCGGCCGTGCGGTCCCACCGGGGGAAGTGCAGCCGCACCGTCTCCATCCACGGCGGCGCCCCCGTCGGGAGCCGCTTCTGGTGCACCTTCTCGCCGCTCACGCCCGTCGGGAACCGGTGCAGCATGCAGGGCCGCTCCCGCAGCGCGTTGACGATGCCGTCGCCGACCGCCAGGTAGTACTCGACCAGGTCCAGCTTGGTCTCGCCGCGCGCCGGGAAGTAGACTCGCGCTCGGGGTTGGTGACCCGCACGACCTGGTCGTCGACCTCGAGCTCCACGGCCGGGGACGCCCCCTTGGCTGCCATGGGTAGCAACCTAGCGACCCGCCCCGACGGACGGCAGGATGACGCCCATGACCTGCTACATCTCGCACACCAGCGTCGACTGCGCCAACGCCTACGAGCTCTCCGAGTGGTGGAAGCAGGTGCTCGGGTACGTCGACGTCGACGGCGACCCGAACGAGCCCGGCCACGAGGAGTGCGCGATCCTCTCCCCGGACGGCAGCCATCACCTGCTCTTCATCGAGGTCCCCGACACCAAGCACGGTGAAGAACCGGCTGCACTTCGACCTGCGGCCGCACACCGGCACCCGCGACGAGGAGGTCGCCCGGGTCGCGGGCCTCGGTGCCCGGGAGATCGACGACCAGCGCGACCACTACGGGCCGGGCGTCGGCTGGGTGGTGATGGCGGACCCCGAGGGCAACGAGTTCTGCATCCTGCGCAGCGAGGCCGAGCGCGCCGCCGCCTCGGCCTGAGCGGTGCCGGGGACCCGTTGCGGCGGGGCGGGGCGCGGGCCAGGATCGGAGTGTGTCCGGACCCGAGCTGCCCGAGGTGCTGCGGGACCGCCTGGGCACTCTGACCGGACGGATCCGGGACGCCGCGCAGATGGTGCGCGACGCGCACCCGGACGGCGTGCACGACCTGCGGGTGGCGATGCGTCGCACCCGCAGCCTGCTGTCCACCTTCCGCCGGCAGCTCGACGCCGAGGAGGGACCGAGGCTGCGGGAGGAGCTGCGCTGGGCCGGCGGCGAGCTCAGTCCGGTCCGGGACCTGGAGGTGGTGCACGAGCGCTCCAGTCGGTGCTGAACGAGCAGCGCGTGGAGCTGGTGCTGGGGGCCGTGCAGGCCCGCCTCGACGACCACCGGCGGCACGGCCGCCCCGACGCCGCCGCCCGCGTCGACCGGCTGCTCGGCTCGGAGCGGTGGCGGGCGCTGCTCACCGACCTCGGCCGGCTCCCCGAGCGGTCGGTGACCGGCAGCACCGACGACGCCCGCCGCCGGCTGCGCAAGGACTGGCGCCGGATGCGCCGCCGGGCCGTCGTCGCCGCCCACACGGTGGGCGACGAGCGCGCCCACGAGGCCGCGCTGCACGAGGTGCGCAAGGCCGCCAAGCGGGCCCGGTACGCCGCGGAGACGCTCGGCCCGATGTTCGGCGACGACGCCGCGCGCATGGAGAAGGCCGCGGAGGCCGTGCAGCAGACGCTCGGGGACCACCGCGACACGCTGCTGACCCGCGAGGTGCTGCGCGGGCTCGGCGGGTCACCGCCCACCTCGACGGGGACAACGGCTTCACGTTCGGCCGGCTGCACGCGCTCGAGGCAGGCCGCCGGGGCCGCCGCGCTCGGCGCCTACGAGGAGCGCGCACGCGGCCGTCGAGCGCCGCAGGCTCCGCCGCTGGCTGCGCTGAGCGACCCCCGTAGACTTGGCCCCGCCAACCCCCTGTCGTCCGCGACCGGGGGCCGTCGTGTTGCGGGAAGGAGATGACCGACAGGTGACCGACATGGCCGCCCCGACGCTGTCCGGCCTGGCCGACCTGGTGCTGGCGGACAAGACGCTGGGCTCCGCGATGGACGACGCGCGCTCCGGTGCCGTCCCCGCGCTGGACCTCACCGGTCCCGCCGCGCTGCGCCCGTTCGTCGTGCGAGGCCTGGTCGACGCCGGACGCACCGTGCTCGCGGTCGCCGCGACCGCGCGCGAGGCCGAGGACCTCGTCGACGCCCTCGGCGGCGCTGATCGACCCCGCCGCTCGTCGGCTACTACCCGTCGTGGGAGACGCTGCCGCACGAGCGGCTCTCCCCGCGCAGCGACACCGTCGGCCGGCGGCTGGCGGTGCTGCGCCGGCTGGTCCACCCCGGCGACGACCCGACGCAACGGGCCGCTGAAGGTCGTCGTCGCGCCGGTCCGGTCCGTGCTGCAGCCGCAGGTCAAGGGGCTGGCCGACCTGGAGCCGGTCGAGCTCGCGGTCGGGCAGGAGGCGGACCTCGAGGACGTCGTGCGCCGGCTGGCCGCCGCGGCGTACACCCGGGTGGACCTGGTGGAGAAGCGCGGCGAGTTCGCCGTGCGCGGCGGCATCGTCGACGTCTTCCCGCCGACCGAGGAGCACCCGCTGCGGGTGGAGTTCTGGGGCGACGAGGTCGAGGAGATCCGCTCCTTCGCGGTCGCCGACCAGCGCACCCTGGAGCCGGCGAGCCGGCTGTGGGCGCCGCCGTGCCGGGAGCTGCTGCTCACCGACGAGGTCCGGGAGCGCGCCCGGGCGCTGGGCGAGCAGCACCCGGAGCTCGCCGAGATCACCGAGAAGCTCGCCCAGGGCATGCCGTCGAGGGCATGGAGTCGCTGTCGCCGGTGCTCGTGGACGAGATGGAGCTGCTCGTCGACCTGATGCCGCCGGACACGCACGTGCTCGTGCTCGACCCCGAGCGGGCCCGCAGCCGGGCGCACGACCTGGTCGCGACCAGCGAGGAGTTCCTGGGCGCGTCCTGGGCGGCGGCCGCCGGCGGCGGGCAGGCCCCGATCGACCTCGGCGCCGCGTCCTACCGCAGCCTCGCGCGACGTCCGCGACGCACACCCTGGCGCAGGACAAGCCGTGGTGGAGCGTCTCGCCGTTCGGCATCGTCGACGGGCTCGACGACGACCGGCCGGAGCAGCCGCTGCGCGACACCCTCGGCGAGGTCGTCAGCACCGGACGTGGACTGGAGGCCGGCGCGGTCGAGAGCCGCGCCGTCCGACGTCCGTCCCGCCGAGGAGTACCGCGGCGACATCGAGCGCGGCCGTCGCGCGACATCAGGGCCTGGCTCGCCGAGCGGCAGCCGGGTGGTGCTGGTCAACGAGGGGCACGGTCCCGCGCAGCGGCTGGTCGAGGTGCTGCAGGAGCACGACGTCCCGGCCCGCTGGTCGGACGGCGGTCGCCGACCGCCGGCCGACGTACCCACCGACGTCGCCCTCGTCACCTGCGCGACCCTTCGCGCACGGCTTCGTCGCCGACGGGCTGGCCGTGCTGACCGGCGACGACCTGTCCGGCCAGCGCACGTCCACCAAGGACATGCGGAAGATGCCGACCCGGCGCAAGCGCCAGATCGACCCGCTGGAGCTGAAGCCCGGCGACTTCGTGGTGCACGAGCAGCACGGTGTCGGCCGCTACGTCGAGATGCGGCAGCGCGAGGTGCAGGGCGCCACCCGCGAGTACCTCGTGCTGGAGTACGGCGCCTCCAAGCGGGGCACCCGCCGGACCGGCTCTACGTCCCGACCGACCAGCTCGACCAGGTCACCCGGTACGTCGGCGGCGAGCAGCCCTCGCTGGACCGGCTCGGCGGCGCCGACTGGGCCAAGCGCAAGGGCCGCGCCCGCAAGGCGGTGCAGTCAGATCGCCGCCGAGCTGATCAAGCTGTACGCCGCGCGGCAGGCGACCAAGGGTCACGCGTTCGGCCCGGACACGCCCGTGGCAGCGCGAGCTGGAGGACGCGTTCCCGTTCACCGAGACCCCCGACCAGCTGTCCACGGTCGACGAGGTCAAGGCCGACATGGAGCAGGTCGTGCCGATGGACCGGCTGGTCTGCGGCGACGTCGGCTACGGCAAGACCGAGATCGCGGTCCGGGCGGCGTTCAAGGCCGTCCAGGACGGCAAGCAGGTCGCCGTGCTGGTGCCGACCACGCTGCTGGTGCAGCAGCACTTCTCCACGTTCGCCGAGCGGATGGCGGGCTTCCCGGTCGTGCTCAAGGGCCTGTCCCGGTTCCAGACCGACAAGGAGGCCACCGAGGTCATCGAGGGCCTCCGCGAGGGCACCGTCGACATCGTCATCGGCACGCACCGGCTGCTCAACCCCGACATCCGGATCAAGAACCTCGGGCTGATCGTCGTCGACGAGGAGCAGCGGTTCGGCGTCGAGCACAAGGAGCAGATGAAGCGGCTGCGCACCTCGGTCGACGTGCTGTCGATGTCGGCCACCCCGATCCCGCGCACGCTGGAGATGGCGATCACCGGCATCCGGGAGATGTCCACGATCACCACCCCGCCGGAGGAGCGGCACCCGGTGCTGACCTACGTCGGCGCCTACGAGGACCGGCAGGTCGCGGCCGCCATCCGGCGCGAGCTGCTCCGCGAGGGGCAGGTCTTCTACATCCACAACCGGGTGCAGTCGATCGACAAGGCCGCCGCCCGGATCCGCGAGCTGGTGCCGGAGGCCCGGGTCGCCGTCGCGCACGGGCAGATGGGCGAGCACCAGCTCGAGCAGGTGATGGTCGACTTCTGGGAGAAGCGGTTCGACGTCCTGGTCTGCACCACGATCGTGGAGTCGGGCCTCGACGTCTCCAACGCCAACACGATGATGATCGAGCGGGCCGACATGCTCGGCCTCTCCCAGCTGCACCAGCTGCGGGGCCGGGTCGGCCGCGGGCGCGAGCGGGCCTACGCCTACTTCCTCTACCCGCCCGACAAGCCGCTCACCGAGACCGCCCACGAGCGGCTGGCCACCCTGGCCCAGCACTCCGACCTCGGCGGCGGCATGGCGATCGCGATGAAGGACCTGGAGATCCGCGGCGCCGGCAACCTGCTCGGCGGCGAGCAGTCCGGGCACATCGCCGACGTCGGCTTCGACCTCTACGTGCGGCTGGTCGGCGAGGCGGTGCACGAGTTCCGCGGCGACGGGCGGCGGAGGAGCCGGCCGAGGTCAAGATCGAGCTGCCGATCGACGCGCACCTGCCGCACGACTACGTGTCCGAGCGAGCGGCTGCGCCTGGAGATGTACAAGCGGCTCGCCGAGGTCCGCACCGACGACGACGTCACCGCTGATCCGCGAGGAGATGCTCGACCGGTACGGCGAGCCGCCGGCGCCGGTGGCGGCGCTGCTGGAGGTGGCCCGGTTCCGGGCGCGGGCGCGGAGTGCTGGCCTGACCGACGTGACCGTGCAGGGCAAGTACGTCCGGTTCGCGCCGGTCGAGCTGCCCGACTCCGCCGACGTTCGCCTCAACCGGCTGCACCCCGGCAGCATCCTCAAGGCCGGCCTGCGTACGATGCTCGTGCCGCGTCCCTCGACGGCCGTCGTCGGTGGCAGCCCGATCCGCGACGAGGCGTTGCTGACGTGGGCGCGTCAGGTTGTCGACACAGTGGTCGACCCGGCTGGCGCCGCACCGGCACCGGCCGCGGCCGAGGCCGGGGCGCCACGAGCATGATCGGATGGTGAAGAAGCTCGTGACCCGTGCGTCGCACGCCCAGCAGTCCAAGGGGCAGGTCAAGGGGCCGTCGTGGCCGCGGCCGCGGTGCTGCTGCTCGCCGGGTGCGGGACGCACCCGGGTGCCGCCGCCGTCGGCCGGTGACGACCACCATCACCGAGCGAGCAGGTCGAACGACGCCGCGGTCGCGCTGTGCGCCTCGACGATCGCCTCCGCGGAGGCCCGGGACAGGCCCGCCCCGAGCTCGCCGCCCGCGGCGCCCGGCAGGCCGCGCTGCAGCTCCTCCTCGACAGCGAGCTCAGCGCCAGTTCGGCGAGGCCGAGGGCATCGAGCCGAACCAGGGGTGGTCTCCCGTGCGGTCGGCCAGAAGGCCCAGGGGATCGAGGCGATGCCCGCGGACGCAGCGCGACGACTTCCGCTACGCTCTTCCGTCGGCTTCCAGGAATCCGCAGCTGATCCTCGACCCAGGCCGGGCCGGGACTCGCTGCGGCAGCCAGGGCGCCACCGACCCCGCCCCCGAGGAGGTCGGCCACCGAGGGGGCCCGGCTGCGCGACGAGTGGGCCGCCGACCGTCGAGATCGAGGTCGACCCGCGCTTCGGCGAGTACGCCGACGGCGGCCGTGACACCGACGAGCGGCAGCTGTCGATCCCGGTGTCGGAGCGCGCGGCCCGGGGGCCGCGGCCGAGCCCGGTCCCGAGTGAGACCTGGCCGGGCTCCCGGCGTCGCAGAAGTGCGCCTGACGCTGCTCGCTCACCAGCCCGCGGGTCGCCCCGGGCTGATGTCCTGGCCGGCGTGGCAGGCGGTGAGCGGACCGGCGAGGCTGCTCGCGTCCTCGCTCGACCACCCGCTGGCGCGCGCGGTGACGGCCGCCGGGCCCCGGGTCGCGACGCGTCCCGACGCCACCGGGTCGCGGCTGCTCGACGAGGCCGCCTCCGGACCCGCGTGGTCTGGCTGGCCGACGACGCCGAGGCCGACCGGTTCCCCGGCGAGCTGGCCGCGGCCGTGGTGCACGGCTCGTCCGTCGAGCGTCGAGGTGCTGCACGCGTCGTACGACGTGCCCGGGGCCCGGCTGCTCGACCTGGTCACGGTGATGGACCAGCTGCGGCTGCACTGCCCGTGGGACCGCGAGCAGACCCACCGGTCGCTGGCGACCTATCTGGTCGAGGAGGCCTACGAGACGCTCGAGGCGATCGAGAGCGGTGACGCCGACGCACCTGCGCGAGGAGCTGGGCGACCTGCTGCTGCAGGTCGTACTTCCACGCCCGGATCGCGGCCGAGACAGACGTCGAGGACGGCGGCTTCGACCATCGACGACGTCGCCGCCGGCATCGTGGACAAGCTCGTGCAGCCGGCACCCGCACGTGTTCGCGCGGTCCGCGCGACGTCGCGCCGTCGCCGGCGAGGTGGAGGCCAACTGGGAGGTGCTCAAGGCCGCCGAGAAGGGCCGCTCGTCCGTGCTCGAGGGCGTGCCCGCTCGCGCTGCCGGCGCTGCCCCTGGCCGACAAGGTGGTCGGCCGGGCCGCCAAGGTCGGCGTGGCCCCCGACGCTCGAGCGGCCGGGAGCCTCGGGGACCGGCTGCTGGCGCTGGTGGTCGAGGCCCGGGCCACCGGCGTCGACCCGGAGCAGGAGCTGCGCGACGTCGTACGCCGTCTCGCCGACGAGGTCCGGGCCGCGGAGTCCTGACCGCCCGAGCGGGTCCGGTTGGATGGGGGCATGTCCGACACCGGCCGCCCGCCGCCGCGCACCGTGCCCGCCCCGTCCCTGCCGAGGCTCGACCCGGGCGAGGCGGTCCGCCGGACCACCGCGTTCGCCGACGAGCTGGCGCGGCGGCGGACCGTGCGTGACTTCTCGCCCGACCCGGTGCCGCTCGACGTGGTCCGCGAGGCGGTCCGGGCGGCCGCCACCGCCCCGAGCGGGGCCCACCTGCAACCGTGGCGGTTCGTCGTGGTCACCGACCCGGAGCGCAAGCGGCTGCTGCGCGAGGGTGCCGAGGACGAGGAGCGGCGCTTCTACGAGTCCCGGGCCTCCGAGGAGTGGCTCGAGGCGCTGGCCCCGCTCGGCACCGACTGGCGCAAGCCGTTCCTGGAGGTGGCCCCGGTCGTGATCGTCGTCTTCGAGGTGCACCGCAGCGCGACGGAGCCCCGGCCCTACTACGCCAAGGAGTCGGTCGGCATCGCGGTCGGGATCCTGCTGGCGGCGCTGCACCGCGCCGGGCTGGCGACCCTCACGCACACGCCCTCGCCGATGCGCTGGGTCACCGAGGTGCTCGGCCGCCCCGACAACGAGCGGCCGTTCGTGCTGATCCCGGTCGGCTACCCCGCCGCCGGACGCCCGGGTCCCCGACCTGGCCCGCAAGCCGTTGGCCGAGGTTCTGGTCGAGCTCTGACCGGCGGCGGGCGGTCAGGGCAGCGTCGGCAGCACCAGCGACGAGCCGCGGACCGAGCGGTCGAGCGGGCCGTCGGCGACGTCGACCGCACCGGGGTTGCCGGGCACCGCCCAGACGGTGTTGGAGCTCTGCACGAGCAGCGCGAGCCGGTGGCCGGCGGCGAGCGTGTAGTCGGCGGGCAGCAGCCGCACGTCGACGTCGAGCCACCTGCCCGGCGCCGGGTCGGCGGCGGCGAGCGAGTCGCGGTAGTCGACGTGCTGGAAGCCGCGAGCGACCACCGAGCGGGTGCCGTCGGGTGCCACGTCGAGGAGCACCGGGGTGAGGTGCATGGTCGCCGCGCTCACCCGCACCTGCGCCTCGAGCACCGCTGAGCCGACCATCCGGGTCGCGGCCGGGACGGGCTCCGAGACGTAGGTGAGCCCGGGGGTCGCCTCCTCGGTGGCGGTGCCGGTCTCGACGTACGACGAGGCGTGCGGGACCGTGCCCGCCGTGTCGGCGAGCCGGAGGTCCGGGCGCAGCCACAGCCGGGTGGGCTCGACGTCAGGCAAGGGGTAGTCGCGCTCGACGCGGAAGCCGGTGCCGCCGGCCGAGCCGGTGCCCTCGGTGATGACCGGCCCCTCCGACTCGATGCCGGTGTCCGCGCCCTTGAGCGTGTGCGCGAGGAACCGCGCGAGCAGGTCGTTCCACATCTCGCCCCGGGTGCCGCCGGAGTGCGCGCCCTGCGTCAGGTACATGAGCTTGAACGGGACGCCCTCCACGCGCCTGGTCCGGGGCCGGTCGACGGGCAGCCGGGCGAACAGCTCGGTGGCCTCCTCCTGCTTGACGTTGAAGTCCTGCCAGCCGTGCGCGAGCAGCACCGCGGCGCGGAAGTCGCGGGCGTGCCGCCGGTAGTCGCGCTCGTCCCAGAACGCGTCGTAGTCGGGGTTGCGGCTGTAGCCCTCCTCGGTGTGCTCGATCGCGCCGCACTCGGCCGCACGGGCGCGCACCGAGTCGGCGAACCCCTGCCCCATCGGGTCGGCGGCGACCGTCTTGCCGAAGCCCGCGTCGAACGCCAGGGGGGTGTCGAAGCCCTCGTCGGTGGGCACCCGCGAGTTCAGGAAGTAGCGCACGCCGTTGCCGTAGGCGTAGCCGTACCAGCGGCTGATCGCCGCGATCGGCACGATCGCCTTGAGCTCCGGGACGTCGGCCCCGCGGGCCGCGACCATCGACGCGGTGGTGCCGTTGTAGGAGCCGCCGATCATCGCGACCTTGCCGTTGGACCACTCCCGCCCCGCCAGCCACTTGACCACGTCGACGCCCGACTGCTGCTCGGCGGCGCCGCCGTAGTCCCAGCAGCCGGTCGACCCGCGGGTGCCCAGCACGTCGGCGACCGCGCGGGCGTAACCCTGCGGCACGAACGTGCGCCCGACCGAGTCGCGGGCCGGCGCCGGCTCGCCCAGGGAGTTGTACGGCGAGTAGGTGAGCAGCACCGGCTGCCGGGCGGCGTCGTACGTCGTGTCGCGCCAGACCTCCACGCGGACGACCGCCCCACCGACGGTGCGGACGTGGTGGACCTCGTAGACCTCGTCGGCGGGGGCGGCCGTGGAGGTCGACGGCGCCGCGAGCGCGACGAGCGGCACCAGCGCGAGCGCCAGCAGGAGGGCGAGGACTCGACGGGCGGTCAGTCGGACGGTCATGGAGGGTCCAACGAGCGGGGCCCCGGGGCGTCACGCCGCCGGGGTGACCACGGGGCGAGCCGTCGCGGCGCCGTGCCCCCGCGCCGTTAGGCTGGGTGCGTTCGCCCTTCCCCGACCTAGGAGCATCCGTGGCCACGATCGAAGCCGTCGGCGCCCGCGAGATCCTCGACTCGCGCGGCAACCCCACCGTCGAGGTCGAGGTGGCCCTCGACGACGGCACGATCGGCCGGGCCGCGGTCCCGTCCGGTGCCTCCACCGGCGCCTTCGAGGCGATCGAGCTGCGCGACGGCGGGGACCGCTACCTCGGCAAGGGCGTCGGCAAGGCCGTCGACGGCGTGCTCGACGTGATCGGCCCCGAGCTGGTCGGCTTCGAGGCCTCCGAGCAGCGCCTGGTCGACCAGCGGCTGCTCGACCTCGACGGCACGCCCAACAAGGGCAAGCTCGGCGCCAACGCGATCCTCGGCGTGTCCCTGGCGGTGGCCCGCGCGGCCGCCGACTCCGCCGGCCTCCCGCTGTTCCGCTACGTCGGCGGGCCCAACGCGCACCTGCTGCCGGTGCCGATGATGAACATCCTCAACGGCGGCGCCCACGCCGACACCGGGCGTCGACGTGCAGGAGTTCATGGTCGCGCCGATCGGCGCCCCGACGTTCCGCGAGGCGCTCCAGCAGGGCACCGAGGTCTACCACGCGCTCAAGGCGGTGCTGAAGGAGAAGGGCCTGGCCACCGGCCTCGGCGACGAGGGCGGCTTCGCGCCCGACCTGGCGAGCAACCGTGCGGCGCTCGACCTGATCTCCACCGCGGTCGAGAAGGCCGGGCTCACCGTGGGCGACGACGTCGGTCTTCGCGCTCGACGTGGCGGCCACCGAGTTCTGGTCCGAGGACGGCTACACCTTCGAGGGCGCGACCAAGTCGAGCGACGAGATGATCGCCTACTACAGCGAGCTCGCCTCGTCCTACCCGATCGTCTCGATCGAGGACCCGCTCAACGAGGAGGACTGGGACGGCTGGAAGGCGATGACCGCCGCGCTCGGCGACAAGCTCCAGCTCGTCGGCGACGACCTGTTCGTCACCAACGTCGAGCGTCTCGGCCGCGGCATCGAGCGAGCGCGTCCGCCAACGCGCTGCTGGTCAAGGTCAACCAGATCGGCTCGCTCACCGAGACCCTCGACTCGGTCGACCTCGCGCACCGCAACGGCTTCCGCTGCATGATGAGCCACCGCTCCGGGGAGACCGAGGACACCACGATCGCCGACCTCGCGGTCGCGACCAACTGCGGCCAGATCAAGACCGGCGCGCCGGCCCGCTCCGAGCGGGTCGCGAAGTACAACCAGCTGCTGCGCATCGAGGAGGAGCTCGACGACGCCGCCCGCTACGCCGGCCGCGGCGCGTTCCCGCGCTTCGCCGCCTGACCACCCGCACCTCGACCGGCACCCAGCCCGACGCACGCGGAGGACCATGGCCGGCCACCGCCCCGCGTCCCGGGCCTCCCGCGCCCGGGGCCCCCGGGAGCAGCGGGCGACGCCGCGGCGGGCCGTCGCGTCCCGGTGCGCCCCGGTCGCGGGTCGCCCGCGCCCGCCGCGCCGCCGGCGACGCCGCCGCGCCCCGGTTCACCGGCCGGGCGGCGATCCTGGTGCTGGTGCGTGGCCGTGCTGATGGTCTCCTACGCCTCGAGCATGCGGGCCTACCTCGAGCAGCGGCACCACCTGCAGACGCTCGAGCGACGGACATCGCCGCCTCGGAGGCCAACATCGCCGAGCCTGGAGCGGGAGAAGGCCCGCTGGGACGACCCGGCCTACGTCCGCACGCAGGCGCGGGAGCGGTTCGGCTGGGTGCTGCCGGGCGAGATCGGCTACCAGGTGATCGACGAGGACGGCGAGCCGCTCGGCCACGACGACTCGCTCAGCGAGGCCGCCCCGGCCGTCGAGGAGGACGAGCGTCCGCTGTGGTGGCAGGCCGCCTGGGGCGAGCGTCGAGGCTGCGGGGAACCCCGAGCTGCTCGACCGAGGCGCCGAGCCCGCCGACCGGATCCGCGTGCCCAGCGTCGGGTCCGGTGACTCCTGGCAGATCCGGCCATGATCGACTCCCACGACGAGGCCGTCATCGGCGCCCAGCTGGGCCGGGCCGCCCCGCATCCATCCACGGCATCGGGCACCGCTGCCCGTGCGGCAACCCCGACGTCGTGGCCACCGAGCCGCGGCTGGACGACGGCACGCCGTTCCCGACGACCTTCTACCTCACCTGCCCGCGGGCGGCCTCCCTGATCGGCACCCTCGAGGCCTCCGGGCTGATGAGGGAGATGTCCGACCGGCTCGACGTCCGACCCCGAGCTGGCGGCCGGCTACCGCGCCGCCCACGAGCGCTACCTGGCCTACCGGGAGGCCATCGGCCACGTCCCCGAGATCGCCGGCGTCTCCGCCGGCGGGATGCCCACCCGGGTCAAGTGCCTGCACGTGCTGGCCGGGCAGGCCCTCGCCCAGGGTCCCGGCGTGAACCCGCTGGGCGACGAGGTCGTCGAGGCGCTCGGCGAGTTCTGGGCGTCCGGCCCGTGCGTGGACCCGGGGGAGGAGCCCGGGTGACGCGGGTCGGCGCGATCGACTGCGGCACCAACACCATCAAGCTGCTGATCGCCGACCTCGACGCCACGACCGGTGACGAGACCGTGCTGGTCCGGGAGATGCGGATCGTCCGGCTCGGCCAGGACGTCGACCGCACCGGGCGGCTGGCCGACGAGGCGGTCGGTCGCACGCTGGCGGCGATCGACGAGTACGCCGGGCTGCTCGAGCGCCACGGCGTGGGGGTGCTGAGGTTCTGCGCCACCTCGGCGACCCGGGACGCCGCGAACGCGGCCGAGTTCCGGGAGGCGGTGCGGGAGCGGCTCGGCGTGGACCCCGAGGTGCTCACCGGCGACGAGGAGGCGGCGCTGTCCTACGACGGCGCGACCCGGTCGCTGCAGGCCACCGACCTCCCGCGGCCCTTCCTGGTCGTCGACATCGGTGGCGGGTCCACCGAGCTGGTGCTCGGCGACGGGGAGGTCGAGGCGGCCCGGTCGCTGGACATCGGCTCGGTGCGGATGACGGAGCGGTTGATGCCCTCCGACCCGCCGACCCCGGAGGAGGTGCGCGCGGCGACCGAGGCGATCGACGCCGCGCTCGAGACGCTCCCCGAGGCGGGCGTCCGGCCGTCGAGGGCCGGCACGGTGGTGGGCGTCGCGGGCACCGTGACCACCGTCGCGCACCTGCTCAAGGGTCTCGACCACTGGGACCGCGCGGCGGTCCACCACGCGCGGTTCCCGGTCGACGACGTGCACGCGCTGACCGAGCGGCTCGTGGGGCTGACCACCGCCGAGCGGGTGGCCATGCACGTGCCCGAGGGGCGCGCCGACGTGATCGCGGCGGGTGCGCTGGTACTCGACCGGGTGCTGCGCCGCACCGGCGTCGAGTCGCTGCTGGTCTCCGACGCCGACATCCTCGACGGCATCGCCTGGTCCCGCGCCTGAGGGTTGCGCCACGCGCGAGTGGGTACGCGGTGAGGGGACCGACATCGCGACGAAGGAGTGACCATGAAGAAGCTGACCCTGCTCGCCGCGGGTGCGGTGGGATACGTCCTCGGCACGCGCGCCGGGCGCGAGCGCTACGAGCAGATCAAGTCCGGAGCCGGCCGGATCGCCTCCGACCCGCGGGTGCGCGCCAAGGCGTCCGAGGCGGGGCACGTCATCAAGGAGCAGGCGCCGGTGGTCAAGGACAAGGTCGTCGACGCGGCCGGGACCGCGAAGGACAAGGTGAGCGGCTCCGGCAGCAACGGCTCGACGACGGCCGGTGCCACCGCGGGCACCACGACCGGCGCCCCGAGCGGCACCCCCTAAGCAGGACACCGAGCCCTGATGCGCGGGCCGGGCCACGGACCCCTGGAGGATGGGGCCATGGCCCGGCCCGACGCACGTCCGCACCCGGTGACCGGGCAGCCGTTCGCGAGCCCGGTGCCGCCGGGCACCGGCTGGCCCGACGACCCGGCCGGCCCCGGCACGCCGGTGGCCACCTCCGCGGCCGCGGTACGCCGCACCGCCGCCTCCGCCTCGCTCGACGAGGTGCTCGCCGCGATGTCGGTGTGCCGCGCGTGCGAGCGGCTCGTGCGCTGGCGGGAGGACGTCGCACGGGACAAGCGGGCCTCGTTCGCCGACCAGCCGTACTGGGGGAGACCGATCGCCGGCTGGGGGGACCCGGCCCCGGGGGTGCTCATCGTCGGCCTGGCGCCGGCCGCGCACGGAGGCAACCGGACCGGCCGGATCTTCACCGGCGACCGGTCCGGCGACTGGTTGTTCGCGTCGCTGCACCGGGTCGGCCTCGCGGTGCAGGAGACCTCGCTGCACGCCGGGGACGGCCAGCGCCTGGTGGGCACGCGGATGGTCGCCACCGTGCGCTGCGCGCCCCCGGACAACAAGCCGACCGTC
Source organism: uncultured Actinomycetota bacterium (assembly GCA_963834275.1). GTDB lineage: Bacteria > Actinomycetota > Actinomycetes > Propionibacteriales > Nocardioidaceae > Nocardioides_B. The sequence goes on along the minus strand of CAWIBA010000002.1, from coordinate 437,104 downwards.
CAGGAGCGTGACGCCTGCGCACCCTGGCTGCTGCGCGAGGTCGCCCTCGTCGAGCCCAGCGTCCGTGCCGTGGTCGTGCCTCGGCTCCTACGGGTGGGACGCCGCCATCCGGGTGCTCCGCGAGCTCGGCTACGCGGTGCCCCGCCCCAAGCCCCGCTTCGGGCACGCCGCCGAGGCCGTCCTCACCGCACCCGACGGCCGCGACGTGCACCTGCTCGGCAGCTACCACCCCTCGCAGCAGAACACCTTCACCGGCAAGCTCACCGAGCCCATGCTCGACGCGGTGCTGGGCCGTGCGGCCGCGCTGGGCGGCAGCGCGGGGCGGCCGGGGAGCCCCGGGCCGCCCTAGTGGGAGACTGACGCCCGTGACTCTCCAGGCCATCACCGTCCTCGGGCACGACCGACCCGGCATCATCGCCGAGACCACGCGGGTCCTCGCCGACCTCGGGCTCAACCTCGAGGACTCGACCATGACCCTGCTGCGCGGGCACTTCGCGATGATGCTGGTCTGTGCGGGCGAGACCCCGTCCATCGAGATCGAGTCCGCGCTGGCCCCCCTGACCGTCGACGGGTCGCTGACCGTGACGGTGCGCGAGGTGCCGCCCGAACCGGAGCACCAGCCCGTCGGTGCGTCGTACGTCCTCACCGTGCACGGGGGCGACCGCCCCGGGATCGTCTCGCGGGTGGCCGGCGACGTCGCCGCGGCCGGCGGCAACATCACCGACCTCACCACGCGCCTCGCGGGCGAGCTCTACCTGCTCGTCGCGGAGGTCGACCTGCCGGCCGTGGCCGACGTGGACGCGCTGCAGGCGTCGCTGCGCCGGGCCGCCGAGGACCTCGGGGTGGGCGTGACACTGCGCGAGGTGGAGAGCGACGACCTGTGACCCCCCACGAGCTCGTCGGGCGCTGGACGGAGCAGCAGCTCGGCGTCGACGGCAAGGTGCTCGAGGTCGTCACCGCCCCCGCCGGCGTGCTCGCCACCGTCGGCGCGGAGGTCGACCCGGCCGCTCCCGAGACCGTGCAGCTCGCCGCCGACCTGGTGGCGACCATGCGGGTCTCCCCGGGGTGCGTCGGCCTCGCGGCACCCCAGGTCGGGGTCGGCGCCAGGGTGTTCTGCGTCGACGTGTCGGCCCATCCCAAGACGCGCACCCACCACGGCACCTTCGTGCTGTGCAACGCGTCCGTCGTCGAGTCCTCCCGCAACGAGAAGGCGCGCGAGGGCTGCATGAGCGTCCCCGACCTCACCGGTGACGTGAAGCGCGCCTCCCGGGTCGTCGTGCGCGGCCAGCTGCCCGGGTCGGCGGAGTGGGTCGACGTCCCGGCGGAGGCGTTCGAGGCCCGGGCGCTGCAGCACGAGATCGACCACTGCGACGGGCTGCTGTTCCTCGACCGGGTCGCCGGCGCGCACGCCGTCCACCCCCGCAAGACCTATCTTTGAGACCCGTCGTCCCGCCCCCGTAGCCCAATGGCAGAGGCAGAGGTCTTAAACACCTCTCAGTGTGAGTTCGAGTCTCACCGGGGGCACCGTCCCGTGCACGCCGTCCCGGTCGGTCACTCGCCGACCCGGGCGCGCAGCTCGAACTTCTGGATCTTGCCGGTCGCGGTCTTGGGCAGCGACCCGAAGACCACCCGTTTGGGGGCCTTGAAGTGCGCGATCCGCGACCGCACGAACTCGATCAGGTCGGCCTCGGTCACGTCGTCGGCGCCCTCGGCGAGCGCGACGTAGGCGACCGGGACCTCACCCCACTTCTCGTCGGGCTGCGCCACCACGGCGGACTCGCTGACCGCCGGGTGCTCGGCGAGGACGCGCTCGACCTCGATCGAGGAGATGTTCTCCCCGCCCGAGATGATGATGTCCTTGGCACGGTCCTTCAGCTGGAAGTAGCGGTCCTCGTGCTGCACCCCGAGGTCGCCGGTCCGGAACCGGGTGCCCCCGATCGAGGCCGCCGCCGTCGCCTCCTCGTCGCGGTAGTACCCCGCCATCACGGTGTTGCCCTCGACGGTGACCTCGGCCGGTCCGCCGTGGTCGCCGGCCACCGGCTCGAGCGTGACCGTCGGGGCGGTGATGTTGGGAATCCCCTGCCGGGACAGGCGTTCGGCCTGCTCCTCGTCGCCGAGGTCGTCCCACTCCGGCTGCCAGTCGCAGAGCAGCGAGGGACCGTAGGTCTCGGTCAGCCCGTAGAGGTGGACGACGTGCAGTCCGAGCTGCCCGGCCCGCCGGAGCAGCGCAGGCGTCGGCGGGGCGCCGCCGGTGGCGACGGTCACGGTCCGGTCGACCGGCGCCGCCGCCGGCGAGGTCAGCAGGCTGGTGAGCAGCGTCGGGGCCGCGCAGAAGTGGGTCACGCGCTCGTCCCGGATCAGCTCCCACAGCCGCTCCGGGTCGGTGGTGTCGGTGCACAACGACGTCGCCCCCGCGGCGGCCACCGCCCACGGGAACGCCCAGCCGTTGCAGTGGAACATCGGCAGCGTCCACAGGTACACCGAGTCCAGCTCGAGCCGCAGGTGGTAGGCCATGGCCAGCGCCTGCAGCGCCGCGCCGCGGTGCCGGTACATCACGCCCTTGGGCGTCCCGGTCGTGCCGCTGGTGTAGTTCAGCGTGATCAGCGCGAGCTCGTCCTCGACGGGGTGCCGGGTCGGGAGGTCCCGCGGGCTGCGCCGCCAGCGCGTCGTCGCCGTCGACCAGCGGCACCTCGAGCTCCGTGACGGCGTCTCGCGCCAGGTCCGCCAGCGCCGGCTCCGCGAGCAGGAGGGCCGGCTCCGCGTGCGCCAGGATGTCCCGCAGCTCCCCGGCCGCCAGCCGGTGGTTGAGCGCGACCAGCGTCGCGCCGGCGTAGGGGACGGCGAAGTGGGCGAGCAGGCTCAGCGGCACGTTGCGCGCCAGCACCGCCACCCGGTCGCCCTTCACGGACCCCGCGGTCGCGGAGGTGGCCGGCGAGCCGGCGGGTCCGGGTGCGCATCTCGTCGTACGACACGGAGGCGCCCTCGAACCGGTAGGCGGGCCGGTCCGGGAAGTAGTCCGCCGCGCGGTCCAGCTGGGCGAGCGGGGTCAACGGTGCGACACCCATCTGCTGCTCCGACATGACTCTCCTTCCGACGGCTTCGTGGGCCCGGCACCAACCTTGTCAGACCGGGCCCGCTCGGCCCGGCGGCCGATTGGCCAGGTTTTACCCGGAGCGATGCTGGGCACCGGTCGGACATGTCGGAAACCCAGAACGGCCGAGGTGACGAGGAACCGACCCTCGGCGCCCTCGTCCACGACCTGTCCGAGCAGACCAGCGCGCTGGTCCGCAGCGAGGTCGAGCTGGCCAAGGCCGAGCTGGCCGCCAAGGGCAAGGCCGCCGGTCTCGGCGCGGGGCTCTTCGGCGCCGCCGGGGTGCTGGCGCTGTTCGGGGTCGGCGCCCTGATCGCCACGTCGATCCTCCTCCTGGCCCTGGTGCTGCCGGCCTGGGCGGCCGCGCTGATCGTGACCGTCCTGCTGTTCGCCGCCGCGGGTGTCGCCGCGCTCGTCGGCAAGGGCAAGGTGGAGGAGGCCACCCCCGCGACGCCCGAGCGCGCGGTCGAGGGGGCCAAGGAGGACGTCCGGACGATCAAGGAGGGGCACGGCCGATGAGCGACCCGACGCACAACACCCGCAGGGACGGCGCGAAGCACACGGGCGACGCGGCCGCGGACGACGCGACCGTCGCCGCCCGGGAGCGCGAGGTCGAGCGCAACCGCGAGCAGCTCGCCGGCACCGTCGACGCCCTGCACGACAAGCTCGACGTGAAGTCCAAGGCGCAGGCACGGCTGCGCGAGGCCAAGGACCGCGCCACCACCGGCGACGGCCGGCCCCGGCCCGTCGTGCTCGCCGGCGCCGCGGCGGTGGTGGCCGGCGTCGTCGGCCTGGTCTGGTGGCGGCGCCGGTAGCCGAGCGCGAGGCCCCGTCCGAACCGCCGCGGCGACGCGGCCGGGAACACCGGGCCCGCCACCGACGTTGATCGAGACGACGGGTCCGTAGGATGGACATGCAGACCCGCGTGCCTCCCCAGATCGGGGAGGCACTCGGCCTCCAAGGAGGAGACCACACATGCACAGCAGCAACCCCGTGTTCTCGCGTTCAGAGGGCTTCAACGGGCGGGGCCGCAGCAGCGGCATGACCTACCCCGGATGACGACGCGCCACAAGCGCCCCAGTACGGCAGGCGCAGTACGGACCCCAGCACCGCAGTACGGCGGCCCGCCGGCGCACGCCCGGCTACGACACCGGCCGATGACGATCGACTCGGTCGTGCAGAAGACCGGCGTCGACGCCTGGGCATCGTCGTCGCGGTGGCGTTCGCCACCTGGATCCTGACCGGTCCCATCGACAGCCCCGGCGCCCTCGGCACGCTCTACACGCTGTCCATGGTGCGGTGCCCTCGGCGGCTTCGCGCTGGCGATGGTCAACTCGTTCAAGAAGGTCGATCTCCCCCGCGCCTCGTGATGGCCTACGCGGCCGTCGAGGGCGTCTTCGTCGGCGCCTTCAGCAAGGCGATCGAGGCCCAGTTCGGCGACCCGCCAGGCCTCGTCGATCGCGGCGCGGTGGTCGGCACCTTCGCGGCGGTCGCCGGCACGCTGGCGGCGTACAAGTTCTTCAACATCAAGGTCAGCCGCCAAGTTCCGCACGTGGTCGATCGCGGCGATCTTCGGCTTCGTCGGCCGTCTCGCTGCTCGACTTCGTGCTCAGGTTCTTCAGCGCCGACGTTCGGGATCAACGACTTCGGCGGGCTCGGCCTGCGTGATGAGCTTCGTCGGCCTCGGGCTGGGCGTCCTGCATGCTGATCCTCGACTTCGACTTCGTCGAGCGGGGCATCGCAGCCGGGCTGCCCGAGCGTGAGTCGTGGCGCGCCGCCTTCGGCCTGACCGTCACGATCATCTGGATCTACATCGAGCTGCTCCGGATCCTGGCGATCCTGCGCGGCAACGACTGCGACCGCAGCACCACACCGGCGCGCCGGCCACAGCCCGAGGGCGCCCGACTCGGCCTTCCGCGACGCCCGCGGCCGGCTGCCTTCGGCCGTCGGACAGGTGCTCGGCGCGCGCGGCACGTGCGCGCGCCGGCTCAGCCCTCCGGCGAGCCGCCGGCCGGCAGCGGTCTCGCTGGGGAGCGTCCGGCGCCTCGCGGCGCTGCCGGCGCCTCGGCGTCGGCCGCAGGCTGCCGGCGACGGCGGCGGATCTGCGACCCAGCGTCCGCGGGCACCGCGCGTGCTGCCGCCACCTCGGTGCCGTCGATCTCGGTGCCGGGCACCCGTGCGCGGCCTCGACGGCGGCCTGCGAGATCGGCAGCACGGTCTCGCCCCGGGCCGCCTCGGGCAGCAGCGTCCTCCTCGCGGGATGACGCCCGACGGCGGCCAGGACCGAGGGCAGCAGCACCGAGCGCCAGGCTCGAGTAGCCGGCCGCCGACGGGTGGAACCGGTCGGGGCCGAACAGCAGCTTCGGGGTGGCCTCGAACTCCGGGCCCGAGGATCGAGCCGAGCGACACGGTGCGGCCGCCGGCCTCGACGACGGCGATGGCCTGGGCCGCGGCCAGCCGCGCGGGACCAGAGCCGGGCCACCTGGCGCAGCGGCGGCGCGATCGGCTCGATCGTGCCGAGGTCGGGACAGGTGCCGACGACGACCTCGACGCCCGCGGCGCGGAGCCGACGCACGCCCTCGGCAGAGCAGCCGCACCGACTCCGACGGCAGCCGGCGCGTGAGTCACGTCGTTGGCGCCGATCAGGATCACCGCCACATCGCGGCTGCAGCGGAGAGGGCCTGCGTCGATCTGGCCGGCGAGGTCCCGGGTCTGCGCGCCCACGCGCGCGCACCGACGCGAGGTACACCCGGCGGTCCGCGGCCTCGGCCAGCCCCGGAGGCCGAGGTGGGCGCCCGGAGTCTCCTGCACGTGCTCGACGCCGTAGCCCGGCAGCTGAGGAGTCGCCGAGCAGTGCGACCTTCAGCGCCGGGCCGCGGCGGCCGTCGCCGTACCAGCCGGTCGCGGGGGGGGCTCGCCGCCGACGACGCCGATGGTCCGACGGGCCGAGCTGCGCCTCGGCCCGGAGCACGCCGTAGACGGAGGCGCCCGCGACCGAGAGGCCGCCGCCCCCGTACACGGCAGCGGCCGCGGCAGCCTCGCGCGCGGCAGCTGCCTTCCCCACGTAGCCACTGTACGGACCCGCCTAGACTCGCGCGTGGACTACGTGAACTCGCTGCTGGACCTGGTCGGCAACACCCCCCTGGTGCGGCTCTGTCGAACGACTGGACGGCGACGGACCGCCGGGGCCGCTGGTGCTCGCGAAGGTCGAGTACCTCAACCCGGGCGGCTCGGTGAAGGACCGCATCGCGCTGCGGATGGTCGAGGCGGCCGAGGCATCGGACGGCTAGCTGAAGCCCGGCGGCACGATCGTGGAGCCGACCTCCGGCAACACCGGGGTGGGTCTGGCCATGGTCGCGCAGGCGCAAGGGCTACCACTGCGTGTTCGTCTGCCCCGACAAGGTCAGCGAGGACAAGCGCAACGTGCTCAAGGCGTACGGCGCCGAGGTCGTCGTGTGCCCGACCGCCGTCGCGCCCGAGCACCCGGACTCCTACTACAACGTCTCCGACCGGCTGGTGCGCGAGATCGAGGGCGCCTGGAAGCCGGACCAGTACTCCAACCCGAACAACCCGCGCTCCCACTACGAGACCACCGGCCCGGAGATCTGGCGAGCAGACCGAGGGCCGGATCACCCACTTCGTGCACGGGCGTGGGCACCGGCGGCACCATCACCGGCATCGGCCGCTACCTCAAGGAGCAGAACCCGGATGTCCAGGTCGTCGGCGCCGACCCGGCACGGGTCGGTCTACTCCGGCGGCACGCGGACGGCCCTACCTCGTCGAGGGGGTCGGCGAGGACTTCTGGCCCGACGACGTACGACCGGGACATCGCCGACCGGATCATCGAGGTCTCCGACGCCGACTCGTTCGCGATGACCCGCCGGCTCGCCCGCGAGGAGGCGCTGCTGGTCGGTGGCTCGTCCGGCATGGCCGCCTACGCCGCGATCCAGCTCGCCCACGAGCTCGACGGCACCCCGGAGGGCGACGACGCCGTCATCGTCGTGCTGCTGCCCGACTCCGGCCGCGGCTACCTGACCAAGGTCTTCAACGACGAGTGGCTCGGCCAGTACGGCTTCCTGCCGGCCCACCGGCCAGCAGACGGTCGGTGAGGTGCTGCGCGGCAAGAACGGGCGAGCTGCCCGCCCTGGTGCACACCCACCCCACCGAGACGATCGCCGAGGCGGTGCACATCCTGCAGGAGTACGGCGTCTCGCAGATGCCCGTGGTGCGGGCCGAGCCGCCGTCGTCGCCGCCGAGGTGGCCGGCGTCGGTCTCGGAGAGGGCGCTGCTGGACGCGCTGTTCTCCGGGCACGCCAAGCTGGTGCGACTCCGGTCGGAGGACGCACATGGACGCGCCGTTCCCGACGATCGGCTCCAACGAGCCGGTCGCCGACGCGGTCGCCGCGCTCGAGAACGCCGACGCCCTCCTGGTGCAGGAGGACGGCAAGCCGATCGGCGTGGTCACCCGGCAGGACCTGCTCGCCTACCTGGCGACGTCGGGGGCCTGAGCCGCGGGGGTGAATTACCACGGGACCGTGGTAAACCCCCGCTCCCCACAGGGAACTCCCCGTGGGAACGGGACGATTACCACGGTCCCGTGGTAATTGGCGGACGCGCTCAGCGCACCCGGCGGGCGATCGCGCTCGGCGGCAGCAGGTTCGGGTGCAGGATGCCGGCGAGGGCCTCGACGCCGTCGACCAGGCGCGGGCCGGGGCGGGCGAACGAGGCGTTGGCGTCGACCGCCCACACCGGCACCCCCTCGGGCAGTACGCCGGAGCCGCAGAGCCCCTCCGCGAGCGGGGTGGACCCGGCCAGGTCGTAGCCGCACGGTGCGCAGACCACCACCTCCGGTTCGGCGGCGACGACGGCGTCCCACGTGGTGCGGAACGACTTCTCACCGGGCGTCCCGAGGACGGACACGCCGCCGGCCAGGTCGACCATCTCCGGGACCCAGTGCCCGGGCGCGAAGGGTGGGTCGGTCCACTCCAGGACGAGCGTGCGCGGCCGGGGACGGCCCGCGACCCGGCGTGCCACGGCGTCCAGCCGCGCGTGCAGGGAGGCGACCAGGGCGGCGGCCGCCGGCTCGGTCCCGGTCGCCTTGCCGAGGGTCTCGACCGACGCCAGCACCTCCCGCACCGTGTGCGGGTCGATGGTGAGCACCTCCGCCGTGCAGCCCAGGTGCGTCAGGGCGTCGTCCACCACCGAGACGTCGACCGCGCAGACGGCGCAGAGGTCCTGGGTCACGACCAGGTCGGCGTCGAGCCCGGAGAGCGCGCCGGCGTCGAGGTGGTAGAGGTCCTCGCCGCGGCGCATCGCCTCCGCCACGAACCTGTCGATCTCGGGAGCGGTGAGCCCCTCCGGCATCGCGCTCGTGGACACGATGGTGCGGGTCCGCGCCTCGGCCGGGTGGTCGCACTCGAAGGTGACCCCGACGACCTGGTCGCCGGCGCCGAGGTCGAACAGGATCTCGGTCGTCGAGGGCAGCAGGGAGACGATCCGCATGGTCCCAGCCTGGCATGTCCGAGGCGACCCTGGCATAGTCCGGGGGGTTCCGCCGGGGGTGAAGTGGGCAGGAGTTTGCCAGGGGAGTCCGTCCGAGACGAGAGCGAGTGGTGATCACGGCGTGTGGGACTACCTGCAGCAGGAGCGGATCGACATCCTGTTCGGCGGCTACCAGCACGTGTCCCTCGTCGTGCAGTGCGTCGCGCTCGCGACGGTGGTGGCGTTCCTGCTGGCGGTCCTGGTCACCCGGGTCCCCTGGCTGGAGGGCATCGCCAACGCGATCAGCGCGATCGGGCTCACGCTGCCGTCGTTCGCCCTGCTCGGCTTCCTGCTGCCGCTGCTGAGCATCGGGCCCGGACCCGCCGTCGCGGCGGTCACCTTCTATGCGGTGCTGCCGATCCTGCGCAACGCCGTGGTCGGCCTCCAGGGCGTGGACAGGAGACTGGTCGAGTCCGCCCGTGGCATGGGGATGGGCCCCGCCGCCACCCTGCTCCGCGTGCAGCTCCCGCTGGCCTGGCCGGTGATCCTGGCGGGGGTGCGCACCTCGACCCAGATGTCGATGGGCGTCGCCGCCATCGCCGCGATCGTGCTCGGCCCCGGTCTCGGCAGCTACATCTTCAGCGGGCTGGAGCAGATCGGCAGCGCCAACGCTCTCTACTCCGCCCTCGTCGGCACCGTCGGTGTCGTCATCCTCGCACTCGTGCTCGACGCGCTTCTGCTGCTGTTCGGCCGCGTGACCATCTCGAAGGGGATCCGTGTCTGACATGACTACCGACCAGGGCGACCAGACCGCCGTCAGCGGTGTCGACATCGAGCTCGTCGACGTCGTGAAGCGGTATCCCGGCCAGGACAGCGCCGCCGTGGACGGCCTGAGCCTGCACATCCCGGCCGGCGAGATCGTCATGTTCGTCGGCCCCTCGGGCTGCGGGAAGACCACGTCGCTGAAGATGATCAACCGGCTCATCGAGCCCACGTCGGGCACGATCACGATCAACGGTGAGGACGTGAAGTCGCGCTCGGTCGACGAGCTGCGCCGGCACCTCGGCTACGTGATCCAGGGCGGCAGCCTGTTCCCGCACATGACGGTCGCGCAGAACATCGCTCTGGTGCCGAAGCTGCTCGGCTGGGACCAGAAGCGCGTCGAGACGCGCGTCGACGAGCTGCTCGACCTGGTCGGCCTCGACGCGGGCCGCTACCGCGGCCGCTACCCGCGGGAGCTGTCCGGCGGCCAGCAGCAACGCGTGGGAGTCGCGCGCGGCCTCGCGGCCGACCCGCCCGTCGTGCTGATGGACGAGCCGTTCGGCGCGGTCGACCCGATCACCCGCCAGCGGCTGCAGGACGAGCTGCTGTCCATCCAGGCCGAGCTCGGCAAGACCATCGTCTGTGTCACCCATGACATCGACGAGGCCATCAAGCTCGGCGACCGGATCTGCATCCTCCAGGAGGGCGCCCACGTCGCGCAGTACGACACCCCGGAGAACGTCCTGGCCGCCCCGGCCAGCCGCTTCGTCGAGGACTTCGTCGGTGCCGGCTCGACGCTGAAGCAGCTGACGCTCACCCGGGTCAGCGAGGTCGAGCTCAGCCCGTGGACGACGGCGACGATCGGGGAGCCGGGACGGGACGCCGTCACCCGCGCCCGGGAGGCCGGGCACACCTCCGTGGTGGTGCTCGACGCCAAGAGGCGCCCCCGCGCCTGGGTGTGGCTCCGCGACATCGAGGACGGCGACCGGGTCGAGGAGCCGCGCGGCGACGAGATCCTCGGCGTCGACCGTCGCGCCACCCTCAACGACGCCCTCGACGACATGCTCAACTCCAGTCACGGTGCCGCGATCGTCACCGGACGCCGGGACGAGTTCCTGGGCGTGGTCGACTTCGCCTCCGTCACCGCGCAGATCCAGCAGACGTCGCAGGAGGCCCGCGAGGCCGCCGGGGAACCGGCATGACGGTGCAGGAGAGCCGGCTTGCGAACCCGGGCGGCGACGCCCCCGCCGGGCCCGAGACACCGGGCACGCCGGCGACCAGCCGGTCCCGGCTCTCCCGTGAGCAGACGATCCTGCTGGCGGGCATCCCGCTGCTGGTCGCCGTCGCCCTCGGAGTGTGGGTCTGGTGGCGGCTGACGGCCGACCTCGACTCGATCGAGTCGCGGCAGCTCGCCTGGGGGACGCTCGCGTCGCTCACGTGGCGGCACGTCGAGCTCACCCTGGTCACCACCGGCTTCGTGCTCGTCACCGCGATCCCGCTGGGCATCCTGCTGACCCGCCGCGGGTTCAACCGGGCCGCACCCCTGGTCGTCGGCGTGGCGAACATCGGTCAGGCCGCGCCCGCCATCGGCCTCGTGGTGCTCTTCGCCATCTGGTTCGGCTTCAGCTTCTGGACCGCGATCGTGGCGTTCACGCTGTACGGCGTGCTCCCGGTGCTGCGCAACACGATCGTCGGCCTGCAGGGGGTCGACCGCACCCTGGTGGAGGCCGGCCGGGGGATGGGCATGTCCGCGGTGGCCGTGCTGCTGCGGATCGAGCTGCCGCTGGCGGTGCCCGTGATCATGGCCGGCGTGCGCACCGCCCTGGTGCTGGTCGTGGGGGTGGCGTCGTTCGCCACCTTCATCAACGCCGGCGGCCTGGGCGCGCTGATCCAGACCGGGATCACCCTGTTCCGCACGTCGGTGCTCGTCACCGGCGGCCTGCTCATCGCGCTGCTGGCGCTACTCGTCGACTGGGCCGGACGGGTCCTCGAGACGGTCGCCCGGCCGAAGGGACTGTGATGACCGCTCGCCCCCGCCGTACCGCCGTCGCCTCGGCGCTGCTCGCCTGCCTGGCCGTCTCGGGCTGCGGCCTGGGCACCGCCGCGGGTTTCACCCCCGCGGGCACCCTGGCCGGCCCGGTCGAGGACGTCGACCTCGACGGCCTCGACATCAGCGTGGGCTCGAAGAACTTCACCGAGCAGATCCTGCTGGGAAAGATCGCGGTGATCCTGCTCAAGTCGGCCGGCGCCGACGTCACCGACCTGACCAACATCCCGGGCAGCGCCAGCGCCCGCTACGCCCAGATCGACGGCCAGGTGGACATGGAGTGGGAGTACACCGGCACCGCCTGGATCGGCTACCTCGGGCACGCCAAGCCGATCCCCGACGAGACCAAGCAGTACGAGGCGGTGCGCGACGAGGACCTGAAGGAGAACGACCTGGTCTGGCTGGAGCCGGCGCCGATGAACAACACCTACGGCTTCGCCACCCCGGCCGAGAAGCTCGAGGAGCTCGGCATCTCGAAGCTCTCCGAGCTGGGCGACCTGCCGCCGGAGGAGCGCACGTTCTGCGTGGAGTCGGAGTTCAAGAACCGGGACGACGGCTTCGAGCCGATGCTGGAGGCCTACGACATCCCGCTGGGCGACGGCGTGTCCCCGGACGACGTCAAGACCCTGGCCACCGGGGCCATCTACGCCGCGACGGACAGCGGCGAGTGCAACTTCGGCGAGATCTTCACCACCGACGGCCGGATCAAGGCGCTGGACCTCACCGTGCTGGAGGACGACCGCGCGTTCTTCCCCAAGTACAACGTGGCACCGGTGCTCCGCCAGGAGGTCATCGACGCCTACCCCCAGCTCGAGGACCTCTTCGCTCCCGTCGCCGAGCAGCTCGACGACAAGACCCTGATCGAGCTCAACGCCCAGGTCGACGTGGACGGACGTGACCCGGTCGACGTGGCCGAGTCCTGGCTGCGTGACGAGGGGTTCCTGGCCGGCTGAGCGGGCGGGTCCGACCCCCCTCGGAGGGGTGAGGTCCCTGACGACGGTGAGCCATTACGGATCCTCCCTCCGCAGCCGATGATGGGGTGTCGCCGCGCGCGGCCCCGTCGAGGGCGAGGAGACAGCCGTGAACCGTCTGACCACCGCGATCGCAGCCCTGCTCGTCGTCGCTCCGATCTGCGTCGGGGCACCGGCGACGAGCGCTGCCCTGGGCGACCCGGCGCTGTACCCGCCCGGAGCGGACGTGCGCGGGCACACCCGGGCCCACTGGCTCTCGGAGCTGGGCGCGTGGGAGCTGGAGATCCCGGCGCCGGAGAGCCCGCTGCTCCACCCCGACGCGGCGGCCAACTGCACCACCGACGCCTTCGAGGTGGCCTACCTCAACCAGCCGACCAGCCTGGGCCGGTCCCGGCGTCCGTGCGTGGTGCCCGCCGGGATGCCGGTCCACCTCGCGGTCCTCTCCTGGGAGTGCTCCACCGCGGAGGCGCGGGCGGGACTGCAGCCGCGCCGGTTCCCCGGCCGCAGCTTCCGCAACCTCCGCCGCTGCGCGAACACCATGTACGCCCGCGACTTCGGCCCCCGTGCGGCGACGATCCGGCTCTGGGTCGACGGCCGCCGGATCACCGGCGTGCACCGCTACGCGGTGACCACCCGGCCGCGGACCGCGACCCTGCCCGAGGACAGCGTCTTCGACGCGTTCGCCCCCGCCGGCACGGACGTGGCGGCGGGACCCACCAGGACGATGCGCCGGTCGCTGCTGCTGCTCTTCCGTCCCTTCGAGCCGGGGCTACACCGCGTCCGGATCGTCGCGCGGGCGCCGGTCCTCGGCGCGCCGCTGCGCGAGAGCTGGCTGATCAGGGTCCCCGGGTAGGAGCGGCGACCGGCGGGCGAGGGGTGGCGGAGGCGCCACGCCCTAGGGTGTCGGGGTGGTCGACCCGAGCCTCGAGATCCTGCTGCTGCTCGCACTCGCGGGCCTCGCCGCGGGGTACGTGGACGCGGTCGTGGGCGGTGGTGGCCTGATCCAGCTGCCGGCCCTCGTGCTCGGCCTGCCGTCCGCGGCCCCCGTCCAGGTGCTGGCCACCAACAAGCTCGCGTCGATCTGCGGAACGTCGGTCAGCTCGGTCACCTACTACCGGAGGGTGCGTCCCGACCCGCGCACGTTCGTGCCGCTCATGGTGCTGGCGTTCCTCGGCTCGATGGGGGGTGCCGTCGTCGCCTCCCGGATCCCCAAGGCGGCGTTCGACCCGATCGTGCTCGTGGTGCTCGTGGTCGTCGGCACCTACGTGTGGCTGCGCCCGCAGCTCGGCGCCCTGACCGAGCTGCGCTTCGCGGACCACCGGCACACCCTCGTCGCGATGGGGGCCGGCCTGGTGGTCGGGTTCTACGACGGCGCCCTCGGGCCGGGCACCGGGTCCTTCTTCGTCATCACCCTGGTCGGGCTGCTCGGCTACAACTTCCTGGAGGCCTCGGCGAAGGCCCGCCTCGCCAACTGGGCGACCAACCTGGCCGCGCTGGTCGTGTTCGTGCCGCAGGGGGCGGTGCTCTGGAAGGTGGGGCTAGCGATGGGGCTGGCCAACCTGCTCGGTGGCTACCTCGGGGCGCGCACCGCCGTCGCGCGCGGGGCCCGCTTCGTCCGGGTGTTCTTCGTGCTCGTCGTCGGGGCGTTCGTGGTCACGATCGGCTGGCGGGTGCTGGAGCGTTGGCTGTGACCGGCCCGCTGACCCCGCCGGCGGACCGTCGGTAGCCTGGCCGGCATGAGTGTGCAGGTGGACCTCGCCGAGCTGGGCCGGCACGTCGCGACGTACGGCTTCGCCTATCTGCTCTCCGTCACCGAGGACGGCCGGGCGCACGCCGTGGCGGTGCGGCCGCACCTCGACACCGACGCCCTGCACGTCGAGGGGCTGGGCGGGCGCACCCGCGCGAACATCGAGGCCCGGCCGGACGTGACCCTGCTCTGGCCCCCGGTGACCGACGGCGGCTACACGCTGATCGTGGACGGCCGGGCGGTGCCGTCCGACGACGGGGCGCGGGTCGTGCCCGGCCATGCGGTGCTGCACCGGCCCGCCGACCACGCGCCGGACGGCGAACCGTCCGCGTCGACGTCGTGCGGGAACGACTGCGTGCCGGTGGCCGAGGCGTGACGATCCGCTGGGTGACCGCCTTCCTGGACACCGCCGAGGAGTCCGCGGAGGAGGTCGAGACGTTCTGGTCGCGGGTCACCGGCCACGTGCTGTCCGCCGCGGCGCGGCGAGAGGGAGGAGTTCGCCAGCCTGCTCCCGCCGAGCGGTGACCCGTACCTGCGCCTCCAGCGCGTCGTCCAGTCCGCCCCGGGCGGGCTGCACCTCGACCTGCACACCGACGACGTGGACGGCGCTGGCCGCCCGGGCCGAGTCGCTGGGCGCGGGCGCGTCGCTACCTCGACGAGGGTACGTCGTCTGCGGCTCTCCGGGCGGCCTGACCTTCTGCGTGGTCCCGGCGTCGCTGCAGGGGGAGCGGGCGCCGGCCGCCTCCTGGCCGGGCGGCCGCAGCGTGGTCGACCAGGTGTGCCTGGACGTCCCGCCCCGGCAGCTGGGACGACGAGTGCGCCTTCTGGGCCGGCGCTCACCGGCTGGCCGATGACCGACGAGCACCCCGACGACGAGTTCCGCCGCATCGACCCGCCCGCCGAGATCCCGCTGCGGCTGCTGCTCCAGCGCCTCGACGACGAGCAGTCGGTCGTGACCGCGCACCTCGACCTGGCCTGCGACGACCGGGAGCCGAGGCGGCACGGCACGTGGCGCTGGGGGCCCGCGTCCGCACGGCGGCCGCGGCTGGGTCACGCTGGCCGATCCGGTCGGGCGGGCCTACTGCGTGACCGTCCGGTCGGTCCCCGCGTAGAGCACCGCCAGCGTCCGGCCGGACCAGCTCCTCGGGCAGCTTGAGCACCTCGCGGTCGTAGGTGAGCAGCCCGTTCACCTCGTCCTCGACGTCGCTGAGCTGGGTGTAGACGGTGCGCGGCCAGCCCGCGGCGACGGCGGGAGCGAGCTCCTCGCGTGCAGGCGGTCGAACGCCTCGCCGAGCGATCGTCTGCGGACTCGAAGTGCCGGTAGCCGAAGTGCTCGGGCCCCCAGGTGTGGCCCGGGACGGTCAGGTCGTAGCCGCCGTACTCGGTCAGCACGAGCACCCGCCGCTCGTCGGGGCCGCGGCGGGGCACCCGGAACGCGCCGCTGGTAGACGTGCAGGCTCCACAGGTCGCCCGCGCCCTGGTCGTGCCAGCCGCTCGCGTGGTCGACGCTGCGGGTCGGGTCGAGCGCGGCCAGCTCGGCGGCGACGTCGGCGGCGTCGAACTGTCCCCAGCCCTCGTTGAACGGCACCCAGACCGCCAGCGAGGTGACGTTGCGCAGGTGCTCGACGGTGCCGGCGCAGCTCGGCGCGGAACTCGTCGCGCCCGGCCGGGTCGGTCGCGCCCGAGCAGGGCGTAGCGGTCGTCGCGCAGCCGCACCGGCCAGCGCCCCGGCCAGGTCACCGCCGCGGTCCGGTAGCGCTCGCCCGCCGTTGACCAGGTCCTGCCAGACCAGCATGCCGAGCCGGTCGCAGTGCGCGTACCAGCGCAGCGGCTCGACCTTGAGGTGCTTGCGCAGCATGGTGAAGCCGAGCCGCTTCATCGTCGCGATGTCGTGCACCATCGCCGCGTCGGAGGGGGCGGTCATCAGCCCGTCCGGCCAGTAGCCCTGGTCGAGCACGCCGACGTGGAGGTAGGGCTCGCCGTTCAGCAGCAGCCGCGGCAGCACCGTCGGCGCCGGGTCCGACGCCGAAGGAGCGCATCCCGACGTACGAGGTGCACCCGGTCCTCGCCGAGCCGCACCTCGACGTCGTAGAGGTACGGGTCCTCCGGCGTCCACGGGTGCGCGTCGGTCAGGGGGATCGCGGGTGCGTTCGGCCCGGCGCGACGCTCGGCGGCGCCGACCTCCGGCCCGCCGGCCAGCACGCGCACCCGCGCCGAGGTCGAGCCGGGACCCGCGTGGTCGAGCCGGGCCGGTCGAGCCACGGTCACGTCGACGGCGCCCTCGTCCAGCCCGGCGACGAGCACCAGCGAGGCGACGTGGGTGACGGGCACCGCCTCGAGCCCAGACCGTCTGCCAGATTCCGGACTGCGCGGTGTACCAGATGCCACCGCGCGCGCAGCCGCTGCTTGCCGCTGCTCGGGCCGCGGTTGTTGCTGACGTCGCGCACCCGGACGACCAGCGTCCCCGCGCCCTTCGCGAGCGCCTCGGTGACGTCCAGGTGAACGGCAGGTAGCCGCCGTCGTTCGACCCGACCTCGATGCCGTCGACCCACACCGTGCAGGTCTGGTCGACCGCGCCGAAGTGCAGCAGCAGCCGCCGGCCGGCGCCGGTGAAGCCCGGCGGCAGGACGAGGCCGCGGCGGTACCACAGCAGCTCGTCGGGCGGAGTCTGGCGGCCGACCCCCGACAGCGGCGCCTCGGGGGAGAACGGCACCAGGATCCGCCCGTCGTACGCCGGTCGGCTCCGGGGCGTCGAGCGCGGTGACGCGTACTCCCAGTAGGCCGTTGAGGTTCAGGTAGGAGTCCCGGACCAGCTGGGGGCGCGGGTACTCCGGCAGCACCCGGTCCGGGTCGAGCGCGTCGCCCCAGCGGGTGAGTCATCGGCGCCGGCACGTCCAGCTCGCGGATCAGTGGCGGGGCCGCCGGCC
Source organism: uncultured Actinomycetota bacterium (assembly GCA_963834275.1). Lineage (GTDB taxonomy): Bacteria > Actinomycetota > Actinomycetes > Propionibacteriales > Nocardioidaceae > Nocardioides_B. Next base: position 420,078 of record CAWIBA010000002.1, on the reverse strand, counting down.
CCGGCGTGGCTAGGGTCGGGCGGGTGGAGATCCGTGAGGCGACCGACGACGACTGGGACGCCGATCTGGCCGATCTTCCGCGAGATAGTGCGGCCGGCGAGACCTACGCGTTCGACCCGGCGACGGTCTCCGACGACGGCCCGCGGCGCTCTGGATGGAGCGGCCGCCGGGGCGCACGACCGTCGCGGTCGGCGCCGACGGGCCGGGTCGTCGGGAGTCGCCGAAGATGGGACCGAACCGGCCCGGACCCGGGTCGCACATCGGCACGGCCAGCTTCATGGTCGACCCGGCCGCCGCGCGGTCGCGGCGTCGGCCGGGCGCTGGCCGAGGACATGGTGGCGCTGGCACCGCGCCACGGCTTCCACGGCATCCAGTTCAACGCCGTCGTGGAGACCAACACCGCCGCCGTCCGGCTGTGGCAGTCGCTCGGCTTCCGGATCGTCGGCACCGTGCCCGAGGCGTTCCGGCACCCGGCGCACGGCCTGGTCGGCCTGCACGTGATGTACCTGGGGCTGTGACGACGAGCCGTCTGCGACCTTTGGGGGTCCACGCGGGCGGACCACAGTCGGTCGGCGCGGCGTCAGGAGACCTCGGGGTCGTAGCCGCAGGTGTCCCGCGCGTCGACGGCGGTCCCGGGGTCCGGATCCTCCGTCGCCTCCACGCCGGGCGTGGGGGACGGAGACGCCGACGGGCGCCGCTCACCGGGCTCGCGGGTCCGCTCCGCTGGCGGGCGCAGCGCCTTGCGCACCACCTGCTGCATCCAGGGGAAGTCCGGGTCGCCGGGGAAGAACTCCGTCGACGAGCGGAAAACCACCGACCGGACGCTGGCGTCCTTGACGTCCAGGGCGAGGTCGACGAAGGCCGGGAGCAGCCGGCTCGGGATGTCGGTGCGCACGATGCGCTTCCCGGTCGCGGCGAGGTCCTGGTAGCGCCGCAGCAGGTTCAGCGGGTTCGCCTCGTCGATGATCGCGTCGATCATGCAGCGCTGCCGCTCCATCCGCTGGTAGTCGTCCGAGCCGTAACGGCCGCGGGAGTACCAGAGCGCGTCGAAGCCGTCGAGGCGCTGGTCGGGTCCGGGCTGCAGGTAGCGCTCGGGGAGGATCCCCAGGTCGGTGTTGCCGCCGACGGGGATCGGCTCGTTGATGTTGACGGTCACGCCGCCCATCGCGTCGACGATCTCGCGGAACCCGCGCAGGTTCACCAGCAGGTAGTAGTCGACCGGCACGTCGAGGCTGCCCTCGACGGCCTGCTTGAGCGCGTCGGCGCCCTCGTTGTCGGACCTGCCCAGCACGCCGGGGTGCAGGGCGGGGACCTGCCGGTACACCGCGTTGAGCATCCAGGAGCCGGGGTCGCCGTACCCGGCGAAGCCGTAGGGGTAGAGCGTGTGCAGCGGACTCCCGGGCGGGAACTGCGCGTTCATCATGTTGCGGGGCAGGCTGAACATGGTGGTCCGCCCGGAGCGGGTGTCCAGGCTGAGCAGGATCATCGTGTCGGTGCGCACGCCGATCCGGTGCACCCCGCCGTCGCCGCCGAGCAGCAGCACGTTGACCCGGTCCCGCCCGCCCCAGGGGTCCTTCTCGGTCACGTGCCGGGGGGCGGTGGCGCTGGTGTTGTCCTCGAACACCGTCTCCACGAGGTCGGCCTGGACCATCGCGTAGCGGGCGCCGACCACGACCGGGGCGGCCACCGCGAGGCAGAGCAGCCCCACGAACGCGGTGCCGGCCAGGGCGTGGGAGATCCGGCGCGGGGACGGCCGGACCATGAGGTACGTCGCGACGACCACCAGGAACCACACCAGGAACGCGGCTCCCGCGACCGCGGCCGCGACCTTGAGACGGGTGGGGTCGAAGGCCACGTCGAGGACGGCGCGGGGTGACCGCAGCCCGAGCCAGACGGCCAGGCCGATCGCGGTGAGGCTGGGCGGCAGCACGATCCAGCCGAGGCTGTGCCGCCGCGACCACAGGAACCCGGTGCCGGGCAGGATCGCCGAGAGCAGCGTCAGGCCCAGCGCCCCGCGCAGGGTCCGGGCGCGACGGAAGCGTGGCCGGATCGCGCGCCAGCCCGGCCGGGTCTGCTGGGGCGGCGGCGCGAGACGCTCGACGGTGCTCGGCACGGGACTACCTCTGGGTGGGGGCCGCGCGGAGCCTCCCGCTCCGGCGGTGCGGCGACAGGCGGGGCCGGTCGCCGCCCGGGGAGATTACCAGCGCCGGGCCGCTCTCACGGTCATTCCGGGCTGCGTCGGACTCCGCGGGTGCCCGAGCCCCTGGGGGCCGCCCGGCTCCCTCAGGCCGTCTCGGGGCCGATCCGGGCCGCCCCGCCGGCGCCGTCGGTGGCCGGGGTCCCGGTCCCGTCCGGGCCCCCCTTGAGCTCCACGAACAGCACGTGGGTGGCCGTCTCCCCGATGTTCTCGCCGTGGTGCTCCTGCGCGGGCAGCCAGGCCACGGTCCCGGCCTCGAGCGCGACGTCGCGCCGGGTGTCGCCGGAGACGAGCCGGCGCTGGAAGGACGACAGCGTGTACATGACGCTGTCCGGGTGCCGGTGCGGCGTGGTCCGGTCGCCGGGCCGGTCCCGGTACTCCAGCACCCTGACCTGCTCGTTCTCGAAGACGACCACGTAGTGGTCGGGGTTCGTCACCGCGGGGTCCAGGCTCATGCCAGTCAGGATGGCAGCCGCGTGGGAGCGGCACAGGGGATCGGGTGAGGGGGGCGGAATGGCTCGTTGGGGTGTCCCGGGGAATGACCCCACGGTGCTCTTGCCGGAGGCGGCCCGCGGTGGTGTCCTCGGTTCAGATGACCGGCCCAAGGAGGGGGACCATGGCACGCGCACTCGACTGCATCCACGAGGCCCACGAGGACATGCACTTCAGTGCCTCGAACGACGACGAGCTGCTCCAGCAGGTGCTCAGGCACCGCGACGAGAAGCACCCGGAGCTCAGCGACGACGACATGCGGGGCATCGTCTCGGCCAACGCCCACGACGAGTAGGCGTGGACACCGGGTTGGCGTCGGGCAGGCCCTGACGCCCGCTAGGCACCCGGCCGGCCCGGGTCCGGAGAGCGCGCCGCCGACGAGAGGGGCGTCGCGCCCTACTGGACGAGCAGGCAGAACGGGTGCCCCGCCGGATCGGCGAGCACGTAGAGGGGTTCGTCCTCGTCCCCGGAGCGGTCGTGCAGGAGGCGAGCACCCAGCTCCTCCGCCCGCTCGCGGTGCCGCTCCAGGTCCTCGACGCCGGGGACCTTGAAGTCCATGTGCATCTGCATGGGCACGTCCTCGGACGGCCAGGTCGGGGGTGTGGTGTCCTTCTTCTCCTGGATGGTCACCACCCGGCTGCCGTCGTCGTCGAGCAGGACCAGCCAGTCCGCGTCGTCAGTGACGCCCTCGGGCGGCGGCTCGTCCCCCTCGCGGTACCGCAGACCGAGGAGCCGGCGGTAGAACTCGGCCAGACCCCGGCAGTCTCGCGCGTCGATCGCGGTGTGCAGCAGCACGGGATGACCGGACACGGCGCCTCCTCGCTCGATGCTCGAACCCACCGTAGCGGCGCGACACGGTCGATCATCGCCCGTGAGACGGTTGCCGGCATGGCAGGTGGAGCGTCTCCGGGCCGCGAGGTCGTGCTGCAGACCGAACGTCTGCTGCTCAGACCGTGGCGGGTGGCCGAGGCAGGCGTGCAGCGTGAGCTGTGGACCGAACGTGACCCGCGAGTGCCCCCGCACCGCCGGATCGACGCGGACGGGCGCCCCACGGTCGCAGACCTCGAGGAGTCGATCCGCACCAGCAGCCCGTCGGCGACCGGTCTGCTGGCGGTCGAGCGGAAGGCCGACCGTGACGTCGTCGGCTACTGCGGGCTCGTCGACAGCGGGCGCGGCCAGCGGGGGGAGCCGGAGCTGGCGTTCGAGCTGCTGCGCCGGGTCTGGGGTCAGGGGTACGCGACCGAGGCCGCGTCGGCGGTCCTGGACTGGGCGAGATCGTCCGGCCACGAACGGCTGTGGGCCACGGTCTGGGAGTGGAACACGGCTTCGCGCCGGGTGCTGGCCAAGCTCGGCTTCGTCGAGACCGGGCGCACGGAGGTGGACCCGGTCCACGGGACCACCCTGTTCACCACCCGACGGCTCTGAGACCGCCGCCGTCCGACCCGGACGGCCGCTCCGGTAGCCGGCGCGGCGACGTCACACGGCGAGTGACGTCCCCGCCAGTCGGCCACGGCCTCGTCACCCGCCGCGTGGCGCCAGGGGCCACCGCACGAAGCAGAACTCGTTGCCGAACGGGTCCGCCATCACCGCCCACTCCAGGTAGGGCTGGTCGTCGGACGGGTACAAGGCGGGTGGCCGGAGGGTGACCCCACCGATCTCCTCGGTGCGGCGCACCGCCTCGGCGACGTCGTCCACCCGCAGGTCGAGGTGCGTCCCGCCGACCCAGGAGGCCTGGTCACGGGGCACCCGCTGGAGGAGCATCCAGAGCGGCTCGTCGGGGTCGTGCAGGACCGAGTACCTCTCGCCGCTCTCGTCACCGTGCCTCGAGTCCGGTGAGAGGCCGGTGAGCGCCGACCAGAACCGCTCGCCCGCGTCCAGGTCGGTGACGTTGACGACGGGTTTCCAGAGCTTGGCGATCCCGCTGGTCCTCGGCATGGCCGCTCCTCCTCGTGCGCCCCCGGGTGTCGGGTTCCGCGCGGCACCCACACCGTACGACCGCCGGCTACACCGCGGCGTCGGGGAAGGGCACGCCCGTGTTGGCGTGGCAGCGGTAGCCGTTGGGGTTCTTCGCCAGGTACTGCTGGTGGTGGTCCTCCGCGTAGTGGTACGTCGGGGCCGGCTTGATCTCCGTGGTGATCGGCCCGTAGCCGCGCTGCGTCAGCACCGGCTCGTACGCCGCGCGGAGCCGCTGCGCCACCTCGGTCTGCTCGGGGGTGCTGGTGTAGATCGCGGAGCGGTACTGGGTGCCGAGATCGTTGCCCTGGCGCATCCCCTGGGTGGGGTCGTGGACGGTGAAGAACACCTTCACCAGGTCCGCGAAGGACACCGTGGCGGGGTCGTAGACGACGCGGACCGCCTCGGTGTGCCCGGTCTGGCCGGAGCAGACCTGCTCGTAGGACGGGTGCGGCGTCGACCCGCCGGCGTACCCGACCGAGGTGGACCAGACGCCGTGGACCCGCCAGAAGGCCTCCTCGGCGCCCCAGAAGCAGCCGAGCCCGAACACCGCCACCTCGAAGCCCTCGGGGATCTCTGACTCGGGGGTGACCAGCGGCGCGTCGAGCACGAGGTGGTCCTCCGCGAGGGTGAACCACTGCTCGGTGCGGCCGGACAGCGCCTGCTCGGGGGTGGGCAGATCGTTGTGGTGGCGGTTGAACAGCACGGCGCTCCTCGGGTCGTCGGGGTGGGTCCGTCCTGCACAACGAACGACACCGCCGGATCCTTCCCGCGGCGCCCGGGAATAGGCTCGCTCCCATGACTGCAGAGGCCGACCAGACCCACCGGCACAAGTCCGGTTTCGAGACCCGCGCGATCCACGCCGGCTACGAGCCGGACCCGATGACCGGCGCGGTGATCCCGCCCATCTACGCCACCAGCACCTACAAGCAGGACGGCGTGGGCGGGATGCGGGGCGGCTACGAGTACTCCCGCTCCGCCAACCCCACCCGCACCGCGCTCGAGGGCAACATCGCCGCCCTGGAGGAGGGGGAGCGAGGGTTCGCCTTCGCCAGCGGGCTGGCGGCCGAGCACACCCTGCTCAAGGCGCTGTGCCGACCCGGCGACCACGTGGTCGTGCCCGACGACGCCTACGGCGGCACCTACCGCCTGTTCGCCAAGGTGGAGGAGCCGTGGGGGCTCGCGCACACCCCCGCGCCGGTGTCCGACGTCGACGCCATCCGCGCCGCGATCCGTCCCGGCGAGACCAAGATCGTGTGGATGGAGACGCCGACCAACCCGCTGCTCAACATCGGCGACATCGAGGCTGTGGCGGCCGTCGCCCACGAGGCGGGCGCGCTGCTCGTCGTCGACAACACCTTCGCCTCGCCGTACCTGCAGCAGCCGCTCGCGCTCGGTGCCGACGTCGTGGTGCACTCCACCACCAAGTACGTCGGTGGCCACTCCGACGTGGTGGGCGGTGCCCTGGTCGTGCGGGACCTCGAGGTCGCCGAGAAGGTGGCGTTCCACCAGAACTCCATCGGCGCGGTGGCGGGGCCGTTCGACGCCTGGCTGACGCTGCGCGGCATCAAGACCCTCGCGGTCCGGATGGACCGGCACTGCGACAACGCCGAGAAGGTCGTCGACTACCTGTCCGGACACGACGCGGTCGCCGAGGTCATCTACCCGGGGCTCGAGTCGCACCCGGGGCACGCGGTCGCGTCGCGGCAGATGCGCCGGTACGGCGGCATCGTGTCGTTCCGGGTCCGGGCCGGCGAGGAGGAGGCGCTCGCCGTGTGCGACCGCACCCGCGTGTTCACGCTCGGGGAGTCCCTCGGCGGCGTCGAGTCGCTGATCGAGCACCCGGGCCGGATGACGCACGCCTCGGTGGCCGGCACCGACCTCGAGGTGCCCGCCGACCTGGTCCGGCTCTCGGTGGGCATCGAGACCGCCGACGACCTGATCGCCGACCTGGAGCAGGCGCTTCGGCTGAGCTGGTCGCGTGCGTGGACTTCGGGTCCACGTTCACCAAGGCCGCGCTCGTCGAGGTGCCCTCCGGCCGGCTGGTGGCCACGGCGAGCCACCGCACCACCCTCGACACCGACGTGCTCGACGGCTGGGACGCCTGCCGTGCGCGCTCGCCGAGGCCGACCCGGGCGCGGTGGACGCGCCGGTGCTGGCCTGCTCGTCCGCCGGCGGCGGGCTGCGCATCGCCGTCGTCGGCAACGAGGAGCTGGTCACCGCCGAGGCCGGCCGCCGGGTCGCGCTGTCGAGCGGGGGCCGGGTGGTGCACGTGGCCGCGGGCCTCGACGACGGCCGACGTGGCCACGCTGCGCGCGCGCCGCGCCCGACGTCGTGCTGCTCGTCGGCGGCACCGACGGCGGCAACGCCGAGGTGCTGCTCGCCTGTGCCGGCACCCTGGCCGCCGCCCGGTGGCCCGGCCCGGTCGTCGTCGCCGGCAACGCCGACGCACGGGACGAGGTCTCCGCGCTCCTCGCGGCCGCCGGTACGCCGCACGTGCTGGCCGACAACGTCGTGCCGCGCATCGGCGAGCTCGCCCCCGGCTCGGCCCGCGCGGCGATCCGCGAGATGTTCCTGCGGCACGTGATCGGCGGCAAGCACCTGTCCTCGCGCGACTCCGGGCGGCGGTTCACCGAGATGGTGCGCGGCGCGACGCCCGACGTGGTGCTGACGGCGGTCGAGCTGCTGGCCCGTGGGGTGCCGGGCGGCCCGGGGGCCGACGGAGGGGACCTGCCGGGGGCCGGCGACGTGGTCGTCGTCGACGTCGGCGGCGCCACCACCGACGTGCACTCCGTCGTCGAGGTCGACCCCGAGGACGCCGGGCTGTCCCGGCAGGTGGTCGCCACCGTGCCGGTGACCCGGACCGTCGAGGGCGACCTCGGGATGCGCTGGAGCGCGGTGAGCACCGTCGAGGAGGGGATCGCCGCCGGGCTGGTCGACCCGACGCGGCCGCTGCGGGCCGCGGCCGCGGCGCCCCGCCAGGCCGACCCGGCGTACCTGCCGCCCGAGGGCCCGCGGGGCGAGCGGGCCCGTGCCGAGGACCGCGCCATCGCCGCGCGTCGCCGTCGGCGCTCGCGCTGCGGCGGCACGCCGGGCGCTCGCAGGTGGTCTTCGGTCCCGACGGTCGGGTGGTCGAGCGCAGCGGCAAGGACCTGCGCGAGGTCGACCTGCTGGTCGGCTCGGGGGGCGTCCTGCGGCACGACCGCGGGCCGACGCCGGGACGGTGCTGGTCCGCCACCTCGGAGCCGACGGCGGCTGGCAGCTGCCCGAGGCACCCGGCTACCGTGGTCGACCACGACTACGTGCTCGCCTCGGTCGGCCTGCTCGCCGCCGAGCATCCCGAGGCGGCGTACCGGCTGGCCCGCACCCTGGTCTGACGCCGCGCGTCCGCCCGCGCGCGCTGGGCGCCTACCCGTAGCCTGACCCCCATGGGTGAGGGCAGACCGGATGACCGGCCGGCTGAGCCGCCTGCGGGCGACCCAGCAGGCCAAGTCCGACGAGCGGTTCGCCGAGCGCTTCGCGCACCAGTGGTCCCTGCTCCGCGCGGAGCGGGGGCACCCGCCGGAGCTGCCGCCGGCCATCGACGACGGGCCGACCAACTTCAGCCGGGCGCAGGTGCCGTGGGCGTTCGACCTCGTCGCGGCCTGGTCCTGGCGGTTCCTGGTGATCGCCGCGGCCGGCTACGTCGTGTTCTACCTGATCGCGATGTTCTCGGTGATCTTCCTGCCGCTCGCGATCGCCGCGCTGATCGCGGCGCTGGCCGGCCCCGTCGTGCAGTCCGGCGCCAAGGTCGGGATCACCCGCCAGTTCACCTCCGCGCTGGTGGTCATCGGCGGTCTCGGTGCCGTGGTCCTGCTGCTCACCTTCGTCGGCACCCAGATGTCCCGCGGCTTCGTGACCTGTCGGCGCAGGTGGTCAGCGGGCTCGAGGAGATCCGCACGTGGCTGCGCAACGGGCCGCTGCAGGCCAGCGACTCGCAGATCAACGACTACATCCGGGAGGCGCAGGACGCGATCACGGCCTCCTCGGAGGAGCTGCTGGCCCGGGTCACCGAGGTCGGCACGGCCCTCGGCCACCTCGTCGCCGGCTTCTTCATCGTCCTCTTCGCCAGCTACTTCTTCCTCGCCGACGGCGCCCGGATCTGGGCGTGGTGCGTGCGGCTGTTCCCCCGGGCGGCCCGGCTGCGGGCCGACGAGTCCGGCAAGGTCGCCTGGCGGTCGGTCACGCAGTTCGTCCGGGCGACCGTGATCATCGCGGCGGCGGACGCGATCGGGATCGTGATCGTGGCCCTCGTCCTCAACGTGCCCTTCGCGACCGCGATCGGGGTGCTGGTCTTCCTCGGCGCGTTCATCCCCCTGGTCGGTGCCACGATCTCCGGGTCGGTGGCGGTGCTGGTCGCGCTGGTCTCCCAGGGCCCGATCGTGGCGCTGCTGATGCTGGGCGGAGTCATCCTGGTGCAGCAGATCGAGGCGCACGTGCTCCAGCCGTTCCTGACCGGCCGCTTCGTCTCGGTCCACCCGCTGGGGGTGATCGTCGCGATCGGCATGGGGGTGCTGGTCGCCGGCGTGGCCGGCGCCCTGCTCGCCGTGCCGATCGCGGCCGCGCTCAACGCCGTCGTGCAGTACCTCGCCGGCTACACCGGGGTCGGCGACGAGCCCGAGGAGGCCGGCACGCCCGACGCGGAGTCCGCCCCGCCGGGAGCCGGCGGCGCCTGAGGCTCCGCCCGCCCGGTCAGCGGCACCTCCTTGAGGAACAGCGCGACCGCGAGGGCGACCAGCGTCAGCGGCACCGCGGCCAGGAACGTGTCCTGCAGGGACAGGCTGAACGCCTCGGTGACCAGGCCGTGCAGCGGCTCCGGCAGGGCCTTGATCAGCTCCACGTTGTTGGCCACGGCGTCCAGGTCGGTTGTGCCCCGCTGGGCCGCGGGCACCCCGGCGGTCGCGTCGGCCAGGTGCACCGCGAGCCGGCTGGACAGGATCGCCCCGAACAGGGCGGTGCCGAACGAGCCGCCCATCTGCCGGAAGAAGGTCACCGAGCTGGTCGCCACCCCCATGTCGGAGCGGTCCACGGAGTTCTGCACGACCACGATGAGCACCTGCATGGTCAGGCCGAGACCGAGGCCCATCACGAACATCGACAACCCGGTGAACCAGTACGGCGTGGCGTTGTCGAGCGTGGAGAGCATGATCAGGGCCGCGGTCACCACGGCGGCGCCGAGGATCGGGAAGTGCCGGTAGCGGCCGTTGCGGCTCATCAGCTGGCCGGCGGTGATCGAGGTGGTGAAGATGCCGACCACCATCGGCAGCATCGCCAGCCCGGACCGGGTCGGGGTCATTCCGTCGACGACCTGCAGGTAGACCGGCAGGAAGATCATCGACCCGAACATCGCCACGCCGATCAGGAACCCGAAGGCGTTGGCGATCGAGAAGATCGAGCTGGAGAACAGCCGCATCGGGATGATCGGCTCCGTGGCGCGCAGCTCCACGAGCACGAACACGACCGCGAGCACCGCCCCGGCGCCCAGCAGCCCGAGGCCGGTGCCGGAGCTCCAGCCCAGCTCGGGGCCGGCCCAGGCGGTGTAGAGCAGGAACGAGGAGACCGAGGCGACGACGGTGGCGGCGCCGAGGTAGTCGATGGAGTGGTCGCGGCGCACGTGCGGCATCTTCAGCGCCGCGGAGGTGACGACCAGCGCCGCGAGTCCGAGGGGGATGTTGACGAAGAAGATCCACTGCCAGCCGGGCCCGTCGGCGAACCAGCCGCCGAGGACCGGGCCGAGCACGCTCGACGTACCGAAGACGGCCGCGAAGTAGCCCTGGTAGCGGCCGCGCTCCCGGGGCGGGACGACGTCGCCGATGGTGGCCATCGCGAGCGCCATCAGGCCGCCGCCACCGAGGCCCTGCACCGCCCGGAAGGCGATCAGCTGGTCGATGTTCTGCGAGAACCCGGCGAGCAGCGAGCCGACCAGGAAGGTGACGATCGCGACCTGGAACAGCAGCCGACGGCCGTAGAGGTCGGAGATCTTCCCCCACAGCGGGGTCGAGGCGGTGGCGGTGAGCAGGTATGCCGTCACCACCCAGGAGAGCCTGTCGAGGCCGCCGAGCTCGGAGGTGATCCGGGGGAGCGCGGTGCCCACGATGCTCTGGTCGAGCGCGGACAGGAACATGCCGACCATCAGCCCGGACATGACGACGAGGATCTGCTTGTGGCTGAGGTAGCCCTGGGCGTCGGGGGTCACGCGCTGCCCAACAGAAGATTGCATAAGCCAATCATATGTCAGGATCGAGGCCGCGGACCGCCCCGGCGGTGTGATGCTGCCGACGGCCGGCCGGTGACCGGCGGACCCGCGGCTCAGGCGGTGCGGGGGGCGCGCTTCTGCACCTGCCAGGTGTTGCCGTCCGGGTCGTCGAAGAAGATGAACGTGTTGTAGTCGGCGTCCTCCGGGTCCGGCCCGGGAGCGGGCCGCCCGTCGACGAAGTGCTGCAGGCCGCTGGTGCTGATCCCGGCGGCCTCGAGGTGGGCCAGGGCGGCCTCGGCGTCCTCCACCACCAGGGTGGTCCCCTTGAGGGCGCCCGGCGTGCCACCGCCGAGCCCGCGACCGAACACGACCGAGCACGACGAGCCCGGGGGCGTCACCTGCACCACGCGGAAGGTCTCGCCGGCGTCGTGGTCGACGTCGAGCGGGAAGCCCAGCCTCTCGGTGTAGAACTCCTTGGCCCGGTCCACGTCCTCGACGGGTACGACCACGACCTCGAGCTTCCAGTCCATGCTTCTCTCCTCCGATGGGGTCCCCGAGACTCTTCCAGCCCCCGAGGGCTCCGTCGACAGGTGGACCTCCGGCGCCCGCGGGACTCATCGGAGCCACGGTCTAGGGTGTGCCGCATGAGCGACGCCGCGGTCCCCGAGCTGCCGACGCTGGCCGACATCGAGCGGGCACGCGAGGCGCTCGCGCGACGTCTCCATCCGCACCCCGATGGAGGAGTCCCGCTGGCTCTCCGGGCTGGTCGGCGGTCCGGTCCTGCTCAAGGCCGAGAACCTCCAGCGCACCGGCTCGTTCAAGATCCGCGGCGCCTACCTCCGGATCTCCCGGCTCTCCGAGGAGGAGCGCGCCAACGGCGTGGTCGCAGCCAGCGCCGGCAACCACGCACAGGGCGTCGCCCTCGCCGCGCAGATGCTCGGCATCAAGGCGACGGTGTTCATGCCCGAGGGCGCCCCGATCCCCAAGGAGAAGGCGACCCGCGGCTACGGCGCCGACGTGCGCTTCCACGGGCACACCGTCGACGACGCCCTGGTGGCGGCCCGGTCGTTCGCCGACGAGACCGGCGCGGTGCTGATCCACCCGTTCGACCACGTGGACATCGTCACCGGCCAGGGCACCTGCGGGTTGGAGATCCTCGAGCAGTGCCCCGACGTGCGCACCGTGCTCGTGTCGTGCGGCGGGGGCGGCCTGATCGCCGGCATCGCGACCGCGGTCAAGGCCGTCCGTCCCGAGGTGCGGGTCGTCGGCGTGCAGGCCGAGGGCGCCGCGGCCTACCCCGGCTCGCTCGCCGAGGGGCACCCCGTCGCGCTGGACGCGATGTCGACGATGGCCGACGGCATCGCGGTCGGCTGTCCGGGCGACGTGCCGTTCCGCGCGATCCAGCAGAACGTCGACGAGATGCTGACGGTGAGCGAGGAGAGCCTCTCCCGGGCGCTGCTGATGCTGCTCGAGCGGGCCAAGCTCCTGGTGGAGCCGGCGGGCGCCGCCGCCGTGGCCGCGCTGCTGGACCACCCCGACCGGTTCGAGACCCCGAGCGTGGCGGTGCTCAGCGGCGGCAACGTCGACCCGCTGCTGCTGATGCGCGTGATCCGGCACGGCATGGCCGCCGCGGGCCGGTACCTCTCGTTCCGGGTCCGGATCCCCGACGTACCCGGCGGTCTCGCCCGGCTGCTGTCGGAGCTGGCCGAGGTCGAGGCCAACGTCCTCGACGTTGTGCACGAGCGCACCTCGACGCACCTGACCCTCGACGAGGTCGAGGTCGCCCTGCAGGTGGAGACGCGGGGCGTCGAGCACGCGACCCGGGTGCTCGCCCGGCTTCGCGAGTGCGGCTACCACGTCTCCGAGTGACCGATCGCCCCGGTCACAGGCGCGTCGCGTCCACCTCGAGGTCGACCTCGACGAGGTCGCCGTCGTCCTTGCCGCGACGGACGCGGGCCGGGACGGGGAGCAGCCAGCCGGCCGCGCTGTCGCGCCAGACGCTGGTCGCCCAGCTGACGCCGTCGACGGTCGCGACGACCGGGACCCGCCCGAACGGCCCGGCCGCGTCGGGCGCGTGCCGGTCGGGCACCGGCGCGAACACCCACGCCGCCTCCCCCGACCAGCGCACGAGCCTTGCCTCGAAGGTCACGGGCCCATGATGGCGCCGGGCGGGGACAGTCGCGAGGGGTTCGGCGGGTCCGGGGACGCTGTCCCCGGCCCGGTCAGCGGGCCATGAACCCACCGTCGACGTAGACCTCGGCCCCGGTCATGAACGACGCGTCGTCGCTGGCCAGGAACGCGACCAGGGCGGCGACCTCCTCGGGACGGCCGAGGCGGCCCATCGGGGTGAGCGCGATCATGGCCTCCTCGAACTCCGTGCCCTTGGCCTGGTCGAGGATCGGCGTGTCGATGAAGCCGGGGTGCACCGAGTTGACCCGGATCCCGTCGGTGGCCCAGTGCAGCGCGGCGTTCTTCGTCATCAGCCGCACCGCCCCCTTGGCGGCGTGGTAGGCCGGCGAGGTGCCGAAGCCGCCGCTGGCGCCGAAGATCGAGCTGTTGTTGACGATCGAGGCGTGCCGCGACTCCTTCAGCGCCTCGGCAGCGACCCGCATGCCGAGGAAGACGCTGTTCTGGGTGACGTCGAGGGTGTGCTGGTACTCGTCGAGGGTGGTGGTCTCGATGCTGCCGAGGTCACCGATCCCCGCGTTGTTGAAGAGCACGTCGAGGCCGCCGAAGGTCTCCAGCGCCGCCTCGACCGCGGACTGCCAGTCGGCCTCGGAGGAGACGTCGTGGTGCAGGTACGCCGCCTCGTGCCCGAGCTCACGCAGGTGCTTGGCGACGAGCTCCCCGGCCTCGTCGTTGATGTCGGTGAGCAGGACCTTGGCGCCCTCCTCGGCCAGCCGGTAGGCCGTCGCCTTGCCGATGCCGCTCGCGCCGCCGGTCACGACCGCCACTCGTCCTTCGAGCCTTCGCATGGTGTCCTCCAGTTGGGTGGGAGGGCCACCTGCCCTCCTTCTCCACCCTCCGCCGCCGAGGGCGGCACCTGGAGGGCCAGGACTCCCGACGGGAGGGGCCGAACGTCCCGTGCGGCAACGACGACGGCCCGCGACCGTGTGGTCGCGGGCCGTTTTCGTCGTGCGGGACGGGGTCAGCCCTGGTAGGGGACCGCGTCGACGATCTCGACCTGGAGCTTCTTGCCGTTGGGGGCGTCGAACTCGACCTTGTCGCCGACCCGCTTGCCGTTGATCGCGCTGCCCATCGGCGACTGCGGGGAGTAGACCTGCAGGTCCTCGGGGGTCTCGATCTCGCGGGCGCCGAGCAGGAACTCCTCGACCTCGGTGTCGCCGACGAAACGGGTGGTGACCTTCATGCCGGGCTCGACCACGCCGTCGTCGGCGGGGGTCTCGCCGACCTCGGCGCGGCGCAGCATGTCCTCGAGCTGGCGGATCCGCGCCTCGGCCTTGCCCTGCTCCTCGCGGGCGGCGTGGTAGCCGCCGTTCTCCTTGAGGTCGCCCTCGTCACGGGCCGCGCTGATCCGCTCGATGATCTCCTGGCGGACGGGGCCGCGCAGGTGCTCGAGCTCGTCCTGGAGCTTGTCGAAAGCATCCTGCGTGAGCCAGACCGTGTTCTGCTCGCTGGACTGCGTCACTTCTGTACTGCTCCTGTGCTGATCGGGGACGGACGGGACTCGGGGCCGGCACGCGTGTACCGCGCGACCTCCCGGTCGTGTCCGAGGCAAGTGACAAAGTCTACCAAGCCGGGTGGGGTCCGCCCCAAATCGTGGTCGGATCGCCCCCGGCGCCGGGTCAGCGGCGACGGACCTGCCCGTCGGCGACGCAGCCCACCATCTCCACCGACGTGGCTGCCCGCTCGGTGCGCACCGAGCGCTCCAGCGTCTGGGTCGTGGGCCCGCCGGGGCCGACCGCGACGTCGAGCTCGCCGACGATCGTGTGGTCGGCCGCGAACGCGCGGAGCAGGCAGCTGCCGCGCACGTCCTCGTCCCGGCGGACGACGGTGAAGCGGGCGGTGGCGGTGTGCTGGTCGACCGTCCGGTAGCCGTTGAGGTCCGACTGCACGGCGGGGCGGCCGTGCGCCAGCACCACCCAGGCCAGCCAGGACAGCCCCAGGCCCGCCACCACCACGACGACGGCCACCACCAGTCGTCGGCGTCCCGCGCCGGTGCGGGTCCCGTAGCGGTCGGCGAGGTCGGTCACCGCTCCATCCTAGGATTGCCCCCATGCTCCGCTTGATGCACGTGCACGCCCACCCCGACGACGAGTCGAGCAAGGGTGCGGCCAGCACCGCGAGGTACGTCGCCGAGGGTGTCGACGTCCACGTCGTGACCTGCACCGGTGGCGAGCGCGGCTCGATCCTCAACCCCAAGATGGACCGGCCCGACGTGCTGGCCAACATCACCGAGGTCCGCCGCCACGAGATGGACCGTGCACGCGAGATCCTCGGCGTCCGGCAGGACTGGCTGGGGTTCGTCGACTCCGGCTGGCCGGAGGGGGACCCCAAGCCGCCGCTGCCGGACGGCTGCTTCGCGCGGATCCCCGTCGAGGAGGCCGCCGAGCCGCTGGTGCGCCTGATCCGGGACTTCAAGCCGCACGTGATGACGACCTACGACGAGAACGGCGGCTACCCGCACCCCGACCACGTGATGTGCCACCTGGTCAGCGTGGCCGCGTTCGAGGCCGCGGGTGACCCCGCGCGCTACCCCGACGCGGGGGAGCCGTGGCAGCCGCTGAAGCTCTACTACCACCACTCGTTCCACCGGGAGCGCACCCAGGCGCTGCACGACGCGATGGTCGTGCGGGGCCTCGAGTCCCCCTACGCCGAGCGGCTCGCGGAGTGGAAGCCCGACCCGGTGCACGCGGCCAGGATCACCACCCGGGTGCCCTGCGCGGAGTTCTTCCCGGTGCGTGACCGGGCGCTGCTCGCGCACGCCACCCAGATCGACCCCGACGGCGCCTGGTTCGCGTGCCCGCTGGAGGTGCACCAGGAGGCCTGGCCCACCGAGGACTACGAGCTGGCGCGGAGCCTGGTCGACGTGGAGACGCCCGAGGACGATCTCTTCGCCGGCGTGCGCGAGGTGCTTGCGACAATGAAGGCATGAACTCCCTGACTGCCCTGTTCTCCGTCGCGCTGGCGGCCCAGGAGGGCCCCGCCCCCGAGGACGTGAAGGCCGGGTGGCTCGGGTTGCTGGTCTGGCTCGCGCTCGCGCTCGCCGTCGTGTTCCTCGCGTTCAGCCTGAGGAAGCACCTCAAAAAGGTGGACTTCGACGAGGGCGACGAGCAGCCCGACGCCGAAGCCCGGCCGGGCAACGGCGCTACGCCGTCCTGACCAGCCGCACCAGCGCGTCGTAGGCCGTCCGGCCCGGCTCGCCGCTCTGGCGGTGGGTCGGGTCCTCGTCGGGCACCCGGCGCTCCACCCGCTCGGCCCGGACCACCTCGAACCGCTCGCCGTCGAGCGCGGCCAGCACGTCCTCGGCGGTGTAGAGCAGGTCGGGGTCCTGGGGTCCGCCGGTGCCCTCGGTGAGGTTCGTGGAGTCGTGGGCGACCAGGAGGAACGTGCCGCCCACCGCCAGTGCGGCGAAAGCCCTGCGGCAGGCCTGGTGGATCTCGTCGGCGGGCAGCTGCAGGTAGGCGACCAGGACCAGGTCGTGGCCCACGGGGCCGGCGTCGTACTCCAGGGCGTCGGCCTGCACCCACTCGACGTGCAGGTCGCGTCCGCTGGGGTGCCGGGCCAGCACCTGGCGGCCCTTGTCGAGACCGACCAGGGAGAAGTCGACCGCGGTCACCTGCCAGCCGCGCTCGGCGAGCCAGATCGCGTTGCGGCCCTCACCGGCGGCGAGGTCGAGGGCGCGGCCCGGGGCCAGCCCGGAGACCTCGGCCTCGACGAACTGGTTCGGCCCCGCCGACCAGACCATCTCGGAGGCGGCGTACCGCTCGTCCCATGCGCGCGCGTCCACGGGGTCAGCCTAGGACCTGACCGGCGGCCCGGTCAGGAGCCGTCGCCGTCCTGCTGCGCCTCCACCTGGGCGCGCTGCTTGGCCACCTCGGCGTGCACCTCGGCCATGTCCAGCCCGCGCACGGCCTCGACCACCTGGTCGAGCGCCTGCGGCGGCAGCGCGCCGGGCTGGGCGAACACGAGGACGCCCTCGCGGAACGCCATCAGGGTGGGGATCGAGGTGATGTTGGCCGCCCGGGCGAGCGCCTGCTCGGCCTCGGTGTCGACCTTGCCGAAGACGATGTCGGGGTTGGCCTCCGATGCCTTCTCGAACGTGGGGGCGAACTGCCGGCACGGGCCGCACCACGAGGCCCAGAAGTCCACGAGCACGATGTCGTTGTCCGCGACGGTCGTCTCGAAGTCGGCGGCGGTCAGGGTGGTGGTGGTCAAAGCTCTCTCCGTGTCGTCGAGGTCGTCTTCAGGGTGCTTCTTGCTCCTTGTCTAGGGTCCAACGAGCGTCGGCGCGGTGTCATTCCCCGCGCCTGCGCCCGGCAGCCAGCCGAGCAGCCGCTCGGCGAAGGCTCGACGCCCCCAGAAGCCGTTGTGGTCGACCCCGGCCGATGCATCGAACACCAGGCGTTCGGAGATCGGGAAGCCCGGCCGGCCGGGCACGTCGAAGCTCCCGGCGGTGGGCACGACGAGGTCGTTGGGGAGCTCGTCGAACACCACGTCGCTGAGCCCGTCGAGCGCCACCCGGGCGAGTGCCGACCCCGGCGGGGGCTCGTAGTCGGCGGCGACCGCGGCGTACGACGAGACGGGTGCCGTCCCGGCGCAGGGGCCGGCATTGAGCTCCTCGGTGAGGAACCGCCCGCCGGGGTCCATCGCGGCCAGCCCGTCGAGCCCGTCGAGGGCGCCGACGGCGACCTGCCGCACCAGCGCGAGCAGCACCTCGAGCACGGCGGCCGCCGCCGTCCCCGGCAGCCGGTCGGCGAGGGTGGTGAGCCGGTCGAGGAGCTGCCCGACGCGGTCCTCGCTGGCCAGCGACGTCCCGGCGTTGGGGGTCGCGACGAGCACCGCCCGGCCCACCTCCAGCCGACCGCCGGTCCGGTCCGGTTGCTCGGCGAGGAGCCGGGCCACGAGCCCGCCCCGCGAGTGCGCCAGCAGGTCCACGCGGGGTGCCGCCGCGTCCGCCGCGGCCAGCCGCCCGGCCAGCCAGGCCACGTTGCTGGCGGGGGAGACCGAGACGGTCGGGTGCTCGAACGCGACGATCCGCCCCTCGTAGCGGCGGGCGAGGGCTGCGAGCGCGCTGTCGGGGAGGCCGGCGAAGGTGCTCGCCGCCGTGCTGAACGTCCCGTGCAGGAGCATCAGCACGGGTCCGGTGCCGAGCTCGGCGGGATCGACCTCTTCCGCGCCCTCGTCCGGGCCGAACGCGAGGAGCCGGTGCGGACGGTGCCGGCGCTCGAACGTCTCGACTGCCCGGTCGTCGAGGTCGAAGGCGAAGCTGCGGACCCGGCCCGGGGTTGCGGCCGCCGGCGCGGCGTCGGCGGGATGCCAGGTCAGCGCACCCTCGGGGGACTCGTGCAGCAGCACCCGCCCCGTGCCGGGGACGGTCGAGAGCGGCTCCGCGAGGCCGGTGGTCTCGCGCAGGCCGGCCCGCAGGGCCGCGGTCTCGAACGCGTCGCTGGGCACGCGACCCACCGTAGGCCCCGGGGACGATCCGGACGAACCGGAAAGTCGCGACCGGAGACACGTCTTTGTCCCGCCGGGGCAGGGAATCGGGCCGCTCCAAGCCGTGACGCTAGGCCCTGCGAGAGGCAGACTGGGGGGCGACCTGCGGGAGGTGCGCGTGGACGACCAGCAGCCGAACCACGACGTCCTGGAGCAAGGGCCCGGGGATCCCGGGAGGATCGGGGTCTGGGCGGCCTCCCGGCCGGTGCGGCTCACCGCCATGGCGGTGGTGCTGCTCGCGGGCACCGTCTGGGTGCTCGTCGGCCCCGGCCTGACCGGCTCGTCCGGCCCCACCGACCCGGCCGACGAACGGGCAGCCACCCTCGGCGACAGCGCCGCCGCGGACGACCTCGACGAGCCGCTGGTGATGCCGCGTCGCGACGAGAACGAAGGCGCGTGCGAGTCCACCAACAAGGGAGACGCCTCGAAGGCCGGCCGCCAGACGGCGAAGGCGCTGCGCCGGCTCGCCGGGGGCGGCGGCGGCTCCGATGACGTGCGCTGGGCGCCGAGGGTGCGGGTGCTGGCCGACGGGCCGGCCGACGCGCGACGCCTCCTCGAGGCGCGCGCCGCGCAGCGGCCCGCGACCTGGAAGCGCCCGCCCCTGGTGCTTCGGCAGCTGGCGGACGCCAAGATCTCGGAGCTGCGCATCGACGAGACCCTGCACGTGGACTGCCGCGGCGGCCCGCGCGACCCGGCCGACGGGTTCGGCAAGCGCTGGGTGAGCGTGCAGCCCCGCTTCAGCCAGGACGGCTGCGAGGACTGGTGGGCGGTCGACCTCTACCTGGACCGCAGGGACCGGGTCCGGACCGTGCACCTCCACTCCTGACCGGGTCCACCGGAGCGGAGCGACGGCGACTCCGCCGCCGAGCGCCCTACGGTCCGAGGTCCAGGCCCTTCGCCCATCGCGGCTCGTACGTCGTCACCGTTGGATCGCCGTCGAGGAGCGGGCCGACCTCCGCCAGGTAGGCCCAGAACCAGTCGGCCTGGGCGTTGGCGGTGACCGCGTCCGGGTGGTTGTAGACCTCCACAAGCATGAACCTGTCCGGTGTGTTGCTGTCCGCCGCCCAGATGACCAACGGCTGGGCCGGGTTCTGCTCTGCACGGGGAGCCAGATGGCGCTGGAAGGATTGGTGAACCTGAGGCAAAGAGCCGGGCTTCGCGACCCCGGAGATGACCATGAGCACGTTCGTCATGACCGACAGTCTGCTCGCCCCGGCGCTGGGGGCGGCGCCACGTGTTGACCCATTGGGTTGTGGGGACTCACAATCTCCGGGTGTCGCGCCGGAGGAAGGTCGCCGATCCGTTCGAGGAGCTGGCCCGGGCGGTCGAGCGTCGGCGTCCCGAGCTACACGTCCGGCTGCGCGACGACGTCGAGGCCCGGGTGCCCGACTTCCGGTTCACCGATGACGACGCCGAGCGCCGCGCCGAGCGGCTGCGAGACGACGTGATCGACGGTGTCCTCGCTGCGGTGGTCACCGGGGAGGTGGGTGATGTCTCGTTCAACCAGGATCTCGGCCGTTCGATGGCCGCTGCTGGTCTGCCCCTGGAGCACCACTTCACCGCTCATCGCACCGCCTATCCCTTCCTCCTCACGGTGCTGCTCGAGGAGGCGGAACGCGGAGGCAGGTCGGACCTGGCCGCCGAGGTGGCGCGTCGGCACGCCGGCCACGCCTCGGCCGTCACCGAGGCCTATGTCGCGGGGTACGTCGAGGCGCGCGCGGTGCTCGAGCTCGACGGCGAACGCCGTGTCCGGGCGGTGTACGAGAGCCTCCTGCACACGGACGCCGATTGGCCGCCGCATCTGGAGAACCAGGCAGCGACGTACGGCCTTGGTCGCGAGACGCTCGTGGTCGTGGTCGTGCTCACCTGGGAGGGACTCCCGAGCGGGCTGACTCCCGAGCTGGTGCGACGGCGCCTCGGTGGCTGGCTGAAGCTCGCTCCCAGCACGCCGCTGCTGATCGCGGGCGCGGGGATCGAGGGCCTCGCCGCGCCCGGCGGAAGGCCGGGCGTCGTGGTGGAGACGCTGCGGCGCGGGGTCGCCCGGCTGCTGGCCGACGGTGTCGTCGGGCTGCGCTGCGGCGTCAGCACGGCGGGTCCCGCGCGAGACGTGGGCGTTCTGCATCGTCAGGCGACGGTGGCCCGCGGAGTGGCAGGTCCCGGCTACCCCGTGGTGACGCTGGCTGAGGTGGAGCCGATCACCTACCTCGCCTCGACCAGCCACCCCGACGCCGTCCTGGTGGTGAGCGACGGCGTGCGCCGGCTCCACCAGGGGCAGGAGCGGACTACCCCTTCGTGGCGAGACGTCCTCGACCAGTGGCGGAGGTTCGGCAGCGTGACCCGGGTCGCAGAGGAGCTGCACTGCCACCCGAACACGGTGCTGAACCGGTTTCGAACCGTGGAGGCGATCACCGGCCTCGACCCGCGGCACCCGGGGGACCTCCTCGGCCTGGTGAGCGGCCTGGCCATCCTGGACCGCCACGCGGAGACCGACCATGGATCCTGATCCGCCTGCGCGTTGGCAGGGTCGGTCGCATGTGTTGAAGTGGTCCTGCGCTGTCATCGTCGGAAGCCGCTCGACGGCAGCGATCGTTTCAGGGGCCGTGTCACGCGGAGCGCGTCGACACGTGCCGGCACCACCGTGTGGACGAACGCCACAGGGAACCGACACCGCTCCCGAGCCGGCCCGCGTCACACGGCCCAGTGACGAGAGGACCCTCTGATGACCAACCGGCTGGCGAGCGCGACGTCGCCGTACCTGCTCCAGCACAAGGACAACCCGGTCGACTGGTGGGAGTGGTGACCGGACGCGTTCGCCGAGGCCGAACGCGACGCGACCGGCCCGTGCTGCTCAGCGTCGGGTACGCCGCCTGCCACTGGTGCCACGTGATGGCGCACGAGTCGTTCGAGGACGACGCCACCGCGGCGTACATGAACGAGCACTTCGTCAACATCAAGGTCGACCGCGAGGAGCGGCCCGACGTCGACGCGGTCTACATGCAGGCGACCACGGCGATGACCGGGCAGGGCGGCTGGCCGATGACCGTGGTGCTCACGCCCGAGGGGGAGCCGTTCTTCGCCGGCACCTACTTCCCCGACCGGCCGCGGCACGGCCAGCCGTCCTTCCGGCAGGTGCTGGAGGCGCTGACCTCGGCCTGGCCGGACCGCCGCGACGAGGTCGCCGCGGTCGCCGGCGACGTCTCGCAGCACCTGCGCAGCCAGGCGATGCCGGCCGGCGACCGCCGCTCGACGCGGACGTGCTCGCGGGCGCGTGCGCACCCTGGCCGGCGACTTCGACGCGGGCAACGGCGGCTTCGGCGGCGCGCCCGAAGTTCCCGCCCTCGATGGTGCTGGAGTTCCTGCTGCGCCACGGCGGCCGCGCGCCGGGTCCGCTCCAGGCGGTCAACCTGGCCGCCGCGACGCTGACCGCGATGGCTCGCGGCGGGCATCTACGACCAGCTCGCCGGCGGCTTCGCGCGCTACTCGGTCGACCGCGGGCTGGGTGGTGCCGCACTTCGAGAAGATGCTCTACGACAACGCCCAGCTGCTCGGCGTCTACGCCCGCTGGTGGCGGCGGACCGGCGACCCGCTGGCGGCGCGCGTGGCCCGCGAGACCGCCGACTTCCTGCTCGCCGAGCTGCGCACCGACGAGGGCGGCTTCGCCTCCGCGCTGGACGCCGACACCGAGGGCGTCGAGGGCAGGTTCTACGTCTGGACGCCGGCCGAGCTCGCCGACGTCCTCGGCGCCGAGGACGGTCGCTGGGCGGCCGGCCTGCTCGCGGTCACCGAGACCGGCACCTTCGAGCACGGCACCTCGACCCTGCGGCTGCGCGAGGACCCCGACGACCCCGAGCGGTGGGCAGTCGCTGCGCGGCCGGCTGCTCGCGGCCCGCTCGCGCCCGCGTCCGACCGGCCCGCGACGACAAGGTGGTCGCGGCCTGGAACGGGCTGGCGATCGCCGTCGCTGGCGGAGGCCGGTGCCCTGCTCGGGCGAGCCGGGGTACGTCCGACGCCGCGGTCGCGCGGCCCGGCTGCTCGTCGACGTGCACCTCGACGACGACCGGCTGCTGCCGGGTCTCCCGCGACGGGGTCGCCGGCCGGCACGCGGGGGTGCTGGAGGACTACGGCTGCGTCGCGCACGGCCTCCTGGTGCTGCACTCGGTCACCGGCGAGTCGACGCTGGGTCGACCGCGCCGGCGCCCTGCTGGACCGGGCCCTCGAGCAGTTCGCGGCCGACGACGGGGGCTTCTACGACACCGCCGCCGACGCCGAGGCCCTGGTCGCCCGGCCCCGGGACCCGACCGACAACGCCAGCCCGTCCGGACAGTCCGCGCTGGTCCACGCGCTGCTGCACTACGCGGCCCTGACCGGGTCGGGTCGGCACCGCGACGCCGCCGAGGCGGCGCTGCGGCACGTGCGGACGCTGGCGCGAGCGGGCCCCGCGGTTCGCGGGCTGGTCGCTGGCGGCCGCCGAGGCCGCGCTCGCCGGACCGCTCGAGGTCGCCGTCGTCGGGTCGACCCGGGCGACCCCGGCCCGAGCGGCCTGCTGCGCACCGGCCCGTCAGGGCGCCCGGGCTCGTGGTCGGCGGTGGGCCCCGGTCGGGACGAGCGCGGCCGTGTCCGCTGCTGGCCGACCGGCGGCTGGTCGACGGGCCGGCCGCGGCCTACGTCTGCCGCGGGATGGTCTGCGACCGACCGGTCACGACGTCGAGGAGCTCGCGGCGCTGCTGTGACCGCCGGCGCCCGCTCGGGGCGGTCCGGGGACAGGCCGGAGGGGAAGGCGCGTGGCGCCTTCCCCGCCGCGGTTGAGTGTTGGTCGTGTTCAGGGCCCTTCGGGCTCATGGTGTGATCGTCGTGGGGTTCCGTGCAAGTGCAACACCTCCGTCTCGATCAGGGGACTCTGATGCCTCGACGGTACGCCCGGGCTGCCGGCCTGGGTCCAGGGTGGCGCGGGTCGTTTCGGATGCCGGAAACGTCCGGGATGCGCCGGCTCAGCGCAGGGAGTACGTCGCGATCGAGACGCCGACGTAGTGCGTCACGAACGCGACGATGGTCAGGGTGTGGAACACCTCGTGGAAGCCGAACCAGCGCGGGAACGGGTTCGGGCGCTGGAAGCCGTAGACCAGGCCGCCGACGGTGTAGAGCGCCCCGCCGACGCACCAGGAGCGTGAGGACCGCGGCTCCCGGTGCCGCGACGAAGTCGCCGAAGAAGAAGATCGCCGCCCAGCCCAGCGCGATGTAGATCGGGGTGTAGAGCCACCGCGGCGCGCCGATCCAGAACAGCCGGAACAGGACGCCGAGCGACGGCGCCGCTCCAGACGATCGCTGAGCAGGATCGACGCTGGGCGCCCTCGAGCAGCAGGAGCGTGAACGGCGTGTAGCTGCCGGCGATCAGCAGGAAGATGTTGGAGTGGTCGAACCGGCGCAGGAACGCCCAGGTGCGCGGGCTCCAGGTGCCGCGGTGGTAGATCGCCGAGACGGTGAAGAGCACCAGCGCCGTGACCGCGAAGATCGCCGACCCGATCCGGGTGGCGGCGGTGGGCGAGAGCAGCGACCAGGACGATCCCGGCCGCGAGCGCCAGCGGCGCGGTCGACGGCGTGCAGCCAGCCCCGCAGCTGGGGCTTGACCTCCGCGATCGACCTCGCGGACGTGCTCGCGCAGACGCGGTCGCCGACGGCGACGTGCGGTGGCGAGCGGCTTTCATCGTGCTGGTACGCCGTTACCCAGCGGCACGGGTACCCACCTCGCGCAGACCCACCGAACGGCGCGGTTGCGCCGAGCGCTGCGAGTAAGG
Organism: uncultured Actinomycetota bacterium; assembly: GCA_963834275.1. Classification (GTDB taxonomy): domain Bacteria; phylum Actinomycetota; class Actinomycetes; order Propionibacteriales; family Nocardioidaceae; genus Nocardioides_B. The sequence goes on along the minus strand of CAWIBA010000002.1, from coordinate 395,732 downwards.
TGGTCGCCGTGGCGGACTGGAAGGAAGCGGTGCGGCGGGTGCTCTACCCGGCCTACGAGGCGCGCCTCGTGCGCCGGCTGCCGCCGACCGGCTGCCCAAGCACGTCGGCGTCATGCTCGACGGGAACCGCCGCTGGGCCAGGGCCGTCGGCCGCGACGCCGCGCACGGGCACCGCGCCGGCGCCGCCAACATCTCGCCGTTGCTGGAGTGGTGCGAGGAGATCGGGCGTCGAGGTCGTCACGCTGTGGCTGCTCTCCACCGACAACCTGAACCGGCCCGCGGACGAGCTGAGCGCCCTGCTGGAGATCATCGAGGAGGTCGTGGCCGACCTGGCCGACCAGCGACGCTGGCGGCTGCAACCCCGTCGGGCGCGCTGGACCTGCTGCCGGCCGACACGGCCCGCCGCCTCAAGGAGGCCGCCGACCGGACCCGCGACGTCGACGGGCTGATCGTCAACGTCGCGGTCGGCTACGGCGGGCGGCGCGAGATCGCCGACGCCGTACGCTCGCTGCTCCAGGAGCACGCCGGCAGGGGCACCTCGATCGAGGAGCTCGCCGAGATCATCGACGTCGAGCACATCGCCGAGCACCTCTACACCAAGGGCCAGCCCGACCCGGACCTGGTGATCCGCACCTCCGGAGAGCAGCGGCTGGGTGGCTTCCTGCTGTGGCAGAGCGCGCAGAGCGAGTTCTACTTCTGCGAGGCCTACTGGCCCGACTTCCGCCAGGTCGACTTCCTGCGGGCGCTGCGGGCCTACGCCGAGCGCGACCGTCGCTTCGGCGCCTGACCTCGTCCCGGGCCCGACCGAGGCTTTACGCCGGGCGTCACCCCGACGTCGGGCGTGTCGGCCGCTCCGGCCCCGTGCAGCGGGCTTACCGTCGCAGGGACGGCAGGTGGGGAAGCCGGCCGTCCGGGAGGCCCGTTCGTGAGCATCACGACCAGCAACACACGGAGGTCCGCACTCGGACCTTCGGGCCCGGTCCCGGTCCGCCGGAGAGACCAGACGGACCGGGGCGCGAGTGCGCGTGCCGGTCTGCGAGGGGACGTAGCTGTGGCTGCACGAAGAGCACCTCGGCATCGTCGCCGGCACGGCCACCGCCGTACCGCCGGAGCAGGGGACCCACCAGGAAGCGTTCCGGAGCCGCGGACGGGCGCCCGCCGAGCCGGGGTCCGGACCTACGTCCTGGACACCAGCGTGCTGCTGGCCGACCCGGGCGCGCTGTGCCGCTTCGACGAGCACGAGGTCGTGCTGCCGGTCGTCGTGATCACCGAGCTGGAGGGCAAGCGCCACCACCCCGAGCTCGGCTACTTCGCCCGCGCCGCGCTGCGGCGTCTCGACGAGCTGCGCGTCAGCCACGGCCGGCTCGACGAGCCGGTGCCGGTCGGGGACAGCGGCGGCACCATCCGCGTCGAGCTCAACCACACCGACCCGCAGTCGCCTGCCGTCCGGCTTCCGGCTCGGGGACAACGACTCCCGGATCCTCGCGGTCGCCCGCAACCTCGCCGACGAGGGCCGCGCGGTCACGCTGGTCTCCAAGGACCTGCCGATGCGGATCAAGGCGTCGGCGGTCGGGCTCGACGCCGAGGAGTACCGCGCCGAGCTCGCCGTCGAGTCCGGCTGGACCGGGATGACCGAGCTCGAGGTCGCCTCGCGCGCGACCTCGACGAGCTCTACGACGACGGGGTGCTCGACCTCGAGGAGGCCCGCGACCTGCCCTGCCACACCGGGCTGGTGCTGCTCTCCGAGCGCGGCAGCGCGCTCGGCCGGGTCAAGGCCGACAAGCGGGTGCACCTGGTGCGCGGCGACCGGGACGCCTTCGGGGTGCACGGCCGCTCGGCCGAGCAGCGGGTCGCCCTCGAGCTGCTGCTCGACCCCGAGGTCGGGATCGTCTCGCTCGGCGGCCGCGCCGGCACCGGCAAGTCGGCGATGGCGCTGTGCGCCGGCCTCGAGGCGGTGATGGAGCGCCGCCAGCACAAGAAGGTCGTGGTGTTCCGCCCGCTGTTCGCCGTCGGCGGCCAGGAGCTCGGCTACCTCCCCGGCAGCGAGTCGGAGAAGATGTCGCCCTGGGGCCAGGCGGTCTTCGACACGCTCGGGGCGCTGACCTCGGGCGAGGTCGTCGACGAGATCCTCGACCGCGGCATGCTCGAGGTGCTGCCGCTCACGCACATCCGGGGCCGCTCGCTGCACGACGCGTTCGTGATCGTCGACGAGGCGCAGTCGCTGGAGCGCAACGTGCTGCTCACCGTGCTGTCCCGGATCGGCGCCAACTCGAAGGTCGTGCTGACCCACGACGTCGCCCAGCGCGACAACCTCCGGGTCGGCCGGCACGACGGCATCGTCGCGGTGGTCGAGAAGCTCAAGGGGCACCCGCTGTTCGCGCACGTCACGCTCACCCGGTCCGAGCGCTCGCCGATCGCGGCCCTGGTCACCGAGATGCTGGAGCACGTCACGGTCTGACCGGTCTAGACAGGCTGGTGTGACGCGTGGTGCACGGTGGACGGATGGGCCGTGCACCACGCGGCCGCGTGTGACGCGGCCACGACGGCTGGGCGGGCGCCGCGGTCCGATTTGCGACCGTGTTGTCATTTCCTGCACGGTGGTAACTCTCCAGCGGGGCCCCTCGAGCGGCCCCGTTCGCACGACCTTCCCCCTGCCGTCGACGTTCTGTGAGACCCCCTGTGCCCCGACGTGACGAGTACGTCCCGAAGCACCGAGCCCCGGCCCCCGAGCCCACCCCCACCCCGGGGCGTCGCGCATGCGCTCCACGGTGTTCCTGTCCGGTGCCGCCGTCGCCGCCACCGGTCTCGCCGTCTCCTCGGGGCTGCTGGCCCAGAGGACCCGAGGGCGACGACGCCCGCACGGCGCTCGGCCGCCCCGCCGATCGACACCGACCCAGCGGGACGCCGACCTGGCCGAGCGGCCGCGAGCGGAGCGCGCGTCTCGCGCTCGGACCGGCGTACCTCGACCAAGGACGCGAAGAAGAAGCCTCGCGCGCAGGCCTCCGGCGGAAGGCTCCGCCCGGGACCGGCTCGCCGACTCCGACCCGCGCGACATCGCGCGCGCGATGCTGCCGAGGTACGGCTTCGCCAGGACCAGTTCGGCTGCCTCGACGCGCTCTACGTGAGCGAGAGCGGCTGGGACCCGCACGCCGACAACCCGACGTCGACCGCCTACGGCATCCCGCAGGCCCTGACCGAGACCCACGAGCTGCCGGCCGACTACATGACCAACCCGGCCTCGCAGATCCGGTGGGGACTGGCATACATCAGCTCCCTACGGCACCCCGTGCGCCGCGTGGTAGTTCAAGCAGGCCAACAACTGGTACTGACTGGGTGCGTGCCTAGGAGCACCGGCCCCGAGTTGTGATCTGCGATGATCCGCGAATGTCCGATCTCGCTGTAGTTGCCGTCGAGGACGTCATAGACGCGCCGGCCAAGGTCCAGTTCGAGGCGTTCCTCGACCAGCACCGTGGCGCGCTCAACGCCTGTCTGGCCGGGCTCACCGAGCAACAGGCACGCAGACCACTGGTGCCCTCGAAGACCACGCTGCTCGGCTTGGTCAAGCACGCGACCTTCGTCGAGAAGGTCTGGTTCGACGAGGCTGTCACCTGCCGTTCCCGAGAAGAGCTCGGCATTCAAGCGAGCCCCGACGAGTCCTTCGACCTCCACGAGGACGACACCGTGGACACCGTCCGTCAGGCTCACCGCGAGGCGTGCGAGGCGTCACGTCAGGCGGTCGCAGCCTTGGAGCTGGGTGATCTCCTGTGCGGGAACCGCCGCGGCCCCTTGCCGTTGCACTGGGTGTACCTGCATGTGCTGCGTGAGCTCGCCCAGCATTGCGGACATGCGGACATCCTCCGCGAGCAGCTTCTGCATGAAGGTGGGAGCGAGTGACCGGAACCCCGACCGCAACCTGACGGTCCACTTGTTTCCGCTGCCGGGCATCGGGCGTGCATTCGGCGTTCGGTGGCCGCTCAGCCGCTGCGCTGCCGTGCGCTCACCTGGGCGACCAAGCAGTCGATCTCTCGACGCGTCCGCAGTCGATGAAAGGTGATGTGCTCCCAACGGGGATCGACCATCGCCTGCGCGTAGCGCTCCTGGGTGCGCGCGTACGTCGTCCAGGCCCACCAGAGGATCGAGTCCTCGCCGCGCCAGAACATCAGGCCGCGCCAGCTCTCGCGGTTGCCGCTCCACAGCTCCTGTCGCGTCGCCGCGCGCCGCACTGTCCGGGTCACGGACTGCCAGATCGTCCGCCACCGCGGCGGGCTGACCCACACGACGGTGTCGGCCGTGGTCCACACCTGGGGACCGATCCTGCTCCAGTAGTTCCCGTCCACCACCCATCCCTCACCGGCGGTCGCGGCCCTCACGCGCTCGGAGAGCTCGGCGTCCGTCGCGGGGCTCCAGTTCGCTCCCCAGTGCAGTGCGTCCAGCTCGACGTGGGGAACGGACAGCGCTTCGGCCAGCCGTCGGGCGACGGCCGTCTTGCCCGAGCCCGAGCTGCCGACCACCGAGATGCGTTTCATGGTTCCAAGACCCTCCGGTCCGCTCTGGTCGACCATTCACCGCTCCGGTCGAGCTGCCCCGCTGGTCGAGCTGCCCCGCTGTCGAGCGGTCAGCCTCAGGGCCGGGTCATCCGGGCCACGTCGAGGGCCTCGTCGAGCTGCTCCTCGGTGAGCTCGCCCTGCTCGACGTACCCCACGCTCGAGACCACCTCGCGGATCGTCTTCTCCTCGGCCAGCGCCTGCTTGGCGACCTTGGCGGCGTTCTCGTAGCCGATGTGCTTGTTCAGCGGGGTCACCACCGACGGTGAGGACTCCGCGTAGGTGCGCATCCGCTCCTCGTTGGCGGTGATCCCGGCGACGCACCGGTCGGCGAGCAGCCGGCTCGAGGTGGAGAGCAGCCGGACCGACTCGAGCAGGTTGCGGGCCATCACCGGCATCATCACGTTGAGCTCGAAGCTGCCCGACGCCCCGGCCGCGGCGACGGTGGCGTCGTTGCCGACCACCTGGGCGCAGACCATCAGGGTCGCCTCCGGGAGCACCGGGTTGACCTTGCCCGGCATGATGCTCGACCCGGGCTGGAGGTCCGGCAGGTTGATCTCGGCGAGCCCGGTGCGTGGCCCCGAGGCCATCCAGCGCAGGTCGTTGCAGAGCTTGGTCAGCGACACCGCGACCGTGCGCAGCTGACCGGACAGCTCGACGAGCGCGTCGCGGGCGCCCTGGGCCTCGAAGTGGTTGCGGGCCTCGGTGAACGGGCAGCCCCGTCGCTCGCGGCGAGCTCCGCGATCACGGCGGCCGCGAACCCGGGCGGGCGTGTTGATCCCGGTGCCGACCGCGGTGCCGCCCAGGGGCAGCTCGGCGACCCGCGGCAGCGTCGCCTCCAGCCGCTCGATGCCGAGCCGCAGCGCCGGCGGCGTAGCCGCCCAGCTCCTGGCCGAGCATCACCGGGGTGGCGTCCATCAGGTGCGTCCGGCCGGCCTTGACCACGTCGGCGAACTCGTCCGCCTTCGCCTCCAGCGCGCGGGCGAGGTGGTCGAGCGCCGGCACCAGCTGGCTCGTGGTCGCGGTGGTGGCCGCGACGTGGATCGAGGTCGGGAAGATGTCGTTGCTCGACTGGCTCGCGTTGACGTGGTCGTTGGGGTGCACGTCGACCCCGGCGCGCGCCGGCGAGGGAGGCGAGCACCTCGTTCATGTTCATGTTCGACGAGGTGCCGGAGCCGGTCTGGAACACGTCGACCGGGAACTGGTCGAGGTGCTCTCCGTCGACGATCTCGGCGGCGGCCCGACGAATCGCCTCGGCCTGCTGCGGGCTCGAGCACGCCGAGGTCGGCGTTGACCTTCGGCGGCGGCGGCCTTCACCCGGGCCAGGGCCCGGACGTGCTCGTCCTCCAGCCTGGTGCCGCTGATCGGGAAGTTCTCGACCGCCCGCTGGGTCTGCGCCCGCCACAGCGCGTCGGCGGGGACCTCGACCTCGCCCATGCTGTCGTGCTCGATGCGTGCCATGCGATCGACACTACGTCGCCGCGGAGGTTGGTCAGCGACGGGCCTGGTAGAGCCAGTACTGCTCGGCCCGACCCTGCAGGTCGACGTCGTGGGCCACCGGCGTCACCGAGCCGAACGACGCTCGCCATCGCCTCGCCGAGCTCGGCGCGAGGCCGCCGCGGACCAGACGACCAGCGCCCCGCCGGGCCGCAGGAGTGCGTGCAGCCTCGGCAGGAACGCCGCGCCGTAGACCGTGGCGTTGGTGTCGTGCACGAGGTAGCCGGGGCCGTTGTCGACGTCGAGCAGCACCAGGTCGTACGACGCGGGGCGTCGGCCTCGTCGACGGCCGCGCGGATGTCCGCGACGACGAGGTGTCAGCCGCTCGTCGGCGAGGAAGGACGGGCCGTGCGGGACGGTGCCGTCGCGCATCCAGCCCACCAGCGCCTCCTCGATCTCGACGACGGCGACCTTCTCCACCCGCGGGTCGGCGAGCACCTCGTGTGCGGTGAAGCCCAGGCCGAGACCGCCCACGAGCACCGCCGTCGGTGTCTCGACTGCCTTCAGGGCCGCGGTGGCGAGCGCCTGCTCGGTGCTGGTCTCCACGGTGTCCATCACGAACACGCCGTTGACCCGCAGCTCGACGGCACCGGTGTCGCGTCGCAGCAGCACCACCTCACCGCGCTCGTTGACCGCGCGGGCGACCTCCTCGCTGGGCACGCGCGTCAGGTGTTGTCGAGGTCGAGGGCCTCGAGATCGAGGGTGAAGCCGCCGACGTTGGCGGCGATGCTGCCGGAGGTCTCGCTGGTGGCGTCGAACGCGCTCTGCCACGACAGCTCGAAGGCCGCGACCCCGTCGGCCAGGGCCGTCACCGAACTCGCCGGCGCCCTCGCGGATCCGCACCGCGTCGCGCCGTACCGGCTCGGGCGCGTCGCGCAGCTCGTGGCCGAGGGTCCGGAACTCCTCCTTCACGCCGGCGAGGACCGCCGGGTCGGCATGGATCGGCTCGTCGGTCACGCGGAGTCCCCACTCGACGATGTAGTTGACGGCGTACTGCGTCGCGAGCAGACTTGGCGATCGTCCGCAGGCTCAACCGGTCAGGGTCCGCGATGTCGGTGGGCAGGGAGTACAGCACGTCGCCCTGGCCATCGGTGGCGCCTTCGGACTGCTGGAGTGCGGTGTCTGCGCGTGACCGCTCGACGCCGAGGTCGCTCACCGCCTCGTCGACAGCCGTGCGGACGATCCTCGAGCGTCGTCGCCGGCACGACGGATCGTGACCGTCGACGGATCGCTGTCGGCGTCGTCGGCAGTCGCGCTGATCCACAGCGCCTGGGTCGAGAGGCGGGTGCCATCCCGGAAGACGACCGTGACGTCGATCGGGTCGTCGCCGTCGCGCTCCAGGATCACCGTGTTGCGGCCCTCGGGCAGGGCCACGTCGGCACGCGAGGGCGGCGCTGTCAGGTCGATCGTCAGCTCGCCGTCCCCGACGACCTCCTGGATGGCTGCGCGCTGCTCGCTGCGTTCTCCGCCTACCGTCACGTTGCATCCTCCGAGGGTCAGGGTCAGGGTCACGATCGCGAGGGTGCTCACGTGGCGTGCGCACGTTCGGCCTCCAGGTCCGGTTACTGGTCGACATCGACGTCCCAGTCCAGCATCTGCTCGACGATGTCGTCGATCCGCTCGGTCATCCGGTAGTCGCCGATGCGGTCCTCGACGCTGCTGCCGATGAGGTCGCGGGCCCGGTCGGGGTCGTTCGCGAGCAGCTCCTGGAAACGCGGCAGGGTGTCCTCCTCGATCAGCGCCCACCGATCGTCGAAGTGGGCGATGTTGCCGTCGGGGAACGGGCGTCTCGACCTCGACGTGGCCCTGCGTCGGGTTGTCGAAGGAGACGCTCGGGATCTCCCGTCCGAAGATCGAGCGAGGGGTGCCGACGTTCTCGGGCCCAGGCGTCTCGAACTCGACGGTCACGGGGAACACGTCGGGGTATCCCCGTGCGTGGGGGATCGAGGGCGCGCCGATCAGGGTCATGGCCCAGGTCATGGCCGGGCCGGTGGGGCTGTGGTCGTACATCTCGCGGTACTCGTCGTCGATGATGTCCTCCTGCTCGCGGCGCAGGAACACCTCGTTGCCCTCGGCGACGCGTGCGGGGATCGCCGCTGTCGACGTCGCGCCAGCCCTGGAGGACCGAGTCGTCGACCAGACCAGCGGCGTGCATCTCCTCGATCGCCGCGATCCCGCCGTCGACGTACGCCTGGTGCATGGACCCCTGGTCGAAGAAGATCTGCTGCTGCATCCCGAGGAACGTCGTCTCGAAGTAGCGCAGCTCCTCGGCGCTGAGGTCCGCGAGCTGGTCGACGCCGGGCGGCAAGGCGTCAGCGCAGCGGCGCCGGGAGGTCGCCGACGCTCTCGCCGAGGCGGCGGAACTGCGCGAGGTCGAAGAATCCGGCGGCGAACGACGGCCCGATCATGTTGGCCATCCCGGCCCACTGGAGGTCGGGGTCGTCGACGTAGAGCCGGGCGTAGTACTCATAGACCTTGATGATCGTCGCGCGGTTGGCGTCGGCCCCCAGGCTCGGGTCCCAGGTGGCCAGGTCGATGCCGGCCTCCTCGGCCGCGCGGTGCCTCCAGTACGCGCTCAGGGTCGGGGCGTACTGCTCTGGTGGCACGCCCAGGTCCCGTGCCCGGTCGAGCAGGGCCTGGATCTCGGCATAGTCGTCCGGCGGGTCCCGCAGCTCGGCGGCGAGGTCGTCCATCGGCCCGGCGAGCTCGCTGCTCCGCGGCGGTGAGCCAGGTCGGCCAGGGTGCTGCCGCCGTGCTCCCACAGCCACTGGCCGACGACGTTGCCCTGGGAGGCACGGTAGGCAGCCACGAGTGCCGGGGGTACCGGCACGGCGACGGATCCCGACAGCGAGGCGGAGACCCGGACGGCGTGCCGTCGGAGCCTCTCGCGGACGTCGTCGAACTCGAGGAGGAGCTTGTCCTGCGCCGCGGCCCTGGTCGAGTAGGCAGCGGAACCGCTGCTGGCGCGGCTGTCGTCGAGATCGATCCGGATCATCCGACGAACCTGCGGCGGGGTGTCCTCGGGATGTTGTCGACCGCCTGGTCGTGACGCGCACCGGCCGCCGCCACGGCGTCGTCGTACGCGTGCTGGCAGCCTCCCACCGACGATTGAGGTCGGGCACGTCGACGTCCTGGGCGTGGGCGAGGTCCTCGGCGAACTGGCCGACGGAACGGCTCGCCACGTCGAACTTGCTCGCGAACGTCGGTCAGGTGCCCGCCGAGTGTCGTTGCCTCGCCCGCCACGGTCGCGGACGTCCTGCTCGACCAGCCGGCTCGCCACCGCTCAGGCGCCGAGGCCACCGTCAGCCCACGCCGACGCAGGTGTCCACCGCGTTCGCCGAGACGCCGCGCTGCCGCCGCGACGACCCCGGGGTCGACGTCGAGTGAGAAGCGTTCCCCCATGGCGCGACAGACTACCCGCGCTGCCGCGGCGCCCTGGGTCAGACCTTCTCGGCCGAGCGGGTGCGCACCGTCAGCGCGATCGGCTTCTGCGGTCTCGGCGAAGAAGTCGTTGCCCTTGTCGTCGACGACGATGAACGCGGGGAAGTCCTCGACCTCGATCTTCCACACCGCCTCCATGCCGAGCTCCGCGTACTCCAGCACCTCGACGTGCTTGATGCAGTCCTGGGCGAGCCGGGCCGCCGGGCCGCCGATCGAGCCGAGGTAGAAGCCGCCGTGCGTGTGGCAGGCCCGGGTCACCTTGCGCGGACCGGTTCCCCTTGGCCAGCATGACCATCGACCCGCCCGCGGCCTGGAACGCCTCGACGTAGGAGTCCATCCGGCCGGCCGTGGTGGGGCCGAACGAGCCGGAGGCGTAGCCCGCCGGGGTCTTCGCCGGGCCGGCGTAGTAGACGGCGTGGTCCTTCAGGTACTGCGGCATGCCCTCGCCGGCGTCGAGCCGCTCCTTGATCTTGGCGTGCGCGATGTCGCGGGCGACCACCAGCGGGCCGGTCAGGGACAGCCGGGTCTTCACCGGGTGCTTCGACAGCTCGGCGAGGATCTCGTGCATCGGCCGGTTGAGGTCGATCCGCACCACCTCCTCGTCGGAGGAGACCGACGAGCTTCTCGTCGGTGGTGTCGGGGAGGTACTTCGCCGGGTCGCTGCTCGAGCTGCTCGAGGAAGACGCCCTCGGCGGTGATCTTGCCCAGCGCCTGCCGGTCCGCGGAGCACGACACCGCGATGGCGACCGGGCAGGAGGCGCCGTGCCGGGGGAGCCGGACCACCCGCACGTCGTGGCAGAAGTACTTGCCGCCGAACTGGGCGCCGATCCCGAAGGACTGGGTCAGCTTGAAGACCTCCTCCTCCAGCTCGAGGTCCCGGAAACCGTGGGCGGCCATCGGCTCCCGTCGCGTCGGGAGGTTGTCGAGGTAGTGCGCCGAGGCGTACTTCGCGGTCTTCAGCGCGAACTCCGCCGAGGTACCGCCGATGACCACGGCGAGGTGGTACGGCGGGCAGGCCGCGGTGCCGAGCGAGCGGATCTTCTCGTCGAGGAACTCCAGCATCCGCTTGGGGTTCAGCACCGCCTTGGTCTCCTGGTAGAGGAAGGACTTGTTGGCCGAGCCGCCGCCCTTGGCCATGAAGAGGAACTTGTAGGACGGGTCGCTCGGCCGCCGGGGGTGGAGTAGAGCTCGATCTGCGCCGGCAGGTTGGTGCCCGTGTTCTTCTCCTCCCACATCGTCAGCGGGGCGAGCTGGGAGTAGCGCAGGTTGAGCCTGGTGTAGGCGTCGTACACGCCCTTGCTGATCCACTCGCCGTCGTCGGCGCCGGTCAGCACCCGCTCGGACTTCTTGCCCATCACGATCGCGGTGCCGGTGTCCTGGCACATCGGCAGCACGCCACCGGCGGAGATGTTGACGTTCTTCAGCAGGTCCAGGGCCACGAACCGGTCGTTGCCGCTCGCCTCCGGGTCGTCGATGATCTTGCGCAGCTGGGCGAGGTGGGCCGGCCGCAGGTAGTGCGCGATGTCGTGCATCGCCTCCGCGGTGAGCGATGCGCAGCGCCTCCGGGGCCACCCGCAGGAAGGTCTGGCCGTCCACCTCGAACGTGCTGACCCCCTCGGTGGTGACCAGCCGGTAGGGCGTCTCGTCCGCGCCGGTCGGGAGCAGGTCGGAGTAGCGGAAGTCGGGGTCCGCGCTCATGCGTCGGGAGCCTAATCCGCCGGCCGACTCGATTAGGATGGGCCCCATGGAGGGACAGGCACAGGACGGGCTGCAGCGCCGGGCCGCGGCTGCCGACCCGACGTCGGTCGCTGCGGATCTCCGACGACGGACCGGCACAAGGTGGCCGAGGTGCTGCGCACGGCGGCGGGCGAGGGCCGCATCGACCTCGAGGAGCTCGACGAGCGGCTCGAGGCGACCTACGCCGCCAAGACCTACGCCGACCTGGTGCCGATCACCGCGGACCTCCCGGTGGTCAGGGCCAGCGCACGCCGCGCGGTGCCGGCGCCGCGCCGCGCCGGCCCGCGTCGGTCCCCGCGACGCCGCACGGCGCGTCCTTCGTCGATGCATGGGCGACTGCACCCGCCGCGGTGTCTGGGAGGTGCCGGCGAAGCACAACGCCTTCTCGATGATGGGCAGCGTCACCCTCGACCTGCGCGAGGCCCGGTTCGCCGCGCACGAGATGGTGATCGAGGCCTACGCGATCATGGCCGGCATCGACATCATCGTGAACCCGCAACCCGGGTCGTCGTCGAGGGCATCGGGGTCATGGGCGACTTCAGCGAGTGCCGGCCCAAGGTGGCAGGCCAGACCTCAGCGACCGGCTCGCCCGTCGTCCGGGTCAGGGGCTCGCGCTGATGGCCGGCGTCAACGTCAAGCGCAAGGAGATGCCCGGCACCACCCGCAACCGGCTCGGGCTGCCGAACCGCTGACGGGGCGGGGGACAATTCACTGGGTACCCAGAGGATTTGCCCCTTCCCACGTTGAACTCCCCGTGGGGAGCGGCCGTTTACCACGGGACCGTGGTAATTGGCCCCCCCGCCTCACACCGCCCGCACGCGCAGCACCCGGGCGGACTCCGGGGCCAGCACCGGCAGCTGGATCCCGGTATGGATCGCAGCACGCGTCCCGGGCATGGCCAGGGGAGAGTCCGCCTGCTCGTCGAGCCAGCACGGGCTCAGGTCGGCACCGGGAGCGCCGGTGTCGCGCGGGCCCGCGGGGCTGACGGTGTAGCGCAGGTCCGGGTCGAGGCCCGGGCAGCAGCAGCGGCACCGGCGAGGTGGTCTCCGACGCGGCGACCTGGGCGACGACGTACCAGGCCTCCCGCCGGTCGGGGGCCACCAGGCCGGTGACCACCAGGCCGGGGTCGGGGTGGTCGCCGCGCACCAGCGTGCCGGTGCCGACCAGGGGGCGCAGCTCGCGGTACGTCGCGATCCAGCCGGCCAGCTCCTCGAGCTCGACCGGGGTCGCGGAGAGCAGGTCCCACTCCACGCCGAAGTGCCCCAGCAGGGCGGCCGCCGCGCGGAACGCCAGCCGGTGCGTCCGGCCCGTCGTGTGGGCGACCGCGGCGCCGACGTGCTGGCCGACCAGCTCCGGGGGCACGAGCAGCTGGGTCCAGCGCTGGATGCCGATCCGCTCCAGCGCGTCGTTGGTGTCGCTGGCCCAGAGCCGGTGCGTCCTGCCGAGGATGCCGAGGTCGACCCGCCCGCCGCCCGAGGCGCACGTCTCGATCTCCAGGCCGGGGTGCGCGGCGAGGAGCTCGTCCAGGAGCCGGTACAGCGCGAGCGTCTGGCCGTGCACGGCGCCGACCCGGCTGCCGTCGACGGCGTGCCCGGCGTCGACCAGGTCCCGGTTGTGGTCCCACTTGAGGAACGCGATGTCGTACTCGTCGAGCAGCGCCAGCAGCGCGTCGCGGACGTGGGCGTAGGCCTCGGGGTGCTGCAGGTCGAGCACCTGCTGGTGCCGCCACGTGGGTGGCACGTCCCGGCGGCCACGCAGCAGCCAGTCGGGGTGGGCCCGGGCGAGGTCGGAGTCCTCGTTGACCATCTCCGGCTCCACCCAGAGCCCGAACTCCATGCCGCGCGCGCGGACGTGGTCGACCAGTGGGTGCAGGCCGCCGCGGCCAGCGCGTCCGGTCGACGGTCCAGTCCCCGAGCGCGCGGAAGTCGTCGGTGCGGCCCTCGAACCAGCCGTCGTCGAGGACGAACCGCTCCACGCCGACCTCGGCGGCCACGTCGGCCAGCTGCTTCAGCGTGGCCTCGTCGTGGTCGAAGTACACCGCCTCCCAGGTGTTCAGCACCACCGGCCGCGGTCGGGGGGACAGGTGCGGCATCGAGCGCACGTAGCGGTGCAACCGCTCGCTGAGGCCGTCGAGGCCGGCGTCGGACCAGACCGCCAGCACCGTCGGGGCGTGCGTACGACGCGCCGGGCTCGAGCACCAGCTCCCCGGGCGCGAGGAGCTCGCCGCCGCCGAGCGTCCGCGAAGCCCTCGGGCAGCCGCTCCGCGACGCTCTCGTGGTCGCCGCTCCAGGCGACGTGCAGCCCCCAGACCTCGCCGCTGCGCCAGCCGAATCCCGGGCGTGCCCAGCGACGGTCAGCAGCGGCGCGTCGTGGCCGGTGCGACCGTGTCGGCCGCCCGTCGCCAGGTGCCCTGGCCGAAGCGGCAGCCGCTGCGGGCGCGCGTCTCGCGGCTCCACCGGCCGGTGAGGTCGAGCAGCTCGCGGGCCCGGGCCGGCACCGGCAGCGAGGCGAGCACGCCGTCGACGGCGTACCGGCCCGCGCCGGTGTTGGTGAGCGCGTAGTCGAGACCGAGCACCCCCGCGGCGTGCAGTGACACGTCGCAGCGGACCTCCAGCCCGGACGCGCCGTCCGTGCCCGACGACCACCGCGCCGCCGTCGCGGGCGTCGAGCCAGAAGGTGTCGAAGTAGGGGGACACCGTCGCGGCGCCGCCGAGCCGGTGGCCGGTGACTGCCGGCGTGCCCGGGTGGCCGGCAGCGGCGGTCGGCAGCAGCGGGAGCACCCGCGGCTGGTCGAGGCTGCTGTGGTTGACGGTCCGGGTCGGACGCCGAGGCGACGACCGCGACGTCGGCGTCCGTGACGTCGCCGAGGTCGGCGCCCCAGTGGCGGACCACCGGGACGCCGTCCTCGAGCACGACCAGGACGCTGGTGCCGTCCTCGCGCAGGTGGGCTGCAGCTCACGGCTCGGCACGAGCGCGAGCCTAGGGTCAGCCCTTGACCGCCCCCGAAGTCATCCCGCGGACGAAGAAGCGCTGCAGCGCGAAGAACACGATCATCGGGACGATCATCGTGACGAAGGCCGCCAGCCGTCAGCAGCTGCCAGCCCTCGCCGAGCCGGCCGAGCAGCTGCGACAGGTTGACCGTCACCGTCGCGTCGTCGAAGCCGAGGAACAGCAGCGCGATCGAGCAGGTCGTTCCACACCCACAGGAACTGGAAGATCGCGTACGCCGCCAGCGCCGGCACCGACATGGGCACGATCAGCCTCCAGAAGGTCTGGTAGTGCGAGGCGCCGTCGATCTCCGCCGACTCGATCACCGCCTTGGGCAGCGTGCTCATGTAGTTGCGCAGGATGTAGATCGCCAGCGGCATGCCGAAGCGTCGTGTGCAGCAGCCACAGCGCCAGGAACGTGCCGTTGATGTCCCAGCCGTCGTTGCCGAACCGCTGCGAGCAGCGTCACGAACGTGCTCTGGATCGGCACCACCATCAGCGCGATGATCACCACGAACATGATGTCGCGGCCCCGGAACCGCATGAACGTGAACGCGTACGCCGCGAACGCCGCGAACATGATCGGCAGGATCGTCGCCGGGACCGCCACCACGATGCTGTTGATGAACGACGTCGAACATGCCGTTGGCGTTGAGCACCTCGTCGTAGTTCTGCAGCGTCCACCCGCTGCCGAACGGGGTGAACAGCGCCTCCCACCAGCCGGACGCGCTCGGTGGCGATCTGGGGCCGGACCGAGGTGATCAGCAGACCGATGGTGGGGACGGTCCACACCAGGCACAGCACCAAGAGGATGATCCGCGAGAACCAGCTGCGCTGCTTGCGCTCCTTGGGAGCGCTTGTGAGAGGTCTGGACTCCGACCTCGACCGTGGGGGCCGTGGTCTCTGCGGTGCTCATCGGTTCGCCTCCTCCTCTTGGAAGTGCCGGATCTGCCAGTAGAGAACCGGCAGCACCGCCACCAGCAGGATCACCACGATCGCCGCGGCCCGCCCGTTCTGCCCGAACTGGAAGATCTGCTGGACGAACGAGACCGCGATCACGTTGGTCTCGAAGTTGCCGGCCGGTGATCACGTAGACGATGTCGAAGACCTTCAGCACCATGAGCAGCACGGTGATGAAGACCGCGATGATCGTGCCGCGGATCTGCGGGATCACCACCTGGAAGAAGATCTTCACCTCGGTGGCGCCGTCGATCCGTGCTGCCTCCAGCGTGTCCTCGGGGACGCCCTTGATCGCCGCGGAGAGCAGCACCATCGCGAACCCGGCCTGCAGCCAGATCAGGATGACCATCAGCAGCACGTCGTTGAAGTTGAACGCGGAGGTCTGCAGCCACGAGACGGGGTTGAAGCCGATCGTGGTCCAGATCGCGTTGAGCAGGCCGATCTGCGGCCGGCCCTCGGGGGCGAAGGCGTAGACGAAACGCCAGATCGTGGCGGCGCCGACCATCGAGATCGCCATCGGCAGGAAGATCAGCGACTTGGCGATCTTCTCCCGACGCGGCGAGAGCTTGTCGGCGAGCACGGCGACGATGAGCCCGAGCGACGACCGTCGACGATCGGCACGATCGCCAGCCAGAGCAGCGTGTTGGTGATCGTGTTGATGAACTCCGGGTCGGACAGCACGTCGGTGTAGTTGCTGCAGCCGACCCACTCGGTGCTGTCCCGGTTGGCGAAGCTGTAGACGATGGTCTGGAACGGTCGGGTAGATCATGAACGCCGAGAGCAGTCCGAGCGCCGGCAGCAGGAACGCGTAGGGGATCATCCGGACGCTCAGCCGCAGCGGCAGCGACTCGACCAGCTGGTTGATGAAGTAGAAGAGCAGCATCGGCGCCGCCGACGCCGCCGACGATCGCCACCACGGCCTGCAGCAGCTTGGGCGGCGTCGTAGACTCGCCTGATGCATGATGAAGAGCGTTGGCGATCAGCCACGATGGTGATGACCAGCCCGATCACGCCGATGATCGCCTTCTTGGGCGATCCGCTTGGCCGCGCGTGCTTCGAGGTCGGGGCCTCGGGCTGCCCACTCGGTGTGGGACTGGTTTCTTCGGCTTGCGTCGCACTCACTGGAGGTCCTCCCTGTGCATGCCGTGCGGACTGAAGGTCGACGAGCGGGGCGGGGTGGCGCGGCACCCGAGACCGCGCCACCCCGTCTGCCTGTCAGCCGCTCGGCCAGCTGGCCTCGATGTCGGCCGTGACCTCGTCGGTCGACTTCGCGCCGGTCGTCCAGTCGACCATGCCGGTCCAGAACGTGCCGGCGCCGACCTCGGCCGGCATCAGGTCGGAGGCGTCGAACCGGAACACGTCCGCGCTCGCCCACGAGCTCGGCGATCTTGCGCGTCGTCTCGTTGGGGTAGTTGGACGCGTCGAACGTCGCGTGCGGCGACAGCCAGCCGCCCGCTCCGGCCCACTCGGCACCGAACTCGTCGCCGGTCAGGAACTCCATGACCTGCTTGGCCTCGTCGTCCTCACCGTTGAACAGGGCGGCCATGTCGCCGCCGCCGAGCACCGGCTGTCCGTCGTACCCGCCCTCGAGCGGCGGGAGGATCATGACGTCGACGCTCTCGTCGAGGTTGTCCTGGACGTCCTCGGGGAAGAAGCCGGTGATGAAGTTGCCCTGGCGCTGCAGCATGCAGGCCGGCGGGTCCTCGAAGGACGGGTTGCCTGCCTCGCCGAAGGGCTGCGACACGATCGCCTTGCCTCCGCCCCGGACGTTGCCCGTCCTCGAGCGCGAGCTTCTCGTACTCGTCGAAGGCCTGCTTGATCTGCGGGTCGTCGAACGGGATCTCGTGGTTGACCCACTGGTCGTAGACCTCGGGCCCGGCCACGCGGAGCACGAACTCCTCGATCCAGTCGGTGCCGACCCAGCCGGTCGCGGCCCCGGACTCGTAGCCGATGCACCACGGCGCGGTGCCGTCGGCCTTGATCTCGTCGGCGATCTCGGACAGCTCCTCGATCGAGGCCGGCTCGAGGCTGTAGCCGGCGTCGGCGTACGCCGGCTTGGGCACCCAGACCAGGCTCTTGACCGCCATCCGCATCGGCGCGCCGTAGACCGTCCCGTCCTCGTCCGTCACCGCGTCGAGGAAGCCCGGGATCAGGGTCTCGTCGAGCGTGTCCATGTCGAGGAAGTCGTCGACCGGGACGACGTCGTCGCGCGCGGCCAGGTCCAGCAGCAGCCCCGGCTGCGGGAAGAGCGCGATGTCCGGCGGCTAGCCGCCCTGCACCCGGCTGCGGATGAACGTGGTGAAGTCCGCGTTACCGGTGTACTTGATGTCGATGCCGCTCTCCTCCTCGAAGGCCGTGAGCGACTCGTTGAACGCCTTGCCCTCGTCGGCGCCGAAGGCACCGAAGATCTCGACCACGCCGTCGCCGGGGTCGCTGCCGCCGGCACCTGCGGTGCCGCCCGAGTCTCCGCCGCCGCCGTCACCGCCTCCGTCGTCGCCTCCCTGGAGACAGCCCGCGGTCAGCAGGCACATCGCGGCCACGGATGCGACGAGCCCCACCCTTCGGTTGCGCTTGATCATGTGCTCCCTCTTTCGGTCCGGCTTTACGTGCCCGTTTATCTTGCTGTGATCTGAAACACATCCAGCCTTCCACCGCGTCACTCTTGTTGTCCACAACCACTGGTCTCAAGGTGGCAACGGTGAGACGGACTACAGGTACCCGTCCGTCTCGGAAAGGAGGCTGGCTTGCCCTGTGACACCCGCCACAGCAGGATGAGCGGGCAGGCAACCCTGCGACACGCCTTTACAACGGATCGTCCGGCACGTTCCTGCCGGTGAAGGGAGCAACACCCCATGGCCACCATCACCTTCGACAAGGCCCAGCGCTGGTATCCCGGCGCGGACACCCCCGCGGTGCCCGGGCTCGACCTGGAGATCCAGGACGGCGAGTTCATGGTCCTCGTCGGCCCCTCCGGGTGCGGCAAGTCGACCAGCCTCCGCATGCTCGCCGGGCTCGAGGAGGTCAACGCCGGCAAGATCTTCATCGGTGATCGCGACGTCACGACGGTGCCGCCCAAGGACCGCGACATCGCGATGGTCTTCCAGAACTACGCGCTCTACCCGCACATGACCGTCGCCGACAACATGGCCTTCGCACTGAAGATGGCCAAGGTGCCCGCGGAGGAGCGGCGCAAGCGCGTCGACGAGGCCGCCGAGATCCTCGGGCTCAAGGAGTTCCTCGGCGCAAGCCGAAGGCCCTGTCCGGCGGTCAGCGCCAGCGGGTGGCCATGGGCCGGGCGATCGTCCGGCAGCCGCAGGTGTTCTGCATGGACGAGCCGCTGTCGAACCTCGACGCGAAGATGCGTGTGCAGACCCGCACGGACATCGCCAAGCTGCAGGCCGACCTCGGGGTCACCACGGTCTACGTCACCCACGACCAGGTCGAGGCCATGACGATGGGCGACCGGGTGGCCGTGATGAAGCTGGGCGAGCTGCAGCAGGTCGACACGCCGCTGAAGCTCTACGACAAGCCGGCCAACCTGTTCGTCGCGGGCTTCATCGGCTCGCCGCAGATGAACCTGATGGAGGGGGTCGCCGCCGAGGGCAAGGTGAAGCTCGGCGACTACCTCGTGCCGGTCGACGAGAAGGCGGGCCACGAGATGCAGGGCAAGGTCACCGTGGGCGTCCGGCCCGAGGCCTGGCGGCTCGTCTCGGAGAACGAGGGCGGCCTCCCGGTGAAGGTCACCGTCGTCGAGGAGCTCGGAGCCGACGGGTTCGTCTACGGCACCTCCGGCGTCGAGGGCACCCCGCACGACATCATCATCCGGGTCAGCGCGCGCGACTCCGTGCACAAGGGCGACACGCTCTACGTCACCACCGACCCGCACCGCGTGCACGTGTTCGACACCGAGACCGGCGAGCGGCTCAGCGAGTAGCCAGGCACCGAACGACCGACGCCCGGACCCGAGACGCACTGTCGGGGCCGGGCGTCGGTCGTCAGACTGGGGGCATGCGCCAGCTGACGTCGCTCGATGCCCAGTTCCTCATGGTCGAGTCGCCGACCACCACCGGTCACGTCGGCAGCCTCATCGTCCTCGACCCGACGACCTCGCCCGACGGGATCTGGGACATCGAGGCGGTCCGCGCCTGCTGGAGCACCGGCTGCACCTCGCGGCCCCGCTGCGGCAGCGGCTGGTCGAGGTGCCGCTCGGGCTGGGCCGGCCGTACTGGGTCGACGACCCGCACTTCGACATCGAGTTCCACCTGCGCGAGGTGGCGCTGCCGGCGCCCGGGGAGCCGGGAGCAGCTCGGTGAGCAGGTGGCCCGGATCCACGCCCGGCCGCTGGACCGGACTCGCCCGCTGTGGGAGGCCTACGTGATCACCGGCCTCTACGACGGCCGGGCGGCGTTCTACTCCAAGATCCACCACGCCGCGATCGACGGCGTCTCCGGCGCGGAGATCCTCGAGACCGTCATGGACCTCGGTCCGGTGCCGCGCGAGGTGAGCCGGAGGACGAGCCGTTCGGCCGGCCCGATGCCCGGCGCCCGTCGACGCTGGTCCGGCGGGGGCTGCGGTCGATGGCGATGAGCCCCTCGAGGTGCTGCGCACGATCCCGCGTCCCTGACCTACCTCGACCAGCTGCCCGGCGCCACCAACGTGCCCGGGGTGCGGCTGGTCAGCGACGTCGCCGGCCGGGTCGGACGGATGCTCGGCCAGCGGTCGCCCCCGAGCTCGACGGCACGCGACCTGCGTGCGCCCCGGACGCCGCTGAACGGACCGATCACCGCCCACCGGCGGTTCGCGTTCGGCTCCGTGCCGCTGGCGGACGTCAAGCGGGTCAAGGACCACTACGGCATGACGGTCAACGACGTCGTGATGACGCTGACGTCGCCGCGGCGCTGCGCCGCTGGCTGCTCGACCACGACGCGCTGCCGCCCGTCGCCCCTGGTGGCCGCGGTGCCGGTCTCGGTGCGCGCGGAGACCAGAACGGGACGAGCTGGGCAACCAGGTCTCGGTGATGGTCGCGACGCTGCCGACCGACGTCGCCGACCCGGTCGAGCGGGCCGAGGCGATGCGGGCCTCGATGGCCGGAGGCGAAGCGGCACTTCGTGGCGGTGCCGGCCTCCCTGCTGCAGGACCTGTCGCACCGCCGTACCCACCGCGCTGTCCGGCCTGGCCGCGCGGGCGCTCTTCCGGCTGGCGACGCTGCCCGGGCCTGCCGTTCAACCTGTTCGTCAGCAACGTGCCCGGGCCGCCGCGGCCGCTGTACGTCGCCGGGGCGAAGGTCGAGGGCATCTACCCGGTCTCCGCCGTCACGGACATGACCGGCGGGCTGAACATCACGCTGTTCTCCTACGACGGGCACCTCGACTTCGGCCTCATCGCCTGCCGCGAGATGGTGCCCGGACGTGTGGAACCTGGTCGGCTACCTCGCGGACGCCCTGGCCGAGCTGCTCGACGGGCTCCCCGACTAGGAGGCGCCGCCGGCCGCGTGGGCACCGTCCGCCGGAGCCCCGACTGCCCGCGCCCCGCCTGCCCGGTCTCCACGGGCGCGTCCCGCCCGGTCGCCCGAGGCGGTCTCCTCGGCGCGCTCCACGACCGTGGCTCCGCCGGGCCACGTCGCCCGGGCGGCGGTGCGGGTGATCGCGTCGACGAAGGTCTCGTACAGCTCGCGCGGAGGTCGTGGCCCATGCCCGGCACCAGCAGCAGCTCGGAGCCGCGGACGCGTGGCCGCGGTCGCCCGGCCCCCGGAGACGTGCACCATCCGGTCGCTCAGCCGTGGACGACCAGGGTGGGGAGGTCCAGCTCCGCAGGGCCCGGGTGCGGTCCGGCTGCGCCAGGATCGCCGACATCTGCCGGGCGACGCCCGACGGCGTGACGCCGCGGTCCCAGGTGTCGGCGGCCCGCTCGCCGGACGGCCTCGACGGTGTCGGGGTACATCGGCGAGCCGATCACCCGCCAGAACCGCGACCGTGGTCTCGATGTACTGCTCCCGCGAGCCGCGGCGCGGCGGGCCAGCAGCATCGGCAGCAGCCGGGGGTCCTGCCAGCCGACGTGCGGCGGCCGGTCGTGGACATGATGGAGGTCAGCGAGCGCACCCGGTCGGGGCGGTGCACGGCCATCGTCTGGGCGATCATGCCGCCCATCGAGACGCCGACCACGTGGGCCGCCTCGACGCCCGAGGTGGTCGAGCAGCGCGATGCCGTCGTCGGCCAGGTCGAGATCAGGTGGTACGGCGGCGCGCCGCCGGCCCCACGAAGGAGCGGACCAGGCCGGCCCGGGTCACGCGGCCGCGCACGCGGCTGGACCGGCCGGTGTCGCGGTTGTCGTAGCGGATCACGTAGAAGCCGCGCTCGCGCGAGCAGCGGCAGAGCGCGGGGTCCCACCAGGTCATCGGCCCGCCCAGTCCCATCACCAGCAGCATCGGCTCGGCCGCGGGGTCCCCGAAGGTCTGGTAGCAGAGCTCGAGGTCCCCTGACGGCTCGCGACCGTGGCGAACCGCTCCTCGGAGCTCCGCGACCTGACGGACGGTCTGCGGCGGGACATGCGCCTCCTCGAGTCTGGGACATGCCTTCGCAGTCTATCGAGTCTCGATTCGTACCGACCCGGTGACGAAATTGCACATTTCCGATTCAACTGGTGCGGATGTGGCTACCGTCGCAGATGTGGAGTCACCGATGGCGACGTTCCTCTGCCCGCCGGGCTTCGCCGGGCCGCGGGGGCTGCGGGCGATCGCGCGGGAGGGCAGCGTGGTCACCGAGGCCGCCCGGTTCGTCGGTCCGCGGCGCCCGGGACCGGCTCGGCCGGGGACTGAGGCCGCCCTACGCCGACCGGCACCCGACCCCGACCAGGCTCCCGCCGGTCGTGCTGGTCCCGGGGTTCCTGGCCGGCGACGGCTCGCTGACGCTCGATGGCCAGGCACCTGCGTTCGCTCGGTCACCGCACCTACCGCTCGGCGATGCACGCCAACGTCGGCTGCACCCGCAGGCGGCGACCGAGGCGCTGGAGCAGCGGATCGAGGCGGTCGCGGCCAAGCGCGGCCGTCGGGTCACTCGTCGTCGGGCACAGCCTCGGCGGGCTGCTGGCCCGCGGGGTGGCCGCCCGCCGGCCCGACCTGGTGCGAGGGGATCGTCACGCTCGGCAGCCCGCTCCTGGCTCCCGGTGCCGCCCACCCGGTGCTGCTGCTCGACGTGGCGCTGGTGGTCCGCCTGCAGACGGGCGGGCCTCGGCGCGGTGATGGGCGCCGACTGCACCTCCGGTGACTGCGCACGGGACCAGCTGGGAGGAGGCGCGCAGCCCGATCCGGCACCGGCGTGGCCTTCACCTCGGTCTTCTCCCGGCGCGACGGCATCGTCGACTGGCGCGGCTGCCTGGACCCGCAGGCCCGGACCGTCGAGGTGCGCACCAGCCACCTGGGGATGGCCTTCGACCCGTCCGTCCTCGACGTCGTCGCCTCGACGCTCGCCCCGCACCGCGCCCGGCTCGAGCGCGGCGTCAGCCCGGCCAGCCGGTCGGCAGCTCCGACGGGTCGGCGGGTTAGCCCCGCGCCGCGAGCAGGTGATCCGCGGCGACCGTGTGGGCCGCCTCGAGCAGCGCCGTCGAGCCGGTCCCGGTCGAGGTCGAGGCCCCACTCGAGGACGACGGCGATCAGCGCACGCCATGAACGAGTCGCCCGCGCCGACCGTGTCGACCACGTCCACGCGCGGGGAGGGCACCCGCACCGAGCCCGCGTGTGTGTAGGCCTCGGCGGCGGTGCCGCCGTGGGTGACCACCACCAGCCGGGTGCGCCCGTTGTGGAGCAGGTGCTCCGCAACCTCGGCCGGCGTGCTGGACGGGGCGAACGCGTGCACGTCCTCGTCGCTCAGCTTCACCAGGTGGGCGGCGAGGCGACCTGGTTCAGGTCCGCGCACGCCTGCGGCGCCGGCGGCAGGAAGACCGGGCGTGCGTTGGGGTCGTAGCTGAGACCAGGTGCCGGCGTCGGCTGCCTGGTCGACCAGGTCGACCACGGCGTCCCGGCCCGGGACGGAGGGAGGCGCCGATGGAGCCGACGTGCAGCCCTCGTGCCCCCGGCGGGAGGGTGCGCTCGCCGAGGGTCCAGCAGAGGTCGAACTCGTAGGTCGCGGCGTTCGTCTCGTCGAGGTGCGCGGTGGCCGTGCTGGTGACCGCGGCCCGGGCCGACGCTGCTCCTCGTGCAGCGTCACGCCGCTGCCGGTGACGTGCTCGTGCACGAGCCGGCCGTAGTCGTCGTCGCCGAGCTCGGTGACCAGCAGCGTGTCGAGTCCCGAGCCGGGACAGCCCCACCGCCACGTTGAGCGGCGAGCCGCCGGGCGCGTCGCTCGTGCTCGCCCCGCACGGGTACGACGATGTCGACGAGCGCCTCGCCGACCACGACGAAGGGCGACGTGTCCGGCACGGGACGCCCTCAGTGCTCGAAGTCGACGGCGGCGTACGACTTCAGCTTGCGCAGCTTGTGCTCGGAGGTGATCGAGCGGATCGTGCCGCTGCGCGAGCGCATCACCAGCGAGTGGGTGCTGCAGCCGCCGGCGCGGTAGCGGACGCCCTGCATGAGCTCGCCGTCGGTGATCCCGGTGGCGACGAAGAAGACGTCGTCGCCGGTCACCAGGTCGTCGGTGGAGCAGCACCCGGTCGAGGTCGTGGCCGGCGTCGATGGCCCGCTGCCGCTCCGCGTCGTCCTTGGGCCACAGCCGGCCCTGGATGACGCCGTCGAGGCACTTCATGGCGCAGGCGGCGATGATGCCCTCCGGCGTGCCGCCGATGCCGAGCAGCAGGTCGATGCCGGTGCCCTCGCGCGCGGCCATGATCGCCCCCGCCACGTCGCCGTCGACGATGAACTTGATGCGGGCGCCGGTGGCGCGGATCTCCTCGACGAGGTCCGCGTGACGCGGCCGGTCGAGCAGCACGACGGTGACGTCCTCGGGGGTGCTGCCCTTGGCCTTGGCGACCTGGTGGATGTTCTCGGCCACGGGGTAGCGGATGTCGACGACGTCGGCGGCCTCGGGCCCGGTGACGAGCTTCTCCATGTAGAACACGGCCGACGGGTCGTACATCGTGCCGCGCGGCGCGACCGCCATCACGGCGATCGCGTTGGCCATGCCCTTGGCGGTCAGGGTGGTCCCGTCGATCGGGTCGACGGCGACGTCGCACTCGGGCCCGCTGCCGTCGCCGACCTCCTCGCCGTTGTAGAGCATCGGGGCGTTGTCCTTCTCGCCCTCGCCGATGACCACGACCCCGCGCATGCCGACGGTGGAGATCAGCGCGCGCATGGCGTTGACCGCGACGCCGTCGGCGCCGTTCTTGTCGCCCTGGCCGACCCACCGGCCGGCCGCCATCGCGGCGGCCTCGGTGACCCGCACCAGCTCGAGTGCGAGGTTGCGGTCGGGGGCCTCGTGGGCCGCGGTCAGTCCGGGGGACAGGTGCGCTTGGGGGGCGTCTGACATGTCGGCAGCCTAGGCCATGACCTGCGTCCCGTGGACCCGATCTCGGTCGCCTTCACCGACGCCCAGACCGCGGCGCCGGGGGAGAGGCCGAGGGCGGCGGCCGACTCGGGGGTCACGTCGGCGAAGAGTCCGGCCCCCACGTCGAGGTGCACCCGGACCGCCGGGCCGTGCGGTGAGCCGGCGGAGGTCACGGTCCCCGCCCACCGGTTCCGTGCCGAGCCGACGGCCGCTCGACGGTGAGCGTGACGGCGGCGGGACTGAAGCAGGCGTTGACCGGGCCGTCGTACGGCGTCGCCGAGACCACCTCCAGGCCGCCGGGGACCCGGATGGAGGTGCCCGCGCTGGTGCCGGCCAGCACGTTGAGGCCGACCAGCCGCGCCACGTGCGCGGTGCGGGGCTGCGCGGCCACCTCGGGGGGCGCCCCCTCCTGGGCGACCGCGCCGTCGTCCAGGACGAGCACCCGGTTGGCCAGGGTGAGCGCGTCGATCGCGTCGTGCGTCACGAGCACGGCGACCCCGTCGTAGTCCGTGAGGTGCCGGCCGAGCTCGAGTGCGCAGCGCCATGGCCACACCGACGTCGAGGGCCGAGAGCGGCTCGTCGAGCAGCAGCAGCCGCGGCTCCCCGGCCAGCGCTCGGGCGATCGCCACTCGCTGCGCCTGGCCGCCGGACAGCTCCGCGGGGCGCCGGTGGGCGAGGTCCCCGACGCCGAGCCGGTCCAGCCACTCCCGGCCGTGCCGCTCGGCGTCCCGCCGGGGGCGGCCGCGGCTGCGGGGCCCGAAGGCGGCGTTGCCGAGCGCGTCGAGGTGCGGGAAGAGCAGCCCGTCCTGGAAGACCACGCCCAGGTCGCGGCGCCGGGTGTCGACCCGGACCCCGTCCCCGTCCCACACCGTCTCCCCGAGCCGGACCTCGCCGTCGTCGAGAGGCACCAGGCCGGCGAGCGCCCGCACCAGGGTGGACTTGCCGGCGCCGTTCGGCCCGATGACCGCGATCACGTCGCCGGGCTCGGCACGCAGGCGGACGTCGACCGTGTGCCCGGGCCGGCGGACCACGACGTGGGCGTCGAGCGTGCTCATCGCGCCCTCCCGCCCTGCAGCGCCCGGTCGAACCAGCGCTCCCGCATCAGCGCGAGCGCGGCCACCGAGACCACCATCAGGATCACGCTGAGCACCACCGCCGCCTCCTGGTCGGTCTGCAGCGCCACGTAGATCGCGTTCGGCATCGTGCGGGTGGTGCCGGGGTAGTTGCCGGCGAACGTGATGGTGGCGCCGAACTCGCCGAGCGCCCGGGCCCAGGCGAGCACCAGGCCGGCGAGCACGCCGGGCCCGGCCAGCGGCAGCGTCACCCGACGGAAGGTGGTCCAGCGGCTGGCGCCGAGCGTCGCCGCCACCACGTCGAGCTCGCGGTCGGTCGCGCGCATCGCCCCCTCGACGCTGAGCACGAAGAACGGCAGCGACACGAAGGCGTGGGCGATGACCACGGCGAGGGTGGTGAACGGCAGCGTGAGGCCGAACGCGTCGTACAGCGGTCCGCCGACCAGCCCGCGACGGCCGAACGCCGACAGCAGCGCCACGCCTGCCACCACCGGCGGCAGCACCAGCGGCACGATCACCAGCGCCCGCAGCAGCGTGCGGCCGGGGAACTCCACGCGGGCCAGCAGCCACGAGAGCGGGATGCCGACGACCGTGACCACGCCGACCGCCGCGAGCGAGGTGACCAGGGAGAGCCGGAGCGCGTCGAGCACCTCCGGCTGAGTCGAGCCGGTCGAGGAGACCCGACCAGGGCGACCCGCAGCACCAGCGCGACCAGCGGCACGCCGAGGAAGGCGACCGCGAGCAGCCCCGGCACCACCAGGGTCAGCGGGGCGCGCCCGAGGGCGGCCCCGGAGCCGCCCCTCACGGCGGGCCGAACCCGGCGTCGGCCAGGGCGCGCCGGCCCTCCCCGGAGAGCACGAGGTCGACCCAGTCCCGGGCGAGGTCCGGCTCGGCTGCCCCGGCCGTGACGGCGATCGGGTAGGCGGTGACCGCCCCCTCGTCGGCCGGCACCGGGACGGCCCGCACCCGGTCGCCGGCGGCCACCGCGTCGCTCGTGTAGACGAGCCCCGCGTCGGCCTCCCCGAGCACGACCTTGGACAGCACCGCCTTCACGTCGACCTCCTCGCTGGCCGGGTCGGCGCGGATCCCCTGACCGTCGAGGACCGCGGTGGCCAGCGCGCCGCAGGGGGCCGAGGGCACGCACACCACGAAGTCGACGTCACCGCGGTCGAGGTCGGCCAGCTCGTCGACTCCCGCCGGGTCGTCGGCGGGCACCACGAGCACGAGCCGGTTGGTGGCGAAGCGGCGCGGCGGCCCGGCGGTGTTGCCCGCATCCGCGACCAGGGACATCGTCCGCTCGTCGGCGGTGGCGAGCACGTCGCCGGGCGCACCCTGGTTGACCTGCTCGGCGAGGGTGGCGCTGGAGTCGAAGGCCAGCTCGACGCGCACTCCCTGGTGGCGGGTCTCGAACTCGTCGGCGAGGACCGTCGAAGCTCTCGGTGAGGGACGCCGCGGCGAGCACGGTGAGGGTGCCGCCGTCCTCGGACGAGCCGGCCCCGCCGCAGCCGGCCAGCGCGAGGACGGCCGCGAGGGCGACGGGGAGCCGGGCCCGGGCGGTCGGGCTCACGGCAGCTCCACGACGACGTTGGTGGACTTCACGGACGCGAGCGCCAGGACCCCCGGCTCGAGCCCGAGCTCGTCGGCGGCCTCGGTGCTCATCAACGAGACCATCCGGTAGGGCCCGCAGACCATCTCGACCTGGGCCATCACGGCGTCCTTCTTGACCGCGGTGACGATGCCGCGCAGGCGGTTGCGGGCGCTGACGGCGGCCGCGCGCGGGGTGCCGTCGGGGTGGGTGTCGGCGAGGGACCGGGCCAGCGCGGCCAGGTCGGCGCCGGCGACGTGCAGCCGGCCGTCGTCACCGGTCGCGGCCCCGAGCCGGCCCGCCTCGATCCAGCGGCGCACGGTGTCGTCGCTGACCCCGAGCAGCGTCCGCCGCTTCCGCAACTCGGTAGATGGTCACGCTCACATGATGCCGCAGATGCGGTCAGAACCCCAGGGCTGACCCGCATCTGCGGAAGCGACGGTCCGCCCCGGCCTGCGGGGCGGGGCCGGGCGGCCTGGGGGCGGCTGGGAGAATTGTCGCGTGAGCGGACAGGCAGGGAGATACCAGCGGTCGGCCGCCGGCATGGTCGGCGCGCTGATCGTGCTGCTGGTCGTCGTGGTCGCGCTTCGTCGGCTTCCGGGACCTGAACCGCAACGAGCCGGCCAGCCCGGTGCGGGCGGTCGACTACGCCGCCGACGCGCGGTTCGCGCGCGGCGAGGCGACCTTCGACGTGCTCGCCCCGAGCGGCTGCCGGAGGGCTGGATCGCGACCACGGCGCGCTACGTCCCCGGGAAGGCCGAGCGGTGGCACCTCGGGATGCTGACCGATGACGAGCGGTACGTCGGCCTCGAGCAGGCGGCCGCGTCGGTGACCGCGATGGTGGCCGAGCACGTCGACGAGGACGCCGAGCGCGGCGAGCCCGTGGACGTGGCCGGCGCCGAGTGGGAGACCTGGTCCGACGAGGGGGGCGACCTCGCGCTGGTGCGCCGGGAGTCCGGCATCACCACGCTCGTCGTGGGTCACCAGGTGCCCGGTCGGCGTCCTCGTCGACTTCACCGCCTCGCTGCGCTGAGACGTCGACGGTTCACTCGTCGTCGGCGGCGTCCTCGGGCGATCGCGGCGTCGAGCCGGGTCCTGGCCCCGTCGAGCCAGCCCTGGCAGACGGTCGCCAGCTTCTCGCCGCGCTCCCACAGCGCGAGCGACTCCTCCAGCGTGCCGCCGCCGGACTCGAGACGCCGGACCACGTCGATCAGCTCCTCACGGGCCTCCTCGTAGGACAGCTCGGGCTGCTCACTGCTGCTCATCGATGGGCTCCTCGTCTGGAACGGGCTCGGGGTGGGTGTCCTCCACGAGTACGCCGAGCCGGCCGCCGGCCACGCGCACCCGCAGCTGCGCCCCGACGGCGGTCTGCGCCGGGGAGGTGACCACGTGCCCGTCGGCGTCCTGGACGACGGCGTAGCCGCGGCGCAGGGTGGCGAGCGGGGACAGGCCGCGCACCCGTGCGAGCTGGTGGGCCAGGTCGTCGTCGGCGCGGTCGAGGCGATGGTGCAGCGACCGCCGCGACCGGTCGCGCAGCTGGGCCACCTCCGCGTGGCGCTCCTCGAGACCCCGGCCCGGGTCGGCCAGGCTGGGCCGGGCCCGCAGCGCGTCGAGCTGGTGCCGCTCTCGGTCGAGCCAGGCGCGCATCGTGGAGCGGATCCGGGCGCGCGCGTGCGCGATCCGCTCGCTCTCCTCGACGACGTCGGGGACGACCGTCTTGGCCGCGTCGGTCGGGGTGGCGGCCCGCCGGTCGGCGACCAGGTCGAGCAGCGGGCTGTCCGGCTCGTGGCCGATCGCCGACACCACCGGCGTGCGGGCGGCGAAGACCGCCCGGACCAGGCCCTCGTCGGAGAACGGCAGCAGGTCCTCCACCGAGCCGCCTCCCCGCGCGACCACGATGACGTCGACTCGCTGTCGCGGTCGAGACGGTCGAGGGCGGCCATCACCTCGGCGGCCGCGTTGGGGCCCTGCACGGCGGTGTGCACGACCCGGAAGTCGACCGCCGGCCAGCGCCGTCGCGCCACCTCGAGGACGTCGCGCTCGGCGGCCGAACCGCCGCCGGTGACGAGGCCGACGCAGCGCGGCAGGAAGGGCAGCGGGCGCTTGCGCTCCTGTGCGAACAGCCCCTCGGCGGCGAGCAGCTGCCGGCGGCGCTCGATGCGGGCGAGCAGCTCGCCGAGCCCGACCATCCGGATGTCGGCGGCCCGCAGCGAGAGGGTGCCGCGGTTGGCGTAGTAGGAGGGCTTGGCGTGGACCACCACGCTCGGCGCCCTCGACCACGGGCGGGTTGAGGGAGTCGAAGAGCTGGCGGGAGCAGGTGACCGGCACCGAGACGTCGGCGACCGCGTCGCGCAGCGTGAGGAAGACGGTGTTCATGCCCTGCCGGCGGCTGAGCTGGGCGACCTGCCCCTCCACCCAGACGGCGCCGAGCCGGTCCACCCACCCGGCGATCAGGTTCGCGATCTGGCGCACGGGGGCAGGCTGCTCGGGGGACGTGTCGAGACCCATGTCACCTCCCGGCCGTCGGCGCACTCCGGACGGGAGCACCCTACGGGCCAGCACCTACGATGGGTCGCATGACTACGTCCGACCTGGGGATCCCCCCTGTCCTCGACCCGGCCGAGGCCGACCGCGCGGTGCTGCTCGCCGCGCCGCGCGGCTACTGCGCCGGTGTCGACCGGGCCGTGATCACGGTCGAGAAGGCGCTCGACCTGTACGGCGCGCCGGTCTACGTGCGCAAGCAGATCGTGCACAACAAGCACGTGGTGGCCGACCTCGAGTCCCGCGGGGCCGTCTTCGTCGAGGAGGTCGCCGAGGTGCCCGCGGGCGCCACCGTGGTGTTCTCCGCCCACGGCGTGTCCCCGGAGGTGCACCGGCAGGCCGAGGAGCGGTCGCTGAAGACCATCGACGCCACCTGCCCGCTCGTCACCAAGGTGCACCACGAGGCCCGGCGGTTCGCCAACGAGGACTACGACATCCTGCTGATCGGCCACGAGGGGCACGAGGAGGTCGAGGGCACCGCCGGCGAGGCCCCCGAGCACATCCAGCTCGTGCAGACCCCCGACGACGTCGCCGACACTCGTCGTACGCGACCCGGCGAAGGTCGCCTGGCTGTCCCAGACCACGCTGTCGGTCGACGAGACCCTGACCATCGTCGACGCGATCCGGCAGCGGTTCCCGGAGCTGCTGGACCCGCCCTCGGACGACATCTGCTACGCCACCCAGAACCGGCAGACGGCGATCAAGGAGATCTCCCGCGCGGCGGACCTGGTGATCGTGGTGGGCTCCGGCAACTCCTCCAACTCCGTGCGCCTCGTCGAGGTCGCGCTGGAGGCCGGCGCCAAGGCGGCCTACCGGGTGGACGACGCGAGCGAGATCGACGAGGCATGGCTCGACGGCGTCGAGCGGGTCAGCGTCACCTCCGGGGCGTCCGTGCCCGAGGACCTCGTCGAGGGCGTGCTGGCCTTCCTCGCCGAGCGCGGCTACCCGGACGCACAGGCGGTGCACTCGGCGGAGGAGTCGCTGATCTTCGCGCTGCCTCCCGAGCTGCGCCGCGACATGCGCGCCGCGGAGCGGGCCCGCGGCTGAAGGTGACGGGACTCACCGTGGTGAGTTCGTCAGACCGGGTCCGCGACCCCTAGGCTGGGCACAGCGGCCCCATCCGTTCTGCCTCGGGTCGCTTCTTTCTCGTCATCCACCGAGCGCCGCGGGCACGAGTTCCCGCGCCGGGCAGGACGACCCATCGATCTTCGGAGCTGTTACCCATGGCGGATACCCGCCCCCTCGCCTCGTCCACCCCTGCCTCCTTCGCGGACTTCGACCTGCCTCCGGCACTGGTCGCGGTGCTCGCCGAGGCGGGCATCGACACCCCCTTCCCCATCCAGCGCGCGACGCTGCCCGACTCCCTGGCCGGGCGCGACGTCCTCGGGCGGGGCCGCACCGGCTCGGGCAAGACCTACGCCTTCGTGCTGCCGATGCTGGCCCGGCTGGCCGCCAGCGGCCGCGGCACGAAGTCCAAGGCGCCGCGCGGCCTGATCCTCGCGCCCACCCGTGAGCTCGTCACCCAGATCGAGGCGTCGCTCGCGCCGCTGGCCAAGGTCCTCGGGCTGCGCTCGATGACCATCTTCGGCGGCGTCAAGCCGGCCCGGCAGATCCAGTCGCTGCGCAACGGCGTGGACATCGTCATCGCCTGCCCCGGCCGGCTCGAGGACCACCTCCGCTCCGGTCACGCCGACCTGGGCCAGGTCGAGGTCACCGTGCTCGACGAGGCGGACCACATGGCCGACCTCGGGTTCCTGCCCGGCGTACGCCGGATCCTCGACCGCACCCCCGGGGACGGCCAGCGCATGCTGTTCTCCGCCACCCTGGACGCCGGGGTGGACGTGCTGGTGAAGCGCTACCTCACCGACCCGGTCGTGCACAGCGTCGACTCCGACCGGTCGCCGGTCGGCACCATGACGCACCACGTGCTGCACGT
The DNA here is from genome assembly GCA_963834275.1 of uncultured Actinomycetota bacterium. Classification (GTDB taxonomy): domain Bacteria; phylum Actinomycetota; class Actinomycetes; order Propionibacteriales; family Nocardioidaceae; genus Nocardioides_B. The sequence continues at coordinate 363,954 of CAWIBA010000002.1, read as the reverse complement.
GACGCCGACCGCCCGGCTGGACGTGATCACCGACCTGGCTGCCGCGCCGGGCCGCACGGTCATGTTCACCCGCACCAAGCGCGGCGCCAAGTCGCTGGCCCGCCAGCTGTCGATGCGCGGCGTGCCCGCCGTCGAGCTGCACGGCAACCTCTCGCAGGGGGCGCGCAGCCGGAACCTGGAGGCGTTCTCCTCCGGGCGGGCCACCACGCTGGTCGCCACCGACATCGCCGCTCGCGGCATCCACGTCGACGATGTCGGGCTCGTGGTGCACGCGGACCCGCCGGTCGAGCACAAGGCCTACCTGCACCGGTCCGGCCGCACGGCGCGCGCCGGTGCCTCCGGCACCGTCGTCACGATGATGCTCGACGCCCAGGTCTCGGACGTCCGGGACCTGACCCGTAGGGCCGGCATCAAGCCCACCATCACCAAGGTGGGTGCGGGCCACGCCCTGCTGAACGACATCGCCCCCGGTGAGCGCGCCTTCGTGGCCGTCGCGGACCTCCCCGCCGAGACCGTCCCGTCCGCCGGGTCCGGTCGCGGCTCCCGCAGCGGCGGCTCACGCTCCGGCTCGTCGCGCGGCCGCAGCGGCGGCGGCAAGGCCTCGGCTTCCCGGTCCGGAGGCCGTGGCTCGGGCTCGGGCGCGTCCGCGGGTGCGAACCCCTCGGGCCGCAACGGTGGCAGCCGCGGCAGCCGCGGTCGCACGGCGGGTGCCGCCCAGGGCGGCGGCAGCAGGACCTCCGGTGGCCACAGCGCGGCGTCGTTCTCCCAGAGCACCCGCACCCGCTGACCTTCCCCGCGACTGCCAGGTTCTCGCCTCCTGAGTGGGGCCCGAGCCTGGCAGTCGGCGGTTCAGCGGACGTCGCGGAGCCGGTGCTCCGGTGACGGGCCCGGCTGGGCCGGGATGCCCACATGAGATGGCTGAGCCGTCGGGGGTGCCGTGGTGCGGGTGGGCGTGACGCCCGGGGAACCCGAGGGCACCGGGCGGGCGCCGGAGCGGATCGTGCCCGCGTTGCGGTAGGCGACCTGGCGCAGCGCCAGCACCGCCAGCGTCAGCGTGTAGCCGACCACCAGGGCCCCCGCGTGGTGGGCCAGCCCGGACACGGTCGCCTGGACCAGCCCGTCGGTCGGCTCGGCCACCGCGACCCGGTCGAACAGCGCCAGGACCAGCACGATCACCAGCATCGACAGCGGCGGCAGCACCCCGACGACGAAGAAGTCGCGCGGCCGGACGGCCAGGGCCGCGGCGACGCAGGTGAGCACGAACGCGACGTCGAACGCCACCGTGAGCCGGTCGAAGACCGCGGTGTCCACGAACGCCACCGCCAGCAGGACCGCCGCCGCGATCGTCCGCACCAGGCGACCCGGATGCCGACCCTCCTCCCAGAGGGTCCGTCGCGGAGCCGTGCCGGCGCTGCTCACGCCCCCAAACTAGGGCGGCGACGCGTCTGACCTGCGGCGACGCGCCGAACGCGGTGCGCCGGCTGCGGCGTCCTCAGGCGGTGCGTCGGCCGGCGCCCGGCGCCCGACCCGTCCCGGGTGACCCCGGGGCCGCCGGACCATCCGGGACCTCGGGTCGAGGCTCGGCCACCGCGTCGAGCAGCTCGGCGGCGCTGCAGCTGGTCGCGGTGCCTCCGTGACCGCACCCGGGCTGGGCAGCTCCTCGTCCGTCACCTCGAGGTCCTGCAGCCGCCGCGCCGAGACCAGCACCCGCGACTCCAGCGAGCCGACGGCCCGGTTGTAGGCGCCGACCGCGGCGGTCAGGGACCGGCCCACCCGGTCGAGGTGGTCGCCCATCGTCGCGATCCGCTCGTGCAGCTCGCGGCCCAGGGTGTGGATCTCCCGGCGCCTTGTCGGCCAGCGCCTCCTGGGTCCAGGCGTGGGCGACCGTGCGCAGCAGCGCGATCAGCGTCGTCGGGGTCGCCAGCACGACCTGCCGCGTCGCGGCGTACTCGATCAGGGCGGGGTCGGCCTCCAGCGCCGCGGACAGGAACGACTCGCCGGGCACGAACAGCACGACGAACTCCGGCGTGGCCGGGAGGCTGCGCCAGTAGGCCTTGCCGGAGAGCGCGTCGACGTGCTGGCGCAGCTGGCGGGCGTGCCGGCGCAGGTGCGCCAGCTGCTCCTCCTCGTCGTCGGCGGAGGTCGCGTCGAGGAACGCGTCGAGCGGCACCTTGGCGTCGACGACGACCTGCTTGCCGCCGGCGAGGTGCACCACCAGGTCGGGTCGCAGCGCCGGCGTCGTCACGGCGCACCGACACCTGCTCGTCGAAGTCGCAGCGCGGCACCAGCCCGGCCAGCTCGACGGCGCGGCGCAGGTGGAGCTCGCCCCAGCGGCCGCGGACCTGCGGCCGGCGCAGCGCGGTCGACAGCGAGGAGGTCTCGCGGCGCAGCGAGTCGGTGGAGTGCCGCACCTCCTCCACCTGCTGCCTGAGCTGGCTCTGCCACGACACCCGGTGCTGCTCGACGTCGCGCAGCTGGTCGTGCAGCCGCTCCAGCCCGTCGCGGACGACGGCGTGCTCGGCGACCCGCGCCTCGAGCTCGCGCCGGGCGATCGCGGCGTCGTGCCCGCGAGACCGTCCGCGGGCCAGCAGCCAGCCGCCGACCGTGCCGAGACCGAGCCCGACGAGGAGCATGACGAGCAGCAGCGTGACCAGCTGGGGGAACGTCGTGGCGAGGTCCATGCCGCCAGGATGCCGAGGGGCACCGACAGGAGCCCGGCGCCGCGCGGGCCCGGTGGGTGGCGGGTCAGTCCAGGTCGACGATCACGGGCGCGTGGTCGCTGGCGCCCTTGCCGGCGCGCTCGTCGCGGTCGATGCTCGCCGCCACCACCCGCTCGGCCAGGCGCGGGGAGCCGAGCACGAAGTCGATGCGCATGCCGCGGTTGCGCTCGAAGCGCTGCCGGTAGTAGTCCCAGTAGGTGTAGACGCCCGGCCCGGGCGCGTGCGGGCGGACGACGTCGACGTACCCGTCGTCGAGGAAGGCCTGGAACGCGGCCCGCTCCGGCGGGGTGACGTGCGTGTCCTTCGCGAACGGCCGCGATGTCGAACACGTCCTCGTCGAGGGGTGCGATGTTCCAGTCGCCGACCAGCGCCGTGTCGTCCTCGAGCCACGCCTTGGCCGCCGAGCGCAGCTGCGCGAGCCAGTCCAGCTTGTAGACGTAGTGCGGGTCGTCCACCTTGCGCCCGTTGGGGACGTAGAGCGACCAGATCCGCACCCCGCCGCACACCGCCCCGAGCGCCCGGGACTCGGCGGCCATCGGCTCGCCCCAGCCGGGCATCCCGTCGAAGCCGACCTGGACGTCGTCGAGGCCGACCCTGCTGAGGATCGCGACGCCGTTCCACTGGTTGGTGCCGGCCGCGGCGACGTCGTACCCGAGCGCCTGCAGCCCCATCAGCGGCAGCTGGTCCTCGCGCGCCTTCGTCTCCTGCAGGGCGAGCACGTCGACGTCGTGACGCTGCAGGAAGGCCTCGACGCGGTCGATGCGGGAGCGGAGCGAGTTGACGTTCCAGGTGGCGATGCGCACCCGGTCACCCTAGGCGCCGGCCGCGGACCTACTTCTGCCGGGAGGAGCGCACCTGCCGGGAGGCCACCCACACCTCGAGCCGGCCCTCGCGAGTGCCGGTGAAGGCCTCGAACTGCCGCTCGAGCGCCGTGACCTCCTCGCGCAGCAGGAACATCCGGTGGTCCAACACGCGCTCCGGGTCGCAGGCGTGGTTCTCCGCCTGCGTGCGCTCGACCGACGCTCCGCAGGTCGGGCAGGGCATGTATCGCGACGGGAACACGGCGACCTCCTCTTCGGAGGGGTTGCCCGGGAGGGAGGGGCCCAAACACGCTATTCCCGCGTCCGCGGCGCGCGCCTACGGTCGGAGACGGGCAGGTGCCGGAGCGGAGGCTCACATGGCAGACAACCTTTCCATCGCACGCAGGCTGTACGACGGCTGGAACGAACGCGCCTTCGACGATGTCGCCGACCTGGTGGCCGACGGTGGCGAGCTGCTCGTCGTCGGCACCGGTGAGGTGTTCAAGGGCCGCGAAGGCTCACTGGAGTACAACCGCAACTGGGCGGACGGGTTCCCGGACGGGCGCATCGAGATCGACAAGATGCTCGCGGCGGGCGACACCGTCATCGTCGAGTTCACCGGGCGGGGGACGCACACCGAGACCATGAGGACCTCGATGGGCGACATCCCGGCCACCGGCAAGGCGGTCACGCTGAAGCTGTGCGACGTGCTCGAGTTCCGGGAGGGCAAGGTCTACCGGCAGCGCACGTACTTCGACAGCGGATCCATGATGGCCCAGCTCGGGCTGCTGCCCGAGCAGGCAGCGACCACCCAGCAGTAGCAGACCGGCGACCCCAACGACCGGGCACCTGTCCGGGGTCGCCCGTGGCGATCAGGGACGATGACACCCTGATGACCCTCACCGAGCTGCTCCCCACGCCCGATCCCGGTGTACGCCGCGCCCCCGACCCGGACGCCGTCTACGAGGTGTTCACCACCTGGGCCGAGGACCGGGGGATCACGCTGTACCCCGCGCAGGACGAGGCGTTCCTGGAGATCCTCACCGGCAGCAACGTGATCCTGTCCACCCCGACCGGCTCGGGGAAGAGCCTGGTCGCGACCGCCGCGCACGCCACCGCCCTCGCCCGCGGCGAGCGGACCTACTACACGGCGCCGATCAAGGCGCTGGTGAGCGAGAAGTTCTTCGCGCTCTGCGAGGTCTTCGGCCCCGAGAACGTCGGCATGCTCACCGGCGACGCGGCGGTCAACCGGGACGCCCCGGTGATCTGCTGCACCGCGGAGATCCTCGCCAACCAGGCGCTGCGCGAGGGTGCCGCCGCCGACATCGGCCAGGTGGTGATGGACGAGTTCCACTTCTACGCCGAGCCGGACCGCGGCTGGGCGTGGCAGGTGCCGCTGCTCGAGCTGCCGCACGCGCAGTTCCTCCTGATGTCGGCGACCCTCGGCGACGTCGGCTTCTTCCGCGACGACCTGACCCGGCGTACCGGCCGCGAGACCGCGGTGGTCAGCTCGATGGAGCGGCCGGTGCCGCTGTCCTACGCCTGGGCCGAGACCCCGCTGCACGAGACGCTCGAGGAGCTGCTCACCACCCACCAGGCGCCGGTGTACGTCGTGCACTTCACCCAGGCGGCCGCCCTCGAACGTGCCCAGGCGCTCACCTCGGTGCACGTGGCCACCCGCGAGCAGCGCGACCGGATCGCCGAGCTGATCGGCGGGGTTCCGCTTCGGCCCCGGCTTCGGCAAGACGCTGTCCCGGCTGGTCAGGCACGGCATCGGCGTGCACCACGCGGGGATGCTGCCGAAGTACCGCCGGCTCGTCGAGACGCTCGCCCAGGCCGGGCTGCTCAAGGTCATCTGCGGCACCGACACCCTCGGCGTCGGCATCAACGTGCCGATCCGCACCGTGGTGCTCACCGGCCTGACGAAGTACGACGGGCGCCGGCAGCGGGTCCTCAAGGCGCGGGAGTTCCACCAGATCGCCGGACGGGCCGGCCGCGCCGGCTACGACACCGCCGGCACCGTCGTGGTGCAGGCCCCCGACCACGTCGTCGAGAACGCCAGGCCGTCGCCAAGGCCGGCGACGACCCCAAGAAGCTGCGCAAGGTGCAGCGCAAGAAGCCCCCCGAGGGGCAGGTCACCTGGAGCCGGGCCACCTTCGACCGGCTGGTCGAGGCCGAGCCCGAGGCGCTCGTCTCCCGGATGCGGGTCACCCACGCGATGCTGCTCAACGTGCTGGCCCGCGACGGCGACCCGTTCGCGGCGCTGCGGCACCTGCTCCGCGACAACCACGAGGACGGCCGCAGCCAGGTGCGGCTGGTGCGGCGCGCGGTCGCCCAGTACCGCAGCCTGGTCACCGCCGGTGTGGTGCTGCAGACCGACGGGGCGGAGGGCACCCGGTGCCGGCTGGTCGAGGACCTGCAGGACGGGTTCGCGCTCAACCAGCCGCTGTCGACCTACGCGCTCGCGACGTTCGACACCCTCGACCCCGAGGCGGCGACCTACGCGCTCGACGTGGTCTCGGTGGTCGAGGCGACCCTGGAGGACCCTAGGCCGGTGCTGCTCGCCCAGCAGTTCAAGGCGCGCGGGGAGGCGGTGGCCGAGATGAAGGCCGACGGCGTCGAGTACGACGAGCGGATCGAGCTGCTCGACGACGTGACCTGGCCCAAGCCGCTCGAGGAGCTGCTGGAGGCGACGTACACGCTCTACGCCCGCACCCACCCCTGGATCGCCGAGTCGCCGCTGTCGCCGAAGACCGTGGTGCGCGACCTGTACGAGCAGGCGATGACCTTCCCCGAGTACGTCGCGGCCTACGGGCTCGCGCGCAGCGAGGGGCTGCTGCTGCGCTACCTGTCCGACGCCTACCGTGCGCTGCGCCAGACCGTCCCGGACCGGGCCCGCACCGACGAGCTCGAGGACCTGGTCGCGTGGCTCGGCGCCGTCGTCCGCCAGACCGACTCCAGCCTGCTCGACGAGTGGGAGCAGCTGACCGACCCGACCGCCGTACCCGTGGAGCCGGACCCGCTGCGGCCGCCGGAGCCCGAGCGGATCACCGCCAACCGCCGCGCTTTCACGGTGCTGGTCCGCAACGCGCTGTTCCGGCGGGTGGAGCTCGCGGCGCGGCGCCGGGGCGAGGAGCTCGAGGAGCTGGACGGCGAGGTGTGGGCCGAGCCGCTGGCGGCGTACTTCGAGGAGCACGACCGGATCGGTTCCGGACCCGACGCCCGCGGCCCCGACCTGTTCCTGGTCGAGGAGGGGCCGACCTCCTGGTCGGTGCAGCAGATCATCGACGACCCGGAGGGGCACCACGACTGGCGGATCGTCGCCGAGGTCGACCTGCGGGCCTCCGACGAGGCCGGCGAGCTGATCCTGCGCAACACCCATCTCACGCGTCTCTGACGTGCCACGATGAAGGTGTGCGCGAGGTACGCGTGGGCGCGGTGCCCATCGACCGCCTCGCGGCCCTGCTGGACTCCGACCGGGCCGCGCGGCTGGCCGACAACGCCGCTCGGGCGCACCGCCTGCTGACCGGGCGGACCGTCTGGAACGTGAACGCGACCGCCATCGGCGGCGGGGTCGCGGAGATGCTGCAGGGCCTGCTCGACTACGCGCACGGCGTCGGTGTCGACACCCGATGGCTGGTGCTCGACGGGACGCCGGACTTCTTCGCGGTGACCAAGCGGATCCACAACCTGCTGCACGGGCAGCCCGGCGACGGCGGAGAGCTGGGCGAGGCGGAGCGGCGCGTCTATGAGGACGCGCTGCGCGTCAACGCGGACGACATGGTGAGCCGGGTCCGCCGTGGCGACATCGTGCTGCTGCACGACCCGCAGACGGCCGGACTGCTGCCGGCGCTGCGCGAGCACGGGGCGCACGCGATCTGGCGCTGCCACGTGGGGCGGGACGTCCCGAACGAGCGCACCGACCTGGCCTGGGGGTTCCTGCGTCCCTACCTGGAGGAGGCGTCGGCCACGATCTTCTCCCGGCCGGCCTACCGGCCCGCCTTCGTCGACCCGGCCACCAGCTGGGTGATCGCGCCGTCGCTGGACCCGTTCAGCGCGAAGAACGCCGACCTTGCTCCCGACGACGTGTCGGCCGCGCTGCAGCACGCGCGGCTGGTCGACCTGCCGACGCCCGACGGTGAGCTGAAGTTCCACCGCCGCGACGGCTCCACCGGCGTGGTCCGCCCCCACCAGGGGCTCCTCGCGACTGGCGGCATCGTCCCGCGGGGCACTCGGCTCGTGCTCCAGGTGAGCCGGTGGGACCGGCTCAAGGACATGGCCGGGGTGATGCACGGGTTCGTGCGCCGGCTGGACCGGCTCGACGACGACGTGCACCTGATGCTCGTCGGGCCGGAGGTGTCGGGGGTCGCCGACGACCCGGAGGGCGCGCAGGTGCTCGCCGAGTGCCTGAGCGCCTGGGCCGAGCTGGAGCCGGCGGCGCAGCAGCGGGTGCACATCTGCAGCCTGCCGATGGACGACGTCGACGAGAACGCCCACCTGGTCAACGCCCTGCAGCGGCACGCGAGCGTGGTCGTGCAGAAGAGCCTGGAGGAGGGGTTCGGGCTCACCGTCACCGAGCCGATGTGGAAGGCACGACCGGTGGTCGCCTCCCGGGTGGGCGGCATCCAGGACCAGGTCGTGCACGGCGAGAGCGGCCTGCTGCTCGACGACCCGACCGACCTCGACGCCTTCGGCGACCTGCTGGGGCAGGTGCTCGGCGACGACGACCTGGCCGCCCGGCTGGGTGCGCATGCGCGCGAGCGGGTCCGCGAGCGGTTCCTCGGCGACCGGCACCTGATCCAGTACGCCGAGCTGTTCCGCAGGCTGCTGGCCGAGGGCTCCGGCTGAGGATCCCGCCCGGTGCCGCCGCCGATTCGGAGCGGACCCCGGGCCGCCCGTAGACTGCCCGCCCGTGGCACTCACCATCGGAATCGTCGGGCTCCCCAACGCCGGCAAGTCGACCCTTTTCAACGCGCTGACCAAGAACGACGTGCTCGCCGCGAACTACCCGTTCGCGACGATCGAGCCGAACGTCGGCGTGGTCGGCGTCCCCGAGCCCCGCCTGGCGAAGCTGGCCGAGATCTTCGGTTCCGCCAAGCAGCTCCCGGCGACCGTCGAGTTCGTCGACATCGCCGGCATCGTCAAGGGTGCCTCCGAGGGGGAGGGGCTGGGCAACAAGTTCCTCTGCCACATCCGCGAGTCCGCGGCGATCTGCCAGGTGACGCGCGTGTTCCGCGACGAGGACGTCACCCACGTGGACGGCGAGGTGAACCCAGCCAACGACATCTCCACGATCCAGACCGAGATGATCCTGGCCGACCTGCAGACCGTCGACAAGGCGATCCCCCGGCTCGAGAAGGAGTCGCGGATGCAGAAGGACAAGGTCCCCGCGCTGGAGGCCGCCCGGGCCGCGAAGGAGGCGCTCGAGTCCGGCACCCCGATCATCGCGGCCAAGATCGACCGCGACCTGGTCCGCGAGCTGAGCCTGCTCACCGCCAAGCCCTACATCTACGTGTTCAACTGCGACTCCGACGAGCTCGGTGACGAGGACGCTCAAGCAGAAGATGCGCGAGATCGTCGCCCCCAGCGAGGCGATCTTCCTCGACGCGAAGTTCGAGGCCGAGCTGGTCGAGCTCGGCGACGACGACGAGGCCCGCGCGATGCTCGAGGAGATGGGCATCGACGAGCCCGGCCTCGACGTGCTCGCCCGGGTCGGCTTCGACACCCTCGGCCTGCAGACCTACCTGACCGCCGGGCCCAAGGAGTCCCGCGCCTGGACCATCCCCAAGGGCGCCACGGCCCCCGAGGCGGCGGGCGTCATCCACACCGACTTCCAGCGCGGCTTCATCAAGGCCGAGATCGTCTCCTACGACGACCTGATCGGGGCCGGCTCCATGGCCGCCGCGAAGGCGGCCGGCAAGGTTCGCATGGAGGGCAAGGACTACGTCATGGCCGACGGTGACGTGGTGGAGTTCCGCTTCAACGTTTGATCCGGCTCCATTTCCCCAGGTCACGGCCCCGCCGCCCCCTCATGGGGCACTGACGGGGCACACGCGGACCAGGCATTGTCGATGGCCCTACGTGTCCGGTCCTCCGAATCGGGCATCAGGTGGCCGTAGGTCGAGAGCACCAGCGAGGCGTTGTGGTGTCCCAACCGTTCCGCCACGGCCACCACCGACTCACCTTGAGCCAGCAGCACCGAGGCGTAGTGGTGGCGAAGATCATGCGACGTCGTCGACACGGGCAGACCGGCCTTGGCGACCGCTTCAGAGAAGATCCGCGTCCCGTAGTAGTCGTGCCGGTAGGGCGTGCCGTTCCGGCGATTCATCAGCGGGCAGCAGTCCGGGAACCCGATGGTGGACCTGGGCTGGAAGTCGATGGGCGTGCTGGAGCTCACCGCACTGCCCAGCATCGACGAGGAGCGCTGGGTCCCGCTGGTGCGGGAGACCGACGTGCTCCTGGCGGCAGGCGGCGACGTCCTCTACCTGTGCCACTGGATGCGAGAGTCCGGACTGACCGATTTGCTTCCGTCGCTGAGCGACACGGTGTGGGTGGGGCTGAGCGCAGGCAGCATGGTGATGACGCCCGAGGTCGGGGACGACTTTATCCAGTGGCAGCCGCCAACGGGCGACGTCAGCACGTTGGGCCTCGTCGACTTCTCGATCTGCCCGCACCTCGCGCCGGACGGCGTGCCCGGCAACACCATGGCCGAGGCGGAGCAATGGGCCGCCGACATCTCCGGCCCGGCGTACGCCATCGACGACCAGACGGCCATGAGGGTGGTCGATGACAACATCGACGTCGTGTCAGAAGGCCACTGGAAGCAGTTGAGCTGATCGCCGCGGTCAGCAGAGCGGCGCGGCGAGCCGTCCACCTGGGCAAACATCCGCGCCGGCGCGGCGTACGCATCTAGCCGCGGACAGTGATGCTCGATCGTGCCGGTGAGGGGGTGGTGTCATCGACTCCAGACCTCGACGAACCGGCGTCGGCTACCCGACGGTGGTCGCACTACCGGCGCGCTGATGGGGCATCCTCGAGGGATGGTGACCATCAACGTCCTCGGCTACCCCAGCAGCGCGGCTGCCTACTGTGTCGGCGTCGAGCATGCGCCGGCCGCTCTCCGCGTGGCCGGTCTGGTGGCTGCTCTGCAGGACGCGGGGCATCAGGTCAACGACCTGGGTGACCTCCCGGTCCACCTCTGGAAGCCGGACCGGGAGCGACCACGGGTTCAGAACCTCGACGAAGAGGTCGGAGCCCTCCGCGCGCTGGCCGATGCGGCGGCACCGCTCGTCGCGACTGACGCCCGCCTGCTCGTTCTCGGTGGGAGCTGCACGGTGGCGCTCGGGCTGTGCGCGGCTGTGGCAGACGCCGGGATCGAGCCCCACCTCGTCTACGTGGACCGACACCTCGACCTCAACACGCCCGACTCGACCACCGAGGGTTCGCTCAGCTGGATGGGCATGGCTCACGTGCTCGGCGTACCTGGCGCAGAGGAGTCGCTGGTCGGGCTGACAAGCCAGTACCCGCTCCTGCATCCGGCGCACCTGAGCTACCTCGGGGTCGACCCCGCTGTCGAGACCACCGACTGGGAGCGCGATCAGGTCGACCGCCTCGGGATCTCCGTGACCACCCAGGCAGAGCTGGTCGCGGATCCGACGGCGGCCGCGCTCAAGGCGAGAGGCGCTCTCCCCGACGGGCCGTTCGTGGTCCACGTCGATGTGGATGTGCTGGACTTCCTCGACGCCCCGCTGGCCGAGAATGTCAACGGCCGCAACTCGGGCCCGACCCTGGTCCAGCTGGGCGAGGTGCTGAGCGCGCTGTGGCGCGAGCCCGGGTTCATCGGAATGTCGATCGGGCAGCTCGTGCCCGCTCACGCCGCGTCTGACCCGACCTCCCTCGGTCGCTTCGTGGAGTCGCTCACCCCGCCAGCTGACGCGTGACCGCGACAACCGAGACGTGACGCTCTTAGGTACAGCGACACCACGAGGTCGCGCCACCGCAGAACGGCACGTCAGCCCGCTACTCAACGAAGTCACCGATGAGTGCCCAGTTGGCCGGGTGGACGAAGGCAACGTGACGACCCCGTCATCAAGGAGCCGGCCAAGACGAAACAACCGCACATCAGCGGGCGATCACGAACGGCGATGAGGTTACGACTTTCTTCACTGGCTCAAGAGCACCGGCTCCGCCGGCGCAGCCCGGCTGCGGGCGGCGCTAGCGCGCCGTCCTCGCCGGGTTGGCGGGGCATGCGAAACCCCGTCCCCCGACGGTTCATCGTTCGGTCAGCGGCCGGTGCGTCAAGGGCGCATCCGCATCGCTTCGCGATCGAGCAAGCTCGACCCTGGACTCACCGGCCGCAGACCAAGTGCCGGCTGCTTGTCAGGGGGACGGGGCAGCTGTGCGGTCGACGTGGGGCACGGATGGGGCACACGAGGGCTTCAGCACGCGGCATTCACCATCAACAGTTGAGATGCCGAAACGCCTCTGACCAGCGTGAATGAACGTCCCCGAACGGGACCGAACCCGCAGCCGCAGTTCCGCTTCAACGTGTGAGTCGGCCGCAGGTCAACAAGCGGGGTGTGGGGGCTCCTGATCAGTCACCCTCCCTCGTGAACACTTCGGTCATGTACAGCGCGCGCTGGAACACCTCGTCCGGGATCCCTCGGTAGGCGGGCAGCGTCGACCGTACGAACTCGAGGCTCAACGTGTCGTCGACGATCGACCACCGGTAGGTGTTGGAGCCGTTGCTGTGATGGAAGACCACCGTGTCCCCGTCGATCTCGTACTCCGCGTCATAGTCGATCGGTTCCGGTTGCCCGCCCCCGGACGCGCCATAGAGGTCCCAGGCGCCGTTCTCGATGGTGAGGGTCAACACCGTGTCACGCCGGAAGGGGGCGTTCGCGCGGTACTCGTCGACCCAGCGCCCGAGCCCGTGTCGACGCAGGGCCGCCTGCGTCTCCTTGAGCGCGATCGGGCCGGCCTGCCAGAGGCCTTCCAGCGCGGGTGCAGCCGGCGCCTCCGAGGTCGCGCTGGTGCTCGCCCGGTCAGCCGGCGCCTCCGAGGTCGCGGTGGTGCTCGCCTGGTCAGCCGGCGCCGTCGAGCAACCAGCCAGCAGCATCCCGGTGGTGACGACGGCGGCGGCCGATCGCCCCCTGGGGTGGACGGGGGCGTCGTAGGAAGGCCTCGGTCGACCATCGCGGGGCTCGGAACGCAGCAGCGCAATGCCCAGAATCAACGCTCCAGGCACGATCACGATCGGCGCGACCGGGTCCTGGAATCCCGTGATCACGAGGGCAAGCAGGCCGAGCCCCCCGAGGACGAGGCTCACGGCGGCGGCCACGCGGGCCGACCGACGGGCGACGTCAGCTCGGCGCACCGCTTCGCTCCCGACCACCAATGAGCCGAGGGCAAGCAGCGACAAGGCTGACACGAGGGGGACCGTCAGCTGGTCGAGGTCCCGCACGAGCGGTGGCAGATGCTCCGGGTCGCTGAACAAACCCAGTCCTAGACCCACGTATACCCACCACACGATCACGGTGGCCAGTGCGAGCCCCCACGTCAGCTTGGCGAGATCTCCTCCCACTCCGGCGCGGATCTTGGCAGCGGCCCGGAGCAGGAACGCGGGTGGGAGCAACAGGAACAACCCGGTGATCAGTGCATAGAGCGCGTGGTCGCGTGTGATCTCGGCCTGTGTCGAGGTCGCCAGCGCGTTGACCGCCACCCGTTCGCGTTCGGCGGCCGCCGCGAGGTCCTGCTCGAAACCGGTTCCGAGGGTCACGGCGACCGCGACGTACCCCACCAGTGCGAAGGCGGACCCGGTCATGGCCCACCCGGCATCTCCGGCCCAGCCCGGCCGCCCAGGGGATGACGCGTCCCGGACCTCACGCCAGCCGGGATTGGTGAGCCACCGCCCGGCGATCCGGACCGTCGGTGAGACCTCGTTGCCGTGGTTCGCGTCCCGGACCCGGGCGGCGCCCTCCTCGTCGTCTCGGAACCGCACGGATCGGTGGGGCACCCGGTGCAGGGTCAAGGCGATCCTCAGCCGGATGCCGAACGGGCATCCCGGCTTGAAGTACACAACCGGCTCGTCCATGGCGCCTCCTGTGCGGTAGATTTCGTCATAGTACGACTATGTCGAGCATAGTGCTACCCTCTTTCAGTGGCCGCCCGAAGATCCGCCGGACACCGCCAGCGCCAGGCCGAGGCCACCAAGCGGGAAGTGGCACGCGTCGCCCGGGCTCTGTTCGCGGAGCGCGGGTACGTCGCCACCACGATCAGCACCATCGCCGCCGAGGCAGACATTCCGGTTCAGACGATCTACTCGGCCTTCGGGTCGAAGGCGAAGATTCTCGAGAAGATCACCGAGCTCTGGATGAGCGAGACCGAGACGGCCTCACGCGCTGCTGCCTACCTCCGGGAGCCAGACCCGGCGGGGCAGCTGCTGATGCTCGCGGAGCTCATCCGGCGCCAGATGCAGGTCGGCTTCGACGTCGTGGTGATCTACAAGGAAGCGGGGGCGTCGGACCCGCAGATGGCCGAGACCCTGCGCAATGCCATGGCCGCCCGCGAGCGCGAGATTCGCAAGCTCATCGACGACCTCGCCCCGAGCCTCCGCCAGGACCTCACGGTCGACTCGGCCCTCGACCTCACGCTGGCGCTCACCCTGCCCGAGATCTTCCACCTGCTCGTCGTCGAGCGGGGATGGAGCCACCGTCGCTACGAGTCGTGGCTGGGCAGCGCCCTGGTCAGCCAACTCCTGCGAGGCTGACCGCGGCCGCGGTGGCCATGAGCGCCTAGCGGCGCGATCGCCCGGCGCATGCTCTCTTCCGCGCTGCTGACGGCCGTGGGTCCGCGGCTCACGCGAAGCTGCAGTTCCCGACGCCGAGGTCGGCGCGATGGTGGCCGAATGGGACCACGATGAGGCGGACGGCGAGGCCCCGCTGCTGCGCACACCCGCTAGTCGAGCGTCACACCGCTGCTCCGGGGTGGTGTCGCGCCACATCCAGCCGGATGGGTCAGGAGGTCCGCGCCTGATCCGCGCATGACAACGCCGGCGCTCGACCGGGTCGAACAGCGCCCGGAACGGGGTCCGCCTGTGGCACGATCCGATCCGCGTACGGCAATCGGTCGCGCGGTTATCGTTTTCGGGTGGATCGCTCGGAGCAGCCCCCGACACCAGAGCCGGAGATCCTGCAGGGAAGTGCCAGCCGCGCGCCGCTGCTCGGAGGGCTCACGCCCGCATGGCGACACCGCAGCGTCGTCCTCATTGCGTTCGTGTTCGGTGCGGTCGGCGGTGGTGGCGCGGTCTGGTGGTGGAACGATCAGCGGACCGACGAGGCGCGAGCAGCCTCAGGTCCGGCCGCGGCCGGGACCGATGTGCGGCTCGTACTCAGCGGGGTCGTGGCGCCCACACAACCTGATGATCGGAATGACACCGTCGGGGACGATCCGCTGCGGATCGACGGCGTGCTGCTGCACAGTCGGGGTCGCGGCACCGCGACGGTCACCGGGATCCATCGAGCGGGCGAAAGCTTCGCGATTCGAGTCCCGGCACTGCCTGTCAGGCTCTCTGTCAATCACTCGTTCGAGCGGATCCGCCTGGTGATCACCCCACGAGACTGCGAGCTCGCGACCGAGTGGACTCCGAGCGCGCAGCCGTTCACCCTCACCTGGCAGGACGACCACGGAGACGTCCACCACGACACCGGCGGAGATCACGACGCGTTGTTGGAGCTCACGCTGCTCGACTACTTCGACGCGGTGTGTGGCAGCCCGGCCGCTCGCTGATCCCCCTCGCGCGGCAGGTCGTCCCCGCCGCCCCCGTCGCCGGTTGCGGTTCCCACTGGGTGCCCGAGTCGGTCGTGGTCGTTGACGACGGCACCATCGAGGAGACGTGGAGCAACGAGCTCTTGGCTCGCGTGGACGACATCGTCAGCGGCACGGTCGCGACGATTCCCGGTGATCAGGTGCTTGCCGACATCGCGCTCACCGGCACAGGGGCCGCCGGACTCAGCGTCCTTCTTCTGGGAGACTGAAAGCGTGGCCTGGGTGACGACGACGGAGGTCAGCCAGTTCCTCTCTCACGCCGAGCCGATCCTGGTCGCGGACCCCGTGGCGAACACCGTGTTGTTGACCGAGGCGCGCTTCTGGTCACGGCTCTCCGACCCGGAAGCCGGTGCCCGGTTCGGTTGGTACGCCGACGGCGCCGAGGTGCGCGGTGCCTTCGTTCAGATCCCCGGCCACGCCTCGATGTGCTCGCCCCTGGACGCGGCTACGGTCGCGAGCCTCCCCGAGGCACTGCTGACGTCCACCCACGTCGGTGTCCAGGCGAAGGATGTGGAGGCTGTCATTGCCGCCTGGCGGGTCCACGGACTAGCGCTGGACCGCCGGGCGCTGTTGACCCTGCTCCGGCTGCACGAGCCTCACGCTCGGGTGCTGCACGAAGGGACCCCTCGTCTCGCCGACATCACCGACCGGCCCGTCCTGCGGTCTTGGTTCGAGCTCTTTCGAGAGCGTCACCCCCAGGACGTCAGCCACCTCGAGTTCGTGGTCGACCAGCAGCTCAGACCGGTCGAGGTGCCCAGCTGGCCACTAGGGTCACCGCATGCCCGAGTTCACCTGGCGACCGGCCAACGAGGCAGCGACCGAGGACGTCGAGTCGGTGTTCGACGCGGGTGGCGCCCGCAAGTGCCGTTGCCAGGCGATGAAGGTGCCCGGCTGGATCTGGCGCGACACCACCCAGGAGCAGCGGGACGCCGCGCTGCTGGAGCAGACTGCCTGCGGCACCACCGGAGCGACGTCCGGGCTGATCGGGTACGTCGGCGGCGAGGCGGCCGGCTGGGTCGCGGTCGAGCCGCGGGAGAACTACCCCAGGCTGTGGAGCCGGAAGCAGCCGTGGATGCGAATGGACCCCGAGCTTGAAGGCGTCTGGTCGGTCACCTGCTTCGTCGTGCGCAAGGGCTTTCGCCGGCAGGGGCTGATGTACGAGCTGGCCGCCGCCACCGTCGACTACGGAAGACAGGTCGGCACCCGCGTGCTCGAGGGCTATCCCACCGAGCCGCCGCCCGGGAAGACCGTGATCTGGGACGAGGCGTCGGTCGGGCTGCTGCAGGTCTTCCTCGACGCCGGTTTCGAGGTGGTGGCCTCGCCGACCCTGCGCCGCAGGGTCGTGCGTCACCCACTCGTCGAGCAGATCTGAGGTCCAGCCTGACAACCGAACGACCGTCGGCTGCGTTTACCGGTGAGAGGCTGACCCTCAGGAGGCGGACGATGGGCACGTTGCAGGATCAGCTCGATCGGTCGTTCGGTGACGGGCCCCCGCTGCCGTCGGTCGAGAGCCACGTCGTGGCCGGCCGACGCGCCCTGAGGCGACGCCGAGTGACCGGCGGGGTCTCCGGCCTGGCGGCGGCCGCGGTGCTGGCCATGACCTGGTACTCCGTCTCTCCGAGCTCTCCCGACCGGGTCCGATCAGCTGGCCGCGACCACGCCCTCGGCCACCCCGAGCACTGCCCAAGGCACGGCGGACCCGTCCCAGGAACCTGCCGGGCCCCCATGGCAGCGTGGGGAGCTGGTCCGTTACGTAGACGGGGAGCTCGACGTCCGGCCGGGGGTGACCGTCCACGAGCACATCCCCAACCCCTACGGCTTCGAGCCGCCTGCGGTCTCCGACGCGCTCGACGTCACCTGGCGGGGGGAGCGGACGTGGCTGATGATCGAGCAGCGCCCGAAGTCTCGCGGAGTCACCTCGTCGTCCTCGACCCCCAGCGGCGGTTGGGCGAGCTTCGCCGACTACGTCGCCGACCAGGTGGACGCCAACGGTGGCAGCGGCTGGCCCGACACGTTCCGGCTCGACGTCCGGGGCCGGGTCGTCCCGACCGAGCCAACCCACGTCTTCGACCGCACCGACGATCCACGGCTCGGCCCGGACTTCGCCCCGCCGGGCGCGACGACGGGCGCGGCGGTCGTCTCGGTCGCCGGCGTGGAGGGCAGCTACTTCGTGGTGTGGCGGGTGGTCGACGGGACGCTCGACGTGATCACCACTCCCCCTGACGACGTCGTCGGAGCCACGTTCGAGGAGCTCCTGTCCGGCGCCCGCGCCCGGTACGCGTCGGGCGAGGGCCTGCGATGAGCAGGCGCTCGAGGGATGACGAGTTCAGCGAGTTCGTGGCGGCTCGGCAGGTCCATCTTCGGCGCATCGCCTACGCGGTGTGCGGCGACTGGCACCAGGCCGACGACCTGCTCCAGACCGCGCTCGTCAAGCTGTACGTCGCCTGGCCGCGGCTGCGCCTGGACGGTCGCGAGGAGGCCTACACCCGGCAGATCATCGTGCGGGCCAGTATCGACGCGAGCCGGCGACCCTGGCGGCGCGAGCGGTCGGGGCTCGACGGGCACGACCCCGTCGCGAGACCGGGGCTGCCCGTCGAGGAGCGGTCGGCGCTCTTCGACGCGTTGCAGGACCTGCCGGCGATGCAGCGCAAGGTGGTCGTGCTGCGGCACTGGCTGGGCTTGTCGGTCGAGGAGACGGCGCGCGAGCTCGGCATCGCGACCGGGACCGTCAAGAGCCACTCGTCGCGGGGCCTCGACAGGCTGAAGACGGTGCTCGGATGGCTGGACGGGGTCGACCCGGACCGGGCGAGTGAGAGGCTGCCGTCCTAGACCCTCACGCAGGATGGTTGTGGCTTCAGGCCAGTGCCTGGTCAAGGTCCCGGTGCAGGTCGGCGACGTCCTCGAGGCCGATCGAGAGCCGGACGATGTCGGCGGACGGGCGAGCGTCCGGCGCCACCGGGCGGTGGGTGAGGGCGGCCGGGTGCTGGACCAACGAGTCCACGCCCCCGAGCGACACCGCGTGCGTGAACAGCCGCACCCTGCTGGTGACCCGAGCCGCGTGGTCGTAGCCGCCGGTGAGCTGAACGGCGAGCATCGCCCCCGGTCCGCGCATCTGACGGCCGACCAGACCGAGCGGGTCGCACTCCGGGATCTGCGGGTAGAACACCCGGGCCACCGCGGGGTGGGTGGACAGCCAGGCGGCGGTCTTCTGCGCCGACTCCTGCTGGGCCCGGACCCGCAGGGGCAGAGTGCTCAGGCCCCGGTGCAGCAGGTAGGCGCCCAGGGGATGCATCAGGGCGCCGGTGACCGCGCGGACCCGGCGCAGCGCAGCCGCCCAGTCGGCGTCGCAGGCCACCACGCCCCCGACCGTGTCTCCGTGCCCGCCGAGGTACTTCGTCGCGCTGTGCAGCACGAGGGCCGCGCCGTCGAGCGCAGGGTTCTGCAGAACCGGGGTGGCGAAGGTGTTGTCGGCGAGCACCGGTCGACCGTCCGCGGCGGTGACGACAGCGCGGATGTCGACCAGCTCGAGGGTCGGGTTGGCCGGGGTCTCCAGGACGACCAGGCAGGTGTCCTCACGCACGGAGGCGGCGACCTCGCCGGGCGCGCAGTACGTCACCTCGACACCGAGCAGCCCCGAGGCGAGCAGGTGGTCGGTGCCGCCGTACAGCGGGCGCACGGCGACCACGTGGGTGCCGCCGGTCTCGGTCTTCGCCGCGAGGATGGCGGCGCTCATCGCGGCCATGCCCGAGGAGAACGCGACACTCTCGGCGGTCCGCTCCAGCGTGGCCAGCGCGGACTCGAACCGGGCGACGGTCGGGTTCCACAGCCGGGCGTAGACGTTGCCGCCCTCGGCGGTGGGGTGGCCCCCGGTCGCCATCGCTTCGTACGACGCCCCGCCGTCATCGAGGCCCGGCAGCGGGCTCGTGGAGGACAGGTCGAGCGGGGGTGCGTGCACCCCCAGCTCGGCCAGGTCCTCCCGACCGGCGTGCACGGCGAGCGAGTCGAGGGCAAGCATGTCGGCGTCCATGCCCGCAGCATCCTATTTTCTGCGACAATAGCGATGCTTCAATGCAGAACTTGATGCCAGAAGCCACATTCGTGCAATTTCATGGAGACAGAGCCGTGCCCAAGGCCGCACCACCGAAGAAGACGCGACCGGGCGCACCGCGGGCTCTGGACGACACCGACCGTCGGATCGTCTCGGAGCTGCTGGCCAACGGCCGGCTCACCAACGCGGCCCTCGCCTCGCGCACCGGGATCGCGGAGTCGACCTGCATCCACCGGGTCCGGGCCCTGCGCGACTCCGGGGTGATCAGGGGGTTCCACGCGGAGATCGACCTCGGGGCGCTGGGGCTGCCCATGCAGGCGGTGGTCAAGGTGCGTCTGGGCACCCACAACCGGGACGAGGTCAACCGTTTCCACGCCGCCCTCTCGGCGATCCCAGGCGTCCTGACGATCTTCCACGTGGCCGGGGAGGACGACTACCTGCTCCACGTCGCGGTGGAGTCCTCCCAGGCGCTGCGTGACCTGATCCTCGAGCACGTGACCGTGAACCCGGTCGTGCGGCACACCGAGACCCAGCTGGTGTTCGGGATGATCCCCGCCGCCGGGGTGTCCCCCTAGACCTCCGTGCGACAGGCTGCGGGCATGAGCGCGACGACCGAGGTCTCGGTCACCTGGGCGCAGGCGCTGTCCTGGCGGATGGGCCGGCAGCTGCTCGACCCCGTCGGGCGCGAGTCGGTCGCGGGGGTCGTGCGCCGGCTCGGGGCTGTGCTCTCGCTGGACGAGTCGCTGGCCGAGCTCGCGGTCCGGACCCGCCGCGAGGCTTCTGGCGCGGGCGAGCTGGCGGCGGCCCTGGCCGACGGGGAGGTGGTCAAGGCGTTCGCGTTCCGCGGGTCGATGCACTACCTCTCCCCGGAGGAGGGCGGCATCTACCTGGCGCTCCGTTCGGCCGGCCGGCAGTGGGAGCGGCGAAGCTGGGTCGAGCACTACCGGCTCGCGCCCTCGGACTGGCCGGACTTCCGGGCCGCGGTGCGCGCGGCGCTGAGCAAGGGCCCGTTGACCGTCGACGAGCTCGGTGAAGCGCTGACGTCGCACCGCGCCTACCGGCACCTGAAGCCCGTGTTCGACGAGGGTGCCGGCACCCTCATCAAGCCGCTGACCTGGCAGGGCGACATGAGCTTCGGGCCGCCGCGAGCCGGACGGCCCACCTTTCAGCGCCCCGACGGCAACCCGCGGTGGCGGGGCGTCCCGCCACTCGACGAGGCCGGCCCGCGCGCCGTCACCGCATACTTCCGGTCGTACGGACCGGCGACCCTGGACCACCTGCACCACTGGCTCGGTGAGGGCCTGAGCGCGGGCCGAAAACGGCTCGAGACCTGGTTCTCCGGGCTCGGAGACCGACTCGTCCCGGTCGACGTCGAGGGCACCGCGGCGTACGTCGCACGAGAGGACGTGGACGCCCTCCAAGCAGCCGTGCCCTCGCAGACGGTGCGGTTCCTCCCCGGGCACGACCAGTGGGTGATCGGTCCCGGCACCAAGGACGTGCACGTCACCCCGTCGTCCCGACGAGACCTCGTCACCCGCAAGGCCAACCCGGTGATCTTCGGCGGGGTCGTGTGCGGCACGTGGGCGCGACGGGGGGACGAGCTCACCGTGACCTGGCTGGACGGGCGACGGCGACCCGACCGTGCGATCGCGCGGGAAGCCGACCGGCTGGCCGCTCTCCTCGGCAGGGACCTGCGCCTCCGCCCGACCTCCTAGCCACCGATCCCGAGCCGACGCCCGCGTGAGCGACCCGCGCCGGGGGTGAGCCTCACGTCCCCGGCCGGACCGTCAGCCAGGTCCAGGTCTTCCAGGCGATGGCCGCGAGCAGCAGGATCTCGACTGCGCACTGAACGCGAACGCCCGGTTCGTCGACTCCTGAGGGGTCAGCCGGGGTCGAGGACGCCGGTGGCCTGGCCGACCTCGATCAGGTGCCCGTCCGGGTCGCGCATGTAGGCGCGGATCTCCTGGCCGTGGTCCTTCGGCTCGGTCAGGAACGTCGCGCCGGCCGCCCGCCACTCGTCGTACACCGCGGCGATGTCGGCCACCCGGATGTTGAGGAAGGCACTGGTCCGGTTCGGGTCGGCGGGGACGTCGAGGAAGACGTCCGGCTTGTCGTCGGTCGGTCCGCCGCCGTCGTTGAGGATCAGCCAGGAGTTGGCGACCTGCATGATCACGGGGTCGCGCTCCAGGACGGTCTGCGCGCCGAGGACCTTCTCGTACCAGCGGCGGCTGCGGTCCTGGTCGCTCACCACCAGGAAGTGGGTGATCACGAAGCCCTCGGTGGGGGCGGGGAACTCGGGTGAACCTGCCATGACGATTTCCCTTCGTTGCCTTGGGGAACCGCACGGGTCCGGCGGCTATTCCGGACCGGCCAGACCGCCGGCTGGCCCGGGCGCAGCGGCTCGGCGAGACTGGCGCGATGCAGTGGGTGGGACTGGTGCGCAACGTCATGCTCGGGCGTGAGGGCCTGAGCCGCGACGTGCTGCTCGAGGTGGTCGACGCCGCGGGCGGCTCGGGGGCCCGGTCCTACCTGACGACCGGCAACGTCACCTTCCACGCCGATCCCGACGCTCTCGACCACGTGGTCGAGAGCATCGAGGACGGGGTCGAGCAGGTCCTGGGGCGCCGGGAGATCGTCGCCGTACGTGCGGTTCCGTGGCTCCGCGCGTTCGTCGCCGTGGACCGCTTCGGCGCGTTCGCCGACGCGGAGTGGGAGGTCGAGGTGGCCTTCCTGCGTCACGACGCTCCCCGGATCGACCAGGACCGGCTCGCCGACCCGCGGCGCACGGTGCTGCTCGAGGTCGGTCCGCGGGAGGTCCTGGCCGCACGCCCGCGCACGGGCGGTGCGCGGCCGCACGTCAACCGGCTGCTGGAGCAGGCGACGGACAGCCCGGCGACCGCACGAGGCTGGTCGACGCTTCAGCGGGTCGCGGCGTCCTCGTCACCCGCGTGAGTGGGTGTCCGGACCTCCGCTGGTCCCGGTGGGCTCGCCCGCTCTCGTCTGCTCGACCAGGATGTCGCCGTGGCCCGCGTGCCGGGCCAGCTCCGCGATTACGTGGGTGAACACGAACCTCAGGTTCACCGGCCCCTGGTGCCACGCGAACTGCTCGTCGAGGTCGTGCGTCGCGGCCACCTCTCGTGAGTGCTCGCACGCCACGCGGTGCGCCGCGCGCACCGCGTCGACGGTGTCCTCGGGCTGCAGGACGAAGCTCTCGTCGATCGTGTCGGGCAGCCCCAGCTCCGAGCGTGGGACTCCCGCTACGCGGGAGTGGAACCACACCTTTCCACGAACGTGGCGTGCTTCACCAGCCCCAGCGGGGTGGTCAGCGAGGGCACCAACCGTTCGCGGGCTCCGGTCTCGTCGAGCCCGGACAGCAGCCGCGCCACCTCCTCCCGCTGAACGTCGAGCATCGGTTCGAGCGTCGCGCGCTCGCCCGCGACGAAGGTCTCCACCCGGCTCAGGCTAGGGCGGTCCCGACGGGATGCCGGGCGGACCACCCTGCGCGGCCGTCAGCGCATCGAGAAGGCCAGCCAGGGTTTGGTCCCGTCGGCCAGGTGCACCTCGAGCCGGTGGCAGCCCGCGGTCCGCGGGGTCTTCCAGTTGTAGGCGAAACTGCCGTCTGGCTGCACGCGCAGGCCGGAGCTGCCGGCCGTGGTGGCGTCGAGCGGGTCACCTGTGGCGAGGTCGAACTGCCCGCACGACACCGGGCGCACCTTGATCGCCTCGACCGCCGACGGCTCCGACTGGGACCGGCCGGCTGCGTCGCGGAGGACCCAGGAGAGCGGGTAGGTGCGTCCGGCCTTGCCCGTGTTCACCGTCGGTGCGGCCGCAGCCCCGTCGAACCCAGAGAAGGCGTACCTGACCTGGTAGCCGATCTCGACCGACGTGACGGCACCGGTCCGGTCGGTGGCGGACGCGACGAGGACGTGCGGCCCAACGGTCGTGGTGTCGGCCCGGGCGGGTGCCTCGCAGGCTCTCACGGGGATGCCGCGCTCCTCGCACGTCACCGTGACGGGCGTCTCCTCGTTGAGGAGGAGCACGTCGCCGTCGGAGATCCCGTCGACGCTGACCAGCGGCGGCATCGGAGGCGGACCCGTGTGCTCGACCAGCGCCCAGGTGCTGGCGTGCGACGTGCGGACGACGACCTCCACCGTCCCGAGCGGGTCACGGCTGCGCGAGGCGACGCAGGGGTCGGGGACGGCGGAGGAGCCGGACCCCGCCGCGCAGTCCGCGACCAGGACACCGTCACGCAAGGGGGTGATCGCGGTCAGTGCGGTGCCGGCCGGGATCGCCGAGCGGTGCAGGCTGAAGGTGAGCACCAGGGGGTCCTCGACGGTCGCGACCGGTGCCTCGACGTCGAAGGGCATCCCGAGCACGGTCAGCCCACCGGGCACGACGAGGGTCGGGTCCTCGGTGATGCTGACGTGCCCGGCGACCGGGGAGGTCACGGCGAGGTTGGCCGGGTCGGCGGTGCTCGCGCTCAGGCCGGTGCGGACGGTGCCGCCGGCGGCCAACGTGGCGGTCGTGGTGCCGGCCGGCGAGGCGAGCACGAACAGCGTGTTGTTCCGGTAGTTGCGCGACACCTCGACCCAGGTGGCGCCGGAGAGACCGAGACGCCGTGGTCCGGTCTGGGAGCCGGTGTCACCCGTCGCGAGGTCGCCCTCGACGTTGTCGCCCCACACCCAGACCTCGCCGGTGGTCGAGCGGCCGATCCGCACGTTGCCGTTGGCCGAGACCTGGCTCATCGGCGGGATGCCGGTCACCTCGACGGGGGTGCCGGTCCCGGCGCCCCCGGGCAGCACGCGGCCCCACTCCCAGACCGAGCCGTCGGCGTCCAGGGCGAGGGTCTGCGCGTCGCCCGCGACCAGCGCGACGATGTCCGCCGGAAGGCCTGGCACGATGCGGGGACTCTGCTGCTGGTTGGGCTGGTTCGGCGTGCCCCCGACCTGGCCGCGGTTGTTCCAGCCCCACGCCCACACGGTTCCGGTCGCGTCCAGGGCGGCGGCGTGCTCCTCGCCCATGGCCACGTCGGTCACCGCCTCGGCCAGGGGTACCGCGAACGGGGTCAGCCGCTCGTCCCCGTCGCCGGTGCCGACCTCTCCGCTGGAGTTGCCGCCCCACGTCCACACCTGGCCCGACGTGTCCAGGGCGATCCCGCTCTGCGCCCCCGCGTCGAGATCCGTGATCGGCGTGGGGAGGTCGATGAGCTGGGGTGTGGGACGTGACTGGCGCGTCCCGTCTCCCAGTTGGCCGTAGTTGTTGCCCCCCCAGGCCCACACGTCGCCGGTGTCGTCGAGGGCATAGGAGGAGCGCCACCCGGCCACCACCCGGGACACCGTCGCGGGCACCGGGATGGTGCGTGGATCGGCGGCGATCTCGCGGGGACCCACGCCGAGCTGACCCTGCTCGTTGTACCCCCAGCCGAGGACCGCGCCGCCGGCCGTGCGCGCGAGTACGTGGTGCTGACCGGCCGAGATCTGGGTGGTGCCGGCCGGCGGCGTGAGCCGCACCGGGGACAGCGTGCGGCCGTAGGAGTCGCCCAGGGCGCCCCCGTCCGCGGTACCGAAGCTGAACAGGGTGCCGTCCTGCGCGAGCACGAAGCTGCTGAAGAACCCGGCGTCGGCGTCGACGAGGGCCGGGAGGGCGGCGTCGACCGGCGCCGGTAGGGAGGCGGAGCCACCGCGTCCCAGGTGCGCGCCGGCGAACTCGCCCCAGCTGTGGACGGCCCCGTCGGTACCCACGACCAGACGGTGGTACTGGCTGGCGGCGACCGCCGCGGACGCGGGGAGGCCGGGGACGGTGGTGGGAGCCGACACGCCGGCCCCCCAGGTCCTGACGGAGCCGTCCGCCAGCACCGCGTAGCTGTCACTGTGCCCGACCCCCAGGGCGACGACGGCGCTCAGTCCCGGCACCGGGACGACCCCGGTGCGTGGCGAGGTGTCGCCCTGGCCCAGCTCGCCGGAGAAGTTGCTGCCCCAGGCCAGGACCTGACCGGCGCTAGTGAGTGCGAGGACGTGGTTGCCGGCCACGCGCACGGAGACCACGCCCGAGGCCCCGGCCACCTGGGTGGGCTCCAGCACGTTGGTGGGCGAGTACGGGAACTTGTTCCCCCAGGTCCAGACCTTCCCGGTGTCGTCGATCGCGAAGCTCGAGGTGCTGCCGGCCTCGACGTCGACGAACGGCGGCAGGGCCGGCGAGGTGGCCGACAACGGGGTCGGGTCCTGGACGGCCCCGCCGGCCGTCCCGGTCCCGAGCTGGCCGCTGTCGTTCTCGCCCCAGACCCAGACCTCCCCGGCGCCGTCGAGGGCCAGCATGTGGCGGTCGCCGACGGCGACCGCCTCGACACCGGTCAGCCCGGGGAGGGACCGGGGCGTGGAGGTGTCCTTGTAGGTCAGGGAGCCGTTGTAGGTCGGGGGCTCTCCCCACGTCCAGACCCGGGAGTCGACGACCGCGGCGCCGGTGCTGTGGCCGACGGAGAAGTCCGTGACGCCCTCCAGCACCGGGGCGGGCACGTACCGGTCCCGGACGAGCGGGTCCAGCAGCTGGCCGCCGTCGTTGGTACCCCAGGCCCACAAGGCGCCGCCGCCCGGGTCGGCCCCCTGGGCGGGGGCGCTCACGGCGAGCGGGGTGAGCGTGGAGCCCACCAAGGCGGCCGCGACCGCGGCGACCCGCACGCGTCCGCGCCGGCGGCCCGTCCTGGTCGCGCCCACACCACTCGACACACGTGCGTTCATGTCCCCACCCGCCCTTGCCCGACTCCCTCCGGGCACCGTGGCCGCGCACCGTCAAGAAATCGTGAATCGCATGATCTGCCTGCGATGGGCGAAATGAAGGAACCTGCACCTTCCTGTGGTCTGCGTGTCCACGCGAAGGCGCCGACGGGTAACCGCCCGGCGGGTCGAAGGTCCGTCGGCAGGGAGTCGTGCGCCCCTGCCGGGGACGGCGGCTGAAGCCGACCCTGGGGGTGACGGGGGGCCGACGACGGTCAGGAGTCAGCGATGGGCGAGCTGTTCTTTCCCCTGTTCGTGCTGGTGATCTGGGTCGCGCTCGGCCTGACCGGCGCGGTATTCCTCGGACGCCACGGGCACCGCAGTCCGGTCTGGTACGTGATCGGGGTCCCGCTCGGCGCGATCTTCCTGCCCATCGCGGTCGAGATGGGTCTGGCGCGTGGGGAGGTCATCAGCCGCACCGTCTCGGTCGGGACGGACGGCTCGGGGGCCACCGCGGTCCTGGCGCTCGACGGCTCCCCGGAGTCGGACGCCGCGCTCGCCGACGCGGCCCGCGTGCTGGCGCCCATGGACGCCCGGTTCGTGCTTCTCACGGTGCTCGACCCCGACGTGGTGGTGCACGAGCCGGAGGCCAAGGACGATGCCGCCGCCCGGCTGGCCGAGTTCGCCGCCCGGCTGCCAGGAGCCCACCCGGTCACATCGGTGGTCGCCGCCGGCAACCCGACCGACCTGATTCTCGAGCGGGCCGCGGCCGAGAACGCCGACCTGCTCGTGCTGGGACGCCGCGGCGCCGGCCTGTCGGAGCACCTGCTCGGCAGCGTCGCCGACCGCGTCGTACGGCGTGCGCACTGCCCCGTCCTCCTGGGCCGCACCCCCTGAGGAGGCAGGCGGAGGTCGACGTGCACGTCGAGCCATGACGACGCCCGCCCCGGTCACGCATCGGCGCGGGCGTCGTCGCGAGTCAGCCCAGCAGGAAGCCGGTGTGGCCGGCGATCCCCTCCATCACGTAGATGGCCAGGTAGAACAGCGCGGAGAGCGCGCCGAGGACGAGCCCCGCGACGGACCTGCCGGCGCCCTCCCGGGCAGTCCGGCCGGGGCCGCCGAGCAGGACCGCGGCGACCCCGAGCACGAACGGCATGCCGGACCAGAAGGCGGGGAATGCGGTCAGGGCCGCGAGGACACCCAGCGTGAGGGTGGTGCCACCGGCACCGCCGCGACGCAGGCCGCGGGGCACGACGACGCCGTACACCACGGCAGAAACCACGGCGATCAGCGCGACCATCGAGATCACCTCGCCCCAGCCGTGGGCGAAGAGGGTCGTGAGGGTCGCGGCGACCAGCGCGGTCGCGACGCCGATCATCGGGACGGCGCGGGCGGTCGTGTCGGGTCGGGTGGTGGTCAGGCTCGTCATGGCTGCTCCTCCGGGTAGACAGGTAGATCGGTGGTGACGAGCAGTCTGGGCGGGGCGACCCGCCCGGGTCGTCATGCGCGGGAGCGGTCCTCGACGTCCCGCGGAGTGAGCGTCGTGTCATCCGCAGGAGTGACTCCACGATGGCCCGGACGGTCCTACCGTTGCGTCATGGACCTGCGTCGGCTCCGCGACCGCTACGGCGACGTCGCCTTGGCGGTGGTGCTTGCGGTCATTGCCGGCCTGGAGGTCATCGCGTGGGCGGAGGACCGGGTGGCGGTGTCGGTGCTCTACGCGCTGCTGATGACGCTGCCGCTGGCCGTGCGACGGCGGACGCCGCTGGCCTCGCTGGTGCTCGTGATGGTCGGACTCAACCTGCTCATCCGCGAGCAGCCCGGCTTCGACAACGACTCCATGGCCCTGGTGCTGGCGTTCTTCATCTCTCTCTACTCGCTCGGCAGGCACGCCCGCGGCGTCGAGGCGTGGCTGGGGGGCGCCGCCGTCGTCGCCGTGATGGTCGAGTTCGGGCACAGCGAGGGAGGCTTGGCCCAGACCGACCTCGGCGACGTCGCCTTCCTGCTCGGGTTCGTCGGCGCCCCCTGGGCGGCCGGGCTCACCCTGCGGCTGCGTCGCGAGCGCGAGGCGGTCCTCACCGCGGAGAACGAGCGGCTGCGGCGGGAACGGGAGGAGGCAGCCGCCCGGGCCGTGGCCGAGGAGCGGTCCCGGATCGCCCGGGAGCTGCACGACGTGGTGTCGCACGCGATCTCCGTGACGGTGCTCCAGGCCCGCGGGGCCCGTCGCGCCCTCGACGCCGAACCGCAGGCCGTCCGGGGCGCGCTCGACGCGATCGAGCAGACCAACGCCGCCGCCCTGGGCGACATGCGGCGCCTGCTGGCCGTGCTGCGCGACACCGAGCCGGACGGCATGGTCGACCGGGACGACGAGCACGCGCCGCAGCCCTCGCTGGCCCACCTCGACCGACTGGTCGAGCACGTGAGGGCCTCCGGCGTGCCGGTGGAGGTCCAGCAGGTGGGCGTGCCGGGGGACCTGCCCCCGGGAGTCGACCTCTCGGCCTACCGGATCGTCCAGGAGGCGCTGACCAACGTGCTCAAGCACGCCGGCGGAGGCCCGGGCCACGGTGCGGCTCGAGTACGCGGACGAGGCGCTGACCGTCGTCGTCACCGACGACGGCATCCCCGGGCCGCTGAGCGACCAGGCCGGCGGGCACGGTCTGATCGGCATGCGGGAGCGGGTCTCGGTCGTCGGCGGCGAGGTCGAGGCCGGTCCCGGCCGGGACGGCGGCTTCCGGGTCCGGGCGCGGCTCCCGTACGCCCTGGAGCTGTCGTGACCGACCCGATCCGGGTGCTGCTCGCCGACGACCAGCCGCTGGTGCGCACCGGGCTGCGGATGATCCTCGACGCCGAGCCGGACCTGGAGGTGGTCGGCGAGGCCGCCGACGGGCGTGCACGCCGTCGAGGCCGCCGCGAGCTCGCCCCGGACGTCGTGCTGATGGACGTCCGGATGCCCGGCGTCGACGGGATCGAGGCCACCCGCGCAGGTCACCGGCCCGCGCGGACGCCGCCGCGGGTGCTGGTGCTGACCACGTTCGACCTCGACGAGTGCGTCTACGACGCGCTGCGCGCCGGGGCCAGCGGGTTCCTGCTCAAGGACGCCGCCCGAGGAGCGGCTGACCACCGCGATCCGCGTGGTCGCGGCGGGCGGCTCGCTGTTCGCGCCCTCGGTGACCCGCCGGCTGATCGAGCGAGTTCGCCCGCGCCGGCCGGCCCGGTCCGCCGTCGACCTCGGCGCCGCTCACCGACCGGGAGCGGGAGGTGCTGGGCCTGGTCGCCCGCGGGCTCTCGAACGCCG
Source organism: uncultured Actinomycetota bacterium (assembly GCA_963834275.1). GTDB lineage: Bacteria > Actinomycetota > Actinomycetes > Propionibacteriales > Nocardioidaceae > Nocardioides_B. Next base: position 334,555 of record CAWIBA010000002.1, on the reverse strand, counting down.
AGATCGCGACCGACCTGTTCGTCAGCGAGGACACCGTGAAGACGCACGTCGCGCGGCTGCTGATGAAGCTCGGCGTCCGCGACCGGGTGCAGGCGGTGGTGCTCGCCTACGAGTCGGGGCTGGTGCGACCGGCGACGTAGGCGCTGCGGAGGGAAGCCCCGGCGGCGAGACCGGACGCGCCGAGTCCGCCCCTTTGCCTGCGCGCGCTCGCGCGATGACGGACAATCGTGACTTCCGTCCTCAACCTCGGGGGAGACCGTGGCTCGATCCTCAGCTGTCCCGGCGAGCAGGAAGCTCGCCACCGTCGGCCTCGTCACGCTGCTCGTCGGGCTCGCGACCGGCGGCCCGGCCACCAGCGACGACGTGCCGCTGCCGCTCGGCGACTCCGACCTGGTGGAGACCCGCACCGTCACCGAGCTCGCGCCCGGGGTGTCGCTGACCCACATCTCGCGCGGCACGGAGCCGGCGAAGGAGAAGCACTACCAGACCACGCGCCGCGGGCCGTGGCAGGTGCGGGTGCTCACCATCGACCCCGCGGTCGCGACGGGCAGCCTGCGCGCGACCTACGGCCCGGACCTCGCGCCCACCGAGAAGGTCAGCGAGCTGGCGGCGTACTCCGGGGCGATGGCCGCCGTCAACGCCTCCTTCTTCACCATCGGCAACGCCAGCTTCCCGGGCGACCCGGTCGGCCTCGGGCTCTACGACGGCAAGCTGCTCAGCGAGCCGAGCGACGGCACCGCGGAGGTGTCGCTGCTGGTCGACTCCCGCACCAACCAGGTCAGCTTCCCCGGCAAGCTGTCGTGGCGGGAGCGGGTGGTCAACAAGCGCACCAACAAGGGCCTCAAGGTCGAGCGGCTCGGACACCCGCCGGTGGTGCCGTCCAAGTGCGCCAAGAAGCGCAACCCCACCAAGTGCCGCCAGTCCGGTGACGTGGTCCGGCTGCCCGCGGAGTTCAGCGACCGGACCCCCAGCGGCCGGGGCGTCGAGGTCGTGCTCGGCCGACGCGGCTGCGTCGTGAGCCGGGAGAAGGAGCGCGGCACCGTGCTGAAGGCCCGGCAGACGTCGATCCAGGCCACCGGGCGGCAGACCCGGCGGCTGATGTCCATCTCCCGTGCCCGCAAGGGCGAGCGCAAGGCGTGCCTGCGCAGCAGCATGCGGCTGCGCGACGCCACCGGGCAGCGGGTGCCGACCGGGCCCTGGATGTTCGGCATGAACGGCCGCTTCCACCTGACCCGGGCCGGACAGGCCGTGGTGCCCCGCGGGGACACCTCGCTGTTCGCGCGCAACCCGCGCACCTTCGTGGGCCGCACCAGTGCGGGCCAGATTCGGATCGTGACCATCGACGGCCGTCAGGCGATGAGCGTGGGCACCGGCCTGCGCGAGACCGCGGCGGTCGCGCTGGCCCTCGACATGCCCGACTCCCTCAACCTCGACGGCGGCGGGTCCACGACCATGGTGGTCAACGGGTCCGTGGCCAACCGGCCCAGCGGCAGCGGCGAGCGGGAGGTCGGCGACGCGCTGATCTGGACCCACCAGCCCTGGACCCGCAAGCGCTGAGCGATCGGTCCGCGGAGGTCGACGGCCCGCCCCATCGGCACCTCACGGGCCGGAGTTGAGGGTCGGGGCGAAAGTTTTACTTTCGCTCTGCCCTATTTTGTCCGGTTTTGTACCGGACACGCCGGACGACCTACCGCAAACTGGGGTGTCCCCGGGACGCGCGCAAACCCGGATGATCGGGTCATGAACCTGATGCAGTTCCACCTCCTGCGGACGGCCGTTGCAGAACAACGCGACGCCGGCGTCCACGCCGGGACGTGGCGAGCGTCGAGCGGTCGCTGCGCTCGTCCCTGGTCGCCAGCGGCCTCTTCGTCCAGGTCGAGGTCGAGCGCACCGACGACCCCGACCAGCTCGTCATCGCCCTCTGCTCCTTCGAGCCGCACCACTCCGAGAAGGAGGTCGCCGGCGGCTCGTCGAGCGGGTCTGGCGCCGAGCAGGTGAGCTACCCGTTCTGGGAGTCGCACGGGACCCTCGTCGAGCGCGGCCACGTGGAGCTCGAGGCCGCCAGCCGGCCGAGCCCGGTGGGCGGCTACGTGACGGTGCACCTGGTGGCGCAGAAGGCGCTGATCCCGGCCCAGCGTCACCCCTCCGACGTGCCGAGCCGCGAGGCCGCCGGCTCGTGAGCCGGGCCGGCTCCGGCGTCGAACCCGCCCGCGGTCATCGCGAACACGTAGCGGTGCCCCGGGTACTCCGAGAGCGACCAGAGCTCGGTCGCGTCGACGGCCAGTAGGTGAGGTCCTCCGGGCCGACCGGCAGCACCACCGGGTGCCGCGACGAGGGCGCCCGGGGCGGCCCGACCACAGCGCTGCCCCGGCGGCGGGGCCGGCGCTGGTGCAGACGTAGTGGCGGCCGCTCACGACCACGGCCCCCTGCATCCCGGCCGATGCCCCGATCCTCGACGCCCACCGGCGCGGACCGGCCCGCCCGTCCTCCTCCAGCAGGGCGGTGCCGCGGGTCGAGCCCGGTAGCGCACGATCCGGGTGCTGGCATCCGTCGCGGCCGTACTCCCCGGCGACCAGGCCCGGTGGCGTGGCGCTCGCGGTCGAGGGAGAGGAACGAGTAGCGGAGCGGCTGCCACGGCCGCGGGCGTGCGCCGCGTCGTACCGGAACCGCAGCGGCAGCACGTAGCGGTAGCCGAACGCGTGCGGACGCGAGCCCTCGCCGACCTCGAGCCGGTCCCGGTCACCCCCCGCCGGGCACCGCGCACGATGTCGTCGAGCCGGAACGTGCACAGCCCGCGCGGTGCCGGCGCGACGTGCAGGTGGCGGCCGTGCCAGACGCATGCCGCCGGCGTGCACGTGCACCGGTCGCAGGGTCAGCCGGCCGTCCACGTCGACGCGCCTCGACCAGCAGGACGTGCCGGTAGCGGACCCGGTCCGGGTCGGTGACGTCCGCCACGCTGATCCGCGCGCCCTTGTGCAGGTCGTCGACCCGCTTGGAGTAGGCGCTGGTGACCACGCACGCGACCGGCCGGCGACCCGTCTCGTCGGGGTGCGCGTCGGCGGAGGTGGTGATGCCCTGCGGCCACCACCGCCGGCTACCGGTCGTCCTGCGCGTGCCAGCCGGAACCCCCAGCGTCACCGCCAGGCCGGGCACCGCGCGCCGCCGGGCCGCGCCGGTCCAGGTGCGTCGAGCACGCCGCGCGAGCCCGACGCGGCCGCCGCAGCGCGCGGCCGCGGGCAGGACCTCGCCGCGCGGTCGTCGACGCGCTCGAGGTGCACGCCGAAGGCGGAGGCCGGCGTCGCTCACGCACCCCAGTCGTACCCGATGGCCGCATGCCGATCATGGCGCCGCGTGATCGCCCACCCGCGACGAGCGACGCTCGTGATGGGGGCGGCGATCGTCCACGACGGGCGGGTGCTCGCCGCCCGGAGGACCACGCCGCCGGAGGCCGCCGGCCGCTGGGAGTTCCCCGGCGGCAAGGTCGAGCCGGGCGAGGACCCCGCCGCCGCGGTGGTCCGGGAGATCCGCGAGGAGCTCGGCTGCGAGGTCGCGGTCACCGGAGCGCTCGACGGCGAGCGCCGGATCAAGCCCGGCTACACGCTCCGGGTGGTGGTCGCCGAGCTGCGTGGCGGGCGAGCCGCTGCCGCACGAGCACGACGCGGTGTGGTGGCTCGGCCCCGACGAGCTCGACCGGGTCGACTGGCTGGAGCCGGACCTGCCGTTCCTCGCCGAGCTGCGCACGCGAGCTGGAGGCGCGATGAGGGTGGTCTTCCACGAGCAGGACGAGGCCGACGCGGTGGTCGGCCCGGCTGCGCGCCGACGGGTTCGAGGCCGACGTGGTCGCGGGAGCGGTTCGCCGGCGAGGACGACGACGAGGACCACCCCTGGGCGGTCGTCACCGACGCGCCCGGCGTTCGTCGCTGGAGATCCTGGCCGAGGAGCTCGACGGCTGGGTCGACGACGAGGCGCCGCGACCGCCGGGCGGCGTACCGCTCGACCTGCCGGACGGCCCCGCCGGGTCAGGAGCCGCCCCGCCGATCCGCGGCCCCGCCCCCACAGTCGGCCGCCCGGCCTAGAGCTTGCGCGCATGGACCAGAGCCTGCTGCTCGTGCACGCGCACCCCGACGACGAGTCGATCAACAACGGCGCCACGATGGCGAAGTACGCCGCCCGCGGCACCCGCGTCACCCTGGTGACCTGCACCCTCGGCGAGGAGGGCGAGGTGCTGGTCCCCGACCTGGCGCACCTCGCCGCCGACCGGGAGGACGCCCTCGGTCCGCAGCGAGGTCACCGAGCTCGGCGCACGCCATGAAGGAGCTCGGCGTCACCGACCACCGCTTCCTCGGCGGGCGAGGGCCGCTACCGCGACACCGGCATGGTCTGGCACGAGGAGGGGCACGCGATCGCGGGCGAGGTCGTCAAGGAGGGCACCTTCTGGCGCGCCGACCTGCTCGAGGCCGCCGACCACCTCGTCGAGGTCATCCGCGAGGTGCGGCCGCAGGTGCTGGTGACCTACGACCAGTTCGGCGACTACGGGCACCCCGACCACATCCAGGCGCACCGGGTGGCCATGTACGCCGCCGCGCTGGCCGCCGTCCCGTCCTACCGGCTCGAGCTCGGCGAGGCCTGGGACGTCGCCAAGGTCTACTGGGTGGGGATGTCGGAGTCGCGGATGCGCGACGGGCCTGCGCCGGCTCCGCGCTGCCGGCGACACCACCACCTTCGAGGGCATGGACCCCGACGGCCCGCTGCCGCCGTTCATCACTCCCGACCACCTGCTCTCGGCCGTGGTCGACGGCAGCGAGTTCGTCGACGCCAAGATGCGCGCGATGAAGGCCCACGCCACCCAGATCGAGGTCGACGGCCCGTTCTTCGCGCTGTCGAACAACATCGGCAACGAGGTGTGGGGCCAGCGAGTTCTACCGGCTGGCCAAGGGCGTCCCGGGCCCGACCAACGAGGACGGTCTCGAGACGGACCTGTTCGCGGGCCTGTGAGGCACGCCGCGGCGCTGCTGCGCTCGGTGGTGTCGTCGCGCGTCGCCGCGGTCGCGGTGCACCGGATGGCGGCGCCGGCGTCCCGGTCGGCGCTCGCTGCTCGGGTGGCCGGCGTCGCTGGGCACCGCCTGGCTCCTGCGCCGAGCGCGGTGCCCGACGCGTGCGCCGCGACGTACTGCCCTGGGCTGGGTGCGTCGTCCTCGGCGTCGTCGCTGGCCGGCCGGCCGGAGGGCGACTGCGCGGTCGGCCGGCGACCGTGCCGGGCTACACGCTGATGGCCGTCGGGCTGGTCCTGCTCGGTCGCTCGGGGTCACGGCCCTGCCGTCCGGGAGACCCGCGCCGGGCGCACCTAGGACTTGCGTCGCGATGAGTCGACCAGCGCGACCGCCTTCCGCACCAACGACCGCCGCGTCATGCCCGTGGCTGCTGCTCGGTCTGCTCGTGATCTTCGGCGGCCGGCTACGTCGCCGGCTACGCGCTGACCAGCGACCGGGTCCCGCGCGGGCACGACGGTGGCGGCGTCGAGATCGGCGGGCTCGACCCCGGCCGCGGCGCGGGCGGCAGCTGGCCGACGGCCTCGACGACCGGCGCCGAAGCCCGGATCCGGGTCACCGCGCTCGAGCAAGCGTGGCCGGATCGACCCGGGCCGAGGCCGGGCTCGAGGTCGACGTGGCCGCGTCGGTCGAGCAGGCCGGGCGGCGGCCGGTCCTGGGACCCGGCCCGCATGTGGGACTCCCTCACCGGCGGGGACGAGCTCGACGTGGTCGTCACGGTCGACGAGGACGGCGCTGGACGCCGCGATCGCCGCCTTCGCGCGACGAGGTCGACCAGCCGGCGCGCGACGGTGCCGTCCGGTTCCGCGGCGACCGCGCGGTGCCCCGCGCAGCCGCGAGACGGGCGCGGTCGTCGACCGCGAGGCCGCGGCCGAGGTCGTGACCGCGGCCTACCTCGAGGGCGTCACCGAGCCGGACCCGGAGGTCGTGGAGCTGCCGACCGACGCCGCAGGCCGCCCGAGATCGGCAGCGACGACGTGCAGCGTGGCGATGGACGAGTTCGCCAACCCGGCGGTCTCCGGCCCGGTCGACGATCGCCCTCGACGGCGAGAAGGTGCGTGCTGCGGCCGCGCGACTTCGTGCCGGCCCTGTCCATGGTCGTCGAGGACGGCGACCTCGTCCCGAAGCTCGACGACAAGGCGCTGCTGCGCGCGCATCGAGCCGCGGATGCAGACCGTCGCCCTGGCGGCGCAGGACGCCGACCGTCGAAGCTGCGCAACGGCCGGCCCGTCGTGGTGAACCGGCCAAGAAGGGCGTCACGCTTCGACGAGGACGAGCTGACCGGCGGCTTCCTCGACGTGGTCGCCAACGACGAGGGCGGGCCGCACCCTGCGGGTGAGCAGCGTGGTGGCGAAGCCGGACTTCACCACGAAGGACGCGCGCAAGCTCGGGGATCAAGGAGGTGGTCTCCGAGTTCACCGACCTACTACCCCCACGCCGACTACCGCAACACCAACCTCGGCCGCGCGGCCGAGCTGGTGAACGGCACGCTGCTGCGAGCCCGGCGACGAGTTCAGCCTCAACGACACCGTGGGCGAGCGCACCGCGGAGAACGGCTTCACCAAGGGCTTCATCATCAGCGACGGGGTGTTCAAGGAGGACTTCGGCGGCGGGGTCAGCCAGGTGGCCACGACCCTCTTCAACGCGATGTTCTTCGCCGGCCTCAAGGACATCGAGCACAAGCCGCACTCGTTCTACATCGACCGCTACCCGGTGGGCCGCGAGGCCACCGTCGCCTGGCCCACCGTGGACCTGCGGTTCCAGAACGACAGCCCCGTACGGCGTGCTGATCGAGGCCTTCATCACGCCCAGCACCCCCTCGCGGTCCGGCACCATGACCGTGCGGATGTGGTCGACCAAGCAGTGGGACATCAAGGCCACCCGGTCCAAGCGCTTCAACCCCACCCAGCCGCAGACCCGGCGGCTGAGCGGTGACGAGTGCGTGCCCAACGAGGGGTACGCCGGCTTCGACATCAACGTGTTCCGCGAGTTCTACCGGCCCGGCAGCGACGAGATGGTGAAGCGGGAGACGTTCAGCACGACGTACACCCCGTCCGACACGGTGATCTGCGAGGACTCGTAGGCTGCGGGCCAATTCACTGGGTACCCAGTGAATTGGCCCCTTCCCGGGGTGAACTCCCCGTGGGAAGGGGCAGATCGCCGTGGGGAGCGGACCCGACGAGCCGCCCGGACCGCTCGTAACCCGCGCCCGCCCCGGCTCGTTGCCCCGGGTATGACGCGCCCCGCCGCCCTGCTGACCTCCCTGCTCGCCGCCCCGCTGACCGCGCTGCTCGCCGTCGTCGGTGCCGTGTCGCCGGCAGTTGCTCAGCCCGCGCCCCAGGTCGCGCCGGAGCCGGCGTACCCCACCCTCGGCCTGCCACCGGCCGGCGCCAACGACTGGGACTGCCGGCCCACCTCCGACCGTCCCTACCCGGCGGTGATCGTGCACGGCACCTTCGGCGACCAGAAGTCGCTGCTCGACGGGCTCTCGCTGGCGCTGAAGCGCGACGGCTACTGCGTCTACGCGCTCGACTACGGCGACCGCGGCACCGGCCCGATCGAGGAGTCGGCGGCCGAGCTGGACGCGTTCGTCGACCGGGTGCTGGCCGCCACCGGCAGCCAGCGTGCGCACCTCGTCGGCCACTCCCAGGGCGGGATGATGCCCCGCTACTACATCAAGCACCTCGGCGGCGACGGGCTCGTCGAGGACCTGGTCGGCCTGGCGCCGTCCAACCACGGCACCTCCAACCCCGGCGCCCTGAGGTCCGGCGACTCCTGCGTCGCCTGCCGCCAGCAGGCCGCGGGCTCGGAGTTCCTCGAGGCCCTGAACAGCCCGGACGAGACGCCGGGGGACGTCGACTACACCCAGGTGGTCACGAGGTACGACGAGGTCGTCGTGCCCTACACCAGCGGGTTCCTGGCCGCCGACCCGCGCAGCGCGGACGTCGTGCTGCAGGACCGGTGCCCCGGCGAGACCACCGAGCACCTGGCGATCCCGGCCAGCCCGCAGGCCATCGCCTGGGTGCTGGACGCCTTCGGCCGCGAGGGACCGGCCGACCTCGCCGCCCCGATCGGCTGCCTCGGCCGCCACTAGGCCTCAGCCGCCGGCCAGGTCCTTCAGCAGGTCGAAGCCCGGCCGGTCGGTCGAGCGCACGCAGTTGGTCAGCACGACGACCCCGACGCGGCGGTCCCGCACGTAGCCGGTGAAGCTGCGCGCACCCCCGGTGCCCCCGTTGTGCCAGTGGGCGGTGGGGCCGTCCCGGCCGAGCGGCATCACCATCCAGCCCAGCCCGATCCGTCGCGGTCCGCGGCCGGCCCGCGGCTCCTGGGTCAGCCGGATCGCCTCCGCGAGCGGGGTGGTGTCGGGCTCGAGCTGGGCGGCGACGAACACGGCGAGGTCGGCGGCCGTCGAGTGCAGCGCGCCCATCCCGGGCAGGGTCGGCATCGACCAGTCGGGCGTCGGCCGCCGCCGGCTGCGGTGCCCGTGCGCGCACCGTTCCCGCTGGTCGGGCCGCGGCTCGACCACGGTGTCGGTGAGGCCGAGGGGGTCGGTCACCCGCTCCCGCAGCAGTGCCGCGTACGTCGTGCCCGCGCGGCGGGCCAGGGCGTCGCCGAGCACGGCCGCGCCGAAGTTCGAGTACCGCAGCGCGCGGCCCGGCTCCCGGCGCAGCCGGACGCCCTCCAGGGCGGCGGCCAGGTCGGCCGCGGTGAACCGCGCGTAGGGGTCGTCCCCGTGCCGCAGCGCGTGGCGGAGCAGCCCCTTCGGCAGCCGCGGGAAGCCGGAGGTGTGCGTGGCCAGGTCCGCCAGGGTCACCGGCCGGCCGCGCACCGGGATCCGCAGCCCGGGGTAGAGCTCCCGCAGTGGCTCGTCGAGCGCGACCCGGCCGGTGAGCACCTGGTCGGCGAGGAGCAGGCTCGTGAAGACCTTGGTGACCGAGCCGATCTCGAAGACCGTGTCCTCGCGGACCGGCTCGCCGCCGGTGGCCCGGGTGCGGCCGCGAGCGAGGAAGGCGGTCTCCCCGTCGCGCAGCGTGGCGGCCGCCAGCCCGACGTACCGCGACGCCGCGGGTGCGAGGCGGGCGGCCAGGGCGGCGGGCAGGTCGGACATCCGCCCAGGATCGCCTACGACGCGGGCGGCGGGGTCAGTAGCTCGCGGGCTGCCGCGGGTTCGGGACGGCGTGCACCGCCGGCTCGATCGGTGTGCGCCCGGGCAGGGCGGTGCAGATGCGCACCGCCGAGACCCGCTCCATGCGCAGCACGGCGTGCTCGAGGTCGTCGGAGTACAGCACCACGCCGTGCCCGTCGACAGCGGCGATCCGGCCGGTGAGCCACTGGCCCTCCACCAGCACCTGCACCTGCGCGTCGTTGTCGCGGGCGCGGTTGAGCGCCGTGCCGATCGTGTAGACCGTCGACTCGAGCATCATGGAAGTTCCCCCCGGCTGTTGCGGCGTGCCCCCCGGCCCGCCTTGACCGTTTCGACCCATGTTGGGCGGCTCGTGGGGGAATAGCAATCACCCACGCGGGGAACCGGGCCCCCCAAGATTCAGGGGGTCAGGTACCTGTACGAGTGGTGCGGGGCGAAGCCGAGCCCCTCGTAGAGGGCCCGGGCCTCGGGGTTGTCGAGCCGCACCTGCAGGTACGCCGTCAGCGCGCCCCGCGCCGCCGCCGCGTCCAGCAGGTGCGCCACGATGCCGGCGGACAGCCCCCGGCGGCGGTGCGCCGGATCGGTCCACAGGTCGTGCAGCCCCACCCAGTCGCCGTCGAGCGCGGACCGGCCGCGGGCGACGGGGCCGTCCGGGCCGGTCACGGTGGCGAGCGTGCGCGGACCGTCCGTGTCCAACGACACCTCGGGACCGCCACGCCGGCCGGCGGGCAGGCGCCGCAGCACCCGCGCCACGGACGCCAGCTCGAAGGAGGTGTCGGCCTCGCCCGGGCGGGCCGGCCGCCAGCCGAGCGCCGTGAGCCCCCGGTCGGTCTCGCCGCCGACCTCGACCTGCGCCCACGCGGGGCGCCCGTGCTCGGCGTAGAAGCCGACGACCAGGTCCGCGCGCCTCGCGCAGGTCGGTCCCCGGGTCGCCCATCGCCAGCACCGAGTTGGCCCGCGCCACGAGCCGGTCCCCGGCCGGGCCGCCGACCGGAGCAGCCACTCGCCGAGCGGCGCCGCTCCATCGTCGGGCCACATGGCCAGGGTGCGCAGGTCGCGCCTCGCGCGGGGCGACGCGGTGCCGGACCGAGGGCCGGGGCGGCACCGGCTTGCCCGAGACGATGTCGGCCAGCGGCGATGGTCACCTCGCGACCGTCCGCGGCGCGCACCGTCGTGTCGGTCGCCGTCCACGCGGTCATCACGCCGAGCAGGTCGGTCATCGCCGGCCCGCCGGAGGGGCCGGTCTCGCCGCGCAGCGAGCGGCGTACCACCACGCGCAGGCCGACGCAGTGCGGCCCCAGGCCGGGCGGTGTGGGAGGCTGAGGCGTGATCACGGTTCAGGACTCTTTCGGGGGTCGGACGGGGCGCGGACAGCAGCGGACCACCGTGATACTAGGCTGTACCGCGTCCAGCCGGACGCCCGGTACGACCAGGTCGGACAGTGCGACCGGCACCCAGCACTGCAAGCACCGAGGAGGAACCAGGTGACCTACGTCATCGCGCAGCCGTGTGTGGACCTCAAGGACCGCGCCTGCGTCGACGAGTGCCCCGTCGACTGCATCTACGAGGGCTCCCGGATGCTCTACATCCACCCCGACGAGTGCGTCGACTGCGGTGCCTGCGAGCCGGTCTGCCCGGTCGAGGCGATCTTCTACGAGGACGACACGCCGGAGCAGTGGAAGGACTACTACAACGCCAACGTGGACTTCTTCGACGACCTCGGCTCGCCGGGCGGCGCGGCGAAGATGGGCGTCATCGACAAGGACCACCCGCTGATCGCCGCGCTGCCCCCGCAGAACCAGGAGTGAGCCAGCCTCGGGGAGGCCGGTGCGGGCTCGCGCGGCTCCCGGACTTCCCGTGGGACCACGCTCACCGAGTACGCCGACGGCCCGCGGCCCACCCCGGCGGGATCGTCGACCTGTCGGTCGGCACCCCCGTCGACCCGACCCCGGAGGTGGTGCAGCAGGCGCTGCGGGGTGCCGCCGACTCGCCCGGCTACCCGATCACGATCGGCCGCCTCGAGCACCCGGCAGGCCTGCCTCGACTGGCTGGCCCGGCGCTTCGGGGTGACCGGTCGTCGGGCCTCGACGGGGTGCTGCCGGTGATCGGCTCCAAGGAGCTGATCGGCTCGCTGCCGACCCACCTCGGCCTCGGTCCCGACGACCTGGTCGTCTACCCCGAGCTGGCCTACCCCACCTACGAGGTCGGGGCCCGGCTCGCCGGGGCCCGCACGCTCGCGACCGACGCCCTCACCGCGGTCGGACCCGAGCGGGTCGCGCTGGTCTGGGTCAACTCGCCGTCGAACCCGACCGGCCGGGTGCTGCCGGTCGAGCACCTGCGCAAGGTCGTCGACTGGTGCCGTGAGCGCGGCGCGCTGCTGGTCTCCGACGAGTGCTACCTCGAGTGCGCCTGGTCCGACGACCGGCCAGCCCGGTCAGCGTGCTGCACCCCGACGTCTGCGGCGGCGACCCCACCGGGATCCTCGCGGTGCACTCGCTGTCCAAGCGGTCCAACCTGGCCGGCTACCGGTGCGCGTTCGTCGCCGGGGACCCGGCCGTGGTCGCGCGAGCTGCTCGCGGTCCGCAAGAACCTCGGGCTGCAGATGCCCGGCCCGCAGCAGGTGGCGATGCGGGCGGCGCTCGACGACGACGAGCACGTCGACGAGCAGCACGCCCGCTACGCCGCCCGGCGGACCGCGCTCAAGCGGGCGCTCGAGCGGGCCGGGTTCCGGATCGACCACTCCGAGGCGTCGCTCTACCTGTGGGCCACCCGCGACGAGCCGTGCTGGGACACCGTGGCTGCCCTGGCCGAGCACGGCATCCTGGTGGCGCCGGGAGAGTTCTACGGCGCGGCGGGCGCCCACCACGTGCGGGTCGCCTTCACGGCCACCGACGAGCGGGTCGACGCGGCCGTCGAGCGGCTCGCCGGCTGCGCTGAGCCGACGCTCAGGCGCCGCTTGAGGGCATCGCCTGGGCGCCCGCGCGGCATCGGCCGCGCGGCGCCCTGGGTGATCGGGGTGCGGACCGGGGCCTCCGCGAAGATCCGCACCGCCGAGACGCTGCTCGATGCGGACCACCGAGTGCTCGAGGTCGTCGGCGTGCAGCACGACGCCCGTGCCCGTCGACGGCGGCCGACCCGGCCGTAGAGCCACTGCCCCTCGACCAGCACCTCGACCGTGAGCGTCGTTGTCCTGCGCGCGGTTGAGCGCGGTACCGATCGTGTACAGGATCGAGCTCATCAGGCCTTGGCCTCCCAGATCGACGGGGCCGGACCGCTCTCCAGACAACCGACGTGGCCTCGGAGGGCGCCGGCCCGAGAGGCCGGACGGCGGATTAGTCACCCTGGACGTCCGAAATGTCCGTTCGGACCACCTCGGGCGACCCGGGCGTGCACCGCCCGGTCAGCCCCGAGACGTCGACGTGCACGTGGTCGCGGTGCTCGAGCACGGCCCGGTCGCCGGGCCGGTCGCCCGGGTCGTAGTCGCGCCAGCCGTGCTCCGAGCGCGTCCGGAGGTCCAGATCCGGGCGTCGAAGATGACGTGCGTCGATGTCCAGCCGGTCGGCGTGGGCGACCAGGTAGTGCGCGAGCGCCCAGCCCTGCCGTCGGTTGTCGGCGGTTGACCGGCCGGAAGAACACGTCGATCGGCGCGACCCGTCGTAGTGCGCCGAGCCCTCCTGGTGCCCGTCGCGCACGCCGCCGGGGGCGAACCCGCCCAGCGACTGGGTCGCCGAAGGCCCGCTCGAGGTCGCGCGCGCACCAGCGCGGCGCGCGGGGTCAGCCCGCCGGCGTTGAGCTCCTCGGGGTCGGCGCCCTGCTCGGCGGACCACGCAGCTGAACGCGGCCGGGCTGTAGCCGGTGAGCGCCGAGGCCAGCGCCCGGCCGTCCTCGGCGTGGTCCTCGTAGGCCTCCGGGAAGCCGGAGCGCTGCACCCGCTGGGCGGCCTCGGTGATCCGCATCGTCTCGAAGCCGTCGATCTTGACGAGCGCGTCGTAGAACCTGTTGGTCGCGTAGTAGGGGTCGCGGATCTGCTTCTCGGTGCCCCAGCCCTGGGAGGGACGCTGCTGGAACAGGCCCAGCGAGTCCCGGTCGCCGTGGTCGAGGTTGCTCGATCTTGCTCTCCTGGTACGCCGTGGCCAGCGCGATCGACACCGCCCGGGCGGGCAGCCCGCGGCGTACGCCGACGGCGGCGATCAGCGCCGCGTTCTCGGCCTGCTCGATGCGTCAGGTCGACGACGCACGCCGCCGACCTCGGCGGTGCAGCCCTCCGGGTCCGGGAGCGGGCCGACGCCCTGGCGGAACAGCACGCCGACCCCGGCGACGACCGACGCAGGACCAGCAGGAGCGTGACCGAGGACGCGCCGGGCCCGCCCGCCGGCTCGCGTCAGTTCGCATGCAGGTCGGCGTTGAGCTCGATGCCCTGACCGCTTCCAGGGCACCGCCTCGACGGCGCCGGTGGTCGAGTTGCGGCGGAACAGCACGTTGCTGGCGCCGGAGAGCTCGACGGCCTTGACGACCTGCGGCTCCGCGCCGGACGCCGTCGGAGCAGCAGGACCTTGGTGCCGGCGGTGACGTAGCAGCCCGCCTCGACGACGCAGTCGTCGCCCAGCGAGATGCCGATGCCGGCGTTGGCGCCGAGCAGGCAGCGCTCGCCGACCGAGATCACCTGCTTGCCGCCGCCGGAGAGGGTGCCCATGATCGAGGCGCCGCCGCCGACGTCGGAGCCGTCGCCGACCACGACCCCGGCGCTGATCCGGCCCTCGACCATCGACGCGCCCAGGGTGCCGGCGTTGAAGTTGACGAAGCCCTCGTGCATGACGGTGGTGCCCTCGGCCAGGTGCGCGCCGAGGCGGACCCGGTCGGCGTCGGCGATGCGGACGCCGGCCGGCAGCACGTAGTCGGTCATCCGGGGGAACTTGTCGACGCCGTACACGCTCACGTGGCCCGTGCGCCTCGACCAGCCGCATCCGGGTCAGCTCGAAGCCGTCCACCGCGCAGGGTCCGGCACTGGTCCACACGACGTTGGTGAGCAGGCCGAAGACGCCGTCGAGGTTGATGCCGTGCGGGGTCACCAGCCGGTGGCTGAGCAGGTGCAGCCGCAGCCAGACGTCGTGCGGTGTCCGCGGGCGGAGCCTGCAGGTCCTCGATCACGGTGAGCACCACGGCGCGGCGGACACCCGCGGGCCTCGTCGACGCCCTCCAGCCGGGCCAGCTCGGCCGGCGCCTCGCGTCTCACCGTCGGGAGCGCCGAGGCGCCGGAACGGGGTACCAGGTGTCGAGCACCCGCGGTCTCGGCGGGCGCCTCGCCCTCGGTGCCGGCGAAGGTGGCGAGGCCGAAGGCCCAGGCGGTCCGCGGGGCGCGGTGCTGGCAGGTGTGGCCGTCGGTGTCGGTCACCCGTGCAACGCTACCCAAGGGCGTGCGGCCGACCGGCCCGGCCCGACCGACGCGTGAGAGGAGCCGACAGTGGGGGACACAGCGCCGACGGCCCGGTGGATGGAGCTGTGCATGGACACCGCGGACGGACTCGCCGCGCCTGGGCGCCTTCTGGGCGGTGGTCATCGGCGGCCGGCACGAGACCTCTCCGGACGACCCCGCGGGCAACGTCGTGGTGCCCGGTCTCGAGGGCGGCGGGCTCGCGATCTGCCCGGTGCCCGAGCGCAGGACCGTCAAGCACCGCGTGCACCTCGACGTCTACACCGCCGCGATCGCCGACCTCGAGGCCCTCGGGGCGACGGTGCTGACCCCGGCCGAGGAGTCCGGGCTCGGCTGGACGGTGATGGCCGACCCGGAGGGCGGCGAGTTCTGCGCCTTCCTGCGCGAGCCCGACCAGCTGCCCGGCCTACCGGCTGCACGGGGTGGGCGTCGACTCCGCCGACCCCGAGCGCATCGCCCGCTGGTGGGGGGACCGGTTCGGGTCTCGCCCCGACCGAGTACGCACGGCGTACTGGTCGCTCGACCGGGGTCACCGACGACCCGGTGCTGACCTTCGACTTCGCGCCGGTGCCGGAGCCCAAGACGGTGAAGAACCGGGTGCACTGGGACGTCTACGGCGACGTCGGCGACGCTCGAGGCGGCCGGCGCGACCGTGCGCTGCGGGACGATGAGATCGCGGGGACGGTGATGGCCGACCCGGAGGGCAACGAGTTCTGCGTCTTCCCCGACTGACCGCCGGGCGGTCGAGTCGCGGTGGTCGAGCCCTGTCGAGACCACGCTCCCCACCGGAGCGCCGGCCGGTCGGGTGGTCGAGCGTCCGCCGGGTGGTCGAGCCTGTCGAGACCACCTCCCGCACCGGAGCGCCGGCCCCCGATCCGGCTGCGGCAGGATGACCCGCATGGGACTCGACCTCACCGCCGACGTCGTCACCGCTCACCGAGGACCTCGTCAACATCGAGTCGGTGAGCGGCAACGAGCAGGCCATCGCCGACGCCATCGAGAAGGCGCTGGCCGACTGCGCCCACCTGACGGTGCAGCGGTTCGGCAACACGCTGCGTGGCGCGCACCGACCTCGGCCGCGCCGAGCGGGTCGTGATCGCCGGCCACATCGACACCGTCCCGCTCAACGGCAACCTGCCCGCCCGGCGCACCGACGACCGACCTGCACGGCCTGGGCAGCTGCGACATGAAGGGCGGCGTCGGCGATCGCGCTGCGCACCGCCGCGACGGTGCCGGACGCCGAACCGCGACGTCACCTACGTGTTCTACGAGTGCGAGGAGATCGAGGCCGAGCGCAACGGCCTCTTCCTGCTCTCCACGCAGCCACCCCGAGCTGCTGCGAGGCCGACTTCGCGATCCTGATGGAGCCCTCGGACGGCGTCGGTCGAGGCCGGCTGCCAGGGCACCATGCGCGTCGACGTGCTCACCCGCGGCGAGCGGGCGCACTCGGCCCGGTCCTGGACCGGTGTCAACGCGATCCACGGCGCCGGCGAGGTGCTCGCCCGGCTCAACGCCTACGAGCCGCGACGCCCGGTGATCGACGGGCTGGAGTACCACGAGGGCCTCAACGCCGTCTTCGTCACCGGCGGCGTCGCCGGCAACGTGCTGCCCGACGAGTGCCGCGTCTCGGTCAACTACCGGTTCGCTCCGGACCGCAGCGAGGAGGAGGCGCTCGCCCACGTGCGCGAGGTCTTCGACGGCTTCGAGATCGAGGTCAGCGACTCCGCGCCGGTCGGCGATGCCGGGGCTGACCGTGCCCGCGGCCGCGGCCTTCGTCGAGGCGGTCGGCGGCACGGTGAACCCGAAGTTCGGCTGGACCGACGTGGCCCGGTTCACGCACGCTCGGCGTACCCGCCGGTCAACTTCGGCCCCGGCGACCCGCACCTGGCGCACAAGGCAGGAGGAGTTCGTGCCGCTCGCGCAGATCCGCTCGGTGGAGGCGCAGCTGCGCACGCTGGCTCGGTGAGTGACGCCGCGTGAACGCCCGAGCACTATCGACCCGGACGCCGGCACCGGAGAAGCACCGCGGGCGGACCCGGCTGCGCCGTAACGAGGTGGACACCAGCACCACCGACCAGCGGCTGCTCGACTCGCGCGGGCCGTCGGACTGGGTGCACACCGACCCGTGGCGGGTGCTGCGGATCCAGAGCGAGTTCGTCGAGGGGTTCGGTGCGCTGGCCGAGCTCGGGCCGGCGATCTCGGTCTTCGGGTCGGCCCGGACCCCGGCCGACGACCCGTACGTACGCCCGCGCGGAGCTGCTCGGCCGCCGGCTGACCGAGGCCGGGTTCGCCGTCATCACCGGCGGCGGGCCCGGGCGTCATGGAGGCGGCCAACAAGGGCGCCAGCGAGGCGGACGGCGTCTCGGTCGGGCTCGGGATCGAGCTGCCCTTCGAGTCCGGCCTCAACGAGTACGTCGACCGCGGCCTGAACTTCCGCTACTTCTTCGCCCGCAAGACGATGTTCGTGAAGTACGCCCAGGGCTTCGTCGTGCTGCCCGGCGGCTTCGGCACCTTCGACGAGCTGTTCGAGGCGCTCACCCTCGTGCAGACCGAGAAGGTCACGTCGTTCCCGATCGTGCTGATCGGGCTCGGCCTACTGGTCGGGCCTGGTCGACTGGCTCCGCGACACCGTGCTCGCGGACGGCAAGATCTCCGAGCGCGGACCTGGACATGTTCCGGCTGACCGACGACGTCGACGAGGCGGTCGAGGTCATGGTCCAGGCCCGGCTGCACCGCGCAGTCAGGGGCGCCGGGCGGCGGCGAGACGCGCGGCAGCACGCAGCCCCCCGAGTGACCGTCGGACCCTCGTCGTACGCCGGGGTGCCGACCGGTGCCGTGGAACGATGGCGGCATGACCTGGTTCTTCGCGTTCGTCATCGTCGCGCTGATGGGCGTCGTCGCCGTGGTCGCGACCGGTCGCGGTGGGTCGATGGCCGAGACCTACGACGACCGGCCCGACGCCCGGGTGCCGGCCGACGGGCCGCTGACCGCGCAGGACCTGCGGCAGCGTGCGGTTCTCCACGGCGCTGCGCGGCTACCGGATGTCGGAGGTCGACGCGCTGCTCGACCGGCTCGCGGCCGAGCGGGACGCCGCGGCGGTGGACGACCCGGCGGCGGAGGACCGGCCCGGGCGACGGGCGGACGCGTAGCGGTGCGGGCGCTGATCCGGCGCGAGATCGTCCTCGACGTACCCGCGGACACGGCCTGGGACTACGTCACCGACTGGCCCCGGCAGGGGGAGTGGGTGCCGCACACCCGCGTCGAGCACGTCGACCCGGCGCACCCGGCCGTCGGGGTGGGCGGCCGGCTCCGGGCCTGGTCCGGACTGGGCCCGGTGGGCTTCTGGGACACGATGACGATCACCTCCTGGGAGCGGCAGCGACGACGGCGGCGGCCGCTGCGAGGTGCTGCACACCGGCAAGGTGGTGCAGGGCGAGGGCGAGTTCGAGGTGGTCTCCGAGGGCGCGCGACGCAGCCGGTTCGTCTGGTCGGAGATGGTGGTGCTGCCGCTTCGGGTCGGTCGGCGCGCTCGGCTTCCGGCTGGCGAGACCGGTCGTGGAGCGGCTGATCGACCGGGGGCTGAGCAGGCTCAAGGAGCGCGCAGAGGCGCTGTAGCACGCCACGCCGAACGGGTTCGGCCGACCGGTCCGCCCGCTACGGCCCCGGCTGCGGCAGGATCAAGGCGTGACACCGTTCCGAATCACGCTGGTGCTGACCGTGCTGGCTGCCGTGGTGGTCGTGCTGACCCGGGTGCGGCTGGCCAAGGACGACGGCGCGGGCCGGCTGTCGATCCCGCATGCGCTGCTCAACACCCACACCGGCGCCGGCGTGCCGGCGGTGCTCCTCTGGGGTGCGCTTCCTCGCCACGGGCACCACGCTGCTCGGGTGGCTCGGCCCTGCTGCTGTGGTGGGTGACCGTGGTCGCCGGCCTGCTGGTCCTGGCCCGCTGGCTCCCCGCCAAGGGCCGGCACTCCTCGGGTCCGACCGCGGACACCTGGGGTGAGGGCCCGGGGCTCTCCGTGCTGGCTCACGGGGGGCTGCTCGTCGGCGTCCTCCTGTTCACCGTGTTCCTCGCCACCGGCAACCTGCCCTAGCTGCGGGCGGTGGCGGCGGCCAATTACCACGGTCCCGTGGTAAACGGCCGCTCCCCACGGGGAACTCACCCCGGGGAGGGGCCAATTCACTGGGTACCCAGTGAATTGTCCCGCCCTCAGCGGCCCTCGAACGCCGGCGGCTGCTTCGTCACGAACGCCTCCACCGCGTGCTCGTGGTCGCGGGTGGCGCCGGTCAGGTTCATCATCTCGCCCTCGAACGCGACCGACGACTCGAAGTCGTGGCCGGCCGAGTAGGTCACCGAACGCCGCACCGCGCCGAACGCCACGGTCGGGCCGGCGGCGAGTCGGGCAGCCAGCGCGCGGGTCTCCTCGGCGCAGGTCGCCGGCCGGGACCACCTTCGTCGCCAGGCCGAGCTCGAGGGACTCCGCGGCCGAGACGGTGCGCGGGAAGTACAGCAGCTCCAGCGCCTTGGCCCGGCCCACCAGCCGCGGCAGCGTCCACGACGAACCGGTGTCGCAGGAGAGCGCGACGCCGGTGAAGGCCAGGTTGAACCCGGCCGTGTCGGCGAGCACCCGGAAGTCGCAGGCGAACGCGAGGCTGGCGCCGGCTCCGGCGGCGACCCCGTTGACCGCCGCCACCACGGGCTTCGGCATCGTCGCATCGCGTCGTGACGATCGGGTTGTAGTGCTCGGGAACCGTGCGGAACAGCTCCGCGGAGCCGCTGCGGAGGATCTCGATGTGCTCCTTGAGGTCCTGCCCGACGCAGAAGGCCCGACCGGTGCCGGTCAGGACGACGCAGCGGACCGCCTCGTCCTCGGCGACCGCGGCGACCGCGTCGCGCAGCGCCACCTTGGTCGCCACGTCGAGGCTGTTCATCGCGTCGGGACGGTCGAGGGTGAGCGTCGCGACACCGTCGGTGACGTCGAGCGGACGGGCTGGTCGGTCATCGGTTGGACCTCCGGGGGTGCAGGGGGAGCGGGGTGGACGGGTCGGCCAGGCATCGGTCGACGAACCGGGACGCGGCCGGCAGCAGCCGCCCCGCCTCCTCGGCGAAGAAGCGCGCGGCCGTGTCGCCGAGCCAGTCGGCGGGCAGCAGCTCGGCCGGGAGCCCGGGGTCGGTGAACAGGAACTTCCGCCACTCGTGGACGAGCAGCGACCGTACGGCGAACGCGCCCTCCTCGTCCTCGGGGTCGGGCTCACCGGGCAGGTGGGCGGACGGGTCGGCGACGAGGTCGGCGGCGAACCGGTGCCACTCGGTGTAGGACTCGGCCAGCGAGTCGAGGTCCCACGCCGCCGCCGCGCGCTCGCGCGCGTCCTCGTCGCGGGCGGTGAACCGCGCGTGTCCCACCCCCTCGGCGTCGAGGAGGTCGACCGCGGCGGCGGAGGCGTAGGGCCCGATCCAGGTCGCAGTCGCTGATCGCGGCGTACCCGAGGAAGGCGAGCCCGGAGCGGACCCGGTCGCGGGTGGCCCGGGCCGGCACCGGCTCCAGCACCAGCAGGTCCCAGGCGCCGTCCCACGGCTTCTCGCGGGTGCGGTAGATCCGGGCGGCGGCGTCGTCGAGGCGCTCGGTGGCGTGCCGGGTGAGGGCGTAGCCGGGGCCGGCCTCGAGCCGGACCGGCTCCAGCCAGCCCTGCCGGACCATCCGCGAGATCGACGTGCGGACCGCCGGCGCGGCGACGTCGAGCGGGGCCAGCAGCCGCACCAGCGCGGCCACCGGGGCCTGTCCGCCGCGGCTGCGCAGGTGGTCGCCGTAGACGTCGAAGAGCGCGGAGCGGGCGTGCACAACGGGCGAGTCTGCCGCACGTCGTTGGCGACTCCCGCGCGGGACGGGAGTGTTTTAGGGGATAATGGCCCGGCAACTCGGCGCCAGGATCGTGTCCGACCGGGGCTACCCCCGGCGGGAGCGACCACGACACGCAGAACGGCGCACGAGACAGGTACAGGAAGAGGTGTGCGCATGGCGGCGATGAAGCCGCGGACGGGCGACGGTCCGCTCGAGGTCACCAAGGAGGGTCGGGGCATCGTGATGCGCGTCCCGCTCGAAGGTGGTGGCCGTCTCGTGGTCGAGCTCAACGCCGAGGAGGCAGGCGCGCTCGGCGAGGCCCTGCAAGGAGGTCGTCGGCTGACCGCCCACTGGGTCGAGCCCGATCCGGACCTCGCAACTGCTCGGACCCCGTCCGCTCCCGGAGCGGCGGGGTCCGGTGCGCCGGGTCCCGGCATGCCGGCCGCCGGCGCGAGTAGGGTCGGCATGACGGCATCCGACCGGTGAGACAGGAGCCCTCGCCTTGACCCTTCCCAGCCAGGTCACGCCCCCCGCAGATCGCGCTCAGCGACGTGGCCCCGTCCGCGGTCCTCGGTGCCGACGTGGTCGCGATCCCGGTGCTCGACGACGGCGCGGGCGACGGCCCGCTCGCTCGGTCCCGGTGCCGCCGAGCTGCTCGACGAGCTGGGCGAGGACCTGTTCGCGCTGCTGGAGCTGGCAGGGCGCCACGGGCGGGCGCCGGGGAGATCGTGGACCGTGCCGTGCTCGACGCCGTCGGCGACTGACCAACACCGACGCTGCGGCTGGTGCTCCTGGTCGGGGTCGGCGCCGGCACGCCCGGCCGACCTGCGCCGTGCGGGCGCCGCCCTGGCGCGTCGTGCCCGGGGCCGGTCGACGCTGGCCACCTCGCTGGCCGCGCTCGCCGACGACGCCGGGCTGCGGGCCCTCGTCGAGGGCCTGGTGCTCGGCTCCTTCGAGTTCCACTGGCGCTCCGCCGGGCCGACCAGGCGCAGCCGGTCAACGGCGTCGTGCTGGCCGGCGTCGGCGACGCCGAGGCGCGCAAGCACGTGCTCGACCGCGCGCTCGCGGTCGCCGGCGCCGGCTGGCTCTCCCGCACCCTGGCCCTGGTGCCGTCCAACGAGAAGACCCCGGCCTGGATGGCCGAGCAGGCCGCGGAGGTCGCCGGGAGGGCGGGCCTCGAGATCGAGGTCTGGGACGAGCAGCGGCTCGCGGCCGAGGGCTTCGGCGGCATCGTCGGTGTCGGCCAGGCCTCGGCCAACCCGCCGCGCCTGGTGCGGCTCGACTACACGCCGTCGATCCGGGGACGCAAGGCCCGGTCGCGGGCCGGCCACGTCGTGCTCGTCGGCAAGGGCATCACGTTCGACACCGGGCGGGCTGTCGATCAAGCCCAAGCGACAACATGATGCCGATGAAGCGCGACATGACCGGCGCCGGTGTCGTGCTGGCGGTGATGGGGGCGCTCGCGCGATGTCGACTGCCCGGTGCGCGTCACCGGTCTGCTGCCGTTGGCGGAGAACTCCGTCGGCGGCAACGTCGATGCGGCCCGGCGACGTGCTGCGGCACTACGGCGGTCGCACCACCGAGGTCACCAACACCGACGCCGAGGGCCGGCTGGTGCTGGCCGACGCGATGGCGTACGCCGTGGCGGAGCTCGCGCCCGACGTCCTGGTCGACGTCGCCACCCTGACCGGCGCGATGAAGATCGCGCTGGGCCAGCGGACCGCGGGCTTCTTCGCCACCGACGACGCCCTCGCCGACCTGCTGCGGGCCTCGTCGCTCGCGTCCGGGGAGCCGCTGTGGCGGATGCCGCTGGTGGCCGACTACGAGGAGCGGCTCGCCTCCAAGGTGGCCGACGCCGACAACGCCGCCGGCGTGCCGGGTGCGATCACCGCCGCGCTGTTCCTTCAGCACTTCGCCGGGGGACTGCCCTGGGCGCACCTCGACATCGCCTCGGTGGGCGACGCCCCGAAGGACGACCACGAGTGGACCAAGGGCGCCACCGGCTTCGGGGCCCGCGTCCTGCTGCACTGGCTGGAGCTGCGCGAACCGCTGGCCGGCGTCGGCCGGTAGCCGCCCGCGGCGGCCCGCGTGAGATCACGGAGGTACACACCATGCACGGACTGACGGTCCGCTGGTCGCTGGAGAACGCCCCCGAGGGCGCCGCCGACGCGCTGCGCGCCTACGTGGAGTCCTCGTCGCACGCCCGGTTCACCGGCAAGAAGGGCCTTCGCTTCAAGACCTGGCGGATGCGCGAGGGGGAGTGGTTCGAGGGCTGCTACGTCTTCGAGGACTCCGCGCAGCGCGACGCCTTCGAGCAGGAGTTCACCGGCGTCGCCGCGGAGTCGCCGGGCTCCCAGCTCGTCGGCTCCGCGCCGGTGCTGATCGAGCCCTGCGAGGTGGTCGCCGTCGCGGAGGGCGCGGCCGGCTTCCTCGCGGCCCCGACGTACCGCCCCTGACGCCGCGCCGGACCGCACCCGGCGCCGGCGGCGAGGGGTCACCCAGGACGCGACACGCCGGTGAGGGGTCTGATGAGCTGACTCCTCGGCGTCAGGTCTCCGGGGTCCAGACCTTCTTGGCGACCAGCAGCCCGTCGCCGACCGGGAGCAGCACCGGCAGCAGCGAGTCGTGCTCGGCGACGGTCTTGCACCAGCTCGCGGATCGAGACCGTCTCGGCGTCGCGCTGCGCGGGGTCGGCGACCCGGTCGTGCCACAGCGCGTTGTCGAAGGCGACGATGCCGCCGGGCTTGAGCAGCCGCAGCGCCTCGTCGAGGTAGGCGGCGTACTCCAGCTTGTCGCCGTCGGCGAACACCAGGTCGTAGTGCCCGTCGGTGAGCCGGGGCAGCACGTCGAGCGCGGCGCCGGGGATCAGCCGGACCCGCTGGGAGGGGATGCCGGCCTCGGTGAACGCCTCCTTGGCGAGCCGCTGGTGCTCGGCCTCGGTGTCGACGGTGGTGAGCACGCCGTCGGGGCGCATGCCGCGCAGCATCCAGACCCCGGAGACGCCGGTGCCGGTGCCGATCTCGACGACCGCCCGGGCCTCGGTGACCGCGGCCAGGAAGCGCAGCGCCGCGCCGCCGCCGGAGCCGATCGGGGCGACCCCGACCTCCGTGGCGCGGGCGCGGGCGTTGCGCAGCACGTCGTCCTCGCTGACGAACTCCTCGGCGTAGGTCCAGCTGGCCGGCTTGAGTCCCGTGATGATGGCCTCCCTCGTCTGGGCTCCCGGCGGCGCGCCCGGGTGCTCTCGCGAGCCGTGGCGAGCCGCTGCGGCGGTCTGCGCCGGACTCTACCGGGCGTTTGCCCGGGGGGTGTCCGACGGGCGCGGGCGGGGGACATAGGTCGCGGGTGGGGGGAACATGGGTGCGGGCGGGGAACATCGGTCTCGCGCCGTACGTTGACCAGACACCCAGGGGAATCGAGTCCGCCCCTCAGGTGCCTCTCAGGTGCGGACCCTAGATTTCGAGGAGGACGAGCCACCGGATGACGATCACCCAGGCCGAGGAGCAGGCCATGAGCAGAGCGCGAGCCACGCCCGAGCCGGGCGCCGTGCCCGGGCCACAGTCCGGTGTGCCCACCTGGGACGAGGTCGTCGCCGCAGCACTCCGCCCGGGTCTACCGGCTGGCCTACCGGCTGACCGGCAACCGGCACGACGCCGAGGACCTCACCCAGGAGGTCTTCGTCCGGGTGTTCCGGTCGCTGTCGTCCTACACGCCGGGCACCTTCGAGGGCTGGCTGCACCGGATCACCACGAACCTCTTCCTCGACCAGGCCCGGCGCAAGGCCAGGATCCGCTTCGACGCCCTCGCCGACGACGCCGACGACCCGGATCCCGAGCCGGACCGCTCGCCCCCGACGCGCGCGGTGCTCGACGGGCTCTTCGACGACGACGTCGAGAGCGCGCTGGCCGCGCTGCCGCCGGACTTCCGGGCCGCGGTCGTGCTCTGCGACATCGAGGGCCTCAGCTACGAGGAGATCGCCGACGTGCTCGACCTCAAGCTCGGCACCGTCCGCTCCCGGATCCACCGCGGCCGCACCATGCTGCGCAAGGCGCTTGCCCACCGCGCCCCCGCCGAGGGCCGGTCCCGCTACGCCGGGCCCGCCGACCGGTCCGCCCCGCCGCCGCGGACTGGCCTCACCGTCCAGAGACGACGTGATGCCCGGCGGCTGGAACCTCGCGCACCGGATCCGAGGCGACACCTCGGCGCCGCGGTCAGCGCCCTCGTCGACGGTCAGCTCGACGAGGAGTCGGCGGAGCGGGCCTGGGCGCACGTCGTGATCTGCCCGTCCTGCCGGCAGCAGGTCGAGCGGGAGGGCTGGGCGAAGCGCCAGCTGGCGCAGATGGCCGGCGCGGGGCGGCGAGCCGTCGCCGCGGCTGCTCGGGTCGCTGCTCGAGCTCGACCCGGTGGAGCAGGAGACCCGCGCGGCCTGGGCGGCCGTCGACGACCTGGAGCACCGCGGCCGCGGCCGACGCCGCGCCGGGATCGCGGTGGTCGGCGTCGGCTCGGTGTCCGCCGCCGTGCTCGGGCTCGGCGCGCTGGGCGCCGCCCCACCGTCGGCGGCGCGCCGGCGTCCCCGCCGGCGACGTCGCTGACCCGCGCCACACCCACCGCGGGCCCGCTGGCCCAGCTGCGCGCCCCCGCGGCGGACGCCGCGCTCACCGGGTCGCCTCGTTCGTGCCGTTCTCCGGCTGGAGCTGCTCGACGCCCGCCGAGGCCACCGCGACCGCGACCGGCCTGCTCGCCCCGCGCTGACCGACCCGCGCCGACCGCCGCCGGCGCCGCCGGACCCGGTGGCCGAGGGTTGGCCGTTGGTGCCGTGGGCCAGAATGGTGGTCGTGAGCGAGTACGACCGCGACCACACCGCCCCGCCCGACCCGTCGGGCGCGGCGCCGGGTGCCGAGCCGGCGGACCCGTCCGGCGACCCCGACCAGCCGCCGCGTCCGGACGGCTCCCTCGATGACACCCAGCCGATCGGCTCCGGCCGACCGGGGACCCCGGGCCCCGACGACCCGACCGCGGCACAGCCGGAGTGGTCGCCGCCGGCCGGTCCCGCGCACGGGGACGACGCCGGGGGCTGGTTCGCCGAGCCCGCGCAGCCGCACGCGACATCCGCCTGGCCCACGTCGCCGTCCACCGGGCCGTACGCCGGCGGCCCGCCGTACGCCGCCCCGCGCCGGCCGACCCCGGTACGGCGCGCCGCACCCCGCTCCGCCCGCCGACCGCGGCCCGGTCCCCGGCTGGCTCTGGCCGGTGGTCGTGGCGACTGGCGCTCGTCGTCGGCCTGCTCGGCGGCACGCTCGGCGGCGTCGCGGTCTCCCGTCGATGTCCGGCGGCGCGGTGAACCTGCCGGTCGGCCAGCCGACGACCCGGTCCGGGCGCCGCTGGAGGCCGACAACGGCAGCATCGCCGCGGTCGCCCAGCAGCTGCTGCCCAGCACGGTGCAGATCCTCGCCGGCCGGCCCGAGGCGTGGGTGCCGACCGGCTCCGGCTTCGTGCTCGACGGCACGGTCACGTCATCACCAACAACCACGTGGTCGCGGACGCCACCGGCGACGGCGAGATCGAGGTGGTCGACCACGACGGCAGCAAGCTCGACGCGAAGATCGTCGGCCGCAGCCCGGTCTACGACATCGCCGTCCTCGAGTCGCGGACGCCGCGCGACCTGCGCCCGGCTGCGCTCGGCTCGTCCCGCGCCATGCGGGTCGGCGAGACGGTCGTCGCCATCGGCTCGCCGCTCGGCCTGAGCAGCACCGTCACCTCCGGCATCGTCAGCGCCGCTCGACCGGCCGGTCACCACCGGCGACCAGCGACGAGTCGTCCTACATCAACGCCGTGCAGACCGACGCGGCGATCAACCCCGGCAACTCCGGCGGGCCGCTGGTGAACCTGCGCGGCGAGGTCGTCGGCGTCAACTCCGCGATCGCCACCACCGGCGGCGCGTTCGGCGGCGAGGCCGGGCAACATCGGCGTCGGCTTCGCGATCCCGATGGAGCAGGTGCGGATCACCGCGACGCAGATCCTGGCGCACCGGGGAGGCCAGGTACCCGGTGATCGGCGCCAACGTCAACACCGGTGACCGCAACGGGCGGCGCCGAGGTCGTCGAGGTGCCCTCCGGTACGCCGGCGCACGGCCGCGGGTCTGCAGGAGGGCGACGTCGTGGTCGGCGTCGACGACAAGCAGATCAACGACGGGATCGGCCTGATCGTCGCGATCCGCAGCCACCAGCCGGGCGAGACCGTGCGCGCTGACGGTGCGGCGCGACGGCGGGGAGGTCGAGGTCGACGATCCGGCTCGACGCGAAGGTCGGCTGACCCGCAGCGACGAACCGTGGCTCAGGTGGCGTCGGAGTCGTACGGCGGGCGCTCGCCCTGCCTGAGCGGTTGCTGGCCGGGGCGCTTCTGCCCGCCGTCGGCGTCGGTCTCGTCCCAGGCGTCCTGCATGTACTTGCGGACCGCGCGGCGCGGGTCGAGGTCGGTGAGCTCGAAGTCGGCGTACTCCGGGCCGAGCTCGCTCGCGGATGTCGTCGCGAGCCGACTGCGAGAAGTGCCGGATCTGCCGGAGCAAGCGGCCGGCCTGGCGTGCGAACTCGGGGAGCCGGTCCGGCCCGAAGATGAGCACGGCGACCACGAGGATCACCGCGAGCTCGGGCAGACCGACTCCGAACACGGCTAGTCCCCGCTCAGGCCAGCGCGACGGCGGTCGGCGGACACGGGATCAACCTACCGACTCCGGCCGCGGGGGTGAGACCGAGCTGCATGCCGGCGAGCCCGCGGCCGCGGCCCGCCAGCGTGGTGGCCACCCCGGTCAGCGGCGGCGGCCGCGGCTGTCCGGGGCGGTGAGGACGATCGGCGTGCCGCTGTCGCCGCCGGCGCGCAGCGTCGAGGTCGAGCGGGATCTCGCCGAGCACCGGGACGTCGTAGCCGAACCGGCTCGACAGCGTCGTCGCGACCCGCGCGCCGCCGCCGGAGCCGAACACCTCGAGGCGGTGCTCGGGGCCCGCTCGGCCAGTGCGGGCAGGGCAGGAAGGACATGTTCTCCACGACGCCGATGACGCGCTGGTGCATCATCGAGGCCATCGTGCCGGCGCGCTCGGCGACCTCGGCGGCGGCCTCCTGCGGCGTGGTGACGACGACGACCTCGGCGTTGGGCAGGTGCTGGCCGAGCGAGATCGCGATGTCGCCGGTGCCCGGCGGCAGGTCGAGGAGGAGCACGTCGAGGTCGCCCCAGTAGACGTCGCTGAGCATCTGCACCAGGGCCCGGTCGAGCATCGGGCCGCGCCAGGCGACGACCTGGTCGCGGCGCGGCTTGAGCATGCCGATGGAGATCACCGAGAGCGCGCCGGCGGCTCGCCGGGTGACCGGGGTCGGCACCGGCATGATCATGTCCTCGACCTGGGTGGGCCGGACGTCGCCGACGCCGAGCATGGCCGGGACCGAGTGGCCGTAGATGTCGGCGTCGACGATCCCGACCTTGAGGCCCTGCGCGGCCATCGCCACGGCCAGGTTGACCGTGACCGAGGACTTGCCGACGCCGCCCTTGCCGCTGGCGATGGCGTAGACCTTGGTCAGCGAGTCGGGCCGGGCGAAGGGGATCTCCTTCTGGGCCTGGCCGCCGCGCAGCTTCTCCTGCAGCCCGGAGCGCTGCTCGGCGGTCATCACCCCGAGCGTCAGGTCGACCGCGGTGACGCCGGCGACCCCGCCGACGGCGGCGGTGACGTCGCGGGTGATCGTGTCCTTGAGCGGGCAGCCGGCGACGGTGAGCAGCACCGTGACGGCACGACCCCGGTCGGGTCGACCTCGACCGAGTCGACCATGCCGAGGTCGGTGATCGGGCGCCGGATCTCGGGGTCGTTGACCGTCGCGAGCGCAGCCTGGATCGCGTCGAGAGCGGGGGAGGTCATGAGGTCAAGCGTACGTGGGCCGTGGGGCCTCAGCTCGGCCACTCCCGGTCGGGGTCCCCGGACTCGTCGCGGTCGCGGGCGCGCCGCTCCGGCTCCTCGAGGTCCTGCAGCAGCGAGCGCAGCTCGGAGCGCACGTAGTCGCGGGTCGCGACCTCGCCGAGCGCCATCCGCAGCGAGGCCATCTCGCGGGCCAGGAACTCCATGTCGGCGTGCGCCCGGGTGTTGGCCTGCCGGTCCTGCTCGGCGATCACCCGGTCCCGGTCCTCCTGGCGGTTCTGCGCGAGCAGGATCAGCGGCGCGGCGTACGACGCCTGCAGGCTGAGCATCAGGGTCAGGAAGATGAACGGGTAGGCGTCGAACGGCAGCGTCCCGGGGGCGACCCAGTTCCACAGCACCCACATCGCGACGAACAGCGTCATGTAGATCAGGAACCGGGCGGTGCCCATGAACCGCGCGAACGTCTCCGCGAAGCGGCCGAACGTGTCGGAGTCGACCTCGGGCCGTCGCAGCAGCGCGCGCCGGGTCTCCTTCGGGACGTCGAGGCGGCCCGCGCGCTCCTCGCGGCCGCTAGCCATGGACCCGACCGTCCGTCCGGCTGGGGGTGTCGCGCCAGTTCTCCGGCAGCAGGTGGTCGAGCAGGTCGTCGACGGTCACCGCGCCGACCAGCCGGCCGTCCTCGTCGACGACCGGTGCGGCGACGAGGTTGTAGGTCGCCAGGTGCCGGGCGACGTCCTCGAGGCTCGAGGTCGGCCGGAGCGGCTCGATGTCGGTGTCGAGCGCCGCGCCCACCAGCGTGGAGGGCGGCTCGCGCAGCAGCCGCTGGATGTGGGCGACGCCCGAGCAGCCGGCCGGTCGGCGGCTCGAGCGGCGGCCGGACGACGTACACCAGCGCCGCCAGCGACGGGCTCAGCTCGGCCTGCCGCACGTGCGCGAGGGCGTCGGCGATCGTGGCGTCGGGGGGCAGGATCACCGGCTCGGTGGTCATCATGCCGCCGGCGGTGTGCTCCTCGTAGGACATCAGCCGGCGGACGTCCTCGGCCTCCTCGGGCTCCATCAGCTGCAGCAGCGGCTCGGCGGTCTCCGGCGGCAGCTCGGCGATCAGGTCGGCCGCGTCGTCGGGGCTCATCTCCTCCAGCACGTCCGCGGCGCGCTCGCTGTCGAGGTTGCCGAGGATCTCGACCTGGTCCTCCTCGGGCAGCTCCTCGAGCACGTCGGCGAGCCGCTCGTCGTTGAGTGCCGCCGCGATCTCGCCGCGCCGCTTGGCCGGCAGGTCGTGGAGCACGTTGGCCAGGTCGGCCGGGCGCATCTCCTCCAGGGCGGCCAGCAGGTGCGTCGCGCCCTGGGCCTGGTCGGGCGCGGCGAAGCCCTCGACGTCGCGCCACTCCACGACGTGGGTCTGCCCCTTGCGGCCGAACCGCTTGGAGGACCCCTCCTGGAGCGCCACCCGGCTGATCACCCAGTCCCGGTTGCGGGCCTGCTCCATCGCGAGGTCGTAGACGGTGCCCTCGACGCCGGACTCGCGGATCGTCACCTGGCGGTCGAGCATCTGGCCGAACACCAGCGTCTCGGTGGGCCGCTGCTCGAAGCGGCGCATGTTGACCAGGCCGGTGGTGATCACCTGCCCGGCGTCGACGGAGGTCACCCGGGTCATCGGCACGAAGATCGAGCGCCGGCCGAAGACCTCGACCACCAGACCCAGCACCCGCGGCGGCAGTCCGGCCGGGCGCAGCACCACCACCAGGTCGCGGATCTTGCCGACCTGGTCGCCGGCCGGGTCGAACACCGGCAGGCCGGCGAGGCGGGCCGCGAAGACGCGGGTGGGTGAGGTGCTCACAGCTCCACAGGTTAGCGGTGGGGGCTCTGGTTGACTGGCCGCCATGCGGCTGGCCTTCGACATCGTCGACGTGTTCACCGACCGTCCGTTCGCCGGCAACCAGCTCGCCGTCGTGCACGGCGCCGGGGACCTGTCGACCGAGCAGTGCCAGGCGATCGCGCAGGAGTTCAACTTCTCCGAGACCACGTTCCCGGTGCCTCAGGGTGAGCACGAGTACGCGGTCCGGATCTTCACGCCGGGCTCGGAGATCCCGTTCGCCGGACACCCGACCCTCGGCACCGCCTGGGTGCTGCGCGACCGCGGCGAGCTGGCGGACGGCGACGCCACCCAGCTCTGCGGCGCCGGCCCGATCGGGGTGCGCTTCGCCGGGGAGCGCGAGGTGCGGCTCAGCGCCGATCCGCGGGACTCGGTGCCGCACCGGGGCCGGTTCGTGCAGCGGCTGCTCGCCGACCTCGGCCTGTTCCCCAGCGACCTCGACGGAGAGGTCTGGCTGTCCGGCTGCGGGCTGACGTTCGCCCACGTCCCGGTCGTCGAGGACGCCCTGCGGCGTGCCCACATCCCGACCCGCCCGATGTCGGGCTACGACGACCAGCCGGACGTGGCCGACCCGCTCGAGGGGGTCAACGTGTACGCCGCCACCGGCAACGGCGACGACCTGCGGGTGCACGCCCGCGTGTTCGTGCCCGAGCTGTCGGTGCCCGAGGACGCCGCGACGGGGTCGGCGGCCGCCGGGCTGGGCATCGCCCTGGTGGCCACCGGCCGGCTGCCGGAGGGCGGCCGCTACACGATCCGCCAGGGCGTCGAGATGGGCCGCCCCTCCACGTTGCGCGGGCACGTCGAGGTCGACGAGTCGGGTCGGCCGAGCCGCTGCCACGTCGCCGGCGAGGTGCAGAGCGTGGCGAGCGGCGAGATCGTCGTACCGGTGGGCTGACCAATTACCACGGTCCCGGGTAATCGGGACGTTCCCACGGGGAACTCCCCGTGGGAAGGGGCAGTTCACCACGGTCCCGTGGTAATTGGCCCCTGCCGCCCTCAGGACAGGCGCGGCCGCCGCCGGACCCGCCGGTGCAGCACCCGCGGCAGCGGGCCCCGGGTGGTGGCGGTGGTCTGGGCGGGAATCGCCCGGTGGTCGTCGGTAGGCAGGTCGTCGGGGCCCTCGACCACCTCGCCGGTGGGGGCCAGCCGGGTGACCACGCTCGAGACCGCCCACGCATTGGCGGCGACGGCCAGGTCGGGCAGGTTGAGCCGGCCCGCGACGAGGGCGGCGGTCACCGGGTCCCACCGCTCGTCGCCGGGCTCCACCCGCGAGGCGTCGGCCATCCAGGTGAGCAGCCGGCCGCCGTTGTCCTTGCTGCGCATCGTCACCTCGACCCGGGACGCGTGCTCGAGTCCGGGCAGCCGCTGCTCGCTTCCCCCGGACACGACGTACAGCGCGCCACCGTCGCCGGTGTCGAACCAGACGTGCCACGCGGGACGGGCGGGAGCGCCGGGCGCGCCGTAGCGCAGCCAGCAGACGCCGGTCTTCTTGCCAGCTCCGAGACCAGTGCGGGGACGAGATCGGGCTGCGTCACGTGACGACCTTGCCACAGGTGGACCGCGAAGCGATTCCGGACCGGCGTGTCTCGCTGTCCGGGCGGAGGCCGCCCGTCGCCGGGTGCCCCGCGCTGCGCCATGATGACCGGCGTGTCCGGTCCCGTGCGCACCCTGCTGCTGATGGCCGTCGGCGTCGTCGCGGTCTCGCTGTCGGGCCCGCTGATGGCGCTGGCGATGGTGCCGCCGCTGGCCATCGCCTTCTGGCGCAACGCGTTCGCCACGGCGGCGCTCGCGCCCGGCGCCCTGGTACGGCGACGCGAGGAGCTGCGCGACCTGCCGGGCGGCGGCTCGGCCTGGTGCTGGTCTCCGGCGCCATGCTCGCGGTCCACTTCGCCACCTGGGTGACCTCGCTGACGCTGACGTCGGTGGCGTCGGCGACGGCGATGGTGTCCCTGCAGATCGCCTGGATCGTGCTGTGGCAGCTGCTGCGCGGCGAGCGGTTCAACGGCCGGGTGGTGGCCGGGCTGGTGATGGCGTTCGCCGGCGTGCTGGTGGTGTCCGGGGTCGACTTCAGCCTGTCCAGCCGGGCCCTGGTCGGCGACGTGCTCGCGCTCGTCGGCGGGGCCGCCGCCGCGGCGTACACCGTGATCGGCTCGCGGGCCCGGCAGACCGCGAGCACCACGACGTACACGTTCGTCTGCTACGGCACCTGCGCCGCCCTGCTCGCCGTCGCCTGCCTGGTGGCCGGCCAGGACCTCGGCGGCTACCCGCTCGAGCAGTGGGGGCTGCTGCTGCTCGTCACCGCGACCGCGCAGCTGCTCGGCCACTCGGTGTTCAACCACCTGCTGGCCACCACCACGCCGATGTAGGTCTCGCTGGCGCTGCTGCTGGAGGTGCCCGGGGCGGCCCTGCTGGCCGCGGTGATCCTGGGCCAGCAGCCGCCGCTGGCCGCGCTGGCGGGGCTGGCGGTGATGCTGGCCGGGATGGCGCTGGTGATCATCAGCAACCGGGGCCGGGTGCCGCAGGAGGCGCCGGTCGACTGAGCCCGGGTGACGAATCCCACGACCGCCGGGCCTCCCCGCGGCCGGGCGCCGGTGGCTACGCTCCCGGGCATGAGCCCCGCCGAGACCACGCCCCTGCGCTCCCGCCGCTCCTGCCACGCCGTCCCCGGGTCGAACCCGCGGTTCCTCGAGAAGGCCCAGGGCCTCGACTCCGACCAGGTGTTCCTCGACATCGAGGACTCGGTCGCGCCGCTCGCCAAGCCCGACGCGCGCAAGAACATCGTCGAGGTGCTCAACACCGGCGACTGGGGCACGCGGGTGCGCACGGTCCGGGTCAACGACTGGACGACGCAGTGGACCTACCGCGACGTGATCGAGGTCGTCGAGGGCGCCGGCGCCAACCTCGACTGCATCATGCTGCCCAAGGTGCAGACCGCCGACCAGGTCGTCGCCCTCGACGTGCTGCTCACCCAGATCGAGACCACGATGGGCTACGAGGTCGGCCGGATCGGGATCGAGGCGCAGATCGAGAACGCCCTCGGCCTGATCAACGTCGACGCGATCGCGACCGCGTCCCCGCGGGTCGAGACGATCATCTTCGGCCCGGCCGACTTCATGGCCTCGATCAACATGAAGTCGCCTGGTGGTGGGCGAGCAGCCGCCCGGGTACGACGTCGGCGACGCCTACCACTACATCCTGATGCGGATCCTGATGGCGGCGCGCGCCCACGACAAGCAGGCCATCGACGGCCCCTACCTGCAGATCAAGGACCTCGACGGGTTCAAGCGGGTGGCCGGCCGGGCCGCGGCGCTCGGCTTCGACGGCAAGTGGACGCTGCACCCGGACCAGATCGCGGCCGCCAACGAGGTCTTCTCGCCGCTGCAGTCGGACTACGACCACGCCGAGAACATCCTCGACGCCTACGACTACTACACCTCCGAGAAGGGCGGCGCGAAGGGCGCGGTCATGCTCGGCGACGAGATGATCGACGAGGCGTCGCGCAAGATGGCGCTGGTGATCTCCGCCAAGGGTCGGGCCGCCGGCATGGAGCGGTCCGACGTGTGGAACCCCCCTGAGGACTGACGCCGTCGCGCCCACCGCCCGGGTCGGTCGTTAGCATGTCCCCCGTGACGACCCCGGTGACCGACGTACGCGTCGACGACGAGGGGATCTTCGCGCGGACCGACGGCGAGGTCGTGCTCGACGTGCTCTTCGACGGCCGCCGCATCTGGTCGTTCTGGCTGCCCCGCGACGGCACGGCCCACCGCGGCGGCTACCTCGCGCCGTGGCCGGCGGCGCTGCGCCGCTTCCTGCACGGCAGCACCCGGCTGCAGGTGGTCGCGCACGTGACCAGACGGTCGTGTACGACGAGGAGGTCCGGCTCGGCGAGGGTGCCGACCGGATCGCCGTGGTCAACGACCGCGGCCTGCCGCTCGGCATCGACAAGAGCCTGCGGCTCGCTCAGACCTTCGACACCCGCAGCGCCGAGCACGTGGCCCCGCTGCTGGACTCCATCGACGAGGTGCTCGGCGCGCTGCGCAAGGCCGGCATCGAGCCGTTCCCCGCCTACGGCACCCTGCTCGGCGCGGTGCGCGGCGGCCGGCTGATCGGGCACGACAGCGACGCCGACCTCGGCTACGTCAGCCGGCACACGCCACCCGGTCGACGTGGTCCGCGAGTCGTTCGACCTGCAGCGCGCGCTGGCCGACATGGGCTACCCGATCACCCGCTACAGCGGCGCCGCCTTCAAGGTCGACGTCGTCGAGGCGGACGGCTCGGTGCGCGGCCTCGACGTCTTCGGCGGCTTCCTGCGTCGACGGGCACCTGCACCTGATGGGCGAGATCCGCACCCCGTTCGAGCAGGAGTGGATCTTCCCGCTCGGCACCACCACCCTCGAGGGTCGCGAGCTGCCGGCGCCCGCGGACACCGACCGGTTCCTCACCGCGACCTACGGCCCGCAGCTGGCGGGTCCCCGACCCGGCGTACGTGTTCGAGACCCCCGAGTCGACGCACCGGCGGCTCAACGGCTGGTTCCGCGGCACCCGGGTCAAGCGGGCGGAGTGGGACCGCGCCTACTCCGCCAACAACCTCGACGGCGACCTCGACCGCACCCCCTCGCCCTTCGCCCGCTGGGTGTGCCGCGAGCACGGCTCGGTGCCGGAGCAGGTCGTCGACCTCGGCTGCGGCCGTGGCGTCGACGCGCTCTGGCTCGCCCGGCCAGGGCGCCGCCGGGTTCTCGGCCTCGACTACGTCGCCAGCGGCGGCGGGCGCCGCCGCGGCGATCGCCGCCGACGAGGGCCTGCCGGTCGAGTTCCGCACCGCTGAACCTGTGCGAGCTGCGGTCGGTCCTCGCCGAGAGCGCGCGGATCGCCCTCGAGCCGGGACCGCGCGTGGTCACCGCCCGGCACCTGGCCGACGCCACCGACAAGGTGGGGCGCGCGAACCTCTGGCGCGCGGCGCAGATGATGCTGCGCGACGGCGGCCGGCTCTACCTGGAGTTCCTGGACGCCCGCGGCGAGGACGACCCGTTCGCCCGCCAGCACAACCTGCGGCCGCTCTACGTCGACCTGGTCGAGGCAGAGCTGCGCGCCCGGGGGGCGACGATCGTGTCGCGCAAGATCATCCGCGACGGCGAGACCAGCCGTCGGATCTGTCGAATGGTGGTCGAATGGCAACGATGAAGCAACGACTCCGCAGCGGCGCCACGCGCGTCGCCCGGCTCGGCGCCGGCGCCCAGCTGGAGGCCCTGCAGGAACGGGTGGCGATCCTCGAGGACGAGGTGCAGGAGTGCCGCCAGCTCAACCTGCGGCTCGCCGAGCTCACCGACGTCGTGCAGGAGCTGCTGCTGCCGGTCGCCCAGCGCGACGAGGCCGAGGTGGCCGAGGTCATGGAGAAGTACAGCAAGGGCCTGTGAGGCGCGCCGATGGCGAGCACGGTCTACCTCCACGTCGGCCTGCCGAAGACCGGCACGACGTACCTGCAGACCATCCTGTGGAACAACCGGGACGAGCTGCGCCGGCAGGGGGTCCTGCTGCCCGGCTTCGGGCCCCGGCAGCACCTGTGGGCCAGCGGCGTGGTGCGCGAGGAGCCCGGCCTCGCCGGACGGCACGCTGACGCACCTCAGGCGTGGGAGGTGCTGACCCGTGAGGTCAACGCGTGGGCCGGCACCGCCGTGATCAGCCACGAGTTCTTCGCCGGTGCGTCGCCGGAGCAGGCCGCCCGCGCCGTCGCCGCGCTCGGCGAGGCCGAGGTGCACGTGGTGGTCACCGCCCGCGACACGTTGGGCCTGGTGACCGCGCGCTGGCAGGAGTTCGTCAAGAACGGCGCCACCACCCCGATCGACGACTACCCGGAGAGCGAGCGGACCAGCCCGCACGATGCCTGGGACTGGGGCTCGATGGACGTCGCCGACGTGCTGCGCCGCTGGGGTGCGGCCGTGCCGCCGGAGCGGGTGCACGTGCTGACGCTGCCGAAGCCCACCGAGCCGCGGGAGACGCTGTGGCTGCGGTTCGCCGCGCTGCTCGGCATCGACGCGGCCGGCTGCGACCTCGGCGGGTCGGAGGCCAACGAGTCGCTGGGCGTCGTCGAGGTCGAGCTGCTGCGCCGGGTCAACGCCGACCTCGAGGGGTTCCGGCGCCCGGTGGACCGCGGCGTGTGGATCCGCGGCTACCTCGCGCAGGGCAAGCTGGTGCCGCGAGGCGGGGAGAAGTTCTGGCCGTCGCCGGCCCGGGTCGAGGAGCTGCGCGCCCGCGGCGACCGGGCGGTGGACGAGATCGCGGCCCGCGGCTACGACGTGATCGGCGACCTCGAGGACCTGCGCACCCCGGCCGACGTACCCCCGCGCCGGCACCCCGACTCCGTCACCGACGCCGAGCTGGTCGCCGCCGCGTCCGCCACCATCGCGGCGATGCTCACCGACGTGCGCCGGCTGACCAACGAGAAGCGACGGGCCGAGGAGCAGGCCGGGATCCGCGGGCCTCTCCTGGCCCGCGGCGGCCCTGTGAGAAAGGCCGCACGACGGGTCCGGGGTTTGTGGCGCCGGCCACTGCCCCGCTGACCGGGCGCGGGCCATACTCGGCCTCGACCGCCGCGCGCGTTACGACGAACGAGAGGACCCAGCCATGGGGCGTCTGTGTGAGACCGAGGGCCTGACCGACATCCAGGAGGAGATCCTCAAGACCGTCCGGGTGTTCGTCGAGGAGAAGATCATCCCGGTCGCCGCGGAGCTGGAGGCCAAGGACGAGTACCCGACCGAGATCGTCGAGGGGCTCAAGGACCTCGGCATCTTCGGTCTCACGATCCCGGAGGAGTTCGGCGGCCTCGGGGAGTCGCTGCTGACCTACGCGCTCGTGGTCGAGGAGATCGCCCGCGGCTGGATGAGCGTCTCGGGGGTCATCAACACGCACTTCATCGTCGCCTACATGCTGCAGCACCACGGCACCGAGGAGCAGAAGCGGAAGTACCTGCCGCGGATGGCGACCGGCGAGGTGCGGGGCGCGTTCTCCATGTCCGAGCCGGGCCTGGGCTCGGACGTCTCGGCGGTGAAGACCAAGGCCGTGCGCGACGGCGACGACTACGTGGTCACCGGCCAGAAGATGTGGCTGACCAACGGCGGCTCGTCCAACCTGGTCGCGGTCCTGGTGAAGACCGACGAGGGCGCCGACTCCGTCTACCGGAACCTGACCACGCTCCTCGTGGAGAAGGAGCCGGGCTTCGGCGAGACCGCCCCGGGCGTCACGATCCCCGGCAAGATCGAGAAGATGGGCTACAAGGGCGTCGACACCACCGAGATGGTGCTGGAGGGGCACCGGATCTCGGCCGACCAGGTCCTCGGCGGGGAGCCGGGCCGGGGCTTCTACCAGATGATGGACGGCGTCGAGGTCGGCCGCGTCAACGTCGCGGCCCGCGCCTGCGGCATCGCCAACCGGGCGTTCGAGCTCGGCATCGCCTACGCCCAGCAGCGGGAGACCTTCGGCAAGCCGATCGCGAAGCACCAGGCGATCCTGTTCCGGCTGGCGGAGATGGCCACCAAGGTCGAGACCGCGCACGCGATGATGGTGCGGGCCGCCCGGCTCAAGGACCGCGGTGAGCGCAACGACGTCGAGGCCGGGATGGCCAAGATGCTCGCCAGCGAGTACTGCAACGAGGTCGTCGAGGACTCCTTCCGGATCCACGGCGGCTACGGCTACTCCAAGGAGTACGAGATCGAGCGGCTCTACCGCGAGGCGGCGTTCATGCTGATCGGCGAGGGCACCACTGACATTCAGAAGATGATCATCGGGCGCCGGCTGCTCGAGGACTACAAGCTCCGCTGAGCCTCAGGCGGTGATGCGGGCCACCGGGGTCCACTGGGCCGGCACGTGCGGCCCGTCCAGGCTCGCCACCGCGTTGCCGAGCCGCAGCGTGGCCGCCGGGTCGGCGACGGTGACCGCCAGCTCCGCACCCCGCTCGAAGGCCCGACGGGCGAGCTGGGCGGAGCCGACCCGGGCGGCCGCCTGACCCACCGACTCGAACGCCTCGAGCTGCTCGTCCGGGGCCCACGAACCACCGCCGGCGAGCCGGTAGGCCCGGTTCACCAGCGCGGAACCGCGTTCGTCGTACCCGTGGTCCGCGGCCAGCCTCGCGGCGTCCAGCAGCGCGGACAGCGCCTCGGCTGGCTCGCCGGCGAGCGCCCACTGGCGCGCCCGCTCCTCGGGTGCGAGCCGCATCGAGGCGGCCAGGCCGCGGTGCAGCACCCGCCGGTCGGCCGGCCGGAGCCAGGCCTCGGCGGCGTCGCGGACGAGGGGGTGCCGGAAGGCGTAGCCGTGGTCCTCGACCTGGAGGACCTGGGCGTCGACGAGCACGTCGAGGCTCTCCTGCAGGGCGTCCACGTCGACGTCACGGCCGAGCCCGCCCAGGAGCGACGCCAGCCGGGCGGTGCACGCCGGCGCCTGCAACGCGGCGAGCGTGGCCGCCAGCTCGGCGGCGGCGGGTGGCAGCTGGTGCAACGTGGCCCAGCCGCCGGTGCCACCCGCCGTGGCGTCGGGTCCCAGAAGGGTGAGCCCGCGGGTCGTGGTCACCACCCGCCCCTCGGTGAGCCACTGCCGCAGGGCGGCGACCACCTTGGCGAAGTGGCCACCTGTGGCCGTCTGCAGCTGGTCCAGGAGATCCTCGGTCACGGCCCCGCCGAGCGTGGCCGTCGCGGTGTCGCGCAGGGCGTCGGGGTCGAGCGGCGCGGCCTCGTGGTCGATCACGTCGACACCGGTCCCGCGCAGGGCGTGGACCCGGGCCAGCATGTCGAAGGACACCGGTGCGACCGCGACCGCTCGGCGGTGCCGCAGCGTGCCCAGCGTCTCGACCAGCTGCTCGAGCCGGTGCCAGGTGAGCTCGTCGATGCAGGGCAGGGTGACCAGCACGGGCCGGCCGTCGTCGTGGCCGGCCAGGCCGGTCAGGCGGTCGGTCGTCGGGTCGAGCGTCACGACCTGCCACCCCTGCTCGGCCAGGTTCCGTGCCATCGCGGACACGACCTCGCAGCGGCCCGCTCCGCTGGCCCCGCGGACCGCGACCAGGTGGGTGCCCTCACGACGTGCCGCGGAGGCGACCACGTGCTGGAGCGGCGCAACCGTCGAGTCCGGTGGCGTGGTCGACCGGTAGACGTGGGCGGTCGACTCACCGGTCAGGATCTGGAGGTGCACCGCCTGGGTCTGCGGTGACGGGTCGACACCGAGCTCCTTGGCGAGCAGCCGCCGGCAGCGCTCGTAGACGCGCAGGGCGCGGTCGGTCTCGCCCAGTCCGGCGTACGCCGACATGAGCAGCCGGTGCGGCCGTTCGGCCAGGCTGTCGGCCCGGAGTGCGCGGCTCGCGAAGTCCTCGGCGTCGCGGTGCCAGCCGAGGACGAGGGCGCTCTCCGCCGCCTCCGTGAGCAGGTCGCGGCGCAGCGAGGCGAGGTTCTCCCGGGCCTCGCTGACCCAGGTCTCCTCGCCGGCTACCTGGCAGTCGAGGTCGCCGACGTAGAGCGCCTCGGACTCGCGGGCGAGCCGCACGACCTGGGCGTGGTGACCGGCGCGGGCATGGGCCCGGCCCTCGTGCGCCAGCGTCGTGAAGGCGTCGGCGTCGATCCAGGCGCTCAGCAGCGCCAGCCCGTCGAAGCCTCGCTCGATGCAGTCGACGCCGAGCGTTCGCCGGATCTGCGACGCCGCGGTGCGCAGGCTGGCCCGCGCCTTGGCCGCCTCGACCGAGGGCCACAGGCAGTCCAGCAGCGTGTCCACGCGGACCGGCTTGCCACCGGCCAGCGCGAGCAGCCGCACCAGGTCGGCGGTTTTGCCGGTCCGCCACTCGGTGTTGTCGACGATGCTTCCGTCGGGTCGCCGCACTCGCAGCCGACCCAGAATCCTGATCTCGATGCAGCTCCCCATGCTGCGCCCCGCCCCTTCGTTTCCCGTACTCCCTCGATCCCCGGTGTTGCGGAGGGAGTGCTGCCACCTTGCTGGCCGATCGCCGGCAACAGAAGGGGGATTCGGCTATTTGATGCGGATGCGGGCGAAGGATCATTCGATTGCACCACCGGCGCCGCAGAGTTTGCGGCCGGTCGGGCCACTCGGCGCCCCCGCAGATGAGGGGTGTCCGTTTTGCGCTCTGTTGACGTCGCCGTCCCAGGCTGGCGAACGGACCGCCTGTCGGACGAGTTGCGGTGAGGGCACATGGACACAGGGAACCGAAGGACGAACCGAGCCACGAGGGGGCTGGCTGCGACCACGATCGCGGCGCTGGCGCTGACGGGTGTCGGCTCCGTGCCGGCGGCCGCGACGCCCGGCCCCGGGGCGGACCCGCTGCCGCCCGGAGTCACGGTCACCGTCGTGCACAACAAGGACGTCGTCATGACCACCGGCTGGGGCGACCTCGAGCCCCTGACGATCGAGGTCGAGCGCGACGGCGTCGTCATCGGGAGCGTGACCGCTCCGGCGGGGTCTGTGCTCGGCGGGTTCGGGCTCGAGGTGAACCGCGATCTCGAGGGAGTCGTCGGGCCCGGAAACTGCTGGGACCTGCACACCCCGGACATCCGCCCGCACGACACGGTCCGGATCCGGTACGCCGTCCCGAACCCGGACCCGACACTGCCTCCGGAGCCGAGGGCCAGCGAGGTCCTCGTCGACGACCTCCGCTTCTCCGGCCACGCGGTGCAGCAGTCGGGCGGCGACATCCTGGTGCGCGGCGTGGCGACGCGCGGCACCGAGGCCGGCGAGGTCATCGCACCCGCCGCACTGGACCTGGCCTTCTTCGAGCACGAGGGCTACGCGGGGGCGCCGCACGCCGTCGAGGCCGATCCTGCCGTCGACGGGGGGTTCGTGATGCGCTACCGGTCGCCCTACCTGCTGGAGAGCAACGACGACGGCTTCGACCAGGTGGAGCGGGAGTGGGCGCTGCTGTTCTCGCGTGGCCACACCGTCGGCTTCACCGACGGGTTCGAGACCCAGCTGGTCGAGGGCCTGGAGGACGTGTCCGGCCCGACCGAGGCGTGCCGGGGGTCGGCCGCCGCCCGGGACGCCGTCACCTCGTTCAGCGACGGCGACGGGCGACTCAACGCCGCCGAGGTGGCGGCCGGGGGCGACCTGACGATCTTCGGCTCGTCGTACCAGGCGACGGCGGTCAGCGTGAAGGTCGGGACGCTCACGACCGTCGACGCGGCGATCAACGGCGATGTGACCGGATCTCAGACGTGGACCGCCTCGGTCCCGATGGCCGACGTGGCTGCCCTTCCCGACGGCGACATCCCGGTGACCATGCAGTCCACCCGTTCCGGCGGGACCCTGTGGGGGGTCCCCAAGACCCTGGTCAAGGACGTGGCCGTCCCGGTTGCACCGACAGCGACCCCCGGGGCGGGCACCTTCGACGGGTCCGTCGTGGTGACGCTGTACGCCGGAGCCGGGGACAGCATCCGCTACAACGCCGGCGACGGCACTCAGGCCGCACCGACCGCCCGTTCCGGTTGGGGCTACTTCCGGCCGTTCCAGCTCACGCACACCGCCACGGTGAAGGCGGTCGCCATCGATGCCGCGGGCAACGAGAGCCCGCCGCTGGTGCGGACCTTCACCCGCAACGCACCGCCCCCGCCACCGGTGGTGCAGCCGCCACCGACCAGCGGGTCCGCGGCCGTCCTGCCGCTGGCGCCGCGGAACGTGAAGGCGAAGCCGGGCAAGCCGGGTGGGGTGAAGACCGCGACCGCGCGCTGGCGGGCGCCGAAGGCCAACGGTGCGGTGCTCGACGGCTACCGGGTGCGGCTGTGGAAGATCCGCCCGGGCAAGTCGGCGAAGAAGGTCAAGGTCGTCCGCGTCGGCGTGCGCAAGACGCGGCTCGAAGACGGCTCTGCCGCGCGGGACCTACAAGTTCCAGGTGCGCGCGGCGAGCCCCGCCGGCAAGAGCCCCTGGTCCAAGCGGTCCAACAAGGCCCGCTCGCGCTAGCCGCAGGGTGGGGGGAGCGTCGCCGCCGCCGGTGTCAGCACCGGCGGCGGCGTCCTGGTGCGCCTACGCCGCGGGTGGTCTCCCGTGGCTTTTGCGCTTTCTTCACGACTATCGCGCACATTGGCGCGAAGACCCACCAGTCAGACAAGGGGAGCGGTGAGGGCACATGCACGGAAAGAACAGGAAAGTAGATCGAACCAGGCGAGGCCTGGCAGTAACGGCGATCGGGGCACTGACCTTGACGGGGCTCGGCTTCGTGCCGCCCGCAGCCGCGACCTTGGCGGGGGCCCCGCTGCCACCCGACGTGAACGTCACGGTGTTCCACAACGCCGACTTCGTGGCCACGACCGGGTGGGGCGGCGGGGAGAACCTGCAGCTCGAGGTCTTCCGGAACGGGGTGCTGATCGGCACAGCCGGCGGAAATGTCGTCGACGTCGAGGGCAGTCCCGGGCTCGAGGTCAACCACGGTCCGGAGACCAGCCCCGGCCCCGGCGACTGCTGGGACGGGCACACTCCCGACATCCGTCCAGGCGACCACATCGACATCACGCACAGCGGCGGTACGTCGACCGTGATCGTCGACAACATCACGTTCTCCGGGCCTGCCTTCGAGGCGCCCAACGGGGACATCCTGGTGAAGGGCGTGGCGAAGCGTGCCAACGGCACCAACATCCCGGTGGCATTCCTCGACTCGGCCGAGTTCCGCGACACCAGCGCCTTCCGCGGCGTACCGGACTCGGTCGAGGTCGACCCTGCGGTCGACGGCGGCTTCATCCTGCGCTACCTGCCGCCGTTCACCCTGGACCGGAACACGGCCGGGCTCAACCTGGCGGAGCGCAAGGCGTCGCTGCTGACAAGCGGCGGTCACGCCATCGGCTTCGGACATGTCGACCCGCTGCCGGCGGAGTCGATGCTGGTCGACAGCATCGACGACGTCCCGGGACCGGCCATCGGGTGTGACGGCACCCTCGACCCGCTCGTGAACTCGGTGGCGGCGATCGACCGGGTGAACTCGATCAGCGACGACAAGCTCAACGCCGCCGATCTGGCGGGTGCGGGTGACGTCACCATCACCGGTGAGTCGTTCGACTCGGAAGAGGTCACCATCCAGGTGGGGACCCTGCCGGCCAAGGTGGCTGCCGTCACCGGAGGCGCCGGAGGTCCGCAGACGTGGACGGTCGGCATCCCGAAGGCCGAGCTGATGACGCTCGCGGACGGCACCCACAGCGTGAGCATGATGACCACGCGCACCGGTGAAGGAACTGCGATCTCCGGCGTCGGCAAGAGCCTGATGAAGGACGTGGTCGCACCGGCTGCGCCGACGGCGACGCCGGCGGCCGGCAGCTTCGTCGGGTCGACCCAGGTGGCGCTGAGCGCCGGAGCGGGCGACGTCATCCGCTACAACGTCGGCGACGGCAGCCAGGCCGCCCCGACGCCGTCGACGGGCGCTGTCTACAGCGGTCCGTTCGCGCTCAACCAGAGCGCGACCGTCAAGGCGATCGCCATCGACGGCGCGGGCAACGTGAGCCCCCTCATGACGCGGGCGTTCACCCGCACCGTGCCGCCTGTGGTGACGCCTCCGTCCACCGGCGGGTCCGCGGTCCTGCCGCTGGCTCCCGGCATCGCGAAGGCGAAGTCAGGCAAGCGCGGTGGCGTGAAGACCGCCAAGGCACGGTGGAAGGCGCCTTCGGCCAACGGTGCGGTTGTCGACGGCTACCGGGTGCGGGCGCTCAAGATCCGTCCCGGCAAGTCGGTCAAGAAGGTCAAGGTCGTCCGGATCGGGGCGAGCAAGACCCGGGTCAAGATGGTGCTGCCGAGGGGCGCGTACCGGTTCCAGGTGCGGGCCATCAGCGACGCGGGCAAGAGCCCGTGGTCGAAGCGGTCGAACAAGGTCAGGTCGCGCTGACCGGTGGCCGGCCGGCTCCCTCGCGAGCCGGCCGGCACCCGGCGGTACGTCGAACGCCGCCGCCGACCTCCGGGTCGGCGGCGGCGGTTTTGCGCTGGCTTCACGAGCCGGGCCCACGCTGCACCAAGGCGCACCAGTCAGACAAAGGGGAGCGGTGAGGGCACATGCGTGGAAAGAACAGGAAAGTTGACCGAAGCAGGCGCGGCCTGGCGGTCGTGGCGATCGGGGCGTTGACGCTGACGGGGATCGGCTTCGTGCCGAACGCCTCGGCGGTGCCCGGCCCGGCAGGAATCGCCGCGGGCAAGAACATCACGGTCTT
The DNA here is from genome assembly GCA_963834275.1 of uncultured Actinomycetota bacterium. Lineage (GTDB taxonomy): Bacteria > Actinomycetota > Actinomycetes > Propionibacteriales > Nocardioidaceae > Nocardioides_B. The sequence continues at coordinate 290,161 of CAWIBA010000002.1, read as the reverse complement.
CCACAACGTCGACTTCATCGCGACGTTCGGGTGGGCCGTGGGGGAGAGTGTGACGGTCCAGGTGCTGCGCAACGGTGCGGTGATCGGCCAGGCGACCGGTCCTGCAGTCGACACCCCGGAGGGTGGTGCCCTCGAGGTCAACCACGGCCCCGAAGGCGCCCCGCAGCCCGGTGACTGCTGGGAAGGTCACACCCCGGACGTACGTCCCGGTGACCTGGTCCGCGTCACCGGGGGCGGGACCACCAACGAGGTGATCGTCGACGAGATCAGCCTCAGCGCCGCCAGTCACAACCTCGCCACGAATGAGGTCGAGGTGCGGGGGATCGCGAGGACGGCCGCGGGCGTGGCGATCCCGCCCGCGGACCTCAACTCGGGGGAGTTCCGGACCCTGCTGCCCGGCGGGCAGTACCGGGCCACCCCGAGTGAGCCCGTCGCGGACCCGACCCGTCCGGGGGTGGTCGGCGCGTTCGTCATGCACTACCCCGCGCCGTACACCGGCTTCCGGCAGCCCGCGAACTCCACCGAGGAGCAGCGCCGGAACGCGCTGCTCACCGATGACGGTCACGCCGCCGGGTTCGGTCACGTCGCCCCCCTGCCCGACGAGGCACAGCTCGCGGAGGGGTACGGCGACAGCCCCGGCCCCGCCCTCGGCTGCGAGGCCTCGGCAACGGCCAACGACAACCTGAACGTCACGCCGTCGCGGATCAACCTGAGCAACGCCGGCTCCGGCGTCACCGTCTCGGGTGCCACCACCTCGGGAAGCGTCATGGTGACCCTCGACGACAACGACGGCAGCGCCGCCGACGCACTCGAGCTGGAGATCCCCACCCCCGACGGGACCTACTCCGAGACGTTCGCGGGGCCGTTGACCGGCCTCGAGGGCGTCCTCACCGCGGTGGCGACGCACGACGGTGGACCCAGCGGCGGCGCGGCCAACACCCGGACGCTGCTCAGGGACGTCACCGCTCCGGGGGCGCCGAGCGTCTCGCCGAGCGGCGGGCCGATCGACGGGCCGAGGTCCGTGTTCCTCTCCGGCGGGCTGGGCGACACGATCCGTTACACGGTGGGCAACGGCACCCAGGCCGCTCCCACCCCCAGCACGGGCTCCGTCTTCTCTGGCCCGTTCAACGTGACGGCGGGTCAGACGGTGAAGGCGATCGCCGTGGATGGTGCGGACAACCCGAGCGCGGTGACCACCGCGGCGTTCACGCAGGCGGCTGCACCGCCGCCGGTGGTCACGCCGCCGTCGAGTGGCGGGTCGGCGGTCCTGCCGCTGGCGCCCGGTATCGCGAAGGCGAAGTCCGGAAAGCGCGGCGGGGTGAAGACGGCCACCGCTCGGTGGCGGGCGCCGTCGGCCAACGGTGCCGTGGTCAACGGCTACCGGGTGCGGGCGTTCAAGATCCGTCCCGGAAAGTCGGCGAAGAAGGTCAAGGTCGTCCGGATCGGGGCGAGCAAGACCCGGGTCAAGATGGTCCTGCCCCGCGGCACCTACCGGTTCCAGGTGCGGGCCAGCAGCACCGCGGGCAAGAGCTCGTGGTCCGCGCGGTCGAACAAGGTCCGGTCGCGCTGACCGGTGGCCGGCCGGCTCCCTGGTGAGCCGGCCGGCGCCCGGCCGTTCCTGTTGAACGCCGCCGCCGACCTTCGGGTCGGCGGCGGCGCCGCGCTGCCCGGACTGTCAGGACTTTTGCGAAGTCTTTACGTTCGCGTACCAGGCTCCTCGTCAAGGTCCAGAGACCAAAGGGGAGCCGGGAGGACACATGCGCACAATCAAGCGAGGAGCGGGCCGGGTGCGGTGCGGGCTGGCGCTCACGGCGGTCGGGGCGATGGCCGTGACCGCACTGGGTGTCGTACCCACCGCGTCCGCGACCGTCGGTCCGGCGGGCATCGCGGCCGGCAAGAACATCACGGTGTTCCACAACATCGACTTCGTGGCCACGTTCGGCTGGAACGCCGGGGACGCGGTCACCATCGAGGTGTTCCGCAACGACGTCCTGATCGGCTCGGCGGCGGGACAGGCGTTCGACACCCCAGAGGGTGGCGCCCTCGAGGTCAACCACGGTCCCGAGGGAGCCCCGGCACCGGGAGACTGCTGGGACGGTCACACGCCGGACGTGCGGCCTGGCGACCTGGTCCGGGTCACCGGGGGCGGGACTACCAGCGAGGTGATCGTGGACGACCTCCTCCTCAACGATCCCGCCACCTTGGCCGCAAACGGGGACGTCGAGGTCCGGGGCCACGCTCGGACCGCTGCCGGCGCTGCGATTCCTTTGGCGGACCTCAACTCCGGCGAGTTCCGGACGGTGCTTCCCAACGGGCAGTTCCGCGCCAACCCAGCCAGTGTCGTTGCAGACCCAGCTGGCGGAGTGGGCGGATTCATCATGCGATACCCGTCGCCGTACAACGGGTTCCGGCAGCCTGCCGACTCGACGCCGACGCAGCGCCGGGACGCCCTCCTGGGCGACGACGGGCACGCAGCCGGCTTCGGGCACGTCGCCCCGCTCCCGGACGAGGCGCAGATCGTCGAGGGCTACGGCGACACGCCGGGTCCGGCGCTCGGGTGTGAGGGTTCCCCGTCCGCGCTCGACGCGGTGACCAGCACCAACCACGAGATCCTCAACGTCGCCACCACCTCCGGCGGCGGCAGCCTGGAGATCGGCGGGGTCTCCTTCGACGCGACCGCGGTCTCGGTCACCGTGGGTGGTCTGCCCGCTACCGTCTCGGGTCCCACCCCCGCGACCGGGCACCAGACCTGGACTGCGTCCATCCCGATGAGCCAGGTGCTGACCCTCCCGGACGGGAACGTGACGGTCGCCATGACGGCCACGAAGTCAGCGACCCCTCTCGCGGGGGCGTCGAAGGTGCTGGTGAAGGACGTGGTGGCTCCGGTCGCCCCGGCCTTCTCACCTAACGGTGGCAGCTTCGTGGGCAGCCTGAACGTGTTCGCGACCCCCGCCGCGGGCGAGACCCTGCGCTATGGCGTGGGTGCGCCGCTGGTCGCGTCGCCGATCGCCGGGCTGCCGTTCCCCGGCTCGCTGCTGCTCAACTCGACGCAGACGCTGCACCTGTTCGCGGTGGACGGCGCGGGCAACGTCAGCCCGGTCACGAGCCGGACGTTCACCCGCACGGCCCCGCCGATCGGGACGCCGCCGCCGGGTGCCGGGGCGGGCGCGATCCTGCCGCTGGCGCCGAGCATCGCGAAGGCGAAGTCCGGCAAGCGTGGTGGGGTGAAGACGGCGAAGGCGCGCTGGCGGGCACCGCAGGCCAACGGTGCCGTGATCGACGGCTACCGGGTGCGCGCGTTCAAGATCCGGCCGGGCAAGTCGGCCAAGAAGGTCAAGGCCGTCCGGATCGGCGCGAACCGGACCCGGGTCAAGATGGTCCTGCCCCGCGGCACGTACCGGTTCCAGGTGCGGGCCAGCAGCACCGCGGGCAAGAGCTCGTGGTCCGCGCGGTCGAACAAGGTCCGGTCCCGCTGACCTAGGGCACGCCGCCGCCGACCCCTCAGGGTCGGCGGCGGCTTCATGTGTCTCGTGCCATCCGTGAGGGTCTGGGGTGTGAGTCGCGCCCTGAGGCTTTTGCGTTCGCTTGACGTCCTGGCCCCACTCTGCACCGAGAGCCCATTTGGCTATGACAGGGGAGCGGTGAGGGCACATGCACACACGAGGCGAGAAGCTTCACAGAGCCAGGTGGGCCCTGGCGCTGACAGTGGTGACCGGGATGGCGACGAGCACGCTCGCCCTTCCCGCGCAGGGGGCCGTAGGCGCAGCACGGTCCGTGATCGTCAGCAAGGACGAGAGCATCGTCCTCGTCGACGGTCTGACCCCGGCGCAGGAACAGTCGCCCGTCACCATCGAGGTGCGTCGCGGCGGGGCACTGGTCGGCTCGGTGACCGAGATCCCGCAGGACTTCGGAGTCGCCGGCGCCATGGAGGTCAACCACCTGGACGACCCGACTCTCTGCTGGCAGGGCTTCACGCCCATCATCGAGCCGGGTGACGTGGTGCACGTGATCGGCTCGGGCTTCGCGGACACGGTCGCCGTCGCCGACATCGAGATCCTTCATGGCGTGACGGGGATCGACACGAACGCGGACACCGTCCACGACGCCTTCACGGTCAAGGGCCGCGTGGGCTTCCCCGCTGGTGGACCACGGCCCCCGACGAACCAGCTCAACGTCTTCATCCGCTACGACTTCGGCGGGGACCAGCGGCCCGATCCTGACTCGCTGACGTACGACGACGCGAGCAGCGGTAACTGGACGGCCACCTTCACCGGCACGAGTCCGGACGAGATCGCTGCCGCGAGCAACGCGATCGTCCTCGAGGGTGAGTTCCTGACTGCGGGCAACGAGATCACCACGGCGGTCCCGGGTGCGACCCGGCTCGAGGACCCGAACTGCCCCGCCGTCGCCGGGCACGCCATCGGCCGCGTGACGCCTGGCAGCTACAACCTGGCGAACCGTGACACGAACCTGGTCGTCGACGGCATCACTCTCGACTCGAGCCAGGTGAGCGTCGAGCTCTCTGACGCCGACCCGTCAACGGCCAGCCACGTGAGGGTCGTGGACACCGGTGACACCGGGTCGCAGTCCTGGTCGGCGACTTTCACCGCCGCCGAGGTCAACCAGCTCGTCGGCTCCCTCACCGTGACAGCGACTCACACGCCTACGGGTGGCGGGACCGCCATCCAGAACGTCCGGCAGGTGCCACGCGACGTCGTCGCTCCCGCCGCGCCGACCGTCTCCCCAGGTGGAGGCGCGGTCAGCGGACCGACCTCGGTCTTCATCTCCGGAGGGGGCGGAGACGCCCTCCGCTACACGGTGGGCAACGGCAGCCAGCCGGCCCCGACTGCCAACAGCGGGATCGGCTTCGGCGGTCCGTTCACCGTGGTCCCGGGCCAGACGGTGAAGGCGATTGCGGTGGACGCGGCAGGCAACCCCAGCACCGTGACGACCGCGGCGTTCACTCAGGCGGTTGTGCCGCCGGTGGTGACGCCTCCGTCGAGTGGCGGGTCGGCGATCCTGCCGCTGGCACCGGGCATCGCGAAGGCGAAGTCCGGCAAGCCGGGTGGGGTGAAGACCGCGAAGGCACGCTGGCGGGCACCGGAGGCCAACGGGGCCGTGATCAACGGCTACCGCGTGCGGGCGTTCAAGATCCGTCCCGGGATGTCGGCGAAGAAGGTCAAGGTCGTCCGGATCGGGGCGAGCAAGACCCGGGTCAAGATGGTCCTGCCCCGCGGTACCTACCGGTTCCAGGTGCGGGCCAGCAGCACCGCGGGCAAGAGCTCGTGGTCCGCGCGGTCGAACAAGGTCCGGTCGCGCTGACGGTGGCCGGCCGGCTCCAGTGAGTCGGCCGGCCCCCTCACCGGCTGATCCCGTACGCCGCCGCCGACTCCCCGGGTCGGCGGCGGCGTCGCGCCTGCCACCGCCCGGGTCGGTCTGGGCGGTGCGTCGCGCCTGCGGCTTTTGCGCTCCCTTGACGACCCGCCTGCACCCTCGTGGGCAGGGGCTGAGCAACATCGAGGGGAGACCGGGGCGATGGAGACGTGGGGTCGCACGCGGCGGCGTGCCAGGGGGACCGTGGCAGCGGCCGCAGCGGCGGCGTTGACGGCGAGCGTGCTCGCCGCGCCGGTCGACGCGGCGGTGGGCCCGACCCGCGTCGTGACGGTCAGCCCGGCTGACGGCGTGGTGATCGTCGCGGGTCTCATCCACAGCGACACCTACTCCGTCACGGTCGAGCGCGGCGGGGTCGTGATCGGCAGCGCCAGCGGCAGCCCGGCGTCCTTCGGCACCTTCGGCTCGCTGGAGCTCAACCATCCGACCGAGCTGTTCGACCCGTTCTGCTGGGAGGGAGTGACCCCGCGGATGCAGCAGGGGGACGTCGTCCGGGTGAACGGCCCCGGCGTGGACGACTCCGCGACGGTGCAGGACATCGAGATGCTGACCTACCCCGAGCCGACGACCGGCCCCGGTGGCGTGCCGGCGTTCAAGGTCACCGGGACGCTCGGCGAGGGGCTCGACCCGGCCGGCGTCGACGTGTTCATCCGGCTCGACCTGAACCCGCCGCCGCCCGGAGGCGACGACGACAACCCCGAGCCCGTCGACGACGACACCGACGACTGGAAGGCCAGCAGCTCCGACGAGGGCAACACCTTCGAGGCGGCTGCGGACGGCACCTGGACCGCGACCTTCACGACCGGCTTCATGCTGGAGGACGTGGTCACCCCGGTCGACGACGCCGTGCTCGCCGCTGCGGCCGCCCCGCGCGTGCTCCAGGCCGGCTACAGCGTCGGCACCCCACCGGCGGGGGAGAACCGCGGCGGCAACGAGACCACGCTGGCCCTGCCACCCGGCGCCGGCGAGCCGGTGCCCGTCGGCTGCCCGCCTGCCGCCGACTCCGCCATCGGGTACGTCTCCCCGTCGGTCATCAACACCGCCAACCAGGGCTCCGGCCTGCTGGTCTCGGGCGTCTCGAGCGGGGCGAACGTGGACGTCGAGGTCTCCGGCCCGGGGGGCGGGACGCCGCTGACCGACACCGTGCCGGTGCTACCCAACGGGACCTGGAGCACGTCGTTCACCGGCCCGCTGGACGGGCTCGAGGGCGAGCTGGTCGTCGCGGCCTCCCACGACGGCGGCCCCAGCACCGCTCCGGCCAACGTGCGCAGGGTCCTTCGCGACACCCAAGCACCGGTTGCCCCGGTGTCGATCCCCGGCAACAGCAGCTTCACGCACTCGATGCACGTGCTGCTCGCCAGCTCGGAAGCGGAGATCCGCTACACCGAGGGCGACGGCACGCAGGCGCCGCCGACGGCCACGACCGGCCGCCGCTACACCGGCTCGATCCTGCTCGCGAGCACCACGACCCTCAAGGCCGTGGCGGTGGACGCGGCGAAGAACGTGAGCCCGGTGATGACGCGGACGTTCACCAAGCTCGTGCCGGCCCTTCCGCCGACACCGCAGGTCCCGCCGCCCCCCGACGGCGCTGCCGCGCTGGTCCCGCTGGCGCCGGCGATGGGCAAGGTCAAGGCCGGTAAGCCCGGCGGCAAGAAGACGGCGACCGTCCGGTGGCGGACGCCGCTGGCCAACGCCGCCGTGGTCGAGGGCTACCAGGTCCGCGCGCTGAAGCTCCGTCCGGGACGCTCGGCGAAGATCCGCAAGGTCAGGACCGTCGACGCCGACGTGACCAAGAAGCGCATGGTGCTGCCGCGCGGGAAGTACAAGTTCCAGGTCCGCGCGCTCGGCGGCAACGGGACGAGCCGATGGTCCGAGCGCTCGGCGAAGGTCCGGCCGCGCTAGCGCCCCGAGGAGGTGGCCGGTCGGGTGGCTGACCCGGCTGGCATCCTTCCCCGCATGGAGCTGGTGGAGGCCTTCGGACGGCAGGTGCGCGCCTGCGCCGAGCTGGGGTCACCGATGTACGCCGACCTGCTGACCCGTGCCACCGAGGACCTGTCCTCCGGGGGTGCTCTCGCCGAGGTGCTGGTCGGCCACGAGGACGACCCCGGGCCATCCGCGCTGGCGCTGCGGCTGCTCGGCAGCGTGCACCGGCTCGTGCTCGAGCGCCGGGCCGGCGACCTGGCGGCCTACTACCCGAGCGTCGGCGGCACCTGGGAAGCCGACAGCGGGTGGGACGCGTTCCGGACCCTGCTCGCCGAGCAGGCCGGCGCGGTGCGGGAATGGCTCGACCGGCCGCCGCAGACCAACGAGGTCGGGCGGGCGGCTGCCCTGATGGGCGGTCTGCTGCACGTCGGCGAGACCTACCGGCAGCCGGTGCGGCTGTTCGAGGTCGGCTCGTCCGGCGGGCTGAACCTGCTGGCCGACCGGTTCTGCTACGTCGACGAGCCGGGGACCGAGTACGGCGACCCGGGTTCGCCCGTCCGGCTGGACCCGGCGTGGCGCGGTCGGCCGCTGATGCCCTGGCCGGGCCTGGAGATCGTCGAGCGGGTGGGCAGCGACCTGATGCCCGTCGACGTCGGGACGACGGAGGGCAGGCTCGCGCTGACGGCGTACGTCTGGCCCGACCAGACCCACCGGCTCGAGCGCCTCCGCGGCGCGCTCGACCTGGCCGGCCGCACCCCGCTCGACGTACGCCGGGCCGGCGCCGCCGGCTTCGTCGACGGGATCCAGCTCCGCCGCGGCACCACCACCGTGCTCTGGCACAGCGTGATGTGGCAGTACCTCGACCAAGTCGAGCAGGCGCAGATGACCGACCGTCTGGGGGCGTTGGGTGACCGGGCGACCCACGAGGCGCCCTTCGCCCACCTGTTCCTCGAGCCGACCCGGCGCCAGGCCGGGGGACCGCACGAGTTCCTGGTCGTGCTGGAGCTGTGGCCGTCCGGGGAGCGACGGATCCTGGGGGAGGCGGCCCCGCCACGGGCTGCCCACGACGTGGGAGTAGCCGGGATGGGTGAGGAAACCTCTCGACCGTGCCGAGCACGCCGTGCAAGGGTGAAGGGTCCGAGACCGCTTTCGCACCGGAGGAGCATCCATGGCTGACTCGAACGGCAACGAGGACCTCAAGGCGAAGATGCGCGAGGCCCTCGAGCGCAAGCAGGCACACCTGCACCCCGACGACTCCGCCGACTCCAGGTCCAAGGCGCACGGACCCGAGGTGACCGGCGGCGCCACCCCGAAGACCCACCGGCGCAAGGCCGGCGGCGGCGGCTCCTGACGACCTCCTCCTCGTGAGGTTTCCCACGCCCGCGTGACCTCCCGCGGGCGCGGGCGGTTGGGCAGGATGAGCCCGGGTCCCCACGGGGTCGACCGGGCGTGGTCTCGACAGGCTCGACCACCCGGGGGCCGGCTGGACCACCCGGGGGCCGGCTCGACCACCCGACACGAGGAGAGCAGCATGCAGTTCGGCCGCAGCTACGAGGAGTTCGAGGTCGGCGCGACCTACAAGCACTGGCCGGGCAAGACGGTCACGGAGTACGACGACCACCTGTTCTGCCTGCTCACCATGAACCACCACCCGCTGCACCTGGACTCCAACTACGCCGGGAACACCACGCAGTTCGGCCGCAACGTCGTCGTCGGCAACTACGTCTACTCGCTGCTGCTCGGCATGAGCGTCCCGGACATCAGCGGCAAGGCCATCGCCAACCTGGAGATCGAGTCGCTGCGGCACGTCGCGCCGACGTTCCACGGCGACACCATCTACGGCGAGACCACCGTGCTCGACAAGTGGGAGTCGAAGTCCAAGGACGACCGCGGCGTCGTGCACGTGGAGACGATCGGCTACAACCAGGACGGCACGGTCGTGTGCATCTTCCGCCGCAAGGTGATGGTGCCGAAGGACAGCTACCTGCACGAGCGCGGCGGGGAGCAGCCCGCACGACCGGTCCCGCAGCCGGACAAGAACTGGCCCGGACCGCAGGCCCCCACCGGAGGCTGAAACCGGACGCCCACGGGGCATTTCACGCAGGCGTGACGCTCCCCAGCCATCCTCGAGGACATGGGGTGGGAAGACTCTGGGCGGGGACGTGCGCGGTTGTTGGCTGCGCTGGGAGCGCTGGTCGCGCTGCTGGTGTCGGTGCCTGCCCCCGCGTCGGCGCACACCGACCTGGTCTCCAGCAACCCGGCGCACGAGTCGGTGATGGACTTCGTGCCCGACCACGTGGTGCTCGAGTTCAACGAGCCGGTGGGCATCGACAACGACTCCGTGCAGGTCATCGGGCCCGACGGTGACGACCGGGCGATCGGGGTGCTCGGGTCCGACACCGGACGCCTGGTCTCGGTCGCGATGGACCCGAACGAGAAGGAGGGCAGCTGGCAGGTCCGCTACCGCGTGCTCGGCGTGGACGGTCACGTCGTCTCCGGACGGCTGGACTTCGCCGTCGGCGAGTCCTCGCCCCCGCTCGGCGGCCTGGAGATCTCACCGCTCGCGGCCAGCGCGCTGGTGGTCCTGCTCGCCGCCGGCGGCTACCTGCTGATGGCCCCGCGTCTGGCGCGGGACCTGGAGGGTGTGCGATGACCGTGCTCAGCGCCACCGCCCCCGCCGTACGCAAGATGCTCCCGGCCCGCGCGCCCGCGATCGTGCTGAGCGTCGTGGCGGCCGGCACCACGGTGGCCACCGCGCTCACCGACCCGTCGCACGGCGCCGACACCCCGCTGCTGCTGGCCCTCCTGGCCGTCCGTACGACGACGACGCTGGCCGCGCTGGGCACCATCGGCTCGATCGTGGTGCTGCTGTGCCTGCCCGGCGGCCCCGCTTCACCGGTGGCCGCCGCCGTGATGCGCTCGGCGCGCCGCCTGGGCCGGCTGGTGGACGCTGCTGCTCGGCGGCACCTTCGCGGCCGAGGCGCTGGACCCGAACACCGCGGTGGCGCACGGAGGCCTCGGGCCGGATGCCGGCGACCTCGACGACCGGCTGCGCTGGCTGGTCGTCGGCGTCGTTCTCGCTGCGGCGACCCGGATCCTGTCGCGCTCGGTGCGCGGGGTGGTCGACACCTGGATCCTGCTCGGCGTGGCTGTGGCGGCCCTGTTGCCGGCGACCGTGACCGGACACGCCGCGGGCGGCGGGTCGTTCTGGCTCGTCGTCGGGGTGCTGCTGCTGCACGTCGCCTCGGTCTGCGTCTGGGCGGGGGGACTGCTCGGGCTGGTGATGCACGCCCGCGGCCTCTGGGCCGCCGGCGTCGGGGCGGAGACGGTCGCGCAGTTCAGCCGCATTGCCCTGTTCGGCTACGTCGGGGTCGCGCTCTCCGGGGTGGCGACGGTGTTCACCCAGAGCACGCTCGCCGAGCTCTTCGACAGCACTCCGCACCTGGTCCTCCTCGGCGCCAAGGTGGGGATCCTGGTGGCGCTCGGGCTGGCCGGGGTGGCCCAACGCCGCGCCGTGCTCCCGCACCTGGCTCGCCGCGGACCGGGCCTGCTCGTGCTGGTTGCCGCGGGCGAGCTGGTGCTGATGGCGACCGCTGTCGGGCTCGCGGTCACGCTCACGCACACGGCCTGATCGGCACCTTTACTGTTTGCGCTGCTTTCACGGCGGCGGGGGATCGTTGAGAGCACAAGGGACTCGAGGGGGGTCTGAACATGGATGTTTCGCGTCGCGGCGTGCTGCAGCTCGGGGGGTTGGGAGCCGTCGCCGTCGGGGGACTGTCGGTGCCGTTGAGCAACGCGGTGACCGCCGCGTCCGCCAGCCTGCTCGATCCTGCCCTGCTGCCGAGCCCGTACCAGCGCGCCTTCGCCGTGCCGCCGAGCCTGGCCCCGAGAGAGACCGGTGAGGACGAGTTCGGCAAGTACGCCACCTACGTCATCAACCAGGAGCCCTCGACCGCGCAGGTGCTGCCGTCCGGCCAGCTCGTGCACGGCTTCGGCTACGAGGGCGGGATCCCGGGGCCGACGCTGCACATCGAGCGCGGCGTGCGGGTCGTGGCCAAGCTGCGCAACCAGCTGCCGCAGACGCACCCGATGTTCGGGCACGTCTTCAGCACCTCCACCCACCTGCACGGCAACCCGTCGCTGCCGGAGTACGACGGCTACGCCAGCGACGTCACCCTGCCGGGCCAGACCAAGGTCTACCAGTGGCCGTCGGCGGACACCTCGTCCCGGACCCTCTGGTACCACGACCACGGGGTGCACCACACCGCCGAGAACGTCTACTCGGGGCTGTTCGGTATGTACCAGGTCCACGAGCCCCTCGAGCGGGCGCTGCTGCCGACCCAGTCGCCGTACGACGTCCCGCTGATCCTCGGCGACATGCTGTTCAATGCCGACGGCAGCCTGGGCTACGACGACCGCGGACACTCGGGTCTGTGGGGAGACGTCATCCTGGTCAACGGCGTGCCGTGGCCGGTGATGCGGGTGCAGCGCCGGGTCTACCGGTTCCGGATGCTCAACGCCTCGATCTCACGGTCCTACCGGCCGACCCTGTTCCCGGGCGGCACCGTGCACATGGTCGCCACCGACGCCGGCATGATGCCGCGCTCCCGCGAGGTGTCGTCGTGGCGGCAGGGCACGGCCGAGCGCTACGAGTTCCTCATCGACTTTCGGCAGTACGCGCCGGGCCAGCGGGTCGAGCTGCGGAACCTCAGCAACGACAACAACCGCGACTACGACCACACCGACAAGATCATGGCGTTCGACGTCACCGACGACCCGGTCGACACCGCCGACCCGTTCTGGAACCGCATCCCGGACACCCTGCACACGCACGAGGTCATGTCGCTCACGCGTGAGATGGCGGTGCGCACCCGGACCTTCGAGTTCAAGAAGACCGGTCTCAACGACCTGTGGAGCGTCAACGGCCGCACCTGGGACGACGTGATCGCGAGCGGCTTCCGCGAGGTGGCCGCCAACCCCGGCCTCAACGACGTCGAGCTCTGGCGCTTCCACAACACCGGCGGCGGCTGGTTCCACCCGGTGCACACGCACCTGGTCGACCAGCAGATCCTGTCTCGTGACGGGCGGGCGCCGTTCGACTACGAGCTGGGGCCCAAGGACGTCATCTACACGGGCGAGAACGAGGTCGTCGAGCTGCTGATCAAGTTCGGCCCGCACCGCGGCCGCTACATGATCCACTGCCACAACCTGCCGCACGAGGACCACGACATGATGGTCCAGTTCAGCGTCGGGCTCGGCCCGGACGACGTCGACGAGCACGACCCGATCGGCGCAGACCCGGCCAAGCTCGACGACGACGACGACCGCCGCGGCAAGTCGCCCGACGCCTGGCCTCCCGGCGTCCCGAGGCGCCCGAAGGTGGACAACTCCGGACCCGGGTCGGCCAACTCCGGCTCCGGCTCCGGGGCCTCCGACGACGAGGACGACGAGGACGAGCGCCGTCGTCGCCGCCGCCGGCGCCGCAAGGCGAAGAAGGCGAAGAAGGCGAAGAAGGGCAAGAAGGGCAAGAAGGGCAAGAAGGCAAGAAAGGCCTGAAGGGCAAGAAGGGCAAGAAGAAGGGCCCCAAGGGCAAGAAGCCGCGTGGACGTCGTAACGCCTGAGCGCGCTCCGGCCGGCCGCCTGCAGCGCGTCGGGTGGTCGGCCGTGATCGCGGCCGGCTCGCTCCTGGCGCTGGCGGGGCTGACCGGCACCCTGTCCCTGGCCCTGGTCGAGGCCGACTCGATGGCCCCCACCTACTGCCCGGGCGCCCGCGTCGTCGTCTGGTCCCCGGGTGCGGAGGGGGCGGAGCGCGGCGACGTCGTCACCGCACGGGACCCGCGCGGCGGCGGCATGCTGCTCAAGCGGGTGGCCGCCGTCGGCGGCGAGCGGCTCGCGGTCCGCGACGGCGTGCTCCGCATCGACGGTGAGCCGGTCCGCGAGGCCTACGTGGACCAGCGCACCGTGGACGGGACCTTCTTCGGCCCCGTCGTCGTGCCGGCCGGTGAGGTGTTCCTGCTCGGTGACGGCCGCGAGCGCTCGGTCGACTCCCGCCACTTCGGGACCGTGGAGCGGTCCGAGCTCACGGGCACCGTCCTCTTCGGGCTCGGCGGGACCTGCCCGCCGCCCCGGTGACCGGGGCGGGTCTGACGCCGGGAGCCCGTCAGCGCCCCGTGGTCGGTGTCGTGGTCGGTGACGGCGTCGTGGTGGGCGTCGGGGTCGGCGTGGGCGTCGGGGTAGGCGTGGGCGTCGGGGTAGGCGACGGTGTAGGCGTGGTGGTCGGGGTCGGTGGCACCGGCGTCGGCTGGACCAGGGGCACCGGGGCCCGCTTGATCATGACGTCCGTGCGGATCATGAAGTGGTCGGTGGTCCGCCTCACCAGGCGACTGCTGTCGCGCACCCAGTTGGTGAACTTGGCGCGGCCCCGGGTGCCGAAGATCCAGTCCACCGGGATCGGCTTCGGCGGCGGGGTGCAGACACCGGCCTTGTTGCGGCCACCGTTCGCCGCCTTCATGGGCGCCTCTCCGGTCATCCGGCAGAAGTACGACTCCCGCTCGTTCATGTCGCCGGTGACGAACACCGGGAGGCCCGTGGAGTAGACGAGGTCGCGGACCGCCGTGATCTCCCGGGTGGTCGCGTCCGCGCGCAGGTGCGCGTTGTTGCCGCGCTTGCGGTTGGTCGCCGCGTTGTGGAAGTTGGCGAAGTAGACCAGGGCGCCGGTCGGCTTGTGCCGCAGCTGCACGATCGGCATGTTCCACAGCTCCCCCTTGAAGTAGGGGATGGGGATGGTCCGGCCCTCGATGAGCTCCCAGGTGTCCAGTGACCAGGCGATGGAGTTCTGCACCATCTTGCGCGTCACGCCGCCGGGGTAGACGCCGTAGCGAGTGCCGGCGACCCGCATGAACTCCTGCCACTGGTCCATCTGCAGCTCCTGGAACCCGACGACGTCCACGCCGTGCTTGTCCAGCAGCCGCACCGCCAGCCGGGTGCGCTTGGGCCCCGGACCGAACCGGGCGGCCTTCCGTGAGCGCCCCATCGTGTGCTTGCTGCCGAGCACGTTGAACGAGCTCAGCGTGAACTGCACGGGAACGGTGGAGCTCACGTAGCCCGGTGGTGGGGTGGTGGCGCCGGTGGCCGGGGGGCCGCCGAGCGTCAGGGCCGCGGCCAGCGCGGTGACGACGACGGCGCAGGTCAGGGCGAGGGTGCGCGCCACCCGGGCCGCGTCGGGCGTGACCGGGGTGAACTCAAGGTACCTGTGGGACACAAGTGTCAAGTGTGCCACGCCGTGTCGGCTTGTAAAGGTCAATGGAGAAATCGGTCAGAAACGCCGATTCCTGAGGGACGGCGCGCCGCGGTCCGGTGCCGGTTGGAGCAAGCCCCAGTCCTCGAGGGCCTCGACGAGACCCGGGACGGTCTGCAGCGCGCGGACGCCGGCCGCGTCGTACCAGCCGACCGCGTCCGCGTCGTCGGCGGCACGGACCGCGTCCAGATCCTCGCCGTGGGCCGGCCGGCAGGCGAAGTCGCGGATCGCGAACGCGCGCCCGCCGGGAGCGGGCCGCTGCACCGAGCCGACGAAGCGGCCGACGTCCACGCGCAGCCCGGTCTCCTCGAGCACCTCACGCGCGACCGCGTCGGGATCGGACTCCCCGGGCTCCACCTTCCCGCCGGGAATGGACCAGAGCCCCCGGCCGGGCTCCCGGCCGCGCCGGACGAGCAGGAAGCGGCCCCGACCGTCGACCACGACGGCGCCGACGCAGGCGATCGTCTCCGTCTCCACGCCGCAAGGGTAGGCCGCACTTGACGGGTGACCTGCCGGACGCCACGGTGAACCGGTGAGTCTCGCGGCGGGCTGCCCGCGCTGCGCCTCCGCCGTCGACGAGCAGGCGGCGGGCTGGCAGTGCCCGGTCCACGGGGCGATCGCGCCCCTGTGGCGCGCGAGCCCGCCCGGCTACTCCTCCTTCACCGAGCACCTGGCGCGGGCCGCGGCGATGCCCAGCCTGCTGCCCTGGCCGCTGACCCCCGGCTGGTCGGTGACCGACTTCGGCTGCGTGGGTGGTGGCGAGCGGGACGCGAGGGCCGCGTTCATCTCCTGCGCCGGTCCCAGTGAGATGGACGGTGTCGTGGAGCTCACCGTCGTCTCCGAGGAGCCCGGCGTCGGGCTCGGGGCCCGCTGCGCGGGGGCGTCCCGCACCGACCCCGGCGCGGACCTGGGGGAGGGGCCGCCCCACGCGAAGGTGCGGATCGACGGGCACCCGATCTCCCTGTGGTCGCTGTCCACCAGCGACAGCGACGTCACCTTCGACCGATCCGTGCTTGCCGGGGAGGCGCACGGCCGGTGGCTGTGGCTGGTGCTGCGGCCGGCCTCCGCGGTGCTGCTGCTCAAGGAGGAGTGGGTGCTGCACGACCTGGCCGGCCTGGGCCCGGCGCTCATCGACCTCCCCTTCGGGGGGTCGCCCCCGGCCTGGTGAGTGCCGGCCACGTCGGCGCCGCGGCCTAGGGTGAAGCCGTGCGGATCGACTTGCACACCCACTCCGACCGCTCCGACGGCACCGACAGCCCCGCGGAGCTGGTGCGGCGTGCGCACGACGTCGGCGTCGACGTGCTGGCACTGACCGACCACGACACCACGGAGGGGTGGCGGGACGCCGCGGAGACGGCGGCGCGCCTCGGCGTCACGTTCGTGCGCGGCATCGAGATCAGCACCCGCTACGCCGGTCGCGGGGTGCACCTGCTGGCCTACCTCCCCGACCCCGAGCACCCCGCCCTGGTCGCCGAGCTCGACCGCATCCTGGCCGGCCGCAACGGCCGGCTGCCCGCGCTCATCGGCCGGCTGCGCGGCTTGGGCATCGGCATCGAGGAGGCAGACGTGCACCGCGTGGCCGGCGAGGCCGCGGCCACCGGACGGCCCCACGTCGCGGATGCCCTGGTCGCGCTGGGGGTCGTCGCCGACCGTGACGAGGCCTTCTCCCGCTTCCTGGGGTCGGGCGGTCCCGCCTACGTCGACCGCTACGCCGCCGACCTGCCCGCGATGATCCGCACCGTCGCCGACGCCGGCGGGGTCAGCGTGGTCGCGCACCCGTGGGCCGCCCGCTACGACCACCGGGCGCTCGACGAGGCCGGGATCGCGGCCCTGCAGGAGGCCGGGCTGGCCGGACTGGAGATCGACCACCAGGACCACCGCCCCGACGTGCGCGCGCGGCTGCGGGGCATCGCCCGCAACCTCGGTCTCGTGGAGACCGGCTCCAGCGACTACCACGGCACCGGCAAGACCGACCACGACCTGGCCTGCAACACCACCGACCCCGAGCAGCTCGCGCGGCTGCTGGAGCTCGCCGACGCGGCCGCCGCGCGGTCCGGGCGCGCCACGCCCGAGGTGGTGGGACGCGGGTGACCGCGCCGGCCGCGAGCGTCCAGCTCGGCTTCGAGGGGATGCCGGAGCGCCTCTACCCTGCGGCGCCGGCCCGGCTGACGACCTACCTCGACTGCCCCCGGCGCTACCGGCTGGCCTACCTCGACCGGCCCACGCCGCCCCGGGGCGCCCCCTGGGCGCACCACGCGGTGGGGGCGGCCGTGCACACGGCGCTGGCGAGGTGGTGGGACCTGCCTCTGGCGGCGCGCACCCCGGCGGCCGGGGGCGACCTGGTGGCCCGCGGCTGGCTCACCGACGGGTTCCGGGACGGTGCGCAGACGCTCGCGGCCCGCGACCGGGCCCGCGCCTACGTCGAGCGCTACCTGGCGGGGGTGGACCCCGGGGTGCGCCCGCTGGGCGTCGAGCGCACGGTCACCGTCGCCACCGAGCACGCCTCCCTGTGGGGGCGCGTCGACCGCATCGACGACCGGCCCGGCGAGGGCGTCGTGGTCGTGGACTACAAGACCGGCCGCTCCGTGCTCACCGTCGACAGCGCCCGGTCGTCCCTGGCGCTCGCGGTGTACGCCGCCGCCACCGCCCACACCCTGCGCCGCCCCTGCACCCGGGTGGAGCTGCACCACCTCCCCACCGGCGACGTGCTGGCCTGGGACCACACCGACGAGTCGCTGAGCGCCCAGCTCGCGCGGGCCGACGCCCTGGCCGCCGAGCTCGCCGCCCGCGACGAGGAGCACCGTCGGGGGCTCACCGCGGCCGAGGCCGACGCGGCGTTCCCCGCCCGGGTCGCCTCCCGGTGCGGCTGGTGCGAGTTCCGCGGCTCCTGCCGCCCCGGTCGCGCGGTGCCGCCGCGCCGACCCTGGGACGCGGTCGACGGCTGACGGGGGTCGCGCACCTGCTCCGGGCTACCGCCGGCCGAGCCGCTGGAACCGTGCCGTCAGCGAGATCGGCAGGTGGCGCGCCAGCGCCGTGAGCACCCGGTAGCGGCGGCCGGGCACCGAGACCGACCGGCCGCGGTCGAGGTCGGCCAGGGCGTCGCGCACCACTCGGTCGGCGTCGAGCCACAGCAAGGCGGGCGCCGAGTCCCGGCCGACCTCCATCCGGGCGTGGAACTCCGTGCGGGTGAACCCCGGGCACAGCGCCATCACCCGCACGCCCCGGGGCCGGTAGGTCAGGTCGGCCCACTGGCTCATCGACGTGACGTAGGCCTTGGCCGCGCTGTAGGTGCCGCGCGGCAGGAAGCCGGCGACGCTGGAGACGTTGACGATCGCGCCGTAGCCGCGCTCCACCATCGCGCCGAGGGCGGCGTGGGAGAGCCGCAGCACGGCCGTGACCAGCACGTCGAGCAGCTGCTGCTCGTCCTCGACGCTGTTGTCCAGGAACGGCCGTTTGTGCCCGAAGCCGGCGTTGTTGACCAGCAGGTCGACCGGTCGGTCCGGGTCGGCGAGCCGGTCCTCGACGCGCGCGAGTCGCCTCCCGGTCGGACAGGTCGGCGACGAGCACCTCGGTGGCCACGCCGTGCCGGCGCTCGAGCTCCGCCGGCGAGGTCACGCAGCCGCTGCCGGTCCCGCGCGACGAGCACCAGGTCGTAGCCGCGTGCCGCGAGCGCGTCGGCGAAGGCCGCCCCGATCCCCGCGGTCGGGCCGGTGACCAGCGCGGTGCGGCGCGGGCCGGACGGTGCGGCGGCGGGGCCCGTTCGGCATGACGCTCGATGCATTCCACGGACCGGGGGTGGCGCGGACCGGACCGCCCTGCGGGCACAATGTGCCGCGTGACCACCACCCTCGCCGTCGCCAACCAGAAGGGCGGCGTGGCCAAGACGACGTCCGTCGCCTCGCTCGGAGCCGCGCTCGCCGAGCTCGGGCCAGCGGGTGCTGCTCGTCGACCTCGACCCGCAGGCCTGCCTGACCTTCTCCCTCGGCATCGACCCGGAGGACCTCGAGCTCTCGGTGCACCACGTGCTGACCAAGGGCCTCGTCGCCGGCGGAGGTGATCCTCGAGACCGACGACGGTGTCGACCTGCTGCCGGCGACCATCGAGCTGGCCCGCGCCGAGGCGGACCTGCTGACCCGCACCGGCCGTGAGCACGTCGTCAAGATGGCCGCTCGAGGACCTCGACGGCGCCTACGACTGGGTGCTGCTGGACTGCCCGCCGTCGCTCGGGGTCCTGACCGTCGGCGGCGCTGACCGCCGCCGACGGCGTGCTGATCCCGCTGCAGTGCGAGACGCTCTCCCACCGCGGTGTCGGCCAGCTGCTCGACACCGTGCACGACGTCCGCCAGCTTCACCAACCGGCGGCTCGAGGTGTGGGGCGTGCTGCCGACGCATGTACGACGGACGCACCAACCACGCCCGGGCCGTGCTCGAGACCATCGCCGAGACCTACGACCTCGACGTGATCGAGCCGCCGATCCCGAAGTCGATCCGGTTCGCCGAGGCCCCGGCGGCCGGCCGCTCGATCCTCGCGCACCACGCGCAGCCACCGGGGTGCCGACGCCTACCGGGATGTCGCGGCCAACCTCCTCAACCGCGGGGTGCCGCTGACGCCTAGAGTGCCGGCATGGCCGCCCGCCGTGACCGCCGCCCGCCCCGACACGCACGCCCGCCCCGGCCCCGGATCCGCTACCAGCGGCTGGCCGCGGCGCTGCTCTGCCTGCGGCATCACCCTGGTCGCGGTGCTCGGCGGTCTGGGCGTGCTGCCGAGCCCGGAGACCGAGGTGGTCGCCCGACACCGAGCCGGGCACCGGCGGACCCGAGCGCGCGGCGCTCACCGCCGCGGCCCCCACGGACCCGGATCCGGCGACCGTCGCCGACGCGAAGTTCAGCCGCTCCGACCAGGTGCGCCGACGCTGGCCGCGGCGGCCCTCGCGGTGCCGGCCGACAGCGGCGAGGGCACGCCGGGTGGTCTTCGACCAGGGCGCCCAGCGGGTCTGGCTGGTCGGCGACGACGGGGCGGTGCGGCGCACCTACCTCGTGTCGGGCAGCCGCGACCGACAACCTGGCCCCCGGCAGCTACGAGGTCTACTCGAGGTCCGAGCGGGCCTGGGGCATCGACGACTGCGGCACGATGAACTTCATGGTGCGGTTCGCCCACGGACAGCGTGCCGCGATCGGCTTCCACGACATCCCGCTACAAGGACGGCCGGCTCGTCCAGTCGCGCGACGACCTCGGCACCCCGATGTCGCTCGGCTGCATCCGGCAGTGGCGACCCGACGCCAGGGCGCTGTGGCGCTTCGCGCCGGTCGGCACCCCGGTCGTCGTGGTGGCCTGAGCGCGGTCAGTCCGAGCTGGACGACGGAGGCCGGCGCGGAGCCGGACCGGCGCCGCCGGTTGCGGTTGCGGCTCCGGCTGCGCTGGGCACCCTCGCCGTCACCGTTCGCCTCGCCCGCCGTTGCGGCGGAACCCTCGACCGGCTCGCCGCCGCGGGTGCGGCTGCGGCTGCGGTCGCGTCGCGGCCGGTCGGACCGGGGACGGGAGCCGTCCTTGGCGTCGCCGTCCCTGGGCTTGGGCTCCCGCGGCTTCTCCGGGACCAGCCGGCCCTTGGTGCCGGGCGCGATGCCCTGGTCGTGGAAGAAGTGCTCGGAGTTGGAGTAGGTCTCCTGAGGGTCGTCGAAGGGCAGGTCGAGCGCCTTGTTGATGATCTTCCAGCGGGTGACGTCGGCCCAGTCGACGAACGTGATCGCGATGCCGGTCGCGCCGGCGCGACCGGTGCGACCGATCCGGTGGACGTAGGTCTTCTCGTCCTCCGGGCAGCTGTAGTTGATCACGTGGGTGACGTTGGAGACGTCGATGCCGCGGGCGGCGACGTCGGTGGCGACGAGCAGCTTGACCTTACCCTCGCGGAACTTCTTGAGGGCCTTCTCACGGGCCACCTGCTGCATGTCGCCGTGCAGGGGGCTGGCGTCGAAGCCGCGCTCCTGCATGTCCTCGGCCACCCGCTGCGCCGCCCGCTTCGTGCGGGTGAACACGATGGTGAGGCCGGAGTTCTCCGACTGCAGGATGCGGGCCAGCATCTCGGGCTTGTCCAGGTCGTGCACCTGGTAGATGAACTGGGCGGTCGCCGGCACCGTCTGCTGCGACTCGGACGACTCGGCCCGGATGTTCATCGGGTGCCGCAGGTGCCGCGCGCGAGAGCGTGACGATCGCGCTCGGCATGGTGGCCGAGAACAGCATCGTCTGCCGCGTCTCGGGCGTCTTGGCGATCAGCCGCTCGACGTCGGGGAGGAAGCCCAGGTCGAGCATCTCGTCGGCCTCGTCGAGCACCAGGCACTTGACGTGCGACAGGTCGAGCGCGCGACGGTTGGCCAGGTCGAGCAGCCGGCCCGGCGTGCCGACGACCACGTCGACACCGGCGTCGAGCGCCTCGAGCTGCGGCTCGTAGCCGACGCCGCCGTAGACGGTGAGCACCCGGGTGCCGCGGTCCGCGCCCGCCAGGGCCAGGTCGTTGGACACCTGCAGCGCCAGCTCGCGGGTCGGCGCGACCACGAGGGCCTGCGGCTTGCCCGGTGCGGCGAGGTCGGCGTAGTCGGGGTCGTGCTGGGCCACGCTGCGCTGCAGCAGCGGGATGCCGAAGGCCAGCGTCTTGCCCGTGCCGGTGCGGGCCTGGCCGATGAGGTCGGTGCCCATGAGGGCGACGGAGAGCGTCATCTCCTGGATCGGGAAGGGGGTCGTGATGCCTGCGCGCTCGAGGGCGTCGGCGATCTCGGGGAGAACCCCGAGCTCTCTGAAGGTGGTCAGGATCTTGCCTGTTCTCTTGGCGTTTGTGTCTCGGTGTCGCTGTCCCAGACGGGGGCTCCCGCTCGTTGCCGAGCGTCGTGCTCAATGCGACGTCGTGGCAGCAGTCTATCGCAGCGGGTCCGGACCCTCGTGGCGTGTAGTGGGCGAACGGCGGCTCACCTCGCCGCTAGGGTGCCGCCATGAGTGAAACGCCGCACCCGCCGACGACGCCCACGGCCCCGCGGACGTGCCGGTCGCGTTCGAGGACCCGGTCTACCTGGCGGCCGTCGTCGACCTCCTCGGCGCGATCGCATACGGCGAGATGTCGGCGTTCGAGCGGCTGGCCGACGACGCGAAGATGGCTCCCGGGCTCGCCGACCGGGCGGAGGTGGCCCGGATGGCCTCGACGGAGTTCGGCCACTTCGACCGGCTCCGGGAGCGGCTGGTGGAGCTCGGGGCGGACCCGTTCGACGCGATGCGGCCGTTCGAGAAGCCCTTCGACGCCTTCCACACGCGCACCGCGCCCGCCGACTGGCTGGAGGGTCTGGTGAAGGCGTACGTCGGGGACGGGCTGGCCGCCGACTTCTACCGCGAGATCGCCGCGTTCCTCGACGCCGGGACCCGGGACCTGATCATCGAGAGCCTCGCCGACACGGGTCAGGCGGTCTTCGTCGTCGACCGGGTCCGGCGCGCGATCGCCGAGGACCCCCGGGTCGGGGGCCGGCTGGCGCTGTGGGGGCGCCGGCTGATGGGGGAGGCGCTGTCGCAGGCGCAGCGCGTCGCCGCCGAGCGTGACGCGCTGTCCGCCCTGCTCGCCGGCGGCGTGGACCGGCCGGGCATGGACCTGGCCGCGATCGGCCGGCTGTTCACCCGGCTGACCGAGAACCACTCCCAACGGATGGACGCTCTCGGGCTCGCCGCCTGACCGGGCCGGCTCAGGAGCGGAAGCCCACCTGGCCGACCGTCGGCGAGCCGATCTCGACGTACGCAAGCTTGTCCACCGGGACGACGATCCGCCGGCCCTTCGTGTCGGTGAGGGACAGCAGTCCCTGTTCCTGCGCGGCCGCGACCGCCTTCTCGACATCGTCACCGGACAGCTCGGTGTCGATAACCAGCTCGCGACTGGCGTGCAGCACGCCGATCTTGACCTCCACCGGAGGACCTCCTCGTTGCGTTGTGCGTCGGGTTCCAGCTCTTCAGGACTTGGGGTCGGTCTGCTCGTCGGTGCGGGGGAACCCGCGGATGCCGCGCCAGGCAAGCCCGGCCACCAGGGCGGCGGCGTCGCTCTGGTCGACGCCGTCCTTGGCGTCCAGCCAGAACCGCGCGGAGACCTGGGCCATTCCCACCAGCGACACCGAGAGCAGCTTGGACTGGGCGGCCGGGAGGCCGGTGTCGGCGTGGATCACCTCGGTGATCGACTCGGCACACTCGCGGGTGACCCGGTCGACGCGCTCGCGGACGGCCGGCTCGTTGGTCAGGTCGGACTCGAAGACCAGCCGGAAGGCCCCGTGGGCGTTGGCGACGTAGTCGTAGAAGACCTGCATGGTGGCGGCCACGCGCTGCTTGTTGTCCTCGGTCGACGCGAGCGCGTCGCGGGTCGCCTCGATGATCGTGTCGCACGACTGGTCGAGCAGGGCGAGGTAGAGCTCGAGCTTGCCCGGGAAGTGCTGGTAGAGCACCGGCTTGGACACGCCCGCCCGCTCGGCGATGTCGTCCATGGCGGCCGAGTGGTAGCCCTGGGCCACGAACACCTCGAGCGCGGACGCCAGCAGCTGGGCGCGCCGGGCGTCGCGGGGCATGCGCCCGCCCCGTGGCCTCTGGTCATGCGTGGTGCTCACGTCGGTCCCTCTCTGATGCCTTGCCCCCTCGGGCCGATCCACCCGCAGCCTACTCCGGGGTAACGGACGAACGGGGTCAGCGCCCGTCTGCCGGTACCGCGCGCCGGTGCCGTGGGCTCCCGGCCCAGGCTGAGCCGGCGAGCCGGACTAGGGCCGGAATCTGTCCCGAACGTCTAAATAGTCCGTTTGGACCCTTTTCGCACCATCAAATTGGGAGGATAGTGACAGTTGGGTGAAGCGGACTTCGTGGTCCGCTTCCAGGGTGGGGTCACAGCCGGGGGGCTGGGTCAGGTCGCAATCATGCGGAATTGCCGCGTGGGCGCGATCGGGCGGACACCGCCTTGCCGCGGAAGGCGCGCGGTCCACGCCAGTGGGGCTTGAACGAGGGGTGGGATCAAGGTGGGGAACACACCGCTGAACCGGCGTGTGCGTGGGAACCGCAAGGGGCTCGCGACGGCGCTGGCGATGGCCGGCACGCTGGTCATGTCGAGCGGCGTCGTGCTCGTCGCGACGGCCGCCTCCGCGCAGGCCTCCGGCAACGACAAGGTCTTCGTCTGCAAGTACACGAGCTCATCCGGCAGCGAGCAGCTCCAGAGCGGGAACAACCCGATCAGTGTCTCGGTGAGCTCGCTCGGCGGCGGGTTCACCGGCGTGCTGCCCTACTCCTTCGGGGACCGGCAGGGCCGCAGCGTGGCCATTGCCCCGGACACTCGGACGGGTGGTGGACAGGGCGGCGAGCCGCCGCTGTCCGACTGCCCGGCCCCGCTCCCCGCTAACCCGGACACCGGCACAGGCGCCGGCAGCGGGAACTCCGGTGGCGGCAGCGACAGCGAGAACTCCGGCGGCGGCAACCAGGGCGGCGGCAGCGGGAACTCCGGTGGCGGCAGCGACAGCGGGAACTCCGGCGGCGGCAACCAGGGTGGCGGCAACCAGGGTGGCGGCAGCGGGAACTCCGGTGGCGGCAGCGACAGCGGGAACTCCGGCGGCGGCAACCAGGGTGACGGCAACCAGGGTGGCGGCAACCAGGGCGGCGGCAGCGGGAACTCCGGTGGCGGCAACGACAACGGGAACTCCGGCGGCGGCAACGACAACGGGAACTCCGGCGGCGGCAACGACAACGGGAACTCCGGCGGCGGCAACGACAACGGGAACTCCGGTGGCGGCAACGACAACGGGAACTCCGGCGGCGGCAACGACAACGGGAACTCCGGCGGCGGCAACGACAACGGGAACTCCGGCGGCGGCAACGACAACGGGAACTCCGGCGGCGGCAACGACAACGGGAACTCCGGCGGCGGCAACGACAACGGGAACTCCGGCGGCGGCAACGACAACGGGAACTCCGGAGACAACGGGAACTCCGGTGGCGGCAACCAGGGCGGCGGCAACGGGAACACCGGTGACGGCAACCAGGGTGGCGACAACGGGAACTCCGGAGACAACGGGAACACCGGTGGCGGCAACCAGGGCGGCGGCAACGGGAACACCGGTGACGGCAACCAGGGTCGGCGGCAACGGGAACTCCGGAGACGGCAACCAGGGTGGCGGCAACGGGAACTCCGGTGGCGGCAACCAGGGCGGCGGCAACGGGAACTCCGGTGGCGGCAACCAGGGTGGCGGGACGCCGGTCACTCCGGTCACGCCGGTCGCTCCGGTCACGCCGGAGCTCGGCAGTGGCGGCAGCGCGACGGGGAGCGGCACCGGACCCGACTCGGTCCCGGTGGCGATGCCTCCGGTGCTGACCCTGCCTCCCGTCGAGGCGGTGAAGCGTCCGGTGGCCGGGCCTCCGGCGACGATCAAGGGCGTCGAGCAGTCCAAGCCCAAGAGCGGCAAGCCCCAGTCCGGGGCCAACGGCGCCGGGACGGGTGCCAGTGCCAACGCCAAGGCCGGTGCCAACGCCGGGGCCGCGGCCGGCGGCGGCGCGCAGGCGGGGCTCCTCATCCCGACCGCGGTGGACGCGGGCCTCGACCTCCCGGCGGCGGTCCCCGCGTGGGTCGACCAGCTGGGTCGCTCGCTCTACGTCGGTGGCCTGGCCCTGATGGTGACTGCCTGCTGGCTGTCACGGGGCCGCGAGGGCAAGGAGGGCAAGGAGGGCAAGGAGGGCCTGGCCCTTCTCACGGGCAAGGAAGGCCTGGCCTGAGGAAGGCTCTCGGACCAGCTCACAGCGAGGGAAGGCGGCGGTCGTCCGGGAGGGGGGCCGCCGCTTTCCCTGCCCATGGTCGGTGGTGCACGAGTACCGTGAAGGGGTGGCGGTGACCGAGGGGGGACAACGGGGTCGCGGCGGCAGGCGCTGGGGCCTGGCGCTCGCGCTCGCCGGCTGCGCCCTGGTCGGGGTCACGGTCGCGTCCTTCGTGCCCGCCCTCCTCGTCTCCTCGGGCAGCGAGCAGCAGCCCGCAGGCCCCACCCAGTCGGTCGCTCGGGCCGAGACGCCCGCGCCGCCCGCGTTCGTCGTCGAGCCGGTCGTGCGCATCGAGGCCGCCGAGCCGGAGCCACACCCGGCGGCCGGACAGCCGACGCGGCTGGTGGTGCCGAAGCTGGCCATCGATGCACCGGTCATCGACATCTCCGTGGTCAACCGGACCCTGACGCCGCCGAGCGACCCGCAGACCCTGGGCTGGTGGTCCGAGGGTGCCGCGCCCGGTGCCCTGCGCGGCGGGGCGCTGATCACCGGCCACACCGTGAGCTCCGGCGGTGGCGCGTTCGACGACCTCGAGACGCTGAAGCCCGGGGACCGGGTGCGGGTGCGCACCCCTGAGGGCGTCATCCCGTACACCGTCAGCGGGGTCACCATCTATCGCAAGGCCACGCTGGCGCGCGACGCGGAACGCGTCTTCAGCCAGACCGGTCCGGGTCGGCTGGTGCTCATCACCTGCGAGGACTGGAACGGCCGGATCTACGAGTCCAACGCGATCGTCTTCGCCGAGCGGCTGAGCTGAGCCGACCCAACCGTCTGCCAGTCGGGACGAGTGTCCGGATGACGGAACGCCCGGGGATGGCGGTCGCCCCTCGGGGAACATGACGGGAGCGTCGGGTGTTCACCCGCTGGAACCCGACCGCACCGATCACGCACCACCCGAGGAGCATCCGTGTCCCTGCCACCCCTGGTCGAACCGGCCGCCGAGCTGACCAACGACGAGGTCCGGCGCTACAGCCGCCACCTGATCATCCCCGACGTCGGGATGGACGGGCAGAAGCGGCTCAAGAACGCCAAGGTCCTCGTGATCGGCGCGGGCGGCCTGGGCAGTCCGGCCCTGCTCTACCTCGCGGCAGCCGGCGTCGGCACCCTCGGCATCGCCGAGTTCGACGAGGTCGACGAGTCCAACCTGCAGCGCCAGATCATCCACGGCCAGAGCGACGTCGGGAAGCCCAAGGCGCTCTCCGCCAAGGACTCGATCGCCGAGATCAACCCCCTGGTGAACGTGGTGGTCCACGACGAGCGGCTCGACAACGACAACGTCATGCGCGTGTTCGAGGGCTACGACCTCATCGTCGACGGCACGGACAACTTCGCGACGCGCTACATGGTCAACGACGCGGCGTACTTCCTCGGCATGCCCTACGTCTGGGGCTCGATCTACCGGTTCGACGGGCAGGCGTCGGTCTTCGCGCCGACGCTCGTCGACGACGCGCCCTGCTACCGCTGCCTCTACCCCGAGCCGCCGCCGCCGGGCATGGTCCCCTCGTGCGCCGAGGGCGGCGTGCTCGGCGTGCTCTGCGCCAGCATCGGCTCCATCCAGGTCAACGAGGCCATCAAGCTGCTCACCGGCATCGGCGAGCCGCTGGTCGGCAAGCTGATGATCTACGACGCCCTGGAGATGGAGTACCGCAAGCTCAAGGTGCGCAAGGACCCCGGCTGCGCGCTGTGCGGGGACAACCCCACGGTCACCGAGCTGATCGACTACGACGCGTTCTGCGGCGCGATCTCCGACGAGGCCGCCGACGCCGCAGCCGACGTCGACCATCTCGGTGGTGCAGCTCGAGCACATGCTCAAGGAGCGCGAGAAGGGCAACCGCGACTTCGTGCTCGTCGACGTCCGCGAGCCCAACGAGTACGAGATCAACAGGATCCCGGGCTCGGTGCTGATCCCCAAGGGCGAGTTCCTCAACGGCAACGCGCTGGCGCAGCTGCCGCGGACAAGCAGATCGTCCTGCACTGCAAGGTCGGCGTGCGCTCCGCCGAGGCCCTGGCCGTGGTCAAGGGCGCCGGGTTCGCCGACGCCGTGCACGTCGGCGGCGGCGTGGTCGCCTGGGTCAACCAGATCGACCCCTCGCAGCCGTCGTACTGAACCCGACGCACCCGCAACGATCTCCCCGTGACGCCCCGCGTCACGGGGAGATCTGCGTCGGAGACGGGGTTTGGACGTGACCTTTCCGGGCAAGTTCGTTGAACCTCTTGTCACGACAAGCTCTGGGAAGGAACCCCTATGCCGGTCTCTCGGGCTCGCGCTCTGCTGTCCGTCGGCGCCGCCGCCGTCCTCACCGCCGCCTCCGTCGCGGCGACCACCGGGTCCTCAGCAGGCCGCCCGCCGCGTGGGCGCCGGCCGACTCGGCGAAGATCCACCCCGGCGTGCAGATGTACACCGACGGTGCGCAGTGCACCGCCAACTTCGTGCTCACCGACGCCTCCGGCAACGTCTACGTCGGCTACGCCGCGCACTGCGCCGGCACCGGCGAGGCCACCGACACCAACGGCTGCGACGCCGGCTCCCTCCCGCTGGGCACCAAGGTCGACTTCGTCGAGGGCGGCGTCGCTGGTCGCCGCGGCACCACCGTCGGCACCGGCACCCTCGCCTACAGCTCCTGGCTGGCCATGCAGCAGAACGGTGACGACCGACCCGAACACCTGCGACTACAACGACTTCGCCCTGGTCAAGGTCGACGCGGCAGACGTCTCGAAGGTGAACCCGAGCGTCCCGTTCTGGGGTGGCCCGGTCGCGGTCGACACCGACGGCAGCGCCTCCGGTGAGACGGTCTACTCCTACGGCAACTCCAGCCTCCGCGGTGGCGTCGAGGCGCTGTCGCCCAAGCAGGGCAGCAGCCTCGGCACCCAGGGTGACGGCTGGACGCACCCGGTCTACACCGTCTCTCCGGGCGTGCCCGGCGACTCCGGCAGTGCCTTCCTGGGCTCCGACGGCAAGGCCCTCGGCACCCTGTCCACGCTGGCGATCGCCCCGCTCGCCGGGTCCAACGGCGTGGGCGACCTACAGCCACGAGCTGAGCTACGCCCAGGCCAACGGCGGCATCGCCGGGCTGGCCCTGGTGGCCGGCACCGAGCCGTTCTCGCCGGTGCTCTGAGCGACCGCACCCACCGACCGGGCCCGGACCCCGCACTGCGGGGTCCGGGCCCGTCGCCGTTCCCGCGCTCGGCGCCGCTCCCGTCCGGCCCCTGCCGGGGTCTAGGCTGCGGCCATGACGGGGAAGGGGCACCTGCGGTCTGCCCTGCTCGCGCCGTCGGTCGCGGCGGCGATGCTCCTGGTGCTCTGGGCGGCGAGCACCGGTCCGGGACCCGTCTTCTCGGTCTCACCGGACGCTCCCGGACGGTCGATCCTGCGGGTGCAGACCCCGGCTGCGTCGAGCTCGGCCCCCGGCCTGGCCGAGGAGCTCTTCAAGGACGTCGAGCCGACGGCGGACCTCAGCTGGATCGGGGACCTGATCGCCTGGGCCTGTCGTCCTCGGGACGGCGCTGACCACCGTCGTCCTGGGCGCCTGGCTGGCCCGCCGGCTGCGACGGGCCGGATGGCGGCGTCCCCCGCGGCCCGCCACGGTGATGTTCGACGTGCTCCCCGAGGAGCGGGCCGCGCACGCGCTCGCCGAGGATGCCGCGGCCCGGCTGGAGGCCGTCGGGCACGGGACCGTCCGCAACGGGATCGTGCGCTGCTGGGCACGGCTCGAGGACGTCGTCGCGGAAGCGGGGCTGCCGCGGGCCCGGCACGAGACGTCGGCCGAGTTCATCGTCCGGGTGCTGCACTCGCTCGACCTCGACCCGCACGCCATCGGTGAGCTGGCCCGGCTCTACCGTGAGGCGCGCTTCTCCGAGCACGAGCTCGGGGAGGACGCCCGCGCGGTCGCCCGCGAGGCGTTGCTGGCGCTCGAGCGGGACCTCGCCGCCGTCGGGGGCATCGCATGAGGTTCTGGGTCGCGCGGCTCGCGCTCACGTTCGGCCTCTGGCTCGTGGTCGCCGTGGGTGCCGGGATCGCCGGGGCACCGGGGCACCCAGTCGTGCTGGCGCTGTACGTCGGTGTGCTGGCCGCGCTGGTCTTCCTCTTCCTCGACGTGTCCGCGGAGACCCGGCCGCGGCGGTGGCCGCGGGCTCGGCAGGAGCCGGTCCGCGAGCGCGGCGAGGACCCTCGGCTGCAGCAGCTGCGCCGCGTGGTCGACCAGCACCTCGACAGCCGCGAGGTCGGGGACACGCTCCAGCGACACCTCGGCGGGCTCGCCGACCACCGGCTCATGAGCCGGCACGGCCTCACCCGCGACGCCGACCCCGACGCCGCGACCCGGCTGCTCGGACCCGAGCCGTCGGCGGTGCTCGCGGCCGGCCCGCCGCACCCCCGCCTGACCACCGACCAGATCGACCAGCTGTTGCGACGGATCGAGGAGCTATGAGCAGTCAGCCCGACCCCCCGACCCCCGACCTCGGCGAGGTCTCCCGGCGCGCCAACGCGGTGCTCGACGAGGTCGGCCGGGCCGTCGTCGGCAAGCGCGAGGCGCTGGTCCTCGTGCTCTCCGGCATCCTGGCGGGCGGCCACGTCCTCATCGAGGACCTCCCGGGGCTGGGCAAGACGCTGGCGGCGCGGTCGTTCGCGCAGACCCTGGGCCTGACGTTCACCCGCGCCCAGTTCACCCCGGACCTGCTGCCGGCGGACCTGACCGGGTCGTTCATCTACGACCAGAAGCAGGGAGAGTTCGAGTTCCGCGCGGGCCCGCTGTTCACCGGCCTGCTGCTGGCCGACGAGATCAACCGCACCCCGCCCAAGACCCAGGCGGCCCTGCTCGAGGCGATGCAGGAGCGGCAGGTCACCGTGGAGGGGCAGAGCTTCGCGCTGCAGCCGCCGTTCCACGTCATCGCGACCGCGAACCCGGTGGAGTACGAGGGCACCTACCCGCTTCCCGAGGCCCAGCTGGACCGGTTCCTGCTCCGGGTGAGCTTCGGCTACCCGAGCGCCGACCAGGAGTGGGACGTGCTGGCGAGGCGGCTGGCCCGCCGCCGGGAGGAGCAGACGCTCGACCCGGTCACCGACGCCGACGGGCTGCTGGCGATGCAGGCCGCCGTCGAGACCGTCACGGTCGAGGAGAGCGTCGGTCGCTACTGCGTCGCCCTCGCGGCCGCCACCCGAGACCACCCCCAGGTCCTGATGGGCGCGTCGCCCCGGGGCGCGCTGGCGCTGATGCTGGCCGGCCGGGCGCTACGCGGTGGTCGCCGGCCGGGACTACGTCGTGCCCGAGGACGTCAAGTCGGTGGCGCCGTCGGTGCTGGCGCACCGCATCACGGTGCGCCCGGAGCTGTGGCTCAGCGACGTCACCGGGGCCTCGGTGGTCCGCAGCGTGCTCGGCCAGGTGGACACCCCGGGCGCCCGCGAGACCACCGGCTTCGAGCGTCCCGGCCCGCGCTGAGCCGATGAGCACGCAGCAGTTCGCCCTCGGCGCCCGGTACGGCGGCGGCACCGGTACCGCCCCGGCGGAGCTCGACGACCGCCACGGCTGGCGTCCCACGGCCGCCCTCGTCCGTGCGGCGCTGGTCTCGGCGACGTTCGCCGCCGCCGCCGTCGGGTTCGGACGGCCGGACCTCCTCGTGCTCGCGACGCCCTTCGTCGTGCACGCGGTCGCCGTGCTCGGCCGCCGCCCACGCAGCACACCTCGGCCCACCTCGCGGCTGGTGCACCGCACCCTCCGGGAGGGCGAGGCCGGCACCACGGTCACCGTCGAGGTGACCGGGGCCGGCGACGCCGAGCACCTGGTGCTGGCCGCCGAGCGGGAGCCGTGGACCGCCTACCGGCCCGCCTCCGGCGTGACGGGGGTCGCCGCGCTGCCCCCACGGCCCGGTCTCCGTCTCGACCTGCCGGTCGTCTCCCTCCGCTGGGGGCGCCGCCCGGTCGGAGGTGGCGTCGTGGTGGCGACCGGGCCGTGGGCGGGCCTGGAGTGGGGACCCCACGTGCTGCTCCCGTCCGTGCTGACCACCCTCCCGACCCCGGGCGTGTACGACGGGCGGGCGCCGGTGCCGCACCCGGTCGGGCTGGTCGGCATGCACCCCGCCCGCCGTCCGGGGGAGGGCACCGAGCTCGCGTCAGTCCGGCCCTTCACGCCGGGGGACCGGCTGCGGCGCGTGCACTGGCCGGTGTCGCTGCGCACCGGTGCGCTGCACGTCACCAGCACGGTCGCCGAGCAGGACAGCGGGATCCTGCTGCTCGTCGACTCCGGGGTCGAGGTGGGGACCAGCGGCGGCACCACCGGGGACGCGTCGTCGCTGGACGTGGCGGTGCGGGCCGCGGGGGCGCTGGCCGAGCACTACCTGCGCCGCGGCGACCGGGTCGGGCTGCGGGTGCTCGGGGCGGCCGCGCGCGGCGTCGTGCCGCTGAGCAGCGGCCGCCGCCACCTCCGGCGGGTCCTGGAGGTGCTGGCCATGGTGGTGCCCGGGGAGCGGCACGACGCCGACCCGCGACGGTTCCGCATCCCGCCGGGCACGGTCGTCGTCGTGCTCACGCCGATGCTGTCCGACGCCG
Organism: uncultured Actinomycetota bacterium; assembly: GCA_963834275.1. GTDB lineage: Bacteria > Actinomycetota > Actinomycetes > Propionibacteriales > Nocardioidaceae > Nocardioides_B. The sequence continues at coordinate 258,211 of CAWIBA010000002.1, read as the reverse complement.
TCCTCGCCGCCACCCGGACGCTGGCCCGGCGCGGGCTCGACCTCGTCGTCGTCGACACCATGCCCGCCGACCTCGACGCGGTCGCGGAGGGGCCGCGCGACCGGATCGCGTGGCGGATGCGGGTGCTGGAGCGGGAGGACCTGCTCGACCGGGTCCGCCGCACCGGCGTGCCGGTGGTGCGCTGGTCCGGCCCGGGCACCCTCGACGAGGTGCTCCGCGGCCTGGGTCGCCGCGCGCGGCAGCCGAGGATGGCGCCCCGATGAGCAGGCTGTCCGACGCGTCCGCGGTCCTCGACCAGGTGCTGCTGGTCTCCCGGCAGCAGCTGGCGCTGCGCACCGCGTCGCTCGCCGCGGCGGTCGGGTTCCTGGTGCTCGTCCAGGCCGCGGGCGGCTCGCCGGGGTGGTTCGCCCTCCTGGTGCTGGTGCTCGCCGCCGTGGCCGCCGCGACGTTCCCGGACACCAACACCCCGCTGGTGCTGGTGCTCGGCCTGGGCTGGCTCTGGTGGGCCCAGGTCCCGGACGTGTTCTCGGCCTGGACGCCGGCCGCGGCCGTGCTGCTCACGGTCGTGCACGTCACGAGCACGCTCGGCGGCTACGGGCCCCCGGCCCTGCAGGTCCCCGGCCCGCTGCTGCTGGCGTGGGGACGGCGGGCGGCGGTGATGGCGGCGGCCGCCGCGCTCGTCTGGCTGACCGCCGGGCTGCTCGGCGCCCTCGACCTGCCGCCCAGCGCGGCCGTCGTGGTGCTGGGGCTGGCAGTCGTGACCGCCTGGATCGTGCTGCTCCTCAGGCGCCTCCCGGGCAGCCAGGGCTGACACGCCCGCCCGCCACGGCGCGGTCGCCGGCGGCACCACCTAGGGTCGTGCGCATGGAGCGCGAGGAGTACGTCGAGGCGGTCCTGTCGCTGGTGGAGCGGATCCCGGAGGGCCGGGTGACCACCTACGGCGCGCTCGCCGAGGCGGTGGGCGTCGGCGGCCCGCGACAGGTGGGCGCGGTGATGTCGGCGTACGGCGGCCCGGTCCCGTGGTGGCGGGTCGTGCACGCCGACGGCACCCCCGCCCAGGTCCACGACGGCGCCGCGCAAGCGCAGCACCGGGCCGAGGGCACCCCGCTGCGGCCGTCGGGCCGGGTCGACCTGGCGCAGGCGATGTGGTGGCCCGACCCCTCGGAGCGGGACCTGTCGGAGCCGGGTGGTGGAATCCGACGGTGAGCACGCCGAGCAGCGTGCGGGGGCAGGGCGCGGCACGGCTCGAGGACCCCGCATGACGACCTACCGACTGGGTTACCCGACCGCGGGCCGGGCGGCCGCGCCCGAGCTCGACGAGTTCCAGCGGTCCGTGGTCGAGCACCCCGGCGGGCCGCTGCTGGTGCTGGCCGGCCCGGGCACCGGCAAGACCACGACGCTGGTCGAGGCGATCGTCGACCGCATCGAGCACCGCGGCGCCGCCCCCGACTCGGTCCTGGCGCTCACCTTCAGCCGCAAGGCCGCCGAGCAGCTGCGCGACCGGGTCACCGCCCGGCTCGGCCGGACCATGGCGACCACGCTGAGCTCGACGTTCCACTCCTTCGCCTACGGCCTGGTCCGCCGCTACTCGCCGCCCGAGGTCTACGCCGCGCCGCTGCGGCTGCTCACCGCCCCCGAGCAGGACGTCATCCTGCAGCGAGCTGCTCACCGACGAGCCCGAGTCGGTGCGCTGGCCCGAGTCGCTGGCTGCCGCGGTCGGCACCCGCGGCTTCGCCCGCGAGGTGCAGGCCGTGCTGGCCCGCGCCCAGGAGAAGGGGCTCGGCTACGAAGGGCTGCGGCGGCTCGGGCTCGAGGAGAGGCGGCCCGAGCTGCGTCGCCGCCGGCCGACCTGATGCGGCAGTACGTCGACGTCATCGACAGCGACAACCTCATCGACTACCCCGACCTGATCGCCGAGGCCGTCGGACTGGTGACGAGCCCCGACCGGCCGGAGGTGCGCGCCGACCTCCGCCGCCAGTTCACCCACGTCTTCGTCGACGAGTACCAGGACACCGACCCCAGCCAGGTCGCGCTGCTGCAGGCGATCGCCGGCGACGGGCGCAACCTCACCGTCGTCGGCGACCCCGACCAGTCGATCTACGCGCTTCCGCGGCGCCGAGGTGCGCGGCATCCTCGACTTCCCCGACCAGTTCCGTCGCGCCGACGGCGGCCCCGCGCCGACGTCATCGCCCTGCGGGTGACCCGGCGCTTCGGCTCCCGGCTGCTCACCGCCTCGCGCAGCATCGCCTCCTCGATCAGCACCCGCGGGGCGATCGACCGCGCGGTGTTCGAGGCGTTCCGCTCGCCGGACCCCGCCGACAACCCGCACGGCCCCGGCCGGGTCGAGGTGCGCACCTACGACACGGCCCGGGCCGAGACCGAGCACATCGCCGACGTGCTGCGCCGGGCCCACCTCGAGGACGGCATCCCCTGGTCGGAGATGGCGGTGCTGGTGCGCTCGGGCCGGACGACCATCCCGCCGCTGCGGCGCTCGCTCGGCGCGGCCGGCGTGCCCGTCGAGGTGGCCGCCGACGACACCCCGCTGGTGCGGGAGCCGGCCGTGCTGCCGCTGCTGGAGGCGCTGCGCGCGGTCGTCGACCTCGACGTCGACGACCCCGACGCACCCGCGTCACCTCGGCGTGGACCGCGCCGAGGCGCTGCTCGTCTCCCCGCTCGCCGGGCTCGACGCCGCCGACGTGCGCACGCTCGCCCGGCTGCTGCGGGCGCGCGAGCTCGGCCGCGAGCCCGAGGGGAGCGCACGCCCCGGTCCTCGCCGGTGCTGCTCCGCGACGCGCTCCTCGACCCGACGATGCTGGCGGGGTTCGACGGCCGTCCGCGCGGCCCGCGCGGCGGCACTCGCCGGCCTGCTGCGCACCGCCCGGGCGCGGCTCGACGACGGCGGCACCGCCGAGGAGGTCCTCTGGGAGCTGTGGGCGGGCACCGACTGGCCACAGCGGCTGCGGCGCACCGTCGAGGCCGGCGGCGCAGCCGCCCGGATGGCCCACCGCGACCTCGACGCGCTCTGCGCCCTGTTCGAGGTGGCGGCCCAGGCCGAGGAGCAGCGCGGGCACACCAGCGTCGCGGTCTTCCTCGACACGCTCACCGCGCAGCAGATCCCGGCCGACACGCTCGCCGAGCGCGGGGTCCGCGGTGACTCCGTCCGGCTGCTCACCGCCCACCGCTCCAAGGGGCTGGAGTGGCGCTTCGTGGTCGTCGCGCACGTGCAGGAGGAGGCCTGGCCCGACCTGCGCCGCCGGGCGACCCTGCTGCAGGCCGACCGGATCGGCCACGACGGGCTGCTGCCCGCCGCTCACCTCGCAGGCCCTGCTCGCCGAGGAGCGCCGGCTGTTCTACGTCGCCTGCACCCGAGCGCGACAGCGGCTGCTCGTCACCGCCGCCGCCTCGCCCGACGACGACGGCGAGCAGCCCTCCCGCTTCCTCGACGAGCTCGGCGTCGGCGTCACCGCGGTGCGGGGCCGCCCCAGCCGACCGCTCTCGCTCGCCGGCCTCGTCGCCGAGCTGCGCCGGACGGTCGCCGACCCGCGCCTCGTCCCCGGCGCTGCGGGACGCCGCCGCCGCCCGCCTGGCGCGGCTGGCCTGCGAGGAGCACCGCGGCCGCCCGCTGGCCCCGCAGGCCGACCCCGCCGACTGGTGGGGGACCCGTGCCCGCACCCTCGCCGCCACGCCGCTGCGGCCGGCGGACCAGCCGGTGACCATGTCGGCCAGCACCCTGGAGGCGCTGCTCACCTGCCCCGCGCAGTGGTTCCTGGAGCGGGAGGCCGGCGGCGAGATGGCCACGTCGGCCTCGCAGGGCTTCGGCCTGGTCGTGCACGCCCTCGCCGACCGCGATCGTCCGGGGCGACCTCGCCGGCGACGCCGACTCCGTCCCCGAGCTGATGCGGCACGTCGACCGGGTCTGGGGACAGATCCCCTTCCGCACCCCCTGGTCCGGGGCCGAGGAGCGCGCCGAGGTGCGAGGCCGCCCTGACCCGCTTCGTGCCGTGGCACGGGCGGCCCGGCGCCCGCACCGTGCTCGGCACCGAGCAGCGGCTCCAGGCCGAGGTCACCCTGCCCGACGGCCAGCGCGTCGCCCTGCCGGCTTCGCCGACCGGCTCGAGGTCGACGAGGACGGCCGGGTCGTCGTCATCGACCTCAAGACCGGCAAGTACCCGCCGAGCCGACAAGGAGCTGGCCACGCAACCCGCAGCTCGGGCTCTACCAGCTCGCGGTCGAGCACGGCGCCGTCGACGAGCTGCTCGGCCGTCCGGGCGAGCCCGGCGGCGCGGAGCTCGTGCAGCTGCGCCGGAGCGTCCGCGGCCAGGTCAAGGTGCAGCAGCAGGCCCCGCAGGAGCCGGCCGAGGACGGCCGCACCGCGATCGAGGTCCAGCTCGTCGAGGCCGTCGGCGCCGTCCGCTCGCGAGCAGCTTCGAGGCCCGCGCCGGGCGACCACTGCCAGCGCTGCTCGTTCCAGCCGATCTGCCCGGTCAAGGGCGCCGGGACGGTGCTGTCATGACGGTCGAGATCCGGACCCCGGCCCAGCTGCAGCAGGTGATGCGGCGTCGTTCCCGCCCAGCGAGGAGCAGTTCGCCGCGATCACCGCCCCGCTGGAGCCGGCCGTCGTGATCGCCGGTGCCGGCTCCGGCAAGACCACCGTGATGGCCGCCCGCGTCGTCTACCTGGTCGCTCACCGGCCAGGTCACCCCCGACCAGGTGCTCGGGCTGACCTTCACCACCAAGGCCGCCGGCGAGCTCGCGGCCCGGATCCGCGGCGCGCTGCGCGCGGCCGGGATCGTCCGGCCGCCCGGGCCGCGGCACGCCTTCGAGGACACCCCCGACGGGGCCGACGAGGAGACGGAGGAGCCGACGGTCGCGACCTACAACGCCTACGCCGCCTCCCTGCTCACCGAGCACGGGCTCCGGATCGGGCACGAGCCCGACACCCGCGTGATCGCCGACGCCTCCCGCTACCAGCTCGCCGCCCGGGCCATCGCCCGCTACCCGGCCGAGGTCCGGCTGCTCAGCGACCACCCCGAGACCGTCATCGACTACGTGCTCGGCCTCGACGGCGGCGATGAGCGAGCACCTCGTCGACCTCGACCGGCTGCGCGACTTCCAGCGGGTCGAGCGGGCCGCCTTCGCCGCCGAGCTCGAGACCGCGCGGGCCAAGACCAAGCTGACCGGCGTCCTCAGCGCGCTCGACCGGCGCGACGAGCTGCTCGGCCTCGTCGAGGCCTACCGCGCGGCTCAAGCACGACCTCGGGCTGATGGACTTCTCCGACCAGATCGCGCTCGGCGCCCGGCTCGCCGTCGAGTGCCCCGAGGTCGGCGCCGCCGAGCGGGACGAAGTACCGCGTCGTCCTGCTCGACGAGTACCAGGACACCTCGGTGGCGCAGGCGACCATGCTGGGCCGGCTGTTCTCGGGGCCCGCCCCCGGGCAGGGGCTCGGCCACCCGGTCACCGCCGTCGGCGACCCCAACCAGGCCATCTACGGCTGGCGCGGCGCCTCGGTGTCCAACATCCTCAGCTTCGGCGACGACTTCCCGCGCGCCGACGGCTCCACCGCGGTCGCCGAGCTACCCGCTCACCATCAACCGCCGCTCCGACCGCCGCATCCTGGACCGTCGCCAACCGGCTCGCCGCGCCGCTCTACGCCGCCTTCCCGCAGGTGCAGCCGCTGCGCCCACCCGCCGAGCCGGGCGAGGGCAGCGTCCGCGCGGCCGTCCACGAGACCTACGACGACGAGCTCGCCTGGCTGCCCGGCGAGGTGCAGAAGGCGCACGCCGGCCTCGCCGAGCCGTCCTGGGCCGAGATCGGCGTGCTGGTCCGCGACAACGCGCACGCGGCCGACGTCTTCGACGCCCTCACCCGCGCGGAGATCCCGGTCGAGATCGTCGGGCTCCAGGGCCTCCTGCGGCTGCCCGAGGTGGCCGAGGTGGTCGCCTCGCTGACCCTGCTGCACGACCTCACCGCCAACGCCGCCCTGCTGACCCTGCTCACCGGTCCACGCTGGAGCATCGGGCCGCGCGACCTGGCGCTGCTCGGCCGCCGCGCCGCACGACCTGGCCGGCGTCGTCGGCCGCGCCGCGCGCGACCTCGACCGCGACGTCGCCGAGGAGCTGGCCGCCGCCGTCGACGGCGCCGACCCGACCGAGGTGGCCTCCCTCACCGACGCGCTCGACGACCCCGGCACGGTGACCCGTGGACCTACTCGCCCGAGGCGCGCGAGCGGTTCGCGCTGCTCTCCGGCGAGCTGCGGTCCCTGCGCGCGCACGCGGGCGAGCCGCTGCTCGACCTGGTCCGCCGGATCATCGACACCACCGGCATCGACATCGAGCTGGCCTCGTCGGTCAGCCCGGCCGCCCAGGCGCGCCGCGACAACCTCGACCTGTTCGTCAAGGCGGTCGCCGAGTTCCAGGCCGTCGACGGCGAGGTCACGCTGCCGGCGCTGCTCGCCTACCTGCAGGCCGAGGACGAGCTCGGCAACGGCCTCGACGTCGCCACCCCGACCGAGGCCGACTCGGTCAAGCTGCTCACCGTCCACCGGGCCAAGGGCCTCGAGTGGGACGCGGTGTTCCTGGTCGGCGTCGTCGACGGCCGGTTCCCCAACACCCGCGGCCGCACCAAGTGGACCTCCGGCCCGGCGGTGCTGCCGACACCGCTGCGCGGCGACGCCCGCGACCTGCCGCGGCTGGCCGGGCACACCCCGGCCGACCTCGACGCCGTCGCCGGCGAGTGGAAGCGGCACGAGGCCCAGGAGGAGCTCCGGCTGGGCTACGTCGCGTTCACCCGGGCCCGGCACGAGCTCGTGGTCTCGTCGTACCTGTGGGGGCCGACGCAGCAGAAGCCGCTCGGCCCCTCGCCCTACCAGGCCACCGTCCGCGAGATGCTGCGCGAGTGGGGCGGCGACGCCGAGCAGTGGCTCGACGCTGCCCGAGGACGGCGCCACCAACCCGATGCGCGCGGGCGGCGGCGTGGCCCTGGCCGGTCCCGGGCCACACGCCCGAGGTCGAGCGGCGGCTCGGTCGCCGCCGGGGTCGTCCGGTCGGCCATCGAGCGCGCCCGGGCGGGCGGTGGTGCCGGCCGACGAGGGCCTCGACGTCCTCGAGGCGACCCGGGTCGCCGAGTGGGACGACGAGATGGAGCGGCTGCTCGCCGAGGCCCGGCGCGACCGCGCCGACGAGGTCGACGTGCCGCTGCCCTCCAGCCTGTCCGCGACGGCCGTGGCCCGGCTGCGCGACGACCCGGAGCGGTTCGCCGCCGACCTGGCGCGGCCGATGCCCCGGCAGCCCTCGCCCGCGGCGCGGTTCGGCACCCGGTTCCACGCCTGGGTCGAGGCCCGCTTCGGCCAGCAGCTGCTCCTCGACCCCGACGAGCTGCCCGGCCGCGCGCGACGCCGGGATCGAGGACGACGCGGACCTGCAGGAGCTGATCGAGCGCTTCGAGGCCGGCGCGTTCGCCGAGCGGGTGCCCGAGGCCATCGAGCCGCCGTTCGCGCTGGTGCTGGCCGGGCAGGTGGTGCGCGGACGGATCGACGCGGTCTACGCCGAGCGGTCGACGGCACCGACGGCTACCTCGTCGTGGACTGGAAGACCAACCGGGAGCAGACCGCCGACCCGCTGCAGCTGGCGATCTACCGCGTCGCCTGGGCCGAGCTCACCGGCGTCGACCCGGCCCGGGTCCGGGCGGCGTTCTACTACGTGCGCACCGGCGACCTGGTCGAGCACCCGGACCTGCCCGACCGCGCCGCGCTGGAGGACCTCTTCCGCCGAGGAGTCACCTAGTCAGCCCCCTCACCGGCGTGTCGGTCAGAAGTGACCCCTCGGCCGGGCCCCGCCGCCGGTGCGTCAGCCCAGCATCGCGTCGAGCGCGATCTCGACCATGTCGCCGAAGGTCTCCTCGCGCTCCTGCGCGGTGGTCTCCTCGCCGGTCACGATGTGGTCGGAGACCGTGCAGACCGCGAGCGCCCGGGCGCTGGTACTGCGCGGCCAGCGTGTAGAGCGCGCTGGCCTCCATCTCGACGGCCAGCACGCCGTAGTCGACCATCCGGGCGGTCAGCTCGGGGCGCGGGCTGTAGAACGAGTCGCTGGAGAAGATCAGGCCCGACGTGGGTCCGACCGCGCAGGTCGCGGGCGAGTGGCGGCGTCGTGCGCGCGCCCGCAGCAGGCCGTAGTCGGCGACCGGCGCGTAGTCGAGGCCCTCGAAGCGGATCCGGTTCATCGCAGGAGTCGGTGCACGCGCCCGACGCGATCACCAGGTCGCGCACGCCGAGCCCGCTCGGTGAGCGCGCCGCAGGACCCGACCCGGACGATCGTGTCGACGTCGTACTCGCGGAGCAGCTCGTGGGCGTAGATCGACAGCGACGGCAGGCCCATGCCCGAGCCCTGCACCGAGACCCGCTGCCCGCGGTAGGTGCCGGTGAAGCCGAGCATCCCGCGGACCTCGGATGTAGCACGTGGCGTCCTCGAGGAACGTCTCCGCGATCCACCTGGCCCGCAGCGGGTCGCCGGGCATCAGGACGTGCGGTGCGACCTCGCCCGGGCCCGGCGCCGATGTGGGTGCTCATGGCCGCCACGGTAGTCGTAGGGTCGACGGTCGTGACCGCCACGCGCCCACGCGACCTGCTCGCGCTCTACCGACACGTCGCCCCGGTGGCGCTGTCCCTGCACGCGCACAACCGCGTCGCCGGGCGCCGCACCGACGAGGCGTGGCTGGAGGAGACGTGGCGCGACCCGGCGCACCCGGGTGCTCGTCCTGTACGGCGGCCGGCTGGTCGTCCCGCGACCGGTCCGGCGAGCCGCCGTGGCTGGCTGTCGCCCGCCGCGGCCCGCCCGGGGCAGCGGGTGCTGCTCGGCGACGCTGGACGGCACCACCCACTTCGCGGTGCTCGTCGACCGAGGTCCGCCGAGCCGGGATGCGCGGCCGCAGGACGCTGCGGGCCTTCGTCCAGACCCTGTCCGCCGAGGCCGCCGCGCTGGTGGTGCACGCGGTCGCGCTGGCGGAGTGGCACCGCGCCACACCGGCACTGCCCGCGCTGCGGTGCCCGGCTCGCAGGTCGTCGCAGGCCGGGCACCTGCTGGTGTGCACCGGCTGCGGCGCCCAGCAGTTCCCGCGCACCGACCCGGCCGTGATCATGCTGGTCACCGACGACGCGGACCGGTGCCTGCTCGGCCGCCAGGAGCGGTGGCCGGAGGGCCGGTACTCCACCCTGGCCGGCTTCGTCGAGCCCGGCGAGTCCCTCGAGCAGGCGGTGGCCCGCGAGGTCCTCGAGGAGGTCGGCGTCGAGGTCGGCGACGGTCGCCTACTTCGGCAACCAGCCGTGGCCGTTCCCGGCCAGCCTGATGGTCGGGCTTCTTCGCCCGGGCCCGCACCACGGAGATCGACGTGGACGGCGCCGAGATCAGCGACGCCCGCTGGTTCACCCGCGAGGAGATGCGCGCCGAGGCCGAGGCGGGCACGCTGGTGCTGCCCGGCGGCATCTCGATCTCCCGCGTCCTCGTCGAGACCTGGTACGGCGGCAGCCTCCCCGGCCAGTGGTGACCGACCCCGGCAGGTCCCCGCGGCGGGGACCGCGGGCGGGTCGTGGTGCTCAGCCGTAGTAGGCGTGCAGGGCGGCCCACTCCTCGGCGCTCGGGGCCGGGTCGAGCGTCAGCGGCGGCTGGGCGCCCGCGACCCCCTCGCCACCGTGGTGCCGGAAGCCGAGGACGTGCATGAACTCGTGGGCGGCCACCTGCCGCCGGGTGCTGCGCGGGGTGTCGCGGTAGAGCGTGTTGAGCGTGATGGTCGCGCCGTCGGGGTAGCTCGCCCCGGGCGGGATCGGCCGCCACCTGGTGAAGCCGGCGAAGGCGCCGCTGCGGCGGTGCTCCTTCTCGACCGTGACCACGAACGCCCCCGGGTGGTCGGCCGCGGAGCCGGAGACCACGTCGACGCCGGGCAGCGCCGCGTCGACGCTCTCGGCGAAGCCGCGCAGCTGCCAGGTGTTCGCGGGCCCCTCGATGACCACGGTGGTGCCGAGCGGCAGCGGCCAGGTCAGCGCCTGGGCCGCGGCTCCGGCGTACGCGCCGCCGCCGTCCTTGGCCGCGGCGGACGCCGGGGCGGGTGCGTGGGCCAGGCCGGTCGCCAGCGCGAGCGCGGCGATCGCGGTGCCTACGGTGCGAGTAGGGCTCATCGCCTGGATTGTTGCCATCCGGGCGCGAGTCATGCGTGACCGCGCCCGGCGTGTCGGCGGCGGATGCCCGGACGCGCCACGGACCCGGCGTCGGCCGGGCCCGTGGTGGGGTCAGTGGGGTCGGTGGGTCAGGTGAGCGCGGCCAGCTTGGCCTTGACCTCGGCCACCGACGGGTTGGTCTGGGCGGAGCCGTCGGCGTAGACGAGCGTCGGCACGGTCTGGTTGCCGCCGTTGACCTGCTCGACGACGCGCCGCCGCGTCGGGGACCTGCTCGATGTCGACGATCTCGTAGCTGATGCCCTCGCGGTCCAGCTGGCGCTTGAGGCGGTGGCAGTAGCCACACCACTGCGTGGAGTACATCGTCAGGGCCGGGGTGGTCATGCGCTGTCCTTCCTCGCGTCTAGGCTTGCTGGGTCGAGAACACGGCCCGATCCGAGGAGTTTGTTCCCGTATGCCCGCAGTGCCCGCGTCCGCCGACCAGCTGCTCGACGCGCTCGACCCCGAGCAGCGGCCGGTCGCCATGGCCCTGCAGGGCCCGGTGCGGGTGCTCGCCGGCGCCGGCACCGGCAAGACCCGGGCGATCACCCACCGGATCGCGTACGGCGTCGCCAGCGGGCGTCTACAACCCCACCGAGGTGCTGGCGGTCACCTTCACCACCCGCGCCGCGGGGGAGATGCGCACCCGGCTGCGCGACGCTCGGCGCCGGCGGTGTGCAGGCGCGCACCTTCCACTCCGCGGCGCTGCGGCAGGCCCGCTACTTCTGGCCGCGCGTGTACGGCGGCGAGCTGCCCGTGCTCACCGAGTCCAAGCTCGCGCTGCTCGGCAACGCCGCCCGCCGCAACCGGGTCGAGACCGACCAGGCCACGCTGCGCGACCTGGCCGGCGAGGTCGAGTGGGCCAAGGTCAGCAACGTCCGGCCCGACGACTACGCCGCGGTCGCCGCCGCCCGCGGCCGCTCGGTCTCCGGCCTCGACCCGGCCACGGTCGCCCGGGTGTTCGCCACCTACGAGGACGTCAAGCGCGACCAGGGCCGGATGGACATGGAGGACGTGCTGCTCTGCGCCGCCGCCCTGCTCAGCGAGGACGAGCGGGTCGCGGCGGAGGTGCGCCGGCAGTACAAGTGGTTCGTCGTCGACGAGTTCCAGGACGTCAGCCCGATCCAGTCCGCGCTGCTCGACCTGTGGCTCGGCGGTCGCGACGACCTGTGCGTGGTCGGCGACCCCGCCCAGACGATCTACTCCTTCGCCGGCGCCAGCGCGGCCTACCTCACCGACTTCCCGCAGCGGTTCGCCCGCACCACCTCGATCGAGCTGGTCCGCAACTACCGGTCCACCCCGCAGGTGTCACGGCCGCCAACCGGCTGCTGGCCGGCACCGGCGAGCGCCGGGGTGCAGCTGCGGGCCCAGCGCGACGACCGGCCCGGAGGTGGGCTACGCCGAGCACCCCGACGAGGTCGCCGAGGCCGAGCAGGTCGCCGCGCGGCATCCTGGCGCTGACCCGGGCCGGCGCTGCCGCCGCGCGAGATCGCCGTGCTGTTCCGGATCAACGCCCAGTCCGAGGCGTTCGAGGAGGCGCTCGCCGCCCGCGAGGTGCCCTACGTCGTCCGCGGGGCCGCCCGCTTCTTCGAGCGGCCGGAGGTGCGCCAGGCGGTCACCCTGCTGCGCGGCAGCGCCCGCTCGGCGGCGACGGCGACGGCGTGTCCGGGGACGGGCTGGTCGAGCGACGTGCGGGCCGTGCTCGCCGGGATGGGCTGGTCGACCAGGCACCCACCGGCCGCGGCAACGTCCGCGACCGCTGGGAGTCGCTGCAGGCGATCGTGTCGCAGGCCGCCGACTTCGCCGCGCCGAGCCGAGGCCACGCTCGCCGACTTCGTCGCGGAGCTCGACCGGCGCGCCGCCGAGCAGCACGCCCCGGTCGCCGAGGGCGTCACGCTGGCCACCCTGCACGCCGCCAAGGGGCTGGAGTGGGACGCGGTCTTCCTCGCCGGCATGCACGAGGGCACGATGCCGATCGTCTACGCCGAGGGGCCCGCCGCGGTCGAGGAGGAGCGCCGGCTGCTCTACGTCGGGATCACCCGGGCGCGGCGGCACCTCTCGCGTCTCCTGGTCGCGGGCGCGCAACCCCGGCTCGCGGTCCACCCGCAAGCCGTCCCGGTTCCTGACCGGACTGCGGCCCGCAGGTGGGCTCCGACGTGCGCCGAGACCGAGCGCGGCGCCCGCAAGCGCAAGGGCGTCGCGCACTGCCGCACCTGCGGCCGGCCGCTCGGCGTCGACCGCCGAGCGCAAGGTGGGCCGCTGCGAGGACTGCCCGGCCACCTACGACGAGGAGCTGTTCGAGCGGCTGCGCAGCCTGGCGGGTCGAGCGCGCCGCGGAGGAGAAGGTGCCGGCGTACGTCGTCTTCACCGACCTCACCCTGCAGGCGATCGCCGAGGTCCAAGCCCGCCGACGCCCGCGGCGCTGCTGCCGGATCAACGGCATCGGCGAGGCCAAGCTGACCAAGTACGGCGACGACGTGCTCGCCCTGGTCGGGCGGACGCCGCGAAACGGACACACCGGGGTAGCCCGTCCGGGCCATCGGATGATGCTCGGGAAAGTTTTCCGGGAAATACCCAGAAAATAGATTGCCGCTTACAGCGCCGCGGGGGTAGTTTTCTCTCACCCCGCACGACAACTGCGCAGACGGTCCTTGCCAAGACCAGCGCCCGACGCTCCGAAGGAGGTGCGCCGCAGATGATCGAACTCACCCTGGACGATCAGCCTAGCCGGACGTGGCTTCGGCATGCCCATCTCCGTGCGCGAGCGCGCTCGTGCGCGACCTCCCGACCACGGGTGTGGTGTCGGTTCCGGCCGCCGGCGCGATCGTCCGCGCGGACGACCACGGCTTCCAGGGCACCGCTGTGTGCGGATACCGCCTCATCGGATGTCGACGTCGCCGGCCTGTTCCCGGGTACCTCCGCCTGGAGTCCACCGATCTAGAGTGAGAACTCTGCATCGGCAGCCTCCAGGCCGCGGAACCCGAAACCCGGGATCCGCGGCCTTCTTGTTTCCCCTCGACCGGTCCACCGACCAGAGCGAGAACTCACAAGGAGGTGAAGAGATGAGTATCAGCGTCCTCGACCACGTTCGCCGTCACCGCGAGCGAGGTCGACGTGGAGCAGCTGCCGTGCCGCAGAGAGGACCCGGAGCTGTTCTTCGCGGAGTCACCTCAGGACGTGGAGGTGGCCAAGGCGATGTGCCTGGACTGCCCGTTCGCGGGTCGAGTGCCTCGCCGGCGCCCTCGAACGGCGCGAGCCCTGGGGTGTCTGGGGCGGCGAGCTGTTCGCGCAGGGCGTCGTCATCCCGCGCAAGCGGCCCCGCGGCCGGCCCCGCAAGAGCGAGGTGGCGGCCTGACCCGCAGCACCACCCGCAGCACCAGCCAGCAGCGCAGCAGACCCAGCAGCACCGCAGGACCGACCACCATCCCGACGCATTCAACGGAGAACGCGATGACGTACGTAACCGAGTCTCTGGCCCGGATCGAGCAGACCGAGCGCCTCGACGAGGCGCCGAGCCTGCGTCGCGGGCACCAGCTCGCCCGGGCCCGGCGGAAGTCCCGCCGGGCCGAGCGCGCCGCCCTCCAGGCCCGACTCGACCTCGCCCGCTCGCTGTGACCCCGACCCGGATCGGACCGCAGCCAACCCCGAGGAACCAGCACCCCCATGAACACTGAGCAGAACCGGAGCAACGACGATGCAACTCATGAACGAAGAACCTGGCACGCGCGCAGATGTCCGCGCGCCTGGGAGAGGCGCACGAGCTGCGACGCGGTCACCAGCTGGCGATGCACCGCCGGCTGTCCCGCAGGGCCGAGCGCGCCGCCCAGCAGGCGCGCCTCGCCCTCGCCCGCTCGCTGTGACCGAGGTCCGACGACCCGGAGCGAGTGCCGCCCAGCGCGACATCGGCCGTGAGCACGGCACCACCACCGAGAGCCGGTCCCGCCTCCCACGGCGGGGCCGGCTCTGCGTGCGTCCGACGTACGCTCGGGGGCATGGCGGCGACCTGCGACTTCTGCGGCACGACGGCGCCCGAGGACGCGCCGGCGGCACCGGCATGCCGCTGACCTGGACGACCGCGGTCGAGAACGGCCGGCAGCGGGTCTTCTGCGAGCGCTGCTCGCGCGAGCACCTGCGGGCGATCGAGAGCAAGCTCGACAGCGAGTGGTGGTGACCGGCGCGGCGATCAGCCGGCCTGTCGTCCCGAAGCCCGGCAGCGACTCCTCGAGGATGCTGCGGAACGGCAGCTCGGCCTCGAGCTGCGAGAGCACGCCGATGCTGCCGATCCAGACCCGGTGGATCAGCAGGTACGACGGCGGCAGGTTGAGCCGCAGCGCCAGGGTCGACCCCGGCTGCCGGGGGTCCTGCACCCGCTGGAACTGCGTGCGCATCCAGTCCCGGGAGAACCGGAACGTCTCGGCGGTCGCCGGCTCGACGAAGGGGCCGAGGTAGGCGCGCAGCTCGTCGGGGTCGATCCTCGATGTTGGGCTTGACGAAGCCCTCCTCGCGCAGCCCGTCGAGCACGTCGTCGTAGTCGTCGTACATCGCGATCCGCAGCAGCGTGCCGATCGCGCGGGGCAGGGTGCGTTCCGGCAGCCGGGCGACCGCGCCGAAGTCGACGACGCCGAGGCCGTCCAGCGAGCCGTCGTCGGTCGGGCAGCACCCGGAAGTTCCCGGGGTGCGGGTCGCGCGTGCAGCAGCCCGACCCGGGCGGGCCCGGCGAACAGGAACCGCACGTAGAGCTCGCCGTAGTGGTTGCGCTCCTCCTGGGTGCCCTCGGCGATCAGCCGGGCCAGCGAGGCGTGGCTCTCGATCCACTCGCTGACCAGCACCCGGTCGGTGTGGCGCGACCACCTCGCGGGACGCGGATAGTCCGGGTCGTCGCGGAACTCCTCGGCGAACCGACCTGCTGCGCCTCGGCCTCGAGCCGGTAGTCGAGCTCCTCGGCGACCCGGTCCTGCAGCTCGGTGACCAGCGGCTTGATGTCGAGCCCCGGCACCAGGCCGCCGAAGGTGCGGGCCACCCGGGCGAGCTGGCGCAGGTCGGACATCAGCGCCTCGCCGGCACCGGGGTACTGCATCTTGACCGCCACCTCGCGGCCGTCGCTCCAGCGGCCGCGGTGCACCTGCCCGATCGACGCGGCCGCGGCCGGGTCGTCGTCGAACTCCACGAGCTGCTTGCGCCACGCGCGGTCCCGAGCTCCTGGGCCAGCACGGCGTGCACGGTGGTGGCGGACATCGGGGGAGCGGAGTCCTGCAGCCGGGTGAGCTGGGCGCGGTAGGGCGCGGCGAGCGTCCTCGGGGAGCATCGACTCCATGATCGACAGCGCCTGCCCCATCTTCATGGCGCCGCCCTTGAGGTCGCCGAGGGTCCGGAACAGCTGCTCGGCGGTGCGCTGCTGGACCTCGGTGAGCACCGCCTCGGCCGGGGCCCCGCCGAGCCGGCGGCCCATCCCCACCGCGGTGCGGCCGGCGAAGCCGAGCGGCAGCGCGGCCAGACGTGCGGTGCGCGACACCGCGCGGCGGGGTAGCTCGGTCACGGGCCCATTGTGGCGGACCGGGCATGACCGGCGCGGGTCAACGCGCTTCCTGCGGGTCACTGCCAGCTGCAGCCGCAGTCGCGGGTGCCGCAGCCAGGTCCGGCTCTCGACCTCCGCGAGGTCGGCGTCCAGCGCGTCAGGGTCGTGGACCAGGTGGAGGGCCGGCCGCCGTCGACGTACGACGCGAGATCCCGGGCCGCCCAGGCGACGGCGAGCGCCGCGAGCAACGGGTCGAGCGGCTCGGGGGTGCCGTCGGCCGCGCGGCTGCCGGCACGCCTCGGCGTACTGGTGGACGAGCAGCGGCCAGGTCGGGTCGGCGTCGGTGTGGTGCGCGTCGAGGCAGCGCAGGCACGCGGTCTCGCCCGGCACGACGAAGGGGCCGACCACGCCCGGCCCTCGGTCAGCCGGACCACGAGGTACGGCGTGCCCGCCTGCGATCCAGCCGTCGACCAGCTCGCGGTCGCGGCTCGCCCACCCCGGCCAGGACGCCCGACGGCCGGCTCGCCGGCCGTGCGCGCCGGAGCCCCGCGCTCGGCCAGCAGGCCGCCACAGCCGGTCCACCAGCGCCTCGCCGTCGGGCGTGCCCGAACCCGACCGGCCCGACGGACCGGCCGGCCCGCGCCGCCACGACGGCGGGTGCCCGGCGGCCGTGCCGCGCGGCGCGCGGGCGGCGGTGCGGGCCAGCGCGCCGGGCCGGTGCCCGGGCGGCCGGCGGCCAGCAGCGGGTGCACCGCCCGCTCGTCGACGAGCAGGACCGGCCCGGTCGAGGACGGCCGGCAGGGCGTCCCGGTCGGTGGCGACCGTCGGGAGCCGTCGAGGCGCGCCAGGCAGGCGGCCACGGCCGGGGTGCCGGGCAGCACCACCGCGTCGCGCGGGTCGAGGCCGACCTGGAAGGAGCCGTCGTGCGCGGCGCAGGACGTGGGCACCGGGCACGAGGAGGGGACGCATGCGGGCAGCCTGCCGGATCGGGCGCGGGGCCGCGACCGGCCGTCCACAGGCTCCGGACGCGACGGCAGGCGGCGACCCCACCGAGGTCGTCGGAGCGCCGCCGCCGGGAGATCTGTCGGTCGCTCAGGCCTTGCCGAGGATGCGGTTGAGGTTGGTGCCGCAGACGGGGCAGACGGCCTTGGCCATGCGGGTGCCCTTGTCGTTGACCTTGACCTCGCCCTCCGCCTCGCGCTTCTCCTTGCACTTCACGCAGTAGAACTCGCCGCTCCAGGTCTCCGCCATGACGGCCTCCTTGCTGTTGTCGTTGTATCTGGTCGTCGGCGGGGAGTCGAGGGAAGACCCGCCGGTGGCCGTCCGTTGCCGGCCGCTGTCGCACCCTACGGCAGGCGGGGCGGCACATTCATGCGCGCAGCGCCGTCGGCGCCGGTTTCACGCTCAGCCAGACGGTAAAAAGTCACTTTGCGCCTTTTGTGGCTTTGTCGGGCCGGGTCGCTGCGATCCTCGTCTCACCCCGGCCCACCGGCCCCGGGCCGTCGGTAGTCTCCCGCGCATGAGCGCCGACCCCGCCCCCTCCGCCGTCGGCCCGTCCACCGCCGCCTCCAGTGCCTCCCCGGCCGCGGCCGTCCGGGAGCACCTCCGGGTCGACCGGCTCGACGACGGCGTCGTGCTGCTCACCCTCGACAACCCCGACCAGCGCAACGCGATGTCGGAGCAGATGACCGCCTCCTGGGTCGGTGACCGTCGACGAGCTGGCCGGGGACCCCGGCGTGCGCGCGGTGGTGGTCACCGGGGAGGGGTCCGCGTTCTGCTCCGGCGGCGACACCTGCTGGATCGCGAGCGAGCCCGACGCCACCGTCGACCGGCTGCGGACCCGGATGATCGCCCTTCTACCGGGCCTGGCTGTCCGTCCGGCGGCTCGAGGTGCCCACCATCGCGGCCGTCAACGGGCCCGCGATCGGCGCCGGGCTCTGCCTCGCGCTCGCCTGCGACCTGCGGTACGCCGCGCAGGGGGCCCGGCTCGGTGTGCCGTTCGTCCGGCTCGGCATGCACGCCGGGATGGCCGCGACCTACCTGCTGCCCGACGTGGTCGGGCCCGCGCACGCGCGCGACCTGCTGCTCACCGGGCGGATGGTCGACGCCGACGAGGCGCTCCGGCCTCGGCCTGGTCTCCGGGGTGCTGCCGGCCGAGGGCGTTCCTCGACGACGTGCTGGCGACCGCGGCGCAGGTCGCCGCGACCGCCCCGATCGCGAGCCGGCTGACCACGGTGGCGCTGCGCGCCGGCGGGCACGCCGACCTCGAGGCGGCGCTGCAGTGGGAGGCGCTGGCCCAGCCGGTGACGCTGGCCACCGAGGACCTGCAGGAGGGCATCGCCGCGCCCGGGAGCGGCGTGCCCCGCGGTTCACCGGCCGCTGAGCGCGGCCGGGCGCGGGCAGTGGTCCTGATGGCCGGCCCGGGGACGCCTGCCCCGGGACGCGGCGAGGCCCCCGCCCGTCCGGCACGCCGCCTGCCTTCCCCTTGCGGACGCCGTGCCGAATCGGCCGGGGGCCTCATCTGCGCCGACCCTAGGTGCCCCCACGCCGGGGGGTCAACGCCGGGCGCGACCCTCCTGTGGACGGCGTCTGGGGACAGGGTGTGGACCATGGTCCACACCCTGTGGACGAACCTGGGGACGACGGTGTACGACGCTGTGGGGGACACGCCCGGGCGGCGTACGCTCGACCGGCGCTGACCAGCGCATTCGTCCGACCACAGGGTGTGGAGACAGAAAAGTCGGATATCGCGGGCAATATCGCGAGCAACGACGAGCAATCGCCATCAGCGATCCTGGGGATGCGGGCGGCGCGAGCGCGAGCACCGCGCGGGACCGAGAGTCGAGGGAGCCGGATGGGCAGGGCAGCAGGGAGCGGCGCTCGACCCGGTGGCGACGCTGCGCCGGATCGCCTTCCTGATGGAGCGCCGGCTGGCCGACAGCTACCGGATCAAGGCCTACCGGGGCGCGGTCGCCACGCTGCTCGACCCGGTCCGCCGACGAGGTCGCCGAGCGGGCCGCGCGCCGGCACCCTGCGCGACCTGCCCGGGCATCGGCGCCAAGACCGCCGCGGTCGTCGCGGACTGCCTGGCCGGCCGGCGTCCCGGCGACCCTGGCCGACCTCGAGGCGAGCGCCGGGCCCCTCGACGACGGCGGCGCCGAGATCCGGGCCGCGCTCCGCGGGCGACCTGCACACCCACTCCGACTGGTCCGACGGGGGCTCGCCCGATCGAGGAGATGGTCGATGACCGCGAGTCGAGCTCGGCCACGACTACCTCGTGCTGACCGACCACTCGCCGCGGCTGCGGGTGGCCAACGGGCTCTCCGTGGCCCGGCTCGACCCGGCAGCTCGAGGTGGTGGCGGCGGTCAACGAGCACCTGGACCGGGCGGACGGGGCTTCCGGCTGCTGCACGGGATCGAGGTGGACATCCTCGACGACGGCGCCCTCGACCAGACCGACGAGATGCTCGGCCGGCTCGACGTGGTCGTCGCCTCGGTGCACTCCAAGCTGCGGATGGACCGGGCCGCCATGACCCGGCGGATGGTGGCCGCGGTCGGCCACCCGCAGACCAACGTGCTGGGCCACTGCACCGGCCGGCTCGTGACCGGCGGCCGGGGCACCCGCCCGCAGAGCGAGTTCGACGCCGAGGCGGTGTTCGCGGCCTGCGCCGAGAACGACGTGGCCGTGGAGATCAACTCCCGCCCCGAGCGGCGGGACCCGCCCGACGAGCTGGTCGCCCTGGCCCTCGAAGCCGGCTGCCTGTTCTCGATCGACAGCGACGCGCACGCCCCGGGGCAGCTCGACTTCCTCGGCCTACGGTGCGGCGCGCGCCGAGCGGCTCGGCGTACCGGCGGAGCGGATCGTCAACACCTGGCCGGCGGACCGCCTGCTGGCCTGGGCCAACCGGTAGCGTGCAGGCATGACCACCGTCCCCCGGGCCGACGACGAGCCCGTCGTCGAGGTGCGTCGCTCGCGCAAGCGCCGGCGCACCGTCGCGGCCTACCGGGAGGACGAGAAGGTCGTCGTGCTGATCCCCGCCCGGATGACCCGCGCGGAGGAGAAGGAGTGGGTGCGCACCATGCTGGCCCGCCTCGAGCGCTCAGGAGCGGCGTCGCCGGCCCAGCGACGACGGCCTGATGCGGCGGGCCCTCGACCTCAACACCCGCTACCTCGACGGCGAGGCGATCCCCGAGACGGTGCGCTGGGTCGACAACCAGAACAGCCGCTGGGGCTCGTGCACGCCCGCCGACCGGTCGATCCGGCTCTCCCGCCGGCTGCAGGGGATGCCGGCCTGGGTGATCGACTACGTGCTGGTGCACGAGCTGGCCCACCTGATCGAGATCGGTCACACCCCGACGTTCTGGGCGCTGGTCGACCGCTACCCCAAGGCCGAGCGCGCCAAGGGGTTCCTGGAGGGCGTGGCCGCGGCCAGCCAGCTCGGGATCATCGCCGACCCGCCGGACTGCTCCGACGAGGGCGCCGCGGCCGATGGCGGCGGACGACGCCTGAGCCGCCGACTTGTCAGAGCGTGAGTACGCCGGGGCGCGCTGAGCCTCTGACAACTCAGCGGGCCGCGCGGAACAGCCGGTCCCGGGCCAGCCCGACCAGCGCGGGCATGTCCTCGTCGAGCGGCGGCAGCGCGTCCACCGGCCACCAGCGCACGTCGAGCGACTCCTCGCTGACCGCGTGCTCGGCCTCGGGCGGGGCGACCGCGACGAAGCGCACGTCGAGGTGGCGGACCGCGCCCGCGCGGCGTCGCAGAACGGCACCTCGTGCACGTCGAGCTGCACCGGCACCGGGTCGAGCGCGAGGCCGGCGACCCCGGACTCCTCGGGCGCCTCGCGGAGCGCCGCCCCGGCCAGGGTGCGGTCGCCCGGCTCGAGGTGCCCGCCGAAGTGGAACCAGCGGCGGGCCTTGGCGTGCAGGGTGAGCAGCACCGGGCCGCCGGTCGGCGGAGAGCATCAGCGCCCCGGCGGTCAGGTGGTCGGGGAAGCAGGACCGGGACAGTGCCGTCGGCGTGCCGCTCGAGGTGGTCGACGTACCGGACCCGCAGCGCGCTCCTGGGCGGCCGTGGGCGCGTCCCAGCCGCGCAGCGCCGCCAGGGCGTCGGCGTGCCGCGGGCTCACGCCCGGGGTTCGTCGCCGTCGGCCGGGCCCTCCGACGGGCCGGTGTCGCCCTCGTCGGCCGCGTCGGAACCGTCGGTCGCGTCGTCGGCGCGACCCGACTCGGCCTCGCTGTCGAGCAGGTCGGCGAGCGCGGCGTCGAACTCGGCGTCGGTGAGCGCCTCCGGCTCGGCTCAGCCCCTCGCGGAAGCCCAGCGGGTCGTCGAGGTCGGCCGCGGTCGGGCAGCAGGTCGGGGTGCGACCAGACCGCGTCGCGGCCCTGGTGCCCTGCCGGGAGCGCAGCGACCCCCACAGCGTGGAGGCGTCGCGCAGCCGTCGCGGGCGCAGCTCCAGGCCGACCAGGGCGGCGAACGTCGACTCGGCCGGGCCGCCCGCCGCGCGACGGCGGCGGACCGCCTCCTGCAGCTCGGCCGGCCGCGGGCATCCGGTCCTCGGTGGCCTGGCCGACGATCTCGTCGACCCAGCCCTCGACGAGCGCCAGCGTGGTCTCCAGGCGGGTCGAGCGCGGCCTGCTGGGCGGGGGTCTTCTCCGGCTCGAACAGGCCACCCTCCAGGGCCTCCTGCAGCGACGGCCGGGTTCATCGGGTCGATGCCGCGCATCGACTCCTCGATCTTGGACACGTCGATCGTGGTGCCGCGGCCGTAGTCCTCGACGGCGGCGAGCAGGTGCGCCCGAGCCAGGGGACGTGCCCGAACAGCCGCTGGTGGGCGGCCTCCCGCAGCGCCAGGTAGAGCAGGACGTCCTCCGCACCCGACGTCGAGGCCGTCGGCGAACGCGGTGCACGTTGAGCGGCACCAGCGCGGCCTTGCCGGCGGGCCCGAGCGGGAGGCCGATGTCGGAGGCGGTGAGCACCTCGCCGGCCAGCCCGCCGAGCGCCTGCCCGACCTGGCTGCCGAACATCGCCCCGCCGGCCTGGTTGAGGATCCCCATCAGCGGGCCGGCCATGGCCTTGGCCTCCTCGGGGAGTGCGTTGCCCATCGCCGAGACGACGTGCTCGGCGACCGGCTCGACGAGCCGCTTCCAGACCTCGATGGTCTCCTCGACCCAGTCCGCGCGGCTCCAGGCCGCCGAGGTGCTGACGCCCGGAGGGCAGGTCGGTGGCGGAGTCGAGCCAGTGGTCGGCGAGCCGCAGCGCGTCGGCGATCGTCGCCGCGCTGCCGGTCGGAGGGGGTCGGGTCGGGCTCGGCGGCGACGGTGCGGCGGGCGACGTCCTTGGCCAGCGTCCAGTTCACCGAGCCCTCGTGCGGGGCCATCATCGCCTGCATCTGGCCGATCAGCGCGGACAGGTCGGGCATGCCCGGTGCCTCCGCCCTGGCCGCCGAAGGCGCCACCGAACGCCTGAACATCTGCTCGAACGGCGTGCCCTTGAACGGGTTGTTCGCGTCGTCGTCCGGTCGCCAGGGTCGTTCGTCATGCTCAAACTACTCGTTCGCCGATACCCTCCGTCCGGGCGGCGCGAATAGGCTCGGGACCCGCGGCCTCAGGCTCGACCGTGTGCCGCCCACCGGTCGTCCGCCTCGTCGACCTCCGCGACTCCGCGCTGGACGCCGCCGGAGGTGCTCGACGCCCTCGCCGACGTGGCCGCGGGCGGGGTCACCCTGTTCGTGGGGGCGGTGCGCGACCACGACGGCGGCAAGCGCGGTGCGCGGGGCTGGAGTACTCCGCCCACCCGACCGCGCTGGACCGGCTCCGCGAGGTCTGCGACGAGGTCGCCGAGCGGTACGACGTCCTGGGCGGTCGCCGCGGTGCACCGGGTCGGCTCGCTCGCGCATCGGCGACGCCGCGGTCATCGTCGCGACCGTCGGCGGCGCACCGGGGCGAGGCGTTCGAGGCCTCCCGGGCGCTGATCGACGAGCTCAAGGCCACCGTGCCGATCTGGAAGCACCAGCTCTTCGAGCGACGGCTGCGAGGAGTGGGTCGGCACGCCCTGACCCGCGGCCGCGCGCCCCGGGCGGCACGCGTTGCCGGTGCCGCCCGCGTGCCTGCGGCACGCGACCGGCTCCGGCTCCGTAGCCTGCTGCCGTGGAGATCCTGCTCTGGCTGGTGCCGGCCGCCGTCGTCACCTGCTGGCCATGCTCTGGGCGGCCTGGGCCGGCCGGCCGCGCCCGACGAGCGACCGCCCGCACCGGCGCCCGCGACGCCGACCTCGAGCGCTTCGCCCGGGCGATCGCCAAGGAGCACCCCGGCGCGCGGACGCCCGCGGCCGCGGCCGGTCCGCGGGACCGCAGCACCGGGATCGCGGTCCGTCCGTCGCGGCGGGCCCCGGAGGGACAGCCGCCGGTCCGCCTGACCGGTCGAGCACCCGGGCCACCCGGGCCGCCTGCCTGCCGGGCCGGTTGTCGACCAATGAGAGGGTGGCGCCATGACCCGCCGCACCCTCTCCAGCGTGGTGGTGGCCGGTCTGCTGGTCGGGCTGCTCTCCGCGGCGGCGTTCCTGCCGGTGCCCTACGTGACGATGAGCCCCGGCCCGACCGTCGACGTGCTCGGCCGAGGTCGAGGGCGACCGGTCATCGAGGTCGACGGGCGCCGAGACCTACCCGACCGGGGGCGACCTGCGGCTGACCACGGTCTCGGTGACCAGCCCGGGCGCGGAGATCTCGCTGGTCGAGGCGCTGTGCGGCGTGGTTCGACGGCACCCGGGCGGTCTACCCGCGCGACGTCGATCTACCCGCCCGAGCGAGTCCGCCGAGGACGTCGCAGCGGGCAGAGCAGCGTGCAGATGGTGTCCTCCCAGGACACCGCCATCGCCGTCGCGCTGCGCGAGCTCGGCTACGACCTGCCGCTGCGCGACCGAGGTGCTCGGGGTGCGCGAAGGGCGCGCCGGCCGACGGTGAGCTGGAGGCCCGCGACCGCGTCATGGAGGTCAACGGCGGGTCAGTCGAGGACGTCGCGCAGGTCTCCGAGGCGGTGCAGCGCAGCCGGGGTCGGCGAGGCCGGCCGAGTTCGTCGTACGCCGCGACGGCAAGCCGCCGCACCGTTCCGGTCGACCACCGAGGCCGCCCCGGACGACCCGGACCGCGCGGTCGTGGGCATCGAGATCGGCACCGGCTACGACTTCCCGTTCGACGTGCGGGTCCGCCTCGACGACGAGATCGGCGGCCCCAGCGCCGGCCTGATCTTCTCGCTGGCCGTCTACGACACCCTCACCCCCGGCTCGCTGACCGGGGGCGCGCACGTCGCCGGCACCGGCACGCATCGACCCGAGACGGACGCGTCGGCGCCGATCGGCGGCATCCAGCAGAAGATCGTCGCGGCCGCCGACGCCGGCGCCGAGCTGTTCCTGGTGCCCGCCGACAACTGCCGGGCCGCCCGCGGCGCCGACGTCGCGCGACGGACGAGATCCGGCTGGTGCGGGCCACGACCATGCACGCGGCCGTCGAGGCCCTGGAGGCCTACGCCGCCGACCCGACGCCGACCTGCCGAGCTGTGAGGAGCCGATGACCGAGCACACCGAGCACCCCGACCCCGAGCTCCCGGCGCGGACGCGCCGCCCGAGACCGACCCGCCCTGCGTGGCCGGTGGTCCGCGAGATCGAGGAGCACGCCGCGGGCAGCGGCTGGGACCAGCCCGCCCGGCTGTTCGCGCTGGTGCCGACCGGCGACCTGCTCGCCCGCGAGCCGCGGCCTGGCCGCGGCGATCGGGCTCGACGGAGGCGGACGCGCCGGCGCGCTGACCCCGGTCGAGCAGGAGCCCCCCGCCGGACGAGCCGCTCGAGCGAGACCCTGGCGCAGATCATGTGGCCGGACGAGGTGTTCGGCTGCGCGGTCGTGGTCGAGCGGCTGGTGCTGCCGCCGTGCCGACGACGGCGACCTCCCGGAGGAGCCCTCGGCGGCGCAGGAGTACGCCGCGGACCACCCGGACCGGCAGGAGGTGCGGATCGTCGCCGCGGCCACCGCGCGACGGCGCGACGTACTGCGCGCTGCGGATGCGCGGCCCACGACGACGCCTTGTCGGTGCTCGAGAGCCGGGATCTTGTGCCGGCCCTTCTACAGTTGTTGCACGGGACCCTCGACCAGTGAGCTGCGCGCGGTCAGGACATGAGGAGCAGTACAGGTCGTGAGCGGATTCTTCGACGAACCACCCCGGCAACCGCGACGACCCGGCCCCGCGGCGGCCCCACCGCCGCAGCGTTCTCGCGCGCTCGTCGGCACCGCGATCATCCTGGTGGTCCGGTTCTTCCTGGCCTCGGTGTTCACCGGGGTCTGGACCGACCGGCTGTGGTTCCGCAGCGTCGGCTACTCCGAGGTGTTCAACACCGTCCTCGGCACCCGGGTGCTGCTGTTCCTGGTCTTCGGCGTGCTGCTCGGAGCGCTGGTCGCGGCCAACATCGCGATCGCCTACCGGTTCCGGCCCGGTCTTCCGGCCCGCCTCGCAGGAGCAGGTCAACCTGGACCGCTACCGCGAGGTCGTCGAGCCGATGCGCCGCTGGCTGCTGATCGGCGTCGCGGTCCTGCTCGCGCTCTTCGCCGGCGGCTCCGGCGCCGGCCAGTGGCGGCAGTTCCTGCTCTGGCGCAACCGGGTGCCGTTCGGCACCGAGGACCCCTACTTCAACCGCGACGTCGGCTTCTACGTCTTCGAGCTGCCGTGGCTGCACTACCTGGTCGACTTCGGCATGGCCGTCGACCGTGCTCAGCCTGATCGCGGTCGCGGTCACCCTCTACCTCTTCGGCGGCATCCGGCTGCAGGCCCGTCGCGACAAGCTCAGCGGCGCCGCGCAGGTGCACCTCTCGGTGCTGCTCGGGCTGTTCGTGCTGATCAAGGCGGTCGACTACTGGCTGGACCGGTTCGACCTGACCACGCAGGGCGGCGGCCTGTTCACGGGCATGGGCTACACCGACCGCGAACGCCGTGCTGCCGTCGAAGAACATCCTGATGTTCATCGCGCTGATCTGCGCGCTGCTGTTCTTCGCCAACGTGCTGCGCCGCACCTGGATGCTGCCGTCGGTCGGGCTGGCGCTGCTGGTGCTCTCGGCCGTGCTGCTCGGCGCGATCTGGCCGGGCATCGTGCAGCAGTTCCAGGTGCGTCCCTCCGAGCCCGACCGGGAGGGCCCGTTCATAGCCCGCAACATCGAGGCGACCCGGACGGCGTTCGACGTCGCGGACTCCGAGGTGACCAACTACGACGCGACGCTGTCGCTGTCGTCGGAGCAGCTGGCCGCCGACGCGTCGTCGATCCCCGGCATCCGGCTGCTCGACCCGAGCCTGGTCTCCGACGCCTACGAGCAGCTGCAGCAGGTGCGCGGCTACTACAGCGTGAGCGACGTGCTCGACGTGGACCGCTACGAGCTCAACGGCGAGACCCGCGACATGGTGGTCGCGG
Source organism: uncultured Actinomycetota bacterium (assembly GCA_963834275.1). Taxonomy (GTDB): domain Bacteria; phylum Actinomycetota; class Actinomycetes; order Propionibacteriales; family Nocardioidaceae; genus Nocardioides_B. Next base: position 232,049 of record CAWIBA010000002.1, on the reverse strand, counting down.
TCCGCGAGCTCGAGCAGAGCGGCCTGGAGGAGTCCCAGCGCAACTGGGCCAACCTGCACACCGTCTATACCCACGGCTACGGCGTGATCGGTGCCTACGGCAACCAGAAGGGCAAGAACGACGAGCAGGTCCCCGACGCCGAGGGCAAGCCGATCTGGGCCGAGCAGGACATCCCGCCGCGCGGCGAGCTGACCGAGATGTTCGAGGGCGGCTACCAGCCGCGGATCTACTTCGGCGAGCGCAGCCCGCTCTACTCGATCGTCGGCAAGACCGACGGGGAGCGCGACGTCGAGCTCGACATCCCCGAGGGGAGCGGCGGCGACCAGCCCACCACGACGACGTACGACGGCGCGGCCGGCGTGCCGGTCGGCGGGCTGTTCAACAAGCTGCTCTACGCGATCAAGTTCTCCGAGCCCAACATCGTGCTGTCCAGCCGGGTCAACGAGAACTCCAAGATCCTCTACGACCGGACCCCGCGCGAGCGGGTGCAGAAGGTGGCGCCCTGGCTGACCGTGGACGGCGACGTCTACCCGGCCGTGGTGGACGGGCGCGTGGTGTGGATCGTCGACGGCTACACGGTGACGGACCAGTACCCGAACTCGCAGAAGGACTCCCTCAGCGACATGACGGAGGACTCGCTGCAGCCGCGGACGGCGTACTCCACGCTGCCGACCGACGAGATCAACTACATGCGCAACTCGGTCAAGGCGGTCGTGGACGCCTACGACGGCTCGGTGACGCTCTACGAGTGGGACCGCGACCCGATCCTGGACGCGTGGTCCGACGCGTTCCCGCAGGTGGTCCGGCCGCGCGCGGAGATCCCGCCGAACCTGCTCGACCACATGCGCTACCCCGAGGACATGTTCAAGGTCCAGCGGCACATGCTCGCGACGTACCACGTGACGAACCCGAAGACGTTCTACGAGGGCAACGACCGCTGGGAGGTCCCGCAGGACCCGGAGATCAAGACCAACAAGCAGCCGCCCTACCGGCTGTCGGTCAAGACGCCGTCCGGCGTCGACGAGCCGGTGTTCTCGCTGACCAGCGTCTACGTGCCGCAGGAGCGGCAGAACCTCGCGTCGTTCATCAGCGTGGACTCCGACGCCGCCCGCGAGGACTACGGCAAGATCCGGATCCTGCGGCTGCCGAGCAACACGCAGGTGCCGGGTCCCTCGCAGATCGCCAACCAGTTCGCCTCCGAGCAGGAGATCCAGGACCGGCTGCTGGCGTTCACGCGGACCAACTCCAAGGCGCTGTTCGGCAACCTGCTGACCCTGCCGGTCGGGGACGGGCTGCTCTACGTGCAGCCGCTGTACACGCTGCGCCAGGAGGGCGAGGGTCGCTACCCGGTGCTGCGCTACGTGCTGGTGTCCTTCGGTGAGGACGTGGGCATCGGCTCGACGCTGACCGCCGCCCTCGACGACGTGCTCGGCATCACCTCGCGGGAGGACTCGGTCGACCCGGCCGACAACCCCGACCTCGAGGACGGTGGCGGGCCCGGCACGCGGTGCCGCCGGTGTCCGGCGACGTCCGGTCCCTGCTGGAGCGAGCCGAACGCAGGTTCGCGGACGCCGAGCAGGCGCTGCGCGAGGGTGACCTCAACGGGTACGCCGAGGCCAGCGAGCGCGCGCGGAGCCTGGTGCAGCGCGCCATCGACGCGGCCAACGTCGACCCCGGTGACGGCGGCGACGAGGCTCCGGCGGCGGTGACGGTGGCTCCGGCGACGGCGCCAGTGACGGGTCCGGCGACGGCTCCGGAGACGGTTCCGGCGACACCGGGGGTGAGCCGGCCAGCGGCTGACGTCGGGGCGGCCACGGTGTGACCGTCCTCATGCCCCCCGATTTGGTGGGCGCGGGGCGCCTCCCGTAAGGTTGGCGTCACCGACGCGGGGTGGAGCAGTTCGGTAGCTCGCTGGGCTCATAACCCAGAGGTCGCAGGTTCAAATCCTGCCCCCGCTACAAGTCCGAGAGGCCCTCACAGTCTGACTGTGAGGGCCTCTCGCATGTTTGCAACCATCTCGGCGCGGCGGCCTGGGCACATCGACCGGGCGCTCGGCGTTCCCCGGCCTTCTGAGGCTGGAAGTCCTGACGCACGACCTTGAGCCGACGACCCTAGTCCCGATCTCGATTGGTCAATGCCGGGACGGGCGCAGGGCGAGGAGGGCCGTTCCCAGGTAAACGGCGGCTTCGGCGTAGGCGGGGTGCGCCCAGTCGGAGGCGACGACGGCGAGCGCGATGGTGGCGCCGATGCCGGCGAGGACGCCGAGCGACAGCGTTCGAGAAGCCGGCCGCAGGTCGGTGGCCCTCCACAACGCGAAGCCGAGCACGATGGAGCTCAAGAACATCCCGGCGAAGCCGACTCCGGCCGTCACCTCGTACAGGGTGGGAAGGTCCGCAACGGTGCTGTCAGTGAGGGTGACCTGGAGGACTCCCACGAGGAAGAACGGCAGCAGCAGCAGGTAGGAGGCGGTGAGCGCCCAACGGGTCACGGTGCGCACCCTGCTCCCGGCGTCGATGCGACGCCGCTGCACGACGAGCAGCCAGGCCAGCGCGACGTAGGTCAGGCCGTGGACGAGTCCCGTCCACAGCAGTGTGAGGTTCGCAGCGTCGGCCTCGCCGACGAGGTTCTGACCGGACACAGCGACAGTGACCGCGTCGGTGAAGGCCAGCGCGCTGGTGGCGACCGCGCCGACCATGGCGAGCCACCCAAGGCCATGCAGCCCGGACCCGGGCACGTTGGTGTGCGGTGCTGTGACAGTGCTTTGAGACACGGTTCCTCCTGTGAGCGACCGGCGACCGCTGCCGGGCTGCTTCCCACGGTGCAGGTCGGCGGCCCGCTGGGGCGTCCGCCGTGGCGCACCTAGGTGCTCGCCCCGGGTCGGACGTCGGGTCCATCCCAAGGGGGACGTGGAGGCGCCGTTCGCGTCCTAGCCTGAGCACATGACCTTCGCGACCCGTGCCCGCGCGTTCCTGGCGCTGGGCACGGTGCTCGGCGTCATCGCGCTCGCGTCCACGCGCGGTCTGCCGGCCGCGCCGTACGTCGTGCCGCCCCTGGTGTTCGCCTCGGTCGTCCTCCTGGCGTGGCAGCCGGTCGTCGGTGGCAGCCTCTTGGTCGTCTCCACGGTGGTGGGGGGTCTTCTCGGGGTGACGCCGGAGCATGCCGCGGTGCTGTCGGCGTGGTTGCCGGTGCTGTACGTCGTGGGACGTCGCGCAGCACGTACGCCGGGAGGTCTTGTCCTCGCGGCGTCGCTCGTCGCGATGTGGCTGCTCGACCCCACGGTCGCCAACCTGGTGTTCGGCGGCGTGCTGCTCGGCGGGCCGTGGGCCTTCGGACGTCTGGTGCGGGCTCGGGCGCGGCAGGCCAGGCAGGCGGCCAGCGAGCACGCGACCCTGGCCGCCGAGGACCACGATGCGGTCGTGCGCGAGGTGGTGGCCGCCGAGCGGGCCCGCGTGACCGCGGACGCCATCAGCGTCATCGCCGGGGCCGTTGCCGACATGCGCCGACGTGCTGCCGCCGCACGCAGTGGCCTGGAGGAGGCCGAGGTCGGCGCGATCGCCGGCCGTGGTGCCGCGGCGGTCGCCGAGCTGCGTCGCATGCTGGGGCTGCTGCGGGAGGAGCCATCCGCCTCAACCGCCGGTGCGCCGCCGCGCCGGGCCACCGGCTTCTGGCGGGTCGACCTGCTCACCGCCGGTCTGGTCGCCGTGCTCACACTCACCGACCCGCTGTGGACCGGCTCCTGGGAGCTGCGGGTGGGTGACCTGCTGCTGTGCCTGCCGCTCGCACTCCGCAGGACCGAGCCGACGCTGGCCCTCCTGACGGCCGCCGCCATCCACGCCGCGCTGCTGACGGTGGGGGCGCCGCCGCTGATGGGGTTCGGCAGCATCGCCGAGCTTGTCCTCCTCGGATGGACGGCGGGCACCGCCGTCAGTCCCGCGGTGTGGGCCGCAGGTGCTGCGTTCGGCTCCATCGCGCTGACCCACTGGTGGGGCGCGAACCCGGAGAACCTCCCCGTCGGTGTGGTGTGGGTGGCCGGGGCCGCCTTCGTCGGCTGGGCCTGGCGCGACCGGGACCGCGAGTACGCCCAGGCGCGCGCCGCGGCCAGTGCCCTGAGACAGCAGCGTCAGACTGTGGTCGAGGGTGCTGTGGTCGCTGAGCGGCTGCGGATCGCCCGCGAGCTGCACGATGTCACCAGCCACGCGGTCGGCGTGATGGTCACCCAGGCAGGGGCGGCCCAGGCCCTGGCCCCCACGGACCCGGTCGCAGCACGCGCCGCTCTGGACGTGGTCGAGTCCGCCGGCGCGCAGGCGGTGATCGAGCTCGGACTGCTCAGTCAGGTCCTGGACGTCCCGCACCCGACCGGCGGGACGCTCGGTGACGAGCTCGCGGGGCTCGCCACGCGCATCAGGTCGACCGGCAGCGACGTTCGGCTGCAGCTGGACGACCTGCCCACCGATCCCGCCGTGGAGGCCGCGGTCTATCGCCTCGTGCAGGAGGCGTTGACCAACGTGGTGCGTCACGCCCCGGGGGCTTCCGTCGAGGTCATCGTGCGGCGCGACGTCGGCAACCTCTCCGTACACGTCATCAACGCCGCGCCGGCAGGTGCCGAGGATCTGGTCGAGCGTGAGACCCGCCCAGATGGATCCGGCTTCGGGCTGGTCGGGCTCGCCGAGCGCGTGCGCGCCCTCGGTGGCGACTTCACCGCGGGTGCGAGCTGCGACGGGGGCTTCGTCGTGCAGGCTGTTCTTCCGTGCAGCATCCCCGAAGGGATCACATGAGCAACGACGCCGCAGCAAGCGCCGCGCCGACGTACCCGTCGCACCCCATCCGGGTAGTCGTCGCAGACGACCAGGAGCTGATCCGCGCCGGCCTGGTCGCGATCCTGGGGGCCGAGCCGGACCTCGAGGTCGTCGGGGAGGCCGGCGACGGCGCCGAGGCGGCTGCCGTCGCGCGCGCCGGCGAGGCCGACGTCGTCCTGATGGACGTCCAGATGCCCGGCACCGACGGGATCGCCGGCGTCCGTGCGGTCACCGGCGGGCGCCCACAGGCGAAGGTCGTGATGCTCACGATGTTCGACCTCGACGAGTACGTCTTCGGCGCCCTGCGAGCCGGAGCCTCAGGCTTCCTTCTCAAGACCACGCCACCCCAAGAGCTCACGGCCGCGATCCGAGCTACTCACCGCGGTGACCTCCTGTTCGCGCCCACCATCACCCGACGTCTGGTCGCCTCCTACGTCTCGCGTACACCGTCGACCCGCGGCGTTCCCGCCGCACTAGCCTCGCTCACGAGCCGGGAGCTCGACGTCTTCAAGGAGATGGCGAAGGGGTCATCGAACGCCGAGATCGGTGCAGCCCTGTACCTCGGTGAGGCCACCGTCAAGACCCACGTCACCCGCATCCTCGCCAAGTGCGGTCTCCGCGACCGCGTGCACGCGGTGGTCCTCGCCTACGAGTGCGGCATCGCCGGTCAAGACACGCTCACATAGCGATCCGGCCATGGGCAACCGGTGGCAGGTGCCAGGGCGGGCGCTTAGCCAAGAAGACACTTCGCGAGGATCAACGGGCCGAGCGCAGGTCTGCGCGGTCTCCCTGCTCCAAAGAAGCACCGCGTTCGCGACGTTCTTGGCGTCTCGCAGAGGGGGCTGCCCACGACCGTGGGAACCGGCCGGGGACCGTTTCGCTTTCTCGGGTGGGGGCCTGGATGAGGCGAGGTTTCCTCGCCTTGTGGTTCGATCCTGGCATGAGGCACGGGGGCATGCGCCGCATCGTGATGTTGGTCGCCCTGGCGGGCGTCCCGGTCATCGCCCTGGAAGGGTGCCGGACGGCAGGCCCTGGCACCCCGACGGGTCCTGCCCTGCAGATGGCGTGCGACCACCCGCTCGCCACCAAGCTGGGCGTGCCCACCGTCAGGAGGCTCGCCCAACTCACCACGTCGGGTGGGCGGCTGCGGTTCGTGGTCAAGGCGCTCCCGCCGCCGTCGATCTTCAGTGAGAGAAACGACACCGAGGTCCAGCTCGGTGACATCGACGACCCCACCGACGTCCGCTACCGGGTCACCGCATCGCCTCGGCGGCCCGGCACCATCGACGTCGAAGCCGGGACCTACAGCGTCCTCAACACCAACCTCGGTGCGATCGACGTCGTAGTTTGCCCCGACGTGACCGTCTCCGACGTGAAGGTCGCCCATCCCGTCGCAGCGAGTAGCGCACCGACATCCCCACCGGGCCACCAGTCTCACAACCGCACCCCTGGCACGTCGCCCTCCGATCCCTGACGGCCGCGTGTGGAGACGCTGTCTGCCGCGCCGTATCGCGCATCAGAAGTGGACTGCTTGTGCGCGGCAGCCGCTCGGGGTTGTCAGAGGCACTGAACAACCACTGCTCGTGTGCTTCGATCCGGTCATGGACATCGGGTGGCAGATGCCCTGGCAGGCGCCGCGCGCCGCGGGGGAGAGGCGAGGTTCAAGCGAAGGATCGCAGATCTGCGCGGTCCCCCCGCTACAAGTTAGACACAGTAGGTCAGAGGCGGTTTCCGGAGAGATCCGGAAACTGCCTCTGATGCTTTCCCGGGCCGAATCGCGGTGACCCAATGCGTCATCCGGCGGACCGGGTGCGTGCACTCTCCTCGCGATGACCGGATTCTGAACGATCAACGGGCAGGAGTCGCGTCCAAGCGAACCCAGCCAGCCCGATCAGCACCGGCCACAGCGCAAGGCGTTCGAGGGCACCCGATGCGGGGCCGTCGCCGGAGAGCACGTACGACACGGCCGCCGTGCCGGTCACGACTCCCGCAGCCAAGAGCGCCCTGGCCAGATGCGGCCGTTCATTCCGCAACCGCGCACCGAGAACGATCAGCGCGACCGGCTGCGCCACGAACAAGGGGGCCGCGGCGATCGCATGCAGGGTGCCGTCCTGGTCGAGAGGCGCGAGGCCCGTGGCGACCGAGCTCAGCCCGGAGACCAAGAGCAGCCCTGTGACCCATGGCCCCAGAGGCCGCGACAGGAGCACCGCGCCGCCGACCAGCAACGCACCGAAGCCAATGAATGAACCGTTCATCAGCTCGTGACGCGGCGAGCAGTACGACGCCGAGCAACCGACCTCACCGAGTCGGCTGACCGAATCGGAGAGGAAGCTGTACCCGCCCGTTGTTGCCGCCGCAACGACGAACTCGGTCGCGATATAGGCAGGTCGCACGAGCAGTGCCAGCGCTCCCCAGCGCGCAGCCCGTAGCCCGGGGAGGTCAAGGGGCCGTCGTCTGCGGGCTGCGGGCATGAGGTCACCGTAGACCGTGCTGGAGACACTTGGAGCGGTCGATGCTGCGCCGCCGTCGTGCACGGCCATGCGGCTCTGGCTCAGGTTCGGCGCGTAGGTCCGGCGGGAGCCTGTAACGGGCTCGCAGGCAGTTTCATGCGGCAGTGAGCGCCCCACCCGATGTTGTTGCGGCGATTCCTACGTCGAACTCGATCATCCCGCGAGGTACATGCCGCGTGCTCGGCCCGCCCCTGGGGTACTCACGTTGTCATGTCCTCCACAGCTGACTCTCGCGCCCTGGTCGCCGCCGCCGGCGGTCAGGTGCTGCGCGCAGCCACCGCCGCCATGGCGGCGGTCCGTCCTGCGAGCAAGCCGCTGCACCCGCGCGGCGACGTGATCCGCGGGACCCTGACCCGGTCGGGCGCGACACCTGCGACCGGCGTGCCCTGGCTCGACGAGCCGGGACGGGACAGCGTGCAGGCGCGGCTGTCCCGAGCAGTCGGTCTTCCGCGCTTCCTGCCGGATATCCACGGCCTCGCGTTGCGCGTCCCCACGCCAACTGGGTTCGGGGACGTGCTGCTCGCCTCGACCGGGACTGGACGCGCTACCCGGTTTGTGCTGACGGTGGCGCGAGAGCCCGGTGGCCGCCCCATGACCACGCTGCTGCCCTACCGGGCCCCGGCCGGTGCTGTTCTGCTCGGTGCGCACGAGGAGGCACACGGCCGGTGGGAGCTGGTCGTGGCATCACTACGAGGGCCCTGGCGCTCGTTCGGGGTGCTCGAGCTCCCCGACGAGGGCGAGGACGCGTCAGTCAGCTTCGACCCGGTTCGAAACACGATTCCCGGTCTCGAGGTGGACGACTGGGTACGGCGCCTGCGCGAACCGGCGTACCGCACCGCTCGTCGCACACGCGCGGACGAGCCACCGACCCCCCAAGTGCGTTGAGCGCCTCGTAGAAGGGACCCCGTCCATGCTCTTCTTCTTCAGCAACCGGGTTGGCTGCTGGGGCTCGCTGCTCCTCAGCGCAGCGGCGACCGTTGTACTGTTCCTTCTTCTGTCGCGCTGACCTGGAGCTCCAGCCGGGACCGCCCGGCCGCTGCACAGGGATCGTGGCCTTCTGCGCGACCAGGAGCACGGGAGTGGGGGGCGAGCACGCCGTGCTCGACGGCGGTCAGCAGCGCCTGCCGCGCTTTCTGTGACGCCGATGGTGTCTCCGTGATCATGCTGCCAGGCCCCCTTGCTCGCTGCCCGGGCCAGAGGTGTCCCGCGCCCTCGAGTCCTGCAGCCGTGCCGAGGACGCTGGGTACGACGGGAGGCGGGACCGGCATCGATGAACGACAAGCTCTCCATTGCGATAGCTGAGCGAACACGGCGCTGACGCACCGAGGGCAACGAGCTCAGCGACGAAGGGCGGCGCGTGAAAAGTGGCGCACCGGCTCGGGAGCCGGGTGTCCAGTCATCGGCCCGAAGCCCGCGTCCAGGAACCCCTTGTCGGGCGGTGGGGGAGTCCCGGCGCGGAGTCGTCCCGTCGAGCACTGGACGTGGATGCCGTCTCCGTCTCGGTCCGGACCAGCGCTGACGCCTGACGCCTATACCTGCAACCTCTTGACGTTCCTGGTGACGTGCTGGCCGTCGCGCTCGAGGAACACGATCTCGCCGAACTCGAGGTGCGACCAGCCGGCGTCGTCCTCTGTCAGGGGCTCGGAGGCGAAGATGGCGGCGGTCGCCTCCTCCTCGGTGCACACCTCGAAGTCGTAGGTCGTCTCGTCGTGCTGGAAGTTGCGGCCCATCAGCAGGTACATCGGCTCCAGGAGCATCGAGAGGGCGAAGTCACTGGTGCCCGGGCCGGACTCTCTTAGCTCTTTCCAGTCACCGGCCGGGTCGGTCTCGCCCTGGTGCCCGAGACCGACGTTGATCCCGATGATGCGGTTCGGCGAGACCAGGGCCATCTTGAGCTTGGTCAGGGCGGCAAGGTCGAGCTCCTTCATTGCCTGGGCGATGAGCCTGAGCATCTGTTCGACCGCTCGTTGGACATCCTCGTCGCTGTCGCCGTGGAGCAGGGAGAGCAGAAGCACGTAGAGGAATTCAGTGTCGGTCGTGCCCCGCATCTGCTTCAGGTACTTGTCCTCGCAGTGCTGCAGCAGCTGCCGCTGCAGGAGAAGCCAGTTCGGCAGGTCGCCGTTCTGGGCAATGATCCACGGGGTCTCGTCGAAGGAGAAGGGGTGGCAGTTCTCGTCGACCAGGACGGTCTTCGAGTTGTAGGTGGCTGCCCGTACATGGGCAAGCATCGTGCCGGCCTGGAGGCTGGGGATGATGCGGTCGGCGTTGTCGTCGTAGAAGGCAGCCATGGGCCGGCGGTAGATGAAGGGTTTCTCCGGTTTGAGCAGATGCTCGCCCCAGGCCCCGAATCCCCACCCTGCCAGCTGCAGCTCCGGGTGACGCTCTGGGTCCAGGGCCTGGTTGATGAGACTGTTCTCCGGCTTGAGCAGCAGGCTCTCCAGAGGTGTTTCCGGTCCGATGTAGGCGAGCACTCGGCACATACGTTTCCTTCACTGAGGGTCGATGCATAGCGGTCATCTCGACGTTGCTGTGACCCGGGGAGGCTGAGTGGACGTCAGGCATCCGACCGGCAGCACCACGAACGCCGCCAGCCTATGGTCCGGGCGGCGTCACGTTCGGCGTAGGCCAGGTCCAGCCCTGAGTACGGCTTCCATCCACGTCGACCGTCAGTGCCGCGGCCCCAAGGGCAGGTCGCGCCGGCGCCGTGCCTGAGCGGCGGCGATGACCTCGAGCAGGCAACGGGTGCTCGCGTTGAGCTGGGTCGAGCGGCTCCAGACCGCGATCAGGTCGCGGGAGAGGTCGAGGTCCGTCACCTCGACCTCGGCCAGCAGGCCCTGGTCGATGTCGTTGCGGATGGCGAAGACGCTCAGCACTGCTGGACCGACGCCGGCCTTGACCGGCGTCGCCGTACTCAGCGAGCAGGGGGGCGTTGGACGCGTACCAACGAGGCCGTCAAGGGGGATCAAGAAGGGCTACCGCGCGTTCGGCGCCGAGCTCGACGGCGAGCGCACCGTCGTCGAGGCCGGGATGCAGCGACCGGACTCTTCGACCCGGACAACACCAGGATCCGATGAAGCATCGACGGCGTCGAGAAGGAACCGCATGACTCCTCTCGTTGACCTGCGACGGGAACCCGATCCTGGGCGAGAGCCTGGTCAGGGGACTGTGGACGGCCGCCGCCGTCTGGATCAAGGAGGGTCCCGGCGTCGGGCGTGCCGGAGCGGAGTGGATGACCCACGGCCACTCCGAGATCGACGTCAGCGCCAGCGACATCGCTCGTTTCCACCCGCATCAGATGCGACGCGAGCACACGCGCCTGGCACGCCCCGCGGTGGTGAGGTCCTCGCTCACGTGGCGGCGCGCGAAGGCGTGCCGATGGCGGCCAACGTGCTGTCGTCCAGCGGCTTCAGGCCCTTGGTGGTGAAGCGGCAGGTGGTGGGTGGGGCCGTCCTGGAGGAGATGCGACTCGACCGGGAACCGGCCGTGCTCACCGTCGCGGGGCACGCCTTGGAGCCGCGACCCGCCCACGTTTCCGGTCTCGCCGATGTGGTCGACTGCCAATCCGAGGTGTCCGACGCGGACCTGCTGGCCGGCGTGGTCTCCACGGCCGAGCCCGAGCCGGACCTGTCCGGGAGCCTGCGCTCGGCGCGGGTGGTGGTCGGCGCCGGCCGGGGTGCCGGTGGCGCCGAGGGGTTCGGGGACCTCCTCGAGCTGACCGAGCTCGTCGGAGGGGCGCTGGGCGTGTCCCGGGTGGTGACCAGCCTGGGCTGGCGCCCGCACCACGAACAGGTGGGACAGACCGGGAGCCGGATCGCTCCGGAGCTGTACATCCCCTGCGGTATCAGCGGGGCGATCCAGCACTGGGCCGGCTGTGCCTCGGCCAAGCACATCCTGGCCATCAACACCGATGCCGATGCGCCGATGGTGACCAAGGCGACGTACGCCGTCATCGGGGATCTGCACGAGGTGGTTCCCGCGATCAACGCAGAGATCCGTCGGCGTTCGGCCGGTTGAAGTGAGCCCGGCCCTCTCGACGCTCTCAGTCCGGCAACGCTCACTCGAGCCCAGGCGATTGCACCGGTGATCCCGTGAACGAACCCGAGGAGAAGAAGAAGGGCCGCGCCGAACGCTGCCGCGCGGCCTTCTGCAGGTTAGTGGCGACTGAGCCATGGGTGGCTGCCGTGCGCCGGCTCCGACCGTCCGGCCCCGAGGGACGTGAGCCGTCGTGACCGACCCGGGTGAGGACCCGGTAGATGTCCTGAGCCGGTGGGTCTCAGCCGGCGGGCACTGGCGGGTGCTGGCCAGATCCGACGAATCGGTCATAGTCGGCCTCTTCAGCTGCGACGGTGGGGAGGAGATGCAGCGGCTCACCGCGGCGACCGCGGAGCTGGACCCTCTCCTCGACGGCCGGACGACCAGCGAGGACTGATCGCTGAGCCGGTGGTCCAGAGGGGTGTCGGTCGGCGGTCCGTGGACTTACAATCTGCTCGTGCGTTCAGTGGGTGGCGCCCAGCACGCCGTAGGCTTCGGGATCCAGGACCACCTGTGCTGGCCCTACACGGACCGCGCCGACTTCCGTCGGCGGGCCCGCGAGTTCCTCAGCGACGGGTTCGACCTGGGGCTGCGATGTGTCTACGCAGCCGAAGGCCCGCTCGCGCTCCTCCTGGCGGACCTGGCCGGCATCCCTCACCTCCAGTCGAGGATCGACGACGGTGACCTCGCCCTCACCGTCCTCGGCGACCTCTATCCCAAGGGCGCGCTGATCGACTCCGGCGCGGCGCTCTCCGCTTTTGCCGATGCCACGGACGACGCGGTGGCGGCCGGGTACGCCGGACTGCGCGTCGTGGCCGACGCCACCTCACTCCTGCGCTCGCCGGAGCAGCTCGACGCCTTCGCCCGATGGGAGCACGCGGCCGACCGCTACATGGCCGGACACCCGTTCTCCGGGCTCTGCGGGTTCGACCAACGCCACGTGACCCCTGCGGCGACGACCGCGCTGGCGTCCCTGCACCCCGCCGCCCGCGCGGGGGTCACCCCCTTCCAGGTCTACTGCTCCGACCACGGTGCCGACCTCGCCCTGGCAGGGGAGCTCGACATCTCGGCCACCGGCGACTTCCGCGCCTGCCTGGATCGGATCGACCTGGACCTCACGCGCGAGCTCGTCGTCGACGGCTCCGGGCTCGACTTCGTCGACCACCGGGGGCTGGTGAGCATCCGCGACTTCGCGAGTCGCCTCGGTGCCACCGCGGTTCTGCGCACCAGCTCGGAGACACCGGGACGCGTGATAGCTCTCCTCGGGATGGAGGGGATCCGGGTCGAGCCGGCCCCGACCGAGGGCGTGCTCACATGAGGAGCGGCGCCGCCTCCACGACTGCGGGCATCTTCCACGAGGGCGCGATCTACGCCTCCGACTCCGAGCTGCGGGACACGGCTCTTCCGTTCCTGAGCGACGGACTCGACGCGCACGAGCCGACCTACGTCATCCTCGGCCCGCACGGGGACCAGCTGGTACGTCGAGAGCTCGGCGAGCGGGAGGGGCTCCACTACCTGCCCGCCACCGACGTCTACGTGAACCCCGCCATGACCGTGAAGGGCTATCGCGACGTCCTCACCGCCGAGGTCGCCGCGGGCGCCGAGCAGATTCGCTTCATCACGGAGGTCCCGCACCCCGGCACCGGATCGGCCTGGGACTGGTGGGGGCGCTACGAGTCCGCCGTCAACGAGATCTTCGCCGACATCCCGGTGTGGGCCATCTGCACGTACGACGAGCGCACGACCCCGACCGAGGTCCTGGACGAGGTCCGTCGCACGCATCCCTACCTGGCCCGTCCGGGCGGCGAGCACGCCCCCAACGGGGGCTACGAGTCGCCGGCCGCCTTCATCTACCACCGTTCCCACCCCTACTCCGACCCGCTCGAGGCGGGCGAGCCAGTGGTCGCGCTGACCGACCCCAGCCTCACCGAGGCGCGCCGAGCGGCGGTCGCGGTCACGCAGGCGCTGTTCGGGACGGAGACCGCGGACAACCTGGCGTTGGCCGTCTCAGAGGTCGTCGCGAACGCTCAGCGCTACGGACGCTCTCCGGTCGAGCTGCGCGTGTGGGCCGGCCCCGACCGGGTCGTCGCCACCGTCAAGGACGGCGGCACCGGGATCCGCGACGCCACCATCGGGCTGGCCCCGGTCGACTCCGACCAGCGCAGCGGCCGCGGCCTGTGGATCGCGAACCAGCTCTGCGACCACCTCGGCATCACCCGGTCCCACGACGGGTTCCTGATCCGGCTGGTGGTCGGGACCCCGGACATCGCCCACTGATCCGGAGCTTTCAGGCACTGCCCCCCGGCGCGGCGACCACGAGCAGCGGCGTCGCGTCGACGCCGACGGCCACCCGGTCGCCGGGAGCCAGCTTGACCGCCACCGGGCTGGGCACGGCCGCCATCACGGTGTCGAGGCCGTCGACGTCGAGGTAGACGCGGGAGACCGGTCCCAGGAAGTTCACCGACTCGACCGTGGCGTTGGCGGTGCCGGATCCTGCGTCGACCGTCACCGACTCGGGGCGCACCATCGCCAGGCCGCCGCCGTTCTCGAGGCTGCCGGCCACCAGCGGCACGCTCGAGCCCAGCACCTCGGCCCGGCCGTCGCGGACCTGGGCGGGCACCTTGTTGTTGAGGCCGACGAACTCCGCCACGAACCGGGTCGCCGGTGAGGCGTAGAGCTCGGCCGGTGGCGCGAGCTGCTCGAGGCGGCCGTTGTTCATCACCCCCACCCGGTCGGCGATCGCGAGGGCCTCCTCCTGGTCGTGGGTGACGAACAGGGTCGTCGTACCGACCTCGAGCTGCACGCGCCGGATCTCGTCGCGCAGCTGGGTGCGGACCTTGGCATCGAGGGCCGACAGCGGCTCGTCGAGCAGCAGCACCGAGGGCTCGATCGCCAGCGCCCGTGCCAGTGCCACTCGCTGCTGCTGGCCGCCGGAGAGCTGGCTGGCGTAGCGGTCGGCGTGCTCGCCGAGCCCGACCAGCTCGAGCCGGTCGCGGGCGACCTGCATCCGGGCCGCGCGGTTCTGACCCCGCAGCTTGAGGCCGAAGGCGACGTTGTCGACCACCGTCATGTGCGGGAAGAGGCTGTAGGCCTGGAAGACCATGCCCATGTCGCGCTTGTTGGCCGGCACCCTCGTCAGGTCCTTCCCGCCGACCGACACGGTGCCGGCCGTCGGCTGGTCGAGCCCGGCGAGGATGCGCAGGGCCGTCGTCTTGCCGCAGCCGGAGGGGCCGAGGAGGGCCACCATCTCGCCGGGGTTGATGTGCAGGGTCAGGCCGTCCAGAGCCCGCACCGAACCGTAGACCCGGGTCAGGTCGGTGAGCTCGACGGCGAGACTGCGGCCGGTCGCCGGGGCGGGAGGGGTGGAGGACGGGGGAGCGGTCGTCATGATTCCTGTCCTGGGGTCCGGGTGACGCGGTCACGGTGGAGCAGGGAGAGCAGCATCAGCAGCAGCGAGATCAGGATGATCGAGGCCAGTGCGCCGGCGACGGACGCCCGGGCGTTGGTCTTGGAGATCTGCACGAGCGCCACCGGGAAGGTGTCGAAGTTCAGCAGGGACGCGAAGGTGAACTCGCCGAGCACCAGGGCCACCGCGACGAAGGCCGCCGAGAGGACCCCGGTCATGACGTTCGGCAGCACGATCCGGGTGATCACCGTCGACCAGCTCGCGCCCAGGGACCGGGCGGCCTCCGCGAGTGTGACCGCGTCGATCCCCGACAGTGAGGAGTCGATCGACCGGTAGGCGTAGGGCAGGACCAGGACGGCGTACGCGAAGGTCAGCGTCAGCGCCGAGTCGCCGATCAGGTAGTTGACCCAGGCGTAGACCCCGGAGATCCCGACGACGATGACCAGGGCCGGAATCGTGAGCGGCAGCAGGCAGAGGAACTCGACGAGCCGGGACACGTGCGGCAGCCGCAGCCGAACCCAGATCATCGTCGGCACGAGCAGCACCACCATGAGGGCGACGGTGAGCACCGCGAGCAGCAGGGAGGCGGTGATCGCCTCGCGGAGGTTGTCGTCCTCGACCAGGGTGCGCCAGGCGTCGAGCGCCCGGCCCTCGCCGTCACGCGCCCGGGTGCTGAAGTCGAGCATCGACAGCAGCGGGACCAGGAAGTACGCCGCGAACAGGGCCAGGCCGACGACGCGTGCGACCCGGAACGCCGGCGTCGAGGTCATCGCATCCACCTCGCCGTCCGACGAAGCAGCAGCGCGTAGAGCCCCATCACGATCGCGACGACCACGATCATCTGGAGCGCGAGCGCGAACCCGAGGTTGCGCTGGCCGAGCAGGATCTCGCTGGTCAGCGCGGACCGGATGAACAGCGGGGTGATCGGGTTGCCCTGGCTGACCAGCACGGCGGCCGTCGCATAGGCCGCGAAGGCGTTGGCGAAGAGCAGCAGCATCGACCCCAGGAAAGCCGGAGCCAGCAACGGGAAGCCGACCAGTCGCCAGTACTGCCTTGTGGTCGCGCCGAGGCTGGTGGCCGCCTCCCGCCACTGCGGGCGCACCCCCTCGAGTGCGGGCGTGAACACGATGACCATCAGCGGGATCTGGAAGTAGCAGTAGACGACGATCAGCCCCGGCAGCCCGAAAAGCCAGCCGGACCCCCAGATGTCGATGCCGGGCCAAGACCTCAGCGCCTCGGTGAGCACGCCGGAGAAGCCCAGCAGCGAGATGAACGCGAACGCCAGGGTCACCCCGCCGAACTGCGCGAGCACGCCACACACCGACAGGGTGGTCCGACGGATCACGCTCCGCGGACCCAGTGAGACGACCAGGTAGGACAGCAGCGCCCCGAGCACGGCGCCGATGGCCGCCGTGCTGCCCGAGAGGATCACGCTCTTCCAGAGCGCGTTGACGGCGGCGTCGGACGTCAGCGCCCGGACACCCCCGAGCGTGAAGCCGCCCTCGCCGTCCTGGAAGGCGCTGACGACCACGGTGACCGTGGGCACGATGAGGAAGACCAGCAGGAACCCGAGGAACGGCAGCAACGGGACGTACGGCCCGACGGCGATCCTCCGCCCGGCGCCGGCGGGCGGGGAGCCCGCCACCGGCGCCGGGGTGGTGACCTCGGTGGCGGCCACGGTCAGCTGATGACTCTCGACCAGTTCTCGGCGAGGTACGCCGCGGCCTTCTCGGTCTGCTCGTTGGTCGGGATCACCGGCTCGCCGCTGACCTCGGGCAGCGCGTCCCACAGCTCCTGGTCGATGGTGCCGGCCTCGGCCATCGCGTCACCGCGCACCGGGCGAGCACCCCCCTTGAGCCAGAGGTTCTGTCCCTCGTCGCTGTAGAGGAACTCCTGCCACAGGCGCGCCGCGGCCGGGTGCGGGGCCTCGGCGTTGATCGCCTGGAAGTAGTACCCCGCCACGACGGCCTCCTCGGGCACCACGGTCTTCCAGGTCGAGACGTTCTTCGCGGCGGCGGCACCGAGGTAGTCCCAGTCGATGACGACGGGGGTCTGGCCCGACTCGATGGTCGCGGAGTCGGGGTCGACCGGCAGGAAGTTGCCGGCCTCCTTCAGCTTGCCGAAGAAGTCGACGCCCGGGGCGATGTCGTCGGCCGAGCCGCCCTCGGCGATCGCGGCCATCATCACGCCGCTGAAGGCCGCCCCGGCCTGCGTCGGGTCGCCGTTGAGGGCCACCGACCCCTTGAAGGCCGGGTCCAGCAGGTCGGCGACCGCGGTCACGTCGGGGACCTTGGAGGAGTCGTAGCCGATGGACATGTAGCCGCCGTAGTCGTTGACCCAGGCACCGTCCGGGTCCTTGAACTCCTCCGGGATCTCCTCGAACATCGCGACCTTGTAGGGCGCGTACATGTCGGTGTTGGCGAGCGCGACGGACTGGCCGAGGTCGAACACGTCGGGTGCACGGTCGGTGCCGGCGAGCTGGTTGGCCGCGTTGATCTCGTCCTGGCTGGCGGCCGTCGGCTGGGCCTCGTTGACCTCGATGTCGTACTTCGCCGCGAACGTGTCGATGAGCTCCCCGTAGTTGGCCCAGTCCCGCGGCAGCGCGATGACGTTGAGCTCGCCCTCCTCCTCGGCGGCCTGGACCAGACCCTCCATGCCACCGAAGTCCTCGGCGGACGTCGCCTCGGACGCGGCCACACCGGACTCGGTCGTGGTCTCCTCACCGTCGTCCGACGGCGGGGCACAGGCCGCGAGGAACAGCAAGGACACGGCGGCGACCGAGACCGGGAGACTGCGGGATCGGAACATGAGCGTTACCTCTCAGGACGTGCCACGGGGCGTTGCGGGCGGACCGGGAGCCCGAGTCCCCTGTCTGGAAGGTAGCCCATCCGAGCCCTCCAGGGGGATGGGCAATCGAGGCTCCCGCGGATCGGTGTACGGCACTGGCTGCTGCCGGCCGGACCCGCGCCCGCCATCGCACCGGCACCAGCCCGTTCAGGGTGACTTCAGGTGGCGGCGCGCACGCTGAGTTGTCCGGGGGCCACGCCCCTCCACTACCTACACGAAGGTGGATCACATGAAGAAGCGCACCAAGGTCGCACTCGTCGGAGCGGGCGCGGTCGCGGCCGCCCTCACCACGGCGGGGATCGCCTCCGCCGGCGGCGCCGACGACCACGAGGCGCCGATCACCGGGCAGGAGCTGGAGCGGGCCACGGCGGCGGCCCTGGACCACACCGGCGAAGGCAAGGTCACCGAGACCGAGGTCGGCGACGAGGAGAGCTACTACGAGGTCGAGGTCACCCTCCCGGACGGCACGCAGATCGACGTGCAGCTCGACCGGCAGTTCAACGTCGTCGGCGACGAGACCGACAGCGAGTCCGAGACCGAGGGCGGGACCGACGACTGACCCGTCGCCCCCGGCTCGGCCGCAGGGCCACCAGGCAGTCCGAGAGATGCGGAGCACGCGATGAGGACGAAGTGGACGACGCGGACGACAGGGGGACGCGCGCTGTCCCTGGGGCTGGCGTGCACGCTGTCGGTCTCCGGGCTGGCAGCCTGCTCGGGCGGGTCGGCCCCGACGGACGGCGATGTCGCCGGCCAGTCCACGACCGCCCCGACCGGCGGTCCGGGCGGGGGACAGCGTCTCCCGCAGCCCGAGGTGCGCGGCCTGGACCTCGCTCCCGACGCGGACCGGGTCGACCTCGACGTCCCGACGTTCACGAACCCGACCGAGGTCACCAACCCGTTGTTCCCCGTCTCCTCCCAGGAGTCCGTGCTTCTCCTGGGAACCGTGGACGGACAGGACTTCCGGACCGAGGTCACCCTGCTCGACCACACCCGGGTGCTGCCCTGGGACGACCAGCAGGTCGAGGTGCTGGTCTCCCAGTACGTCGCCTTCCTCGACGGCCGGATCCACGAGGTCGCCTACGACCTGTACGCGCAGGACGACACCGGCGCTGTCTGGTACTTCGGCGAGGACGTCTACAACTTCACCGACGGGGTCGTCTCCGACACCCACGGGACCTGGATCGCGGGAGTCGACGGCCCGGCGGCGATGATCATGCCCGCCACCCCCGTCGCGGGCGAGGTCTACCGTCCCGAGAACATCCCGGGTCTCGTCTTCGAGGAGGTCACCGTCACGAGCACCGACGAGCCCTACCGGGGACCGTTCGGCAGGGGGAAGGGTGCGCTGCTCATCTCCGAGCTGCACATGGACGGCGCGCGTGAGGACAAGACCTTCGCACCCGGCTACGGCGAGTTCTACACCTCCGGCGGCGGGGACGTGGAGGCGCTGGCCCTGGCCGTCCCGACCGACAGCTCACCGGGCCCGCTGCCGGCGCCGGTCGCCGAGCTCGGGCGGCATGCCGCGGCCGTGTACGACGCGTCCGCGCGCGGCGACTGGGAGGCTGTGGAGAAGGCGCGGTCCGCGGCCGCGACCTCCTGGCGGGCGATCGACCCGTCCGACGTACCCCGGCTGGTGCGGCCGGTGCTGAAGGATGCCGTCACCGCACTCGGTCGCGCAGTCGAGAGCCGGGAGGCTCGCGCGTCGGCACAGGCGGCGATCGAGGTGGCCCGGAACGCCCTCGACCTGCGGCTGCGGTACGACGCCCCGGACGCCGTCGACCGGGAGCGGATGGACCTCTGGCTGGCCCAGATGTTGCTCGACGCCGAGTACGACGACGACAACGCGGTCCGGGGTGACTTCTTCGCGATCGACTACGTGCGCGACCGCGTCCGCGACGGCATCGACGAGGCCGACCGGGTCCGGCTCGACACCGAGCTGGAGAGCCTGCTGGACGCCGTCAACGAGGACGACATGGCCGCCGCGACGGACGTCGCGAGCCTGCTGCGCACCACCCTCGGCCACCTCGCTGCCCGCGCACGCTGAGACTCAGCCGTTCGCCGGCTAGCCGGCTCCCAGGCCGGCGCGATGCGCGATCACCACCGCCTGCACCCGGTCCCGGACGCCGAGCTTGGCCAGGATCCGGGCGACATGGGTCTTCACGGTCGTCTCGGCGAGGTACAGCTCCGCGGCTATCTCGGCGTTGGAGAGTCCGTTGGCCATCGAGCCCAGGACGTCGCGCTCGCGGTCGGTCAGGTCGGTCAGCCCGGGAGCCGCAAAGGTGGGTCGGCTCACGTAGGCGTCGACGAGCCGGGCGATCACGCTCGGACCCAGCGTGGTCTCGCCCGCCGCGCACTCCTTGACCGCGTCGATCAGGGCCCGCGGCTCGGTGGTCTTGAGCAGGAACCCGGAGGCGCCGGCGCGCAACGCCTCCAGCACGTAGTCGTCGAGGTCGAACATGGTCAGGATCAGCACCCGGGTTGCCGGGGCCTCGCGACCGAGTCGCTCGGTCGCGGTGATTCCGTCACCCCCGGGCATCTCCACGTCCATGAGGACCACGTCCGGCGACTGCTCGTGGACCACCCGGACGCCAGCCGGCCCGTCGACGGCCTCGCCCACGACGTCGACATCGGCGTCACTGCCGAGCACGGTGACCAGGCCGGCCCGCAGCAGCTCGTTGTCGTCGACCACGACGACCCGCACGCTCATCGGGTCACCCCCTCGGCGTGCACCGGCAGGACGGCCTGGACGCAGAACCCGGTGCCGCCGGGGCGGCTCCCGCACTCGAGGGTGCCGCCCGCGAACGCGACCCGCTCAGCCAGCCCGACCAGGCCGTACCCGCGGCCGCCGGCACCGTCGGGGCCCGGCCCGTCGTCGACCACCCGCACCGCGGTGCCCGCAGCGTCACCCGTGATCGTGACGTGGACTCCGGCTCCGGGCGCGTGGCGGACCACGTTCGTCAGGGACTCCTGGACCACGCGGTACACGACGTCGGCCGCGTCGTCGGACGGCTCGCCCTCGATCGTCAGGTCGACCGCGGTCCCGGCTGCCCGGATCCTTCCCACGAGGTTCCGCAGATCGCTGAGCGACCGCTTATGGAGCACGCCCGGGCGAATGCGGTCGAGCTCGGCCAGGGCGGAGGCCGCGGTGGCGTCGATCACGGAGATCGCGCGGCGGACCGTCGCGGGGTCGTCCGGCCAGGAGACCTGCGCTGCGCCGGCCTGCACCGCGATCACGCCGACCGCGTGCGAGACGACGTCGTGGAGATCTCGGGCGAACACGGCACGTTCGGCCCGCACCGCGGTCCGCGCAGCGGACCGCAGTTCCGCCTCGCGTGACGCGGCGAGCTCCTGCGCGACGGCCTGGCGCCTGCGACCGCGCCGGACCCCCAGGCCGGCCAGGGCGGCGACCGCGAGCAGGACCAGCATGACGCCGACGTTGTCGCGGTCGGCGACCCATCCGCTCAGCCCGACGGCTGCTCCCAGGAAGGCGCCGGCCGCCAGCTCGGGGCGGGAAGGTCTCGGCCGAGCTCCGACCGTCCACGCCAACACTCCCACGGCCCCGACGGACCAGAATCCGTTGACCACGGGTGCTCCCAGTCCCGCGCCCAGGGCGTACAGCAGGCCGCAGGCCGCGGCCGCCGCGGGCAGCGCGACCGTGCGACCCACCACGGTCGCGCCGGCGGCGGCCGACAGACCCACCGACCACCACGACCAGTCGGCGGGGCCTTCGGATGCGGAGTACGCCGCGCTCTCCACCGCAGCCAGAGCCGCCATGGTCACCGCGAGGACGAGGTCACCTCGCGGGGGGCGGCCCGCCCGCGTCCGGGAGGTGGGCCGGTCGGGCGGTGTGAGGTCCGGCTGGCGGAGCAGCCCCAGGTGCCGGCGAAGGTCGCTCGTGGCTCGCTGGCACTCCTGGTGGATCCGGCGCAGGGATCGCAGCGGCTCCTGGTCGGCGGCCGCGGCCGCCTCAGCACGAATGCGGGTGAGGGCTTCACGCAGGGACGACGCGATGTCCTCGGCCAGCCGACGCCGCTCCTCCTGCACGGCGGCGAGGGCGACCGCGTCGGGGGCCGTGTCCACCAGCTCCGCCGCCCGGTCGCGCTCGGCGCGGGCGAGTCGCCCGGCGCGCCACGCGATCCGCACGGCGCACGCGATCACGGTCAGCATGACCGAGAAGAACAGCAGCTCCGGCAGGCCCTGCGACCCGATGACCGTCAGCACCCCGGCCACAGACACCGCGCCCATCCCGAGCGCGGTATCGGACGTGGTCGGCCGCCACATGTGACCAGCGTAGGGAGGGTCGGCCCGTCCCGGAATCCTCCCTGGGAACGACCCGACGTCCTCCTTGCGGGGCGGGGACGAGGTCTCCCTCGGCTGACGCGCCCGGAGCTCGAGGGCTCCTAGCGTCGACGTGACGCGGTCCCGCCCGGGGGCTGCGGAAGGAGGGGATCGACATGAGGAAGCATCACGTCCTGGCGGTCACGCTCGCCGGGGTCAACATCGGCGCGCTGCTGGTGGACACCGCGATCCTGGTCGCCACCGGGGAGCGCACCTTCATCACCGACGACAGCCGGGGCAGTGACCCAGCCGTCCTCGCCTCCGGGATCGCACTGGGGGTCACCTTCCTCGCGATGGGCCTGGTCGTCCTGCGGGAGTCGCCGCGTTTCGCCGATGCCCGACGCCCGGCCAGGATCGCCCGGCCGGTGCTCATGGTCGGCCTGTTCTTCCTGGGTGGTGGCTTCCTCACCGTGTACCCACTGCAGACCCTCTCCGGCCTACCCGAGGATGCGGCCGTGATCCAGGTCTCCGGACTCGTCGCCTTCCTGGCCCTCACCGCGGCCTCCCTCGCGGCCTTCGTGGTCGGCCTCGCGGTCATCGGTCGCAACCCGCTCGGCGTCGGGGGCCGGGTCCTCGGTCTGATGGGTCCGGTGTTCCTGGGGACGGTGCTGCTGGCGCTTGTCGCCCCGACCGCGGCCAGTCCCGTGTACGGCACGATGGTGGTGCTCGCGGGAGTGTCGCTGATCGGGGTGCGCGCGGAGCCGGTGGCTCGTCGGGAGAGCCGAACGGAGATGCCGGCGCCCACCTCGGCGCCCTGAGGAGTGGCGCTGCGGGTTCGAGCCGGAGACCCAGATCACGAGCCGGGGACGCCGGTGTCGGAGGGCGGGGTCGGGTGCTCTAGATTCCGATTCTGTGAGTGCTCAAGCCCCGTCCGCCGTCGTACTGGTCCGCGCCGAGAAGTTCCTGCCCAACCCTTCCACGGCGGCCGACAACGCGTTCCAGTCCGACGTGCCCGTAGGGCAGGCGGAGGAGGCGATCCAGGCGGCCGCCCTGGCCGAGATGGATGCGGTGGCCGACGCGCTCAGGGGTGTCGGCGTCCGGGTGCACTCGTTCGCCGACGAGGACCACACCCGGCCGGACAGCGTCTTCCCCAACAACTGGCTCTCCACGCATGCCGGCGGGATGGTCGGCGTCTACCCGATGTACGCCTCCAACCGTCGTCACGAGCGCCGCGCCGACGTGCTGGAGATGCTGAAGTCGACGTACCGCGTCCAGACGATCGTCGACTACTCCGGTCTCGAGCCCGACGGCATCTTCCTCGAGGGGACCGGGGCCATGGTCCTCGACCACGTCTCCCGCGTCGCCTACACCGCGGTCAGCTATCGCGCGGACACGCACGTGCTCGAGCGGTTCTGCACCGACTTCGGCTACGAGCCCATGGCCTTCGAGGCGGTCGACTCGCAGGGCGTGCCCGTCTACCACACCAACGTGCTGTGCTGCATCGGCACCGACGTGGCGCTGATCGCGCTCGACATGATCCCCGACAAGGCCCGCCGCGAGCAGGTCCGCGAGCGCCTCACCGTCAACGGCCGCAAGGTCGTCGAGCTCACCGAGGACCAGGTCCGCGAGTTCGCCGGCAACGCCGTGGAGCTGTGCGGCCGTACGCCGGAGGGCAGGCGCCGCTACGTCATGACGATGTCGGCGCGAGCGAGGAACAGCCTCCGCCCCGACCAGATCGCGGTCATCGAGGAGTCCTGCGAGATCGTCGCGGTCGACATACCCACGATCGAGATGGCCGGCGGGTCGGTGCGCTGCATGATCGCGGGCGTCCACCTCGACCGCCGCCCGCCGGGCGTCGAGACGGCACCCACCCCGGCCGTCGCGGCGATCGACCAGGACCCGCACACCGCCGACGGCCGCGACGTGGCCGGCGACGACTGAGCCGGCTCGGCTCATCCCCGCCGGGGCGGAGGGCAGATCAGGCGCTGCCGCTCCACGGCGCCGGGATCAAGACCCAGATCACCTCGGCGCCCCTGGTGTCGCTGGCATTGACCCACGTGTGCGGCTCGCCGCCGGAGAACGTGAGCGCGTCGCCGGCCGAGATCCGCTGCCTCCGGTCCGAGAAGACGAGCTCGATCGCGCCCTTGAGCACGCAGACGACCTCCACCTCGCAGTTGATCGTGTACAGGTCGCTGCCGCCGCTGCCGCCCGGCTCGACCGTCGAGCGCACGAGCTGGAGCCGGGACTGGCCCCGAGGCGTCATCAGCTGCTCGGCCACCCCGGTGCCGCCCAGGTTGATGGCCGGCGCATCGGCGCGGCGGACCAGCGCGATCTCGGGCGCCGAGAAGAGGGACCCGATGTCGATGCTCATCACCTCGCAGAGGGCGAGCAGCGAGGCCACGCTCGGGGAGGTCTCGTCCCGCTCGACCCGGCTGAGGAAGCCCTTGGTCAAGCCCGAGGCGGCAGCCAGCTGGTCGAGGGTGTAGCCGTGTGCCTTGCGGGCGGCCCGCAGCCGCGAGCCGATCCGGACCTCGTTGGTGGGGGAGACGGGAAGTGGCCGCACGCGTGTTCCTCCTCAGGCAACTTTTGTTGCATCACTTTAGCTGAGGGTCTTGACATCGTGTGACCGCCGACACGATATTCGTCAACAACCTTTGTTGTTCTACATGAAACCTCGATCGCCTAGGGAGATACTCATGCGGGTTCGTCACCTCGTTCCGGCCCTGGCCGTGCTGGCCCTCGTCGGCACCGGCTGCGCAGCCCCGGACGACGCCGGCCCGGCGGCCTCCGATGCCGGCGCGGAGGTGGGCACCCTCGAGAAGGACTCCGCCATCGCCGAGATGCTCCCGGCCGACGTCCAGGAGTCGGGCAAGGTCCGGGTCGCCTCCGGGGTGAGCTTCCCGCCGATGGAGTTCTTCGACACCGACAACAAGACGGTGCTCGGTTTCGACGCGGACCTGGGCAAGGCGCTCGGGGACGTCCTCGGCGTCGAGTTCGAGTTCAGCAACACCAACTTCGACGGCATCATCGGCGGTCTGGCGGCCGACCGCTACGACCTGGCGCTGACCTCGATGATCGACAAGGCGGAGCGCCAGGAGAGCGTCGACTTCATCGACTACCTCAGCTCCGGCGTCGCGTTCATGACGCCCAAGGACAACCCCGAGGGGCTCTCCGACCGGTTGGACCTCTGCGGTCGCGGGGTCGCGGTCGAGAAGGCTGCGACCGGTGACATCGTCGCCGACGAGATCAGCGCGGAGTGCAAGGACGCGGGGGAGGAGCCGGTCGACAAGCTGCCCTTCCCTGACCAGGCCAGCGCGGTGCAGGCACTCAAGTCCGGCCGGGCGGACGCCGTGCTCGCGCTCGACCTGACCCTGGCCTACAACGTGTCCCAGGACCCGGAATCCTTCGAGGTCCCAGCCGAGCCGTTCGGCCGGCTTCCGGTGGGCATCCCGGTGCCCAAGGACGACACCGAGTTGCGCGACGCCGTCCAGGCCGCCCTGCTCAAGGTCCAGGAGGAGGGCGTGTACGACCAGCTCCTCGCCAAGTGGAACATCGAGGGGCAGGCCCTGGAAGGCGCGCCGCTCAACACCGGCGAGTGACCTCGATGACCACCGAGACGGCCGCCCCGGAGGTGGCACCGCACGCGGACGAGCCGATCGTCCGCCTGCGACACCCTTGGCGGTGGGTCGCGGTCGTGGTGATCACGCTGTACGCCGCGGAGGGCATCTCCTTCGCGGTCACCAGCGACGCCCTCCGGTGGGACCTCGTCGCCGGCTACCTCTTCGAGGAGTCGATCCTGCGCGGCCTCTGGATGACCGTGAAGCTCACCGTCGTGGCGATGCTGGTCGGGCTGGTGCTCGGCACCCTCCTCGCCATGATGCGGCTGTCCGACAACCCGGTCCTCCGGGGCGTCGCCGGAGGATACGTGTGGCTCTTCCGGGGGACCCCGATCCTGGTCCAGCTGCTGTTCTGGTTCTTCCTCGGCACCGTGCTGCCGCAGATCAGTCTCGGCATCCCCTTCGGTCCGGAGCTGATCAGTGGTGAGACGAGTGAGGTGATCACGCCGTTCATGGCCGCGATCCTCGGGCTCGGCCTCAACGAGGCGGCCTACATGGCCGAGATCGTCCGCGCCGGGATCGGCTCGGTCGACAAGGGCCAGAAGGAGGCGGCCGAGGCGCTCGGGATGAGCCCGGTCACGACGTACCGGCGGGTGATCCTGCCGCAGGCGGCGAGGCTCATCGTGCCGCCGACGGCCAACCAGACCATCTCCATGCTCAAGCTCACGTCCCTGGTGCTGGTGATCGGACTGGCCGAGCTGACCACGACCGCCCAGCTGATCTACGGGCGCAACTTCCAGCAGATCCCGCTGCTCGTGGTGGCCAGCATCTGGTACCTGGCCCTGACCACGATCCTGACCCTGCTGCAGGGTCGGCTCGAGCACCGGCTCGGGCGGAGCGACAGGACGACGCGCACGCCGCGGCGACTCGACGAGGCCACGAAGGGAGTGCGCGCGTGAGCGTCCCGACCCCCATGGTGGAGGCCGTCGGCGTCCGCAAGGCCTACGGTCACAACGAGGTGCTCAAGGGCATCGACCTGCGCGTGGACCGGGGCGAGGTCGTCTCCCTGCTCGGCCCGTCCGGCTCGGGCAAGAGCACCCTGCTGCGCTGCATCAACCACCTCGAGTCGATCGACGGTGGCGAGATCAGCGTCAACGGCGCCCTCGTCGGCTACCGGCGCGCGCACGGCAAGAAGTACGAGCTCCGGCGCAAGGAGATCGCCGCCGCGCGTCGCGACGTCGGCATGGTGTTCCAGCGCTTCAACCTGTTCCCCCACCGCACCGCCCTCGAGAACGTGATGGAGGCCCCGGTGCACGTGAAGGGACTCAGCCGCGCCCGCGCCCGCGAGCAGGCCCTCGCCCTGCTCGACCGGGTCGGCCTCGCCGAACGGTCGCACCAGTACCCGGGCACCCTCTCCGGCGGGCAGCAGCAGCGGGTGGCCATCGCCCGTGCGTTGGCCATGGAGCCGACCCTGATGCTCTTCGACGAGCCGACCTCAGCGCTGGACCCCGAGCTGGTCGGCGAGGTCCTCGACGTGATGAAGGACCTCGCGACCGAGGGGATGACGATGATCGTGGTCACCCACGAGATCGGCTTCGCGCGCGAGGTCTGCGACCGGGTCGTCTTCATGGACGGCGGCGTCATCGTCGAGCAGGGCCCGCCCGCCGAGCTCTTCGGCAACCCCCAGCACGCCCGCACCCAGTCGTTCCTCTCGAAGGTGTTGTCATGAACTCCACCCCGGCCCCCCGCGGCCCGGTCGACGCGACCCAGGTCCCCCGCTTCACCGGTCCCCCCACGTTCGCACGCCTGCCCCGCCTCGACGAGGTCGAGCGGGCCGACGTGGCGGTGCTCGGCGTGCCGTTCGACTCCGGGGTGAGCTACCGTCCCGGCGCCCGGTTCGGACCCGCCCACGTCCGGGCGTCGAGCAAGCTCCTGCGCGACTTCAACCCGGTGCTCGACGTCGAGCCGTTCGCGGTGCAGCAGGTCGTGGACGCCGGCGACGTCGCCTGCAACCCCTTCGACATCGAGACCGCCGTCAAGCAGATCGACGACGGCGCCCGAACGGTGCTCGAGCGGAGCGACAAGCTGATCACCATCGGCGGCGACCACACCATCGCCCTACCCCTGCTGCGGGTGATGCACGAGCTGCACGGCCCGATCTCTGTGGTGCACTTCGACGCGCACCTCGACACCTGGGACACCTACTTCGGCGCCCCGCTCACCCACGGGACCCCGTTCCGCCGGGCCTCCGAGGAGGGCCTGATCGACAGGACCGGCAGCATGCACGTGGGGATCAGGGGCCCGCTCTACTCCCGCCAGGACCTGACCGACGACCAGGTGCTCGGCTTCCAGGTCATCGGCGCGCACGACATGGACGACCTCGGCTGGCGCGGCGCCGTCGAGCAGATCAAGCGGCGGGTCGGCGACCGGCCGACTTACGTCTCGCTGGACATCGACGTCCTCGACCCGGCGTTCGCGCCCGGGACCGGCACGCCCGAGGCGGGCGGGCTGACCAGCCGCGAGCTGCTCAACATCCTGCGCGGCTTCTCCGGGCTCAACCTGGTCGGGGCCGACATCGTCGAGGTCGCGCCGGCCTACGACCACGCCGAGGTCACTGGCATCGCCGCGGCCCACGCGGCATACGAGCTGGTCAGCGCGATGGCCTCCGCCCCACGGGTCGCCGATGTCTGAGCCGGCCACCGGGGGCGCCGCCGTCGTCGACTCCCTCGCCGCACACGGGGTCCGTGACGTCTTCGGCATCCCCGGCACCCACAACCTCGAGCTGTACCGCTACCTGCCGGCCTCGGACATCCGGCACGTCGTCACCCGCCACGAGCAGGGAGCCGGCTACGCCGCCGACGGCTACGCCCGGGTCACCGGCCGGCCGGGGGTGCTGGTCACCACTTCCGGTCCGGGGATCACCAACGCCGTCACGGCGCTGGCCACGGCCTACGCGGACTCGGTCCCGGTGCTGGCCGTGTCACCGGGCCCGCCGCGGGGTCAGGAGCGCGCCGACGTCGGCTGGCTGCACGAGGTCAAGGACCAGCAGGCGGCTCTCGACGCGGTGACCGGCCGGAGCATCCGGGTCGAGTCGGCCGACGAGATCCCCGAGGTGCTGGCCGCGGTCTTCGCGGAGTTCGCGACCTCGCGACCGCGACCCGTGCACCTCGAGGTGCCGGTCGACGTCCTGGAGGGGGAATGGGTACGCCGTCCGGTGCCGGTGCGGCCCCTACCCGACCCGGTGGGCCCCGGGGCAGCCCGTGCCGAGGAGATCGCGGCCCTTCTCGACGGCGCGCGCAGGCCGCTGCTGGTGGTCGGCGGCGGCGCGCGAGCCGCGACGGGTCCGGTGCGCGCGCTGGCCGACCTCGGGGTCCCGGTGCTCAGCACGGTCAACGGCAAGGGCATCCTCGACGAGTCGCACGCGGCCGCGCTCGGCGCGAGCGTGCGCCTGCCCGCCGCGCACCGCGCGATCAACGACGCGGACCTGCTGGTCGTCGTCGGCTCCGAGCTCGGCGACTCGGACCTGTGGGGAGGCGTGGTGGAGCCCGGCCACCCGGGGCGACGTACGGTCGTCCGGGTCGATCTCGCCTCCGCCCAGCTGCACAAGAACGTCGCCGCCGACCTGGCCGTCCTCGCGGACGCCGCCGTCGTGCTGGGCGACGTCGTCGAGGTGCTCCGGCAGAAGGGGTTCGCCTCCAGGGCCGTGGACCCGGGCCTGCGGTCGGCGATCGAGGCGGACGCCGACGCGGACGCCGGGCCGTGGGCCGAGGTGCAGCGAGTGCTCCACGCCGCCCTCCCGGCGGACACCGTGGTCGCGGGTGACAGCTCGCAGGTGACCTACTACGGCACCGTCCATCACTGGCCGTTCACCCCGGCGAACCGGCTGCTCTACCCGACCGGCTACGCCACCCTCGGCTACGGCCTTCCCGCCGCGATCGGCGCCAAGGTGGCCGACCCCTCGCGGCCGGTGGTCGGAGTCTTCGGCGACGGCGCGGCCATGTTCAGCATCCAGGAGCTCGTCACCGCCACCGAGCTGGGTCTCGCCCTCCCGGTCGTCATCGTCGACAACGGTGGCTACGCCGAGATCCGGGAGCAGATGGTCGACCGCGGCATCGAGCCGCAGGCGGTGGACCTCTACCGGCCCGACTTCCCCGCTCTGGCGCGGGCGATCGGCGCGCACGGAGTCGTCGCCGCCGACGTCGCGGAGATCGGACGCCTCGCCGCCGACGCGCTCCGTGCGGACCGGCCTACCGTCATCCACCACCGCGTCGGCGGAAGCTGATCGACGGGCGGCGCGACGCGCGCGACGCCCGCGCCCCGCTGACGAGCCCCTGCCGACGTGTCGGGAGTGACACGATGCCACCCATGGCAGAGCCCCGGGTGACCCTGCACCCGATGACCACGGCCGAGTGGCATCTCTGGTACGCCGCTCAGCGGGCCGACTACGTCGAGCAGATGGTGCGGCACGGCGGCATGAGCCGCGACGATGCCGAGGCCAAGGCCGAACAAGACCATGCACGCCTGCTGCCGCTGGGGCAGACGACCCCGCGGCACCACTTCTCCGTGGCCCGCTCCGACGGGAATCGGGTGGGGACGCTGTGGCTGGCCGAGCAGCGTGACGACGCCGGCCCGCTCGCCTGGGTCTACAACGTGGAGACGGAGCCGGGCGAGCGCAGGAAGGGCTACGGCCGCGCGCTCATGCTGCTCGCCGAGGACGTGGCCGCCGGGCTCGGTCTGCAGCGGATCGGCCTGAACGTGTTCGCGGGCAACGCCGCCGCCATCGCCCTGTACGACGCCCTGGGCTACGAGGTCGTCGAGGCGGACGCGGTGGGGCAGCGCATGGTCAAACGTCTCGCTGTCGTGCCGAGCCCTGGTGGCTGATGGTGGTAGAACGAGGGGCGGGTACACCGAGGTGGAGGGAGGCGACATGTCCGGTCGGGTCAGGGTCGGGAACGTGGCGGACTTCGCCGACGGGAAGCTCCACGCGGTGGAGGCCGGGGGCACGTCCCTCGTCGTCGGCCTGGCCGGGGGCTCGCTGTGCGCGGCGCGCAACCGCTGCCCGCACATGGGATTTCCGCTCTCGAGGGGGCCGGGCGGGGTCCGCTACGCCGAGGGCGAGGTGGTCTGCCCGTGGCACAACTCCCGGTTCGACCTGCGGTCCGGGGAGAACCTCGACTGGGCGCCCGGCTTCGCCGGCGTGGACATGCCCCGCTGGTCGCGGAAGCTGATCGCGCTCGGGCGCAAGCCGTCCTCGCTGACGACGTACGACGTCGTCGTGGAGGACGACGAGGTCTACGTCGAGCTCTGACCGCGTGTGCACGGCGGCCGGCGACGGTCACGTATCGTCACGCCCGTGACTCGATCCCACCCCACCTACGACCAGCTCGCCGGCCTGCCGGCGTACGCCGAGCAGCCGGTCCCGATCGCGTTCGAGGACGTCAACGGGCACCTCAACGTCCGCCACTACACAGGCATCGCCAGCGAGGGGCTCGACGAGGCCCTGGTCGAGCAGGGGATCCCGCAGAACTGGCCTGCCCAGGGGCACGCGTGCTTCTCCGCCGAGCACCACCTCATCTATCTCAACGAGTTGCGCACCGGCGACAAGATGTCGACGCGCGTGCGCCTGCTCGGCCGCAGCGAGCGGGCCGCGCACGCCCTGGTCTACCTGCTCGACGAGTCGCACCGGCGGCTGAGCTTCGTGATGGAGGAGATCTTCCTCCACATCGACATGGGCACCCGGCACACCGCCCCGTGGCCCGAGGACGTCGCCGCCGCCCTGGACCGACGCATCGCCGAGCACACCGCGCTGCCCTGGGAGCCGGACGTGTCCGGCTCGATGGCGCTGCGCTGAGCCTCGCGCTCCCGACGGCTCGCTCCCTGACCCGGCTTCGCCATGGTCAGGCGGGAGACAACCTCCTACCGTGGGAGCCATGGGCGAAGCGTCGGAGCTGCTGGATCCCCTCTGCCCCTCGTGCGGACAGCCGCTGCGCCACGGCGGTCACCTCTCGCGTGAGAGCCACGACCTGCTCGCGGTCTCCGGCAACGCCGGGGCCCTCTTCGAGACCCAGGGCACCTGTGAGAACGAGGCCTGTCTCGACTTCGGCCGCGAGTTCGCGCCGGCGGAGTGGCTGGAGCCGGACGAGCCCGCGGACTGATCGCGGAGGAGGTCACCTCGCAGCGCGAAGGGGCTGCTGCTGGGTGATGCAGTGGACGCCGCCGCCCCGGGCGAAGATCTCCCGGGCGTCGACGCCGACCACCTCGCGGCCGGGGTACGCCGAGGCGAGCAGCTCGAGCGCCTCGTCGTCGTGCGGGTCGTCGAACGTGCCGGCGACGACGCCGCCGTTGACGACGAGGTGGTTGACGTAGGAGTAGTCGACGAAGCCGTCCTCGTCGCGCAGCGTGGCCGGGGCGGGCAGCCGCACCAGGTCGAACGGCTCGCCCCGCGCGTCGGTGCTGCGAGCCAGGGTCTCCACCACCTCGGCGGTGACCGTGTGGTCGGGGTGCTGGGGGCTGCGCTGGTCGTGCACGAGCACGCGGCCCGGGGACGGGATCGTGGCGACGATGTCGACGTGGCCACGGGTGCCGAACTGCTCGTAGTCGCGGGTCAGCCCGCGGCGCAGCCAGACCGCCGTGTCCGCACCGATCCGGGCGGCGAGCTCGCGCTCCACGTCGACCCTGCCCAGGCCGGGGTTGCGGCCCGGGTCGAGCTGGACGGTCTCGGTGAGGAGCACGGTGCCGAGCCCGTCGACGTGGAGGCCGCCGCCCTCGTTGACCAAGGTCGACGGTAGGTGGTGGCAGCCGGCGACCTCGACCATCGCGGCCCCCACCTTGCTGTCGCGATCCCAGGTGGCCCAGTCCTGCCCGCCCCAGCCGTTGAACGTCCAGTCGACGCCCCCGAGCCGGCCGTCCTCGTCGAGCACGAAGGTCAGGCCGATGTCGCGCATCCACGCGTCGTCGAGGGGCTGCTCGACGAGCGCGATCTCCGCGGACAGCATCCGGCGCGCGGTCGCCACGTCGGACGGGTCGACCATCATCACCACCGGCTCGAAACCCAGCACCGCGTGCGCGGTCTCGGTCCACGCGACCCGGGCCACCTCGATCTCGGCGGCGTTCGCCCCGAGGGACGGCGACGCCGGCGGGAAGGCCATCCAGGTGCACTCGTGCGGTGCGGTCTCGGCGGGCATCCGCCACGTCGAGCCGGCGCTCACCCCCGCACCTCGCCGTACGGCAGGCCCGGGTCGACCGGCGCGGTCAGCGCGGCGTAGGTGTCCGGCCGCCGGGTGGTGAGGAACGGGAACAGGTCGAGCCAGTCGCGGCGCTGGTCGAGGTCGAGGTCGGCGACCAGAACGGCCTCCTCGTCGCGTGGCGCCTGCACGAGCACCCGGCCGTAGGGGTCGGAGACGAACGACGACCCGTAGAAGCTGAGCCCGCCCTCCACGCCGGTGCGGTTGGGCACCACCATGAACGTCCCCGCGGTGATGCCGTTGGCGACGATCACCTGCTGCCACAGCGGCTGGGTGTCGAAGTCGGG
This sequence comes from uncultured Actinomycetota bacterium, assembly GCA_963834275.1. Taxonomy (GTDB): domain Bacteria; phylum Actinomycetota; class Actinomycetes; order Propionibacteriales; family Nocardioidaceae; genus Nocardioides_B. Next base: position 199,095 of record CAWIBA010000002.1, on the reverse strand, counting down.
GAACGCCGGCTCGGAGCCGATCGCGGTGGGGTAGACGAGCAGCTCCGCACCGCCGAGGGAGTAGGCGCGGGCCAGCTCGGGGAACCACTCGTCCCAGCAGGTCGGCAGGCCCAGCCGGACCCCGTCGAGGCCCTCGACCGCGTAGACGGGGTGGGGGTCCTCCGCGGGGCCCGGCCGGAAGTAGGTGTCCTCGTAGTAGCCGTCGGTCACCGGGATGTGCAGCTTGTGGGTGCGACCGACGAGCTCGCCGTCGGGGGAGACCAGGATCGCGGTGTTGAGGCCCCGTCCGTCGTTGGGGCCGTCGTTGGGGCCGTCCGGGTCGTCCGCGCTCTGGTAGAGCGAGGCGTGCACGAAGACGCCGTGCGTCCGGGCGGCATCGGCGGCGAAGGCGTACGTCGGTCCGCCGGTGAGCTGCTCGGCGGTGTCGCCGGGTCGCCCGGTGGCCCGCTCGTGTGCGGGATACCGCGACAGCGTCAGCTCCGGCAGGAACACCACCCGGGCGCCCTCGCCCGCCGCGACGCCGATCGCGTCGATGAGCACCCCGGTGAGCTGCTCGGCGTCCGGACGCCAGGCGTGCTGGACGAGCCCCACGCGCAGCGGGGCACGCTGAGGCCGGCGGGTGCGGGCCGGCGACCCGGGCGGGGTGAGGTTGGTCAGCAGCTTCACGGTGTCTCCTCGGACGGGGGCGTGGGTGCGGTGCCGGCCGTGGCCGGGGCGGGAACGAGACGTCGGAGCGCCTCGGAGAGCAGGCCGTGCGCCTCCTCCCGGGACAGCCCGCCGGCCAGCCACCGGCCGGAGAGCCCCTCGACGAGGGCGGTGAGGAGCTGGGCGGTGCGCACCGGGTCCGGCCCGCCGTCGTCGCGCTCGGCACCGAGGGCCTCGACGGCCGCGACCGAGCCGGCGACCTCGGCGACCCAGGAGTCGGTGGACCGCCGCATCGGCCCCCGCAGGTCGGTCTCGAAGACGGCGAGCGCGCGCAGCTCGTTCCAGGCCGCCGAGTTCTCGCGGATCTCGTGGTCGTCGGCGATCTCCGCGAGCAGCCGGTGCTCGAGCTCCTCGAACGGCGTCTGCTCGCCGCTCAGGCCACGGGCCCGCACGTCGTCGACGTGCGCGTTGACGTAGTCGAGCGTCGCGCCGAGCAGGCCGGCGCGGTCGGTGAAGTGGTAGTAGAGCAGGCCGGGGGAGACCCCCGCCTCCTCCGCCACGTCGTTGACCCGCAGGCCGCGCACGCCGTCGCGGGCGATCCGGCGCGCGGCCGCGCGCAGGATCGAGGTGCGGCGGTCCATCAGCGGGACTCGTCGGGCTCGGGCACGGGTCACCTCGGCGCTGGGAAGACGGACCACGCCAGTGTGCGCCGAACTGAAAACTCAGTCAATACCGAATCGCGCGATGGAACCGAACGCGGGCCACTGATTCCGCAGATCGCGGCCGCAAACAGCGATGGATCCGCTTGCACTGTTGCGCGGTGACCGGCAGGATGGGGCGACGTACCCCCATCCCCTCTCCGAGGATCGATACCCGATGTCCACCGCCGACCAGCACCGCTCCCAGAACCCGACGGACGCCCTGCACCCCGAGACCTACGCAGACCTGCAGAAGTCCGCGCGCGACCACCTCTGGATGCACTTCACCCGGCACTCCAGCTATGAGAAGGCCGACGTCCCGGTGATCGTCCGGGGCGAGGGCGCCTACGTGTACGACGCGAAGGGCAAGCGTTACCTCGACGCGCTCGCCGGGCTGTTCGTCAGCCAGCTCGGGCACGGCCGCGAGGACCTCGCCGAGGCCGCGGGCCGGCAGGCGAAGGAGCTCGCCTTCTTCCCGATCTGGTCCTACGCGCACCCCAACGCGATCGAGCTGGCCGAGCGGGTCGCCGGCTACGCGCCCGGCGACCTCAACCGGGTGTTCTTCACCACCGGCGGCGGAGAGGCCGTCGAGACCGCCTGGAAGCTGGCCAAGAACTACTTCAAGCTGACCGGCCGGCCCACCAAGCACAAGGTGATCAGCCGGGCCATCGCCTACCACGGCACGCCCCAGGGCGCCCTGTCGATCACCGGCCTGCCGCCGATGAAGGCGCCGTTCGAGCCGCTCGTCCCGTCGACGTTCCGGGTGCCGAACACCAACATCTACCGGGCCCCGGACTTCCTCCCGCACACCGACGGCCAGGCCGACCCGGAGGCCTTCGGTCGCTGGGCCGCGGACCAGATCGCGGTCGCGATCGAGAACGAGGGCGCCGACACCGTCGCGGCCGTCTTCCTCGAGCCGGTCCAGAACTCCGGCGGCTGCTTCCCGCCGCCGCCCGGCTACTTCCAGCGGGTGCGCGAGATCTGCGACGAGTACGACGTGCTGCTCGTCTCCGACGAGGTGATCTGCGCGTTCGGCCGTCTCGGGCACATGTTCGGCGCCGAGCGCTACGACTACCAGCCCGACATGATCACCTTCGCCAAGGGTCTCACCTCCGGCTACGCGCCGCTGGGCGGCATGGTGGCCACCGACCGGCTGATGGAGCCGTTCCTGCAGGGCACCAACACCTTCCTGCACGGCTACACCTTCGGCGGGCACCCGGTCTCGACCGCCGTCGCGCTGGCCAACCTCGACGCGTTCGAGAGCGAGGGCATCAACAAGCACGTGCGCGAGACCGAGGGCGCGTTCCGGTCGACGCTGGAGAAGCTGCTCGACCTGCCGGTGGTCGGCGACGTCCGCGGCGACGGCTACTTCTACGGCATCGAGCTGGTCAAGGACAAGGCCACCAAGGAGACCTTCAACGACGAGGAGTCGGAGAAGCTGCTGCGCGGCTACCTCTCCAAGGCGCTGTACGACGCGGGCCTCTACTGCCGCGCCGACGACCGCGGCGACCCGGTGGTCCAGGTCGCCCCGCCGCTGATCTGCGACCAGACGCACTTCGACGAGATCGAGCAGAAGCTCCGCGAGGTCCTCTCCGGCGCCCTCGACCGACTCTGACCCAGACCCGCACGAGACCAACCGACGAAAGGTCCCGCCTGCCATGAGGATCGGCGTTCCGAAGGAAGTCAAGAACCATGAGTACCGGGTGGCGCTCACGCCGGTGGGGGTGCACGAGCTGACCCAGCACGGGCATGAGGTGTTCGTGGAGGCGGGTGCGGGGGTGGGGTCGCAGATCCTGGATGAGGACTATGTGGCGGCGGGGGCGAAGCTGTTGGAGTCGGCCGATGAGGTGTGGGGTGTCGGTGAGCTGGTGTTGAAGGTCAAGGAGCCGGTGGCCGAGGAGTATGCGCGGATGCGGGAGGGGCAGGTGCTGTTCACGTATCTGCATCTGGCGGCGGATCGGGCGTTGACCGAGGAGCTGGTGGCTCGGGGGGTGACGGCGATCGCCTATGAGACGGTGCAGCTGCCTTCGGGTGGGTTGCCGTTGCTGTATCCGATGAGTGAGGTGGCGGGGTGTCTGGCGCCGCAGGTGGGGGCGCACTCGTTGATGCGGGCCTCGGGTGGTCGGGGTGTGTTGATGGGTGGGGTCGGTGGGGTGGCCAATGCGAAGGTGGTGATCATCGGTGCGGGGGTCTCGGGGCAGAACGCGGCGAACATCGCGTTGGGGATGGGTGCGGATGTGACGTTGTTGGACACCGATCTGGACAAGCTGCGGTTGTCGTTTTGGCGGTACAACAACCGGGTGCACGGGTTGGCGTCGTCGAAGCTGGCGATCGCGCAGCAGGTGCGGGAGGCGGACATGGTGATCGGGGCGGTGCTGATCCCGGGTGCGCGGGCGCCGAAGCTGGTGTCGAACGAGCTGGTGTCGCAGATGAAGCCGGGGTCGGTGCTGGTGGACATCGCGGTGGACCAGGGGGGTTGTTTCGAGGACACCCGGCCGACCACGCACGCGGATCCGACGTATCCGGTGCACCAGTCGGTGTTCTACTGCGTTGCGAACATGCCCGGTGCGGTGCCGAACACGAGCACGTATGCGTTGACCAACGCGACGTTGCCCTACACGGTGGCGCTGGCCGACAAGGGGTGGCGCGAGGCGTTGGCTGCGGACCCGTCGCTGGCGCTGGGGCTGAACACCCATGCCGGCCGGTTGACCAACGCCCCGGTCGCGGAGGCCCACGGCCTGGACAGCACCCCGCTCGCCGACGTGCTGGCCTGACGGAGGGACGCGGGCTCGGCTGTCACGTCGCGGGAGTCACCCGGAAGCCGCAGGCGAGTCGTGGTCCCACCGGGCGCGGGAGGTCAGTCGCCCGAGGCCCGGGCGGGCGCGTGCCCGCCGCAGGTCGGTCCGAGCTGGGTCACGACCACCGTCCCGCTGCGCCGCAGCCGCAGCCAGCTGCTCTGCCGACCCCCTGACCGTCGGGTCGGGACCGTCGCGGCCGGCCCGGGGGGCCCTGCGCAGCCGACCGCGCACGCCACCTCGTCGGCCCGGTCTGCCGGGTCGACCGCGCCCATCGGCAGCACCGTCAGACCGGCAGCGGTGAGTGCCGCCGCCGCGGACACGACCTGGCGCATGGGCGCCACCCCCGTTCGGCCCCCCGGCCCGGCTCAAGGCTGGCACCCGACGCGGCGGACGGGTATCCCCCGGACGCCTCATTTTCGGGTCTCAGGATGCACGGTCAGTGCCGTTGGTCGTGATTCGTCCGCAGTCACCCCGCGGGAACCACCCCGAGGACCGCGGAGGGGTCGTCTCACCAGTCGACGGAGAAGTACTGGGTCTCGGTGAACGCGCGGAGGCCCTCGCGGGCGCCCTCGCGGCCGAGGCCGGACTGCTTCACGCCGCCGAAGGGTGCGGACGGGTCGGACACGACGCCGCGGTTGACGCCCACCATGCCGGCGTCGACGCGCTCGGCGAGGCGCAGCGCCCAGCCGAGGTCGCGTGAGTAGACGTACGCCGCCAGGCCGAGCTCCGTGCCGTTGACGGCGGCGAGCAGCTCGTCCTCGGTGCGCCAGGTGACGACCGGGGCGACCGGGCCGAAGATCTCGTCCTGCAGGACCTCGGCGTCGGCGGGGCAGGTCGACGAGCACGGTCGGCGGGAAGAACGCCCCGGACGGGCTCGAGGGGCCGACCGGGGTGGGCGCCTGGTGGCTCACCCGGGCGCCGGCCGCGAGGGCGCGCTCCACCCAGCCGCGGACGCCGTCGACGGCCCGGTCGCTGACCAGCGGGCCGATCTCGGTGCCGGGGGTGAAGGCGTGACCGACCGTCAGCGCCTCCACCGCGGCCCCGAACCGGGACGTGAACTCCTCGGCGACGTCGGCGTGCACGTAGAACCGGTTGGCCGCGGTGCAGGCCTGCCCGCCGTTGCGGAACTTCGCGACCATCGCGCCGGCCACCGCCGCCTCGAGGTCGGCGTCGGCGGCGACCACGAACGGCGCGTTGCCGCCGAGCTCCATCGAGGAGGAGACGACCCGCTCGGCGGCCTGCGCGAGCAGGGTGCGGCCGACGCCCGTCGAGCCGGTGAAGGAGATCTTCCGGACCCGCCGGTCGGCCAGCCACGTCCCGACCACGTCGCCGGGCCGGGTGGTCGCCACCACGTTCACGACGCCGTCGGGGACGCCGGCGGCACGCAGCACGTCGGCGACGGCCAGCGCGGTCAGCGGGGTCTCGGCGGCCGGCTTCAGCACGACCGTGCAGCCGGCGGCCAGGGCCGGGCCGACCTTGCGGGTGGCCATCGCCGCGGGGAAGTTCCACGGCGTCACGAGCGCCGCGACCCCCACCGGCCGGCTGGTGACGATCGTGCGGGTGCCGCCGGCCGGAGCCTCGCCGTACCCGCCGTCCGGGCGCACCGCCTCCTCGGCGAACCAGCGGAAGAACTCCGCGGCGTAGGTGACCTCCGCGCGCGCGTCGGGCAGCGACTTGCCGTTCTCCAGCGCGATCAGCCCGGCCAGCCGGTCGAGGTCGGTCACCATCAGCTCGAAGGCCCGGTGCAGGACCTCGGAGCGCCGGCGCGGGGGCGTGGCCGCCCAGGCGGGGAAGGCTGCGGCCGCCGCGTCGACCGCGGCCGCCGCGTCGGAGGCGGCCGCGTCGGGGACCTCCGCGACTCGCTCGCCCGTGGCCGGGTCGACGACGAGGAAGGTGTCGCGGCCGGTGCCCTCGGTGGACAGCGACGAGACGAGGTCCCGCACCTCGGCGGGGACGGTGTCGCCGGGTCGGGTCGGGGTGAGGGTCATGGCTGCTCCTGTCCGGTCGGTGGCACCGACGCTAGGAGGTGCGGCGCGTCCACCGGTAGGGCAGCCAGTGCACAACGAGGCCCGACCCAGATTGTGCAAACATGGCCCCCATGGTCTCCGTCCGTGACGTACTCGATCTCCCCGCGCTCGGCCTGGTCCCGGTGCACCTCGCCGACGAACGGTCCGACGTGCGCTGGGTGGCCACCAGCGAGCTCGCCGACCCGACGCCGTACCTCGAGGGCGGGGAGCTGCTGCTGACCACCGGGCTCGACACGGCCGGCTGGCGGTCGGAGTGGACGCCGTACGTCGACCGGCTCGTAGCGGCGCGGGTGGCCGCGCTCGGGCTGGGGGTCGGGCTCACCCATCGCCGTGTGCCGGCGTCCCTGCTCCGGGCGTGCCGGGCGGCCGGGCTGAACCTGGTGCAGGTGCCGCGGCCCACGAGCTTCGTCGCCGTCAGCCGGGCGACCGCCCGGCTGCTGGAGGAGGCGGAGCGGACGGCCGCCCGGGACCTGCTGCAGACGCAGCGGGTGCTCACCCAGGCGGCGCTGCGCGAGGACGACACCGAGACGCTGCTGGCCCGCCTGGCCGACGCCCTGGCGGGGGACACCTGCCTGGTGGCCCCCGACGGCGCGGTCCTCGCCGGACGCGGTGCCGGGCGGCCGGGGCTGGAGCCCCACGCGCTGGCCGAGGAGCTGGAGCGGATCCGGCCGCAGGGGTTGCGGGCGGCCGCGAGCAGGAGCCACGCGGCGGGCACCACCGTGGTGCACCCCGTCGGGCTGCGCGGGAGGCCGTCGTCGTACCTCGCCGCGCACGCGCCGGGGCGGCTCGCCGAGAGCCAGCGCAGCGCCGTCGGCACCACCGTCGCGCTGCTCAGTCTCGCCGCGGAGCGGGCCAACGACCGCCTGGCGACGGCGCGCCGGCTGCGGGGTCGGGCGCTGGAGCTGCTCGTCGCCGGCGAGACCAGGGCCGCGGAGCTCGTGCTCGGCGCGGTCGGACGGCAGGAGACGGTGCGGCTGCCCCGCTCGCTGCGCTTCCTGCGCGCCACCGGCGGGGACGAGGCCCTCGACGACGCCCTCCGGCAGGCCGAGCGGACCCGCTCGGTCGCGGCGGTCGTCGACGCGGAGCTGCGGGTGCTGGTGGCGGCGGCCTCCGCCGACGCGGTCGCCGGGCGGCTGCTCGACCTCGGCCTCCGGGTCGGCGTCGGGGCCGACACCTCCCCGGGTGACGCCGCCCGGGCGTTCAGCACCGCCGGCCACGCGCTGGCCCAGACGACCGACCAGTCCCGGCTGGGGGAGTGGGACCGGGTGATGGCCGAGGGCGCCCTGTCGTTCCTGGGTCGCGAGCAGGCCCGGGACTTCGCGGCCGGCTTCCTGGGCGGCCTGACCGGCCCGGACCGGGACCTGCTGCTGGAGACCCTGGGGTCGTTCCTGCGCCACCTCGGCTCGCGCCAGCACGTCGCCGAGGAGCTGGGTGTCCACCGCAACACGGTGCGCAACCGCGTCGCCCACCTGGAGCGTGCCCTCGGCGGGTCGCTCGACGACGCCCAGGTGCGCGCCGACGCCTGGATCGCGCTGCAGGCGCGGGAGCTCGCCGCGGCCGACTTCCGCTGAGCGGAAAGCGAACCGCGCCCGACCCGACCGCCCTCCGTAGGGTCGCTCCGACCGGACCCGGAGGTGGCCATGACGTCGTTCGCCAGCACGACCCGCACGCAGGTCGCCGTCGTCGGCGGCGGACCGGCCGGTCTGATGCTGTCCCACCTGCTGCACGTCGCCGGCATCGAGACGGTGGTGGTCGACCACCGCACCGTCCGCGAGATCGAGACCACCCACCGCGCCGGCATCCTCGAGCGTGACAGCGTGCGGCTGCTCAGCGAGAGCGGCGTGGACGGTCGCGTGCTGAGCCACGGGGACCGGCACGGGGGCATCTACCTGCGCTTCGACGGGGAGAGCCACCACGTCGACTTCGAGGACCTGGTCGGGGCGTCGGTGTGGCTCTACCCGCAGACCGACGTCTTCGTCGACCTGCACCGGGCCCGCACCCGCGACGGGGGAGACGTCCGCTTCGGCATCGCCGACACGGCGGTGCACGACGTGGTCGACGCGCCCCGCGTCACCTATGCCGACCCCGACGGCAGGCGGCACGAGATCGTGGCCGACTACGTCGTCGGCGCCGACGGGTCGCGCAGCATCTGCCGGGACCTGGTGGCCGGGCCCGAGCGGTCCTTCCGCGAGTACCCGTTCGCGTGGTTCGGCATCCTCTGCGAGGCGCCCAAGAGCGCACCCGAGCTGGTCTACGCCCGGTCCGACCGCGGCTTCGCCCTGATCAGCCAGCGCACCGACGAGGTGCAGCGGATGTACTTCCAGTGCGACCCCGGTGAGGACCCGGACGCCTGGACCGACGACCGGGTCTGGTCCGAGCTGCAGGCCCGGCTGGCCGGCAGCGACGGCTTCAGCCTGCGCGAGGGGCGGGTGACCGAGCGGACGGTGCTGCCGTTCCGCAGCTTCGTGCAGTCACCGATGCGCCACGGGCGGCTGCTGCTGGCCGGCGACGCCGCGCACACCGTCCCGCCGACCGGGGCGAAAGGCCTCAACCTGGCCCTGGCGGACGTGCGGGTGCTGGCGGAGCTGCTGGAGCGCGCGATCGTCAAGCAGGACCCCGGCGCGCTCGACGACTACACCGACCGGGCGCTCACCCGGGTCTGGCGGGCCCAGCACTTCTCCTACTGGATGACCACGATGCTGCACCGCCCGGCGGACACCTCGGACTTCGACGAGCGCCGCCAGCTGGGTGAGCTGCACACGCTCGTGTCGTCGCGGGCCGGGTCCACCTACCTGGCCGAGGGTTACACCGGCTGGCCGCAGGGCTGACCCCGGGCGCCCTCAGCCACCCGTGGGCGAAGGGCCGAGCGCGCGGCCGATGCCACGCGCGGCCACCTCCAGCGCGGCCACCAGCTTCGGACGGTCCTTGCGCAGCGACGGCACGACCAGGCCCAAAGCGGCGACCACGTCGCCGCCGCGGCGGATCGGCACCGCGACCGAGCAGGCGCCCAGGCTCATCTCCTCGACCGTCGTCGCGTAGCCGTCCCGCACGACGCGCGCGAGCTGGCGACGCAGCAGACCCGGCTGGGTGATCGTGTACGGCGTCTCCCGGGTGAGGTGTGCCAGCGACGTGGCCCTGCACCTCGCCCGGCGCGTGCGCCAGCAGCACCTTGCCGACCCCGGTGGCGTGCAGCGGCAGCCGCGACCCGACCGAGCTGACCACCGGGACCGACGCGTGGCCGCGCAGTCGGTCGACGTACAGCACCGACGTGCCGTCGCGCACGGCCAGGTGCACCGTGGCCAGCGTGGCGCCGTACAGGTCGTGCAGGTACGGCGAGGCCGCCTCGCGCAGCCCGGTCTGCACCGGGGCCAGCAGGCCGAGGTCCCACAGCCGCCGCCCGACGACGTAGTCCCCGGAGGCGGTGCGGGCCAGCGCCCCGAAGGCGACCAGCTCGCCGACGAGCCGGTGCGCCGTCGCCAGCGGCAGCCCGCTGCGCTCCGCCAGCTCGCTCAGCCCGAGCCGGCGGTGATCCTCGTCGAAGGCCGCCAGCAGCGACAGCGCCCGCGCGGTGACGGAGGTCCCGGGTGCGGAGCTGTTGCCGGCCATGGCGCCCAGTCTTCCACTGGCCGGAAGCGGGCGCCGGCGGCGTGCTAGTCGCGGGCTGCGGTCACGTGGGCCGGGACGGTGGACAGGGCGACGACGGCCAGCACCGCGGCGATCGCGAACGCGTAGAAGCCCCACGGGTAGGCGACGCCCGCCGTGACCAGCGCGCCCCCGAGGAACGGCCCGACGATGGCCCCGACCCGGCCGACGCCGGCGGCCATGCCAAGGGCGGTGCCCCGGATCTCCGGCGGGTACAGGTGGCCGACGAACGCGTAGACCAGCACCTGGGCGCTGAAGACGAACACGCCGGCGAGCAGCACCAGGGCGTAGACGAGGACCGTGCTCTCCATCCGGACCGACAGCACCGCGAGGAAGCCGGCGGCCAGCCCGAACCAGAGCAGCACCGAGGGCTTGTTGCCGCGCGCGTCGGCGACCGTGCCGGCGACCAGCAGCCCGATCACGGCGCCGACGTTCAGCACCAGGAGGAGCCCGGTGCCGGCGGTGATCGAGTAGCCGGCCTCGCCCATGATCTTGGGCAGCCAGGTGTTGAGGCCGTAGACGAGGAGCAGGCCCATGAAGGAGGCGACCCACAGGCCGATGCTCACCCGCAGGAACCGGCCTCGCGCGACGTCGGCGCTGCGCACCTTCACGACGTGGTCGGCTGCCCCGGACCGCAGCCGCTCACGCGCGTCGAGGTAGGCCTGGGACTCGGGCAGGCGCAGCCACATCAGCGGCACCACGAGCAGCCCGGCGACGCCGCCGATCACGAACATCGCCTGCCAGCCCCACGCGTCGATGACCCAGAGCGCGAGCAGCGCGGTCGCCACCGCGCCGACGTGGTAGCCGGTCATCATCCGCGTCACCGCCGAGCCGCGGCGGCCCTCGCGGGCGTGCTCGCTCATGTAGGCGAGCGCGGTGGGCAGGCAGGCGCCGAGCCCGAGGCCGGCGAGGAAGCGCAGCACGGTGAAGGAGGTGACCGACTGGGCGGCGGCGACGGCCATGGTGAGGACGGAGAAGAACGCGATGCAGCCGATCAGCGGCAGCCGGCGTCCCCACCGGTCGGTCAGCGGCCCGATCAGGACCGCGCCGATGCCGACGCCGACCAGGCCGATGGTGGACGCGGTCGTGAGCGAGGCGTCGGTGAAGCCGAGCGCGCCGGTGGCGGAGAGCACGGGGATCACGGCGCCGAGGACCACGAGGTCGAAGCCGTCGAGGGCGACGGCCACCCAGCACAGGGCCACGGGCCAGGCGCTGCGGACACCGGTGGCGGTCCCCGCCGTGGGGGTGGGAGTGGGACTGGTCATGCTTGCTCCTTGCCATCCGGACGGAAGCTCCGTCGGCGCCCGAGTCGGCGCACGTGAGGCCCACACGGTCGCAGCCGGACCTCCCGCCGCCCAGGCCGGGTTTCCACTCAGTGGAAGCCGTCTGCGACGGGCGACACACGCCGGGTCGTACCCTCGGCGGGTGACCGCCACACCACCGTCCCCGGCGCTGGAGCCGCAGCAGGCGATCTCCGAGGAGATCGCCGCGATTCGCGACGACTACGAGCGCGCAGGTCTCCAGGAGATCCAGCCGCGCCTGCACTACCCGCCCTACCGGTCCAGCCGGCTGCGGTACCCGACCAAGGACCTGCACCACGCCGACCCCGAGGGTGTCGAGCTGTGGGCCCCCTGCTTCGGCGAGCGGGACATCGACCCGCTCGAGGCCGACCTCACGATCCAGGACGGCGGCGAGCCGGTCGGGGAGCGGATGGTGGTGACCGGCCGCGTGGTCGACGGGGACGGCAGGCCCGTGCGCCGCCAGCTCGTCGAGATCTGGCAGGCCAACGCCGGCGGACGCTACGTGCACAAGCGCGACCAGCACCCGGCTCCACTGGACCCGCACTTCACCGGCGTCGGCCGCTGCCTCACCGACGACGACGGGACCTACCGCTTCACCACGGTCAAGCCGGGTCCCTACCCCTGGCGCAACCACCACAACGCGTGGCGACCCGCGCACATCCACTTCTCGCTCTTCGGCACCGACTTCACGCAGCGGATGGTGACCCAGATGTACTTCCCGGGTGACCCGCTGTTCGGCCTCGACCCGATCTACCAGTCGATCGTGGACCCCAAGGCGCGCGAGCGGCTCGTCGCGGCGTACGACCACGACCTCACCCAGCACGAGTGGGCCACCGGCTACCGCTGGGACATCGTGCTGACCGGCGCGCACCGCACCCCGACCGAGGAGGAGGACGCGTGACCCTCGCGGCGACCCCGGGCCAGACCGTCGGCCCGTTCTTCCACTACGCCCTGCCCTACCCGGGCGACCGTGAGCTCGTCGCGCCTGGAACCCCGGGGGCCGTCCAGCTGCACGGCACCGTCCGCGACGGCGTCCGGCGACGGCCTCCAGGACGCCCTCGTCGAGATCTGGCAGGCGGACCCGCGGGGCGAGGTGCCGCGCCGCACCGGGTCGCTGCGCCGGGACGGGCACACCTTCACCGGCTTCGGCCGCGCGAGCACCGACCGGACCGGGCGCTTCTCCTTCACCACGCTGGCTCCGGGGCCGGTCGACGGGGCGCTCCCGTTCTTCGCGGTCACCGTGTTCGCGCGCGGGCTGCTCAACCGCCTCTTCACGCGTGCCTACCTGCCGCTCGTCGACGGTGCGGCGCCGGACGCGCTGCTGCGTTCCGCGGGAGAGCGCGCCGCCACCCTGATGTGCGTGGCCGACGACCAGGGGCTGCGCTTCGACGTGCGCCTCCAGGGCGAGGGCGAGACCGTGTTCCTCACCTTCCCCGGGCACGCGGGACACTGACCGGCGTGACCTCACTGTGGTGGCCCGGCGACCATCGCGCCGACGGCCTGATGTCGGACGCGAGCCTGCTGCGTGCCCTGGTCGCGGTCGAGCAGGCCTGGCTCGACGGGCTGGTCGCCGCCGGGATCGCTCCCGCGGACGCCGCCCGCGACCTGACCGGGCTCGTCGGTGACGGCGACGGCGAGGCTCTCGGGGTGGCCGCAGAGGCCGGCGGCAACCCCGTGATCCCGCTGGTCGCGCTGCTGCGCGAGCGGGCCGACGGGGAGGCCCGGACCTGGCTGCACCGCGGCCTGACCAGCCAGGACGTGGTCGACTCGGCGGTGATGATGTGCGCGCGCGACACCGTGGCCCGGGTCCGTCGAGAGCTCGCCGGCCAGGTGACCCGGCTGTGCGAGCTGGCCGAAGAGCACCGGGGTACGCCGATGCTCGCGCGCACCCTGACCCAGCCGGCCGTCCCGACGACGTTCGGGGCCAAGGTCGCGACCTGGCTGCACGGGCTGCTCGACGCCGACGACGACCTCGCCGCGGTCACCTTCCCCGCGCAGCTCGGCGGCGCCGCCGGCACCCTGGGGGCCCTCGTCGAGCTCGGGGGGCGTGAGCGCGCCCGGGCGGCCCGGTCGGCGTTCGCGCCCGCCTTGGGACTGGCGACCGCGGCGCCGTGGCACACCCAGCGGGCCCCGGTGACCCGCCTCGCCGACGCGGCCGTTCAGGCGGCCGATGCCTGGGGGAGGATCGCCAACGACGTGCTCGTCCTCGGCCGTCCCGAGATCGGGGAGCTCGGCGGCGGGTCCGGCGGCTCCTCGACCATGCCGCACAAGGCCAACCCGACCACCGCCGCGCTCGTGCGTCGCGCCGCGCTGACCGCGCCCCCGCTCGCGGCCACCCTGCACGCCGCCGCGGCAGCGCAGGTGGACGAGCGGGCCGACGGCGCCTGGCACGCCGAGTGGGACACGCTCGCCACCCTGCTGCGCCGCACGGTGGTCGCCGCCGCCCAGGCCACGTCGCTGCTCGACGGGCTCGAGGTGCACCCCGACCGGATGGCGACGCACCTGGAGTCGGCCGGCGACGCCGTCACCGCGGAGCAGCGCTCGATGGCCGAGGTCGCCGGTCGCGACCCCGCTCCGGCGTACCAGGGCCTGGTGGAGGACCTCGTCGACGAGGTCCTCGCCCGCGCGGAAGCCGCACGCCACCGAAAGGGAACCGCATGAGCGTCACCGTCGTCCGCCTGGGCGGTCGCCCCGACCAGCCGCTGCTCGTCCTCGGCCCCTCGCTGGGCACGTCCGCGGTCACGCTCTGGTCTGCGGTCGCCGCCGCCCTCGCGGACGACTTCCAGGTCGTCGGCTGGGACCTCCCCGGCCACGGCACCAACAGCGACTCCGACCCCGACCTCGGGACCGTGTCGGTCGCGAGCCTGGCCGCCGACGTGCTGGAGGCCGTCGACGCGCTCGGCACCGACCTCCGCCCCCCGGCGTTCCACTACGCCGGCGACTCCGTCGGCGGCGCGGTCGGCCTGCGGCTCCTGCTCGACGCGCCGGAGCGGGTGCTCTCGGCCACGCTGCTCTGCACCGGCGCCCGGATCGGGACGGCCGAGTCCTGGCAGGAGCGCATCGACAGCATCCGGGCCTCGGGCACGCCCGCCCTGGTCACCTCGTCCGCCGAGCGCTGGTTCGGGCCCGGCTTCGTCGACCGTGAGCCCGCCGCCGCCTCTGCCCTGCTGCACGCGCTCTCCGACGCCGACGACGCGGGCTACGCCGCGGTGTGCGGTGCCCTGGCCGAGCACGACGTCCGCGACCGGCTCGGCGAAATCCGCGGCCGGGTGCTGGCGATCGCCGGCAGTCACGACGTCGCGACGCCCCCGGCCACGGTGCGCGAGATCGCCGACGGGGTGCCGGGAGCGCGCTACGTGGAGCTGCCCGGCGTCGCCCACCTCGCCCCGGTCGAGGCCCCGGTCGAGGTGGCCGGACTCATCCGCGAGCACGCCCTCGGCACGCGGTCCCGCGACGACCTGACCGTCGCCGAGGTCCGGGCCGCCGGGATGGAGGTGCGCCGGGCGGTGCTCGGGGACGAGCACGTCGACCGGGCGACCGCGGCCACCACGGACCTGACCCGCGACTTCCAGGAGCTCATCACCGAGTACGCCTGGGGCGGCATCTGGACCCGGCCCGGCCTCGACCGCCGGTCCCGCTCGCTGGTCACCCTGACGGCCCTGGTGGCGCGCGGCCACCACGAGGAGCTGGCCATGCACGTGCGTGCCGCCCGGCGCAACGGCGTCACCGTCGAGGAGATCAAGGAGGTGCTGCTGCAGACGGCGGTCTACTGCGGCGTGCCCGACGCCAACACCGCCTTCCGGATCGCGCAGCGCACCCTCGCCGACCTCGGCGACGCCTGAGCCTCCCGGCCGCTGCCCGCCGCCACGCGCCGCGGTCGGCGCGCCGCTCGATCCCGGGCGCAGGCATGCGATGTCGGCGCCGGGGAACGGGACGGCATGCAGAACATCGTGGTGGTGGGGGCCGGCAACGCGGGGATCTCTCTGGCCGCGCGGATTGTGCGGCTGGGCGCGGAGCGCGTCACCCTGGTCGACGAGCGACAGGTGCACCGCTACCGCCCGCTGCTCAACTACGTCGGCGGCGGCCAGGCCTCCCTGGCGCGGCTCCTGCGGCCGATGCGCGCCGTCGTGCCGCCCGGATGTGACTGGGTCGAGGACAGCGTGGTCGCGGTCGACCCAGAGGCGTCGACCGTTCGGACCCGCGGGGGGCGCGAGCTGCCCTACGACACGCTCGTCCTGTGCCCGGGTCTCGTCGAGGACTGGGACTCCGCGCCCGGCCTCGAGGCGGCGTACGACGAGGGCTGGGCCGCGTCGACGTTCGTGGACCGGTCCGCCGACCGGGTCTGGCCGGCGCTGCGCGACCTGCGGCGCGGCTCCGTGGTCTTCACCGTGCCCCCGGAGCCGGCACCGTGCGCCGCGACGGCTCTGAAGCCGCTCTTCCTGGCCTGCGACCACTGGCGCCGGACCGGGTCGGCGGCCGACGTGCGGGTGCGACTGGTCCTGCCCGGCTCCGCGGTCACCGGCGTCGACAAGGCCGACGAGAGGCTGGAGCGCGGCCTCGCGTCCTACGGCGTCGAGGTGCTGCGGGACGCCCGGGTGACCGGCGCCGACCCGGGCGCGCGCAGCCTCAGCGTCGAGACGGCTGGCGGGACCCGGACTCTCGAGGGCCTGGACTTCGCGCACGCCGTCCCGAGCTACCGGGCTCCCGGCTGGCTCGCCGAGAGCGGTCTCGCCGGTGAGTCGGCCGCCGGGCTGGTCGACATCGACCCCGAGACGATGCGGCACCGGCGGTACGACTCGATCTGGTCGCTCGGTGACGTCGCCGACGTGCGGACGCGTCCCTCGGGTGGGGCGCTGCGTCACCAGGTCGACGTGCTGGCGGACAACCTCGTGGCCGCGCGAGACGGCGGCGACCTGCGTCGCTACGACGGCTACACCGTCATGCCGATCACGCTGGGTCGGCACCGGCTGATGCTCGTCGAGGTCGACAGGAGCGGTCGGGCGGCGCCGTCGGTGCCCCTCGTCGACCCGGCCCGGCCGCGACGCCTCACCTGGTGGTTCGACCGTTACGTGCTGCCGGTGCAGTACTTCCGCCGCATCCTGCGCGGGAAGGTCTGACTGGGTGTGTCCCTGTGCGGGCGACACCGGCTCCCCTTCACCACCGCCCTGGCGGGCGTGGGGCTCGGTCGCCGTCCGAGTGCCACGGGTGGCCTTACCTCGGTTCCGACCATGGCCCAGTGCTGCAGGTGGCGGTGAGCTGCTCGGTGATGGCTCGGTGGGCGGGGAGTCGGAGCGCGCGACTCACGCCGGTCGGTCACGCGAGCGTGAACGCCTCCCGGAAGCGCTCCAGCGCCGCCTCGCTCTCTGCCGGACGCGAACGCCTCCAGCCCGACCACGCCCGCGTAGCCGGCGTCCCGGAGGGCCCGGGCGACCGCGGGGTAGTGGATCTCGCCGGTGCCGGGCTCGCAGCGCCCGGGCACGTCGGCCACCTGGACCTCGCCCACCCACGGGACGCTCTCGCGGACGAGCTCGACGAGGTTCCCCTCGCCGATCTGGGCGTGGTAGAGGTCCAGGTTCATCCGCAGGTGCGGGCTGTCCACGGCCTGCACGAGGCTCCGGGTGTCGGCGGCCCGGGCGAACGGGGTGCCCGGGTGGTCGACCGCGGTGTTGAGGTTCTCCAGGCAGAAGACCACCCCCTCCCGCTCGCCGAGCTCGGCGACCCGCGCGAGCGTGCGGGCGGCGGCCACCCACATCGGCCCGGTCACGTCGTCCACCGGCCGGACCGGGCAGGCCCTTCGGGTCCAGCCCGGTGCCGTGCAGGTTGAGGTTCGGGCTGCCCAGCCGGGCGGCGGCCGCGACGGACTGCTCGGCCGTCCGGAGCAGCGCGTCGGCCCCGTCCGGGTCGACCAGCTCGCCCTCGACGTACCCGGTCATCGAGGTGAAGGTGGCGCCGGTGGCGGCCAGGGCGTCGAGGTCCTTGGCGGTCCAGTCCCAGATCTCGACGGCGAAGCCGAGGTCGTGGATGCGCCGCACCCGGTCCTCGATGGCGAGGTCGGTGAACACCATCTCGGCGCAGACGGCGAGGGTGAAGCTCATCGCGGGTCCACCGCCGACACGTCGACCGGTGCGCCGGTGCGGGTCGACTCGACCGCCGCCAGCGCGATCGACAGGGCGCGCCGGGCATCCGTCCCGGTCACCGAGGGGGTGCGCTTCTGACGGACCGCGTCGGTGAACTCCTCGAACTCGGCCGTGTAGGCCTCACGGAACAGCGCCACGTCGCCGCGCGCGGTCTCGATGTGTCGGCCCCGGGCGGTCGAGTGCACGAGCGAGGAGGCCGCGCCGTCCCCCATCGTGACCATGCCGCGCGAGCCGAACACCTCGCCGCGGACGTCGTACCCGTAGGCGGCGGAGAAGCTCGCCTCCGCGACGGCCCGGGCGCCGTTGTCGTAGGTGACCACCACGACGGCGGTGTCCAGCAGCCCGGCGTCCTTGAAGTCCGGCGCGACCAGCGCGTCGGCGGTGGCGTAGACGGTCACCGGCTCGGCCCCGGGGTTGAGCCAGCTCAGGGTGTCGAAGTCGTGGATCAGGGTCTGGGTGTAGATGGTCCACGGCGGGACGGCAGCCGGGTCCGCCAGGCCGGGGTCGCGGGTCAGCGACCGCATCAGCTGGGGGGTGCCGATCGCTCCCTCGACCACCAGACGGTGCGCCTCGGCGAACTCGGGGGCGAAGCGGCGGTTGAAGCCGACCTGCAGCGGTACGCCGGCGGCGCCGCACGCGTCGATGCCCCGGTCGATCTCCGCCAGCGTCATGCCCATCGGCTTCTCGCAGAAGACCGCCTTGCCCGCTCCCGCGGCCGCGGTCGACCAGCTCCGCGTGGGCGGTGGAGGACGCCGTGATGACGACCGCCTCGACCTCCGGGTCCGCGAGCAGGTCGGCGACCTCGGAGACGGCCCGGGCGCCGATGCCGTCCGCCAGGCGGCGCGCCGCCTCGGGTCGGGGGTCGGCGACCGCGACGACGCGCGCACCGGGCACGCGATGGGCCAGGAGGGTCGCGTGCGAGGTGCCGATCCGGCCCGCGCCGACCAGCCCGACCCGCACGGGGTCCAGGCCGGAGTGGATGTCCGTCGTCATGTCTGTCTCTCTTCGACGTGGCGACTAGAGCGCTCTAGTATCGTCACGCAACGAGACCCCGGTCAAGCCCGACCTGAAGCGCTCTAGGCTGGCGTCCGCGGAGGAGGAGCCCATGAAGTCGCCACACCGACCGGTCAGCGTCACGATGGACGACGTGGCCGAACGCGCGGGCGTGTCCCGGGCGCTGGTGTCGATCGTCTTCAGGGGAGCGCCGGGCGCCAGCGCGGACAGCCGCGCAGCGCGTGATGCGCGCCGCGGAGGAGCTGGCCTACCGCCCGGACCGGCGTGCCCGGCTGCTCGGCAGCAGCCGCAGCCGGACCGTCGGGGTGGTCTTCGGGCTGCACCGGGAGTTCCACTCCGAGCTGGTCGAGCAGCTCTACCGTGCGGCCGACGGCACCGGGTACGACCTCGTCCTGGGGGCGACCGCGCCCTCCCGGCCGGAGCGGTCGGCGGTGGAGGCCCTCCTGGAGTTCCGCTGCGAGGCGCTGGTGCTGCTCGGTCCGGGCCTGCGCAGCGCACAGATCGAGGAGCTCGCGGCCCGGCTCCCCGTCGTCGTGGTCGCGCGCAGCCTGCGCTCCCGAGCGGTCGACGTGGTGCGGACCGACGACGTCCAGGGCGCCCAGCTCGCGGTCCGTCACCTGGCCGAGCTGGGGCACCGGCGCATCGCGCACGTGGACGGCGGGCGCGCCCCTGGCGCGGCCGAGCGCCGAAGAGGCTACCGCTCCGCGATGGCCGAGCTGGGACTCTCCGAGGGGGCGACCGTCCTCCATGGTGGGCTCGGCGAGGAGGACGGCGAGCGGGCGGCCGAGGAGCTGCACGCACGGCGGGACGTCACCGCGGTCAGCGCCTTCAACGACCACTGCGCCGCGGGGCTGCTGGCCGGCCTGCGCCAGCAAGGGGTCCGGGTGCCGGAGGACCTGTCACTGACGGGCTACGACGACAGCCATCTCGCGGGTCTCTCGACGATCTCGCTGACGACAGTCGCCCAGGACGCACCGGCGCTCGCGGAGGCCGCCCTCGACCTCGCCGTACGGCGGTCCCAGCGGGAGCCGGGCCCCCGCACCGGCGACCGGCAGCCCGCCGGCCGCGAGGTCGTCGTCGCACCGACACTGGTCGTCCGCAGCACGACGGCACGGCCGTGACGGGCATGCCCTGGACTCGACCCGGGGGGTGGTCGCGGTGCCGGAGCTGACGATGGTCGACTGGGCCGCCCTGGCGATCGCCGCCGCTCTCGTGGGTTTCGCGAAGACGGCCATCGGCGGGGTCGCCTCCGTGGCCGTGGCCCTGTTCGCGTTCGTGCTGCCCGCCCGCGAGTCCACCGCCGCGATCCTCGGCCTCCTGCTCGTCGGCGACGCCGCCGCGCTCGCGCTCTACCGGCGGCACGCGGACTGGGCGATGCTGGCCAAGCTGATGCCCGCGGTCCTGCCGGGGCTCGCGCTGGGCGCCTGGTTCATCGCCTGGGCGGACCAGACCACGATGCAGCGTGCGATCGGCGTCGTGCTCGCGGTCATGGTCGCCGTCCAGGTGACCATGCGACGCGGCAAGGGGCTGGTGTCCCTGGCCGGGGGAGGGCGCCTGCGTGGGTGGACGCGGTCCGCCGTCCCGGCGGCAGTCGGTCTGACCGCCGGTTTCGCCACGATGACCGCCAACGCGGCGGGCCCGGTGACGACCATCTACCTGCTGCTCGCCGGCCTGCCGGTCCTCACCCTGCTGGGCACCGGCGCGTGGTTCTTCCTCGCCGTGAACCTGGCCAAGGTGCCGTTCAGCGCCGGTCTCGACCTGCTGGACACGTCCACCCTCCTGATGGACCTGGCCCTGGTGCCCGCCCTGCTCGCGGGGGCGGGGGTGGGGGCGCTCGTCGCCCGCCGGATCGCCCGGCGCTGGTTCGAGGACGTCACCCTGGTGGTGACGGCGCTGGCCGCGGTGGCGCTGGTGCTCTGAGGGCGGTGGAGGACCGCGGCACCAGTGCCGGCTCGAGCAGGATCCGTGCCGGCTCGCGGTCCGGCTGCTCGATCCGCGACAGCAGTGCGCGGGCCGCCTCGGTGCCCACGTCGGTGCTGCGGTCGTCCACCGTGGTGATGCTCAGGTACCGCGACTGGGCGAGGGGCGAGTTGTCGTAGCCGACCAGGGACACGTCGTCGGGGACCCGGAGTCCGTGCTCGCGCAGTGCCGCCAGGGCGCCGAGCGCCATGGTGTCGTTGGCGGCGAAGACGGCCGTGGTCCCGGGGTGCTCGG
Organism: uncultured Actinomycetota bacterium; assembly: GCA_963834275.1. Classification (GTDB taxonomy): domain Bacteria; phylum Actinomycetota; class Actinomycetes; order Propionibacteriales; family Nocardioidaceae; genus Nocardioides_B. The sequence goes on along the minus strand of CAWIBA010000002.1, from coordinate 178,619 downwards.
CGATCAGTCGGCTGGTCCCGCGATAGCCACTCTCCTCCGTGGCGGGGGTGTCCCCGTCTCCGGCGAAGGCCGGCCGGAGGCCCTTCTCACGCATCGTGGCGACGTACGACGACAGCCGGAGCGCGGCCGCGCGGCCCGATCCGGTGACGTGCCCGATCTCGGTGTGCCCGAGATCCAGGAGGTGCTCGGTCGCCAGCCGCGCGCCGGCCGTGTCGTCGTTCGCGACCATGTCCGCCGTCGGGTCCGTCTGCTCACGCGCTCCGGCCACCACCACCGGTACGTCGACGCGCGTCGGCCGGGCATGGTCGGGCTCGGCCGCCAGGACGAGCCCCTCGACGCCGCGCGCGAGGAAGGCGTCCACCGGATCGAGGTCGAGGTGTGCGTTGAGGTTGCGGTCGGCCACCGAGAGGTGGAAGCCGGGCAGGTTCAGCACGTCCCGCATCCCCTTGAGCAGGTCGAGGTACCAGAGGTTCTCCAGGTCGTCCACGACGACGCCGATGCTGCGCGTGCGGCTGCTGGCGAGCGAGGCCGCGGCCACGCTCGGCCGGTAGCCGAGCTCCTCGATCGCGCGCAGGACCGCCGTACGCCGGGTTTCGCTCACCCGCTCCGAGCCGTGCAGCACCAGCGACACCAGCGACTTGGAGACGCCGGCAGCCCGGGCCACGTCGTAGATCGTCGGCCGCCCCTGCGGGCGTGTGCTCGTCCCCGGGTTGCTCACGGCTGAGGCGCTCCTCGACTCGGTCCACGACAGTGGTTGACATCACGTTCCCGCGGAGCCTACCGTATGGAGCGCTCCAATGGAGCGCTCCAACCCCGAGAGGAAGACCTCATGACTGACAGCCTGGGGGTCGCCGTCATCGGTGCCGGCATGGCGGGCAAGGCTCACGCCGCCGCCTACCGCACCGCCTCGGCGCTCTACTCGCCCACCCTGCCCCCCGTGCGGCTCGTCTCCATCGGCGACGTCAACGCGGACTTCGGCACCGCGGCCGCCCGTCGGTTCGGCTACGAGCGGGCCGACACCAGCTGGGAGGCCATCGCGGAGGCCGACGACATCGACGTGGTGTCGGTGGTGATCGCCAACTCCCTGCACCGCGAGGTGGTCGAGGGGCTGCTGGACGCCGGGAAGCACGTGCTCTGCGAGAAGCCGCTCAGTGACACCCTCGACGACGCGCGCGCGATGGCGGACGCTGCGTCCCGGGCGTCAAGGGTCGCCCGGATCGGCTACACCTTCCTGCGCTGTCCCGGGATCGCCTACATCCACGAGCTGGTCGCCTCGGGCGCGCTCGGTCGCGTCCTGCACTTCAGCGGGCGCTACTGGACGGACTACGCCTGCAGCCCCACGGCGCCGATGAGCTGGCGCTACAAGGGGCCGGCCGGGTCCGGTGCCCTGGCGGACGTCGGCAGCCACCTGAGCTACATCGCGGAGTTCGTGTGCGGTGACGCTCTGGAGGTGAGCGGCGGTCGGCTCGGCACCGTCGATCCCGACCCGCCCGCTCCCGCTCGGGGCCGTCATCGGCCACGACCACGCGGCCGTGAGCGAGGTGCACGAGTCGGTCGAGAACGACGACTACGCCACGTTCTCCGCCGCCTTCGAGCAGGGCGTCGGCTCCCTGGAGGTGTCCCGGGTGGCCGCCGGTCACGCCAACACGCTGACGTTCGAGGTCTTCTGCGAGAACGGCGCGGCCACCTTCGACCAGCGTCGTCCCGCCGAGATCGGCCTCTTCGTCGGCGCCGAGGGCCCCTCGGCCCAGAACGGCTACCGTCAGGTGGTCCTCGGACCCGAGCATCCCTACCTCGCGGGAGGCCTTGCCATGGATGCTCCGGGCGTCGGCTTCGGCCAGAACGACGCCTTCGCCTACCAGGCCCGGGCCTTCCTCGAGGAGGTCGCGGGTGTGCCGGAGGACGCGTCGCTGCCGCGCTGCGCCTCGTTCGACGACGGCGTCCACAACATGGAGGTCCTGGCGGCCGTCGCCGCCTCCGCCGCAGACGGTGGTGCGACCGTTCGCCTTCCCGCAGCCCACGACTCGATCAAGGAGACCCACCGATGAAGCTCGGCGTCTACACCGCGATCCTGCACGACCGTCCCCTCCGCGAGGCCCTCGACGTCATCTCGTCCCTGGGGCTCGACGGGGCAGAGATCAACGCGGGCGGGTTCCTGCCGCCGGTGCACATCCCCATTGACGACGTGCTGACGAGCCAGTCCGCACGCGACGACTACCTCGGCGTCTTCGAGGAGGCGGGCGTGGCGCTGGCCGGCCTCAACGCCAACGGCAACCCGCTCCACCCCAACCCGCAGATCGGGGCCAAGCACGCCGAGGACCTGCGCAAGGCGATCAGTGCGGCCGGCGCCCTCGGCCAGACCCGGGTCGTGACCATGTCGGGGCTGCCCGGCGGCGAGGCCGGGGCGGGCGTGCCGAACTGGGTGGTCAACGCCTGGAGCTCCGGCGCGCTCGACGTCCTGGACTACCAGTGGGACGAGGTGGCCGTGCCGTTCTGGAGGGAGATCGACCGGCTCGCCGCCGACAACGGCGTCAAGGTGGCGATCGAGATGCACCCGCAGAACCTGGTCTTCAACCCGCCGACCCTCGAGCGGCTCGTGGAGCGGACCGGGGCGACCCATGTCGGCGCGGAGATGGACCCCTCGCACCTGTTCTGGCAGGGCATGGACCCGGTGGCCGCGGTCGAGTACCTGGGCGACCTCGTCGTGCACGCGGCCGCCAAGGACGTCCGGATCAACGACCGCTACGCCCGCGTCTACGGGGTGCTCGACGAGCGGTTCCGTCGCCTGTCGCCCGACGAGGAGCGGGTCAACCTGGGTGGCGACGAGTGGGTCAACGAGTGGCCGGCCGACTCCGCGTGGGACTTCGTGGCCCTCGGCCGCGGGCACGACGTGGAGTTCTGGGCCCGGTTCGTGGAGGCGCTGCGAGCGGTGGACCCCGACATGGCGATCAACATCGAGCACGAGGACACGTCCCTGGGCCGGATCGAGGGGCTCGAGGTGGCCGCCGACGTGCTCAAGCGGGCCGCCGGCGCCCACGCGGTGTGACCTGCGGCCGGTCCGATCGGGCCGCCGGGCCTGGCCCGAGCGCACGGCGGCCCAGTACATCGGGGGGTCCTAAGAATAGAAACATCTGACATACTCACTTTGTGAGTGAGGTTGCCGGCTCGTCCCTCCGCGCCTTTCGCGGGTTCTCGGTCGACCGGACGAGCCCGGTGCCGCTCTACTTCCAAGTCTCCCAGCACCTGCAGCGGGCCATCGAGTCGGGCGACATCCCCAACGGGGCGCTCTTCGAGAACGAGATCCAGCTCGCCGGCGCGCTCGGGGTCTCCAGGCCCACCATGCGCAGGGCGATCCAGGACCTCGTCGACTCCGGCCTCGTCGTGCGGCGCCGCGGGGTCGGCACGCGCGTCGTGCAGCCGCGGGTCCGGCGGCCGATGGAGCTCACCAGCCTCCACGAGGACCTCGCAGGCTCGGGGCAGACTCCCACGACGGAGGTGCTGGAGATCGGCCCGGTCGACGCGGGGGAGGAGGAGGCCGCCGCCCTGTCCGTGGACGTGGGCGCGCCCGTGTTCCGCGTGGTCCGGCTGCGAAGCGCCATGGGGAGCCCGATCGCGAAGATGACGAACTACCTGCCCGAGCGCGTGGGGGATTTCGAGGCCGACGAGCTCGGGGAGCACGGCCTCTACGAGCTGATGCGAGCGCGGGGGGTGCAGCTGCACAGCGCGACCCAGATGGTGGGTGCCCGCAAGGCCACCGCCGCCGAGGCGAAGCTGCTGCGGGAGACGAAGAACGCCGCACTGCTCACCATGCAACGCACGGCGTACGACGACCACGGCGTGCCCGTGGAGTACGGCAGCCACATCTACGCCGCCAGCCGGTACAGCTTCACGGTCAACATGCTCTCGCCGTAGGACGTGCGGCCGCGATCGCGACCCGATTCGACCCGACCCGTCAGGGCCGGGTCGTCGTGCTTTGCAGGGGCTTTGTCCGGTTCCCAGAAGGCGACTGAGGTCAGGTCTTGAATATGTTAGGACAAAGCCTTGACAGGTGACGTGCGTCTCAGCCAGGGTGATCGAAAGTCGGGCACGCGGCCCCGCCACCAGCGGCGCGCATCCACCGGGTTCAAGCAGCCTCGTGAGGTGCGGATCTTCCAGAAAGGAACCACCCATGAATCTGACCCGAGCGCGCAAGGGGGGCGTACTCGCCCTCGCTTCCGCACTGGTCCTGCTCGTCAGTGCCTGCAGTGAGGGAGGGCGGCAGGAGACGGACGGCGGTGGAGGAGGCGGCGGCGCCGGAGACGACTCGGGCTACACGATCGCCATGATCACGCACGAGACGCCCGGCGACACGTTCTGGGACAAGATCAAGGCGGGTGCGCAGCAGGCGGCCACGAACTACGGCGTCGACCTGAAGTACTCCAACGACCCGGAGCCCAGCAAGCAGGCGACCCTCATCCAGAACGCGGTGGACTCGAAGGTCGACGGCATCGCGACCACGCTCGCCACCCCGGACGCCCTGGCCGGCGCCGTGAACACCGCCAGCGGCGCGGGGATCCCCGTCGTCGCCTTCAACTCGGGCATCGACCAGTACCAGGAGGTCGGCGCGGAGATGTACTTCGGGTCCGACGAGACCCTGGCCGGCTCGACGGCCGGCGAGCGGATCGCCGAGGAAGGTGGCGAGCACCCGCTGTGCGTCATCCAGGCGGCCGGCTCGGTGGCGCTCGAGGCCCGGTGCGCCGGCGTGAAGAGCGAGGTCCCCGGCACCGAGAACATCCAGGTCAACGGCGCCGACGACGCCGCCGTGGTCTCGGCGCTGCAGGCGAAGCTGTCGCAGGACGACTCCATCGACTACATCGTCACCCTCGGTGCCCCGATCGCGCTCGACGCGCTGCAGGCCATGGAGGCGAGCGGCAGCGACGCCAAGCTGATCACCTTCGACCTGAATGCCGACGCCGCGCAGCGGATCAAGGACGGCGACATCCTGTTCTCGATCGACCAGCAGCCGTACGTCCAGGGGTACATGGCGGTCACGTCGCTGTACCTGAACCTGAAGAACGGCAACGACATGGGCGGTGGCGGTCCGGTGCTCACCGGCCCCTCGTTCGTGGATTCCGAGAACATCGACGTGATTCTCCCCTTCGCGGAGAAGAACACCCGCTGAGTCCAGCCTGTGGGGTCCGTCCGCCTGGGTGTCGGGCGGGCCCCACCGACCCGAACCGTGGAGGTTCGCATGAGTCAGACATCTGAGAAGACCGATCGCGGGACGCCGGCCGAGCCCGACAATCGGGTGCAGCTGGGTCTGTCCAACCGGCTCCTCGCGCGGCCGGAGATCGGCGCGCTCGTCGCCGCCATCGTGATCGGCATCTTCTTCCTGATAGTCGCGCCGGCCTTCCGGTCGCCCGACTCCCTCTTCACCGTGCTCTACCAGGCGTCCACGATCGGCATCGTCGCCGTGGCCGTCGGCATGCTGATGATCGGCGGCGAGTTCGACCTGTCGGCCGGTGTGATGGTGACCTCCGCCGGCCTGGTCAACGCGATGCTGTGCTTCGAGCTCGGCCTGAACCTCTGGGTCGGGGCGTTCGTGTCGCTGGTCTTCGCCCTGGCCGTCGGGTTCGTCAACGGCTACCTGGTGATGAAGACCGGCATCGCGAGCTTCCTGATCACCCTGGGCACCTTCTTCGTGCTCCAGGGAGTGAACCTGGGTGTCACCAAGCTGGTCACCGGCTCGGTGTCGACCCCGAACATCAACCAGCTCGACGGCTACGACTCGCTCTCCGCGATCTTCGCCCACAACTTCCAGGTCGGCACGGTCCGCATCTCCGTGACCGTGCTGTGGTGGATCCTGTTCGTGGCACTGGCCAGCTGGGTGCTCCTGCGCACCAAGATCGGCAACTGGATCTACGCCGCCGGCGGCAACGCGGACAGCGCGCGCGCCGTGGGCGTCCCCGTCGTACGCGTGAAGATCGGTCTCTTCATGACCGTGTCGTTCCTGGCCTGGTTCATGGGCATGCACACGTTGTACCGGTTCAACACCCTCCAGGCCGGCAACGGTGTCGGCAACGAGTTCCTCTACATCATCGCCGCCGTGGTGGGCGGGACCCTCCTCACCGGCGGATACGGCAACGCCATCGGTGTGGCCATCGGCTCCTTCATCTTCGGGATGACCAGCCTGTGCATCGTCTACGCCGGGTGGGACCCGAACTGGTTCCGCGCGTTCCTGGGCATCATGCTCCTGCTCGCGGTCCTGGTGAACCTCTACGTCAAGCGGCTGTCCACGGCCAGGAAGGTTGGTTGACCATGACCGACACCATCACCGGTCACGCGGATCCCCGGCTGACGCAGGGCGAGGTCCTGGTCGAGATGTCCAACGTCGGCAAGAGCTACGGCGCCGTGCGCGCACTGAAGGGCATCAACCTCACCGTGCGCGCCGGCGAGGTGACCGGCGTCCTCGGGGACAACGGTGCCGGCAAGTCCACGCTGATCAAGATCATCTCGGGGTTGCACCCGCACAACGAGGGCGCCCTGAAGGTCGACGGCAAGGAGGTGAAGTTCTCCTCCCCACGCGAGGCGCTCGACCACGGAATCGCGACGGTCTACCAGGACCTGGCCGTGGTGAGCCTGATGGAGGTGTGGCGGAACTTCTTCCTCGGCTCCGAGATGACGGCGAACCGGATGGCGCTCTCGGGCCTGAAGGTGAAGGACATGAAGCGCATCGCCGACGAGGAGCTCCGGAAGATGGGGATCGTCGTCAAGGACATCGACCAGCCCATCGGCGAGCTGTCCGGCGGGCAGAGGCAGTGCGTCGCGATCGCCCGGGCCGTCTACTTCGGGGCCCGCGTGCTGATCCTGGACGAGCCCACCGCGGCCCTCGGTGTGAAGCAGTCCGGCGTGGTGCTCAAGTACACCGCGGCCGCGCGGGACGCCGGCCTCGGGGTCGTGTTCATCACCCACAACCCGCACCACGCCTACCTGGTCGGGGACCACTTCGTGATCCTCAAGCTGGGGCAGGCCGTCCTCGACAAGCGCCGCGACGAGGTGTCTCTCGACGAGCTGACCCGCCAGATGGCCGGCGGCGACGAGCTCGCCGAGCTCTCGCACGAGCTGAAGCGGTGAGCGGCGTGGGCGACCGAGGAGGTCCGCGATGAGCGTCGCCGTCGCCTACCAGGTCTCGCCGACCGGCCGAGCGGCCCTGCAGCGAGCCCTGAGCGAGGCCAAGGTGCGTGACACCGACCTGGCCGTGCTGCACGTCGTCGAGGCCATCGACCCCGACAGCACCGAGGCCTACCGGCTCGGGATCGCCGACGAGATCGAGCGGGTGCTCGGGGCGGAGTGTCCGGTGTCGTGGAGCCTGCACCTCGCCACCCCGAGCCCGAGCGCCGCCGAGGCGGTGCTCGGGCGCACCAGGGGAGTGAAGGCCGAGATGCTGGTGATCGGCGCCCGTCGGCGCTCCCCGGTCGGCAAGGCCCTGCTGGGCAGCGTCGCCCAGACGATCATCCTCCAGGCGGACGTTCCCGTCCTGGTCGTGAAGAGCTGACCTTCGCCCTCCTTGCTCGGATCGTAGGTCCGAATGTTAGGACAAAGTGTTGACACGCGGCCTCGCCGCGGCATTGAATTCGACCATCCACCGGTCACCAGAAAGGCGTTCCCTTGAGGACAATCGAGCACTGGGTCGCGGGCCGGCCCGCCACCGGGCAGTCCACCCGCACCGCCCCGGTCTACAACCCCGCGACCGGCGCCCAGCAGGCCGAGGTGCTGCTGGCCTCGGTCGAGGACGTCGAGTCGGCCATCGCGGCCGCGAAGGACGCGTTCACCGGCTGGTCGCAGACCTCGATCAGCAAGCGCACCAAGATCCTGTTCGCGTTCCGGGAGCTGGTGAACCGGCATGCGGGGGAGATCGCGGAGCTGATCACCGACGAGCACGGGAAGGTGCTCTCGGACGCCCTCGGTGAGGTGCAGCGCGGCCTCGAGGTCGTGGAGTTCGCGTGCGGCATCCCGACGATGCTCAAGGGCGACTACTCCGACCAGGTCTCCACCGACGTCGACACCTACTCCTTCCGGGAGCCGCTCGGTGTGTGCGCCGGCATCACGCCGTTCAACTTCCCGGCGATGGTGCCGATGTGGATGTTCCCGGTCGCCATCGCCTGCGGCAACACGTTCGTCCTGAAGCCGAGCGAGCGGGACCCGTCGGCGTCGATCCGGATCGCCGAGCTCTGGCGGGAGGCCGGGCTTCCCGACGGCGTGTTCAACGTCGTCCACGGTGACAAGGTCGCGGTCGACACCATCCTCGACTCGCCTGACGTCGCCGCGGTCTCGTTCGTGGGGTCGACCCCGATCGCCCGCTACATCCACGAGCGCGGAACCGCCAGCGGCAAGCGGGTGCAGGCCCTCGGCGGCGCCAAGAACCACGCCATCGTCCTCCCGGACGCCGAGATCGACTTCGCCGCCGACCACCTCGCCGCTGCGGCGTTCGGCTCGGCCGGCGAGAGGTGCATGGCGATCTCGGCGGCCGTGGCGGTCGGCTCGGCCGGGGACGCCATCCTCGAGGCGGTCAACGAGCGGGCCCGGGCCGTCAAGGTGGGGCCGGGGCGCGACTCCCTGAGCGAGATGGGGCCGGTGGTCACCCGGCAGGCCCAGGAGCGCATCCTCGGCCTGATCGGCACCGGCGAGGCCCAGGGGGCGAAGATCACCGTCGACGGCCGTGACTTCAAGGTGCCCGGCCACGAGGACGGGTTCTTCGTGGGCCCGACCGTCATCGACCAGGTGACGACGGAGATGGACGTCTACCGGGAGGAGATCTTCGGGCCGGTGCTGTCCGTCGTCCACTCGGACTCGGTGGACGAGGCGATCGCCCTGATCAACGCCAACCCCTACGGCAACGGCACCGCGGTCTTCACCTCGAGCGGTGAGTCCGCCCGTCGCTTCCAGCGCGGGGTCCACGTCGGCATGATCGGCATCAACGTGCCGGTGCCGGTGCCGATGGCCTTCTACTCCTTCGGCGGCTGGAAGGACTCCCTGTTCGGGGACAAGCACATCCACGGCCCGGAGGGCGTCAGCTTCTACACCCGCGGCAAGGTCGTCACCGCCCGGTGGCCGAAGCCCAGCCACGCAAGCGACGCCAGCTTCCACTTCCCGACCTCCAAGTGACCTGAAGGACGAACCCGCCATGACCGACCTGTCGAAGCTCCGCCTGGGCACCGCGCCCGACTCCTGGGGCGTCTGGTTCCCCAGCGACCCCCACCAGGTCACCTGGGACGTCTACCTCGACGAGATCGCCCGGGTCGGCTACGTCTACACGGAGCTCGGGCCGCAGGGCTTCATGCCCCAGGACCCCGAGCAGCTCAAGGACGAGCTCGCCGCCCGCGGACTCACCGTCGTCGGTGGGACCGTCTTCGCCGGGCTGCACAAGGGTGCCGACGCCCTGGAGAAGGCCAAGCGCGAGTTCGGTCAGGAGGCCAAGCTCCTCTCCGCCCTCGGCGCGGAGTACCTGGTGCACCTGCCCGAGCAGTACACCGACCAGCACACGGGGGAGGCCACCGAGGGCGCCGACCTCGACCTGGAGCAGTGGAAGAACCTCGTGAGCGGGACCGACGAGCTGGCCCGCTACCTGCTCGAGGAGTACGGCGTGAAGCTGGTCTTCCACCCCCACGCCGACACCCACGTCGACACCCAGGAGCGGATCGAGCGGTTCCTCGGCGACACCGACCCGGACCTGGTCAACCTCTGCCTCGACACCGGCCACGTCGCCTACTGCGAGGGCGACAACATAGAGATCATCGAGCGCTTCCCGGAGCGCGTCACCTACGTGCACCTCAAGTCCGTCGACCCGGAGGTCCGGGCCAAGGTCCTCTCCGAGAACCTGTCGCTCGCGGACGGCGTCAAGCTGGGCGTCATGTGCGAGCCGCCGTACGGCGTGCCGGACATGCCGCCGCTGCTCGCCGCCCTCGGCAAGCTCGACCGCGACATCTACTGCGTCATCGAGCAGGACCTGTACCCGGTCGAGCCGGACATCCCGATGCCCATCGGCGCCAGGACGGCCGGCTACTACGTCGGCTGCGGCCTCGGCCCCGTCCGGCGCTGGCCGTACTGACCCCCATCCCGCGAGACGAGAGAAGAGCACCATGACACTCAAGGTCGGAGTCATCGGCACGGGGATGATCGGGCAGGACCACATCCGGAGGCTGACGCACGTCGTCTCCGGTGCGGAGGTGGTCGCCGTGAGCGACGCCAACGAGGTGGTCGCCAAGGAGGTGGCGGCCGGGCTGGCGCAGGCGCGCGTGCACGCCACCGGCCAGGAGGTCATCGCCTCCGACGACGTGGAGGCAGTCATCGTGACGTCGTGGGGCCCCACCCACGAGGAGTACGTCCTGGCAGCGATCGAGGCGGGCAAGCCGGTCTTCTGCGAGAAGCCGCTGGCCACCACCCAGGAGGCCTGCCTGCGGATCATCGAGGCCGAGGTCGCCTTCGGTCGCCGGCTCGTGCAGGTGGGCTTCATGCGGCGCTACGACGGTGCCTACCGGGCTCTGAAGCACGTCATCGACTCCGGTGACATCGGCGCCCCGCTCATGTACTACTCCGGTCACCGCAACCCCGACGTGCCGGGCCACTACACCAAGGACATGGCCGTCGTGGACACGGCCGTCCACGACTTCGACGTCGTGCGCTGGCTGTTCGGCGAGGAGCTGGTGGGCATCCGCGTGCTCGCTCCGAAGCGGAACAGCCTCGGGGGCGACCTGCAGGACCCGCTGCTGATGCTGGTCGAGACCCAGTCGGGCGCGCTGGTCAACGTGGAGACCTCCGTCAACATCCGCTACGGGTACGACATCCGGGGCGAGGTGATCGGAGAGACCGGCACCGCCGCGCTCGCCGACCGCGGACCCCTGCTCGTGCGCAGTGGCGGGACGGTCTCCCAGTCCGTGCCCGCCGACTGGAAGGAGCGGTTTGCGGCGGCCTTCGACACCGAGTTCCAGGAGTGGATCAACACGCTGGCCGCCGGCCAGGCGCCGACCGGCCCCAGCTCCTGGGACGGGTACGCCGCCACCGCCGTCTGCGACGCCGGGGTGAGCTCCCTCTACAGCGGCGAGCGTGTCGCGATCGAGCTCGCGGACAAGCCCGGCCTCTACGCCTGACCAGCCATCCGACCACGACCCGCGAAGGGGTGCCCGCGATGAAGATCGCCCTCGACCCGTACATGTTCCGGTCCACGCCGCTGCTCGAGCTGCCCGGACTGGTCGCCGACCTCGGTTTCGAGTACATCGAGCTCTCGCCGCGTGAGGACCTCACCCCCTTCTTCCTGCACCCCCGGGCGGACGACGGCACGGTCAAGGCGTTCAAGAAGGCGCTCGACGCGGCGGGCGTGAAGGTCGCCGCGCACCTGCCGCTCTACCGGTGGTCCGGCCCCGACGAGGACGAGCGGCAGGCGGCGGTCCGCTACTGGAAGCGGGCCATCCAGATCACCGTCGACCTCGACTGCAAGGTGATGAACTCCGAGTTCAACGGGCGACCCGAGCAGGCCAGCAGGAGCGAGGGCATGTTCTGGAAGTCGATGGAGGAGCTGCTCCCGGTCTTCGAGGCCGAGGGCATGGAGCTACGGCTCGAGCCCCACCCCGACGACTTCGTCGAGGACGGCCTGGTGGCCGTCGACATGGTGCGCGGGATCAACTCACCGCTCGTGTCGTTCCTCTACTGTGCCCCGCACACGTTCCACATGGGCGGCAACATGGTCGAGATCATGGAGTACGCCGGACCGCTGATGACCCAGCTGCACCTCGCCGACTCCTTCGACCACACCGGGTCCTCGGGTCTGCGCTACATCACCAACCCGCCCGGCAACGCCGTCCGCGTGCACCAGCACCTCGACATCGGCCAGGGCGAGGTGGACTGGGACCTCTTCTTCCAGACGCTGGAGAAGGTCGGCTTCGCCGACGGCGAGAACAACGTCATGACCTCGTGCGTCTTCGCCTGGGAGGACCGGGCACGGGAGTCCGCCACCTTCATGCGGCAGACGATCGACAAGTACGTGAGCGGGTGGACGGCATGACCGGCTCCCCCCAGCTGCTCACCGTCGGCCGGGTCGGCGTCGACCTCTACCCGGAGCAGAACGGCCCGCTCGAGGACGTCACCAGCTTCGCGAAGTTCCTCGGCGGGACCGCCACGAACGTCGCCGTCGGGGCCGCCCGCCTCGGGCACCGGACGGCCGTGCTGACCAAGGTCGGGCCCGACGGCTTCGGGCGCTACGTGCGTCGGGCGCTCGAGGACTTCGGGGTGGACCCGACGTACGTCGGCACCGCCGAGGACCTGCTCACGCCCGTCGTGTTCTGCGAGCTGAACCCCCCGGAGGACCCGCCGCTGCTGTTCTACCGGCTGCCGGTCGCCCCCGACCTGACTCTCACCCGTGAGGACGTCCCGTGGGAGCTGGTCGCGGAGGTGCCGGTCTTCTGGGTGACCGGCACCGGGGTGAGCGTGGAGCCCGCCCGGTCGACCCAGCTGGCGATGCTCGACCACCGCGGCCGCCCCGAGCCCGGCTCCGGGCGGCACACGGTGCTCGACCTGGACTGGCGGCCGATGTTCTGGCCGTCTCCCGAGGAGGCCCGCCGGGAGTACGACGCCATGCTCGACCAGGTCACCGTCGTCGTGGGGAACCGCGCCGAGGCCGAGGTGGCCGTCGGGACGGCGGAGCCCTACGAGGCCGCCCGGCGCCTGCTCGACCGCGGGGTCGAGCTCGCGCTCGTGAAGATGGGTGGGGACGGCGTCCTGGTCGCCACCCCCGACGCGACGACGGTCGTCGCACCGCACCGGGTGGAGGTCGTCTGCGGGCTGGGCGCGGGTGACGCCTTCGGTGGTGCGCTCGTGCACGGGCTGCTGTCCGGCTGGGACCCGGTCCGCACCGCCGAGTACGCCAACGCAGCCGGCGCCGTCGTCGCCTCGCGGCTGGCCTGCGCCGACGCCATGCCGACCACGGCGGAGCTGGACGCTCTCGTCGCCTCCCGAGGAGCCCACACATGAACACCGTGACCCATGCCGGTACGCCGGCCCCCCGCGCCGCCGGCGCGGCGCCCGACCTGACCGACGAGCAGTGGGAGCTGCTGCTGCGGACCCGGGCCACCGACCCGGGCGCCGTGCGGCGCGCCTACCAGGCACGGCGGCGGCCCAGCTCGTTGATCTCCGAGCGCGGCACGTTCTTCCTGGTCGCCGCCGACCACCCCGCTCGGGGGGCGCTCGCGTCCGGGGGCGACGCGATGGCCATGGCCGACCGGCGCTCCCTGCTGGCGCGCCTGCTGGAGGCGCTGCGGCACCCCGACGTCGACGGCGTCCTGGGCAGCCCGGACGTCGTCGAGGAGCTGCTGCTCCTGGGTGCGCTGGAGGACAAGGTGGTGATCGGCTCCATGAACCGCGGCGGCCTCGACGGCGCCACGTGGACCATGGACGACCGGTTCACCGGCTACGACGCGGCGAGCATCGCGGACAGCAAGCTCGAGGGCGGCAAGATGCTGCTGCGGATCGACGACCGGGACCCCTCGACCGCCGGCACCATCGAGGGCTGTGCCCTGGCCGTGAGTGAGCTGGGATCGCGCGGCCTCCTGGCCATGGTCGAGCCCCTTCCCTACCACCGCGAGGAGGACGGGACCCTGCAGCTGCGCAAGGACGCACCGGCGCTGGCGCGGGCGGTGACCATCGCCAGTGCCCTGGGCACCACCAGCGCGCACACCTGGCTGAAGATGCCGGCCTGCGACGACCCGGCGCCGGTGTTCGGGGCCACCACGCTGCCCTGCGTCGTGCTGGGCGGGGTGCCCAGCCCCGATCCCGGCCGCGACCTCGAGTCCTGGGGCGCCGCCCTCCGGCAACCGACGGTGCGCGGCCTGGTCATCGGCAGGGCCCTGCTCTACCCGCCCGACGGGGACGTCTACGGCGCCGTCGACGCGGCCGCGGCGGTGCTGCGCGCCGCCCTGCCCAGCGACGGGACAGAGGCGTGAGCCTGCACCTCCCGGGGCCGGAGGTGCCGTCGGGCACCGTGGTCGACCTGACGCCCGCCGACGCCGGCTGGGACTGGACCGGGATCACGGTCGTCGCGCTGACGCCCGGCGGCTCACACACCGTGCACACCGGCGGGTCGGAAGCGTTCGTGCTTCCCCTGGCGGGAAGTCTCTCCGTGGAGGTGAGCGACGAGGACGGTGAGTCCCTCGGATCCTTCGACCTGACCGGCCGCGCGAGCGTGTTCCAGCGCGTCACCGACTTCGCCTACGTCGGGCGGGACAGCGTCGTGGTCCTCCGCAGCGACGAGGGGGCCGAGGTCGCCCTGCCCTCCGCGCGGTGCTCGCGCCGGCTGCCCCCGGCGTACGGCGACGCCGAGGCGGTGCCGGTGGAGGTGCGAGGAGCCGGCAACGCCACGCGGCAGGTCACGAACTTCGGGGTCCCGGGGGTGTGGGACCACGCCGACAAGCTGATCTGCTGCGAGCTGATCACACCGCCGGGCAACTGGTCGAGCTACCCGCCGCACAAGCACGACACGAGCGAGCCCTGCCCCGTCGTCAACGAGGAGATCTACTACTACCGGATCGCCGGCGCGGACCAGGTGACCCCCTCGCGGGACGGCTTCGGCTACCACCGCACCTACACCGGCCCCGAGCACGAGGCGGCGGGCCTGGCGGCACTCGACGAGCTCGTGGAGGTCCGCGACCACGACGTGGTGCTGGTGCCGCACGGGTTCCACGGCCCGTGCATCGCCGCCCCCGGCTATCCCATGTACTACCTGAACGTGATGGCGGGCCCCGCGGACGACCGCGCCCTGGCCTTCTGCGACGACCCCGCGCACGGGTGGGTCCGCGAGACCTGGTCCGACCAGGAGACCGACCCGCGCTGCCCGGTGACGTCGGCCGCGGGACGGCTCGTCGACCTGACCGCAAGCCCCAGGGAAAGGCACATCTGATGGCGTCCTCCACCGTGCGGCTCACCACCGCGCAGGCCCTCGTCCGCTGGATGCTGGCACAGAGGTCCCAGCTGATCGACGGGACCGAGGTGCCGCTGTTCGCGGGCGTCTTCGGCATCTTCGGCCACGGGAACGTGCTCGGCCTCGGGACCGCGCTGCACGACGCGCGTGACCGGCTGCCGACCTGGCGCGGTTCGACCGAGCAGGGCATGTCCCTGGCCGCGGTCGCCTACGCCCGGGCCACCGACCGCCGCCAGGTCATGGCCGCGACGTCGTCGGTGGGCCCCGGCGCCCTCAACATGGTCACCGCCGCCGGCGTCGCCCACGCGAACCGGCTGCCGGTGCTGCTGCTCCCGGGCGACACGTTCACCGGCCGGGCGCCCGACCCGGTGCTGCAGCAGGTCGAGCACTACGGCGACCCGACCACCACGGTCAACGACGCCTTCCGTCCCGTGTCCCGCTACTTCGACCGGGTCACCCGCCCCGAGCAGCTGCTGAGCACGCTGCCCCAGGTGGCCCGGGTGCTCACCGACCCCGCCGACGCGGGGCCCGTGGTGCTCGCCCTGCCGCAGGACGTCCAGGTCGAGGAGTACGACTTCCCGCTGGCGATGTTCGAGACCCGGCTGCACCGAGTCCCGCGGGTCCGGCCCGACGTCACCGCACTCCAGGAGGCGGCGGCGGCCCTGAAGTCGGCGCAACGTCCGCTGCTCGTCCTCGGGGGCGGGGTGCGGTACTCCGGTGCCGGTGCCGAGGCGCTCGCGCTGGCCGAGAAGCACCGGGTGCCGGTCGTGGAGACCGTGGCCGGCCGGACGCTCGTGCCTCACGACCATCCGCTCTTCGGCGGGGCGCTCGGCATCATCGGCTCCGCCAGTGCCAACACGCTGGCGGAGGAGGCCGACGTCGTCCTTGCCGTCGGCACCCGGCTGCAGGACTTCACCACCTCGTCGTGGACCGGCTTCGCGGAGGACGTCCGCATCGTGACGGTCAACGCCGCACGGTTCGACGCGGTCAAGCACAACTCGCTCGCGGTCGTCGGGCGATGCCAGGGTCACCCTCGAGGAGCTGTCGACCCACGTGGGTGACTGGGCCGCAGGTGAGGCGTGGGCGCAGCGGGCGTCGGAGGAGAAGGCGCGATGGGACGCGCACATCGACGACCTTCGAGGCGGTGGGCACACCCCGGACGGCACCCTCACCTACGCCCAGGTCACCGGCGTGGTCAACGACGCCAGCACGCCGGACGACTACGTGCTCACCGCGTCGGGCGGCATGCCCGGCGAGCTGCACGGGGGCTGGCGGACCGGTGAGGTCAAGCACGGCGCCACGCCGACGTCCGGGCCACCATGGACCTCGAGTACGGCTTCTCCTGCATGGGTTACGAGGTCGTAGCGCCCTGGGAGCCGCCATGGCGCGCCAGGTGACCCATCCGGAGGGGCTGGTCACCTCGATCTTCGGCGACGGCTCGTACCTGATGCTCAACTCCGAGATCTTCAACGCCGCCTTCGCCGGTCACCCGTTCGTGGCGGTCGTCTGCGACAACGCCGGCTACGCCGTCATCCACCGCCTGCAGACCAACCAGGGGGCAGAGGGGTTCAACAACCTGCTGCGGGACTCGCGCGGTCCCGGCGGACGGGAGCGTGGCGGTCGACTTCGCCGCGCACGCCACCGCGCTCGGAGCCCACGTCGAGGACGTGCGGCACACCCAGGACGTCGAGGAGCTGCGGGCCGCCTACCTGCGCGCCCGGGAGGCCGCCCGCTCGACGCGGCGTCCGGCCGTGGTGGTGTGCCGCGGTCCACCACTCAGCATGGACCGAGGCGGGTGCCTGGTGGGAGACGGGTGTTCCCGAGTCGCTGTCGGGCCGGTCGTCGTACGACGAGGCCAAGCAGCGTCAGGTGCGCTGGCTGGGCTGAGCCCGGTCCCCGGCAGGGCGCACGCCCAGGTGCACCCTCCCGCTCGAGCCGTGCCTGGGCGGCGAGCCGCACCGGGGCGTTGTCGGCGCCGTACCCGTCGTAGCCGTCCACGCGCTCGACCACCTCGAAGAAGAGCCGGCCGACCCGGGGCGTGTAGAAGTGCCGGAAGCTGCCGCCGGCGTCCCGGTCGTAGAGCAGGTCGTGCTCGCGCAGGAGCGCGAGCTCGTCCTCGGGGAGTCCGAACCGGGCGCGCAGGTCGTCGTAGTAGTTGTCGGGGATCCGCAGGAACGGCCAGCCCGCGTGCCCGGGCCGCCGACGGCCACGGCGACGATGTCGTCGCAGCCGCAGCGCGACGTGCTCGGGGTAGTCGTCGGCTCGACCGTGGGAGCGACGTTCATCGGGCAGCCGCACGCGTGCCGTCGCGGCGTGCGCATCACCTGGCTCCGGACGAGCCCCTGCGGGCTGGCCACCTCGGTCGCCGGCGGGGCCTCGCAGTCCCAGCAGCGCTGGTCCAGAACAGCACCGCCTCGTCGTGCTCGGCCCAGGTGTGCACCAGGTTGACGTGGTCCACGCGGCGAGTACGTCGTCGGCCCGGTCGGCTGCGCCGTGCTCGAACTCCGCCGACCCAGCTCGGCTCGCCGTCGGTCCGGCTGTCGTCGACGATAGACCTCGAGGCCGCGTGGGGCGACGAAGCCCGCCAGCCGCTGCTCGCCGGCCTGGGTGCGCCGCGGCACGCCGGCGCACCCCGAGCGCGAGCGGCGCGGGCCGTCGTCGCCGCCGCGTCGTCGACGACCGGAGACCGACCCCGGCGAGGGCCGGCTCCTGGTCCCGGGCGTGCTGCTCGTTGAGCACGATGCGGACCTCGCCGGACGACCACAGCCGCACCGGCTTGGTGCGGTGCTGACCGCGGAACGTCAGACCCAGCCGGTCGAGCATCGTCTCCACCTCGCCGGTGTCCTCCGCCTTCACCTCGACGTAGTCGACGCCGGTGGGCGGCTGCGACCTCGGGGATGCGCGTCAGGTCGGAGCCGGGGCCGAGCGCGCGGGCCGCCTGGTCCTCGAGCCAGGTCAGCGAACGCAGGGCGTGCTCCGCGGTGCGGCGGGTGTCGGTCTGGCGGAACGTGTCGTTGAAGACCTCCAGCGACAGCGGGCCGGCGTAGCCGGCGCGGACGAGGTGACCGACGAAGCCGGTGAGGTCGAAGTCGCCCTCGCCGGGGAAGAGCCGGTGGTGCCGGCTCCAGCGACAGCACGTCCATCGACAGCCGCGGCGCGTCCGCGAGCTGGACGAAGAAGATCTTGTCGCCGGGGATCTGCTCGATCGCCGCCGGGTCGTGACCGCGGGAGAGGATGTGGAAGCTGTCGAGACAGGTGCCGACGGCGGGGTGGTCGGCGAGCTCGACGACCCGCCACGCGCGGCGGTAGTCGTCGATGTAGCGCCCCAGGCCAGCGCCTCGAACGCCACCCGGACGCCGTACGTCGCCGCGAGGTCGCCGAGCCGGCGCAGCTGGGCGGCGGACACCTCGTCGGAGTCGACGCGTCGCCGTGCCCACGTTGCTGCAGACCAGGATCGGTGTCGACGCCGAGCCGGTTCATCACCCGGAACCGCTCCTCGGCCCGCCGCAGGTTGTCCTCGAGCGTGGTCCTCGTCGACGCCCTCGAAGTCCCGGAAGGGCTGGTAGAGGTCGAGGCCGAGGCCCAGCCGGGCCGCGCGGGCGCGCACCTCCTCGGGACTGAGGTCGCTGACCACCAGGTCGGGCTCGAAGACCTCGATGCCGTCGAAGCCGGCCGCGGCGGCGGCGTCCATCTTCTCCTCGAGGCTGCCGCTGAGGCAGACCGTCGCGATCGAGCGTGCGCATCAGCCCCTCCTCGGCGAGGCGGCGCAGGGCTCTGATCGCGAGCTCGTAGCCCAGCGGCCCGAGCCCACCACGACGCCCCGCGCCACGGGGCGACAGGTGGGAGTGGTGCCGGAACGTCTCGCGGGCGTGCACGTTGCTCAGGTGCAGCTCGACGATCGGCACCTCGGCGCCGACGATGGCGTCGCGCACGCGCGACCGAGGTGTGCGTGTAGGCGCCGGCGTTCAGCACGGCCCCGACGCACGCGGCCGGCGGCCACCTCGGCCCCGCACTCCTGGAGCCAGTCGACCAGCACTCCCTCGTGGTTGGACTGGCGGAACGTCCAGGCTCCAGCCCCAGCGCCTCGCAGCCGCGCGTGCGCAGCGGCTCCTCGACGTCGGCCAGGGTCTCGCTGCCGTAGACCGCCGGCTCGCGGCGGCCCAGCAGGTTCAGGTTGGGTCCGTTGAGGACGTGGACGGTGCGCATGGTCCCTCCGCGGGGTCGGGTGCAGCGTCAGGCGGCGGTGGCCGTGACGAGCTCGTCGAAGTGTTCGTGCATGCGCGTCGGCGTCGGGTTCGCGGCCGGTGATGAGCCGCAGGCTCTCCACGGCCTGGCCGACCGCCATCGGCACCGCCGTCGAGGGTGGCCAGCCCGCGCGCCCGCGCCGTCGGACGAGCTCGGTCTCCAGCGGCCGGTAGACCACCTCGGCGACCCACGCGTCGGCGCCGCAGCGCGGCCACGTCGAGGGCGACACCCGGGTGCTCGCGCATGCCCGTCGGCGTCACGTGGACCACCCCGCCGACGCGGCCCGAGCCAGCGTGCGAGGTCGCCCGCCGCGTCAGGAGCCGCAGCCCCGGTGGTGGGCAGCCGAAGCGGTCGACGAGCCGCGCCGCGGCCTGCTCGGAGCGGTCGTGCACGACGACCTCGTTGAACCCGACGTCCACCAGCGCGCACGCGGTCGCCAGCCCGGCGCCGCCCGCGCCGACCTGCAGCACGGACCCACGGGGACGGTCGCCGAGGAACGCCTCGAGGCCGGTGCCGGAAGCCCGGCGTAGTCGGTGTTGTGGGCGACGCGCCGCCACCGCAGCAGCACCAGGTTGGCCGAGCCGATCCGGTCGACCACGTCGCTGTGCTCGCGGACGTGGTCGAGCACGCGCTGCTTGAACGGGTGGGTCACGTTGACTGGCGGCGAAGCCCTCGTCCTGCAGCCGGTCGAGCACCGCGCCGAGGTCGACGCCGGGCTCGTCGATCAGGTCGACGATCTCGTAGGGTAGTCCAGCCCGAGCAGGCGCGGCCTCGCGCATGTGCAGCGCCGGGGACAGCGACGGCCCGATGCCGTGGCCGAGCAGAGCGACCCGGTAGCGAGCCGGTCATGCGCGGCTCGCCGATCGCGACCGGGCGCCAGCAGCCGTCGGCGGCGTTGGCTGATCATCATCGTGTCGAGGTCTTCCTGCGGCGCGCCGCGCTCGAGGCAGCGGCGGGACGATGCGTCGGCTGAGGTGGTCGTGGGTCCAGTGCGGGGTGTGCTCGCGCCGCCACGACGGCGGGGTGACCCGGCTGAAGTAGGCGCTGTCGTGGGAGAGCACCAGCTGCTCGGCGTACCCGCGCTCCAGCAGGTCGAGCACGGTGGCCACCCGCGCCTCGTCGGTGCCGGTGTGGGCCATCCCGAACCGGTCCATCCCGAGGGTGACGCCGGTGTCGAGCAGCGCAGCAGGTAGTCGAGGTCCTCGCTGTCGCCGCTGTGCCCGATCACCACGTGGTCCGCCGGCACGCCCCGGCTCGAGCAGGAACGCCGCCTGGTCGAGCCCGTTGCGCAGCTGCGGGTTGCTGTGGGTGGTGACGGGGACGCCGGTCGCGCCGGCACCAGCGGCCGCGGCCGCCAGCACCCGGATGACGTCGGCGTCAAGCCCGGGGTGTCGGTGACGACCTTGAGCATGCCTGCCCGGACGCCGCTGACCCGCCGATGCCCTCCGTCACGTCCCGGCGGAACATCTCGACCAGCGGGTCCGGGCCGCCGACCAGCCGGCCCGGACCGTGCGTCCGGAAGTACGGCGGCAGGACGGCGTCGGTGTACCAGCCGGTCGCCGCCACCAGGTTCACCCGGACCCGGGCCGCGACCCGGGCCACGAGGTGCGACGTCGCGGCCCAGGCCGGGCACGGTGAGGTCGACCACCGTCCGCGACCCCGAGGTCGTACAGCTCCTCCAGACCGGATGACCGCTGCTCCACCGCCGCGTCCGGGTCCCACTCGGGGTGGGGGTGGTCACGGTCCAGCTCGGGGCTGAGCACGAACAGGTGCTCGTGGGTCAGCGTCCAGCCCAGGTCGTCGGCTCGGACCGGGCCCCGGTAGGTGGGGACGACGGCCGCCCGAGCGGCGCCGTCGTCGCCGTCACGGCGCGGAGTTCCTGATCGCCTCGTAGACCGCCAGCGACTCGCCCTCGAGGTTGTCGCGGAACCACGCGTCGGTCTGCGTGGCGAACGCCTCGACGGTCGACGTCGTCGACGACCTCGATGCTGACCTCTCGGCCTCCCAGCCCTCGAGGATCGTCTTCTCGGCCTCCTCGACGCAGCCCGGCATCTGCTCGACGGCGGCGGCGACCGCGTCGTCGCAGCGCCTGCTGCTGCTCGTCCGTCGAGGTCGTCGTAGCCCGGGCCGGCGACGATCAGGTTGGAGTTCTGCTGGTGGCCGGACATGCTGAGGTAGTCCTGCACCTCGACGAGGTTGCTGGCCTCGATGTTGACGATCGGGTTCTCCTGGCCGTCCACGACGCCCTGCTGCAGGGCCAGGTAGAGCTCCTCGTAGGCGACCTCGGTCGCCTTCGCGCCGAGCGCCTCGGCGTTGAGCAGGAACTGCGGCGAGCCGGGGAAGCGCATCCGCAGGCCCTCGCAGGTCGGCCGGCTCGCGGATCGCCTCGTTGGCGGTGAAGTGCCGGGCGCCGGCCGACCAGGCCCCGAGGATCGAGACGTCGGAGGCCTCCTTGAAGTCCGCCTTGAGCTGGTCGGCGTCGTCGCCCGTCGAAGAACGAGCGTCAGGTGCTGCGGCGTCCTCGAAGCGCGTAGGCCGCGTCGACGACGCCGACCGGCTCGTAGACCGCGGCCGAGCGCGGAGGCGCCCTGGATGTCGATGTCGATGTCACCGGACTGCACCGAGGCGATGCGGTCGGCGTCGCCGCCGAGCTGGCTGGCGGCGAAGATCTCGACGGTCAGGCCGACGTCGGCGGACTCGACCTCGTCCTTGATCACCTCGGCGCCGCAGGCGTGCTGCGGCTGGTCCTCGGTGTAGCTGTGTGCGAGCGTGAGCTCGGTGTCGCCGCCGGCGGAGTCGCCGCGAGCCGTCGTCCCCGCCGCAGGCGGCGAGGCCCGAGGGGCAGGGTGAGGGCGGCGGCGGCGGCGAGGGTCCGCGGTCGATCTTCATGGTGGTTCCTCTCGGGATGTGGCGCGGTGCGCGCCGGATGTGGGGTGCAGGACGGTGCCTCGGACGCGGTCGGTGCGGGTCAGAGGTCGAGCCTGTTCGGGGAGCCAGGTGACGAAGTCGGGGAAGAAGATGATCGCCAGGCAGATCACGAGCAGCGGGACGATGAAGGGCAGCGAGCCCTGGAAGACCTCGCCGACCGGCACCTTCATGGTCGAGCTGAGCACGTAGAGCACCGTGCCGACCGGTGGGGTCAGCAGGCCGATCATCAGCGAGAGGATCATCAGGACGCCCGAGGACGATCGGGTCGACGTCGAGTCGCAGCGGCGATCGGCATCAGGATCGGGACGACGAGGACGAGGACCGCGGTGGGGTCGACCACCGTGCCGAGGATGCAGCATCAGCGCGGCGACGAGCAGCAGGAACACGGTGCCGTTGTCGGTGAAGCCGAGCACGAGCTCCGACAGGAGCTTGCGGCACCCGCTCGCGGGCCAGCACGTAGCCCAGCAGGGAGGCCGAGGAGACGATCAGCATGATCGCGGCGGTGGTCATCACCGTCTCGGAGAACACCTGCGGCAGGTCGCGGACACGTCAGCGATGCGGTAGGCGAAGCCGAGCAGCAGCATGTAGAAGCGCACCGACCGCGGCCGCCTCGGTCGGGGTGAAGAACCCGGCCAGGATGCCGCCGAGGATGATCACCGGCGCCCGAGCGGCCCGGCGACCCGGCGTGCTGGTCTCCGACGAGCCGGTCCCGGAGAATCCGGTGTGCACGATGTCGGGCTGGCGGCGGACCAGGAAGAACACGACGATGCACAGGCCGGCGGCCATCAGCAGCGCGGGGATGACCGAGGCGGCGAACAGCGCGCCGGTGGAGACCGCGGCCAGGCCGGCGTAGATGACGGCCGGGATGCTCGGCGGCATGACCGGGGCGATGAGCGCCGAGGCGCCGACCACGCCGAGGCCGAAGCGCGGGCGTAGCCGTTGCGCAGCATGGCCGGGATCTCGACCTTGCTGAGTGCGGCCGCGTCGGCGACCGCGGAGCCGCTCATCCACGAGAAGCCGAGGCTGACGCCGACGCTGACGTAGCCCAGGCCGCCGCGCACCCGGCCGAACAGGGCGAGGGCGAAGTCGAAGAGCCGGTCGGCGATGCCGGCGTGGTTGGCGATGACGCCGAGCAGCACGAACAGCGGGACCGCGAGCAGCGGGAAGCTCGCCGTGGAGTTGGTGATCAGCCGCATGGCCAGGCCGAGGGACTGGCCGGTGAGGATCAGGTAGGCCAGACCGGGGCCGAGGAAGGCGAAGGCGACCGGGACCCGCAGGACCAGCAGCAGGCCGATGGCGGCGAGCAGGAGCACGACGGTCATGGTCGGATCTCCCCGGTGGTGCCGGGCCCGTTGACCTGGATCGCGAGGGAGTCGGACTCGAGGGCGGCCGGCACGCCGTCCCGGGCGACGATGACCGCGGCGACCGCGGCGCGGACGGTGGTGCTGACGAAGCCGAGCAGAGGCAGCGCGTAGACGACCGGCATCGGGATGCCCATCGCAGGGGTGGTGAGGTTGCCCGACTCTCCGTGATCAGGGACCAGCACGCCCAGGCGAAGCCGGCACCGGTGAGCGCGACCACACCAGCGCGAACACGTGGACGGCGCGGACGACCGGCTCCCACGGGAGCGAGTCGACGATCTGCAGGGCGATGTGGCCGTCGCGGGTCACCAGCACGCCGGCGGCGGTGAAGGTCAGCCAGACCAGGCCGTAGCGCGCCAGCTCGCCGGTCCAGGTCCAGCCGTCGATCGGCAGGTAGCGCTGCCCGGCCTGCAGCAGCACCAGGACGAAGATCAGGGCCGCGGCCAGTCCGGCCAGCCGCATCTCCACGCCGGTCACCACGCGCAGGGCCCGGCGCAGCGGCGTGCTGCCGCCCTCCGGGAGTGGATGCTGCTCGGTCACGGGAGACCTCCGTCCTGCGTGCCGACCGGTGTGGTGACGGTCACAACCAGGGACCCTAGGCAGGATGACAACCGTCTGGCAATCGGTTGCCAAAGTTGCCATCCGCATGGCTTGATGGACCCGTGGACGCCGACCATCTACGACGTGGCCCGGCGCGCCGGCGTCGCGCCGAGCACGGTGTCGCGCGCCTTCAGCGTCCCGGGCGGGTCAGCGAGGCGACCCGGGCTCAGGGTGCTGGCCGCGGCCGACGAGCTGGGCTACGTGGCCAACCCGCACGCGCAGGCGCTGCAGTCGGGGCGGCACAAGACCATCGCGATGGTGATCTCCGACATCGCCAACCCGCACTTCTTCGAGCTCATCCGGGGGGCCGAGCAGCGGGCGAAGGCCGCCGAGAACACGCTCGTCATCGTCAACGCCGAGGAGTCGCCCAGCATCGAGCGCGACCAGGTCCGCGGCCTGCACGCGGTCGGTGGACGGCTTCGTCCTGGCGGCGAGCCGGCTCCCCGACGACGACCTCCGCAAGCTCGCCGCCTCGCACCGGGTGGTGCTCGTCGACCGCGAGCTCGCGCCCCTGCCCAGCGTCGCCCTCGACACCGCTGCCGGCTGCCGGCAGATCCTCGAGCACCTGGCCGCGATGGGGCACGGTGGCTTCACCTACTGCGCCGGGCCGCCCGCCTCCTGGATGGGCGCGGCCCGCTGGAGCCGCGCTGAGCGCCGGCGCCGAGGAGCACGGGCTGCTGGCCCGCCGGATCGGCCCCTACACGCCGACCGTCGCCCATGGCGGCGCCGCCGCCGACGGCGCGCTGCGCGGCGCGACGCGACCGCGCTGGTGGCGCACAACGACCTGCTCGCGATCGGCATCATGCGCCGCCTCGCCGATCGCGGCGTCCGGGTGCCCGGCGGACGTCAGCGTCATCGGCTTCGACGACATCTTCGCCGCCGACCTGGTGCAGCCGGCCCTGACCAGCCTCGAGCGGCCCGTACGCCCACGTGGGCCGGCTGGCGGTGGAGATGCTGCTGGAGCTGCTGCGCAACCGCCCCGGGGTGGTGCCTGCCGCCGAGGAGGGCCGGCACCGGGTGCGGCTGCCGACCCACCTGGTGCTACGGGACTCCTCCGGGCCGGCCAGGACCTGAGCCGATGGACGGGGACCGCCCCGACCTGGGCACCATAGGCACGTGAGGAGACAAGGGGCGGGAGGCGAGACGCGGCTCGGGACGCGCGAGCGGTGGTCCGTGACGTGGCTGGTGGCGGCCGCGACGGCGTACGCCGGCGTGTTCGTCCTGGTCTACGTCGTCTCGGTGCGCACGGTGCGCGGCCGCCTCATCAGCGACGCCTCGCTGCGGGGGGCCATCTCGAGCAGCCCGGCGCTGCGGGACACCGTGGACGCCGTCCTGAACGTCGTGTCGATCGGGTCGCTGCTCGGCGCCGTCGCCGTCGTGGCCGTGATCGCCCTGATCCGCCTGGACCGCGTCCGTGGCCTGGTCGCGGTCGGCGTCCTGGGTGTCGCGAACGGCGCGACCTGGCTGCTCAAGGAGCACCTGCTGACCCGGCCCGACCTGGGGCTCGACGAGGTCGCCCCGGCCACCCTGAACTCGCTGCCCAGCGGGCACACGACCGCGGCGTTCTCCGCGGTGGCGGCGCTCCTGCTGGTCCTGCCCGCGCGCTGGCGCGTGCCGGTCGCCGTGATGGGTGCCGTCTACGGGACCGCGACCGCGCTGGCGACCATGTTCGCCGGGTGGCACCGGGCGTCGGACGCCATCGCCTCCTTCCTGATCGTCGGTATCTGCACGCTGGTGGCCTGCGCGGTGGCGATCCGGCTGGGCGGGCCACGCTCCCGGTCCCGCACCGACGTCGGGATGCACTGGTGGGTGGCGGGCACGGTGGGGGCGCTCGTGTTCGGTGGGGTCCTGTTCGGCACGCTCTCGGTGCTCGACCCGGTGCGCGAGTCCGTGGTGGGTTCGCTGGTCGCGTTCTCCTCCGCGGCCCTGCTGATCCTCGGCACCGTGCTCGGGGTGATGGTCGGCATCCTGCGCGGACTCGACGCCATGGAGAGGACGCCGTCGGGCGCCTCGTGACAAACCGGGCGTGTGCCGCCTAGGGTTGTGCGCCGACCCCCGGGGAGCGCAGCAGCGCTGAGAGTGCGGAGAATCCGCAGACCCGCGAACCTGATCCGGCTAGCACCGGCGTAGGGAGCAGGGCACGCATCGGCCGACGTCGTGGCCGGTTGCGTCTCGACGTACCCGTGGGCCTGATCGGGAAGGGCCACGATGAGCGAACTCAGAGAACGACCCACGCACCGGCCGGCCGCGTCCCCGCGCGAGCTGGGCATCGGGATGCGGTTCAGTCTGCATCCCCACTGCGACGACTTCGTCGCGGTGATCCTCGGTGCCCTCGACGACGCGCGGGCCACGGCCGAGGCGGGTGACCTGGTGGTCGAGTCCGACGACGTGAGCACGTACGTCGGAGCGACCGCCGTGCCCGCGGAGGAGCGGCTGGTCCGCTACCTCGCCGAGGTGGTGGTGGCGGCACACCGCCGCAGCCGCGAGGGGCACGTCGTCGCCCACGTGCTGCTGTCGCGGGGCTGCCCGGGCGAGACGACCTGCGACCTCGCGCTGACGGGGCTGCCGGTGGTCGAGCCGGTCCGGGTGCCCGCCACCGGGGTCGAGTGCCGGGCGCAGTGGTCGCTCTACCCGCTGCTGGACGGCGGACCCGAGGGGTCGCGCGACCACATGGCCCACATCGTGGCCGCGATCGACGCGGCGCGGCTCCGGGGCGTGGCGAGCGAGCCGGCGCACTACGCCACCAGGCTCGGCGGTGACGTGGCCGAGGTGCTCGCCACCGTCGCCGACGCGTGGACCGCGGTGGGTGCCGGTGTCCCGCACGTGGTCAGCCACCTGACGCTCTCGGTCGGGTCGCCCAGCGTGGGCGAGGAGGCCGCGCGATGAGTGCTCCCACGTCCACGACGGCGTCGCGCCCGCGGCTGCTCCCGTGGGACCTCAAGGACCTCGTCCTGTGCGTCGTGCTCGGCGTGGTCTTCGGGTTCCTCTACTGGGCGCTGGTGCAGGCCTGGAGCGGGCTCGCCGTGCTGATGGGGCCGCTCGGGGACCTCGCCCAGCACGTTCTGCTCGGCGGCTGGCTGCTGGTCGCGCCGGTCGCCCTGGCCATCGTCCGGCGCGCGTTCGCCGGTGTCGTGGCGGAGGTGCTCGCCTCCGTCGTGGAGGTGCTGTTCCTCGGCTCGCCGGTCGGCCCGGTCCTGATCCTCTCCGCCGCGATCCAGGGGGCCGGATCCGAGCTGGCGTTCGCGCTGACCCGCTACCGGTCCTTCGGGTGGGTCACCTTCGCCCTGTCCGGCCTGCTCGGCGCGGGACTGGTGTTCTTCTTCTCGGCCTTCCGGTTCGGCTGGTACGGCCAGGAGTGGTTCGCCATCCGCCTGGTCGTGCAGCTGCTGTCCGGCCTGGTGCTCGGGGGTCTGCTCGCGAGGCTGCTGGTCGAGCGGCTGGCCCGCACCGGGGTCGTCGACAACTACGCGATCGGCCGCGCACGGCTCTCCGACGATGACGGTTGAGACGGGGCTCGACACGGCCGAGGGCGGGGTGCGCGCGGATGAGCCGACCGTCCTCGTGGAGGACGTCGTCGTCCGCTTCCCCCGCCGGGTCGACCCGGCGCTGCAGGTGGGCGCGCTTCAGCTCGCGCGGGGCGAGCAGGTGCTCGTGGTCGGGCCGTCGGGCGGCGGGAAGTCGACGCTGCTGCAGACGCTCAGCGGGGTGGTCCCGCTCAGCGTGCACAGCACCATGACCGGTCGGGTCGAGGTCTGCGGGTCGGTGACGTCCCGGACCACCGTGGCGGAGCTGTCCCGGCACGTGGCGACCGTCGCGCAGGACCCCGCCGCCGGCCTGTGCCTGCCGTACGTCGACCAGGAGCTGGCCCTGGTGCTGGAGAACCGTGCGGTGCCCGGCCACGAGATCGACGACCTGGTCGCGACGGGCCTGGCGCGCGTCGGCGCCGGTCACCTGCGCGCACGCCGCACGCACGAGCTCTCGGGCGGAGAGGCCCAACGTGTCGCCGTGGCGGCCGCGCTGGTCGCGGGACCCGACGTCCTCCTGATGGACGAGCCGACCGCGATGCTGGACGACGCCGGGGTCGCGGTGGTGCGCGAGGCGCTGGCGGGTGCCGCGTCGCCCGGCGGGCCCACGGTGGTGGTCGTCGAGCACCGCCTCGACGAGCTGGCCGGCGCCGGGGGGCTGGACGCGCTGCCCGGGCGGGTGGTCGTGCTGGACGGCCGGGGGACCGTGGTGGCCGACGGACCGACGCCGGAGACTCTCTACGCACGGTCCTCGTCCCTCCGCAGCGCCGGGTGCTGGCTCCCGTTGGAGGTCGAGCTGGCCGCCTGGACCGCAGTCGCCGGCGGGCTCGCTGCGGAGGCCAACCAGGAGCTCCTGCGGCGGCTCGGACGGCAGCGGACTCCCGACGGTCGCGGACGTGACCTCGACGGGGGCGGTCCGGTGCTCTCGGCCCGCGGGCTCTCGGTGGCACGGGGCCGCGCGGCGCCGGTGCTCACCGACGTCGACCTCGACCTGGTCCCCGGCGAGGTGGTGGCGCTGGCCGGTCCGAACGGCTCGGGCAAGTCCAGCCTGCTGCTGACGCTCGCCGGACTCCTACGTGCCGGCCGGGGCCGGGTGAGCGGCCCGCGGCCGGGCCTGGTCTTCCAGAACGCCGAGCACCAGTTCGTCGCGCACACCGTGGCCGACGAGGTCCGCTACGGGCTGCCGCCCGGCAGCGACCGCCTGGCCGCGCGCCAGCTGTGCCGGCACCGGCTGGCGGGTCTGGGTTCGTGCAGCCCGTACCGCCTCTCCGGCGGCGAGAAGCGTCGTCTCAACCTGGCCGCGATGCTCGCGCACGACCGGCGGGTGCTCCTCCTCGACGAGCCGACCCTCGGCCTCGACCGTCGCGACACCGTCGCCACCACGGCCGTGCTCCGGGACGCGGCAAACGAGGGGCGAGCGGTGCTGTTCGCCAGCCACGACCTGCGCACGGTGGCCACCCTCTCCGACCGACTGGTCCTGCTCGGCGACGGCGGCATGCTCGCCGACGGGCCCACGCTCGACGTGCTCGCCGACGACGGGCTGCTCCGCCGGGCCCGCCTCGAGCTGCCGCCCCTGGTGCGCTGGCTGATCGACCACGTCGGGAGCCACGACGACGTCCGGGCCGTGCTGCGCGGGCTCGACGCGGGCGTGGAGGAGGAGCGGTGACCGACTCCTGGCTGGGGCGCAGGAACCCGTCGGTCAAGCTGCTGCTGCTCGTCGGTGTCTCGTCGGTGATGCTCTTCGTGCTCGACCCGGTCACGCCGGCGCTGCTGTACGCGGTCGCCGTGCCGGCCGTCCTCCTCGGCACCCGGATCCGCCCGGGTGCGCTGGCCGTGGCCCACCTGCCGTTCGCGACGTTCGCGCTCGGGCTGCTCGTCGTGAACCTGGTCAGCCGCCCCGCGGGGGAGGGGCTCTCCATCGGCCTCGCCCTCGCGCTGCGCACCCTCCTGGTCGGGGTGCTCTCGGTCGGCTTCCTGGTCTCCACCGACCCGGTGGAGCTGATGACGAGCCTGCGGCAGAACGCGCGCCTCGGGGTCCGGGTGACCTACGCGCTCGTCGCCGGCCACCGGATGCTCCAGGACCTGCCACGCGAGTGGGAGACGATCCGGCAGGCCCAGGCGGTCCGCAGCGACCTGGGCCGAGGCGGCGCCCTGCCGCGAACTCCCGCCGCCCTCGGACGGGCGGCGTTCGGCCTGCTGGTGGCGTCCCTGCGCCGGGGCGAGCGTGTCGCCCAGACCCTGGAGTCCCGCGGCCTCGGGCTCCGGCCGCGCACGACCTGGCGGCCCGTGCCCGTGCGTCCGGCGGACGGGCTCCTGGCGACGGCCGTGACCGCCACCGTGGTCGCCGTCCTGCTGACCTCCTGGTGGCTGGGCCGGCTGCAGGGGGTCGGCGTACTCATCGGCGGCTAGTCCGGCCGGACGTCCGGCCGGACTCCGCTCTGGACAAATGCGTTAGTGACGGCTAACGTATTGCTCGTTGTGACTGACCCCCTCTCCGCCGCCGCCGAGCCCAACCGCCGCCGGATCCTGCAGCTGCTCGGCTCGGGACCGAGGAGCGTCTCGGCTCTGGCTCGCGAGTTCACGGTGACCCGGTCCGCCATCAGCCAGCACCTCCTGGTGCTCGCCGAGGCCGGGCTGGTGGAGGCGGAGAAGGTCGGGCGCACGCGGATCTACCGGGTCCTGCCCAGCGGGCTGCAGCGGTTGCAGGCCGAGATCGACAGGTTCTGGACGACCGAACTCGACCTGCTCGTCGCCGACGCGCACAGACTGAAGGGAACGACATGAGCTATTCCAAGTCCGCCGTGCTTCCGGTGTCCCCGGACGAGGCGTTCGCGCTGATCACCCAGCCGGAGCGGCTGCGCCGCTGGCAGACCGTCACCGCGATGGTCGACCTCCGGGTGGGTGGCGGCTACCGCTGGACCGTCACACCCGGCCATGTCGCGGAGGGCACCTTCCGCGAGATCGAGCCGGGCCGCCGCGTGGTCTTCGGCTGGGGCTGGGACGGCAGCGAGGACCTGCCCAAGGACGCCTCGACCGTGACGATCACCATCGAGCCGACCGAGCAGGGCTGCACGGTCACCCTGGTCCACGAGGGCCTCACCGAGGCCCAGGCGGCCATGCACGCCGAGGGCTGGGAGCACTACCTCGCCCGCCTCGAACGCGCGGCCGCCACCGGTGACGCCGGCCCCGACGAGTGGGCCTACGCCCCGGAGGACCTCACCCCCGTGGTCGCGGCGGAGGCGGCCCTGGCCGCGCTCCAGCCGGTGCTCCGCAACCTCACCCGGGCCGACCAGGTCAAGCCGACGCCGTGCGCCGAGTTCGACGCCCACGCGCTCGCCGAGCACCTGCTCGGCTCGCTGGCCCAGCTGGGCGGCATGGCCGGTGCCCCGGTCGAGGTGCCGTCCGAGGGGTCCCTCGAGGACAAGGTCTCCGTGCTCGCCGGCCACGCCATCGAGGCCTGGCGGCGCGTCGACCTCGACGGGTCCCTTCCCGGCCCCGGTGGCGGGGACGTGCCCGCCGCCTTCCTCGCCGGCATCCTGCCGCTCGAGCTGGTGCTGCACGGCTGGGACCTCGCGCAGGCGAGCGGGCAGCGCCTTCGGCTCTCCGACGAGGTCGTCGGCTACGTCCGCGACCACACCGAGGACGTCGTGAAGTCCGGACGCGGCAGCTCCTTCGGCGACGAGGTCACGCCGGCGGCCGACGCCGACGCCCTCGACCGCTTCGCCGCCTACGCCGGACGCTCCCCGATCGCGGCCTGACCCGCCCATCCATCCACTCACCCGAGAGAAGGCAGTCATGACCAAGTACGTGTTCATCTACCACGCCCCCGACCAGCCCGCCGACGCAGCACCCATGGACCCCGCCCAGATGCAGGAAGTGATGGGGGAGTGGATGAAGTGGGGCGAGCGTGTCGGCCAGGACATGGTCGACTTCGGCACCCCGCTCGCCCACGGCGTCCGGGTCACCCCCGACGGCACCTCGCCGAGCACCGGCGAGGTCACCGGCTACAGCATGATCGAGGCGGAGAGCATGGACGCCGCGCTCGCGCTGGCCAAGGACCACCCGCACCTCAACATGCCGGGCGGCTGCACCATCGAGGTGCACGAGGCCCAGCCGGTTCCGGGGAGCTGACGGGAGACCACACCGCCCCCGCCCCGCCACAAGACGGCGGAGCGGGGGCGGTGTGTCTCGTCCGTTGACCCTCAGGTCGTGCTGCCGGAGAACGCCGAGCCGTCCGCGCCGTCACCGCCGGGCCAGCCGTGACCGCCGTGCCGGCCGCCCGGGCCGAAGTGCCCGCGGCGAGCGCCGGGCTCGCGGTCGACCGCCTCGTCGATGCGGTCCGACAGCCCCTCGCGGATCGTGTCGGCCTGCGCGGTCGTCAGGTGACCGTCCTCGACCCGCTGGTCCAGCTCTGTCTCGGCCGCCGCCACCAGCCCGTCCACGAGGTCCGCGCGGCTGATGCCCTGCTCCTCGGCGACCTCCGCCAGCGTCGAGCCGTCCTGCAGCTCGGAGCGCAGCTCGTCCACGGTGAGGCCGACGGCGTCCGCCACCGCCTCTGGGTCGACGTGCCCGGCGTGCGGCCCGCGACCGTGACCGAGCCCGAGGTCCGACTCTCCGAGCGTCCCCGCGACGGCGTCGGCCTGCTCCTGCGTGATCGTGCCCTCGGAGACCAGTC
Organism: uncultured Actinomycetota bacterium; assembly: GCA_963834275.1. GTDB lineage: Bacteria > Actinomycetota > Actinomycetes > Propionibacteriales > Nocardioidaceae > Nocardioides_B. The sequence goes on along the minus strand of CAWIBA010000002.1, from coordinate 146,342 downwards.
CCGCGAGGGCGTCCGCGATCGCCTCCACCCGCTCGGAGACCGCTTCGTCTGCCGGGACCTCGTCCGCCAGGGCCGCGGTGCCGACGGCTCCGCCCAGCACCCCGATCGCGAGAGCGATGCCGGCGGCAAGGCCGGCCGTGATTCTGCGCATGATTCCTCCTCGTGTCGTCGTCGCCGGCTGTGGTCGGCCGGCGTGAGCCCCGTGGGAGCAACCATGGGCGCGGCTGCTGGGCGGCGGCTGGCGCCGACCTGGGAGGAGCCTGTGCAACACCCTGCGCCGGACTCACAGGTGGCGCACAGGAGACGCTCAGGACGCCGACGGGATGACCCGGCACAGTGGTGCCATGGACCAGCCCAGGAGTGCGCTGACCCGCACGGACGGGTCGCCGCTGGAGGTCCTCGTCGTGGACGACGAGGTCAACATCGCCGAGCTGCTCGGCATGGCCCTGCGCTACGAGGGCTGGCAGGTGACGCTCGCCCACACCGGAAGCTCCGCGGTGAGCCGGGCCAAGAAGGTCCGACCGGACGCCGTCGTGCTGGACATGATGCTGCCGGACTTCGACGGCATGGAGGTGCTGCGCCGCCTCCGGGCCCACCAGCCGAGCGTCCCGGTGCTCTTCCTCACCGCACGTGACGCGGTGGAGGACCGGGTGGCCGGGCTGACCGCGGGAGGCGACGACTACGTCACCAAGCCCTTCAGCCTGGAGGAGGTCGTGGCACGGCTGCACGCGCTGATGCGCCGGGCCGGCGCGGCCGGCAGTGGGCAACGGTCGCTGCTTTCGGTGGGCGACCTGCTCCTCGACGAGGACAGCCGCGAGGTGCGCCGCGGGGACACGGAGATCACCCTGACGGCGACCGAGTTCGAGCTGCTGCGGTTCCTGATGCGCAACCCGCGCCGGGTGCTGTCCAAGGCCCAGATCCTCGACCGGGTGTGGAACTACGACTTCGGCGGCCAGGCCAACATCGTCGAGCTCTACATCTCCTACCTCCGCAAGAAGGTCGACGCCGGTCGCGCGCCGATGATCCACACGATGCGCGGCGCCGGCTACGTGCTGAAGCCGGCGGGCTGACGTGCGCCGGCTGCTGCCCCGGACGCTCGCCGGCCGCCTGGTGACCACCGCGGTCCTCCTGGTGGCCGTCACCACCGTGCTGATCGGGGCCGCGGCGACGGTGGCGATCCGGTCCTACCTGACAGACGAGCTGGACGAGGACCTGCGGCGCACGAGCCAGCGGGCGGCCGCGGCGGTCGTGCGGGGCCTGCCGCTGCCGGTCGACCCGCTGCCCGACGACGGACGGGGCGGGCCCTTCGACCGGCGGGGCCGGGGTGGCGACCGCGTCGACGACTTCGGCTTCGGGCAGCGCGTCGGCACCCTGACCGCCTACGTCTCGGACACGACCAGCACGGGCATCGTGCTCAGCGCGGAGGACCGCGACGTCCAGTGGTCCGCGCTGAGCGACGAGGTGCTCGGTCGGCTGGACGGGCTGCCCGGGGACGACGGGCGCACGGTCCGGCTGCCCGGGCTGGGGGACTACCGGGTGCGCGTCGACTCGGTCGCCGGCGGCACCCTCGTGTCGGGTCTGCCGATGGACGCCGTCGACGCCACGGTGCGGAACCTGACGGTCATCGAGCTGGTGCTGGCCGCGGCCGGGATCGGCGCCGCGGGCCTCGCCGCCCACGGCATCGTCCGCCGCCAGCTGCGCCCGCTGCGCGAGGTGGCCAGCACCGCGCACGAGGTCGCCGGGCTGCCGCTGTCGGAGGGCGAGATCGGCGTCACCGCCCGGGTGCCCGAACGGCTCGCCGACGAGCAGAGCGAGGTCGGTCAGGTCGGGGCCGCCCTGAACCGGTTGCTCGGGCACGTCGAGAAGGCGCTGGACGAGCGGCACCGCAGCGAGCAGCAGGTCCGCCGGTTCGTCGCCGACGCCTCGCACGAGCTGCGCACGCCGCTCGCGGTGATCAGCGGGTACGCCGAGCTGAGCCGGCGCACCGACGGGCCCGACCCTCGGCCCGAGCGCGACCTCGAGCACAACATGGAGAAGGTCCGCGCCGAGTCGGCGCGGATGAGCGCCCTGGTCGACGACCTGCTGCTGCTCGCGCGCCTGGACGCCGGCCGGCCCCTCGAGAGCGGCGAGGTGGACCTGACCCGGCTCATGGTGGAGTCCGTGGCCGACGCGCGCGTCGTCGCCCCGGACCACCACTGGGTGCTCGACCTGCCGGAAGCACCCGTCCTCGCGGCCGGCGACGAGCAGCGGCTGCACCAGGTGATCGGCAACCTGCTCAGCAACAGCCGCCGGCACACGCCCCCCGGCACCCGGGTCACCGCCGGGGTCCGGAGGGGCCCGGACGGCACCGCGGAGCTCACCGTCGAGGACGACGGCCCCGGGATCGCCCCGGCCGTCCGTGACCAGGTCTTCGAACGCTTCGCCCGTGGCGACACCGCGCGGACCCGCGCCGCCGGGGGCACCGGTCTCGGGCTGTCGCTGGTCAAGGCCATCGTCGAGGCCCACCGGGGCTCGATCGACGTCGAGTCGAGCCCGGGGCGCACCCGCTTCACCGTGGTGCTTCCCACCGTCTGAGCCGCCGTCGCGGTCCAGACCTCGTTGCCGCCCCGCCCGGTTGCCGTAGCCTGCCCGACATGGACGCGGGCGTGACGCCTCAACAGCTGCGCCGGGCGCTCGCGCGCGTCGAGCGCGGCGCGACCCTCGACGTGGCCGAGGCCGCGGTGCTCCTGGCCGCCCGCGGCGACGACCTCACGGCCCTGTGCGCCGCCGCGGCCCGGGTGCGGGACGCGGGGCTCGTCGCCGCCGGCCGACCGGCGGTGGTCACCTACTCGCCGAAGGTCTTCGTGCCGGTGACCCGGCTGTGCCGGGACCGGTGCCACTACTGCACGTTCGTCACCGTGCCGGGACTGCTCGAGCGGGACGGGCAGGCGCCGTACCTGACGCCGGACGAGATCCTCCGGGTGGTCCGCGACGGCGCCGCCCTCGGCTGCACCGAGGCGCTGTTCACCCTGGGGGACCGGCCCGAGGAGCGGTGGCAGGAGGCTCGGACCTGGCTCGAGGAGCAGGGCTACGCCTCGACGCTGGAGTACGTGCGGGCGATGGCTGTGCTGGTGCTGGAGGAGACCGGGCTGCTGCCGCACCTCAACCCGGGCGTGATGTCCTGGCAGGAGCTGAGCCGGCTCAAGCCGGTGTCCCCGTCGATGGGGATGATGCTCGAGACGACCAGCACCCGCCTGTTCACCGAGCGCGGCCAGGCCCACTTCGGGTCGCCCGACAAGGACCCGGCCGTCCGGCTGCGCGTGCTGGAGGACGCGGGCCGGCTCAACGTCCCCTTCACCACCGGGCTGCTGGTCGGCATCGGCGAGACCCTCACGGAGCGGGCGGAGACGGTGTTCGCGATCCGCCGGGTGGCCCGGCAGTACGGCGGGGTGCAGGAGGTCATCGTCCAGAACTTCCGGGCGAAGCCCGACACGGCGATGCGGCACCGCGACGACCTGCCCCTCGACGACTACCTCGCCGCGATCGCCGTCACCAGGATCGTGCTCGGCCCGCGGATGCGGGTGCAGGCGCCGCCGAACCTCGTCGCCCTCGACGAGTGCGCCGCGCTGCTCGGCGCGGGGGTCGACGACTTCGGCGGCGTGTCGCCGGTGACGCCCGACCACGTGAACCCCGAGCGGCCGTGGCCGTCCCTCGAGGGGCTGCGCGACGCGGCGGCGGCGGCCGGGTTCACGCTCCGCGAGAGGCTCACCGTGCACCCCGAGTTCGTCCGCGCCTCGTTGCAGCGGGGTGAGCCGTGGATCGACCCGCGCGTGGCTGGACACGTCGCCGCTCTCGCGGACGCCGACGGGCTGTCCCGACCGGGGGTCCGGCCGGTCGGCAGGACGTGGCAGGAGCCCGACGGGGGGCTGACCGCAGACGGCGCCGGCACGGGGCGCGTCGACCTGCACGCCTCGATCGACACCACCGGTCGCAGCCGGGACCGCCGCGAGGACTTCGACTCCGTCTACGGCGACTGGTCGGAGGTCGCCGCCCTGCGCGACCGGGTCGCGGTCGCGCAGCCGGGTGCGGACCGACCCGGGGCCCCCGGCCTGCGCTCCGCGTCGACGGCCGCGCTCGACCGGGCCGGGCGGGACCCGGCAAGCCTCGACGACGACGAGGCGCTGCTGCTGATGGGCGCCGAGGGTGACCTGCTGAAGGAGGTGTGCGCCCTCGCCGACGACCTGCGGGCCCGCACCGTCGGGGACGACGTCACCTACGTCGTCAACCGGAACATCAACTTCACCAACGTCTGCTACACCGGCTGCCGGTTCTGCGCGTTCGCTCAGCGCCGCACCGACGCCGACGCCTACTCGCTGTCCCTCGAGCAGGTCGCCGACCGCGCCGAGGAGGCCTGGCGCCTGGGCGCGACGGAGGTGTGCATGCAGGGCGGCATCGACCCGGAGCTGCCCGGCACCGCCTACTTCGACCTGGTCCGCGCGGTGAAGGCCCGGGTGCCCGGGATGCACGTGCACGCCTTCTCCCCGATGGAGGTCGTCAACGGCGCGGCCCGCACCGGCATGACGATCCGTGACTGGCTGGCGACCGCCCGGGACGCGGGGCTGGACAGCATCCCCGGCACGGCGGCGGAGATCCTCGACGACGAGGTCCGGTGGATCCTCACCAAGGGCAAGCTGCCGACCAGCGCGTGGATCGAGGTGGTCACCACCGCGCACCGGCTCGGCATCCGGTCCAGCTCGACGATGATGTACGGGCACGTCGACAACCCACGCCACTGGGTCCAGCACCTGCGGGTGCTCGCGCGCGTGCAGGACAGTGCCGTCGAGGGTGGGGTCGCCGGCTTCACGGAGTTCGTGCCGCTGCCGTTCGTGCACACCAGCGCACCGATCTACCTCGCCGGCGTCGCCCGGCCGGGGCCGACCATGCGCGACAACCTCGCCGTGCACGCCCTCGCCCGGATCCTGCTGCACGGCCGGATCGCCAACATCCAGACCTCGTGGGTCAAGCTCGGCGTCGACGGCACCCGGGCCATGCTCCGCGCCGGCGCCAACGACCTGGGCGGGACGCTCATGGAGGAGACCATCAGCCGGATGGCCGGCTCCCAGCACGGCTCCGCCAAGACGGTCGCCGAGCTCACCGACATCGCCGCGGGCGTCGGACGGCCGGTGCGGGAGCGGACGACCACCTACGTCGCGACCGGCGCGGCCACGGGCCGCTGACCCGGGGGTCAGGCGGGGCGACTCCGCCGCCGGTCGCGCTGCCCGAGCCACCAGGCCGCGATCCCGCCGCCGACCGCACCGAACAGGTGCCCCTGCCACGAGATCCCGGGCTGCCCCGGGAGCACCCCGACCAGCACGCCGCCGTACACGAGGAGGACGATCACGCCCACGGCGACCTGGGTCGCCGAGCGCGAGAACACCCCGGCGAGCAGCAGGTAGACCAGCCACCCGAACACGAGCACGGACGCGCCGAGGTGGACGGTGTTCTCGGGTCCCGTGAGCCAGACGCCCGCTCCGCCCACCACCCACACGATGGCGGTCACGGTGAGCCATCGCAGCGCGCCGCGGAGCAGGATCAGGAAGCCGAGCACGAGCAACGGCACCGTGTTGGCGACGAGGTGGGCCCAGCCGCCGTGCAACAGGGGGGCGAACAGGATGCCGTCGAGCCCGTCAGAGTCGCGGGGTTGCACCCCGGCGCCGTCGAGCCGGTTGCCGACCAGGGTGTCGACGAGCTCGACTGCGTAGAGCAGAGCCACGAAGGACCCGATGACCACGGCGGCGTCCCCGGCGCGCGAGCGCCCGCCGGGAGGCTGCGGATCCAGGCGGGCGGTCATGGCACAACGGTAGGGCGGCCGGCGAAACCCCGGGGTCCGGCCCGCACCCAATCTTTACTCATTCCAGTAAGTGGGCCATACTGCGAGGGTGCCCGCCGACACCGATCCCGCCGTGCTGCTGCGCGGGGCGGCGCTGCGCGTCACCCGTCCGCGGGTGGCGGTGCTGGCGGCGGTCACCGCCCATCCGCACGCCGACACCGACTCCCTCATCCGGCTCGTGCGCGACGAGCTCGGCGAGGTCTCGCACCAGGCGGTCTACGACGTGCTCCGCGCCCTGACCGACGCGGGTCTGCTCCGGCGGATCCAGCCACCCGGCCTGGTGGCGCGCTACGAGACCAGGGTCGGGGACAACCACCACCACGTCGTGTGCCGGACCTGCGGCGCCATCGCCGACGTCGACTGCGCCGTCGGCGAGGCGCCCTGCCTGACCGCGTCCGAGGACCACGGCTACTCGATCGACGAGGCCGAGGTCGTCTACCGGGGCCAGTGCCCCGAGTGCCTGGCGGCGATGTCACCCACGGCATGAGCACGCCCTGGGCCGTCACCCCAACCCCAAGCCCGCAAGCAACGAGACAGGAGACGATGCACGTGTCTGAGCACGGCAGCGAGAGCGAGAACCCGGTCATCGACGCGCCGACCCCCAGCGCGCATCGCCCGCGGACGAACCAGGACTGGTGGCCCAACCAGCTTCCCCTGAACGTCCTGCACCAGCACTCCCCGCAGTCGAACCCGATGGGTGACGACTACGACTACGCCGAGGCGTTCGCCCGGCTGGACGTCGAGGAGCTCAAGCGCGACGTCTTCGAGGTGATGACCACCTCGAAGGACTGGTGGCCGGCCGACTACGGCCACTACGGACCGCTCTTCATCCGGCTGAGCTGGCACGCCGCCGGCACCTACCGGATCGAGGACGGCCGCGGCGGTGGCGGCGACGGATCCCAGCGTTTCGCGCCGCTCAACAGCTGGCCCGACAACGCGAACCTCGACAAGGCCCGCCGGCTGCTGTGGCCGGTGAAGAAGAAGTACGGCCGACGGATCTCGTGGGCCGACCTCCTCGTCTTCGCCGGCAACTGCGCGCTGGAGTCGATGGGCTTCAAGACCTTCGGCTTCGGCTTCGGTCGCGAGGACATCTACGAGCCCGAGGAGATCTTCTGGGGCCCCGAGGACGCCTGGCTCGGCGACGAGCGCTACAGCGGCGACCGCGAGCTCTCCGGCCCGCTCGGCGCCGTGCAGATGGGCCTGATCTACGTCAACCCGGAGGGCCCCAACGGCAACCCCGACCCGCTGGCCGCGGCCCGGGACATCCGGGAGACGTTCGCGCGGATGGCGATGAACGACGAGGAGACGGTGGCGCTGATCGCGGGCGGGCACAGCTTCGGCAAGACCCACGGCGCCCACTCCGCCGAGTACGTCGGTCCCGAGCCCGAGGCCGCCCCGCTGGAGGCCCAGGGCCTCGGCTGGAAGAGCACCGCCGGCACCGGCAAGGGCCCCGACACCATCACCAGCGGTCTCGAGGTCACCTGGACCCCGACGCCCACGAAGTGGGGCTCCGGCTTCTTCGACAACCTGTTCCGCTACGAGTGGGAGCTCACCAAGAGCCCCGCCGGTGCGCACCAGTGGGTGGCCAAGGACGCCGAGGAGACGATCCCCGACGCCCACGGCGGCCCCAACCGCAAGCCGACGATGCTGACGACCGACCTGGCACTGCGGTTCGACCCCGCCTACGAGAAGATCTCGCGTCGCTTCCACGAGCACCCCGAGGAGCTGGCCGACGCCTTCGCCCGGGCCTGGTACAAGCTGCTGCACCGCGACATGGGCCCGGTCACCCGGTACCTCGGCCCGTGGGTCCCCGAGCCCCAGCTGTGGCAGGACCCGGTGCCGGCCGTCGACCACCAGCTGGTCACCGACGACCACGTGGCGGCGCTGAAGCAGCAAGGTGCTGGAGACGGGACTGACGGTCGGCCAGCTGGTGCGCACCGCCTGGGCGTCGGCGGCGACCTACCGCGACACCGACAAGCGCGGCGGCGCCAACGGTGCCCGGGTCCGGCTCGAGCCGCAGCGCGGCTGGCCGGTCAACGACCCGACCGAGCTGGACAGCGTGCTGGCGAGGCTCGGGCAGGTCCGGGACGAGTTCAACGCCGGCTCCGAGGCGAAGATCTCGCTGGCCGACCTGATCGTGCTGGCGGGCGCCGCCGGCGTCGAGAAGGCGGCCGCGGACGCCGGGCACGCCGTCGCCGTTCCGTTCACACCTGGACGCACCGACGCCACGCAGGAGCAGACCGACGCGGACACCTTCGCGGTGCTGGAGCCCCGTGCCGACGGGTTCCGCAACTACCTGGAGCCGGGCGCCAAGGTCACCCCGGAGACGCTGCTGCTCGACAAGGCCAACCTGCTGACGCTCTCCGCGCCGGAGATGACGGTGCTCGTCGCCGGCATGCGCGCGCTGGGGGCCAACAGCGGGGAGTCGCGGCACGGTGTCCTCACCGACCGGCCCGGGGTCCTGACCAACGACTTCCTCGTGAACCTGCTCGACGAAGGCATCGAGTGGAGCGTCTCGACCGGCGAGGAGAACGTCTTCGAGGGCCGCGCCCGCGGGACCGACGACGTCCGCTGGACCGCCACCGCGGTGGACCTGGTCTTCGGTGCCAACTCCCAGCTCCGGGCGCTCGCCGAGGTCTACGGCGCCGACGACGCCCAGGAGAAGTTCGTCGGTGACTTCGTCGCCGCCTGGGACAAGGTGATGAACCTCGACCGGTTCGACCTCCCCTGAGGCGGTGAGCCGTCCCGCCGGGCCTCCGCCCGGCGGGACGGGCGAGCGCGACGAGAGTCAGCCGGCCCCGGCTCATGCGCCGGGGCCGGCTGCTGCGTCCTGGTGAGTCGGCGGGGCGGCCGGGTGCCCGGTTCGAGCCCGGAGTCGCCGCCCGTCCGGCTGGGCCGCTACTATCGACCCAGCACCACGAGCTGTCGGCCCTCCTCGTCTCGAAGGTCTCTTCCCGCCGGGCCGGTGGCTGCTCGTCGGCACCGATCGCATCAATCGGGGGCGTGTCGGCACCGGAGGCGCCGGTCGACCGGCGTGAGGCACACCCGGACGCCGTGCCGCGGATGGCGAGGCGTGACCGGGGCGGTGTACGGCCGGGCGCTTGCGCCCGGCGAACGCGGAACGCAGAAGGAGACTCGGTTGGCACAGCGCCGACGCCGGTCCCGGGACACCCGGGGCACCCAGACCGCGCAGCGCCGCGGCCGCGACAACGACGGCATCCTGCCCGTCCTCGCCAAGGCGGTCCGCGAGATCGAGACGCGGCTCCAGCGCGGGCACGTGGAGCGGACCCGGTTCCAGGTCGTGGCCCTGCTGGTGCGCGAGGAGCGTGCCCGGGTCAAGGCCGACGAGTCGATGACCGAGGCCAGGCGTGAGGCGCAGCTCAAGCGCCTCGACGGGATCGCGACGATCCTGGCCCAGACCGCTGCCCGTGAGCCGTCCCTCTTCAACCTGCTCGGCGACGACGTCGAGGTCAGCGACTCGGCCCGGCGGCTGAAGCGGGAGATGCAGGAGGCGGGCGGGCTCGAGCCGGACCCGGTCGCCGAGCCGTCCCGGCCGGCCGCGGCCGTCGCCGACGACCGCCAGGTCGTGCCCCGGTCGGTCATGGCCGCGCAGCTGGCGAACCCCTTCCTCGCACCGGACTTCTCCGCGGTGCAGGAGCGGCGACCGCAGACCGGGCGCCTCACCGGCTGGGAGCTGATCGAGCCGCTGCTCCGCTCCTTCGAGGACGCAGGTGGCGGGCCGTCGTGCATGGGGCTGCCCGAGACCTCGCCGCAGGTGCGCGTGCCGGCCGGGCTGGAGCTGATGCCGCACCAGGCCCGGCTGCTGGCCGCGGCGGCCCAGGGGCACCGGACCTTCCTGCTGGCCGACGAGCCCGGGCTGGGCAAGACCGCGCAGGCCCTGCTGGCCGCGCAGGCCGCGAACGCCTACCCGCTGCTGTGTGTCGTGCCGAGCGTCGTGAAGACCAACTGGGCACGGGAGGCGGCCCGCTGGACCCCGTCGCGGAGCGTGACCGTGATCCACGGGAGCGGTGAGTCCATCGACGGCTTCGCCGACATCGTCGTGGTCAACTACGAGGTGCTCGACCGGCACGTCGGCTGGATCGGCATGCACGGGTTCCGCGGGATGGTCGTGGACGAGGCGCACTTCATCAAGAACAAGAAGTCCCAGCGGTCGCAGCACGTTCTCGAGGTCGCCGACCGGATCCGGCAGCGGGTCGCCCGGCCGCTGATGATGGCGCTGACCGGAACCCCCCTGATCAACGACATCGAGGACTTCCGTGCCATCTGGCAGTTCCTCGGCTGGATCGACAAGACCAAGCCCCGACCGACACTCATGGCGGCCCTGGAGGACACCGAGCTGACCCCGATCGACCGCGGCTTCCAGCCCGCGGCCCGGCAGGCAGTCATCGACCTCGGCATCGTGAGGCGACGCAAGCACGACGTGGCCAGCGAGATCCCGGCCCGGCGGATCGCCGACCTGCCCGTCGAGCTGGACGCGGCAGCCGCGCGGTCCATCCGCGACGCCGAACGTGACCTGGCGCTGCGGCTGGTGCAGCGGTACGACGCGGCCGTCGCGGCGCGCGAGGAGCGGTCCGGCGAGACCGTCGAGGGGATCGACCACGAGCTGGCCCGCCGGGTGGCGGGCTGGGAGCTCACGGACGCCGCCACCTCCAAGTCGACCGAGAACGTGTTCGCGATGGTCCGCCGGATCGGTCGCGCCAAGGCGACGCTGGCCGCCGACTACGCCGCCCAGCTGGCCCGCAGCGCCGGCAAGGTGGTCTTCTTCGCCAAGCACGTCGACGTCATGGACGCGGCCTCCGAGCTGTTCGAGGCGCGGGGCATCCGCTTCGCCTCCATCCGTGGCGACCAGACGCCCTCGGTGCGCCAGCGCAACATCGACGCCTTCACCAACGACCCCGAGGTCGCGGTGGCGGTGTGCTCGCTGACGGCGGCCGGCGTGGGCCTCAACCTCCAGGTCTCGAGCAACGTCGTCCTCGCCGAGCTCTCCTGGACCCACGCGGAGCAGACGCAGGCGATCGACCGGGTGCACCGGATCGGGCAGACCGACCCGGTCACCGCCTGGCGCATCATCGCCGCCCAGACCATCGACGCCAAGATCGCCGAGCTGATCGATGCCAAGGCGGGCCTGGCCGCGCGGGCTCTCGACGGCTCCGACGAGGAGCTCGCCTCCGCGGCCGACATCCAGGTCGAGGCGATGGCGTCGATGCTCGTCGACGCGCTGACCGCGCGGGGGAGGTAGCCGGTCGGGCCGGGTGTGGAACCCGCGCCTTCGGGTACGGGGAGTGCATGGTCGGCTTGGTTATCGGAGTTCTCGTCAGCGTCACGATGGTCGGCGCGATGGTCCTGGACTGGGTGCGGCACCCGCTTCCCTGAGGCGGCTCCTCACCCCGGCGTTCCCCGGCGAGCCCGCGGCGGCGCGTCACGGACCGGGTCCCGGGCGGAATGAACGGGCATTTCACGTTTGGTTGCGGATCTGCTGCCAACCTTCAGGGCGGAGTCGCCATGCGTCGGACCAAGCCCCCGGTCATCCGACGGCGGCGCCGCAGCCCCCACTGCCCCGGCCGACCCAGGCCGGCGCAGTGGGGGCACCTCCCGGGGGAGACCCGCATGCGGGACGCACCGCCGGGGTGGGCGATCCTGGACCGATGAGCGAGCGCAACGTCCTGGGCGACGAGCTGGAGCCGTGCGGAACGGACCCGCTGACGGGGTTCTACCGCGACGGATGCTGCCGCACCGGCCCCGAGGACCTCGGCCGGCACGTGATCTGTGCCGTGGTGACGGCGGAGTTCCTCGAGCACCAGCGCCGCATCGGGAACGACCTGACGACCCCGGTCCCGGAGTACGGCTTCCCGGGGCTGACGCCGGGCGACCGGTGGTGCGTCACCGCCGCCAACTGGGCCCGCGCCCACGACGCCGGGGTCGCGGCCCCCGTGGTGCTCTCCGCCACCGACGAGTCGGTGCTGGAGATCGTGCCACTGGACGCACTCCGGGCCCATGCCGTCGACGTACCCGACGACCCGGGGACGCTCGATCCGTAGGCCCGGAGGCCACCTCACCGAGGAAAACGCGCCCGCCACGGGGTCGCCGGTGCGATATGAGTGAAATATCCACCGGCTCTTTACCAGGTACGCGGCCGCATCTATCGTTCCGTATGTCGCTGGAGCAACAGGCGGCACAGCACGCGAGCGTCTGGGGCAGTGACGTGGAGCGGACAGTCTTCGATCCGGCCAGGGTCTTGGGGTGCAGCCCCGAGCAGGCCCGGCGGCTCATGCGCGGGCACGTGGTCACGCCCGGCGAGGTGGAGAGCGTCGCCCTGGCCTCCTACCCGTGGCGCGCCCACCTGCACGACTCCGACTCCTACTGGGTGACCGTCGGCCAGGCCGCGGACATCCTCGGCGTGTCCTCGGCCGAGCTGCGCAGGCTGCTGGCGCAGCGCCGGCTGCCCTACTTCACGCACCGCAGCGGCGTCCGGTTGATGCGCCGCCAGCAGATCGAGGAGATCGCCCACCACCGGCCCCGCTCCCTGCTCCCCACGAGGACCCTGTCGGCGGGGTGAGACGACCCCGTTACGCACGACCGCGCTGACCCCGCCGACATGCCTCACCCGCCGACCTGGGCGTCTCCGTCTCCCGGTGGGCCGCCCGGTGGGTCGCCCGTGGGTCGTCCGGACGACCCGGGGGTCACTGGTGCAGCTCGGTCAGCAGCCGCGGGACCACGGGCGGCAGCTCCCGGGCCAGGAACCCGACCACGCCGACCTCGCCGGCGAGCCGGTCGCCGGCCCGCCCGTGCAGGTAGGCGCCCCAGGCGGCCGCCTGGTCCGGAGCGGCGCCGCGGGCCAGCAGTCCCGCCACCAGACCCGCCTGCACGTCGCCGGACCCCGAGACGCCGAGCCCCGGCCCGCCCTCGTGCACCAGGAACGTGTCGCCGGCCGGCGTGGCCACGACCTTGCTGGTGCCGCCGGCCAGCACCACGCAGCGGGTGCGCCGGGCGAGGTCGGTGGCCGCCGCGACCGGGTCCCGACGCACCTCGGTCGCGTCCGCGCCCAGGGTCTTGGCCAGCTCGTTGAGGTTCGGGGTCACCACGCACCGGCCCTCGAGGTGGTGCAACCCGTCGGGGTGGTCGGTGACGAACGCGGTCCCGAGCGCGTCGACGACCACCGGCCCGGCCAGCTCGGGCACGATCTTCGCCAGCAGCTCCGAGGCGCCCCGCGGGTCGACGAGCCCCGGGCCGAGCAGCACCGTGGAGCCTTCTTCCGTCATCGCGACCACGTCGGCGCAGGCGGCGGTGTCCAGGTCGCCCGACTCGGCCTCGGCGAAGCCGCGCACCAGCGCCTCCGGGAGCGCGACGCTCACCTGGCTGGCCACGCTCTCGGCCGTCGCCACCTGCAGCTTGCCGCTGCCGACGCGCAGCGTCGCCTCGCCGGACAGGATCACGGCGCCGGGGGTGCTGCGGCTGCCGCCGACCACCAGCACGACCCCGCGGCCCTCCTTGTCGGAGCCCGGCTCGGGCAGCGCCCACTCGCGCAGCAGGTGCGCGCTGACGGAGACCGACTCAGGCACGGGCGCACTCCGGGTCGTCCACCGGTTCCTCGTGGGTCACGTCGGCGTCTGCCCGGTCGACGAGCGAGGTGTCGGCGAAGTCGACCAGGTCGAGTCCCGCGCCGGAGCGGCGGTAGGTCGTCAGGGAGGCGTTCGCGATGGTCGACGTCCGGTCGATCTCGAGCAGCTCCGGCTCGCTCAGACCCTCCAGCACGTAGCGGAAGCTCATGATCACCGCCTGGTGCGTGAACATCCAGATCCGGGCGTCCTCGAAGCCGGTGCGGAGGTCCGCCAGCAGGGTACGCACCCGGAGCGCCACGTCGGCCCAGCTCTCGCCGCTCGGCGGCTGGTAGTAGAACTTGCCGACCCGCTCGCGTCTGCGGGCCTCGTCGGCGTAGCGCGACCGGATCCCGTGCCCGGTCAGCCCGTCGAAGAGCCCCAGGTCCCGCTCGCGCAGCCGCTCGTCGACGACCATCTCGATGCCGGTGTCACCGGCCGCCAGGTGCGCGGTGTCGGCAGCACGTCGGTACGGGGAGGTCAGCACCAGGGTCGGGCGGTCGTCGTCGCGCGCGGAGGCCAGCCACGCCCCGAGGGCCCGGGCCTGCTCGCGCCCCCTCTCGGACAGCTCCACGTCGGCGTCCCGCGCGTCGAGCGCGAGCTCCTCCGCCTCCCGTTCACGCGCGTCGGCGTCGGCCAGGTTGCCCGCGCTCTCACCGTGCCGGACCAGCGTGATCGCCGCCGGCCCGTCCTGGAGCCCTATCAGTCTCGGAACCGCCACATGTCCTCCGCAGCTCGGGTGCCTTCGTGCCCCCGGAGTACCCCGCCCGACGTACGTCGACACCCCCGGGTCGTCACGACGGCGGGTACGGCGAGCCCTTGAGCAGCCTCGCCAGGTGGGCGACGTTCGCCGCCACCGTCCTGGTGGTCTGCACGGTCTTCTCCGGGCGGGGGTCCCGGTCCTGGTAGTCGGTGCCCTGCATGGCCTCCCCGACCCAGTAGGTGACCCCGTTGGCCGGGATCGTGAACCCGACGTCGCTCAGGGCCTGGAAGACCTCGGCCGTCACGTGGTGGGCGCCGTCCTCGTTGCCGACGGTCGCGACGCAGCCGACCTTGCCGTAGGTCAGCATCCGCCCCTCGTCGTCGGTCTCCGCCAGCTCGGCGTCGAGGCGCTCGAGCACCATCTTGCAGACCGCCGAGGGCTGACCCAGCCAGATGGGCGTGGCCAGCACCAGGATGTCGCTGGCCAGCATCCGCTCGCGGATCCGGGGCCAGCCGTCGCCGTCCCCCTCGTCGGTCTGCACACCGAACCTGACCTGCTCGTCGACGACCCTGACCACCTCACCGGTGACGCCGTGCTCGCCGAGAGCGTCGAGCAGCTCCCGGCCGAGAGCTTCGGTGCTGGAGGCGGTCGGGGCGGGCTTGAGGGTGCAGTTCAGGACGAGTGCGGTCAGGTCGCTCATGCCGGCCCCGTGCCCACGCCGCCGCGAGGCATGCCTCCGTCCCGAACGACACCGGATCTCTAGGGTGGCGGGCAGGGCACCACGGCCCGGGACGAAGGAGCACGCATGAGCGACCTGACCGGCACCACCGTCGCGATCCTCGGAGGGACCGGACCCCAGGGCCGCGGGCTGGCCCGCCGCTTCGCCGCCGCGGGCGTGACGGTCGTGATCGGCAGCCGCAGCGCCGAGCGGGCAGCCGAGACCGCCGCGACGCTCGTGTCGGCTACAGGGGGGTCCGTCAGCGGGGTCGCCAACGCGGAGGCGGCGGCGGCCGGGGACGTGGTGGTGGTGGCGGTGCCCTGGGAGGGGCACGGGGAGCTGCTGGGCGAGCTCGCGGACGCGCTGGCCGGCCGGGTGGTGGTCGACTGCGTCAACCCGCTCGGGTTCGACAAGCAGGGCGCGTTCGCGCTCGACGTGGCCGAAGGGTCCGCCGCCGAGCAGGCCCGGGCACTGCTGCCGGGCAGCCGCGTCGTCGCGGCCTTCCACCACGTCAGCGCCGTCCACCTGGAGGACCCCGACATCGCCGAGGTGGACACCGACGTGCTGGTGCTCGGTGACGACCGCGAGGCGACCGACCTGGTGCAGGCGCTCGCGTCGGTGGTGCCCGGCATGCGCGGCGTGTACGGCGGGCGCCTGCGCAACGCCCGGCAGGTCGAGGCCCTGACCGCCAACCTGATCAGCATCAACCGCCGTTACAAGGCGCACGCCGGGCTGCGCGTCACCGACGTGTGAGCCGCCGGCGGGCCCGTCGCTAGGGTGAGGTGGTGGAGGCACGCACACCGGCGACGGCGACGTACCGCTGGCAGGACTGGACGCTGGGTGACCTGCTGGACGCCAAGCGGGGGGCGGGCTCCCGGGTCAGCCTGGTCGTCCCGGCTCGCAACGAGGCGGCCACCGTCGGTGAGGTGGTCGGCCGGGTGCGGGAGGCACTCGTCGACACGGTCGAGCTGCTCGACGAGATCGTCGTGATCGACTCCGACTCCGAGGACGAGACCTTCGCGGTCGCGCAGGGTGCCGGAGCCGTCGTGCACCGTTCGCGGGACATCCGACCCGACCTCGGCTCCGTGCCGGGCAAGGGCGAGGCGATGTGGAAGTCGCTGTTCGTCACCTCCGGCGACCTGCTGGTGTTCATGGACGCCGACCTGCTGGACTGGGACACCCACTTCGTGCCCGGTCTGCTCGGGCCGCTGCTCACCGTCCCCGCCGGTGCGCCTGGTCAAGGGGTGCTACGAGCGCCCCTACCTGCAGGGCGACGTCGCCATGCCCTACGAGGGAGGTCGCGTCACCGAGCTCGTCGCCCGGCCGCTGCTGTCGCTGCGCTTCCCGGAGCTCGCCGGCGTCCGGCAGCCGCTGGCGGGGGAGTGGGCGGTGCGCCGCTCGACGTTCGAGTCGCTGAGCGTGCCGACCGGCTACGCGGTGGACATCGCCGCCCTGGTCGACACCTACCTGGCCCATGGCCTCGGGGCCCTCGCCCAGGTCGACCTCGGCCGGCGGGCGCACCGGCACCAGGCACTCGCCGACCTCGGTGCGATGGCCACGCAGGTGATCGCGGCCACGGAGGCACGCTGGTCGGGCGAGCCCGCCGCCGACGTCGCCCTGCTGGGCGGCCGTGACGTGCCCCTCGGCGAGCGCCCGCCGGTCCGGTCGCTGCTGGAGGTGCCGCGGTGACCCTCAGGCTCGGCCGGCACGAGTTCGACGACGACGCGACGCTGATGATGGCGATCGTCAACCGCACCCCCGACTCCTTCTACGACCGCGGCGCCACCTGGGCCGAGGGCAGGGCGTTCGACCGGGTCGCGCAGGTCGTCGACGAGGGAGCCGAGATCGTCGACATCGGCGGTATCAAGGCCGCCCCGGGGACGGAGGTCGACGCCGCGGAGGAGAGGCGCCGGGTCGTGGCCTTCGTGGCCCGGGTCCGGTCGGCGCACCCCGACCTGGTCATCTCCGTCGACACCTGGCGCGCCGAGGTCGGGCGCGCCGCGTGCGAGGCCGGCGCCGACCTGCTCAACGACGCCTGGGGCGGGGCCGACCCCGGCCTGGCCCGGGTCGCGGCGGAGCACGACGTCGCGCTCGTGTGCACGCACACCGGCGGGGTCACGCCGCGCACGCGGCCGCACCGCATCGAGTACGCCGACGTGATGGCCGACGCCATCGCCTCCACCGTGGGGCAGGCCGAGCGCGCGGTCGCGCTGGGGGTGGACCCTCGCAGCGTGGTGATCGACCCGGCGCACGACTTCGGCAAGAACACCTTCCACTCGCTGGAGGTCACTCGGCGGCTGGGCGAGATGACCGCGACGGGCTGGCCGGTGCTGGTGTCGCTGTCCAACAAGGACTTCGTCGGGGAGACGCTCGACCGTCCGGTCGGCGAGCGGCTGCTCGGCACGCTCGCGGCGACCGCGGTCTGCGCCACCGCCGGCGCCCGGATCTTCCGCGTGCACGAGGTCCCGGAGACCCGGCAGGTGGTGGACATGGCGCTGAGCATCGCCGGGCGCAGGCCGCCCCGCCGCGCGGTGCGGGGTCTCGCATGAGGAGCCGGGTGGCGTTCCTGCCGGCGGCCCCGGTGCTGCTGCCCGAGTACGCCGGCATCGAGGACCCCGCCGCCCCGTTGCGCACGGCCTGCCTCGACGCCGTGACCTGGACGGCCAAGGACGCAGGCGACGTGCTGCGGGTCGTCGCCGCACCGCCGGACCCCGCCAACCAGGCGCGCGGCGTCGAGACCTCCGTCGGCCGGCGGCTCGCGGACCACCTCGCCGCGGCGGCCGGCTTCGGGGGCCGTGTCGAGGCGGGCGACGGCCCGGCCCCGGGATCGGCCGTGCTCGTGCTCGGCAACGGAAGCGCCCGTCGCGGGGAGAAGGCCCCCGGTCACCTCGACGCCCGTGCGTCCGCGTTCGACGACGGGCTGCTCGCGACGCTCGCGGCGGGTGACACGGCTGCCCTGGCGGAGGTCGACGACGCCCTCGGCGCGGAGCTCCTCGCGGACGGTCTGGCCGGACTCCGGGCCGTCGGCCGTGCGCTGGTCGGGACCGAGGTGCAGCCGACCGTGCTCTACGCCGACGACCCGTTCGGGGTGCAGTACTGGGTGGTGACGTGGGAATGCGGATCCTGACCGACGCCCGGCCGGGCGCCGCGGCCACCGTCAACGCCGGCGCTTCGGCGTCCCCGGCGGAGGTGTACGCCGAGACGACGTCGCCCTGGCTGCGCGCCAACATGGTGAGCACGGTCGACGGGGCCGGGACGGGCGCCGACGGGCTCAGCGGCTCCATCAACAACGCGGCGGACCACCGGGTCTTCCAGGCCCTGCGGGGTCTCGCCCAGGGCGTGCTGGTCGGAGCCGGCACCGCCGAGGCCGAGGGCTACCGGCCAGGGGACACCCCGATCGCGGTGGTGACCCGCCGCGGCAGGGTCCCCGAGGGGCTGCGGGACTGCGAGCCCGGTCAGGTGCTGCTCGTGACCTGCGCGGAAGCCGCCGGTCTCGACGGGGCCCGCGGGCTGCTCGGTGACGAGCAGGTCGTGGTGGCCGGGGAGGGCGAGGTCGACCTGGCCGCCGCCGTGGCCCGCCTCCAGGAGCGGGGACTGCGGCAGCTGCTCTGCGAGGGTGGTCCGAGCCTGCTCGGCGACCTGCTGGCGGCGGGACTGGTCGACGAGCTGTGCACGACGGTCGTCCCGCTGGTCGTCGGCGGCGGGGCGCGCAGGATCGTCACCGCCGGTGGGATGCGCGTGCCCCTGGAGCTGCGCATGCTGGCCGAGGACGAGGGCACCGTGTTCGCCCGGTGGACGGTGTCCCGGGACGGCCGCTGACGCCGGGCAGGAGGGAGCGGGTCATGCACGCCTGGGTGGTCACCGGGGAGCCGAGCGCGACCCGGCTCCTGAAGCGGGTGGATCGCCCCGAGCCCGAGCCGGCCCCGGACGAGGTGCTCGTCCGGGTCGAGGCCTGCGGCGTCTGCCGCACCGACCTGCACCTGGCCGAGGGTGACCTCGAGCCGCGCCGTCCCGAGACGGCGCCCGGGCACGAGGTGGTCGGACCGGTGGTGGCCGCCGGTGCGGCGGTGACCCGCTTCGCGGTGGGGGACCGGGTCGGAGTGCCGTGGCTGCGGCGCACCTGCGGGCAGTGCCGCTGGTGCCGTCGCGGCGCCGAGAACCTGTGCCCCGCCTCGACCTACACGGGCTGGGACGCCGACGGCGGCTACGCGGAGCTGCTGACCGTGCCCGCCACGTTCGCCTACGCCCTGCCCGGGTCGCTCACCGCCGAGCAGGCGGCGCCGCTGCTGTGCGCCGGGATCATCGGCTACCGGGCGCTGCGCCGCGCGGCCCTGCCGCCCGGCGGGCGGCTGGGCATCTACGGGTTCGGGGCCAGTGCACACCTGACCGCCCAGATCGCGCTCGCCCAGGGCGCCGAGGTGCACGTGCTCACGCGGGGCGCGGGGGCGCGACGGCTGGCGCTGGAGCTGGGTGCGTCCTCGGCCGGCGCGGCGACCCAGGCCCCGCCGGTGCCACTCGACTCGGCGATCGTGTTCGCCCCGGCGGGCGAGCTGGTGCCGCTCGCACTCGCCGGCCTCGCCCCGGGCGGCACCGTGTCGCTGGCCGGCATCCACATGAGCGACCTTCCCGCCATGGCCTACCGGACGCACCTCTTCGAGGAGCGCACCCTGACCTCGGTGACCGCCAACACGCGCGCCGACGGTGAGGAGCTCCTCGCCCTGGCCGCCCGGCTCGGCGTCCGCAGCGTCACCACGGCGTACCCGTTGGCGGAGGCCGACCGGGCGCTGCGGGACCTGCGGGACGGCGCGTTCAGCGGGACGGCGGTCCTGGTCGGGGCGTGAGCGGCGGCGCTGGGGCCGCGCACTACGCTCGACGCACCATGGCCCTGAAACTGAACCCCGCCCACCGCAAGCGCTACCGGCAGATCGCCGGGCTGCTCATCCGGCACGGACGCGGCGACCTCGTGCGCTCGGCCGGCATCGACGCCGTGCTCGAGGACGAGGTCGAGGAGGCCGACCCGGAGGCCGCGGCCCGGCTCGCCGACGACCTCGAGGCGATGGGCCCCACCTTCGTGAAGCTCGGCCAGCTGATGTCGTCGCGGGTCGACCTGTTCGCGCCGCCGTACGTCGAGGCGCTCGCGCGGCTGCAGGACGACGTGGAGCCGTTCCCGTTCGAGCAGGTCGAGGAGATCGTCAGCGCGGAGCTGCAGGTGCGGCTGTCCACCGTCTTCCCCACCTTCGACCCCACCCCGCTCGCCGCCGCCTCCCTGGGACAGGTGCACCGCGCCACCCTGCGCGACGGGCGCGAGGTCGTCGTCAAGGTGCAGCGGCCGGGGATCCGCGCCCAGGCCCTGGCGGACCTCGAGGTGCTCTCCGACATCACCGGGATGCTCGACCGGCACACCGACCTCGGTCGCCGCTACGGCCTGGGCAACCTCCTCGAGGAGTTCCGCAAGGCCCTCGTCGACGAGCTCGACTACCACCGTGAGGCCGACAACCTGGCCACCCTGCGGGAGATGCTCGACGGCTACGAGCGCCTGCTGGTGCCCGAGCCCTACGCGGACCTGACCACCAGTCGCGTGCTCACCATGGAGTACGTCGAGGGGCAGCGCGTCACCGACCTCGGGCCGCTCGCCCGGACCGAGCTCGACGGGGCGCCGCTCGCGGACGAGCTCTTCAAGGCCTACCTCGACCAGGTGCTCGTGCACGGCATCTTCCACGCCGACCCGCACCCCGGCAACGTGCTGCTCACCCCCGACGGACGGCTGGTGCTGCTGGACATCGGCATGGTCGCGCGCCTGGCCCCACCGGTCCGCGAGAAGCTGGTCAAGCTGTTCCTGGCCCTCGCGGACGCGCGGCCCGACGACGTCACCCGGATCGCGCTGACCCTGGGGGAGCAGCTCCCCGACTTCGACGAGCCGGCCTTCCAGCGGGCGGTCGCCGAGGTCGTCGGCCGGGCCGCCGACGCCAGCCTGTCGGACCTCGACGTGGGCGCCCTCGTCCTGCAGCTCACCCGCAAGGCCGGCGAGGCGGGGCTGCGCATGGACCCCGAGCTGGTGATGCTCGGCAAGGCGCTGCTGAACCTCGACCAGGTGGCCCTCACCCTGGACCCGACGTTCGAGCCGCGCGAGGCGCTCAAGCGGCACATGGCCGACCTCATGCGCACCTCCATGGGCACCAGCCCGGCCGCGATGATGGCCTCGCTGCTGGAGGCCAAGGAGTTCGTGGAGGCGCTCCCCGGGCGGGTCAACCGCGCCTTCGACGCGATCGGCACCGGCCGCTTCGAGCTCCGGGTCAACGCGTTCGACGAGGACGAGTTCCTCCGCGGCCTGCACAAGCTCGCCAACGTGATGGCCGCCGCCATGGTCCTGGCCTCGATGATCCTGGCCTCCGCCCTCCTCGCGCGGCCGTCCGGTGACGGTCCCGACGCCGGCAACCGGATCGCCCTCGTGGTCTTCGTGGTCGCCGTCGTGGTCGCGCTCGGGATGCTGCTGCGCATCGCCCTGCAGAGCCGGAAGCTGATGTCCCGGCGGAGGTCCTGACCGGCGCGCATGCGGGCGGGGGGTCTTTGGACCCGGGTCTCGTGACCGTGCGGCCCTCCCCGGCGGCGGCCGGCACCGGCGCAACCTGGCCTCATGACGGAGCCGGCAGGACCCACCCCGAGGCAGGCCTGGACGGCCGTGCACCGGACCGGCTGGGTGATGGCCGCCGGCGGCGTCCTCGGCGCGGGCGTCGTCGCCGCGCTGTTCCTGCCCATGCCCGTCTCGCCCCTCGGGGTCTTCGTCGGCGGCGCCACCCTCGCGGTCGCGATGACGCTCCCGTTCGCCGAGCACCCGGGGGTGCGACCGTCGCGCTGGTTCGAGGTCGCCCTGGCCGCCGGTGTCGTG
This sequence comes from uncultured Actinomycetota bacterium, assembly GCA_963834275.1. Taxonomy (GTDB): domain Bacteria; phylum Actinomycetota; class Actinomycetes; order Propionibacteriales; family Nocardioidaceae; genus Nocardioides_B. Next base: position 124,550 of record CAWIBA010000002.1, on the reverse strand, counting down.
GCCGTCGTGCTGCAGGGCCTGGCGGCCTGGATCGGCTGGGCGACCCTGCCCCTCGTCGGGCTGCTGGCGGCCACCTGTCCGTGGCTCGTCGACGGTCTGGTGCGGTCGTGGCGCCGGGCCCCGTCCGTCCCCGAGGAGTCCGAGCCGGTGCCGGAGGTGCGCCCGGGCGTCGCGACCGGGGCGGGTCCCGACATGAGCCTGTTCGAGGTGATGCTCGAGGAGGTCGGGTCACCGCCCGGCCCCGCAGCGGACGCGTCGGAGGAGCCGGACGACCCGACGCTGCACACGCTGGACGTCGACCAGCTGTGCAGGCTCTGGCTGGGGTCCTTCGCCCGGCTGCGTGAGGCGCCCACGAGCGAGCTCGTGCTGGCGGTCACCCGCGAGCGGGACGACCTCCTCCGCGAGCTCGGGCGGCGCGACCCGGAGGGTGTGGCCGCGTGGCTCGCCGACCGGCCCCGGGCCACCGGCGACCCGCGTCGCTACCTGCGCCGTACCCAGGGCGGCTGAGCGGCGCATCCCGCGAGGCATACCCCCGGCGCGGCCGGGGTAGAGAGCCCGTGGACCAACGTCCACGACATCGGGAGGATCTCGGGTGACTCTGAGGCTTGCCGTCATCTACTACTCGTCGACCGGCACGGTCGACGCCATGGCCCGCCGGGCGGCGCTCGCCGGTGAGAAGGCCGGTGCTGAGGTGCGGCTGCGGCACGTCGAGGAGAACGCCCCGCCCGCCGCCATCGACAGCGTCGACGAGTGGCGCGAGCACGTGAACGCGACGAGCGACGAGCCACGGGCCACCCCCGAGGACGTCACGTGGGCCGACGTCGTGCTGCTGGGGTCGCCCACCCGGTTCGGCGGCGTCGCCAGCCAGCTGCAGGCGTTCCTCGACAGCCTGGGACCGCAGTGGTCCGCCGGCGAGCTCGCGGACAAGGTGTACGCCGGGTTCACGGCGAGCCAGACCGCCCACGGTGGACAGGAGTCCACCCTGCTGACCCTCTACACGACGCTGTTCCACTTCGGCGGCATCGTCGTCGCGCCCGGCTACACCGACCCCGCGAAGTTCGTCGACGGCAACCCCTACGGCGCCTCGCACGTGTCCGGCCCCGACAACGACGCCCCGCTGACGGACGCCGCCCTCGACGCGCTCGACCACCTCGTCGAGCGCACCCTCACCATCGCCGGCAAGCTCGCCGGCTGACGCACAAGGAGCCGACCGTGTCCTCAGGAGTCGAGACGGGCAGGATCACCACCGACATCCCGGCCCGCATGGACCGGCTCCCCTGGGCCAGGTGGCACTGGCTCGTGGTGATCGGGCTGGGGACCGTGTGGATCCTCGACGGGCTCGAGGTGACCATCGTCGGCGCGATGTCCGAGGCGCTGAAGCCCGAGGGCACCGGCCTGGGCCTGACCAGCTCCGACATCGGCTTCGCCGGCGCTATCTACGTCGCGGGCGCCTGCCTCGGCGCGCTGTTCTTCGGCCAGCTCACCGACCGCTTCGGTCGCAAGCGGCTGTTCCTGCTCACGCTGGCGGTCTACACGGTCGCGACGGTGGCGACCGCCTTCGCTCCGTCCGCCGGGTGGTACTTCGCGGCCCGCTTCCTCACCGGCGCCGGCATCGGTGGCGAGTACGCCGCCATCAACTCCGCCATCGACGAGCTGATCCCGGCCAAGTACCGCGGTCGCGTGGACGTGGCGATCAACGGCTCGTTCTGGATCGGCGCTGCGGGGGGCTCGCTGCTGACCATCCCGCTGCTGGACCCGCAGCTGGTCGACCCGGCCCTGGGGTGGCGCCTCGCGTTCGGCCTCGGGGCGATCCTGGCGGTCGGCATCCTCATCGTCCGTCGCAACGTGCCGGAGAGCCCGCGCTGGCTGTTCATCCACGGGAAGGAGGACGAGGGCGAGGCCATCGTCCGCGACATCGAGCGGACCGTCGCCGAGGAGAGCGGCCGCGACCTGCCGACGGTCACCGAGACGATCACGATCCGGCAGCGCCGGACGATCAGCATCGCGCTCATCGCCCGCACGGTGTTCACGCTGTACCCGAAGCGGACCGTGCTCTGCTTCACGCTGTTCGTCGGCCAGGCGTTCCTCTACAACGCGTTCTTCTTCACCTACGGAGACACCCTCGGCACCTTCCTCGACGTCAAGCAGACCGGGGGCTACCTCGCGGTGTTCGCGGTGAGCAACTTCCTCGGGGCGCTGCTGCTGAGCCCGCTCTTCGACACCGTCGGGCGGGTGCGGATGATCACCGGCACCTACGTGCTGTCGGGGGTGCTGCTCGCCATCACCGGTGTCATGCTCGGCGGACTGACCGCCGTGACGCTCACGCTGATGGGCTCGATCATCTTCTTCTTCGCCTCCGCCGGGGCCAGCGCGGCCTACCTCACGGCCAGCGAGATCTTCCCCCTCGAGACCCGCGCGCTCTGCATCGCCTTCTTCTACGCGATCGGGACCGCCGCCGGCGGCATCAGCGGCCCACTGCTGTTCGGGCGGCTGATCGAGAACGCCTCGGCCGACAAGGACATCACCGGCATCGCCATCGGCTACTTCATCGGGGCCGCGCTGATGATCATCGGCGGCATCGTCGAGGCCTTCCTGGGCGTCCGGGCCGAGGGCCAGCCGCTGGAGCGGCTGGCGCAGCCGCTGACGGCCGAGGACGAGCCGGACGCCGCCCCGGCACCCGCGTAACGGTCAGCCGCTCGCCCGCTCGATGCCGGTCTCGTCGAACCGACGGACCAGGTCCGCGGGGTCGTCGAAGACGGCGGCGGCCCCCGCATCGAGCAGCTCAGGGGCGCTGAAGCCCCCGCAGCGCAGCCCGATCGCGGGGAGGTCGGCGCGTTCCGCGGCGCCGACGTCCCAGACCGAGTCGCCGACCATCACCGCCCGCCGGGAGCCGGCCTTGGCGAGAGCCGCCTCGACGATGTCCGCGGCGGGCTTGCTCTGCGACACCTCCGACGAGGTCACCAGGGCCGAGGCCACGTCCGGGGCGGCGAGCAGCTCGAGGGCGCGGTCGATCTCCTCCGGGCTCCCCGACGTGGCCAGCACGACGGTGAGGCCGGACTTCCGGAGCAGTGCCAGCAGGTCGTCGGCGCCGGGGAGCGGGCGCACCAGCGAGAACAGCTGGTGGTAGTACTCACCGTGCAGCGTGCGCACCTCGTCGCCGAGCGCGTCCTCGACCCGCTGGCCGGCGACCTCGGCGACCAGCCGGTCGGCGCCCATGCCGATCGCCCGGTGGATCCGCCAGCCGGGCACGTCGGTGCCGATGGCGTGGAACGCGTGGCTCCAGGCCTGGACGTGGGCGTAGACGGAGTCGACGAGGGTGCCGTCGACATCGAGGACGACGGTGTCCACCGAGATGGTCCGCATCGTTGATCACCTGCTTCTCTCCGGGGGCACCGGCGAGGTACCCGATGGGGAACGCCGCAAACGCCGGCCCGTCAGGACCGGGCGTGCAGCTCCACGAACCGCTGGAGCAGCTTCGGCGGGTCGTGCACGGCCGCCCGCCGCGCCATCGCCTGCAGCGACTCCATCTCGTCGGGCTCGAAGTAGCCGGCGTAGCGGTAGGTCTCGATTCTCAGGCACAGCCCGTGCACGTCCAGCTCGGGGTGGAACTGGGTGGCGTAGACGTTCTGGCCGATCCGGAACGCCTGCACCGGGCAGGCCGGCGACGAGGCGAGCAGGACGGCGTGGGACGGCAGGACCCGAACGGCCTCCTTGTGGCCCACGAAGGCCTCGAACGTCGGCGGCACGGCCTTGAACAGCGGGTCCTCGGCGCCGGCGTCGGTCAACGTGATCGGGACCCGCCCGATCGGCTCGGAGTAGGTGCGGTCGACGACGGCGCCCTGGTGGGTGCCGAGCGTGCCGATGCCGTAGCACGCTCCGAGCAGCGGGAAGTCCCGTGCCACCACCTCGTCGAGGAGCCGGCTGAGCTCGGCCTCGACCCGGTGCTGCGTCGCGCTCTTCCGCTCGGGTGGGTCGCTGGAGTTGAACGGACCCCCTCCCATCAGGATCCCCGAGTAGTCCGCCAGGTCCGGCGTGCCCAGCGGTGTGGCCTCCAGCCGGTGCCGGCGCAGGTCCGGCTCGTCGAGACCGGTGAAGCCGAGGAACGCCTCGTACTCGTTGTCCGCGACGGCGTCGTCGGCGCGGGTGCCGAGCAGCAGGAACGGCTTCACGTGCGCAGGATACGGCGACCCGGACCGGGTGGTCCGCCGACGGTCACGCCACGCGAGACGCCGGGGTCTCGGACCGCACCACGGCGCCGTAGTGCCGGGTCACGAGCTCGTCCACCACCCGGCTCCAGGTGCGGCCCCGGACGTCCCCCAGCCCGTGCGCGGCGAGCTCCGCGCGCAGCTCCGGCGCCCCACTGAGCAGCGACACCGTCCGGACCAGCGCGCCCGGGTCCGCGGGGTCGTACAGCAGCCCGGTGACCCCGTCCCTGACCAGGTCGAGGGGTCCGCCCGCGGCCGGCGCCACCACCGGCACGCCACTGGCCTGGGCCTCCTGCACCGTCTGGCAGAAGGTCTCGTGCAGGCCGGTGTGCACGAAGACGTCGAGCGAGGCGAACGCGCGGGCCAGCTCGGTGCCCCTCAGCATGCCGGTGAACGTGGCGTCCGGCAGGTGCCGCTGCAGCCACGGCCGCTCGGGGCCGTCGCCCACGACCACGAGGCGTACGCCGGGGACGCGGGCCACGTCCACGAGCCGGCGGACCTGCTTCTCGGCGGCCAGCCGCCCGACGTACCCCACCACCGTCCGGGGCTCACCGGAGCTGCGGCGCGACCAGCACGCGTGCAGTGCGTCGCTGCGGTGCTGCGGCCCGAAGAGGTCCAGGTCGACGCCACGCCGCCACAGGTGCACGTCGCGCACGCCGATCCGCCGCAGCCGGGTCGCGGAGGCGGTGGACGGGGCGAGGTTGCGCTCGGTGCGGCCGTGCAGGTGCCCCACCCAGCGGTCGATCAGGGCGTCCCCGGGCAGGCCGTACTGGCGGGCGAAGCCGGCCACGTCGGTCTGGTAGACGGCGACCGTCGGGACCCCCAGCCGGCGGGCGGCGCGTAGTCCGACCGCGCCGAGTGCGAACGGGGACGCGAGGTGGACGACGTCGGGGGCGAACCGGCCCAGGACCCGGTGGACGGTGCTGTCGGGGAGCCCGACCGGGAACGTGCGGTAGCCGGGCAGCCCGACGGACCTGACGCGGACGACGGGGACCCCGCGATGGCTGGAGAGACCGGGACCGGGCGCGACCACGAGCACCTGGTGTCCGGTGTCGAGCAGCCGGTCGACGCAGTGACGCACCGTGTTGGTGACGCCGTTGACCTGCGGGAGGAACGACTCGGTGACGATCGCGACCTTCATGTCGCGAGCGTCCCGGCGGCCGGTGAACGACCGGTGACCGGCCGGTTCAGGTCGCGCGAAGCGTGGCCGTCCGGTCAGTCGCCGAGGGGGGCGGGAGTCCCCGGCTGGTGGCCCTCGCCGGTCGTCATCTCCGAGTAGTCCTCGGGAAGGGCGCGCAGCTCGACCACGCGCGCGGCCACGTCGCGCAGCTTGGTGTTGGTGTGGCTCGAGTAGCGACGCAGGACCTCGAAGGCGGTCTCCAGCCCCATGTCGTACTGCGCCATGAGGATGCCCTGGGCCACCCCGATGAGGTGCCGGCTCTGCAGGGCCGTCTGCAGCCCGGACACGAGCTTGGTCTTGCTCACGGCAGTCGCGGCGTGGGAGGCGAACACGAGGGCGAGGTCGACGCTGTCGGCGTCCCAGGCGTGCGGCTTGCGGGAGTAGAGGTTGAGCGCCCCCAGCGTGGCCTCGTCGTCGGCCAGCCTGATGGAGAGCAGCGACCCTGCCCCGGCCCCCGCGGCGCGCGGTCCCCAGCGGGGCCACCGGGGGTCGTTGGCGACGTCGTCGATGAGGTAGGTCTCGTCCTCGGCGATCGCGGACAGGCACGGCCCCTCGTTGAGCTCGTACTGCCAGTCGTCGCACTGCTGCGCCGCCCCGTGGGTGACGGTCACGGACTCGGGACGGCTGCGCCGGCGCCGCAGGGTGATGCCGACGAAGTCGCACGCCGGGATCACCTCGACCGCGCGCCGGGCGATGCGGTCGAACGTCAGCTGGTCGTCGGAGCGGGTGAGCAGGTCGCGGCTCACCAGCGCGAAGTAGGCGGCCAGCTGGGCCTGGTTGTCCACGTGTCCCTCCGAACTACCCGAGCGAACGCTCGCTCCCGACCGTCAAACTACCCCCTTGGGGGAGGCGCGACTCAGGCCAGCTCGCTGCGCAGCGTGGACAGGATCTTGCCCAGCAGCCGGGACACGTGCATCTGGGTGACGCCGATCTCGCGCGCGATCTCCTCCTGGGTCCAGCCGTTGAAGAACCGCAGGTGCAGGATCCGGCGCTCGCGCTCGCTGAGCCGCCGGACGGCCGGCCCGAGGATCACCCGCGCGTCCACCGCCTCGTGGTCGTCGTGCTGGCTGGCCAGCATGTCTCCCAGCGCCGGGGCGTCGGCCGCGGGACCGACCGGGCGGTCCAGCGACGACGGCGTGAAGCAGCCGTCGGCCGCCAGCGCCTCCTCGACCTCGCCCATCGGGATCTCGAGGGCGGCCGCGATCTCCGAGGGGCGGGGGGAGCGCCCCAGCTCCTGGGTGAGCTCGGAGGCGGCGGCCAGGATGCGGCTCTGCAGCTCCTGGATGCGCCGCGGCGGCCGCACCATCCAGCCCTGGTCCCGGAAGTGCTTGCGGACTTCGCCCCGGATCGTCGGGACGGCGTAGGCCAGGAAGTCGGTGCGACGGGACGGGTCGAAGCTCCGGGCCGCCTTCACCAGGCCCAGCCGGGCCACCTGCTCGAGGTCGTCGAGGGGGATGCCCCGGTTGCGGTAGCGCCGGGCGATGCTCTGGGCCACGCCCAGGTTGGCCATCACCAGCGCCGACTCGTCGTGCGCGGGGTCTGTGTTTGTTGTGCTTGTGAGGCGGCCCTCGACGGGCGCGCTCACCGAAACTCCGGACATGCCGGATCACCACGGCTCTCGCTCGCGCCCGACCCGTGCTGCAGGTCGGGCTGTGCGACTCGCCGGGCTGTTTCAGCGAGCTTCGGTCGGCACCGGAAGCTCGCCGGTGGACCTTCGGCCACCATACCCATCCGTGGCTGGATGACACCTCGGCCGGACGAGGAATGCCGGTACCCGCGTGCGGGTACGGGCCGTCCAGCCGCACAGCACGCCAACTCGGAGGTGGCTTCCGCATGACGCAGGCGACGGGTCCGGACCGCGAGTCGTCGACGTACGACCGCTACCTGCTGCACGAGGTGGGCCAGGTGGTGCGGGCCCTGGAGGCCAACGGTCCCTGCACCGAGGAGGAGCTCGCGGTGCTCGTGGGCGCGGCGTACTGGGAGCGCAACCGGTTCCGCCGGGTGCTCACGTTCATGAAGTCCGACCGGCTGGTCGACCAGGCCCCCTCCGGCAGCCTGCGCCTGACCCGCTGAGCCGGGTCAGAACACGAAGAGCGCGCCGACCAGGCTGGGCAGCGGGCCGAGCAGCAGCCAGGGGCTGACCAGGCGGTGCCGGTGGATGAGCAGCGCCGCGACGACGGCGATCACCCCGAAGGCCGCCCCGATCACCAGCAGCCCGACCTGCGCGTCGCGTCGGTCGGCGAAGGCGGCCGCCACGACCAGCCCGACGGCGAGGTGCAGGATCGTGGTGGCGGCCAGCGACGACAGCACCCAGCGCTGGACGCCGGTGAGGCTCATCCGTTCCGGGTTGACCCGGCGCGGGGACCCCGGCGTCATCAGGTGCTTGCGGGGGCGCGACGGTGGCGTGGGGGTGACGGACACGGAGGGCCTTCGGTGGGTGCGGGGGAGGCCCGATGCTACGCCGCGCGTGATGCGTCCCGGTGCTCTGGCAGACTTGCGGGCATGCTGGAGCTGGCCGGGCGCACCTACGAGGACGACTCGCTGCGCATCCTCGGGACGACCCGCCGCGCCTACGTGATCCCCGAGCTGAAGCTGCTCTACATCTCCCTGGCCAAGAACGCCTGCACGAGCATCAAGTGGCTGATGGCCGAGCTCGCCGGGGAGGACCTGGCGAGCCTGGTGCCGAAGGCGGGCTACTTCCCCAACCGCGAGGCCGGGATCCACGACCGCTACGCCTGGCGGCGCACGCCCCGGCTGCACGAGCTGCCGGACGGCCTCCGCCCGACCATCTCGCCCGACAACGGCTGGATGATCTTCACCGTGCTGCGCGACCCGCGGTCCCGGCTGTTCTCCGCCTGGGAGAACAAGTACCTCCTGCGCAACCCGGCCTACTGGCGCAAGGTGGACCGGCCCTGGGCGCCCCGCATCCCCACCGAGCCGCAGCACGTGATCGACGACTTCGCGAAGTTCGTGTTCGAGATCTACGACGACCCGGACCACGAGGTCTTCCAGAGCGACGCGCACTTCCGGTCGCAGACCTTCCTGATGCAGGAGTACGCCGTCCCGTACTCCCATCTCTACGACATCTCCGAGCTGTCCACGATGGTCGACGACCTCACCGCCCACGTGCGGGCGCACGGCTACCAGGGCGAGGTGCGGCTGGGAAACTCCAACGACACCCCGCTGCCGGCGAACCGCGAGGTCTTCGCCAACGGGGTGCGGGAGGCGGTCGAGAAGCTCTACGCCGAGGACTTCGCACGGTTCCCGCAGGCCTGGGACTTCTCGCGGGTCGAGAACCGCGAGCTGCAGTGGACCAGGGAGTCGTTCGCGCACGTGCGCTCGATCGTGGAGGCCAACGAGCGGATCGCCGACCTGGCGCGCACCGCGCGCCGGCTGACCAAGCAGAACGCTCGGCTGCGTCAGAAGGTCGCCGACCTCCAGGCGACCCCCGCGCCCCGCACCGCGGCGTCGCTCCCGGCGCGCGTGCTGCACCGGCTGCGCCGGGGCTGACGCCGCGTCGGGCGCCGGGTCGGGCGCCGGGTCGGGCGCCGGGTCGGGTCAGTCGCCCGTGCCGGAGATCTTCTCGATGAGGGCGGTGGTGGAGATCGCGGGGGTCCGCGGCAGGTAGTGCACCTCGCACACGTCCTCGAACTCGTCGAACTTGCCGGCCCAGTCGTCGCCCATCACCAGGATGTCGGCCTTGTGCTCGAGGATGTAGTCCCGCTTGAGCTCCAGGGACTCCTCGACGAACACCGCGTCGACCGGCTTGAGCGCCGCCACGATCTCGAGCCGCTCCGCCTGCGAGAACACCGGCGCCCGCCCCTTCTTGCGCTCGTTGAGGGCGTCGGCGGACACCCCCACCACCAACCGGTCGCCGAGGGCCGCCGCGCGCTCGATCACGCGCAGGTGGCCCACGTGGAACACGTCGAAGGTGCCGAAGGTGATGACGGTCTTGCTCATGGCGCACGATCCTCTCATGCGGCCCCGCTCGGGCCGGTGGCGTGGGCGGCGGGACGGGCCAATTACCACGGTCCCGTGGTAATCCACCCCTTCCCGGGGGGAGTTCCCCGTGGGAACGGGCAGGTCGCCGTGGGGAGTGGACCGCGTCCAGGGGAGCGGGCCACGTGGCGGACCGCCGCGAGACTTGGTTAGGCTTACCTAAGTTTCCCCGTTTCTCCGAGGAGTCCCATGCCGAGGTCCCGCCGCGTCGGCCGCCCCGCCGTGCTCACCGCCGCCCTGCTGTCGCTGTCCGCGCTGGTCTCGGGCTGCGGCTTCCTCGGCATCGGGGGCGAGGAGCCCGGAGACATCCAGGTCTACTCCGCCCGCCACTACGACCTCGAGGACGCGTTCGCGGCGTTCGAGGACGAGACCGGGCTCAGCGTCGACTTCATCTACGGCGACGACGCGGAGCTGCTCGAGCGGCTCAAGGCCGAGGGCGAGGACACCCCGGCCGACCTCTACGTCACCGTCGACGCCGGCGCACTCTGGAACGCCGCCGAGCAGGGCGAGCTCGCCCCCGTCGACTCGCCGGTGCTGGAGCAGAGCCTCCCGGCCGACGTACCGCGACTCCCAGGACCGCTGGTTCGGTCTCGCGCTGAGGGCACGCACCGTCGCCTACAACCCCGACGCGGTGGACCCGGGCAACTTCGACACGCAGGACACGTACGCCGGCCTCGGCGACCCGCAGTGGAAGGGGCGCCTGTGCATGCGCGACTCCACCGAGGCCTACACGCAGTCCCTGGTGGCCAGCCTGATCGACCTGCACGGACGCGACGGCGCCGAGGAGATCGTGCGGGGCTGGCTGGACAACGACGTGGAGATCATGAGCAACGACGTGCTCCTGATCGAGGCCCTCGACGCCGGCGCGTGCGACGTCGCGATCGTCAACCACTACTACCTCGCCCGCGAGCTCGCGGAGAAGCCGGACCTGAACGTCGAGCTGTTCTGGGCCAGCCAGGACGGCGACGGCACCCACGTGAACGTCTCGGGCGCCGGCCTGGTCGCGGCATCGGACGCGCCGGCCAAGGCCCGCAGGCTGCTGGAGTGGCTCGCCTCGGACGGCCAGGAGGCGTTCGTGGGCGGCAACCACGAGTACCCGGTGAACCCCGACGTTGCGCCCGACCAGATGGTGGCCCGGTTCGGCGACTTCGAGCCGATGCCGCTCGACGCCGAGGCGATGGGAGCCCGCAACGCCGAGGCGACCGAGCTGCTCGCCGAGGTGGGCTACGAGTAGTGCGCCCGTGACCCAGCCCGCCGTCCTCGCCACGCAGCCCCGCCGCTCGCTCACCGGCACCACCCGGCGCGCCGGGCGGCTGGTGGGCTCCGGCCGCGCGGCCTGGTCCCTGCATGGTCCTGGTCGTCGCCGCCGTGGTGGCCAGCCCCGTCCTGGCCGTGGTCGTCGACGGCCTGCTGGGCGGCGACGACGTCGCCCTGCCACGTGGGCTGGGGTCGATGGTCGTCACCACCGCTGCTGCTGATGCTCGGCGTGGGGGTCGGCACCCTCGTCGTCGGTGGCGGGCTGGCCTGGCTGGTGACGGCCTACACCTTCCCGCTGCGCAACGTGCTGGTCTGGCTGCTGGTGCTGCCGCTGGCGATGCCGGCCTACATCCTCGGCTTCGTCTTCCTCTCGACCTTCGACGTGGCCGGACCGGTGCAGACGCTGCTGCGGTCGGCCTTCGGCGACGGGCTGTGGCTGCCCGAGGTGCGCTCGCTGCCGGGGGCGGTCGTGGTGATGTCGCTGTCGCTCTTCCCCTACGTCTACCTGATGGCGCGGGCGGCCCTGGTCGAGCAGTCGCCGTCCACCTACGACGCCGCCCGGACGCTCGGCGCGTCCCGGGGGCGGGTCTTCCGGAAGGTGCTGCTGCCGCTGGCCCGGCCCTCGCTCGCGGCCGGTCTGGCCCTGGTGATGATGGAGACGCTGACCGACTTCGCGACCGTGCAGTACTTCGGTGTGAAGACCGTCTCGGTCGGCGTCTACCTGGTCTGGAAGGGCTCCTTCGACTTCCACTCCGCCACCCAGCTGTCCGGCCTCGTGCTGCTCTTCGCGGTCGCCGTGCTCGCCGGCGAGCGGCTGATGCGCGGTCGCGCCCGCTACACCCAGCGCGGCGGCCGCGGCCAGGGCCTGCCCTCGCGGCGGCTCACGGGCTGGCGCGGCTGGGCCGCCACGTCGGCCTGCGTGCTCGCCCTCGCCGCCGGCTTCTTCGTGCCGCTGGCCCGGCTCTTCGCGTGGGCGGTCGGCGAGGCCGTGAGCGACCCGGGCTCGTTCGTGGACCCGCGATTCGGGGGCTACCTCGCCAACAGCCTGGCTGTGGCGGCCATCGCGGCCACGGGCTGTGTGCTGCTGTCGCTGGTGATGAGCCACGCGGTGCGCATCGGCGGCGGTCGCGTGGTCCGGTCGGCGGCCCAGGTGACCACCTTCGGGTACGCCGTGCCGGGGGCCGTCGTCGGCATCGGCGTGCTGCTGGTCTTCGCGTGGGCGGACCGCGCCCTCGAGGCGGTCGGCGTCCCCGGCGGCACCGGCCTGCTGGTGACCGGCTCCGTGCTCGGCATCCTGTACGCCTACCTGGTGCGGTTCCTCGCCCCGGCGTACCAGGCGGTCGACGCCAGCTTCAGCAAGATCGCGCCCGCGATGACCCTCTCGGCGCTCAGCCTGGGGGCCAACCCGCTGCGCGTGCTGCGCCGGGTGCACCTGCCGCTGGTGCGACCCGGGGTGGCGGTGGCGCTGGTGCTGGTCACCATCGACGCCATCAAGGAGCTGCCGATCGTGCTGCTCCTGCGCCCCTTCGGGTTCACTACGGTGTCCGTGTGGGTCTACCAGCTCGCCGGCGAGAACTTCTGGGAGAAGGCAGCCCTGCCGGCCCTCGTGATCGTGGCCGCCGCCGTGGTCCCGGTGTTCTTCCTCTTCCGCCAGGTGCGCGCGACCGACCGACGGGTGGCCTGAGGTGACCGAGCCGGCGCTGCGCCTCGACGGCGTCTCCAAGCGGTACGGCGGCGTGTCCGCCGTCAGCGACCTGTCCCTGGACGCGGCCCCCGGTGAGCTGCTGACCCTGATCGGGCCCTCCGGCTGCGGCAAGTCCACCACGCTGCGGCTGGTGGCCGGCCTGGAGCGGCTCGACGAGGGCTGCATCTCGATCGACGGCGTGGTCGCCGCGGACCGGCACACCTGGCGACCGCCCGAGCAGCGGCGCGTCGGCCTGGTCTTCCAGGACCACGCGCTGTTCCCGCACCTGACCGTCGAGCGCAACGTCGCCTTCGGGATCGACAGGCTCTCCCGCGGCGACCAGCGGCACCGGGTCGGGGAGGTGCTCGACCTGGTCCGGCTCGGCGACCTGGCGCGACGCTACCCGCACGAGCTCTCCGGTGGCGAGCAGCAGCGGGTCGCGCTGGCCCGGGCGCTGGCGCCGCGGCCGGCGGTGGTGCTGCTCGACGAGCCGTTCAGCAGCCTCGACGAGACGCTGCGGGCCCAGGTGCGCAGCGAGACCGTGGCGGCGCTGCGGGAGACCGGCACGACGGCGCTGCTGGTCACCCACGACCAGACCGAGGCGCTGTCGACCGGCGACCGGGTCGTGGTGATGCGGCACGGCCTGATCGAGCAGGCGGACACCCCGCAGGCGGTCTTCGAGTCGCCGGCGACCCGCTTCGTCGCGTCGTTCATGGGCGACGCCGACTTCCTGCCGGCGCACGTGCACCACGCGCTCCTCACCTGCGAGATCGGCGTGGTGTCGACGGTGCCGGGCTGGGGCCACGCCGACGTGGACGTGGACGTGGTGCTGCGTCCGCACGAGGTGGCCCTGACCCCCGACCTCGACGGCTCGGCGCGGGTCGTCGACGTGGAGTACCACGGTGCGTTCGTGCTGCACACCGTCCGGCTCGCGTCCGGCCGCTCGCTGCGCTCCTGGCAGACCCACGCCGTGCGCTACCCGGTGGGCACGGCGGTCGCCGTCTGCGTCGTACCGGGGATCTCCCCGACGCTGCTGGTCGGCGACGACGCGGTGTCCGCGCCGCCCGCCTGAGCCACGCGACGCGCCCCGGTCGTGGGCGGGCCGGCGGCGCGGGGCGCACCGGGTCTTGCCGGCGCCGGGGGTCCGGTACGTTCGTCGTCGATGTCCGTACCCATGATGACCGCCTCCCCCGAGCTCGACGAGGAGCGCCGCCGCGGCCTGCGCCGGATGCGCTCGCTGGCGGTCGGGCTGCTGCTGCTGGCGGCGGTGGTCTACCTCGCCACCCGCGACCGCGACGGCTTCCTCGGGTTCGTCAACGCCGGGGCGGAGGCGTCCATGGTCGGCGCGATCGCGGACTGGTTCGCCGTCACCGCGCTGTTCAAGCACCCGCTCGGGCTGCCGATCCCGCACACCGCGCTGATCCCGCGCCGCAAGGAGATGCTCGGGCGCAGCCTCGAGGAGTTCGTGGGGGAGAACTTCCTGCACGAGCAGGTGATCCGCGAGCGGCTGCAGGTCGCCGAGCTGGGCCGGCGCGTCGGGGAGTGGCTGGTCGTCGAGGAGCAAGCCCGCCGGGTCGTCGACGAGGCGGCCACGGTGCTGCACATCGGGCTGGCCCGGGTGCGCGACGACGACCTCGCGGCGGTGGTCGCGGAGGCGCTGCTGCCCCGGCTGCTTGACGAGCCGATCAGCCCGGTCGCCGGCAGCCTGCTCGCGGAGGTGGTCCGCGACAAGGCGCACCACGGGCTGGTCGACCTGGTCCTCGACGAGGCGCTACCGGTGGCTCGACCAGAACGAGGACACCTTCGCCGAGATCGTCGGCGAGCGGGCTCCGTGGTGGTCGCCGCCCGCCGTCAACGACCGCGTCACCCACCGGATGCACGTCGAGCTGCTGGCCTGGATCTCCGAGATCCGCAACGACCCCGAGCACCACGCCCGGGTCGCGCTCGACGAGATGCTGCGACGGCTGGCCGAGGACCTGCTGCGACGACCCGGCCACCCAGGCCCGCGCCGAGACGCTCAAGGAGCGGGTGCTCGACCACCCCCAGATCCTGGTCACCGCCACCTCGCTGTGGAACGCCTTCCGGGCCGCCCTGCTCGACGCCCTCGCCGACGACGACGGCGCCGCTGCGCCGCCGTGCGGTCGACGAGCTGGCGGGCTTCGGGCGCCGGCTGCTCGACGACGACGCGCTCCGGGCCCGCCTCGACCGGTACGCCGCGGACCTGGCGGTGTTCGTCGTCGACCGCTACGGCGCCGAGCTGACCGACCGTCATCACCCACACCATCGACCGCTGGGACGGCCGGGAGGCGGCCCGCAAGATCGAGCTGCACGTCGGTCGCGACCTGCAGTTCATCCGGATCAACGGCACGATCGTCGGCGGCCTGGTCGGCGTACTGATCCACACCGTCGCCGTCTCTTCTGACCCCACCCCCATGTAAGCGGAGTTGTGGCTGCTCAGCGGGCCGCCGGCGGCCGGGAAGTCGCGATAACTCCGCTTTCATCCACAATCGGCGCATGAGCGTCTGCGCGAGGTGCCGATCCGCGACGAGTCGATCCGGCTCGGGCAGTTCCTGAAGCTCGCCGACCTGGTCGACTACGGCGCCGACGCCAAGCCGCTGCTCATGCAGGGCCTGGTGTTCGTCAACGGCGAGCTGGAGACGCGGCGCGGGCGCCGGCTCGTCAGGGGCGACGTGGTCAGCCTGGGCGACGACGCCGTGCGGATCGCCTGACGGTCGTCAGCGGACCGCGACCAGGTCCACGACGAAGATCAGCGTCTCGCCGGGCTTGATCACGCCGCCGGCACCGCGGTCGCCGTAGCCGAGGTGCGGCGGGATCACCAGCTGGCGGCGGCCGCCGACCTTCATGCCCTGGACGCCCTCGTCCCAGCCGGCGATGACCTGGCCGGCGCCGAGCCGGAACGACAGCGGCTCGCCGCGGTTGTACGACGCGTCGAACTCCTCGCCCGTCGAGTGCGCGACGCCGACGTAGTGCACCATCACCTGCTGGCCGGCCACCGCCTCGTCGCCGTCGCCCTCGCGGACGTCGGTGACCTCCAGGTCGGTCGGCGGCTCCGGGTCGGGGAAGTCGATCTCGGGCTTCTCGTACTGGGTCATGGCTCTCCTCGGTCGGCCTTGCTTCGGGGTCCGCCCCTCAGCCTAGGCCGGGGCGTCCGGGCCCCCGAGAGCGGTCAGGCGCCGTGGACGTAGTGGTCGAGCTGGTCGCGCTCGAACTCCAGCTCGCTCATCCGGTGCTTGACGACGTCGCCGATGCTGACGATCCCGATGAGCTTGCCGTCGGCGACCACCGGCAGGTGCCGGATCCTGCGCCCGGTCATGACCTGCATCAGGTCGTTGACGCGTCTGGTCGCCGGTGCACGTCTCGACGTCGGTGGTCATGATCGCGGCGCACCTCGACGTTCGAGTACGGACTCGTCGTCGTGGAGCCGCCGTACGACGTCGCGCTCCGACACGATGCCGTCGACCGCTCTCGCCGTCGGAGCTGACCACCAGCGCTCCGACGTTGTGCTCGGAGCAGGAGCCCGATGAGGTCGCGCACCGTCGCCTCGGGCGTGATGGTGACGACCTCGTGGCTGCGGCTTTCCGGCGAGACCTCGTTGATGCGCATCGTGCGACCTCCCTCCTGGTTCGGACGTGTGCAAGACGAATCTAGTCACAATTGCCGACGCGTGGGTAGGGATCCACCGGCGCGGCGTCCACCGGATCGGGCTGCGATGATGACCGGGTCATGACCGCGCCCTCCGCCCGCCCACCACCGCGCCCACCACCGCGCCCGCCGACCGCCTGGGTGCCGCCGCGGCCCTGCTGATGATGGGCTGGCTCAGTCCGTCGTGCTGTGGCTGGACCGGGCCGACGGCGGCGGGACGCTCTGGCTGCAGCGCGGCCTCGGCCTGCTGACCTGGGGGGTGCTGGCTCCTCGCGCTGCGGCGGTGTCACGCCGACTGGTGCGGGCGCAGACCGCGGTGGTCGTCGTCTTCGCGACCGTCGTGGAGTACGTCTTCAGCCCGACGCTGCACGTCTACGAGTACCGCTTCGACAACGTGCCGACCTACGTGCCGCCGGGCCACGGCCTGGTCTACCTCTCCGCCTTCGCCCTCGGCCACGCCGCCTTCGTGCGACGCCGGCTGCGGCCGCCGAGGCGCTGGTGGTCGTCGTCGGCGGCGTCTGGGCGGCCACGGCGCTGCTCTGGCCGACCGCCCCGACGTGCTGGGTGCCTTCTGGTTCGGCTGCCTGGTGGCGTTCCTGGCGTTCGGCCCGTCCAAGGCGGTGTACGTCGGGGCGTTCGTGGTCGTGAGCTGGCTGGAGCTGCTCGGCACCGCAGCTGGGCAACTGGGTGTGGGGCGACGTACGACTTCACCGGCTGGGTGACGATCGGCAACCCGCCTTCGGGTGCCGCCGGCGGCTACGGCTGGTTCGACCTGGCCGGCGCTGCTGGTCGCGCCGTGGCTGCTGCGCCGGCTCAGTCGGTCGGCTCGCGGAGTCGGCATCCGGCCGCCCCCGCCTCCGGCTGCGGAGGACGCCGACGTGCGCTGAGGTCGTGCACCGAGCCGTGCGGCCGCGGCGCGGAGTCGGGGTCGTCGTCGTCGGACACCGCCCCGAGGAACGCGAGCGCCTGGTCGTGCAGCCGGCCGTTGCTGGCCAGCGCGTTGCCGCCGTTGGGTCCGGGTCGTCCCGTCGAGCGACGTGAACGTGCCGCCGGCCTCGCGCACCACGATGTCGAGCGCGGCCATGTCGTAGAGCTCCAGCGACGGCTCGGCGGCCAGGTCGACCGACCCCTCGGCGAGCAGCATGTAGGACCAGAAGTCGCCGTACGCCCGGGTCCGCCAGCAGCGCCGGGAGAGCGACAGGAAGTCCTCGAGCCGTCCGCGCTCGTCCCAGCCGGTGAAGCGAGGAGTAGGAGAGCGACGCGTCGTCGAGGCGGGCGACGTCGGAGACCCGGCACGGGGACGCGTTCAGCAGCGACCGACCCGGTCCAGGCGCCGCCGTCCTTCGACGCCCACCAGCGGCGGTTGAGCTGCGGTGCGGAGACGCAGCCGACCACCACCTCGTCGTCGACCATCAGCGCGATGAGCGTCGCCCACACCGGTACGCCGCGGACGAAGTTCTTGGTGCCGTCGATCGGGTCCACCACCCACCGGCGCTGGCTGTGGCCGGTGGAGCCCTGCTCCTCGCCGAGCACCGCGTCGCGGGGCCGGGCCCGGGACAGGGTGCGGCGGATGCCCTCCTCGACCGACTTGTCGGCGTCCGTCACCGGCGTGAGGTCCGGCTTGGTCATCACGTGCAGGTCCTGGGCCTTGAACCGGTTCGTGGTCAGCGAGTCGGCGTCGTCGGCCAGCACGTGGGCAAGCCGCAGGTCGTCGGTGTAGTTGGTGGGCATGGGGTACAGGCTATGCCCCGTTCGTCCCCCTCCGGAGGGGCGTGCCGGGCGTCACAGAGGCGGTTCGGAGTCTGTGAACTCGTGAAGATTTACGGGCCGGGGCGGACTCGGCGGTCCCGTCTCCACTACCGTGACCGCATGGAGATCGCCGGTCTGCCGCTGCACCCGCTCGTGGTGCACGCCGCTGTCGTGCTGACCCCGCTGGCGGCCGCTCTCGTCATCGCGTTCGCCGTGCTCCCGCGGCACCGGTGGCTCGACCCGGTGGCCGGCCGCGCTGGCCCCACGTGGCCGCGCTCGGCTCGGTGTGGGTCGCCCGGCTCAGCGGCCAGTCCATGCTGGACAGCCGGACCCGGCGCTGGAGCAGGTCATCGCCACGCACCGGCAGCCGGGGAGTGCTGCTGAGCCTGGACGATGGTCGCCTTCACCGTCGCTGGTGCTCGTGGCGGCCTGGTCCCTCGGCGGCCCGTCCGCCCTGGCCAGCGGCCGCGGGGCGCGGGAGAGCCGGGTCGCCGCGCTCGACGGGTCCTGCCGGTCGCGCTGCTCGTGCTCGGCTCGCTGCGTCGTGCTGGTCGGCGTCGTGCTGACCGGCGACGCCGGCGCCCGCGCCGTCTGGGGCTGACCCGGCCCGGGCTCAGTCGCCCTCGGCGCGCTCGCGGCTGGCCAGCAGCCGCCGGAAGGACTCCAGCCGCTCGGCCTCGGTGTCGCCGCGCGCGACGGCGTCGTCGAGCCCGCACTCCGGCTCGGTCGTCGCCGTGGGTGCAGCCGCGCGGGCAGTCCTCGGTGAGCTCCTCGAGATCCGGGAACGCCCCGATCAGCTCCCCGGCGTCGACGTGGGCGAGCCCGAAGGACCGGATGCCGGGCGTGTCCACGATCCAGCCGTCGCGGCCCTCGTGCGCCGGCAGCGCCAGCATCAGCGCCGAGGTGGAGGTGTGCCGGCCCCGGCCGGTGACCGCGTTGACGTGCCCGATCGCCCGGTCGGTGCCGGGCACCAGCGCGTTGACCAGCGTGGACTTGCCGACGCCGCTGTGGCCGACCAGCACGCTGACCCGGCCGGCCAGCCGCGACCGCAGGTCGGTCGAGGTCGCCGCCGCGGCGGGTCACGACCGCTGGGGCACGCCGAGCGGGCGGTAGATCGTAGAGCAGCGGTCTCCGGGTCGGCGAGGTCGGCCTTGGTCAGGCACAGCAGCGGGTCCAGGCCGGCGTCGTACGCGGCCACCAGCGCCCGGTCGATCAGCCGGCGCCGCGGCTCCGGGTCGGCCAGCGCCGCCACCACCACCAGCTGGTCGGCGTTGGCGACGATGACGCGCTCGACCGGGTCGTCGTCGTCCGCGGTACGCCGGAGCACGGTGCGCGCGTTCGTCGACCTCCACGATCCGTGCCAGCGACTGCCGTCGTCACCCGACACGTCGCCCGACGATCCGGACCCGGTCGCCGACCACGACGCCCTTGCGGCCCAGCGGGCGCGACTTCATCGCCGTCACCGTCGGCCCTCGACCAGGCAGGTCAGCCGCCCCCGGTCGACGGTGACCACAGACCCGGGACCGCGTCGTCGTAGGCTCGGCCGGTCCTTGGTCCGGGGGCGGGTGCGCCGACGGGGGCGGTCGAACCGGCCGTCGTCGTAGCTCGTCGTAGCCGGGACGCGCATCAGAACAGGCCCGACCACGCCTCGGCGAAGCCGGGGAACGTCTTGGCCGTGGTGGCGATGTCCTCCACGAGCACGCCCTCGACGCGGCCAGCCCGAGAATCACCCCGGCGTGGGCCATCCGGTGGTCGGCGTAGGTGCGGAACCGGCCGCCGGCGCAGCGGCGCCGGCCGGATGGCCAGCCCGTCGTCGGTCTCGGTGACGTCGCCGCCCAGGCCGTCGAGCTCGGTGGCGAGGGCGGCCAGCCGGTCGGTCTCGTGGCCGCGGATGTGGGCGACGCCGCGCAGGTGCGACGGGCCAGACGGCCAGGGCGCACAGCGCGGCCACCGCGGGCGTCAGCTCGCCGACGTCGTGCAGGTCGAAGTCGAGGCCGTGGATCTCGCCGGTGCCGGTCACGGTCAGCCCGTCGTCGGTGAGCGTGACCTCGGCCCCCATCAGCGTCGAGGATCTCGCGCAGCGCGTCCCCGGCCTGCGTGGTGCTCCGCGGCCAGTCCCGCACGGTGACCGAGCCGCCGGTCACCAGGGCGGCGGCCAGGAACGGTGCCGCGTTGGACAGGTCCGGCTCGACCACCACGTCGACCGCGCGGACCGGTCCGGGCTGCACCCGCCACCGGTCCGGCTCGGAGTCGTCGACGTCGACGCCGCGCAGCCGGAGCTGGGCCACGGTCATGTCGATGTGCGGGAGCGACGGCACGGGCTTGCCGTCGTGCCGGACGTCGATGCCCTCGTCGTAGCGGGCGCCCGAGAGCAGCAGCGCCGAGATGAACTGGCTGGAGGCGACGGCGTCGATGCGCGACGGCGCCGCCCGCGCACGGCGCCGCGAGCCGTGGACGGTGAACGGGAGGGTGCCGCGGCCCTCGTCGTCGATGGTCGACGCCGACCTGGCGCAGCCCGCGCCAGGACCTCGTCCATCGGCCGGGTGCGCGCGTGCGGGTCGCCGTCGAAGCGACCGGGCCGTCGGCGAGCGCCGCCACCGGGGGCACGAACCGCATCACGGTGCCGGCCAGCCCGCAGTCCACGCGAGGCCCCGCCGCGCAGGGCTGCCGGGGTGACCGCCAGTCCTCGCCGGTGGTGTCCACCTCGGCGCCCAGGGCGGCGAGGGCGGCCGCCATCAGCTCGGTGTCACGGGAGCGCAGCGCCCGCCGGACCACGCCCGGGCCGTCGGCGAGCGCGGCGAGCACCAGCGCGCGGTTGGTCAGCGACTTCGACCCGGGCAGGGCGACGGTCGCGTCGGATCGGCGTCGGGGGCGTGCGGTGCCGGCCAGGCGTCGGCGCGTCGGTGTGGGCGCTCATCGCGGACGAGGGTATCCCGCCGCGCGTGCCCGGACGCGGCGGCTCGGCGAGCGGGACCGGTCGGGCGCTCAGGAGGTGACCGACTTGGCGGCCAGCCGGGCCTGCGCCTTGGCCTCGCGGCGCAGGTGCTTGGCCTCCCGGCGCACGTCGCCCACCGCGTGCTTGGTGCGCCAGGCCATCGCCGGGCCGGCCCTCGGTGTCGACCGAGGCGAGCAGGAGGCCGCCGAGGACGGAGACGTTCTTGACGAAGTGCTGGCGCTGGTTCCGGCGGCGGTCGGGTCGGACTCCTCCCAGAACCGGTGGCCGGCCAGCGTCGTCGGCACCAGCGAGGCCGCCAGCACGGTCGCGGCGAGTCGCGGCGCCCGTCCGGTGGCCAGCGCGAGCGCGCTGGCGATCTGCACCGCCGGCGTTGATCCGGACCAGCGTCACCTCGTCCTCGGGCACGGGCAGCTGCGGGGCGACCCTGCCGGCCGCGCGGGTGAGCTTCGTCGGCGACCGGCTTGGCCCGGGCGGCGGACTCCTCGATGTTCCGCAGGGCGTTGACGCCGCCCAGGACGAACATCGAGGCCAGCATCGGACGGGCGGCGAGTCGGATCAGCGTCATGGGCCCATTCATACCCGATCGACCGCCGGGCCACGCCGCGCGCGCGTACGGTGCTCGCGCGCTCAGTGACTGGTGACGCTGACGCCGAGTCTGGCTCCTCCGTCCACAGGGTCACGGCTGTGGCTCCGGCCGTCACCTCGAGACCGTCGCGTCGACGTGACCGGCGTCGCTGTCCGGTCGACCTTGGTGCTACCACCGTCGCGAGCCTGAGCACGCGCGCGGACCTTCGAGAGCACGAGGTCGCGACGAAGCCGGTGGGCCGCCCTCGCTCGGTGAGCTCCACGGTGAGCCGTCACCGTCGTGGCGGACCGTCGAGCACGTAGGCACGCAGAGGATCCAGCGATGTCGCCGCCGGTTGCGGTTCCCTTCCGGATTGCCCCGCGCGTCCATCGGACGCCGTAGTCCGACGCGGTCCGCGACCGCGACGGGCGGCAGCAAGCTGCATCGTTCCGGCGAGTTGTCGCCCAAGTGACTCGGCGGGCTCGTTGTACCCGAGCGGAGGGCCGCGGCCGAGATCGTCACGTCGGTCGGGCCGATCGAGACGGGGCGCCATCGGCGCAAGCGATCAGCCGCGGAGGGGTCGCGGTCGACGGTTGGCCGTCGCACACGACGTCCGTTCGTCGGGCGTCGAGCAGGTCGAGCTCACATCCCGTCGGCGTCGAGACGCAAGGTCGCTGGCCTCGACGAGCAGTGCGCACGCGCGGCGGTGCCGGCCAGCCCGAGACGGTCCGGCGTGGTTCGGCCGTCCGGCAGGCTGACCGGTGGGCACCGGGACGCGAGTAGGTTGCCGTCCGCGCCACGGTCGCAGAGACCGTGCCGGCGTGCCCCCGGGCAGCCGAGGATGACCGTCTGCCGGCCAGGATCCGCGGTGCCGCGTCGGGACGGTGCCGGCCGGGCGGGTCGGCGTTGGTCGGGTCGGTCGCGCGGCCGTCGGTGCCGGCGGGCCGGTCGCGCGTCCGTCGAGGTGCCGCCGGTGCCGCCGGTGCCGCCGGTGCCGCCGGTTCCGCCCGTGCCTCCGCCGTGCCTGCCGGCCGGGTGCCCGGCTGGGCCGGGCCGAGCCGCCCTGGGCGCGGGCCGGTCCACCTGGAACGAGCTGGAGTTGGACCTCTCGTCCGACGGGTCGGTGTAGCCCTTGGGCACCGAGACCACGAGGCGGACGAGGGTGTCGGGCTGGTCGGCGGGGATGCGGAACCGGATCGACCCGCTGAACGCCCGGGGGGCGCTGGCCACCCGCGCAGCATGGCGGAGCCGCCGCGGGCCAGGGCGCCGGTCGAGCACTCGGCTCTCGTACCGGAGGTGAGCGTGCAGGCGGAGCCGTTCTCGCGGAACTCGATGCCGCGGGGCTCGGAGACCAGGCGCAGCCCGACGGTCGGCGGGAGCGGGTCACCGGCGACGGTGAACGACACCGCGTCGTCGTCGAACGCCACCGGCGCGGAGAAGCTGAGGTCGGACGTCACGGACTCCTCGGCGCCGGTCCGCCGGGTCCGCCCGGCCCCGCGCCCGGCCCCGTGCCCTGCCCGTCGCCGGGCTGGTCGGCTGCGGTCGCCTCGGTGCCGGAAGGCTCGACGGGAGCCTCCGCCGGCGGCCCGCGGGAGGATCGCGGTGGCGGGCTCGGCGTTGGTGACCGTGCCGGAGGTGTCGGCGGCAACCGTGTCCTCGCCGTCGGCCGAGGCGATCGTCGGCGTCGTCGGCAGGACCGGACTCCTCGTCGGCGGCGTCGTCCCCGGCCTGGTCGGGTGCCGCCGAGGGCGGAGTCGCGGGCGCGGAGGTCACGGAGCCCGGGTCGTTGACGGTCACGAGCCGCTCGGCCCCGTTGGGCAGCATCAGCGCGCCGGCGGTCACCACCGCGACCACGCCGGCGGCGACCACTCCCGGCGGCGGTGGCCGCCCCGGCGTTGGCCCGCCACGGCATCGCGGACCCGGCCCGACGACGGCGGCCAGCCCGAGCGCCGCCGCGACCGCGCCGGTCGCCGGCGAGGTAGCCGGTCGCGGCCGCGCCCAGCAGCAGCGGCGCGATGATGCCGGCGAGGTTGGAGTTGACCTCGGTCAGCTCGAGGTACATCGCCGTGCAGCGACGGCACTGGTCGAGGTGGGACTGCACCTTCGTGGCTGTCGCGGTTGGCGAGACCCTTGCGGATGTAGGCGCCCAGGTGCTCGTTGACCCACCGGCAGTCGGTCTCGGAGGTGTCGTTGAGGTGCATCGTGAGGAACGCCTGGCGCAGCCCCTCCCGGGCCCGGTAGGCCAGCGCGGAGACCGAGTTGGCGCTCATGCCGAGCAGCGACGGCGATCTCGGCCGGCTTCTGGCCCTCGACCTCGAGGTGCCACAGCACCATCTGCCAGCGCTCGGGCAGGCTGGCGAACGCCCGGGCGGCCGCGCCGCTCTCGAAGGCGGCCACCGCCGTGTCCTGGAAGGGCACCCCCGGGTCGAAGTCCGTCATGTCGTCGGAGGTCTGCAGCTTGGCCGAGGACCGCACCTTGTCCACGTGCAGCCGGCGTACGGCGGTGAGCAGGTAGGCGCGGAACGCGACGTCGGGGCCGCCGCCGCCCTGGAGCACGGTGAGCACCTTGGCGAACGCCTCGGAGACCAGGTCGTCGGCGTCGGGGCCGCGGACGAGCTGACGGCTGAGCCGGGTGGCGGCGTACACGTGCCGGGCGAAGAGCTCGCCGTAGGCAGCGACGTCCCCGCCCGCGGACGCGCGAGATCAGCTCGGCGTCGCTGGGCGTGTCGATGTCGCTCAGGGTGTCGGTCATGGTCCTCACCGGGCGTGGTGGCCGGTCCGGGACGTGGGTTCGACCCGGGGCGTGACGCCCTCGCCGGCATCACCGTAGACCGCCGCGGTGCTCTGTGCGGCGCGGACCGACGAAAAACCCGGAGGGCCGTGTCGTGGCGAAAAGTCCGAAAAAGTTGCCGGAACTCGCGTCATGAACCCGTCTGGGGCCCGTTCCATCCTGCGACAGGCCGTCGCAGACGCGCGGCTCACGGAGCGCAGACGACAGGGGAAGGAGTGACGTTCGCCATGGCCATGTTCACTTCGTTCTCCCGTCGTCGGGCCGAGACGGCTCCCGGTGCCAGGCCAGGAGGGACTGCCCGAGGCGGTGCGGCAGATGCTGCCGATGCGCTTCGAGGCGGTCGGGGAGGCCCTGGTCGTCCGGCCGGGACGTGACGTGCGGCCTGCGCACGTGGTGGGTCGCGACGTGGCCCGCGACGGTGCTGCCCTGGGGGAGGCACTGTCCGGGCTGCGTACGACCTACCGCGCTGGTGCACGGGTCGTGAGCCGGACTTCGCAGGCCACCGAGGCGCTGTCGGTCGCCTGGAGCGAGGCGACGCTGGAGTACCTCCACGACCTGTCCTGCGAGGACCCGCTGACCGGGCTGACCAGCCTCGCGCACGTGCGGACCCGGCTCGCCGAGCTCTACCGCGACGCCGAGCTGACCGACGTACCGGTCCGGGAGAGCCACGCCCTGGTCGTGGTCGAGGTCCGCTACCGCGCGCCAGGACCCTGTTCGCCGACCACCACTTCACCCGGGCGCTGCGGCATGGTGCAGGTCGCCGAGGCGACCCGGTCGGTCTACTCGGGTGGGCAGACGCTCGGGCGACTCGGGCTCAACCGCGCCGTCGCGGTGGTCGGAGCGCGACGCCGACCTCGGCACAGTCGGTCGCCCTGCTGCGCGACTTCCTCGACGACCTCGACCTCGGGCCGGCCGACGTGCGGGTCTGGATCGAGGGGCTGCCCGGCCTCCGCGGACTCGGCCACCCGCCTGCTCGACGAGCTGGCCCGCTGAGCGCGTCCCCGCGCGGCGTCGGCGGACCCGGATAGCCTGACCGCATGTGTGGCCGCTACGCCTCCAGCCGGCGTCCGGAGGACCTCGTCGAGGAGTTCGAGATCGACAAGGTCGAGGTCAAGGAGACCCTGGCGCCCGACTACAACGTCGCGCCGACGAAGCCGGTCTACGCGGTCGTGCAGCGGCCGCCGAGCAAGGACGGCTCCAGCGGCTGCGAGCGCCAGCTCCGGGTGCGTGTCACCTGGGGGCTGGTCCCGTTCTGGGCCAAGGACCCCGTCGATCGGCAACAAGATGATCAACGCCCGCATGGAGACCGTCGACGAGAAGCCGGCCTTCCGGAGGGCGTTCGCCTCGCGCCGCTGCCTGCTCCCCGCCGACGGCTACTACGAGTGGTATCGCCACCGAGCAGAAGACCAAGGCCGGCAAGCCGCTGAAGCAGCCGTTCTTCATCCACCCGGCCGACGGTGGCGTGATGGCGATGGCCGGGCTCTACGAGATCTGGCGGGACCCGACCCGCGACGAGGACGACCCGCAGCGGTTCCGGTGGACCTGCACGGTGCTGACCACCCGGGCCGAGGACGCCGTCGGACACATCCACGACCGGATGCCGCTGCTGGTCGAGCGCGAGCGGTACGCCGCCTGGCTCGACCCGACCGCTGTCCGACCCGGACGAGCTGCAAGGGGCTGCTGGTGCCGGCGGCGCCCGGCCGGCTGGAGGCGTACCCGGTCTCCACCGAGGTCAACAACGTCCGCAACAACGGGCCCGAGCTGGTGGACCCGCTGCCCGACCGAGGCCAGCCGCCGGCCGCCCGATGACCGAGGTCGAGCGGTCGGTCCCGACCCCGCACGGCGAGGCGCGGCTGCTCCGCGACCGCGCCCGTCGCCCGATCGCCACGCTGCTGCTCGGGCCACGGCGCCGGCGGCGGTGTCGAGTCGCCGGACCTGGCGGCCCTGCGCCGAGGCGCTGCCCCGGCAGGGCATCTCCGTGGTGCGGCTCGAGCAGCCGTGGCGGGTGGCGGGCAAGCAAGGTCGCCCCGCGCCCCGCCGTGCTCGACGTGTGCCTGCTGGCGGCGGCCGGCGACGCTGCGTCGCGCGGACCCCGCTGGTGGTCGGCGGCCGCAGCGCCGGGGCCCGGTCGGCGGCCCGCTGTGCCGCGACGCTCGGCGCCGCGGCGTACCTGGCCCTCGCCTTCCCGCTGCACCCGCCGGGCAAGCCGGAGCGCTCCCGGCTGCGACGAGCTGGCAGGCGGTCGGCCTGCCGCACCCTGGTGATCCAGGGCGAGCGGGACCCGTTCGGCCGGCCCGAGGAGTTCCCCGAGGACGTCGACCTGACGGTCGTGCCGGGCGCCGACCACGCGCTTCCGCGTGCCGAGGCGCGGACCGGTCAACCAGGAGGACGGCGCTGGGCCCTCGTCGTGGAGGCGACGCTGGAGTGGGTGGTGCGGGAGGTGGCGGGGAATCGAAACGCCACGTGACGTGTTCGCCCCACGACGGCCGTCGACCGAGGAGGCCGTGGAACGGAGCCGCCGACGTGGGAACGACGACGTGTGACCGGGGCGAGGATCGCCGTCCCCGGGTCCTACCCGACCCTCCCGGTAGGCTGGGTGGCGATGAACGACGAGACCGCGCCCGACCCGGCGACCGAGACCGAGGCGGAGCGCTCCGCCCGCTTCGAGCGGGACGCGCTCCCCTTCCTGGACCAGCTGTACTCCGCCGCGATGCGGATGACCCGCAACCCGCAGGACGCCGAGGACCTGGTGCAGGAGACCTTCGCCAAGGCGTACTCGGCCTTCCACCAGTTCAAGCCCGGGCACCAACCTCAAGGCGTGGCTCTACCGCATCCTGACCAACACCTTCATCAACAGCTACCGCAAGAAGCAGCGGGAGCCTCAGCAGTCGATGAGCGAGGACGTCGAGGACTGGCAGCTCGCCCGCGCCGAGTCGCACACCTCCTCGGGCCTGAAGTCCGCCGAGACCGAGGCGCTCGAGCGGCCTTCCCGACAGCGACGTCAAGGACGCGCTGCAGCAGCTCCCCGAGGACTTCCGGCTGGCGGTCTACCTCGCCGACGTCGAGGGCTTCCCCTACAAGGAGATCGCCGAGATCATGGGCACCCCGATCGGCACCGTGATGTCCCGGCTGCACCGGGGCCGTCGCCAGCTGCGCGAGCTGCTCGCCGACTACGCGCGCGAACCGCGGCGTGAGTGCCGCGGGCAACCACGAAGGGAGGCGTCGGCATGAGCTGCGGCCGGCCCCACGACACAGGACTGCTCCGAGGTGCTGGAGCGGGTCTTCTTCTTCATCGACAACGAGCTCGAGGACGCCGACCAGTCGCGAGATCCAGCACCACCTCGACGAGTGCGGGCCGTGCCTGCAGAAGTACGACCTCGAGCGCACCGTGAAGGCGCTCGTGGCCCGGTCGTGCTCCGAGCACGCCCCGGAGCGCTGCGCGACAAGGTGCTGCTGCGGATCAGGACGTCCAGGTCGCAGGTCCACGACTGACCGCAGGCCTGACCCCGGGCCGAGTGCGCCCGCCTTGCCCGGGCGTCGGCCCCGAAGACGAAAGGACCCCGACCGGTGACGGTGCGGGGTCCTTCGCTTGTGCGCGGTGCGCGCAAGATCGCCTAGGTCAGGCGTTGGGGCGCTTACCGTGGTTCGCGGCCTTCTTCTTGCGGGCGCGGCGCTTGCGGCCGGTCTTTCCCATGGTGTCCTCCTCAACGCTCGACAGCTCGGCGGCCCCGGTCGGTGACCAGGGCCGCTGCCCATTGTCGCAAACCGGTCCGGATCGGGAAATCGGCCCGGGCGGCGAGGAGTCGGTCCTTCACGCAGACACGCCGTATGTCGGGAAAGAGTGACTCCTCGGCGCGTGCGGCCACGCTGACGAGTACGTCGTGGAGCACGTGGTACCGAGGACGACACGGCGTCCGCGCTGGGCTCGGGGGACCTGCCGGTGCTGGCCACGCCGCGGCTGCTCGCCTGGGCCGAGGCGGCCACCTGCGCGGCGATCGCGGCCGAGGTGGACCCGAGCGGCCTCGCAGCGTCGGCACCCGGGTCCAGCTCGACCACCTCGCCGCCAGCCCGGTCGGGCGCCGCGGTGACGGGTCACCGCGACCACGGCGTACGTCGACGGGCGGCTGGTGCGGTTCGAGGTGGTCGCCGAGCATCGCCGCCGACGGCGCTGCGAAGGTGGTCGCCCACGGGGAGGTCACCCGCGTGCTCGTCGACCGCGAGCGGTTCCTCGCGCGCGTCTGACGCGTCGGTCTCGACAGGCTCGACCACCCGGGGCGGGCGACCACCCGTGGCGGGCCGACGACCGGGCGTCAGAGGTCGAGCCGGAAGGCGAGCAGGTCGACGCCGGGCGTCGGCGACCAGTCCAGCTCCGGGGTACGCGCGGAAGCCCAGGCCGGCGGTAGAGCCGCTGCGCCGCCACCTGCTCCGGGCAGGCTGCTGAGCACGACGGCGGTGTAGCCGAGCTCGCGCGACCGCTGTCAGGCAGGTGGCGACCAGGGCGTCGGCCACGCCGCGGCGCCGGGCCTCGGGCGCCACGGCCGAGCATCCGGAACTCGCCCTCCCCGGCGGCCGCGCGACCTCCCGGAACGGCGAGCCCTCCGGGCAGAACGTCACGGTGCCCGCCACGAGCCGGGCAGGTCCTCGAGGGTGGCGACGTAGCACCTCGGCCTCGCGGGCCCGGGCCGCGGCGTCGAGCAGGTGGGGGACGTAGAAGTCGTCCGCGAGCGATGTAGCCGTCCTCGGCGTACGCCGCCACCGTGAGTCGCCGACCTCCGCGAGCTCCTCGAGGCGGGCGAGGCGGACCGTGCAGCCGTCATACGCCGAAGGTGGTCCGCGGGTAGGCCGCCTCGACGTCGGTGATCACGTTGACGAGGTAGGGCCGGCCCGACTGCGAACGCGCGGTCGAGGGCCGGGCCGATCTGGGCCGGGTCGGTGACGGTCTCGCCGCCGCCGCCGAGCGCCTTCACCACCTCGTCGTACCGCGTCTGCGGGGCGAGGTCCGCGGCGACGTCGTAGCCGTAGAGCATCTGCATCGGCTGCTTCTCGAGCCCCCAGGCGGAGTTGTTGCCGCACACCATCACCGACCGGGAGGTCGTGCCGGACCAGGGTGTCGACGTCCATCAGCGACATCCCCGCGGCCCCGTCGCCGAGCAGCAGCACGACCTGTGCCGACGGACGGGCGACCCGGGCGGCGATCGCGGCGCCGAGGCCGGCGCCGAGGCAGCCGTAGGGGCCGGGGTCGAGCCAGCCGCCGGGCCGCCGCGGCTCGACGTACTTGCCGGCGAACGACACGAAGTCGCCGCCGTCGCCGATCACGACGGAGTCCTCGGCGAGCCGGGGCACCAGCTCGCCGTAGATCGCGAGCCGGGTGGATCGGGTCGGCCTCGGCGCCGAGCAGCGCGGCGTCCCGCTCGACGGCGGCCCGCACGTCCGCCTGGAGGTCCTCCACCCAGGGGGACCAGTCGGGGCGGCGGAGCTGCTGCTCGACCGCCGCGTGGATGCCGTCGAGGACCAGGGTCAGGTCGCCCGCGACGGAGGCCGTCAGGTCGGCGTGCCCGGAGAGCTGGCCGGGCGAGTCCGCGACGTGCACGACGCGCGCCGCGGGCGCGCCGTCCTTGCCTCCGAAGACCCCGTAGCCCAGCCGGAAGTCCAGGGGGGTGCCGACGACGACGACGAGGTCGCTGCTGCCGAGGGCGGCGCCGCGCGCCTTGCTCACCAGCAGCGGGTGCCCGCCCGGCACGACCCCGCGGCCCATGCCGTTGGTGACGGCCGGGAGCCCGAGCGTCTCCACGAGACGCAGGGCGGACTCCTCCGCGCCGTCCGACCACACGTCGGTGCCGAGCACGAGGACCGGCCGCCGGGCCTCGGCGAGCAGCGCGCCGATCTCGGCCAGCGCGTCGGGGTCGGGCTCGGCCCGACGGCGTACGTCGACCGTCGGCCGCGCGGCGACGGCCCGGTCGAAGAACTGGTCCATCGGCACGTCGAGGAACGTGGGCCCGCGGTGCGGGGCGGCCGGCCACCCGGAACGCCTCGTCGACCGCGCCGGGGATCGCGCCGACCGTGGGCACCGTGCGGGCCAGCTTGGTGACCGGGTCGAGCAGCGGCGGGTGGTCGAGCTCCTGCAGGCTGCCCATGCCCCACCGGTTCGCCGGTGCCCGGCCGCCGACCACGACGAGCGGGGAGCCGCTGAACCGGGCCTGGGTCACGGCGCTGACACCGTTGGTGACCCCGGGGCCGGCGGTGAGCACGGCGAGTCCCGGGACCCGGGTCAGCTTCCCGACGGCCTCCGCGGCGAAGACGGCGGTCTGCTCGTGGCGCACGTCGACGATCCGCATCGGCGGGTCGGCGTGGACCGCGCCGTCGTACATCGGGAACACGTGCGCGCCGGAGAGCGTGAACATCGTGTCCACCCCGTGGGCGGCGGCCACCGCCACGGCGTGCTCGCCGCCGTGCGCGTCGACACCCCCCTCGGCGTCCCCGGGGGACGGGTCGGCGACGGGGGAGGAGAGGTCGGTGACGTCGGTCATGCGGGCAGGCTACCCGCTGGTAGCCTGCCCGCACCCGAGAGGTGGTCGCCCGCTACGGGCTCGTCGTGTCCGTGGAGAGGGCATCCACGTCGAGCTCCTCCACGCCCTCGTCGCCGGCGTCGGCCTTGTAGTCCGCCGCCACCGTGTGGTCGGTCCCGGCCGCCACCTTGAGCGCGTTGAGGACGAACGTCATCACGATCGCCACGACCAGGTTGAGCACGAACGCCGTCAGCGCGATGTAGCCCTTGGTGTCGGTCAGCGGGATCGTCGCCAGCGGGCTCGCCGAAGTGGCTCCCCGGCTCGCCGATCACCGGTTGCAGGTAGGCCGTCCAGGTGCCGTAGAGCATGCCGACGGCCCAGCCGGTGAACAGGGCGTAGCGGTGCATCCATCGGGTGTAGAGCCCGATCACGATCGCCGGGAAGGTCTGCAGGATCCACACGCCGCCGAGCAGCTGCAGATTGATCGCGAAGTCGCTGGGCAGCCCGAGCACGAAGAACAGCGCGCCGAACTTCACGACCAGCGACATCAGCTTGCTCTGCTTGGCCTCCTGCGCCGGGGTGGCGTCGGGACGGATGAACGCCTTGTAGACGTTGCGCGTCCACAGGTTCGCCGCCGCGATCGACATGATCGCCGCGGGGACCAGCGCCCCGATCGCGATCGCCGCGAACGCCACGCCGGCGAACCACGCCGGGAACATCCTGCCGAATCAGCTCCGGCACCGCCATGCTGCGGGTTGTCGACCTGGATGCCGGCGGCGATCGCCATGAAGCCGAGCAGCGCGAGCAGCCCGAGCAGGAACGAGTACGCCGGCAGGAACGCGGCGTTGCGCCGGATCACCGTGCGGTTCGTGGTGGCCAGCACCCCGGTCAGCGAGTGCGGGTACATGAACAGCGCCAGCGCCGAGCCCAGGGCCAGCGACGCGTAGGCCCAGTGCAGCGGCTCGACCGGCATCGAGCCCCTTGGCGGACGCCTCGCCGGCGGCGATCGCGTCGGCGTTCTCGGTGTTGAACGCGTCGAACGAGTCCTGCGCCGCCCGAACATCGCGTCCCAGCCGCCGAGCTGCGTCGGGATGTAGATCACCGCGACCAGGATCACGACGTAGATCAAGGTGTCCTTGACGAACGCGATCAGCGCCGGCGCCCGCAGTCCCGAGGAGTAGGTGTACGCCGCCAGCACCGCGAAGGCGATGAACAGCGGCAGGTCCCGGGCCAGCCACGAGTCGCCGCGACCGCCGATGCCCATGACCTCGAGCACCACCTGGATGCCGACCAGCTGCAGGGCGATGTAGGGCATCGTCGCGAGCAGCCGGTGACCGCCACCGCGAGCGCGAGCGGTCTGCTGTCGTAGCGGCCGCGGATGAAGTCGGCCGGGGTCACGTAGCCGTGCCGGTGCGAGACCGACCACAGCCGCGGCAGGAACACGAAGATGATCGGGTACAGGATGATCGTGTAGGGCACCGCGAAGAAGCCGACCATGCTGCCGGCGTACATCGCGGCGGGCACCGCGACGAACGTGTAGGCGGTGTAGATGTCGCCGCCGATCAGGAACCACGTGATGAACGTGCCGAAGCCGCGACCGCCCAGGCCCCACTCGTCGAGGCTGTCCAGGGAGCTCGCCCGGCGCCACCGCGAGGCCATGAAGCCCATCACGGTGACGAGCAGGAAGAAGAACAGGAAGACGCCGAGCGCGACGACGTCGACGTCGTTCACGACTTCCTCCGCACCTGGCCGCGGGCGGCGCGGTCACGCTCGGTGGCGGCCTCGCTGAGCCGGAACGCGACGAACGTCAGGCCCGAGACGACGGGGATGAGCAGGAACTGGAACCAGAAGAAGAACGGGAAGGCGCCGAGCGTGGGCGACACCGAGTCGTAGAGACCGACGAACAGCGGGACGATCGCCGCCACCGCGAGGAGCACACCGACGACGATCCAGGTGGAGCGGGTGGTGGATGGTGCTGGTCCGACGGGGAACGTGAGTCGGTCACGGGCGATCACCTCCGAGAATTGGCGCCCGGGCGAGAGTAGTGACCGGGACGCGCTCGACCAGGCAGTACCCCGCGCCGTGGTCTTTCAGTGGTCGGTGCGGTGCGACGAGCGGTCACCCGGCCCGGGCCGGTCCGGACGCGTCAGGCCAGGAAATGCGGGTTGGCCCGCCTGAGCTGCTCGATCAGCGTCAGCAGCAGGTCGGCGCGGACGGCGGGTGGCCGCGGCGCCAGCGAGAGCTGGAGGTGCAGGGCCCGGAGGTAGGCCTGGACGTTGCCGGCCACGGTGTAGGGGTCGTCCGTGCGGTCGTCGGTCGGGGCGGGCCCGGTCGCGTCAGGCGGGCCAGCCACGGCTCGAGGACCTCGAGGGCGACCAGGTCGCGGCGCAGGATCTGCATGGTGGCGTGGGCGAGCCGGTCGTCCTCGCCGTGCAGGAGGCGGTCGCTCTCGGTGAGGATCCGGTCGGCGATCACGTCGAGGAGCACGGTCAGCTCCATCCGGCCGAGCGCCTGCGACCGGGCCAGCGCGCCGACCACGTCGGCGCCGTGGGCGACGGCGTGCGCCCAGCCCTTGCCGGCGACGTAGCCGCGGACGTCCCGCTCGCGGACCAGCCACCCGGCGGTGCGGTCACCCCAGCGCAGGACGGTGTCGGGGGGCACGAGGTGCCGCTCGTTGTCGCGGGTCACGCACTCGCCGAGGATCAGCGCGGAGAAGCTGCGGCGGAAGACGGTGTCGGTGCCGTGCTCGCCGAGGCCGACCAGGAGCCCCGTGGCCATCCCGTCGCCGAGGCCCTGCAGCAGGTCGTCGTAGACCCCCTCGGTCACCCAGGTGGCGAGCACCTCGTAGGCGATGCGGTCGCGCAGCCGCGGGTCGGGGTCGCCCAGCATCGCGGTGAGCTCGGAGGTCAGGTCGGCCAGGGACCGGTCGGTCGGGACCTTGTGGCCCTCGGCCACGACGCGGTCCCAGAACGCCGACTCCATGCTTGCCATCCTGCCAGTTGGCGGGCCCTCAGGGAGAACCGGGACCGCGTCGGCGAGGCGCCGCGGAGGCACCCCCTAGGCTGGTTCGGTGCCCTCGCTCAACGAGCTCGTCCGGGCCCACACGGACCTCGACGACGAGGACCTCGCGTGGCTGCACCTGCTGCTCGCCGACTGGCAGATCATCGCGGACCTGTCCTTCGCAGACCTGGTGCTGTGGCTGCCCGACCGGGCGGGCAGCGGCTTCTGGGCCGGCGCGCAGATGCGGCCCACCACGGGGCCGACCGCCTACGTCGACGACCTGGTCGGGGCCTTCGTGCCGTCGGGCCGGCGTCCGCTGCTCGACGCGGCGTACGAGCGAGCCAGGGTCGCCCGGGAGGGTGACCCGGAGTGGCGCGACGACATCCCGGTGCGGGTGGAGGCGATCCCGGTTCGCCGCGGCGAGAGGATCCTCGCGGTCATCGGACGCAACACCAACCTGCTCGGCGTCCGCACCCCCAGCCGGCTGGAGCTGTCCTACCTGCAGACGGCCACCGACCTGACCCAGATGATCGCGCACGGACACTTCCCCTTCCCCGGGCAGCGCTCCGACCACGCCGACTCTCCGCGCGTGGGCGACGGCTTCGTGCGGATCGACGAGGAGGGCCGGGTCGCCTACGCCAGCCCCAACGCGCTGTCGGTCTACCGGCGGCTGGGGCTGCAGAGCGACCTGACCGGCCTCGTCCTCGCGAGACGTCACGCGCTCCCTGGTCCCGGCGAAGCGGCGTCCCGACGAGGAGACCCTCACCGCGGTGCTCGGTGGCCGGCAGGCCCGGGACACCGAGATCGGCGACGGCGACACGGTGCTGATCCTGCGGTCGCTCCCGCTGCGGCCCACCGGCGAGCACATCGGCGCCCTGGTGCTGCTGCGCGACGTCACCGACCTGCGCAACCGCGACCGCGAGCTGGTGACCAAGGACGCGACGATCCGCGAGATCCACCACCGGGTGAAGAACAACCTGCAGACGGTCGCGGCGCTGCTGCGGCTGCAGGCCCGCCGGATCGACGTGCCCGAGGGCCGCGCGGCCCTGGAGGAGGCGGTACGTCGGGTCGGGTCGATCGCGATCGTCCACGACACGCTGAGCCAGAACCTCGACGAGCGGGTCGACTTCGACGACGTGGCCGACCGGCTGCGCGTCATGGTGACCGAGGTCAGCTCGCCGGACGCCCGGGTCGGCACCAGCCGCGAGGGCAGCTTCGGGACGGTCGACGCCGAGATCGCCACCCCGTTGGCCATGGTGCTGACCGAGGTGCTGCAGAACGCCGTGGAGCACGGGTTCCGGCAGGGGGAGGGGTCACTGACGGTGACGGCGCGGCGGCAGGTCGGGCGGCTGCACGTCTGCGTCGACGACGACGGCGTCGGGCTGCCGGAGGGGTTCGACCTGGACGGGTCGACGAGCCTGGGGCTCTCGATCGTCCGCACGCTCGTCGAGTCGGAGCTGGGCGGTCAGCTGCTGGTCGGTCCGCGGCCCGGGGGCGGGACGAGAGTCGACCTCGACATCCCGGTCGGCTGAGTGCGCCGGGAGGTCGAGGTCGCGGGGTTCGTGCTCAGGCGGTGCGGATCTTGGCGCGGGCGTTGCGGCGCTTGAGAGCGCGGCGCTCGTCCTCGCTGAGGCCTCCCCAGACGCCGTGGTCCTGTCCCGCCTCGAGCGCCCACGCGAGGCACTGCTCGCGCACGTCGCAGCGACGGCACACCTGCTTGGCCTCCTCGATCTGGAGGATGGCCGGACCGGTGTTGCCGATCGGGAAGAACAGCTCCGGATCCTCGTCGAGGCATGCAGAGCGGTGGCGCCAATCCATGGCGGTTGACTCCTTGTCGTGTCTGGAGGTGGCAGTCGGGGTGCTGTGGCATCCCGCCCGCCCCGTGTTTGCCTGTGAAGTCATCTGGTTGTGAACTTGTTCACGAGGCCCGACCCGTCCCACTGGTGCGCGGTGAGCCGGAAGCTGATCATCGTGACAGGTCCATGCGACCTCTTGACCGGTGCCTAGCGTGGCAAGAGATCGGGGCGCATTCAACCCTTGACGCCCGTCACGTTCGTCACAGACGATCCAATTTACCGTCATCCCCCGGCCCCACCCCGGTCGGGTCGGCCGGCGCGTCGCGGCGGGGCGGGCGTCCGCCCGGGGACCGGCGCGCCGATGTGCGTACCCTTTGCTCCCGTGAGCGACCCCGCACGGCCGTCCTCCGAAGCCCCGGCGCCCCTCGTCGTCGCGGCCGCCCTGGCCGGCGTGGAGGCCGTCCTGCTGGTGCTGTTCGGGCTCGCCGAGCTGTTCGCGATCTCCGGGGCCCGGCTCACCATGGGTGTCACCACCGTGCTGTTCTTCGTCGTCTACGGCGGCGGGCTGGCCTGGTGCGCCTGGCGGCTGACCCGGCTGGAGTCGTGGGCCCGGGCCCCGCTGGTGCTCGCGCAGCTGCTGCAGCTGGGAGTGGCCTGGAGCTTCCTCGGCGGCGCGTCGACGCCGGTGGCGGTCGGGCTCGCCCTCGTGGCACTCCTCGTGATCGCGGGTGTCTTCCACCCGGCATCGCTGGCGGCGCTGGGCGACCACGACGGCGACTGACCCGCGCGCGGACCGGTGCGCGCGACGCCCGACCGGGCTAGTCCAGCGCGCCCGGGTTCTCGGCCAGCGACTCCCGGAGGTGGGTGAGGGTGCGGGCCAGCAGTCGGGAGACGTGCATCTGGGAGATGCCGATCTCCGCGGCGATCTGCGACTGGGTCATGCCGCGGAAGAAGCGCAGCGTGAGGATGTGCTTCTCGCGCGGGTCGAGGGCCTCCAGCAGCGGCTTGATGGTCTCGCGGTTCTCGACGTGGGACAGCGCCTCGTCGTCCTCGCCGATCACGTCGATCATGCTCAGCGCGCTGTCCTCGCCGGAGTCGGGCGCGTCGAGGGAGAGGGTCGAGTAGGCGTTCGCCGACTCGAGCCCCTCGAGGATCTCCTCCTCGGAGACGCCGACCCTGCCGGCCAGCTCGGCGACGGTGGGGGACCGGCCCAGCTCCTGGGTCAGCTCGGCGGTCGCGGAGGTGATCGTGATGCGCAGCTCCTGCAGGCGGCGCGGTACGCGGATCGCCCATCCGCGGTCGCGGAAGTGCCGCTTGATCTCGCCGACGATCGTCGGGGTGGCGTAGGTCGAGAACTCGACCCCGCGTTCGATGTCGAACCGGTCGATCGCCTTGATCAGCCCGATCGTCCCGACCTGGAGGAGGTCGTCGAACGGCTCTCCCCGGTTGAGGAACCGGCGGGCGAAGTGCTCGACCAGCGGCAGGTGCAGCCGGACGAGCTGGTCGCGGACGTCGGCGCGCTCGGCGTCGGAGACGTCGGTCGACAGCCGCTCGAAGAGGGCGACGCTCCGAGACCGCATCTCGGCGAGGGTCGCGCTCCTCGGTGGTCATGCGGGGGCTCACTCCGGCTCGGCCGTGTTCCGCGACAAGGTGATGATGAGCCGGTCCTCGGTCACGTCCGCGCGGACCGAGCTGGTCAGGGCCGCGAGCACGGTCCACGCGAAGCCGTCCCGGCTCGGCTGCACGGGGTGGTCGCACTCGGCCGACACCGCGACCGACAGCTCGCCTGCGCCGAGCGTGAACGCGCAGGTGAGGTCCGACCCCTCGCGGGCCTGAGGCAGCACCATCGCGCAGGCCTCGTCGACGGCGATCCGCAGGTCCTCGATGTCGTCGAGCGTGAAGTCCAGGCGGGCCGCGAGACCGGCCGTCGCGGTGCGGAGCACGGCGAGGAACGCGGACTCCGCCGGGATCCGGAGCTCGACATCCGGGTGTGGGCCCACCACGGGCACCTCCTGCTGCTGGTTCGGGCTTCGGTCGGACGTGACGGACGGGGTCGAGCGCCACTGGTGAACCAGCGCCCGGCCCCACCTCTCACGTCCACGTGGCCGCGCTGTCCGAGACGGCCACAGTCTGTCAGGACTTCTTGGTCTCCCAGAAGATCTCGGAGATCTCCTCGATCTTCGCGAGCAGCTCGTCGGCCGCCTTGGCGTCCATCGTGCCCTTGGTGCCGGCGGCGCCGGCGAGCTTGGTCGCCTCGTTGAACAGCGTGTGCAGCTGCGGGTACTTCTCGAAGTGCGGCGGCTTGAAGTAGTCGGTCCACAGCACCCAGAGGTGGTGCTTGACGAGCTCGGAGCGCTGCTCCTTGATCAGCACCGCGCGGGTGCGGAAGTCGGCGTCGTCGTTGTCGGCGACCTTGCCGATGATGGCCTTGACCGACTCGGCCTCGATGCGTGCCTGCGCGGGGTCGTACACGCCACACGGCAGGTCGCAGTGGGCCTGCACGTCGATGGTCGGGGCGAAGAGTCGCGCGAACATCCGGGGTCCTCTCTGTCGCATTCTCTGGTCAGTTCGGGGGTCCTGCTCGGCGTGAGCCACCTGCGACACTACTCCCGAGTCTCGGAGGCCACGCCAGCGGAACACCCGGAGGTCAACGTACCCATGTCGCCCTCGGGCACGCGTCGCCGGCGTCTGCTGGGGTTCGCCGTCGTGCACGGCCGCTCGATGCTGCCGACACTGCGCGAGGGCGACCGGCTGCTGGTGCTGCACGGCGGCCGGCCGCGACCGGGCGGCGCCGTCGTCGTCCGGCTGCCGGGCGGGGTGGTGGCGGTCAAGCGCGCCGTACGGCGGGAGCCCGGAGGCTGGTGGATCGGGTCCGACAACGCCTTCGAGGGCGTGGGCTCGGGCACCGTCGGGGTCGTCGAGGACGGGCGTGTGCTGGCGCGCGTGCTCGCCCGGGTCTGGCCGTGGCCCCGCCGCGTCTGACGCCCGGGAGTGGCCCGCGTCACGCGTCTTGCCCCGCGGAACGAGGGGCCGCACTGTGGAACACTGCCCGGATGGGCCACACGGTGGAGTCCCCGGACGGACGCGCGCAGGACCCGGTCTTCGTCCTGCACCGCGGCGGCAAGATGGAGGTTGCCTCCACGGTCGCCCTGGAGAGTCGCGATGACCTCTCGATGGCCTACACGCCCGGCGTCGCGCGGGTCTGCGAGGCGATCGCCGAGCACCCCGAGCTGGCCGACGACTACACCTGGGTCTCCAACACCGTCGCGGTCGTCACCGACGGGACGGCCGTCCTCGGCCTGGGTGACATCGGCCCCGCGGCGGCCATGCCGGTCATGGAGGGCAAGGCGGTCCTGTTCAAGCAGTTCGCCGGCGTCGACGCCGTGCCGATCTGCCTCGACACCAAGGACGCGGACGAGATCGTCGAGACCGTGCAGCGGCTCGCGCCCAGCTTCGGTGGGATCAACCTGGAGGACATCTCGGCGCCGCGCTGCTTCGAGATCGAGCAGCGGCTCAAGGACCTCCTCGACATCCCCGTCTTCCACGACGACCAGCACGGCACGGCGGTGGTGGCGCTGGCCGCGCTCGAGAACGCCCTCCGGCTGACCGGACGCACTCACGGCGAGACCCGCGTGGTCATCTCCGGTGCCGGTGCGGCCGGCGTCGCGGTGGCCAAGATCCTTCTCGCCGCCGGGGTGACCGACCTGGCCGTCACCGACCGCCGGGGTGTCCTGCACTCCTCCCGCGGGGACCTCACCCCGGTCAAGCTGTCGCTGGCACAGCACACCGCCGACCAGACCGGACGCACCGGGCAGCTGTCCGACGTGCTCGTCGACGCGGACGTCTACATCGGCGTCTCGGGCGGCAACGTGCCGGAGTCCGTCGTCGCCACGATGGCGGACGACGCGATCATCTTCGGCCTCGCGAACCCCACCCCCGAGGTGCACCCCGACGTGGCGCACCGGCACGCCCGCGTGGTGGCGACGGGGCGTTCGGACTACCCCAACCAGATCAACAACGTGCTCGCGTTCCCGGGGATCTTCCGGGGCGCGTTCGACGTCCGCGCGACCGCGATCACCGAGGGCATGAAGCTGGCCGCAGCCGAGGCGCTGGCCGCCCTGGTCGGCGAGCAGCTCAGCGAGGAGTTCGTCGTACCGTCGCCGTTCGACCCGCGGGTGGCCCCGGCCGTCTCCTCGGCCGTCGCCGAGGCCGCCCGCCGGGACGGCGTCGCCCGCCGCTGACCCACCGCTCCCGCGAGTGCCGGCGGACCGAGGGACCGAAGTTTGCGCCCCGGCTGATTTGGCTAGGGTCGGAGCATGTTCGCCGTCTACGCCGAGTCCTTCTCCTCCGACGACCCGCTGTCCGGCCTGGTGGTGGGTGAGCGACCCGAGCCGGAGGTGCCCGACGGCTGGACGACCGTCACCGTCAAGGCGGCGTCCCTGAACCACCACGACATCTGGTCGCTGCGCGGGGTCGGACTGCGCGAGGAGGCGCTGCCGATGATCCTCGGCTGCGACGCGGCCGGGCTCGACGAGGACGGCAACGAGGTCGTCGTGCACGCCGTCATCAGCGACCCGTCGTGGACCGGGGACGAGACGCTCGACCCCAAGCGGTCGCTGCTCTCCGAGCGCCACCAGGGCACGTTCGCCGAGAGGGTGGCGGTGCCGCGGCGCAACGTCGTGCCCAAGCCGGCGTCGCTGTCCTTCGAGGAGGCCGCCTGCCTGCCCACCGCCTGGCTGACCGCCTACCGGATGCTGTTCGCCCAGGGCGGCCTCAAGCCCGGGGACTCCGTGCTGGTGCAGGGCGCCGGCGGCGGCGTGGCGACCGCGCTGATCAGCCTGGCGCACGCCGGCGGGCTGCGGGTCTACGCCACCAGCCGCGACGAGCAGAAGCGCGAGCGCGCGCTCGAGCTCGGGGCGGACGAGGCGCTCGAGAGCAACGCCCGGCTGCCCGAGCGCGTCGACGCGGTCATGGAGACC
Organism: uncultured Actinomycetota bacterium; assembly: GCA_963834275.1. Classification (GTDB taxonomy): domain Bacteria; phylum Actinomycetota; class Actinomycetes; order Propionibacteriales; family Nocardioidaceae; genus Nocardioides_B. The sequence continues at coordinate 84,220 of CAWIBA010000002.1, read as the reverse complement.
GTGGGCAGGGCCACCTGGTCGCACTCGGTCAAGTCCCTGCGTCCCGGCGGCAAGATCGTCGTCTCCGGCGCGACGAGCGGCCCCGACGTCGACAGCGCCGAGCTCACCCGGATCTTCTTCCTCCAGCTGCAGGTGATCGGCTCGACCATGGGCACCCGCACCGAGCTGGCGTCGCTGGTCAACCTGCTCGACGTCAGCGGCGTCCGTCCGGTGATCGACCACGTGCTGCCGATGGACCGGGCCCGCGACGGCTTCGAGGCGATGGCCAAGGGAGACCTGTTCGGCAAGGTCGTCTTCACCCGGTGACACCGTGCTCCTCGTCGTCCTGCTGATCGCAGCCACGGTCGCCACCGGACTCCTGGCGGGCGCCTTCGCGCTCTACGCGCACACCCTCATGCCCGGCCTCCGTCGCACCGACGACGGCACCTTCGTGGCCGCGTTCGGTGCGGTGGACCGCGCCGTCATCAACCCGTGGTTCCTGGTGGGCGGGTTCCTCGGTGCCCCCGCGCTGACCGGGGCGGCCGCATTCGCTGCCTGGGGCGGCTCGGCCTTCGGCTGGGTGCTGGCGGCGCTGGTGCTGTCGCTCGTCGGGACCGCGCTCACGCTGGCCGTCAACGTGCCGCTCAACGACCGCCTGAAGGCGGAGACGGCCCGCGCGGACCACGGCCCGGCGAGGGTGCGCGAGGAGTTCCACGAGCGTCGCTGGGTGCGCTCCAACCTGGCGCGCACCGCCACGTCTCTCGGGGCCCTCCTGCTGCTGTGCTGGGCCCTGGTGGAGGCCGGCACGGCGAGGTGAGGTCAGCCCCAGCCGCCACTGTCCCGCAGTGGTGGCGGCGCCTGCGGTGACCGTCGGAGCGGCGCGAGGAGCCCCAGCAGCACGAGGGGCCAGGTCCAGGGGCAGACGAGGACCGCGCCCGCCCCGTCCCACCAGTGGTCGGTGCCAGGTCCGGGATCGCTGCTCGTCGTCGCATCCACCGCCGCGCTCACCGCCAGGTAGGTGAGGAGCCCGGCCGCGGCCAGCGCGACCGGCACCTGCCACCGCGTGGTGCCGTGGGCCCGCAGGGCGAGGGCACCGAGCAGCAGCGCCGCGGCGCCCGCCCCGTAGGCCCCGGCGGCCATCGCGTGGTCCTCCGCGCTGGGCTGGGCTCCGAAGAACTGCAGCTCTGTGGCGAACCAGCCGACCACCAGACCCGTCGGCAGCGTGAGCGCGACGCAGCAGCCCAGCAGCACGCTCGCGAGGAGGCGGCGGCGGGTGACCGGCGGCGGGGCGAGGGTCGTCATGTCCTCATGATCGGCCCGGCAGCGGCCGGCCCGCATGCGTCGTCGTACTCAGATCCCGGGTGCCCACCCGGTGCTACTCGTCGTCGGGGTCGTCGAGACGGGCCATCCAGGTGGCCAGCCGCTCGACGGGCATCTCGAACTCCGGGTGGAGGTCCACGAACTCCTGGAGCCGGTCGGCCACCCACGCCAGGGTGACCTCCTCGTCACCCCGGCGCTTCTCGAGCTCCTCGATGCCGCGGTCGGTGAAGTACACGGGCCCGGCTCAGCTGAAGGCCTGCTGGAGCAGCTCCTTCTGCTCCTCCACGTGCCGGGAGTGCTGACCCACCGACGGGGAGGAGGACTCGGGCCTGGAGACCCGGTAGAACGGGGACGTCCAGCTGGGCGGTGAGGTGCAGGGCCATGTGCGGCCAGGGGCCCATGTTGGCCGGCTCGTCCTGCACCCAGCGCACCTCGCGCAGGTTGCCGAACCGGGCCAGCTCCTTCTTGAGCTCCGCGACCGGGCGCGGGTAGAGCTGCTCGAGCCGCACGATCGCCGTCCTCGGGTCGTCCCCCTCGCGCTTCTTGCGCTCGACCATCAGGTCCCAGGTGATCCGGCCGCTGCACAGCAGCACCTTCTCGACCTTGCTCGGGTCCACCTGGTCGTCCCCGATGACCGGGCGGAAGGTGCCCGAGGTGAAGTCGTCGGGCTGGGAGGCGGCCTCCTTGCGCTTGAGCATCGACTTCGGCGTGAAGATGATCAGCGGCCGGTGCTCCTCGCCGAGCGAGTGCTGGCGCAGCAGGTGGAAGTGGCTGGCCGGCGTCGACGGCTGGGCGACGACGAACGCCTCCTCGGCGGCCATCGTGAGGAACCGCTCGATGCGGGCCGAGGAGTGGTCGGGGCCCTGGCCCTCGTAGCCGTGGGGGAGCAGCAGCACCACGCCGGACTGCTGGCGCCACTTGGTCTCGCCGGAGGTGATGAACTCGTCGATGATCGTCTGCGCGCCGTTGACGAAGTCGCCGAACTGCGCCTCCCACAGCACCAGCGCGTCCGGCCGGGCCACCGAGTAGCCGTACTCGAAGCCCATCGCGGCGTACTCGGACAGCAGCGAGTCGTAGACGTAGAACTGCCCCTGGTCCTCGGAGAGGTTGGCCAGCGGGGTCCACTCGTCGGCGTTCTCCCGGTCGATGATCGTGGCGAACCGCTGCACGAACGTCCCGCGCCGCGAGTCCTGACCGGCCAGCCGCACCGGGCGGCCGTCCATCAGCAGGGAGCCGAAGGCCAGCATCTCGCCGGTGCCCCAGTCGATCGGTCCCTCGGTGATCGCCGCCGCCCGGCGCTGCAGCTGCGGCAGCACCTTCGGGTGCACCGTGAAGCCCTCGGGGGTGTTGACGTGCGCGTCGGAGATCCGCTTCAGGGTCTCCTTCGAGACCGCCGTCTCGGTGGCGCCGGAGCGTCTTCTCCGGGTAGTCGGGCACCGTCGTCCACTCGTCGGGCGCGTTGGTCGCCTCGCGCACCTCGGTGAAGACCCGCTCGAGCTGCTGCTGGTAGTCGCGCAGCACCTGCTCCGCCTCGTCGAGGGTGATGTCGCCGCGACCGATCAGCGACTCGGTGTAGAGCTTGCGAACCGAGCGCTTCTGCTCGATGAGGTCGTACATCAGCGGCTGCGTGTACGACGGGTCGTCGCCCTCGTTGTGCCCGCGGCGGCGGTAGCAGACCAGGTCGATGACGACGTCCTTCTTGAACGCCTGGCGGTACTCGAAGGCGAGGCGGGCGACCCGGATGCACGCCTCGGGGTCGTCGCCGTTGACGTGGAAGATCGGCGCCTGGACCATCCGGGCGACGTCGGTGGAGTACAGCGAGCTGCGCGACGACGCGGGGGAGGTGGTGAAGCCGACCTGGTTGTTGACGACGACGTGGATGGTGCCGCCGGTGCGGTAGCCGCGCAGCTGGGACAGGTTGAGCGTCTCGGCCACCACGCCCTGCCCGGCGAAGGCCGCGTCACCGTGCAGCAGCAGCGGCAGCACGGGGAACTCCGCGCCCCGGTTGAGGACGTCCTGCTTGGCGCGGGCGATGCCCTCGAGCACCGGGTCGACCGCCTCGAGGTGGGACGGGTTGGCGGCCACGGAGACCTTGATGGTGTCGCCGGAGCCCGCGGTGAACGCGCCCTCGGCGCCGAGGTGGTACTTCACGTCGCCGGAGCCCTGCACCGTGCGCGGGTCGATGTTGCCCTCGAACTCGCGGAAGATCTGGCTGTAGCTTCTTGCCGACGATGTTGGCCAGCACGTTGAGCCGGCCGCGGTGCGCCATGCCGATGGTGACCTCGTCGAGGGAAGCCTCCGCGGCGGCCTCGCAGATCTCGTCGATCAGCGGGATCGTGGTCTCGCTGCCCTCGAGGCTGAACCGCTTCTGGCCGACGAACTTCGTCTGCAGGAAGGTCTCGAACGCCTCGGCCTGGTTGAGCTTGAGCAGGATCCGCAGCTGCTCCTCGCGGGGCGGCTTCACGTGCGGCTGCTCGACGCGCTGCTGGATCCAGCGGCGCTGCTCGGGGTCCTGGATGTGCATGTACTCGATGCCGACGGTGCGGCAGTAGGAGTCGCGCAGGATGCCGAGGATGTTGCGCAGCTTCATGAACCGGCGGCCCTCGCCGCCGAACGAGCCGGTGGCGAACTCGCGGTCGAGGTCCCACAGCGTCAGCCCGTGCGACTCCACCTCGAGGTCGGGGTGGCTGCGCTGCTGGTACTCCAGCGGGTCGGTGTCGGCCATGATGTGGCCGCGCACCCGGTAGGCGTGGATCAGCTCGAGGATCCGCGCCTGCTTGCTGATCTCGTCGTCGTGGCTGGTCGGAGATGTCGCTCGCCCAGCGGATCGGCTCGTAGGGGATCCGCAGCGCGCGGAAGATCTCGTCGTAGAAGTCGTCCTCGCCGAGCAGCAGCATGTGCAGCCGGCGCAGGAACTCGCCGGACTGCGCGCCCTGGATGACGCGGTGGTCGTAGGTCGACGTCAGCGTCATGACCTTGCTGACCGCGTTGCGGGTCAGGATCTCCTCGGACGCGCCCTGGAACTCCGGCGGGTAGTCCATCGAGCCGACGCCGATGATCGCGCCCTGGCCCTTCATCAGCCGGGGGACGGAGTGGTTGGTGCCGATCGTGCCCGGGTTGGTCAGGCTGATCGTGGTGCCCTGGAAGTCGCTGACCGCGAGCTTGTTGCCGCGCGCCTTGCGGATGAGGTCCTCGTAGGCGGTCCAGAAGGCGGCGAAGTCCATCGACTCGGCGGCCTTGATCGAGGGCACCAGCAGCTGCCGGGTGCCGTCGGGCTTGGGCAGGTCGATGGCCAGGCCGAGGTTGATGTGCTTGGGCTGGATGAGCGTGGGCTTGCCGTCGACGACGTCGAAGCCGTTGTTCATCTCCGGCATCTGCTTGAGGGCCTTGACCAGCGCGTAGCCGATCAGGTGCGTGAAGGAGACCTTGCCGCCGCGGGCCCGGGCGAGGTGGTTGTTGATGACCGTGCGGTTGTCGATGAGCAGCTTGACCGGCACCGCCCGCACGCTGGTGGCCGTGGGCACGGTGAGGCTGAGCGTCCATGTTCTGGACCGTGCGGGCGGGCGCGCCGCGCAGGGTGGTCAGCTCGGGCTCGTCGCTCACCTCGGCCGCGGGCGCCGGGTCGGGCTCCTTGGGCACCGGCGCTGCCGCCGGCTTGGCGGTCTTGGGGGCGTCGGGGCGCGGCTGCACGTCCGTCGCGGGAGTGGTCTTGGCAGCCGCCTTGGCCGGCGCCGGCCGGGACTGCGGCGTGGCGGCCGGCTTCTGGGGCTGCTTCGCGCCCCGGGTGTCGACCCTTCTCCGCCGCCTTCTCGGTGCCCTTCGAGGGCGCCTCGGCGGTGCCTCGGCCCGCTTCTCGTCCTGGGCCGCGCCGTTGCCGCCCGCGGTGCTCGGCGACACCTTGTCGCCGGGGGTGTAGTGCTTGAAGAAGTCCCACCACGCCTTGTCCACGCTGTTCGGATCCTGCTGGTAGCGCTCGAACATCTCGTCGACGAGCCACTCGTTGGCGCCGAAGGCAGCCATCGGGTCGTCGGGGGCCGCCCCAGCGGCCACGTTGGAACCTGCGTGAAGACTCGGCCACGGCCTGGATCGCCTCTTCCGATAAAACCTGGGTCGGGAACTTTATGGTGGGGGACGGCTACCAGGCTAGACCTTCGCCTCAACCGTTCGCAGCCGGGACCGGCCGCCGGTCACGGCGTGTAGCCGGGCTCACGCCGGTCCCCCCACCACCCGACGGAAGGGAACCCGAGACGTGTCCTTGCTCCTCGGACGGCCCCTCGGACGGCCCCTCGGACGCCCACAGCGGGGCCGGTACGACGGTCCGCAGCGGCGGCCCTGGCCGCGGCGCTCGTCGCCTCGACCGCGGCGTGCACGTCCGACGACCGGGTAGCGGAACCCCCGGCCGCGACCCCCTCCCCGGCCCGGGAACCCTCGGCCACCGCGACCCCCGCCCCCGCGGCCCCGGCGAAGGTCCGGGTCACCCGGGTCTCCGGCACGCTCAAGGAGCGCGACCGGGAGGTGCTCGCCGACAACGTCGAGAAGGTCGTCACCGCCTACTTCGACGACGCCTTCCTCGGCGGGGACTACCCCCGCGGCTCGTTCGGCGACGCGTTCGCGACCTTCTCCGCCGGCGCCGCGCGACAGGCCGACGCCGACCGCGACCTGCTCACCAACCGGGTGCTGGGACCGACCACCGAGTCGGTCGAGGTGCGCCGCCGCACGGCGTACCTCTCGGTGCTCGCCCCGCACAAGGTGGCCGCGGGAGTGACGGCGCGCGTGCACCTGCGCTTCGTCGCGAACCGGGGGGACAAACCCGCCAAAAGGGTGGACGTCACGGGCCGGCTGATGCTGACGCGCAAGAGGACCGGGGGCTGGAAGGTCTTCGGCTACGACCTCGCCAAGGACACCCGCAAGGTCGAGGAGGCATCGTGACCACGACTCCGGCCCCACTCGCCGGCCTCCGGTCCCGGGTCGTACGCCGCTTCGTCGTGCTGGGCCTGGTGCTCGCGGTCACCGCACTGGTGGTCCCGGCGCCGACCGTCCGCGAGGCGCCCGCCTCGCTGGTGCGCGGCCAGGTCGCCGCCGGCGTGGACCACAACCGTGACGTCGTGTGGATCCTGCTCCTCGGCTCGGACGCCCGCCCGGGCCAGCGCATCACGCGCAGCCGGGCCGACGCGATCCAGATGACCGCGGTCAACCTGCGCACCGGGGACGCCACGATGATCGGCATCCCGCGCGACGCCTACGTGACCATCCCCGGCCACGGCAGGGAGAAGATCAACGCCGCGCTCTACTTCGGCGGCCCGCGGCTGATGGGCCGCGCGGTCGGCAACCTGGTCGGCGTGCAGCCGGACTACGTGTTCACGGCCGGCTTCGACGGGTTCCGGCAGATGGTCAACTCCATCGGCGGGGTGACGGTGCGGTCGAAGTTCGCGTTCTCCGACCCCGTCCGGCCGCAGGGCTACCGGGTCGGCCCGAACAAGCTCAACGGCTTCCAGGCGATGATCTTCGCGCGGATCCGCAAGTCGTTCCCGCGCGGTGACTTCGACCGGTCGGCCAACCAGCAGGACCTGATGCGCGGGCTCCTCGCGCAGGTCCGTGGCGGGATGGACCGACCCGGCTTCATGGAGCGAGGGGTGCTCTCGGCCGTCCGGCACCTCGACACCGACCTGAAGCCGTCGGAGCTCTACCGGCTGGCGCAGGCGGCCACCACGGTCGAGCTGCGCAAGCTGCGCGGCTGCGTCGTCCTGGGGGGCATCGGCTCGGCCGGCGGCGCCAGCGTCGTGTTCCCCGACGTACGCCAGGCGCGCCGGATCGCCAACGACGCGCGCCGCGACGGCCGGCTCGACCGGGGCTGCTGAGGGGGCGGTGCGGGAGGGGGAATTACCACGGGACCGTGGTAATCCACCCGTTCCCACGGGGAACTCTCCGTGGGAAGGAGCAGTTCACCTGGGGCAGATGCGGCGGACTTTCCAGGCGCCCCCGGTAGGATTCGAACCTACGCACCCGCCTCCGGAGGGCGGTGCTCTATCCCCTGAGCTACGGGGGCTCGGGATGCGCGGAAAGCGTACATGAACACGACCCAGGCGAAGGATCGGGGGGAGCGCGGTGACGGCACGGGTGCTGGTCGTCGACGACTCCGCGGTCGTGCGTGAGCTGATCGCCGTGAACCTCGAGCTCGAGGGGCTCGAGGTGGTGCAGTGCGTCGACGGTCTCGAGGCGCTCGAGCGGATCGCCGAGCAGCGGCCGGACGCCATCACCCTCGACGTGATGATGCCCCGGCTGGACGGCTTCTCCACGGTCGAGCGGCTGCGGGCGGACCCGACGACGGCGGAATCCCCATCGTCATCGTCACCGGTCGTGCCTCGGCAGCCGACCTGGCCCGGGGGGAGGCGCTCGGCGTGGACGCCTACCTCACCAAGCCGTTCGAGCCGTCCGAGCTGGTCGGCACCGTGCTCCGCCTCGTCGACCTGCAGCACTGACCCGCCCCCGGCGGTCCCACGGGGGCCACCACCCGCGGGCGGGGGTCGCGCGCGTCGATACCCTGGGGCGGTGACCCCTGAACAGCTCTCGACCGCCATCGTCGGCGCCCTCACGGACCTCGTCGGGTCCGGCGCGCTGGCCCTGCCCGACGGTGTACCGGGGCACGTGGTCGTCGAGCGCCCCAAGAGCAAGGAGCACGGCGACTACGCCACCAACGTCGCGCTCCAGCTGGCGAAGAAGGCGGGCCTGCCCCCGCGCGACCTGGCCGGCCTGCTCGCGGAGCGGCTGGGCGAGACCGAGGGGATCGCCTCGGTCGAGATCGCCGGCCCGGGCTTCCTCAACATCCGGGTCGAGGCCGGGGCCCAGGGCGCGCTCGCCGCGCAGATCGTCGAGGCCGGTGCGGCGTACGGCGCCAACGACGCGCTGGCCGGCCAGACGGTTCAACGTCGAGTTCATCTCGGCCAACCCGACCGGTCCGATCCACCTCGGGCACACCCGGTGGGCCGTCGTGGGCGACGCCCTCGCCCGGGTCGTCGAGGCGGCCGGGGCGCCGAGGTCACCCGCGAGTTCTACATCAACGACCGCGGCAACCAGATGGACAAGTTCGGGGCGTCCATGAGGCCGCCGCGCTCGGGCAAGCCCGTCCCCGAGGACGGCTACGACGGCGACTACATCGCCGAGCTCGCCGCCCAGATCATCTCTGAGAACCCGCACATCCTCGACCTGCCCGAGGGCGAGCGGCTGGTCGCCTTCCGCGAGGCCGGCTACAAGATCCAGCTTGCCGAGCAGCAGCACCAGCTCGAGGACTTCCGCACCCACTTCGACGTCTGGTACTCCGAGCGGTCCCTTCACGACGGCGACAAGGTCCAGCACGGCCTGGACAAGCTCGCGCAGCAGGGCCATCTCTTCGAGGAGGAGGGCGCGCTGTGGATGCGCACCACCGACTTCGGGGATGACAAGGACCGGGTGCTGCGGCGAGGCAACGGCGAGCTCACCTACTTCGCCTCCGACACCGCCTACTACGTCGACAAGCGCGAGCGTGGCTCCGACGTGTGCATCTACCTCCTGGGCGCCGACCACCACGGCTACGTCGGCCGGCTCAAGGCCATGGCCGCGTGCGCGGGCGACGACCCCGAGCACAACATCGAGGTGCTCATCGGGCAGCTGGTGAAGATCATGCGCGGCGGCGAGGAGATCCGGCTGAGCAAGCGGGCCGGTGCCATCGTCACCCTCCAGGAGCTCGTGGAGATGATCGGTGTGGACGCGTTGCGCTACACCCTGTCGCGCTACCCCGCCGACTCGCCGCTGACCCTGGACGTGGAGCAGATCACCCGGCAAGCCTCGGACAACCCGGTCTTCTACGTGCAGTACGCCCACGCCAGGCTTGCCTCGATCGTCCGCAACGGAGCCGACCTGGGAGTGACGTCCAGCGCCTTCGACCCGTCGCTGCTCAGCCATGAGAAGGAGGGCGAGCTGCTGCGGGCACTGGCCGAGTTCCCACGTGTGGTCGCAACGGCCGCAACGCTCCGCGAGCCGCACCGGGTCGCCCGCTACCTGGAGGCCACGGCGGGCAGCTTCCACCGGTTCTACGACGCGTGCCGGGTGCTGCCGATGGGCGACGAGGCGCCGGCGCCGATCCACGCCGCTCGGCTGGTGCTCGTCGAGGCGACCAAGACGGTCCTCGCCAACGGCCTGCGCCTGCTCGGCGTCTCCGCCCCCGAGCGGATGTAGCCGGCATGCCGTCCCACGAGGCCGGCTGGGCCCACGCTCCCGGCGCCCTCAGCGGCCCGGCGTGGCTGCGTGAGCCCGGCGACGTCAACGCCCTGGTCCCGCTGCTCTGGTCCGACACCGCGCGCAAGAACGCCGACGGCGCCCTCGAGGTCGGTGGGGTGGACCTGCGCGACCTGGTCGCCGAGCACGGCTCCCCGGCGTATGTCCTCGACGAGGCCGACTTCCGCGGCCGGGCCCGCGCGTTCCGCGACGCGTTCGCCGACTACGAGGTCTTCTACGCGGGCAAGGCCTTCCTCTGCACGACCGTGGCGCGCTGGGTGGCCGAGGAGGGGCTGTCCCTCGACGTGTGCTCGGCGGGCGAGCTCACGGTCGCCCTGCGCGCCGGCTTCGACCCCGCGCGCATCGGCTACCACGGCAACAACAAGACGTCCGCCGAGCTGCGCCGTGCGGTGGAGGCCGGGGTGGGCCGGATCGTCCTCGACTCCTTCATCGAGATCGAGCGGCTGGCCACGATCACCGCCGAGCTCGGGCTCTCCGCGCCGGTGATGGTGCGCGTGACCGCCGGCGTCGAGGCACACACGCACGAGTACATCGCCACCGCCCACGAGGACCAGAAGTTCGGCTTCTCGATCACCAGCGGCGACGCCTTCGAGGCGGTCCGGCGCGTGCGGGCGGCGGACGGGCTCGACCTGCGCGGCCTGCACTCCCACATCGGCAGCCAGATCTTCGACACCTCGGGCTTCGAGGTCGCTGCCCGCCGGGTGCTGACCCTGCATGCCCGGGTCTCCGACGAGCTCGGCGTGACGATGCCCGAGCTGGACCTGGGCGGTGGTTTCGGCATCGCCTACACCACCCAGGACGACCCGTCCGACCCGGCGCTGCTGGCCACCGAGCTGACCAAGATCGTCGAGCACGAGTGCCGGGCCTTCGGCGTACCCGTCCCGGCCCTGTCCGTCGAGCCCGGCCGCGCCATCGTCGGTCCGTCGATGTGCACGGTCTACGAGGTGGGCACCGTCAAGCAGGTGGGGCTCGACGCGGGCGCCGTGCGCACCTACGTCTCGGTCGACGGGGGGATGTCGGACAACATCCGGACGGCGCTGTACGACGCGGACTACTCGTGCACCATCGCCTCCCGACGCTCCTCGGGCGAGGCGGCGCTCGGCCGGGTCGTCGGCAAGCACTGCGAGGCCGGCGACATCGTGGTCATGGACGAGTTCGTGCCGGGCGACATCGCGCCCGGCGACCTGCTGGCGGTGCCGGGCACCGGGGCCTACTGCCGGTCGATGGCGAGCAACTACAACCATGCCCTCCGACCGCCGGTCGTGGCGGTCCGCGACGGTGCCTCCACGGTGCTGCTGCGCCGGGAGACGGAGGCCGACCTGCTCGCGACGGACGTCGGCGCCGCCGAGTCTCGCGAACCGGACGCGACGCCGTAATCGTGCGACGGCCGCGCAGATGGCCCAAGATGAAGGGCCTGGACGCCAACGATGGAGAGGTGACTGCACCGTGGAGGTTGCGCCGGTTCGGCCGTTGAGGCTGGCCCTGCTCGGATGCGGGTCGGTCGGCAGCCAGGTGGTGCGACTGCTGCGGGAGCAGGCCGACGACCTGACCGCGCGCGTGGGCGCCCCCATCGAGCTGGTCGGCGTGGCCGTGCGCCGACCCGAGCTCCAGCGCGACGCGGAGGTGCCCACGGAGCTCCTCACGACCGACGCCGCCGGTCTCGTCAGCCGGGAGGACGTCGACCTCGTCGTCGAGGTGATCGGTGGCATCGAGCCCGCCCGGTCGCTGATCCTCTCCGCCCTCGAGAACGGCGCCTCCGTGGTCACCGCCAACAAGGCGCTGCTCGCCGAGGACGGGAGCACGCTGTTCGCCGCCGCCGAGAAGGCCGGCCGCGACCTCTACTTCGAGGCGGCGGTGGCCGGGTGCGATCCCGATCGTCCGGCCGCTGCGCGAGTCGCTCGCCGGCGACAAGGTGCGTCGCGTGCTGGGCATCGTCAACGGCACCACGAACTTCATCCTCGACAAGATGGACACCTCGGGCGCCGGGTTCGCCGAGGCGCTCGAGGAGGCCCAGGAGCTCGGCTACGCGGAGGCCGACCCGACCGCCGACGTCGAGGGGTACGACGCGGCCGCGAAGGCGGCGATCCTCGCCAGCCTGGCCTTCCACACCCGGGTCACCGCCGCGCGACGTCTACCGCGAGGGCATCTCCGAGGTCAGCGCGGCCGACGTGGCGTCGGCCCGCGACATGGGCTGCGTGGTCAAGCTGCTGGCGATCTGCGAGCAGCGCGAGGGCCCCGACGGGCCGGCGGTGGCCGCACGCGTGCACCCGGCGATGATCCCGCGGACCCACCCGCTGGCCAGCGTCCGCGAGGCCTTCAACGCCGTGTTCGTCGAGAGCGACGCCGCCGGCTCGCTGATGTTCTACGGTCCGGGTGCCGGCGGCGCGCCCACGGCGAGCGCGGTCCTCGGCGACCTGGTCACCGTCGCGCGCAACCGGCTCGACGGCATCCGCGGCGCGGGGGAGTCGGCCTACGCGGCGCTGGAGGTGCTGCCCGATGGGGGAGACCCAGACCCGCTACCACGTGGCGATCGACGTCGACGACCGTGCGGGCGTGCTCGCGGCGGTGGCGCAGACCTTCGCCGAGCACGACGTCTCGATCCAGACCGTCCGGCAGGAGGGCCGCGGCGACGACGCTCAGCTCGTGGTGGTCTCCCACCGGGCCACGCGACGAGGCCCTCGGCCGCGACCGTGGACGACCCTCCGGAAGCTCGACTTCGTGCACGAGGTCTCCTCGGTGATGCGGGTCGAGGGCGACGCTGTGAGCAAGGTCGGCACCGCCGGGGCGCCAGTGGCGCGGCGTCATCGAGGAGTACCGCGACCGGCTCGCGCTCCCCGAGGGCACCCCGACCGTGACCCTGCGCGAGGGCGGCACGCCGCTGGTCGACAGCCGCTGGCTGTCCGAGCTGCCCGATGCCGAGGTGTGGCTCAAGGTCGAGGGCGACAACCCGACCGGCTCGTTCAAGGACCGCGGCATGACGGTCGCGCTCTCCGTCGCGGTCGGGCAGGGGGCGGAGGCGGTCGTCTGCGCGTCCACGGGCAACACCTCGGCGTCGATGGCGGCCTACGCGGCGCGGGCCCGGGTGAAGCCGCTGGTGCTGGTGCCGCAGGGCAAGATCGCGGCGGGCAAGCTGGCCCAGGCGATCGTGCACGGCGCCCAGGTGATCATGGTCCGGGGCAACTTCGACGACTGCCTGCGCATGTCGCGGGAGCTGGCCGAGCACTACCCGGTCGCCCTGGTGAACTCGGTGAACCCGATGCGCATCGAGGGTCAGAAGACGGCGTCCTTCGAGATCGTGGACTTCCTCGGCGACGCACCCGACGTGCACGTGCTCCCGGTCGGCAACGCGGGCAACATCTCGGCGTACTGGAAGGGCTACCGTCGAGTCGCAGAAGGCCGGCGTCGAGCACCCGCCGACCGCGGATGCTGGGCTGGCAGGCGGCCGGCGCGGCGCCGCTCGTCGGCGGCGAGCCGGTCGCCGTCGCCCGAGACGGTCGCCTCCGCGATCCGGATCGGCAACCCCGCCTCGTGGGAGCTCGCGGTCGCTGCCCGCGACCGAGTCGGCCGGCTACTTCAGCGCGGTCGACCGACGACGAGATCCTCGCGCGCCCAGCGGGCTGCTGGCCGCGGAGGACGGCGTCTTCGTCGAGCCGGCGTCGGCCGCCGGCGTGGCCGGGCTGCTGCAGGAGGTCGCGAGCGGCACGTCCTACGCCGGTCAGCGGGTCGTGGTGACCGTCACCGGCCACGGGCTCAAGGACATCGACACCGCGCTGTCCACCTTCACCGACCTGGTCGACACCGTCGTCGAGGCCGACGTCGAGGCCGCCGCGGCGGCCGCCGGACTCCGCTGAGCGCGCACTGATGCCCACCCTTCACGCCGGTCCGGTCTCGGTGACCGTCCCCGCGACGAGCGCGAACCTCGGCCCGGGGTACGACGCACTGGGGCTGGCCCTCGGCCTGCGCGACACGGTGACCGCCGAGGTCGTCGACGGCCCCGACGAGGTCGCACGTCAGCGGCGAGGGCGTCGGGCCAGGTGCCGCTCGACCGCTCGTCACCTGGTCACGGTCGCTCGATGCAGCGGGCCTTCGACGTGATGGGCTGCGAGACGCCCGGCGATCCGGCTGGACTGCCACAACCGTCATCCCGCACGGCCGTGGGCTGGGGTCGTCCTCGGCGGCGATCGTGGCCGGTGTCTGTGCGGCCCGGGGGCTGGTGGGCCGGCGGCTCGCTGGTGATGGACGACGACGCGCTCTTCGCGCTGGCCGCCGACATCGAGGGTCACCCCGACAACGTGGCGCCCGCCGTTCTACGGCGGTTTCACCGTTGCCTACTCCGAGGGCGGCCGGTTCCGGGCGACGACGGTCTGACGGTGGACCCGCGGGTGTCCGCCGTCGCGTTCGTGCCGCCGGACCCCGTCCGGAGACCGAGGTGGCGCGCGGGCTGCTGCCGGCCACCGTGCCGCACGCAGACGCCGCGGCCAACGCCGGGCGGGCCGCGCTGCTCGTGGCCGCGCTGGGTCGGCCGCCCCGAGCTGCTGCTGGACGCGACCGAGGACCGTCTGCACCAGGACTACCGGGAGCCGGCGATGCCGGCGACCCTGGCGCTGGTCCGAGCCCTGCGCGCCGACGGGCTGCCCGGCCGTCGTGTCCGGTGCGGGGCCCACGGTCCTCGTGCTCACCGACGAGTTCCGCCGGGACGAGTCGCGTCGCCGGGTGCCCGACGGGTGGGCCGTGGCACGTGCTCGGCCTCGAGCGCCGAGGGTGTCCGCGGTCAGCGCTGGCCGGGCTGGCCGGCGCCGGCGGCGTGTCGGTGTCGTCGGTCCGTGCAACCCGCCCACCGCGATGGTGCTAGGCTGCCGGTGCGCCGGTGATCGAGCGGTTCCTCGATCCGATCGGCATCGATCCGCCCCTGCGACTCGCACGAGCGCACTCTTCCTCGCGCTCACTCTCCACGAGACGTCCGCCGCGACTTCCGTCGCGGCGACCGTCCGGGATCGCGAGCGGGACTCACCGTGAACACGGCCTCTCGGAACATCAGCCGGCCCGGCCTGGACGTGGGAAGGACCTCACGTGACGGAAACGACCACAGGCAACTCCGAGACGGCGCCGACGAAGAAGCGCGCCGGGGGGCTCGAGGGGATGCTGCTGCCCGAGCTGAAGCAGATGGCCGGCGGTCTGGGCATCAAGGGCGCCGGCGGCATGCGCAAGAGCCAGCTCGTGGAGGCCATCCGGGCCGCGCAGTCCGGCGGCGCCGAGTCCGGCAAGCCGGCGGCGGCGCGCAAGGAGTCGTCGGAGCGCGCCCGGGACGAGGACCGGCGCGGCCGGCCGCGAGCGTGACGACAAGCGCGACGAGCCGCGCGACAGCCGGGACGACAAGAGCGACAGCCGGAACGACGCCGGCGACAGCCGGCGACGACAAGAGCGACGAGCCGGAACGACGCCCGCGACAGCCGGGACGACAACCGGCGCGGCGACAACCGCGGCGAGCAGGCCGGGGACCGCCAGCAGGGCGATCGCGGCGACGAGCCGCTCGGAGGGCGAGGGCGGTCGCGGCGACGACCGGTCGCAGAGCCAGGGGGAGCGCGGCGACAACCGCCGCAGGGGCGGGCGACCGCAGCGACAGCCGCGGCGACCGCTCGCAGGGGCAGGGCGACCGCAGCGACAGCCGCGGCGACAACCGCGGCGACAACCGGGGCGAGGACGGCGGCAGCCGCCGCAGCCGGCGTCGCCGGGGTCGCGACCGCAACGAGCGCGGCGACCGCCCCGAGCGCTCCGAGCGCCCGAGCGCACGGACCGTCCCGACCGCAGTGGACGCAGCCGGAACGAGCCCGACACCCAGATCCTCGAGGACGACGTGCTCGTCCCCGTGGCGGGCATCCTCGACGTCCTCGACAACTACGCGTTCGTCCGGACCAGCGGCTACCTCCCCGGTCCCGACGACGTCTACGTCTCGCTGTCGATGGTGCGCAAGTTCGGGCTGCGGCGCGGTGACGCGGTCACCGGCCAGGTGCGTCAGCCACGTGAGGGCGAGCGCAAGGAGAAGTTCAACCCGCTCGTCCGCATCGAGACCATCAACGGTGCCGACCCCGAGGCGGCCAGGCACCGCGTCGAGTTCCAGAAGCTCACCCCGCTGTACCCCTCGGAGCGGCTGCGCCTCGAGACCGAGTCCACCAACCTGATCGGTCGCGTCATCGACATCGCGGCGCCGATCGGCAAGGGCCAGCGCGGTCTCATCGTCTCGCCGCCGAAGGCCGGCAAGACGATGATCATGCAGTCGATCGCCAACTCGATCACGACCAACAACCCCGAGTGCCACCTGATGATCGTCCTGGTCGACGAGCGCCCCGAGGAGGTCACCGACTTCCAGCGCACCGTCAAGGGCGAGGTGATCGCCTCCACCTTCGACCGCCCGGCCAGCGACCACACCTCCGTCGCCGAGCTGGCCATCGAGCGCGCCAAGCGTCTCGTCGAGCTCGGCCACGACGTGGTCGTCCTGCTCGACGGCATCACCCGGCTCGGCCGGGCCTACAACCTCGCCGCCCCGGCCAGCGGCCGGATCCTGTCCGGCGGTGTCGACTCCTCGGCGCTCTACCCGCCGAAGCGGTTCTTCGGCGCCGCGCGCAACATCGAGGACGGCGGCTCGCTGACGATCCTCGCGACCGCGCTCATCGAGACCGGCTCGAAGATGGACGAGGTGATCTTCGAGGAGTTCAAGGGCACCGGCAACATGGAGCTCCGCCTGCGCCGCGAGTTCGCCGACAAGCGGCTCTTCCCTGCCATCGACGCGGTCCAGTCCGGCACCCGTCGCGAGGAGCTCCTGATGAGCAAGGAGGAGCTGCAGATCGTCTGGAAGCTCCGCCGGGTGCTCTCCGGTCTCGACGGCCAGCAGGCCCTCGAGCTGCTGCTCGAGCGGCTCAAGAAGTCGCAGAGCAACATCGAGTTCCTCATGCAGGTGCAGAAGACCACGCCCGACGGCCGGGAGCAACGGCGGCGACTGACCCGGCAGTCATCTCGACAGGCTCGATGACCCGTACGCCGGGTGGTCGAGCTCGGCCCCGGGCGGTCGAGCTGGTCGAGACGCCCGCGGACGTCATCTCGACAGGCTCGATGACCCGTACGCCGGGCGGAATAGATCTCGGTGTCGCCGGCTTGAGAGGAAACGTGGAGACGGTGACGGCACCAGCGGGTTCGGCCAGCGCGCAGGCGCCGCTCCCGCTGTCGCGTCGTCGGCACGTCCAGCTGATCGTGGTGCTCGGCACCGTGATCGCGCTCGGTCCGCTCTCGATCGACATGTACCTGCCGGCGTTCCCGGCTCTCGCCCAGGACCTCGACGCCTCCGAGTCGGCGGTGCAGCTCACCCTCACCGGGATGCTCGTGGGGCTGGCCGTCGGCCAGGTCGTCATCGGGCCGCTCTCCGACGCGCTCGGCAGGCGCCGCCCGCTGCTCGTGGGCCTGGTCGTGCACGCCCTGGCGTCCCTGCTCTGCGCCGTGGCCCCGACCATCGCCGTGCTGAGCGCCGTCCGCGTGGTCCAGGGGCTCGCCGGCGCGGCGATCTCCGTCGTCGCGCTGGCCACGGTCCGCGACCTGTTCAGCGGGCTCGCCGTTCGCCCGCACCATGTCGCGGCTGATGCTGGTGATCGGCCTGGCGCCGATCATCGCCCCGTCGATCGGGGGGTTCATCCTCCAGGTCACCGACTGGCGCGGCATCTTCGTGGTCCTCGCCGGCGCTGCCGTCCTGCTCATCGGGGTGGCGTTCTTCGGCCTCCGCGAGACGCTCCCGGTCGAACGGCGCCGGTCCGCCCGGTTCGGGGCGACGCTGCGGACCTACCGGTCCCTGTTCGCCGACCGGACGTTCATCGCGCTGGTGCTGGTCGCCGGGCTGATGTTCTCCTCGCTGTTCGCCTACGTCTCGGGTGCGTCGTTCGTGCTGCAGACCGGCTTCGGCCTCGACGAGCGCACGTTCGGGATCGTGTTCGGGCTGAACGCCGCGGCTCTCACGGTGTGCTCGCAGCTCAACCCGACCCTGATCCGGCACTTCGGCCCGGCCCACGTGCTCACCGGCGCCGTGCTGGTCTCGGTGGCCGCTGCGGTGGCCCTGCTCGTCGCCGGCCTCGCGGGCGGCCCGCTCGCGAGCGTGCTGGTGCCCCTGGTGGTCCTGCTCGGCGCCGCCGGGCTCGCCATGCCGAACACACCGGCGCTGGCGCTGACCCGGCACGGCGAGGCCGCCGGGACGGCCTCGGCGCTGCTGGGCTTCCTCCAGTTCGGTGTCGGGGCGCTCGTCGCGCCGCTGGTCGGGGTGCTCGGCAGCACGGCGACCGCGCTCGGCATCGTGGTGCTCGGCGTGACCGGGCTCGCCGGGTTGCTGATGTTCGGCGTGGTCCTCCGTGACTCGTCGGTGCACGTGAACCGTTAGGTCACCCGGGTCATCGAGCACCATCGGTGGTCTCGACAGGCTCGACCACCCGTGGAGGTCTCGACCACCCGGGCATCGGGCCGGAATTACCACCCGTGCCGGTTTGTTTGGCAGACTGTATGGCTGGTTCCGGTTCACGCCGACGAGCACTCGCGCTCCGGCGACCCGGCGACTGCACCCCGAGAGGACACCATGAAGAAGAACATCCACCCGGACTACACGTTGACCGAGGTGACCTGCACCTGCGGCAACAAGTTCAGCACGCGCAGCACCGCGACGAGCGGCTCGATCCACGCCGACGTGTGCTCGCAGTGCCACCCCTTCTACACCGGCAAGCAGAAGATCCTCGACACCGGCGGCCGCGTGGCCCGCTTCGAGAAGCGCTACGCCGCGAAGAAGGCCCAGTCGGACTCGTCCGCCACGTCCTAGCTTCACCGACAGCGCCGGCCTCCCGCACCGCGGGGGCCGGCGCTGTTCCTGTGTGGACGGGCGTCTGACGGCGAGTGGAAGGACAGCGCATGTTCGAGGCAGTCGAGGGCCTGGTGGCCGAGCACCGTGAGCTCGAGACGCGGCTGGCCGACCCCGCGATCCACTCCGACCAGGGCCTGGCGCGCCGGCTGAACCAGCGCTACGCCGAGCTGACCGCGATCGTGCGGGCGTACGCCGAGTGGCAGCAGCTCGGCGACGACATCGGGGCCGCCCGGGAGCTGGCGTCGGAGGACGAGAGCTTCACGGAGGAGGCGGAGACGCTGACGCAGCGGCGTGCCGTCACCGAGGAGCGGCTGCGGCACCTGCTGGTCCCGCGCGACGCCGCCGACTCCAAGGACGCGATCGTCGAGATCAAGTCGGGGAGGGCGGCGAGGAGTCGGCCCTGTTCGCCGGCGACCTGCTGCGCATGTACACCCGCTACGCCGAGCGGCGCGGGTGGAAGACCGAGCAGCTCGACGCCACCGAGTCCGACCTCGGGGGCTTCAAGTCGGTGACCGTCGCGGTCAAGGCCACCTCGCGGTCGCAGGCCGGGCCGGGGGAGGCGCCGTACGGCCTGCTCAAGTTCGAGGGCGGCGTGCACCGGGTCCAGCGCGTCCCCGTCACCGAGAGCCAGGGGCGGGTGCACACCTCCGCGGCCGGCGTCCTGGTGATGCCGGAGGCCGAGCAGGTCGACGTCACCATCGAGGAGAAGGACATCCGGATCGACGTGTTCCGGTCCTCCGGACCCGGTGGCCAGTCGGTCAACACCACCGACTCGGCCGTGCGCATCACCCACCTGCCCACCGGCATCGTGGTCAGCTGCCAGAACGAGAAGAGCCAGCTGCAGAACCGCGAGCAGGCGATGCGCATCCTGCGCGCCCGGCTGCTGCAGGCCGCGCAGGACGCCGCCGACGCGGAGGCCTCCGACGCCCGGCGCTCCCAGGTGCGCACCGTGGACCGCTCCGAGCGGATCCGGACCTACAACTACCCGGAGAACCGGATCTCCGACCACCGCACCGGCTACAAGTCCTACAACCTCGACCAGGTGCTCGACGGGGACCTCGAGGCGGTCATCACGTCCTGCGTCGAGGCCGACCTGGCCGCCCGGCTCGACGCCCTCGAGTCCGCGGACACCGCGTGACCGACCGCCGTTCCCTGGTGCGCGAGGCCTCCCTCCGGCTGGGCCGCGCCGGTGTGCGCCAGCCCCGACCACGACGCCGCCGAGCTGCTCGCCCACGTCCTGGGCACCACCCGGGCGGCGCTGGCGCTCGGCGACGAGGTGTCCGCCGAGCAGGCCCGGGCGTACGACGCGCTCGTCGAACGGCGCGCGACCCGCGAGCCGCTGCAGCACCTGACCGGCACCGCCGCGTTCCGCTACGTCGAGCTGGCTGTCGGCCCGGGCGTGTTCACCCCGCGGCCGGAGACCGAGCTGCTGGCCGGCTGGGGGGTCGACCGCGCCCGGGAGGTCGTCGGCGCCGGCCGGGCTCCGGTGGTGGTCGACCTCTGCACCGGTTCCGGCGCGATCGCGCTGAGCCTCGCCACCGAGGTGCCGGAGGCCGTCGTGCACGCGGTCGAGCTCAGCGAGGACGCGTTCTCCTGGGCGGCCCGCAACCTGTCCGGCTCCGGGGTCGACCTGCGGCACGGCGACATGGCCGACGCGTTCCCCGACCTCGACGGTCCGTCGGACGTCGTCCTGTGCAACCCGCCGTACGTCCCGCTCGAGGCCTACGAGTCGGTCGAGCGGGAGGCCCGCGACCACGACCCGCACGAGGCGCTGTTCTCCGGCTCGGACGGCCTCGACGCCCTGCGGGTCCTGGAACGCGTCGCGCGCCCGTCTGCTGCGGCCCGGCGGCTGGGTCGGCGCCGAGCACGCCGACGTCCAGGGGGAGGCCGCCCCCGCGGTGTTCCGGGCCGCCTCCCGCTGGCGCGACGTCCGCGACCACGACGACCTGGCAGGGCGTCCGACCGCTATCTGACCGCGCGGCTGGCACGATGATCCCCGTGACCAGCCCGGACCGCGCGGACCCCGCATGACCCAGCGCTTCGACCTGTCCGACGACGAGCAGCGCGAGGAAGGCATCGCGGCCGCCGCGCTCGCCGTCCAGCGCGGCCAGCTCGTCGCCTTCCCGACCGACACCGTGTACGGCGTGGGTGCCGACGCGTTCTCCCACGCCGCGGTCGAGCTCGCTGCTCGCGGCGAAGGGCCGCGGGCGGGAGATGCCCCCGCCCGTGCTCGTCTCGGCGGCCACCACCCTGGACGCGCTCGCGGTCGGCGTCCCGGCCTACGCCCGCGCGCTGGTCGAGCGGCTGTGGCCCGGCCCGCTGACCCTGGTCCTGCGCGGCAGCAGCCGTCGCTGCAGTGGGACCTCGGGGACACCCGCGGCACCGTCGCGGTGCGGATGCCCGACCACGAGGTCGCCCTCGAGCTCCTCGCCCGCACCGGTCCGCTGGCGGTGAGCAGCGCGAACCGCAGCGGCATGCCGGCCGGCACCGACGCCGACGCGGTCGAGGAGATGCTCGGCGAACGGTCGAGGTGCTGCTCGACGGCGGTCCCACGGACGGCGACGTGCCGTCGACCATCGTGGACGTCACCGGCGAGGTCGGGCAGGCTGCTGCGGGCCGGGGCGGTCTCGCTCGAGGAGCTCAACGAGATCGTCGCGGCCGTGGACGCCGAGATCGTCGACGAGGGATGAGAGTCCGGGCCGTTGCGTGAGTACCTCACCGTCTTCCTGGTCGCCGCGACCGTCACCTACCTCCTCGGCGTCGTCGCGCGCGAGGTCGCCCTGCGCACCGGGGCGGTCGCCCGGGTGCGGGACCGGGACGTGCACGCGGTACCGATCCCCTACTTCGGCGGCGTGGCGATGCTGGGCGGCCTGGTCGCGGCGTACCTCGTCGCGCCCGCCTGCCGTTCCTCTCCCTCGACACCCACAGTGCCGTCTTCCGGGACGCGCGCGGTGGTGCTGGTGGCCGGGGCGATGATCTGCCTGCTCGGTGTGCTCGACGACCTCATCGAGCTGGACGCGCTGACCAAGCTCGGCGGCCAGCTGCTCGTCGCCGGCTTCCTGGTCGCTTCGACGTCTACTACTACTCGTTCCGGCTGCCCGGGGGCGGCCAGCTCAGCGCCGACCCGGCGCAGAGCCAGCTGCTGAGCGTGATCGTGGTGGTGGCCACCATCAACGCCGTCAACTTCGTCGACGGCCTCGACGGCCTGGCCGCGGGGGTGGTCGGCATCGGCGCGGTCGCCTTCTTCCTCTTCTCCTACAACCTCGCCGACGCCAACGGCGAGACGCTCGCGATCACGGCGGCCCTGCTCTGCGCGGCGCTGGGCGGTGCCTGCGCGGGCTTCCTGCCGCACAACTTCTTCCCGGCCCGGATGTTCATGGGCGACTCCGGCTCGATGCTGATCGGCCTGGTGCTGGCCGGGTCCGCGCTCAGCCTGACCGGGCAGTTCGCGACGGTCGAGATGACCCAGGGCGTCGGCGACTCCGAGGCCAGCCTGCTGCTGACCCTGCTGCCGATCGTGCTGCCCATCGCGATCCTGATCGTGCCGCTGGCCGACCTCGTGCTCGCGGTGATCCGCCGGACCCGTGCGGGCCGCTCGCCGTTCGCCCCCGACAAGCAGCACCTGCACCACCGGCTGCTGGAGATCGGGCACTCGCACCGCCGGGCGGTGCTGATCATGTGGCTGTGGGCCGGGCTGATCGCCTTCGGCGGCGTGCTGGCCAGCCTCTACTCCGGCTCCTTCACGTCCTACCTGCTCGCCGCCTGGGTGCTGCTCACGGTCGCGCTGACGTTCGTCGTACCCCGCGTCCAGAAGCCCGCCTCGCACGTCTGACGCCAGCCTTCGTGCCCAGGTGGTGCTCGACGATGGGCCACCAGTGCCGTGACCGCAGCTCGGCCGCTCCCCGTTCCGGCGTGACCCACTCCCCGTCCACGACGGGCCGCACGGGGTCCACCGCGACGAAGACCGGCACGTGTGCCCACGGAGTGGGGTGCGGGTAGGTGCCGTCCGGCTCGGGAACGACGTTGCGCACGTAGCCCACACAGCGGGTCGCGACCTCACCGAGGCCGAGCACGTCCCCGACGAGCAGGGCCAGACCGTCGGACAGACTTGTGCGCTCGTGGTCGTCGGCCGAGGAATCGGGTCGGCAGGTCCAGGCCCCTCCGCGTCGGGACGCAGAAGAACTCGGGGCGCCCGGAGACGCTCGTCCGGGCCAGCAGCAGCCGGACGATGATCGCCGGCTCGGCTGGAACGCAGTCCGCACCGGCCCAGACCTCGGCGGAGCTGCCCCGGGGCAGCCAGGGAGCGTCCGGGGTCGTGGCGATCAGCTGCGCTCCGGTCACGGCCGGACTCTAGACGTGCCCGCGGGCCGTTGCCGCCGGGCGGTCGGGCCGAACGGGACGACAGCACCGGCTGGAGCAAGCTCGAGCCTGCCTGGGAGATCCCGATCTCTGCGAACATCGACGACGTGGAGCAACGCACCAGCATCGACGTGACCGCCCCGCCGGACCGGGTGTGGGAGGTCCTCGTCGACGTCCAGCGGTGGCCGGAGTGGACGGACTCGGTGAGCGCCGCCCGGCCGCCTGGACGACGGGCCCCTCGCCGTCGGGTCGCGGTTCGAGATCTCCCAGCCGCGGATCCCGACCGGCACCTACACCGTGACCGCTCTCGAACCCGGCCGGGCCTTCACCTGGGAGCAGCGGCAGCCGGGCAGCAAGGTCTCGGCGCACCACGAGTGCGCACCGTTGCCCGACGGGGGCACCCGCGTCGAGCTGAGAGTCTCGATGGGCGGGGTGGTCGGGGGAGTCGTGGGACGGCTGTACGGCAAGCTCACCGACCGGTACCTGGCCATGGAGGCCGCCGGGCTCAAGTCCCGCGCGGAGGGCCTCGCTCGCTGACGCGCGGAAAGGGCTGCACATCTCCGATCGGGGACCCGGTTTCTCCGCCCTCCGGACTTTGTGCTAGTTTTCACAAGCGTCAGCAGGGCAGCATCCGGCACCCGTGAGGGAGGGTCGGTGGCCCGCGACGACCGCCCCGTCCCAGAGACAGAACGGCCGCCCATGACGACCGCACAGCCGCCCACAGGGTCCGGGTCCAGCCCCGGGACCGCGGGTCGCGTGGTGCGTCGGGCGGTGCTCGGCACGCTGGCCCTGGCCGCGCTGCTCGCCGGTCTCGGGGGAGTCCTCTCCGGCTCCGCCGCCGTCTCCGGCGTCGCCGTCGGCGCCGCCCTCGTGTGCGGCTTCTTCGGCCTGGGCGTCCTCGTCCTGCTCTGGGTGACCAGGGTGTCGCCGGCCGCGACCCTCCTGGTCGGCCTGATGACCTACACGCTGCAGGTGGTCGGCCTGGCCGTGGCGTTCGCCGTCCTGCGCTCCTCCGGGCTGCTCGGGTCTGAGATCGACCCCCGCTGGCTCGGCGGCACCGTCGTCGGCGGCACCGTCGTGTGGCTCGCCATCCAGGTCACGCTGAGCCTGCGGGCCCGTCAGGTCTACTACGACCTGCCGTCCCCCGAGGGCTCCGCGGAGGCATCCGGACCGGGCTCCCAGGACCGGTCCGCGGACGGTTCCGGGGCGACCGAGGCGGGTGCGCGATGACCCTGACCGGCTGCTATTGTCCGGAGCGCGATGTCACAGCAGAAGCCGTCGTCTGCTCCCGACGCCGAACCCCCGAGCAAGTCCCAGGGCGATCCCTGGCACGCGTTCGGGTACCTCGTCTCGGGAGTCGGGATCTACGGTCTGCTGGGCTGGCTCCTCGATCGCTGGTGGGAGACCTCCTTCATGGTGGTCATCGGCATCCTGGTGGGGGCCGGGCTCGGGATCTACATGACGTTCGCACGGTTCAACCGCCCCTGGGCCTAGGCCGGGTAGCAGGACAAGCACTAGCGCAGAAGACGCAGGAGACACTGTGATTTTTGTCGGGACGAACCCGGTCGCCTCCGAGGGCTTCACCCCTCCGGGGCCCGGTGACTTCAACCTGCCGCCGCTCGGGCCGGACACGACGTTCCAGTTCCTCGGCGAGACCCACTACCTCGGGGTCACCAAGCCGATGCTGCAGCTCGTGCTGTCCGCGATCCTGGTCTTCTGGTTCTTCCGCGTGGCCTCGGCCCGACGGGAGATGGTCCCCGGACGGATGCAGTACGTCGGCGAGCTCGGCTACGGCTTCGTGCGCAACTCGCTCGGCCGCGACATCATCGGCAGCCGCGACTTCCTGCGGTACGTCCCGTACCTCTTCGCGCTGTTCTTCTTCATCCTGATCAACAACTTCGCCGGGTCGATCCCGTTCATCCAGTTCCCGACGTTCTCCCGCTCCGGCCTCGTCTACGCGCTGGCCGTGCTGAGCTGGGTCATCTACAACGCGGCCGGCATGAAGAAGCACGGCTTCGGCGGCTACATCAAGCTGCAGTGCGTGCCCTCCGGGATCAAGGGGCCGATGCTGCTGCTCCTGGTCCCGCTGGAGTTCATGTCCAACATCGTCGTCCGGCCGGTGACGCTGGCGCTGCGACTCTTCGCCAACATGCTCGCCGGTCACCTGCTGCTGATCCTGTTCGCGCTCGGCGGCGAGTACCTCCTCCTGCACGGCGCCGCCCTGGTCAAGCCGGTCGGCCTGCTCGCGTGGGCGATGTTCATCGCGATCAGCTTCCTCGAGCTGCTGATCCAGTTCCTGCAGGCCTACGTCTTCGTCCTGCTGAACGCCATGTACATCTCGGGCGCTCTCGCAGACGAGCACTGAGACCGCAAGATCCCGCAAGATCCGCTAGGTAGTAACAACCGAAAGGAACGGTGCCGTGGAAGGCTCCCTGAACATGATCGGCTACGGCCTCGCTGCTATCGGCCCGGGTGTCGGAATCGGCCTGATCTTCGCCGCCTACATCAACGGTGTCGCGCGTCAGCCGGAGGCACAGGGCCGCCTGCAGTCGATCGCGATCCTGGGCTTCGCGCTCGCCGAGGCGCTCGCGATCATCGGTATCGCCCTCGCGTTCGTCCTCTGACCTGTCTGACCTGACGAAGGACTCGAGTCCATGAACGAGATAACCCTCGCGGCCGGGGAAGAGCTCAACCCGCTGATCCCGCACCCGATCGAGATCGTTCTCTCGCTGGTCGTCTTCGGGCTGCTCTACTTTGCAGTCAAGAAGTGGGTCGTCCCCAACTTCGAGAAGACGTTCACCGAGCGGACCGCTGCGATCGAGGGTGGGCTGCAGGCGGCCGAGACCAAGCAGGCCGAGGCCGACGCCAAGCTCGCCGAGCTCGAGAAGCAGCTCGGTGACGCCCGGCACGAGGCGGCTCGCATCCGCGAGGACGCCCGCGAGCAGGGCGCGACGATCATCGCCGAGATGCGCGAGCAGGCCCAGGCCGAGGCGACCCGCATCGTCGAGCACGCGCACACCCAGATCGAGGCCGAGCGCCAGCAGGCGGTCACCTCGCTCCGTGCGGAGGTCGGCACGCTGGCCACCTCGCTCGCCGGCCGGATCGTCGGGGAGTCTCTGGACGACGAGGCCCGGCAGAGCCGGGTCGTCGAGCGGTTCCTGGCCGACCTCGAGTCGCAGGGCTCGTCCACCAACGGGGCGGGAGCCAACTGATGCGTGGCGCCTCCGCAGAGTCGCTGGCCGAGCTGACCGAGGCCCTCGGGGGCTCGGTCGACGGCGGCGCGGACGCGGCGCGCGTGGCCTCGGACCTGTTCGGGGTCGCCGAGATCCTGCGCCAGGAGCCGCAGCCTGCGCCGAATCGCCACCGACGTGTCGGTGTCGGCCGAGGCCAAGTCCCAGCTCATGCGCGAGGTGTTCGGCAGCAATGTCGACGCCGCCTCGCTCGAGCTGGTGTCGACGGCCGCGGGTCGTCGCTGGGCCGCCACCCGTGACCTCGCGGACGCTCTGGAGAACCTCGGCATCGTCGCGGTCGTGCGCAGTGCCGAGCAGGCCGGCCAGGCGGACGCACTCGAGGAGCAGCTGTTCGACTTCGAGCGGCTGGTGGCCGGGAACCCCGATCTTCGCGACGCCCTCTCGGACCCCGCCCGCTCGATCGAGGACAAGCAGACACTGCTGCGCAGCCTGCTCGAGGGCAAGGCCACGCCGGCCACCCTTCGCCTCGCCGAGCAGTCGGTCACCGGCAGCCACCGCACGGTCGCGGTGGCCCTGACCGAGTACCAGAAGGTCGCCTCGGCGCACCGCAACCGGCTCGTCGCCGTCGTCCGGGTGGCGCGCGAGCTCGGCGAGCAGGACGAGCAGCGCCTGGCGGGAGCGCTGGCACGCCAGTACGACCGCCCGGTCACCCTCAACGTGGTGGTCGACCCCGACGTGATCGGGGGCATCCGGGTCGAGATCGGTGACGACGTCATCGACGGCACGGTGGTCACCCGCCTCGACGACGCCCGACGCCGGCTCGCCGGCTGAGCCGGCACCCCAGTCGCCCCAGAACCAGCATCGAACCACGAAGAGAGCAGGGAAGAAGATGACGGAGCTTTCGATCCGTCCGGACGAGATCCGGGACGCGCTCCAGCGCTTCGTGTCCGACTACAAGCCGGAGACCGCGAGCCGCGAAGAGGTCGGCACCGTTGCGGAGGCCGGCGACGGCATCGCGCGTGTGTCCGGCCTGCCGTCGGTCATGGCCAACGAGCTCCTCGAGTTCGAGGACGGCACGCTGGGCCTCGCGCTGAACCTCGACACCCGTGAGATCGGCGTCGTCATCCTCGGTGACTTCGAAGGCATCGAGGAGGGTCAGGCGGTCCGTCGTACCGGCGAGATCCTCTCGGTCCCGGTCGGCGACGCCTACATGGGCCGCGTGGTCGACCCGCTCGGTCAGCCCGATCGACGGTCTCGGCGAGATCGAGTCGTCGGAGCGCCGCGCGCTGGAGCTCCAGGCTCCCGGCGTCATGGAGCGCAAGTCGGTGCACGAGCCGCTGGCCACCGGCATCAAGGCCATCGACGCGATGACCCCGATCGGCCGCGGCCAGCGCCAGCTGATCATCGGCGACCGCGCCACCGGCAAGACGACGATCGCGATCGACACGATCATCAACCAGAAGCAGAACTGGGACTCCGGCGACCCGACCAAGCAGGTCCGCTGCATCTACGTCGCGATCGGCCAGAAGGGCTCGACCATCGCGTCGGTGCGCGGCGCCCTCGAGGAGGCCGGTGCGCTCGAGTACACGACCATCGTCGCCTCCCCGGCGTCGGACTCGGCGGGCTTCAAGTACCTCGCCCCCTACACCGGCTCGGCCATCGGCCAGCACTGGATGTACGACGGCAAGCACGTCCTGATCGTCTTCGACGACCTGACCAAGCAGGCCGAGGCCTACCGCGCGGTGTCGCTGCTGCTGCGCCGCCCGCCGGGCCGTGAGGCCTACCCGGGTGACGTCTTCTACCTGCACAGCCGGCTCCTCGAGCGCTGCGCCAAGCTCACCGACGAGATGGGCGCGGGCTCGATGACCGGCCTGCCGATCATCGAGACCAAGGCCAACGACGTCTCGGCCTACATCCCGACCAACGTCATCTCGATCACCGACGGCCAGATCTTCCTGCAGTCCGACCTGTTCGCGGCCAACCAGCGACCGGCCATCGACGTCGGCATCTCGGTGTCCCGCGTCGGCGGTGCGGCCATGACCAAGGCCATCAAGGGGGTCACCGGCTCGCTCAAGGTCGACCTGGCGCAGTTCCGCGCGATGGAGGCGTTCGCGATGTTCGCCTCGGACCTCGACGCCGCGTCGCGCCAGCAGCTCGACCGTGGTGCGCGGCTGATGGCGCTGCTCCGGCAGCCGCAGTACTCGCCGTACCCGGTCAACGAGATGACCGTCTCGCTGTGGCTCGGCACGACCGGCCGCCTCGACAAGGTGCCCACCGACGACGTGCTGCGGTTCGAGAGCGAGTTCCTCGACTACCTGCGTCGCGAGCACTCGGGCATCCTCGACACCATCGCGGAGACCAACAAGTTCGAGGACGACACCGAGACCTCCCTCGAGGACGCGTACAACAAGTTCCTCGACCAGTTCGAGACCTCCGACGGCCAGTCGATCAAGGCCGGCCGCGAGGAGCACGAGGCGCTCCCGGAGGACGAGCTCGAGCAGGAGCAGATCGTCAAGCAGAAGCGGGGCTGACCCATGGCAACCTCAGTGCGTGAGCTGCGTGCGCGGACCAAGTCCGTCACGTCGATGAAGAAGATCACGCGCGCCATGGAGCTCATCGCTGCGTCCCGCATCATCAAGGCGCAGCAGCGGGCCCAGTCGGCCGCGCCGTACGCCCGTGAGCTGACGCGCGCGGTGTCGGCGGTCGCGACGTACTCCAACGTGGAGCACGCGCTGACCACCGAGCCGGAGGACCCCAAGCGGGCGGCGATCCTGATCGTCACCAGCGACCGGGGGCTCGCCGGCGCCTACTCCTCGAGCGTGCTCAAGGAGGCCGAGCGCCTCGCCGAGCTGCTGCGCGAGGAGGGCAAGGAGGTCGACACCTACATCTCCGGCCGCAAGGGGGAGGCGTACTTCCGGTTCCGCAACCGGCCGGTCGCAGCGACGTGGACGGGTCACTCCGACCAGCCGACCTACGACGTGGCTCGGGAGATCGGTGACGCGCTGATCGAGGCGTTCCTCGCAGGTGAGGACAACCCCGAGATCGAGCTCGCCGAGGGCGCGAACCCCGTCGACGAGGTGCACGTGGTCTACACGCGCTTCCGGTCGATGCTCGTGCAGGAGCCGACCGCCACGCGGATGCTCCCCCTCGAAGTCGTCGAGGGGACCGAAGCCCCCGAGGCGGACGAGGTGCTGCCGCTCTACGAGTTCGAGCCCAACGCCGCGGAGGTGCTCGACTCGCTGCTGCCGCGCTATGTCCAGAGCCGGATCTACTTCGCGCTGCTCCAGGCCGCGGCCTCGGAGCTCGCCGCCCGGCAGCGGGCGATGAAGGCGGCGACCGACAACGCCGACGAGCTGATCAAGAAGTACACACGTTTGGCCAACCAGGCCCGCCAGGCCGGGATTACCCAGGAAATCAGCGAGATCGTCGGTGGCGTCAACGCGCTGGCCGATGCGACTGCCGGGAGTGAGTGAAGACAATGACTGCCACCATGAGTGAGAACACCGCCGCCGAGGCGACCCCCGGCGGCGTGGGTCGCATCGCCCGGGTCATCGGCCCCGTGGTCGACATCGAGTTCCCCTCGGACTCGATGCCGGAGATCTACAACAAGCTGACCGTCGACTTCGAGCTCGGCGGGGAGACCCGCACGCTGCCTCTCGAGGTCGCCCAGCACATCGGGGGCGGCATGGTCCGCGCCATCTCGCTGAAGCCGACCGACGGACTGGTCCGCGGCGCGCAGGTGCAGGACACCGGCGGCCCGATCACCGTGCCGGTGGGCGACGTGACGCTCGGCCGCGTGTTCAACGCGACCGGTGACGTGCTCAACCTCGAGGAGGGCGAGAGCTTCGAGGTCGAGGAGCGTTGGGGCATCCACCGCAAGGCGCCCGCCTTCGACCAGCTCGAGTCGAAGACCCAGATGTTCCAGACCGGCATCAAGGTCATCGACCTGCTGACGCCGTACGTGCAGGGCGGCAAGATCGGCCTGTTCGGCGGCGCCGGCGTGGGCAAGACCGTGCTGATCCAGGAGATGATCGCGCGCGTCGCGAAGGACCACGGTGGCGTGTCCGTGTTCGCCGGCGTGGGCGAGCGCACCCGCGAGGGCAACGACCTCATCGTCGAGATGGAGGAGGCCGGCGTCATCGGGCAGACCGCCCTGGTGTTCGGCCAGATGGACGAGCCCCCGGGCACCCGGCTGCGCGTCGCGCTGTCTGCGCTGACGATGGCGGAGTACTTCCGCGACGTGCAGAAGCAGGACGTGCTGCTGTTCATCGACAACATCTTCCGGTTCACCCAGGCCGGCTCCGAGGTGTCCACCCTGCTGGGCCGGATGCCGTCCGCGGTGGGCTACCAGCCCAACCTCGCCGACGAGATGGGCGTGCTCCAGGAGCGCATCACCTCCACGCGCGGTCACTCGATCACCTCGATGCAGGCGATCTACGTGCCGGCCGACGACTACACCGACCCGGCCCCGGCCACGACGTTCGCGCACCTCGACGCCACCACCGAGCTCTCGCGTGAGATCGCCTCGCTCGGGCATCTACCCGGCCGTGGACCCGCTGACCTCGACGTCGCGGATCCTCGACCCGCGCTACATCGGTGAGGAGCACTACAACACCGCCGTCCGGATCAAGCAGATCCTGCAGCGCAACAAGGAGCTGCAGGACATCATCGCGATCCTCGGTGTCGACGAGCTCTCCGAGGAGGACAAGGTCATCGTGTCCCGGGCCCGTCGAATCCAGCGGTTCCTGTCGCAGAACACCTACGTCGCCAAGCAGTTCACCGGCCTCGAGGGTTCGACGGTCCCGATCGAGGACACCATCGAGGCGTTCACCAAGATCGCGGACGGCGACTACGACCACGTCGCCGAGCAGGCGTTCTTCATGTGCGGTGGGCTCGACGACGTCGAGCGCAAGTGGTCCGAGATCCAGAAGAACCTGTGACACGACGACTCGTCCGCGGTCGCCGCCGGGACCCCGGAGGGCAGCCGCGGACGAGTCGGGGGACAGAGAGGAAGTCTCATGAGCGACACCGTGATGCGGGTCGAGCTGGTCGCGGCTGACCGGCTGGTGTGGTCGGGCGATGCGAAGATGGTGATCGCCCGCACCACCGAGGGCGACGTCGGCATCCTGCCGAACCACGCCCCGATGCTCTCGACCATGGTGCACGGCGTCGTCGACGTCACCACCGTCGACGGGGAGACCTGGATCGCGGCCGTCGACGCGGGCTTCCTGTCCGTGGCGAACAACCGGATCTCGATCCTGTCCGAGCACGCACAGATGTCCGCACGACATCGACCTCGAGAAGGCCCGTACCGACTACGAGCGGGCCAAGGCCGCGGGCGAGAACGACGACGAGTCCGCGGCCGCGGTCGAGAGGGCGTACGCCGAGGCCCGGATCCGGGCGGCCGAGAGGGCCTCCTGACCCTTCGGGGTCGTCGAGGCTTCGCGACAGGCGAGGAAAGAGGCGATAGATGGCGTGGTGGCAGTGGATGGTCGACTCTGTCGGCGTCGTGCTGCTGCTCGTGCTCGCTCTACGGCATCGCCCTCGTCGTACGCCGTCGCTGGATGTCCCGGCACGGCGGCACCTTCGAGTTCTCAGTCCGCGTCCGGTCCGGCAGGGCCGGGCGCGGCTGGATTCTGGGGCTGGCTCGCTACACCGGCAGCGACCTGGAGTGGTTCCGGATCTTCTCCGCCGAGCCACGCCCGAAGCTGTGCTTCCGGCGCGCCAGCTCGAGTACACCGGTCGTCGCGACCCGCTCGGAGTGGAGGCCTACTCGCTGTACGCGGGCCACGTCGATCGTCACCTGTCGCACCCCCACCGGGCCGCTCGAGGTCGCGATGAGCCCTGAGGCGCTCACCGGCTTCCTGGCCTGGCTCGAGGCGGCGCCGCCGGGGCAGTCGCAGCCGCCGCGCCTGACGACGGCCCGCCGTCAGTCGGCGGGAGCTTCACCAGGCGGGTCGCCCCGGTGATCTGCCCGGCCGCCGTGCGGAAGATCGGCTCCAGCTCCGATGCGTCGGGAGTGCAGAAGAAGTTGTCCCCGTCGCCGTTCTCTCCGCTGACCTCCGCGGGGGTGTTGCACCCGCTGCCCACGCCCCGCCGTCGTCGAGGCTGGCGGTGCCGTCCGCCTTCGGCGAGGCCATCTCGGCGAGCTTCCCGGTCACCAGCGACGTCGTGCCCCCGGCGCAGCGCACGTTCTCCAGGCGGAACGCGATCGTCACGACCAGGATGTCGTTCGCCTTGGCGGTGGCCGCCTCCGCGACCGCGTTGTTGCAGGCGATGGTGCCGTCGGACGAGAAGGGATAGGCGTCGCCGGGGTTGCCCCGCCCTCGTTGGGCTCCCCGTCGGTCATGAACATGACCGCCTTCTTCACCGGGCTCGGCCGCGGGCCGAGGGGGTCGCGCACAGAGACGGCTGGCAGGTCCCGGTCAGCAGCTCCCGCGCGGCCCGCATCGGCGCCGCGAGGTAGGTGCCGGTGCTCGAGTTGGCGGTCCCGATGCAGTCGGCCGCCATCGCCAGCGTGCTCGACGACGACAGCACGGCGGGATCGCTCGGCGGTGTCACGTCGGTCGTCGTAGTCGTCGCTGAACGCCGACGGGGAACCACGGCCGCTCGCCCGGTTGCCGCTGGGCTGGCTCTTGCAGCCGGCCGGCGCACTGTTGCCGGGGGCACTGCGCCCGATCGTCCCGAGGGCCACGCGGTGCTGGCTGGGCGTCAGGAACTCCAGCAGGCTCTCGACGGCCACCTCCAGGTCCGCGATCGCGCCCCCCATGCTGCCGGTGCGGTCGGCGACGACGGCGAGGTCGATGGGGTTGGGCACGTTGGCCCCGCACGGTCCCTTGCAGGCGGCTCCCGAGATGGCTCCGGTGCTGCCCTGCGGTGTCCCGAGGACTCCCCCGAACGAGAAGTCGACCGGCTTCTGGTGCACCACCTCGACGGTGTTGCACACGTCGCCCTCCGACGGGAGGCAGGGGATCTTGCAGCGTGCGCCGTCTCAGCGGATCTTGCCGCCGTAGCTGCTCAGGTAGCCGCCGAGCGGCTTGGCCACATAGGGGCCGGGGCCGGGGTTGCACGCCGACGGGATCTGCGACGTGTCCGGCTG
This sequence comes from uncultured Actinomycetota bacterium, assembly GCA_963834275.1. Lineage (GTDB taxonomy): Bacteria > Actinomycetota > Actinomycetes > Propionibacteriales > Nocardioidaceae > Nocardioides_B. The sequence continues at coordinate 51,117 of CAWIBA010000002.1, read as the reverse complement.
GCCCCCGACGGCGGCGACGAGGCACCAGATCCGCACCCCGGACTCGCCGGGCGCCAGCGTGACCTGGGCGTCGTTGCCGGCCGCATAGGCGCGGGCGACCTGGTCGGACGTCATGCCGTGCTCCCCGGTCGGCAGCGCTCCGGCCGCCGCGTGCGCGGCCGCGTCGACGGTGTCGCGCAGCTTCTGACGCTCCATGACCTGCGAGCTGATGTCCACCGAGAGGGCGGCCAGGCCCACCAGGGCCAGGCAGAGGCCGGCCACGATGATCGCGACCGTCCCGTCCTCACGCCGCCGCAGGCGGTAGCGGGACGTCACTCGATCCTCATCTCGGTGACCTTGACCAGCGGGAAGGACGACCCGAAGGACGCCCCGACCGGGGTGATCCAGCGGTGGTCGAGGCGGACCGTCACCGTCACCTTGTCGCCCGACACGGGGGCGGTGGGCCCGCTGGTGGCGCCCATGTTGCAGGTGCCCGAGGTCTTGGTGCACGAGACGGTGATCTGGGCCTGGTTGGCCCCGGACCCGGTGCTGATCCCGACGGCGGCGAGGCTCGAGCCGGCGGCCGACGTCGCCGCGGCCGCCGTGCGGGTCACGACCGCCTCGCGGGCACCTTCGCGCGAGGCGTTGTTGACGAGCGTGTCGCGGTTGAGCATCCAGCCGAAGTCGACGATGCCGAAGACGAGCATGATGAGCACGCTCGCGACGAGCGCGAACTCGACCGCCGCCGCGCCGCGCGCACTCCGGCGCTGGTCACCGCGCAACGACAACTGAGCCACCCCCTGCAGGCTCCGAGACCCCTCACCTGGACGCTTGCCAGTCTGGAGGGCGCCGAACAGCCCGCGCCGGGGTTTTGCCTGCTCTTAACAGGCTCCGGCTCGCGCCGACCCGCTCGCTGCGCTCGCTCTCAGCGCTCCCCGCGGTGCCGACTGGCGGCTCGCGCCGACCCGCTCGCTCCGCTCGCTCTCAGCGCTCGCCGCCGGGAACCCAGAGGACGTCGCCGTGCTCCCGGTTCGCGTGCCGGGCCAGGATGAACAGCAGGTCCGAGAGCCGGTTCAGGTACTTCAGCGCGAGGACGTTCATGGTCTCGCCGTGCTCGGCGTAGGCGGCCCAACCGGCCCGCTCCGCGCGCCGGGCCACGGTGCGCGCGACGTGCAGGAGGGCCGCACCCGGCGTACCGCCGTTGAGGATGAAGGACCGGAGCTTGGGCAGGTCCTCGTTGTAGTGGTCGCACCACGCCTCGAGGCGGTCGACGTAGGACTGCTCGATCCGCAGCGGCGGGAACTCCGGGGTCTCCACGACCGGCGTGCAGAAGTCAGCGCCCACGTCGAACAGGTCGTTCTGGATGGTGGTCAGCACCTTCACCACGTCGTCGTCGAGACCGCCGGTGCTCAACGCCAGCCCGATCTGCGCGTTGGTCTCGTCCACGTCGGCGTAGGCGTGGAGGCGCAGGTCGTTCTTGGTGGTGACGCTCATGTCGCCGAGCCGGGTCTCGCCGGCGTCGCCGGTGCGTGTGTAGATGCGGGTGAGGTTGACCATGACCTCAGCCTAGAGCCGGGCGGTGCGCCGGCGACCGCCCGCCCAGGTGCGGAATGTCGCACCACTAGCATCGGGGCGGTGGAAGGCTTCCAGGTCGTCTCGCGCGGCCCCCTCTCGGCGCCGCTGACGGGTTCGGTCCCGGTCGGCGGCGCCAAGAACAGCGCCCTGAAGCTGATGGCGGCCTCCCTGCTGGCCACCGGGCACACGGTCGTCACCAACGTGCCCGACATCCTCGACGTGCACGTGATGGCCCGGCTGCTCGAGGAGCTGGGGTGCACCGTGGCGGTCTCGCCGGACGCCCCGGCTGCTCCGGCTTCGCTGAGCGGCGAGGAGCTCACCGGCACCCTCGTCGTGTCGATCGACGTTCCCGCGGACCTCGGTCACGAGGCGCCCTACGACCTGGTCCGCCGGCTGCGCGCGTCGATCAGCGTGCTGGGGCCGCTGGTGGCTCGCTGCGGACGGGCGAGAGTGGCGCTGCCGGGGGGTGACAACATCGGCTCGCGGGGCCTCGACATGCACATCACCGGGCTCCACGAGCTCGGTGCCCAGGTGCGCATCGAGCACGGCTTCGTGGTCGCCGAGGTGTCGGACCGGCTGCGGGGAGCGAACCTGTGGCTGGACTTCCCGAGCGTGGGCGCGACGGAGAACCTGCTGATGGCCGCGGTCCTCGCAGACGGTACGACGGTGATCGACAACGTCGCTCGCGAGCCGGAGATCAGCGACCTCTGCGAGATGCTCGTCGCGATGGGCGCCGACATCGAGGGGGTCACCACCTCCACCCTCACCATCCGGGGAGTCGACGAGCTGCACCCGGTGCAGCATGCGACCGTGCCCGACCGGATCGTCTCCGGCACCTGGGCCTTCGCCGCGGCGGTGGCGGGGGGCGAGCTGACGGTGCACGGCGGCCGGGCCCGGCACCTCGACATCGTCCTCGACAAGCTCGCCTCCGCCGGGGGGTCGGTGACCGCGGACGACGACGGCTTCACGGTGACCGTGGAGAAGCGGCTTCGGGCCTTCGACGTGGTGACGTTGCCCTACCCGGGGTTCCCCACCGACCTGCAGCCGTTCGCGATGACGCTGGCAGCGGTCAGCGAGGGCACCGCGATGATCACCGAGAACGTCTTCGAGGCGCGCTTCATGTTCGCCCAGGAGCTGGCCCGGCTGGGTGCGGACCTGCGCACAGACGGTCACCACGCCGTCGTCCGGGGCAAGCCGGTGCTCTCGGGTGCTCCCGTCGTCGCCCACGACATCCGCGCCGGGGCGGCGCTGGTGCTCGCCGGCCTCGCCGCCGACGGTACGACGGTGGTGGCGGAGTCGCACCACATCGACCGGGGCTACCCGCGCTTCGCGGAGACGCTGCAGCGGCTCGGGGTCGAGGTCACGCGGGTCGAGGTCCCCGAGCCGGCGCCCTGAGCCACGACACTCCGGCCCGGTCGTCAGACAACCTTTACCGCTGCCGCTGCGTCATAGTGTCTGAGGGCCGGTCATCGGGGAGTCGGCCCCGTGGACACGCGGGAGTGGCATGGACGTCAGCACGGACGGAGCGGCGCTGGTCCTCGCCGGCCGGCTCGACGGCCGGTCGACCGGGGTGGTCCGCGAGGCGCTGCGGGCCCACATGCGTCGCCACCGTGACGTCGTGGTCGACCTCACCGACGTGGAGTCCATCGACGTCACCGGGCTCACCATGCTCGCGGCCGCCAGCAAGCGGATGGAGCGCTCGGGGCGGACCCTGACGCTGCGAGGCTGCCGGCCCTCCCTGCGCCGGGTCATCGCCTTCACCCGGATCCGCGGCGTCCTCCAGGTGGAGAGGCGGGCCGCCTCGGCCTGAGGGCCGGCCCCCGGTGACCCGCCCGCTGTGACCTAGTTGGCAGAGTGGGACAGTTCACATGCAGGTTACCGACGGGTTCCGCCGGCCGTACGCTCGGCTCCATGAGCCAGACGCCGCACACCGCGCAGCCCTCCGAGGACCCGGGCGAGGCACTGCCGCCGGCCACCGCCCGCGCGAGAAGGACCGGCCGTGGGTGATGCGGACCTACGCCGGGCACAGCTCGGCGAGCGAGTCCAACGCGCTGTACCGGCGTAACCTCGCCAAGGGCCAGACCGGCCTGTCGGTCGCCTTCGACCTGCCGACGCAGACCGGCTACGACCCGGACTCCCCGCTGTCCCGCGGCGAGGTCGGCAAGGTGGGCGTGCCGGTCCCGCACCTGGGGGAGATGCGCCGGCTCTTCGAGGACATCCCGCTCGCCGAGATGAACACCTCGATGACGATCAACGCGACGGCGATGTGGCTGCTCGCGCTCTACCAGGTCGTCGCCGAGGAGCAGGCGGTGGCGGCCGGATCCGCGACCGACGACTTCGAGGAGGTGCACGGCCGGCTCGCCGGGGACCACCCAGAACGACATCATCAAGGAGTACCTCTCGCGGGGGACCTACGTGTTCCCGCCCGAGCACTCGCTGCGCCTGACCAGCGACCTGATCGCCTACACGGTCAACCACATCCCCAAGTGGAACCCGATCAACATCTGCAGCTACCACCTGCAGGAGGCCGGGGCGACGCCGACGCAGGAGCTCGCCTACTCCCTGTGCACCGCCATCGCCGTCCTCGACGCCGTGCGCGACTCCGGCCAGGTGGCGCCCGAGGACTTCGCCACCGTGGTCGGCCGGATCTCCTTCTTCGTCAACGCCGGCGTCCGGTTCGTCGAGGAGACCTGCAAGATGCGTGCGTTCGTGCAGCTGTGGGACGAGATCACCCGGGAGCGCTACGACGTCGAGGACGAGAAGATGCGCCGCTTCCGCTACGGCGTCCAGGTGAACTCGCTCGGCCTCACCGAGGCGCAGCCGGAGAACAACGTGCAGCGGATCGTCCTGGAGATGCTGGGCGTCACGCTGTCCAAGGACGCCCGCGCCCGCGCCGTCCAGCTGCCGGCGTGGAACGAGGCGCTCGGCCTGCCCCGGCCCTGGGACCAGCAGTGGTCGCTGCGGCTGCAGCAGGTGCTGGCGTTCGAGTCCGACCTGCTGGAGTACGACGACATCTTCGACGGCTCCACGTGATCGAGGCGAAGGTCGCCGACCTGGTCGCCGGGGCGCGCGAGGAGATCGACCGGGTGCAGGCGATGGGCGGCGCGATCGCGGCGGTCGAGTCCGGCTACATGAAGCAGGCCCTGGTGACCTCGCACGCGGCCCGGCGGGCCCGGATCGAGTCGGGGGAGGAGAAGGTCGTCGGCGTCAACGCTTCGAGTCGACCGAGCACTCCCCGCTCACCGCCGACCTCGACACCGCGATCCAGGCCGCCGACCCCGAGGCCGAGCGCGCCGCGGTCGGGGTGGTCGAGCAGTGGCGTGCCGAGCGGGACCAGGCGGCCGTCGACCGGGCGCTGGCGCGACTGGCAGCCGACGCCAAGACCGACGCCAACCTGATGGAGGCCACCCTCGCGGCCGCGCGGGCCGGCGCGACGACCGGGGAGTGGGCAGGCACGCTGCGCGAGGTGTTCGGCGAGTTCCGGGCACCGACGGGTGTCTCGGGCGCGGTCGGGGTCGCCGAGGCCGGGGCCGAGCTCACCGCGGTGCGCGAGCAGGTGCGCCGCACCGGCGAGGAGCTCGGTGGCCGGCTGCGGCTGCTGGTCGGCAAGCCGGGACTCGACGGCCACTCCAACGGCGCCGAGCAGGTGGCGGTGCGGGCCCGAGACGCGGGCTTCGAGGTCGTCTACCAGGGCATCCGGCTGACGCCGGAGCAGATCGTCGCGGCGGCGGTCGCCGAGGACGTGCACTGCGTGGGCCTGTCGATCCTCTCGGGGTCGCACATGGAGCTGGTGCCGGCCGTCCTGGACGGCCTCCGTGAGCAGGGGCTGGAGGACCTGCCCGTCGTGGTCGGCGGCATCATCCCGTCCGGTGACGCCGCCCGGCTCAGGGACCTGGGGGTGGCGGCCGTGTTCACCCCCAAGGACTTCGGCCTGACGGAGATCATGGGCGGGATCGTGACCGCCATCCGGGCCGCCAACGAGCTCCCGGGCACCGCGGAGCAACCCGGTCCCGACGGCGGTAATTGATCGCCAAACCTTCACCACGAGACGGATCCAGTCGCTGCCGGGTGGTTGCGCGACGGCGCGACGGGGTACCCGATGCGTGACTTGGACCCGGGCAGGGTCCAGAATGTGAGCGAGAGGGGCGGGAACCGTTGAGCGGTGGCACCAGCACGGCAGAGCGACCGGGGTCGGTCGAGCGCCGCCTGCCGCCGACGCCCAGCAGCGTATCGGCCGCCCGCGACCTCGTCCGCGAGCTGCTGAGGGAGGCCGGCCGGGAGGACCTCACCGAGACCGCCGTACTCCTGGTGAGCGAGGTGGTCACCAACGCCATCCTGCACGCCGGCACGCCCATCGACGTCCGTGCCGTCCTCGACGTCGACGGCCTCCGGGTCGACGTCGCCGACGGCAGCCGGCACCTGCCCTCACGCAGGCGCTACGCCGCGACGGCCGGCACCGGCCGGGGACTGATGCTGCTCGAGCAGATGGTCGACGACTGGGGGGTCACCCAGCGCCGCGACGGGAAGACGGTGTGGTTCCACCTCGCCGCGCCCGGACCGTTCGACGAGGCGGTCGCGCCGCACTCGGACGCCCCGTCCGCACGGGCCAAGGGGGAGACGGTCACCGTTCAGCTGCTCAACATGCCGCTGCTGCTGCACATGGCCTGGCAGGAGCACGCCGAGACGCTGCTGCGGGAGTACCTCCTGCTGAGCCTGGACGACGACAGCCAGGCCGAACCGATCCAGATGCACGCCGAGGCGACCGACGCCATCGCGATCCTCGAGGAGCAGGTCCCCCAGGTCGAGGTCACCCACGACCCCGACGTGCTGATGGCCGACGCGGTCGAGCCGAAGGTCTCCCAGGCGAGCGTGGTCCTCGAGGTCCCGGTGGCGTCGGTGCGCAGCTTCGCCACCCTCGACCGGGCCATCGAGGCGGCCCTGGACCTGTCCCGCGACAACCGCCTGATGACCCCGCCCACGCAGCCCGAGATCCGCGGCTTCCGTCGCTGGCTCTGCCGCCAGGTCGTCGGTCAGGCTGAGGGCAGGGCTCCCGAGCCCTGGTCCGTGGAGGGCGAGTCGCCGGCGCCCACAGACCCGCTGGTCGACGGGGACCTGGCCCGGGTGAGCGAGTCGGTCCAGGCGTTGATCGCCGCGGACGAGGGAGGCCGGATCCTGGCGATGAGCGCCTCCGCGCTCGAGCTGCTGGGCTACGACGACCCCGCGGAGATCGTGGGCCGACGTCTGGTCGCGATCATCCCCGAGCGGTTCCGCCAGGCACACGTGGCCGGGCTGACGATGCACCTGCTGGCGGGCCGCAAGCCGCTGATCGGCCGTGCCGTGCAGGTCCCTGCCCTGCGGCGGGACGGCTCCGAGGTGCCGGTCCAGCTCGTCGTCGACGTCGAGAACATGGGCGACGGGCACTCGATCTTCGTGGCGGACCTGCGGCGCCCGGGTCATGAGAACGGAAGCCCCCACGCGACGTAGGGCCTGCCGGACTCAGCCCGGCGGCCGCGAGCTCGCCGTCGCCTCGGGACAGAAGGCCTCGCGCGGCGAGCCGGTGTGCACCTGCTCGGGCAGCTCGACGACCACCGAGTCGTCCACGAAGCCCGCGCGCCGGTGCGCACGGCCATCTCGGTCGCGAAGCTGCCGGCGCGGGCGGACAGGGTCTCGCACGACTCCATCCGCATCACCAGCCGGACCGGCACGACCGCCCCGGACGGTACGTCGAACTCGGTGGCCGAGCCGGGGCCCTCGAGGCGCAGGTAGCGGAAGAGGCGCGGCGCCCGCTCCAGCGGGGCCAGGCCCTCGACCGCGACCGGCAGCCTCCCGTCGTTGCGCAGCTGGAACGAGTAGACGAGGTCGTGCCCGTCGCGGTAGCGGACCTGCCGGATCGTGCGGTCGGCCACCTCGAAGACCGCGGTCGCGGACACGCCGTCGACGTCGGTCGGCCCGGTCGCGGCCAGGCGCGGCGGCGCGCCCGCCACCGCCACCCCGGCGCCGAGCGTGACGACGGCGAGGGCGGTCAGCAGCACCAGCAGGTGCCGGGTCGAGAACGCCACCTCAGCGCCTCGCGGCTGCGCGCCCCCGGCCCAGCGCGAGGCCGCCCATGGCCAGCACGCCGAGGCCGAACGTCATCAGGTTGGCTCCCAGGGGACCGTCGCCCGCGGGCGTCGCGGTCGTCGCGGACATCGGCACCGGAGCAGCGGACGCATCGGTCGGCCGTGCCGGGGAGTCGAACCAGTCGCACTCCGGAGGGTGTCGCCAGGTCGGGTCGCTGCGGTCGTACTGGCTGCAGGACAGGAAGCCGGCGTCCTTCACCGGTGCACCCGGGACGACCTTGGAGCCGCCGTCGGCGCACGGCCCGGGGTCGACCAGGAAGTTGTCGGTCGGCTTGCCACGGGAGGAGGCGTTGTCCTCCCAGCAGTTGCCCAGGCCCTGGTCGTCCCACCAGAAGTCGCTGCCGTTGTGCCGCTTCGCCCCCGAGCGGGAGATGCCCATCTTGTTGGCGAACGTGCGGTTGTAGTTCGAGGTGTCGTAGAGCTTGCTCGGGTCGAACTCGTCGCGCAGCGGGGCGGGCACCCAGAACTGCATGGTGCCGTAACGCCAGTTGTCGTAGATCCAGTTGTGGTCGGTGGAGTTGAAGTTGCCGCCCGCGATGAGCACCCCGGTGCCGACCGGCACGGGGACGACCGGGCAGACGGTGCCCTCGAGGTAGCCGCGCTCGGCCATCGGCTTGTCGCACACGCCCTTGTCGACGTACTCCGTGTAGTAGTTCTCGTTGTTGGAGTAGATCTCGTTGCGGGTCCACCGGGCGTGGTCCTGCGGGAGCCCCGGGTGTCCCGGGAAGAGCGAGTCGGTGGAGATGCCGGTCGCGTTGTCGAAGAACTTGTTGCCGTGCGCGAGGACCGAGTTACCGGCCGTGCCGCTGTAGCCGAGGGTGTTGTCGTGGCTCTTGTTGTTGCGGATCTCGATCGCGTAGCGGGTGGGCTCGAAGTCCGGGTTGTCGCCGTTGACGTCGGAGGCGGATCCGGGGTAGATCCCGGAGTCGCCGTTGTAGTAGTTGTTCGTGCGCTGGATCAGGCCGTGGTCGGAGGCGAAGGCGAGGATGCCGTACTCGTCGTTGCCGCGGGTGACGAGCCGGTCCAGCACGAAGCCGTCGGTCTCGAGCACGTAGACCGCGTTGAACTCGGCCTGCTGCACGGTGAAGTTGCGCATCAGCACGCCGTCGGCCCGGTCCGCGCGGATCGCGTTGAGCTTCGCGAACCGGTTGTCGACGACCACGTCGAGCTTGCGGCGGCCGGTCCCCACGAGCTGTGTGCCGCAGAAGCGGCTGTCGCACTTGATCGAGTCGTTGTCGGGCGTGCGGTCGCCCAGGATGGCGATGAGGTTCAGGTTGTGCGGGCAGCGCAGCAGGTCGGCGTACGACATGGCGATGGGGTCGGACCCGCCCGGCTCGTCCTCGGCGGCCGCGGTGCCACCGGTGTCGGGGGAGCTCAGGCTGCCGATGTAGGTGGCCGCGTCGCCGAGCGGGTCGTCGGAGGACGTCTCCAGGTTGGCGCAGTAGCTGCTGCGCTTCTTCGACGCCCACCGCTTCTCGTGGTAGACGCCGGGCAGGATGTAGATCGAGGTGTTGCGGCGCTTGATGGAGTTGACCGCGGTCTGGATCGAGCGGTAGTCGCAGTGCTCGAGCAGCGCGAGGTTGGTGCGCTTGAGCCGGCCCGGCCGCATCTCCCGGATCCGCCGCTCGCTGTCGGGCTTGCAGACCACGCGGTGCCGCGGGTTGTCCAGGCCCAGGTACGTCGGGCGCTTGCCGCTGCCGTCGGGGAAGACCGCCGGCCGCTCCTCGTGCGCGGAGGCGGGGGATGTCATCCCCGCGCTCATCAGGCCGGCGACCAGCACCGTCAGCAGGGTCAGGACCAGGGCGCGCGGGTTGCGCAACGTGACCACCTCCATGTGAGGGGGCAACGAGGCGTTCCACCGAAAGTTACGCAGCGGTAGGTTTCGCGAGGGTGGGTCCTGCGGTCGCTGGTTCCTCGACCGGTTCGCACCCGGTCGGGCAGACTCGGGCCGTGGCGAGGGTGATCGTGGTCGGGGCGGGTGTCATCGGGCTCTCCTGCGCCGTCCGGTTGCTGGAGCGGGGGCACCGGGTGGACGTGCTGGCCCGCGACCTGCCGCTGGAGACGACCTCGGCCGTGGCCGCTGCGTTGTGGTACCCCTACCGTGCCTACCCCTACGAGCGCGTCACCGCGTGGTCGTCGGCGACGTTCTCCGAGCTCGAGCGGCTCGCGCGCGACGACGCCACCGGCATCCGGATGCGCCGGGGCACCGAGCTGCACCGGACGGCGGCGGTCGACCCGTGGTGGGCCACCGCGGTGCCCACGCTGACCCGGGTCACCACCATGCCAGCCCCCTACGTCGACGGGTGGACCTTCGAGGCGCCGGTGGTCGAGATGCCCCTCTACCTGCGCTGGCTGGTCCGCCGCGCCGAGGAGCTCGGCGGCACCCTGACCCGGATGGCGCTCCACGAGCTGCCGCAGGGTGCCGGCGCCGAGGTGGTCGTCGACGCCACCGGCCTCGGGGCCCGGCTGATGGCGTCCGACGCGGCCGTGCTCCCGGTGCGCGGTCAGGTGGTGCTGGTCGAGCAGGTCGGGCTCGACCGCTGGTGGCTGGACTCGTCCGGCCCGGTCTACGTGGTGCCCCGCAGCCGCGACATCGTGGTGGGCGGCACCGACGACGAGGGGGAGTGGGACCGCCGGCCCGACCCCGACGTGGCCAAGCTGATCCTGGAGCGGGCCACCGAGCTCGTGCCCGAGCTGGGCCCGGCCCGCGTGCTGGGTCACCGCGTCGGGCTCCGACCGGCCCGTCCGACGGTCCGGCTCGAGGAGGAGCGCCGGGGGGCGACGCGGGTGGTGCACTGCTACGGCCACGGCGGTGCCGGCGTCACCCTCTCGTGGGGCTGCGCCGACGAGGTGGCCGACCTCGTCAGCTCGTGAGCTCGTAGAACCGCCAGATCTCGTGGTCCACGGGGAGCGGCGTGCCCCCGGCGAAGCCGGCCTCGCGCGCGTAGCGGTCCATCGTCGAGGGCCGGATCACGGTGCCGGTCGCGCCGTCCGGGTTGCCGCTCATGGCGTCGGGCAGGCAGACCAGCACGCTGTAGCCATAGAGCGCGCGCTGCGTCGGGTCGCCGTCCGGCGTGAACTCCTCCGCCCCGGCCATGTCGGCCACGAGCACCCGGCCGTCCCGGCGCACCATCCGACGCATCGCGGTCAGCACCGGCACGGGGTGCGGCATGTCGTGGATGCACTCGTAGGCCATCACCAGGTCGTACGCCGCGTCGGGGGCGCTCTCCGCGAGGTCGCCCTGGAGCATCTGCACCCGGTCGGAGAGGCCCTCCCGCTCCACGTTGGCCCGGGCCAGCTCGATGGTCGGGCCGTCGATGTCGTAGCCGTCCACGCGCACGCCGGGGAACGCCCGGGCCAGCGCGATGCCGGCCCAGCCGCCCCCGCAGCCGACGTCCGCGACCTGCACCGTCTCGCCGGCCGCCATCCGCGCGTGCAGCACCGGGAACGCGGCCGGCAGCCAGGTGTTCGCGAGCGACTCCAGCAGCGGCGCCGCGTTCATGTCGGACTGCGCCTCGTACATGTCGCGGCCGAAACCCGCCCACGGCAGACCCGACCCGGTGCGGGCGCCCTCGGCGACGGCGGTCCAGTGCTCCGCGGCGGCGGCGAACTGCCGGAGCATCGGCGCCACCCAGGACGACGTGCCGGGCCGTGCCAGGGCCTCGGCGACCCCCGGGGCCAGTGCGTAGGCCGCACCCTTGACGACGACGTACCCGGACATCGCCTGCTGCTCGAGCCACTCGCGGGCGTAGCGCTCGTGCGACCCGGTCGCCTCGGCCAGCTCCGCCGGGGTGCGGGGTGCCTCGTCGAGCGCCCGGTAGTAGCCGAGCCGGTCCCCGATGGCCACCGCGACGACGTCCATGCCCTCCACCATCGCGAGGAACAGCCGCTCGACGGCGGCGCCCACCAGCTCGGCGGGGGAGGACGAGGACGGGGTGGTGGGCGTGGTGGTCATCCCACGACCGTAGGCGCGCTCGGCGGCCGTGCCCATGGCCCGCCCGGGGCGTTTCCGCGCCCTCCCGCCGACTTGTCAGAGCGTGGATGCGCCCCGGCGCCGCGACGCCCTGACAAGTCGGCGGTCAGAAGAGGCGCTCGGTGGGGTCGTCGATGCCCCGCAGCGCGTCGTAGTCGACGACGGCGCAGGAGATCCCGCGGTCGGTGGCCAGCACCCGCGCCTGCGGCTTGATCTCCTGGGCGGCGAAGATGCCGCGCACCGGTCGCAGCTGCGGGTCGCGGTTGAGCAGCTCGAGGTAGCGGGTGAGCTGCTCGACGCCGTCGATCTCGCCGCGTCGCTTGATCTCGACGGCCACCGAGGCGCCGGCGGCGTCACGGCACATCAGGTCCACGGGCCCGATCGCGGTCGGGAACTCGCGGCGTACCAGCGTCAGCCCGTCGGCCAGCGTGGCCGGGTGCTCGGCGAGCAGCGCCTGCAGGTGCTTCTCGACGCCGTCCTTCTGCAGGCCCGGGTCGATCCCGAGGTCGTGCTCGGAGTCGTGGAGCACCTCCTCGAGCAGGATCCGCAGCGTGTCGCCGTCCTTGCCGGTGACCAGCCACTCGTCGACGCCGTCGTCGGTGCTGCCCTCGACGACCTTGCACGGCGGCGACATCCAGTTCAGCGGCTTGTAGGAGCCGCCGTCCGAGTGCACCAGCACGGACCCGTCGTTCTTCACCATCAGCAGCCGGGTGGCCATCGGCAGGTGGGCGGTCAGCCGACCGGCGTAGTCGACCTGGCACCGGGCAACGACGAGTCTCACGGCGCAGGAATCTACCTGCACCCCCGGCCGGTCCGGACGGGTGAGGTGGCTCACGGCCCGCGGCCGGAGGGACGTGTCATGATGCGCCGCATGACCAGCACCCGGCGGGAGCTCCGCAGCATCGGCGTCGTCGGCCTGGGCACGATGGGTGCCGGCATCGCCGAGGTCTTCGCCCGCAACGGGTACGACGTCGTCGGGGTCGAGCTGACCGACGAGTCGCTCGAGCGGGGGCGTCAGCACGTCGAGCACTCCACCGGCCGGGCCGTGAAGCGCGGCAAGCTCTCCGAGGAGGACCAGGCCGCCCTGGTCGACCGGATCCAGTTCACCACCTCGCTCGAGGAGGTCAAGGACTGCGAGTTCGTCATCGAGGCGATCGTCGAGCAGCTCCCGGTCAAGCAGGAGCTGTTCCGCCGACTCGACGCCATCGTCGCGCCGGAGGCGATCCTGGCCACCAACACCTCCTCGCTGTCGGTGACCGAGATCGGGACCGCCACCAGTCACCCGCACCGGGTCGTCGGCGTCCACTTCTTCAACCCCGCGCCGGTGCAGAACCTGGTCGAGATCATCCGCACCGTGGTCACCGAGCCCGACGTGCTCGACGGCGTCGCCGACCTGGCTCGGTCGCTCGGCAAGACCCCGGTCATCTGCGGCGACAAGGCCGGCTTCATCGCCAACGCGCTGCTGTTCGGCTACCTCAACCACGCCGCCTCGATGTTCGAGGGCCGGTACGCCTCCCGCGAGGACATCGACGCCGCGATGCGCTACGGGTGCGGCTACCCGATGGGCCCGCTGGCGCTGCTGGACCTGATCGGGCTGGACACGGCGTACGAGATCCTCGACACGATGTACAAGCAGGGCCGCGACCGGCTGCACGCCCCCGCCCCGATCCTCAAGCAGATGGTCACCGCCGGCATGCTCGGCCGCAAGACCGGGCGCGGCTTCTACACCTACGAGGACGCCGACAGCCCGGTCGTGGTCGAGGACGCGCTGACGCCGTCCGCCGACGAGCAGCCGCAGCTGCGCCACGACGTCGGCACGGTCGGCGTGGTCGGCACCGGGACGATGGCCACCGGCATCGTCGAGGTGTTCGCCAAGGCCGGCTTCGACGTGACGTACGTCGGCCGCAGCCACGCCAAGGTCGACCGGGTCCGGGCGACGATCGAGCGGTCGCTGGACAAGGCCATCCAGCGCGGCAAGCTCGAGGAGGCCGCCCGGGAGGAGGTGCTGGGCCGGCTGATCGGCACCACGTCGCTCGACGACCTCGCCGGGGTCGACCTCGTCGTGGAGGCGATCGCCGAGGACCTCAAGGTCAAGACGGTGCTCTTCGAGAACCTCGACGAGATCTGCAAGCCCGGGGCGATCCTGGCGACCACCACCTCGTCGCTGCCGGTGATCTCGCTGGCCAGCGCGACCAGGCGCCCGCAGGACGTCGTCGGCATGCACTTCTTCAACCCCGCCCCGGTCATGAAGCTGGTCGAGGTGGTCAGCACCGTCAGCACCGCCGACGAGGTCGCCGAGACCACCCGGGCCCTGTGCGCCGAGGTCGGCAAGGTGGCGGTCTCCTGCGGCGACCGGTCCGGCTTCATCGTCAACGCGCTGCTGTTCCCCTACCTCAACGACGCGGTCAAGATGCTGCAGGCGCACTACGCGACCGCCGACGACATCGACACCGCGATGAAGTACGGCTGCGCCCTGCCGATGGGACCCTTCGAGCTGCTCGACGTGGTCGGCAACGACGTCTCGCTGGCCATCCAGCGCGAGCTCTACCTCGAGTTCCGCGAGCCCGGCTTCGCCCCCGCCCCGCTGCTCGAGCACCTGGTGACGGCCGGCTACCTCGGCCGCAAGACCGGCAGGGGCTTCCGCGACTACAGCGTACGCTGAGCCCGGTGCCGGACCGGGTCGAGGTGTACGGCGGGGAGGAGTACGTCGTGCGCCGGGTGACCGGCTCGGCGGCCACCAAGCCCTACACCTGCCCGGGCTGCCACCAGCCATCCCGCCGGCGACGCCGCACGTGGTCGCCTGGCCGGTCCTGCCGGCGTCGTTCAGCCGGGACGCCACCGGGCTCGACGAGCGCCGGCACTGGCACAGCGGCTGCTGGGGGGCGCGGGACAGCCGGCGCTGAGCGTCGGGTCATCGACCTCCCGGCTCGGGTCATCGAGCATCCGGCTCGGGTCATCGAGCCTGTCGAGATGACGTGGTCTCGACAAGCTCGACCACCCGAAACGCGCGGATCGACTACCCGTGCGGCACGGCTCGACCACCCGAAGCGCGCGGATCGACGCCCGGAGGCCGGCTCGACCACCCGGGAGGCGCGGCTCGACCACCCGGTGGGCGCGGATCGACCACCCGGGGGGCGCGGATCGACCACCCGGGGGGTGCGGCTCGACCGCGGGTGCGGGAGAATCACCTCATGGCTCCGATCCGTGCGAACTCGGTGCTGCCCGCGCGCCGCGAGGCGATCACGCTGCAGACCGCCGACGGGCTCTCCCTGGTGGGGGAGATCGCGCTGCCGGCGGACCGCGACCCGGTCGCGACGCTGGTCTGCCTGCACCCGCTGCCCACGCACGGCGGGATGATGGACAGCCACGTCTTCCGCAAGGCGGCTTTCCGGCTGCCGGCGCTGGCCGGGGTCGCCGTGCTCCGGTTCAACACACGCGGCACGGCCAGCATGCAGGGCACGTCCGAGGGCGAGTTCGACCAGGCCCGCGGTGAGCGGTACGACGTGGCCGCGGCCATCGAGTACGCCGACTTCCACGACCTGCCGTCGATCTGGGTGGTCGGCTGGTCGTTCGGCACCGACCTGACGCTCATGCACGGGCACGACCCCGCGGTGCGGGGTGCGATCCTGCTGTCCCCGCCGCTGCGCTTCAGCGACCACGAGCACCTGACGACCTGGGCCGTGTCCGGCAAGCCGCTGACCGCGCTCGTCCCCGAGCACGACGACTACCTGCAGCCGGACGAGGCCCGGGAGCGGTTCTCGGTGGTGCCGCACGCGGAGGTGGTGGGCGTCGACGGAGCCAAGCACCTGTGGGTCGGCGACGCCGAGACCGTCCTCGACGAGATCGTCCAGCGCGTCGCCCCCGACGTCGCGGTCCCGCTGCCGCGGGAGTGGGACGGGCCCATGGAGACCGCCGACACCTCGTCTACGCCGACCGGACGACCGCGGCCTTCAAGGACGCGCCCGGGTCGGACTCGACTCAGCGGGCGTCGAGGCGCGGGCACCACGACCTCGCGGAAGACAAGCAGCAGCGCGGCGGCGGTCGGGATCGCGAGCAGCGCGCCGACGACCCCGAGCAGCCCGGCGCCGATGAGCGCCGCGATCACGATGAGCGAGCCCGGGATGTCGACCGAGCGGGCCATCACCCGCGGGTAGATCACGTAGTTCTCGACCTGCTGGTAGATCACGTAGAAGACCACGCAGGCCAGACCGATCGTCGGGTCGGTCGCCAAGCCGATCAGCGTCACGATGACCGCCCCCAGCGTGGCCCCGATCATCGGGATCACGTCGAGCAGCGCCACGACGACCGCCAGCGCCACGGCGTACTCCGCCAGCCCGACGATGAACAGGAAGATCAGCGACGAGAAGCCGGCGAAGAACGCGACCACGAACGCGCCGGAGACGTAGGCGCCGATGTTGTGCACCATCCGGTCGCCGATGCTGGTCACCTTGCTCCGGCGGCTGGCCGGGGCGAGCCGGTAGGCGGCGCTCTTGACGCGGGGGAGCGAGGCCAGGAAGTAGAGCGTCAGCACGATCACGATGAACGCGTTGGCGAGCGCGGAGAGCACCGCGACCCCGACCCCGACGGCACCGCCGAAGAGCCGCTGGGTGAAGTCGCCGCTGGTGACGAACTCCTGCGCCTTCTGCAGCAGGTCGTAGCGCTCGTCGAGGCGCTGGATGAGCGCGTTGGACTGCAGGGCCTCGACCCAGCCCGGGGCACGGTCGACCATCGCGGTCACCTGGTCGGCGATGACCGGCACGAGGGCGACCAGGAAGAGCGCCAGGGCGACCAGCACCGCGGCGATGACGACGACCACGCCCTAGGCCCGGCTCAGACCCTTGCGGCCCAGCCACTCGACCAGCGGGTTGAGGCCGGCGGCGAGGAACATCGCCACCACGATCAGCGTGAGCAGGGAGCTGACGCTGAGGATCAGCGTGCCGAGCCACCAGGCGAGCAGCGCGCCGGCCGCGGCGAAGAACCCGAGCGCGAACGGGTGCGTGCAGCAGCACCCGGGATCCGTCGTTGCGTCCCCCGGTGCCCGGGGAGGCGGACGACGTCGCCGCCTCCCGGGTCACGCGCCGGGTCTCTCCACGGGCGCGCTCACTGCTGCTGTCGTCCTTCTCCGCCGGGCGGGGCTGTCGTCGCCGAACCCGGCGACCACGTCACGCAGCGCGCCGAGCTGGGCGACGATCGCGTCGCGGCGCTTGCCGAGCGGTCGACCTCCACCCGGAGCTCGTGCAGATCGCGCTCGGCCTCGGCCTGACCGGTGGCGACGAAGCTGTTGGCCTGCGTCTGGGCGCTGGCGACGATCTGCTCCGCCTCGCGGCGTGCGTGGCTGACCAGCCGCTCGGCCTCCTCCTGGGCGGTCTTGCGCTGGGTGCTGGACTGGGCGATCGCCTCGCGGGCGCGGTCCTCGGCGGCGGCGGCGCGCTCCTCGGCCTCCTTGACCAGGCGCTCGGTCTCGGCGGTGGCGGTGGAGTGGTGCTCGGCGGCCTCGCGGGTGAGCCGCTCCTTCTCGACGGCCAGCGCGCGGCGGGCCTCCTGCGTCTCGCGGTCGGCCGCGGCGCGGGCCTGCTCGGCCTCGCGCTTGGCGCCCGTGCGCAGCGTGTTGGTCTCCTGCTGGGCGGCGAGCCGGCAGCTGCTCGGCCTCGCGCTTGGCGGCGGCGAGGATGTCGGCGGCCTCGGCCTGGACGTGGCTGCGCTCCTGCTCGACCTCGGCGATCGACCGGGAGCGGGTCTCGTCGAGCTCCTTGAGCTGGACCATCCGCATGTCCTCGGCGTCGCGGGCCGCCTGGGCCCTGAGCGCCTCGGCGTCCTTCGCGGCCCGGCTGCGGATCTCCTGGCCTGGGCCCGCGCCTCGACCAGGACCTCGTCGGCCTGCTCCTCGGCAAGGCGCAGCATCTCGCTGGCGCGGCCGCCGAGGCCGGCGTACGTCGGGCTCTCGTTCTCCGCTAGCCTGGTCTCGAGGCGCCGAGACCTTCTTCTCGAGCGCGGCGGCTTGCCGCGCGGGCCTCCTCCAGGCTGGCGACGAGGCCCGGCCTTCTCGCCGGCCAGGGTGTGCCACTGGCGGTCGACGGCCGCCGTGTCGTAGCCCCGCGGCGGACCACCGGGAAGCCGGGAGCCTGGCCGGTCGCGGGCGCGGACCGGGCCGGCTCGGGGTTGTTGGTGCGGGCGACCGGGATGACCTGGGTGGCCTCGTTGCGGTCGTCGTTGCCGTTCTCGTCGTCGAAGATGGACAGGCCGGGTCGGTCGCTCATCGCTGGCTTTCCTCCAAGGTTCGTGGTCCGTCGAGACTAAGGCACGTCGGGGCGGTCTCCGGTCACCGAGCGGGCGTCCGCGAGACCGCAGTCTCACCGATGGGAAGAGGCTATCCGCGGCAGGCTCCCCGGTCAGATGCCACGGAAGCGGTTGATCTCGTCGAGGTGCCGGTCCCGCATCTCCGGGTCGCGCACCCCGAGACCCTCCTCCGGAGCCAGGCAGAGCACGCCGACCTTGCCCTGGTGGACGTTGTTGTGGACGTCGAGGGCCGCCTGGCCGACCTCGTCGATCGGGTAGGTCCGGGACAGAGTCGGGTGGATCATGCCCTTGGCGATCAGCCGGTTGGCCTCCCACGACTCGCGGTAGTTGGCGAAGTGCGAGCCGACGATGCTCTTGAGGTTCATCCACAGGTAGCGGTTGTCGTACTGGTGCAGGTAGCCGCTGGTGGAGGCGCAGGTGACGATGGTGCCGCCCTTGCGGGCCGCGAAGACCGACGCGCCGAAGGTCTCGCGGCCGGGGTGCTCGAAGACGATGTCGACGTCCTCGCCGCCGGTCAGCTCGCGGATCTTGGCCCCGAGCCGGCGCCACTCCCTCTGGTCCTGGGTGTGCTCGTCCTTCCAGAACCGGAAGTCCTCCTCGCTGCGGTTGATGATCAGCTCGGCGCCCATGCTCCGGCAGATGTCCGCCTTCTCCTCGTTGGAGACCACGCAGACGGGGACGGCGCCACCGTTGAGGGCGTACTGGGTGGCGAAGCCGCCCAGGCCGCCGCTGGCGCCCCAGATCAGCACGTTGTCGCCCTGCTTCATCCCGGCGCCGTTGCGGCTGACCAGCTGGCGGTAGGCCGTGGAGTTCACCAGGCCCGGGCTGGCCGCCTCCTCCCAGGTGAGGTGGTCGGCCTTGGGCATCAGCTGGTTGGACTTCACCAGCGCGATCTGCGCGAGACCGCCGAAGTTGGTCTCGAAGCCCCAGATCCGCTGCTCGGTGTCGAGCATCGTGTCGTTGTGCCCGTCGGGCCCCTCGAGCTCGACGGAAAGGCAGTGGGCGACGACCTCGTCGCCGGGCTGCCAGGCGTGCACGCCGAGCCCGGTCTTGAGCACCACGCCGGCCAGGTCGGAGCCGACCACGTGGTAGGGCAGGTCGTGCCGCTTCCCCAGCGGCGAGACGCGCCCGTACCGCTCCAGGAACCCGAAGGTCGAGACCGGCTCGAAGATCGAGGTCCAGACGGTGTTGTAGTTGATCGCGCTGGCCATCACCGCGACGTACGCCTCGCCGGGGCCGAGCTCGGGCAGCGGTACGTCGTCGAGGTGCAGGGACTTGCGCGGGTCCTTGTCGCGGGACTCGAGCCCCTCGAACATGTCCGCCTCGTCCTTGTGGACCGTCACCGCCCGGTAGGTCTCCGGGAGGTCGAGTGCCGCGAAGTCCTCGCTGGTGACCGAGGCGCCGGTCTCGCGGGCGTTGATGGCGTCGAGGATCTGCTGCACGAGAACTCCTGAGGGGAAGCACTACCGGACGGGCACCTCGTCGTGCCGTGGATGGGCGTGAATCTACCCAGCGGTAATCGAGCTGTCAGCAGGGTGTGACCTATCTGTCTCGACCACTGTGCGCGAACCACCGGGCCGGGTGGCGCGGTCCACCTCAGGCGGCGGCGAAGGCGTCGACGAGCTGCTGCTCGGCGGCGGTGAGGTACGCCGTGAGGCGGGTCGCGGCGTCCTCGCGGCGCCCCTCCTCGAGCATCCCGGTGATCGCGGCGTTCTCGGCGAGGTAGGGCCGGTGGAAGGTGTCGGAGGGGCCCATCCGCAGGAAGAACAGCCGCATCTCCGCCAGCAGCAGGTCCATCTGCGCGTCGAGGCGCGGGCTGCCGGCGAGCGCGACCACCGCGCGGTGGAAGTGCTGGTTGGCGCTGGCCACCGCGGTCCAGTCCTCGCGGGCCGCGGCGGCCCGGCCCTCGGTCACCGCCTCGTGCAGCGCGGCGATCCGGTCCGGGGTGTGCGCGGTGCCGTCCCGCGCCGCACCGGCCTCGATGAGCCGGCGCACCCGGTAGACGTCCCGCACGTCCTCGACGTCGGGGGTGGCCACCAGCACCCCGCGGTGCGGCTCGCGCACCAGGATCCGCTCGGCGACCAGCTGGCTGAGCGCCTCGCGCAGGGTGTTGCGGGAGACGCCGAGGGCACCAGCCAGCCGCTCCTCGGGCAGCCGGGTGCCGCAGGGCAGCCGGCCCTCGGCGACCTGCTCGCGCAGCACCCGGGCGGCGCGGTCCGCGGAGGTGCTCATCACGGGCCGGTGCCGGCGGCGCTCCTCGGCCAAGGCGTCGAGCATCAGGTCCAGGCCGGTCATGCCGCCAGTCTAGGGGCCGGTTGTTGGATCGGGGTATTGCGGAATTGTTGAACAATACCTACGGTCGAAGGACTCGGACGAAGGAGAGCCACCATGGCCGCCTCTCAGCACCCGCCCGCACCGGAGACCGGCGCCGGCAGCACCCCCGGCACCCCCCGACGCCCACACCGACACCCCGGCCGGCACCGGCGTCAGCCGCGGCAACCGGTCCGCGATCATGGGGGCGATCTTCCTGATGGCCACCAGCGCCATCGGCCCCGGCTTCATCACGCAGACCGCCTCGTTCACGGTCGCCCTCGGCGCCGCGTTCGCCTGCGCGATCGTGCTGTCGGTGCTCGTCGACATCGCCGTGCAGATGAACGTGTGGCGGGTCATCGGCGTCTCCGGCCAGCGGGCGCACGAGCTCGGCAACTCGGTCTTCCCCGGCGTCGGCTACGCGCTGGCCGGGCTCGTCATTCTCGGCGGGCTGGTCTTCAACATCGGCAACGTCGCCGGCACCGGGCTCGGCACCAACGCGATGTTCGGCCTGGACCCCCGGATCGGGGGCGCGGTCTCGGCGGCCCTGGCGATCGGGATCTTCCTGAGCCGGAAGGCCGGGGTCGCGCTCGACCGGGTGGTCGTCCTGCTCGGGCTGGTGATGATCGTCGCGACGCTGGTCATCGCGGTCACCTCGGCCCCGCCGGTCGGCGAGGCGCTGGTCAACGTCGTCCTCCCCGAGACGTTCGACTTCGTGGCGGTCACCACCATCATCGGTGGCACCGTGGGCGGCTACATCACCTATGCCGGCGCGCACCGGCTCCTCGACTCCGGCCAGACCGGTCCCGAGCACGTCCGCGACATCACCCGCAGCTCGGTGGTGGGGATCCTGGTCACCGGCGTGATGCGGGTGCTGCTGTTCCTCGCCATCCTCGGCGTCGTCGCGGGAGGCGTGTCCCTCGCGACCGACGACCCGGCCGGGTCCGCCTTCCAGGCCGCGGCCGGTGACATCGGACTGCGGGTCTTCGGCCTGATCCTCTGGGCCGCAGCCGTCACGTCGGTGATCGGTGCGGCGTACACCTCGGTGTCGTTCATGACCACCTCCCGCGTCTCCGAGCGCCGGCGCAACCTGCTGACGGTCGGCTTCATCGCCGTGACGACGGCCGTGTTCGTCGCCATCCAGGAGACGCCGGTGACGCTGCTGATCTTCGCCGGCACGTTCAACGGGCTGATCCTGCCGCTCGGCTTCGGCGTGCTGCTGTGGGTGGCCTGGCGGCGCCGGGACCTGATGGGTGGCTACCGCTACCCGGCCTGGCTGCTCGTCGTCGGTGTGCTGGCGTGGCTGCTGACGCTCTACCTCGGCTACAACGCGCTGATCATGCTGGGTGACCTGTGAGCGTCGTCGACCTGAACAGCGACGTCGGAGAGTCCTACGGGCGGTGGCGGCTCGGCGACGACGAGGCGGTGCTGCGCGTGGTCACCAGCGCCAACGTCGCCTGCGGCTTCCACGCCGGCGACGCCAGCACCCTGCGGCGCACCTGCGCCGTCGCCGCCCGGGAGGGCGTGGTGGTCGGGGCCCAGGTCGGCTACCCGGACCTGGCCGGCTTCGGCCGGCGGTTCATCGACATGGATCCCGGCGAGCTGACCGACGACATCGTCTACCAGATCGGCGCGCTCGACGCGCTGGCCCGCGCGGAGGGCACCCGGGTGCGCTACGTCGAAGCCGCACGGTGCCCTCTACAACGCGATCGTGCACCACGAGGAGCAGGCGCGTGCGGTCGTCGAGGCGGTCCTCGCCGTCGACCGCGACCTGCCGCTCCTGGGCCTGCCCGGCTCGGCCGTGCTCGCGGCGGCCGAGTCCGCCGGACTCCGCGCGGTGCGCGAGGCCTTCGCCGACCGGGCCTACACCCCCGAGGGGACGCTGGTGTCCCGGCGCGAGCCGGGTGCCGTCCTCGACGACCCGGCGGAGGTCGCCCGCCGGGTGGTGCAGCTCGTCACCGAGGGCACCGTCACCGCCGTGGACGGCTCACGGGTGGCCGTCGCCGCGGACTCGGTGTGCGTGCACGGCGACTCGCCCGGCGCGGTGGCGATGGCCGAGGAGGTCCGGCGGCGGCTCGAGGCCGCCGGGGTCGGGATCGATCCGTTCGCGTGAGCGCGGCGACCCGTCTCGACGTCCTGCCGTACGGCGACCGGGCGCTCCTGGTCGAGGTCGGCGACGCGGCCTCGGTGGTGGCCTACGTCGACGCGCTGCGCGCGCGTGGGCTCGCCGGCGTCGCCGACGTCGTCCCCGCCGCCGAGACGGTGCTCGTGGTGGCCGAGCCGCCGCGTCGGTGGCGGCCCTCCGCTCCGCGCTCCTGGCATCGGGCCCGCGGAGACCGCCGACATCCTCGGCGACGACGGAGACGACGGCGACGTCGTCGAGATCCCGGTCCGCTACGACGGCCCCGACCTGTCCGACGTCGCCGAGCTGACCGGGCTGGCGGGGCGGGAGGTGGTCGAGGCGCACACCGGCCGCCTGTGGCGGGTGGCGTTCGGCGGCTTCGCCCCCGGCTTCGGCTACCTCGTCGGCGGCGACGAGCGCCTGCACGTCCCGCGCCGGTCGAGCGCGCGCACCGCGGTGCCCGCCGGCTCGGTCGGGCTGGCGGGCGAGTACTCCGGCGTCTATCCCCGGGAGTCGCCCGGTGGGTGGCAGCTGATCGGCAGCACCGACGCGCCGATGTGGGACCTGCACCGCGACCCGCCCGCGCTGCTGCGTCCGGGCGCCCGGGTGCGCTTCACGGAGGTGACCTCGTGACGGCGCGCTGCGCGTCCTCGCCTCCGGGCCGCTTGCGTGGTCGAGGACCTCGGACGGCGCGGCCCGTCCGGGATCGGGGTCGGTCGGTCCGGCGCCGCCGACCGGGCCTCGCTGCGGCAGGCGAACCGGGCCGTCGCCAACCCGAGGATGCCGCCGGGCTCGAGGTGACGCTCGGCGGCCTCGAGCTCGAGACCGTCGGGCGGCCCCGCCCTGCTGTGCGTGACGGGCGCCCCCTGCCCCGTGACCGTCGACGGGCGCGAGGTCGGGCCCGTACTCGCGTCGTCGCGGCTCCGGCGGGGTCGGTCGTGCGGCTGGGGCCTCGCCGATCGGGCTGCGCAGTCCTATCTCGCGGTCCGCGGCGGGTCGACGTGCCCGAGGTGCTCGGGTCCCGTAGCCACGACGTGATGGCCGGGCTCGGTCCGGCGCCGCTGGACGAGGGGGACGTGCTGCCGGTCGGTCGGCCCCCGGTGCGGCGTTCCCGATCGTCGACGCGCTGCCGCCGCCGTGCGATCGACGGCGCGGTGGTGCTGCGGGCCGTGCGCGGGCCCGCGCGACGGCTGGGTGAGCGACCCCGACCTCGCTCGTCTCGACCGGGTGGACGGTGTCCGACAGCAGCAACCGGGTCGGGATGCGGTTGCTCGGCGCGGAGCTCGAGCCCGTCGAGCGCCGACCGGCAGCTACCGCAGCGAGGGCGCCTACCGCGGTGCCGTCCAGGTGCCGCCGAGCGGCGAGCCGGTCGTGTTCCTGGCCGACCACCCGGTCACCGGCGGCTATCCGGTCGTCGCGGTCGTCGTCGACGAGACGTGGACCGGGCGGCCCAGGTGCGTCCGGGCGAGACCGCTGCGCTTCCGGTGGGTGGAGGCCCGTGACCGGGCAACGTTCGGCCCGCCGCGCTGACCCCGGCCGAGGCGCGGGCCCGCTTCCGCGCCGGACTGGTCACTCCCGACCGCCGGGTGGTGCGCCGGCTAGACGCAGGCGAACCTGCTCGCGCTGCCCCGGGACCTGGCCTACGACTTCCTGCTGTTCGCGCAGCGCAACCCCAAGCCGTGCCCGGTGCTCGACGTGCTGGACGCCGGCGAGGTGTCGGGGCCGCTGCTGGACGGCGACGTCCGCACCGACCTCCCGGCGTACCGCGTGTACGTCGACGGCGAGCTGGTCGAGGAGACCCCGGACGCGACGTCGTGGTGGCGCGAGGACCTGGTGTCGTTCCTCATCGGCTGCTCGTTCACCTTCGAGGCGGCGCTCCTGGAGGCCGCCGTGCCGGTGCGGCACGTCGAGCAGGGCGTCAACGTGCCGATGTACCGCACCTCCCGCCGCTGCCGCGGCGCCGGCGCGATCTCCGGGCCGCTGGTCGTCTCGATGCGACCGGTGCCCGCCGCCCAGGTCGCCGACGCCGTGCGGGTGACCGCGCGGTACCCCGCCGTGCACGGGGCGCCCGTGCACGTCGGCGACCCGGCGGCGCTCGGCATCGCCGACCTGGACCGCCCCGACTACGGCGACCCGGTCGAGGTGCGCCCCGGCGAGGTGCCGGTGTTCTGGGGGTGCGGCGTGACCCCGCAGGCTGCGGTGGCCGAGTCCCGGCCGTCGCTGGCGATCGCGCACGCGCCGGGCCACATGCTGGTCACCGACGCGCGGGACAGCGACTACCTGGTCTGACCGGGTGTGGCTGCCGATGTTGCAGCGGAGCACCGGGGGAGCAAGGGGTCTGCGCCGTCAGGCGGGAGCGGCTTCCGCCAGCAGGAAGGCCTGCGCGTCCCGCTCGGACCCTCGTGCTC
This sequence comes from uncultured Actinomycetota bacterium, assembly GCA_963834275.1. Lineage (GTDB taxonomy): Bacteria > Actinomycetota > Actinomycetes > Propionibacteriales > Nocardioidaceae > Nocardioides_B. The sequence continues at coordinate 26,334 of CAWIBA010000002.1, read as the reverse complement.
GGCGTACGACGCGACAGGTCTCCTCGAGTCCTGCGGAACGAAGCTGTGCGGCGATCTCGTCCGCTGTGAACAGGTATCGCTCGAGCTCGATGTCGATCTCGTGACCGAGCCGGCGGTAGCCCTCCGATACGTCACGGGTGCCGCTGCCGGACTGGAAGCCGACGAGCACCCGGCCTCCGGGACGCAGCACCCGGACCACCTCGGCAAACACGCGTGCGAGCCCCGTAGGAGGCGTGTGAATGATGGAGTACCAGAGCAGGACGCCGCAGTAGCGGTCGGCGAGGAACGGCAGGTGGGTGAGGGATCCCGCTGTGACCTGAAGCGCGGGCTGCTCGCGTCGGGCGACGCGGATCATGTGCGGCGACAGGTCGAGGCCGTGCACCTGGCAGCCCCGAGCCGTGAGGTAGCGACTCATCCGGCCTGTCCCGCATCCCGCGTCCAACACGTAGCCGTGATCAGCCGACCGGACGGCATCCGCGAACGCGTCCACCATCGCGAGGTCGAGAGGAGCCTCAGCCCGCGTGTCGGGCAGTCGGCTGGCGTAGAGCTCGGCGACCTGGTCGTACGCGCGACGCACTCCGCTGGAGTCGTCTTCTGTGACGGGTCGGGGCGGCATCGGCGCAGGATCGCACAGCCCTGCGCACGTGGCGCGGCGGGTCGTCGAGCTCGTCGAGATGACGGCGGGGAACGAGCGGTGGTCTCGACGGGCTCGACCACCCGAGTGCGACTCGGCCAGGCGGACGGGAGTCAGAGCCTCATGTGGTCCGGAAAGCCCGTCCACCGCAGCTCGTCGGGCAGGTGCGACATGTCGTTGAACACCACCACGCTCGGCGGCCGGTCCGTGAAGTACCGCAGCACCGTCAGAGCGGCGTGGCCGTGGTCGAGCCCCAGCCAACGCCACGGCGGAGCGGCGCACGCATGGCGAACCAGCCACCCGATGGTGAAAGCGTGCGTCACGACGAGATGGTGGCTGTCGCCCTCGACCTGCTCCGGTCCGGTCAGCAGCCGGATGGCCTCCGCCGCGAGCCCCGCTCCCTGTGCCGCTTCCACCGACGAGACGTCAGCCAGGAAGGCCATCACACCGGCCCGGTGCTCTGGGTCGACCTCGCCCGGGGACGGCACGTGGGGGACGTAGTCCCCGGCAGCGTCGAGCTCGACGACCGGCGCCTGGCTGCCGAGCTGCCGGGCCACGAGCTGCGCGGTTTCCGTCGCCCTCGGCAGCGGGCCGTGCTGAACCGTTCCGAAGGGCACGTGCGACAGGCGCCGCCCAAGCAACTCGGCCTGCCGGACACCCCGCTCCGTCAACCTGCCGTCGTCGTCCGGCTCGGCGTGCCGCGTGAGATACAGGTGTCGCACCGACATGCCCGGCATCCAATCACGAGCCACGGGTCATCGATCTTGTCGAGATGACCTGACGGTCCGGGACGGTGGTCTGGTCGACAGGCTCGACCACCCGGACGGTGGTCTCGACAGGCTCGACCACCCGGGCGGCTCAGTGCGCGGCTGCGGGCTCCACGAGCTCGACCAGCACCCCGCCGGCGTCCTTGGGGTGGACGAAGTTGACCCGGCTGCCCGCGGTGCCACGGCGCGGCTCGTCGTACAGCAGCCGGAGGCCGCGCTCGCGCAGCACGCCGACACCTGGTCGACGTCGGTGACCCGGTAGGCCAGCTGCTGCAGGCCGGGCCCGACTGCGGTCGAGGAACTTGGCGATCGTCGAGCTCGGGCGTCAGCGGGGCCAGCAGCTGGATGCACGAGCCGGAGTCGCCGACCGCGACCATCGCCTCCCGGACGCCCTGCTCCTCGTTGGTCTCCTCGTGCTGCACCTCCATGCCGAACGTGTCGCGGTAGAACGCGATCGCCTCGTCGAGGTCCGGCACGGCGACGCCGACGTGGTCGATGCACACGAAGAGCTGGTCGGGGATCTCGCACGCTCATCCCGCCATCGTCGTACGACGGTCCCGCGGCCGCGAGGGACTGTGACTTGTCCGACACCCGGATCGCCCTCACCCCCTCCCACCCAACGGATCGTCCGTGGGTATCGTCGGAAGCGCAGTGGCCCGGGACGTCCCGGAGCCCGAACCGCAACTCTGCGCAGGAGGCCGTCATGTCCGGATCCGTCATCGTCGCCGGTGCTCGCACCCCGATCGGCCGGCTGCTCGGAGGTCTCAAGGACAAGAGCGCCGCGGACCTCGGCGGCGTCGCGATCAAGGCGGCGCTGGAGAGGGCCGGCGTGACCGGCGACCAGGTCGACTACGTGATCATGGGCCAGGTCATCCAGGCCGGGGCCGGGCAGAACACCGCCCGCCACGGCCGGCATCGCGGCGGGGCTGCCGATGTCGCTCCCGTCGATCACCATCAACAAGGTCTGCCTGTCCGGCCTGAACGCGATCGCGATGGCCGACCAGCTCATCCGCGCCGGCGAGCACGAGATCGTCGTCGCCGGCGGCATGGAGTCGATGACCAACGCCCCGCACCTGCTGCCGAAGTCGCGCGAGGGCTTCAAGTACGGCGACGTCGAGCTCGTCGACTCGATGGCCTACGACGCCCTGCACGACCAGTTCACCGACCAGGCGATGGGCGCGCTGACCGAGCGTGCAACGCCGAGGCCGCCGGCCTCTCGCCGCGAGGAGCAGGACGCCTTCGCCGCCCGCTCGCACCAGCGCGCCGCCGAGGGGTGGAAGAACGGCCTCTTCGACGACGAGGTCGTCCCGGTCGAGATCCCGCAGCGCAAGGGCGACCCGGTCGTCGTCTCCCAGGACGAGGGCATCCGCGGCGACACCACCGCGGAGTCGCTGGCGAAGCTCCGGCCCGCGTTCGACAAGGACGGCACGATCACCGCCGGCTCGGCCTCGCAGATCTCCGACGGCGCCTGCGCGGTCGTCGTGATGAGCAAGGCGAAGGCCGAGGAGCTCGGGCTGCACCTGGCTCGCCGAGATCGGCGCGCACGGCCAGGTCGCCGGCCCGGACTCGACCCTGCAGACGCAGCCGGCCAACGCGATCGTGAAGGCGGTCGACAAGGAGGGCATCGCGGTCTCCGACCTCGACCTGGTCGAGATCAACGAGGCCTTCGCCGCCGTCGGCATCGTGTCCGCCCGCGAGCTCGGCCTCGACGAGGACAAGGTCAACGTCAACGGCGGCGCGATCGCGCTGGGCCACCCGGTCGGCATGTCCGGCGCCCGGATCGTGCTGCACCTCGCGCTGGAGCTGAAGCGTCGCGGTGGCGGCGTCGGCGCGGCCGCGCTGTGCGGCGGCGGCGGCCAGGGCGACGCCCTGATCCTGCGCGTCCCGGCGTGAGCGGACGCCGCAGGCGGCACCGCCTCCGTCCCCGACCTCGTCGAGCGCGCCCGGGCCGGCGAGGCCCGGGCGGTCGCCCGGCTGATCTCGCTGGTCGAGGACGCCTCGCCGCTGCTGCGCGAGGTGATGGCCGGGCTCGCGCCGCACATCGGGCACGCCCAGATCGTCGGGATCACCGGCTCGCCCGGCGTGGGCAAGTCCACCTCCACCAACGCGCTGGTCACGGCGCTGCGCCGCGCCGGGAAGCGCGTCGGCGTGCTGGCCGTCGACCCGTCGTCGCCGTTCTCCGGCGGCGCGCTGCTCGGCGACCGGGTGCGGATGCAGGACCACGCGCTCGACAAGGACGTCTACATCCGCTCGATGGCCTCCCGCGGGCACCTCGGCGGGCTGTCCTGGTCGACCCCGCAGGCGCTGCGGGTGCTCGACGCGGCCGGCTGCGACGTCGTGCTGATCGAGACCGTCGGCGTCGGCCAGAGCGAGGTGGAGATCGCCGGCCTGGCCGACACCACGCTGGTGCTGCTCGCGCCGGGCATGGGCGACGGCATCCAGGCGGCCAAGGCCGGCATCCTGGAGATCGGCGACGTGTACGTCGTCAACAAGGCCGACCGCGACGGCGCCGACCAGGTCCGCCGCGACCTGCGCAACATGCTCGCGCTGGCCGAGCGCGGCGACGACGACTGGAGGCCGCCGATCGTGCAGACCGTCGCCCAGACCGGGCAGGGCGTCGACGAGGTCGTGGAGAGGATCGACGCGCACCGGGACTGGATGGAGAGCTCCGGCGAGCTCACCCGTCGCCGCGTGCGCCGGGCCCGCGACGAGATCGAGGCGATCGCGGTCACCGCGCTGCGCGAGCGGTGGGGCGACGTGCACGAGCGCACCGAGCTCGACGACCTGGCCGAGAAGGTCGCGGCCGGCGACAGCGACCCCTACACGGCGGCCGACTCGCTGCTGGAGAGCTACGCCGAGTAGGCGCCACCATGACGGTCCGGTGCCCGTGGTGCCGCCACGTGGGCGGACCCGAGGACGGGCCTACGCACGCCTACATAGGTGCGTCGCCGGGCTGCTGGGCCACGTTCGGTGAGGCGCTGGCCATGGCTCCGTGGCCCGGTGACCTGGGCACGGTGCTCACGGACGCCTACGCCGCCCAGCACCCGGGCCGACCCGAGCGCCGCGCGGTCCAGTCGGTCGCGGTGCACCTCGTGGTGCTGTGCGCGGCCGTCGAGCGGGGCGCCGGGCCGGACGCGCTCATGGCGCTGCGACGCGGCGCCGTCGCGCTCGGTGCCGGGCACTGGCGCCGGCTCGACGTGACGGCTCCGGTAGGGACGACGACGGTCGCCGACGTGGTCGACGGTGGGGTGTCGGCGGACGGTTACGTGCGCGACGTGTGGGTCGCCTACGGCGAGCGCCACGACGCCGTCCGCGGCTGGCTCGACGCCGTGTCGGGCTAGCGGGGGACCGCGGCGCCGAGCCGGGCGACGTCGTCGGGGCCGGCGAGGTCCGGCAGCGCCGCGAACACGGTGCCGACGCCACGCTCCGCGAGCCGCGACCAGCGCTCCCGGTGGTCGGCGGCCGTGCCCGCGTGGTGCTGCCGGGCGTACGTCGCCGCGGCCGAGCGACCGCGCAGCCGCTCGACCCGCTCCCAGGTGTCGTCCCGGTCGGCGCCGATGACCGGGACGTCGAGGACGGTGACCTCGACCTCGGCCGGGTCGCGCCCGACGTCGGCGCAGTGCCGGTGCAGCACCGCGACCTTGTGGTCGAGGGTCTCGTCGTCCGCGGTGAGCCGCACGTTGCACCCGTCTCCGAGGCGGGCGGCGATCCTCAGCGTGCGCCGCTCGCCGCCGCCGCCGACGATCACCGGGACGTCGTGGACCGGCCGCGGGTAGGACGTCGTCTCCGGCAGCGCCACCGCGGCACCGTCGTACGCCTTGGTCCCGGCCGCCCACAGCGCGCGCATGGTCTCGATCCCGGCCTCGAGCGCGTCGAGCCGCGTGCCGGCCGGGGGGAAGGGCAGCCCGAAGCCGAGGTGCTCACGTTCGAACCAGCCGGCGCCGACCCCGACGAAGGCCCGGCCGCCCGAGAGCACGTCCAGCGTGGCGGCGGCCTTCGCGGTGATCCCGGGCGGCCGGAACGTGACCGGCGTGCAGAGGGTGCCGAGCCGCAGCGACGTGTCGAGGCCGGCGAGCACCCCCAGCGTCACCCACGGCTCGGGGATCGGCTCCCAGGCGGTGCCCACCTGGGGGATCTGGATGAGGTGGTCCATGAGCGCGAGCCCGGCGAACCCGTGCGCGTCGGCGGCGAGGGCGACGTCGCGCAGCCAGCCCGTCGGGTCCTCGCCCCACGGGAAGCGGGAGACCTGGAGCACGACGCCGAAGCCGGCCCGGGCCCCGACCGGCTCCGGCCGGGCGGGAGCCGGGGCCGGCGGCGGGGCGTCCTCGCGCACCACGAGCAGCCGGTCCCAGCCCTCGCCGCCGAGCGCGTCGACGACCTCGCGGGCGGTGCGCAGCTGCTGGGCCAGCACCGGCGCGGGCACGGGCCGGTCCCGCTCGGCGTTGCGCCCCCGGGCCAGGGCGGGCGGCGTGTCGAAGGCGACCGCCACCGCGGGGATCCCGTGCCGCCGCGCCAGGTCGAGCAGGGCCCGGCGGCGCTCGGTGTCCAGGCCGAGGGTGTCCACGACGGTGGTGAGCCCCCGACGTACCCGCCCCGCCACGATCAGGTCGAGGAGGGCGAACGCCTCCGCGGAGGCGTCGAGGTCGTGGCGCCCGCTGCCCACCACCCCGCGCAGCTCGTCGGAGGAGACGATCTCGGCGGCCCGGTAGCGCTCCCGGGCCCAGGTGGACTTGCCGGACCCGCTTGCCCCCACCAGGACGACCAGCGCCGGGTCGGGCAGGGCAGCCGGGGTCATGGGCCGAGTCTGGCACCGGATCGGAGCCCGCGGTCAGGAGGAGGCGCCCGGACCCGCGGTGTGCCGCGGGTGGCCGTGCGTACGACGCTCCTCCTTCATCCTCGCCTCGTGCAGGTGGCGTCGCCCGCCGGTGAGCCGGTCGCGTACCCGGCGCTCGGCTTCGCGGAACGGGAGGAAGTAGGTGTCCTCGTACTCCTCCACGACCTGGAAGGTCCACCGGCCGTCCAGGACGTTGCGGCCGACCAGCTCGCGCTCGATCTCGTCCGCGAGCCCGCCGTGTCCCGCCTCGCGCAGCTGCCGAGCGGCGTCACCGAGCTGCAGGTCGGCGTGACCGGTCAGCTGGTGGAAGGAGTAGAGGTGTCCGCGGGCCCGCTCGGTGGTCTCGAGAGCCTCGGTGAGCCGGCCGACGGCCTCGACGGTGGCCTCGTCAGGGTCGCTGTCCATGGCCCCCTCCTACCCGGCCCCCGGACGCGGCATGCCCGCCGCCGGGCGTGCCTCCCGCACCCCCCGTGGGCGGTCTGGTACCAATGGCGTGCAGGTCTGCCCAGCTCGCTGTGGCGCGCCTGCGGGCCGGAAGGACACCTGCGACTCGGGACGGAGCAGCACACATGCGCAAGCTGGGGATCGGAGTGGCGCTCCTGTTCGTGCTGTTCTACGTCATCACGCAGCCGCGCGGGCGCCGCGGGCGCCGTGAAGGGTGCGGCCGACGCGCTGTTCGTGGCCTTCGAGAGCCTCATCGAGTTCGTCTCGGCGCTCTTCCGCTAGGGCGCCGGACATGGGCTGGGTGGGACGCACGTTCGACCCCAAGATCCGCAAGCACCTGCTGCGGGACGAGGGCGAGGTCATCGTCGACGAGGTCCTGCACCACTGGGTCGTCTACGTCGTGCCCACGCTCGAGGCGCTGGTCGGCGTCCTGGTCTTCTACCTGTTCCTGCTGGCGCCGGTCGACATCGCGTGGTTCCCCTTCGTGCTCGCGTTCGTGATCTGGGCGCACGCGGCCTGGCGGGCGCTCGAGGAGTACATGGACCGCTTCGTCATCACCAACATGCGCGTCTTCCGGGTGCGCGGGGTGCTGGCCCAGAAGCTCGCCACCATGCCGCTGGGCAGGATCCTGGACATCACCGTGGAGAAGCCGGTCGTCGGACGGGTCCTCAACTACGGCCACTTCGTCTTCGAGTCCGCCGCCCAGGAGCAGGGCCTGCGCGACATCCGCTTCGTCGGCCGGCCCTACGAGCGCGACCTCACCATCCAGCGGGTCGTGCAGCGGGCGGGCCTGCGCGGCCCGCGGGTGATCAACTAGTGCCCCTCGCCCGGCCGACTAGGGTGTGCGCCATGGCGAGGAAGCTGCCGTTCGACCCGATCGACGAGGCCGCCCGGCAGTGGGGTCGGCGCTGGGAGGCGGTCGAGCCAGATGCACGCGGTCACCTCGCTGATGCGGGTGCACCAGCTCGTGCTCGGCCAGCTCGACGAGATCCTCCGCCGCACGGCCTGACCTTCGCCCGCTACGAGGCGCTGGTGCTGCTGACCTTCTCGCGCCCGGTGCGCTGCCGCTGGGGAAGATGGGGGAGCGGCTGCAGGTGCACGCCACCTCGGTGACCTCGCTCGTGGACCGGCTCGAGGCGGCCGGGCTCGTCGTACGCCGGACGGCACCCGGACGACGGCCGGGCGGTCCTGGCCGAGATCACCGACGAGGGCCGCGCCATCGTCGAGGAGGCGACGGCCGACCTGGTGGCGGCCCGCTTCGCGCTCGAGCTCGCTGACCGAGGACCAGCTCCGCGAGCTCTCGACGCTGCTGCGCCCGGTCCGCGAGGACGCCGGCGACTTCTAGGGACGCGCGGCGGTCGGTGCTGGCGCGGCCGCGGGTTCGACCAGATAGTTGGACGTCCTACTATCTTGGGTATGACCCAGACACTCCTGCCGCCGAGTCCGCCCGCAGCCGCTGGGAGGCGCGCTACGACCGACTCGCTGGCGAAGGGCCGCGTGCGCGACGCCGACTTCACCACCCTGTCCGGGGTCGAGGTCGACCCGGCGTACGGCACCGACGACAGCGAGTGGCCGGGCGAGTTCCCGTTCACCCGGGGCCTCTACCCGACCGGCTACCGGGGCCGGGCCTGGACGATCCGGCAGTTCGCCGGCTTCGGCAACGCCGCAGCAGACCAACGAGCGCTACAAGATGATCCTGGGCCGCGGCGGCGGCGGGCTCGTCGGTCGCCTTCGACATGCCGACCCTGATGGGCCGCGACTCCGACGACCCCAAGAGCCTCGGCGAGGTCGGTCACTGCGGCGTCGCGATCGACACCGCCGCCGACATGGACGTGCTCTTCGACGGCATCCCGCTCGGCGACGTCACCACCTCGATGACGATCAGCGGCCCCGCCGTACCCGTCTTCTGCATGATGCCTGGTCGCGGCCGAGCGGCAGGGCGTCGACATCGGCGTCCTCAACGGCACCCTGCAGACCGACATCTTCAAGGAGTACATCGCCCAGAAGGAGTGGCTGTTCGGTCCCGAGCCGCACCTGCGCCTGATCGGCGACCTGATGGAGTACTGCGCCGAGAAGATCCCGGCCTACAAGCCGCTCTCGGTCTCCGGCTACCACATCCGCGAGGCCGGCTCGACGGCCGCGCAGGAGCTGGCGTTCACGCTCGCCGACGGCTTCGGGTACGTCGAGCTGGGGCTCTCGCGCGGCCTCGACGTCGACGTGTTCGCGCCCGGGCTGTCCTTCTTCTTCGACAGCCACCTCGACTTCTTCGAGGAGATCGCGAAGTTCCGCGCCGCCCGCCGGATCTGGGCCACCTGGCTGCGCGACGTCTACGGCGCCACGTCCGAGAAGGCGCAGTGGCTGCGCTTCCACACCCAGACCGCCGGCGTCTCGCTGACCGCGCAGCAGCCCTACAACAACGTCGTCCGCACCGGCAGTCGAGGCGCTCGCCGCGGTGCTGGGCGGCACCAACTCGCTGCACACCAACGCCCTCGACGAGACGCTCGCGCTGCCCAGCGAGCAGGCCGCCGAGATCGCGCTGCGCACCCAGCAGGTGATCATGGAGGAGACCGGCGTCGTCAACGTCGCCGACCCGCTCGGCGGCTCCTGGTACGTCGAGGCGCTCACCGACAAGATCGAGGCCGAGGCCTACGAGATCTTCGACCAGATCCTGGCGATGGGCGGCTCCACGACGTCCGCCCGCGACCACGAGGCGCTGGCCGCCCAGGTGCGCGAGAGCACCGGCACGGGCCGACGCGGCCGTGTGGCCGATGACGCGCGGCATCCTGCGCGGCATCGAGGAGGGCTGGTTCATGTCGGAGATCGCCGAGGCGGCCTTCCAGTACCAGACCGCCCTGGAGAAGGGCGAGAAGAAGATCGTCGGCGTCAACTGCCACCAGGAGTCGGTCACCCACGACCTGGAGATCCTGCGGGTCTCGCACGAGGTCGAGGTCGACCAGGTCCGCGAGCTGGCCGCGCGCAAGGAGGGCCGTGACGAGGCCGCCGTCGACGCCGCCATCGGCCGGATGCTCGAGGCCGCCCGCTGGCGACGAGAACATGATCCCGGCGATGCTCGAGGCCTGCCGGGCCGAGGCCACGCTCGGGCGAGATCTGCGACGCGCTGCGCGCCGAGTGGGGCGAGTACCGGGAGCCGGCCCGCTTCTGACCGCCACCACGGTACGTCTGCGATGCCCCCGCCCGGTTCACCCCGAGGCGCGCACACGAATCGTTGTCCAGCAGAATTGGGGCCATGACTCAGCAGCCGTTCTCGCGCCCCGGTGCCGTCGACCTGTCCGCCCTGAAGCGTCCGGCCGGGGGACCCGGGACCGGCCGCCGCCGGCGTGGTCCGCGGGCGCCGGTCGCCGGCGGCGGAGCCGGCGCGGCGCGGCGGCGCCGCCGGCTCCTACGCCGTCGAGGTCACCGAGCAGAGCGTTCCAGACCGTCCTCGAGGCGTCGATGAACGCGCTGGTGCTGCTGGTCTTCTACTCGCCCTCGCCAGATGCCCGCCAGCGCGCAGCTGGCCGACGACCTGACGCACGCTGGCCGACGAGTTCGAGGGCAAGTACCTCCTCGGCCGGGTGGACGTCGACGCCGCACCCGCAGATCGCGCAGGCCGTCCAGATCCCGTCCGTGCCGTTCGTCGTCGCAGTCGTGCAGGGCCGGCCGATGCCGCTGTTCCAGGACGTCGCACCGCTCGACGACCTGCGCGACGCCCTCACCCAGGTCATGCAGCAGCTCGCCACGCAGGGGATGACCGGCCGGCACCAGCCCCTGTCGCAGGGGCTGCCGCCGGCGACGAGGAGGAGGACGCCGAGCAGCTCGACCCGCGCTACGCCCCGGCCCAGGACGCGCTCGCCGCGGGCGACATCGACGCCGCCGTGGCGGAGTACCAGAAGCTGGTCGACGCCAACCCCGCCGACACCGAGGCCGCGGGCGGGCTGGCGATGGCGAAGGTGCTGCAGCGCACCCAGGGCGCCGACCTGCAGGCGGCCCGCCAAGCCGCGGCCGACCGGCCCGACGACGTGGACGCCCAGACGCTCGTGGCCGACCTCGACCTCGCCGGAGGACACGTCGAGGACGCCTTCTCCCGGCTCGTCGACCTCGTCCGGCGTACCTCCGGGGACGACCGCGACCGGGCGCGCACCCACCTGCTCGGCCTGTTCGCCGCCGTCGGCAACGAGGACCCCCGGGTGCATCAAGGGACGGCAGTCGCTCGCCTCCGCGCTGTTCTAGCCCGCCGCCGACACGGAATGGTTGAACGGCGAGCCAAGTGGTACTAGGCAAGGGGTAACTGCCGTCCACGGAAGGTGAACCATGGCGAGGTCCGCGCCCGACCGCGACATCGACGAGCGCGACATCGACGTCGACGAGCCGAAACGGGCGGCCGCAGGGCCCACCGCCGTCGCGGTCACCATGAAGCGGTCGGTCGAGCAGATGGGGGTGCGGCGCACCGCCCAGACCCTGCTCCGGCTCAACCAGGTCAAGGGCTTCGACTGCCCGAGCTGCGCGTGGCCCGACCCCGACCCCGACCACCGGCACACCGCCGAGTTCTGCGAGAACGGCGCCAAGGCGGTGGCCGAGGAGGCGACCCTGCGCCGGGTCACGCCTGAGTTCTTCGCGCGGCACAGCCTCGAGGACCTGGCGCGGGCAGACCGGCTACTGGCTGGGCCAGCAGGGCCGCATCACCGAGCCGATGGTCAAGCGGCCCGGGGGCGACGCACTACGAGCCGATCTCGTGGGACGACGCCTTCGGGCTGGTCGGCCGACCAGCTCAACGACCTCGACGCCCGACCAGGCGGTGTTCTACACCTCGGGACGGACCTCCAACGAGGCCGCCTTCGCCTACCAGCTGTTCGTGCGGGCGTTCGGCACCAACAACCTGCCCGACTGCTCCAACATGTGCCACGAGTCGACGTCGATCGCGCTCGCCGAGGTCGATCGGGATCGGCAAGGGCAGCGTCAGCCTCGACGACCTCCACCGCGCCGAGCTGATCGTGATCGTGGGGCAGAACCCGGGCACCAACCACCCGCGGATGCTGACCGCCCTCGAGAAGGCGAAGAAGCAACGGCGCCCGGATCCTCGCCGTCAACCCGCTCAAGGAAGCCGGGTTCGTCCGGTTCCGCAACCCGCAGAACCCGCGGGGCCTGAGCGGCGTCGGCACGACGCTGGCCGACCTGCACCTGCCGGTGCGCGTCAACGGCGACCTCGCGCTGTTGCAGGCGATCGGCGGCGCTGCTGCTCGCAGTGGGGCGACGTCGACCGCGACTTCGTCGAGCGGCACACCGTCGGCTTCGACGACTGGGCGGCGCACGTGCGCGACATCGACTGGCCCGCCGTCGAGCGGGCCACCGGCCTCACGCCGCGACCAGTCGAGCGCGCCGCGCAGATGTTCCGCGACTCGTCGGCCACCGTCACCTGCTGGGCGATGGGCATCACCCAGCACCGCAACGCGGTCGCCACGATCAAGGAGTTCACCAACGTCGCGCTCCTGCAGGGCGACATCGGCAAGCCCGGCGCCGGCCTGTGCCCGGTGCGCGGGCCACTCCAACGTGCAGGGCGACCGCACCATGGGCATCTGGGAGCGGCCTCCGTCGCACTTCCTCGACGCCCTGCAGGCCGAGTTCGGCTTCGACCCGCCCCGCGAGCACGGGCTCGACACCGTCGAATCGATCCGTGCGCTGCGCGACGGCCGGGCCCGGGTCTTCTTCGCGCCTCGGCGGCAACTTCATCGCGGCCGCCCCCGACACCCACGTGACCGAGCAGGCGATGGAGCGCGCCGACCTCACCGTGCACGTGTCCACCAAGCTCAACCGCTCGCACCTCGTCACCGGCGAGACGGCGCTGATCCTGCCCACGCTGGGCCGCACCGAGAAGGACCGCACCGGCGGCCGGACGCAGCGGGTCACCGTCGAGGACTCGATGTCGGCGGTGCACGCCTCCCAGGGGCCGCTCGAGCCGGCGAGCCCGCACCTCCGGTCCGAGGTCGACATCGTCTGCACGCTCGCCGAGGCCACCCTCGGGGACCGGCACGGCATCGCCCTGGGCGGACGTTCGCCCGCGACTACACCGAGATCCGGCGCCGGATCGCGCGCGTGGTGCCCGGCTGCGCGGCGTACCACGAGAAGGTCGACCAGCCGGGCGGCTTCGTGCTGCCGCACCCGCCCCGCGACACGCGCACCTTCGCGACCGCTCGGGGCGGGCCGTGTTCACGGTCAGCCCGCTGGACGTGCTGCACGTGCCCGAGGGCCGGCTGCTGATGCAGACGCTGCGCTCGCACGACCAGTTCAACACCACGATCTACGGGCTCGACGACCGCTACCGCGGCGTGTCCGGCGGGCGGCGGGTGGTCTTCGTTCACCCCGACGACATCGCCGCCCTGGGTCTGCACGAGGACCAGGTGGTCGACCTGGTCAGCGAGTGGGTCGACCCGGAGAAGCAGGGCGAGGTCGAGGAGCGCCGCGCGGAGTCGTTCCGGGTGGTCGCCTACGACCAGCCGCGCGGGTGCGCGGCGGCGTACTACCCCGAGACCAACCCGCTGGTGCCGCTGGACTCCACGGCGATGGGCAGCAACTGCCCGACCTCGAAGTCGATCATCGTCCGGCTCCAGCCGACGCGAGCTGACTCCCCCCACCCCGATGTCGGCTGACGCAGGGCGTGCCGAGGACCACGCCCGGTCGAGCCCGCAGCTCAGCTGAATCGGGGGTCTAGCGGCCGGACTGCGGTGTAGCGGCGAGCGCCGCCGTCGGACGACGAGGTTCGGCCAGCGACGCCGGCCTCCACCCGGCGGGCGGTGAAGTCGGCGGCGTGCGCGCGCACCTCGTCGAGCGTGCAGAACTGCGCGTCGACCTGATCTCGCGGACCTGCTCGACGACCTGGTCGAGCAGCGCGGCGTCGTGCACGCCGCCGTCGAAGACCAGGCACAGGGCGTCGTCCCAGCCGCCCCACGGCGGCAGCCAGTCGGTCAGCAGCAGCGCGTCCGGCCTTGATGGTCAGGCCGAGCTCCTCCTCGACCTCGCGGCTCGCCGCGAGGTACGGCGACTCGCCGACCTCGACCACGCCGCCGGGCAGGTCCCAGTCCTGCTTGTAGGTCAGCCGGCACATCAGCACCCGGCCGTCGCGGGTCGCGCAGCAGCATCTGCGAGATCGCCCGCTTGCGCGGCAGGAAGGAGTTGAGCAGCGCCCGGAAGCCCGAGCGGGTCGGTGACCGGCGGGTCGCTGGCGCAGCCGGGCGAGGACGACCGTCCCGGTGGCGGTCGGGTGCAGGCCCATGCCGCGGATCGACCCGTTTCACGCCCTCGCGGTGCAGCCCCGAGCGGGTCGCGACCCGCAGCGACCGCTCGTCGGCCGGGTCGACCTCGGCCTCGACCCGCTTCAGGTGCAGCTGGTCGATGGCAGTAGTCGACCAGCAGCCGCACCGCCCGGATGGCGTACCCGTTGCCGCGGTGCTCGTCGTAGAGGATCCAGGAGAGCCGGCCGATGCCGTCGTCCTGGGCGCACCTCGACGTTGCCGACGGTCTGCCCCACGTCCTCGACCAGGAAGTTCTCCGTCGACCGCCCGTCGGCGTACCCCTGCCGCCAGCGCTCGATCGCGGCGAGCTGCTGCTCACGCGGTCGGGTCACCGAGGGCGAAGCCGAACCAGCGCTGGATCGTCCTCGTCGTGGCCGGCGATCGCGGCCTCGACGTCCTCCAGCCGCCACGGCCGCAGGACCACGACCCCGTCGGTCAGCGTCGGCTGGTCCGCGCCGTCGTGCGTCGTGGCGGCACTCACGCGTCGGCGCAGCAGCCACAGCGTACCCAGCGGAGGCAGCGACACGGTCGCGGAGGCCGGCTGGCCGTGCCACGGCTCGTCCGTCGGCGGTCACCGATCCCATGTTGCCCACGCCCGGACCCGGCGTAGGCGTCGGCGTCGGTGTTCAGCGCCTCCGCCCACGTGCCCGCCGAGGGCAGACCCAGCCGGTAGCCGTGGTGCGGCACCGCGGAGAAGTTCGCCACGCAGACCAGCTTCGACCCGTCCGACCCGGTGCGGATGAAGCTGAAGACGTTGTTGCTGGAGTCGTTGGCGTCGATCCACTGGAAGCCCGCACCGTCGGTGTCGAGCGTGTAGAGCGCGGGCGAGTCGCGGTAGAGCGCGTTCAGGTCGCGGACCAGCGACTGCACGCCCCGGTGCTCGGCGTGGTCGAGCAGCCACCAGTCCAGCTCGCGGCTCTCGGCCCACTCCGACTCCTGGCCGAACTCCGAGCCCATGAACAGCAGCTGCTTGCCGGGGTGCGCCCACATGTAGGCCAGGAACGCACCGCAGGTTGGCCAGCTGCCGCCACCGGTCGCCCGGCATCTTGCGCAGCAGCGAGCCCTTGCCGTGCACGACCTCGTCGTGGCTGATCGGCAGCACGTAGTTCTCGGAGTAGGCGTAGACCATGCGAGAAGGTCATCTGGCCGTGGTGGTACTGCCGGTGCACCGGGTCGTTCTGCGACGTAGCCGAGGCTGTCGTGCATCCAGCCCATGTTCCACTTGAAGCCGAAGCCGAGACCGCCGAGGTGCGTGGGTCGGGTGACGCCGGGCCAGGAGGTGGACTCCTCGGCGATCGTGATCGACGCCGGGGACCCGCTTGTAGGCGGTGGCGTTCATCTCCTGCAGGAACTGCACCGCCTCGAGGTTCTCGCGGCCGCCGTAGACGTTCGGCGACCACTGGCCGTCCTCGCGCGAGTAGTCGAGGTAGAGCATCGAGGCCACCGCGTCGACGCGCAGGCCGTCGATGTGGAACTCCTCCAGCCAGTACAGCGCGTTGGAGACCAGGAAGTTGCGGACCTCCTTGCGCCCGAAGTTGAAGACGTAGGTGCCCCAGTCCGGGTGCTCGCCGCGCGAGGGGTTCGGGTCCTCGTAGAGCGGCGTGCCGTCGAAGCGGGCCAGCGCGAAGTCGTCCTTGGGGAAGTGCGCCGGGACCCAGTCCACGATGACGCCGATGCCGGCCTGGTGCAGCCGGTCGACCAGGTAGCGGAAGTCGTCCGGGTTGCCGAAGCGGGCGGTCGGGCGCGAAGTACGACGTGACCTGGTAGCCCCACGAGCCGCCGAACGGGTGCTCCATCACCGGCATGAGCTCGACGTGCGTGAAGCCCAGGTCGCGGACGTAGCTCGACCAGGCTCGTCGGCGAGCTCGCCGTAGCTGTAGGTGCCGCCGCCGTGGCGCCCACGAGCCGAGGTGCAGCTCGTAGACCGACATCGGCCGCTCGTGGGCGCCGCCCGTCCTTGCGCGCGGCTCATCCACTCCTCGTCCGCCCACTGGTAGCCGGAGTCGAAGACGACCGAGGAGGTCAGCGGGGGCACCTCGGTGTGGAAGGCCATCGGGTCGGCCTTCTCGCGCCACTGGTCGTCGGCGCCGAGCATGACGAACTTGTAGCGGGTGCCGGCGCCCACGTCGGGCACGAACAGCTCCCACACCCCGGAGACGCCCATCTGGCGCATCGGGTGCTCGCGGCCGTCCCAGCTGTTGAAGTCGCCCTTCACCCGGATGCCCCGGGCGTGCGGTGCCCAGACCGCGAAGGAGGTGCCGGTGACGTCGCCGGTCGGGCGTCTCGTAGCGGCGCACGTGGGCGCCGAGGACGTCCCAGAGCTGCTCGTGGCGACCCTCGTTGATCAGGTGCAGGTCCATCTCGCCCAGCGTCGGCAGGTAGCGGTAGGCGTCGTCGCACACGATCGCCGGCGCGCCGGCGTAGGTCACCTCGAGCCGGTAGTCCGGTGGCTCCGGCACGTCGAGGACACCCGACCCAGATGCCGCCGTGCTCGTGCTCGAGGGGGACCCGCCTGCCGCCGTGCAGCACGACGACCGACTCGGCGAGCGGACGCAGCACCCGAACGGTGGTGCTGCCCTTGTGGGGGTGTGCCCCCAGCACGGCGTGCGGGTCGCCGTGGCTGCCGTGGACGACCTGGTCCAGGACGTCGGGGTCGAGCGGGCGGATCGCTGTGCTCATGCTTGCTCCTCCGTGGCCGGGACGGCGGTCGAGCCGCTCGATGGCGCCGAGCGGGATGCCGACCCAGCTGGGTCGGTTGCGCGCTTCGTAGACGGCTTCGTAGACGGCCTTGTCGGCCTGGTAGGCACGCAGCAGGGTCTGCTGGTGCGCGGGCAGCGCGGTGCCGGGTCGCTGTCCTCGGGCAGCGACGGCGCATCGTCCGGCGCCGGGTAGCTGGCCTCGACGTAGCCGGCCAGGAACTGCCGCTGGTTGCGCTGTGCCCACTCGGCGGCGCGGTAGGCGATCTGCGGCTCGTGGCTGTCCGCCTGCACGTCCGCCTCGACGGCGTGGGCGGCGTAGTCGAACGAGCGCAGCATCCCGGCGACGTCGCGCCAGGGGGTGTCGGGCAGCACCCGATCGGCCAGCGGCTTGGCCGGTTCGCCCTCGAAGTCCACGATCTTCCAGCCCCGGACGGTGCGCAGGGTCTGGCCGAGGTGGAAGTCACCGTGCACCCGCTGCACGGGCACCGGCACGTCGATCGCCTCCACCGCGTCGTAGGTGGCCCGCAGGGCGTCGGCGTACGGCGCGAGCTCGGGCACGACACCCACGGCCGCGTCGAGCCGCTCGCGCATGGCGTCGGCGAGCCGCTTGAGGTCGTCGGTCCCCCACTCGACGGTGGGGAAGGATTCGCGCAGCGTGTGGTGCACCTCGCCGGTGGCGACGCCGAGCCGGTAGGACTCGCGGGCGAAGTCGCCGCCGACCTCGTCGGCGTGCAGGTCGGCCTCGGCGAACAGGTCGCGGACGCTGGCCAGCGCCAGGTCCCAGCCGTCGCTGGCGGTGCGAAGGAACTGCTGGAGCATCGCAAGGTGCAGCGGCTCCTCGCCCTCGTCCGTGGTGGCCTCGACCCAGCCGTAGAGCGCCGCGACGTGGTCGCTGCCCGCCTCGGTGAGCCGCGCATGGATCTCGATGTCCGGGTTGCGGCCCGGGGGTGACCTTGCGGAACACCTTCATCAGGCTGTCCTCGCCGAACGCCAGCGACGAGTTGCTCTGCTCGCCCGAGAACAGCGTGGAGTGGGTGGTCATGTCGAGCTCGTAGCCCGGCAGCCGGCGGAAGGTCAGCCGGCCGTCGTCGAGCTCCTCGTCGAAGGCGCGCAGCCAGAGGATGGTGACCTCCCGGTCGTGCATCGCGTCGTAGGCGTGCACGTGGCCGAAGTCCGGGTCCTCCCACTGGCCGATCTGGGCGTGCTCGAGGCGGTCCTGCGGCTGTGCGTAGTAGGCGATCGGGACCTGGTAGGTCTCGCTCTCGCCGTCCTCGTAGGCGAGCGTGACCAGCTCGATGCCGACGTACGGCGTGCCGTCCCGCTCCACCGCGCCGAGCCCGCCGATGCGGCGCACCTGGGAGACAGACGCAGCGCGGCCCTTGCCGCCGTACCAGCGGGCTGACTCGATGAACTGCTCGAGGTCTGCCTTCACGTGACGGTCCCCCCTTCGGGGCTCTCTGGCACTTCGGTCGTGAAGGGCTCGGGCGACGACACCGGCAGGCTGTGGTCGGCCTCGGGGGACGGCAGCCGGAACCAGTAGAAGCCGTAGGCACCGAGCGTCAGCAGGTAGGACAGCTCCCCGATCTCGGGGAACCGGACCCCGCCGAGCAGCTCGACGGGCGCGACGCCCTCGTAGCGCCGCAGGTCGAGCTCCACCGGCTGGGGGAAGCGCGACAGGTTGTTCACGCACAGCACCCGGTCGACGGTGCCGTCGACGGAGGTGTGCTCGCGGACGTAGGACAGCACGCTCGGGTTGGAGCCGCCGAGGTCGACTGAAGTCGCCGAGGCCGAAGGCCGGGTGCTTGCTTGCGGGCGTGGATCATCCGACGGGTCCAGTGCAGCAGCGACGACGCGTTCTCGAGCTCGGTCTCCACGTTGACCCGCTGGTAGCCGAAGACCGGGTCCTGGTTGACCGGCAGGTGCAGCCGCCCGGGGGTGGCCACCGAGAAGCCGGCGTTGCGGTCGGCGGTCCACTGCATCGGGGTGCGCACGCCGTCGCGGTCACCGAGCCAGATGTTGTCGCCCATGCCGATCTCGTCGCCGTAGTAGAGGACCGGGGAGCCCGGCAGCGACAGCAGCAGTGCCGTGAACAGCTCCATCTGGTTGATGTCGTTGTCCAGCAGCGGTGCCAGCCGGCGGCGGATGCCGATGTTGGCCTTCATCCGGGGGTCCTTGGCGTACTCGCCCCACATGTAGTCGCGGTCCTCGTCGGTGACCATCTCCAGGGTCAGCTCGTCGTGGTTGCGCAGGAAGATGCCCCACTGGCAGCTCGACGGGATCGCCGGGGTCTGCTCCAGGATCTCCGAGATCGGGAAGCGGGACTCGCGGCGGACCGCCATGAAGATGCGCGGCATCACCGGGAAGTGGAAGCACATGTGGCACTCGTCGCCGCCCGTCTCGAAGTCGCCGAAGTACTCGACCACGTCGGCGGGCCACTGGTTGGCCTCGCGAGCAGCACCACCCCGGGGTAGTGCTCGTCGACGAAGCGTCCGGACCGTCCTTGAGGAAGTCGTGGGTCTCCTTGAGGTTCTCGCCGTTGGTGCCGGGGCGCTCGTAGAGGTAGGGCACCGCGTCGAGCCGGAACCCGTCGATGCCCATGTCGAGCCAGAACCGCAGCGCCTCGAACATCGCCTCGTGGACCTTGGGGTTGTCGAAGTTGAGGTCCGGCTGGTGGCTGAAGAAGCGGTGCCAGAAGTACTGCTGGCGGACCGGGTCCCAGGTCCAGTTGGACGGCTCGGTGTCGACGAAGATGATGCGCGCGTCCTCGTAGAGCTCGTCGGTGTCGGACCAGACGTAGAAGTCGCCGTAGGGGCCGTCGGGGTCGCGACCGGCTGGCCTGGAACCACGGGTGCTGGTCCGAGGTGTGGTTCATGACGAAGTCGATGATCACCCGGATGCCGCGCTCGTGGGCGGCGTCGAGGAACGTCGTGGAACTCGTCGACCGTGCCGCACCTCGGGGAGGATGTCGGTGTAGTCGGCGACGTCGTAGCCGCCGTCGCGCAGCGGCGAGGTGAAGAACGGCGGCACCCACAGGCAGTCGACCCCCAGCCACTGCAGGTAGTCCAGCTTCTCGGTGAGTCCGACGAAGTCGCCGCACGCCGTCCCCGTTGCTGTCCCGGAACGAGCGGACGAGCACCTCGTAGAAGACGGCGGTCTTGAACCAGTCCGGGGCGTTGTCCGGCAGCCCCTCCGCAGTAGCGGGCCCCGTCGTCGCGCCTGTCGAGACCCCCGGCTCGGCGTGGCTCGTCATGGCTTCGGTCATCGGGCGGCTGGCCTCCGGACGGTCAGGATGTGGGCGGGCTCGTGGTAGGGGTCGAGTCGGACGTAGTTGCGCTCCCACCAGGTCCAGGACTCACCGGTGATCTCGTCGTGCACCACGAACTGGTCGGCCCAGTCCAGGCCGAGCGCGGGCATGTCGAGGTGCACCGTGGTCTCACGGGTGGCGTGCGGGTCGATGTTGATCACCACGATGACGTGTCTCCGTCGCCGGCCGACTTGCTGAAGACCAGGATGTGGTCGTCGTCGCTGCTGTGCACGGTGACGTTGCGCAGCAGCTGGAGCGGGCGCTGGTCGCGGCGGATCTCGTTGAGCCGGGTGAGGTACGGCGCGAGCGAGCGGCCCTCGGCCTCGGCGGCCTTCCAGTCGCGGATCCGGATCTGGTACTTCTCCGAGTCGAGGTACTCCTCGCTGCCGGGCTTCACCGCCACGTGCTCGAACAGCTCGTAGCCGGCGTAGACGCCCCAGCTCGGCGACCCCGTGGCGGCGAGCGCCGCCCGGATCTTGAACGCCGCCGGTCCGCCGTACTGCAGGAACGCGTGCAGGATGTCGGGCGTGTTCACGAAGAAGTTCGGCCGCATCACGTGGCTGGTCTCGTCGGACAGCTCCTTGAGGTACTGCTCGACCTCCCACTTCGCCGTGCGCCACGTGAAGTAGGTGTAGGACTGGTGGAACCCGACCGTGCCGAGCGCCCGCATCATCGGCGGCTTGGTGAACGCCTCGGACAGGAACAGCACGTCGGGGTCGGTCTCGCGCACCTCGGCGATGCAGCCACTGCCAGAACTGCACGGGCTTGGTGTGCGGGTTGTCGACCCGGAAGATGCGGACCCCGTGCGACATCCAGTGCCGCACCACCCGGAGCACCTCGTTGTAGATGCCGTCGGGGTCGTTGTCGAAGTTGATCGGGTAGATGTCCTGGTACTTCTTCGGGGGGTTCTCCGCGTAGGCGATCGTGCCGTCGGCGCGGGTGGTGAACCACTCGGGGTGCGACGTCACCCACGGGTGGTCGGGGGCAGCCTGCAGCGCGAGGTCGAGGGCCACCTCGAGGCCCAGCTCGTCGGCCCGCCGGACGAACGCGTCGAAGTCGTCGATCGTGCCCGAGGTCGGGGTGGACGGTGTCGTGGCCGCCGTCCTTGGAGCCGATCGCCCAGGGCGAGCCGACGTCGTCGGACCCGGGGGTCAGGGTGTTGTTGGGGCCCTTGCGGTTCACCTCGCCGATCGGGTGGATCGGCGGCAGGTAGATGACGTCGAACCCCATCCCGGCCACGGCCGGCGAGCCGCTCCGCGGCGGTGGTGAAGGTGCCGGACACGACCTTGCCGGTCGGCTCGTCGACGTAGGCGCCCTCGGAGCGCGGGAAGAACTCGTACCAGCTGCTGAAGAGCGCTCGCTCGCGGTCGGCGAAGAACGGGTAGGGACCCTCGGTCGTGACCAGGTCGCGCAGCGGGTGCCGGGCGCAGGATCTCGTCGACGGCGGGGGAGACCGCGGCCGAGTAGCGTGCCGGGTCCGGCCGCCCCGTGTCGCGGACCGCCTTCACGGCGTCGCCGAGGACCTTGCGCCCGGTGCGGACCTCGCCGGGGCAGCGACTGGGCCGCGCGCTCCAGCAGCAGCGCGCCCTCGGTGAACATCAGCTCGACGTCGATTCCGGCGGGGATCTTGATCTCCGGCGTTGTGACGCCAGGTCGCGACCGGGTCGCTCCAGGACTCGATCTCGAAGGTCCACGGCCCCACCGCGTCCGGCGTCACGTCGGCGCGCCACAGGTCGACGCTCGTCGGGCTGCTTGGTGCATCCGGACGCGGGGGTCTGCGCTCGCCCTGTCGGGTCGGTGAGCACCACGTCCGCGTTGAGCGCGTCGTGACCCTCGCGGAACACCAGCGCGGTGACCGGGAAGGGCTCACCGACCGTGCCCTTCGCGGGATAGCGGCCACCGGAGACGACGGGGGTGACCTCCATGACAGGGATGCGTCCGACCATGGCGCCGAACATACCGCCAACGGCTGGGGCGGAAACCCGGCCTTCGCGGCCCGCCCAGAGGCTCGGACGGCCCCGACCGGTTCCCAGGGGCGGACGGGCATCTGGCTCGACCACGCGCGCGGAACTATTGGATCGTTCAAGTCGATGTGGGCTACCGTGCTGCCGGTGAGAGCAATTCGTCGATTCACCGTTCAGCCCGTCCTGCCCCCCGCCGCTCGCGGCGCTCGGTGAGCTGGCCGGCAACCTGCGCTGGTCCTGGCACCCCGAGACCCAGGACGTCTTCGCCTCCGTCGACCCCGACGCGTGGGAGGCCGCCGGTCACGACCCGGTGCGCCTGCTCGGGACAGTCGCCCAGGCCCGGCTCGACGCAGCTGGCCGCCGACGAGGGCTTCCTGGCCCGGCTCGGCGCGGCGCGCGACAGCCTGCGCGCCGTACCTGACCGACGACCGCTGGTACCAGCGGCAGGCGGCGACCGACGTGCCCCGCTCGATCGCCTACTTCTCCCCGGAGTTCGGCATCACCGCCGCGCTGCCGCAGTACTCCGGCGGCCTCGGCATCCTGGCCGGCGACCACCTCAAGACCGCCAGCGACCTCGGCGTGCCGATCGTGGGCGTCGGTCTGCTCTACCGGCACGGCTACTTCCGTCAGTTCCTCTCCCGCGACGGGTGGCAGCAGGAGACCTACCCGGTCCTCGACCCCGACGGGCTGCCGATCGCGCCGCTGCGCGACGAGGACGGCAACGTCGCCAAGGTCAGCATCGGGATGCCCGACCGCGGCGCCCTCACCGCGCGCGTCTGGGTCGCGCAGGTCGGACGCGTGCCGCTGCTGCTGCTCGACTCCGACACCGAGGAGAACCCGCCCGAGCTGCGCGGCGTGACCGACCGGCTGTACGGCGGCAACTCCGAGCACCGGCTGCGCCAGGAGATGCTGCTCGGCATCGGCGGGGTGCGCGCGATCCGCGCCTACACGCAGATCACCGGCGCGCCCGACCCCGAGGTCTTCCACACCAACGAGGGCCACGCCGGGTTCCTCGGCCTGGAACGCATCCGGGAGCTCACCGAGCAGGGCAAGGCCCGGCTCGGCTTCGACGCCGCGCTCGAGGTGTCCCGGGCGGGCACCGTCTTCACCACCCACACCCCGGTCCCCGCCGGCATCGACCGGTTCCCCCGGGAGCTGGTGGAGCAGTACTTCGGCGGCGACAACGCCTGCCCCGGCGTTCCCGTCGACCGGATCCTCGGGCTCGGCACCGAGGACTACCCCGGCGGCGACCCGGCGGTGTTCAACATGGCCGTCATGGGCTTCCGCCTGGCGCAGCGCGCCAACGGCGTCTCGCAGCTGCACGGTCACGTGAGCCGGGGCATGTTCGGTGGGCTGTGGCCCCAGTTCGACGCCGACGAGCGGCCGATCGCCTCCATCACCAACGGTGTGCACGCCCCGACCTGGGTGGCGCGCGAGATCTTCGACCTGGTGCGCGCCTACGGCGGGCGTCCGGGTCCCGACCCCGACGCCGACCACCCGTCGCTGGTCTTCGACCTCGCCGACAAGATCTCCGGCACCGACATCTGGGCCACGAAGCGCGTGCTGCGTGAGCGTCTCGTGCAGGACGCGCGCCGCCGGCTGCGCAAGTCGTGGCAGCAGCGCGGTGCCGCGCCGGCCGAGCTGACGTGGATCGACTCCGCGCTCGACCCGGACGTGCTGACGATCGGGTTCGCGCGCCGCGTCCCGTCGTACAAGCGGCTCACCCTGATGCTCCGCGACCCCGAGCGGCTCAAGCGCCTGCTGCTGCACCCCGAGCGGCCGATCCAGCTCCTCATCGCCGGCAAGGCTCACCCCGCCGACGAGGGCGGCAAGAAGCTGATCCAGGAGATCGTCCGGTTCGCCGACGACCCCGAGGTGCGGCACCGGATCGTCTTCCTGCCCAACTACGACATCGCGATGGCGCAGCCCCTCTACCCCGGCTGCGACGTCTGGCTCAACAACCCGCTGCGTCCCTACGAGGCCTGCGGCACCTCCGGCATGAAGGCGGCGCTCAACGGCGGCCTGAACCTGTCGATCCTCGACGGCTGGTGGGACGAGTGGTACGACGGCAACAACGGCTGGGCCATCCCGTCGGCCGACGGGATCGACGACCCCGACCGGCGCGACGACATCGAGGCCACGGCGCTCTACGACCTGATCGAGAACGAGGTCGCCCAGCGCTTCTACGACAACGACGACGAGGGCGTGCCCTACCGCTGGATCGAGATGGTGCGGCACACGCTGAAGTCGCTCGGCCCCAAGGTCCTGGCCGACCGGATGGTGCGTGACTACGTGCGCACCCTCTACGCCCCGGCCGCGGCGAGCTCGCGCACGCTCAACGGCGACTACGCCGGCGCCGTGGCGCTGGCCGAGTGGAAGAAGCGCACCCGTGAGGGGTGGGGTGGCGTGGCGATCGACCACGTCGAGTCCAGCGGCGTCGCGGACGTGCCGGCGCTCAACGACACCCTCGAGGTGAGCGCTTTCGTGTCACTCGGGTCGCTCGGGCCGGACGACGTCGACGTCCAGGTCGTGCACGGCCGGATCGGGCACGACGACGAGATCGTCGAGACCACCGCCGAGTCGCTGGCGCACGCCGAGACCTACGAGGGCGGCCGGCACCGCTTCGAGGCACGCATCGCGCTGGCCTCGACCGGTCCCTTCGGCTACACCGTCCGGGTGCTGCCGAGGAACCCGCATCTCGCCGGCCCCGCCGAGCTCGGCTGCGTCGCCTACCCCCGCGACTGAGTCGCGGCCGCGTACTCCCTCCGCACCGCCGGTGTCGGTGACGCTGACACCGGCGGTCAGGGCGTGGGCAGGACCTCGCGGAGGACGATGAGGCTGCGGGGCTCGATGTCGATGACGGCACCGGCCTGCAGACGCTCGCCCACCGGGTGGGCGCTGTCGGTGCTGAGCACGACCTCGCCCTCGTGCACCCACTCGTTGAGAGGGAGGGTCGCCTTGCCGGGGTCGGGATGCGCGTTGAACCAGAGCAGGAACGACCGGTCGTGCAGCACCTCGCCCCGTGGGCCGGGTGCCCGGAGCGGGTCGCCGGAGACGAACATCCCGAAGGTGTGCAGCCGGTCGTCGAACCAGTCGGTGTCGGTCATCTCCCGGCCGGCCGGGTGGATCCACGCCAGGTCCTTCGGGCCGCCCTGCACGGTCGGGCTGCCCTCCAGGAAGTGTCGCTGGCGGAGCGCCGGGTGCTCGCGCCGGAGCCGGAGCGCAGTCTTGGTCGTCTCGTAGAGGTCGAGCCACGCGTCGTCGGGCCGCCAGTCGATCCAGGAGATCTCGTTGTCCTGGCAGTAGGCGTTGTTGTTGCCGCCCTGCGTGCGGCCTCGCTCGTCGCCCGCGGTGAGCATGGGGACGCCCGTTGACAGGCAGAGGGTGACCATCAGGTTGGCGGCCTGCTTCCTGCGCAGCGCGACGATCGCCGGGTCGCTCGTCTCGCCCTCGACCCCGCAGTTCCAGGACCGGTTGTTGTCGGAGCCGTCCCGGTTGTGCTCGCCGTTGGCCTCGTTGTGCTTCTCGTTGTAGGAGACCAGGTCGCGCAGCGTGAAGCCGTCGTGGGCGGTGACGAAGTTGACCGAGGCGTACGGCGAGCGGCCGTCGTCGGCGTACAGGTCGCTGGAGCCGGCGAGGCGTGAGGCGACGTCGCGGATGCCGCCCGAGCTGGTGCGCCAGAAGTCCCGGATCGTGTCGCGGTAGCGGTCGTTCCACTCCACCCACGGCGGCGGGAAGCGGCCGACCTGGTAGCCGTCCATGCTCGCGTCCCACGGCTCGGCGATCAGCTTCACGTGCCGCAGGATCGGGTCCTGCCCGACCGTGGTGAGGAAGGCGCCGCGCAGGTCGATCGCGGTGCGGTCGCGGGCCAGCGCGGGCGCGAGGTCGAAGCGGAAGCCGTCGACGTGCATCTCCGTGACCCAGTAGCGCAGCGAGTCGAGGATCAGCCGCAGCGCGGGCGGGTACGTCGTGTCGACCGTGTTGCCGCAGCCGGTCACGTCGAAGTACGGGTCCTTGTCCTCCTGGACGCGCTTGTAGTAGCCGTAGTCGTCGAGCCCCCGGAAGGAGAGCGACGGCCCCTCGCGGCCGGCCTCCGCGGTGTGGTTGTAGACCACGTCGAGGATCACCTCGAGACCGGCGGCGTGCAGGTTCTTGACCATCTGCTTGAACTCGGAGACCTGTCCGCCGCGGTCGCCGCTGGCCGAGTAGCCGTGGTGCGGCGCGAAGAAGCCGATGGAGTTGTAGCCCCAGTAGTTCCGCAGCCCGAGGTCGGTCAGGTGACGTTCCGGGACGATCTCGTGGACCGGCAGCAGCTCGATCGTGGTGACCCCGAGGTCGTGCAGGTAGTCCACGACGGCGGGCGTCGCCAGGCCCGCGTAGGTGCCGCGCAGCTCCTCCGGCA
>CAWIBA010000001.1:0-147114 GCA_963834275.1 uncultured Actinomycetota bacterium | reverse complement strand
ACCGGCACCAGGCTCACGGTCACCGAGAGCGGCTTCGCGCAGCTCCCCGACGAGTGGCTGGAGGGCAGCTACCAGGGCAACGTCGATGGCTGGCACTCGGAGCTCGACGAGCTCGTGGCGTACCTCGATGCCGCCTGACGCCGAGGAGGTCTCGGCCGCCGTGTTCGCGGCATTGGCCGACCCCAACCGTCGGGCGATCCTCGCCTCGCTCGCCGAGCACGGACCGAGTACCGCGACCGACCTGTCCGGTCGCATGTCAGCCACCCGGCAGGGCATCGCCAAGC
Organism: uncultured Actinomycetota bacterium; assembly: GCA_963834275.1. GTDB lineage: Bacteria > Actinomycetota > Actinomycetes > Propionibacteriales > Nocardioidaceae > Nocardioides_B. The sequence continues at coordinate 146,830 of CAWIBA010000001.1, read as the reverse complement.
ACCTTGCTCTGCTCGCCGACGCGGGTCTGGTGACCAGCGACGCCGGCGTCGGCCGCCGGGTGCTCTACCGGCATCGCTCCGAGCCGATCAAGGTCGCCCAGTCCTACCTGGCCGCACTGGCCGCGGACTGGGACACCTCACTCGAACGGTTGTCGGCGTTCCTGGCAGACCCACCGAGGTAACAGTCCGGCTGCCCGGCGACCCAGATCCGCCGCGCGCCGTACGGCGTAGCATCCGACGCATGCCTGACATCAAGCCACGCAGCCGCGACGTCACCGACGGACTCGAGAGGGCGGCCGCGCGCGGCATGCTCCGCGCGGTCGGGATGGGGGACGACGACTGGGAGAAGCCGCAGATCGGCGTCGCGTCCTCCTGGAACGAGATCACGCCCTGCAACCTCTCGCTGGACCGGCTCGCCAAGGCGGTCAAGAACGGCGTGCACGCCGCCGGCGGCTACCCGCTCGAGTTCGGCACCATCTCCGTCTCCGACGGCATCTCGATGGGCCACGAGGGCATGCACTTCTCGCTGGTCTCCCGCGAGGTCATCGCCGACTCGGTCGAGACCGTGATGATGGCCGAGCGGCTCGACGGGTCGGTGCTGCTCGCGGGCTGCGACAAGTCCCTGCCCGGGATGATGATGGCGGCCGCCCGGCTCGACCTGGCGGCGGTGTTCCTGTACGCCGGGTCGATCATGCCCGGCCAGGTCGACGGCAACGACGTCACCATCATCGACGCCTTCGAGGCCGTCGGTGCCTGCCTCGCCGGCAAGATCACCCGCGAGGAGGTCGACAGGGTCGAGCGCGCGATCTGTCCGGGGGAGGGCGCCTGCGGAGGGATGTACACCGCCAACACGATGGCCGCGGTCGGCGAGGCGATCGGGATGTCGCTGCCGGGCAGCGCGGCCCCGCCGGCCGTCGACCGCCGCCGCGACGGCTTCGCGCACCGCTCCGGCGAGGCCGTCGTCAACCTGCTCCGCGAGGGCATCACCGCCCGCCAGATCATGACCCGGGAGGCGTTCGAGAACGCGATCACCGTGGTCATGGCGCTCGGCGGGTCCACCAACGCCGTCCTGCACCTGCTTGCGATGGCCCGCGAGGCCGAGGTGCCGCTGACCATCGACGACTTCAACACCATCGGCGAGCGGGTGCCGCACCTCGGCGACCTCAAGCCCTTCGGCAAGTACGTCATGTACGACGTCGACAAGGTCGGTGGGATCCCGATGGTGATGCGCGCCCTGCTCGAGGAGGGGCTCCTGCACGGGGACACCCTCACCGTCACGGGCCGGACGATGCGCGAGAACCTCGACCGGATCGCACCACCCCCCGTGGACGGCGCCGTGATTCGCCGGTTCTCCGAGCCGATCCACCGGACCGGCGGGCTGACCATCCTCAAGGGCTCCCTGGCCCCGGAGGGAGCGGTGGTGAAGTCGGCGGGGTTCGACGACGACGTCTTCGAGGGCACCGCGCGGGTGTTCGACGGCGAGCGGGCGGCCATGGATGCCCTGGCCGCCGGGCAGGTGGTCGCCGGTGACGTGGTGGTCATCCGCTACGAGGGCCCCAAGGGCGGGCCCGGCATGCGCGAGATGCTGGCCATCACCGGGGCGATCAAGGGGGCTGGCCTCGGCAAGGACGTGCTGCTCCTCACCGACGGCCGGTTCAGCGGCGGCACGACCGGGCTCTGCGTGGGTCACGTCGCCCCCGAGGCCGTGGACGGCGGTCCGATCGCGTTCGTCCGCGACGGTGACCGGGTCCGGCTCGACGTGGGCAACCGCAGCCTCGACGTGCTCGTCGACGAGGCGGAGCTCAAGTCCCGCGAGGAGGGCTGGGAGCCGCTGCCGCCGAAGTACACCCGCGGCGTGCTCGGCAAGTACGCCAAGGTCGTCCAGTCCGCCGCGCACGGGGCGATCTGCGGCTGACCGGCCCGGTGGCGGTCAGCGCCGGGGCTCGACCGTCCGGAGCTCGCCGGCCCGCCACAGGGGATCCGCCGCGTCGCACAGCCGGCCGACCGCGGTCCGGACCGGCAGGGCGGCGAGCTCGTGCGCGTGCTCGGCGCCGTAGCGCTGCCCGACGGCGTTGTTGTGCGCGTCGACGGCGGTGTCCTGGGGCCGGGTGGTGCCGCGCTCCTGCTCGATGGCCACCGCGGCGGCCACCGGGAGCCCGTAGCGCGCCGTGAGGCACGCCTGCCAAGCGAAGTGCCGCAGCGCGTTCTGCCGGCCCGGTCGGTGGGGGGACCGTGCCGCCGCGGTGGTCAGTGCGACCAGCGAGACCACCAGCACGCCGCGGGCGTCGCGCCCGGACGCGCCCGCCGACCTCGCCGCGCGGTAGAGCCGCGGCACCCGGATGAGCGAGCGGAGCCCGGCGGTGACCATGCCGCCCAGGGTGCCAGTCCCCGGCTTTCCCTAGGATCGCGGGCATGTCCGACCCCGCCGCCTCGCCTCCCGTCGGCGCGCCCGTCCCGGGGTGGACGGCACGGCCGCGTCCCGAGCCGGGGCCTTTCCGGGGCCGGTTCTGCTCGGTGGTCGCCCTGCTCCCCGAGCACGCGGAGGCGCTGTACCCCGGCTGCGCGGGGCCGGGGACCGAGAGCCTGTGGACCTACCTCTCCGACGGGCCCCACCCGGACCCGGGCGACTTCGCCGCCCGGGTCGCCCGCACCGCGGCGGCGGCCGACGGCGTCGCGGTGGCCGTCACCGACCCCGCGGGCACGCCGCGGGGGATCGCCAACTACCTGCGCATCGACCCCGCCAACGGGTCCGTCGAGGTCGGAGGCATCCTGCTCGGCACCGGGCTGCGCCGCACCCCTGCCGCGACGGAGGCGATGCACCTGATGGCCGCGCACGTCTTCGAGGACCTCGGCTACCGGCGCTACGAGTGGAAGTGCGACGCGCTCAACGCGGCCTCGGTGGCGGCCGCCCTGCGGCTCGGGTTCCGCTACGAGGGCACGTTCCGGCACGCCGTCGTCTACAAGGGTCGCAACCGGGACACCGCCTGGTTCTCGATCACCGACGACGAGTGGCCGGGGATCGCCGCGGCGCACCGGACCTGGCTCGACCCGGGCAACTTCGACGAGGCCGGCACTCAGCGCACACCCCTGCGCGAGCACCTCCCGCCGTCCACCCGCTAAGACCCGCGTTTCACATCCTGGGACGCGTGACACACTCGCTTGACGCGGCAGCGCGGCAGCGGACACGGTATGCCCATGCGCAACGACATTCTTGTACGCACGCGACGCGCCGGTTGACGGTCGGAAGAACAGCTGACCGACGCCGCCGCGTCCATCCCCTCGCCGCCCGCCGGGCCGAGGGGATTTTTGTTGGCAGCGCAAGGATGACAACGAGCACGAGCGGCACCGGCGCACGGCCGGGGCCCCGGGTAGAGAAGGGCGACATGGGCGACTCAGGCCAGACCGGCGGCACCCCGATGACGGGGGCGCAGAGCCTCATCACGGCGCTCGAGCACGCGGGGGCCGAGAACGTCTTCGGCATACCCGGTGGTGCCATCCTCCCGGCGTACGACCCGCTCTACGACTCCCGGCGGCTCCGGCACATCCTGGTCCGCCACGAGCAGGGGGCCGGGCACGCCGCCCAGGGCTACGCCGCCGCGACCGGCAAGGTGGGGGTCTGCATGGCCACCTCGGGTCCGGGGGCCACGAACCTCGTCACCCCGCTGGCCGACGCCTACATGGACAGCGTCCCGATCGTGGCCGTCACCGGGCAGGTGCCCAGCAGCGCGATCGGCACCGACGCCTTCCAGGAGGCGGACATCCGCGGGATCACGATGCCGATCACCAAGCACAACTTCCTGGTCACCGACCCCGCGGAGATCCCGCGGACGGTCGCCGAGGCCTTCTACATCGCCTCCACCGGCCGCCCCGGGCCGGTGCTGGTCGACGTGTCGAAGGACGCCATGCAGGCGCGCACGACGTTCACCTGGCCCACCGAGCTCAACCTGCCCGGCTACCGCCCGGTGACCCGGCCGCACGCCAAGCAGGTCCGGGAGGCCGCGCGGCTGGTCCTCGAGTCCCGGCGCCCGGTCCTGTACGTCGGCGGCGGGGTGATCCGCGCCCGGGCCGCCCAGGAGCTGCGCGTGCTGGCCGAGATGACCGGCATCCCCGTGGTCACCACGCTGATGGCCCGCGGTGCGTTCCCCGACAGCCACGCGCAGCACCTCGGCATGCCCGGCATGCACGGCACCGTCGCGGCGGTGGCCGGGCTGCAGCGCAGCGACCTGATCATCAGCCTCGGCGCCCGCTTCGACGACCGGGTCACCGGCAACCTCGACTCGTTCGCCCCCAACGCGAAGGTGATCCACGCCGACATCGACCCGGCGGAGATCGGGAAGAACCGGCACGCGGACGTGCCCATCGTCGGTGACTGCCGCGAGGTGATCGCGGACCTGATCGTCGCCCTCCAGGGGGAGGCGGAGCAGGGCCGCGAGGGCGACTACGAGGCCTGGGTCGAGTTCCTCGCGGGCGTGAAGACGAAGTACCCGCTCGGCTACGACCGACCCGCCGACGGCTCGCTGGCCCCGCAGTACGTCCTCGAGCGCCTGGGCGCGATCGCGGGCCCCGAGGCGGTGTACGTCGCCGGTGTGGGCCAGCACCAGATGTGGGCCACGCACTTCATCGGCTACGAGCGGCCCGGCTCGTGGATCAACTCCGGCGGGCTCGGCACGATGGGCTTCTCCGTGCCGGCCGCGATGGGGGCCAAGGTCGGCCGCCCCGACACCACGGTCTGGTCCATCGACGGCGACGGCTGCTTCCAGATGACCAACCAGGAGCTCGCCACCTGCGCGATCGAGGGGATCCCGATCAAGGTCGCGATCATCAACAACGAGTCGCTCGGCATGGTCCGCCAGTGGCAGACGCTGTTCTACAACGAGCGCTACAGCAACACCGACCTGCAGTCGAAGCGGATCCCCGACTTCGTCAAGCTCGCCGACGCCTACGGCTGCGTCGGGCTCGCCTGCGAGTCTCCCGACGACGTGGACGCCACCATCAACAAGGCCATGGAGATCGACGACGTCCCCGTGGTCGTGGACTTCCGCGTGCACCGGGACGCGATGGTGTGGCCGATGGTGGCCGCCGGCACCAGCAACGACGACATCAAGTTCGCGCGCGACATGGCGCCGGAGTTCGAGGAGGACGACCTGTGAGCGCCGTCCGGCCGGCCGGCCCCGTCGGGACCATGACCAGCAGGGGAGGAAGTCGATGAGCAGGCACACCCTCAGCGTCCTCGTCGAGAACAAGCCCGGCGTGCTCGCCCGGGTCGCGGGGCTGTTCAGCCGCCGCGGCTTCAACATCGACTCGCTGGCCGTGGGTCCGACCGAGCACGCCGAGATCTCCCGGATGACGATCGTGGTCAACGTCGAGGAGTCCCCGCTCGAGCAGGTCACCAAGCAGCTCAACAAGCTGGTCGAGGTGATCAAGATCGTCGAGCTCGACCCGGACCAGTCCGTGGCCCGCGAGATGCTGCTGGTCAAGGTGCGCGCCGACGCGGACACGCGTGGACAGGTGCTGGAGATCGTGCAGCTGTTCAAGGCCAAGGTGGTCGACGTCGCCACCGACGCCGTCACCGTGCTGGTCACGGGCAACCAGGGCAAGCTCGAGGACTTCCTGCGCATCGTGGAGCCGTTCGGCGTCCGCGAGCTCGTCCAGTCCGGGATGGTGGCGATCGGCAGGGGCGGCCGCTCCATCACCGACCGGTCCCTGAAGCCGGTACCGCTGCCGCCGCCCGCGACGTCCGGCACCGCGACGCGCCCCGCCTGACCGAACCCGAAGAGAAACCGACGAAGGAGAGCCCCCGTGGCTGAGATGTTCTACGACGACGACGCCGACCTGTCCGTGATCCAGAGCCGCAACGTCGCGGTCCTCGGCTACGGGAGCCAGGGGCACGCGCACGCGCTGTCCCTGCGTGACTCCGGGGTGGACGTCCGGGTCGGCCTGCCCGAGGGCTCCAAGAGCCGGGCCAAGGCGGAGGCCGAGGGCCTGCGCGTGCTCACCCCGGCCGAGGCGGTCGAGGAGGCCGACGTCGTCGTGATCCTGGCCCCCGACCACGTGCAGCGCAAGCTGTACACCGAGGCGGTCGAGCCCAACCTGGTCGAGGGCGACGCGCTGCTCTTCGGCCACGGGTTCAACATCCGCTTCGGCTACATCAAGCCGCCCAAGGGCGTCGACGTGGCGATGGTGGCACCCAAGGGGCCCGGCCACCTGGTGCGCCGCGAGTACACCGAGGGCCGGGGCGTGCCCGTCCTCGTCGCCGTCGAGGAGGACGCCACCGGCAAGGCGTGGGACCTCGCCCTGTCGTACGCCAAGGCCATCGGCGGCCTGCGCGCGGGCGGCATCAAGACCACCTTCACCGAGGAGACCGAGACCGACCTGTTCGGCGAGCAGGCCGTGCTCTGCGGCGGTGCCTCGCAGCTGGTGCAGTACGGCTTCGAGACGCTGATCGAGGCCGGCTACCAGCCCGAGGTCGCCTACTTCGAGTGCCTGCACGAGCTGAAGCTGATCGTCGACCTCATGTACGAGGGCGGCATCGCCAAGCAGCGCTGGTCGGTCTCCGACACCGCCGAGTACGGCGACTACGTCTCCGGCCCGCGCGTCATCGACCCGCACGTGAAGGACAACATGCGGGCGGTCCTCGCCGACATCCAGAACGGCACCTTCGCCCAGCGCTTCATCGACGACCAGGACTCCGGCGCCCCCGAGTTCAAGGAGCTGCGCGCGAAGGGCGAGCAGCACCCCATCGAGGGCACCGGCCGCGAGCTGCGCAAGCTGATGTCCTGGGTGAAGTCGCACGACTCGGACTACACCGAGGGGACCGCCACGCGCTGAGGGCGGACGGGGCCAATTCACTGGGGACCCAGTGAATTGGCCGCTTCCCGCGGTGAACTCCCCGTGGGAACGGGCAGTTCGCCGTGGGGAGCCGGTGGCCGGTGCGGGTGCGGCGTGGCGGATCTCTCACGACGGTCCGGAACGGATCCGGGGTCCGGGCGGTTCTCCCGACACCCCCGCCGCGGGCCGACCGCCCTGCCTGAGAGGACCGGATGCAGACCTTCCTCCCGTACGACGACTTCACCCGCACCGCGCAGGTCCTCGACCGGAAGCGGTTGGGCAAGCAGCGCGTCGAGTGCATCCAGGTCGTCCGCGGGCTGACGCGGCCGGGTTACGGCTGGCGGCACCATCCGGCAGTGAAGATGTGGCGCGGTTACGAGGAGGCGCTGGGCCGCTACGCCTACACCTGCTGCGAGGCGTGGCTCGAGCTCGGGTTCGGCGACACCTGCGCGGCCACCATCGCCGCTGACCTGGCCGATCACGGCGTACGCCAGGTCCGCGCCGAGCGGAAGCTGCGCGAGGTGGGGGCGATGCCCTCGTGGTTCGGCGACCCGGACTTCCACCGCAGCCACCAGTCGGCCCTGGTGCGCAAGGACCCCGGCCACTACGGTCCGCTGTTCCCTGGCGTGCCCGACGATCTCGACTACGTGTGGCCGGATCCGGACGACGAGCCGCGGGCGGGGCGCGCGGCCCACCCGACCGTCGGGTAGTCTTCGTCGTGGGCACAGCGTCGTGCACGGCCGCCCTCGCACTCCGATCGTGGAGGCGAGGACGACGGCCACATCGAGCCGACCGACAACCACTGAGGACATCGAAGTGAGCAAGCCCGTCGTACTCATCGCCGAAGAGCTGAGCCCCGCCACCGTCGAGGCACTCGGCCCCGACTTCGAGATCCGGCACTGCAACGGCGCCGACCGCGCCGAGCTGCTGCCGGCGATCGCCGACGTCGACGCGATCCTGGTCCGCTCCGCGACCAAGGTGGACGCCGAGGCGCTGGCCGCCGCCCGGCGGCTCAAGATCGTGGCACGGGCCGGCGTCGGCCTGGACAACGTCGACGTCAAGGCGGCCACGCAGAACGGCGTGATGGTCGTCAACGCGCCCACGTCCAACATCGTCTCCGCCGCCGAGCTCGCCGTCGGCCTCATGCTCGCCGCCGCGCGGCACATCGCGCCGGCCAACGGCGCGCTGAAGAACGGCGAGTGGAAGCGCAGCAAGTACACCGGCATCGAGCTCTACGAGAAGACCGTCGGGATCGTCGGGCTCGGCCGCATCGGCGTGCTGGTCGCCCAGCGGCTGAGCGCCTTCGGCATGAAGGTCGTCGCCTACGACCCCTTCGTCCAGGCCGGCCGCGCCGCGCAGATGGGGGTGCGCCTGGTCTCGCTCGACGAGCTCCTGGCCGAGGCCGACTTCATGTCGGTCCACCTGCCCAAGACCCCCGAGACCCTCGGCCTCATCGGCGAGGACGAGCTGGCCAAGGTCAAGCCCAGCCTGGTCCTGGTCAACGCGGCCCGCGGCGGCATCGTCGACGAGCACGCGCTGCACGTCGCCCTCAAGGAGGGGCGCGTCGCCGCCGCCGGGCTCGACGTGTTCGCGTCCGAGCCGTGCACGGACAGCCCGCTGTTCGAGTTCGAGAACGTCGTGGCCACGCCGCACCTGGGCGCCTCGACCGACGAGGCCCAGGAGAAGGCCGGCATCGCCGTGGCCCGGTCGGTGCGGCTCGCGCTCGCCGGTGAGCTGGTCCCCGACGCGGTGAACGTCCAGGGCGGCGTCATCGCCGAGGACGTGCGTCCCGGGCTCCCGCTCACCGAGAAGCTCGGCCGGATCTTCACCGCGCTGGCCGGCGAGGTGGCCGCAGCAGCTCGACGTCGAGGTCCGCGGCGAGATCACGCAGTACGACGTGAAGGTGCTCGAGCTGGCGGCCCTGAAGGGGGTGTTCTCCGACGTCGTCGAGGACCAGGTCTCCTACGTCAACGCGCCGGTGCTCGCGGCCGAGCGCGGCGTGGCCGTCCGCCTCGTCACCGACCCCGACAGCCCCGACCACCGCAACCTGATCACCCTGCGCGGCACCCTGAGCGACGGCGCCCAGGTGTCGGTCTCGGGCACGCTGGTGGGGATCGCGCAGCGCGAGCGCCTGGTCGAGGTCGACGGCTACGACGTCGACATCGAGCCGACCGAGCACCTCGCGTTCTTCCGCTACGAGGACCGCCCGGGCATGGTCGGCACGGTCGGCCGCATCCTCGGCGACGCCCAGGTCAACATCGCCGGCATGCAGGTCGCCCGCGACACCAAGGGCGGGCACGCCCTGGTGGCCCTCTCGGTCGACTCGGCGATCCCGACGGCCGTGCTGGAGGAGATCCGCACCGCGATCGACGCCGCCTCGGTGCGGGCCGTCGACCTGACCGAGTAGCCCTGGCCCCGCCGGGTAGGTCCCGAATGTCCGTTCGGCCGGATTTGCGCGATCCCGGGACCGATACCACCTCCAGCCCGCCACCATGGAGGCATTGGGAGGGCCCAGCGGCCGAGGGGGGACGCCGGGCAAGGGGACATCGAAACTTGGGGAAGTCACATGAACCACACTGAGCTCAGCTGCCCGGACTGGTGCGTCAACCCGGAGAGCGACTCCACCGAGCACGTGCACGTCAGCGCCGACATCGCCGCCGGGGCACCCGACCAGCCGCTGATGGCGCGGCTCATCGGCACCGGGGAGGAGGAGCTGCCGCACGTGCTCCTCAACGGCCGCGTGGCGACCGTCGAGCAGGCCTCGACGTTCCTCGGCGGCGTCCGGCAGCTGCTCGACCGGGCCCGCCTGGCCGAGCCCGGGCTCGGCTTCGTCAGCAACCTCTGGGCGCACGCGGACGTCACCTTCTCGGAGGTCGGCGAGGTCGCCGGCGTCGACGGTGACCGGATCCGCAAGCAGAGCCAGGGCCACCAGGTCCTCAGCGTCTTCGAGTACGACCAGGTCGCCCTGGCGCTCGCGCGGATGCTGACGCCGGTCCCGGTCCAGGTCGCCTGAGGCGGGCGCCGAGCGCGGTCAGCGCTTGGTCGCGATCAGCACCGAGGCGTCCGGCGCGACCATCACCTCGACGGTGGTGAAGCGCTCGTCGGTCAGCCACTGCTCGCGCAGCATGTCCACCCGTCCCTCGTAGACCGGCGGCCAGGACGCGCACGGCGTGAAGTCGTCGAGCACGACGATGCCGCCGGGCTCGACCAGGTCGACGATGGTGTCCGCGCCGCTGTCCTTGGGCTCGCGGGCGTCGAGGAACAGCAGCGAGAACGGGCCGTGGTCGAGCAGCGTCGACCAGTCGGCGGCGAGCACCTCGACCTGGTCGTCGTCGGCGAAGATCTCGCCGCGCCTCGGCCAGCTTCGCGTCGAGCTCGGCGGTGAGGATGTCGGCGTCGTCCCGGACGCCGGTGCGCAGCCACGCCGTGCCCACGCCGCACCCGGTGCCGAACTCCGCGAGCGTCCCGGTGCGGGTGGCGGCCAGCGTGGCGAGCAGCCGGCCGGTCTCGTTGCGGCAGAAGGAGACGTAACCGCGCTTGCGGGAGACGTCGAACGCGCGCCGGACGATGTCCGGGAGATCGGGTGGGGCGCTCATGCGGCGAGTGTCTCAACGGGCCCGGGCTGTCCGAGTGCCGGGACGCCGTCTCACATGGCGGAAAGGTCGCGAAAGTCACCGCGGCGACCGCGCCGGCGCGTTACCGTGAGCTCATCATGCGGACGTTCTTCGTACTTATCGGCCGCCGTGGCGAGGCCTCCTAAGTAAGGCCACCTCGTCGCGGTGTTCGGCACGTCTGGCCCTACGAAGAACCTCCGCCGCGAGTAACGCAGAAGCACAGCAACCGCAGCTCCTCCGAGATCCACCCTCGTCGCACGACGTGACCCGTGTCCGGGGATCGACCTCCACCGCTGGCCGCGGAGTCCCAGACCATCCGGTCCCACACCGGACCATCGGTCGCGGCGGACACCCCGCCGAGCCGCTGGCCAGCACGACCACCATCGACCACGAACCTTCTGGAGACACGATGTACGACATGTACCCCGAGTGGGGCCCCAGCCGGCACAGGCGAGCACCACCCGACAGCAGCGGAGCCGTCCAGACCGGACTCGACCTGCGAGACAACGGCGGTCAGCGGCCGACGACAACTAGAGTCCGCTGCATGACAGCAGCACCTAGACGTCCAGCTCGCCGTCATCCCCGGCGACGGCATCGGTCCGGAGGTGACCGCCGAGGCCCTCAAGGTGCTCGACGAGGTCGCCGGCGGCGGGCGGAGTCAAGTTCGAGTCCACCCGCTACGACCTCGGTGCCGAGCGGTACCTCGCGACCGGCGAGGTGCTGCCCGACTCCGTGCTCGCCGAGATCCGTGAGCACGACGCGATCCTGCTCGGCGCGGTGGGCGGCAGGCCCGGGGACCCGAACCTCCCGCCGGCCTCCTGGAGCGGGGGCTGCTGCTGCGGCTGCGCTTCGAGCTCGACCACTACGTCAACCTGCGACCCTCCCGGATCTACCCGGGGCGCCGTCCCCGCTCGCCGACCCCGGTGAGGTCGACTTCGTGGTCGTCCGCGAGGGCACCGAGGGTCCGTACGTCGGCAACGGGGGCGTCCTGCGCGTCGGCACGCCGCACGAGATCGCGACCGAGGTCAGCATCAACACCGCCTTCGGGGTCGAGCGCGTCGTGCGCGACGCCTTCGCCCGGGCCCAGAAGCGCCCGGCAGAAGCTGACGCTGGTCCACAAGACCAACGTGCTCACGCACGCCGGCGCCGTGTGGTCGCGGCTGGTCGACGACGTCGCCGCCGGAGTTCCCCGACGTCCGCGTCGACTACCTGCACGTCGACGCGGCCACGATCTTCCTGGTCAACGACCCGGCGCGCTTCGACGTGATCGTCACCGACAACCTCTTCGGCGACATCCTCACCGACCTCGCGGCAGCCATCACCGGTGGCATCGGCCTCGCGGCCAGCGGCAACGTCAACCCCGACCGCACGGCACCCAGCATGTTCGAGCCGGTGCACGGCTCGGCGCCCGACATCGCCGGGCAGCAGAAGGCCGACCCCACCGCCGCGATCCTGTCGACCGCGCTCCTGCTCGACCACCTCGGCCTCGACGACGCGGCCCGCGCCGTCGAGGACGCAGTCGTGGCCGACGCTGGCCGACGCGGACGGCCCGGCCCCGCCGCCGCACGTCCGAGGTGGGCGACGACGTCGCCGCCCGCGTCGCCGGCTGAGCCCCTCGGCACCCCTGCTCGCACTCCTCGGAGGTCGGATACCGTGCACTCCATGCCGAACAGCCCCCTTCCGATCGAGGTCACACCCTCGACCAGCCCGGTCGGCGACGACCGGCTCGCGGAGATCCTCGCCGACCCCGGCTTCGGCCTCCACTTCACCGACCACATGTTCCTGGTCGAGTGGACGCCGACCGAGGGCTGGCACGACGCCCGCGTCACGCCGTACGCCCCGCTCATGCTCGACCCGGCCACCGCCGTCCTGCACTACGCGCAGGAGATCTTCGAGGGCATGAAGGCCTACCGCCACGAGGACGGCTCGGTGTGGACCTTCCGTCCCGAGGAGAACGCCGCACGCCTGGTGCGCTCCGCGCAGCGGCTCGCCCTGCCCGAGCTGCCGGTCGAGGACTTCGTCGCCTCGGTCGACGCCGCTGGTCGCGCGCCGACGAGCGCTGGGTGCCGGACGCCGGCGGGGGAGAAGAGCCTCTACATCCGGCCGTTCATGTTCGCCTCCGAGAAGTTCCTCGGTGTCCGGCCCGCCAAGCACGTGACCTACATGGTGATCGCCTCGCCCGCCGGCGCCTACTTCGCCAAGGGGCTCAAGCCCGTGTCGATCTGGCTGAGCGAGGACTACACGCGCGCGGGCCGCGGGGGCATGGGCGCGGCCAAGACCGGCGGCAACTACGCCAGCTCCCTGGTGGCGCAGCAGGAGGCCATCGACCAGGGCTGCGACCAGGTGGCCTTCCTCGACGCCGCCGAGGGCCGGTACGTCGAGGAGCTCGGCGGCATGAACCTCTACTTCGTCCACGACGACGGCACCATCGTCACCCCGGAGCTGTCCGGGACGATCCTGGAGGGCATCACACGCTCCTCGATCGTCGAGCTCTGCGGCAAGCTCGGCTACCGCATCGAGGAGCGGAAGTTCACCGTCGACGAGTGGCGGGACGGCCTGACCTCGGGTCGCCTCACCGAGGTGTTCGCCTGCGGGACGGCCGCCGTCGTCACGCCCGTGGGGACCCTGAAGTGGCGCGGCGGCTCCGCCAGCACCGCCGGGTCGGACGACGCGATCGGTCCGGTGACCCAGCAGGTCCGGCAGAACCTCGTCGACATCCAGTACGGCCGCGCCGAGGACGCGTTCGGGTGGATGCACCGGGTCGTCTGACCGCGACCCTCGCGCTCGTCCTCCTGGGCGCCTGCACGGGTCCCGGTGACGAGGCCGGGGACGAGCCCGCACCCACCGGGGACGCCGGCGCCACAGCCGCCTCCACTCCGCAGTCAGCCACCCCGAGCGTCGAGCCGACCCGGCAGCCGTCCGCGGAGCCGACCCCGCAGCTGACCCAGCGACCCAGCCCGGCCGAGCAGTCCCGGCTCGACGCGCGGCTCCGGGACGCCGCCTGGGCCGGAGACGTCGACCTCGCCCGGCGGCTGGTCCGCCGGGGCGCCGACGTCAACGCCAAGGACGACACCGAGCAGAGCGCCTACCTGATCGCGACCAGCGAGGGTCACCTGCGGCTGCTCGACCTGGCCCTGCGCAACGGGGCGCGCGTCGACGACAAGGACTCCTTCAACGGCACCGGCCTGATCCGGGCGGCCGACCGCGGGCACGCGCTCGTGCTGGGCCGGCTCGTGCGGGCGGGGATCGCGCTGGACCACGTGAACCGGCTCGGCTGGACCGCCCTGCACGAGGCGATCATCCTCGGCGACGGCGGCCCGCGGTACGTCGACTCCGTGCGCGTGCTGGTGGCGGCCGGCGTCGACGTCGGCATCCCGTCCGCCCGCGACGGCGTGCTGCCCGTCGACCACGCGAGCTCGCGCGGGTACGACGCCATGGCCGGGCTCCTCCGTCGCGCGGCCGGCCCCGGTGTTCCGCCGGCACGTGCGTCCGGCGTACTCCTCGACGCGGCGCGGTCCGGTGACGCCGACCGGGCCGCGCTCGCCCTCCGGGCCGGCGCCGACCTGGAGGTGCGCGCCGGGCGCGGGCGGACGCCGCTGCTGCGTGCGGTCACCGCGGACCGGGTCGCGGTGGTTCGGCTGCTGGTCGCGATGGGCGCCGACCCGTCGGCCGCCGATGGGGACGGCGTGACCGCGCTCGAGCACGCCGAGGCGCGAGGTCGGGCCGCGGTCGCCCGGATCCTGAGGAGCGCGGGCTAGCCTCCGATGCCGGCCCGGGTCGCGGCGACACCCGGCAGGGGGTGGCGTCGGACGCCGGTTCGGGCCCGCGCTCGCGTACCGTTGGGCGGGTGACCACGAGCTCCCACACCCCGTCTGACCTGCGCGTCGGGGACTATCGGCTGCTCGCCAAGATCGGTGAGGGCGGGATGGGCGTCGTGCATCTCGCGCAGGCCCCCGACGGCCACCGGGTCGCGCTGAAGGTGCTGCGTCCGCACATCGTCGGCGACGACGAGGCGCGCGAGCGGCTCGCCCGCGAGGTCGCCTCCCTCCGCCGGCTCACCAGCCCGCGGATCGCGGAGATCATCGACGCCGACCCGTGGGGGGACACGCCGTACGTCGCGACCCGCTACGTGCCCGGCCTCTCCCTGCACCAGCACGTCCGCGACGAGGGCCCGATCACGGGTGCGGACCTCACCCACTTCGCCCTCGGGCTCGCCGAGGCGATGATCGCGGTGCACCACGTCGGGGTGCTGCACCGCGACATCAAGCCGTCGAACGTGCTGCTCGAGGGCCGATCGCCCGTGCTCATCGACTTCGGGCTGGCGCGGCTCGCGGAGGACCCGCGGCTCACGCACACGGGCTGGCTGCTGGGCACCCCCGGCTACCTCGCCCCCGAGATCCTGTACGGCGACGACGCGACGCCCGCCTCCGACGTGCACGCTTGGGCGGCCACCGTCGTCTACGCCGCGACCGGCCGCCCGCCCTTCGGCACCGGTCCGGCGCTGGCCATCATGGACCGGGTGCGTCGCGGCGAGCACGACCTGAGCCGGGTGCCCGACTCCGTGCTGCCGCTGGTGCGCGAGTGCCTGGCGGCGGAGCCGTTGCAGCGACCCTCGACCGGGGAGGTCGTCGCCACCCTGCGCGGCACCGCCTCGGGCGGAGGTCACGCGCGCCCGGACCGGTCCGCTCCCGACGTGCCGACGATGCCCTGGGTGCTCGCCGCGCACGCACGCGCGCAGGCGCCGCCCGCCACCAAGCCGCTCACGGTGCCCGCCCCGGTGCCGATGCCGGCCGCGCGCGAGCCCTACATGCAGCCGCCGCCGATCACCGAGCAGCCCGGCCCCGGACCGGTTCGGCCGGCCCTGCTGCCCGCGATGCGACAGCCGAGCACCCGCACCGCCCGCTCGCAGCGGAGACTCCTGCTCGGCGGGCTGTTCCTCGCCGTCGCGGCCGGGTTCGGCGTCGCGCCGTACCTCACCTTCTGGGCTGTAGCGCTCTCGGCGCTCGTGGTCCGCGCCCTGTCGTGGACCGCGGAGTCGGCGCGCGAGCGGCAGCACCTGCGCGGCCGACGGCGCTGGTACGACGCGCCGCTGACCGTCCTCTCGTCCCCGTGGTACCTCGTGGTCGCGGCCGGCGGGACGGCCCTGATGCTGGCCTGGGCGCTCCTGCTGGCCGGCCTGGCGGCGCTGTCGTGGATGCTGTTCGGGCTGCCGGTGCAGAGCGGTCTGGTCGTGGTCGGGGCTGTGCTCTCCGCGGCCGTGTGGACCGGTCCCGGGTCGCGACGCCTGCGGTTGCCCACGCGTCGGCTGGTCTCCTCCCTCACGCGGGAGGAGTGGGTCGGCTGGACCTGCGTGGGGGCCCTGGCGCTCGCGCTGGGCGCGCTGCTGTGGGCGCTGACCTCCGGCGACCCCAGCTGGAGCCCGCAGCCCGGTCCTCCGTGGCGCGGGGGCACGCTGCTCGGCAGGCTCGCCAGCTGGCTCTGAGGTCGAGCCCCCGGCTGGTCGAGCGGTCCCGGGTGGTCGAGCGGTGCCCGGGTGGTCGAGCGGTGCCCGGGTGGTCGAGCCTGTCGAGACCACCGGGTGGTCGAGCCTGTCGAGACCACTGCGGTCGAGTCGGTGGTCGACAGCCTCGGTGAGCCGACAAGCTCGATGACCCGCGGATCCCCTGTGCACACAGGGGAAACGGGGCCGGGAACTGTCGGTGGTGGCCTCTAGGTTCGGGGGTATGGAACGCGGTGGTGGACGACCTGGAGCGGCGCTCGGTCGCCGACGCGCTGGTCGCCAACCACGCCGCCCTGGTGCAGGCGGAGTGCCGGGAGCTGGTGCTGGCCGCGCAGTGGGCCGACCTGCACCCCGCCGAAGCCATCGGCTCCGGGGCCGGCTCGGGGGTGGTGCTGCCGGGCACCGAACGCGCGAAGCGGTACGGCGGGGACGGCACCCCGTGCGCGGGGGAGTTCGCGGCCGCCGAGCTCGGCGTGCTGCTGGGCCGCTCTCATGTCGCGGCGGCCACGCTGATGGCCGACGCGCTGGACGTGCGGCACCGGCTGCCGCGGTTGTGGGCGGCGCTGCTGGCCGGGCAGGTGCGGGTCTGGCAGGCCCGGCACGTCGCGGCCCGCACCCGGGCCACCGGGCTCACCCTCGCCCAGGCCCGCGAGGTCGACGCGGCGACGACGCCCTACCTGGCCACGTTGCCGTGGGGCCGGTTCACCGACCTGCTCGAGGCCCGGATCATCGCCGCCGACCCGCACGCCGCCGAGGCCCGCCGGGAGGCCGCGGAGCTGGACCGGTTCGTGGTCACCGGCCAGTCCAACGAGCACGGCCTGAAGACCCTGATCGCGAAGGCCACCGCCGGGGAGGTCATCTACCTGGTCGCGATGGTCGACCGGATCGCCGAGATCCTGCTCCAGGGCGGCGACACCGACCCGGTCGGTCCCCGCCGCGCCAAGGCCCTCGGGATCCTGGCCCACCCCGCCCGCGCCCTCGCCCTGCTCCAGCAGGGACAGGAGGCGGTGGTCTCGACAGGCTCGACCACCCGCGACGTGGCTCGACCACCCGCGACCTGGTCTCGACAGGCTCGACCACCCGCGACGGCTCGACCACCCGGGAGGTCCCGTTGCCGCCGGCGACGCTCTACGTGCACCTCTCCCGCGACGCCCTGCTGACCGGGGCGGGGGTGGCGCGGATGGAGGGCGTCGGCCCGATCACGATCGGCCAGGCCGCCGAGTTCCTCCGCCACTCCCACGTCACCATCAAGCCCGTCATCGACCTCGACAGCGACCACCCGGTCGACGCCTACGAGGCCCCCGACCGGCTCCGCGAGCTGATGCACCTCCGCGCACCCGCCAGTGCGTTCCCCTGGTCCCCGGCGACCGGCCGTCGGATGGACCTCGACCACACCATCCCCTGGGGCTCGCCCAGACGGGTGGTCTCGACAGGCTCGACCACCCGGGACGGCCCGACCACCCGGGTCGGCAACCTCGGCCGGCTCACCCGGTTCGAGCACCGGGTCAAGACCCACGCCATGGGCTGGCGACACCGACAACCCGAGCCCGGCGTGCACCACTGGCGCACACCCACCGGGCACCACTTCACCGTCGACCACACCGGCACCCACCGGCAACCGGACTCCGCACTCGAACGCGCCTTCGCTGACCTGGTGTCGCGCCACGGCGGCTGACCGGCAACCCGCTGGGCGACTCGAAATCTGGACAACGGTTCCACAGGGCGGACGAGGGTGGCACACTCGAACGCATGCAGCACCGGATCATTATCAGCTAGCGCGCCCGGCACCTCCCGGACGCGCTGACCTCTCGTTACCGACGGGGGGTCTTTTTGTTGCCGGACCAGCCCCGACCAGAGGACCGAAGAGTGACCACGGACCAGTTCCACGTCTACGACACCACGCTGCGTGACGGCGCCCAGCAGGAGGGTCTCAACCTCTCGGTCGCCGACAAGCTCACGATCGCGCGGCAGCTCGACGGCCTGGGAGTCGGCTACATCGAGGGCGGCTGGCCCGGGGCCAACCCCAAGGACACCGAGTTCTTCCGCCGCGCACGCGAGGAGCTGAAGCTCGAGAACGCCCGGCTCGCCGCCTTCGGGGCCACCCGGCGCGCCGGGGCCAAGGCCGCCGACGACCCGCTCGTCGCGGCGCTGCGCGACTCCGGCGCGAGCGTGGTCACCCTGGTCGCCAAGTCGCACGACCGGCACGTCGAGCTGGCCCTGCGCACCACGCTGGAGGAGAACCTCGCGATGGTGCGCGACACCGTGAGCCACCTCGTCGCCGAGGGGCAGACGGTGTTCCTCGACGCCGAGCACTTCTTCGACGGCTACCGGGACAACCGCGACTACGCGCTCGAGGTGCTGCGCGAGGCCTACGACGCCGGTGCCGAGGTGATCGCGCTCTGCGACACCAACGGCGGCATGCTCCCGCCGTGGGTCTCCGACGTCGTCGGCGACGTCATCGAGACGACGGGAGTGCGTGTCGGCATCCACTGCCACAACGACACCGGCTGCGCGGTCGCGAACACGCTCGCCGCGGTCGCGGCCGGCGCCACGCACGTGCAGGGCACGCTCAACGGGTACGGCGAGCGCACCGGCAACGCCGACCTCGTCTCGGTGGTGGCCAACCTGGAGCTCAAGCTGGACCGCCGCGTGCTGCCGCCGGGCCTGCTGCAGGAGGCCACCCGCATCGCCCACGCCGTCGCCGACGTCACCAACTTCCCGCCCGCGTCCCGCCAGCCGTACGTCGGCGTCAGCGCGTTCGCGCACAAGGCGGGCCTGCACGCCAGCGCGATCAAGGTCGACCCCAACCTCTACCAGCACCTCGACCCGGTCGCGGTCGGCAACGACATGCGGCTGCTCGTCTCCGACATGGCCGGCCGCGCGACCATCGAGCTCAAGGGGCGCGAGCTCGGCTTCGACCTCGCCGGCGACAAGGAGCTCGTCACCCGGGTCACCGACCGCGTCAAGGAGCTCGAGTCGACGGGGCTACACCTTCGAGGCGGCCGACGCGTCCTTCGAGCTGCTGCTCGTCGAGGAGGTCGAGGGTGCCCGCCCGTCGTACTTCTCCGTCGAGTCCTGGCGGGTCATCACCGACTCCCGGCCGGGTGAGGAGGCGGTGTCCGAGGCGACCATCAAGCTGCACGCCGGCGGCGCCCGGATCGTGACCACGGGGGAGGGCAACGGCCCCGTCAACGCCCTCGACCACGCCCTGCGCGACGCCATCGGGGTGGCCTACCCGGAGGTCGCCAAGTTCGAGCTCATCGACTACAAGGTGCGCATCCTCGACCAGGGTCACGGCACCGACGCGGTCACGCGGGTCCTCATCGAGACCACCGACGGCGAGTCGTCGTGGGTGACGGTCGGGGTCGGCGCCAACGTCATCGAGGCGTCCTGGGGCGCCCTGGTCGACGGCGTCACCTTCGGGCTGCGACGGCACGGGGAGCGACCGCAGGACGGCTAGGGTGCGGGTGGACGATCCGCGAACCCCGAGGCGGTCATGACCCAGCTGCACGACCTGACCGCGCTCGAGCAGGGCGAGGCCGTACGACGACGCGAGGTCTCCCCGGTCGAGCTCGTCGACCACTACCTCGACCGGGTGGAGCGGCTGTCCGAGGAGGTCGGCGCCTTCGTCACCGTCACCGCCGACCTGGCCCGCCGTCAGGCGCGCCTCGCGGAGAGTCGTGCGGGGGAGGGTGGGCCGCTGTTCGGCGTCCCGACGGCGGTGAAGGACCTCAACCTCACCGCCGGCGTGCGCACCACCTTCGGCTCGACGGTGTTCGCCGACTTCGTCCCGGACGTGTCGGACGAGGTGGTGACCAGGCTGGAGACCGCCGGGACGATCAGCCTCGGCAAGACGAACACCCCCGAGCTCGGCTCGCCGTGCTACACCGAGCCGGACGTCGCCCCGCCGGCGCGCACCCCCTGGGACCTGACCAGGATGGCCGGGGGCTCGAGCGGAGGTGCCGGCGCCGCGGTGGCCGCCGGTCTCGTCCCGGTGGCGCAGGGCTCGGACGGCGGCGGCTCGATCCGGATCCCGGCGTCCTGCTGCGGACTCGTCGGCTTCAAGCCGAGCCGGGGCCGGGTCAGCACCAGCCCGATGTACGCCGACCCCGTCGGGCTCGGCACGGCCGGGCCGCTGGCGCGCACGGTCCGCGACGCCGCGGCGCTGCTGGACGTGATGGCCGGACCCGCGGTGGGCGACCCCTACTGGGCGGCCCCGCTGCCCGACGGCGAGACGTTCCTCGGCCGGTGCGACCGCCCGCCCGGCCGCCTGCGGGTGGCGCGGTTCGCCCACCCGGTGATCGCGGACGCGCCCCTGCACCCCGAGTGCCGGGCCGCGTACGAGGAGACGAGCCGGCTGCTCGAGGCGCTCGGCCACGACGTCGAGGACGTCGAGGTCCCGCTGCCCCCGGAAGCGACCCGGGTCTTCGAGACCTGCTGGTCGGTGCTGACCGCGCTCGCCGAGGTGCCCGAGGGGCGGGAGGAGGCCCTGCGACCGCTGACGCGCTGGCTCATCGAGCGCGGACGCCGGGTGTCCGGGCCGGAGTTCGGGCTCGCGGTGGGGGAGATCCGCTGGGTCGCCGCGACCGCGCTGGCCCGGCTCGCGCCGTACGACGCGGTGCTGACGCCGACGCTCGCCCAGCCGCCGCTGCCGGTCGGGGCGATCCGCGACGACGCCGACCCGGCGCGCGACTTCCAGAACCAGAAGGAGTTCACGCCCTACACCTCGGCCTGGAACGTCACCGGGATGCCCGCGGTGTCGCTGCCGACGCACTGGACGCCCGACGGGCTGCCGGTCGGGGTGATGCTCGCCGGCCGGCCCGGCGAGGACGCCGCGCTGCTCACGCTCGCGGCCCAGGTCGAGGCCGCGAGGCCGTGGCACGACCGGCGCGCGCCGTGCTGGTGAGACCGGTCAGCGGCGGGGCTCCACGATCCGCAGCGCCAGCGTCGGGCACACCTTGACCGCCTCGCGGGCCAGGCCGATCGTGTCCTCGTCGATGTCAGACACCACCAGCGGGTAGCCCCACTCGTCGAGGTGGATCGCCTCGGGCAGCATCTCGTGGCACAGACCGCGGCCCTTGCAGTTGGGCCAGTCGACTCGAAGCTGCTTGGTCATCGGGCGGCTCCCATCAGGTCGCCGGAGCGGCCGGCGGCGTGGACGCCGGTGCGGGCCGGGGCGGCCTCGACGTACGAGCAGTGCCCGCCGGCGTGCAGCGCGATCTCCTCGCCGAAGCCCGACATCATCGACTGCACGAGGCGCAGGGTCCCGTCGGGGTGGGCGCAGGCGCCGCGCCGGGCGACCAGCTTGTCGAGCTGCTCGATCCGCTCGGTGCCACCGTCGCCGCGGTGCACCGCCCACACGGCGTCCGCCAGGGCCGGCAGGCCGTTGAGGCAGGGGCCGCAGCGGCGCGCCGACTGGCCGGCGAGGTACGCCGTGACGCGGGCGGTGCGGTGCAGCGGGCAGTCGCCGGCCTCCAGGGGCAGCACCACGCCGGCGCCGAGCGCGAGGCCCTGGTCGGTCATCCCGGACCTCGAGACCGTCAGCTCGCGCAGGGCCGACGGGGTCGCCCAGGTGCCGTGGTAGCCGCCCACCAGGATGGGCCGGTCGAGCGTGCTCGCGGGCAGGATGTCCGACCACGCGGTGCCGTGCGGCACCTCGACGACCTCGGGGTGGTGGCCGTCGCCGTTGACCGTCAGCAGGCAGGTGCCCGGCTCGTCGGCCGTGCCGAGTCCGCGGTAGCCGTCGCTGCCGAACGCGGCCAGCGTCGCGACCTGGCTGTAGGTCTCGGCGTTGGACAGCAGCGTGGGCTTGTTCTTGTAGCCCTTGTGCGCCTCCGGGCCCCAGGACGTCACCGGAAGGTTCTCCCGCCCGGACATGCAGCTCGATGACGGCGCGGGCCTGGCCGGCGACGAACCGCTGCGCGGCCTGGTGCGTACGCCACTTGATGCGCCCGTCGGCACCCTCCCGCTCTGCGATCGCCCTCTTGAGGCTGCGACGCACCTCCGGGTGCTCGCCGGGGAGGACGAGGTGGATCTCCTTGGCGCCCAGTACGTGGGCGGTCAGGACGGCACCGTCGAGGATGAGGTGGGGACGGGTCAGGGCGACGGCGGCGTCCTTCATGCTCGCCGGCTCGCCCTCGCTCGCGTTCACGACGACGGTCGCGCGGCCCTTGGCGCCGGCCGCTGCCTCGAGCTTGATCGCGAACGGGAAGCCGGCGCCGCCGCGCCCGCGGATGTTGACGTCCTTCAGCAGGGCGAGCAGGTCGTCGAGACCGAGGTCGGGGAGCGGCCCCGAGGTGGCCCGGTGCACCGCAAGCGACGGGCCGTGGCAGATGCCGTCGAGCAGCCGCGGGCCGGGGTGGACGTGCAGCGGACCGTAGTTGGGGGAGGGGTGGACCTCCACGGTGGATGCGGTGACGTGGCTCATCGGTGGCCTCCCACGGGCTGGACGTTGGTCGGGACGTGGTGGTGCTCGGCGTTGCGGCGCCAGGCGGAGACCGCCAGGCTCCCCAGGCGGTAGAGGACGGCGAGGGCGACGGCCCCGATGCAGGCGATCCCGACCCAGGTCCCCCAGCCGGTCCCGGCGTCGGTGCCGATGCCGATGCCGTGGGCGAGCGAGACGCCCCAGCTGACGTAGGCCAGCAGGTGGATGGCTCGCCACGGCCGGTGGGCGATGCGGTGCCGCAGCAGGCTGGTCACGACGATGACGACCATCAGGTCGAGGGCCAGGGTGCCGAGGCCGAGCCACAGCGGCTCGTACGTCGAGCCCCAGAACGGCACCAGCGCCTGCCACCAGCGGATGTCGACGTAGGTGTCGACGACGGCCGTGACGACGTGCGCCAGCAGCATCACCATCGAGATCAGGCTGACGTTGCGGTGGAACGCCTGGGTCACGAACCGGGGAAGCCCGCGGCCGGCGTCGCCGCGCGTCGCCAGGACGCCGAGCAGCGTCGTGAGGGTCAGCAGGAGCAGCAGGACCACTCCCGTCCCCCGGTTGGCGAACCAGAGAATCGGTCCTTCGATCAGTTCCATGTGTCCGTCCCGTGGGTGGTGGTGTGTGCGTGCTGATCGTGGGTGCTGTCCGGCCAGCTGCCGATGCGGGTGACCTCGCCGGTGCGGTCGACCAGGCGCGCGGTGACGTCGTTGGCCTCGAGCCAGCCGGGTGCCTCGGGCCCGAGCACCAGGGCGGCGGTGGTCGCCACGTTGGCCGCGACACAGGTGGCGCCGGTGGCGGTGGCGGTGCGCCAGTGCTCGTCGGTGGGCCGACCGGTCCGTGGGTCCAGCACGTGGTGCACCTCGCCGGACTCGCCCGCCCATCGGCGCTCGGTGGTGCTCGACGTGGCGAGGCCGCCGCCGTCGAGCCAGACCCGCTCGGCGTCCGCGTCACCGGGGCGCTCGGTGATCTCGACCGCCCAGCCCGGGTGGCCCGACCCCCGGGGACCCGCGATCCGGACGTCACCACCGAGGCTGACGACGAGGTCGCAGCCCAGCCGGTCGACGATGCTCGCCGCGACGAGGTCGCTGGCCCAGGCCTTGCAGGTGGCGCCGAGGTCGAGAGCGCAGTCCTCGGGCACGCGGAGGCCGCCCTCGGGGTCGGTTCCGATGTCGCGCCAGGCGCCCGGGGTGGGTGCGGGGTGAGCCCGGTGCCCGGGCGCCGGTCCGCGCCGCTGCACCGTCTTCAGGTCCGCGTCGTAGCCGAGCAGCACCATCGAGCGGCCCAGGCAGGGGTCCACGAGGCCGTCGGTGACCCGCGCTGCCGCGACCGCGACGTCCACCGCCGCCACCAGGAGCGGGTCGACGGTGACCCAGCGCCCCGGCCGGCTGTTGGCCCGCTCGAGGTCGGAGTCGGCGCGGAAGCGGCTGCAGGCACGGTCGACCGCGGCGAGCACCTCGCGAGCGATCGCGAAGGCGTCGCCGAGCTGCGCCTGGTCACCCGTGGCGAGGAACCCGTAGGTCCCGAGGGTGTCCCAGCGCACCGACGTGTCGTCGGGGGATGGTCGCATCCGGTCAGGAGCCGCTGCTCGGCGCGGGAGCCGGGGGCGGGGGCGGCGCGGGAGCCGGCGGCGGGGCCGGGGCGGCCGCCGGGGCGGCAGCTGGGGCGGGCGCCGGTGCGGCGGCGGGCGCAGCCGGCCGGGGCGGGGGCGGGGGCGGGGGCGCTCACGGTGCCACCGCCGCCGACCTGGGCGGCCGCGGGGCCGCTGACCTCACGGACCACGGTGCGCTGGGGACGCTGCTCGGTGACGGTGACGACCGGGGTCCAGGCAGGCGCCCGGGAGGCGGCGAGCGCGGCGGTGTACTTCACCCGCGCGGCCTCGGCCTCCTTGGCGGCCTTGGCCTCCTCCTCGGCGCCGGTCTGACGGGCGGCGGCGCCGGTGACGGCGCCGGTGGCCACGAACGAACCGAACGTGGCGGCGCCGGTCAGCAGCGCGAGCAGGTTCTTGTACCGGTCACGGGACCGGGGGGTGTAGCGCATCTACGGGGCTCCCTCCCGAATGAATCAGGTGCGGCCACCAGCATGGGAGGTTCCGCCCCAAGTCGGCCTCATCGTCGTGTTAAGAGCACGTCAGGCCGGACCGGGACGAACGGCTGCGGACCCGTCACCCAGTGAGCCTTGAGACAGGCTTGAGGTTCACACGAGGAACTCATAGCGGCCGGCGCTGCAGACTCACTGTCCTGGCGGTGCCGCACCGACGCATCGCCCGGATCCGATTTCGAGGAAGTGACCCATGCGGATCTCCGCAGCTCTCCTGGCTCTGGTCGGCGCCGCCGCCGGAACCGCCACCGGCGTGACGACCTACCAGTCCAGCGCCGAGGTCTCCGACCCCGCGTACGCCGACGGTCCGGTGCTCGCCGTCGGACAGCCGCTGCCCGGGCCGCCGCCTCAGGTCCAGCGGGTGCTCGCGGACTGCGTGGCCCCGGCCGTGCTGCAGGGCGGCGAGTGCGTGACGACCATGGTCAAGACGGTGCCGGCCGAGCCGAAGGCCGACAAGCCCGGGACCGACGCGCCCGCCCCGGCGGCCAAGGCTCCGGCGGCCCCGGCCCCGGCGGCCACGGCTCCGGCGGCCCCCGCGGCCCCGGCGCCCGCCCCGGCAGCCGCCCCGGCAGCCTTCCAGTGGACCGGTGCCGCCGGCACCGTGACCGTGCAGTGCACGGGCGACACGATCGCCCTGCAGGCCGCCACCCCGGCCAACGGCTACGCCGTCGAGGTCGACGAGCACGGGCCCGAGGAGGTCAAGGTCGAGTTCGAGTCCGAGGACGTCGACGCCGAGGTCGAGGCGATCTGCTCCGGCGGGGTCGCGCGCTTCCACGCCGAAGAGGACGACTGACCCCCGGGCCTCTCACCCCGAGCGGTCGCGCCGGTCGGCGGTGCCGCGCCGACTGCGTCCGAGCCCGCGGCGCGGGGCTGCGCCGTTCTCGCCCGGAGGGGCGGCGGGCAGCCACACCTGGATCCGGGTGCCGTCACCGGGCACCGTCGTGGTGGTCATCTCGCCGTTGAACCCGGCCACGGTGCGGCGCACGATCTGCAGCCCCAGCCCGGAGAACCCCGGTCGCTGGGCCTCCTGGGGGCCCGACGGCGGCGCCGTGCTCATGCCGGGTCCGCGGTCCCGCACGGTGAGCAGCGGGTGCGGCCCCTCCGTCAGCGTCACCGTGAACGGGGTGCCCTCGGGCGTGTGCGCGAAGACGTTGTCGACGAGGATGTCGACGATGTCGCGCAGGTCGGCCGCCTCGACGGCGACCTCGAGCGGGAGCTCGGGCAGCCGGCACTCGAACTCGCGCCCCTGGTCCTCGGCGAGCGGCGGCCAGAAGTCGGCGCGCTCGCGCACCATCGCGGTGGCGTCACAGGTGTGGTGCATCGCGCTGCGGACCGGGCGCCGCGCCGCGCGGACGATCGCGTCGATCGCCCTCTGCAGGTGCTCGACGTGCTCCTGGAGGCGTTCGGCCACGTCGGGGTCGTCCACCGTCTCCACGTCGAGCCGGAGCGCCGTGACGGGCGTGCGCAGCCGGTGCGAGAGGTCGCCGACCGCCGCGCGCTCGGCGGCCAGCAGCTCCGTGATCCGGTCGGCGAGCCGGTTGAGCGCGACGCCGAGCTCCTGCGTCTCCGCGGTCCCCGCCGGAACGGCTCGGGCCTCGAAGTCGCCCTCGCGCAGCCGGTGCGCGACCCTCGCGAGATCGGTCACCGGCCGGCTGAGCCGGCTGCCGAACCGGTCGGCGACCACGACGGCCAGCACGAGGAGCACCAGGCCGAGGACGACGATGCCCAGCCACGCCCGGGTCACGCCGCGGTGCAGCTCGTCGGGGCTCACGACGGTCCGCACCACGTACGTGCCGTCGCCGGTGACGATCGGCACCAGCACCCGGCCGCCGTCGTCGTCGATCTCGGTGAAGGCGGAGCCGTCGCGGGCCCGGACCACCGCCGGGTCGTCGGCCAGGCCGGGGGCCGGCGCACCGAGGACCCTGTCGTCGGCGGTGAGCACCGAGGTGCTGGCCGGGGAGCGCTCGTCCACCGCGTCGACCAGCTCCGCCAGCCGCGGGTCGTCGGGCAGCCCGGACACGAGGATCGCGACGTTGCGCGCCTCCTGGCTCGCGTTGGCCATGGCCCGCTCCTCGGCCATGCTGCGCACCAGCAGGCACAGCGGGATCACGAACGCCAGGACGACCGCGGACGTGGTGGCCAGCACCAGGAACGCCAGCCGCCGTCTCATCCGCCGCTCTCCGTGGTCGGGTCGACCATGCGCACCCCGACCCCGCGGACGGTGTGCAGGTACGTCGGTTCGGCCGCGGTCTCACCGAGCTTGCGACGCAGCCAGGACAGGTGCACGTCGACGGTGCGGTCGCCGCCGCCGTACGCCTGCTGCCACACCTCGGCGAGCAGCTCCCGTTTGGTGACCACCTCGCCGAGCCGGGAGGCCAGCACCAGCAGCAGGTCGAACTCCTTGCGGGACAGCTCCACCGGCTCCCCGTCGATGGCCGCCGTGCGGGCGCGGGGGTCGATCGTCAGCCCGGCGACGACGACGGGCTGGGTGTCGTCCTGGCTGGGAGCCCCGCGGCGCAGCACCGCGCGGATCCGGGCGTCGATCTGCGCCATGCCGAACGGCTTGACGACGTAGTCGTCGGCGCCGGCGTCGAGCGCGCGGACGAGCATCTCGTCGGCGTCACGCGCGGTGACCACGATGATCGGCGTCTCCTCCACGCCCGGACCATCGAGATCACCTGCAGGCCGTCGACGTCGGGCAGGCCGAGGTCGAGCAGCACCACGTCCGGGCGGTTGCGCAGCAGCATCTCGAGACCGGTGAGGCCGGCCGTCGCCACGCTGACGGCGTGCCCGCGCTCGGTGAGACCGCGCGACAGCGCGCCACGGATCGCCGCGTCGTCCTCGACGACCAGGATGCTGGTCATGTCGAACGCTACGCCGCACGAGCCTCCGCGCTCCGTGCGAGAGTGGGAGGGTGCGCCGGTCCGTCCTGGTGGCGGTCATCGCGTGGTCTGGGGGTCGTCGTCGCCGGCTCCACGATGACCTGGGCGACGATCGACACCGCGGGGCAGGAGTTCCTGTCCCCGGGCGGCGTGCCGACCCCACGCACCGACGTGACGCCCGACCCGTCCCGCCGCCCGGACGGGTCCGTCTCACCCGGCCCGGACGACAGGTCGCCCTCGGCGTCCCCCGGTGACGACCGGCGACGCCCGACGCAGGAGCCGACGTCGGCCGACCCGACCCGCACCGGCGACCCCGACCCCGACCCCGGGCTGCCGGAGGCGCCGGAACCGGGCCCGCGGCCGTTCACCTGGCGCGGGACCGCCGGGTCGGTGACCGTGGTCTGCGACGGGGCCCGGGTCTCCCTGCGGGCGGCGAGCCCCGCCAACGGCTACTCGGTCGAGGTCCGCGAGCGCGGGCCCGAGGAGGTCGAGGTGCGCCTGGAGTCCGACGACGCCGAGACCGACGTCGAGGTCCGGTGCGTCGGCGCCGAGGCCCGGTTCGACGTCAGGTCGTAGCCGCGGCGAGCAGCCGCTCGCACTCGGCCACCAGCCGGGCTCGCAGCGGCGCGCCCCGCTCGGCGAACTCCCGCTGGGCCGTCGGCGTACTCCTGCTTGCCCGCGGCGGTCTCGACCCGGACGGGGGAGTAGCCGAGGTCGGAGAGGTCGTACGGCGAGGCGCGCATGTCGAGCACCCGGATGTCGCGGGCCAGCTCGAAGCAGTCGGCCACCAGCTCCGAGGGCACCATCGGGCTGAGCCGGTAGGCGTGCTTGTAGAGGTCCATCCCGGCGTGCAGGCAGCCGGGCTGCTCGAACTCGGCGCGGTCGTCGCGTCCGCGGCCGCAGGGTGTTGCGCGGGCGGGCCGCGCTCGGTGAAGAACCGGTAGGCGTCGAAGTGGGAGCAGGCGATCCGGTGGGACTCGACGACGCGCGTCGGTGCCGGCCGGCGCCCAGCCGCAGCGGCCAGGAGGCGTGCCGGACGTCGTCCTGCTCGAGCCGGTAGACCATCGCCCACTCGTGCATGCCGAAGCAGCCGAGCTGGGCGGGTCGCGGACGCGGTCGCGCGGAGCAGCCGGCGCAGGGCGTCGTGAGCAGCAGCCGCTGCGCGGCGACGTGCTCGGGTGGTCACGGCCACCCCGGGTCGAGCCGTCGCGCCCGCGTAGCCCCGGTCGGGCCAGGTACTCGTCGGCCCCCGGCCCGGCCAGCACCACGCCGTACCCGGGGTGCCAGCGCCGCAGCGCGGCCGGTCGCTGGGAGTAGTAGGTGAACAGGAAGTCCTCGACCGGGTGCGCCTCGCCCGCGGCGTCGGCGCTCGAGGTGCGGGCTGACCCAGGCGTCGACCCGTCGCTCGGTGGCGCGTCGCGTCGCCGGATCCAGCCGGCGCGTCACCGGGACGTGGCCGGGCTGCACAGGCTCGAGGGTAGTGGCCGGGCGCGCGGCCTCCGCGCCGGTAGGCTCGGGGAGTGCGCATTGCGAGGTTCACCACCGGAGACGACCCCCAGTACGGCGTGGTCACCGGCGAGGTCGACGAGCTCGGCATCCCCGCGGAGGACTCCGTCGTCGTGGCCCTCGCCGGCGACCCGCTCTACGTCGGCGTCCAGCTCACCGAGAGGGAGCTGCCGCTCTCGGAGGTCCGGCTGCTCGCCCCGGTCCTGCCGCGCAGCAAGGTGGTCGGCATCGGGCGCAACTACGCCGCGCACGCCGCGGAGATGGGCAACGAGGTGCCGGCCGAGCCGCTGATGTTCCTCAAGCCCAACACCTCCGTGGTCGGCCCGGGCGACCCGGTGTTCTACCCCCGGCAGTCCGCACGACGTGCACTACGAGGGCGAGCTCGCCGTGGTCATCGGCCGGATCTGCCGCGACGTCGCGCCCGAGCGGGTCGCCGACGTCGTCTACGGCTACACCGTCGGCCAACGACGTGACCGCCCGCGACCTGCAGAACAAGGACGTGCAGTTCACCCGGGCCAAGGGGTTCGACTCGTTCTGCCCGCTCGGACCGTGGATCGAGACCGAGCTCGACACCGCCGACCTGCGCGTGACCAGACCCACCTCAACGGCGACCTGGTCCAGGACGGCACCACCAAGGACATGATCTTCGACGTGCCCACGCTGGTCGCCTACGTGTCCTCGGTGATGACGCTCCTGCCCGGCGACGTGATCCTCACCGGCACCCCCGAGGGTGTCGGTCCCATGAACGTCGGCGACGAGGTCGAGGTGACCGTCGCCGGCATCGGTTCCCTCACCAACAAGGTGGTTTCCCGTGACTGGCGCACCCGCCCCTCGCCGTGCGGGTCCGCTTCTGCCCGTCCCCGACCGGCTCGCCGCACGTCGGCCTGGCCCGGACGGCCCTGTTCAACTGGGCGTTCGCCCGCCACCACGGTGGCACGTTCGTCTTCCGCATCGAGGACACCGACGCGGCGCGCGACTCCCAGGAGTCCTACGACACCCTGCTCGAGGTGATGCGCTGGCTCGGCTTCGAGTGGGACGAGGGCCCCGAGGTCGGCGGTCGCCTACGCGCCGTACCGGCAGTCCGAGCGGTTCGACGACCTACGCCGACGTCGCGGCCGCGGCTGCTCGAGGCCGGCCGGGCCTACCACTGCTACTGCTCGGCCGACGAGCTCGACGAGCGCAACGAGAAGGCCCGCTCCGAGGGCCGCGCGCCCGGGCTACGACGGCCACTGCCGCGCCGCTCGAGCGAGGAGCAGGTCGCCGCCTACGAGGCCGAGGGCCGCCGGCCGGTGGTCCGGTTCCGGATGCCCGACCAGGCGATCACCTTCGACGACCTGGTCCGCGGCGAGATCACCTTCCAGCCCGAGAACGTGCCCGACTACGTGCTGGTGCGCGGCAACGGCCACCCGCTCTACACGCTGGTCAACCCGGTCGACGACGCGCTGATGGAGATCACCCACGTGCTGCGCGGCGAGGACCTGCTCTCCTCGACGCCGCGCCAGATCGCGCTCTACGACGCGCTGGCCGAGATCGGCGTCGGCAGCGGCCGCATGCCGGAGTTCGGCCACCTGCCCTACGTCATGGGCCAGGGCAACAAGAAGCTGTCCAAGCGCGACCCCGAGGCCAACCTGCTCGGCTACCGCGACGCGCGGGTTCCTCCCCGAGGGCCTGCTGAACTACCTGGCGCTGCTCGGCTGGGCGATCGCGGAGGACCGCGACATCTTCTCCCTGGAGGAGATGGTGCAGGCGTTCGAGATCGAGCGGGTCAACCCGAACCCGGCCCGCTTCGACCTGAAGAAGGCCGAGGCGATCAACGCCACCCACCTGCGGCGCTCTCCGTCGAGCGACCTGACCGGGCGGATGATGCCCTACCTGACCGCGGCCGTGCTGGTCTCCGACCAGCCGACCGAGGAGCAGCAGGCGCTGCTGCGCGCGGCGGCGCCGCTGGTGCACGAGCGGATGACCAGCTCACCGAGTCCGTCGACATGCTCGGCTTCCTCTTCGTCGACGAGTCGCAGTTCACCCGCGACCCGGCCGACGTGGAGAAGCTGCTCGACGAGGACGGCCGCGGCGTGGTCAAGGCGGCCCACGACGCGCTCGCGGCGCTCGCGGCACCTGGACGCACGGAGGCGATCGACGCCGCCCTGCGCACCGCCCTGGTGGAGGAGCTGGGGCTCAAGCCGCGCAACGCCTTCGGCCCGGTGCGCGTGGCGGTCACCGGCCGGCGCGTCTCACCGCCGCTGTTCGAGTCCCTGGAGCTGCTCGGCCGCGAGCGGTCGCTCGCCCGGCTGCGTCGCGCGCAGGCCGGCTGAGAGACGGGACACGAGGATGAGCCGGACGCCCAGGACACCGGCGGGTCCGGGGACGTGGCCGCCGCCGCAGCAGCCGCCGGTCGTACCCGGCCTCCGACGGGTACGGCCGGGCGACCGGTGCCGGCGTACCCGCCACGCCGCGCACCTACCCGTCCTTCCCGCACCCGGAGCCGCAGCCCTACCACCTCATGCTGCGCACCTGGAGCTACGCCTGGTGGAAGCCGCTCGTCGGCATCGTGGTGCTGTTCCTGGCCTTCTTCGTGGTCTCGCCGCTGCTGCTGCTCGCCGATCCTCGCTGATCGGGGTGATGCCGGCGGACGGGCGACTACCTCGAGAACCTCGGTGAACGCGCTGACCTCGAGCTCGATCGACGCCGGCGCACGCTGCTGACCTCAACCTCACGCTCGGCGCGGTGATCCTGGTCACCTGGGTGGATCATCCGGGTCGTGCACCGGATGCGGCCGCGCTGGCTGACCTCGGTCGCGCCCAAGCTCCGCTGGTCGTTCTTCTGGGTCTGCATCGGGCCTGTCGGTCGTCTCGCTCGTCGCGCAGGTGGTCGTCGGCCTGCTGCTGCCGGGGCAGACGGAGACGGACCTCGAGCGCGTGCGGTCAACGAGTTCACCCGACCACCGCGGTGCTCGCGCTGATCGTGCTGCTCACCACCCCGCTGCCAGGCGGCCGGGGAGGAGTACGCTCTTCCGCGGCTACCTGATGCAGGCGATCGGCTCGCTGCTCGGTTCAGCTCCACCGCTGGGTGCGCCGATGGCTAATGGACCGCGCTGCTGGTGACCTCCTGTTCGCGCTCGCGCACGGCGCGCAGAACTTCCCGCTGTTCTTCGACCGGTTCATGTTCGGGATCATCGCCGGCTGGCTGGTGATCCGCACACCGGCGGCCTCGAGGCCGGGATCGCGCATGCACGTGCTGAACAACTTCCTCGCCTTCGGCTTCGCCCTGACCGTGGGCGACCTCGCCGAGAGCCTGAATGTGTCTGCGAGATCTCCTGGTGGAACGTCCCGCTGACCCTCACCCAGGCGGCGTCTACGCCGTTCTGGTGGTCCTGGTCGGCGCCGGATGGGGCATCCGAGACCGCACCAGCCGCCCGTCGCGTGCAGCCGAGCCCGCCGCGCGAGCTGTCCGGTGCCTGCGCGGCCGTCGGCGTGAGGGTCCTCGCCGGCGCCCGGGAGGGCGCCGCCCGTTTTGGTGGCGAGCCGCCCGCACGTGTATTCTCGTCCGGGCTTCGCAAGAAGCTGATCCCATGGGGTATGGGGTAATTGGCAGCCCGACTGGTTCTGGTCCAGTTAGTCTAGGTTCGAGTCCTAGTACCCCAGCGATTTGGTCGAGATCGACGGCAGACGCTAGAGTTTCGTCCGCTTCAGGCCCCCGTTGTGTAGTGGCCTAGCACGCCGCCCTCTCAAGGCGGTAGCGCGGGTTCGAATCCCGTCGGGGGTACCACCCAGTGACCGAGGGGCCGTCCGAGCAGGGCGGCCCCTCGATGCTTTCGCAGGCCTCCACGGTCGTGTCCGATTCCCGCTAGCGCCGCGCGCTCCGAGCGAGGCAGGATCGGTCCATGGACATCGAGGACACCGAGGCCTGCTACCGGGCCGTCAAGAGCCGGGACCGCCGGTTCGACGGCGTCTTCTACACCGGCGTCACCTCGACCGGGATCTACTGCCGGCCCTCCTGCCCGGCGATCACGCCGCAGCGCCGCAACGTCACCTTCCACCGCACCGCGGCGGCGGCGCAGGCCGCCGGCTTCCGGGCCTGCAAGCGCTGCCTGCCCGACGCGACGCCCGGCTCGCCGGACTGGGACGTCGCCGCCGACGTGGCCGGCCGCGCGATGCGGCTGATCGCCGACGGCGTCGTCGAGCGCGAGGGCGTCGAGCGGGCTCGCGGCCCGGATCGGCTACACCTCGCGGCACCTCGGCCGGCTGCTCGTCATCGAGCTCGGTGCCGGCCCGCTGGCCCTGGCCCGGGCCCAGCGGGCCCAGACCGCGCGGGTCCTGATCGAGACCACGGCGATGCCGTTCTCCGACGTCGCGTTCGCGGCCGGCTTCGCCAGCGTCCGGCAGTTCAACGACACCGTGCGCGAGGTGTTCGCCGCCTCGCCGACCGAGCTCCGCGCGCCCGCCGACGGCTCGGTCGCCGCCGGCCGCCCCCGGGGCGTCGCTGCGAGCTGCGGCTGGCGGTCCGGCGCGCCGTACGCCGCGGCCGAGATGCTCGCCTTCCTGGCCGTGCACGCCGTCGCCGGGCTGCGAGTCGTTCGGAGCCGGGCTGCTACGCCCGCACCCTGCGGCTGCCGCACGGCCCCGGCCGGGTGCGGCTCGAGCTCGACGACGGCGTGCCGCGCGGGGCCACGTGCGCTGCCGGCTGCGAGGTCGGGGACCTGCGGGACGTCGCCGCCGCGGTCGAGCGGTGCCGGCGGCTGCTCGACGCGGACTGCGACCCGGTCGCGGTCGAGGACGCGCTCGCCGACGACCGGCTCCTCGCCCGGCTGGTGCGGCGCCGGCCGGGACTGCGCGTGCCCGGCCACGTCGACGGCGCGGAGATCGCGGTCCGGACCGTGATCGGTCAGCAGGTCTCGGTTGCCGCGGCCGCGACCGTCACCGCCCGGACTCGTCGCGGTGTACGGCGAGGCACACCCCGACGGGGCGAGCCGGGCCGACCGGCTCTTCCCGACCTCCGAGGTGCTCGCCGGGGTCGGACCCGGAGACGCTGCCGATGCCCCGGGCTCGCGCGGGCGGGCCCTGGTGGGGCTGTGCCGCGCGCTCGCCGCGGGCGACATCCCGCTGGACCGCAGCGCCGACCGCGACGAGGTGCGGCGACGGCTGCTGGCGCTGCCCGGCGATCGGGCCGTGGACCGCCGACTACGTCGCGCATGCGCGCCCTGGGCCACCCCGACGTGTTCCTGCCCACCGACCTCGGCGTCCGCAACGCCGTGCGCGGCCTCGGCGTAGCCGCGTCGGGGACCTCGCCGCACGGGCCGACCCGTGGCGCGCCCTGGCGCTCCTACGCGCTGATGCACCTGTGGTCGTCCCTGGCCGTGCTCGACCCCGACCGCGCCTACCCTCGACGACGAAGGAGCCGTGAACATCATGTGGACCAGCGTCGACTCACCGGTCGGACCGCTGCGGATCGTCGCGCACCGCGACGCCCTGACCGCGATCGAGTTCGAGCCGCGCCCGCCTGCCGGCGCCCGCGCCGCGCTCGTCGGTGAGCCTCGCCGCGGCGCGGTCCGCGGGCCGGCCGGTGGGGGAGCGGGACGACGACGACCCGCTGCTGCGTCGAGACCGCCGCGGCAGCTCGCGGCGTACTTCGCGCGCGACCTCAAGGAGTTCGACCTCCCGCTCCGGCCCGACGGGCACCGACTTCCAGCAGCGGGTGTGGGAGGCAGCTGCGGCTGGTCGGCTACGGCGAGACGGCGACGTACGGCGAGATCGCCCGACGGCTCGGCATGACCGCTACGCGGCCTCGCGCGCGGTCGGGCTGGCCAACGGACGCAACCCGATCCCGATCGTCATCCCGTGCCACCGGGTCGTCGGCGCCGACGGGACCCTCACCGGCTACGCCGGCGGGCGTGAGCCCGCAAGCAGCTGCTCCTCGCCCTGGAGCAGGACGCCCTGTTCTAGGCCGAGGCAGGCGCGTCGGTCAGTCCCCTCACCGGCGTGCTCACCGCTTGCCGTGACCCTCGCCGACGCCGGGCGGACGCATCCTCCTGCGCCATCCGGCGCAGCAGGAGCGAGCACCGGCTCGAGCAGGAGCGTGCCGACGACGGCGTGCTCGGCGCCGGCCACCCGGTCATCCTGGCCGACCGCGGCGACGTCCCGCTCGGCCACGGCCTGGGCGGCCTCGGCGTAGTCGTCGAGGAGATCGTTGCCGCGGCGTGGTCGAGACCGGCGAGGGCGTCGAGGGCGCGGGCCAACGCGAGGCGGTGCGGGTTGGGCTCGTACAGCTGCCAGCCGCGGCGGGCGACCAGCGCGTCGACCTGGGCGAGCGCGGTCGGGGAGGCGTCGCCCGGTGCCGCCGAGAGCCGGTGGTGCACGCTGCCCATCGCCTCGTGGAACGAGCCGGCTGTCGTCGTCGACCGTGTCGAGCACCGTTCGGACCGCCTCCAGGCGCAGGCCGGCCACCTCGGTCAGGGCCCGGATCAGACGCAGCCGCTTGACGTGGCTGTCGTCGTACCGGGCTCGGGTCGCACCGGTCGCCTCGCCCGGCGGCAGCAGTCCTTCGCGCAGGTAGAACTTCACGGTCGCCACCGGCAGGCCGCTCGCCGGCAGCCAGGTCGGACATCCACATGGACGGCATCTTGACATTGGATAGTCGCACTCTCCAATATTGGAGAGTGAGACTATCCAATGACACGAGAGCGACCTGGTCCTCGGGCTCGGCGGGCACTCGTTGATCGGCGCCGGGGCCGGCCTGTCCTCGCAGTGCGGACACCGTCGCCGTGCCCGGCTCGCCGACCTGGTGGCGGCCACCTGGGCGATCCGGGCGCGGGCCGGGCTCGACCGCCCGGGGGGTCCGCCGCACTGCTCGACCGGGAGGTCGTCGTCCGCGACCTGGCGGCGGCGGACGTCGTCGTGGTGTCCGTGGGCGTCAACGACCTGCTGCGCCTCCGACACGTTGCGCCGGTGGCGGCGCGACCTCGACGAGCTGCTGGCGCGCGTCGTCGAGACGACCCCGCGGGCCGCGTCGTGCTGCTGGGAATGCCGCCGGTCGGCTCCTTCCCGCGCCTGCCCCGACCTCTCGCCGTCGTGCTCGGCCGGCTCGCCGCGCGGATGGACCGGGTCGGCATCGACGATCGCGGCCCACCGCGGGGCGCTGCACGTGCCCCTCCCGGCCGGGCTCGTCGACCGGCGCGAGGCGTTCGGCGACGACGGCTTCCACCCGTCGGCCCTCGCTCATGACCAGCTCGCCCGGCTCGTGGCCGCGACCTTGGAGCGGCCTCCGCACGGGCGAACGAGAGGAGATGCCGATGCTGTCCGATGAGTCCCGGATGCTGGCGGGCGTCCTGCTGCTGGCGCTGGTCACCGTGGAGACCGGTGGGCTGTACCTGGTGAGGCTGGTGCGCGGGAAGGCGCCCGCAACGCCCTTCCAGGTGTCGTTCGCGCGAGCGGGTCACGCGCACGCCGGCGTGCTGCTGGTCCTCGCCCTGGTCTGCCAGGTGCTGGCCGACTCGACGAGCCAGACCGGGGTCTGGGACTGGCTGTCGCGGTCAGGTGTCGCGGTGACCGCGCTGCTGATGCCGGCCGGCTTCTTCTTCTCCTCGATGGGAGCGGGCCGCGAGCAGCCCAACCGCCTCATCGTGCTGGTGTACGCCGGCGCCGCCCTGCTCGCCGCTGTCGCTGACAGTCTCGGGGTGGGACTGCTGACTGCCGGGTGAGCGGCGCCCAGGCCGGGTCGGAGTGACCGCCGCGGCAAGCGGCCATCCGTGAGCTGCGCCGAGGGGTCACCTGTGCAGCGACACCCCGCCCACAGGCCTGATCGTTGTGACTCCTCGGCTACTCGGCCGCGCGGCGCAGGACTCCGAGAGCCGCTCGGCGGCGGCGAGCACGGCGGGGGCGTGCATGCGGCCGGGCTGCCGGGTCAGCCGCTCGAGCGGACCGGAGACCGACACGGCGGCGATGATCTTGCCCGAGGGGGAGCGGACCGGCGCGGACACCGAGGCCACGCCCTGCTCGCGCTCGCCGACCGACTGGGCCCAGCCGCGGCGCCGGATGCCGGACAGGGCCGTCGCGGAGTACGCGGCGTTCTGCAGCCCGCGGTGCATCCGCTCCGGGTCCTCCCAGGCCAGCAGCACCTGGGCGGCCGAGCCGGCGCGCATGGTCAGCTGCGAGCCGACCGGGATCGTGTCGCGCAGGCCCGACGGACGCTCGGCCGCGGCGACGCAGACGCGGTAGTCGCCCTGGCGGCGCCACAGCTGGGCGGACTCGCCGGTGATGTCGCGCAGCCGCGCCAGGACCGGGCCGGCGGCCGCGAGCAGCCGGTCCTCGCCGGCCGCGGCCGAGAGCTCGGCAGTCGCGGTCCGAGCACGAAGCGGCCCTGCATGTCGCGCGCCACCAGCCGGTGGTGCTCGAGGGCCACGGCGAGCCGGTGCGCGGTCGGGCGGGCCAGGCCCGGTGCCCGCCACCAGGCCGGCCAGGGTGGCGGGCCCGGACTCCAGGGCCGACAGAACGAGGGCGGCTTTGTCGAGCACGCCGACTCCGCTAGAGTTGTCCATACTCTG
Organism: uncultured Actinomycetota bacterium; assembly: GCA_963834275.1. Taxonomy (GTDB): domain Bacteria; phylum Actinomycetota; class Actinomycetes; order Propionibacteriales; family Nocardioidaceae; genus Nocardioides_B. Next base: position 109,431 of record CAWIBA010000001.1, on the reverse strand, counting down.
ATAATGCCGTCTCAGCATACTGGAAAGCAAGTCGGAGCCGGTGTCACGATGAGGACGGACGCAGACGCGACGAAGGAGAGCGGAAAATGGGCAGGACCCTGTCGGAGAAGGTATGGGACGAGCACGTCGTCCGGAGTGCCGAGGGAGAGCCCGACCTCCTCTACATCGACCTGCACCTGATCCACGAGGTGACCTCGCCGCAGGCCTTCGAGGGGCTGCGGCTGGCCGGCCGCCCGGTGCGCCGTCCCGACCTCACGCTGGCCACCGAGGACCACAACGTCCCGACCCTCGACATCGACAAGCCGATCGCCGACCCGGTGTCGCGCACGCAGGTCGAGACGCTGCGCAGCAACGCCGAGGAGTTCGGTGTCCGGCTGCACCCGCTCGGCGACGTCGAGCAGGGCATCGTGCACGTCGTCGGCCCGCAGCTCGGCCTGACCCAGCCCGGCATGACGATCGTGTGCGGCGACTCGCACACCTCGACCCACGGCGCGTTCGGTGCCATCGCCTTCGGCATCGGTACCGTCGGAGGTCGAGCACGTGCTGGCCACCCAGACCCTGACGCAGGCGCGGCCCAAGACGATGGCGGTGACCGTCAACGGGTCGCTGCCCGACGGCGTGACCGCGAAGGACCTGGTGCTCACCCTGATCGCCCACACCGGCACCGGCGGCGGGCAGGGCTACATCGTCGAGTACCGCGGCAGCGCCATCGAGGAGCTCTCGATGGAGGCGCGCATGACGATCTGCAACATGTCGATCGAGTGGGGCGCCAAGGCCGGCATGATCGCCCCCGACCAGACCACCTTCGACTACATCGAGGGACGCCCCGAGGCGCCCCAGGGCGAGGACTGGGACGCCGCGGTCGAGCACTGGAAGACGCTGGTCACCGACGAGGACGCCACCTTCGACGAGGAGATCGTCCTCGACGCCGCGGAGATGACGCCGTTCGTGACCTGGGGCACCAACCCGGGCCAGGGCGTGCCGCTGGGCGGCGTCGTCCCCGGCCCCGAGGACTTCGAGTCCGAGGGCGACAAGATCGCCGCGGAGAAGGCACTCGAGTACATGGGCCTCACGGCCGGCACGCCGATGCGCGAGATCGCGGTCGACACCGTCTTCGTCGGCTCGTGCACCAACGGGCGCATCGAGGACCTGCGCGCCGCCGCCGAGGTGATCAAGGGACGTCAGGTCGCCGACGACACCCGCCTGCTGGTCGTGCCGGGGTCCGTGCGCGTGCGGCTGCAGGCCGAGGAGGAGGGCCTCGACGTGGTCTTCAAGGAGGCCGGCGGCGAGTGGCGCGGGGCCGGCTGCTCGATGTGCCTGGGCATGAACCCCGACCAGCTCGCGCCGCAGCGAGCGCAGCGCGTCGACGTCCAACCGCAACTTCGAGGGCCGGCAGGGCAAGGGCGGCCGCACCCACCTGGTCTCGCCGCTCGTCGCGGCCGCGACCGCCGTCACCGGCACGCTCGCCTCGCCCGCCGACCTGCCGCCACCCGCCGGAGCCCGCCCTGACCCGACCCGCCAGGCCTGAGGACGCAGCATGGACAAGTTCACCCGCCACGCCGGCACCGGCCTGCCGCTGCGCCGCAGCAACGTCGACACCGACCAGATCATCCCGGCCGTCTACCTCAAGCGGGTCACGCGCACCGGCTTCGAGGACGGCCTGTTCGCGGCCTGGCGCAACGACCCCGACTTCGTGCTCAACCGGCCGGAGTACGACGGGTGCCACGGTGCTCGTCGCCGGCCCCGACTTCGGCACCGGCTCCTCGCGCGAGCACGCGGTCTGGGCGCTCATGGACTACGGCTTCAAGGTCGTCATCTCGAGCCGCTTCGCCGACATCTTCCGCGGCAACTCCGGCAAGGCCGGACTGGTCGCCGCGCAGGTGAGCCAGGACGTCGTCGAGCAGCTGTGGAAGCTGATCGAGTCCGACCCGACGACCCAGATCGTCGTCGACCTGGAGGAGCGCACCATCCAGGCCGACGCGCTCACCGCACCGTTCGAGATCGACGACTACACACGCTGGCGGCTGCTCGAGGGGCTCGACGACATCGGCATCACGCTGTCCCACGCGGACGACATCGCGGCCTTCGAGAGCACTCGTCCGAGCTGGAAGCCCGCCACGCTCTAGTACGACGATGCAGGTTTTCCCAAATACACAAGGGAAAAGTGGCGTGTGGTGATTGTGGCGAGCCTCACTTGTGCCTAACGTGCAAGGAAGTAGTCGAGCACGGGCTCGACCCCTCCACGTTCACGAAAGGGAAGCTAGTGAACAAGAGTCAGCTGATCGACACCCTCGCCGCACGCTTCGAAGGCAACCGCAAGCAGCCGCGCACGCGCTCGAGTCGGTCCTCGACACGATCACCCGCGAGGTTGCCAAGGGCGAGAAGGTCGCCATCACCGGCTTCGGTTCGTTCGAGAAGCGAGTCCGCGACGCGCGCTGGGTGCGCAACCCGCGCACCGGGCGAGCGCATCAAGGCGAAGAAGACCGCCGATCCCGAAGTTCAACGCCGGTGCGGACCTGAAGGCCGTCGTGTCGGGAGCGAAGAAGCTGCCGAAGCTGCCGCTGGCCGCGGCCTCGACGGCGGGACGCTCGGCTTCCGGTGCGGCGAAGAAGGCCACGGGCACGACCAAGAAGGCGCCGGCGAAGAAGACGACCGCGACGAAGTCGACGGCCAAGAAGGCGCCGGCGAAGAAGACGACCGCGAAGAAGGCGCCGGCGAAGAAGACCACCGCGAAGAAGGCGCCGGCGAAGAAGACGGCGGCGAAGAAGACCACGGCGAAGAAGACCGCCAAGAAGTCCTGACTCGCACCCTGCCACGACGGGCCGCCCTGGGGGGCGGCCCGTCGTCGCTTTCCTAGGCCAGGGTGAGGATCTGCAGGTGTCGACCCGGGTCCCGTCCTGCGTCTGCGAGAGCACGAGCCGGACGCGCTGGCCGGGCCGCAGCAGCCGCAGGCCCGTGCCCTCGAGGGCGCTCGCGTCGAACGCGAGCTCCACACCGTCGTCGAGGAACACCGCACCCGACCGGCTCTCGTCGTCGTACCTCGCGACCGTCCCCTGCATGCCGCGACCCTAACGCCCCTGGAACAGTCCGGCCGCGACGCGCGAGGAGTGCGGACCGATCCCCAGCCCTAGGGCGGCGGCGAGGTCGTCCGGGGTGTCCACGTCGCGCCGCAGGCTGTCGATCCCGTCGATGTCGATCTCGGTCGCACCCAGGGTGAGGTGCTCGGCACGCGAGTCGGGACCGAACGCCGGCAGGAAGTCCTGCACGGACGCCGCCGTCAGCAGCGTCGTGCCCCGACCCTCGGCATCGGCGACGAACGCCGCACCGACCTCCGGGGCAGCGCCCAGCGCCCGCTCGAGCTCGGCCGGCCGCAGTGCGGGCAGGTCGGCGCACAGGGCGGTGATGCGCAGCTCAGGTGCGCGCCGGACCAGCTCGGCCGCGGCCTGCACGAGGGAGCCGTTGAGGTCGTCGGTCCGCCCGTCCGGGATGACGGAGGCGCCGAGGGCACGCAGGTCGGCGGCCAGCAGGTGGTCGTCGGTGACCACCAGCACCGTCTCCACCACGTCGGCACGCAGCGCCGCCTGCGACGGTGTCGACGGCGAAGGCGGTCGCCAGCGCCGCGCCGTACCTCGTCCCCGAGCCGGCCCAGCCGCGACTTCGCGAACGCGGGCGGCTTGACCGGGACGATGACGCCGAAGCGGGGCGTGGAGGAGCGCATCGCTGTCGATCCTCTCACCGGCGAGTAACCTCGTCCGCAACCGTGCGACCCCGGCGCGGCCACCACGAGGAGAGTGCGGCGTTGGCCTACCCACGGAAGCTGCAGGAGCAGCGCGGCTGGGCATTCGCGATCTGTGTGGCGATCGTCGAGCCGCTGCTCCGGCTGCTGACCAGACCGCGCTGGGTCGACGGCGCCAAGATCCCGGCACAGGGCGGCTGCGTGGTCGCGGCCAACCACGTCTCCCACATCGACCCGTTCACGTTCGCGCACTTCGTCTACGGGCACGGACGGGTGGTCCGGTTCCTGGCCAAGGCCGAGGTGTTCGACATCCCCGTCGTCGGACGGCTCATCGCGGCGACCGGGCAGATCCCCGTGCACCGGCTGACCAGCGACGCCTCCCGGGCGTTCACGGCCGCGGTCGCCGCGGTGCAGGAGGGCAAGTGCGTCGTGGTCTACCCGGAGGGGACGATCACCCGGAGCCGGGCCTGTGGCCGATGACCGGCAAGACCGGGGCCGCCCGGATCGCGCTGACCGTCCGGCGTGCCCGTGATCCCGGTCGCGCAGTGGGGTCCGCAGCACATCCTCGCGCCGTACGCCAAGCGGCCGCACGGCTGTTCCCGCGCAAGACCGTGGTGGTCAAGGCGGGCGACCCGGTCGACCTCGACGACCTGCGTGCGCAGCAGCTGACCCCGGCGGTGCTGCGCGAGGCGACCGACCGGATCATGGACGCCATCACCCGCGAGCTCGAGGACATCCGCGGGGAGAAGGCACCCGTCGATGCGGTTCGACCCGGAAGGCTCGCGGGGTCCAGGCAGATCGGCAACCCCAACGACGCCAGACACGCCGGCGCGGCCGTCGTACCCACGGAGGACAGGAGACAGTGCATGAGAAGGTCGCGGTGATCGGCGCCGGGTCGTGGGGCACGGCGTTCTCGGTCGTCCTCGCCGACGCAGGCAACGACGTGACGCTGTGGGCACGTCGTGAGGACGCTCTGCACGACGATCAACGAGAAGCGCGAGAACACCGACTACCTCCCCGGCATCGAGCTGCCCGCCAGGTCTCGCGCGACCCACGACCACGGAGGAGGCGCTCGCCGGCGCCGAGTTCGTGGTGCTCGCCGTGCCGTCCCAGACGTTGCGCGAGAACCTGACCGACTGGGTCGACCGGCCTCCCGGACGACGCGCTGCTCGTGTCGCTGATGAAGGGCGTCGAGCTCGGCACGCTCAAGCGGATGAGCGAGGTGATCGCCGAGGTGACCGGGGCCGGCCCGGACCGGATCGGCGTGGTCAGCGGGCCGAACCTGCCAAGGAGATCGCCCGACGCGAGCCCGCGGCGAGCGTGGTCGCGTGCGCCGACGAGCCGACGACGTCAAGAAGCTGCGCGCGATCCTGCCACTCGGCGTCGTTCCGCCCCTACTCGAGCACCGACGTGGTCGGCTGCGAGCTCGGCGGCGCCTACAAGAACGTCATCGGTCTGGCGTCGGCATGGCCGTCGGACTCGGCTTCGGCGACAACACCACGGCCTCGGTGATCACCCGCGGTCTCGCCGAGATCGGCTCGCCTCGTCGGCGCAGTTCGGCGCCGACCCGATGACGCTGATGGGACTGGCCGGACTGGGCGACCTCGTGGCCACCTGCTCGTCGCCGCTCTCGCGCAACCGCAGCCTTCGGCGAGAAGCTCGGCCAGGGCATGACCACCGCGGAGATCACCGCCTCGACCCGGCAGGTCGCCGAGGGCGTGAAGTCCTGCTCGTCGCTGCTCGACGCTCGCCCGCAGCGTCGACGTCTACGCCCCGATCGTCGAGCCGTGCAGGCGGTCGTCGAGGGGGAGATGACCGCGGCGGACATGCTCACCAGCCCTGATCTCGCGCGAGGCCAAGCACGCAGAGGGACGTCAGGGGCGCGTCGACCCGCCAGGTCGTCGCAGGTCTCGAGCGCCCGCCAGGTCGTCCCACAGGTCGTCGACGTCCTCGATGCCGACCGACATCCGCACCAGTCCGTCGGGGATGGTGGCCGGCTCGGTCTTCCAACGACGGCGTCGCTCGAAGGTCGACTCGACCCCGCCGAGGCTGGTGGCGTGCACCCACAGCGAGCGTCTTGCGGGTCAGCAGGTCGGCCGCCACCGCCCCCTCGGCGAGCACGACCGAGACGATCGCGCCGAAGCCGGGGTAGCGGACCTCGCCGACGGCCGGGTGCTCCTCCAGCCGGCGGACCAGCTCCTGGGCGTTGGCCTGGGCGCGGTCCAGCCGCACGTGCAGCGTGCGCAGGCCCCGCAGCGCCAGCCAGGTCTCGAACGTGCCCGGCGGTGGCGCCGACCAGGTCGCGGCGCTTGCTGCAGCACCGCGTAGAGCTCGTCGTCACCGGGTGGCGATCGCCCCGAGCAGCACGTCGCTGTGACCGGCGATGAACTTCGTCGCGGAGTGCGACGACGACGTCGGCGTCCAGGGCGAGCGGCTGCTGGAGCAGCGGGCGTGGCGAACGTGTTGTCGACGACGACGTACGCGCCGGCCTCGTGCGCGGCGGCGATGATCGGGGCGAGGTCGGCGACCTCCAGCGCCGGGTTGGTCGGCGACTCGAGCCAGACGAGTGCGGCGTCGGCGCAGGCCGTGACCACCGCGTCGGTGTCGCTCGATGTCGACCAGCTCGGCGGTGATCCGGCCGCGGGCCTCGAGGTCGGCCAGCTGCATCACGCTGCCGTTGTAGGCGTGCCGCGGGGCGACCACCTTCCGGCCCTGCCCCACCAGGTCGAGCACCGTCGCGACGGCGGCCAGCCCGGTGGCGAACGCCAGGCAGCGGCCACCCTCGAGGGCGCCGAGCGCCTCCTCGAACGCCGCCCAGGTCGGGTTGCCGTAGCGGCCGTACTCCGATGTCGCCGCCGGCGACGTACGTCGAGGCCATCGTGAGCGGCGATGTTGAGCGGGTTGTCGGGCGGTCGTGGCGGGCCGCCCGCGGTGACCGCGACCGTGCCGGGCCGGAGCGCCGGGGCTGCTGCGGCTCGGACTGGGCCGAGCCTGCGTAGACGTGGCGATCACGCGACGGGTAGGGCCGCCGCCAGGCCGGCTAGGGTCCGGGACACCACGGACACCCGCAAGCCACGCATCGCCGTCGTCTTCGGCGGTCGGTCCAGCGAGCACTCCGTCTCCTGCGCGACGGCCGGCAGCGTGCTGCGGGCGCTCGACCCCGACCGCTACGACGTCGTCCCGGTCGGCATCGCGCGCGACGGCCGCTGGGTGCTCGAGTCGGCCGACCCCGATCGCCTCGCGATCAGCGCTCGCGGCGACAAGCTGCCCGAGGTCGACGACCTCGCGGGCGCCGGTCGCGCTGGCGCACGACGTCCCGGGCAGCGAGCTGGTGGTGCACGAGCACAGCGAGGTGCCGCGCACCCTCGGCGAGGTCGACGTGGTCTTCCCGCTGCTGCACGGGCCGTGGGGCGAGGACGGCACCATCCAGGGCCTGCTGGAGATGGCCGGGGTGCGCTACGTCGGGCGCGGGCGTGCTCGCCTCGGCGGTGGGCATGGACAAGCACTACATGAAGATCGTGCTGCCAGGCGCACGGGCTGCCCGGTGCTGCCCTACACCGTGCTGACCCCCCGGGACTGGGAGACCGACCGCGGCTGCCTGCCTCGAGTCGGTCGACTCGCTCGGGCTACCCGGTGTTCGTGAAGCCGTGCCGGGGCGGCTCCAGCATCGGCATCAGCAAGGTGCACGACCGCACCGGAGCTCGAGGCCGCCGTCGAGGAGGCCCGCGGCACGACCCGAAGGTGCTCGTCGAGGTCGGCGGCCGAGGGCGGCCGGGAGATCGAGTGCGGCGTGATCGAGGGCTTCGGCGCCAACCCGCCCGACACCAGCGTCGTCGCCGAGATCCGCATCGGGGACGAGCACGAGTTCTACGACTTCGCCGCGAAGTACCTGCCCGAGGAGCACACCGGGCTCGACGTGCCCGCCGACCTCCCCACGAAGGTCGCCGACGAGTGTGCGTGAGCTGTCGGCCCGGGCCTTCGAGGCGCTCTCCTGCGAGGGTCTCGCCCGGGTCGACTTCTTCCTGCTGCCCGACGACCGCCTGGTCATCAACGAGATCAACACCATGCCGGGCTTCACCCCGTTGTCGATGTTCCCGCGGATGTGGGCGGCGACCGGGCTCGACTACCCCGCCCTCGTCGACCGTCTCGATCCAGCTGGCGCTGCAGCGCGACACCGGCCTGCGCTAGGCGTCGGCCGCAGGCGGGGCGACCTGCTCGGTGTGCTGCCGGATCGCGCCGGCGAGGTCGACCATGGTCGTCCGCCGGCGGGAAGTAGTCGGCCGGGATCCGCACCTCGACGGCCGGGCGAGCGCCCGATCGTGGTCATCGCGATGTCGACGGCGCCGCCGGTGATCTGGTCCTCCGGGATGAACCAGCCCACCCCGTTGGCTGACCTGGCAGGCCGACAGCTCGTCGAAGCCGGCGCGGCTGCGGAACGCCGCAGCGCAGCACGATCGGCGGGTCGCCCCACGCGGCGGCCGACCCACGTCGGAGATCGACCTCGCGGCGCGATCTGGTCGGCGACGTGGTCGGGGAGCGCGGCGACCAGGTCGGCGCACGCGGCGGCCTCGTCCGCGACCTGGGTGCGGGCCCGACCACCTCGACCGGGCCGACGGTGCAGCCGGACGCGGCAGGAGTGCAGCAGACACGACGACGGCGCCCGCGTTCGCGAGAACCGGGCGCCGTCGAGGCACGGGACGGTGACGTGCCTCAGATGTGCACGACCGGGACAGGTGAGCGTGCGGGTGATGCCGGGGATGTTCTGCACCCTGGCGACGACGAGCTTGCCCAGCTCGTCGACGTTGCGGGCCTCCGCGCGGACGATCACGTCGTAGGGACCGGTGACGTCCTCGGCCATCGTGACACCCTTGACGTCGGCGATCTCGGCGGCGACCTCGGCTGCCTTGCCGACGTCGGTCTGGATCAAGATGTAGGCCTGAACCACCATGGTGCGCTCCTGGGGTCTCGAGGTCGGGGCTTGTGCTTCCGGGTCAACCTACCGTGCGGCGAGCCCCGCTCGGAACACGACCGTCGGCATCGGATTGAATGGGCGGCATGATGCACCTCCCGCGGTCACTCCCGACGCCACCCTGGCCGACCTCGGCGAGTTCGGTCTGGTCGCCGAGCTGCGCCGGCGTTTCCCCCAGGGCGCAGCACGTGCTGATCGGGCCCGGTGACGACGCCGCCGTGGTCGGCGTCCCCGGTGGACGGGTCGTCGTCTCCACCGACGTGCATGGTCGACACGCGGCACTTCCGCCGCGACTGGGCGACCGCCGAGGAGATCGGCCACCGGGTGGCCGCCGCGAACCTCTCCGACATCAACGCGATGGGTGGTCGGGCGACCGTCACTCACCGTCGGCCTGGCCGCGCCGGCCGACCTGCCGGCCGAGTGGGCGCTCGAGCTCGCCGACGGGATCGCCGCGGAGGCGGCGCTGGTGGGCGCGTGCGTGGTCGGCGGGGACCTGCACCGCCGCGGACCAGGTGATGGTCGCGATCACCGCGCTGGGTGTCGTCGACGGGGACCCGGTCCGACGCTCGGGTGCGCGCCCGGGCGACGTGGTGGCGCTGGCCGGACGGCAGGGCTGGGCGGCGGCCGGTCTGGCGGTGCTGGCCCGCGGGTTCCGCTCCCCGCGTGTGCTGGTGGAGGCCTACCGGCGGCCCGAGCCGCCCGTACGCCGCCGGTCGCGGAGGCGCGCGCGCCGGGGGCGACCGCGATGATCGACGTCTCCGACGGGCTCCTCGCCGACGTCGGTCACATCGCCGCGGCCAGCGGGGTCGCCGTCGACCTCGACACCTCGGCGTTCGAGATCGCCGAGCCGCTGCGTGCGGTCGGTGCCGCGCTCGGCGCCGACCCGCTGCGCTTCGTCCTGGGCGGCGGTGACGACCACGCCCTGGTCGCGACCTTCCCGGCCGGCACCGCGCTGCCCGAGGGCTGGCGGGCGATCGGCTCGGTCGCCGAGGGGGAGGGCGTCACCGTCGACGGGGCGGCCTACGAGGGCCCGGCCGGGCACACGCACTTCTGAGCGCGCGGGCACGAGACGGGCATGAAAAAGCCGCCCCGAGGGGCGGCTCTTTCGGGCGTGCGGGGCAGCGGGTCAGCGGGTGACCTTGCCGGCCTTGAGGCAGCCGGTGCAGACGTTGAGGCGCTTCGGGGCGCCGTTCACCGTGGCGCGGACGCGCTGGATGTTCGGGTTGAAGCGACGCTTCGTGATCTTGCGCGACCACGGCCGGTTGTGGCCGAAGCCCGGGCGCTTGGCGCAGATGTCGCAGACGGCAGCCACCGTGAACTCCTGGGATTGCTAGGTTGCTTTCGAGGGTCGTCTGGGGTGCCGCGCCGGACCTGCGCGGGCAACCGCACAAGAGTATCCGATCGTCCCGGTCCGGCGCCAATCGATGAGCCGCGGCCCCGACGGGCCGTGGACGCTACACCTGACGGCGGCACGCGCAGCGACCGTGAGCAGAGCACGGTAGGACGACCCCGGGAGGGCACGTGGCGGACGACGTCCCAGCCGCGACCCTCGACCTGCCGACCGTGCTGCGGTTCGCCGAGCTGGCCCTGTCCGCCCTGGCCGCGGCGCGCGAGGAGATCGACGCCCTCAACGTCTACCCGGTCCCCGACGGGGACACCGGGACCAACCTGTTCCTCACCTTCGAGTCCGCGCGCGACCATGCTCGGCGGCCGGAGCCGGCCGGCGACCTCCGCGCGGCGCGCTGTGCCGGGCTTCGCCCGCGGCGCGCCTGCTCGGCGCCCGGGGCAACTCGGGCGTGATCTTCTCCCAGCTGGTGGGGGCCCTGGTCAAGCGACTGGCCGAGGCCGGCCCCGACGACCGGACCGCGGTGGTGTTCGCCGAGGGGCTGCCGGCTCGCCACGCGAGGCCAGCTACGCGGCCGTCGGCACGCCGGTCGAGGGCACCATCCTCTCGGTGGCCCGGGCCGCCTCCGAGGCGGCCGAGGTCGAGGTCGACCGCGGCCCACGGCACCGGCTCGGGCACGTGATCCGGGCGGCCGCCGCCGCCGCCCGGAGGCGCTGGCCCGCACGCCGGACCAGCTCGACGTGCTGCGCGACGCCGGCGTCGTCGACGCCGGCGGGCGCGGGCTGTGCGTGGTCCTCGACGCGGCCGAGACCGCGGTGACCGGGCGCCGGCCGGTCTCCGCCGCCGGCGGTGCTCGGGACCCGGGCCATCCCGGTGCCGCTGCCGGCGGGCGACCTGACCGCAGGGCGGCCCCGCCTACGAGGTGATGTTCCTGCTCGACGCCGAGGACGACGGCGATCCCGCGCGCTGCGCGCGGCGCTCGCCGCCGCTCGGCGACTCGCTGGTCGTGGTCGGCGGCGACGGCCTGTGGAACGTGCACGTGCACGTCGACGACGTCGGCGCCGCCGTCGAGGCCGGCATCGAGGCCGGCCGTCCCTACCGGGTCCGGGTCACGCACTTCGCCGAGCAGGTCGAGCGGCGCCGTCGCCCGGGCCGGCGCGACCGAGCGCCGCGGGTGGGGCGCGCCGTCGTGGTCGTCGCCGCGGGCGACCGGCCTGGGCGAGCTGTTCGCGGAGGCGGGTGCGATGGTCGTCCCCGGCGGCCCGGGCCGGCGGCCGTCGACCGGCCAGATCCTCGAGGCGGTGACCGGCAGCCGGCGCCGCCGAGGTCGTCGTGCTGCCCAACGACCGCGACTCGATCGCCGCCGCCGAGGCCGCGGCGCAGACCGCGCGCGAGGAGACCGACGTCCGGGTCGCGGTGATCGCCACCAAGGCGCAGGTGCAGGGACTCGCGGCGCTCGCCGTGCACGAGCCGGGTCGGACGTTCGAGCAGGACGTCCTGGAGATGACCGCGGCGGCCCGGCACGCTCGCTCCGGTGCGGTCACGGTCGCCGTCGCGGCAGGCGATGACCACCGCGGGCCCGTGCGAGCCCGGCGACGTGCTCGGCGCCATCGAGGGCGACTTCGTGGTGGTCGGCGAGGACCTGTTCGACGGTCGCGACCCAGGTCCTCGAGCGGCTGCTCGGCGGTGGTGGCGAGCTGGTCACGCTGGTGTCCGGGGTCGGAGGGCGACCGACCTGGCCGAGCGGTGCGCGGCGTACCTCGACCGGCCACCCACCCGACCGTCGACGTCGTCGTCTACGAGGGCGGCCAGCCGCGCTACCCGCTGCTCGTCGGCGTCGAGTAGCGTGGCCGCACCGACCCTCCGCTCGACGATCGCCTGGGACTCCAAGCTGGCCACCGTGGCCGGTGCCGGCGCGACCGAAGATCGAGAAGGCCTTCGGCTACCGCACGGTGGGCGACCTGCTCTCGCACTACCCGCGCCGCTGCGTCGACAAGGGCAGGCGTCAGCGACCTGGGCGAGATCGTGCCCGACGAGCACGTCACGGTGATCGGCACGGGTCGTCCGCTGCGCAGCAGCACAGGCCTACGCCGACCGGCGCCGGGGCGGGATGGCCTACCGCCTCGAGATCGTGGTGGCCACCGAGCACGACCAGCTCGCCGCTGACCTTCTTCGACAAGAAGAAGCACCTCGCCGACTGGCGCGACGCGGCGGCTCGCCGACGGCACCACCGGACTGTTCTCCGGCAAGGTCGGCAGCTTCCGCGGCCAGGTCCAGCTGACCAACCCGCAGACGCACGTGTTCGGCGACCCGGAGGGCGGCGGCGGCGAGGACGAGGCCGCGACGTACTGGGAGCGGCTGCCGCAGCTGCATCACGATCTACCCCGCCACCTCCACGGTGCAGAGCTGGCAGGTCTCCGACGCGATCGGGCTGGCGCTGCGACCTGGTCGAGGAGATCCCGGAGGTGCTGCCGGCGGAGGTCCGCGAGCGGCACGACTTCCTGTCGCGCGCGGCAGGCCCTGCGCGTGGCTGCACCGCCCCGACAGCTGGGCGCAGAAGGAGGCCGCGCAGCGCGGCTCCGGTTCGACGAGGCGTTCGTGACCCAGACGGTGCTCGCCCAGCGCCGGCTGCGCCCTGAGGCGCTCGCCGCCGAGCCCCGGACCGGACGGGCGGACGGACTGCTCGACCGCTTCGACGAGCGGCTGCCGTTCACGCTGACCGACGGCCAGCGGGAGGTGTCAGCCGCGCGGTCCTCGGCGACCTCGCGGCCGGGCACCCGATGCACCGGCTGCTGCAGGGCGAGGTCGGCTCCGGCAAGACCGTCGTGGCGCTGCGCGCGATGCTGCGGGTCGTCGACTCGGGCGGCCAGGCCGCGCTGCTCGCGCCGACCGAGGTGCTCGCCCAGCAGCACCACCGCTCGATCACCGCGATGCTCGGCGACCTCGCGGCGGGCGGCATGCTCGGCGGTGCCGCCGACGGCACCCAGGTCGCCCTGCTCACCGGATCGCTCGGCGCCGCGGCCCGGCGGGCGGCGCTGCTCGACGCGGCCTCCGGAGCGGCCGGCATCGTGATCGGCACGCACGCCCTGCTCGAGGACAAGGTGCAGTTCGCCGACCTGGGCCTCGTCGTCGTCGACGAGCAGCACCGGTTCGGCGTCGAGCAGCGCGCCGCGCTCGCCGACAAGGCCGGGCCACCCCGCCGCACGTGCTGGTGATGACCGCGACGCCGATCCCGCGCACGGTGGCGATGACGGTCTTCGGCGACCTGGAGACCTCGACGCTGAGCGAGCTGCCCCGCCGGACGCGCCCCCATCCAGACCAACGTGGTCCCGCTGCCGGACCAGCCCGGCTGGCTCGAGCGGGTCTGGGCCCGGCGTCCGCGAGGAGGTCGCCGCCGGCCGCCAGGTGCTACGTCGTCTGCCCGCGGATCGGCGACGACGAGCGCCGCCGACCGAGGAGCCCGGCGGCCGACCGACGAGGGGGCCGTCCGCTCGCCGCCGTCGAGGAGGTCGCGCCGATGCTGGCCGCCGGACCGCTGGCACGGGCTGCGGCGTCGAGATGCTGCACGGCCGGCTGCTCGCCGAGCGACAAGGAGCGACACGATGCGCGCGCTTCGCCGCGGGCGAGATCGACGTGCTGGTCTCCACCACCGTGATCGAGGTCGGCGTCGACGTCGCCAACGCGACCGACGATGGTGATCCTCGACGCCGACCGGTTCGGCGTCTCCCAGCTGCACCAGATGCGCGGACGGGTCGGCCGCGGCGGCCTCCCCGGGCCTCTGCCTGCTGGTCACCAACGCCGAGGCCGGCACCCCGGCCCGCGAGCGGCTCGACGCGGTCGCCGCCACCACCGACGGCTTCGAGCTCTCCCGCGCTCGACCTCGAGCAGCGCCGCGAGGGCGACGTGCTCGGCGCCTCCCAGTCCGGTCGACGCTCGCGGCCTGCGGCTGCTCTCCGTGCTGCGCGCACGAGGACGTCATCGTCGACGCCCGCGAGATCGCCGACCGCGATGGTCGCCGCGGACCCCGACCTGACCGACCACCCGACCCTGCGCCGAGCAGGTGCGCCGGCTGCGACGAGTCCGAGCAGGCCGACTACCTGGAGAAGGCGTGAGCCCGGCACCTGCTCTCCTCGAGGGCGCGCTCGGCGGGCCCCGGCGCTGGGCACGCGGAGATCGCGGATGACCCGGATCATCGGCGGCACCGCCGGCGGACGCCGCATCAAGGCGCCGACGGGCGACCGCACCCGGCCGACGTCCGACCGGGTGCGCGAGGCGCTGTTCTCCCGCTCGAGGCTCCGAGCTCGGATCGCTGGCCGGCCTGCGCTTCCTCGACCTGTACGCCGGTCGCGGCGCCGTCGGCCTCGAGGCGCGCTCGCGCGGTGCCGGGGTCGTGACGCTCGTCGAGCACGACCGGCGGACGGCGGCGCTGATCCGCGACAACGTCCGCACGCCTCGGCCTCACCGGGTCGAGGTGGTCGCCGCGCCGGTCGGCCGCGAGCGCTGCACGCACCCGCCGCGCGCGCCGTACGACGTGGTCTTCCTCGACCCGCCCTACGCCGCTGCCGGTCGGGGACGTGCCGACGTGCTGACCTGGGCGCGCTGCTCGACCACGGCTGGCTGGCCGCCGGGCGCCCTGGTGGTGGTGGAGCGGTCCAGCCGCGGCGAGCCGCTGGCCTGGCCCGCGGGGCTGGTCGGCGACCGCGACGCGGAAGTACGGCGAGACCGTGCTTTGGTACGGTCACGCAGCAGCCGCCGAGCCCGCGAGCCCCCACCTGACCTGCCCACAGCCAGCAGGAGCCCGCCGTGCGCAGAGCCGCGTGCCCGGGGTCGTTCGACCCGGTGACCAACGGGCACATCGACATCATCGGCCGGGCCTCCGACCCTCTTCGACGAGGTCGTGGTGGCGGTCGGGGTGAACGAGTCGAAGACAGCGGCTGTTCAGCCCGGAGGAGCGGATCGAGATGCTCACCGAGGTCCTGCGCCGACTTCGGCAACGTGCGGATCGACCGCCTTCGACGGGCTGCTCACCGACTTCTGCCGCGAGCACGACGTCACCGCGATCGTCAAGGGTCTGCGGGCCGTCAGCGACTTCGACTACGAGCTGCAGATGGCCCAGATGAACTCCAGCCTCGCCGACGTCGAGACGGTCTTCGTGCCGACCAGCCCCGAGTACTCCTTCCTGGCCTCGCAGCCTGGTCAAGGAGGTCGCCACCTTCGGCGGCGACGTCTCCTCGCTGGTGCCGGCGCACGTGCTCCGCGGCTCACCGCAGCGGCTGCGCCGAGCGCCGCGCCGGACGGGGCTGAGCCGTGCTCGGACGCGTGGCGCGACGTATCGTCGGACGTCTACGAGGGCGTGAATCGCACTCCGCCGGGGAGGGAGGCACGCGACCGGGAGGAACCGCCGGCGGATCGACGAGAGGGTGGAGAGGGACGACGTGGACGTGCACGCGAAGCTCGCCGAGCTTCGGCGAGCGTCGAGGACGCCCGGTCGATGCCGATGTCGGCCTCGGCCGTGGTCAACCGCGGCGAGCTGCTCGCGCGCCTCGACGAGCTCGGGCGCCGAGCTGGAGGCGGCCTTCGCGACGCCCAGACCGGTGGTCGCCGACCGCGACGTCCGTGGTCGACGAGGGGCGCGAGGAGGCCGCCGGATCGTCGCGCGGGCGCGCAGACCGAGCGCGAGACGATCATCTCCGACACCGAGGTCTTCCGGGTCGCCAAGCGCGAGGCCGACGGGCTCCTCGAGCAGGCCCGCACCGAGGCGGAGGAGCTCCGCAAGGAGACCGACGACTACGTCGACGCCAAGCTGGCCAACTTCGAGATCACCCTCGAGCGGACCATCGAGGCGGTGCGGCGCGGCCGCGAGCGGCTCGCCGGCCGCATCGGCGCTCGACTCGCTCACCGACGACGAGGTCGACAAGATCAAGCTGCCCGAGCACCTCGAGCGGCCTGAGCCCGACCCGCGACCGACGCCACCGCGCGGGCCGCCGTTTTGGCCGCGGCGGCCCAGTTCGGTACGCTTGACGACGGTTCTGCGCGTCCGACCGGGGACCTCCGGCCTGGTCGGGTGGGAACCACTGATCTGTCCTGCCCGATGACGCGAAGGACCTGCTGTGCGTCTCGACCCGAGAGCGCCGCTCGTGCTCGACACCCGCGAGCTCGGCCGCCGCCCGGGGTCGCAACGCCGGCAGACCCTCGCGGCGCCGGCGCCGGCAGATCTCGGCATCGAGGTCCTCCGCGTCCCCGAAGGGTCGCCGGTCGAGTTCGAGCTCCGGCTCGAGGCGGTCATGGAGGGCGTCCTCGTCACCGGCACGGCCTCGGCCGGGCTCGAGGGGGAGTGCGCGCGGTGCCTGGAGGAGATCCGCGACAGCGTCGCGGTCGACTTCCAGGAGCTCTTCGTCTACGAGGAGAGCGACACCGCCTCCGAGGACGGGAGGACGACGGCGCCAGCCGGCTCGAGGGCGACCTGCTCGACCTCGAGCCACTGCTGCGGGACGCGGTGGTGCTCGTCGCTGCCGTTCCAGCCGCTGTGCCAGGACGACTGTCCGGGACTGTGCATCGAGTGCGGTGCTCGGCTCGCCGACGACCCGGGACACCAGCACGACGAGCCGATCGACCCCCGGTGGGCGGCGCTCGCCGGGCTGGCGCAAGACGACAAGCCGGAGACCCGGCCGACAAGAGGAGTGAGAAAGTGGCTGTTCCCGAAGCGGAAGATGTCGCGCAGCAACACGCGTCACCGTCGATCGCAGTGGAAGGCCGTCGCGCCCTCGCTGGTGACCTGCGCCAACCCGGCCTGCGGCGCCAAGCACCTGCCGCACCGCGCGTGCGGCGAGTGCGGTCAGTACGGCGCCCGCGCCGACCGTCGCCAGGTCCTCTGACGTCACCGGCCCCGGAACCGCAGTGAGCGAGCCGTCGTACGCCGACCTGCGGGAGGCGCTCGGCGACCCCGACGCTCGGACGCCGAGCTCCTCGACCGCGCCCTGACGCACCGCTCGTACGCCTACGAGAACGGCGGGCTGCCCACCAACGAGCGCCTGGAGTTCCTCGGTGACTCCGTGCTCGGCGTGGTCGTCACCGACGCCCTGTTCCGCGACCCACCCGGACCTCTCCGAGGGACGGCTGGCGAAGCTGCGGGCGGCGGTCGTCAACGCGCGCGCCCTGGCCGAGGTGGCCCGCACCATCGGGCTGGGCGAGCACATCAAGCTCGGCCGCGGCGAGGAGTCCACCGGCGGCCGCGACAAGTCCTCGATCCTGTCCGACACGGTCGAGGCGCTCATCGGCGCCGTCTACCTCTCCGGCGGCTTCGAGGCGCGCCAGCGAGGTCGTGCACCTGCTGTTCGACCCGCTGATGGACAACGCCGCCGGACTCGGCGCCGGCCTGGACTGGAAGACCAGCCTCCAGGAGCTCTCGGCCGAGCACTCCCTCGGTGTCCCGGAGTACGTCATCGAGGACGAGGGCCCCGACCACGAGAAGACGTTCACCGCGCAGGTGCAGGTCGGCGACGAGCCTCTACGGCCACGGCACCGGCCGGTCCAAGAAGGAGGCCGAGCAGCAGGCCGCCGAGACGGCCTACCGCGCGATCGCCGAGAAGCACGGGGACGTCGCACCCGGTGGGCGCCCGAGCCACCCGACCGCCGCAGGCTGAGCCCGGCCGTGCCCGAGCTTCCCGAGGTCGAGGTGGTCCGCCGCGGCCTGGACGCGCACGTCGTCGGCCGGACGGTCGAGCGGGTCGAGGTGCTGCACCCGCGCCCGGTGCGCCGGCACGCCGCCGGGCCCGCCGACTTCGCGGACCGGCTCACCGGCCGCCGGGTGCTCGCCGCCCGCCGCCGCGGCAAGTACCTCTGGCTCCCGCTCGACACCGGCGACGCCGTGCTCGGCCACCTCGGGATGAGCGGCCAGATGCTGGTGCAGCCGCGGGCGACCGCGACGAGCGGCACCTGCGGGTGCGTTTCGGGCTCGACGCGCCCCACGAGCTGCGGTTCGTCGACCAGCGGATGTTCGGCGGCCTCGTCGTCTCCACGGACGGGGCCGAGCTGCCGGCCGAGATCGCCCACATCGCGCGCGACCCTGTCGACCCGCTCTTCGACGACGACCTGTTCGTCTCCCGGGTCCGCAGGCGTTCCTCGGGGATCAAGCGGATCCTGCTCGACCAGACCGTGATCTCCGGGGTCGGCAACATCTACGCCGACGAGGCGCTGTGGCTGGCCCGGCTGCACGGGGACCGGCCGGGCACGCGCCTGCGCCGCGCGGACGTGGCCGAGGTGCTCGCCGGGGTGCGGGCCGTGATGGGCGCGGCCCTCGAGCAGGGCGGCACGTCGTTCGACGCGCTCTACGTCAACGTCAACGGCGAGAGCGGCTACTTCGACCGGTCGCTGCAGGCCTACGGCCAGGAGGGGCAGCCGTGCTCGCGCTGCGGCACCCCGATCGTGCGGGTGTCGTTCATGAACCGGTCGTCGTACTTCTGCCCGACCTGTCAGCCCCGGCCGCGCGCGCCCCGGTCGCGCTCCCGCACCGCACGCTGAACCGGGCCCGGCACGTGCCCGGTGCGATCGACCGGGGTCCACGGCTCGGAGGGGACCCACTCGCTGCCGCACCCCGCGCAGGCGAAGAGCGGCTGCCCGTCGAGGCGCTCGGGGACGGGTCCCCAGGCGCACGACGAGCGGCAGGCGGCGATCACGAGCGGGCGGCTCATGGGGCGAAGGTACCCGGGATTGACCACCTCAAGCAGCCGTGGGACTCTTGGAGACGAGCACCCCGATCCACCCGGCCGGGATCCAGCCGGACCGTAGGTGTGCCCCCCTCTTCATCCATCGGAGGATCAATCCATGGCCAAGGCGCTCCTCGGCTACATGAGCAGCACCGACCCTCGCATCGTCTCCCAGCTCGCGGCCGAGAACCGTCGGCTCCGCCAGCACGTCGCCGACCTGGAGGCGCACGTCCTGCGGCTCCAGGCCGAGAACGACGCGCTCGCGGCGGCGGTCCACGACGAGCCGCTGCTCACCCTCGAGCACGCGTAGGGACGACGCCCGACCGTCGCGCTCCGCGCGCGACGGGTGCGTGACGTAAACGGGTCACTCTCGTTGAACCCGCGTCGGCCCAGCCCCGGGCCGTCGATGCGAGAGGACCTCGATGCTTCGTCGTGCCCCCCACACGTTCCTCCGACTGGCCGCCGTGGCCGGCCTGTCCGTCGCCGTGGTGGCGACGGCCGCGCCCGCCCAGGCGCACGGCGACCGCGACCGGATCGACACGATCCGCTCCACCGTCGCCGCGGGGTCCACGGCGCCCCTCGTCACCAGCCCGAACGTGTCGCTGGTGAGCAACCAGCCGGGCACCGCGGGCATCTCCGGGTGCTTCATGCGCACCGACGAGCTGTTCGTGACCTCGGGGCTGGAGTCGGTCAAGGTGTACGACGTCGCCGACCCCGCGTCGCCGCGCGAGGTGGGTGTCCTGCCCAACGCGCTCTTCGAGAACGAGGCGATGAACTGCGGCGAGCGCAAGAAGAAGGAGGGCATCCGGCGCTTCGCGCTGATCGGCGTCGACCTCTACCAGGCCGCGCCGACCGACCCGCAGCACGTCAACGCCGGCGGTGACGAGCTCGTCGTGGTCGACGTCACCGACCCGACGAACCCGACGCTCGCCTCACGCACGCCGGCCACCACCTCCACCCACACCGTGGCCTGCATCGACGAGACCGACTGCCGCTATGCCTACTCGGCCGGCAACCGGAGGCCGGGGGTGTTCTCGATCTTCGACCTCAACGACCTCGCGAACCCGGTCGAGCTCGACTCCGACCCCGCGACCCCCGGCACCCAGCCGTTCTCCTCGCCGACGGCCGGGCACAAGTGGAACTTCGACGACGCCGGCTTCGGCACCCACACCGGCTTCTACGGCTCGGGGATGTTCGACGTGTCGAGCCCGACCGCACCGAAGCTGGTCACCACCACCGGCGTCGCGGGGCAGGGCACCGACCCGGAGCACCCCGGCTACAACGACTTCATCCACCACAACTCCTTCCGCCCCAACGCCCAGGCGTTCCGCGCCGACGCCCCGCCGTCGCTCGCCAACGGCAACGTGCTGCTGGTGACCGAGGAGGACTACGAGCAGGTCGACTGCAGCCAGGCCGGCTCGTTCCAGGCCTGGCACGTCAAGCGGCTCGACGGCACCGCCGACGCGATCGTCCCGCTGGACAAGGTCGAGCTGTCCGACCTCGGCAGCTTCCCCGTCCCGTCGTACGCCTTCTGCTCGGCGCACTGGTTCGACTACCACCCCTCCGGGATCGTGGCGGTCGGGTTCTACGGCGGCGGCATGCAGCTGGTCGACGCCCGCAACCCCCAGGACCTGAAGCCTTTCGGCCACGCGACCTGGGGAGCCTCGGAGGTCTGGGACGCCTACTGGGCCCCCGTCTACAACAAGGCGGGCAAGCGCACCTCGGAGAGCACGAACCTCGTGTACGCCGTCGACCTGGTGCGCGGCCTGGACGTCTACCGCGTGGACCTGCCCGGGGCCGAGCCGGTGACCAGCGCGGCGGGCCTGGGCGTGGGCAACCCCTTCACCTCCCTGGCGTGGCCCGAGGAGGGGCTGCCGGTGACGGTGGTGCTGGTCGGGCTTCTCGGTGCCGCCTGGACCAGGCGACGGGCCGGCCACGCCTCGTAGGGCGAGGCTGCGCCGGTCGCGCACCGGCGGCAGGTAGGCTCCTGTCCGCTGACTTCCCCACGGCAGCCCGCGTGGCGGCTCCGGATCCCGGTGCTGCCACACTCCGTCGTTCAGCACCACCACCGGCACCCATGAGTCGAGGGGCCGACCGGCGACCGTGAGGAGCTCCACCTTGTACCTCAAGAGCCTGACGCTCCGCGGGTTCAAGTCGTTCGCGTCGGCGACGACCCTGCAGCTCGAGCCGGGGATCACCTGCATCGTCGGACCCAACGGGTCCGGCAAGTCCAACGTCGTCGACGCCCTCGCCTGGGTGATGGGCGAGCAGGGCGCCAAGTCGCTGCGCGGCGGCAAGATGGAGGACGTCATCTTCGCCGGCACCTCGGGCCGCCCGCCGCTGGGCCGCGCCGAGGTGGCGCTGACCATCGACAACACCGACGGGGCGCTGCCGATCGAGTACTCCGAGGTCACGATCAGCCGCACGATGTTCCGCAACGGTGGCTCCGAGTACGCCATCAACGGCCAGTCGTGCCGGCTGCTCGACGTCCAGGAGCTGCTGTCCGACTCCGGCATCGGCCGCGAGATGCACGTCATCGTCGGTCAGGGGCAGCTCGACTCGATCCTGCACGCGACGCCCGAGGACCGGCGCGGCTTCATCGAGGAGGCCGCCGGGGTCCTCAAGCACCGCAAGCGCAAGGAGAAGGCGCTGCGGAAGCTGGACTCCACCGAGGGCAACCTCACCCGGCTCGAGGACCTGCTCAGCGAGATCCGCCGCCAGCTCAAGCCGCTCGGCCGGCAGGCCGAGGTGGCCCGCAAGGCCGCGGTCGTGCAGGCCGACGTCCGCGACGCCCGGGCCCGGCTGCTGGCCGACGACCTGGTCACCGCCCGCACCGCCCTCGAGCAGGAGCTCGCCGACGAGACCGTGCTCCTCGAGCGGCGCACCGAGGTCGAGGCCGCCGTCGAGGAGCGCCCGCCGGGCCGAGGCGGCCCTGGAGGCGGCGCTCGCGCGAAGACCTGCCCGCCCTGGCGGCCGCGCAGGAGACGTGGTTCGCGCTGTCCGGCCTGCGCGAGCGGCTCAAGGGCACCGCGGGGCTGGCCGCCGAGCGGGTGCGCAACGCCGCCGAGCACGCCGAGACGGGGGAGCACTCCGCCACGGGCCGCGACCCCGAGCAGCTGGTGGCCGAGGCCGAGCGGGTCCGCGCCCAGGAGCGGGAGATCGCCGCCGAGGTCGAGCGGCACCGCGGTGGGCTCGACGAGGCGGTCACCGCACGCCAGCAGACCGAGCAGGCGCACGCCGAGGAGGAGCGCCGCGTCGCGGGCCTCGCTGCGCGCCGCCGCCGACCGTCGGGAGGGCCTGGCCCGGCTGCACGGCCAGGTCAACGCGCTCCGGAGCCGCTCCTCGGCCGCCGACGACGAGCTCGGCCGGCTGACCGCGGCCCGGGCCGAGGCCGTGGCGCGTGGCCGAGCGCGCCCAGCGGGACTTCACCGCGCTGGAGACCCGGGTCGCCGGCCTCGACGCCGGCGAGGAGGGGCTCGACGCCGAGCACGAGGGTGCCGCCTCGACCCTCGCGGACCTCGAGGACCGGCTGGCCAAGACCCGCGAGGAGGCGCAGGCGGCCGAGCGGGACCGCGGCGCGCTCACCGCACGCAAGGAGGCCCTCGAGATCGGCCTCAACCGCAAGGACGGCGCCGGCGCGCTGCTGGCCGCCTCCGACTCCGTCTCGGGCCTGCTCGGGTCGGTGGCCGCCCTGCTCACGGTGCGCCCCGGCTACGAGACCGCGGTCGCGGCCGCGCTCGGCTCGGCCGCCGACGCGGTCGCGGTCGAGCACGTCGACGCCGCGGTCGGCGCCCTCGAGCACCTCAAGACCGAGGACCTCGGCCGGGCCGGGATCCTGCTCGGCGGCGACGGACCGGCCGACGACGGCGACTGGCCGGGGCTGCCCTCCGGTGCCGCCTACGCCGATCGACGTGGTCGAGTGCCCCGAGGCGCTCCGCCCGGCGCTTGCGCCGGGTGCTGTTCAAGATCGCGGTGGTCGACGACCTCGACGCGGCCCGCGCGCTGGTGCGCGACCTGCCCGACGTCACCGCCGTCACCCGCGAGGGCGACCTGCTCGGGGCGCACTTCGCGTCGGGCGGCTCGTCCAGCCGGCCGAGCCTGATCGAGGTGCAGGCCGCCGTCGACGAGGCGACCGAGCGGCTCACCGCTGCCACCCACGCGTGCGAGCGGCTCGCCTTCGACCTGGCCCGGCTCGAGGAGGAGCGCGCCCAGGCCCAGCAGCGGGTCGACGTCGCGCTCGCCAAGCTGCACGAGTCCGACGCCACCCTCGCCGCCGTCGCCGAGGAGCTGGGACAGCTCGGCTCCCTGGCCCGGTCGGCCAAGGGCGAGGCCGAGCGGCTCGCCACGGCGATCGACGCCGCCGAGGAGGCCCGCGACAAGGACCTGGCCGGCCTCGCCGACCTCGAGGCAGCGGCTCGCGACGGCCGAGGACGCGCCCGACGAGGAGCCCGACACCGACGAGCGGGAGCGGCTCGCCGAGACGTGCCCGCGCCGCCCGGGCCCGCCGAGATGGACGCCCGGCTGGCGCTGCGCACGGCCGAGGAGCGCGCCCGCGCCCTGGCCGGTCGGGCCGACTCCCTCGCTGCGCGCGGCCCAGGCCGAGCGCGACGCGCGCGCCCGGGCCGCCGCCCGCCGGGAGCGGCTGGTCCGTGAGGGCCGGGTGGCCGAGGCGGTCGGGCCGTGCGGTGGCGGTCGTGCTGGAGCGGCTCGAGACGTCCATCGCGGCGGCCGCCGAGCGAGCGCAGCGCCGTCGAGCAGTCCCGCCGGGGCCGCGAGGAGGACCTGATGGCGCGTCCGTGCCCGGCTGCGCGACCTCGGCCCGCGAGCACGACGAGCTGGTCAACACCGTGCACCGCGACGAGATGGCCCGCACCCAGCAGCGGATGCGGATCGAGCAGCTCGAGGAGCGCGCGCTCGAGGAGCTCGGCCTCGACCCCGACGCGCTGGTCGCCGACTACGGTCCGGACAACCTCGTACCCCCGGTGCTCGCCGGTCCGTCCGAGCCCGACAGCGGTGGCGGACAGGAGCCCGACGCCTCCGAGCCCGCGGAGCCGGTGCCGTTCGTCCGCGAGGAGCAGCAGAAGCGGCTCCGCGCCGCCGAGCGCGCGCTGTCGATGCTCGGCAAGGTCAACCCGCTGGCCCTCGAGGAGTTCTCGGCGCTGGAGGAGCGGCACCAGTTCCTCACCGAGCAGCTCGAGGACCTGCAGAAGACCAGCCGCGACCTGCTCGACATCGTCCGTGAGGTCGACGAGCGCGTCGAGCAGGTCTTCACCGAGGCCTGGGAGGACGTCCGCGACGCGTTCGACTCCGTGTTCGCCCGGCTCTTCCCCGGGGGCGAGGGCCGGCTGGTCCTGACCGACCCCTCCGACATGCTCACCACCGGCATCGAGGTGGAGGCACGCCCGCCGGGCAAGAAGGTCAAGCGGCTCTCGCTGCTCTCCGGTGGCGAGCGGTCGCTGGTCGCGGTCGCGTTCCTGGTGGCGCTGTTCAAGGCGCGGCCGTCGCCCTTCTACATCCTCGACGAGGTCGAGGCCGCGCTCGACGACACCAACCTGGGCCGGCTGCTCGAGATCTACGAGGAGCTGCGCGAGAACAGCCAGCTGCTGGTGATCACCCACCAGAAGCGGACCATGGAGGTCGGCGACGCGCTCTACGGCGTCACCATGCGCGGTGACGGCGTCTCGGCGGTGATCAGCCAGCGGCTGCGGGAAGCAGAGCCCGCCTGATGGTGCCGGCGGGTCCGGCGGCCTCGGGACGTCCTCCGCGGCCCACCCGCGACGACTACGTCGTGTGGCGGCGGGTGACCACGCGGTGGGCCGACGACGACGTCTACGGCCACATGAACAACGCCGTCTACTACGAGCTGTTCGACACGGCCGTCAACGCCCACCTGATCGAGGCGACCGGCCTCGACGTCCGCCGGCTGCCCGGCCGTCGGGGTCGTCGCGGAGACGTCGTGCCGCTACTTCCGCGAGATCGGCTTCCCGCGCCCGGTCGACACCGGCCTGGTGGTCGAGCGCGTCGGCCGGTCGTCGGTGACCTACCGGATCGGGCTCTTCCAGGGCGACGACCCGGAGGCGGCCGCGGAGGGTCGGTTCGTGCACGTCTACGTCGACAACACCGCCGGTCCGGGGCGTCGAGCCGTCCGTCCGCTCCCCGACGAGATCCGGGCGGTCGCCCTTCCCCTGGTGCGTCCCACGGACTGAGCCGGACCCCGCCACGACTTGGGCCCGCCGCGCGGACCCTGGCACCATGGAGGGGCCCTGTCGTCGCCCCCTTCTCGGGAAGGTGTGATCCGAGTGATCTCGATCGTCCTCACGATGCTGGTGATCCTCGTCCTCGCCGGCCTCGTCGTCGTGTACGTCGCCTACCCGCACCGCGGTGAGGAGGTCCCCAACCTGCCGTGGGTCGGCGACGCCATGAAGCGCGGCGTCGAGGCCCTCCCCACGCTGGACAACCAGCGTGACCGGGAGCACCAGCCGCAGTGACCGCCGCGCCCGCCGTTCGGCGGGCTCTGCTTGGATGACGGCGTGGAGTATCTCTGGCTGATCATCGCCGTCGCCGTCGTCCTGGTCGGTGCCCTCGCGGGTCTCGTCACCCGGACCCGCCGCCGACCGGGGCGCCCGCTCGAGACCAGGGACGTCCCCGACGTCGTCGCTCCCGCCGAGCCCACCGTCGGCGACGACGCGGAGACGCCGCGCGACACCCCGACGCGCACCGTCGAGGACGCCGCGCTCCCCACGCTGGAGCGCCCCGAGCCGACGGCGAGCCGGCTGGTCCGGCTGCGCGCCCGGCTCTCCCGCTCCCAGGGGCCGCTGGGTCGCGGACTCCTGGCGCTGCTCTCCCGCGACGTGATCGACGAGGACACCTGGGAGGAGATCGAGGACACCCTGCTCACCGCCGACGTCGGTGTCGCGGCCACCCAGGAGCTCGTCGACCGGCTGCGCACCCGGGTCAAGGTCGAGGGCCAGACCGCCGCCTCGATGCGCGACATCCTCCGCGAGGAGCTGCTCACCCTGGTCGACCCCACGCTGGACCGCCCGCTGCACGTGGACCGCAGGGACGACAAGCCCGGCGTGGTGCTCATCGTCGGCGTCAACGGCACCGGCAAGACCACCACCGTCGGCAAGCTCGCGCGCGTGCTGGTCGCCGAGGACAAGAGCGTCGTGCTCGGGGCGGCCGACACCTTCCGGGCCGCCGCCGCCGAGCAGCTGGCGACGTGGGGCGAGCGCGTGGGCGTGCCCGCCGTGCGGGGACCCGAGGGCAGCGACCCCGCCAGCGTCGCGTTCGAGGCCGTGCGGACCGGCATCGGAGCAGCAGGCCGACGTCGTCCTCGTCGACACCGCCGGTCGGCTGCAGAACAAGGCCGGCCTGATGGACGAGCTCGGCAAGGTCAAGCGGGTGGTGGAGAAGCAGGCGCCGGTCTCCGAGGTGCTGCTGGTCCTGGACGCCACCACCGGGCAGAACGGCATGACCCAGGCCCGGGTGTTCAGCGAGGTCGTGGACGTCACCGGCATCGTGCTCACCAAGCTCGACGGGTCCGCCAAGGGCGGCATCGTCGTCGCGGTCCAGCGGGAGCTCGGCGTGCCGGTGAAGCTCGTGGGGCTGGGGGAGGGGGCCGACGACCTGGCGCCCTTCGACCCCGAGGCGTTCGTCGACGCGCTGCTCGGCGGCGACGACTCCTGAGAGCGGCGGCCGTCAGGCGCGGATGCCGCGCAGCGTGAAGTCGACCATCGCCGACACCTCGTCCGGGGTGGGCATGGCCTGTCCGGTCACCGTGCGCATGGTGATCACGCCGCCGAGCCACTGCACGGCCGCGTCGATGCTGGCGTCCGCGCGCACCTCGCCGCGCTCGATCGCGCGCTGGAAGGTGCGCCGGGCCTGCTGCTCGCGCCGCTCCGTCGACTGCCGGTAGAGCGCGCCGATGCGCTCGTCGCGGATGGCCTCCATGACCGAGGTCCGCAGGAACGCCGCGCCGGTGTCGCTGTTCACGAACGCGACCACCGCCTCGTAGGACGCGGTCAGGTCGCCCTCGATGGAGCCGGTGTCGGCCTCGGGGAACTCCACGCTGAACAGCGACTCCATGGCCGCCACCGCGAGGTCGTCCTTGGACGGCCAGCGCCGGTAGACCGTGGCCTTGCCCACGCCCGCGCGCGCCGCCACCTCGTCCACCGTGGTCTTGTCGAAACCGCGCTGGAGCAGCAGGTCGGCGGCGGCGCGGACGATCTTGCTGTCGGTCTCGGGGTCGCGGGGCCGGCCCCGGCCCCGTCTGCGCGGGTTGGCGCCGTCGTCCTGGTCAGCCATGCCGGTAACGATACGCGCAGTTCCGATACGGGCCAGGGGCGTCCAGATCGCAAATGCGACACATGCCCGTAACACGGGAGCGGAAAGCGTCACCTGGCCGCAACGCGCACCGCGGCACCGCGAAACATCGCCCGACCACAGTTCTGTCGCATCAGGCGACGGCCGGCGGGACAACGCCGTCCACCGGCCGTCGTCGTCCTGATCGTTTCACTCGATGGAGGTTCCATGGACTACGGCTTGCAAGCCTGGATGCTGGTGTCGGCATCCCTCGTCCTCCTCATGATCACGCCCGGTCTGGCGCTCTTCTACGGAGGAATGAGCCGCTCGAAGTCCGTGCTGAACATGATGATGATGTCGTTCTCGGCGTTGGGCGTCATCGGCATCGTCTACGTGCTGTGGGGCTGGAGCATGTCCTACGGCAGCCAGGACGTCGCGCTGCTGTTCAACAACCCGTTCGAGACCTTCGGGCTCAACGGCGTCTCCGGCGCGGCGTACATGGGCGTGGGCTTCCAGCTCACCTTCGCGGTCATCACCGCGGCCCTGATCAGCGGCGCCGTCGCGGACCGGCTGAAGTTCTCGGCCTGGCTGCTGTTCCTGCCGCTGTGGGTGACGCTCTCCTACTTCCCGCTGGCGCACATGGTGTGGGGCGGCGGCTTCCTCAGCGGCGTCGAGAACGGCCTCGCCGACCTGTTCTTCTCCGGTGACGGAGGCGCCGCGGTGGCGCCGGTCGACTACGCCGGCGGCACCGTCGTGCACATCAACGCCGGCGTGGCGGGCCTGGTCCTCGCGATCCTGGTCGGCAGGCGCCTCGGGTTCGGCAAGGAGCCGATCCGCCCGCACAACCTGCCGCTGACCATGATCGGCGCCGGCCTGCTGTGGTTCGGCTGGTTCGGCTTCAACGTCGGCTCGTGGGTGCCGGGCGACCTCACCGGGGATGCGGCCGCCTCCTACTGGCTCGACGAGACCAGCCTGGTCTGGCTCAACACCACTGTCGCCACCTGCGCCGCGATGATGGGCTGGCTGCTGATCGAGAAGATCCGCGACGGCAAGGCCACCAGCCTCGGTGCCGCGTCCGGCGTCGTGGCCGGCCTGGTCGCGATCACCCCCGCCTGCGGCGCCCTGTCGCCGGTCGGCTCGATCATCCTCGGCCTGGCCGCGGGTGCGCTGTGCGCCCTGGCCGTCGGCCTGAAGTACCGGTTCGGCTACGACGACTCGCTCGACGTGGTGGGCGTCCACCTCGTCGGCGGTCTCGTCGGCACCATCGGCATCGGGTTCCTGGCCGTCAGCGGCGGCCTGTTCTACGGTGACGGCATCCGGCAGCTGGTCGTCCAGGTCGTGGTGGCGCTCTTCGCGATGCTCTGGTCCGGGGTCGCCACCCTGCTGATCGCCCTCCTCGTGAAGGCGGTCATCGGCCTGCGCGTCACCGAGGAGGACGAGGTCTAGGGCATCGACCTCGCCGACCACGGTGAGTCGGCGTACGACCTGAGCAGTGCGACGGGCGGCGCTCGTCGCCCCGGCGCGCTGACCGAGAGCAAGCCGGTCGCGGAAGGAGCGAACGCATGAAGCTGGTCACAGCGGTCATCAAGCCGCACAAGTGGGAGGACGTCCGGGAGGCACTGGAGACCTTCGGTGTCGCCGGGATGACCGTCAGCGAGGTCAGCGGGTACGGCCGGCAGAAGGGCCACACCGAGGTCTACCGGGGTGCCGAGTACGACATCGCCCTGGTGCCGAAGATCCGCCTCGAGATCGTGGTCGAGGACGCCGACGTCAACGACGTCGTCGAGATCATCGTCAAGACCGCGCAGACCGGTCGCATCGGTGACGGCAAGGTCTGGGTGCAGCCCGTCGACGCGGTGGTGCGGGTCCGCACCGGGGACCGCGACGAGTCGGCGCTGTAGCCGGAGAGCAGGACCGAGACGGGCGCCGGTCCCGTGGCTGCGGCCACGGGCCGGCGCCCGACGCGAGAGGTGACATGACCGCCGAGGACCGAGCCGCCAGGTGCCGGGCAGCCGACGAGCTGTGCCGGGCTGCGCTCGAGAAGGCGCTGGACGCCCGCGACGAGACCGGCCTGGCGCTGGTGGCGGTCGGCGGCTACGGCCGCGGCGAGCTGGCGCCGGCCAGCGACCTCGACGTCGTGCTCGTGCACGACGACCGGCCGGACCCGGCCGTCGTCGCCGACGTCGCCGGCTCCGTCTGGTACCCGTTGTGGGACGCCGGCCCCGCCCTCGACCACTCGGTGCGGGCCCTGGACGAGGTCACCGCCGCGGCCCGGTCGGACGTCCGGGTGGCGCTCGGGCTGCTCGACGCGCGGCACCTCGCCGGCGACCCGCACGTCACGCTGCGGCTGCGGGCGGAGGTGCTGGCCCACTGGCGGCGCGACGCCCGGCGACAGCTCCCCGAGCTGCGGGCGCTGGTCGACGCCCGCGCCGAGCGCCGCGGCGAGCTCGCCCATGCCTCGGTCCCCGACCTCAAGGAGTCGCTGGGCGGGCTCCGCGACGCCACGATCCTCAAGGCACTGGTGGCGACGTGGCTGGTCGACGTGCCGCACACCGAGCTCGAGGGCAGCCGTCAGCGTCTCCTCGACGTCCGCGACGAGGTGCAGGCGCTCACCGGGCGCGCGACCGACCGGATCGGACCGGACGACTGGCCGGACCTGGCCGCCCGCCTCGGGGTGGCCGACGCCGAGGAGGCCCAGCGCGTCGTGCGGCTCCTCGGACGCCGGATCACCCACCTGTCCCGGCTGACCTGGCGCCGGGTCGAGGCGGTGCTGGAGCGGCCACCGGCCACCCGGCGACGGGCCCCGGCGCTGACCCGGGTCGCCCCGGGCGTCGCGCTCTCCGGCGGTGAGGTCGTCCTCGAGGCGGGCGCGGACCCGGTGGCCGAGCCGGAGCTGCTGCTGCGCGCGGCGGCGGAGGCGGCCGAACGCCGAACCGTGCTGGCCCCGGCGACCGCAGCCCGGCTCGCCGACGCCGCCGTCGGCTTCCCCGAGCCGTGGGAGGACGAGCCGCGCAACCTCCTGGCCCGGCTGCTGGCGGCCGGCCCGGGGCTGCTCCCCGTGTGGGAGACGCTCGACGAGACCGGCGCGCTGTCCACCGTGCTGCCCGAGTGGGAGCGGCTGCGGCTGCTGCCGCACGCGTCGGTCGTGCACCGGTTCACCGTCGACCGGCACGTCGTCGAGACCTGCATCGAGGCCGGCCGGCTGATCCGCCGGGTCGGACGCCCCGACGTGCTGGTGGTGGCCGCGCTCCTGCACGACATCGGCAAGGGCGGCACCCAGGACCACAGCAGGGCGGGGGAGCCGCTGGCCGTCTCCGTCGCCGAGCGCTGGGGGTTCGACGCCCGCGAGACCTCGCTGATCGGTCGCCTGGTCCGGTGGCACCTGCTGCTGGCGGAGACGGCCACGACGCGCGACCTGGAGGACCCGGCCACCGTGGCCGCCGTGGTGGAGCGGGTGCGCGACGCCGAGACTCTCGACCTGCTCGAGGTGCTCACCGAGGCCGACGCCCGGGCCACCTCGGCGAAGGCGTGGACGGGGTGGCGGGCCTCGCTGGTCACCGAGCTCGTCCGCCGGGCCCGGGCGGCCCTGGTGGGGGAAGCCGTCGACGACGACGGCCCCCCGGTGGCCGCGCGGGAGGTGGCGGTGCCCCGGCGCGTCGTCTCCGACCCCGGCGAGCTCGCGCTGACCGTCGAGCCGTCCGAGCACGGGTCGACGCTCCGCGTCGTGTCCGGTGACCGGCTGGGGCTCTTCGCGGACGCGGCCGGCGCGCTCGCCGTACAGCGGCTGACCGTGCGCGCGGCGCGGGCGTGGACCGCAGGGCGAGTACGCCGTGTCCGTGTGGGAGGTGGCCGAGAGCGACCTGGACGAGGCCATGGTCCGGCAGCGGTTCGAGTCGGTCGCCGCCGGCGTGCTGAACCCCGGCACCCGCATCCGGCCGCCGGCGGCCGGGGCGCTCGAGCCGACGGTCCTGGTGCGGCACGGGGCCTCGAGCCAGGCCACGGTCATCGAGGTGCGCGCGGACGACCGTCCCGGGGTCCTGTACGACGTGGCGCGGGTGCTCGCCGACCTGGACGTGTCGGTCCGCTCGGCGCACGCGACGACCCTGGGGCCGCAGGCGGTGGACGTGTTCTACGTGGGGGAGCCGGGGGCGGGCGCGCTGAGCGACGAGCGGGCGGCGGCCGCGGTCCACGCGGTCCGGAGGGCGCTCTCGCCGACGGTTACCCTTGACGCCTGACCTGACACCCCCGCGCGGCCACGTGCCGCCGTCGAACGAGGACTGACCACCATTGTTCGCAACACTCTCCGACCGCCTCGCTGACACGTTCAAGAACCTCCGTGGCAAGGGCCGGCTGTCGGAGGCCGACATCGACGCGACCGCCCGCGAGATCCGGATCGCGCTCCTCGAGGCCGACGTCGCGCTGCCGGTGGTCAAGCAGTTCGTCGCGGCCGTCAAGGAGCGGGCCCGGGGCGAGGAGGTCAGCCAGGCGCTGAACCCGGCCCAGCAGATCGTCAAGATCGTCAACGAGGAGCTCGTCACGATCCTCGGCGGCGAGACCCGTCGGCTGCGGTTCGCGAAGACCCCGCCGACGGTGGTCATGCTCGCCGGCCTCCAGGGCGCCGGCAAGACCACCCTGGCCGCGAAGCTCGCGCTGTGGCTGAAGGAGCAGGGCAGCAGCCCGCTGCTCGTCGCCGCCGACCTGCAGCGGCCCAACGCGGTCACCCAGCTCCAGGTCAACGGCGAGCGGGCCGGGGTGAAGGTCTTCGCCCCCGAGCCCGGCAACGGGGTGGGCGACCCCGTCGCGGTCGCCGAGGCCGGCGTCGCGGAGGCCCGGCGCACGCTCCACGACGTCGTCATCGTCGACACGGCCGGTCGTCTCGGCGTCGACGCCGAGATGATGCAGCAGGCCGCGGACATCCGCGACGCGGTGCACCCCGACGAGATCCTGTTCGTCGTCGACGCGATGATCGGCCAGGACGCCGTCAACACCGCGCAGGCCTTCCTCGACGGCGTCGGCTACGACGGTGTCGTCCTCACCAAGCTCGACGGCGACGCCCGCGGCGGTGCCGCGCTCTCGGTGGCCTCGGTCACCGGCAAGCCGGTCATGTTCGCCTCGGCCGGCGAGAAGCTCACCGACTTCGACGTCTTCCACCCCGACCGGATGGCCTCGCGCATCCTCGACATGGGTGACGTGCTCACCCTCATCGAGCAGGCCGAGAAGGCCTTCGACGCGGACGAGGCCGCGAAGACCGCGGCCAAGCTCACCGGTCAGGGCGGGGAGTTCACCCTGGACGACTTCCTCGCGCAGATGCAGCAGATCCGCAAGCTCGGGTCGCTGTCGAAGATCATGGGGATGCTTCCCGGGATGGCGCAGTTCCGCGACCAGCTCGAGAACTTCGACGAGCGGGAGATCGACCGGATCCAGGCGGTCATCCAGTCGATGACCCCGGCCGAGCGGGCCAACCCCAAGATCATCGACGGGTCGCGACGGGTCCGCATCTCCAAGGGCTCCGGCACCCAGGTGTCCGACGTCAACACCCTCGTGGACCGCTTCTTCGAGGCACGCAAGATGATGATGTCGATGGCCAAGGGCGGCGGCATGCCGGGGATGCCCGGCATGCCTGGGATGCCGGGGCTCCCGGGGATGGGCGGCAAGCGGGCCAAGGCCAAGCAGGCGCCCAAGAAGGGCAAGGGCAAGCGCGGCTCGGGCAACCCCGCCAAGCGGGCCGCCCAGGAGAAGGCCGCGGCGCAGAAGTCCGCGGGCGGCAACGGCGCCGGCGGGGGCAACCCGTTCGGCCTCCCCGCCGACGCGGACGAGGACTTCGACCCCTCGACGCTCGACCTGCCCGAGGACCTGTCCAAGTACCTGAAGTGACCGCGCGGCGCCGCGCCCCTGGCTAGGTCTGGAGACGTCGGTAGCGGAAGCAGTCGCTGACGTAGCGGAAGGCCAGGCGTCCGTCGGGGCCGGCGACGCGGACGCCGAGGTCCCGCACGGCCGCCAGCACCGCGTCGCGGTCGTCACGGACCGCGACGGGCGACCAGGAGGACGCGAGCCGGGCCAGCTCGTCCACGCTCAGGACCTGCTCCACGGAGAACTGCCGGTTCTCCGCGGGCTCGAACCCGGCGACCCGCCGCGGCTCGGCCGCGGCGCCGCGCTCCCCGGGGTCCCAGATCATCTCGGGGGTCCCGACCACGTCGCCGAGCTCGCGCAGCCAGTCCACCCCGTCCGACCAGGAGTGCCAGGCCAGCGAGAGCCAGCCGCCGGGACGGATCACCCGGGCGCACTCCGGCTCGGCGCGCTCGGGGTCGACCCAGTGCCAGGCCTGGAACGACGTGACGGCGTCGTACGACGCGTCCGGCACCTCCAGCGACTCCGCGGCCCCCACCCGCGTCTCGATCCGGGCGGCCATCTCCTGCGGCAGCCGCTCCGAGGCGCGGCTCAGGACCTCGAGCATCTCGGCCGACGGGTCGACCGCCAGCACGTGGTGCCCGAGCCCCGCGACCGTGCGCGTGCCCAGCCCGGTGCCGGCACCCAGGTCGAGCACCCTCAGCGGCTCGGTCGGGGCCCCGAGCATCCAGTCGACGGTCGCGGCCGGCCACGGTGGGCGGACCTCGTCGTAGGTGGCGGCGCCGGCGCCGAACGAGGTGCGCCGCGCCTCGACGGTGCTGGGGTCGTTGAACCGGGTCGTCTCGTCGTCCATCCGGCGCACGCTAACGCCCAGGACTGGTCCGCCCCGTGGTGGGTAGGGTCGCGGGCATGACTGCGCTCCGGTTCCGTGGCCCGGTGCTCCCCGACGGCGAGAGCCGGGACCTCTACGTCGTGGACGGGCGGGTGACCTACGAGAGGGTGGCCTCCGCCGAGACCGTCGCCGAGGGCTGGATCGTGCCCGGGCTCGTCGACGCGCACTGCCACGTGGGGCTCGACGCCAAGGGTGCGGTGCCCCCCGAGGTGCAGGAGGAGCAGGCCCTCGCCGACCGCGACGCCGGCGCCCTGCTGCTGCGCGACTGCGGCTCGCCGGCCGACACCCGGTGGATCCAGGAGCGGGACGACCTGCCCCGGCTGGTCCGCGCCGGCCGTCACATCGCCCGCACCCGCCGCTACATCCGCAACTACGCGCACGAGATCGAGCCCGAGGACCTGGCGGAGTACGTCGCCAAGGAGGCCGAGAACGGCGACGGCTGGGTCAAGCTGGTGGGGGACTGGATCGAGCGGGATGCCGGTGACCTCACCCCCTCGTGGACCCGGGAGTCGCTCGACGAGGCGATGCGGGCCGCGCACGAGCGCGGCGCCCGGGTGACCGCGCACGTGTTCGGCGAGCACGCGCTGCCCGACCTGATCGGTTCCGGCATCGACTGCATCGAGCACGGCACCGGCCTGTCCGCGGACCTGATCGACACGATGGCGGCCAACGGTGTCGCCCTCGTCCCGACCGTGACCAACCTCGAGAACTTCCCCGACTTCGCCGCCGCGGGTCGCGACAAGTTCCCCACGTACGCCGAGCACATGATGGGTCTGTTCTCCCGCCGCAAGGAGACCATCGGGGCGGCGTACGACGCGGGGGTGCAGATCTTCGCGGGCACCGACGCGGGCGGCTCCCTCCCGCACGGCCTGATCGGCGACGAGATCGCCGGCCTCGTCGGCTACGGCCTGTCCCCGCACGACGCGCTGGGTGCCGGCTCCTGGCGCGCCCGGAGCTGGCTGGGCCTCGACGACAACCTGGCCGAGGGCACCACCGCCGACTTCGTGGTCTTCGACCGCGACCCCCGCGAGGACCTCGGGGTGCTCAAGGCGCCGACGCGCGTCGTGCTGCGCGGCCGCGTGGTCGGCTGAGGACCGGCAGCCTTACCCGCGACCGGGCGATGCCACCGCGAGGTCCGACGAAAGCACGGAGCCGCTCCCGAGATACTCCGACTCGGCACCCATGAGCGGGGCGAGGAGCCGGTCGACCTCGGGCACAAGGGTGGCGAAGGCGGCTCGACTTGCATCGAGGCTCTCCCACAGGTTCAACGCGAACCGGCGGTTGCCGCCGAGGTCCACGACGACGCTGCCGACGTAGCCGGGTTGCGACGTGTGCAGTCGGTCGAACTCGGCCAGCGCCTTGCCGGCCGCCCCCATCATGGTCGGGTCGAAGGTGTTGACCCGCAGTACGGCATACATGGCTCCTCCTCGGGTGTGATTGCCAACGTGGACGAGGGCGCTCAGGCAGCCGCCGTCGCGTCCACGGACAGTGGGTCCGGCACGTGCGCGCCGTCCAGGGCTCGGTGCAGCAGGTCGCCGAGCTCGGCGCCGAGCTGCTCATCGGCGGAGCCGTCGGCCGCGAACCGCTCGTGCGCTCGCGCCAGACTCAGACCGTCGGGCATCGGGGCCGCGCCGGTGTACCCGAGCACGGCGCGGAGTTGCTCGGCCGCCCGCACACCCCCGAATCGGCTCGGAGATGCGGAGAGCACCAGAGTCGGCTTGCCCTCCAGGACAGACTCCCGGTGCGGCCGCGACAACCAGTCGACTGCGTTCTTCAGTACGCCGGGAACGCCGCCGTTGTACTCCGGGGTGACGAGCACGAGCACGTCCGACGCTGCGACTGCGTTCCGAAGCTCGGCCACCGGGTGAGGGGTGGTGCGCGCCTCGAGGTCCCCGTCGTAGAAGGGCACTGCGTCAAGACGGGTGACCAGGCGAACCTCATCGGAAGCGCGTACGTCGACGACGAGTCGAGCGAGTGCTGTGTTGAGCGAACCTCTCCGGGTGGAGCCGGAGAGCACCAGGATCCTCATGTTTTCCTCCTCGCATAAATGTATGCGCAAGCATAGATCAAGACCTATGCACGCGCAAGCATTTATCGAGTAGAATTTCTCCGTGCCCACGCAGAAGCCACGCGCGGCGAGCGCCGCCACGAGACCGTTCGTCAAAGGCCCCGCCGGCCTCCAACGCCTGTCTCCGACGCACGCCTCGGCCTTCCTCGGTCTCGTGCGTGCTGGTGAGAGGCTGGAACGCGAACTGGACCAAGAGCTGAGGGCCGGCCACGGCCTCTCCCTACGCGGGTACGAGGTGCTGCTGCACCTGGCCCTGTTCTCGCCGGACAGGGAGCTTCCTCTGACCCGGCTGACGAAGCAGGCGCCGCTGAGCCAGAGCCAGGTGTCGCGCCTGGTCGGAGAGCTCGAACGCCGCGGCCTGGTCCGGCGTACGTCGGACGAGCAGGACTCGAGGGCGATCCGCGTAGGCATCACCGACGCGGGCTTGGACGCGCTGCGGGAGGCGCAGGTCACTCACCACCGCGGGCTCTCGGAGGCTGTGTTCGCCCGGCTCGACGAGGGTGAGGTAGCAGCTCTCGCTGCGATCACCGCGAAGCTGTTGGCCGACGGTTCCTGACCGGCTCGTCGACGTGCTCCGTGCTCCGCGGCCGGGTCGTCGCCTAGGCACGAAGGGCGCGCACCAGGGCCACCACGTCGTCGACGACCCCGCGCACCAGCGGCAGCCGGGTCATCCGGGCGAGCTTGTCGACGAGCGGGACGGCCTGGCCGAGGAGCGCCCGGGTGCGGCGCTGGTCCGGGCTCCCGTCGTACACCCAGAACAGCACGACGCCCATGTGCATCAGCCACAGCAGCTCCGGCAGCTCCGCGCGCAGCGGCGCCGCGAGCTTGAGGTCGGAGCCCTCGACGACCTCGCGGAAGAGCTCGACGCTGGCCGACCGCGCCCCCCGCGACTCCTCGCTGAACGGGGAGAGCGGGCTGGTCGGCTCCGCGGCGTTCTTGAAGAACTTCCCCGCGAACTCGTGGTACGGCGCGGCCACCTCCACCCAGGCCGCGAGCACCCCGCGCAGCCGGCCGGCGAACGCGGTCTCCCCGGCCAGCACGTCCGCGGCGGCCGCCCGGTGCTGCTCCTGGACGCGGTCGTAGAACGCCTGGACGAGGTGCTCCTTGGAGCCGAAGTAGTAGTAGGCGTTGCCCAGGGAGACCCCGGCCGCGTCCGCGATCCCGCGCATCGTGGTGCGGTCGTAGCCGCGCTCGCGGAACAGGTCCAGGGCCGCCGCGACGATCGCCTGTCGGGTCTGCTCACCCTTGGGGGAGCGGCTGGCAGCGTCCGGCACAGTCGACAGGGTAGTCACCCCCTGGCGTCGCCGGCGCGGGGCCGAGCAGGTGGCGCAGCCCGGCCGCGCTCGCGGCCGCCCCGCGTGCGAGGGGCAGCCACTCCGGCCGGGCGAGGCGCTCGGCGAGACCGCGGTGCCGGGCGGTGGCCCACAGGCACATGACCCAGGCGTGCTCGGCGGTGAAGACCCGCCCGTCGTCGGCGACGACCGTGACCACCTCGAGCGTGCGGTCGTGCTCCAGACCGGGAAAGCGTCTGTGCGCCTCGGATGACCCGGCCGCCACCAGGTCGAGCCGGACCAGCAGGGTCTGGCCGGACAACCAGTCCCGGAAGCGCGAGCACAGCGGGCAGCCCGCGTCGTACAGCACGGTCAGCCCGGTGACCGGGTCGACGGTGCTGCTCATGCCTGCGGGGCCGTGGTCGTCTGGGCGGCCGGGAACGTGTAGCCCTGGTGAGGGACGGGCGCGCCGCGGAAGGCCTCCATGCGGCTGCGGCGGCGGATCGCGTTGAACACGTAGACGTTGAAGAAGTGCACGACGCCGAGCACGAGCATCACGATGCCGATCTTGACGCTGAGGGTCTCGACCAGGCCGCGCAGGTCGACCACCCCGGTGCCGACGCGGAGGTAGAGCATCACGAACCCGATGTTGAGCAGGTAGAAGCCCACGACGAGCAGCCGGTTGACCGCGTCGGCGAGCTCGTCGTCGCCGGCGAAGACGTCCTCGAGGAAGACCCGGCCGTTGCGGGTCAGCGTCGTGGCGACCCAGAACGTGAGCGGCACCGCGACCGCGAGGTAGGTGAGGTAGGTGAGCACGGTCATGGTCATCGCGGCTCCTTTTGAACGTGTTCAACTCTGTCTCGAGGACCGTAGCAGGAAGATTTGAACATGTTCAAGTGGCCGTGCCCGGCGGCGGGGTCCGGCCCGTCGCCGGGCGCGAGACGCTCGATTGGAGGTCGGCCCGCCGTGTCTGGCAGAATGACCGGCTGAGTCCTGCGTGCCCGGACCCTCTCATCCGGCCGCCGCGGACACCGCGCAGCGCTCGCGGCCTGGCCCCACCTGGCACGCGGCCGCTCACCCACACACACAATCGTCAAGGAGACACCACACTCGTGGCCGTCAAGATTCGTCTGAAGCGTATGGGCAAGATCCGTACGCCGTACTACCGCGTCGTCGTCGTCGACTCCCGCAAGAAGCGGGACGGTCGCGTCATCGAGCAGATCGGCAAGTACCACCCCAAGGAGGAGCCCTCCCTGATCGAGGTCACCTCCGACCGGGCGCAGTACTGGCTCGGCGTCGGCGCCCAGCCGACCGAGGCCGTCGAGGCCATCCTCAAGGTCACCGGCGACTGGCAGCGGTTCAAGGGCCTGCCGGGCACCGAGGGCACCCTGAAGCTGGCCGGAGCCCAAGCGGACAAGGCCGAGATCTTCAACGAGGCGCTCAAGGAGTCCGGCAACGAGCCGAAGGCCGAGCCACCACCAAGAAGACCTCCGCCAAGAAGGCCGACAAGCCTGCCGAGGCCCCGGCCGAGACCCCGGCCGAGGCCGAGGTGCCCGCCGGCGAGTCGCCCGAGGCGGCCGCGGCGACCGCGGACGCCGAGGGCGAGGCGCAGCCGACCGAGGCCGACGCGGCCGAGGCGGCCGACCCGACAAGCCCGCCGAGGCCTGAGCGTGCTGGCCGAGGCGCTCGAGCACCTGGTCCGCGGCATCGTCCGGCACCCCGACGACGTGACGCGTCCGCGACAAGCAGCTGCGTCGCGGCTCGGTCCTCGAGGTGCGCGTGCACCCCGAGGACCTGGGCAAGGTCATCGGCCGCGGCGGTCGCACCGCCACGGCCCTGCGCACCGTCGATCGGTGCGCTGGCCGGCCGAGGCGGCGCCCGCGTCGACTTCGTCGACGTGGACCGCCGTCGCTGAGCGCATCGCAGCACACGTCGGAACGGGAGGCTGCCCTCGGGCGGCCTCCCGTTCTGTCTCCCCGGAGCCCACGGAGGCACCCATGAGCACCACGCAGGTCGTCGTCGGCCGGATCGGCCGGCCGCACGGCATCCGCGGCGAGCTGTCGGTCGAGCCGCGCACCGACGAGCCGGACCGCCGGTTCGCGCGTCGGTGCCGCGCTGCGCGACCGAGACCCCGCGCGGCTCCGCGCCGCACGGTCCGGGCCGGCCGGCGTCCCTGACCGTCGAGTCGGTGCGCTGGCACCAGGAGCGGCTGCTGGTGCGGCTTCGACGAGGTCGCCGACCGCGACGCGGCCGAGACTGCTGCGTGGGCTGGCTGCTGCTGGTCGACGTCGCCGATCGACGAGGCCCCCGACGGACCCCGACGAGTTCTACGACCACCAGCTCGTCGGGCTCCGCGTCGACACGACCGACGGCGCGACCGTGGGCGAGGTCGAGGCTCGTGCAGCACGGCGCCGGCCAGGACCTGCTGGTGATCCGTACGCCGGACGGCGCGGAGGTGCTGGTGCCCTTCGTGACCGCCCTGGTGCCCGAGGTCGACGTGGCCGGGCGGGCGGATCGTCGTCGCGGACCGGCCCGGGCGCTGCTGCACGCCGCTCGACGAGGAGGCCTGAGCCGTGCGCATCGACGTGGTCTCGATCTTCCCCGACTACCTGGCGCCGCTGTCGCTGTCGCTGCCCGGACAGGGCCACGGCAGGCGGCCTGCTCGACGTGCACGTGCACGACCTGCGGACTGGACCCACGACCGGCACCGCACGGTCGACGACACGCCCTACGGCGGCGGGGCCGGCATGGTGATGAAGCCGGAGCCCTGGGGCGAGGCGCTCGACGCGGTCCCGCGCGAGGGCGACCCGCCGGTCGTCTCGTGGTGCCGACCCCGTCGGGGGAGCCGTTCACCCAGGCGATGGCCGCCGAGCTGGCGCGGCCGAGCCGCACCTGCTCTTCGCCTGCGGCCGCTACGAGGGCATCGACCAGCGGGTCGTCGACCACGCGCGCACCCGGGGCGAGGTGCGCGAGGTGTCGATCGGCGACTACGTGCTCAACGGCGGCGAGGTCGCGGCTCTCGTGGTGATCGAGGCGGTCGTCCGGCTGCTGCCGGGCGTTCATGGGCAACCCCGAGTCGCTCGCCGAGGAGTCGCACGGCGGCGGTCGGGCTGCTGGAGTACCCGGTCTACACCAAGCCGACCAGCCTGGCGCGGGCTCGACGTGCCGGACGTGCTGCTCTCCGGCCACCACGCACAGATCGCCCGGTGGCGTCGCGACCAGGCGCTCCGGCGTACCGCCGAACGTCGCCCCGACCTGCTCGAACGCCTGGGCGACGACGCGCTCGACGCGCGGGACCGGAGCGTCCTCGCCGATTTCGCGGACGACTGAGCGCTGTGGCAGACTTGACCCTCGCATCCGTCGCGTCGGCGACTGCTCCTCCCGCGTGGAGGAGAGTCGGCGGACCACCTGCCACAGGGGGCGCTCCGCACGGCGCAGAGGACGGGTCACCCAGATCACGCGACAGATTCCGTGGCTGGCCTGTGGCGCCCACGAGGAGACTGACATGACCAACGTCATCGACCAGCTGGCCGGCGCGACCAAGCGCTCGGACATCCCCGAGTTCCGCGCCGGCGACACCCTCAAGGTGCACGTCAAGGTCGTCGAGGGCAACCGCTCCCGCGTCCAGGTGTTCCAGGGCGTCTGCATCCGCGTCCAGGGCTCCGGCATCGGCCGCACCTTCACCGTCCGCA
Source organism: uncultured Actinomycetota bacterium (assembly GCA_963834275.1). Taxonomy (GTDB): domain Bacteria; phylum Actinomycetota; class Actinomycetes; order Propionibacteriales; family Nocardioidaceae; genus Nocardioides_B. The sequence goes on along the minus strand of CAWIBA010000001.1, from coordinate 68,605 downwards.
AGGTCTCCTTCGGCGTCGGTGTCGAGCGCACCTTCCCGCTGCACACCCCGATCTTCGACAAGATCGAGGTCGTCACCCGCGGTGACGTGCGCCGCGCGAAGCTCTACTACCTGCGCAACCTCCGCGGCAAGGCCGCCAAGATCAAGGAGAAGCGCGAGGCGACGCCCGCGCGCTGAGCGCGGACGTCTAGGCTCGCCGGGTGACGGAGACGCAACGGCGGGAGCGCGCCCACCTGCCGCTGTGGCAGGAGAGCATCCTGCTGCTGGTGGTCGCGCTCGTGCTGGCGGTCGCGATCAAGGCCCTGTTCATGCAGGCCTTCTACATCCCCTCGGGCTCCATGAACGACACCCTGGTCCTCAACGACCGGATCCTCGTGCAGAAGGTCTCCTACTGGGGCGGCGGCGAGCCCCAGCGCGGTGACGTCGTGGTGTTCGCCGATCCCGGCGGCTGGCTCGACGAGCCGGCGGCCGGCGGCACACCAACCCGGTCACCCGGGCGCTGGAGATCTTCGGGCTCTACCCGACCGGCGGGCACCTGGTGAAGCGCGTCATCGGCGTCGGCGGCGACCGCGTGCGGTGCTGCGACGAGCAGGGCCGCATGCTCGTCAACGGCGTGCCGCTCAACGAGAAGGCCTACCTCGCCCCCGGAGAGCAGCCCTCGATGATCGACTTCGACGTCAAGATCGAGCCGGGCTACCTGTGGGTGCAGGGCGACAACCGCTCCAACTCGGCCGACTCCCGGGTGCACCTCGGCGACCCCGGCGGCGGGCAGGTCCCCGTCGACGACGTGGTCGGCAAGGTGTTCGCGGTCGTCTGGCCGCTGAGCCACGGCAAGCTGCTGGACCGACCCGCGACCTTCGAGACCGTCGACTGACCTCCCGGCGCGCCGGGGTCACAATGGGTCTGACATGAGCGCTGCTTCCCCGCGGTCTGACCGTCCGACGCGACGCCGGTCTCTACGGCTACGAGCGGGCGCTGCGCCGGGTCGGGCTCGACCCGGTCGCCGGCGTCGACGAGGCCGGCCGCGGCGCCTGCGCCGGACCGCTGGTCGCCGCCGCGGTGATCCTCCCCGACGGCCGGCGGGGGCTGGTGCCGGGCCTCGCCGACTCCAAGCTGCTGACGGCGAAGGCGCGCGAGCGCTGCTACGACGAGGTGGTCCGTAGGGCCACCGCCTGGTCGGTGGTGGTGGTCGAGCACGACGAGTGCGACCGGCTCGGCATGCACGTCGCCAACCTGGAGGCGCTGCGGCGCTGCACCGCGAAGCTCGACGTGCGCCCGTCGTACGTCCTCACGGACGGGTTCCCGGTCGACGGGCTCGAGGTGCCCGGCCTGGCGGTGTGGAAGGGCGACCGGGTCGCCGCCTGCATCGCCGCCGCATCGGTGGTCGCGAAGGTGACCCGGGACCGGATCATGGCCGAGCTGCACGAGCGTTACCCCGCCTACGACTTCGCGACGCACAAGGGCTACATCACCGCGACGCACACCGCCGCGCTCGAACGGCACGGGCCGTGCGCGATCCACCGGCGCCGGTTCGTCAACGTACGTCGCGCCCTGGGTGAGCCGGTGCCCGGTTATGCCGACGAGTTCGGTGAGAATGACCCGGACGGGCTGGCGGGCGAGCTGATACAGGTGGAGGTGGGTCGATGAGCGCCGAGGATCTCGAGAAGTACGAGACCGAGATGGAGCTCCACCTCTACCGCGAGTACCGCGACGTGGTGGGCATCTTCAAGTACGTCGTCGAGACCGACCGTCGTTTCTACCTGTGCAACCAGGTCGACGTGAAGGCGCGCACCGAGGCCGGTGACGTGTTCTTCGAGGTGTCCATGACCGACGCCTGGGTGTGGGACATGTACCGGCCGGCCCGCTTCGCCAAGAACGTCAAGGTGCTCACCTTCAAGGACGTCAACGTCGAGGAGCTCAGCCCGGCCGAGATCGAGCCGCCCAAGGACTGACGCCGGGCCGGGTTCTGCCCACAGCCCCCGGGTCGGCCGCGCCCTCCACAGCCGGTCCCGCCGGCCCCGCCCGGTGCGGGTGCGCCCACCGAGGCTGGCCCCATGACGACGACGGCACGACAGCGGGAGGCGCTCGGCGGGCACGGGGAGGCGGTGGCCGCGCGCCACCTGGTCGGCGCAGGGCATGGTGCTGCTGGACCGCAACTGGCGCTGCGAGCATCGGCGAGATCGACCTGGTGCTGCGCGACGGCCGGGTCCTCGTGGTCTGCGAGGTCAAGACCCGGCGCGGGCACGGCTTCGGCTCCCCGCTCGAGGCGGTCGACGAGACGCAAGGCGGCCCGGCTGCAGCTGCTGGCCGCGCGCTGGGCGGACGGCGCGCGGGGTCCACCCGGTCGAGGTGCGGATCGACCTGGTCGCGGTCGCTCGTGCCGCGGTCCGGGGCGGCCCGCGTCGAGCACGTGCGGGGGATCGGCTGATGGGGTTCGCGACCGCGCGCACCGTGTCGCTCGACGGAGCGACCGGTCACCTGGTCGACGTGCAGGTCGACGTGGCCCAGGGGCTGGTCGCGACCGCGCTGGTGGGTCGCCCCGACGCCTCGATCACCGAGGCGCGCGACCGGTGCCGGGCGGCCGTGATCAACAGCGGCTTCGACTGGCCGGTGACCCGGCGGGTCACGATCCTGCTGTCGCCGGCCGACCTGCCCAAGCGCGGCTCGCACTTCGACCTGGCGATCGCGGTCGGCGTGCTCGCGGCGGCGGGCCAGCCGCCGCCCGACGGTGAGCGGGACCGACCGCCGCCGGTGCCGCCCCCGCTGCTCGACGGCTTCGTCTTCATCGGCGAGCTCAGCCTCGACGGCCGGCTGCGCGCGGTGCCGGGGGTGCTGCCGATGGCGATGGCGGCCCGCGCGCAGGGCCTCCACCGCGTCGTCGTACCCGAGCCGCAGGCCGAGGAGGCCGCGCTGGTGCCGGGCATGGAGGTCTTCGGCGTCCGGTCGCTCGCCCAGGTGGTCGCGGTGCTCCGCGGCGAGGAGATGCCCGACGCGCCGCCGGTCGCGCCGCTGGCCAGCAGCCCGCTGCTGTCCTGGCGCGGCTGAGCGCCGGATCGAGCGACCTCGACCTCGCCGACGTGCTCGGCATGGCCGACGCGCGCTACGCGCTGGAGGTGGCGGCGGCCGGCGGCCACCACCTGCTGCTGAGCGGCCCCAAGGGAGCCGGCAAGACCACCCTGGCCGAGCGGATCCCCGGCATGCTGCCCGACCTCACCCTCGAGGAGTCGCTGGAGCTGACCGCGATCCACTCGCTGGCCGGCGGCCTCGACGCCGGGCCGGCCCTGATCAGCCGGCCACCGTTCCGGGCGCCGCACCACTCGGCCTCCCGCGCCAGCCTGCTCGGTGGCGGCACGCGGCCGGGTGCGCCCGGGCGAGCTCAGCCGGGCCCACCACGGGGTGCCTGTTCCTCGACGAGTTCCCGCTGCTTCCAGGCCGACATCATCGAGGCGCTGCGTCAGCCGCTGGAGAGCGGGGAGATCACCATCGCCCGGGGAGAGGAGACCGCGACCTTCCCGGCGCGGACGATGGTCGTGCTCGCCTGCAACCCCTGTCCCTGCGGGGACTACCACCCGACCGATCCGCGACCACCGCTGCACCTGCACCGAGGTCCGGCGGCGCGACTACCGCCGCAAGATCAGCGGGCCGATCACCGACCGGATCGACATCACCCGGCACGTCGAGCCGGTGCGTCCGCACGAGGTGCGACGACCCGCTGGCCGTCCCCGAGGGCTCCGCCGCCGTCCGGGTCCGCGTGGTCGAGGCGCGCGAGCGGCAGGCGCGTGCGCTACGCCGGCACGCCGTGGCGTCTCAACACCGACGTGCCCGGCCCGGCGCTGCGGCGAGCGGTTCCCCCTCGACGAGGCGGCCGCACGCGCCGTCGACACCGAGCTCTACGCCGGGTCGCTCACCCGGCGCGGTGCCACCCGGGTGCACCGGCTCGCGTGGACCGTGACCGACCTGCGCGGGCTCGGACGCCCCGGGACCGACGAGCTCGACACCGCGCTGCGGCTGCGCGCCGGCCGCCCGCTCGAGCTGCGCGCCCTCCATCGCTGCGCCCGGCCGGCGGAGGAGGTCTCGTGACGTCCGCGACCGAGGCCGACCGGCTGGCCCGGGCGGCGCTGAGCCGGCTGACCGAGCCCGGCGACCTGCGGGTGGCGCGGGTGGTGCGCGACCTGGGTGCACCCCGCGTCGTCACCGGCCGCTGCGCGAGGAGCGTGACGTCGACGGCGTGCTGCAGTGACGTCGCCGTGCGGCTGCGGGATCTCGACCCCGAGCGCGAGCTGCGCGGAGGGACGGCGGCGCGGCATCCGGTTCGTCTGTCCCGGCGACGACGGAGTGGCCGGAGCGGCTCGGCGACCTCGACCGCTGCGAGCCCGTCGACCGGCAGGGCGGCGCCCCGCTGGGGCTCTGGGTCCGTGGGCCGCTGTCCCTGGCCGACGCGGCGCGTCGCTCCGTCGCCGTGGTCGGCTCCCGCTCGGCGACCACCTACGGCGCCGACGTCGCGGGCGAGCTGGGGCACGGCCTCGTGCCGGAGGCGGGTGTCCGTGGTCTCCGGCGCCGCGTTCGGCATCGACGCGGCGGCGCACCGCGGCGCGCTCGCGGCGTCGAGGGCCCACCGTCGCCGTGCTCGCCTGCGGGGTCGACCGGGCCTATCCGGCCGCGCCACCAGGCGTCTGCTGGAGCACGTGGCCGGCACCGGCCTGGTCGTCAGCGAGCTGCCGCCGGGCTGCGCCCCGACCCGGCTCCGCTTCCTCACCCGCAACCGGCTGATCGCCGCCCTGTCCCTGGGCACCGTCGTGGTCGAGGCAGCGGTCCGCAGCGGCGCCCTCAGCACCGCCAACTGGGCCGCTCGGCTCGGCCGGGTGCTGATGGGCGTGCCGGGACCGGTCACCAGCGCACCCTCGGAGGGCGTCCACGAGCTGCTCCGCTGCGGCGAGGGGCAGCTGGTCACCCGCCCGGCCCACGTCCTCGAGCTCGTCGGCTCCGTGGGCACCGACCTCGCGCCCGTCCGCCGCGGTGAGGAGACCTGGCGTGACCGGCTGCCGGCCAGCCACCGGCGGGTGCTGGAGGCCACGCCCGTGGTCCGGGGCGCCGGCGTCGACTCGATCGCGCGCACCGCCGGGGTGTCGGTCGCCGCCACCGGGCGGGCGCTCGACGCGCTGCTGGCCGTGGGGGCGGTGGAGCGGAGCGCCGATGACTGGCGGCTCGCCTCGGCCCTTCGACAGGCTCGCGATCCCGCAATGCCGGCCGGGGAGGAGTCACCTCCCTAGACTCGGCGCGTGGAGGAGACACCCGCGGAGGCGGCCGGGTCCGAGCTGCCCCGAGCCGATGGCGCGGGTGCTGGCCGACTACGAGCGTCACCTCGTCGCCGAGCGTGACCTGACGCCGCACAGCGTGCGGGCCTACCTCGGCGACGTGTCCGGCATGCTCGAGCACGCCGCCCGCCTCGGCCACGTCGACGTCACGACGATCGACCTCAGGTCGCTGCGCAGCTGGCTGGCCAACCAGCAGACGCGGGGGAAGGCGCGCACCACGATGGCCCGCCGGGCCACCGCGGTCCGGGTGTTCACCGGCTGGCTGCAGCGCACCGGCCGCGCGGAGTCGGACGCGGGGGCTCTGCTCGGCTCCCCGAAGGCCCGTCGCACGCTCCCCCCGGCGCTGCGCACCGACGAGGTGCGGGAGCTGCTGCAGGCGGCCGCGACGCGGGCCGACGACGGCAGCCCGGTCGGGTTGCGGGACGTGGCCGTCCTCGAGCTGCTCTACGCCACCGGAGCCCGCGTCGGTGAGCTGTGCGGGCTCGACGTCGACGACCTCGACCACGAGCGACGCGTCGCCCGGGTGCTGGGCAAGGGCCGCAAGGAGCGCACGGTGCCTTACGGCGCCCCGGCCGAGCGGGCGCTCACGGCCTGGCTGCTCCGCGGTCGGCCGGCTCTGGCGCGGGAGGGGTCCGGGGCCGCGCTCTTCCTCGGGACGCGGGGCGGTCGGCTGGACCAGCGAGCGGTGCGCACCCTGGTGCACGCCCGCCTGGCCGACGTGCCCGGCGCCCCGGACCTGGGACCGCACGGACTGCGGCACACCGCCGCCACGCACCTGCTCGAGGGTGGCGCGGACCTCCGGTCGGTGCAGGAGCTGCTCGGCCACGCCTCGCTGGCGACGACGCAGATCTACACGCACGTCACCACCGACCGGCTGCGCCAGGCCTTCCGGCAGGCGCACCCGCGCGCCTGAGCGGCTCAGCCTCCGCGGAACAGCGCGGCGTCGCCGGCCGGGCGGACCGCATCGTCGCCCCCGCGGGTCCAGCGCGCGAAGCTCGCCCCGGGCCGGGCCTCCGCCGGCGGCCCACACCCCGGCCGACCAGGCGCCGGCGCCACGCAGCGGGAGCAGGCGCACCGGCCCGGCTCCCACCAGGGTGAGTGGGTCGAGGTAGTCCTCACCGGCGAGCAGGCCCCAGTGCAGGCACGTCACGGGGGCGCAGTGCGAGCCCCCCGCCTGGAGCCGACCGACCGGGTCTCCGGCGTCCACGGGGTCGCCGACGTCGACCGTGGCCAGAACCGGCTCGTAGGTGGTGCGGGTGCGGCCGTGGTCGACGACCACCACGCCGCGCCCGGCGACCCGCCCGGCGAACGCGACCGTGCCGGCCAGTGACGACCGCACCTGGTGACCGGCGGATCCGACCAGGTCGACGCCGCGGTGGCCGGGCCCCCAGCGGGTCTCCGGCGGGTCGAAGCCCTCGGCGACGTCGGGGGCCGGGCCGAGTGGCCACACGGCGGACCCCACGGGCGCCGGCCGCGCCTCGTCGGCCACGGCGGCGGAGGCCAGGAGGGTCCCCGCCACGAGGATCCCCGAGAGCACGAGTGCGAGCAGCAGTGCGGGCGGGGACGGGCGGGCCACCGAGGGGCCTGGTGCCGGGCGGTCTCGTCGGCGCATGGGGGCGATGCTGCCCGCCCCGCGGTCGGGAGGCCCGGGCCTGCGCGGCGCCTGGGGACGAGCGTCGGCACGGTCGCCGCTGTGGACCCGAGCGGGACGGCTGTCGTCCGGCTCGGGCGGTCTGCCTACGATCGAGCGCGTGATCGCAGGCAGGTACGTCCTCGAGCGGGAGATCGGGCGCGGAGGCATGGGCGCCGTGTGGCTCGCGCGCGACGAGGTGCTCGACCGGCCTGTCGCCCTCAAGCGGATCGGCCTCCTGCCGGGCGCCGACAGTCCCGACCTCGGCCGCGCCGAGCGGGAGGCCCGCCTGGCCGCCCAGCTCAACCACCCGCACGTCGTGGCGGTCTTCAACCTCGTCGCCGACGCGGAGACCGACACCCGGTGGCTGGTGATGGAGTACGTTCCGGGCCGCACCCTCGCCCAGCTGGTCCGCGAGCGGGGCGCCCTCAGCCCGGACGAGGCGGCCCCGATCATCCGGCAGGTCGCCGACGCGCTGGTGGCGGCGCACGCCGCGGGCATCGTGCACCGGGACGTGAAGCCGTCCAACATCCTGGTCGACCGGCGCGGGCAGGCCAAGCTCACCGACTTCGGGATCGCGCGCGACGCGGCCGACGTCACCCTCACCCAGACCGGGTTCCTGACCGGGTCGCCCGCCTACCTCGCGCCCGAGGTCGCGTCCGGCGACCGCGGCGGCGAGGCGGTGGACGCCTGGGCGCTGGGCGCCACCCTCTTCCACGCCCTGGCCGGCCGGCCGCCGTACGAGTTCGGTGAACAGGTCCTCGGCGGGCTCTACCGGATCGTGCACGAGGAGCCTCCCCGCCTGCCCGGGGCCGGGTGGATGGCGCCGCTGCTCGCGGCGACGATGGAGAAGGACCCGACGCGCCGGTGGTCGATGGTCCAGGTGCGCGACTTCCTCGACGGCCGGCCGGTGGTGACGGCTCCCGTCGCACGCCCCCCGGCGGGAGCCGACCCGGACCCGACCCCGACCGCGACGAGGCCGGTCGCCGGCCCCGGTTCCCGCGTGCGGGTCCTGGCGGGTCTGGGCGGCCTCGCCGCGCTGCTGGTGGTCGCGGTCCTCCTGGGTGTCCTCCTGCAGGACCGGGACCCCGCCGCACCGGCCCGGCCCGCGGCCGAGGAGCCGGTGGTCTCGTCCTCGGCCCCGCCCGAGGAGCCGCCCTCGGCGTCGGCGACGCCGGAGGGGCCCACCGCCCGGGGCATGCGCCGGTTCGTCCGCGACTATGTCGCCGCCGTCTCCACCGACCCCGATACCGCCTGGCAGATGCTGACGCCCAAGTTCCGCCGGGAGAGCGGGGGACGGGACACCTACCGCGAGTTCTGGGGTGACGTGGGCGAGGGCGAGGTCCTCGAGGTGGCGGCCGACCCGACGACGATGGTGGTCAACTATCGCGTCCGCTTCGACAACTTCGGGACCGGGGAGCGGCCCACGGTGCTCGAGCTCGCCTACGAGGACGGGCGCTACCGGATCAACGGCGAGCTCACCGAGGGGTTCGTCCCGGCGGGGTGAACGCCGGGTCCTCGATTGGCGGCCCACCGGCGCCGCGCGATAGACTCGCCGGAGCAACCCGTGCAAGCGGGTTGACTTCGCGCGCTCGACTCCGCGGCCTCCGCGGGCGACCGTCACTCAGTCTCCGTGCTCCGGCACGGGGTCCTGACGGCGCCGGGCGCCAGGGCAGGCAGCACCCGCTCGCCTGCGACAACTGAGAGCCGACCCGACGGGCCGGCGGCCGGCCGGTGCCGGTCGACCGGGCGGCGGGTCACGAAACGGAAGAGGGACCGACAGCCATGGCCGTCGTCACCATGCGCCAGCTCCTCGAGAGCGGCGTCCACTTCGGGCACCAGACCCGTCGCTGGAACCCCAAGATGAAGCGCTTCATCATGACCGAGCGCAACGGCATCTACATCATCGACCTGCAGCAGTCGCTGGCCTACATCGACCGCAGCTACGCCTTCATCAAGGACACCGTCGCCAAGGGCGGCACCGTGATGTTCGTGGGCACCAAGAAGCAGGCCCAGGAGGCGATCGCCGAGCAGGCGACCCGCGTCGGGATGCCCTACGTCAACCAGCGCTGGCTGGGCGGCATGCTCACCAACTTCCAGACCGTGCACCAGCGGATCAACCGCCTCAAGGAGCTCGACGAGGTCGACTTCGACAATGTGGCCGGCTCCGGTCGCACGAAGAAGGAGCTCCTCCAGATGAAGCGCGAGCGCGACAAGCTGGAGAAGACCCTCGGCGGCATCCGCGAGATGACCCGGACCCCGTCCGCGGTGTGGGTCGTGGACACCAAGAAGGAGCACCTCGCCGTCGAGGAGGCGCGCAAGCTCCGGATCCCGATCATCGGCATCCTGGACACCAACTGCGACCCCGACGAGGTCGACTTCCCGATCCCGGGCAACGACGACGCCATCCGCGCCGTCGGCCTGCTCACCCGCGTGGTGGCCGACGCCGTCGCCGACGGCCTGATCGCCCGCTCGGGCGCCAAGACCGAGGGCGAGAGCGCGCCGGGCGCTGCCGAGCCGCTGGCCGAGTGGGAGCGTGAGCTGCTGCAGGGCGACGCCGACCAGGCCGCGACCGCCGCCACGGGTGCCGCCGCCGAGGCTCCGGTCGCCCCGGCCGCGGAGGCCACCGGTGCCGCGAGCGAGGCCACCGAGGCCCCGGCCGAGGCCGCCGAGCCCAAGGCCGAGGAGACCCCGGCCGAGGCCGCCGAGCCCAAGGTCGAGGAGACCCCGGCCGAGGCCACCGAGGCGAAGGCCGACGAGCCGAAGGTCGAGGAGACCCCGGCCGAGGCCACCGAGGCGAAGGCCGACGAGCCGAAGGCCGACGAGACCCAGGCCTGACCCGGACGGTGGCGCGGGGCGAGACCGCCCCGCGCCACCGCCGGCGCGTCACCCCCGACCCCACGAACCCAGCACGAGGAGTGCACGACATGGCAACTCACCGCTGCCGACGTCAAGAAGCTCCGCGACCAGACCGGCGCGGGCATGATGGACGCAAGAAGGCCCTCGACCGAGGCCGACGGCGACTTCGACAAGGCCGTCGAGATCCTGCGCGTCAAGGGCCAGGACAAGATGAAGAAGCGCGGCGCGGAGCGCACCGCCTCCGCCGGACTGGTCGCCACCTCCGGCGGCGCCCTGGTCGAGATCAACAGCGAGACCGACTTCGTGGCGAAGAACGACGAGTTCGTCGCCGTCGCCCAGCAGATCGCCGAAGCGGCCGACCAGGCCGAGGCCGCTGACGCCGACGCGCTGAAGGCCGTCAAGCTCGGCGACCGCACGGTCGGCGAGACCGTCGAGGACCTCGCCGTGAAGATCGGCGAGAAGATCGAGCTCGGTCGCGTCGCGTACTTCGACGGCCCGGTCGTCACCTACATGCACCGTCGCGCCTCCGACCTGCCGCCGGCCGTCGGCGTGCTCGTCGAGTACGAGGGCGACAACGACGAGGCCGCACGCGGCGCCGCCATGCAGGTCGCCGCGATGCGCCCGACCGTACGTCTCCCGCGACGACGTCCCCGCCGACATCGTGGAGAAGGAGCGCGGCATCGCCGAGGCCACCGCCCGCGAGGAGGGCAAGCCCGAGCAGGCGCTGCCCAAGATCGTCGAGGGCCGCCTGAACGGCTTCTTCAAGGAGGTCGCGCTGCTCGACCAGCCGTCGGTGCAGGAGAGCAAGAAGTCGGTGAAGGCCGTGCTGGACGAGGCCGGCGTCACCGTCAAGCGCTTCGCCCGGTTCGAGGTCGGCGCCTGACCGGACTAGGGTTTCGACGACGGACAGCGTCAGAACACGTAGGGAGGTCGGTTCCGTGCAGCACCACCGCGCACGCGGGACCGGCCTCCTTCCGTACCCACGCCCAGAGATCCATCCGAGGAGATGCCCGTGACGTCCTACCGACGCGTCCTGCTCAAGCTCTCCGGCGAGGTGTTCGGCGGCGGACGCGTCGGTGTGGACCCCGACGTCGTCAACGGCATCGCCCGTGAGATCGCGGCGGTGGTGCGCAGCGGCGTCCAGGTGGCCATCGTGGTCGGCGGCGGCAACTTCTTCCGCGGCGCCGAGCTGCAGCAGCGCGGGATGGACCGCTCCCGTGCGGACTACATGGGCATGCTCGGCACGGTGATGAACTGCCTGGCCCTCCAGGACTTCCTGGAGAAGCAGGGCGTCGAGACGCGGGTGCAGACCGCCATCACGATGGGGCAGGTCGCCGAGCCGTACATCCCGCGCCGGGCGATGCGGCACCTCGACAAGGGCCGGGTGGTCATCTTCGGCGCCGGCGCCGGGATGCCGTACTTCTCGACCGACACCGTCGCCGCCCAGCGTGCCCTCGAGATCGGCGCGCAGGTCATCCTGATGGGCAAGCAGGGCGTGGACGGCGTCTACGACTCCGACCCCAACCGCAACCCCGACGCGGTGAAGTTCGACCAGCTCACCTACGACGAGTTCCTGACCCGCGGGCTGAAGGTCGCCGACGCGACCTCGATCAGCCTGTGCCGCGACAACGACATCGACATGATCGTGTTCAACCTGTCCGAGGAGGGCAACATCGCCCGCGTCGTCGCAGGTGAGAAGATCGGTACGACGGTTGCGCGCGACGTCTGACCGGACGATCCGCCGCCGTCGCCGTCGACGACCCAGACCAAGGAGCAGCCGTGATCAGCCAGACCCTCAACGAGGCCGACGCCAAGATGAACAAGGCGGTCGAGGTGACCCGTGAGGACTTCGCGGCGATCCGCACCGGTCGGGCCAACCCGTCGATGTTCCACAAGCTCACCGCCGACTACTACGGCACCCAGACCCCGCTGCAGCAGCTCGCGTCGTTCACCGCGCCCGAGGCGCGCGTGATCATCGTGGCGCCCTACGACATGAGCGCGCTGCCCGCCATCGAGAAGTCGATCCGCGACACCGACCTCGGTGTGAACCCCACCGACGACGGCAAGACGATCCGCGTGATGCTCCCCGAGCTCACCGAGGAGCGCCGCAAGGACTACATCAAGATGGCCAAGGCCAAGGCCGAGGACGGCCGGATCTCGGTCCGCAACATCCGCCGCCACGCCAAGCAGACGCTCGAGAAGCTCGAGAAGGACGGCGAGGTCGGCAAGGACGACGTCACCGGTGCCGAGAAGCGTCTCGACGGCATCACGAAGAAGCACGTCGACGAGATCGACGAGCTGCTCAAGCACAAGGAAGCCGAGCTGCTCGAGGTCTGACGCAGGTCGACCGAGAACGCCGATGACCACGCCCGACAACGACCCGGTGGCCGGGGCGGAGACGCCTGTCCCGGTGGCCCCGGTGAGCCGTGCCGGCCGCAACCTGCCCGCCGCGATCGCGTCCGGCGTGGTGCTGCTGGCCGCGATCGGAGCGTCGCTGTTCTTCTGGAAGGCCGCGTTCATGGTGATCGTGGTCGCCGCGGTCCTGGTGGCGGTGTGGGAGCTCGGTCACGCGTTCGCCGCCCGCGAGATCAGGCTCGTGCGCGAGCCGCTGATGGTCGGTGGGGCCGTGATGGTGCTGGCGGCCTACGTCTTCGGCGCTCCCGCCATGGGCACGCTGACGGCGGTCACCGTGCTGGCCGCGATGCTGCTGCGGCTGCGCGGCGGGGTCGCCGGCTACGTCCGCGACGTCACAGCGACCGCGTTCACGGTGTTCTACGTGCCGTTCCTCGGCGGCTTCGTGGCGCTGATGCTCGCCGAGCCCGAAGGTGCGCTCGCGGTCGTCACGTTCATCCTGGTCACCATCGCCTCCGACATCGGGGGCTACGTCGTCGGCGTCCTGTTCGGGCGGCACCCGATGGCGCCGGTGATCTCGCCGAAGAAGTCCTGGGAGGGCTTCGCGGGGTCGGCCGTCTCCTGTGTCGTCGTCGGCTGGGCCACCGTCGTCTACCTCCTCGAGGGGGACTGGTGGGTCGGCGTCGTCCTCGGCCTGATCGCCGTGGTCACCGCGACCCTCGGAGACCTGTGCGAGTCGGTGATCAAGCGCGACCTGGGGATCAAGGACATGAGCCAGATCATCCCCGGCCACGGCGGCCTGATGGACCGGCTCGACTCGCTGCTCGCCACGGCGGCTCCGACGTACCTCCTGCTCCACTACCTCGTCTTCTGAGTCCCGCCTCCACCTGGTTCGGCACGCACGGTCGCTGGTGGACCCCGCCACCGCGCCGCACACATGGGAGCTCGACGCCGCGGGCCAGCCCGACCTCGCCGCGCTCGCCGTGTCCGGACGGCTGCCGACAGCGGCTGCGTGGTACTCCTCGCCCGAGCCGAAGGCGGTCGGCACCGCACAGCGCCTCACCGACCGGCCGGTCACGGTCGTCGACGCGCTCGCGGAGCACCGGCGGGGCGTGCACTGGTTCACCGACCCCGGCGACTTCCGGGCGGCCGTGCAGCGTGCGTTCGCCGAGCCCGACGTTCCAGCCGTCCCCGAGTGGGAGCCGCTGGGCGGGACGAGGGACCGGCTCGTGCCCGCCGTACGCCGGATCCTCGACGCGCACCCCGGCCAGGACCTGGTCCTCGTCGGGCACGGCACCGCGTGGACCCTGCTCGTGTCGCAGCTCAGCGGCCGACCCGCGGACCTCGAGGCCTGGGCGGCGCTGCGGATGCCGGACGTGTGGACGCTCACCCGCACGGGTTCGGGGACCGGTCAATCCCGGAGTGCGACACTGGCACGAGCCATGACTGAACCCGTGAAGACCCTTCCCCTCGTCTTCGACGAGCCGCGCGGCCGCAAGAAGCCGCCGCGCCATCTCGCCGACCTCACCCCGGGCGAGCGCAAGGAGCTCGTCGCGGGCCTCGGGCTGCCCGGGTTCCGGGCCCGGCAGCTCTCCACCCACTACTTCTCCCGGCTCGTGGACGACCCCGCGGAGATGACCGACCTGCCCGCCGCCGAGCGGGAGCAGCTCGTGGCCGGCCTGCTGCCGGACCTGATGACCCCGCTGCGGACGCTCGAGGCCGACCGGGGCACCACCCGGAAGACGCTGTGGCGGCTCTTCGACGGTGCGCTGGTGGAGTCGGTGCTGATGCGCTACCCGGACCGGGTGACGATGTGCGTGTCCTCGCAGGCGGGTTGCGGCATGGCGTGCCCCTTCTGCGCCACCGGGCAGGGCGGCCTGCAGCGCAACATGTCCACCGCCGAGATCGTCGAGCAGGTCGTCGCCGGCGCGAGGGCGCTGGCCCGCGACGAGGTGCCCGGGGGTCCGGGTCGGGTCAACAACGTGGTGTTCATGGGCATGGGGGAGCCGATGGCCAACTACAAGGCCGTGATCGGGTCCGTGCGCCGGATGACCGACAAGGCCCCCGACGGGCTCGGGATGTCCGCGCGCGGCATCACCGTCTCGACCGTCGGCCTGGTGCCGCGGATGCGGCAGCTGGCCGAGGAGGGGATCCCGGTGACGCTGGCGCTGTCGCTGCACGCCCCCGACGACGAGCTGCGCAACGAGCTGGTGCCGATCAACACCCGCTGGTCGGTGCGCGAGGCGGTGGAGGCCGCGTGGAACTACGCGCGCACCACCAAGCGCCGGGTGTCCATCGAGTACGCCATGATGCGCGACATCAACGACCAGGCATGGCGGGCGGACCTGCTCGGCGACGTGCTCACCTCCTACGGCGACTGGGGCTGGGTGCACGTCAACCTGATCCCGCTCAACCCCACCCCCGGGTCGAAGTGGACGGCGTCCCGCCGCGCGGACGAGCGCGAGTTCGTCCGGCGGCTCGAGGCCAAGGGCGTGCCGACGACGGTCCGCGACACGCGCGGCAGCGAGATCGACGGCGCCTGCGGCCAGCTCGCCGCGCACGACGACTGACCGGCGTCAGCCCGTCACCAGCGCGACCGCGTCCTCGACCCGGTCGACGAGGTGCACCTTGGCGGCCATCGAGCGGTCCCGGGCCAGCGCCTCGAGCAGCGGCCAGGCGGGCAGCTCGCGGGTCCAGTGCTCGACGCCGACGAGCACCATGGGGGCGACCTCCTGCTCGTCGGCGTAGTAGTTCTCGCACGCGTCCTGGAAGATCTCCTGGACCGTGCCGGCGCGGCCGGGCAGGAACACGATGCCCGCCTCACAGATGTGCAGCAGCACGTCCTCGCGAATCGCGTTCTTGAAGTACTTGGCGACGTGCGCGGCCATGGGGTTCGGCGGCTCGTGCCCGTAGAACCAGGTCGGCACGCCCAGGGACTCCGCGCCGTCCCAGCGGCGGCGGACGGCGAGCCCGGTCTCGGCCCAGGGCGCGACGGCGGCCCGGTACGACGGCACCGCGGCCAGCATCGACAGGGCCTCGTCGAGCACGTCGTCCCCGTGCCCGGCGAGGTAGGCACCGAGGTTGCCGGCCTCCATGGCGCCGGGGCCGCCGCCGGTGGCGACGGTGAGCCCGGACCTCCCCAGGTCGCGGCCGAGGCGGGCGGCGGCGGCGTACTCGAGGGAGCCTCGCTGGACCGCGTGGCCGCCCATCACGCCGACCAGCCGGCGCCCACGGGCGTAGTCCGCGAGCGCGTCGTCGACGGCGTGGTCGTGCAACGCCTGCGCCAGCCGGTCCGCGAGGTCGTCGCTGCCGCGCTGCCAGACGTAGGCGCGGGCATCCGGGGTCGCGTCGTAGCCCCCGCCCAGCCCGGCGTACAGCTCCTCGGGGGTGTAGAGCGTCGCCCGGTAGGGGTCGACCGGGACGTCCGGGACCCGGGGGAAGACGAGGGCTCCGTGCCGGCGGAGGTGGTCCTCGGTGTCGACGTGGATGCGGCAGCCCAGGAACAGGGCACCCCGGGCGTCGAGCCGGCGGAGCACGCTGTCGCGGCCGCGCAGGTCCAGCGACTGCAGCCGCCAGTGCCGCATCGACGTGGCACCGGACGCCACCAGCCCGTCGAGCTCGTCGAGGCTCTCGATCTCGTGGTGGGCGGCGCGTCGCTCGGGCACGGAGGCAACCTAGCCCACGGGCCGAGGGGTCACTCGTGCAGCGACCCGCCGACCAGGGGCCTGAAGAGCTGACCCCTCGCGCTAGAAGGCGGAGGCGAGGAGCTCCCCGTAGAGGGCGTGCTCGTCGGCGACCTCGGGGTCGAGACCGCGGGAGCGGAACCAGGTGCAGACGTTGACGCAGTCCCGCATGAGGAAGTCCAGGCCGGTGGGGTTGGCGACGAGGTCGACCGCCTGGGGGAGGTCGATGACGACCAGGCGCTCGCCGGCGGCGAGGACGTTGTACGGCGAGAGGTCGCCGTGGGCGACACCGTGCCGGGCGAGCTCGGCCATCGCGTGCCGCAGCTGCTCGAAGTAGCAGCGCAGCAGCTCGCCGCGGGGCCGGGTCTGCGCGAGCCGGGGCGCCGCCTCCCCGTCGACGTGGACGAACTCCATCAGGATCTCGGTGCCGTCGATCTGGACCGGGTAGGGGACCGGCACGCCGGCCTCCCAGAAGCGCTTGAGCGCCTCCCACTCGGCCCACGCCCACTGTCCGGCGGCGACCTCGCGCCCGTGGGCGGTCTTCCGGGCGAGCGCGCGGGCGTCGCGGGACCGTCGGGTGCGGCGGCCCTCCGTGTAGGACGCGCTCCGGTGGAAGGAGCGGTGCTCCTCGGTCCGGTAGCGCTTCGCGGCCATCACCGCGGCCCGGTCGGGGTCCCCCGGGACGGCGCGCTCGACCAGGAAGACGTCGGCTTCCTTGCCGGTCTTGAGCACGCCCAGCTCGGTGTCCACGGCCGCCCGCGAGGTCACCACCCAGTCGGGGCGCGGCTCCGGGCCCCGGCAGAGGGGCTCGACGCTGAACCAGGTCGTCCAGCGCTGGCCGTCGCCGGGGTCGTCGTAGGTGTCGAAGTCGATGACGAAGCGCGGGTCGACGTCGCTGAGGTCGACCGGGGGCTCGACGTACGGGACGTCGACGGGGCGCTGCTCGTGGGTGCCGGTCAGGTCAGACGCGGTCGTGCGGGCACGGGGTGTGGACATCGGTGTGGTGGCTCCGGGAGTGAGAGAGAAGGGTGGTCGCGGGCATGCGAACGGCAACGACACGCATCACGGCCTCCTCTCGTCCCGGACCGCCCAGACGGGGCGGCCCACCGAACCTCGGATGCCCAGGCTGACCGACCCGCCCGGCGCGCGCAACCGGTTTTCACCGACGTCCCGCGTCGGCAGCCCGCGGCGCCTAGACTCAGTCGACTGTCCAGCTCGATTCGGGGGTTCCGTGTCCGTCCATGCTGTCGCCCGGCTGGCTGCCCTCGTGGCGGCCGCGGCCGTCACGCTCGGCACCCTGGCCCCCGCCGGAGCCGTCGAGGCCCGGGGACCGGGGCCGTCGCCGGGTGCCCCGGGGATCGGTGACCCGTACTTCCCCAAGGACGGCAACGGCGGCTACGACGTGCAGCACTACGCCGTCGACGTCCGCTACGACGTCCCGAGCGGCGACCTGACCGGCAGCACCACCGTGACCGCGCTCGCCACGCAGGACCTGTCCCGGTTCAACCTCGACCTCGTGCTCGACGCCACGGCCGTGCGGGTCGGCGGCACGCCCGCCGGGTTCCGGTCCAGGAAGCACGAGCTCGAGGTCACGCCGGCCACGCCGATCGCCCGCGGCGCCGCGTTCACCGTGACCGTGGAGTACGCCGGCCGGCCCGCGGCGGTGACGCACCGGGGGTCCCGCCCCTGGGTCTCCTCGTCCGTCGAGGCGATGGCGACGAACGAGCCGAAGATCGCGCCCTGGTGGTTCCCGGCCAACGACCACCCGCGCGACCGGGCCACGCTCGACGTCCGCGTGGCCGTGCCCACCGGGCACCAGGCGATCAGCAACGGCTCGTTCCTCGGCACCACCTCGCGGCCCGGCTGGGACACCTGGCACTGGCGCGCGGACGAGCCGATGGCGCCGTACCTCGCGTTCTTCGCCGCGGGCCGGTTCGCCGTCGAGAGCGGCGTCAGTGACGGCCTGCCGTACTTCAACGCGGTCTCCATGGGTCTCGAACCGGGCAACCGTGACCGCGCCATGCGGCTGATGCGGCGCAGCCCGGCCATCGTGCGTTGGCTGGAGACGCAGCTCGGCGCCTACCCCTTCTCGTCGACGGGTGGGGTCACCACGTCGCTCTCCGCCGGGTTCGCCCTGGAGAACCAGACCCGGCCGACCTACCCCTACCTCGGCAACGGCCGGTTCGGGCGCAGCATCGTGGTGCACGAGCTCGCCCACCAGTGGTTCGGTGACCACGTCGTGGTCGACCGGTGGCGCGACATCTGGCTCAACGAGGGCTTCGCGACCTGGTTCGAGTGGCGGTACGTCGAGGCGCACGGCGGGCGTGCCGCGCGGAAGACCCTCCTGAACCGCTACGGCAGCTACGGCGCGGACGACGAGTTCTGGGACGTGCGCATCGGCGAGCCGGGCCGGCACCGGCTGTTCGACTTCGCCGTCTACGACCGGGGCGCGATGACCCTCGAGGCGCTGCGGCAGCGGATCGGCAGGTCCGACTTCAAGAAGGTCCTGCGCACCTGGGTGGACCGGCGGGGCGACCGCACCGGTCGCGTGGGGCAGTTCGAGCGGCTGGCCGAGCGGGTCAGCGGCGAGCGGCTGGACGGCTTCTTCGACGCCTGGCTCTTCACCGGGAGCAAGCCGGAGCGGACCGGGGCCAACGGTCTGCGCTAGAAAGGGCGCATGGCCGACTACCACGCGCTGCACCGCAGGAGCATCGAGGACCCGGAGGGCTTCTGGCGGGAGCAGGCCGCGCTGGTGGACTGGATCCGCACCCCGACGCGGGTGCTGGACCCGGACCGCCCGCCGTTCTACCGGTGGTTCCCCGACGGCACGCCTCAACACCTGCTACAACGCGCTCGACCGGCACGTCGTGGCCGGGCACGGCGACCGGGTCGCGCTGATCTACGACAGCCCGGTCACCGGGTCCCAGCAGAGCTTCACCTACGCCGAGCTCGTGGAGAGGGTGGCGACGTTCGCCGGCGCGCTGCGCGGCTTCGGCGTCGAGGCCGGCGACCGGGTGGTCATCTACCTGCCGATGATCCCGGAGGCCGTCGTCGCGATGCTGGCGTGCGCCCGGATCGGCGCCGTCCACTCCGTGGTGTTCGGCGGCTTCGCCCCCCAGGAGCTCGCCGTCCGGATCGACGACGCCCGGCCCAAGGTGGTCGTCACCGCGTCGTGCGGCATCGAGCCGACCCGGGTCGTCGAGTACAAGCCGATGGTCGACCGGGCGCTCGACCTCGCCGAGCACGCCCCGGACGCGGTGGTGGTCAAGCAGCGGCCGCAGGCCGAGGCGAGCATGGTCGAGGGCCGCGACCTCGACTGGGACCTCGTCATGCGAGCCGGGCGCACCGCGCCGGCCGAGTGCGTCGAGGTCGCGGCCACCGACCCGCTCTACGTCCTCTACACCTCCGGCACCACCGGCAAGCCCAAGGGCATCGTCCGCGACAACGGCGGCCACGCGGTCGCGATGGCCTGGTCCCTGCCCAACGTCTACGACGTGCACCCGGGCCAGGTCTGGTGGGCCGCCTCCGACGTCGGCTGGGTCGTCGGCCACTCCTACATCGTCTACGCGCCGCTGATCTGCGGGCGCCACCACGGTGCTCTACGAGGGCAAGCCCGTGGGCACGCCGGACGCGGGCGCCTTCTGGCGGGTGATCGCCGAGCACGGCGTCGAGGCGCTGTTCACGGCCCCGACGGCGATCCGGGCGATCAAGAAGGAGGACCCGCGGACGGAGCTGCTCTCCGGGCACGACCTCTCCCGCTTCCGCACCCTGTTCCTCGCCGGCGAGCGCCTCGACCCCGACACGTACGAGTGGGCCACCGAGGCGCTCGGGGTGCCCGTCGTCGACCACTGGTGGCAGACCGAGACCGGCTGGCCGATCGCGTCGAACCTGCGCGGCCTCGCCCCGATGCCGATCAAGGCCGGCTCGCCCACCGTGCCGGTGCCGGGCTACGCCGTGGAGATCCTCGACGAGCACGGGACACCGGTGCCCGCGGGCACGGAGGGCGCCATCTGCCTGCGGCTCCCGCTGCCGCCCGGGACGCTGCCGACGCTGTGGGGCGACGACGAGCGCTTCGTCGCGTCGTACCTCTCCGCCCACGACGGCTACTACCTCTCCGGCGACGGCGGCTACCTCGACGAGGACGGCTACCTCTTCGTCATGGGCCGCACCGACGACGTGATCAACGTGGCCGGCCACCGGCTGTCGACCGGGTCGATCGAGGCCGTGATCGCCGCGCACCCGGCGGTCGCCGAGTGCGCGGTGATCGGCGTCGCCGACCAGCTGAAGGGGCAGCTGCCGCGCGGGTTCGTCGTCCTCAAGGCCGGCGCCGACGGCGACCCCGACGACATCGCCCGGGAGCTGGTGGCCCGGGTCCGAGACGAGATCGGGGCGGTGGCCGCCTTCCGCGACGTCACCGTGGTCGGGGGACTGCCCAAGACCCGGTCCGGCAAGATCCTGCGCCGCACCATGCGGGAGATCGCCGACGGCCGTCAGCCGGTGGTCCCGTCCACGATCGAGGACCCCGGCGTCCTCGACGCGCTGCGACCGGCCCTGCGCCACGACGGCTGACCGGCGCCGGTCCCGGCGGGGTCAGCCTCGCGGCGCGCTGCCGCGGGACGCCGGTGTGCAGCAGGGCGTGCGCGCTCGCCAGGTCGACCGGTCGGGACCACAGGAAGCCCTGGCCCAGCGTGCAGGCCGCGGTCTCCAGCCAGGCCGCCTGCTCGGGCAGCTCGACACCCTCGGCGACGCTGACCAGGCGCAGGGTGCTGCTCATCGAGAAGATCGCCTCGGTCACCGTGGTCTCGGACGGCTCCTCGCAGAGGCTGTCCACGAAGACCTTGTCCACCTTCAGGATGTCCACCGGAAGCCGGGCGAGGTAGGCCAACGAGCTGTAGCCGGTGCCGAAGTCGTCGATGGCCACCTGGACTCCCAGGGCCCGCAGCGACCCCAGCCGCTCGACGGCGCGGTCCAGGTCGTCGAGCAGCGCGGTCTCGGTCAGCTCGAGGGCGAGCAGCCCCGGTTCCAGACCGGAGTCCTCCAGGGAGCGGACCACGTCGTCGACGAAGCCACGGTGCGCGACCTGCTGCGCGGCCACGTTCACCGACATCGTCGGGCGGTGCTGCGCGGTCTGCAGCGCTCACCGCGGCTCGGCACGCCTCGCGGATCACCCACGAGCCGAGCCGCACGATGAAGCCCGTCTGCTCCGCCAGCGGGATGAAGTCGCGCGGCGGGAGCAGACCCTGCGTCGGGTGCTGCCAGCGCACCAGGGCCTCGAAGCCGGTGATCGCCTCGGTGCGCAGGTCGACGGTCGGCTGGAAGTGCAGGACGAGCTCGCGCACCCACTGCTCGTCCGTCACGTTCCTGACCGTAGTGGCGGACGGTCCCGGATCCGGGTAGCCGCCGGTTAAAATCAGTGCCCGCCGACGAGCGGGGCCATCGCGCGGCCGACGAGGCTCGGGCGGCCGGTGACCCGCTCCTCGAGATCCGCGACCGTCATCGCCCGGAGCCCGGCGTTGACCCCCAGCCAGCGCAGCGGCTCCGGCTCCCACCTCCGCGAGCGGTGCCCCACCCAGGGCAGGGCGGTCAGGGAGGTGTCGCGGCCGAGCACGAGGTCGCGCAGCGTGCGGCCGGCGAGGTTGGAGGTGCCGACGCCGTCGCCGACGTACCCGCCGGCCCAGCCCAGTCCGGAGGCGCGGTCGAGACCGACCGAGGCGCACCAGTCGCGGGGGACCCCCAGGACGCCGCCCCAGGCGTGGGTCCACTCCGCCCCGGCCAGCGCGGGAAGCATCTCGGTGGCGGTGGAGCGGAGGCGGGCGAAGACGTGCGGGGCCCGGTCGAACCCGGGGCGGACCCGGGACCCGAAGTGGTACGGCGCGCCCCGGCCGCCGAAGACCAGGCGGTCGTCGGCCGTGCGCTGGCCGTAGACGATCAGGTGCCGGTGGTCGGTGAACGTCTCGCGGTCGTGCAGCCCGATCTGCTCCCACGTCGACGCGGGCAGGGGAGCGGTCGCCACGACCAGGGAGTAGACGGGCGCGACGGTGCGCTGCTCGCCGGCCAGTGCCGGCGTGTACCCCTCGGTGGCGCGGACCACCACCTCGGCACGCACGGTCCCGCGCTCGGTGCGCACCCGGTGCGGCCGGATCGAGGTCACCCGGGTGCCCTCGTGGACGGTCCCGCCACGGCGCTCGACCGCCCGCGCCAGCCCGCGGACGAGCCGGGCGGGGTGGACCGCCGCGCAGTCGGGGGTGAAGGTGCCGCCCCGCACGCCGGCGGCGTTCAGCCGGGTCCGCGCCTCGGCGGCGTCGAGCAGGCGCAGGTCGTGCTCGTCGCGGCCCCAGGCGCGGGCATGCTCCACCTCGGACCGGGCCGCCTCCAGCTGTGCGGATGAGCGGGCGACCACCACGGTCCCGCCCTTGTGCGCCCGCGCGTCGATGCGCTCGAGCTCGACCACCCGGAGCACCTCGTCGACCGTGGCCCGCATCGCCTCGTGCTGGGCGAGCACCGCCGACCGGCTCGCGCCGAGCCGGGCGGCCAGCCGGGCCGGGCCGGACGGGAACAGGGCCGAGAGCCAGCCGCCGTTGCGTCCGGAGGCCCCGAAGCCCGCCGTCTCCGCCTCCAGGACCACGACGCGCAGGCCGGGGTCGGCCTCGAGCAGGTAGTAGGCGGTCCAGAGGCCGGTGTAGCCGGCGCCGACGACCGCGACGTCGGCGTCGGCGTCCCCGGGCAGGGCCGCGCGCGGTCTCCAGTCGTCCCCGGCCGTGGCGTGCCACAGCGACAGCTCGGCGTAGCTCAGCGGACACCCCAGGAGTACGTCTGCTTGCGGAGCTTGAGGTAGATGAACGTCTCGGTCGACACCACCGCGTCCATGCTGCGGATCTTGGTCGAGAGCACCTCGAGCAGGGCCTCGTCGCTCTCGCACACGACCTCGACGAGCAGGTCGTAGGTGCCGGCGGTGATGACGACGTAGTCGACCTCGTCGAGCGCCGCGATCGCGTCGGCGACGGGCTCGAGCGCACCACGCACGCGGATCCCGATCATCGCCTGGCACGCGAAGCCGAGCTCGAGCGGGTCCGTCACCGCCACGACCTGCATGACCCCGCCCTCGATCAGGCGCTGGACCCGCTGCCGGACGGCCGCCTCGGACAGGCCGACGACCTTCCCGATCGCGGCGTAGGACCTACGGCCGTCCTGCTGCAGCTCCTCGATGATCGCCTTGGACACGTCGTCGAGCACCACCGCGTTGCCCCCGTTCCTGCCGTTGCGTACTGCCATGGGGACGATCCTGGCTCAGCAAGAGGTCGACGGTCAAAGAAATCGGCCCGAAATCTTATGGATTTCGTTGCGCCGAGGTTACGTCTCGACCGAATCCCTTGTGGCTCGTGGGTGTCTCTGACAGTATCCACAGCATCGAAGCCCGGCTGTTCCAGGGAGGATGCGTCACCGATGTCCCATGATCGACAGGCTCTCGAGGCCCTCGTACGCGCCCAGCTGCGCACCTCCCGCGGGGCGGTGAGCCGGCGCGGGTTCCTCCGCGGCGCCTCCCTCGCCACGCTCGCCATCGGAGCTCCCTCCCTGCTCGCGGGGTGCGGCACGGAGGCGGCCCGGCAGACCAGTGAGTCGTGCCAGACCGACGACAAGTCGGGGGCCGAGAAGACCCTCGCGATCTCCAACTGGCCGCTCTACATCGACCAGAAGCGGGTCAAGGAGGGCGGCCAGCGCCGCACGGTCTTCCCCACCCTCGAGAAGTTCGAGGAGGAGACCGGGATCACGGTGGAGTACACCACCGACTACAACGACAACAACGAGTTCTTCGGCATCGTCCGCAACCAGCTCGCCGACTGCCAGCCCACGGGGCGCGACATGTTCGTCCCCACCGACTGGATGGCCGCCCGCTACATCGAGCTCGGCTGGGTCCAGAAGCTGGACAAGTCGAACCTCCCCAACGTCGAGGCCAACCTGCTCGAGAGCCTCCGCAGCCCGGGCTGGGACCCCGAGCGGGACTACTCCGTGCCCTGGCAGAGCGGCGTCACCGGCATCGCCTACAACAAGAACCTCACCGGCGAGGTCCGCAGCTTCGAGGAGCTGCTGTCCCGCCCGGACCTCAAGGGCAAGGTGTCGCTGCTCTCGGAGATGCACGACACGATGCTCTTCCTGCTGCTCATGACCGGCGCCGACCCGCGCGACTTCACCGAGGACGAGTTCGGCGTGGCCATCGACCGGCTCGGCGAGGCGGTCCAGGGCGGGCAGATCCGCGCCTTCACCGGCAACGACTACGCCCAGGACCTCGTCGAGGGCAACGTGGTCGCCGCCGAGGCGTGGTCCGGCGACATCATCCAGCTGCAGTTCGACAACCCGAACATCGAGTTCGTCTCTCCCGAGGAGGGCCTGTCCCTCTGGAGCGACAACATGCTGGTGCCCAACCAGGGCATGCACAAGGAGAACGCCGAGGCCTGGATGAACTTCTTCTACCAGCCCGAGATCGCCGCCGAGGTTGCCGCCTGGGTGAACTTCTTCTGCCCTGTGCAGGGGGCCAAGGAGGCGATGGTGGACATCGACCCGGAGCTGGCCGAGAACCAGCTGATCTTCCCGGACGACGACTTCCTGGCCAACGCCTACGACTTCATGGCGCTGGACACCAAGACGGAGCAGCAGTACCAGCGCATGTTCGCCGACGTCATCGGGTCCTGAGGTGGACAGCCAGGAGGGGGCCGGCGCCGAGCTGCGGCTGGAGGGCGTCACGAAGCGCTTCGGCGGCTTCACGGCCGTCGACGACCTCGACCTCGAGGTGGGCGAAGGGCAGTTCTTCGCGCTGCTCGGGCCGAGCGGGTGCGGCAAGACCACCACGCTGCGCATGGTGGCGGGGCTCGAGGAGCCGACCGCCGGGACCATCACGATCGGCGGCCAGGACATCAGCCGCCTCAAGCCCTACAAGCGTCCCGTCAACACGGTGTTCCAGAACTACGCGCTGTTCCCGCACCTCGACATCTTCGAGAACGTCGCGTTCGGGCTGCGGCGCCGAGGGGTCAAGGACGTCAAGCAGCAGGTCCACGACATGCTCGAGCTGGTCGAGCTGGGCGGTTACGACAAGCGCCGCCCGGCCCAGCTCTCCGGCGGCCAGCAGCAACGGGTCGCACTGGCCCGGGCCCTCATCAACAAGCCGCGGGTGCTGCTGCTCGACGAGCCGCTCGGAGCGCTCGACCTCAAGCTGCGCCGCCAGATGCAGATCGAGCTGAAGCGCATCCAGACCGAGGTGGGCATCACGTTCATCCACGTCACCCACGACCAGGAGGAGGCCATGACCATGGCCGACACGGTCGCGGTGATGAACAAGGGCCTGATCGAGCAGATGGGCGGGCCCACGGAGCTCTACGACAACCCGGCCACCACCTTCGTGTCCAACTTCCTCGGCCAGTCCAACCTGGTGAAGGCCACCGTCGTCGACAACGACGGTCGGGACCTGGTGGTGGACGTCAACGGCGCCAAGGTGCGGGCGCCGGTGGCCCGGGCGCGCCGCACCGAGGGCACGGTGTGGGTCGGCGTACGCCCGGAGAAGGTCTTCCTCGCCGACGAGTCGCACGGGGAGGGGGACGGCGTCAACTCCCTCGGCGGCGGCATCGTGACGGACGTGAGCTTCATCGGCGTGAGCACCCAGTACCTCGTCCGGATGCCCTGGCAGCAGGAGCTGACGGTCTTCGAGCAGAACACCGGCGCGCGTGACGGCTTCTCGGTGGGCGACCGGGTCGAGCTGCACTGGCAGCCCGGCCACACGTTCCTCCTCGACGCCGACCAGGACGCGCACGCCGGCGACGAGACCTACGCCGCCCTCACCGGTTCCAAGGCATGATCGGGGGCCTCCGATGAGCGTGGCCCAGTTCGGCGGCGGCGTCGCCGCCGGGGAGCCGGGACAGGGCGAGGTCGAGCAGGCCAAGCGCGGCGGGCGCGTCGGCTACCTGCTGCTGCTGCCGGGGATGCTGTGGCTCGTCGTCTTCTTCGTGGTGCCCACGATCCAGCTCGCCGCCACCGCGCTGTACGACCCGGGCGGGTCGCTGGACACCGGCTACGCGATGACCTTCGCGTTCGGCAACTACCTCGACGCGCTGCTGCAGTACCAGGAGCAGTTCCTCCGCTCGTTCCTGTACGCCGGGATCGCCACCGTGCTCTGCGCGCTGCTGGGCTACCCGCTGGCCTACGCCATCGCGTTCAAGGCCGGGCGCTGGAAGAACCTGATGCTGGTGCTGGTGATCGCGCCGTTCTTCACCAGCTTCCTGGTCCGCACGCTGGCGTGGAAGTCGATCCTCTCCGACAACGGCTTCATCGTGGAGGCACTCAAGACGGTCAGCCTGCTGCCCGAGGACGGGCGGCTGCTGGCGACCCCCGTCGCCGTGGTGACCGGCCTGACCTACAACTTCCTGCCGTTCATGGTGCTCCCGCTCTACGCCAGCCTGGAGAAGATCGACCCGCGGCTCGTGGAGGCGGGCAAGGACCTCTACGCCTCCGGGGTGACCTCGTTCCGCAAGGTCACGCTGCCGCTGTCGATGCCCGGCCTGGTGGCCGGGACGCTGCTGACGTTCATCCCGGCGGCGGGCGACTACATCAACTCCGAGCTGCTCGGCACGCCCCAGCAGCGGATGATCGGCAACGTCATCGACAACCTGTTCCTCGTGCAGCTCGACTACCCGGCGGCGGCCGCCAGCTCGGTGCTGCTGATGATCGCGATCGTGTGCCTGGTGCTGTTCTACGTGCGCCGGGCCGGGACCGAGGAGCTGCTGTGATGGTGCTCCAACGCGCGGGACGCTGGGTCTCCGACCACGTGATCCTCTTCGTCGCCCTGCTGGTGCTGGGCTACATGTTCCTGCCGATCTTCTTCGTCGTGCTGATGTCGTTCAACGACCCCACCAGCCGCCTGAACTACGAGTTCCAGGCCTTCACGCTGAGCAACTGGACCGACCCCTGCTCCGAGGCGGGGATGTGCGCGTCGGTGGTGAAGAGCCTGCAGATCGGGTTCCTGGCCACCGTGTTCGCGACCGCGCTCGGCACCCTGGTGGCGTTCGCGCTGGTGCGGCACCGGTTCCGCGGCCGGTCGGCCACCAGCCTGCTGATCTTCCTTCCGATGGCCACCCCCGAGGTGGTGATGGGCTCCTCGCTGCTGGCGCTGTTCACCACCGCCGGCCTCGCCGGGCACCCTGGGCTTCTGGTCGATCCTGGTCGCGCACATCATGTTCTGCCTGTCGTTCGTGGTCGTCACCGTCAAGGCCCGGCTCGCCGGGCTGGACTCCCGCTTCGAGCAGGCCGCGATGGACCTCTACGCCAACGAGTGGCAGGCGTTCTGGCGGGTCACCTTCCCGCTGGTCTTCCCGGGCATCATGGCGGCCGCGCTGCTGGCGTTCTCGCTGTCGTTCGACGACTTCATCGTCACGAACTTCAACCACGGCAACACGATCACCTTCCCGATGTATGTCTGGGGCGCCGCGCAGCGTGGCATCCCCCCGCACGTGAACGTGATCGGCACCGTGATGTTCGCTGGTGGCCCTGACTCCTCGTCCTGTCCAGCGAGGTGCTGCAGCGCCGTCGCGCACGATGAGGCGCGCACGGGCCACGCCGCACCCTCGCTGACCGACGCGCGACCGGCGGTGTACTGGCTCGACGACCCCGCGCGTCCGGCCGCGGCACCCGCACTGAGCGGCGTGGTGCGCGCCGACCTGGTCGTGGTCGGCGGGCGGCTACACCGGTCTCTGGACGGCGCTGCGGGCCAAGGAGCGGGATCCGTCGACCGACGAGGTCGTGCTCGTGGAGCGCGACCGCTGCGGCGACCAGGCCAGCGGGCGCAACGGCGGCTTCGCCTCGACGAGCCTCACCCACGGGCACGCCAACGGGCGGACGCGCTGGCCCGAGGAGATGGCCGACGCTCGACCGGCTGGGGGCCGAGAACCTCGACGCGATCGGCGCGACCGTCGAGCGGCACGGCATCGACTGCGGGTGGGAACGCACCGGCGAGCTGACCGTGGCCCGGGCACCGCACGAGGTGGACGAGCTGGCCGAGTACGGCGGCCTCCCTCCGAACGCCGGTCACGAGGCCACGCTGCTCGACGCCGCCGAGACCCGGGCCCGGGTCGCCAGTCCGACGTACCTCGCCGGCCTGTTCCAGCCCGGGAGACCGCGCTGGTCGAACCGGCGCGGCTGGCCTGGGGGCTGCGCGAGGCCTGCCGGGCGGCCGGTGTCCGGCTCCACGAGGGCACCGCCGGCGACCGGGGTCGACGCGGCACGGCGCCGGGCTGCGGGTCCGGATCCCCGGGGGTGAGGTCCGCGCCGAGCAGGCGGTCCTGGCGACCAACGCCTTCCCGCCGCTGCTGCGGCGGCTCCGGCCGATGACGGTGCCGGTCTACGACTACGTGCTGATGACCGAGCCGCTCGACCCCGGCAGGCGGGCCGCCCTCGCATGGGCGGGCCGGGAGGGCGTCGGCGACGCGTCGAACATGTTCCACTACTACCG
This sequence comes from uncultured Actinomycetota bacterium, assembly GCA_963834275.1. Lineage (GTDB taxonomy): Bacteria > Actinomycetota > Actinomycetes > Propionibacteriales > Nocardioidaceae > Nocardioides_B. The sequence continues at coordinate 40,277 of CAWIBA010000001.1, read as the reverse complement.
GCTGACCCGGGACGACCGGATCCTGTGGGGCGGCTACGATGCGGTCTACCACTTCGGCAGCCGCATCCACCCCAGCCTGGAGCAGGCCGGGCCGACCCACGACCTGCTGGCCCGGCACTTCTTCGCGACGTTCCCCCAGCTCGAGGGGCTGCGGTTCACGCACCGGTGGGCGGGGGTGATCGACACCTGCACCCGGTTCGCGGCGTTCTACGGCACGGCGTACGACGGGCGCCTCGCGTACGCACAGGGCTTCACCGGTCTCGGGGTGGCGGCCACCCGTTTCGCCGCGGACGTGATGCTGGACCTGCTGGGGGGTCTCGACACCGAGCGGACCCGGCTGCGCATGGTGCGTGAACGCCCCGTGCCGTTCCCGCCGGAGCCGGCGCGGTTCGCCGGCGTGCAGCTGACCCGGTGGTCGATGGGCCGCGCGGACTCCGCCGGGGGGCGGCAGAACCTGTGGCTGCGGACCCTGGACCGGCTCGGCCTCGGCTTCGACTCCTGACGGTCAGCGGCAGCGCGCGGTCCCGGTGCGGGTCACCCGGTCGCCACGCACGCGCAGGCCGACGACCGTGGAGTTGTCCGTCTCGTCGGTCTCGGTGAGCACGCCGCCGGGGTCGGCCTCGAGGCGCAGGCACAGCTGGTCGCCGTCCACACCCCGGGGGCAGCCGCAGTGACTGGCCGTCCAGGTCGGCGGAGTAGACGTCCACCCACCCCGGCGAGATGCCCTGCCGGGTGCGCCGGGTGCAGTCACCGAAGTGCTCGCGCGCTACCACCCGCGGGGCACCGGGGACGCGCCGGTTGTCGCGCAGGCAGAAGCTCACCTTGTCGCGGGCGACCAGCGGCCGGTCGCTGCCGGCCCGGTGCAGCGAGTAGCGGGCCATCGCGTCGAAGTGCCAGTGGTCGTGAGCCCGGTGGCGCAGCATGCACCCGACGGGCACGGCCCGACCGGCGGGGCGGTCCCGCCCGAGCCGGTAACGCTGGTCCAGCCCCGCGTCACGGTGCAGTCGCTGGACGGCCGGGTGCCGCCTGCGGCCGCAGCCGTCACCGCCTGGGCGGGGTAGCAGCAGGAGCGGGCCGGGACCCAGGTTGGCCAAGGCCGCGGCGAACCGGAGCACCCGGCCCCGGCCGGTGCGCTCGACCTGCAGGTCGAAGGCGTCGAGGCTGCGCATGTTGGGCAGCAGCAGGCCCGCGTGCGGGTCCGGCTCGGGTGTCTCCACCTCGACGGACGCCGAGCCTGACGCCGACGGGCTCGCGGACGTCCGACTCGAGTCGGCAGGCCCACTGCCACCGGCGTTGCCCGCGGCGACGGCCGCCGCGACGAGCACGAGCGCGGCGGCGACCCCGGTGACCAGCCGGCCGGGACGCTCCATGCGGCCACCGTACGGGGGTGGCGGGCCGGCGCGCGGTCAGATGCGCGAACCGGCCTCGGTCAGCACCGAGCGCAGGATCTGCTCGATCTCGTCGAAGTGCTGCTGGTCGCAGATCAGCGGCGGCGAGAGCTGCACCACCGGGTCACCGCGGTCGTCGGCGCGGCAGTAGAGCCCCGCGTCGTACAGCGCCTTGGAGACGTAGCCGTACAGCAGCCGCTCCGACTCCTCGGCGTCGAAGGTCTCCCGGGTGGCCTTGTCCTTGACCAGCTCGATGCCGTAGAAGTAGCCGTCGCCGCGGACGTCGCCGACGATCGGCAGGTCGAGCAGCTTCTCCAGCGTGGAGCGGAAGGCGCCCTCGTTGGTCCGGACGTGCTTGAGCACACCCTCGCTCTCGAACGCGTCGAGGTTGGCCAACGCCACCGCCGCGGCCACCGGGTGGCCGCCGAAGGTGTAGCCGTGGGCGAACATCGCGGACCCGCCGAGGAACGGCTCCATCAGCCGGTCGCTGGCGATCATGGCGCCGGCCGGCGCGTAGCCGGAGGTGAGCCCCTTGGCACAGGTGATCATGTCGGGCTGGTAGTCGTAGCGCTCGGCGCCGAACATGTGCCCGAGGCGGCCGAACGCGCAGATCACCTCGTCGCTCACCATGAGGACGTCGTACTCGTCGCAGATCTCGCGCACCCGCTGGAAGTAGCCCGGCGGCGGCGGGAAGCAGCCGCCCGCGTTCTGGACCGGCTCGAGGAAGACGGCCGCCACGGTGTCGGGTCCCTCGTTCTCGATCGCGACCGCGATCTCGTCGGCGGCCCAGCGCCCGAACGCCTCGAGGTCCGCGTCGCTGCCGCCACGGAACCGCTCGGGGGCCCGGTAGAAGTTGGTGTTGGGCACCCGGAACGTCGAGGGCACCAGCGGCTCGAACATCTCCTTCAGCGGCGGCAGGCCGGTGATCGACAGCGCGCCCTGCGTCGTGCCGTGGTAGGCGATGGCTCGGCTGATCACCTTGTGCTTGAGCGGCCGGCCGGTGACCTTGAAGTAGTTCTTGGCCAGCTTCCACGCGGTCTCGACGGCCTCCCCGCCGCCGCTGGTGAAGAACACCCGGTTGAGGTCGCCGGGCGCGTAGCCGGCGACCCGCTCGGCCAGCTCGATCGCGCCGGGGTGCGCGTAGGACCACAGCGGGAAGAACGCGAGCTCCTTCGCCTGCCGGGCCGCGGCCTCGGCGAGGTCCTCGCGGCCGTGCCCGAGCTGGCTGACGAAGAGGCCGGCGAGCGCGTCGAGGTAGCGCTTGCCCTTCGCGTCGTACACGTAGGCGCCCTCACCCCGGACGATCACCGGCACGTCGGAGTCGGCGTAGCTCGAGTGCCGGGTGAAGTGCATCCACAGGTGGTCGTGCGCGGCGCGCTGCAGGTCACCGTAGGTGTCGTCGTCCATGCGGCCCATCTTGCTCTGGGGGTGCTCGCCTGGCAAGCGATTCAGTGGAGCCGCGGCACCCTGATCGCCCAAGTCGTGCGACAGCGCCCCCCTGGACTGCGGATTCAGTGGCTCGGGGGCCTACCGAATCGGTGCCGTCCTGACTAGGCTCAGCCTGACTCGCGACCACGACCAGATGGGATGGGCATGGCTGACAAGGCGTTCCGCAACGTGATCAACGGGGAGCTCGTCGACGCCGCGTCGGGGGAGACCTACGACGTGATCGACCCGACCACCGGGGCGGTGTACGCCACCGCACCCATGTCCGGCGCCGAGGACGTCGACCGTGCCTACGCGGCCGCCGACGCCGCGTTCGACGGGTGGGGGGACGCGACCCCGAAGGACCGGGCCGCGGCGCTGCTCAAGATCGCCGACGCGATCGACGCCCGCGTCGAGGAGATCAACGCCGTCGAGGTGAAGGACACCGGCAAGCCGATCGGCCTGACCATGTCGGAGGAGATGCCCTACGCGTCCGACCACTTCCGCTTCTTCGCGGGTGCGGCACGGCTCCTGGAGGGCAAGGCCTCCGGCGAGTACATGGCCGACCACACGTCGTTCGTCCGGCGCGAGCCGATCGGTGTCATCGGCCAGGTGACCCCGTGGAACTACCCGCTGATGATGATGATCTGGAAGATCGCCCCGGCACTGGCCGCCGGCAACACGGTCGTGCTGAAGCCGTCGGACACGACCCCCGCGTCTTCGACGCTGCTCGCAGAGCTGGCGGCCGAGTTCCTGCCGCCGGGGGTGCTCAACGTGGTGTGCGGCGACCGCAACACGGGCCGCACGCTGGTGGAGCACAAGACCCCGCAGATGGTGTCGATCACCGGTTCGGTCCGGGCCGGCATGGAGGTGGCGGGCTCCGCGGCCAAGGACCTGAAGCGGGTGCACCTCGAGCTCGGCGGCAAGGCGCCGGTGATCGTCTTCGACGACGCGGACGCGGAGGCGGCGGCGTCGGCGATCGCGGAGGCCGGCTACTTCAACGCCGGCCAGGACTGCACCGCCGCGACCCGCGTGCTGGCCGGACCGGGCGTGCACAACGACTTCGTCGCGGCGCTCACCGAGGCCGCCAAGGGCACCAAGACCGGCATGCCCGACGACGAGGAGGTGCTGTACGGCCCGCTGAACAACCCCGACCAGCTGGACCGGGTCACCGGGATGGTGGACCGGCTGCCCGACCACGCCAGCGTCGAGACCGGCGGCAGACGGCAGGGGGACAAGGGCTTCTTCTACGAGCCGACCGTGCTGTCGGGCCTCAAGCAGGACGACGAGCAGATCCAGAACGAGATCTTCGGTCCCGTGATCACGGTCCAGCGGTTCAGCGACGAGGGGGAGGCGCTGCGGTGGGCCAACGGCGTCGAGTACGGCCTGGCGTCGAGCGTGTGGACCAAGGACCACGGTCGCGCGATGCGGATGGCGAAGCGGCTCGACTTCGGCGTGGTCTGGATCAACACCCACATCCCGTTCGTCTCCGAGATGCCGCACGGCGGGTTCAAGCACAGCGGCTACGGCAAGGACCTGTCGATGTACAGCCTCGAGGACTACACCCGTGTCAAGCACGTGATGTCCTACATCGGCGAGTGACCGGGTGAGGATCCTCCTGGTCGGCGCGGGCGGCGTCGGCGCCGCGTTCGCCGCCATCGCGGCGCGCCGCGACTTCTTCGAGCAGGTGGTGGTCGCCGACTACGACCTCGGCCGCGCCGAGCGTGCCGCGGCGACCGACGACCGGTTCGTCGCGGCGCGCGTCGACGCCTCGTCGGCGGAGTCGGTGGAGGCGCTGGCCCGTGAGCACCGGGCCACGCACGTCATGAACGCCGTGGACCCCCGGTTCGTGATGCCGATCTTCGACGGTGCCTTCGCGGCCGGGGCCGACTACCTCGACATGGCGATGAGCCTGTCCCGCCCGCACCCCGACGCGCCGTACTCCCGGGTCGGGGTCAAGCTCGGCGACGAGCAGTTCGCGAAGGCCGGGGCGTGGGAGTCCGCGGGCCGGCTGGCGCTGTGCGGCATCGGCGTGGAGCCGGGGCTGTCCGACGTGTTCGCCCGGTACGCCGCTGACCACCTGTTCAGCGAGATCGACGAGCTCGGGGTGCGCGACGGCGCCAACCTGACCGTCGAGGGCCACGACTTCGCGCCGTCCTTCAGCATCTGGACGACGATCGAGGAGTGCCTCAACCCGCCGGTGGTGTGGGAGCGCGGCCGGGACTGGTTCACCACCCCGCCGTTCAGCGAGCCCGAGGTCTTCGACTTCCCCGAGGGCATCGGGCCGGTCGAGTGCGTCAACGTGGAGCACGAGGAGGTGCTCCTGATGCCGCGTTGGGTGGACGCGCGGCGGGTGACCTTCAAGTACGGTCTCGGCGACGAGTTCATCGGCGTGCTCAAGACGCTGCACAAGCTCGGGCTGGACCGCACCGAGAAGGTGCGGGTGGGCGGCGTCGAGGTCTCCCCGCGGGACGTGGTCGCCGCCTGCCTTCCGGACCCGGCGGCCCTCGGCGACAGGATGACGGGCAAGACCTGCGCCGGTCTCTGGGTGACCGGGACCGGCACGGACGGGTCGCCCCGGTCGACGTACCTCTACCACGTGGTGGACAACGAGTGGTCGATGCGGGAGTACGGGCACCAGTGCGTGGTCTGGCAGACCGCGGTGAACCCGGTGGTCGCGCTGGAGCTGCTGGCGGCCGGGACCTGGTCGGGGACCGGGGTGCTGGGCCCGGAGGCGTTCGACGCGCAGCCGTTCCTCGACCTGCTGACGGCCTACGGCTCACCGTGGGGGGTCAAGGAGCTCGAGGTCGCGACGTCCTGAGGTCGGAGTCGACGCGGACGGCCCCATGACCTGGGCGCAAGCACTGACGGTGCTGGCACACGGCCGCGCGCCAGGGGAAGGGAGGGTCGAGGAGACACCTTTCCACCTGTCCCGGGAACCCGCCCGCCGGCCAGCCGCGCTGGCAGCATGACCCACGCCCCGAGGAACCGCGCGGAACGCGGCATGTGCGTGCGTCGCGGCGTCGCCTGCTGGCTACCGCTGGAAACGTGCGGCCACCTCGTCCGACAGCGCGGCGTCTATGCGATCGCGCAGAGCCTGCTTCATCGGTGGGAGCCTGTTGGGCCGGAACCATCCCACCTCAGTGCATTCGTCGTCGCATGGCCTGGCCTCGCCCGCAAGCCATGTGCACGCAAACGCAAGATCGAGGTACGCCGCTCGATCTCCGTTCGCGTGGACTACGCCGCTCATCACCGAGGTAGATGCAAGCCGGTCAACGCGGATCTCGATCCCGGCTTCCTCACGTGCCTCGCGGGCCGCGCACGCGGCGGGTTCCTCACCGGGATCCACGATTCCGGTGACCGGTGCCCATGCACCGTTGTCCGATCGGCGCACCAGCAGCACCTCCTCGTCACGGCGAATCACCGCCGTCACGCCAGGCATCCACAGTTCGGCCTGGCCGACTTGCTTCCTGAGTTCCACCACGAAGTCGGGGATTGGCATGCGGGGCAGGTTAGCCCGCCCCCCCTTGCCCAACCAGTGCTGCCACGCCCTCTCATCGCGTCGCGCAGATCCGGTAAGCGCTCCTGCGGGAGCCGCGGGCCCACAGTGGGGACACGCCTAGTCAGAACGTCGCGAGGAGGTCGGCGAAGGCGCGTTCGAGTGCGGAGTCCGGTTGGCGGTGGGTGCCGGTGTGGTCGACGGTGAACTGGTGCCCGGTGGGTGTGCGCCAGTGGTGCACGCCGGGCTCGGGTTGTCGGTGTCGCCAGCCCATCGCGTGGGTCTTGACCCGGTGCTCGTGCCGGGTGAGCCGGCCGAGGTTCCCGACCCGGGTGGTCGGGCCGTCCCGGGTGGTCGAGCCTGTCGAACCACCGGGCGAGCCCAGGGGATGGTGTGGTCGAGGTCCATCCGGCGGCCGGTGGCCGGGGACCAGGGGAACGCACTGGCGGGTGAGCGGAGGTGCATCAGCTCGCGGAGCCGGTCCGGTGCCTCGTAGGCGTCGACCGGGTGGTCGTCGGCCAGGTCGATCACCGGTTTGAGGGTGACCTGGGAGTGCCGGAGGAACTGGCTGGCTTGGCCGATCGTGATCGGTCCGACGCCCTCCATCCGCGCCACCCCCTCCCCGGTCAGCAAGGCGTCGCGGGAGACGTGCACGTAGAGCGTCGCCGGCGGCAACGGGACCTCCCGGGTGGTCGAGCCTGTCGAGACCACGTCTCGGGTGGTCGAGCCTGTCGAGACCACGTCTCGGGTGGTCGAGCCTGTCGAGACCACCGCCTCCTGTCCCTGCTGGAGGAGGGCGAGGGCGCGGGCGGGGTGGGCCAGGATGCCCAGTGCCTTGGCGCGGCGGGGTCCGACCGGGTCGGTGTCGCCGTGCTGGTGGAGGATCTCGGCGATCCGGTCGACCATCGCGACCAGGTAGATGACCTCGCCGGCGGTGGCCTTGGCGATCAGCGTCTTCAGGCCGTGCTCGTTGGACTGGCCGGTGACCACGAACCGGTCCAGCTCCGCGGCCTCCCGGCGGGCCTCGGCCGCGTGCGGGTCGGCGGAGATGATCCGGGCCTCGAGCAGGTCGGTGAACCGGCCCCAGGGCAACGTGGCCAGGTAGGGCGTCGTCGTGGCGTCGACCTCGCGGGCCTGGGCGAGGGTCAGCCCGGTGGCCCGGGTGCGGGCCGCGACGTGCCGGGCCTGCCAGACCCGCACCTGCCCGGCCAGCAGCGCCGCCCACAACCGCGGGAGCCGGTGCCGCACGTCCAGCGCGTCGGCGATCAGGGTGGCCGCCGCGACATGACTGCGGCCCAGCAGCACGCCGAGCTCGGCGGCCGCGAACTCCCCCGCGCACGGGGTGCCGTCCCCGCCGAACCGCGTCGCGCGTTCGGTGCCCGGCAGCACCACCCCCGACCCGCCGGCGCCGAGGGATTCGGCGGGGTGCAGGTCGGCCCACTGCGCGGCCAGCACCAGCTCCCGACACTCCGCCTGCACCAGGGCGGCGTGGTTGGCGACCAGCGCGTCGGCCACCGTACGCCGCTCCAGGTCGTCCACCACCGGTTCCATACCCCCGAACCTAGAGGTCACCACCGACAGTTCTCGGCCGCGTTTCCCTTGTGTGCACAGGGGATTGGTCTCGACAAGCTCGACCACCCGGTGGCGCCTTCGGGTCATCGAGCCTGTCGAGATGACTCACGGCATGGCCGGGGTCTCGACAGGTGGTTCCTGAGGAGCGAACGAAGTGAGCGTCTCGAAGGGCTCGACCACCCGGGACCGCTCGACCACCCGGTGGTGGTCTCGACAGGCTCGACCACCCGGTGGTCTCGACGGGCTCGACCACCCGGGACGGCTCGACCACCCGGGACGGCTCGACCACCCGAGGGTCAGTTGAATGGGCTGACCCACCAGCCGAGGCTCACGGCCTCGACGTCGGGGCGGCTCGCGTCCCAGCACCGCCAGTGCGGGTCGGCGTCGGGCCAGGAGACCCACTCGAGCCGGAAGCTGCGGAAGTTGCCGCCCGCGTAGTCGTTGCACTCGCGCATGGCGGCGCCCGAGACCGCGGGCGCGACGAGCGGGCCGTAGTAGTAGACGAAGGTCCCGAGGAGCACGAAGATCACGATCAGCATCGAGCGGATCGCCCGCATGGACAGGCCGGTCTCACCGGTCGTCGATATCCCCATCGACCCACCTCCTCGGGGTCAACTGTAGGGAGAACTGCCCGGTTAGGTGGCGAAATGCGAAGTCTCAGGCGGTGGCGTCGAAAGCCTCCGCCACCACGTCGAAGGCCTCCTCGAGCAGGGCCTCGGGGATCACCAGCGGCGGCAGGAAGCGCAGCACGTTGCCGTAGGTGCCGCAGGTGAGGGTGACGACGCCCTGGCGTGGCAGTAGGCGGAGATCGACGCCGGCGCGCGCCGGGCTCCGGGGTGTGCCCGTCCGGTCCGACGACCTCGACCGCCAGCATCGCGCCGCGGCCCCGGACGTCGCCGATGCAGCGGGCTGCGCCGCGAGGTCGCGCAGTCGGGCCTTCGAGGAGGTCACCCGCTCGCCCGGGCGCGCCCCACGAGGTCCTGCTTCTCATGGTCTCGATCGCGCCGAGCGCCGCGGCGCAGGCGACCGGGTTGCCGCCGTAGGTGCCGCCGAGACCACCGACGTGGACGGCGTCCATGATCTCCGCGCGGCCGGTGACCGCCGCGAGCGGCATGCCGCCGGCGATGCCCTTCGCGGTGGTCACCAGGTCGGGGACGACGCCCTCGTGGTCGCAGGCGAACCAGTCGCCGGTGCGGCAGAAGCCGGTCTGGATCTCGTCGGCGACGAAGACGATGCCGTTGGTGGTCGTCCACTCGCGCAGGCGGGGCAGGAAGCCGTCCGCCGGGACGACGAAGCCGCCCTCGCCCAGGATCGGCTCGATGACCAGGCAGGCGAGGTTCGCGGCGCCCGACCTGCTTCTCGAGCACGTCGATCGCGCGGTCGGCGGCCTCCGCGCCGGTGATCGGCGAGCGCTCGCGGAACGGGTAGGACATCGGTGCTCGGTAGACCTCGCCGGCGAACGGACCGAAGCCGTGCTTGTAGGGCATCGTTCTTGGCGGTCATCGCCATCGTGAGGTTGGTGCGGCCGTGGTAGGCGTGGTCGACGACGGCGACGGCGTCCCGGCCGGTGTGACGCCCGGGCGATCTTCACCGCGTTCTCGACGGCCTCGGCGCCGGAGTTGAACAGCGCCGACTTCTTGGCGTGGTCGCCGGGTGTCAGCTCCGCGAGCCGCTCGCAGACGTCGACGTAGCCGTCGTACGGCGTGACCATGAAGCAGGTGTGCGTGAAGGCGCGCGACCTGCTCGGCCACCCGCTCGACCACGGCCGGTGCCGCGTTGCCGACGCTGGTCACCGCGATGCCGGCGGCGAGGTCGATCAGCGAGTTGCCGTCGACGTCGACGAGCACGCCGCCGCCGGCCGCCTCGACGAAGACCGGCAGCGTGGTGCCGACGCCGCGCGGCGACGTGCTCCTGGCCGGCGCGCGAACTTCGCCCGCGAGCGTGGACCGGGGATCTCGGTCACGAGCCGGCGCTCCTGCGGGAGGTCCGGCCCGCCGACGGGGGTGCCTGAGGGGTCGGTCATGGCGGCCAGCGTATGCCAGACCACCGGGCCCGGGCGACGGATCAGCCAGGCGGAAATGCGCGATGGGCGCACGGATGCGGTTGCCGTCGATGGTCCAGACAAGCGAATCCGTCGCAGGCGTGCCAGGTCCGGGCAGGATGGGGGCGTGACCTCCAACGCACCGCCGTGACGTCGTCGTGCTCGGCTCGACCGGCTCGATCGGCACGCAGGCCCTCGACGTCGTGCGCGCGCACCCGGACCGGTTCCGGGTCGTCGGCCTCACCGCCGGGCGGCGGGCAGCGCCGACCTGTTCGCCGGCGCAGGTCGAGGAGTTCGCCCCGACTTCGCCGACCTCGGCGAGGAGGCGTCCAGCGCGGCCGCCGGGCCTCGAGTGCGACGTGGTGCTCAACGGCATCACCGGCGCGGTCGGGCTGCGGCCCACGCTGGCCGCCCTCGAGGCCGGCAACATCCTGGCGCTGGCCAACAAGGAGTCGCTGATCATCGGCGGCCCGGTCGTGCACCGCGCGGGCCAAGCCCGGGTCAGATCGTGCCCGGTCGACTCCGAGCACTGCGCGCTGGCGCAGTGCCTGCGCGGCGGCCGTCGCCGACGAGGTACGCCGCCTGGTGCTGACCGCGAGCGGTGGCCCGTTCCGCGGCCGCGCCCGCGACGAGCTGCACGACGTCACGCCCGAGCAGGCGCTGGCGCACCCGACCTGGTCGATGGGACCCCTCGTCACCATCAACTCCGCGACCCTGGTCAACAAGGGGCTCGAGGTGATCGAGGCGCACCTGCTGTTCGGCATCCCCTTCGAGCGGATCGACGTCGTCGTGCACCCGCACCTCGGTCGTGCACTCGATGGTCGAGTTCTCCGACGGCTCGACGCTGGCGCAGGCCTCGCCGCCGTCGATGCTGCATCCCGATCGCGCTCGGGCTGGGCTGGCCCGACCGGGTGCCGGACGCCGCACCCGCGGTGGACTGGACGCGGCCGCAGACCTGGGAGTTCTTCCCGCTCGACGACGAGGCGTTCCCCGCGGTCGCGCTGGCCCGGGAGGCCGGGGCGCTCGGCGGAACCGCGCCGGCCGTCTACAACGCCGCCAACGAGGTGTGCGTCGCGGCGTTCCTCGACGGTGAGACCAGGTTCACCGACATCGTGCCGACCGTCGAGCGCGTGCTCCGGTGCAGCGACGACGCACGACGTACCCTCGAACCAGACGGATCTCACCGTCGACGACGTGCTCGCGGCGGACGCCTGGGCCCGCGAGCGCGCCGCGAGCCTGTGACCGACCGAAGAAGAGCACTCGATGCTGACCGCGCTGATGTACACGCTGGGCGTCGTGCTGTTCGCGGTCGGCATCGCCGTCTCGATCGGGCTGCACGAGATGGGCCACCTGGTCCCGGCCAAGCGGTTCGGGGTGAAGGTGCACGCAGTACTTCGTCGGCTTCGGGCGCACGCTGTGGTCCACGCGCCGGGGCGAGACCGAGTACGGCGTGAAGGCGATCCCGCTCGGCGGCTACGTCAAGCTCGTCGGCATGCTCCCGCCCGGCCGGGAGGACGAGGTCGACGAGCAGGGCCGGATGAAGATCCGCAAGTCCAACACCGGCATGTTCACGCAGCTGATCTCCGACGCCCGTGCGGCGGAGTACGAGCTGGTCCAGGACGGCGACGAGGCAGCGGCTGTTCTACCGACTGCCGTGGTGGAAGAAGGTCATCGTGATGGCCGGCGGGCCCACCGTGAACCTGGTGCTGGCGTTCGTGTTCTTCGGCGCCGTCTTCATGATCCACGGGGCGATCGTGACCACCACCACGATCGACGAGGTCTCCGACTGCGTCATCGCGGTCACCGAGGAGACGCCGACCAGCCACAGCGCCAGTGCACGGCCGCGGACCCGGTCGCCCCGGCCAAGGCGGCCGGGCTGCAGAGCGGCGACGAGATCGTGTCGTTCAACGGCACCGCGGTGACGTCCTGGGACCAGTTCAGCGGGCTGATCCGCGCCAACGACGACGGGGCCGCCTCCATCGTGGTCCTGCGGGACGGCGAGCGGCGTCACCACTGAGCACCAACACCGACCGTCTCCGCGCGCCCGCTGTCGACCGAGGACCCCGACGAGATCGTCGAGGTCGGCTTCCTCGGGGTGATCCCGGAGCAGGAGCGCGAGCGGCAGGGTCCGGCGCTTCGTCGTCACCACGATGGGCGACTACACCTGGCAGACCGTCAAGGCGCTCGGCGCAGATGCCGGTGAAGCTCTACCACGTCGGGCCGGGCCGCCCTCGGCCTCGAGGAGCGCGACGCGAACAGCCCGATGAGCGTCGTCGGGGCCGGCCGGGTCGCCGGCGAGGTGGCCTCCGACGACACGGTGCCGCTCCGGACCGGTTCTTCGCGCTGCTCGCCCTGCTCGCCGCGCTGAACCTCTTCGTCGGCATGTTCAACTTCGTGCCGCTGCTGCCGCTCGACGGCGGCCACATCGCGGGTGCGCTCTACGAGGCGGTCCGCCGCGGGCTCGCCCGGGTCTTCGCGGTCGGCCCGACCCCGGCGACTTCGACATCGCCAAGCTGCTGCCGGTCACCTACGTGATGGCCGGTGTCATCCTGGTGATGAGCGTCGCTGCTGATCTACGCCGACATCGTCGCGCCCGTGCCAGCTCGGCCTGATCGGCCGACCACCGTCTACCGACCGGAAGGACCACCATGACCTCGATCGACCTGGGGATGCCCGCTGCGCCACCGCCCGTGCTGGCGCCGCGCCGCAAGACCCGCCAGATCAAGGTCGGCAAGGTCGTCGTCGGCGGCGACGCCCCGATCTCGGTGCAGTCGATGACGACGACGCTGACCTCGGACGTCAACACGACGCTGCAGCAGATCGCCGAGCTGACCGCGTCCGGCTGCGACATCGTCCGGGTGGCGTGCCCGTCGCCAGGACGACGCCGACGCGCTGCCCGCGATCGCCCAGCACTCGCAGATCCCGGTGATCGCCGACATCCACTTCCAGCCGAAGTACGTCTTCGCCGCGATCGACGCCGGCTGCGCCGCGGTGCGGGTGAACCCCGGCAACATCAGCAAGTTCGACGACCAGGTCAAGGAGATCGCCGGCGCCGCGAAGGACCGCGGCACCTCGATCCGGATCGGCGTCAACGCGGGGTCGCTCGACACGCGGCTGCTGGAGAAGTACGGCAAGGCCACGCCCGAGGCGCTCGTCGAGTCGGCGCGTGTGGGAGGCGTCGCTGTTCGAGGAGCACGGCTTCCACGACTTCAAGATCTCGGTCAAGCACAACGACCCGGTCGTCATGGTGCAGGCCTACGAGCTGCTCGCCGAGCGCGGCGACTGGCCGCTGCACCTCGGGGTCACCGAGGCCGGGCCGGCGTTCCAGGGCACCATCAAGTCCGCGGTCGCCTTCGGCGCCCTGCTGTCGCAAGGGCATCGGCGACACCATCCGGGTCTCGCTGTCGGCGCCTCCGGTCGAGGAGGTCAAGGTCGGCATCCAGATCCTGCGAGTCGCTGAACCTGCGCCCGCGCAAGCTGGAGATCGTCTCGTGCCCGTCGTGCGGGCGCGCCCAGGTCGACGTCTACAAGCTCGCCGACGAGGTGACCGCCGGCCTCGAGGGCATGGAGGTCCCGCTGCGCGTCGCCGTCATGGGCTGCGTCGTGAACGGTCCGGGCGAGGCCCGCGAGGCCGACCTCGGGGTCGCCTCCGGCAACGGCAAGGGCCAGATCTTCGTCAAGGGCGAGGTCATCAAGACCGTCCCCGAGTCGAAGATCGTCGAGACCCTGATCGAGGAGGCGATGCGGATCGCCGAGGAGATGGAGCCCGTCGACGGCGACAGCGCGGCGCGACGGTCACCGTCGGCTGAGCCTCACAGCGCGGGCCCGGCCGAAACCCGGGTGACCGGCACGCCGGACACTCCTATCCTTCTCGTCGCGGTGAGGGGCCATTCAGCGCGAGAGGGGATGAGGTCGGCATGCCGGATTCGAAGCGGGACCGGGGATGGTTGGTGTCGGTCGCCGTCGGCCTGACGCTGGGCTTCGCGTGGGGAGCACTGGCACGTGTCTACATGCGCCTGGTCTCCACCGTGCCGGAGTTCAGCTGGACGGGGACGCTGTTCATCGTGGGTCTGGCGGGCGTGCTCGGGGCGCTGCTCGGTGTGGTGCACGCCGCGCGGGGGCGTCGTGGACGGGTCTGGTGGCGGCTCGCCGTGCTGCCGGGGCTGCTCCTGTTCGCCGGCCCGGGTCTGGTGCTGCTCCCGGCCCTGCTGCTGGGTGGCTTCGCCTGGGGGTGCCGCGCCTGGTGGCCGGCGCGGGTGCTGGCCGCGGTCGTCGTCGCGGCGGTGCCGGTCGTCCTCTGGGTCACCACGCCGGCCCTGGACCGGGTCGGCGTGTCCGCCGTCGTGTCCGTCGGGGGGTTCTGGGTGCTGTCCCTGGCGCTCGCCGCGGCCGGGTCGACCTGGTTCCGGCGCTGGCCGACGCGGGAGCCCGCAGCTGTCGCGGTCCGCGCTGCGCCCGCCTGAGCCGACCGGTCCGGTGGCCTAGGCTGCTGACGTGCTCCGGACCGCGCGTGGGCTACGCCTTCTCGGCCCCGACGACCTCCCCGCGATGGAGGCGCTGACGGCGCGCGACCCGGTGGTCAACGTGTTCGTCGACTACCGGTCCCGGCTGACCCGGCTGGACCCGAAGTGGCTCGGCGGCGAGGTGTGGGGGTTCCACACGGACGGCGCCCTCGTTGCGGCCTGCCACGCGGCGGCCAACCTGGTGCCGGTCGGTGCCGACCGGGCCGCCGTCGAGGCGTTCGCGGCACGGGCCGCCGCGCAGCCGCGCCGTTGCGCCACCCTGGTCGGCCCCGCCGAGCAGGTCGACCCGATGTGGGCGCTGCTGACCCGGACCTGGGGTCCCGGACGCGACGTACGGCGGCACCAGCCGCACCTGGAGATGCGGGCGCCGTCCTCGGTGGCGCCGGACCCCGAGGTGCGGCGCACCACCGCCGCCGACCTGGACGTGCTCTACCCGGCCTGCGTGGCGATGTACACCGAGGAGGTCGGCGTCTCGCCCGAGGCGGGCGGGGGAGCCACCCTCTACCGGGCCCGGGTCGCCCAGCTGATCTCCAAGAAGTGGTCGTTCGCCCGCATCGAGGACGGCCGGGTCGTCTTCAAGGCCGAGATCGCCGCCGCGACACCTCACGCCTGCCAGGTGCAGGGCGTCTGGGTCGCGCCGGAGCGCCGGGGCGAGGGGCTGGCAACGGCCGGGATGGCGGCGGTGGTGCAGATGGCGCTCGCCGACGTCGCGCCGGTGGTCTCGCTGTACGTCAACGAGCACAACGTCGCGGCCCGCCGGGTCTACGAGGCTGTCGGCTTCGTCCAGACCGCCGAGTTCACCACCGTGATGTTCTGAGCCCGCGTCGACCGGGCGTAACTGGTTCGCGGCGGCGCGCGGCCGCCGGATAGCCTTCGGCCCATGATCTCTCCCCACGAAGCCGCTCGCTTCGTCCGCGCCTCCGACGGGGCCTCCGCATGATCCTGCGGATGTCCACGCTGTTCGTGCGCACCCTGCGTGAGGACCCCGCGGACGCGGAGGTGCCGAGCCACCGGCTGCTGGTCCGTGCCGGCTACATCCGGCGGGCCGCACCGGGCATCTACTCCTGGCTGCCGCTCGGCCTGCGCGTGCTGCGCAACATCGAGCGCATCATCCGCGAGGAGATGGACGCCATGGGCGCGCAGGAGCTGCAGTTCCCGGCGCTGCTGCCCCGCGAGCCCTACGAGGCGAGCAACCGGTGGACGACCTACGGCAACGGCATCTTCCGGCTCCAGGACCGCAAGGGCGGCGACTACCTCCTCGGGCCCACGCACGAGGAGATGTTCACCCTCGCGGTGAAGGACATGTACTCCTCCTACAAGGACCTGCCGGTCTGGCTCTACCAGATCCAGACGAAGTACCGCGACGAGGCGCGTCCGCGCGCCGGGGTGCTCCGGGGCCGCGAGTTCGTCATGAAGGACTCCTACTCCTTCGACACCTCCGACGAGGGCCTCGACCGTTCGTACGCCGCCCACCGTGCGGCGTACGTCAAGACCTTCGACCGGCTCGGCTTCGACTATGCGATCGTCAAGGCGACCAGCGGCGCGATGGGCGGCTCGAAGTCGGAGGAGTTCCTCGCCAAGGCCGACGTCGGGGAGGACACCTACGTCCGCTGCACGCACTGCGACTACGCCGCGAACGTCGAGGCCGTCTCCGTGCGCGCCCCCGAGGCCGTGGGGTACGACGACGTGCCGGCCGCGCACGCCGAGCAGACGCCCGACACCCCGACCATCGAGACGCTGGTCGACCACCTCAACGAGAAGTTCCCCCGCGAGGACCGTCCCTGGGCCGCCGGCGACACGCTCAAGAACGTGCTGGTGGTGCTCAAGCACCCCGACGGCACCCGCGAGCCGCTCGCGATCGGCGTGCCCGGCGATCGCGAGGTCGACCAGAAGCGCCTCGAGGGCCAGCTCGAGCCGACCGAGGTCGAGGCGTTCGACGAGAAGGACTTCGCCCGGCACCCCGCCCTGGTCAAGGGCTACATCGGCCCGGCTGCGCTGGGCGAGAAGGGCCCGTCGAAGATCCGCTACGTCGTCGACCCGCGGGTCGTCGAGGGGACTCGCTGGGTCACCGGCGCCGACGTCGACGGCAGTCACGTCATCGACCTCGTCGCCGGTCGCGACTTCGTCCCCGACGGGACGATCGAGGCCGCCGACGTCCGCGACGGCGACGCGTGCCCGAACTGCACGGAGGGCACCCTCGAGACCGCGCGGGGCATCGAGATGGGTCACATCTTCCAGCTCGGCCGCTGGTTCGCCGAGGCGCTCGACCTCAAGGTGCTCGACGAGAACGGCAAGCTGGTCACGGTGACCATGGGCTCCTACGGCATCGGCGTCACCCGTGCCGTGGCCGCGATCGCCGAGGGCAACCACGACGACCTCGGCCTGGTCTGGCCGCGCGAGATCTCGCCGGCCGACGTCCACCTGGTCGCGACCGGCAAGGACGACGCCGTCTTCGAGGCCGCCCGCCGGCTGGCGGACACGCTCCACGAGCGCGGTGTCACCGTCCTCTACGACGACCGGCCCAAGGTGTCGCCCGGGGTGAAGTTCAAGGACGCCGAGCTCATCGGGGTGCCCACGATCGTCGTGGTCGGGAAGGGCCTCGTCGACGGGGTGGTCGAGGTCAAGGACCGAGCCACCGGGGAGCGTGAGAACGTCGGTGTCGACGAGGTTGCTGACCACCTCCTCCGGGTCGTCCGTAGTTGATCGTCGTGGCCCACTGGCGCGTCTGACCGGACTGCACGAAAGCGCATCTGCGCAAACCTGCACAATGTGGCGCGTCCGGGGCCTTCCCGGACGACCGTTCCCGGGGCAGGATCGGCGGATCCCGGGCGGAGGTCCCGGGTGTCTCGGACCGACAGGAACCCCGACATGATCCGACTTCGTCACCGCACCGCCGCGGTCGCCGGCGCCACCATGCTGGCCCTCGCCGGTGTGACCGTCCCCGCTCACGCAGCCCTCCCCACGGCCGACCGCGGGCCGCAGTGCGTCGACCCGCACGAGGCCGGCGACGGGTCCGCCGCCGCCCGCGGCGGGTTCGGCGACCGCGACCACCGCGACATCAGCGCCGCCCAGCAGAAGGCGATCGAGGCGCGCACGGCGAAGATCCTCCGCGAGAAGGGCAAGCCCGGCGGAGGGGGCGGTGGCTCGACCGTCGCACAGGCCGCGAACATCCCGGTCTACGTGCACGTCATGGCCGACGCCGCCGGCAACGGCGACGTGACCGACAGCCAGATCACCCAGCAGATCGCGGTGCTCAACAAGACCTTCGGCGGGCAGGAGTCCGGGTCGGCGTCCAACACCGGCTTCACGTTCACGCTGGCCGGGACCGACCGCTATTACAACAACCAGTGGCACACCGACAAGCAGAGCTCGTCCTACCGTTCGCAGACCCGGCAGGGTGGCGCCGACGCCCTGAACATCTGGCTGGTGGACTTCAACTACCTCGGCATCGCCACCTTCCCGTGGGACTACAGCCGCAGCCCCGGCATCGACGGCATCCGGGTGCACTACGACTCGCTCCCCGGCGGCGGGATCGCCAACTACAACCTGGGCGAGACGACCACCCACGAGGCCGGCCACTGGCTCGGGCTCTACCACACCTTCCAGGGCGGGTGCACCAGCACGAACGACGAGGTCAGCGACACGCCGGCGCAGGGATCGGCCACCAACGGGTGCCCGGAGGGCCGGGACTCCTGCTCGCTGCCGGGGCTGGACCCGATCCACAACTACATGGACTACTCCTACGACTCCTGCTACACGGAGTTCACCGCGGGCCAGACCACCCGCATGCAGCAGATGTTCGGCGCCTACCGCGCCTGAGGACACCTCGCCCGGACGGGGTCGGCCTGCAGGCCGGCCCCGTCCGCACGGGTGGGGGCCATCGGGAAAGGAAAAGTTTCGGCTCGCGCTCGACCAGGGCCGTAGAGGTACTAGTACCTGCCTGGCACCGGCAATACCCCCGCTCATAGCCCGGATGGGGCAGGAGAATCCGGGCAGACGAGCGATCATCCCCGGCGTTGCCCGCCCACAAACCTGTACCAAGGTGCACGGCGTGTCCGATGTTGGACGCGACGTCGGGTGGGCACTATTCGGGGGTCCGGACAGCCGGGGGCTCCCGAAGGGAACTCAAAGATGACCCGATCCGCCCGTGTGGCGAGTCTGCTGGTGACAGCGACCGTCGCTCTCGCCGGATCCACCCTCCCCGCCTCCGCCGCCCCACCGAAGGGCGAGCGCGCGCAGCACTGCGTCGAGCCCGGAGCCGCGCGGACCGACGCGTCCGCGGCCCGCACGGCCCGGGGCGGCCGGGCGGGCGACCACAAGGTGGTCACCGCCCGCCAGCAGGCGGCCATCGCGGCCCGGACTCGGCGGCTTCTCGCGGACCGCACCCAGTCGACGACCCGGGGGCGGGCGACGCAGCGGCTCGGCCCCGGCACGATCCCGGTGTTCGTGCACGTGATGGCCGCGAAGGGCGGCGCCGGCAACGTCAGCAAGGCCCGGATCAGGGACCAGGTCCGGGTGCTCAACGCCGCCTTCGGCGGCAGCGAGGCGCCCGGGGTGGCCGCCGACACCGGCTTCCGTTTCCAGCTGGCCGGCGTGGACCGCTACACGAACGCCGCGTGGCACCGCGACCGGAAGAGCTCGTCGTACCGGGCTCAGACCCGCCGCGGCCAGGCCGGTGCCCTCAACGTGTGGCTGGTGGGGTCCCGCGACCTCGGCGTCGCCACCTTCCCGTGGGACTACGCCTCGCGACCGAAGCTCGACGGCGTCCGGGTGCACTACAAGACGCTGCCCGGCGGCGGCATCCGGAACTTCGACCAGGGCAAGACGCTGGTGCACGAGGTGGGCCACTGGCTGGGGCTCTACCACACGTTCCAGGGCCGCTGCAGCGACCTGAACGACGAGGTCGGCGACACCGCGCCGCAGGGCGCGCCCTCTCAGGGGTGCCCGAGCGGGCGGGACACCTGCCCGCTGCCGGGGACCGACCCGGTGCACAACTACATGGACTACTCCCACGACAGCTGCTTCTCGCAGTTCACCCCCGGCCAGGCCCAGCGGATGCAGCAGATGGCGCTCGTCTACCGCTGAGCGGGGGGCCAGGTCCGCTCCGTCCCGAGTGTCCACATGTGTCCCCTTTCGGGCCGGGACACACGCATATGTTCTTTACCTGAAGTGCCCCCGTGCGGGCGTGTTCGGGGGCAGGATCGACGTGCCGGTGCAGCCGCCCGGCGGACCACGATCCTGGGAGACCCCGATGAAGACTCTGCGCGGTGCCGCCACGGCCGCCGTCGTCGTCCTGGCCCTGTCCGCGACCGTCGCGCCGGCGCAGGCCGCCCCGCCGGTCGCCGAGCGCGGTGTGCCCTCGTGTGTGGAGCCGCCGGAGCACGCGGCCGCCGCGAAGGGCAGGGACGGCCGCGAGCTGGACCACCGGGAGGTGTCCGAGCAGCAGCAGGCCGCGATCGAGGAGCAGACGGCCGAGATCCTCCGCTCCCAGGGGAAGGGCCGCACGAAGGGGAACGTCACCGTTCCGGTCTACGTGCACGTGATGGCGGCCGCCGACGGCACCGGAGACGTCAGCGACGAGCAGATCGGCGACCAGATCGCGGTCCTCAACAACACCTTCGGCGGCGGCGAGTCACGGGACGCCGCGAACACCGGCTTCACGTTCACACTCGCCGGGACCGACCGGTTCTACGACGACAAGTGGCACAACGACAAGCAGAGCAACCAGTACCGCAAGCTCACCCGCCAGGGCGGCCCCGAGGCGCTGAACATCTGGCTGGTCGAGTTCGGCTACCTCGGCATCGCCACCTTCCCGTGGGACTACTCCAACCAGGGCGACGTCGACGGCGTGCGACTGCTGTGGAGCAGCCTCCCCGGCGGCACCGAGACCAACTACAACGAGGGCGACACCGCCACCCACGAGACCGGGCACTGGCTGGGTCTGTTCCACGTGTTCCAGGGCGGCTGCAAGGAGCCGCAGGGCGGCGACCAGGTCGCGGACACCCCGGCGCAGAGCACCGCCACGAACGGCTGCCCGGAGGGTCAGGACTCGTGTGTGGAGTCGCCGGGACTGGACTCCGTCCACAACTACATGGACTACAGCTACGACAGCTGCTACGACCAGTTCACACCGGGGCAGGCGACCCGGATGAGCGACATGTGGGCGGCCTACCGGGCCTGACCGTCGCCCGGCGTCGGCGCGGTCCGCCCCCTACAGCTCGGGGACACCCGGGAAGGGGGCGGGCGCCGCGCCGAAGCCGAGACCCCGCACGGCGGCGTCGGTGAGGGCGTCGATCGCCCACTGCCGGTTGGCCCGCGCGGTGCTGCCCACTGCGGCCGCATAGACCTCCGCGCAGCGCGCCTCGACCTCCTCGGCGGCCAGCCGGCACTGCAGGGGCGTCTCGGCCGGGTTGGGCAGCTCGTAGCTCACCTCGGGCGGCACCGGCGCGGCGTCCTGCGCCCGGAGCATCGCGATCACCTGGTCGCGCCGCGCCCGGTGGACGTCGTACGCCGCACGCAGGGCGGAGGTCAGCTCGGGCCGCGCCGAGGCGGACACCCGACCACCGAGCACGCCGTAGACGTAGACCGCCGCGTGCTCGCCCGCCAGCGTCACCTGCAGGGCCTCCTCGGGGGTCATCGGTTACCGCCGCGAGGGACCTGGGCGCCGCGCAGTGCGACCGCCTGCTGAGCCGCGGAGGCGGCCATGCTGGCCAGCAGCCGGGCGAACGCGCCCGACTCCGCCGCGAACGCGCTGCGCTTGTCGACGAGGGCCAGCTCGTCCTCCCGGCGGGCGATCGCGCGCACGGCCCTGCCGGGGTCTCCGGGCACCCCGGTCGCGCTGCCGCCCGCGGGGGAGGGCGCCGGGGAGGGCGGCTCCGGGGCCGCGTCCTCGAGCAGCGTGACGTGCGCGGCGTGGGCGGACCGCGCCTCGGCGAGCACGCGCTCCAGCTGGGGGTGCCGGGCCAGGGTGGCGTCGATCCGGTCGAGCAGCGCCTGCTCGTCGGCGACCACGGTGGCGGCCAGCGCCACGTCGGGCAGCGGCTCGGCCGGACGGGACCGCGACGCGCCTGGGGGCCGCGGGCCCACCGGGTCGGGGGTGCAGGCCGTGCCGAGGAGCGCGGTGCCCGCGGCCGCCACCAGGGCGGTGCGCCGGGAGAAGGCCGGCGAGCGGGCTGCGTTCACCGGGCGACTCTATCGAGACCGGATCGTCGGCTCGGGGGCACCATTGGCTAGGGTTGGCAGCACCACAACAGCAGAGCAGGAAGGATGCCCGTGAGCACCGATCAGACCCGGGACCGACTTGCAGGCGTTCTCGCCGACCCGCTCAGCGCTGTGGGCCTCGATCTCGAGGCCATCGACCTCACCCCGGCCGGCAAGCGGCGGCTGCTGCGCGTGGCCGTCGACAAGGACGGCGGGGTCACCCTCGACGACATCGCCGAGGCGACCAAGCTGGTCTCCCGGCTCCTCGACGAGTCCGACGTGATGGGCGTGCAGCCCTACACGCTGGAGGTCACCTCGCCCGGAGTGGACCGGCCGCTGACCCACCCGCGCCACTGGCGCCGCAACCGGGGCCGCCTGGTCAAGGTGGCCGGTCAGGACGGCAGCACCGTGACCGGGCGCATCACCGACAGCGACGACGACGCGGCCTCGCTGGACGTGGACGGCGTCGCCCGGCGGGTCGCGTTCGCCGAGGTCGCGAAGGCAAAGGTCCAGATCGAGCTCAACCGCCGAGAGGATTGACATGGACATCGACATGACCGTGCTCCGCGCCCTCGAGCGCGAGAAGGAGATCTCCTTCGACATCCTCGTGGAGGCGCTCGAGCAGGCGCTGCTGACCGCCTACCACAAGACGCCCGGGGCGGTGGAGAAGGCCCGGGTGGTGCTGGACCGCAAGTCCGGGCACGTCACCGTCCTCGCCGCCGAGACCGACGAGGAGGGCAACGTCGTCGCCGAGTACGACGACACGCCCGAGGGCTTCGGCCGGATCGCGGCCACCACCGCCAAGCAGGTCATCCTGCAGCGGCTGCGCGACGCCGAGGACGACGTGAAGTTCGGCGAGTTCTCCGGCAAGGAGGGCGACATCATCTCGGGCGTGATCCAGCAGGGTCGCGACCCGCAGGACGTGATGGTCGACCTGGGCCGGCTCGAGGCGCTGCTCCCCATGGCCGAGCGGGTGCCGGGGGAGACCTACAGCCACGGCGACCGGATCAAGTGCCTGGTGGTGAGCGTCCGCAAGGGGATGCGCGGACCGCAGGTGATGCTGTCGCGCTCGCACCCCAACCTGGTGAAGAAGCTGTTCGCGCTCGAGGTGCCGGAGATCGCCGACGGCACCGTCGAGATCTGCGCCATCGCACGGGAGGCCGGTCACCGCACCAAGATCGCCGTGCGGTCGACCGTCCCCGGCGTCAACGCCAAGGGCTCCTGCATCGGGCCGATGGGGCAACGGGTGCGCAACGTGATGAACGAGCTGCACGGCGAGAAGATCGACATCGTCGACTGGTCCGAGGACCCGGCCGAGAACGTGGCGCACGCGCTGTCCCCGGCGCGCGTGTCCAGCGTCACGGTCGTCGACCTCGAGGCCCGGTCCGCCCGGGTCGTCGTACCCGACTTCCAGCTGTCCCTCGCGATCGGCAAGGAGGGCCAGAACGCCCGTCTGGCGGCCCGCCTCACCGGGTGGCGCATCGACATCCGCTCCGACGAGGCCCCGGCCGAGCCGCCGGTCGCACCCCCGGTGGCGCCTCCGGCCGCGCCCGGTCAGTAGTCGCCGTGACTCGGTTCGGTCCTCGGAGCCCGAACCGCTAGACTTGCCGACGGTGGTCAGCCGTCCCGACCCCCAGGAAGTGTGCAGAGTCCATGTCCCCAGCTGAAGCGGGGCCGGTCCGCACCTGCCTGGGATGCAGGCAGCGGGCCGCCAGGCAAGAGCTGCTGAGAGTCGTCGCACGGGACTCCGGGTCCGGCCCCCAGGTCGTTCCGGATCCCACGCGCCGCCTCCCGGGGCGAGGGGCGCACCTGCACCCCACGCCCGCGTGTCTCGGCCTCGCGCTTCGTCGCCGAGCGTTCCCACGGGCCCTCCGGGTCTCGGGTGCGCTTGCCAGCGAACCGCTGGAGGAGTACGTCGGCTCGCTCGCGTCGCACACCGCACCACCGTCCGAATGACCGACAGAAATTGGAGCATCAGCTCATGAGCACTCGATGAGTACTTACCGATGAGCATGCACACCAGCTAACGGTCCGGCCGCCCCGGCAGGGAATGGGCTCGGACCGAGAAGGAGAAGCGTGGCTAAGGTCCGAGTCCACGAGCTCGCCAAAGAGCTCGGAGTCGAGAGCAAGGTCGTTCTGGCCAAGCTCAAGGAGATGGGTGAGTTCGTCAAGTCGGCGTCCTCGACCGTCGAGCCCCCCGTGGTGAAGAGGTTCACCGACCAGTTCGGCGACCAGCTGAAGCAGTCGGCCGCCCCGGCGGCCAAGCCGGCCAAGAAGGCGCCGGCCAAGAAGGCCGCCGCCGAGCCGACCCCGGAGGAGGCCGCCCCCGCCGTGGCGCCCGCCGCCGAGACAGAGGCGTCGGCACCCGCCGCCAAGGCGGCCCCGAAGCCGGGTCCCAAGCCCGCGGCTCCCGAGCCCACGCCGGCCGCCGAGGTGCCCGAGGCCCCGGCCGCCGACACGGACGGCACCGCGCCCGCTCCCGAGGTCGGTCCCGAGGTCTCCGGAGACGGCACCGGCGACGCCGACGGTGTCGCTGCGGCGACCCCGTCCGCCCCCAAGCCGGCGGCCCCGCGCCCCGGCGCACGCCCCGGTGCGCCGCGCCCCGGCAACAACCCGTTCTCGTCGACCCAGGGCATGGGCCGCCGGCCCGCCGCCCGGTCCGCCGAGACCCCCGCCGGCGACCGTCCGCCCCGGCCCCCGGCCGGCCGCGACGGTGGCCCCGGTCGCACCGGCGGTCTGCCCAGCGGCGGTGGCCGTCCGGGCATGCCGCGCCCCAACCCGGCGATGATGCCGAAGTCGCCGGCCGCCTTCGGTGGCGGTCCCGGTGGCCGTCCCGGTCCGGGTGGCCGCGGTGGCGCCCCGGGTCGTCCGGGTGCTCCCGGCCGCGGTGGCGCCGGCGGTGGCGCTCCGGGCCGTGGTGGTGCCCCCGCCGGCGCACCCGGTCGCGGTGGGTTCAGCGGCGGCCGCCCCGGTGGCGGTCGTCCCGGTCAGCGCGGCCAGACGCAGGGCGCCTTCGGGCGTCCCGGCGGCCCGTCGCGCCGTGGTCGCAAGTCGAAGCGCGCGCGTCGTCAAGAGTTCGAGGCCATGCAGGCCCCGACCATCGGTGGCGTGCGCGTCCGCAAGGGCGACGGCGAGACCGTGCGGCTCCCGCGCGGCGCCTCGCTGACCGACTTCGCGGAGAAGATCAACGTCGACGCCGCGTCGCTGGTGCAGATGCTGTTCTCGCTCGGCGAGATGGTCACCGCGACCGAGTCGGTCAACGACGAGACGTTCGAGCTGCTCGGTGACGAGCTCAACTACGTCGTCCAGATCGTCTCCCCCGAGGACGAGGACCGCGAGCTGCTCGAGTCGTTCGACCTCGAGTTCGGTGAGGACGAGGGCGACGAGACCGACCTGTCGGCGCGTCCGCCGGTCGTCACGGTCATGGGTCACGTCGACCACGGAAAGACCAAGCTCCTCGACGCGCTGCGCAACGCCAACGTCGTCGCCAAGGAGGCCGGCGGGATCACCCAGCACATCGGTGCCTACCAGGTGGCGACCGAGGTCGACGGCGACGAGCGTCGCATCACCTTCATCGACACCCCGGGTCACGAGGCGTTCACGGCCATGCGTGCCCGTGGTGCGCAGGCCACCGACATCGCGGTGCTCGTGGTCGCGGCCGACGACGGTGTGATGCCCCAGACGGTCGAGGCGCTCAACCACGCCAAGGCCGCCGAGGTGCCGATCGTGGTCGCGGTCAACAAGATCGACAAGCCGGAGGCCGACCCGTCGAAGGTGCGCGGCCAGCTCACCGAGTACGGCCTCGTGCCCGAGGAGTACGGCGGCGACACGATGTTCGTCGACGTCTCGGCCAAGTCCGAGCTCAACCTCGACGGGCTGCTCGAGGCGATCGTGCTCACCGCCGACGCGTCCCTGGACCTTCGGGCCAACCCCGACCAGGACGCCCAGGGTCTCGTCGTCGAGGCGCACCTCGACCGTGGTCGCGGTCCGGTGGCGACCGTGCTCGTCCAGCGCGGAACGCTCCGGGTGGGTGACTCGCTCGTGGCCGGTCCGGCGTACGGTCGGGTCCGCGCCATGCTCGACGAGTTCGGCGAGAACATCGAGGAGGCCGACCCGTCGCGTCCGGCCATGGTGCTGGGCCTCACCGCCGTCCCCGGCGCGGGCCAGAACTTCATCGTGGTCGACGACGACCGGATGGCCCGCCAGATCGCCGAGAAGCGCGAGGCGCGCGAGCGGGCGGCCACCCAGGCCAAGCGTCGCGTCCGCCGCACGCTCGAGGACTTCATGAAGTCGATGGAGTCGGGCGAGACCCAGGAGCTCAACCTGATCCTGAAGGGCGACGTGTCCGGCTCGGTCGAGGCCCTCGAGGACTCGCTGTCCAAGATCGACGTGGGCGACGAGGTCAGCCTGCGGGTCATCGACCGCGGTGTCGGTGCGATCACCGAGACCAACGTCGACCTGGCGGCGGCCTCCGACGCGATCATCATCGGCTTCAACGTCCGGCCCCAGGGCAAGGCGACCGAGATGGCCGACAAGGAGGGTGTCGAGATCCGCTACTACTCGGTCATCTACCAGGCGATCGAGGAGATCGAGGCGGCCCTCAAGGGGATGCTCAAGCCGGAGTTCGAGGAGGTCTCGCTCGGCCAGGCCGAGATCCGCGAGATCTTCCGGTCCTCGAAGATCGGCAACATCGCCGGCTGCATGGTCACCAGTGGCGTCCTCCGCCGCAACGCCAAGGTGCGGCTCATCCGCGACGGCTCCGTCGTCGTGGAGAGCGCCGACCTGGCCTCCCTGCGCCGGGAGAAGGACGACGCAGCCGAGGTCCGCGAGGGCTTCGAGTGCGGTCTGGTCATCAAGGGCTACAACGACATCAAGCAGGGCGACGTCGTCGAGGCCTTCGAGATGAAGGAAATCCCGCGTTCCTGACCATCACGTGGCAGTGCCGGTGAGGGGTCCGTTGCGCGGAGCGACGCGATCGCGCAACTGACCCTTCACCGGGCCACGCAGGAACCAAAGTCCGGGCAGAGCCCGGGCCACAACCAGGAGTAGAGAGTTCATGAGCAGCCCACGGGTGCGCAAGGTCGCGGACCGGATCCAGGTGATCGTGGCGGAGATGCTCGAGCGCCGGGTCAAGGACCCGCGTCTCGGCTTCGTCACCGTCACCGACGTGCGGGTCACCGGGGACACCCAGAACGCCTCGATCTTCTACACCGTCTTCGGCGAGGAGGAGCAGCTCGCCGGCACCGCGGCTGCGCTCGAGTCGGCCAAGGGGCTGATCCGCAGCGAGGTCGCCAAGCAGCTCGCGATGCGGCACGCGCCGTCGCTGGAGTTCATCCACGACGCGCTGCCGGAGACCGCGCGGCACCTCGACGACCTGCTCGCGAAGGCACGTGAGTCCGACGCCGCCGTCGCGGCGGCCGCGGCCGGCGCGGCGTACGCCGGCGAGGCGGACCCTTACCGCAAGCCGCACGAGGACGCCGAGGACCTCGAGGACCTCGAGGACCCCGGGTCGGACGCGTCCGACGGCGGGCCCGGACGGGCGTGACCGGTCCGCCGGCGGCCGGCGTCGTCGTCGTGGACAAGGCGCCGGGGATGACCTCGCACGACGTGGTGGCGAGGGTGCGTCGCCTGGCCGGCACGCGCAAGGTCGGGCACGCGGGCACCCTGGACCCGATGGCGACCGGTGTGCTGATCCTCGGCGTCAACCGGGCCACCCGCCTCCTCGGTCACCTGATGCTGACCGAGAAGGCCTACGACGCGACGGTGCGCCTCGGTGCGGGCTCGAGCACCGATGACGCCGAGGGGGAGCTCGGCCGCGCCCGGTCCACCGAGCACCTCACCGAGGACGACGTCCGCTCGGCAGCCGGAGGCTTCGTCGGGGTCCTCCAGCAGGTGCCGTCCTCGGTGTCCGCCGTCAAGGTCGAGGGCCGACGTGCCTACGAACGGGTGCGGGCGGGCGAGGACGTCAGCCTCGCGGCGCGTGAGGTGACCGTGCACGAGCTGGTCGTGACCGACGTCCGCCGGGACGGCGGCTGGCTGGACGTGGACCTCTCGGTCCGGTGCAGCAGCGGGACCTACGTGCGGGCCATCGCCCGGGACCTCGGCGCGGCGCTCGGCGTCGGCGGGCACCTGACCGCGCTGCGTCGTACCGCGGTCGGCTCCTTCACGCTGACCGACGCGCACACCCTCGAGGCCCTGGGCGACGGCCTGGCGTTGCTCGACATCTCCGAGGTCGCCCGTCGGTGCTTTCCCACGCACCGGGTGGACACCGCAGCCTCCCGGGCGGTCGGCTTCGGGCAGGCGCTCGACGTCGACCTGGGTCACCCGGACGGGCCGGTCGCGGTGTTCGGCCCGGACGACGTGTTCCTGGCGCTGTACCGGCAGGAGGGCGGCGCCGCCGTCCCGGTGGCCGTGTTCACGGGCTGACCGTATGGGAGGCTTCTGCGCGTGACAGACCTGTGGCGCTCGCTCGACGACGTCCCGGCCGACCTGGGCCGCACCGTCGTCACGGTCGGCAACTTCGACGGGGTGCACCTCGGCCACCGGCACGTGGTGGCCCGGGCGCGGGAGGTTGCCGCCGAGCTCGGGGGCCTGGACGTGGTCGCCGTGACCTTCGACCCGCACCCGATCGCGGTGCTGCGCCCCGAGCACGCCCCCCCGACGCTGACCACCGTCGAGGCCCGGGCCCGGCTGCTGCGGGACGCCGGCGTCGACGCGGTGCTCGTCGTCCCGTTCTCGCGGGAGGTAGCCGCCTGGTCGCCGGAGCGGTTCGTGCGCGACATCCTGGCCGACGCGCTGCACGCCCGCGCCGTGGTGGTCGGCGCGAACTTCCGCTTCGGCCGCCGGGCCTCGGGGGACGTCGCCACCCTGGCCGACCTCGGGTCCCGGCTCGACTTCTCTGTGGAGGGCATCCCCCTGGACGGGGGTCCGCAGGTGTGGTCGTCGACGTACGTCCGCAACTGCCTGGCCGCCGGGGACGTCGAGGGCGCCGCCGAGGCGCTCGGTCGCCCGTTCACGGTGCGCGGGGTCGTCGTGGAGGGGGACAAGCGCGGCCGCGGGCTCGGGTTCCCCACCGCCAACGTGCCGGCGGGCGGGGTCGCCGCGCCGGCCGACGGGGTGTATGCCGGGCAGCTGCGCCGCCTGGACACCGGGGAGGTGCTCCCGGCCGCGATCAGCGTCGGCAGCAACCCGACCTTCGCCGGCGAGCGCGAGCGCCGGGTCGAGTCCTACGTGCTCGACCGCGACGACCTGGAGCTGTACGGCGTCGAGGTCGAGGTGTCCTTCCTCGGCCGGATCCGGGGGATGCGCCGGTTCGACACCGTGGAGGACCTGGTGACGACGATGCACGAGGACGTGCGGCGGACCCGCGACCTGCTGGCCGCGTCCGCATGAGCGGGTCGGGGGCCCAGCCGCGGTCCGAGACGGACGCCCTGGCGGCGACCGAGCTCTGGTTCGTCCAGCACGGGCTGCCCTACTTCGTGCCGGAGGAGCGGGAGGCCGCGCGGGCGGCGCTGCACTCGTTCCGGACGCTCGCGCTGCTGGCGGTGACCGCCGCCGTGGCCCTGGCCGGCGGGGTGGCGCTGGCCTGGTTGCTGGGCAACGCGGCGTTCGCGCCGGCGACGCTGATGCTGCTGGTCGGGCTGGCGGTGCTCGGCTACGCCGGCACCGCGATGCGGGCCGGCCCGATCGCGCGCTGGGCGGTGGGGCGGACACTGGGCAGCCTGCGGCTGCTGCTGCCGCTCGCCACCCGCGCCCTGCCGCTGCTGATGCTGTTCATCACGTTCCTGTTCATCAACGCCGAGGTGTGGCAGCTCTCCGCGAGCATGGGCGGGGCGACGCTCTGGCTGACCGTGATGCTCTTCGGCCTGTTCGCGGTGCTGTTCCTGCTGGTGCGGTTCCCCGAGGAGCTCGACTCCGCCGACCAGCTGCTCGACCACGACCGTCTCGTCGAGGCGTGCCGGCGGACGCCGCTGGAGGGGCTGGCCGGTGACCGGGTGGCCCCGGACGCGGCGCGCGCGCACGTCCGGGTCGCCGGCTACGAGCGCGCCAACCTGGTCGGGGTGCTCGTGATCGCCCAGGCCGTGCAGGTGCTGCTGCTCTCGCTGTGCGTGTTCGCGTTCTTCATGATCTTCGGCGCGCTGGTGATGGACGACGGGGTGCAGCAGGCCTGGACCGCACGCGAGGAGCTGCGCAACGCGCCGGTGCTGACCCACCTGTCGCTCGAGCTGTTCCAGGTCTCGGTGTTCCTGGCGGCGTTCTCGGGCCTCTACTTCACCGTCTGCGCGGTCACCGACGAGGCCTACCGCGACCAGTTCTTCCGGGGCATGCAGCGCGAGCTCGAGCGCGCCGTCGGCGTACGTGCCGTCTACCTGGCCCTGCGCAACAGGCCCTGACGACGACTCGCCTGCGGCCTCCCGGTTGGGACCCGGTGGGAGACCGCAGACGAGTCGTCGTGCCGGCTCAGGCGTCGAGGTCCTGCGCGACCATCTCGGCGATGGCGTCGACCGCGCCCTGGTCGTCGCCGCTGACCTCCACCTCGTCGCCCTTCTTGGCGCCGAGGGTCATGATCAGCAGCGCCGAGCTGGCGTCGACGGGCTGGCCGCCGGGGGCGCCGAGGGTGACGGTGCTGCCGAGTGAGCCGGCCTTCTCTGCGATGAGCGCGGCGGGGCGGGCGTGCAGGCCGACGGCCGAGCCGACGGACACGGTCTTGGTGGGCATGAACTCTCCTTGGGGTCTGCGTGGGTCGTGCTCGGTGAGTGGACGGGTCTCCGGTCAGGCCGTGGCGGTGATCTCCTCGGCGTCGGTGTGCGACAGCTGCTTGAGCACGATAACCAGGCTCGTGGCGACGAGGACGCCGATGATCAGGGACAGGAAGAACCAGAGCACCTGGCCGACGGCGAAGAACACGAAGATGCCTCCGTGCGGCGCGGCCAGGGTGACGCCGAAGCCCATCGCCAGCGCACCGGTGACCGCCGAGCCCGCCATGATCGACGGGATGACCCGGGCCGGGTCGGCCGCCGCGAACGGAATCGCGCCCTCGGTGATGAACGAGGCGCCGAGCAGCCACGCGGCCTTGCCGTTCTCCTGCTCCGCACGCGTGAACAGCTTCGGGCGTACGACGGTCGCCAGCGCGAGCGCCAGCGGCGGCACCATGCCGGACAGCATGACGGCGGCCATGATCCGCAGCTCGGGAGAGTCCCCGGCGGCGACGGCTGCGGCGGTGAGACCACCCGTGGCGAAGGTGTAGGCGGTCTTGTTGAGCGGGCCGCCCATGTCGAAGGCCATCATCAGCCCGAGGATGACGCCGAGCACGACCGCGGACCCGCCCTGCAGGCTGTTCAGGCCGTCGCTCAGGGACGCCATCAGGCTGCCCAGGGGCTTGGCCAGCAGGACCAGCATGATGGCGCCGGAGATCAGCGTGGCGAGCAGCGGGATGACCACCACCGGCATCAGACCGCGCATCCACACCGGCACGCTCCAGGACGCGATCCAGTGCGCGACCAGGCCGGCGATGACACCGCCGACGATGCCACCCAGGAAGCCGGAGTTGATCACGCCGGCGATCGCGCCCATGACGAAGCCGGGGGCGATGCCGGGCCGGTCGGCGATGGCGTAGGCGATGTAGCCGGCCAGTGCGGGCACGAGGAAGCTGAACGCCGTACCGCCGAGCGTGAACATGATCGCACCGATGTAGGCCAGGAACGCGCTGCCGAACAGCGCGTGCTCGAGCCCGGCCTCGCCGAGGTCGGGCAGGTTGAACAGCGTGTTGTTGACCGCGATGTCGTTGCCGCTGCCGACGATCTCGTAGCCGCCGAGCAGGAAGGCGAGCGCGATCAGCAGACCGCCGGCCGCGACGAACGGGATCATGTAGGAGACGCCGGTCATCAGGACCCGGCGGATCCGCAGCCCCCACGACTCCTGGCCGGTGCTGCCGCCCTCGGCGGCGCCGGCGGCGGTGCCCTCGACGCGCGGCGCCTGCGGGTCGTCGGCGTAGCGGAGCGCCTCGGCGATCATCGCGTCGCTGTCGTCGATCGCCCGCTTCACGCCCGAGGCGACGACCGGCTTGCCGGCGAACCGGCCCCGGTCGCGCACCCCGACGTCGGCGGCGAAGATCGCGGCGGACGCCTCGGCGATGGTCTCGCGGGACAGCGGGTGCGATCCGGCCGAGCCCTGGGTCTCGATGTGGATGTCCACGCCGGCCCGGTCCGCGGCCGCCTCCAGCGACTCGGCGGCCATGTAGGTGTGGGCGATGCCGGTGGGGCACGCCGTCACCGCGACGATGCTGCGCCGCGCGGTGGGCGCCGCAGCCGGCGCCGCGGCACCGGCGGACGCGCCGGCCGGGGCCGCCGCGGGCTCGGGCAGCCGCACGACGGACTCCACCAGGGCGACGACCTCGGCGGGGGTCTGCGCCTGCCGCAGTCCGTCGGTGAAGTCGGGCCGGACCAGCGCCCGGGCGAGCTGGGTGAGCACCTCGAGGTGGGTGGCGTCGCCGCCGGCGGGCGCGGCGATCAGGAACGCCAGGTCGGCCGGGCCGTCCTTGGCGCCGAAGTCGGTGCCGGGCTCGAGCCGGGCGAACGCCAGGGTGGGGATGTCGACGTGCTCGGTGCGGCAGTGCGGGATCGCGATGCCGCCGGGCAGCCCGGTGGAGGAGGTCGCCTCACGGGCGAGGGCGTCCTCGGTGAGGCCGTCGGGCGAGCCGGTGCGGCCGGCCTGTGCGACGAGGTCGGCGAGGCCGCGGATCACGGCGGTCTTGTCGTCCCCGAGGGAGACGTCCAGGCGGACGAGCTCCTCGGTGATGATCGATGTCGGGCTGGTCATGGGGTTCCTCGATCGTGAAGTGGGGTGGTCAGCTCGGCGACGTCGGCGAGCTCCGGGTGGACCGACTCGGGAGCCGGGATGGTGGTGCCGGGCAGTGCTGCCGCGGCGCTGCCGTAGGCGACGGCGAGCCGCAGTCGTTCGGCGGGTTCGGCGCCGCGCAGGGCGCCGAGCAGGTAGCCGAACAGGCTCGAGTCGCCCGCGCCCACCGTGCTGACCACGGTGGTCGGGGGCGGGGTGGCGTGCCACGCGCCTTCGGCGGTGACCAGCACGGCTCCCGAGCCGCCGAGCGTTGCCAGGACCGCGGAGACGCCGCGGTCCACCAGGACCCGGGCCGCGGACGCGGCGACGGCCGGGTCGGCCTCGATCGCGTCCGGGTCTCCGCCGACGAGCGAGGCGAGCTCCTCGGCGTTGGGCTTGAGCAGGTCGGGGGCCGCGTCGTCGAGGTGGGCGACGATCGCCTCCAGCGCCGCGTCGGAGGTGTCGACCGCGATCCCGACGCCGAGGTCGCGCAGGTCCGCCACCAGCGTCGCGTACCAGTCCGCGGAGGCCCCCGGCGGCAGCGAGCCGGCCAGCACCACCCAGCCCGCCTGTGCGGCGCGCTGGTGCAGCGCGGTCCGGAGCCGGTCGAGCGTGGCCGGGCCGGCGGTCGCCCCGGGGGAGTTGATCTTGGTCGTGGTGCCGTCGGGCTCGGTGATCGTCACGTTCATCCGCACCGGGCCGGCCGGGGGCTCGGGACGGCAGTCGATCCCGTCGCGGAGCAGCTCGAGGACGTAGGGGTCGTCCGAGGCGGCCGGGAGCACCGCGATCGTGGGAACGCCGGCGGCGACGGCGGCGCGCGAGATGTTCACGCCCTTGCCGGCCGCCTGCGAGGTCACCGCCCCGGCCCGCAGCACGGCGCCGCGCTCCAGCGTGGAGGTCAGCTCGATCGTGCGGTCGACGCTCGGGTTGGGTGTCAGCGTGACGATCATGCGAGGACCCTCGCCTGCGTCTGCGGGTGTTCGGGCGTGGGCATCACGCGATCACTACCTCGATGTCGTGGGCGATGAGGTCGGCCTCGTCCGAGGCGCTGAGACCCTCGTCGGTGACGAGCACGTCGACCTGCTCGAGGTCGCCGAACCGGACGGTGCTCTCGTGGCCGATCTTGGAGGAGTCGGTGAGGAGGACGACGCGTTGCGCGCACCGCAGCATGGCGTTCTTGGCGGCCGCCTCGCTGGCGTCGGGGGTGCTCAGGCCGTGCGCGACGCTGAGGCCGTTGGTGCCGACGAACGCCACGTCCGTGCGCAGCCGGGCCAGGGCGGCGACGGTCTCCTCGCCCACCGCCGCCTGGGTGGTGCGGCGCACCCGGCCGGGCAGCAGGTGCAGGTCGATGCCGGGGCGTCCTGCGAGCCGACCCGCGATCGGCACGGCGTTGGTGAACACGGTGTACGTCGCGTCGAGGGGGAGCAGCCCCGCGAGCCGCGCGGTGGTGGTGCCCGCGTCCAGCAGCACGCTGCCCCCGGTGGGCGGGAGGAAGGCCAGCGCGGCGACCGCGACCCGGTCCTTCTGGTCGCTCTGGGCGAGGTCCCGCTCGTTGACGGTCACCTCCAGGACGCTGAGCGACGCAGCAGGGATGGCGCCGCCGTGCACCCGGCGTACGATGCCGGCACGCTCCAGCGTCGACAGGTCCCGACGCACCGTCTCGGTGGTGACGGTGAACTTGTCGGCGAGCTCGGTCACGGAGAGGCGGCCCCGCTGCGTGAGCAGGTCGGCGATCGCTTGCTGGCGTTCCTCGGCATACACGCGAGCTCCGCTCCTCGGTTGAATCTGTGTGTCTGTTGTTTTACGCCCGAATGTGTTGACTGTCAAGCACCGGCGCGGTTTACTTTCCGCATGACGCCGCTCACATCCGCGACCGACTCCGCTTCCGGCTCGAGCACCGCCGACCTGCTCACGGGCACCCCGGTCGTGCCGGGCGTCGCCTACGGCCCCGTGCTCGTGGCCCGCACCGAGATCTCCGCCGACGCGATCGCCGCCTACGAGGCCACCTCGCCGGCCCCGGACGAGGCGATGGCGGCGTACGACGCGGCCGTGACCACCGTGTCCGGGCGGCTGGCCGACCGGGCCGCGCAGGCCCAGGGCTCGGCCGCGGAGGTGCTCACCGCGACCGCCGGCCTCGCGCGCGACCCCGGGCTGCGCTCGGCGGTGGCCGGAAGGGTGGACGGCGGCGACCGGCTGCTCGCCGCACTGCGGGGAAGCG
Source organism: uncultured Actinomycetota bacterium (assembly GCA_963834275.1). Taxonomy (GTDB): domain Bacteria; phylum Actinomycetota; class Actinomycetes; order Propionibacteriales; family Nocardioidaceae; genus Nocardioides_B. The sequence continues at coordinate 5,575 of CAWIBA010000001.1, read as the reverse complement.
TCGACCAGTTCGCCGAGCTCTTCGCCCAGATGGGCGGGCTGATGGCCGAGCGGGTCACGGACCTGCGGGACCTCGAGCGCCGTCTGACCGCCGAGATCATCGGCGAGCCGGAGCCCGGCGTCCCCGAGCCCGACGCGCCGAGCGTCCTGGTGGCCGAGGACCTCGCCCCGGCCGACACCGCCGGCCTCGACGCCGAGAAGGTGCTGGCCCTGGTGACGGAGAAGGGCGGTCCGACCAGCCACACGGCGATCATCGCCCGGCAGCTCGGCATCCCGTGCGTGGTCGCCGTGGCCGGCGCGATGACGCTGACCGGCGGCAGCCACGTGCTCGTCGACGGCACCACCGGCGAGGTCGAGCTCGGTCCCGACCCCGAGGGGGCCGCACGGAGGGTCGAGGAGGCGCAGGCGAAGCGCGCGCTGCTCGACGCGTGGACCGGCCCGGCGCAGACCAGCGACGGCACGCCGGTCAAGGTGCTGGCCAACGTCGCGGACGGTGCCTCCGCGGAGAAGGCCGCCCAGGGACCCGTCGAGGGCAGCGGACTGTTCCGCACCGAGCTCTGCTTCCTCAACCGCAAGGACGAGCCGTCCGTGGAGGAGCAGGCGGACCTCTACGCGGCGGTGCTCTCGGCGTTCGGTCCCGAGCGCTACGTCGTCGTGCGCACGCTCGACGCGGGGTCGGACAAGCCGGTCGCCTTCGCCACCCTCGAGGGGGAGGAGAACCCGGCCCTCGGCGTACGCGGCCTGCGGCTGTCCTTCGGCAACCCCGGCCTGCTCGAGCGTCAGCTCGACGCGATCGCCCTCGCCGCGAAGCAGTCCGGGACCACCCCGTGGGTGATGGCGCCGATGGTCGCGACGGTCGACGAGGCCCGGGAGTTCGCCGCCGAGGTGCGTGGCCGGGGCCTAAAGGCGGGTGTGATGGTGGAGGTGCCGAGCGCGGCGCTGCTCGCGCACCGGTTCCTCGAGGAGGTCGACTTCCTGTCGATCGGCACCAACGACCTGACCCAGTACACGATGGCGGCCGACCGGATGGCCTCCGACCTCGCCCACCTCACCGACCCGTGGCAGCCGGCCGTGCTCGCCCTGGTCGCGATCACCGCCGAGGCCGGCAAGCAGGCGGGCAAGCCGGTGGGGGTGTGCGGCGAGGCCGCCGCCGACCCGCTGCTGGCCACCGCGCTCGTCGGCATGGGCATCACCTCGCTGTCGATGGCGTCGGCCGCGGTCCGACCGGTCGGCGCCCAGCTCGCGGAGGTCTCCATGGACACGTGCGAGGCGGCCGCGGAGGCCGCGCTGGCGGCCCGCGACCCGGCCGCCGCCCGGGCCGCCGTCCGCGAGGTGCTCGCCCGCTGACGCGTCCGCTTCCCACGGCGATGTGCCCGTTCCCACCGGGAGTTCCCCGTGGGGAGGGGCCAATTACCACGGTCCCGTGGTAATTGGCCGCCCCGCCGCCGATTGGGAGATCGGCCCCCGGCTGGGATAACCTTGGGCGGTTGTCCGACTCGACATGTCGGACCGACCTGCCGTCAGAACGGCCGCGGACTGAGAGTGCCCGGGTGAACAGGCCCCGGCGCGCCGCGCAACGAGAACCGAAGGGAGCTGCGCGTGGCCACTGGAACCGACGCGGAGACCAAGAAGAAGATCATCGCCGAGTACGCAACCAACGACGGCGACACCGGCTCGCCCGAGGTCCAGGTCGCGCTGCTCAGCCACCGGATCAGCCACCTGACCGAGCACCTGAAGGAGCACAAGCACGACCACCACAGTCGTCGTGGCCTGCTGCTCCTCGTCGGTCAGCGTCGTCGCCTTCTGAACTACATGCAGAAGGAAGACATCAACCGTTACCGCTCCATCGTCGAGCGGCTCGGTCTGCGCCGTTGAGGCACACGGAGCGGCATCCCCACCGGGGGTGCCGCTCCGGCCACTTCCGGGCCCCTCGCTAGGGTCGGCCCGGCGCAACTGGCACCACAGCTGGACCCACAACTGAACACGGCACCACTCTCAAGTTGGAGCGACCGCGGACGTCTGGGCCCCGGTCCTCGGTAGTGGCCTTCAGAGCCCGGTACGCCGGAGCGCTCTGCGGGCCTCGATCGAAGACCGGCCCCCAATACCGAAGGCGCCCCGCGTGCTCGCTCCGGACACCTCTGGAACGAATACCGGAAAGGGGAACCCCATGGAGGGACCCGAGATCTACGCCGTCGAGACCGTCCTCGACAACGGCAAGCACGGCCAGCGCACCGTCAAGTTCGAGACCGGGCTGCTCGCCCGCCAGGCGGCGGGCTCTGTCACCGCCTACCTCGACGACGAGACGATGCTGCTGTCGGCCACCACGGCCGGCAAGCACCCGAAGGACCACTTCGACTTCTTCCCGCTCACCATCGACGTCGAGGAGCGGATGTACGCCGTGGGCCAGATCCCCGGCTCGTTCTTCCGCAGCGAGGGTCGTCCCGGTGAGGACGCCATCCTCACCTGCCGCCTGATCGACCGGCCGCTGCGCCCGACGTTCAAGAAGGGCCTGCGCAACGAGGTCCAGGTCGTCATCACGGTGATGGCGCTCGACCCCGACCACCCCTACGACGTGCTGGCGATCAACGCCGCGTCGCTGTCCACCCAGCTCTCCGGCCTGCCGTTCTCCGGCCCGGTCGGCGGCACCCGGGTGGCCCTCATCGACGGTGACTGGGTCGCGTTCCCGAGCCACAGCCAGCTCGAGGAGGCCGTCTTCGACATGGTCGTGGCGGGCCGCGTCACCGAGACCGGCGACGTCGCGATCATGATGGTCGAGGCCGAGGCCACCGAGCAGACCTGGGACCTGGTCCGCTCCGGCAAGACGGCTCCGACCGAGGAGGTCGTGGCCGGCGGTCTGGACGCCGCGAAGCCGTTCATCAAGCAGCTGTGCGAGGCGCAGGCCGAGCTGGCCAAGCAGGCCGCCAAGCCGGTCCAGGAGTTCCCGGTCTTCCTCGACTACGAGGACGACGCGTTCGCTGCGGTCGAGTCCGCTGCCGCCTCCGACCTCGCCCAGGCGCTCACCATCGCCGGCAAGCAGGAGCGCGAGGCCAAGATGGACGAGGTCAAGGACGCCGTCCTGACGAAGGTCGGGGCCGACTTCGAGGGCCGCGAGAAGGAGCTCGGCGCCGCCTTCCGCGCGCTCACCAAGAAGCTCGTCCGCGAGCGCGTGCTGCGCGACAAGGTCCGCATCGACGGCCGCGGCGTGAGCGACATCCGCGACCTGTACGCCGAGCCCGGCGTCATCCCGCGCGTGCACGGCTCGGCGCTGTTCGAGCGCGGCGAGACCCAGATCCTGGGTGTCACCACGCTCAACATGCTGACGCTCGAGCAGAAGCTGGACACGCTCTCCCCGGAGAAGACGCGTCGCTACATGCACAAGTACGTCTTCCCGCCGTTCTCCACCGGCGAGACCGGTCGGGTCGGCTCGCCGAAGCGTCGTGAGGTCGGCCACGGTGCGCTCGCGCGCCGGGCGATCCTTCCCGTGCTGCCCACCCGCGACGAGTTCCCCTACGCGATCCGTCAGCTCTCCGAGGCGATGGGCTCCAACGGCTCCACCTCGATGGGCTCCGTCTGCGCGTCGACGATGTCGCTGCTCCAGGCGGGTGTGCCGCTGCGCGCCGCCGTGGCGGGCATCGCGATGGGCCTCATCTCCGACGAGGTCGACGGCAAGACCGAGTACGTCGCGCTGACCGACATCCTGGGCGCCGAGGACGCGTTCGGCGACATGGACTTCAAGGTCGCCGGCACCCGCGAGTTCGTCACCGCGCTGCAGCTCGACACCAAGCTCGACGGCATCCCCGCCGACGTGCTGGCCGCGGCCCTCACCCAGGCCAAGGACGCGCGGCTCTCGATCCTCGACGTGATGAACGAGGCGATCAGCGCTCCCGAGGAGATGTCGCTGCTCGCGCCGCGCATCATCACCGTCAAGATCCCCGTCGACAAGATCGGTGAGGTGATCGGCCCCAAGGGCAAGATGATCAACCAGATCCAGGACGACACCGGTGCGCAGATCAGCATCGAGGACGACGGCACCATCTACATCGGCGCCACCAACGGCGAGTCGGCCGAGGCCGCCCGCACGATCATCAACGGCATCGCCAACCCGACGATGCCGGAGGTCGGCGAGCGCTACCTCGGCACCGTCGTGAAGACGACGAACTTCGGGGCGTTCGTCTCGCTCCTGCCCGGCAAGGACGGCCTGCTGCACATCAGCAAGCTGCGCGCGCTGGCCGGCGGCAAGCGGGTCGAAGCCGTCGAGGACGTCCTGTCCGTCGGCCAGAAGGTCCAGGTCGAGATCGCCGAGATCGACGACCGCGGCAAGCTGTCGCTGGTCCCGGTGGTCGAGGACGACGGCGCCGGTCCGGGGACGCGTAGCCCTCCCTTGGCCTCCCGTGCCGCTCGCAGCACAGCAGAAGCCCGGCACGACCCGCACCCTCCTCGTCGACGAGGACGGCGGCGGCACCTTCTCCACGGTGCGCCGCACCGTCCTCCCGGGCGGGCTGCGCGTGGTCACCGAGGCGCTGGCCGGCGTCCGCTCGGCCGCCTCGGAGTGTGGGTCGCCGTCGGCTCCCGGGACGAGGCCCCGACCCTGTCGGGGGCCTCGCACTTCCTGGAGCACCTCCTCTTCAAGGGGACGCCCGAGCGCACCGCCATGGACATCTCGGTCGCGCTCGACCGGGTCGGCGGTGAGTTCAACGCCTTCACCGCCAAGGAGTACACCTGCTTCCACGCCCGGGTCCTCGACGAGGACCTGCCGCTGGCCGTGGACGTGCTCGGCGACATGATCACCTCCTCGACGCTGGCGCCCGAGGACGTCGAGGCCGAGCGCGAGGTGATCCTCGACGAGATCGCCATGCACGACGACGACCCGGAGGACGTCGTCAACAACCTCTTCGCCGAGCAGGCCTGGGGTACCGGCCGCTCGGCCGGCCGATCGCCGGGCACCGGGAGTCGATCAACGCGCTCACCCGGGCCCAGATCGTGCGCTACTACCGGTCCCGCTACGCCGCCCGAGCACACGGTGGTCGCGGTCGCCGGCAACGTCGACCACGCGACCGTGGTACGCCAGGTCCGGCGGCGTTCGCGGGCCAACTTCCTGGCCGACACACCGCCCGTCCGGCGCCGGTACGGCGGGCCGCGCGCCCGGCGCGCCAGCGCCGGGGAGGTGATCGGCACCCGGCCGTTCGAGCAGACGAACCTGGTGCTCGGCGTCAACGCGATGGTGCGCACCGACCACCGCCGCTACGCCCTCGGCGTGCTCAACGGTGCGTTGGGCGGCGGCACGTCCTCGCGGCTGTTCCAGGAGGTCCGCGAGCACCGCGGCCTGGCCTACTCCGTGTACTCCTACGCCGCGCACTACTCCGATGCCGGGCGTCCTCGGTGTCGGCTCGGCTGCCTGCCCTCCCGCGGTCCGCAGGTGCTCCGGCCGTCGTCCGCGGCGAGCTCCGGCGCCTCGCCGAGCACGGTATCAGCCCCGAGGAGCTCGACCGCGGCAAGGGCCAGCTCCGCGGTGGCCTCGTCCTGAGGCTCGAGGGACTCCTCCGCCCGGATGTCGCGCATCGCCAAGGCCGAGCTGC